>JBJMOW010000002.1:0-524028 GCA_045803545.1 Gemmatimonadaceae bacterium | reverse complement strand
GCCAGCTGCGGACAGCGCAATTACGGCCCTGATCGGGGGGAAAAAGCCATCACAGACTGGAGGGTCAAATGCTGCTTAACGTATACGTTTCGTATGCAGTTCTAACCCGTTGGCTTGACGCTGCATACGGCGCTTTTCGCAACCTGCTAGGTCGCAACGAGTTAACGGACGGGGTGGGATTCGAACCCACGGTACGCTATGAACGTACACACACTTTCCAGGCGCGGTTAGCAAACGCTGCAAATGAGCATCGTCGCTCCATTTCAGCAGTTACGGAAACACTACTGCGCTCCCTGCGCTCCGAAACGCGCCCGAAAACCGCCCCCTCACGTATACAGATCGTATACAGCGTTCCATCTCGGACGCATGATCGCCTCCTCGCGTTTCCGTTTTCAGAACAGGGCTCGCGTGACTTAGAAAGAGCGATCCGCGCTGAGCTCAAACGTGCTCAGGCTGCCTTCGAATTCCGGAGGTGGCACTAATGCCGACCGGTCACCCTGGCACGCGTATGTCAGTAGAGGAGCGCCGGCGCCGCGGTAGGATCGCGATTCAGCGCAAGCGTGATCGCAAACTCCTGGAGCAAATGCGGACCGCCGACCGCTGCCCAAAGAGATGCGGCGTTGGCGTATGCAACGGCCCGGTCGTCACGCGGACGGGCAAGTTCGGCGAGACCGTAATCGTCTGCGAGTGGTGCGAGCGGCAGCGGCTGGGCCTCTGTCGATACTGCTCCAATCCTGTCTACGGCGCGACCAGAAAGTCGCTGTATTGCAAGCCGCACGCTCTAGAGATGCGGGACCGCCAGGTTCGCGCGTGCTACAACCGACACCGTGACGATTATCGACGGCGCGCGCGCGAGCAGTACAATCAGCCCGAAGTTCGCCGGCGGAGAAATGAGTACAAGCGGCTATGGCGCAAAGCGAACCCGGAAAAGGTTCGTGCACAAAAGAAGCGCTACCTGGCGAAGTACAGCTCCGATCCCGGCAGCGCTTACAAGCGGTACCATCGCCGCTATCGAAAGCAGTTTGCAGCACATCGGCGCGATCTAGTTCGTCGGGCGACTGCGCGTCGACGCCGCCCGATACCTGATTGCAAGAAATGCGGGAAGCCCACTGGCTGGACGCCCGTGTCACAGCTAGCCCCCGGGCGGCCGTGGGAGACGTGCATGAGATGCGCGGCGAAACAGGATCGCAAAGAGCGCCGGCGTGTGCGTCGCGAGGCGGCAAAGCGAATCGCCCGGGATCCGCATTTTGGCCTCGCATCCAAGCCCGCAAGAGTACGCGCACCGCTCTCGCCAGCACCACGCGGACCGGGTGACGAGACGCTGTGCATTTCCTGTCACGACATCGTGGTTTCGCATCGCACGAAGAAATGCAGGAAGTGCCGTCAGCGCGAAGTCGATCTCGCGCGTGAGCTGCTCGACAAGCACCGCGGCCGCGGCCGCCGGACAGATCTCGCGCGGAGGACCGCCGCATGACGCACAAATGTGCAGCCGATGGCTGCAAGAAGGAGATCTCGCTTTCGCTTCTAATGTGCCGGAAGCATTGGAAGCTCGTGCCGAGGAAGATCCAGCGCGCGATCTGGCGCACGCGTCTCGATCGCGATCGCAATCGGTACTACGCCCACATCGTTGACGCGATCAATGCGGTATCGCAGGCCGAGACTGGCGGCCAACTGGTGGCGCTATGAAACACGGCCGCCGGCAAGCGCAGATCCGTCGGACCCGCGTGCAGATGGAGCGACGGCGATCGGGCGAGATGGCCGTCCTCGACGACGACCTCGAATGTGCGAAGTGCGGCTGCACAAACGATCGCGCGTGTGAAGGCGGCTGTCATTGGATCTCGCTCGATCCCCCTATCTGCTCGAGGTGCGCATGATAAGAAAGATCGGAAGGTTCGCTTTCTGGGTAGTCGTGTTGGTCCCTTACCTGGCAGTCGTCGCCGGCGCGGACCTTCTGCGAGATCTGTGGAAGGAAGCGGCGCAATGAGTGAGAAGCAGAAGTGAGGTGGATCCGCCCGCAACTCGACGCACCGACGGAGACGCTCGCCGAGGAGCAGGAGGAGTACTGCCCGCTCACCGCCGCGTTCGTAAAGCACCCGTCGTACGGAATCGCGCGCGGTGTCGACTACAACACCGTCATCGTCGCGGTCCGGCCGAGCGATGAGGAACGACGGCGTATAGCTGCAGGCGATGATCTCTACATCGGAGTACTCACTTACGGCTCACCGCTCCAACCGCTGCTTGTGCTCGTCGGCCGTGAAGAAGCGTCGTTCGCATACAACGTCGGGATCCACCTGTGATAAAAGATCACACGACGACCGGGCTGCCCCTGTTCACGCCGCCGGCGCCCGAGCGCAAAAGAAGTCGGACGTCGATCGACGCGGCCCGCGCGAGTAGTGGAGCTCGAGGCAAGCGACAGCAGCACGTGTACCTGGCGATCGCTGCGTCAGACGGTCTCGCGCGTTTTCAGATCGCGCAGCAGCTCGGAATACCAGACCACTGGTGCACGTCGAGCGTCGCAGCTCTCATCGAGGCCGGCCGCATCGCGGAGGATAGCGATCGCGTTGTTGTAAATCCCGCCTCCGGTAAACGCTGCGCGGTCCTGGTGGCCAAGCGATGAAGTGGAATCCTGCGACGCGACGTCGCGATGCGGACGGTAACGGTATGGCTTGGAAGGGCGGCAGGCACGTGGATCACCAGGGCTATGTGCGCGTGTTTCTACCGGATCATCCGCACGCCGACACCAAGGGCTACGCCAAAGAGCACCTGGTTGTCGTGACGGCAGCGATGGGCAAGCCGCTGCGCGCAGGCGCCGAGGTGCATCATTTCGACGAGGACAAGACTAATAACGGAGCCGGCAACCTGGTCGCGTGCGACAGCCGCGGCTATCACTTGTTGCTTCATCTCCGAACGCGAGCTCTCAACGCGTGCGGCCATCCGGATTGGCGACGCTGCAGCTACTGCAAGCGTTGGGCTGCGCCGCAGCTGTTGTATATCAAACCGAACGGCCAGCAATGCTGGCACCGCACGTGTGCTCGCGACTACAAGCGACAGCAGAAGGCAGCCGCGTGACGCACCCGTTCTTGGCGGATCCAGAGAACCTCCGCGCATTCCAACAGCTGACGGCCAAGCCAATTGGCTCAGTGCGGAAGTGGGAGCAGCTTCTCGGATGGAAGCCCGGGCGCATGCAGCGCTACCTCGCGTCTCTCGTCAAAGAGGGACTGGCAGAGGTCGAGAGCTGTAAACGACATTCTGTCTTTCGACCGCTCGCACGTGTAGCGGATCGTAGTGTAGTGTCGCGTAGTGTAGCACCGCCTAAGCTAGGTAGTGGTGTTGAAGATTTAAAACAACCTAGCTTGCGGCGAAGGCCGCGACGAAAAGCGGAAGACCAGCCCGGCACCGAGCTCCTGGTCGACGCGATGAACCAGAGCATGAAACGCTTTGATTCCTACCTCCCGGTGCTCCGCGACAATGACGGTTCTAAGCGAGCGGCGCGTCGCTGGCTGGTCGACGAAGGCATTCCACTCGACGAGGCCGTCATCCTCCTCTACCGCGCTGCGGAAGCCTTCGACCTGGACTTGGCACCAGGTCACGACTTCCCAGTATCGATCGCCTACTTCTCGAAAATTGTCTTGAGCAAATGGCGAATCATGAAAAAGAACCGCCAGCAGCTCGGACTATTCCCAAAGCTCGAGATGGAAATTGTACACGTTCCGGAATACAAGCCGGAGCCCGACGGATCTCGCGCGTCGACGGAAACGATCGAGAGCGTGATGGGTCCACTACGTCAACAGTTGGGGGTCAAATGAAAGTCACGCTCGAATCGACGACTCAGATAGCCGAGATCGCGAACGCAGATGGCACGCATGCACCGCTGCAGGCGCGTGTGTGGGAAGGCGAGACCGACAGCGGCATCAAATGCTTCGCGCTCATCACGCGCATCGCGATACACCAAGACGACGTCGCGCGCGCGCCGGAGTTTGAACGCGAGCTACAGTCACAGCGGCCGCCGACAGACATCAGCGTCGGCCGCGGAACCGGAGTATTCCCGTTGCGGATGGTGCTGCCTTGATGCGCTTGCGGCTGATGTACGCAACGACGCTCGTAACTCTCAGCTCGTGGCTCACCGAGATTGCGCCGCGCTCTCAACGAGCATTCACAGAAAGTGCTCAGCGCGATCGAGGCCCGAGCTGTGAGCGTCGGTTGGTGGGGCCAGTTCACTACGCTCGTCGCGATCGTCTTTCTGGTGCTGTTCATCTTTCGCGGCACCGTCGATTTCAGGGCTGCGGCTCCTTCTCAATCAGACTATTAAAACTGGCGCTGATCTGGAGCCGCGGTTATACCACAGACCCACGTGCCATTCGCCAGGTCGTTCGATAGCTTGGGTATAATTGAGGCGCATCGGCGCCGGCATCGTGTGCGCGCTAATCGAGCGCCATTCGCACAGAAATCATTCGCGGATTATTTCGAGGTCACATTCATGGCGACGATCAATGTCGGCGGCATCCTGTTCGAATTCGAGCCGGGTTCGACCTATCTGCGGTTCACGCCTCGTGCTGAAGGCGAGCCAGAGCCGGCTCCTGAGGATAAAGAGCGATCGCGCGCAGGGGAGAGAGCGGAGGCCATCAAGCGTTTTCAGACGATTGCGAGCAATCAGACACTCCAGGCGATCGAGAAAACGATTCAGGTCCTTTTCGCGCAGCTAATCCAGTTTCGGGCGCTCAATGGATCTGCAGTCGGATTGCCTCTTCCGAACCAGCTCAGAGAAGCGGCGGATTATCTGGAGGACCTGTAAAGTTCGGTGTAAAGTTCGACGATGAGTGACGCGAAAGAGCGCACTTTCGTGTGCGCCGAATGCGGCGGCACATTTGAGCAAGAGCTCGATGACGAGGAGCTTGCTCGGGCCGAATTGGCGCGTGATTATCCCGACTTTACCGTGGATGATTGCAGCGTGCTCTGCGACGACTGCTACAGGCAATACAAGGCCTGGGAAGCGAGTACCGATGGATGATCATCGATTCCAGCAACTACTCGACGCTGCGAGAAAAGCCTTCAATACTCGGGGCGACAATCTCTCCATGCGCTCGAAGGCCCGTCGAGATTACAACCGAACGATAGATCTGCTGTCCCTCGAGTGCGACCAGATCCAGTGGGCGCGCGTCCAGGAGGAAATGGCCAACGACTGGCCGTAAACACGCGCTGTAACTCATGATGGCGCAACGGTGTAACCACATGTATCGTTGCCCCCATGGATGCGCGGCGATAAACTATAGGGACAACCCAGCAACACGCCTCATACGCGGCCCGGCGTCCTAGCTTAAAGGACGTCAGCCGCGTTTTTCGTTTTCGGGGGTCTCACATGCGGTTTCGATCCTGGCTCCCGGCGCTCTTCGCTGCCGTACTCGCATTCTTCGGTTTTGGGCCCGAACCAGCCGGAGCTGCGCAGCCAGCTGCGCCCGAACGTGATCTAATCGGCGAGCATGTCGATCGCGTTGGCAAGGCGCTGCGCGAAATTCGCATCAACAATCGCGCGAATGCCTCCGTGATTCCGCCGTTTCACAAAGTGAAGGGTAAGACGCGGGCTTTCATGCGCCCGGGCTACGCCGGACATCGCTAAATGATGAAAGGCCGACGGGTCTGGTTTGAGCTCGCGCAAGACGCCAACGGTAGAGCACTGCCGAAGTACTGTCCGGCCGGCCATCGCTTTCATGATCCGCTGGTCTGGACGTCAGCTGGTCTCGCTTGCCACCACAAAGGGACAGACAGCCGGGAAGACTGCAGCTATGTCGTGCTGCTTATCGGTGGCGATCTCAAAGACGTCAAAGGTCAGCCGCGGAATCTCCTCACGATGTGCACGCGTGAAGAGATGCGCGAAATGGAAAGCAAGCGCATGAACCTCGATCAGATGCTCGAGTTTCTGGGGCTCGATCGAGGACTCACAGCGTGAAGCAGGTCACGATCCCGGGCGGCACCGCAGATCCGTTCTGGCCGGTCCGCGTCGAAGTCGAAAAGGACGGAGATCTAATCCCGTTCGAATACTGGTTTTGGTATCGGTGGCAGGGCTGGACGGTACCCGATTCAGAAGCTGCGACGGCTCTCGACCAGGCGGACGGATCCCCATGATTCAGATCCGCTGCGACATCGAAGCTCTCAAGAAAGTCTTCACCGATGCCGAGAGAGAACAGATCCCATTCGCTGCCTCGCAGGCAACGAACGACGTTGCGAAGGCTGGCCAGCAAATGCTCTGGAATGCCGAGCGTCAGAACTTCACGATCAGGCGGCCGTGGGTGCTGCAGGAATCGGTGAAGATCACGCACTTCTCGACCAAGCGCGATAACCCGATCTACACGCGCATCCAAGTGGGCGACAAAGCGGACTTCATGAACAAGTTCGAGCCTGGTGGCATCAAGACCTCACGCACCGGCCGCAATATCGCGATCCCGATCCTGGCGCGGCCGGGAAGAGGTGGAGTCGTACCTCCGGAGCTGCGTCCCAAGAACCTGCATCTGCATGCGGTTGGCAAGGCCACGCGCGGCGATCAGCGCTCGTTTCTAATGAAGACGCGAAGCGGACGCGAGGGAATCTTCCAGCGCACCGGCCCGGGCCCGCGCGACTACATCCTCCTCTATTGGCTCACGCCACAGGTGCCGATCCCCGCGAATCTTCATTTCGAAGCCACGTTCAGAGAAGCGGTCGAGAAGCTGTGGGCGAAGAGTTTCGAGCAGCGATTTAATGAAGCAATGGCGAGTGCGCGTTAGATGCAGGCGCTCATCAACTTCATCATCGCCAATCTCAAAGCGATCTGGCCCATCTCACGTGTGTACGGCTGGCAGCAGGGTCTACTGCTCCGCGGTGGGCAATTGCGAAGAGAGCTGAAGCCCGGCCTGCACATGCGATGGCCGGTGCTCGAGGAAGTGTACACCGCTTACTCCACCGAGCAGACCATAGATCTGCCCACTGCTGCTGTGACCACGTCCGATGGTAAGAGCATCGCCGTATCAGCGAACATCGCGTATCGCGTTCTCAGCATCCAGACGCTCTGGGCGGCGGTGTCGAACATCAATCAAAGCGTCACCAACATGGCCATTGGCTATCTCGCTACAGAATGCACCAAGCGTAGCTGGACCGATCTAACGGAAAGGCGCGATGAGGTGCAGGCCGAGCTCGCGGCTCTCATGTCCAAGCGGCTCGCACCGTGGGGTGTTGAGATCACGCAGGTCTTCATTACTGATCTCGTTGAAGCGCGCCAGTGGCGCGTGTTCAGTGACACACCGTTGGTGCGTGCATGAGCGCGCGAGCAAGACTTTGGGTCCTTCCCAAGGGTTCTAATGAGGGTCACGCGCCAGCTCGCCATTTTGCTAGCGCCAGACTTTTCAAAGTCGCATTTCCCTTCCGCCTCTCGTGATTCGTGTCTCGTTCCAAGTCGATCTCGCAGAAGGAGCTCGCTGAGCGCCTAGGAATCACAACGCGTCACGTTCGGAATCTCGTTTTCGAAGGATTGCCGAAGGATGGCGAGGGCGCGAAGGCAACGCATCCATGGCCTGAGTCGCGCGTCTGGTACGACGGATATATCCGCGCGCAGGAGCGAAAGAAACAGCCCGAGGATGATCTCAAGGATCTCCGGAAGCGGAAATTCGTCGCCGAAGTTCGGAAGGCGGAGATCGAGGTCGAGGAAGCCGATGGCCGGCTCATTCCTTTCGACGTGCACGAGAAGCGAGTCGGCGGAATTTGCGATCGACTGCGCGCGGTGCTGATGACAGTGCCATCCAAGTTCCTGTCGCGAATCCAGGTGACGCGGACCGATCTCGAGGCGCAGGCTGTCGGCGAGCAGATACGCGACGAGCTGCTTCGCGCGCTGCAGGGCACCGCACAGGAAATCGAGGACGAGGATCCTGAGCTCGACGAGCTCGATGCCGGCGACGATGCGGCATGACCGAGTTACCAGGAAAGACTAAACACGGCCGCACCCGGAGCTCCAAGCTCGCCGCGCTCGAGCGCAAAATTCTCTACGAGCGACTAAAGCCGCCGCCTCGCCTCACCGTGTCGCAATGGGCCGATCGATACCGGATGCTCTCGCCGGAATCATCGTTCCGCGCCGGTCCATATTCGTCGGACGATGCACCGTATCAGAAAGAATTCATGGATGTGTGCGGCGACCCGAAGTTCTCGCACGTCGTCGGCATGTGGGGTTCGCAGCTCGGGAAGACGGAGACGCTCAACAACGTCGCCGGCTACTATATGGATCAGGATCCGTCGCCGATCCTGATGCTGCAGCCGACGAAGGAAATGGCGGAGGCGTGGTCGAAAGATCGGCTGGCTCCAATGCTGCGCGACACGCCGCGACTCAAAGGCAAAGTCGCCGACTCGAGATCCCGCGATTCTGGCAACACGATCACCCACAAGACATTTGCGGGGGGTCATTTGACAATCGTCGGGTCAAATAGTGCCGCTGGTTTGGCAGCGCGGCCGATCCGAGTACTCCTCCGCGACGAGATCGATCGCTACGCCGCGTCCGCCGGCGCCGAAGGCGATCCGCGCGGGATCTCCGAGTCGCGCACATCAACGTTTCCGAATAGAAAGATCATCGACGTATCCTCGCCCACCGTCGAAGATGGGCCGATCGGAAAGGCGTATGAGGCATCCGATCAACGCGAGTACTTCGTCCCCTGCCCTCACTGCAGCCACGAACAGAAACTCGAGTTCGGCGATCGCGATTCGAAACACGGGCTCAAGTGGGACGAGGGGAAGCCGGAGACCGCTCACTACGTCTGCATCGCGTGCAGCTCGCTGATCGAAGAAGCTGACAAGATGCTCATGCTAAAGCGCGGCCGCTGGATCGCTCAGAATCCGGACTCGCCGATTCCTGGTTTCAGGATCTCTGCTCTCTATTCGCCGTTCTTCCGTTGGAGCGACCTGGTCGCGCGATTTCTCCGCGACAAAGAGGATCCACTCAAGCTGCAGGCTTTCATCAATACGATACTCTGCGATTTCTGGGTCGAAGGCGGCGAGCAGCTGGACGACGGAGTGCTCGACTCACACAAGACGATCTTCCCTCGAGGTCCGGATCCGGACGACCCGCAACCCATCGTTCCGCACGGTGTCGGCGTTCTTATCCGTTCGGTCGACGTCCAGGGCGATCGCCTCGAGACATTCGTGTGGGGATTCGGTCACCGAGAGGAGGCATGGCGCACCGACTTCGAGATGATTCCTGGCGATCCGGCAACCAAGGATCCCTGGGACGAGCTGAGTCGAATCATTTTGAAACCATACACGCACGAATCCGGAGCTCCGATGAGCGTTTCGATAACGTTTATCGACGCCGGCGGACACCACGCGCAGCAGGTCTACGACTTCGCGAGGAAGCACGCGCGGTACAAAGTCTACGCGGTAAAGGGATCCTCGCTCCAGGAAGGCGTTCCGATCGTGTCGCCCCCCAAGCGTCACAAGACGCAACGCATCGTTACCTACCAAATCGGGAGCTACACGGGCAAAGAAGCGCTGATGAAGCGGCTGCTCAAGGTGAAGCGGCCGGAGCCAGGAGAGCGTAAGCCGTTCTACATCTGGATCCCGCACGACATCGACCGAGCTCGTGTCGAGCAGTTCATGAACGAGAAGTTGATGCGGAAGATCGTGAACGGCCGGCCGAAAGGAATCTGGGTCCGGACCGGACCGAACGAGGAGATCGACGGTTACGTGTACGCGCTCGGCGGTCTCCACGCGCTGGGCCCGAGCATAATCGACAGTCTCGAGGCGAGAGCCAAGGCGCTATCGGAATGGAAGAAGCCGCAAGCGAACGTGGCGCAAGACGATCCACTCGCACCCTTCAAGCGGCCTGGCAACCGCAACTGGGTGAATAAGTGGAAGAACGACTAGCTTGCGTCGCTCGGCGCTCGCGACAATACTGAAGTCAGGGTAGCGAACCCGTCACAATTCACAGCACCGCTCACAACGGCCTCGGTCTCTCAGCGGAGATCGGGGCCGTTTTCGTTTTCGGGAACTGAATGCCGCCAGTAGTCCCACAGTCAGAGCCCCAGGTCCTCGTCGCCGGCGACACCTGGTCGTGGACTAAAACGCTATCCAATTACCCGCCTTCGGAAGGCTGGACATTGGGCTACGCGATCCGGGGGCAATCGGTTCTCGCGAACGCTGATGTCACCGTCAGCTCGAGCGGGTCGGTCTACAGTGTCACCGTCGCAAAGGCAAAAACTGCTCTCCTCGCTTCCGGCGCCTATCAATGGCAATCCTTTGTCGACGGATCCGGCGCATACGCCGGACAACATTACACCGTCGAGCAGGGCGTCTTCACGATTGTCCTCAACCTGACCGCAGTTGCCGATGCTTCGGCGGTCTCACATGTCGAGCGCGTCCTGGCCAAGCTCGAGGCAGAGATCGAAGCGCGAATCGTCGGCAACGGCAGCACGCACGAGAGCTACGCGATCAGCGGTCGATCGATCGCAAAGACTCCGCTCAAGGATCTCGTCAATCTGCGCGCAATCTACCAGGCGAAAGTTTATCGCCTCCGCAACCAAGGCTCGCTCGGGCCTTCCGTGCTCGCCGTCATGATGAATCCCGACGGCACGATCGGTACGAGCGAGCCCGTCGTTCTTCCACCCTGGTATAGGGCACTTAATTCATGAACAGGTTTCGCGCGCAGGCCGCTCGGATAACGCGTTGGATCGCGGATTTCATCAGCAAGTATCCGGGAGAGTTTGCGGTTTCGCTTGCGATCCTGGTCGGCTGGTTCTTGCTCACCGCAAGCGTGGTCGAGCTCCTGCCCGCTCGCCGTCACGCATTGTGGCTGGCTTCGACCGGCGTACTGCTGATCTCGCTCTGTGGCTGGAGGTTCATCGGCCGCATCGCTACAGACGGACTGTACGCACTGACCAGAAAACGAAATGGCTAATCCCTTTGCAGCCGCGGCAACCGGCGGCCGCGGGAAGCGGGCCTTTGCGCAAGGCGCGATGGTCGATCGACTCTCGGCCGATTGGCGACTCTCATCGGCATCGGGCAATCAGGAAACGCGCGCCGACATTCGGGAGCTCCGTCGCCGCGCTCGAGCTCTTTACCGCGACGACCCCGTAGTCAACGCGGCGGTCCGCGAATTCATCAGCAACGTCGTCGGCGAAACGGGCATAACGCCGCACCCGCGGAACAAGGGAGCTGATGGCGCGCCGGCCGAGAAGGCCAACAAGGCTCTCGTCGAAGCGTGGCGGGATTGGTCGCACCCCGAGTCTGCGAGCGTCGATCGAACGATGTCATTTGTCGACATCCAGGACCGTATCATCGAAAGCCTGGTCGTCGACGGCGAAGTGTTCATCCGTAAGCACTCCGGCTTCCGCAACAAGTACGGCTTCGCTTTGGAGCTGATCGATCCGGACCTGCTCGACTCGCAGTTCAACGTCGAGCGCATGGAGAACGGCAACCAGATCTGGATGGGCGTCGAGATCGACAAATGGGGCGCACCGGTCGCCTATCACTTCTGGACGATTCACCCGGCGGAAGCCGGCCGCCGCGAGAGAGTCCGAATCCCCGCCGAGGAGATAATTCATCTCTTCAAGCGGAAGCGCGCCAAGCAGGCTCGAGGAGTGTCGTGGCTCACGCCGGTCATTTTCCGACTGAAGATGCTGGGCGCCTACGAGGACGCCGAAGTCACGGCAGCTCGTATCGCAGCTTCGAAGATGGGCTTCTTCGAAACGATCCCCGACGCATTCGCAGCGTTCGAGCTGCCGGCGCCGAACGAGAAGATCGTGATGGACGTCGCGCCTGGCTCGATCGATCAGGCGCCTCCTGGCTACAAGTTCACGCCGTGGGATCCGCAGCACCCAAACGCGCAATTCGCTTCCTTCTTGAAAGCGATGCTCCGGACGATCGCCGGCGGACTCGGCTTAGCGTACACGACATTGACCGGAGATCTCGAGGAAACCAGCTACTCCTCGATCCGAGCGGGTCTATTGTCGGAGCGCGATTTCTGGCGCCGGCTGCATGGTTGGTTCGCAGAGCACGTGCACCGCATCGTCTTCGCCGCGTGGCTCGACATGGCGATCCTAACGCCTTACCTCTCGCTGCCATCGCGCATCGCCGAACGCTGGACCGACGTCGACTGGAAGGGCCGCGGCTGGAAGTGGGTCGATCCCTACAATGATGCGAGGGCCAACGAAATGATGCTCGCCCTGGGTCTCACCTCGCGGCAGCAGCTCTGTGCCGAGATGGGTCGCGACTTCGAAGATCTGATCGCCGATCTCAAACGCGAGAACGAAATCGCCGAGAAGGCCGGCGTCTATATCGGTGGTATCGGCGCCAAGCAGGACAATGCCGAACCGCTCGATGAGAACGGGAATCAGCCGCCGGCGCCGAAGAAAGAAAAGCCCAGGATGCTCCAAGCCTCCTGATTCGGGCGGTAGCGCGTCCGCAGACACCGTTGTACACTGAAGTTGTAAGCAGTCGGTAGTACCAAAGCAGCGCCACAACTCATAGCACCGCTCACAGCGGCTCTCGGATCTCTTCGGAGATCTGGGGGCCGCTTTTCGTTTTCCGGGGATCGGATGGCTTCAAAGTCCGAACAGAAATCCGAAGAGAAAAGAAAGGCCGAGGTCTTCTACCGCGACATGCTTTTCGTCGTCGATCGGGAGAAGCTCGCCCAGGTCGCTGCGACTCGCGCGGCTGACGGCACCGTCGACGAGCGAGTCCCGATCGCGATCTCGAGCGAGACGCCGGTCCGGCGCTACAGCTGGTGGGACGGCGAGTTCTACGACGAAGTGCTCGTGCACACGAAGGAGGCCGTCGATCTCTCCTATGCGAGGGACGGAATGGCTTTCCTCGATGGCCACGACACGAGACAGCAGGAAGGAATCGTCGAAGACATCTCGGTCGACAAAGACGGCGTGATGCGCGGCATGGTGCGCTATAGCCAACGAACGACCGCGCAGGATCTCCGGCGCGATATGCTCGACGGGATCCGAAAGCGGATCTCGGTCGGCTACCGCTGCCTCGAGACGGAAACGCGCGAAGTCGAAGGCGAGAACAAGGTTCCCGAAGTTCGCGTCACTCGCTGGCTCCCAATGGAAGCCTCGAGCGTTGCAGTTCCCGCCGATGTCACGGTGGGCGTGGGCAGGAGCGCGGGGGACGCGCCGCCCGAAGACACGGAGACAGCGATCGCCGCGCTCCGCAAGCACTTCCCTCACCTCACAATCACGGCCCCGAAGGCCACCGCCAGGAGCAATCCGATGTCAGGAGCAAACGCGGCTACCGAGAATAACGGGGCCGAATCCAAACCCTCCGCGATCACCGTCGCGGATCGCGACGAGGCCGTCAAAGCCGAGCGCAAGCGAGTGAACGAAATCCGCTCACTCGCCACCAAGCACAAGATCCCCGCCGAGAAAGTGGCGACGTGGATCGAAGAGGGACGCACGCTCGACTCCGCGGCCGCTTCGATCCTGGGCGAGCTCCAGGAGCGCGGCGATGCCAGCGCACCGACAGGGAAGCCGGCTGTCGAGCTCACCGACAAGGAGCGGAAGCAATACTCCTTCCAGCGGGCGATTCTCGCGCACGCCGAAGACGTGATGGGCAAGAAAGTCGATGCGTCATTCGAGCGCGAGATCGCCCAGGACCTGGAGAAGAAAGTCCCACAGGGAATCAAGCGGAATGGCGGAATCCTCGTTCCGACCTTCACCTCGGAAGCGAGAGCGCGGGAGATCATGGCTCGCCAGAACGGTTGGCCGATGGAGCAACGCGCTGGATTGGACTCGGCGACTTCCACCAAGGGTCTCGAGCTCAAGTTCACGGTGCCCGGTGATTTCCTCGAGCTGCTGCGCAACAAGATGGCAGCGTTCGACGCCGGCGTCACCCTGATGGCGGGTCTCCAGGGTCCGGTTGCCTTCCCGGCCCAGAACGGTGCCGCAACCGCAACGTGGGTCGCTGAAAACCCCGGATCTGACGTCGCGGATTCCAACCTGACGCTGACTCAGATCGCGCTCAACCCGAAGTCGATCCAGGCTTCGACCTCCTACTCGAGGCAGCTGCTCGCGCAGGCGGTGGTCGACGTCGATTCGATTGTGCGTAACGATCTGGCGCGCGTCAACGCGATCGCGCTCGATCTCGCCGTCATCAACGGCTCCGGCGCGTCGAACCAGCCGACCGGAATCCTGAATACGTCAGGTATCGGTTCCGTCGCCGGCGGCACGAACGGCCTGACGCCGGCGTACACGCACCTCGTCGATCTGGAAACTCAGGTCGCAGCTGCGAACGCTGATCAGTGGCCGTGCGCGTACATGGTGCACCCGACCACGCGCGGCACGTTCAAGAAAGCGCAGGTGCTCTCCAACACCGTTGGCATTCCGGTGTGGCAGAAGTCGGACGCCAACGTTCTCGGAACCGGAGCGGTTCAGGGTCTCGGCGCACGCGTTCCAGGCGAGATCAATGGTTACCCGGGCTGGGTGTCCGCCCAGGTCCCCAACAACCTCACCAAGGGTTCGTCGAGCGGTATCTGCTTGGCGATCATCTTCGGCGCCTGGAGTCAGGCCGTCGTCGGTGACTGGGGAATGATGGAGCTCATCGTCGATCCGTATCGCCTGAAGAAACAGGGCATGATCGAAGTGACCTCCTTCGCCATGTACGGAATCGCCGTCAAGTACGCCGCCGCGTTCTCGGCGATGAAGGACGCGCTGGCCTAGTCGCCAACTGAGTGAGTGGTGCGGCGTGAGGTAAGAGGCGCGCCGCATCCCCACTCCGTTCCACGCCGTTTCACCTCACTACTCACTCAACGATTTCATGTCGGACACCACACTGAACGCGAGAGAAGAGCGCGAATACCGTCTAGGTGACGCGCTCGCTCAGCTCGCAGATGATCCGGAGCGGAAGCGGGCGAAGTCAGGGCTCGCGTTCGAGGTGTCCGACGAGCTCGCCAAAACTCGCACTCCCCAGCACGGCGGGCTCCTCGTTCCTTACTCGATGTCGATGCGCGCAGGGCTGGACACGGCGACGTCGACGAAAGGTCAGGAGCTCAAGTTCACGCAGGCGAGGACGTTCATCGACGCGCTGAGAAAGCGCGCGATCGTGATTCGCGCGGGCGCTACGGTCCTCGAAGGCCTGACCGGAGATCTCGCGATCCCGCGAGGGAACGGCGTCGCTACCGCTTCCTGGAGCACGCAGAACCCGGGCGCCGACGTCAGCGACACGAATCTCTTGCTCAACTCGGTGGCGATGGCGCCAAAGGAGTTAATCGGGACGACCTCGTTCTCCCGTCAGCTGCTCGCTCAGTCGCAAGTCTCAACGTCCGTCGACGAGCTCGTGAGAAATGATCTCGTTCGCGTCCACGCATCAACGATCGATCTCGCGGCCTTGAACGGATCAGGCGCTTCGGGTCAGCCGACCGGGCTCCTCAATCAGGCCAACACGAACCCGATCGCGCTCGGCACGAACGGGCAGATCGCGACGTGGCCCCAGACGACGTCGTTCGAGAAGACCGTCGCTGTCGCTGACGGTGACGTCGACCTAGACACGATGGCTTACGTCACGACCCCGGAGATTCGCGACCGCTGGCGCATCACCGATCGCCAGACGACCTCTGGCTGGTTCATCCTCGACGGAGATCAGTCGATCAACGACTACCCGGTCCTCGTTTCGAACCAACTCCCGAAGAATCTCGTCAAGGGCACCTCGGGCGCCGTCTGCCACCCGATCATCTTCGGCGCGATGTCGGAAGTGATCATCGGCTTCTGGGGCGCGTTCGAGATCGTCGCGGATCCGTTCCGGTTGAAGAAGCAGGGCATGATCGAATTCACGTCGTATCAACTGATCGACGTCGCTGTGAGACACCCGCAGGCCTTCGCCATTTCCAAAGACGCGCTGGCGTAAACCACGGAGCAACTGATGTCAGAGGTAAAAGAAAGAGTTCAGGTGAAGGTGATCTTCGGTTTCCAGGTGACGCACGTCTCCGAGGAAGGCGAGCTTGTGACCGAGACCTACGAAAGCGGCCAGGAAGCGGAGCTCGACCAAGATCTCGCGCGCGAAGAGGAACACCGAAACCGCGTCCGGATCATTCGTCCGGAGACGCCGGCACCCGCCGAGATCACCGAGAGCAAAGAAGTCTCACCCGAGATCCAGGCGGATTCGTGAGTCAGCATCAATACACGGTGATGAACCTTCGCGGTGAGAAAATCACCGGAACGGTGAAGGTCAAGCTGCGGCCGGGCTTCGGTGTTCAGGGTCCCGACGGCAACCACCTCGAAGGCGGCCCGCACGATCTGCCCGTTGCGATCGCGCAGCAGCTGATCGACACCAATCGTGCGGATCCTGTCTTCGACGAGGACGTCGCGCAACCCGAGCAGCGAGATCCGATAGTCGAGCAGCGCGACCCTCGCACTATCCGACGTCGGTAAATGAATCGTGTTCGGCGACTCGGATCTCTCTGCGTTCTTCGGCGACTTCGGCGTGGATCTCGTTTTCAACGGGGTCACGGTGAAGGCGATCGATAGCACCTACGATCAAAGAGATTCTCTCGCCGCGGGCTACGTCGACGTCGTCGATCGCGTCACGCTGCTCGAGATCCCGTACAACGCGTTCAATCCAATGCCCAAGCGAGGCGACACAGTCACCGCCGCAGGTGCAGTGATGAAGGTGCGCGATCCTCTAGTTATTGGCGACGGCGGAATCGTTCAGCTCTACCTCGTCAAGTATCCGTATCCGCACATCTGCACCTCGGCCTTTAGTCCGGCCTTCGCATAATGCCTGACACACTTCGCGAGATCGCCGTACTGCTCTCGCAGCTCTTTCAGGACGGCCAGGCCGACGGCTCGATCTCGGCGCAGGATTTCCGCGACATGATCGTGTCGCTCGACGTGCGGAGACTCGCGACGAGCAAGTTCGGAACGATGCAACCGTTCCCCGCGATGCAGCGGCTGATCGGGCTCCCGCCAGCGATGGCGACCCCGCCGACCGTGACGCAGGGAACGGCGAACGCGGCGAGTACAATTGCTAGCGCGGTCGCAACGGCTGCCACGGTTAACAGCAGCGGCACGTGGATCAAGAACACCGCTGTTCCGTGGAAGTACTCCGGCGGAAAGGTGGACGTCGTCTCGCAGGCGGCGAACGCGCTGCTCACGGTCTGCTCGTTCAACTGTAACGCGCTGGCTGGCGGCAACATGTTCGTCGAGTCCATGTTCGACGGATCGGTCTTCGAGTTCGGCACCCGCGGCATCTCGGGTAACGCTGCATTCCGAATCCTCGTTGACGGCCAGTACGTCTCATCGACTCCGACCATTGGCCCTCCGGGTGATGGCGCGCTCTACTGGCAGAAGGTGGACTTCAGCGGCGTCCGCGCTGTCCGCCGTATCCGGATCGAGCTCACGAACCAGTGCGGATTCCGCGGCTTCAACGTCGGTCCCAACGACACACTCTGGCCATCGAGTCTCCCTGATGGTCCGCGCTCGATCTGGATGGGCGACTCCAAGACAAATGGCACGGGAGCGACGGCGCAGATCAGTGGCTTCGTCGATCGGGCGACGAAACTGCTCGGCTGGTCACGCGATGCCTGGACTTCCGGCATCGGCGGGGCTGGCTACCTCAATGTCACTCAGCCGACGTTCAGGTCACGCGTCGTCACCGACGTCATCAACAACTCGCCCGAGATTGTCGTTATTCAGGGCGGCGGCAACGATTCCGCTTTTAGTGCTGCGCAGATCCAGGCGGAAGCGACGACGCTCTATGCGCAGATCAGAGCAGCGCTTCCCTATGTCAAACTCATTGTGATCGGAGACCTGATTGCGTCGGGGACACCGACGTCGTTTCAGGTTTCGATGCGCGATGCTTTGAAGGCTGCGCTCCTAGCTGGCGACCCAAACGGGCCGAATCTCTTTATCGATCCCATTGTCTCGGCAAGCGCGGTTGCGAACACGCTGGGATTCATCACCGGTACGGGTAAGGTCGGTGCTACGACCGGAAGTGGGAATGCCGACCTCTTAACGGGTAGCGACGGCATTCATCCGACGCAGTCTGGCGATGACTATTTCGGCGACCGGATCTACCAAGCCATCGCAGCGCCGATGCCCTTCTAATGATCATCGAGACTCTTCGCATGGTCGAAGCCGTGCTCAACGACGCTACGCTCGGGGCGAACGCGCAGATCGATCTGCTCGCGATGGATACGCCAAACGGCGGATCCTCGCCAGACGACCGTCCCGGCCACGTCACTGTCCGAAACGCGGTCGACACCGATCCCACAGTGAGGGAAGTCGATACGTCTTTCCCGCTCGTCGTCGTCGACGTCGCCAAGCCTGGCAGTGCCCAGGGCCAGGTATGGAGCGGTATCCGGGATTTCGACGTCGATGTGATCATCGCATACGTCACCGAATCCGGCCACGTGTTCAGAAATGAGCGCGATACCGATTACTCGCTACGGGCAATCGTCCGATCGATCGCCAGGGGATTGCTCGCCGCCGGCAAACGCGACACGGCTGGTTCTCGGAACGGATTCAAGATCTTCAAATCGTCGACGCTTAAGTACGGGCCGACCAATCAACCGCAATCGAGCGGCGTCATGACCGGCGCCGTCGAATTCACACTCACAGTCAGAGATCTCGCGCCATGAAGAAATCCGTGAGCGACAAACCAAAGGATTATCCCGCAGATCCGCGTGGCGGCCTCTTCATCGATTTCGGTGATGGTAGACGGATCCATGAAAGCGAACTAACGGGCGCACAACGCGAAGCCGCAGGGCTCCCGATTCTAGCACCACAACCTGACACCGACGAGGAGTCGGTCATAACCGAGTCGAACGATGTCTGATCGCAATTCAGTAATTGGCGTACTCCTGGCGAAAGCCGAGACGACCGACGGAACGGATGCTGTCCCCGTGGTCGCGAACGATGCGATCCAGATCCTGGAACCGCTCGAAGCGAACGGCTCGTTCGCATTCAAGACGCCGCGCGACAAGCTGATCGACGGCGCCGCGATTCAAGCCTCGCCACCGCTCTCGCCCAAAGGCAGAATGGCGACCTGGCCGAACACGGTTCACTTCCGCGGGAATCGGACGACAATCGCTTATGCAGCCACCCCGGCTGCGACGCCGGAGCTCCACCCCTACATGATCGCCGCCGGCTGTTCGTCGACGCTGGTCACGACCGGGGGCTCCGAGTCATACACATACAAGCCGGCCTCGACGGGGCTGCTCGGTGCAACCGAGTACTACTACGTCGACGGCAAGCTGTACAAGATTCTTGGCGCCAAGGCCGAGATCGAATTCGCGCTTGACGCCGGCGGTCCGCTCGTCGCTTCACTGAAGCGCACTGGACTCTACCAGGCGCCGACCGACGCCGCAGTCCCGACCATCGTTGCATCGAGCTACGGCACTGCCGTTCCACCGGTAGCTGACAACATTGCGCTCTCGATTGCCGGGTTCTCGGCGGGAATCATCCGCAGCTTCAGAATGTCAACCGGAAACCAAATCGCGCAGCGCAAGAATGCGAATGCCCCCGGCGGTTTGGCCACGCATCGTATCCGGACACGCAAGATCACGTTCGAGATCGTGCTCGAGGATGAGCTCGTCGGAACCAAGGATTTCGAGAACCTGCAGCTGACGAATGCAGTGAACGCGCTCTCATTCACGATCGGAGCCACCCAATACAACAAGTGCACGTGGTCGGCTCCGAATGCACGCATCGAAGACGTTGCCAAGAGTGACGATGCCGGCACGCAGCTGATCAAACTTTCGGGCGGTCTCTACGACTCAACGCCGGCGGCCAATGATGCGTTCAGCTTCCTCCTGAATTAGAGGTTCGATGATCACATTACCAATACTTGAGGACGAGCTCCGGATCCCGCTCGACGAAGCGGGATTTCCGGGCGTGGTCGCGGTTGTCCGGCCACTCGACATCGTCGATGCGTCCAAATGGCGCGATGCCTTTCCCACCGACGATGCAAAGAACGCCGCCGCTACGGAGCTCGTTCGCGCGCAGCTCGTTCGGATTGAAGGCATGCAGATGCGGCAGAAGGGCAGTAGCCCAGTGCCATACGATCACTCGGATCCGCGACACTTCCGATCGATTCCACCCGGGATACGGAACGCGATCTACAACGGGCTCATGAGCGAAGTAAACGTTTCGGGGGAACAGGAAAAAAACTCCGAGCCGCCGTCAGGATCGGACGGCAAGGCTTCACTATCGGAGCCAAGGACGGACGACGATACACCCCCAACTGCGGGACCTGCAGCGAGCGAGTAAGAGACGAGCTCACCTGCGGCATTGCGGGTCACGAGCGTCCTGAAAAAAAAGTCCCGACCTATCGGATCGAACTGGGTCGGGAAAGAAGGCCGCTTCTAACGAAGCGCTGCCCGTGGAGCATGGTGCTCGCGGACAGGAAAATCAATCAGTGGCTCACCGTCTATGGCGTGGTCGAACGCTGGGGTAAATGGCCGCCAGGCCGAGAAAATCCCCAGCTGCTCGAGGCCATGATCGTAATCGCAAGTGAGCACGCCCGAATCGATGCGGAAAAGGTAAAGGAGCGGAAATGAGTTTGTCGGGGGCGGCAGCCCAAGTAGCGGTCGATCTAATCGCTGACGCGAAGGACGTTTCGCGTTCGATAAACGCGACGATTCGAGAAGTCAGCCTGCTCGGGCAAGCTATCGACACGACGAACGACATTGCCGTCCAGACGTGGAAGAAAGCGGCGGACGCAGCGCGCGAGTATCTGACCGTTTCGAAAGCGACGCATGAGCAGCAGCTGAAGCTCGAGGTCGCGATCAGCCGAACCGACGACCGGATAAAATCACAATCGGTAGCGACGGTCGCCGGCACCAAGAACATGGGGTTCTTTTCCGCGATGGTCGCGGAAGCGAGCGGACACTTGGGAGAGCACTCGCTTTCCCTGGGCCGCGTGGAGCGGGGCCTCTCAAGCTTCGCCGAGCATACGCTGGGCGTCAACTCGACCCTCGGCCTCCTAGTCACGAGCCTTGGAAAGTTTGCGATTGGCTCGATCGAGATCACGGCTATCCTGGCGGGCATCGATGCAGTCGTCGGGATCTACGATCTATTTACGAGCTCGTCACGCGAGGCGGAGAAGGCGCAAGACGACCTTCTCAAGAAGATGAGGGAGGTGGAGGCCCAAAGACTTGCCGGGGGCGTTGAGGGTCAGACGGTCGGGGCGGCGCAGGCGGAAGTCGCGAGCGCGAAAGCAGCATTAGCCAACCCGTTCTCGCAGGGGAGTACGAACACTCTAAAGGCGAATTTGACGAAGGCAAACGACGACCTTGCCGTTGCCATCGCGAACCGCGACGCTCTTTACACGAAGAGCACAGAGTCGCAGGACCGGACCTTCACGTCCGACCTCGCCTCACTCATAACGCATCACCAAGCCACTCATGAGCAGCGTCTCATCGGCCTCGCTCTACTCAAGGCCGACCAGGAAGCATTAGACAAACTTCCAAAATGGGATGTCTCCGGCCGCGCTGGTATGGGGAGCGAAATCGACAAACTCCATAGCGCGCTATTCCCGAAGGAGAAGCAACAGAAAGGTCTCGAGGGCGCCGAACTCGCGCAGCTGCACGAGGCGGTGAGAATGGGCTCGGCCGCGATCGCAGCTCTCGATCGCCGCATGAAGGATGATGAGAAAGCCCGCCGCGATCTCGATGTCCTGAACGTCCGGACGCTCGAGACCAAAGCATCTGCGATGGATGTCGCGTCGCCGGCAGGTGCGCTCTCGCAGCTCGCAGTCATTGAGGCAAAGCGCGAGGTCAGGCGAAAGGAGATCGATGAGATGAACATCTCGAACGATCTCAAAGCGGCTTTGCAGAAACAGGCCGATGATGAGGAAGTCGCCGCGGTCCAGGCCCTGAATCGACGAATCAGCGCTGAGAACAAGCGCTTCGATGCGGAGCAGCTAACGCAAAAAGAAAAGGACGCGAAAAAAGAGGCCGACGTCATCAAGAAGCGGGCAGACCTGATCTACTCGGTCGAGACGAACATGAGCAACGCGCTCATTCACAGCCGGAAGGATCTCGGCCGCCAACTTCTCCGGGCCGCACTGGATCCGGAAGTAAAGCTCCTCGAGGGCCTGGCTGCTAAACAGTTCGCACTCGCCGCCGGCGACTTCGCGGACCTCAACTTCGCCGGCGGCGCGCGGCACCTCGAAGCTGGTGCAGTGTTCGCGACCGAAGCGGGCGTAGTTGCCGGGATCGCCGGCGGCGGCGGCGGCGGGGGTGCCGGATCCGGCGGCGGCGGCGGTGGTGGACCGGCAGGGGCGCAGCTCGGAGCTGGTGCCCGAGCGGGTGAGTCGGACCAGATCACCAAGTTCGAGTTCGTCCTGATCCACCAGGATCAGTCTGGGCGCGAGATCGCGCGCACGCGCCAGCAGATCGACCGCGCCACCAATCTCAACCAGCCGATCCGAGTCGCGCTCTGATGTCCAACAAACCGCTCATCCTCACCGACAACCTCTACGACAACGTCGTGCTACATCCGGGTTTTGTCGTCCAGAATTTTTCGGGAACGGCCGACGATGCTCCCGGCCACGAGCCCTTTCACGTTGCCGACAACCTCCGCGACATGACCAGTTGGACGACGGTAGGAACGAACGGCACACGCGACCTCTACGTCGACTGCCTGTCGGTTCAAAGCCCGAACACCGTAGTGCTCGACCGCGGCCACAACTTCAAAGGGCAGGCCTTCAATGTTTATGGCTGCGACGACTCGACCCTCTCAGTCGGAGTCGTCCAATACGCCTCCTGTACGGTTCCGTCGACCCCAGGTGGCCTTCCATCTGATGCGAATGGCTGTTTGACGCCAGATGGTGTCTGGTGGAAAACGTTCTCTACCGCCGCAAAAAGGGTGTGGTTGATCCAGTCGATCGGCATGGGTGTCGGTATCGCGCCGATAGTTACCGGTCTTCATCTCGGAGTCTCTTACAGATTCTCGGAATTTATGGACGCGCCGGGGGCCTACGACTACGGCACGCAGGTCAAGTATCAGCGAAACGAGCTCTCGCGCGGCGCAGTCAGAGTAAAATCGCGGCCCATGAATTTCGACAAGGTGGCTTTCGCGGTCTCAGTCGAATCGACTGACTACGCACCGTTCGATGCCGAAATCCGTCGCATGCTCCGCTACAACGCGCCCTGCTGGTTCGCGTTCGACGATTCGGACACGACGGGCGTGGGCCAGATGCGAATGTTCCAACTCCCCGGCGATCTCCTCTACGATCCCAAGGTGAATCCGGTTCACCGAGAGATCCGCGGCGAATTCGAGGAAGTCGTGCCAACGCTCTACGTCTAGATGCCCACTCTACCAGGAATACCGGCGGCGGGCTCAGTCGCTTCGATCATTAGAGCATGCCAACGCCTCAACCCGTGCATGGAGCTCGACGTCGACATCCTCGCCGTGGCGCGAGCGGCACAGGCGTCGACGAAAGCGGATTGGGACGCGGGCACCAAGACGAATGTCACCGCGGACGCAAACTCCGGAGCGCTGTCCTTAACCCAGACGGGGACGAGCTCCATTTTCTCGCAGACCAATACGGCGACGGTCCGCCACGCGTTCCACGATGCGGTTGATGGATCCGAGGAATACGCGCTCGATTTCTTCTTCAATCCCAATATCGCGCAGGGCGTCGCGATCGAGCTCGCGTCGATCGATCTCTACCTCGCCACTTTCGGAGCGACCGGCAGCTCGTTCACGTTCGACAAGAACGGAATCTTTCGAGTGCGCCTCGGCTACTACGACGTCGACTGGAACCTCGTTCCGATCGGGGATCCGTTCGACGTAAAAGCCAACGCTGCCGGCATCACGCCAGGCGGCGGCGTATACACGATCGATTTCACCTCGCAGACACAGCGACGGTTCATTATCCACCCGGGCTTCCAGAACACGAACACCGGCTTGGGTTACGATGGCTCCGCGCTCAGAAACCCCAACATCGACAGCAAGGGTGTTTGCCACATCATCAACATGCCTCGCGGTCTCTCGATCTCGGTCGAGCCTGTGGGGCGCGGATTTCAGGGCGCGTGGATCGGATGCGTCGCCAACGCTACGGCCGCGCAGTTCGACACGACCGCGTTCTATCGTCGGGCCACCAATCGTAACTGCGGCCCGTACAACCCGACGCTCCAGCCATTCGCCGCGAACGATCTCACCCACAATCCCGACGATCGCCTGATCGCGGGCGCCGTGCCAGGCTATGGAGCGAAGGCGGTTACAAACGGCTCGTGGGGAATCGCCAGACGGCCAACGACGAAACAGCGCGCGCAGGATTCCGGCGGCACGTGGGAGCAGCCTTATCACAACCTGAAGGCGAAGACCTTTGCGGCAAGCGGCTCCTGGGTCGGCGTTCTCAGCATGGGCGGAGTGCCGACGCACGATCTCGAAGTGCGCCTCGACGACTGGCAGCCGATCGGGACGTCGATCACCTACTCCCTCGAGGGTTCTAACGTCTCTGCGGCCGGGCCGTGGACCAGCATCGGCGCAGTAAAGGACGGGACTATCCTCGTCAACGGCAACTATTTCATCTGGTATCGCCTGACCGCGAGCTTCACTGCGGGTCCGGCGTCGGGCACGCGGTTCGCGACGCCGAGTCTTCAGGCGTGGATGATGGTCGAACGCGTGACACTCAACACGTATCGCTATCTCAAGGATTTCGATTCGACCGTCACCGCAGATCCCGTGACCGGACAGTCTTCGATCGGCGAGCTCAAGCTGCCGATCCTGAAGGCCGGCCGGAAAGACTATCGAGATCTCGCTTCCCTCCTGGGATCGTCATACGCGCCCTCCTCGCTCGAGGCGCACGTCTACGCACGCAACACACGCGACGGAACGCGGCTTTTCTTGAATAGCTATCGACTCGAGAACCGGGATCCGCAGGACGGCACCGAGGAGATGACCTTCGTCTCGGGCTTCGATCGCCTGAGTGTAAAGATTCCCTCCGCTGTCGAGACGTATCGCTATCCGCTGTCGGGTACAGTGGCCGCGACAACCGTCGCTCTAGTCTCAGGCACGACCTATCGCGTCACTCCGTCGACGAGCGGATCACACCCTTTCACCGGGCAGAGCCTGGTCGGCTTCCGTGCACACGGCGTCACTGGGAACGCCGCCGGAATCGATTACGTCATCGTTGCGAATAACAACGATCACTTCGACATCAACGCGGATCCGAATCTCCAGACGGTGCCAGTCAACGGCGACACCTTCGAGATCCACTCCGACGTAACGACGCGAACGGGTGCCGCTTATGTGGGGCAGGACTACGCAGCGATCTATAGCGATTTGCTCGGGGTTCAGTCGGCGGTTCCAGCACGGTATCGCGGGATTCTGCCGCCGACGACGGGACGCACGGGCACCTTCACGCTGCCGTCGGACGGCGTCAAAGCGCTCGACATAATCCAGGACGTTGCCCTGCACGCCGACGGAATAATCACGTGGGAGAGAGGGCGAATCGATTTTGCCGACATCTACTCACCGAATAAGGTCTCCGTCGCCACATGGGACGATCGCCATATCGTTTCGCTCGAGACTCCGATCGGCGCCGATCGGAGAATGCCTTCGGTTCGCGTGAAGTATGGCTACCAGGCGGACACCCAAAAGTTCACGAACCAAGCGACCTACGAGGCGTTCGACGAGCTCACTGGCTGGGGTCGGCCGAATCTGTTCGACGTATTCGAGTTCCCGGACAACTTCTGCAGGTGGAACGATCTGGCTGAGGCGAATTATTCGGCCGACAAGTTTCAGCGCGCATGGAAATCCGGAGTCCGACTCTGGAAGGTGAAGACCGTCCTGATGTGGCCGTGGCTCAAAATGGGCGACGCAGTCACGATCCTAACCGACCAGTACACCGATCGTCGCCTCTCATTCTCGGCCGACGGCTTAACCGACAACGGAATGCCGATCTCCGGCAGGGTCTCGGCCGTCGGCGTCATAGTGGGCAAGAATCTTTGGGGCACGGATTTCATCGTCGCGATTCGCGGCCTCGACGCGATCTCTGGGGTCGGTCAGAGCGGAGCCGTATCAACGACGGGAATGCCTGTGGTGTTCAAACCGCCGGTTCCGACCATCACACCGAGCGCCACCGAAGCCGATGATACAACTCGAACGTTGACGCTCAACGCGGTGGCAGGATCCGGCGGAGGTGGAACGAACCTGACATGGGCCATCTACGTCAAGATCAGTAACTCCGCAGAGACGCTCCTCAACAGCGGCGATGGGACGTCCTTCGCTTATGCCCAGGTCGTTAATCGGGATTTGAGAAGTACAAAGCTCATTCGCTTTCGCGTCACCGATACGATCACCGGTCTCTTCAGCGAAATACACACGAGCGTTCCGTCGCAGAGGCAGGAAATCGATACCACCGGTCATGTGAAACGCGGGCGACCTTTCGACGACGGCGATTACGGCGGCAGATCCACCACAAACGATGGACTGACATCACACTCGTCGCACGTCGATTCGCGCGGCTACGCTCTAAACACGCACTTCAATACTAGCCACCACATCTTTGACGATGTGCCCGAGGGCTCGACGTACAAACGCACAACAGCCAACGAAAAAACGGGCGGCAGTCGTGGCTTCACGCAGCTCCATAGTAGCGGCTACCTCGACGGTGCATTCCGGCACGCCCCGTCCGCAATAGCGGGCGCGTGGTCGGCGCAGGTCATAAGTAATGCGAACCGCGGCTCGCCCACTCCGGTCAGTTCAAGCGGCACGACAATCAGCATCGGCGCTTGGAGCCTCGTAGTCGGGGACACGGGGAACAACGAAAAGGTCGTCGACTATGGGTCGGGGACATGTACGCAAAACGCTACCGGCAAGAATTACATCTACACAGATGATATAACTATCGCCGGGGGTGGATCGCCGACCTACTTCGCGCTGATCGAGCCCAATTACTTACCTAACCAACAGGCTCACCTTTACGTCGGGCAAATCGTAACGTCCGGAGGAAGTGGAACAGGCTCGGGCACTGGCGGTCCCACGTGCGTCGCGCCGGAGACGCTGATTCTTGTCTGCGACCGGCACGGGAAGCATCTCCACGAGAAGCGCGCCGACCAGATCGAGGTCGGCGACTACGTCTGGACCATTCCGGAATTCCGGCAGGACCATTTCGGGGCTTTCAGAGTCAAGGCGGCATCCGCCTACCTCATGGAAGCGCGAACGAAAATCTGGTTCGAAGACGGCCGTCACATCGTATGCTCGGCCAAGCATCGCTTAAAACTCGCAGGGGCTGATGCCTGGCGTCAGGCGCAAACGCTTTTCCCCGGACAGGTGCTGATGGGCAGCCCGCGCGCGCGTGTGGAGCACGTCATCAGGTCGTGGGACTTAGGACCGGTCGTCAAGCTGACCGTCGAGAAAGCGCAGACGTTCATTGCGGCCGGCATTCTGAATCACAACATCAAACCAGTCTAACGATGCCACTGCCCAAAGGAAGCGCAGAAGAAGTCCAGCGAGCCGCGCAGAATCTAGGCGCCGACGAAGCGATCCCGGCCGAGAAAGACGGCGGGTCAGCGCGACAGTTATTCCCGACTACCAAGCATGTTCGCGTGGAGACGGGCGATGTTGTCACCGCTGCGACCGAGGCGCACCATCGGGTTTTTCATTTGCCCGATCATGGAATGCACGTCGTAGTCGCGATCGAGGAAAAGGTGCTGGACGCGGATCACTACGCAGTGCTGCATGCCGATTGCTGGGAGGTCGATGAGACAGGTGCCCCAACCGGGCTCAGGGCGGCGACCGGAACGCATTCCATTCCACACCATACACTTGTCGGCCCCGAGGCCATCGACGTGGCGGACGTCATTGATCTGATGACCGCTATAATGGCTGAACGTATCGCCAACCGGAAACAGGCGCTCTCGGTGTTCGACAGTTTTCCAGTTAAGCGCGCGGCTAGAGAAGAGCTGCTCCGAACCCCTAAGTTCCCCCGCGGTATTGCGGATCCGCACTCGGTCTAGCGAGGAGTGGCGTCGCCCTGTGACGGGCTGTAAACTGAGTTAGAAGCACCAAAATTCATTCGACCGCTCACCACGGCCGCAGCTCTGAAAAGAGCCCGCGGCCGTTTTTTTTGTTTTCCCCCACAGCAACGCAGATGGAAGTCTCACACGGCCGGCCGTGGTTCCACTCCGCAAAGCACACGCTCGGGCAGATCGGCCAAGCTGCCAGTCTGGCCGTAATCGTTGGCGGAATCGTCGCCGCGCTTTTCGCAAGTCTTGGCTACAAGGTGAGCGGATCCGGGGATGCAATCGCTGAGATCCACAAAACGGACACCGTCCAGGACAGCTCGATCGCAAGACTCCAGCGTCAGAACGAGTTCATCACGACGCGGCTCGATGACATCGCGTACCTCGTCTGCGAGCAGACGAAACGGAATCAGCCTAGAGTAATTCTCCCGCGGAGCTGCAAGTGAAGCTCGTACTCCGCGCGATTGTCGGCTTGGCGATCGCAGCCGCGGCGTTCTACACCGGCTGGGTAGCACTTCATCAGCGGCCGATCGATCTCCATCTCGTCTACTTCGCCGGCGGCCTCCTTCTCGTGTCCGGCATGGTGATCGATTTCGATCCCGTCTTCGCCGCGCTCAAGAATCTCGCTTCTCTTATTCCGTCGTTCAAAATCGGCGGCAATGGAACGTCGGCGCCGTGAGCATGATCCCGCCTGCGCGGCCGCAGCTCTCGATCGTTGACGCGCGGAAGATCCTCGCTGCATACGGCGTCACCGATCAAACCATCATCATTGGGCAGCGCGGCTACTTCCGCGACTCGATGGGCCTCGCCGGCAAGAACGATCGCGGCCAATACGATGACGCGATCATCGTTCTCTCCCCTCGAGTGTTCAAGACTTTTAACGCGAACACCGATCCGTCGAAGCAAGGCGACCGCCTGGCGGTCCTCGAGCCTGGCGTCTGGACAATGAAGCCGTGGACGCATCACGCCGGCACGCCGCACGAGTATCCATGCCTGATCCAAGCCGAGCCGGTGACCGTACTGCGTGACAACGGAATCCGCGAGACTGGGATGTTCGACATCGAGATCCACCAGGGCGGCTATACGTCGACTGGGAGTCTCGGTTGCCAGACAGTTTGGCCGGATCAGTACGAAGAATTCAAGAATCTGTGGAAAGCGGAGATGGCTTTCTACGGCATGGCGAGGATCGAGTATCTCCTCGACATCCGGGCAGACGCATGAGTGAGCGGCGGAAGTTTCTCCTCGAGTGCGGCCGCGCTGCAGCTGCGTTCATCCTAATGGCTTGTAAGGCGGAGAAGCTGGATTGGCCACGCGAGCTCCGGTCGAAGTCGATCGGGCCGACGTTCTTCGGTCACATGGTCCAAGGCGATTGGGTACTCGACGATGGCTCGCTGTGCTGCCCGGTCACCTGCTACTTCGGACTACTGCGTCTGTGGGATAGTCGTGCGGTGTGGTGGAAGATGGTCGCCGACGCGGCCGCGCTCGAGGCGAATCTCAGATATGCGGAGCGAGTCGGCGCGCAGGTGATGTTCACGTTCGGGGAGCCGCCATCTACTGCGTGCTATCCGAATTCGAAAGTCCCTCTTGCCGCGGCGTGGACTCAGTTCGTGCGGGACGTCGTCACCCAGTCGGCCGGCCGCATCAAATACTGGGAGCTGTGGAACGAGCCCGGTGTCGCCGGCTACTGGAGCGGCACAGTCGAGCAGCTCGCAGCGCAGTCCGCTGTCGCGTACCAGATCATCAAAGAGATCGAGCCGGGCGCGATCGTCCTCTCTCCCTCGATGACGGAGCTGGGGTTGAGTCGCGGGGTCCAGTTCGCCGATCGCTATCTGTCCGCCGGCGGCGGCAACTCCTGCGATGTGATCGCCTTTCACAGCTACCCGCAGACGCCGGACGAATTGCCGCTCGAGATCGCGACGCTCCGATCTGTCATGCTGATGCACGGGGTCGACAAGCCGATCTGGAACACCGAGTTCGCGCTGGTTCCTCCGGATCCGTCACTCCGGAGCGAGTGGATGGAGAGATCGTTCCGTCTCCAGGCAGAAGCGGGCATCTGTGGCGCGGTCTGGAACGCCGAGATCCCGGGAGCTGAGGACTACAACGACGACACGATGCAGGGAATTAGCGAGGCGCTCGCCGCATGATCGCGTTGTTGAAACAGAGGAAACTATGAAAGCATTTTTCGCCGGCGCTGTGGTCGGCTCGCTCCCGTGGCTCGCATACGTCGCCTACGCAGTGGTCGATACGGTCAAACGCTACAAGAACGGCACGCTGTTCCGATGAACGTCTTCTCCCTTCGGAACAAGATCATCGCCGGCGTCGCCGCGATCATCATCCTCGCTGCTTGTGGCTGGTGCATCCGGCGCGATGGGGTCAAGGCAGGCGAGCTCGGCGAAAAGATCGCCGCGACGGCTGAGAAGGCAAAGCAGCTCGAGGCGGCACTCGCTGCGGCTAATGAGTCAGCCGATGTCGAGACGCAGAAGCTTGTCGCGAAGGACAGTGACTATCGCGCGGCGCGATCGAAGGTTGAGACAAAGGGCGACTCTGTAATCGCTGACGGGAAGCGCGTCGAATTGCCGTCCGTTGTTGCGGCACTCGTAAAGGCAGACAGTCTGAGCATTCAGGTCCCGCCGACAGTCGTCAAAGAGGCCGCGAAGGATACTCTGCAGAATCTCCTGGTCGGAACGCTCAACGATCACGTCGACCTCCTCGAGCAAAAGAAAGAACCGCGGTTCGGCACGAAGACCGGAGTAGTGATCGGCGTCGTAGGAACGACGGTCGCGGTTTACATCACCTATCGCGTGATCAAGATCATCGCTGCGGTCGCAAAACGATGATCAGAGTCGTGCTCGCATGAGCGGAATCGTGCAATGCTTCTGGATGGAGCCGACGGAGTTCTGCGAGGTGCAACTGCGCCGCTTCACTTTCGAGAAAGACAAGAAGTGTCGCAGCTCGAGCTACGGCGGCGGCCACAATGCGTCGATCGTGATCCTCGAGAAGGCACTGCGGAGTGCCTGGATCGAAGACGCGCCGGAAGGTTACGAGCGGAATCGCGATGATCTGGTCTCGCAGGAAGATCCGCGATGGCCAGCGACGTGTGATCAGTGCGGCGAGCCGTTCCAGGTCGACGATGACTGGCAGGTCAACTGCTACACACTCTACTCAGGAGCACCTGACGGAAAGCTTTACCCGCATCGGCGTGCTCCAGCCGGTGCGATGTGGAATGCGCGCTGGTGGCCAGCCGATAATCCCGACGGCATCACGCTAATGGTGATGCTGCCGGATGGCTGTGATTGGATGGTCGACGACGGCCGTTGGACGCGCACGGGCGATCCCCGGAAGCCCGAAACGCTCACAGTGCGCGCAAGCATTCGCAGCCCGCGCTATCACGGTTTTCTTACCGAGGGTCGTCTCGAGCCTTGCGGAGACAGCCAGACGTGAGGTGCTACGTCGACCGAGTCTCCGACATCCTCGAGAAGCTGCACGCGCCGCCCAAGGTGCGCCCACCGCGGAACTACGGCGGCCGCAAAGACAACTTCGCCTGGCTCGATCAGCCGGAGCGGCCCGACCGGAAATACGATTCCTCACTCAGCTCACCCGGTCGGCTCTGTGTCCACTGTCGGACATTTGTCGCTGGTCCTCGCACAGAGGCTTGCCCGGAATGCAGGGCGACCGCATGAGAAGGGTTCTCGTTGCTTTCGCATTCGCGATCGGGAGCTCGAGCTCGCAAGCGCAGGCTGTCAAATGGCCGTGGGGTATGGCGGACAGCTCGGTGAGAGAATTCCTTGCCGCGCGGTGGGACACTGCGAACGTCGACCAGGTCGAGCGCGGGTTCTGCGCCGTGTTCACAGTCGACTCGACAGACTTCGATCCCTACCAGGGCGTCGCGTACCGCACTTATACGCTGCGGCTGCTCATGCCGATGAAATCGACAGCAGCGGATCCACAGAGCGTCGTCTATGAATGTCCGGCGATGCCTAACGTGGTGCGTGTACACGTGCATCCGCCAACGACCTGCGACGCGAAGGGAAAATGCAGATTCGGCGGAGAGCTCGCATATCAATGCGAGCCGAGCCCGCAAGACGTCCGGCTACTGCTCCAGGAAGATCAGGCCTTCGGAGTACTTCAGTGCGATCGGAATGCACTCACGTTCTGGGGATTCAAGGAATTCCGAACGCCGCCACGCAAACGTCTTAGCGAAGCGCCAAAAGAATCGCATACAGAATCCCGCTGATCACTCCCCAGATCAGCGGTAGGAAAAACAGAAAGAGCTTTAAGTCCGCAAATCGCGCCGCCTGATTTTTGTCGATGGTCCGGAGCACTCTCACAAGCCGTTCGGTGTCCTCGTTCGGCGAAGGGGTATCCGCTGACTTCGCGGCGGAGACTGTAGCCGCGTGCTTTTGCCCCGCTGCCCGAATCACCAGAGCGGCAATCACGAACGCGCCGAGCATAATCATAATCGCGCCTATCGCTTGCGAGCTCACCGTCCCATGAACCTGTTAAAGTTTCGCGTCGCAACATCGCATTTGGCTTGGAGCTCGACGGCTATCCTCGCCACGCTCGCCTCTCTCTCAGCTGGGCTCTCCTTGTAGTTTGGGTCCGCGTCGTGCGCAACCTGATCTGCGTTGCCGGGACGTGCCTCGAGACACGCAAGCGCGGCCTCGCTGCGCAACCGCGCCGCCTTCCTCTCGCTCGACTCGCACGCCGAGAGGAGAATCAAGGCTAGGATCACCGCGCTAACTCGCATGAATGGTCGCAGCCTACGCACTAATCCGGGTGAAATGCTCGTTCCGGCCTGCGATCGTTCCATCGAGCGTGCCGGCGCCAATCCGCAGGCTCGACACATCGTTCGAACAAGGCTGAATTCCGCCGCTCTGACTACATGGTTCAGCGTTCAGTATCAGTTGAGTGCCATCCTGCGTCCAGGAGCCGACCTCCACGAGCTGCTGATTGAACGAGACCGTGTAGCTCCGAGAGTCGATGAACAGGCTGCCGCCGTCTGCGGACGTGTACCGCCCTGTTACCGGCCTAGGCCCGGACGAATCCGAGCCGCACGCCATAACTCCGAGCGTACATGCCGCAAGAAAAAACCGCTTCATCCTGCCCCTCCTGTGAGATCGAGTCTCACACCAAAGTTTCCAGTGTCAGTTCCTCCGCGATTCCAGCCGCCAGTGATGCGTGCCTTGCAGTACACAGTTCGGCGCGCAAATCGCATTCGGTAACGCCTGGCCATTGAGCGCGAGAGGTAGCCTACTTTTTTCCCGCTGACTTCGACGCGGACGGCCTTTGGATCTGCACGATTGTCATTCTCTGGGACCAGAGCCGCGGCGACTACAACGTCATAGCCTTCTGGTCGACGGGGTCCACAGATCTCAAGGAACGCCCCTTCGCAGAACGATTCGCCTACAACTGGCATGGCAAATCTGCCATCGCCATCGACGCGAACGGGCGATAAGTCCGACTTGAGCTGCGCTTCAAGTGGCTCGTGGAAGATCCGCGCTTCCGACGTGACATACCAGGCGAACAGGTCCGCAAAATCTTCCTTCGGATCTGTCATTACCGTTTCCTCATCCGCGTAAATGCATTCCATGCCGAGCTCGTCGCGCCAGGCGTGACAGAGTTCATGCATGCCATACAACGTCCGCAGATGGTGATTGAGCTCGCGCTGGATCTGGATGCAAAGTGCTTGACCGTAGCGGATTAATCGCGCTGGCCGCGACAGCGGCACGACGCGTACTGCGATGCCGGACCGTTCCGCCATGCGAAGGAAGCCCTGCCACCGAACCGGGCCCATCAGCTCGGGGTGAGTCGCGTAGAGAGACCGCGCGAAGGCGACGACTGACAGTGGCTTCATTTACTCGAGACCGCTCACGCCCGATCGGCTGAGCACTTCCTTGATCCACTGCCAAGCGGAGTCGATGTCCATGATCATATCCTCATCGGTCCGATCTCGGACGTCGCGCTTGTTTAACTGATTGAACGCACTGTCGATCATCGTGCGCTCGGCCAGCTCGATCTGATCGACCGAGCAGCCCGCCCTCTGCATCTTCTCGATGTGTTCGTAGACGCGAGCATACGGCGCCGGGCGCAGGCGCTTTCTCAGATTCGTGCTCGGCGTGAAGTCATTGGAGAGTTCAGGCGGACGCTGACCGTTTATTAGCCAGTTACGATCGACGCCTAGGAAATCGGCGACCTTCTCGAGTGTATCGTCTCGCGGTCGCTGGCCTCGGAACCATTCGCTCACAGTCACCGGGTGAACGCCGGCGACCTTCGCGATTTCCTTGTTGCTCTTCTTCGCGCCACGTTTGGCGCGCCTAAGTCGTTCTCCGAGGCTCGCTTCCAGGATCGCGCCCCAGTCCTCGGACCTTGGTTTCTCAGGTGGCATTAAGGCTAAGCTTGACATTTAGCCAATAGAGGCTAATAATTAGCCCGTCCCCTTTAGACGGGCTAAATGAGACCTGCCACCAAAGTATCTATGACCCCACTCCAGCGCAAAGCGGAGTTCGCCAAAGCCGCGACCCTCCGAGACAAAGCGAGTGGCGTCGCAGCCCTGGAGGACCTCGACTCCTCGTGGACTCACCTCCGGGAGTGCTTCGAGGGTAAGCGCACCCCCAGCAAGGAGCTGGCGACCAACGTCGCGGCTTACGTCGAGATGGACCCCGAGGATTTCTGGGGCGCCGAAGTTATGGCGCAGGTGCGTTGACATCGTGAGCACACAACTGCTGCAGTCGACGCCGGCGACACACCCCCAGCTGATAACTGGCGGGGAGCGCGATCGCCTCCAGGAGGACATTCAGCGCGTTCTCCTTCAAGTCCCTTCCGCCGGCGATCAGAAAGTGATCGATCGCAAGCATGACATCAGAAAGGGTTTCAACAGAGTTCACGCCACGCTATCGCAGCTCCTCGTGCATGCGTTCAACAATGGCCGTGCCGAGATCTGCGAGCAGTTTGTAAACGCGATCGGTGACTTTTTCTCGGCTCGCACACAGGGCGCAGTTCGCCTACTCAAGGAGCTCTTTGAGATCGAGACCAAGGAGGAAGGCGAGCTCAACGTCATCCAGATGGCGATCGCCCAAGGTGATCGGTCGACGCCCATGCTCATTCGCCTGATCACCGCGATCGATCAAATCGTCGCAGTGCTGCTCGAGATCAGAGCGGCTGCAGTGAAAGAAGTGCAGCAGGTGGCAGATGCAACCTGCGGGGGAAGTTCAAATGGTTGAACGCCAGGTAGCCAACCTGGAGGCTGCGGGTTCGACTCCCGCGCCCCGCTTTACCCTGGCGACGAAGGTGTGTAGCCAGTGTCACTGGGAATTGCCACTCGCGGAGTTTCCGTCGAAGGGCAAGGGCAAACGCCGAAGCATGTGCCGCGAATGCTGGCACGAGCTCGGCCACCACCCTTCCCAGTATCAGCCGCCGACATTGGCAGCGCTCGCGCGCAGGCGTGAGCGCTACGCGCGGTCACCGAAGTACGTCCGCGATCCCGAAAAGCTGCGAGCGCGTAATCTCGCACGGCTGCTTCTGCATAGTTCCGTTGCGCAGAGCAGTTTTGACGGAAGTGTGCGGCGCGTCGCGGGCGCACGCGCATCACGAGGATTACGGCAAGCCGTTGCAAGTGAGATGGCTCTGCACGCGGCATCACGGAGCTGTCCATCGCAAAACGACAGGTGCCGTTGTTCGGGGAGCGGAGCGGAGGGCAGGATAGAAAAAGCTGCCGAGTGCGAAGGCCTTGGGGGCGCAGCACTCGGCAGCTACTGGAGAGACACGGGGACTCGCGGCCGCCCTGTCGTCGCTAAAGGTAAGGGCCGCTCGGGGATGAATGCAAATGAAGGAGTTGCTCGAGGCCTTTTACCAAGTGGCGATGCAGTTGACGCAGAAGATCAGGCGGTTGCGGATCGGCCTCCAAGATCTCGAGGAGGCACAGCGAAGGAACGAAACGCAGTCGCTCTCCGATGAGGAGCGCGATCGCTTCGAGAAAGCGGTCAGGCATCACACCGTGATCCTCCAGGCGATGATCTCGGAGACCGAGGACATGATCGACGAGGCGAAGCACAGGCTGTGGACCAAGTCGGCCGAGACGGAAGTGAGAGCGTTGACGCCGGAACAATACGCCGAGATGGCGATCGGAGGTGGCGAGGAATGAGCGCACCAGGACAGGCAACTAATTCGATGGCACTCGCGCGACAGCAGCTATCATCGATTCTTTTGAGCGACGACGCGAAGCGGCAGATCATCCCGCTGTTGCCGCATGGCGTCTCGCTCGAGCGGGTCGTCTCAACGATCCACCAGGTCGTGGCCGAGAATCCGGAGATCCTCGAGTGCACGCCGGCGTCCATCATCATGGCCGTTGGCAAGGGTGTGAAACAGGATCTCGAGTTCGGCGAGACGATTCACCTGGTTCCCTTCAACGTGAAGGTATCGAAGAAGGGCGAGCCCGATCGGTGGGAGAAGCGCGCCAAGGCACTTCGCGATTGGAAGGGTGACATCGAGCTGGTGAAGGGCTCCGGCGCAGCGCGCGACGTCGACGCGCAGTGCTTCTACGAGAAGGAGCACTTCATCTATCACCAAGGCACGTCGCCTTTCATCGAGCATCATCCGATCGTCGACCCGGCCGCGCGCGGCAAGATGCTTGGCGCCTACGCCTGGGCGCTCATCAGCCAGCGACAGCCGATGAAGGTCGTCGTGATGTCGGTCGAGGAAATTGACAAGATCCGCCAGGAGAAATCGAAATCGTGGAAGCAAGGCGAGATGCCCGGCTGGTACGCGCGCAAGACCCTCATCCACCAGATCACGAAAGCGCTTCCAAAGAATCGGAAGCTCGCCGGCGTCATTCAACAGTTCGACGCCGAGGACATTCCCGAGGCCGAGTACGAGATCGTTGCACCGGCGCCGGAGACCGTCACGGCTCGCGCAGCTGCCGATGCGCCTGCGCCTGTCACGGCCGCTGCAGCTGCGAGACCGGCCGACGACACGCCGGCAACCGAAGCGCAAATCGCACGGCTGCTCGAGCTGATCGCCGACGAGCACGTCGGGCAGGACGTTCGCGATCGCGTTGAGCGTCGCCTGAAAGTTGGCGTCAAGTATGGACTCGCTGACAAGTGGATCGCGGCGTTGGAGCTCGAGATCCGCACAAAGCTCGAGGCTGAGGGCGATGAACTGCCGCTGGCCGGCGCGGGGGCCCGCTGATGTGCGACATCTGCGCTAAGCGCAAAGCTGACATCGCACTATTCCTGAGCGAGCATGCGCCGCAGCTGGGGATCAAGAGCGCGGCCGCGCAAGTCGCGTGGAGCGATTTGAACGCGCTCGCAATCGAGAGCACGCAGCTGCCGCTCGGCGATGTAGCGCAGCTAAAGTCTCAAGGTGATGACATTAGTTCGCGGGCCGGCGTTGTCATGGACCGCCTAGCACTCCACGAGTTGGAGGAGATCCGTTTCGCGGCCGCCGTGCTCAGTCTGACTGGCGACCTTCATGGCAACGCGACCACGAGAGTTATTAAACGCCGCTGGCGTGACGGAGAGGGCGATGAGCAGCTCACTACGGAGGCTGTTGCATCGGTCGAGCAGTCAATTGCGCAGGAGGACTTCAACACCGCACTGCAGAAGCAGATCGCTCGGGCTGTCGCCGGCGTCCTGAGTAATAAGGAGCCAGCGCCCGCCGTTACGGTGTTCGTACCTGGCAACGGCAAACCGGTGCCGCCGGCGTGAAGCTGCTCCACGCGGATCCCGAGACGTTGCCGCTCATCCCGGATGACGAGCTGCCGCCGGCGCGCTTGCGAACGAACGTCGCGATCGCGCGCTGGACTGTCATGATTCCGATCCCGCCGGGCACGCGGCAATTCCAGTGCAGCTGCGGAGCGTTCGTTTACTGGGGAATACACCCGTCGACGAAGCGGCCGCATGTCGTGTCGATGAGGCACGTCCACGCTGTTCACCCGACGTCGACGACGTTCGGAGAAGGCATTACGCATTTCGCCGACTGCGAGCACGCTGATCGGCACAGGAGGCTGCGGTGACTCTCAACCTCAGTGCGCAGGTCCGTTTCGAGCGCGCAGTGCTGCGTCGACCAGACGGCTGCTGGATTTGGCGGCAGAAAGCGCGCACGCGCCCCTCCGGCGGCTATGCGCGAATACGCATCAACAATCGGAAGGTCCTCGCGCACCGGTTCTCCTGGGAGCTCGCGCGCGGTCCGGTGCCGCCGGGACTGTTCGTTCTGCATCGCTGCGATGTGCGTGACTGCGTGAATCCCGATCACCTGTTCCTGGGGACGCTGCAGGACAACATGGACGATATGGTGGCGAAGGGTCGCGCTGTTTCTCCGAACGCGTTCAAGACCCACTGCAAGCGCGGCCACGAGTTCACGCCCGAGAATACGATCAACCGGCCGAACGGCCGTGCATGCCGCACGTGTGTTAATGCCGGCTGTATTCGCCGCTACCAGGACCGCCGCTTCTTCGAACGGAGGTTTCAGAAATGAATGCCGAGAAGCTCGAGCAGCTGGGCAAGGTTCACGAGGAGATCGGCAGCACGCTTTGGCCACACGGCGCGATTCTCAAGTGCGTCGTGTGCCGACACCAGGAACGCATCACCGCGCAGCAAGCCGCCTCCTGCTTGCGCAATGGCTGGCCGTCGCACTGCGATCGGACGATGTCCTGCGAGCGCGCCCTGGTGCCGGCCGAGGAACGCTATGAGCTGACGGCCAAGGGACGTGCAGCTCTCCACGTCGACGACGATCCAGCATGAGCGCGTCGACAGTTAATCGCTTTCCGGAGCCCGCCGTTCATCTGCACGAGTGCGTGGACCGCGAGGATGACGTGTGCTCAAGCCGCGGACACTGCCGGTGCGCGTGCGGTGCGACGAAACCGTTCCCTGGCTCGATTATCCAATCCGCGAATCAGTGGAAGCATGACTGATACACTCGAGAGTCGCGTCGACCGGCTGCTCCACGACGCCGAGCACAAGAACGCCGGAGCTCGCTTCGCGAGATCGCTGCGCGGCATCAGACATGTCGAAGATGCGGAGCGTCTCGAGCGCGAGCGCGATGGAATGATCGCTGCCGCGATCCGCCTAGATCCGGACCGGACCTGCGATGCGTGGCAATGGACAGATCTCAAACTTCCAGACCAGCGATAAGCACGATGTCGATCGCTTTGGTGCATCCCGATCTCAAGAAGCTCGCTGCCTCGTGGAGAAAGAAAGTCAACGAGCTGCGCGAGGATTGGCCCGATGATCCGCGCGCGTACATCACGTTGACTTGCGTACGCGAGCTCGAGGAGACGATCGCGTCCATCGAGCAGTTGACAAAAACTTTCTCCACGAGAGAGTACGCGCGCATCCATCACGTCCAAGACGGCACAGTCCGGAAATGGATCGAGGCCGGCGAGCTCGAGGCGACGAAAAACGGCGCCGGCGATTGGGAGATCCCGCGGACCGCGGTCCGGAAGCGCAAGAGGAGAACCGCGTGAACGACACCTGCGAGATCTCTCCGACTTGCGAAGTCGGTATCGTGAAACAGTGCGGCCTACCGACTGTGGGCGGTTATCCCGCAATGGGTGGCGGTTGGATGGCGCTCTGCGCAATTCACGTCGGTCCGCACGAGAGCTACGTCGTGCCGGTCGAGGACATTCGCGCAGGCATTGGCCGCGCGATGTTGGCGAACGGGAGCCGCGGATGAAGCGTCCACCTGGTCACAAGCCCGGCTGCAGGTGCCTTCCCTGCTCGCCACCATCGGTGCGCGCGAGACTCCTAAAGCATCGGCGGATCACACCATCGGGATGCTGGGAGTGGACGCGCGGCTGCGACGACTTCGGCTACGGGCAGATCACCGTCGGCAACAAGACGCAGTCCGTGCACAGAATGGCGTACCAGGAATTCATTGGGCCGATTCCCGACGGCAAGTCCGTTTTACACAGCTGCGATAATCCGCCCTGCTTCAACCCCGAGCATTTCTTCCTCGGTACCCAGCTGGCGAACATGCGCGATCGCAACGCCAAAGGGCGCGACAACAACTTCTGGCGCGGCCGCTCCAGTTGCTCGAGCGGTCACGAGTACACGCCGGCGAACACAAGCATCCGCGTTCGGAAGGGCCGGCGCAGTCGTGTGTGCCTGGCGTGCAAGCGCGATCGCCAGCGGAGATCCGCATGACGCGCGCGAGAAAATCTGCGGCGCCGAAGAAGTGGTCGGCCGAGGTCGGGGTGTTCCCGAACAAAGTTGTCGTCGAGGAAAATCCCCACCGGCAAGGAGGAATTTATTTGCGGTGGTGGCGGACCGGCGTCGAGAATTGGGGCGGCGAGAGCTTGAAGAACAACAAGCTCGGTAAGCCACTCCGGAATGCGGACGGCTCCGTGAATCCGGACGTCGCGCAGTGGGCTGTCGAGCAGGCGATGCGGAAGTCGCAGCAGCTGTCAGGGACGCTGCCAGTATCCGGACCGCAGGCGAAGCGCGTGACCATCGGCGAGGTCGAGACGCTGATCACCGATAAGGAAACGGGAAAGTATCCAAACAAATTCCCGTTCCGCGACGAGCTCGTGAGATCGCTGCGCTTCGCCGTCAGTGTGTGGGGAGCGGACACGCCGGTCGATTCGATCGACGACTCGATGTGGACTAAGCTCATTCGCGCTCGTGTGTCTGATCTCGTGCGTCGAGGTCACAAGACTTCACGCTCGGCCGACACCACCGTGTCGAGACTCATCACAGCAATCAACTGGCTGCGAAAGAAGAAACTCATTCCGCTGCACGCGGCGCAGATCGATACTGAGAGGACCGCTTCGGGCACCGTCAAATGGAAGGACGACCTGCGCGCGTTCCGTCGCGGCTTGACCGGAGCCAAGCGAGATCCGGAGCCGTATCAGCCACGCTTCACGCTCGAGCAGATGCGGAAGATCGTGAAGGCGGCACCGTTCGTCGATCCTCGCATCGCGATCCTGATCTACGTGACCGCGGAGCTCCGCCTGGGTCAGACATCGCGCGCGATGCGGAGCGATCTCAAGTTGGACAAGGCCGAGTTCGGCGAGCTGCACGTGCACGGCGCCGGCCACAAGAGTGGAGAGATCGTCGAGCTGACAAAGGGGATGCGGATCGTCGTCGATGCGTATCTGACGGGATTCCTGGGCCCGCTCGAGGAGCAGTATCTGACGGCCGGCAAAGATTATCCGCTTTTCCCGGCGGGCAGGATCTTCGGCCGGAAACACGGCGTCGATCATCGCCTCGGGAAGAAGATGCGACCCGACGAGCACGTCTCGAGGCAGTGGGTGATCAAGACCTTTCACGCGGTCCGCGCGAAGGCAGGCATCGCTTACGTAAAGGGAATGGGCGCGTACGGTCTCCGCCGGTTACCGGTCGACCTGGCGCTCGAGGAGGAGCTGGGCGAGCAAGGATTGAAGGCGTTGGGCGGGTGGAGCTCGACGACCGTTCCGAAGGGCGTATACGCGGAGCGCGAGAACCGGATCGGCCGGCGTGCAGCGCGCGACTTCAAGGCCAAGCTGCGCGGCGAGAACGAACGTCCGGAAGTGGACACTGGTCCGGAGTCGCCGGCGGAAGCCTTCGCAAGGGTGGATGGGGCCAATGAGGTAATAGCGGAAGATCTGGCCGCCAGGAGTGAGCTGAGCCCCGTATTCGAGGAGCGCTCGCCAGCTGCGGACAGCGCAATTACGGCCCTGATCGGGGGGAAAAAGCCATCACAGACTGGAGGGTCAAATGCGGCTTAACGTATACGTTTCGTATGCAGTTCTAACCCGTTGGCTTGACGCTGCATACGGCGCTTTTCGCAACCTGCTAGGTCGCAACGAGTTAACGGACGGGGTGGGATTCGAACCCACGGTACGCTATGAACGTACACACACTTTCCAGGCGTGCGCCTTAAACCACTCGGCCACCCGTCCTGACAGATTTTTTCGGGAGGAAACTACGGACAGGGAGAGATTCGAACTCTCGATACCGGGTTCACCGGTATGCCGGTTTTCGAGACCGGTGCCTTCAACCACTCGGCCACCTGTCCTGGAGCCACCGAAGTTATCGGGAAAAATCGACTTCTTCAACCCAACGAGAGTGAATTTCTCTCTCGCCTGGACCGATTATCTCGTCGGGACTCTGAGATGCACGGCGCTGATGATAGTGGTCGAAGGTTCCCGGCTCGGCGTCATGTAGGGACTGTCGACATTGGAGATCTCTAGCCTGATCGTATGACCCGCTGGCACCAGCCAGAGATTTCCATAGGTCGGAATCAGGATCTGCGTGGCTCCAATGTTCACACCGAGGCCAGCGTCGAGCGTGATCGTTCCACGCGTGATCAGGCGCTCGCTCGTTCCGTTCACATCGATCAGCCGGACATTCAGCTGCACTCGATGACCAGCAACGACAGCGTCGAGCGTTACGGTCGGTTGGCCGGAGATAGTCAGGTCCGAGGTCGGAGTAAAGGAAAACGTCGACAGACTGCAGGCGCCGGTGTCGGACGGTGGTGGCGGGGTTAGATAGGGCTGCAGCTCGCCGTCAGCGATTCCGACGAACGGATCCCAGAACACTCCACTCGCAATGCAGGTGGCGGGATTGACCAGCGGCGTCGGTGTGCCGTTCCAGTCCTCGGTTATTTCGGCCGTCGAGAGGCCGGACCAGTCATTCACTCGAATCACGTGATCCGGATTGAACGCCTCGTCCGTTCGCGAAGCGTAGATCGACGGTGTAGGCGCCGGCCCTTCGCCTTTGAGGTAATACGCAAGCCACGGCTCGATCAGGCCCAGCACATAGTCGACTTCCGCGGCCTGATTGCGAGCTCGGGGATGGCCGAGGTCGCCGAAATAGGACGTGATCGGATAATCAGGCGCGACAGTTTGCAGGGCGAGCAGCATTCGTTTCGCTTCCGGCAGCGGAAAGAGATCGTCCGTAAAGCCTTGCACCTGAAAAACCGGAACCCGAGATCCGCCGCTCACACTTTGCCAGAAGGCTTGCTGCCACCAGATCGAGCGACCGATGGTGAAGCCGTCGGTAATCGATTGCCAGACCGGATCAATGCTGCTGGGTTCGGTCGCGTTGACGTACGCGTGCCAGGCGATGAAATAGTCCGGATAGTTCGGATATGGTCGCGCGGGATTCTGCCTTATCCCGGAGCCGTAGAGCCCATTTACATAACTCAGTTTGAGCGCGCCGAGGCCATCGAGCGAGTTGTGTGGTCTACCATTGGGCAGGAGCGAGTACAAGAGGTCGCTCCAAGGAGCTATGGGAATCACGGCTCGGATGCGGACCGTGTTTTTCTTTTGCGTTACGAAGGTGGGCGCAACGAGCGCGAGCCAGGAATGTCCTCCGCCGTAAGACGCGCCCGTCACCGCAACGGCATCCGGATTCAAGGCGAAATCCTTCTCGTCCACCACCTGTCCGATCATGCTTCTTAGATCGCCGATCTCGGCGTGCAAATCCGCGAGATTGACCTGACCCCATGAATCTCCGAATCCGCGAGTCGAGTAGCGAAGAATCGCGTATCCATCAGCGCGCAATCGCGCTGCGATGTCTCCCGAGCTGGTTTTGCTACCGCCGTACCCGTGAATGAGTGCAACCAGCGGGAATGGCCCTGCGCCGGCGGGAAGCTCGAGACGAGTGTCGAGCAACGTCTTGTCGACATCACTTCTGAGGTAGCCGTTGCATACCCGCCCACCATCGCTTGTCGGTGAGCAATCCAGGGCGTGACGGCCAGTTCCGGTGAAAAGCCCTGTTCTATAGGTGTCCGAACCGGAAGGAAACGACGACGGCGGTCCGTCATCGTTGGCGACGGTCGTTTCGAGATCTCGACTAATCGCTGGTCGGGGGGCGAGACGGTCGGCTTGGCAGGCGATGACCGAGAGCAGAAGAAAGACTAACCGGCGCATACAAACTCACGAAGGCGTCGGTAGGGTCTACTGCAAAGTTCGGCCCGGTTCCATCAAGTGTTTAGTCAGGCTTTCGGCCGCCGTACAGATGAAGGGCCATCAAACGGCAGTGCGCTGATTCGTGAAGAAATCCTCGATCAACCGCGCGCAATCTTCAGCGAGCACACCCGCGCGCACCTCGGGCCGGTGATTGAGCCGAGGATGCCTGAGCAGGTCTTCGACCGATCCGACCATGCCTGCCTTTTCATCCCAGGCGCCGAATACGACGCGCTTGAGTCGGGAGAGCACGATTGCTCCGGCGCACATCGCGCAAGGCTCTACGGTCACGAACAGCGTGCAGTCCTCGAGGCGCCAGCGTTCCAGCTTCGCTGACGCTTCGCGAATCGCCAGCACTTCCGCGTGTGCGGTCGGATCCTGATCGCGAAGCGTGCGGTTCGAGGCGGCGGCGATGATCGATCCCTCGCGAACGATCACCGCCCCAACGGGGACTTCATTTCTGCGCGCAGCCTCGCGGGCAACATCGAGCGCGTTACGAATGTATTGCTCGTCGTTCGTAAGCGACGAGGCACCGAATGACTGTTCGCGAGCGCTATCTGCCTGCAAGCGCAGGCTCGTTTGTCTTGCGGAACGTCAGCTCTCCCCGGGAATCACGATCGACGATGATGTGATCACCTTCCGAAAAACGACCCTCGAGCACCGCCAGCGCCAGGGGGTTCTGCAACAAGCGCTGGATCGCGCGCTTGAGCGGCCGAGCACCGAACGCAGGATCGTAACCCTCGGTTGCGAGCACCTCCCTCGCTCCCGGTGTCAGCTCGAACGTGAGCTTTCGCTCTGCGAGCAGCTGCTCGAGCCGCTTGAGCTGCAGGTCGATGATGTGCTCGATCTGCTCCTTGCCGAGCGGACGGAAGATGATGATGTCATCAACGCGGTTGAGAAACTCGGGACGGAAGTGTTGACGCAACGCGCTCAACACCTGTGCTTCGACCACGGCACGATCGTCACCGGTGTGCTCGAGGATGTAGGTGCTGCCGATGTTCGACGTCATGATTATGACGGTATTCCTGAAATCGACGGTTCGACCCTGTGAGTCGGTGAGGCGCCCGTCATCCAGGATTTGCAGCAGGATGTTGAACACGTCTGGATGCGCTTTCTCTATTTCATCGAACAGCACTACCGAATACGGGCGGCGACGAATCGCTTCGGTAAGTTGGCCACCCTCCTCGAATCCGACGTAACCGGGCGGCGCGCCGATCAATCGCGCAACGGCATGCTTCTCCATGTACTCGGACATGTCGATGCGCACCATCGCGTGCTCGTTGTCGAACAGGAATTCGGCCAGCGCGCGAGCAGTCTCGGTTTTCCCGACACCCGTGGGACCGAGGAAGATGAACGAGCCGATAGGGCGGTTGGGATCCTGCAGACCAGCCCTCGACCGGCGGACCGCGTTTGCTACAGCCGCGACGGCTTCTTCCTGACCGATCACTCGCTGTGCCAGCTCATTCTCCAGCTTGGTTAGGCGCTCGCGCTCCCCTTCCATCATCTTCGCGACGGGAATGCCAGTCCATTTCGAGACGATCTCGGCCACGTCCTCAGCGGTAACTTCCTCTTTGAGGAAGCGAGCTCCCCCGCCCTGCCTGCTGGCCAGCTTCTGCTCCGCTTCCCGCATCTGGCGCTCGAGCTGGGGAATCTGACCATAGGTGATCTCTGCGGCCTTTTGGAGATCACCTGCGCGAGTAACGCGCTCGGCTTCCATGCGCGCCTGCTCGATTTGTTGGGTGATCTTGCCGACTGCGCCCAGTGTCTCTTTCTCCTGCTGCCACTGCGCCTTCATCCCTGCGGATTTCTCGCGCAGTTCGGCGAGATCGCGTTCGAGGGCGCTCAGTCGCTCCCGTGAAGCTTTGTCTTTTTCTTTTTGCAGCGCCTGACGCTCGATCTCGAGCTGAGTGATGCGGCGCTCGACTTCGTCGATCTCCTGCGGCATCGAATCTATCTCGATGCGCAGGCGAGACGCCGCCTCGTCGATCAAATCGATTGCCTTGTCGGGCAGAAAGCGATCGCCGATGTACCTGTTGGAGAGCGTGGCAGCGGCTACGATCGCGCCGTCGGTGATGCGCACGCCGTGATGAGACTCGTAGCGCTCCTTGAGACCGCGCAGGATCGCGATCGTATTCTCGACGGTCGGTTCGCCGACGTAAACAGGCTGGAATCGCCGCTCTAGTGCAGCGTCTTTCTCGATGTTCTTCCGATACTCGTCGAGGGTGGTGGCGCCGACAACTCGTAGCTCGCCGCGCGCGAGCATCGGCTTCAGCATGTTGCCGGCATCCATCGAGCCTTCCGCCTTGCCGGCGCCGACAATGGTGTGCAACTCGTCGATGAAGACGATGAACCTGCCTTCGCCCTCGGTGATTTCTTTGAGAACAGCCTTCAACCGCTCCTCGAACTCGCCGCGGAATTTCGCCCCTGCGATCAGTGCGCCAAGGTCGAGCGAGACAAGGCGCTTGTTGCGGAGACCTTCCGGGACGTCGCCGTTGGCGATGCGCTGAGCGAGGCCCTCAGCGATGGCGGTTTTGCCCACACCCGGCTCGCCGATCAGAACCGGATTGTTCTTGGTACGGCGTGAGAGAACCTGTACGACGCGACGAATCTCCTCATCGCGTCCGATGACGGGATCGAGCTTTCCCTTGCGAGCGACTTCAGTGAGATCGCGCGTGTAGCGCTGCAGCGCCTGGTATTGGTTCTCCGGAGTTTGGTCAGTGACGCGATGTGAACCACGAACCTGCTCCAGGGCCTCGAGCAGCTCGTCGTGCCCGGCGCCGACTTCGCTGAGGAGCGTTCGGCTTTCAGTGCCTTTTACGTCCGAGAGGGCGAGCAGGAAATGCTCGGTCGAGACGAAGTCGTCGCCCAGCTTACGCGCATCGGCTTCAGCCTTGTCAAATACCTGGTTGATCTCGCGCGAAAGCGTTGGCTGCGCTTTGGACTGCTTGGGATAACGCGCCATCTCTCGACCCACTGCTTCGCGGAGCTGCGCGACACTGACACCGAGCTTCTGAAGGACGGGAACGACGATTCCCTCATCCTGATCCAGCAGCGCCGTCAGGAGATGCAGATCGTAGACGAGCGGGTTGCCCGTGCGCCGCGCGAGATCTACGGCTTCATTCAGCGCTTCGGTTGCTTTTACGGTAAGTCGGTCAGGACTGATCATCGTTTGTCAGAGGCAGTTCGGCGCAGAGCTTGGGAAAAGTGCAACGCGGATGCCGCATAAAACCCGCCAAGTTGGCGTAGATCATGTCCCAAAAAGAAGCGCGCTCTGGCATTTCTGCCAGAGCGCGCATGAGAAAATGGCGGACTACTGCTTCCTTACGATCATCTTCTTCACGAGGACCTTTCCGTCGACTTCGAGCCGAAAAAGGTAGATCCCGGAAGCAACGTCATCTCCAGTCTGTGAGTACTTCCCGTCCCAGTATGCGAGGTAAGAACCGCAAGTCAAAAGCTGGTTCTCCAACGCCTCACCACCAGCCGCATTCCCCACACCGCCTTGCAAAACCGGCACAGCGATCTGCTGAGCCAGCAGGTTGTACACTTTCAGTGTGACGCGGTGTTGACGACCCGGATCCGAGCATCCCTGCGCATCGCCTACTACAAACTCGATATGGGTGTCTTGGGTGACCGGGTTTGGGTAATTCTGCTTCAACTGCAACCCGGCGCCTTGTCCTCCGGGGTTTTGGGTCTGAATACCCTGAGCCGCCGAACGACTTGGCATGAACGCGCCGATTACGAGCACCAGGAACAGCGCCCGACACAGCTGCTTCATGTTGTCTCCAACTGACGAAAAAGGGTCTTTAGACGCTAACTCCTACCAAGGTGGACATGTGTTCTCTGGCGCGAACTTATGAACGCGTGGTTGAGGTGTCAAGCAAAACCTCGGGGGTTTCCTTTAATACCCTCCCATCGCCACGCCGTTCAGTAACCCCGCGCCGATCGCAAAACTCGAGGAACGGGATCAGAAACTTTCGTGACGATCCCAAGACGTCCCGAAGCTGGGCGGGGGCGTAAACCTCGCCAGGTTTCAACGTCTCCTTGAGCTGCGCGATCATCGCATCAAGAGCAATCCGGTCGTAGTAGCGATCTCGCTCCACCTGAACGACTCGCCCCTGCCGCTCCAACATGCGAAGCAAAGCAGGCACCGAGCTGCCATAACGCGTGACCAACTCGCTCACGCTTGGCGGCTCCTGCTCCGCAGCGCAAATATCATGCGCCACGCGGTTTGTCGCTTCGAGATCACGCGCGGTCGGCGATGGCGTCCAGCCGACACGACGCAGGAGCGGGCCCGCAGCTTCGACCTCGCCCAACTGCTGCAGGCCTGAGATCGCCACGTCAGCGAGCTCCTCGTTGACGCGCAGGCTCTCGCGCACGGTCCGCGTGGGAATGCCGACCGCCAATGGAGATTTGATCTCGAATTCCGCGACGATTCTTCTAACGCTTGCCATTACTTGTTCGACAGCTGCGGGCAGGAAAAGGTTGTGCGTGGCGACGTAGGCTCCGCTGGCGCCTGCTATCGCCCCAACCTCCGCCGGTGTACAGCCGACGCGTATCGGAACGTCTCGCTTGTGCAAGCCGTGTGTTGCCTGCGTTTCGAGAATGTACCGGAGACGCGTGGTCGCATCGCGGGATAGAAGCGCGAGCCGGTCGCCCCATGCAGGAAGTCGTCGCCGACGCGCGTATGGGTCGATGACAACTCCGCCTCCGATGGTGCGCAATGGCGCCGGAAGCCGCAGCACGAAACGGTCACCACCACGCAGGACGATCGGAGCATCGGTGACGAGCCGCGCAAGCGCATCTCCCGTGGTTCGCTGGACACCACCGCGCGTCAGCTGCGCGCCGACTTCTGTCGCGCCAGCATGCAGCCGCAAGCGCGTTCTCGGTGTCAACGCCTGCACCGAGCCGCGGTCAATACGCACTACTGCTTCGAACAACGATGTTGCTTTCCAGCTCTCATCGCGCACGACGACGGACCCGCGCGGTGCTTCGTTCACCTCGACGCCCGCTAGCGCGATAGCGGCTCGCGAGCCGGCTTCGATCTGCGACGACATTTTGCCGTGCTGCTCCAATCGACGCACCCGAGCAGCGCGCTGCGTCGGCAAGATGAAGACATTCGCGTCTACGTCCAGCTCTCCGCTCCAGACCGTTCCCGTAACCACTGTTCCCGTGCCCTTTATCGTGAAACACCGGTCGACCGGAAGCCGAAACACATCGCCGGCACGACGACTGACGACGTTCGCGAGAAGGCGCGACAGAGTGGCACGAAGGGCATCGATGCCAGCACCCGTGCGCGCCGAGCACACCATGATGGCTGGTTCGCGCAGCTGCTTCTGCGTGAAAAGTCTGAGCACATCCTGCTGCACCATTGCGACCCAGTCGGAATCGACGAGATCAGACTTCGTGATTGCAACTGCAATCAGAGGAATGTCCAGGAGCTGGAGGATGGAGAGGTGTTCGACAGTCTGCGGCATCACGCCCTCGTCAGCAGCGATGACGAGCAGACCGAGGTCGATCCCGCTGGCACCGACCACCATGCTGCGCACGAAATCCTCGTGACCCGGCACATCGATGACACCGACGGTTCCAACACCGTCGAGCGCCAGGGACGCGAACCCGAGATCGATCGTAATCCCGCGCCGCTTTTCTTCCGGGAGCCGGTCTGTATCTACGCCCGTCAGGGCTTTGACGAGTGCAGTTTTGCCGTGATCGATATGACCCGCAGTACCGATGATCACGCGGCGCTCCAGCGCTCGTGCTCCCACACCGCGAATGCCCGCAACGGTCGATCGTCACCGACGTGTGCGCCGATGAACTCGCGAAGCAAGCGCTGATGCGACCGACCTTCGTTCTCGCCGAGCGGAGGCGGTGCATCTGCACGAACTCCGTCATGCATCGGCATCTCCTCTTCGAGCCAGCTGCGGATCGTATTTCGCGCACTCGATGGAATGCGCCGCCCGATTGGTGCGAGCCTGCTGCACGAAGGACATACGATCCCGCCCGCCGTGTGCGAAAATGTCGCATCATCTACGTCCCGTAACGGCGCGTGACAGAGCGCGCAGCTCGACAACTCTGGTGTGAATCCCAGCACCGAGATGATTCGCCAGCAGCCCGCCAGGCCGTCCTCGACGGTGGCTCCAGGCGTGGCGTTGGTGAGCGTGTCGAGAGTGTCTGCTACGGTCTCAAACAGTAGAGGGTTTGCTTCCTCCCCACCAAAGCGGAGCGCCAGCTCAGCGATCGCTGATGCGGCCGTGAAACGACCGATGTCGAACGCGAGCTCGCTGCGCGCGCGCGATACCTCGAACGACGACAGGTTATGCAGCTCGCGATTCGGCTTGATGTACAGCTGGGCGGCGCCTTCTGCGAATAGATCCAGCGCCGAGCCGTAACGACCCCGGGATTTACGCGCGCCGCGGGCGAGCACGGACTGCACACCGGCGTCGCGCGTCAGTAGCCGGATGATACGTGAGCTTTCGAGATAATCGAACGCGTGAAGGACGATCGCGTCGGTAACCAGCAGCGACATTCAAAGAATGTAAACGTGGGACAAACCGCTCGCACGTCAGAATATCGCCGCTGCTCTGCCGCCGATCAGAATCGTTCGCCCTGGCGCTGCAAAGTGCAGAACCTCCTCGTAGCGTCGGTCAAAGAGATTCTCGACGCGCGCTGTGAGCGTCAGCCTTGTAACCTGTTTCAGTAGCGGGAGCTCTCCCGAAATGTCGACTCGTGTGTATGCCGGCAGGGAGACTCTCGGCGACGGGAACTGCGAGAAGTCGAGATCTGGTCGCTGTCCCACATATACCGCGGTGGTACTTGCGTTGAATCCGCGCTTATCGAAATACGACAGCCCCAACGTTCCTGAATGGCTGGGACGCCGCAGAAGCGCGTCGCCGGCGCGGTCCCCACCCTGATAGCCCACGTCCACCGCCTCTACCCGCGGATTCACGACTGTGAAGCTGGCATTCCCACGCCAGCCGGCGCCCAGCAACGCCTGGACCTCCGCTTCGTATCCGTTCGACACCGCGGCATTGAGATTCGCATAGCTTCCCTTGAAATCTGGTGGCCCGCCGTTGATGTACTGGATCAAGTCAGCGAAGCGCTGAGTGAAATAGCTGGCGGTGAGGCGCACGGCATCTCCAAGGAGCGATCCGACGACACCGAGTTCAGCTGAACGAATTTTCTCCGGCCGGAGATCGGGGCTGCCGATAGTGTACAGCGTTGGACGCAGCTCGTTGAACGCGGGCGCATTGAAGGCGCTACTGAGCGAGGCTCTTAGACGCAGACCGCTAATGATTCCCAGGTTACCTCCCAACCGGTATGTCGGGTAACGCGCATAGTCGGAGTTGTCGTCGACTCGCCCGCTCACTGTGAAGGACAATCGATCGACCGGATTTCCCAGCAGCTCCGTGTAGTACGCGACGTTGTGACGGCTGGCATCGAAGGCATCTGTCTGCGTCGTCGGTGATCCAACTGCTCCGGAACCGGTTGCGCTGTTCTCATGTTCCTGCTCCAGCACCGCGCCGATCGTCAACGCGTTGTTCCTGGGAAGGAAAAACGCGAGACGCCCCTCGACGTTTCGACGGTAGCCTCGCGACCGGAAAGCGGAGTGCTCAGGCGCAGGCGAGCCAAATGGGACGGAGATGTCTTCGCTGAGGTCGTAGACGTCGTTAGTACCGGCGAGCAGTCGCGCCTGCGCGCGCGCGCCAAGATTGCGGTTCGCGTCCAAACCGATCGTCAGGCGGTGTTGAACGCGATACGAGTTCGTGTCGACCGGCTGCCCGGTGAAATCGGTGGGGTAGTGAAACTCCGCCGTCGTGTAGCGCGCCGACACGCGCGCTTCTCCAAGTTCGCCGTTACCGATGCCAACAGAGCTGCTCAACGTCCCATTCCGATACTCGTTATTGAACTGCAGAATGCCATCACTCGAATGGTGGCCGGCGCCCAGCGAGTAGCTCGCCACTCCGATGGACCCCGCCGTGTTACCGTCGACGTCGACGGTTCCATATGTCCCACCGCGTGCGGACAGCGATGCGGACGGACTGGTGGTTCCGCGCCGCGTGAAGATCTGGACGACGCCCGTGACGGCGTCCGCGCCATATAGAACGCTTGCCGGCCCGCGCACGATCTCGATGCGGTCGATGTTGTCCGTGGTGAGATGACCGAAGTCAAACGCACCACCTGCGGAATTCACCGGTACACCATCGATGAGAACTTTGGTGTACCTGCTTTCTCCGCCACGGAGGAATAACGATGTAAGCGAGCCGAACGAGCCGCTCTGCACGAGTTGGGCGCCAGGCACCTCGCGCAAAGCGTCGGTGACCCGGGTAACTCCGCGCGCACGGAGATCATCACCTGACAAAACCGTCACCGCCTGGGACAGGGCGTCGGCTTTCCGCGGTTGGGTCGACGCCGAGACGATCACAGGCTCGAGGGTGGTGGTATCGGGGCTCTGCGCGCGAAGGTTGCGGGTGGCTACTGAGAGCGCAGTCCCGAGTAACGCGATTGTGGCCTTCATCATTTGTCTCTCTCTGATGAACTGTTCATGTCCGTAAGGGGCGGCGAAGTGGAACTAGCGCCGGCGCGCCAATCGCCGGGTCACGGGTAATCACAACCGGCCAGCCGTAGATCGATTCAAGCCGGTCAGCTTTCATCACGTCGTTCGGACGCCCGCTGACGGCGACCTTTCCGTGATCGAGCAGTACGATTGTGTCGGCAAAGCGCGCGAGAAGATTGAGCTGGTGACTGACCAGCAGGACGGTGAGGCCGGCCCGCGCCTGCGATGACAGCAGCTCGAAAATGGCCATCTCGTGCGCGACATCGAGAAATGTCGTTGGCTCATCCAGCACAAGCGCGGGCGCTCGCTGAGCGAGCGCTCGAGCGATCCTGACGCGTTGCCACTCTCCGCCAGAGAGCGCATCCGTAGTTCTGTCGGCGAGATCGGAAACACCCGACTGATCGAGGGCATCATCGACGGCTTCGTTATCCGCCGAGTCAGGTGACCGCCAGAGCCCGAGGTGTGGGTAACGGCCGAGTGCGACGTAGTCGCGCACGCGCATCGGAAACGTCGTTTCTTCACGCTGTGGAACGACTGCCATCTTCAGCGCGAGCGCATTTGGCGTCAGCGCTCGCGCGTTGTTACCGTCAATGCTCGCATGTCCGTTTTTGACATCGACTCGGCCGAGCAGTGCGCGGACGATGGTGCTCTTTCCTGACCCGTTGGGGCCGGCAAGTGCTGTTATCTGTCCGTCCGGACCCTGGAAGCTGACGCCGTCGACCGCGTTCGCTCGAGCGTTCGGATACGCCACCACCAGATCCTCGACCGCTATCATGCAGCCCTTCGTAGCTGGACGAGGAAGAACGGAACGCCGAGAAGCGCTGTTATTGCGCCGAGAGGCAATTCAATCGGCGACGCAAGGGTCCGCGCCGCCAGATCAGCGGCGACCACGAGCGTGCCGCCAATCAAACCCGCTGCGACGATCAGCGGCCGGTGTGCTCTCAAGCCCATCGCTCGCGCAATGTGAGGAACCACGAGCCCGACAAATCCCACCAGGCCCGCCGCCGCAACCGTTGCAGCAGCGAGAATTGCGGCCAGAATGAACGCCCGCCGTCCGGCGCGCTCGCCGTCGACGCCAAGTGAAACAGCGGTGTCTTCGCCAAGCGCGAGCACGTCGATTTCCCGAGCCCAGTACACGACTGCACCGCCGACGATCAACACGCTCGCGGCGAGCCACGCGACGCGCGACCACGTCGCGTCGGTAGCAGACCCCATCATCCACCACAACGCGCCTCGAATTCGATTGGGTTCAGCGCTGGCCAGCGCCACCATGATGACTGCATTCGCGAACGCGCCGACGATCACGCCCGCGATCAACAGCGTGCGCAAATCACTGCGAGTGGCGCGTCCTCCCGTGCGACCTACGGCCAGCGTGACAAAGACAGCGACGACGCTTCCCGCAAATGCAGCGAGAGTGATCACGGCTTCGCCCGTAGCGCCGAGTGCAAATGCCATCACTGCGCCGACGGCTGCCCCGCCGGAGACACCAAGCAGGTACGGCTCGGCCAACGGATTGCGCAGCGTGCCCTGCAACATCGCGCCACTCGCTCCGAGACCCGCTCCCACAAGTGCGCCGAGGATGACGCGCGGTAACCGAAGGTCGCGCACAATAGCGATCGCCGTCGGGTCCCCCTGGCTGCGCAGCGCATCCAATACGGAGAGGATAGGGACCGACACCGGTCCGTTGGCGATCGCAATCATCGCCACCGCGATCAGCACGATCGCGAGCACAACCCAGTACGAGGAGCGGAAAGTCCTCACTTCATCACGTCCGGATGAATGAGTCTGGCGAGCGACACAGCTGCCTCTCCCAACCGCACGGCAGGCCGCGCGACGAGCGTCGTATCCACGACCAGGATTTTCCCATTGCGCGCGGCTCGAACGATTTTCCAGCGCGGATCCGACTCGATGGCGTGCGCTCCAATCGGCCCGGCGAGAATGAAGTCCGGATTTCTTTTCGCGACATCCTCGAGCGTGATTTCACCCGAGGGGCCATGGATGTCGCGGTAGGCGTTGGTTGCGCCGGCGATGTTCACTAGCTCGTCCATGAAACTGCCGCTCCCAACAGTGATCAGCGGCGCGTCCCAGATGTGCCAGAAAACCGTCGGTCTGGTGACAGCGCGGGTCTTTGCCTCGACACCGCGCAGCGTACGCTCCACAGAATCACGCACAGTGACCGCACGCGCAGTGTCGTGCAGAATCGCGCCGAGCAGCATGGTCGTTCGCGCGAAGTCGGAGATGTGGTCGTTCTTGAGAGAAACCGTATTGACACCACTCGCAATGAGCCGAGTGGCCGCAGCTCGATTGTCTTCGCTGGCGTAAAGAACGACGAGATCAGGACGCGCACCGAGAATTGCTTCGACGTTCGGGTTGATGCCGTTGCCGAGGTCGGGGACGAACCGGGCCGAGTCAGGCCACAAATCGAATTGCGTTCGGCCGATCAGGCGATTCCCTGCACCGAGCGCAAAGAACGTCTCGGTGGTCGCTGGATTGAGCGAGACGATGCGCGATGGAGAGGCAGCAGGGATATGAATCGCGTTGCCGAAATCATCGCGAAGCAGTGACGAGCGCGTTTCACTGCGCTGGCAAGCCGCGAGCGTGGCAACTGCGATCAGGATCGAGATGTAGCGAGCGCGAAAAAACAAAACGGACACTCCTCCCAGAGGAATGCCCGCAACGAGCACGCGCCATAAGACGCCTGACCGCCACCAGGACCTCCCCCGAGGTTCTGCAACGTGGCGCGGACGAAAGTCGTCTCCTGGCTCCGGGCCGCCTCACTCACCTTCCCAGCTGCGAATCAGCCAGTGGTGTCAACGAGTAGGCGTTCAACTGCCCGATACAGTGGCGGGGCCGCACCGGCATCAAACCGGTTTCCGTGGCTTCCGTCCGCGATCGATTGTGATGGCGAAGCTATCTACGTCGCAACGCCTGCGCAAGCGCGACGACCATCGACGCGCCGATGACAAGAGTTATTGCCAGCAGATAACGCGGATCGACCGTGCGGGTCGACGGCGGAGCAGGAAGATCGATCACTGCAACAGAGTTCTCAGGCATGTCGCTGGCTAGGAATCGTCTGTAATTCCGCTCATCGACAGTAACTGGATCCACTTCGCGTAGGTGTGGCCCGCTGACCTCTCCGGTTTTGTCTTCGATCATTATCTCGTAAACGCCGGTCTCTTTCTCGAGCGGGAGCTTCAACGGAAATGAGCTCGCGGGAAGTGAGTAAGAGAAAGAAAGCTGTTTGATACCGGGGGCGAGTGGCGCGAAGACGCTAACAACTCCGTCCTTGAACGACACAGCCTGTCCGGAGATGTCTCCCTGCCCGACTTTGAAGTCAGTCGCCGCGGGAGCGATGTGCGTTGACCACGTTGCAGCTGCTGGACTGTCGCCCGCCGCCACTCTCGTCACCGAAGAATCATTCGAAAGATCGTAGACTTCGACGATCGATCGGTGCGCATTGGCATCAGCGGCGGAGACGACAACGTGATGCCCGCGAAGACTCAGTGGTACGTGACCTGACGTGGTATCGAACACGGAGATCTCTCCATCGTCGCCGCTGACTTTGCCTTCGGTCAATGGTGGTGTGAAGTAAGCGATGCCGTCGTAAAACGCCGACACGAAATACACAGCGTCCTCGCTGCCGGTACGCGTGTAGTTGAACGAGTACCGTCCACGCGCATCTGATTGAACGGAGTCGAGCGGGCCGGCGCGATCGGGACCGACCCGGTGCAGGACGACCCACGCCCCGCTGACTGGATCCATGTGCTTCGATCCGGGACGAACGATTCGCCCGGAGACTTGTTGCGGAGCTGAAGGGAGCGCGACCTGCAACAACAACAGCAGGCCCGCGAGACTACATGTTGAACTTCCCAAAGTCTTCCGGACGCAGGTTCTCGAGGTATTCCTTCAGCTGCTCCGCTGACATCTCGTCCGACGGCTCCGCGAGAGTTTCGGGTGTGGTCTGGCCGTCTTCGAGGAGGAGCGCAGTGAGAAGACTTTCCTGCGCAAAGATCGGCGCCTCGAATCTGAGAGCAATCGCGATGCTGTCAGACGGGCGGGCGTCGATGTGAACCGCCCCAGAGTCACGCGCGATGTGAAGCTCTGCGTAGAAAGTCCGATTCTCGACTTTGGTGATGTTCACGCGGCGCAGCTTCCCGCCCATGCCGATGATGAGGTTCTTGCAAAGATCGTGGGTGAGGGGTCGCTCTCGTTTGAGCTTGTTCATCTCGATGACGATCGACTCTGCCTCGGGCTGGCCGATCCAGATTGGCAGCAGTCTCGCGCCACCCTTCTCCTGCAGGATGACAACGTAGGAGTTGGTCGACCGGTCAAGGCCGAGCCGCATCACTTCGACTTCGACTAGCTGCATGAAGACAAGATAACGTTGTGCCCCGAAAGTAGAAAAGCTGACCGCGGTTTCGGCGGTCAGCTTTAATACACTCTCGGCTACGCCTCGTTACCGTGTTTCGACGGCTTTCTTGAGGTCCGACACGCGATCGAGGCGTTCCCAGGTGAACAGCGTTCCCTTGCCGTTCTTCTTCGGTTCTCTGCCGAAATGCCCATATGCCGACGTCGGGCTGTAGATCGGTTTGCGGAGATCGAGCGCTTCGATGATCCCCTTAGGCGTCAGATTGAAAACCTTCTTGATCGCCTTCATGATTGCAGTCTCCGGCACTGTATTAGTGCCGAAAGTGTCGACGTTCACAGAAACAGGCTCGGCGACGCCGATAGCGTACGCGACCTGAACCTCGCACCGTCGGGCGAGCTTGGCGCCGACGATGTTCTTCGCCACCCACCGCGCAGCGTAGCACGCCGAGCGATCGACCTTCGATGGATCTTTGCCGCTGAACGCGCCACCGCCGTGACGGGCCATACCGCCGTAAGTGTCGACGATGATCTTGCGGCCAGTCAAACCCGCGTCGCCCTGAGGCCCGCCGATTACGAAGCGCCCCGTCGGATTGATGTGGTATTTGACGTTCTTGTCGCGCAGTTCTTTCGGGATCACCGGCTCGATGACTTCCGCAATTACCGCCTCGCGGATCTTCTTGGTCGAGATGTCTTCAGCGTGCTGGGTCGAGACAACGACCGTTTCGACACCAACGGGCAATGCATCTTCGTAAAGAACAGTGACCTGTGCCTTCCCATCGGGCCGCACCCAGCCCCCGTCCTTTGAGCGTCGAAACTCCGCGAGACGCTCGGTGAGGCGATGTGCGATCTGAATTGGCATTGGCATCAGCTCGGGCGTCTCATCGGTCGCGTAACCGAACATCATGCCCTGGTCGCCGGCGCCACCGGTGTCCACTCCCTGCGCGATGTCGGGCGACTGCTTGTCGATGGTGCTGATTACTGCGCACGTCTTAGAGTCGAATCCGTAACCGGCATCGTTGTAGCCGATGCGATGGATCGTCGAGCGGACGATCTCCGGCACGTTGACGTACGTTTTGGTAGTGATCTCACCGGCAACGCAGGCGAGGCCTGTAGTGACAAGCGTTTCGCAGGCTACGCGAGCAGCGGGATCGTCTCTGAGGATGGCATCGAGGATGGCATCGGAGATCGCGTCAGCGACCTTGTCCGGATGGCCCTCGGTAACGGACTCCGAGGTGAATAGATGTCGATCGAGCACGAAGTTCCTTTTAGCGAACTGAGGATGATCGGTGGCAACGGTCGTCGGGCCGTACTATTCCCGCGCCGAGGATGTTTTCATTCCACCGGAGCTTTCGAAGATATTCCCGTCGACGACGTCGGGCAACCCGGCACGCAGGAATGAGGCGTCTCCGAATGCGCTCATTAGCCGGCGACGGAGCTCGCCCTCCGCCTCGCGAGCGGTACGGGACTCGAGCGCGGCGCTGGCCGCCTCGGCCGCGACGCCGACGCTGACGCCGCGGACGATTCGCTTAACGAGCGGGACGGCGCGCCCGGCGACACTAAGCGAGCGAACGCCAAGTCCGATCAGCGCGAAGGCCATCAACGGCTGGGAAGCCATCTCGCCGCACACCGCGACTTCGAGGCGGTGAGCAACGCCGACGTCGACGATGCGCTTGATCAGCGTCAGCACTGCAGGGTGCAACGGCGTGAAGCGCGAGGCGAGGTTGGCGCTCCCGCGATCGACTGCCAGCGTGTATTGCACCAGATCGTTGGTGCCGATGCTGAAGAAGGAAACATCATCGACGAGGGTGTGCACGGAAATCGCCGCGGCCGGCGTTTCAACCATCACGCCGAGCGGCAGGTCATGGCGATATTGGACGCCCCTGGCGTCGAGCTCACGCGCGGCTTCGTTGAGCAGATGCTTCGCCTGCTTTACCTCATCCAGCGTGATCACGAGCGGGAACATGATTCTGACGTCGCCGTGCATCGCCGCGCGCAGCAACGCGCGCAGCTGGGTTTTGAACAGCTCGGGCTCGTCGAGGCACATCCTGATTGCGCGCCAGCCGAGGAATGGATTTGGATCAGTCGGATAGCCTCCGACCGGCAGCTTGTCGCCGCCCACGTCGAAGGTTCGAATGACCACTGGGCGCCCTCCGAACGCCTCGACCACGTGGCGATAGGCGCGGTACTGCTCTTCCTCGTCGGGCATCGTTGCCCTGCCGACAACGAGGAATTCGGTCCGCATGAGTCCGACTCCCTCGGCGCCGCTGTGTGCTGCAAACTCTGCTTCCTCGGGCAAATCGACATTTGCGCGCAGCGTCACCCAGTGACCATCGAGGGTGACCGACTCGGCTGCGGCCAGCGCCTGCAGCTCTTTGTCCTCCAGCGCTTCGACGGCACGACGCTCACGGTATTTCTTGATCTGACTGGGCGTTGGATTGACGACGAGAACACCCGAAGTGCCGTCGAGAATCACGTGCTCACTGCCTGTCAATTGCTCGGTCGCATTGCGCAATCCAACCACCGCCGGCAGACCAAGTGACCGCGCGAGAATTGCCACGTGAGACGTGCGAGTGCCTGCATCGGTGGCGATGCCGACGATCGCCTCGCGATCGAGCTGCACCGTCAGGCTCGGGGTCAGATCGTGTGTAACGAGAATCTTGTTCGACCCCTTTGGCAAATCGACCGGATCGTGATCCGGCAGCCCGAGGAGTATCGACAGGACGCGAATGTGGACGTCGATCAAATCCCCGACTCTTTCGCGCACCAGCGGGCGCGCGTGGTGCGCGAACTGCTGGCGCCATTCGAACATCACCAGGTCGAAAGCTTTTTCAGCGCCAAGGTTCTGATGAATGAGCTCCTCGACCTGCCGAACGAGCTCGCCGTCCTCGAGGATGGAGATCTGGACGTCGAAAATCGCCGCCTCGTCTGGACCGGCATGCTTCTCGGCCCGTGCGCGGATCTGCCGCAATCTCTCGCGAGCCTTTTCCAGCGCAGCGTGAAAGCGCTTTAGCTCACCAGGGATCGCCTCGTCGCTGATGATGCGATGCCGGACATCGGGAACTTCCCAGCGCAGCAGGTGCACCTGGCCGTCCACGATTCCCGGCGACGCCGGCATTCCGGCGATCCCTTTGGCCACTAGCTCTCCCCGAACTTGTTGGCGATCACAGTCGACAGCGCATCGAGCGCAGCTTCGGCATCTTCACCGACGGCGCGCAGCACTATCGTCGCGCCAAACTCGGCGGCAAGCATCATCACCCCCATAATGCTTTTTGCGTTGACTTCGAGATCGTCGCGCACGATGGTGATGTTGCTGCGGAACTTCCCGGCGGTTTTCACGATTTCCGCGGCGGGCCGCGCGTGAATCCCCAGCTTGTTGACGATCTTTACTTCGCGCTCTGGCATTAGGTCAGCACCGAGTAGAGAACGAAAACCGCCAATACGCCGAGTGCAATGCGCCAACCCTCGGCGCGCTCTCGCAATCCGGCCAGAATCAGAATTCCAATGAGCGATGCCGCGACAATACCGCCCGCCAGCGCCCGTCCCGGACCAGTTATGCGCTGGAGCGCCAACGGCAACGCAATGCCGGCAACCAGCGCAGCTGCGCACGCGATGTACTGGGGCCCGCGGCGCAGCACCGGATTCCCCAGCGCTGTTGCGACGTTGAGACCCCGAGAAAGTCCGACGTGAAGTGCCCATGCCCTGAGCGCGAAATGGCCGGCGTTGTACAGCAACAGAAATGTACCAACGACTGCCAAAGGCGACCCGCCCACGCCGTACACCCCTAACGCCACCAGCGAGCACAATGGCAGCCAGCTGGCCCAGACCAGGCGGTCACCCACACTTCCAAGCGGCCCGGGCAGCGCGGTTCGGAAGCGCTCAATGCGAGTCGGGTCCACTCCCTCGAGCTCGGCGCGGGAGAGTGCCCCAACCGCCACGCCAGCCAGGTATGGGTGCGTGTTGAAGTAGCGCGACTGGCGCGCCAGAGCGGCGCGATACGCCGGTCCGTCGCGGCCACCGGGAAGTCTGGTCAATGCCGGCTCCATCGCGAAGCCAAGCCCGGTCCCGTTGAGTGTCTCATAATTCCACGAGCCCTGTAGCGCGAGCAGGCGAAAGAACATCGCCGCCTTGATGCGCAGCGGTAGCGCGAAAGTCGACTCGACCTGCGCGGTCATCGCGTCACCAGGATAAAGGTCCACGCTATGAGGCCGGCCAGGAGAAACCACAGTACGTAGCGCACCGAGTGGAACACCTTCCAAAGCGCGGCGCCGGCAACGATTGCGACCACAACCACCACCACCGCGCGTGAAGTTGCCGATTCACTGCCCCAGACAGCCACGATTGCTTTCACGATCGGCGCGAATATCACCATCGCGAGCGTCGTAACCAACGCAGCGCGCAACAAATCCATGGTCATGCCGGACAGGTGGAATGACATCAGCGCGTAGCGTGATCCTTCCTCCAGCTGATCTCGGAGGTGCTCAAGACGCCAAGCGATCAACCGCCGCAGCACCACCATGCTCCAACCACTGATGCTGGCGGTGAGCAAGGCTGCGAGAACGGACGCGGGGAGCGCGCCCGGCATGCCAGCGGGCTGAGAGGCGAACAGCGCGCCTCCAACGACGCCTGCTGATCCCCACTCCGGATATCGGGCGGCACCGAACGGCAACGTGTCCAGCGCGATCATCTCGAGGACAACTCCAATGAGTAGTCCCGCTGGTGGATTGCCGATGAACGCGCCCGCCGCTGTGGCCGCGACGATCGGTCGCGAGATCATTATCTGCGGGAAACTGACGACGTCGAGTCCGAACAGTCCGCCGAGCAGCGCAAGTGGGAGCGTTTCGAGCAATGTCATCGCGTCGCCCCCTCCAGAACTTCAACCAGCGGCACCGGTCGCGATGAGGGCACATCCTGGGCTGTGACCTCGACGCCTGCCGCCTCGAGATCCCGCAGCTGCGTTTCCTCGTCCGGAGTGAGATACACGTAGCGGAGCTTCTCATTGCGGCCAGCACGATGATGGATGCCGCCGAGATTGACGTTGCCGATTGCCTTTACCCCTTTTGCCAGCCGGTACATGCCGGCGATGTCGCCTGTGATGAGCAGCCCGGGGCGTGGATCGGTTGCGTATCGTGAGTGTTCGCGGATGGCGGTTCCGACATCATTGAAAATGATCTCCATCTCCGGCGGCACTGCCATCCGGTAGAGATCCTGTTCCCAGTCGCTCGACGCCACCAGATCGTCGACGAGCACGAGAAAACGGATGTTAAGCGGCTGGCCCCAACCGACGACGACCTGTCCGTGAATCAGACGGTCATCGATTCGGTAGAGCTGGATCGCCATCAGCGACCGACCACGATCAGGGAAGCTTTCCCTCGCTCGGCGGCCGTCCGCGCCGCTTCTGTCGGTGAGACCGTATTGTTGAATACGAAATCGAGAAGTGTCGCCAGGTTTACGCCGCTGACGAGAACGATTCCCGGCTCATCTTTCACGATGCGACGGGCTGCGATAGTTGCGCTCCCGGCTGGCAAATCGGTGAATATCACGCGCGCTCCGGTGCGATCGAGCTGCTCGCGGATGGTCGACTCAATTTCCTCCGGCGTCATGCCCATCATCGATAGCACAACCAGCTTGTCGCCCATTCCGCAGATCTGCCCGACGGCCGACACAAGCCCGGCGGCGAATTCGCCGTGTCCGATTACGACCGCGCGCGGTTGCTCTGCCTCGCCTTCCTTCATCTCACTCATGATCTTCCTGTAGGTATTCCTTAATGTTGGACGCCGCTGCCCGCTCCATCCGCCGCATGAGGCGCTCGTTGAATTGCTCCGCAGCGTTAATGCCTGAATAGCGGAGGAGGTGATTCAGCGCGATTACCTCGGCGATCACCGTGATGTTCTTACCCGGATTCAGGAACACCGTGATTTTCGGCAGGTCTACATCCAGAATGCTGGCAGTCTCGACATCGAGGCCCGTTCGATCAACGACTGCATGTTGATCCCATTCCTCGAGCTGTACGACTACTTCGAGCCGCTTCTGCTGACGCACAGCCCGAATCCCGAAAATGGCTGGAATATCGATGAGTCCGACGCCACGGATCTCCATGTAGTGACGCTGCATCTCGTGACCGCGCCCGATCAAAACGTCGTTGCCGCGCTTGCTGGTGACGACAAGATCGTCCGCCACCAGGCGGTGGCCGCGCTCGACCAGATCGAGAACGCACTCCGACTTTCCGATCCCGCTTTTCCCCGTAAAGAAAAGTCCGACGCCAAAAACGTCGGCGAGGGATCCATGGAGAGAGACAGTCGGCGCAAACTCCATTTCCAGCACGGGCTTGATGCGCCGGTAAAACTCCGCGGTCTTGAGCTTGGTGCGAATGAGCGGAACGCCCGCATTGGCGGCGAACTCTTTCAGTCCGAGCGGGAGGCGCTGACCCTTCGTTATGAAAACGGCGGGAATGGGGAAGGAGAAAAACAGGTCGAGAATCTCGCGCCGGGCAGAGGGGCTGAGTGACGCGAGGTAGGTGATCTCTGTTTCTCCGAGCACCTGCAGTCGCTGGGCCGAAAAGCGCTTCACGTATCCGGCGAGTACGAGTCCGGGACTGGATACTTCGGCGTTACCAACCGAGCGATCGTGGCCGGTTCCGGGCTCGAGCTCCTCCAACTGAAGTGAGCCGCGCAGCCGGTCGAGTAGCTGCCCGACAGTGACTTTGGCTGGCGGCATCAGCGTGCGCGTGTGTCAATCATTTTGAAACCACTTCCTCCAAATGCGCGAGTGTTTCATTGGCAGAGCGATCCCATGTGAATGTTTGCGCGAACCTTCTGCCTGCCGCTCCGAGCACGTTTACCAGATCGGGAGACTGCACCAAACCTCTCATCGCGGCAGCCATGGCCTCGGGATCATCCTGCGGAACGAGGAATCCTGTCTCGCCATCTATCACGGACTCGCGGATACCAGGAGAATTTGCCGCAATGACGGGCGTTCCGCATGCCGCAGCCTCGAGGTTGCTGATCCCCCACCCTTCTTTGGGTGAAGCCAGGACCGATGCCCAGGCGCGGCGGAGCAGGTGCGCCTTCTGAGTCTCGGGTACAAAACCGAGAAACTTCACTCTGTCGCCCAGATGGAGCGATTGCGCCAGCCCTTCGAGGGGTGCTCGATAGTCGCCGGTGCCGGCGATCTCCAAAGTCGCGTCGTCGAGATTCAGGCTCGCGAATGCGCGAATCACGGTATCGACCCGCTTGTATCTCTTTAGTCGCCCCAGATAGACGAACACCGGCTTCTCGGCGCGCTCCGACGAATCGGGCGTCAGTGTCTGAGAGTCGACCCCGTTATAGATGACGCGGATGGAAGTCCGTGGGATGCCTCGGCGCACAAGATCGTCTGCCGTGCTCTTACTCACCGCTTGGAAGGGGATTTTGCGGTAGAGAAGTCCGAGCGGGCGTTCCGACAGCCAGACCGCGGCCGCCAATGGCGCCGATGCCTCGCGAAAAACGGTGCTGCCGAAAAGATGGTGCACCAGAGCCACGAGCTTTTTTGCGTCCCACAGTGGGGTATATAGCGGGACCTTGTTCAGATCCTCGATCACGACGTCGTAGCCTTTTTGGGCTAGATGGCGGCTGTAAAAGCGCTTGGCCAGAAAGGGATAGGTGTGTCGCGTCCCCACTCGATAAACATCGATTCCTTCGAGCTCAGTTCTGGCCGGGACCTTCGCCCAGCCACTGCACAGCAGATCGACGCTATGTCCACGGGCGACTATTCGACTGAAGATCTGTTGTAGGTGAAGTTCGGCGCCACCGGCCTGGGGGTTCCCCGAATCCTGCCAGTTCAGAACGAGTATCCGCACTAGATCATGCCGGCCTGTCTGGCGAAGGCATCGAGGACTCCGTTGACGAACTTGGCGCTCGCCGATGTGCCGAATCGCTCGGCGAGCCTCACCGCCTCCTGGATGGCTACGCGAGGCGGAGTTTCGCCTTTGAGCAATTCTGCCGCGCCGAGTCGGAGGACCGAACGCTCGATCGCGCCGAGGCGCTCGAGTCGCCAATTGGTGGTGACGTCAGCAAGACGCGAATCGAGCTCGCTGCCGGCCTTGACCACTTCCCGGACGAGGAGTCCCGCGATACGACGCTCTTCGGGAGTTACTGCCAGATCATCCCAAACCTGCGTGGCGACACGATCCAGATTTTGCTCGCCTCGCATCTCCCACGCGTAAAGCGCCTGCAGTGCGCGCGCGCGGGCGCGCGACTCAATCCGCATCGTCCGGGTCCAACCGGTTCAGAAGATCCATCATTTCCAGTGTTGCAACCGCCGCATCGAATCCCTTGTTGCCGTGCTCACCGCCGGCGCGAGCTTCAGCCTGTTCATCGGTTTCGCAGGTCAAAACGCCGAAGCCGATCGGAGTTTCGAGATCCGCGCTGGCGTCGGCGAGCCCACGCGACGCCTCTCCCGCGATGTAATCGAAGTGTGCAGTCTCTCCGCGAATGACGGCGCCGCAGGCGACCAGCCCGTCATATCGCTCGCTGCCGAGCAGCCATCGCGCGGCAATGGGAAGCTCCCACGCGCCCGGGACCCAAACGACATCGATGTCATCGAACGCGACTCCGTGCTTGACGAGCGCTTCGAGGGCGCCATCGACGAGCTTCTTTACGATGGGCTCGTTGAAGCGGCTGGCGAGTACGACCATCCGTCGTCCGACGCCGCTAGGCGAACCATGAAACTCAGCCATCTGCGGGGAGGCGGGAGGAGAGAAGCGGGTTTAGGAAGCGAACAGGTGTCCGAGCTTTGCGCGCTTGGCTTCCAGGTAGCTTGAGTTTTCGTCGTGCGCAATCGAAATGATCGGCACACGCTCGTCGATCGTGAGGCCGTAACCCTCGAGTCCAACCAGCTTGCGCGGGTTGTTGGTGATGGGCCGAATCTTCTTCAGACCAAGATCGAGGAGGATTTGCGCACCGATACCGTAGTTGCGGAGATCCGGTTTGAAGCCAAGTCGCTCGTTGGCTTCAACGGTGTCGATTCCGTCGTCCTGCAGCTCGTAGGCTTTGAGCTTGTTGAGCAGGCCGATGCCGCGTCCTTCCTGGTCGAGATAGACGACCACACCCTTTCCTTCCTTGGCGATCAACTTCATCGCGGTATCGAGCTGCCAGCCACAATCGCAGCGCAGCGAGTGAAACACATCGCCGGTAAGGCACTTCGAGTGCATGCGCACGAGAATGCTCTCGTCGGGTCCGACGTCGCCAAAGACGAGGGCGATGTGCTCGTGCTTGTCGACGTCGTTGCTATACCCGACGACTTTCCAGGCGCCGAGCTCGGTCGGCAGCCTCGCCTCCGCAACTCGATGAACCAGGCGCTCGGTCTGAAGTCGATGCGCGACCACCTGGGCGACGGTTATGAAGGTGAGACCGTATTCCTCTGCGAATTTTTCGAGCTGAGGACGACGAGCGCTGGTACCGTCCTCGTTGAGGATCTCACAGATGACGCCGGCTGGAGTAAGCCCGGCGAGCCGGGCGAGATCGACGGCCGTTTCAGTATGGCCCACCCGCTGCAACACGCCCCCATCCCGCGCGCGCAGTGGAGGAACGTGTCCGGGGCGACGTAGATCCGAAGGCACAGCTTTGGGATCGACTGCTACGCGAATCGTCTTTGCACGATCCTGCGCACTGACACCGGTCGTGACGCCGAAACGCTCGTCGGCATCGATGCTGATCGTGAACGCGGTGCGGTATTCGTCGGTGCTGACCTCGCTCTGCGGATCGAGCTGCAGATGGTCGGCGCGCCCATTTGTCAAAGCGAGGCAGATCCAACCACCTGCCTTCCGGATCATGAAGTTGATCAACTCCGGCGTGACGAGCTCCGCAGCGCAAATGAGGTCGCCCTCGTTTTCGCGGTCCTCGTCATCTGCGACGATGATCATCTTGCCGGCTTTCATGTCGGCGATCGCCTGTTCAACGGTGCCAAACTTCATAACTGCTTCAGTGCTCCAGCGAGAAGTTGTTCAGTGAATCTAGCGGCGACCGCTCGGCCAGAAAGGGTTCGAGCAATCTGCGCACGTGTTTCGCGACAATGTCTGCCTCTACGTGGACCCGGGCACCCGGTGCAAGGTCACCCAGCGTTGTGCGCCGCAGGGTGTATTCGATCAAAGACAGTTGTAATCCGTGCGGCACTAGCTCGTTGACCGTAAGACTGACACCATCGACGGCGACCGACCCGTGCAGCACGAACAAGGGTTCGAAGCCGCGCGGAATATCGAGATCGATCAGCAGCGCATCGCCCGCGCGATCCACCGCGGTTACACGCGCGACGAAATCGACGTGCCCCTGGACGATGTGGCCGCCGAGCCGATCGGATGCGCGCAGAGAACGCTCGAGATTGACTCGTGTGCCTTGCTTCCAGTCTCCGATAGTGGTGCGCTCGAGGGTCGTTGTCACGGCCGCAGTTATGAACCAATCGTCGCCATGCTCGCGCACAGTGAGGCAGGCGCCGTTGACGGCAATGCTCTCCCCCTCAGCCAGATCGGAATACGGCGAGCGGATGCGCAGCTCGCGACCGGCATCAGTCTGCCGAACGCTAACTACTTCTCCAACCTGCTCGATCAGTCCGGTGAACAATCAGGCCTCGTTCAGCGCATACGTGGACATTACGTCTTCGCCGAACTCGACTCGTCGCACAGCCGGTAGACGTGAAAGCCAGTCGCGGTAGTCACCGTTGAGGCTTGCAAATGGGCTCCTTGCGCTGTCGTCGAGATCGGTGGGTGACTGAAAGATAATCAGTCGGTCCACCAGCTTTTGCTCCAGAAATGCTGCTGCGAGCGTGGGACCACCCTCGACGAACAGGTGCTGCACGTCAAACCCGCGCAGGGCCTCGAGCGCCTGTCGAAGACCTTCGGCTTCGAAGACCTCGACGCCTGCGTTATGGAGCGCGGCCAATCGAGTAACCGGAGGGCGATGGGCGAAGACGATGGTGGGAGTCTCGCGCGCGGTGGCAACGACCTTTGACTGTAGCGGTGTGTCGGCGTTGCGATCGAAGATGACGCGCATCGGAGCCACTCGCGGTTTCGCCGCGCCGCGGACTGTCAGTTCTGGATTGTCGGCGCGCACGGTACCGATGCCGACTGCGATCGCGTCGACGTTGGCGCGAAGGCGGTGCACTTCCACACGCGATTGTTCATTTGAAATCCAGCGGCGCTCTCCGGATGGATCGTTCATCTTCCCGTTGCGGGAAAGGGCGAGCTTGAGTGTAACCCACGGGCGTCCCGTCTCTTTTGCCGCAAAGAAGAATGGAGCGTTCAATTCCAGGGCGGCCGCCTCTTCGACGCCGAACCTGATCTCGACGCCATAGTCGGAAAGATGGCGCGCACCGCCGCCCGCGAGCGCAGTCGGATCCGCACTCGCGATGACCACGCGCTTGATTCGCGACTCCAGAATCGCTTCAGTGCACGGTGGCTGTTTGCCGTAATGATTGCACGGCTCGAGCGTCACGTACATCGTCGCGCCGCGCGCCTTGTCGCCGGCAGCCCTTAGTGCAATCGCCTCGGCATGCGCATCGCCGTAGCGCGCGTGTTGTCCTTCGCCGACAATCGCACCGTCGCGAACGACAACAGCGCCGACCATAGGGTTCGGCGCTGTTTGACCCCAGCCTTGCAGGGCGAGGGCGAGCGCGCGACGCATGAACTCCGCGTCGCGGGCGTCGTTAGAATCCGAATCGAACTCCGACCGATCCGTAGAGTCTTGAATCGGCTGGTTGTTTGCCACTAAAGGTGTTGTAAGTGTTGATCGTACCGCCGGAGACCTGTCCAATTTCGGCGTTGAGCTTGAAAAGCAAAAGGTTCATCGACAGGTCGCCGAAAATGTTGGTCCGTGTGAGGTTCTGCGAAATCGAGACCGGAGTGGCGTTCACGGCGGAGGTTGGGGGCACTGCGCGTGCCGCAACGTGTGCTCCTACATCGGTCGACGCGTCGTACTTGTCCTGACCAACACCGGCGGCAAGGCTGAAGAACACGAGGCTCTTGCTGGCCGTTAGACGCCACGCCTTGGTCTTGAGGCTGAGATTGTTGACGTACAACGAGTCGCCGCCGTTGCTGCCCGCAATGTTGAGTGTTGGCAAATCACGCACGAGATAGCTCACCGCTACGCCGGGCGTCAGCAACGACTCCTGAATGATTCCAACACGGGCGCCGTAGCCAAGCTTGAGCGATCCGTTCGGAACTTTCACGCTCACACCGCTGTTGTCGAACTCCGGCACGTACGACGCGCTGACGAGTAGATCGACACCGCCAACATTCGTCAACGGCAGCGGAATCCCTTTGAACACGCCGATCGCGAGATCAGCAGTGGGCATGGGCAGGTACTGGTCTTTGGTATCAAAGCGCGTGCTGGTCGCGCCGGTAACCGCTGGCGTGACGTTCTGCACTTGCGGCAGGCTTCCCTGCAAGACATTCACACGGATGCCAGCGGAGAAATGGCCCAGTCCGCCCAGCGTGCTGCCTTGACCGAGAGTGGGGTTACCGCCGGCGATCATGGTGCCGAGCTGCGGAGCCATGTATTGAAACAAGTCGATCGCCTTTTGACATGCGTCCTGCGACGCACGCTGTTGATCGGCCACACCGAAACCATTCACCGTGCCCGGCGGGCAGCGCTGAGCGTCAACTGCCTGCGCGCTGACCGAAGTCGCGGCAAGCGTTACTGCGGCAAACGAAACGAACAAGCGATTCAGCATCGATTTGGTTCCTCAATTGAGTATTACGGAGCCCGAGCCCGGTTGGAGTGATCCGACGCGCCAACCTTTGACACCCGCTTGCTCCGCCGCCGACAACACAGATTTGACATCAGTCGGCGCGCACATGACCACCATTCCTACACCCATGTTGAACGTCCGATACATCTCGGATCGTTCAACCTTTCCTGCTTCCATTAGGACCCCGAATACGCCCGGAACCCTCCAGCTTCCCGTGTCGATCACTGCGTCCAGATCAGGCGGCAGAGCGCGATCGAGGTTCTCGACCAAGCCACCGCCCGTGATATGGGCCATTGCGTGAATCCGGTCGAGGACCGGCTTCAACGCGGGCAGATACGACTTATGCTCTGCGAGCAACACATCGGCGACCGTACCACCACCGCCCGGAAAAGCATCGGTGACTCGCAGCTTCAGTCGATCAGCTACGATTTTCCGCGCCAGCGAGTAACCGTTGGTGTGCAATCCCGAGCTCGGAAGTCCGATCAGCACGTCATCGGCTCTTACTCGACTTGCACCTAGAATCGCATCCTCTTCCACATATCCGACGATGAAGCCGGCGAGGTCGTAATCCGGAGGCGTGTACAAGCCGGGCATTTCAGCCGTTTCCCCGCCTACGAGGGCACAACCATTCTCGCGACAGCCGGCTGCAATGCCGGCCACGACCGCTTCGGCGACTGCGGGAACCAGCTTACCGAATGCTACATAGTCCAAAAAGAACGCCGGCAGCGCACCCTGGACGAGAATGTCGTTGACGCAATGGTTGACGAGATCGCGTCCGATGGTGCCGTGTCGATTCGCATCGATCGCAACTTTGATTTTAGTGCCGACGCCATCAGCGCTCGATACGAGCACGGGTTTGTCGAGCCCGGAGGGGAGTCTGAACATGCCTCCGAATCCGCCAAAGCCTCCCACGACTCCAGTCGTAAACGTCGATTCGACCAGTTGTCGAATGCCTCGCTTGGCCGCATTCGAGACGTCGATGTCGACCCCGGCGCTTCCGTAACGAAGCGCGTCGTCGCTCACGCGGGAAGCTCCTCCTCGAACGTCACGAGCCGGCGCATGTCGCGCACCCGTTGATCGATTTCAGCGCGGGTCAGAGTGAGTAGACGCTCAATGGAGAATTTCTCGACTGCAAACGATCCCATCACGGAGCCATAGATGACCGCGCGGCGCATGTTGGCTTCGCTCAGATCACCGGTCTCTGACAGGTAACCGATGAATCCACCTGCGAATGAATCACCGGCGCCGGTCGGATCGAATACGCTCTCCAGCGGAAAGGCCGGCGCGAAAAAGATCGAGTTCTGAGTGAACATGAACGCGCCGTGTTCACCCTTCTTGATGATGACGTGACGCGGGCCCATCGCCATGATCCACTGCGCCGCCTGCACGAGATTGAATTTCTCGGTCAGCTGCCGCGCCTCGGCATCGTTGAGCGTGACGAGATCCACTCGAGAGAGCAGCTTGAGCAAATCGGGACGCCTGCTCTGGATCCAGAAATTCATCGTATCGCAGGCCACGAGCTTCGGTTTCTTGACCTGTTCCAGCACATCCAGCTGGAGGCGCGGATCGATGTTGGCGAGGAACACGAACGGCGAATCGCGGAGCTTGTCCGGGATTTTCGGACTGAAGTGCGAGAATACACCGAGGTGGGTCTCAAGGGTCTCCGCCGAATTCAGATCGTGGCGATAACGCCCACGCCACCGGAATGATTGTCCCTCCGCTTTCTCCAGACCGCTGTAGTCGACGCCACGCTTTCTGAGCGGCTCCAACTTCTCCACCGGGTAATCAGAGCCGATGACTCCGACGACGCTCACCTTGGTGAGAAGACTAGCCGAAGCTGAAAAGAAGTTGGCTGAACCGCCGAGCACGTCGTCGGCTTTGCCGAACGGCGTCTCTACTGAATCGAGCGCAACAGAGCCGACAACCAGTACGGACATCTGATCAGAGTTGTGGGTTGAGTCGAAGTAATGGTAACCGCCCCAGAGACGTGGGCAACTACATCCGCTCCGGCGCGGTCACACCGAGGATAGTCAGACCGTTGCGGAGGACTATCTGAGCGCTGCGCGCGAGCACCAGGCGGGCCCGCGTGATCTCCTCCGGTTGCTCGAGCACGTGATGCTTGTGGTACCACAGGTGCGCGAGCCGGGCGGTCTCGAGCAAATAATTGGCGATGCGATGTGGCTCCAGCGCTTCGGCCGCGCCGGCAACGAGAGCGGGAAAATCGAGCAGCGCCTTGACCAGCTCCTTCTCCTCCGGTTCCGCCAGTACGCCAAAATCGACGTCGTCGACCGAAATGGATTCCGGTTCGATGCCGCCGACGCGGAAGATGCCGCACATCCGTGCGTGGCCCATCTGGATGTAATAAACCGGGTTCTCCTCCGACTGCGACGCCGCCAGATCGACGTTGAAGATCAGCTGCGAATCACTTTTCCGCATCAGAAAGAAGTAGCGCACGGCATCGCGACCAACTTCGTTGATCAGATCGCGCACGGTGACGTAGCTTCCGGCGCGCTTCGAGATCTTTATTTCCTCGCCGTGCTTCATGACCGTCACCATCTGATGGAGCACGTACTCCGGATAATCCTCGGTCACGCCCATGTTCAGCGCCTGCAATCCAGCGCGAACGCGAGTGACAGTGCTGTGATGGTCGGCTCCCTGGACGTCGATGGCGCGATGGAAGCCGCGACGCCATTTCGTGACATGATAAGCGACATCGGGAAGGAAGTAGGTGTAGGTCCCGTCACGCTTGCGCATGACGCGATCCTTATCGTCGCCGAACTCGGTCGTACGCAGCCAGAGCGCGCCTTCATTCTCGTATGTCTTCCCTGAGCTCACGAGCTGGCGCACGGTGTTCTCCACCATGCCGTCGGTGTACAGCGACGACTCCAGGAAGTAATGATCGAACCGTACGCCAAAGGCCTGCAAGTCGAGATCCTGCTCCTTGCGCAGCTCTCGAATCGCGAACTCGCGCACCGACATGCCCGTTCCTTCACTCAGATAACGCTCGGCGATTTCGCGGATGTACTCACCGTGATACCCACCTTCGGGGATTTCCAGCGGCTTGCCGTGTAGCTCATCGACCCGCGCCTGCACACTGGCCGCCAGGTTGTCGATTTGCACTCCGGCATCGTTGTAGTAGTACTCTCGCGTAACCTTCCAGCCGGTGACTTCGAGCAGAGTTGCGATCGCATCGCCGAGCGCGGCCTGACGTCCGTGGCCAACGTGCAATGGTCCCGTCGGATTCGCCGAGACGAACTCGACGTTGACGACGTGTCCACCGCCACTGTTGTTGTGACCGTACGCTTCGTTTGCGCGCACGATATCGCGGAGACCAGAAGCAGTGCGGCCGGCATCGATCCAGAAATTCATGAAGCCCGGGCCCGCGATGTCGATGCGAGCGACACCGGCGGCGCCGAGATTCAGAGCGCCGCGCAAACGCTCTGCGATGTCTCGCGGCTTCAAGTGCAACGGCTTGGCGAGCACCATTGCGAGGTTGGTCGCCCAATCGCCGTGTGATGACTCACGCGGCCGCTCGAGCACCGGCTCGACGTCCGCAGGCGCGCCCATTTCACGCGCCGCGCGAATCAGCTCGGCGCGAATTTGCTCAGCTGCGGTCATTCGCTGGCTTTCGATCCCTTGGATTTGTCGCCGGTAGCCGGTTTGGCTTCGGCAGGTTTGGTGTCGCTCTTCGGCGACTCCGCGCTGTCGGACTTAGGTGCTGAGGCTTCGCTGCTGCCTTTGGATTTATCACCACTACCCGGGGGCGGAGTCTGCGGCTTCTTGCCGTCCTTGCCGTAGTCGGTGATGTAGAAACCCGAACCTTTGAAGACGAGCCCGCCTCCGCCCGACATTTGGCGCTCGGCAACCTTACCGCAAACGGGGCACGCAACCTCGGTCGGTGCGCCGCTTATGGATCGGTAGAATTTTTCGAAGTCGTGTCCGTCGGGACAACGGAACTCGTAGGTAGGCATTTCGTCGTTATCGCTTACGAAAGCTAGTTTGCACCAAAGTGCGTCTCAAGCTTCGCGTGCACTATGCAGTCGGCCGGTAATAACCCCAGTTGGAGGCAAGAGTCTCCGCGATTTCACCAACCGTCGAGCGCGCGCGCACCGCGTCGATGATGAGCGGCATCAGGTGCAACGGTTGCGCGGGATCTCGCGACGCCTCCTTTAGAGCGGCGAGACCTTTCTTTACAGCCGCAGCATCTCGCTTCTTGCGGACCGCTTTTACCGCCTTGATCTGCGCTTTCTCGAGTTTTGAGTAGTCGGGTGCGTGTACAGACGGCGATCCTGCCTCGTCGACAAACCTATTGACGCCGACGATGACGGTTTCGCCCGCTTCGACACGCATCTGATGCTCATAGGCGCTGCGCGCGATCTCCTCCTGGAAAAATCCAGTCGCGATCGCCTGCTCGGAGCCGCCAATCTCATCGACTTTGCGAATGAGCTCCGTGGCGCGTAGCTCCAGCTCGTTCGTCAGGCTCTCGACGTAGTAGCTGCCTGCCAGTGGATCGGCGGTATTCGCCACACCTGACTCGTGTGCGACGATCTGTTGGGTGCGGAGCGCCAGAGTCGCCGCTTCAGCGGTCGGTAGCGCCAGGGCTTCGTCGTATCCGTTCGTGTGCAGGGACTGAGTCCCGCCAAGCGTCGCCGCAAGCGATTGCACGGTAACGCGCACGACATTGTTCAGCGGCTGCTGCGCCGTTAGAGTGACGCCCCCCGTCTGGGTGTGAAAGCGGAGCCGAGCGCTCGCATCGGAAGCGTGAAATCGATCGCGCATGATGCGCGCGTACAGTCGGCGCGCCGCTCGGAACTTGGCCACCTCTTCCAGCAGGTCACTGTGAGCGGCGAAGAAAAACGACAGTCGCGGTGCAAACGTGTCGACCGCCAAACCCGCCCCAATCGCGCGTGATACGTATTCAATGGTATTGGCGAGCGTGAACGCGAGCTCCTGGACGGCCGTCGCACCAGCTTCGCGAATGTGATATCCCGAAATGGAGATTGGATTCCAGTTCGGCACCTCGTCGGCGCAAAAGCGGAATACTTCCGCAATCAGCGCGAGGCTCGGCTCGGGCGGATAGATGTAAGTCCCCCGCGCGATGTACTCTTTCAGAATATCATTCTGGATCGTCCCGCTGATCTTGTTGCGCCAAAGCCCGCGTTCTTCGGCGACAACGATGTACATCGCCAGCAAGGTCGCAGCTGTAGCGTTGATCGTCATCGAAGTCGACACCTTGTCGAGCGGAATTCCGTCGAGGAGAACGTGCATGTCCTCGACGCTGTCGATCGCGACTCCCGCTCTGCCAACTTCGCCGAGCGAACGAGGCGAATCGGAATCGAGCCCCATCTGCGTCGGGAGATCAAAGGCAACGGAAAGGCCGCTTTGACCGGCATCCAGCAGAAGCTTGAATCGCTCGTTGGTGGTTCTGGCGCTTCCGAAGCCCGCGTACTGGCGCATCGTCCACAAGCGTCCGCGATACATGGTTGGCTGAACGCCGCGGGTGTACGGCCACTTTCCGGGATCGCCCAGGTCCGACGCGTACTCGACTGCAGCGTTCTCAGGGCGATAGACGTTCTCGATCGGAATGCCGGACGGCGAGAGTTTCCCGCCGGAATCTCGTTTCTTCACGAGCGCCGGCCGCCCTGCCGGCGACCCGTCACGCTCCTACCGATCCGACCGGCGAAAGTGATTCGGATGGCTTGTGACCGCCCAGCATGGACGTGGCGGCGTCGACGTCGTTGGTGCTGCCGATGAACAGAGGTGTGCGCTGATGCAGTTCGGTTGGGTGGATGTCGAGAACACGTTGCTGGCCGTCTGAGGCCGCGCCACCGGCTTGTTCGACGATGAACGCCAACGGGCTGGCTTCATAGAGCAGTCTCAGTTTGCCCCGCTTGTTCTTTCGATTTGCGGGATAGGCAAACAATCCGCCTCCGAGCAGGTTGCGATGGAAATCGGCGACCAGTGAGCCCACGTACCGCGTATTCATCGGTTGCCGATTACCATCCTGGCCGCGGTAGTAATTCATCAAGCCCTGCACTTCAGGCTCCCACTGGCTGTAGTAAGAATCGTTCACGGACAGGTATCGACCCGCGTCGGGCGTGCGAATGTTGGGATGCGAAAGCAGGAACTCACCCAGCGACGGATCGAGCGTAAAGCCGTGCGCACCCTGGCCAGTCGTGTAGACCAGCATCGTGCTTGACCCGTAGATCACGTAGCCTGCGGCGACCTGGCGGCGGCCCGGCTGGAGCATGTCTTCCAGCTCGCCGCGACTGCCGCGCGTGATCTTCTTCAGCACGGAGAAAATGGTACCGACGGGCACGTTCACATCGATGTTGGACGAACCGTCCAACGGATCGAAGAGGAGGCAGTATTTGCCGCACCGGAATCCGGTGGGAATGTCGATGATCCCCGGCTCCTCTTCCGACGCCATCGCACAGAGGCGACCACCGTGATCGACGGCCTTGATGATGATCTCGTTGGCGAGGACGTCGAGCTTCTGCTGGGTCTCTCCCTGAACGTTTTCTCGCGCTGTCGCGCCAAGTATGTCCGCCAGACCGGCGCTGCGGACCTTGTTGGCGATCATCTTCGCGGCAAGGGCCAGGTCATAGAGCACACCGGAGAGCTCGCCCGTGGCTTCCGGGTGAAGCTTTTCCTGCTCGATGATGAAACGGTCGATTGTTACGACGGAAGTCGCAGTGTGCTTAACCACTCATGATTCCTTTTTGGCCGTATTGAGGCGGACCGCCGAGTAGCGACGCGCATCAACCTCGTAAGCGTTACGGCTGTAACCGTAACGAATGGATTGCCAGAGGTAGCTGAAAGGAAAGGCCCAGCTCTCCGAAAATTGATGAACGTGTCTCAACTCGTGCAAGAGCAGTTCCGCTGTAAGAGCCGTGCGGGGTGAGATGAACACAGTGCGCCAGAGCGTAATTGCCGCAGCACTGCTGGTCCCAAGTGACCAGCCACCTATTCGGACAGGGAGCCCGCCTCGCCTGTACCTGGCCTTCCGCAACTCGGGAAAGCGTTGCACCAACTCGACAGGAAGCTGGACCGGCTCACCAATCAGTGCCCCAATGACCCGCGCACCAATTCCCATTTACTCGCTCTCGTCGCTACTTCGATGTGTTGTCCGTCAGTCCGAATGCTAATCGTTCCCGCTTGGTCAGTGCGAAGTATCTCGCTGCCACTCCGACGCAGAGCGTATAGGACGTCTTCGCTTGGATGACCATACATGTTGCCTGCGCCAACCGAAATCAGTGCGAGCGACGGCCGAACCGCGCGCAGGAAAGCGTCGCTGCTGCTGGTGGAGCTGCCGTGATGTCCCACCTTGAGCACGTCCGCGCGGAGCCCGTCACCGTAGTGCTCGAGCAGCCAGTTCTCTTCTTCCACCTCGGCATCGCCGACAAGGAGAAACCGGACCGTTCCATACTGTATCAGGGCAATGGTGCTCGACAGGTTCGGATCCTTCAGGCCGACCGTCCAGGTGGAATCGGGGGCGAGGAAAGAGACAGTGACTCCATCGAGCTGAATGGAATCTCCGGGATGCACTCTTCTCCACTCGACGTGACTGCGTTCCGCAGCGAGTAGCGACGAACTGTAGGCTTCCGAGCCGCCCGCAAAAGCAGCATCCCAATATACCCGCGGGTGTAGTGCGTTGATCACGCTCGCCGCGCCGCCGACGTGATCGGTGTGAGGGTGCGACAGAACGAATGCATCAACCTCACCGCCGCGGCGGAGAATGAACGGCATGATGTTCGATCGGCCAGCGTCACCACCGCGCCACGCGGGTCCTGCATCGAACACTACCCAGCGTCCAGCATCGGTGCGCAGGAGAATCGCATCACCCTGACCTACGTCAAGCACATCTAGCTCGACACGATGGTCGTCTGGTTGAGGCAGAAACGGCGCCGACGCCATCAACGACACCGCCGCGAGCGCGATAATCGCGGGACGCGCAGGATGTCTCGTGGTGCAGGCAATGATCAGCGCCACAGCTGCCGCTGCACCGAGCAATGCGGTCACCGGCGTAGCTCCAACCGTAATAGAAGCATACGGAATAGACGCAGCCGTCCATGAGATCCAGTCGAACGCAAAGAGCAGCGGATGCACTGCTTGCGCAAAGAATTGTCCGACCGCGCCCACGGGGGCTGCGACGAGCGCGAGAAAGAGGATTGGTTGCGCCAACGTGATCACCGGCGCGGCAACGAGGTTCGCCAGCGGCGCAATCAGGCTTACCCTGCCGAATACCCACGCCACGAGAGGCGCCGTGATTGCGCAGGCAACGAGAGACGTCATGAGCTCGCGAGCAATCTTTCCCTTCAGCCCGTCGATCTTGCCGGAGAAGCGACGGTTCCACAAACGACCTGCCGCGACGAGCGCGCACATCCCGATCACGCTCAGTTGGTAGCCGACATCGAGCGCAGTACGAGGGTTGACGAGCGGTACAAAGGCACCTAGTGCCCACGAGGCCCACACGGAGGTGGGTCGTTGCGCGAGGCGAGAGAGAATCGCCACCCCCAGCATTGTAGCCGAGCGCACGGCGGGGGCGGGCGCGCCTATCACCGCGACATAGGCGACGGTCACGGCGAAAGCGCCGATTAACGAAGTCCTTCTCGATAATCGCGCGACTTGAAACAAAAGCTCGATCGCTGCGGCAATTACAGCTACATGCAAACCGGAGATCGACAGCATGTGGATGATGCCCGCTGCCGCATAGCGATCGCGCATTTCCGTCGGGATTTCATGCTGATCGGCGATGAGCAGCGCTCTCGCGAGCGGCGCGTCATCGACGAAGGTCCGGTCGATCGCTCGCCCGGCGCGCAAGCGCACGCGCGTCAGGAAGTCCGGACTAGCCTTTTTTTCGCCAGCCGCCGGTCTGGACGGATCTGGCGTGGCAAGCGCGACGACGGCGGCTGCGGCGACCAGCGCCGCGTAGCTCGCCCAATCAGCTCGTCGACGGATAATTGCACCTACGACAACTACTGCCGCGCCGAGGACTGCGGCCCAGGCAAAATCCGTAAAACCCGCCAGCGAACCGGCGAGGTAGGCGAGATATGCGCCAGTGATGAGCGGCAGCCGAGCTCCGAATTGTGCTGCCCGACATTCGCTTGTGGCATGGACGCGCGCGACACCGATCTCGCGCGCGCAGAGACGATATGCGCTCTAGCCGGCTAGCGGTAGCGCCGCCCGCTGGGCGACGATCTGTCCGAGGAAAGTGGATCCGGTGGTGCCAGTGAGCTCGACCTGAAAATACCTGCCGATCAACGATGCATCGCCAGGGATCATCACAGTCTTGAAGTCGCGCGTGCGAGACTGCAGCAGGCCACCGCGTTTCGCCGCTTTCTCGACGAGCACTTCCCGCCGCTGGCCGAGCAGCGTGATATTGCGCTCACGACTGCCGGAACGAACGGCTTTGATCAGTCGATCGAGTCGCGCGCTCGCGACCTCGTCCGGGATCGTGTCGGTCGGCGGGAAGCGGGTCGCGGGTGTGCCAGCGCGTGGCGAGAACTTGAAGGTGTACGCGTCCTCGAACTCCAGCGCCTGCACCGCGCTCAGCGTCTCCTCGAAGTCTTCTTCCGTCTCACCGGGGAACCCGACGATGATGTCCGTCGTCAGCGCCAGCCCTGGAATCGCTTTTCGCAGCCGCTCGGCACACTCGAAGTAATCATCGCGCGTGTAACGGCGCAGCATGCGCTTGAGGGTACGAGTCGAGCCCGACTGCATCGGCAAGTGAACGTGCTCGCAAAACGCTTCCGTTTCCGCCATCGCTCCGATCACAGCGTCGGTGAAATCATTCGGGTGTGGACTTGTAAAGCGAAGCCGGCGAATCCCACGCACGCTGCCTACTGCGCGCAACAGCGCAGCGAAATCGTACTCACCATCGAAGTAGGAGTTCACGGTCTGGCCGAGCAGCACGACTTCCGAAATCCCGGACTCGACGACCGACTCAACTTCCCGCACGACATCTGCGAGCTGACGGCTGCGCTCGGGACCGCGCGTCGTCGGCACGATGCAGTAGGTGCACTTGTAGTCGCAGCCGCGCTGCACCGGAATCCAGGCTTTTACCCCGTCAAATCGGCGAGGACTGAAGTCTTCGTAGTGCTCCTCCAGATCAAACTCGACGGCGGTCGAGCGCTCGCCGTTGCGCGCGTTTTCGATCAGTGAGGGGAGCTCGCGGTATCCGTCGGGACCAATCACCAGACTCACATGTTTGACGCGATCGAGCAATTGCGTTCCAAGGCGCTGCGCCATGCATCCCGTAACCCCGAGCACGGCGTCACGCTTCATCTTGCTCTTGATCTCGCCGAGTCGCCCAATCACCCGCTGCTCCGCGTGATCGCGTATCGCGCAGGTGTTGATCAAAATCACGTCCGCACCATCAGGCTTATCTACCGACTGGTAGCCGGAGTCCGCGAGCTTGCCGAGCATCAGCTCGGTATCGCTGACGTTCATCTGGCACCCGTAGGTTTCGATGTAGACGGTCGGTCGGGAGTGGTCGGACATTCTTAGAAAGCTAACTGCGAACTTAGAAGCGAACTACCGCGCTGGTAGCGATAGCAGCTAGCTAATAGCTATTCGCTTCAGGCGACGGGACAATTATCGGTCAGCTTCGCGCTGCGCCCGCGCCTGCACCCACCGTCGACTCGAAGTAAGCTGGATCAGCAGGCAACTCGATGTAGAACGAGCTTCCCTTCCCCTCAGCGCTGTTCACCCAGATCCGACCGCCGTGTCGCTCGACCACGAGCTTGCAGAACGTAAGGCCCAGGCCCGAGCTGCGAGTGCGAGGCGTTCGCAGCATCTCGACCTGACCAAATTTTCTGAAAATCACTTCGTGGTACTCAGGCGGGATGCCCGGCCCGTTGTCACTGACGGTGAACAAGACTCCATGTCCAGCTTTCCGTGCCGAGAGGTCGAGGCGCACCGGGTGTGACGAGTGCGCGACGGCGTTCTGAATGAGATTCGAAAAAACGCGCTTGATCAGATTCTTGTCGCCACTGAACACCGGTGCATCATCGGCGACGTTGACTTCGGTTGTCGTCCGCTCCTGCTGGAAGCGGTGCCCCCATTCGTGAATCAACTCCGCCAGCAACGCGCCCGGTGCGATGGGCCCGAGGGATAGCGAGATCGTGGCTTCCTCGATCCGCGCAACCTCCAGTATGTCCTCGATGAGCGCCAGCAAATCTTCGGCTTTAGTCTCCGCGTCGCCGATCGCCGCCTTCTGTTTGATAGACACGTCGCCGAAATCGCCGTCCGAGAGCATCTCCAGGGTGGCAAGCACCGACGTCAAAGGTGTCTTGAGGTCGTGCACGATCATCTTCATCAAATCGTCGCGAACCTTCTCGAGCTCGCGGAGCTTGCGCAGGCTGTCCTCGAGTGCGTCCGTCGCAGCCTTCAGTTTGAGCAGACTCCGGACGCGCGCGCCAAGCACGAGCCGATTGTGCGGCTTGGTCAGAAAATCATCGCCGCCCGCTTCGATGGCGCGGACACGGTCGCTGGTGTCGTTTAGCGCGGTGACGAAAATAACCGGGATGCGCGACGTGCGCGGATCGCGTTTGATTCGGCGACACACCTCGAAGCCGGTCGATCGGTCATCGACACCGAGATTGCCCGCCGGCATCGCAACGTCGAGGATGCAGAGGTCGGGGTGCCTTTCGAATGCGGCCGCAACGGCGGAAGGACCATCCACCGCCGTAGTAGTTTCGTATCCGAGACTATTGAGCTGATCGAGTAGCAGCTCGACGTTTGCCGGAATGTCGTCGGCGACGAGAATCAGCTCGGACTTTGCCGTGGCCGATTCCGCCATATCAGGGCGATACTCTGAGGCCGAAGCTCAAAATGAGACCGCGCTCCTTCACGTTAGTACCAGCATCCCGAGTTGCGCGCTGCAAGGAAACATCGAGGGCTGCGCGATCCCGCGTCAACGGAATCCCAAGTCCGGCCGCAAAGGAGCGCTCGGATACCTTGCTGGCCGTTGTGCTAGACACCACAACCGTACAAAAGCCTGAGACGTCGCAGGTCTGCGTTACGACTGGCGCGCCGAACGGCAGGGTGCGGAACCGTGCACCAGCGCGCACGGTGATAATGCGTTGCAGCAATCGCGGACCGCTCGCCTCGATACCGAACCCACCGTCCCAACCATCGAAAGCCTGAATACCGGTCGATGACAACGTGCTCAGCGAGCTCCAGGAGTCGTGCGCCAGCCGGGCTGAGATAATCGTGCCGGGAAGTCCCTCGTACGTAATCGATCCGGAATAGTGATCCGGTAGGCGTCCGCTGCCAATGGTCGTGTCGTTCGACTGCGCGCGCAGATCACCGCCTTTGCGCGCTGCCAGCGCGAACCCGAACGTTCGCGAAGGATGGTACTCGAGTCCCACTGAAGCCGCCAAGCCCGCATAACTGATTCGGTTGACTTGCGCATTGCTGATGTACTTGGAGCTGTCGGGATAGAGCTGCGAAAGCGTGATCCGGTTGCTGCCCGCGAAAACGTGCCCACCGAATCCAATGCGGAACGCCGGTCCGGCCGACCACGCCAGCGCCAATCGAATATCGTTGATTGCGCCAAGCACGTTATTTCGCTCCGTCACGACCACGGTGTCGGTGTCGGCGCCAATCACCTCTTTCCGATTCAGGCTTGTCTCGAGTGAGCGATCGAGAAAAGTCGAGGAGCTCAGCCCGAGCGTCCACGACTGACCCATCGGCAGTACGCCGAGCACGACCGGGAAGCGCGCAGTCGTCGTGCTTGCATGACCACCCACCGTAGTGACGCGACGGAATTCCGGCGAATACTGGAAGTAGACCGCGGCCGACCCGACGCCGGCGATGGCTGCCGGCGAAGTGAGACTCAGCGCGTCGAAGTCCGCGACGCCAGTGCCGGTGCCCTCGGCGCGGGCGCTCATCTCGCCCGCCGGATAGCCCAGGCCTTGTGTGCTCAACGCTCCCTGCGCGTAAGCAGAGGAAGCCGATATGAAAGCCAGAGCGGCGACTAGTGAGAAGCGCGTCATGGAAGTCCGAGTGGAACCCGCGTAGTGTAACTGATTCGCAAACGAGGACGCAGTGCCGCGATGTCTTCGCTCGAGGAGAAGCGCATCTCGATCGCCGACGTGCCTTCGACCGCTGACTTGAGGACAATTGCGCGCGGAAGCGTGTCCGGCTGTTGTGTCCGCCATAGAGTGAACGCGTTCGCCAATTCAACGTCGACGTTGCCGGCGTGCCCGGCGGTGATCTTGAGCGTGTCCGCGGAAATGTTGCCGATGATCTGCGCCGCCTTCGACGGATCAGTCACTGCAGTTCCGGCAAGCACGACCTGCGGTACGACACGGATGGTGTCGCCTGGATCGAGTGAATTATTCTGGATCTGATTGAGTAGCAACGTCGCGCGCACTACAGTCGACGAATCGATGATCATCGAGGGAATGTCGAAGCGAACGTACACGCGGCGCGGCGGCAGTCCACCGACTGAGAGGACGCTTGGTGGTGCCTCGGGCGGTCCCTTTGCGATGATGGTGTAATCGCTCAGATGCTGGGCAACGAGAGATTCGCTTGTCGGTGTCCTCGAGAACGGCACGACGGCCAGCGGTGCCGTCGCCGTGTCCGGCGTCGCGCGGAAAAACATTACCGGCGATGACCCGCCCTCGGCTGAGAAGAACACCAGCTGTGATGACGAGTTTCCTGTAGCCCTCAACCCAATTCTGAGCGGTTTGCCATTCTGCAGCTTCGACAAAACTGTGGCGTTGTCGATGTAGTACTTGAGCGAGTCAGTCAGTTGGGACCGGGCGTAGGTCTGCGACGAGATAAAACGGTCAGGCCGGAACAGCGCGAGCACGTCGGCGGTCGATGTGTCGTTCGCAGTGGTGTCGACGTCGTAGGCCTCGATCGTTATGACATCGCTGCCCTTGATATCCAGCGTATCGAGGCGCAGCAGGATGTACGCGCTGTCGACGCTCAGGATATCCTGCGATGTGTCGCTCTTCGGAATGAACTTCTGCGGCAGCGAGTCGAAGCGAATGACGACGCGGGTATCGAGGGTGTCGCCGCGATTGGCGAGCAAGAGCGCCGGCTCGGTCCCGAGCCCTGACAGCGCCTGCACGGTGGTGTCTACCAACACGGCGTCGATGGTCACCGTCTTGACGCTGCCGCCGATCGGCGGACACAGGACGTCGCAGACGCCGGAGCTGTCCAGATTTTCGGAGCAAGACGATATCGAAACGAACAAAGCCGCGCTGATAGCGACTTGTGACAGTATTGACGAAAGCTTCACTACGATCTTCCACGTGAATGGTTGAGCACGAACGCGTGCGGCAGTAACTCACCCAGTGACCACACCGCTTCCTTGCCGTTGCGAGTGTAACTCGACACCCTGATGTTCGGCGCGAATTCGCTTAGCACCTGCCGGCAAGCTCCGCAGGGCGGAGTCGGCTCCCGATCATCGGTCGCGATTGCAATCTCCTCGAAGTCCTTGAGTCCTTGTGAGACAGCAGAGGCAACGGCAAGGGTTTCCGCACAAATTGCCTGGCCGTAGGCAGAATTCTCGATATTGCTGCCGACGACGATCTCCCCGCGGCGGGTGCGCAATGCCGCACCAACCCGGAAGTTCGAGTACGGCGCATACGCGTTGTCCAGCGCGCGAAGAGCCGCCTCCTTCAACGGGGAGGTGGCTTGGTTTTCAGATGTGCGCTTCATCGAACGATCAGCTCGGCGAGGAACGAGTTGCCGCGCCCCCGAAAAGAAAGGCCAAACCATTCCGCAACGGTCGCGCCGAGATCCGAAAAGGTCGGGCGCTCCCCGAGATCGCGAGGCACTACACGCATCCCGCCGGCCAATAGCGGCACACACTCACGGGCGTGATCCGTCGAAGGCGTAGTTGGATCGTTGCCGTGGTCGGCAGTAATGAAAATCAGATCATCCTCTCGGAGTCGCGATGTAAGGGAGGGTATGGCCGCGTCGAATTCGCGTAGCGCACCATAAAACCCCGCAACGTCGTTGCGGTGCCCAAACTGCTGGTCGAAATCTACTAGGTTGGCCAACAGGAACCCACTTTCCGCGCTCCCCAGCCACTGTTTGATGAGGGCTATTCCATCAGCATTGGACGCAGTGTGTGCCGAGGTGATCGAGCGGCCAGCGAATAAATCGTCGACTTTGCCGACTCCCGATCGAGGAATTCCCGCGCTTGCGAGCGCGTCGAGCAACGTCTCGGACGGTGGGGCGATCGAATAATCGCGACGATTTGATGTCCGCTGGTAAGCGCCCGGCTCACCGACGAACGGCCGCGCAATGACGCGCGACACGTCGTTCGGTGGAACCAGCATCGCCCGCGCCTGTTCGCACGCTGCGTAGAGCTCGGCCAGCGGGATTACATCTTCGTTTGCTGCAATCTGAAAGACGGAATCCGCGGAGGTGTAAACGATCCAGCCCCCGGTGCGACGCTGATCTTCCGCGTAACGGTCGATCACATCCGTCCCGCTGCCGACGACGTTGCCGATGATGGTTCGGCCAGTTTTCCGCGAAAAATGCTCGAGCAGCTTCTCAGGAAATCCGTTCGGATAGGTTGGAAACGGGCGCTCGAGGTGAACGCCGGCGATCTCCCAATGCCCGCTCGTACTATCCTTTCCCGCGGACGCTGGGCGCATGCTTCCCCACGCGCCCGCGGCGTCCCCGCGGGCGGCCATTCCCATCAGTGGTTTGATGTTGCCCAGGCCAAACCGCTCAAGCCGGGGCAGCTTGAGGCCGCCAACGTCGCGCGCGACGTTGCCGAGTGTATCGCTGCCGAGGTCGTCGTACTCGCCGGCGTCTGGTGCTTCGCCAATTCCGACGCCGTCCAGAACTATGATTGCCGCTCGCTTCAGTTTCGTCTTCCTGTGTACAGTCGCTGGGCCCGCGACCGAAGTCCTGTTAGCAGTTCGTACGGCGACATTCCCGCGTCATCTGCGACCCGTTCCACTGTCAACACCGTATCGCCAGCGCGTCCGATCAAGGTCACGGTGTCGCCGATGGCGCACTTGATCGTAGTCACGTCCACCATCGTCATGTCCATCGTCACTTTGCCGGCGACCGGGGCCAATGCACCATTTACGAGAACCGATCCGGCTTCGCTGAGAGCGCGGGGGTACCCATCGGCGTAACCGACCGCGGTCGTCGCAATTCGTGCCGGGCGGTCCACCCGAAACGTCGCGTCGTAGCTGACGGTATCTCCCGGTTGCAGATCTCTGATCTCGACGATCGGTGCCCGCAAATGGACAACGGGCTCAGGCTGAATCGCCGCGCTGCGCCCACTACCGACGCCGTAGAGAAAAATGCCGGGACGCACCAGATCCCACGGACTCCGACCTTGCCGCGCGATCGCGCCGCTGTTGGCGGTGTGAAGAAGCGGAGGCCGTGAGGGCAGCGATGCGATTGCTTCGCGAAACAGCTTCTCCTGAGCGGCCATCGTACCATTGTCCAGCTCTGACGAGTGAAAATGGCTGAAGGCGCCTTCGGGTGGCATCACCTCGAGTAACTGTCGCACCCGTTGAACTTCGCGCCACGGAATTCCTGCTCTGCTCATGCCGGTATCGATCGCGAAGTGCCAGGCCCCGCCTCCGGCGCGTCGCCAGGCTTCGATCTCGTCGGCAAAGCCCAACGTTGGAGTCAGCTTCGCGACCCGCGCGCGTTTCAAGTCGGGCTCGAGCAACGGCGTGAACACGAGGATCGGCCTGGTCACCCCAACATCGCGGAGCTCCACTCCCTCTTCGACGCTCGCGATGCCATAGCCCCACGGGTCAATCGATTCGAGTGCAGCCACGACCTCTTTGACACCGAGTCCGTACGCGTCGGCCTTGACCATCGGCAGCAGCGGCACGCCAGCACGACGCGCAACAGTCGCTGCGTTTCGCTGGATTGCGCCGAGATCGATCTCAACGCGTCCGCGTAACAAGGGAGGGCTCATTATCTGCTAGGTTATGTTGCTCGTGTCTGCTCCGAGACTCGACATAAAGAAAACGTACCACTGCCTCGGCACGCTATGACTGAAACGCATTTCCTCGACGATACACTGGCGTTGATGCGCGATTTGCGCGCGCGCTGCGAATGGGACGCCGCGCAGAATCACGAGACTCTTCGGCCTTATCTGATCGAGGAGTCCCACGAGCTCGATGACGCGATCCTCGCGCAGGATGACAAGTTGATGCGGGAGGAGCTCGGCGATCTTCTGCTGCAGGTGCTCTTTCATTCGGTGCTCGCGGAAGAGCGCGGCGCATTCAACTTCGGTGATGTGGCGACTGGACTGATTGCCAAGATGAAGGGCCGCCATCCTCACCTCTACGGCGACTCGGCGCGCGAGCCGTGGGAGCGAATGAAATCAAAGAATCGGAAGAGCATCTCCGACGGTTTGGCGTCCGGCCTGCCGGCGCTGCACCGCGCGCATCGCCTGCAGGATCGCGCCGCGGGTGTTGGCTTTGATTGGCCCGACGTCGACGGCCCCGCGCAAAAAGTCGAGGAAGAGCTGACCGAGGTCCGTGCGGAGCTGGAGAGAATGCCGAAAGCGAAGCGAGGGGGTCCGCCGGTTCTCGATGAAAAACATTATGCGCTGGAGGAGGAGTTAGGCGACCTGCTGTTCGCGGTGGTGAATCTCTGTCGCAAAGCAGGGGTGCATGCGTCCATCGCGCTCGACAAGGCTAACGCGAAATTTGAAAAGCGATTTCAGAGTGTGGAACGCATGGCGAAAGAGCGCGGGATAGATGTTACCCACGCAGGACTCGAGAAGCTGGACGAAATGTGGGAGGAAGCGAAAGGCTCTGAGGTCCGTACGACTGGCGGGGACTAACGCCGATTAAGCCTACCTCTCGTATTTCCAGTTGCGCCCCTTTCCTTCCGCAATCCACTCGATCGCCGTCTTCACCCTGCGTGCGCGAGTGTCTTCGCCCTTTGCCTCGGCAATCCATTGCGCGTACTCGCGTTTGTGGCTCGGCGGAAATCTCTCGAACGCGCTGGCGGCCTTCTTATTCGACTTCAACGCCTGTTGTAGCTCGCGAGGAACTTTCAGTGTCGCGGCGGGCTTCTTCGCGCGTGGCTGCTTGACGCCGCTCTCGTTCAGCCGTGCAGCCTCCTCGAAATAAGCCTTCAACTTCGCGTCGGCTGGCAAATCCGAGAGTCTCGTAATTCGTCCAAAGTGCCCCGCAGAATCTCTCTGCTTCTCGCCCAGAATCAGCGACGCCTTCCACATGTTGATCGCGCAGTGCTGTTTGAACGCCGCAATTCCGCAAATCACGCCCTGATGATTGAAGAACGGCGCGCCCCATTTGATGTCTTCTTCGACCTCGGGGATCGCGTCGTGAATGATCTCGCGGACATGATCGAGGATGGGGCGCGCAAACTCGGCGGACTTTGCGATATAGGCATCGACTCGGGGATCACGCTGTCCCACTAACGCCTCAAAGGATCCAGGGTGCGCCCAGCAGCATAAAGCCGAGGGACATCAGGAAACCAATCCCGGAGAGCACGCCGAGCCATACGAAAAATGTGCACAGAAAGCTCAACACGCTGACGCTGAAGCTCGAGCGACCGTTCTGAGAACGGGAGCGGGCGCGGTCCAGCAAACCCCAGACTGCATAACAGAAGTAGGTGAAGGCGAGGCTAACGACGATTGGCTTGCCTACCGGAATCGGGCCAAGTCCACCAATCACGAATGCAAGCGCCAGCAGACTCCGCGCGACGAGCCCGCGCAGCGATTCCGCGCGTGCGCGGTGCTCGAGATACTCGACAATACTCGCGTCGGGGCGCAGTGAAGAGAGTACCATCATGTCAGTTAAAGTCTGTTCCCGAGATGAAAAGCGCCAGTGTCGCTAGTCGTCCGATTCTTCCTCCGCCTCCTCGGCGTGCTCGACGATGTCGCCCGACTTGAACAGAATCCCCTTGAGCGTCTCGCGCCATTTAGGAGTCCGCCGCAGTAGAAACTCGAGGTCCATTCCGAAGTGCTTGAATTCCTCGTGCTGAGCGTTGCGCATGATCGCCCGCGCCTCCTTGTCCTGTTCGACCGCCAAACGCTGCTCGTACCAGCCGATCGCTTCCGCCTCCTCGATCAGCGAGGCGATCATGCGCGCAAAAGTCCGCGTCTTTGGAGAGAGTTCATCCGGCGGCTCGTGATATTGATCAAAACCCATTCGACTCTCCTACAGAGACCATCGTTGCAAAATCAGGGGCGCAAGCGGTTCATCGTCCTCGGAAACGCAATCGCTTCGCGGATGTGATGAATTCCGCAAATCCAGCCGACTGTTCGCTCCAGGCCCAGACCAAAGCCGGCGTGCACGAAGGTGCCGTACTTCCTCAAATCCAGGTACCAGCCGTACGAATCCATGGGCAGGCCTTCTTCCTTGATACGCGCCACCAGCTTGTCGTAGTCATCCTCGCGCTGCGATCCGCCAATGATCTCGCCGTACCCCTCGGGAGCCAGTAGATCATCACACAACACTGTGCGCGGATCCTCTGGATTTTCCTTCATGTAGAACGCCTTCGCTTGCTTGGGATAGTTGAAGATGAATACCGGTCGGTCGTGACCTTCTACAAGCAGTGACTCATCCTCGGCACCGAGGTCATCTCCCCATTTTACAGAGCTCCCCTTCTGCTGAAGAATCTTCACTGCCTCGGTGTAATTGATGCGCGGAAAGGGTGGCTTGATGCTTTCCAGCTTGGATGTGTCGCGTTCGAGCTCTTTCAACTCCGGCTGTCGGCGCTCCAGCACGCGCGCGACGATGTAGGAGACGAAATCCTCCTGGAGCCGCATGTTGTCATCCGAGTCGTTGAATGCGACCTCGGGTTCTATCATCCAGAATTCTGTGAGATGGCGCCGGGTTTTTGACTTCTCTGCGCGGAACGTTGGACCGAAGCAGTAGATCTTGCCGAGCGCGGCAGCGGCGGCCTCGCCATAGAGCTGTCCCGTCTGCGCCAGGTAGGCGCTGCCTTCGTCGAAATATTCCGTTTCGAACAACCCGCTACGCTCGCCGATCGCACCCGTCAGAATCGGAGTATCAACGCGAGTGAAATCGCGCTCGTAGAAGAAATCGTGAATCGCCTGCTCAACTTCGGCGCGAATTTTTGCGATCGCACGCTGACGCGGAGAGCGCAGCCAGAGGTGTCGGTTATCGAGCAGAAAATCGATCCCGTGCTCCTTTGGCTGGATCGGATAGTCGATTGGACTCTCGCCAACCACAGACATGGCCTTCACCGAAATCTCATACCCGCCCGGCGAGCGGGCGTCAGCCCTGACGTCGCCTTCGATGTCGACAGACGTCTCCTGCGTCAGTCGGGCAAAAGCATCCCACGTTTCGGGACTGACCACACTTTTTACAAAAACAGCCTGCGCTATACCTGTTCCGTCCCGTATGACAGCGAAGGCGACTTTTCCGGACGAGCGTACGTGAGTTACCCATCCGCGGATGCGAACGGTCTGACCGGAGCTGGACGGTAACTCCGAGATACGTGAGTACTTAGCTGGCATGTAGTGGTGATGGGGCGCGTCTCGCGCGGCAAGGTAGGCAGTTCCGCCGGGCAGTGTCAACCGCCGCCAACGCTCCGCTGCTCCCGAAAAGCGCGCGTCGCCGTTCGCTAAAATTCACACGCCGTTAACAAAAGAATTCTTGACAACTATTGAGCGGCGAAACAATGTAGCCGCTCTTTATGAAACGCCGTTCCAATTTGCGTCCTCTCACAGGCACGCGGGCAGTAGTACGTGCTGTGACCGTCCTGAAGGCGCTTGGACGCTCGTCCAGCGCGTATGGCATCACCGAGCTGGGCACGGCGACGGGCCTCAGCAAGGCGACCGTCTTCCGGCTGCTTGGTGCGCTGGAAAACGAGGGAATGGTTGCCCGCGATGGTGTCAACGGCGCCTATCGGCTCGGTCCGGAGATCATCACCCTCGGAGCGTCAGCGCTCTCGACGACCGATCTGCGGGAGGTTGCTCATCAGGAGCTGCTCCGACTTACCGATGACTCCGGGGAGACATCGACACTCGAAATCCTGACCGGCGGCGATGTGCTGGTGGTCGATGAGGTACAGGGCAAATTTCTCTTTAGCGCCACTCCCGAAATCGGCCGTCGGTGGCCCATTCACGCAACGTCGACCGGAAAGATCCTGCTGGCGTTCTCGGAGCCGCGACGTCCACTGCCACGCCTCACCCGCTTCTCGAAGCGTACGATCGTCACGAGGACGGAGCTGGAGCGGGAGCTCGCGCGGGTGAAGCAGCACGGATACGCGTTCGCGGTCGATGAGCTCGAGCCCGGCCTGGTCGCGATGGCGGCACCGATTCGCAATCATCTCGGGTACGTAGCGGCTGCAATCAGTATCAACGGACCGGGTTCCCGTCTCACACCGAAGCGGCGGCGTGAGCTTCTTTCCGGCCTTTGCGAAGCCGCGACTCGGGTCTCGCGTCGGCTTGGCGCGGCGCCATCAGTGAGATTGACAAACGGCCATCGGCCGAAGGTAGCGTCATGATCGCGCGTCATGCGGGTCGCGTACTGACGTGCCTCGTCGTCGCTGGATGTGCATCCACGGCAGCATCGCGCACCGCAATGTTTTCTGAGCGATCTACCCCGGCCGCTCCACGCGGTACCCTATTGATCGTCGGGGGTGGCTCGCAGCCCGATGAGCTGGTCAAGCATTTCGTCGATCTGGCCGGCGGGCGTGGTAAGGCACGAATCGCAATTCTGCCGATGGCGACATCGGAAGCAGCTGAAGCCGGCGCGGAAAAGGAGGCGCAGCTCGATAGCCTCGGTGCCGATTCATTTGTTCTGAATTTTCCTCGCTCGCGCGCTGACGACGATTCTCTTGTCAGGAAAGTTCAAACAGCGAGTGGAATCTGGTTCCCCGGTGGCGATCAATCGCTGCTGACGGGAGCTCTCGGCGGGTCTGCGGTATTGCGGGCGATTCACGACCGCTACAACGCCGGCGCAGTCGTCGGAGGCACGTCGGCCGGCGCGGCGGTGATGAGCGACTCGATGATTACCGGCAATCAGTTTTATCCGGGTTCGGCAGCAGCGCTCGACTCGTCGAATTTCACCCGAGTTGGCCGTCACGTGATCGAGATTGTGCCGGGACTGGGCTTCGTCCACAACGCAATTGTCGACCAGCACTTCATAAGGCGGCAGCGGGCGAACCGCTTGATCAGTGTCGTGCTGGAGAGGCCGTCGCTGTTGGGCGTGGGAATCGATGAAGGCACCGCGCTGGAGGTAACGCCGGACGGGAAATGGCTGGTACTGGGAAGAAGCGTGGTGATGATATTGGACGCGCGTGGTTCGCGAACCACATCCGCAACCGCCGGCGTTTTGGGATCAACCGGCGTGAAGCTGTCGCTCCTTCCAGCGGGGAGCGCGTACGATCCGCGGACCGGGGAGGCGTTACTTCCGGGTTCGCGGTAATGATGCACCAAGCACCTTGATCGTCGGCGGCACGTGGCCGCCAATGCAGTAGACCGTTCCAACGGAGGAGGGGGAATGAAAAGCTTGAAGATTGGTTGGAAATTTCTCGTTGTAGCCGCAGTGGCGTTGCTGCCTCTGCGAACCGCGCACGCCCAGGGCACCGGGACTATTCGCGGGACAGTAGTCGATTCAACGACGCAGCAGCCGGTTGGCGGAGCGCAGGTGCAGCTCGTCGGCACGAATCGCACAACCTTCACCGATGCGTCCGGCGTTTATCGCTTCACCGGCGTAACGGCTGGCACTGCGACGGTGCGGATTCAGAAGATCGGATTCGCGCAGCAGACAGCGACTGTGAGCGTTGCGGATGGTGCGACTGCGGGAGCGGACGTGATGTTGCGTTCGGTCATCCCAACGCTGTCGCAGGTGGTTGTTGTCGGTTATGGATCGAGCAATCGCTCCGAAGTAACCGGCGCACTGACAACCGTCGCCGCATCTGACATCCGTAACATTCCGATCGCGGGCATCGATGCCGCACTACAGGGCAAAGCCGCTGGCGTTCAGGTGACGCAGAACGCTGGTAATCCGGGCAACGGCATTTCCATTCGCGTGCGCGGAGCCTCATCGCTGACCGCCAGTAACCAGCCGCTGTTCGTGGTGGACGGCGTGCCAGTACAGACGGAGGATTTCACGCAGGTCGGATTCGGTGGCCAGGATTTGACGGCAGTTACAAACCTGAATCCGGACGAAATCGAGTCGATCACCATCCTGAAGGACGCTGCGTCGGCCGGCATCTATGGCTCGCGCGCATCCAACGGCGTTGTCATGATCACGACCAAGCGTGGTATCGCCGGCAACAACCGTATCACATTCAACGGATACACGGGATGGCAGAAGCCGGAGAAGCTCCTGCACATGCTCACCGGTACTGAGTACGTCGCCTACATGGCCGAGGGCATGACGAATGACGGTTATACACCGCAGGACATTATCGACACCGGCTTTGGAGTTGGGATTGACGACCAATTCAACACCAATTGGCAGTCCCTCGTTTATAGGACGGCCCCAGTTCGTGATGCGAATATCGGCTTGACCGGTGGCAGCGGCAGAGTGAAGTACTACGTCTCGGGCTCGTACTTCGGTCAGGAGGGCATTCAGCTCGCCACCTCGTACAATCGGTCGAGCGGCCGCGCCAATATCGACTTCGACCCGACTGACAGACTGTCCATCAAGGCTTCAGTGGGCCTTTCCCGCGAGGTCAACTATCGCCAGGTGAGCGATAACACAATTAGCGGAACCGGTCCAAATGCGATTGCTGACCAGCCGAACATGCCGGTCTACAATCCCGATGGGACGTTCAGCACAAACGACGTCACCGGCATTCAGTACACCAACCCGCTGGCCATCGCGACCTACGACTATAACCCTACGACGACGAACCGAGTCCTGGCGAACGTTGAAGGCAATTACAATTTGGCGAATTGGGCGCAGTTTACGACGCGCCTCTCTGGCGACAACCTCGTGCTGCACGAACGCCTTTGGGGTTCGCCGCTCGTAGTCGATGAGAACGGAGGCGTGGGCGGTGATGCCACCTCGGCATACAACACCGGGAGTCGCTTTGTAGGCGAAGGCTTCTTCACACTGACTCCGTTCTCCGGGAGCAGCAGAGGAACGCTTACCACCACGCTTGGTGCGAGCACCGAACGCAATACACAAGAACTCAACCGGATTGAGGGTCAAGGCTTCAGCAGTCCGGCGCTCCACGACGTCGGCAGCGCGACTACCCCGGTGGTCTACGACGGAAGCCGCAGCGCGAACAATCTTCTTTCCTACTTTGCGCGTGCAAACCTCAATCTCGCAGAGCGCTATCTGGCTAGCGCCAGCGTGCGCGCGGACGGCTCCTCGAGATTCGGCCCTGACAGCCGCTGGGGCGTATTCCCTGCCTTCTCTCTTGGGTGGGTAATCACTCAAGAACCGATGTTGAGTGGTCTTTCCAGGGTCGGTTCGATCAAGCTTCGGGGTAGCGTCGGCACGACCGGCAACCAGGGCATCGGTAACCAGGCATTCCGCGCTACGGATAGCTCCGCGAACTATGGCAAGGCCGGCGGAATCGCACCGAACAATTTCGGTAATCGCGACCTGAAGTGGGAGCAGACCAGAGAGACCGACTTAGGTTTTGACTGGACGATGTTCGACGGCCGCATTGGGATTGTCGGCGACTGGTACAGGAAGAAAACATCCAACCTGTTGGTCACTCGACCGATTAGTGCGACCAGTGGGTTCACGTCGTTTACGGACAATATCGGCAACATTGAGAATCAGGGTGTCGAGCTCGAGCTAACCACAGACCTTATTCGCGGCAGCGGACCGGGGAGTTTCTCGTGGCAGACGAGCTACAACTACTCGCACAACAGGAATCGCGTGACCGCGCTATACCAGAATCAGCCGATCTATAGCGGCGTCGACGGTGTGAACTCGGTCCGTGTTGGCGAGCCGCTGGGAGCGTTCTATCTGATCAAGTTCCTCGGGGTGGATCCCCAAACGGGCGACGCCATGTACCAGGACACGAACGGCGATGGCGCGATCAACGCCGACGACCGCGTCGTTGTCGGTAGCCCGCAGCCAACAGTCTGGGGTGGCGTAACGAATACCTTTACCGCGGGACCCTTCGATCTGCGCGCCGCCGTTCAATTCAGCGGCGGAAACCAGATCTGGAACGGCGTCAGAGAGTTCTCTGATGACGCGGGCTTCAATCGCGACAACAAGTTCGCGTACGCGTTACGTCGCTGGCAGCAGCCAGGTGATATCACCGACGAGCCGCGTCCGAGCTGGGACGGGACTTCGCAGGGCTACATCAACTCTTCGAGGTTCGTCGAGCCGGGTAACTACACTCGACTGCAGGAAGTCACGCTCGGAATGAAGGTGCCGGCCAGGGTCGCACGCTTCGCTGGCCTGGACAACACCCGCTTGTACGTGAGTGGTCGGAACCTGAAGACGTGGACCAACTTCAAGGGCTACAACCCTGATGTAAACAGCAACGGCTCGGGGTCGAACATTTCGCTCGGTCAGGAGTTCTACTCCTATCCGTTGGCCCGCACGTGGATGGTTGGCCTGAGCACGGACTGGTAGGCCGCATATCATGACACGTCTAAACTCTCGAACCAATCAAATCATGCGAATCAATAAACTTTTGCTGGTGCTTGCGGCGGTGGGACTGAGCGCGTGCAGCAATACGCTCGATGTTCCGCCAACCAGCTCGATCGCCTCCGGGACTGCGATCTCCGACGCTGTCGGGGCGCGCGCCGCTCTTCAGGGCGCGTACGCAGGGCTGCAGGCGGCTGGGCTGTACGGTCACGACCTCGTCGACTGGACCGAAGTCCTGTCCGACAACGCGCGTTGGGTCGGTACGTTCGACGATTATGCGGACGCCGACCAACACCTCCTTCGCTCCGATAACTTTCGAGCGACGGCGATCTGGGATGCTGCGTACAACGAAATCAATCGAGTGAATCAGATCCTGGATAAGGTTCCTGCTCTCACCGACATGGACGACGCCGAGAAGAACGAGACGCTCGGCGAGGCGTATTTCCTGCGCGCGCTGACTTACCATGATCTCGTGAAGCTCTATGGCAACACCGGGGCTTTAGGTGTGCCCTTGATTCTGGCGCCGGTGACAAGTGCGAGTGCGGCAAACGAGGCAACACGGGCAGCCGGCTCGGCGGTTTACACGCAGGTCCTTGCTGATCTCGCGCAGGCCAAGCAGTTGATTACGGCCGGGCGCAGCCAGACACGCCAGGCCTCACTCGGTGCCGTTTCCGCAATCGAGGCGCGCGTGAGGCTGTACAACGGTGACTATGCCGGCGCCGAAGCGGCTGCTGCCGTAACCGAGGGGATGGGGTATTCACTCGCACCCACCTTCTCGGATCTCTTCGATGCCACAGGCAGCAATACGCCGGAAGACATCTTCAGAGTGACCTTCACTCCAACCCAGGCGCACGCCGCAAGTATTTACTATTTGCCAAAGGCACTGGGTGGCAGGTACGAGGTCGCTCCGACCACCAGCATCGATAACACCTTGGGCACCACCGGCATTATTGCCGCATTCGATCCTGCGTCGGGCGGCAACATTGCCACCTACAATCCAACCGATCTGCGCGGCAAGTATTCAATTGCTCGCGCGGGAACGCGTACCTACGCCGCGAAGTTCAGAAATCCGGCGGGCGACGAAGATCTGCACGTGATCAGACTTGCCGAGGTAATCCTGATTCGCGCCGAAGCATTGGCGCGCCTCAATCGTGTTCCGGAAGCAGTCGCCGAATACAACCGGCTGCGTGTGAGAGCGGGTGTTGCACCCGACCCGACCACGCTAACCCAGGCGCAGGCGCTGGCAGCAATTGCCAACGAACGCCGGCTGGAGCTGGCATTCGAGGGTGATCGCTGGCCGGACATGATCCGCACGAACACTGGACTGGCGAACATCCCAGCAGCACAGGATCTGTTGCCGATTCCTCAGTCTGAGCTCGACGTTTCACCAAACATGGTACAGAATCCCGGGTACTGATTCTTGCCGCGCTTGAAAGAGAAACGGCACGCCGATCCTGGCGTGCCGTTTTTTTCTATCTCGTCAGCCTGTAAATAAGGAGCGCCGCTCTCTCGGTCGCCGGGACAATCGACCGGAGATCGACGCGCTCGTCGGGCGTGTGAGAGCGCATTCCTATGACACCCAGTCCATCCAGAGCATCGAGATACTGGGAGATGTAGGAGATATCGCCGCCGCCACGTCGTCCGGGGTCGAGCGCTTCGACCGGGCCTTGACCCAAAGCCCTGCTCACCGCGTCCTCGACGGCCAGCAAAGCCATGTTGCCCTTCGTTGGCGGCATCGCCGGATTTCCGTCCTCAAAGGTGATCGTGGCTGTCGTGCCGGGTAAATGGTCGGCGACGATCGCACGCATCGTTTCGCGCGCTTTCTGCAGCTGCTCGTCGGAGATGAAGCGAAGATCACCGCGCGCATATGCCTTTGGCGCGATGATGTTGTCCTTCCCCGCAGTCGTGCCGGAGATCTTGGTCGAATCGTAGGTGACGTCAGTGCCGCCGACTATGATCGCCGGATTGAACGTCAGATACTGCTCGCTCGACAATCGCTCTCGAAACGTGTTTAGAATCCGCGCTGCTTCGTAAATCGCGCCGTCCGACGAGCCCGGCTGAAAAATCCCCGAGGAATGCGCCTGTCGCGCGGTCACAGTCAGCTGCCAACCACTGAACCCGCGACGGGCGACTGTTCCCTTCCCAGCGTCCTCCTCGAAGCCCAGCGCAGCATCGCTGCGCTTCGCAAGGTCGATCAGCGGCTGACGGGAAACCTTATCGAGCGGTCCGGCATCTTCCTCGTCGCCCATCAGCGCTACCGCGATCCGCGTGCCCTTCAAAGCGCCGACGCTTTGCAACGCCTTGAGCGCGTAAAGAATCACAGCGTCACCACCCTTCATATCCGAGCTGCCTGCCCCTGCAGCCAGAGTGTCGAGACGCACGAACCTTTCGCCTTCGCCCTCGAACACCGTGTCGAGATGACCTAACAGTATGAGTCGCTTTCCTCGATCACCCTTGCGCTCGGCGAAAAGATGTCCGGCCCGCCCGACGGCGTCCGGTAAGGCAACCCACGTCGTGTCGAAACCGATCGACGCAAACTCGGGAGCAAACAGTCGCCCCACCGAACGGACTCCGGCGAGGTTGAGCGTGCCGCTACTGATATTCACGGCTTTTTCCAGGAAGGTGATCTGCTCGCTTTCGTGCGCGCGCACATAGTCGCGAATCTTCTGCTCGATGGGGGTTAAGCGTGCGCTGGGGGAGGCCTGTGCCTTCGCCCGCCGTGATGCGGTCGAAAGAATCGCTGTTACCGCGAGCGCGGCGCAGGCGATCCGCCTGCAAATTAGTGGCAGTGAGATTTTGGATGTCATAGCAACGACAGTAGCAGCCGGATTCAATTCCGTCTACTTGCTGGCTGCGATAACTTTCGGACCTCGCCCCAACCAATTCGCCTGATATGACTCTGCGCGCCCGCCTCGGGTGGGGCCTGCTCGCCATCGCCGTGGTGCTGATCATTCCGTTGCTGCTATCGATTAGGTCGCTCGAGCAGCTTTACGGAACGACGCGGTTGCTGCGCGACCGTGAATTCGCAGCGTCGCTGCTCCTTGGGACTTTCCGCGAGCGCACCGACGACACCCGTCGCGCCGAAGATGCGCTGCTCTTCATTCACGATCAGAAGAGCGCGGCACGCATGCAGCGCCAGATCGACACACTGTTCATTCTCAGCGACTCGCTCCAGCGTTATCGCCTGGAGCTGCCGGCTTCGCAGATTCGCGCCTCGCTCGACGCGCTGCGCGGTGCCGCTCGCGACGAATATGAGCAAGCCGCGGCCGGCCGTAGTACAGTCGCCGAAATGATTTCCTCTCAGCGCACGCGGCCGTCAGTGGCCATGGTCGATAGCGCAATCGAGGCAAGCGCCGCGCTGTTACGCACTCGCACACGCCAGCGCATCAACGACGCTACAACGGCTACGCTGAACGCTGAGCGCCTCGCCGCCGGCGCCTTGCTGGTGGCGTTACTGATCGCCGCGGTGATCGCGCTCTGGCTGGTGCGCTCGATCGGACGCCCTGTCAAAGAGCTCGATCGCGGCATGCGCGCAATTGCGGATGGAGATCTCGCGTACCGGCTGAGGCTGCAGGCAAACGAACAAACCGAATTCGGTCGTCTTGCGAAAAGCTACCAAACAATGGCGCGTCAGCTGGCGGAGCTGGAGCGACTGCGCGCGGAGTTCGTGAGCGTCGCATCACACGAGCTGAAGACACCGATCAACGTCATCATCGGTTATCTGGACCTGCTTAAGGAAGGTCTCTACGGCGAAATGACTGACCAGCAGAAACAAATTCTCGACACCATCAGCAAACAGGCAAATACCCTCACCCGACTGGTGAAGCGTTTGCTCGACGTCAGCCGGTTCGAGGCCAGCGGCGGCAAGCTCGACATCCGTGAGACGAACTTGCAGCGCTTCCTCAGCACATTGGAAAGCTCGTTCTCGGTTTTGGCAATGCAGCGAGGGATATCATTCGGCATCGACCACCGTCCCGGCCTTCCCGAACATGTCTTCTGGGATGAGGATCGCATCAACGAAGTGCTCGGCAACCTGCTCTCGAACGCCTTCAAATTCACCGAGCGCGGTGGCAAAGTCGGACTTACAGTCACGGCCGACCAGGACAGGGTCACCATCACGGTGGTGGATACCGGCGCGGGAATTCCGCCTGACCAACTACCGCACATCTTCGACAAGTTCTTCCAGGCGGACAATCAGGCTCAGGCCGCCACCAAAGGCACGGGATTAGGCCTGGCGATTGCGAAGGAAATCGTCGAAGCTCACGGCGGCGACATCACGACGGAGAGCACGGTGGGTGAGGGAACGACTTTTACAGTGACCCTACCCGTCGATCCGAAGCGGCCGCAGCGACAGCGTGAGCTACAAGCATCGACTGAGGAAGCTAAATGAACAGATTTCTGCCAACCGTGGTCGTCGCAACGGTGTTCGCGGGTTGCGCTACTCTGCAGAACGTCACCAAGCCGCAACCAAGCGACTGGGACAAAACGTTGTATAACGCCCGTCAAAACGTTGACGGTCATAACTATTACGCGGCCGACAAGCTCCTTGACGAGTATGTGCGCACCCATCCGGGAACGACCGAGGCCAATGAGACCGCTTTCTGGAAAGCGGCATACACCGTAGACCCCGCCAATGAGCGCGGCTCTCTTGGCGATGGAATCACTCAACTCGACGCCTATCTGGCGTCAAATCCGAACGGGATGTACCGGGACGAAGCGACCTTGCTGCGTCGCACCGCAGCGGTAGCTCAAAGCGTGAACAATACGCTGCGTGTTGCCGTCGACAGCGTTCCCGCCGGCACGGCAACGAAAGACACCGTGGTCGTCGTCAGCAAATCCCGCGACGAGGAAATAGCGAGCCTCAAGGAACAGCTCGCGAAGAGCAAGGACGAACTGGCGAAGGTGAGCGCGGAACTGGAACGAATCAAGAAACGGCTAGCCAACCCGAACGGCTAAACTGTTTCCCGCTTCCCGCCTCCCGCCTCCCGCTCTCACCCCACCCTGAACAAATCGAGCGCGCGAGCATACCGCGCGCTCAGCACTTTCCGGATACCGGCGTTTTCCTTTGACGTCAGCTCCGGATCTTTGTCCAGCAGTTGCTCGGCGGCGGCGCGCGCTTTGATATTGAGCTCCTCGTCGCGCACTGGGTCGGCGATCTTGAAAGTGGCTTCACCACTCTGCTCCTGCCCGAAGAGATTCCCCATGCCGCGAAGTCTCAGATCGGCGCGCGCAATCTCAAAGCCGTCGTCGGTGTCGACGAAGATCCGCAAGCGCTGGTAAGCCTCTTCACCAACGTCCCCGAGCAGTATGCAGTACGACGCCTCGGCGCCTCGCCCGACGCGCCCGCGCAGCTGATGCAGCTGCGACAGACCGAACCGTTCGGGATGTTCGACCAGCATCACCGTCGCATTCGCAACGTCGATACCCACCTCGATGACAGTCGTTGAGACGAGGATGTCAATCTTGCCGTCTCGAAACGCGCGCATAATTGTCTCGCGCTCGTCGGCGGGGATGCGGCCGTGAATGAGCGCCACGACACGGCCGGCAAATGGACCCGCGGAGAGCTGCTCGTACATCGTGGTCGCCGCCTTGAGATCCGTTTTCTCTGACTCCTCGATGACCGGGTACACGATGTAGGCCTGCCTGCCCTTCTCGGTCTCGCTGGCGACGAATTCGAGTACTCGATCTCGCGCTGATTCGGGACGCATCACCGTTGTCACCGGTTGGCGACCGGCAGGGCGTTCATCGAGCGTGCTGACGTCGAGGTCGCCATAAATGGTCAGCGCCAGCGATCGCGGAATCGGGGTCGCGCTCATGAGTAGAACGTCGGGTGATTCCCCTTTGGCCGAGATCGCTGCGCGCTGCTCGACACCAAATCGATGCTGCTCGTCGATGGTGACGAAGCCGAGCCGGCCGAAGGTCGCTCCCCCCTGAATCAGGGCGTGAGTGCCGACGACCAGCAAAGGCTCGGTGAGTGCCATTTTCTCAGCGGCTTCCTTGCGAGCGCGACTGTTCATGCTGCCAGTGACCAGGATCGGCTCAATCTCGAGCGGCTGCAGCAGTCTGGTGAGCGTGCGCATGTGTTGCTCGGCGAGTAGCTCGGTCGGAGCCATGATCGCCGCCTGGTAACCATTCTCCATCGCCAGCAGCGCGGCGAAGACTGCGACGATTGTCTTGCCGCTTCCGACGTCGCCCTGAAGCAGGCGATGCATTTTCCGGTCGCTCACCATGTCTACAACGATCTCGCGCAACGCATTGGTCTGCGCATTGGTTAGCGCGAAAGGAAGATTCTTCTTCAGTCCGGTGGTGAGTTGACGTCGATTCTCGAATGAGATTCCCGTGCGCCGCTGACGCTTGAGTGCATTTGCTCGGCGATGCAGCATGTGAACGAAGAGAAGCTCTTCGAAAGACAGTCGGCCCCTGCCCAGTGTGCCTTCGGCAATCGTTTCGGGGCGGTGCACCATTCGAATCGCTTCACGCAGTGGCGGGACGCCCACGTCACGCAGCAGTGCCGCGGGCAGATACTCTGTCACCAGCGGCAGCAGCGAAGCTAGATGCGCGTCGATGATGCCGCGGATGACCTTGAATGAGAGGCCCTCGGTGGCTGGATAAACCGCGAGGACCTTACCGCTTTTGATGTCGTCTTCATCCCGACCGAGCTGGATGAATTCACGGGGTTGCAACTGGCGCCCGTGAAAAAAACGGACGGATCCGGTCAGAAGCATGATGTCGCCCTTCTCGATGCTGCGATCGAGGAACGGCTGGCCCGGCCACGACGCCTCGATCATCCCGCTGTCGTCCTGCAGGACCGCCTGAAAGATCCTCAAACCTTTGCGCGTCGGGATGATTCCCTTTGAGATCACCTTGCCGATGATCGTTCCATCCATTCCTGGTTCGAGCGAAGCGATAGGAGCGATGGTGCTCGCATCCTCGTAGCGGTGCGGAATGTGGTACAGCAGATCGCGCGCGGTGATGATGCCGAGGCGGCGGAGTGATTCAGCTCGCGCCGGCCCGACGCCCTTCAGATAATTGACGGGCATGTCGAGGTACACTTTGCCGCGGCGCGGCTCGGTGCCGGCCGTCATCTATCCTTCGAGCACCTCTTGGGCGAAGACCTTTGCATCAAACGACTCGAGATCGGTCGCCTTTTCGCCAATCCCGATGAACTTTACCGGAATGTTCAGCGCATCGTGGACAGCGAGGACGATACCGCCTTTGGCGGTGCCATCGATCTTGGTGACGACGAGTCCCGTGATCGGGATCGCTTCGGCAAATGTCTTCGCTTGTGCGACGGCGTTCTGTCCAATGGTGCCGTCGAGGACGAGAAGGGTTTCGTGCGGCGCGCCGACGAGTCGTTTCCCAATCACACGATTGATTTTCTTCATCTCTTCCATCAGGGAGCCGCTCGTATGTAATCTGCCGGCAGTGTCGACAATCACGACGTTCTTGTTTCGGGTTATACCAGCGTCGACAGCGTCGAAGGCGACTGCTGCCGGGTCCGACCCTGGTGCGCCGCCGACGAAGTCTGCGCCGGTGCGCTGCGCCCACGCCCGTAGCTGGTCGATTGCGCCGGCTCTGAAGGTATCCGCTGCCCCGACCAGCACCGACATCTTATTCGTTCTCAGAAAGTCGGATAGCTTGCCGATGAAGGTTGTCTTGCCCGCCCCGTTGATGCCCACGACCAGGATCACGGTGGGATTGCTCGAAGCTACCGACAATGCCGGGTCGCTGTTGCCCGAGCGCAACGAGTTCTCGATTCCCTTCTGCAGCGACTCGAGAAACTGGTCCTGGGTCTTGATGAATCCGCGTTTGGCCTGACCTTCGATCTCGGCGACGAGTCGCATTGTCGTTGCAACGCCGAAGTCAGCCTCGAGCAGCAGCTCCTCCAGCCTCTCCAACGAACCCTGAATTGTGCCGGCACGCGCGATCGCGGCGACATCCATCAGGGCAACGTCTTTTATTTTCTTCCACAACGACCGCGACGGTACGTCGCCTGCGCGGCGCAGGATTCGATTTGCCATGGCTTCGGTTAAGGACTGCGGACAAATGCAACTGAACGCGATGCGGGTTCCCTGTTGATGGTTGCGGGTTTTGGGTTCAGCTACCGACAACCCGTAACCAAAAACCGGCAACCCGCATCCCTTCTTTTGCAGTTGTCCGCAATGCCGTAAAAGAAAAACCCGGACTCGGGGTCCGGGTTGAAGATAAATCCTGCGCGACTGTCGCGGCGTTACTCGGCGTTGGCCAGATGCGCCTGACTCAGGCTCGCCAAGGTCTGTTGCCGCATCCGCTGGAACAGCGCGCGCTCACCTGCTGGAATCGGCTCGCCGCTTCTGCTCTCCAGCGCCAGGCGCGGATTCTTTGCGACACCATCAACGCGAATCTCGAAATGGAGATGCGGGCCAGTCGCCCAACCGGTCATGCCGACGTAACCGATCGTCGAACCCATTGCCACGTGTGAGCCCGGCCTGATGCCGGTCGCGAAGCCGCGCATATGGCCATAGCGGCTCACCATGCCGTTGCGGTGCCGAATGTCAATCATGTTGCCATAGCCGCCCTTCCTGCCGGCAAAGATCACGACGCCGTCACCGATCGCGCGCACCGGCGTTCCTTCAGCCGCGGCGTAGTCGGTACCGGTATGGTTGCGCCACTCACCAAAGATCGGGTGCTTGCGGGCGCCAAACACGCTGCTGATGCGGCGGAAAGCGACTGGGGCACGCAGGAACGCGGCGCGAAGCGACATGCCGCTCGCGTCGTAATACTGGGCGCTGCTGGAACCCTTGGTGTCGAAGTTGATCGCCTCGATCGGATTCTGGCTGTTTGAAAGAGCCAGCTTCGCCCCGAGGATTTTGTTAACGATGATCGCGCCGTTTGGCTTCTGCAGACGCTCGACAAGCAGGTGGAACTTGTCGCCGTCGTGGAGATCACGGCTCATGTCCACTTTGTATTCGAAGATGTCGGCGAGCGACCAGGCGAGCTGGTGGCGAGCCGACGGCGGAAGCACGCCAGCACCGCTGACGTTCAGAGCGTTGTAGAGACTCGAGGTGATGACGCCACCGATCGCGAGAGTGTCGACGAGCTCCTGATTGGAGGCTTCGATGACGAGAGGCGACAACAGGAAATCGGCGGGTTCAAGGCCGGGTCGGGAGACAACGACCGGCTCCATTGCGAAGACCTGCTTCTTTTCCAGCTGGGGCGTAAACCAAATGGCGACCGCTGCGAGGGTCGCCACGACGAGGTAACTAACCGGTCGTACAGTTGCGTGCTTCAATCCATCTGTCTCCGAATAAATGTCGGTATCTCCATATCGCTGAGATCCTGCTCGGGAGACGATCGATCTCGCTCTGGCGTCACCAGCGGATTACTCGTCGGTGTGTTCCGTCTTGGAGGCAGTTCGAGGGGTGGTCTGGTGACCCCATTTGCACGCGGCGGGCGGAGCGGAATCACCGGTGCGCCGCGCAAGATCGGCGACTGCGTCGCAACCGGCTGGGCGGCCGGAACCGACGTCTGGCTGGGCGCCCGATCGAATCCCGTCGCGATGACGGTGACTCTGATCTCACCCTGCATCGCAGGCTCGTGGACCGCGCCAAAGATGATCTCGGCTTCTTCCCCGACTGCGTCGTGGATGATCTCGTTGATCTGGTGGACTTCACCCAGGGTGAGGTCAGCCCCGCCGGTGATGTTGACCAGAACGCCGGTAGCGCCGGAGATCGACACGTTGTCGAGCAGCGGGCTGGCAATCGCCTGCTGGGCGGCTTCAATGGCGCGGTTCTCACCGCGGCCAATGCCGGTGCCCATCAGCGCCGAGCCACCTTCCTGCATGACGGTGCGGACGTCGGCGAAGTCGACGTTTACAAGGCCCGTAACGCTGATCAGCGAGCTGATTCCCTGAGTGGCATGAAGCAGCACTTCGTCGGCTTTCTTGAGCGCGTCCTGGAACGGGATGCCTTTGCCGACGACGGCAAGCAGTCTCTCGTTCGGTACCACGATCATCGTGTCGACGTTCTTCCGCATCTCAGCGATGCCGAGCTCGGCCTGGCGCATACGCTTGCGGCCTTCAAACAGGAACGGCTTGGTGACGATGCCGACGGTCAGCGCCCCAGCCTCTCTGGCAAGCTCACAGAGGACAGGTGCTGCACCAGTGCCTGTTCCACCGCCCATTCCGCAGGTGACAAACACGAGGTCGGCGTTGTGCATCGCGCGAGCAACTTCTTCCCTGCTTTCGTCGATCGCCTGGCGGCCAATTTCGGGACGCGCACCAGCTCCCAAGCCGCGAGTTAGCTTCTTACCTATCTGAATTTTGACATCTGACTTCGAATTCAGGAGGGCCTGTGCGTCGGTATTGACGGAGATGAATTCGACCCCTTCGAGGTGCTCTTCGATCATCCGATTGACGGCATTTCCACCTCCCCCACCAACGCCAATCACCTTCATTCTGGCGGCTTGCGAGGTGTTCTCCTCGAATTCAAAAATCATCGCGTCGGAAACTCCGTGACGAACGGGGTATGTGGAAAAAAATCTCGGGCTAACATAAGCCCGTTAGTCGATTCGTACCATAGGCAAAGACGAGCAGGGGCGAAAAAAAGTACAACGGGTGTCAAGTGAGTTATCCACATTCTCTTGGCGCCTTCAGCTTTATGATTTCTTCGGGCGAAAATGCAGAAACGCGAACGACCCCGCTGATAGCTGATAGCAGCAGGCTGTTAGCTGATGGCTGCCTGCAACGGGACAGATCGCGACTGCGCTGACGACAACCAGTTGTGTGGTGGAATGGGACCGAGGTCTGTCCCGTCGCAGGCAGCGAATAGCTATCAGCTAGCTGCTATCAGCTAATAGCGCGGTAGTTCGCTTCTAAGTTCGCAGTTCTTAGAAGAAATCCTCGAGCCACGTCTTGATTCGCTTCGTAAAGCGATCGACGCCAACACCGGCGAGCGCGCGTTTGCCGTTCTGACCGAAGTCACCCGCCGTCCGATGCGCACCGTACAGAGCCAACCCCACGACAGTTGAAAAGCGTGGTGCCTGCACGGCATCGCTCAAACCGCCGAGGTTCTCCTCGGGTAAGCCAATGCGCACGCCGGTACCGAACACGTCCGCTGCAAGCTCGCCAACACCCTGCATCGCACCAGCGCCGCCGGTGATCACCACTCCGCCGTTCAAACGCTGCGCGAAACCGGCGCGCTGAATCTCGCTGAGCGCGAGGTTGAATATCTCGTCCATCCGCTGATGGATGATGTGCGCCAGGACTTCGCGCGGAACGTGACGCTCGCCCTGCGCAACCGTGCTCGGCAGCTGAATGACTTCGTTCGGATCGACCAGCGGCTCGTAGGCGCAGCCGAATCTTTCCTTCAATCGCTCCGCATCCGCCTGCGTGACGCCAATGCCCTGCACGATGTCGCTCGTGACATTGTTGCCGCCGTAGTTGACGGTGCCGAGATATCGGATCTTCCCTTCGTGGAACACGGCAATGTCGGTCGTCCCCGCTCCCATCTCGACTAGCGCGACACCGAGCTCCTTTTCGTCTTCGGTGAGTACGCTCATCGCGCTGGCGAGTGGCTCGAGCACCAATTCGCGAATCTGATAGCCGGCGCGCTCGACTGCTTTGCGCAGATTCATCGCCGGCGATGCACCGATCGTGACCAGATACATCTCCGTCTCGAGGCGCGTGCCGATCATGCCGATCGGATCGCGAATGCCCTGATTCTTGTCGACGCTGTATTCCTGCGGTATCGCGTGCAACAGCTCTCTGTCCTGCGGAACTGGCTGGGCACGCGCCACATCGTTCGCGCGATCGACATCACCCTTTGAGATTTCGTCGCCGTTCACCGCGACTATACCCTTGCTGATCATCGCTCGCACGTGCTCGCCGGCGATGCCGACGTAGATCGAATCGACCTTCACGCCCGCCATTCGCTCCGCGTCTTCGATCGCTTTCTTGATCGACCGCGTCGTCTCTTCGATGTCCGAGACGATTCCTTTGCGAAGGCCGGTGGTGCGCGCCTGGCCGACACCAAGGATTCTCAGATAGGCCCCGCTCCTGGCATCAGCGGAAACAGCCTGCCCGATCACGGCAGTAGTCTTGGCCGATCCAATGTCGAGACCAGCGATGATAATGCGTTCCGAAGTCATTGCAGCCTTGCGATCACTTGATCGCGATAACGTAAATCGAGCTCATCGACGTGTACCTGCCTGCGAGCGAGATCGCTTTCCACGGGAAAGATATCGGCAAGCCGGTCCACTGACAGTCCTACGGGTACGCGAACGTGCAACGCTCGCGATGCCGCAGTCGGAGATTCGTTCACGCGCCCGGCGGAATCGAGAGAACGGGAGAGCGTTAGCAGTATCTCATCTCGCCCTGTTCGTCTCACTTCCTCGATGCGCGCGAACACTTGCGGCTCGGCCGCACGGATTGCCCCGACGAGCTTAAGAAGAACGGGATCGCCAGTCGCAACAATTGGAAGATCGAGGCTCGTCCGTGCCGGATCGATTGGAAGCTGCTTGCCGAGTGAGTCGTACGGCAGGAGTCCCGTCGATGTCTGCATCAATGCGACTGGTGGATTCTCTCTGATACTGACCACCAGTGTGCCCGGCAAACGACGCGAAACTTTGACATCGGAGACCTGCGGATGATGCCGTACCCTTTCGCGGTACGGCTCCAGGTCATCCCAAAGCGAGGCGAGCGTGTCAACCTTGAGACGGGAGATGATTTCGCTGCTGGACAAATACCGCGCGCCGCGAATCTCGACTTTGCGAATGCGGAAGAATGCCATCTCCCGACCGGCCGCCCTCACCCCATAGCCCGCGGCCATGATAATGGCGACGAGGAGAAGAACCCCAAGGATCTTCCAACCTGGCTTGTGAAGACGTTCGCGAGGAATCATTGCTTGGCTTCGAGAGCGGTCCTGAGCTCCGGGCCGGTTTTCGTGATGTCACCGGCACCGATCGTCAGAACGACATCGCCATCCCTGACGAAGTCACAAAGCGCCGGCGCCAGATCGGCTCGGCTGCCCTGCCAATCGGTGCTACGCCCATTGTTGTGTAAAGCCGACGCGATCAGCTCCGACGACACGCCATCAATGGGCTGCTCTCGAGCCGGATAGATCTCCACGAGGAAAATTGAATCGGCTTTCGCAAGCGCTCCGCCGAACTCACTCGCAAAGTCACGCGTTCGGGAGAAGAGATGCGGCTGAAACGCCGCAATGATGCGGCGGCCTGGATAAGCAGACCGCGCCGCCTGCAACGTCGCCATGATCTCAGTGGGATGGTGGGCGTAATCGTCGATGATGATCACGCCCTTCACCTCGCAAAGGCGCTGGAATCTCCGGTCGACCCCACCGAAGCCTGCAAGCCCAAGTCGCATCTCTTCCACCTTTACGCCGAGGGAGAGACCGACGCCAATCGCCGCCAGCGCGTTCTGAATGTTGTGATTTCCAGGGACCCGCAGGTCAATCTCCCCAAGCGCGTCACCGTCGTACTCGATCGAGAAGCGGGTTCGGTCGCCGCTCGGTCTCACATCGCGCGCGACCAGGCGAGCATCGCGCGATGTAAGACCAAATCGAATCACCTCAGCGCTCGGCGGCAGCTCGAGAGAGTGAGCCCCGGCGTCATCGTCGCAAAGGACGATCGCGGCAGCGCCGCGAACGAAATGCGCGAAGCTGGATCGGATGTCGTCGAGATCGCGATAGATGTCGAGGTGATCGGCTTCAACGTTTGTTACTACGGCGATCGTTGGGGAAAGAGTCAGAAAAGAGCGATCATATTCGTCTGCCTCCACGACAAATAGTTCATCGCCCTCGTAGCGCAGATTGCCGTTCCACTCGCCTACTCGACCACCCGCAATTCCAGTCGGGTGGAGACCGGCTCCTGCGAGTGCGGCTGTCGTCATTACGGTCGTCGTGGTTTTTCCATGAGTGCCCGCCACGCCGACGACCTTGCCGTGCTCAACGGCTTTGGCCAGCGCTTCCGCGCGCCGGGTCACCGGAATCCCAAGCTCGCGGGCGCGCACGATCTCGGGGTGATTGCGATTCATGGCCGACGTCACAATGAGCTCGCGCGCGCTGTCCACGTGATCAGGGCTGTGTCCTTTCAGGACTTTGATGCCCAACGCCTCCAGATCTTCGACTCTACCGGGATTGGCATCGCAGCCGGACACCGCAACGCCTCGACGTACCAGCAGCTCGGCGAGCGCACGCATTCCCGCGCCGGCGATCCCGACGAAGTGAATCGGACGCGTGTCGTTGTTGGTCATCGTGTGAAGGTTAAGCGCCGCGCAGGCCGCGTGCTCAGCGCTTGCTGCTAGCGACGAGGCGTAAGATCTGTTTGGCGATGTCCGCCGCTGCGTTCGGCCGCGCTCGCTGCAGCGCTTTCTCTCGCATCTGTGTCAACTTTGCGGGGTCGCGCAGCATCGACTCGACCGAACTCGATAACGAGTCGACCGAGAGCTGCGATTGGCGAATCATCTCCGCGGCGCCGGCAGCGGCGAGCGCCTTTGCATTGGCTGTTTGATGGTCGGCGGCGGCAGTCGGTAGGGGGACTACGATTGCCGGGATGCCCCACGCGCATAGCTCCGCGGTCGCCATCGCCCCGCCACGAGACAATGCGAAATCCGCAGCGCGATAGGCTTCAGAAATTGGAGCGATGTACGCGCGCACTTTGACGGCCGCGCTTTCGTAATGCGCCAGCTTATCGTAATTCGCTTTGCCGGTCGCCCAGATGATATGGAGATCGCGTGGCAATCCCTTATCGATCCATTTTGCGACGACTTCGTTCATCGCCTGCGATCCCTGACTGCCGCCGTAGACGAGCAGCACCTTTCCTTCGGATGGGAACTTCCAGTGGGCTCGACCCGCTCGCTTGTTCTGAGCATCAGCAGGCGGCGGCTCGATCGGATTGCCGGTGTCAAAGACTTCAGTCTGCTTCGACGGCTTCAGGTATCGACGCGCCTCGGGAAATCCGAGGTGTACCTGAGACGCGTACCGGCTGAAGAAGCGAGCTGTGATTCCCGGAAAGTTATTCTGTTCCTGAAGGATGAACGGAATGTGGTGCACGGTTGCGTAACCGAGCGCGAGCCCGGATGCATAGCCGCCGGTGCCCACGACGCACGCGGGCGCCTCGCTCCTCGCTTCAGCCGCAATCTGGCGCCAGGAACCGAGTGCGCCGCGAATGGTTTTCCAGTTCTCCCAGGGACGCGAGCGATAGAGTGGATGGAGATCGAGCAGCTCGAAAGCGAATCCTGCTTGCGGCAACACGTCTTTCTCGATCCCGCGGCGCGCGCCGATGAAGAATGGCTCTATGTGTGAGTCAGCTTGTCGGAGTGCGCGAGCGATGGCGAGGCCGGGATAGAGGTGTCCACCCGTGCCGCCTCCGGCAAAGAAAACCCTCATCGCGCTGGCAGCGCGAGCAGACCAACAGGGCCGGTTGTGGTACGCGTCGAAGAACTGCCGCGCGTACTGCCGATATTGACGAGGATGCCAGTCATTACGAGCGAGAGCACAAGGTTAGAGCGACCGTAAGAAATAAATGGGAGGGTCAACCCGGTTGTGGGAAGCAAACCGATTGCCACGCCGATATGGAGGTAAGCTGTCAGCACAACAGTGACGGTCAGCCCAACGGCGACGAGCTGGAGAAAGGGCGTGCGTGCCTTCCGCGCGATTCTGAAACCCAGCGCACCAAAAACTGCGAACGCAATTATCAGGAGCACGATTCCGATAAAGCCCCACTCTTCTCCAATATGGGCCGCGATGAAGTCGTCGTATCCGAATGGGAGGAATCCGTATTGCTGTCTGCCCTTCCCAAAGCCGACGCCAAAGATCTGACCCGATCCGACGGCAATCAACGATTGTTTGAGCTGGTAGTTCACCTCTGGTGCTTTGCCTGGATCAAAAAAAGCCGACATCCGCAGCAAAACGTAGTTCAGGCGTTCGATCTTCACGTAAACCAATGGAATCAGCAGCACGCCGAGGGCGACGAAATGTCCAATCCGCACGTCCCCGGCAAAGAGTATGATTCCCATCATCAGCGTGAACATCATCGCGGTAGACAAATCAGGCTCGAGCATTGCGAGCAGGTCCAACGCGCCAATAACAACCAGGAATGGCAGGAGACCTTTGGTCAACCGACGAAGCATCTCGCCTTTCTTTACTACCAGCATCGCAGTCCAGACGACGACCGCGAGTTTGGCGAGCTCCGACGGTTGAAGCGAAGTACCGAATAAATAACGCCGTGACCCGTGAACCCGCGGTGCAATCGCGGCTGTGAACGGGAGAATGACGATAGCGAGCAGAACCAGTGAAAGTATCATCAGCGGCCCGGCCCACTTCTCCCAGATCTGAGCGTCGACCTTCGCTGCGATGGCAAACAGGATGATCCCGATCGCGATGCCCCCAACCTGACGCAGCAGCAGGTACGCGTGACCGTAGCCCGCCTCCATCTCGACGATGGCACTGGCGCTGTATACCGACGCCAGACCGAACGCGAGCATGACGCCGGTCAGGATTACCAGCGCGCGCGCTTCAGCGCCCATTTGCCAGCGTTGTGTTATGCCGATCGAAGTTTCACTCATGCTTCTTGTGCGGCGAGCGCGCGGAAGCGCTCACCCCTATCCTCATAATTCGCGAACATGTCGTAACTCGAGCACGCCGGCGACAGCAACACTGCATCGCCAGGTTTCGCGGCGGCGCGCGCTGCGTGCATCACTTCGTTGAAATCCGTACCCAGTCTCAGCACGTCGACTATCGGTCGCAGATCACGCGCGATGATCGATGCCGCCTCCCCGTATGCGATCACCCGCTTCACCTTGCTGCGAATCGGCTCGGCCAGTCCTGTGTACGTCTCGCCCTTGTGACGACCACCGAGCAATAGGACGGTCGGACGCTCCATCCCGTCAATCGCGACAGCGGCTGAGCTGACATTGGTCGCTTTGGAATCGTTGATCCACTGCACACCATGGAACTCGCCAACGAGCTCGAGCCGGTGTGGCAACGACCGGAAGGTCGCCAGCGCCTTGGCGATTCCTTTGCGCGCCTGCGGGGTTTGGTGCTCGCGATCGGCGGCTGCCACTGCGAGCGATGCCGCCAATGCATTGGCCACGTTGTGTGCGCCGAGCAGCGGGAGATCCTTGCGCGAGAGCAAAGGCGCGCCGAGTAGTACCAGCTCTCCGGTGCGGGGGTCGAGAAAAGCGTCGGCCTCGTCGACCAGCGAGAAGGTGTATTTGTGGCCAGCCACATCGGCGACCATCTGCATCACCGTCTTGTCGTCGCCATTCACAACCCACGCCGACTCTCCGTAAGCATTGGCGAAAAGGCGCGCCTTGTCCGCGTAGTATTCCTGCACGCTCGAGTAGCGGTCGAGATGATCCGGACTCAGGTTGGTTAGAACCCCGACCAGCGGCTTGATACCGGGTGTGTCGTGCAGCTGAAACGAGGAGACTTCGAGCGAGATCCACTTCGGTTGCTGCTCGCGGAGCGCGATCTCCGAAAGTGGAGTGCCGATGTTGCCCGCTTCCACAGCGTTGCGATCTAGCCCCCGCAGCAAATGTGCGATCAACGCAGTAGTCGTTGTTTTGCCGTTGGTTCCTGTCGTAGCGATGATGCTTGGAGCGTCGAGGAAGTTGAGGGCGATCTCAACCTCGCTAGCCACTGTAATTCCCTTTTCCCTCGCGAACGCGAGTGGCTTGGCCGTAGGCGGCACACCGGGGCTGGTGACTACGAGCGCAGATTTGGCAATGCGGTCCAGATCGTGAACGCCGATGTCCACCGCGACGCCGAGCGCACGCAACTGCTCTGCAACGAGACCGGTGTCGGGAGACGATGCGATGTCGGACGCATAAACCTTGTAGCCGTGCTTTTTGAGGAGTGTAGCAACGGCGCGACCGCTGCGAGCGAGACCGATCACGGCGATCTCGCTCTCGCGCGGCGCGAGCTCGCGCGGGGTCATCTCAATTTCAGCGTGCTCAGGGCAATAAAGGCGGACAGAACGCCAAGGATCCAGAAGCGCACCACGACCTGCGCCTCATCCCAGCCTTTCACCTCGAAGTGATGATGCAAAGGCGCTCGCTTGAACACTCGATGCTCACGCGCGTACTCGAGGCCATATCTCCGCTTCCGATACTTGAACACGAACCGCTGCAGAATGACCGAGAACATTTCCGCAACGAATACGGCACCGACGAGCAGCAGCAGGAATTCGGACTTCAACAGAATCGACACGGCCGCGAGTGCTCCGCCGAGCGCGAGTGATCCGGTGTCGCCCATGAAGACTTCGGCGGGATGGGTGTTGTACCAAAGGAACCCGATACAAGCCCCCATCAGCGAAGCGCAAAACACAGTCAGCTCGCCCGAGCCACGCAGGAAGTAAACGTGCAGGTACTGACTCGCATCGACGCGCCCAACGACGTAGGCGTAGAACGCAAAAGTGAGCGCGGCAATCGCCGTCAGACCGGCCGCAAGACCGTCGAGTCCGTCGGTGATGTTTACGGCATTGCTGGCGCCGGTCATCACGAACGTCACGAACAACACGTAGAGCCAACCGAGACCTGCCGTGACGGGCACGATGAGGATGTATTTGTAAAACGGCAGAGTCGTTGATGCGCCTGGTAGAGAGGAGAGTGGGTGCTTCCAGAGGTAGTATCCGACGGCGAAACCGAGCGTTATCTGCCCCGCCAGCTTGTAGCTCTCCACCAGACCCGTGTTTTTCTTTCCCGCCAGCTTCTGTTTGAGCTTGAGAAAGTCATCCAGGAAGCCGATCGCGCCCATCCACGCCATGCAGATCATCGCAATCAACACGTAGCGGTTGTCGAGGCGTGCCCACATGAGCGTGCTGATCAACGTCGCGCCAAGAATGATGAGCCCGCCCATCGTCGGCGTCCTTCCCTTCTGCTGGTGCGCGTCGGGGGTCCCTTCCCGAATCACCTGATGGAGGCGCATGCGACGCAGCCGGCGCATGATGCCGGGACCAATCAGCCAGGTAATCAGCAGTGCGGTGACAGCTGCGCCAGCTGCACGGAAGGTGATCCACTGAAACAGCCGCAGAAACCCGAAGTGAGGCACTCCGACGAACGGAACAAGCAAATAGTTCAGCACTATGCCGTGGCCCAGGTCGTTAAGTGTGGAACGATGCGCTCGAGCTGCACACCTCTAGATGCCTTCAGTAAAACAATTGCGTCACGCTGCAGCCGCGCCTGCAGTTGCGGCCAGAGCTCGTCGACATCGGAAGCGGTAATCACTCGATCACCGCCGTCACGCTTCTCCAATGCCGGCGCGAACTCGCCGATTCCTGCAACGATGTCGGCGCCGGATGCCAGAGCCAACTCAGCGATGTCGGCGTGACATTGCTGGGAAGCGGCGCCCAACTCCCGCATCGTACCAAGGACGATTACCCTCTGCCGTCCGGTACCGGTGGCCTTGAGGAGCTCGATCGCAGCACGTGTCGAACCAGGATTGGCGTTGTACGCATCGTTGATGAGTGTAACTGCACCCACCTGTTCCCACGCCGACCGCATCTTTGGCTGCGGCATTTTTGCGATGCCCTCTGCCGCGGCTTCGTACGTCACACCGCACTCCCGAGCAACGGCGAGCGCGAGCATGGCGTTGCGCAAATTATGAACACCGCGAACCGGCGGTTTAACCGTGACACCTTCGATCTCGATCACGCCCAACCCATCGGGTCCGATTTCCCATCGCGCCGGCGTCACGTCCGCTGACTTATCCAGACCCGCCACGATCAGGCGTTGCGCTTTCCCGCGTGCGGCTGCGGCAATTTCGGGCTGGGCAGATGGTGCGATTCCGACTTCGACTCCTTCGTAAACTGCGACTTCCTCCTTCAGCACACCGACGAGATCGCCAAGACCCTCCAGGTGTTCCTCAGCGATCGACGTGACGAGCGCGATGTTAGGCTCCGCGATGTCACGAAGAATGGCAACTTCACCGGGAAGGCTGGTACCGAGCTCGATCACTGCGATCTCCGCGTCAGCGGGAATCGAAAGCAGTGATAGCGGAACTCCGATGCGATTGTTGAGATTGCCGGTCGTCGCGTGGATGTTGAAGGTCTGACCGAGCGCGGCGCGGAGCAGATCCTTCGTGCTGGTCTTGCCGTTACTACCAGCCACGCCGACTATCGGCTTTCCCCAGGCGCGGCGCCAATAGCGGCCGAGCGCGCCTAGCGCGACCAGAGTATCACGCACCTCGAACACGGGAACGCCAAGCACGTTGAGTTTCGGCGCCCTTGAGACGATGACCGCAGCGGCGCCGTCGCGAACCGCGTCGCTCAGATAGTCATGCCCGTCAAACCGCTCGCCCCTGAGCGCGAGGAAAACATTTCCCTTCGCAATTTTGCGAGTGTCGGTCGTGATCCCCGCCGTCTCCGTCGATCCGCGCGGCAATTTGCCGACAGCTTCTTCCGCCAAAGCATCGGCGATACGATCGTATGTCCAGAAGCCGCTCATACCAGCGGCCTCTTCTTTCCGCCTCCCGCCTCTCGCCGCTCCCCTCCCGCCAACCGACGCACGATCTCCTTCTCGTCGAACGGATACGAAGTGGTTCCACGGATCTGATATGTCTCGTGCCCTTTGCCGGCGAGCAACACGATGTCGTTCGGTTCTGCTATCTCCAACGCGCGCTTGATGGCGCTGAGCCGGTCGGTAACGCGTTCGTGATGTGAAAGTCTCATTCCTGCTTCAATGTCGTCGATGATGGCGTCAGGGTCTTCAGTGCGGGGATTGTCACTGGTAACTATAGCGCAATCGGCGTCGCGTTCGGCTATCTCGCCCATCAACGGGCGCTTCCCTTTGTCACGATCGCCTCCTGCGCCGAAAACGACGATGAGCTTGCCGTGCGTGAAGCCTCGCGCGGTACGCAGGCTGCGCTCGAGCGCGTCGGGCGTATGCGCATAGTCACGAAGAACTGTCGGATCTGCGGAGATGATTTCGAGCCGACCGGCGACCTGCGGGACAGTGTTCAGACGCTGCACGATTGCCTGAACCTCCATTCCGAGCGCGGATGCGCTCGCCGCCGCGGCCAGCGCGTTCTCGACATTTACATCGCCAATCAGCGGCAGCGACACATGGGTCGAACCGGCCACCGTGACGAGATCCCACTCGGAACCATGCGGCTCGAATTGAATGTTGGCGGCTCGGAAATCTGCCGGGGCGCGAACGCCGAATCTCAATGACCGTCTGGGCAACTTGAGCCTTGACCACTCCGCGGCGTCGGCATTGACGACGGCGGTTCCTTCCGGCTTCAGGTAGTCGAGCAACAGCGACTTGGCCCGGAAGTAATTCTCCATCGTGCCGTGATAATCGAGATGGTCACGAGTAAGGTTGGTGAACACCACGACGTCGAACGTGATGCCCTCGATACGACGCTGATCCAGGCTGTGCGATGACACCTCCATCGCTACGTTGCGTACGCCGCGATCGACCAGATCGCGCAAAACGCGCTGCAGCTCCACCGGGCCTGGCGTAGTCAGTCCACTTCCACCCGGCAGCACATCGCCCGCGCTTCCAAGGAGAACGCCCAGTGTGCCGATCGAAGCGCTCGATCCCCGTCCATCATCGAAGATGTGACGCAGGATCGAGGTGGTAGTGGTCTTTCCATTGGTGCCGGTGACACCAACAAATCGCAGAGTGCTCGCCGGTTTGCCATAGACGTTCGCTGCCGCAACCGCGGCGGCGCGCCGACCTTCGCGAACCGCGATCGTCGGCAACGAGGTGCGCGATGGATCTTCGACAATGGCGGCCGTTGCGCCATTCGCCTCCGCGATCTTCAGGAAGTCGTGACCGTCGGTGATCGACCCGCGAATGGCGATGAAGATGTAGCCGGGCTTTACCTGGCGACTGTCGTCGGTGATCCCGGCTGCACGCGATGGAACCTCACCACGCACACTGGCCAGCAAACCGTGCTCAGCGAGCGCGGTTTTTATTGCTCCGACATCCGCGGTCATTCGGGTGAATGTGCGAGTTGGACCAGGGTTCCAGGTGCTGCCATCGCTCCCGCAGCCGGCAGGGTATACGTTGCCGCGGCTTCCGTCAAACGTACGCGGAAACCTGCCTGATGGATGGCGCGCACCGCTGCGCGAATGGAGAGGCCGCGCACATCGGGTACGGCGCGAAGATTAGATGGAGGCGTGGTCACGCGCGATGTGGACGGCAGATCGACGATCACCGGCGGCGGTTCATCGGCGTGACCGACGTTGCGGTTCGGGTCGTACGCGAACACGCTTAGGTGCTGCCTGGTGTCCCGAGCGTCCGAGTGTGCTTCGGCAATGCGTGCCCTCGTCGAAGATGCAGCGGAATCCTTAACCGGAGTCTTCTCCGATGCCGCCAGGTCACGCCGATCCAGAGCGGCATCGCGCGCGGCGAGCGCAGCACGCAGAACGACTTGCGTTACAGGCGCCGCGATATCGCCGCCCCCGTAATGCGCTCCCTTCGGACTGTCGAGTTTTACCAGGACCACATACTGCGGATCGTTGCCCGGGAAAAGTCCCACGAACGACGCAGTGTAGTTGCCGGTCGTGTAGCCGGCATGCTCCGACGTCCGTCGCGCGGTTCCACTCTTACCCGCTACCTCGAACGTAGCAAGATCAGCTTTCGTGGCGGTTCCTTCTTCAACCACGGCGCGCAACATCTGCTGCACTGTGCGTGCTGTCTCGCCGGACATCACGCGACGAATTGCACGCGGCTCGGCCTTGTACAAAACCTTTCCGTCGCTATTGCGGATCTCCTTCACGAGATGTGGCTCGAGCAACTCGCCACCGTTGGCGATCGCGGCGTAGGCCGTTACGAGCTGCAGCGGCGTCACCGCGATCTCGTAGCCCATCAGAATTGACGCTGGTGTTTGCCTGGACCACGTTTTCGGCTCGCGCAAAGTCCCGGGAGACTCAGCGGGTAGCGGAACGCCGAGCGGCATCCCGAATCCAAGGTCACGGAACATCTCATACTTCTGCGCGGGCGTCAGGCGCTGACCGAACTCGACGATGCCGATGTTGCTGGAAAAGCGAATGACGTCGGCCAACGACAGCTGCGCGGCCTTGTGCGTATCGGTGATGACGCGTCCATCGAGCTCGAGTTGACCATTGTAGGTGCTGACGATATCGCTGGGCTTGGCGCGACCCGTCTCTAGCAGCCTTGCAGCGACGAAAGGCTTGAGCGTGGATCCGGGCTCGAACGGCTCGGTGACCGCGGTGTTGGCGAGCGACGAGGTTCCAACCCTTCGACTTGCCAGCGCCAGAATCTCGCCGGTGTGAGGATTCATGATCACGATGTCACCGCCCATAGCGTGCAGATCGTCGACGGCGATCGCCACCTGGCGCTCGGCAATGTCCTGCAGAGCGTTGTTGATGGTGAGAGTAACTGTCGATCCGGCCTTCGCGTCATCGGCCCAGCCATCCGGCGTATCGAGCGGGCGGCCATTCTTGTCGCGGGCCAATCGCACACGACCGGAATCGCCGCGCAAAACCGTGTCGAGCGCGAGCTCGAGTCCGGTGACGGGGTTCCCACGAGTATCCAGCGCGCCGACGATGCGCTGGATTCCGACGGACTTCGCATACACCCGCTGCAACACAGGAGTGAGATGTATTCCGCTCAGTCCTGAAAGCGAGGCGACATCAGAAGCGGAATAAAGCCCGGGCAGCTCGATCCAGCGGCGCCGACGTGAGATGGCGGCGTGGAGCACGTCTGCGTCCACTTTCGCCTTCCGGAGCGCCCTGACAACGAAAGCGGTGTCGCGAATCTCCGGCAGCGCCACGGCGACCCGGGTCAGCTCCTGGCTTTCCACCAGCGTATTGCCGCTCGCATCGAGAATTTCGCCTCGCGGCGCAGATTGCGCCGTGGCGACGTAGTGCTGCCGCTTCGCTCGCGCGACCCACTGGCTGCCGTCAGCGACTTGCACCTTTGCGGCACGCGCGATGAGCGCGAGCGCAAACAGCAAGAAGAAACCCTGAATCACGGCGACGCGCTTAGGGGTTGTCATGCTCGGCGCCGCGCGAAAGGATGACTACCTGGCGATCGGTCGGGATGTGCATGCCGAGCCGTTGCTCCACCACGGTGCCGAGATTCTGGCGCGCTGAAGCGTCGCGGATCTCGCCTTCGAGTCGCGCGCGCTCGCTCTCCAGTTGCGATTTCTTCGCGTCGAGGGCCGCCAAGCTCTCGGACTGCTTGATGCCGACGGTGCGGCGCCAGACGATCGAGAGCGCGACAACCAAAAACGCGGCGAGGAGCAGGCCAATCAGACTTCTACCGCGCATGCCTACGCCGCCCTTCGCCATACCCGCAATCTCGCGCTGCGCGAGCGTGAGTTCTTTTCGATTTCTTCCGCGCCAGCCTTGATTGCCTTGCGCGTCACCACCAGTCCAAGCGAATTCTTGCCACCGCACGTGCATTGCAGGTGCTTGGGGGGGCAGACACAATCCCGGCTCCATTCGCGGAAGGCGTTCTTGACGATGCGATCTTCGCCAGAATGGTAAGCGATCACTGCCATCAGCCCGTTTGGCGCCAGACGATTGCGCAGCAGCGGCAACGCGCGCTCCAGAGCGCCGAGCTCGTCGTTGACGGCGATCCGCACGGCCTGAAATAGTCGCGCGAAATCGGAAGGCCCGCTGCGCGGTCCAAACGACCCGCGAATCGCATCGACAAGATCATCACTCACTCTCATCGGTCGATTTGCGCGACGGCGCACAACCTCGCGCGCGAGACGGCTCGCGCGCGGCTCATCGCCATATTCGCGAAAAAGTCGGGTGAGTGCTGCTTCATCGAGAGTGTTGAGTAAATCGGCGCCGGTGGTAGTAGAGCGACTGTCCATCCTCATGTCGAGTAACGCACCCGGGCGAAACGAGAATCCCCGATCGTCGGCGTCGATCTGGTGTGAGGAAACGCCGAGGTCGGCGAGAATCCCCTGAAACTGGCGATGCTGGAGCTCGGGCAACTGGTCGATGTCGCTGAAATTGCCTCTCAAAGCACGAAAGCGGCCCGCTGCCTCGTAGGCTGCGAGCCGCATTCGTGCTTCATCGATTGCCGCCTGATCCTGATCGAGAGCGGTGACATCAGCGCCTGCTGCGAGAAATGCTTCGCTGTGGCCACCACCGCCCAACGTGCAGTCCAGGATCTCTTTGGTGCCTTCGAGGAGATTCAGAACCTCCTCGACCATGACCGGCGCGTGGTACGATGAATCCCACGGGCCAGTCACGGCATCGGAGGCGATCACTTACAGAAGCGCTTCACCTCGTTGTCGACGGCCGGCGTGAACTGTGGGATCGCCGTCAGCAGCTGAGCGGCTTCGTTCGGATACTTCTGCCCACCCGCCGGCAGGTTAATCGACGCGAGGTTGAACGCGTCACGAGCGGTACGAGCGAGCTCGCAGCTTCTCTTGTCGTTAGCTGAGATAGTTGCAGTCTGTCCAACCGAGAAAGCGCTGGCCCCGAGCAGAAACTTGGCGTCGGCCGAGGTCTGAAGCTGATCGGAGAGCTGCAGGAATCGAATCGCGCGCTGGAAGTCAGCAATATCCTTCGACGCCTGGCCAGCCTTGTACGCATCGCTACCCGCCTTGAGCGCGAGTTGCGACAGAGCACCTGGATCAACTCCGTTGGTCCTCGCGGTCTGCAGTGTTTTTTCAAGCTCGTCGTTCTGGTTCAAGCCGGCTTGGATCTGCGCCTTGAGGAAGTACCCGTTCGCGTTCTTGGGGTCAGCCGCGAGAATCTTGTTCACCGCATCCAACGCCAGCTGGAGTTGCCCGCTCTTGTACAGGTTGTTCGCGTTGAGGACGCTGAGCGTGGGGTCGTTCGGGAATCTCCTGGTAGCGAGCGCTGCGACCTCAGAGGCTTTCTGCGGCTGCTGCAGCGCGGAATAAGCGGCCATCAAACGCCGGTAGTAGTCTATCGTCGCCTGAGCGGTGTCCACCCGGGCCATCTCGGTACCGACGTCAACCGCGCTCTGGAACATGCCACGTGCCTCGGTTGTGTCGGCCTGGGTTCGCGCACTCATCAGCGTGGAATTGCCCGCGTTCAGGTAAACCAGCCACGCCTGATTGAGCAACGCTGGGTCGCCTGGATTGTTCTGGAGCAGATCGCGCACGAGTGGAATTGCGTCCTTCGGCCGGTGGAGCTGCGGATAGGTGTTGATTACGTCCTGAACCAACTTGATGTTGGTCGGATCCGCTGCGGCCATCGCCGCGAGAGATTGCAGCAGTCTGGTGGTGTCCTGGCTCAATTCTGCTGGCGTGACGCCTGGCCGAGGAGAATCGATCATCGAACGGTAGGTCGTCGCAAGCAGCCTGAGAGCTGGGATGCTACGCGGATCAGTCGCGCGCACCCTCTCTGCGACAGCAATCGCGGAGTCGGGCTGGTGAAGTCTGTCGTACGATTCAGCGAGGCACATCGCCAGGATGTTGGCGCCGCCATTCCTCGCCAGCGCGGCACGCGCGCCATTAACCGCATCCTGATACTTGCCCTGAGCGAAGTTGTTGTGGCAGGTCTCTTCATCCGGCAGCTGACGACGAGCATCCTTGATCGCCTTTGCGACCTGGTTCGCGGCATCGTCCAGCTTGGCGCCCTGTGCAACCGGCAAAACCTGGGCTTTCGTCATGTCGCGTGAAATGATGAGTCGCGACTCGATTTTGAAGCCAGTCGGCGTCTTGGAAACGTTGCCTTCGAGATACTGCGGGGCGCGCACCAGTGTGGCGAGCGCTTTTGCATCCCCGGGCGCGAGCGCTTCCGTAGTCGAGTATCCGGAGGACTGGAGGCTGTTGTTTATGTCGGCCTTCGGAACCACGACGAGCTCACGAAGGTTGGTTTGCTTGGTTAGCTGATTGCGAATCGCTTCAGCTGCCTGGACACCGAGATCCTTGTCCGCGCTCTGCAGCGTCGGGACCATTACTCTGTCGCCAGTCTTTTGGTTCTGGGCGAGGAGCGGCGGTGCTGCGACCACGGCAAAGGCTAGAACGAGACTTGGAAGACGTAGACGGGCCTTCAATGGTGTAACCTCCCAATCAGTAAACATTCTGTACCCCACCTGTCATCTGTGGGTCCTCGTGTGGTTTAAGTGGGCGAGGAGGGACTCGAACCCCCGACTTCCTGCGTGTAAGGCAGGCGCTCTAACCAACTGAGCTACTCGCCCGGTGCAGAAAACGAGCCGATCCGGTCACCTGAGAATGGCCAGCGGTACGAGCACACAGTAGCCGATAACCAGGAGAATTGGCGCCAGGGTCTCGCCACCTCGAGCGAGGTCTGCGAAGCCGGCGAGCAACACAACTGTCGCAATCGTCCAATACAACCAGCCCCGGCGTGAGCCCGGCTCGCTGCCAACGCGCGGGCCGGAGCCCAAATCATTCTTGGCCATAAGCGAGGTAGTGTAGGGCTGGATGAAATGCGTGTCAACCCGAAACGCTCAACGCTCCCCGCGAGAAAGACTCCCTACGCCGTGGTCTTTCTGGAAGTGCGCGGCTTGTCGGCGTAGTGGAGCTCGATCCAGTCGCGATAGCTGCCGTCCATCACTGCGCGCCACCACTTTTCGTTGGCGATGTACCAATTGATGGTTTTCAACAGGCCGGTCTCGAATGATTCCGACGGCCCGTACCCCGTCTCCAGAGTCGCCTTCATCGCGTCGATAGCGTAGCGCCGGTCGTGCCCCGGCCGATCCTTGACGAATTTGATCAGCTCGCCCGCGTCGCCGCCGGTGGCCGCTGGACACTTGGAAAACCGCTCGCCGATCTTTGGATCGGCGCCAAAGATCTTGTTGATGTGGGCGCAGATCGACTTCACTACTTCGATGTTCTTACGCTCGGCGTTGCCGCCGAGATTGTACGTCTCGCCGATACGTCCCTTCTCCAGAACTCTCTCGATCCCGCGACAATGGTCGCGGACGTATAGCCAGTCGCGGATCTGCAAACCATCGCCGTAGACCGGGATTTGTTTGCCGTCGAGCGCGTTCACGATCGCCAACGGGATCAACTTTTCCGGAAAGTGGTAAGGGCCGTAGTTATTCGACGTGTTCGTGGTCGTTACCGGCAGCCCATAGGTGTGGTGATACGCCCGAACGAGGTGATCCGAGGCAGCTTTGCTCGCCGCATATGGCGAATTGGGCGCGTAGGGCGTGTCTTCAGTGAACGGCGCCCCTGTCGGAGCCAGCGACCCGTACACTTCGTCCGTCGAGATATGGTGGAAGCGACGAGCACCGCCCGACCAGTCCTCTCCCCACACATCGCGGGCGGCCTTCAAGAGCGCGTGGGTCCCCACGACGTTGGTCTCGATGAACGGATCAGGACCCCGAATGGATCGATCGACGTGTGATTCAGCGGCGAAATGGACGATTGTGTCGATGCCATCGCGCTTCAGGATCTCCCGCACCCCGTCGCCATCCCGAATATCACCTTTCACAAAGCTGAACTGCTTGTTCTTCGCGACCGGCTCGAGGCTGGCCAGGTTGCCAGCGTAAGTCAGCGAATCATACCCGACAACGATGTCGCCGGGATGATGCTCGACCCACCACTGAACGAAGTTGCTGCCGATGAACCCGGCAGCGCCCGTAACCAGCATTCTACGCATGTTGTTTTTTTCTCACTTTGGTTGATAACAACTTCACGATCGTCGGCGCCATTTCTTCTATAGTCGCGACGCTATCTGCCCCGGCTGCGGCAAACGCCGCCTGTGGCATTCCGTAAATCAAGGAGCTCTCACGATCCTGCACGATCGCAGCTCCGCCTGCGTCGCGGATGCGCTTGAGTCCCTCCGCGCCGTCTCGTCCCATCCCGGTCAGCACGATCCCGACGGCGGAACTGCCGAACGACTCGGCGACCGAGAAAAAAAGCGGATCCGCGGCCGGACGCACGCCCCACATCGGAGATGTGTTATCCAGCTCGATCGTCGCAGTTCCCGGCGAGCCGCGAAGTCGCATGTGCTGGCCTCCCGGCGCGACATAGACACGATTCTCGCGAAGAGTTTTCCCCGAGATCGCTTCGCCAACCCAGAGTTGACTCAACGCGTTGAGTCGCGACGCCAGCAGCTTCGTGAACTCGTGGGGCATGTGCTGGACGATGATTACAGCCGCTCCCAACTCTGCTGGAAGTCGCGGAATGATCTCGGCGAGCGCACGTGGTCCGCCTGTCGACGATGCGATCGCGATAACGCGGGTCGCAGCATCGGGCGACGGCGCTTCGGCGACGGTCGGGGGTGGCGGCGTGGACGGTGGCGCGGTCGTCACGCTTTGCATGTTCACCGCTCGCGCGGCCTCGAGGGCTGAGCGCAGTTGCTCGCGTACTTTCGAGAGATCAATGCTGACGGGTCCGGAAGGCTTGCGCACGAATTCGAGCGCGCCCCGCTCCAGAGCGCGCAGCGTCATCTCGTTGCCGAGATCGGAACCAGCGGCGCTGAGCATCACCACTGGGCGCGGCATCTCTGCCATGATCTGCTCGAGGGCTTGCAAGCCATTGAGGCGCGGCATCTCGATATCAAGCGTGACGATCTGCGGCTTGAGAATGCGCACCTTCTGGAGGGCTTCGACACCATCCGATGCGGTTCCAATTACGCGGAATGGCCCACTCGCTTCGACCAGCTCGGCGATCAGCTTCCGCATGAAGGCGCTGTCATCGACGACGAGAACCGTCGTTGCGTCAGAGTTTGTGGCAAGCTCGATCACGACGCCTTCTGGAAAATCCGTTCGCGTGCGTTCACGGGAGTGAAAAGTCCCCTCGCCTCGCCGAGCAGAGTCTCCACTTTGCCGAGGACCATGAATCCACCCGGTGCAAGCACACGGTGGAATTCGGCGAACAACCTGTCCTGCGCTTCGCGTTCGAAGTAAATGATGACGTTTCGGCAGAGAATCAGGTGAACCTCGGACACGGGCGGTCTGAACCCGAGCAGATCATCGCTTTCAAAGCGAACGAGCTGTCTCACCTCGGGCAGCATGGTCCTCAAACCAGCGACTTGCGGGAAATACCGATCCCTGAGCGCAAGCGGAGTTTCGGCCAGCGACGATTCCGCATAAAAACAGCGCTCCGCTTCGCCGAGTACTTCGCTGTCGATGTCGGTCGCGAGTAGATCGACCTGCTGCAGTCGCTTCTCACTGCGCGTTTCCCTCGCGTGCTTGTCCAACAGTATCGCGACCGAGTATGGCTCTTCACCCGACGCGCATCCGGCGCTCCAGATGCGCATCCCGTTTTCGCTCGAGCTCCAGAGCGAGGGAATTACCTGCTTCTCGATTGCCGCGTAAGTCTCGGGGTTTCTGAAAAACTTGGTCACGTTCACCGTTAGCGATCGCAGCAGCCGCTCGTACTCGCGCGGATCGGTGTCGAGAACGCCCGCGTATTCGGTCGCGGTGAACGCGCCTTTCGCGCGCATCCGAACGGCGATGCGCCGCCGCAAGCATTTATCCTTGTAGCTCGCGCAGCGAAATCCGCTGTCGCGCGTGATTTTCTCCATCAGCGTCCGAAAGCCCGCGTCATCGGCTTTGATCACTTCAGCGCTCAACGGTTCGCCGCCTGACGGTCTGCGTGGGACAACGCTTCGAGCGCCGCGGACAGATTGCGCCGAAGTTGAGATAATTCCGGAGCGATCGCGATTCCCTTCTCCGCGGCGTCGCGCGCGGCAGCGTAGTCCTCTCGCTTGAGGTTCGCGGCAGCCAGATTGTTGAGAAGAACTGCCGACTCGGGATGTGCCTCTGTCGCCGCCGCCAGCAAAAGCATCTCGCGGTCGGGGTCGTCCGTCATCGCAGCGACCTGTGCGGCGTAATGGAACCAGATGGCGGGCGGAGGATTGCTCGTCCACAGGCTGCGCGCTTCGCTCAGACGGATCTTCGCAGTCTGATAGTCGCCGAGTCTCAGCGCTACGACGGCGCCTTCCAGTTGAATCAGCGGCTCGGAGCTTCCGCCAGAGCTCAGCGCCCGCTCTATGACCAGCTTTGCCTTTTCGAGCTGGCCGAGCGCGTCGTACGCCAGCGCAAGATTGTGGAGCAGCGCCGTCTTGCTCGGCGCGTGTGGCGCAGCCGTCATGAAGGAATTCACCGCTGAGGAGTACTCCTTCTGGCGCAACGCGATCAATCCAAGGTGGAACGAGGCGACTGGATCAGCAGCTTCCTCTACGATCGCGCGGAATTCACGCAAAGCTTCGTCGTGCATCCCCGCGCGATACAAGGCGCTCGCCAGTTCTCGCCGTTCGAGCGGGCTCGCGTTCCGTGGCAGCGTCGGGGTAGTGCGCTTGCGGCCGACCGGCAGCAGGAAGTTGGCATTCAGCAGACCGTACAGTGCTTTCCCAACTTCGAACTCGCCGAGGCCGGAATCACGGATCAAACCGTTGACGTCGCGATGCCCGTCGATCAACGGGAGCAACGCTTCCTGCTCCGGGGAAAGCGGATCGCGGTTCAGCATCAGCTTCGCTCGGTCCAGGCTGAATACGACATCGAAGCTGGGCAGCTTCTTCTCGATCAGCGACCACTCATCGACACGACGCGCACCTTCGAGCAGGAGCGACTGTGGATCAACCGAGACGCGCTCGGCGCCTTCTTCAGGCTCGACGTTCGCTTCGAAGTTGAAGGTGCCGCTCGTCCATGTGAAAAGCGTGTAGACCGAGTTCTCGGTGTCGAGCGGCCGATTTACGATCGCCGCGTGGCAAATGCGGCCGTTGTCGAAGTAGATGGAGCCGAAGCTGTCGTGGAACGACAGACCGAGACAGCCGGTTTTCTTTCCCATCGACAGCAGCTGCAGTACGTCGGGGAGACTCGCTTCCTTGAGACTGCCCTTGATCGCCATTAACGCAATTCCTCTATCATGCGATCAGCGATGTTGGGCCACTCGACGATTACACCGCCGTCGGCGCCGACAGGCGTCTTCTTAACGGGATCTGTAGACTGTGATGGCGTTTGCAGCGACTCGACGCGCGCGGCGATTTCGTGGCTGACATCAGCCAGGAACTCGGCGAATTCTCCGCCTTCTTCTTCGTCCTGCTTGCGCGTCGGTTCGGCCACGGTCAGGCTTTGCCCGCGGGTGCGCTCAACCTCGATAGCACCAGGGTCGAGATGCTGCGCAACGTTTCGAATACTCCACCGCCGCTGACGGCGGTGGCGGAGAAATGCGGAACGCCCCTGAAGTTGAGGGTCTCGTCCAGATCTTCGATGGAGCTGATCTCGGATTTCGGCAGGTCGCGCTTGTTGTACTGCATCACGAGCGGAATGCTGCGCGGATCGTGACCTTCCTCGGCGAGATTGGCGTGCAGGTCCTGCAGGCTCTCGATGTTCTCAGCCATTTGACGGGACTGGCTATCGGCGACGAACACCACACCGTCGACGCCCTGCAGCACCAGCTTGCGGGTCGCGGCGTAGTAGACCTGGCCAGGCACGGTGTAAAGCTGGAACCGCGTCGCGAAACCCGAGATCGTTCCTAGATCGAGCGGAAGAAAATCGAAGAAGAGCGTGCGGTCGGTCTCTGTCGCCAGCGAGACCATTTTTCCCTTACGCTCCTCGGGGAGCTTCGAGTAGACATGCTGGAGATTCGTCGTCTTGCCGGATCTCCCTGGACCATAGTACACGATCTTGCACGTGATTTCACGCGTGCCGTAGTTGACGACTGACATTCTAGCGTTTTCCTACCGGTCCGAAGAGGGCGTCGAGACTGCGATTGAGCTCGCCCTCGAAATCGCCACCCGGTTTGATCGGGGGCGTGGTCGTTGGTACATCGGGGCGAAGTTTCTCCAGCGCTTTCTGGAATTCCGTGAAATACATCTCGACCACGCCCAGCGAGCTTTCGCGATCGAAGACGCCGACGAAAAGGAATTCCTGTGTGCCAGCCGATGCACGGGCCATGAAAACCTGGCGCTCGGCGCCGGCGTGATGCATCTCGTAAAAAGGTTTGCCGTCGAGCTGGCGGCCGAGCTCGCGCGCCGACGCGTTAATCGCCGAAGTGAGCGCACAGATCGACATCACGTCGGCGGCGTTGCTGAAGCCGAACTGTCCAACAGCGCGGCCGCTTGGATAAAGCAGCACGCCGGAAATCAATCGGGCATCTTCCATGAGACGGCGCAAAGGCGCCGCCACCCAGGCTTCCGCTACCGTCGGATCGCTCACGCTGCCTCTTTCGCTGCGGTCATCATCTCGAGTCTCACTCGTCCCAGGTTCGCATCCGGCGCGACGATCGTTACCAGTACCAGTTCGCGCGCGCCAACGACGCAGATGTGCCCCTTCTCCGCCTCGAGTCGCATGAAGGCGGGCACGCCAAGCCGCGCCGCGTTCGAAGCCCGCGTCACTTTCGAGTACAGATACGCCGCCAATGCCGCTGTGTGTTTCTTGCGGTCGCCCTCGGTCTGCGCGCCGGGAACCTGGCTCGCCTCGACGATGAGGCCGTCGATCGCGCCGACGATCATAGCGACGGTGACACCAGGCACGCGTGACAAGGAGCCAACAATCTGAGCGACGTCTTTCATCGGCCCATCCTGTCACGCATCCAGTTGATTGCCAGTGCGACGGAGCGCGTCAACACCCGTCGTACGAGGCCGAGCGGAACTGTTGACGAAGAAGCAAGAAGCACGACCGCATCGTCCGTTGCCGGAGCGAGGGCGATTGTCGCCGCATCGGTCTCGACCACGACTGCGGTCCAGTTTCCGATCGCAAGCATCCGCATCGACCGCGAGACTTCCTTGCTGACGCCGCTGAGCGCTGCGCCGATCTCACCAGAGATGTCGCGACCACTCTGGTCGATGTAGCTCCCGGCCAGCGGGACGCCGACCGAGTCGAGCAGCAATGCCGTCTGCTCGGCTTCGCCGATCGCCGTGGCGAACAACATGCGCGCGGCCTCAGACACTGGCGGCTGCGTCATGTTCCTGTGGAGTGATCTCGATCAGACCAGTGCTCAACATACCGTAGATGATCTTGGCGACCTCGAATTCGGGAAGAACGAGCCGCTTCGCAATCTCGTGCAGGCTGCGCTCACCGTCGATGATGGAAAGGATTTCCCATTCGCGCGGCAGCAGATCGATGAACGACTCGGGTCCGTCGTCCAACGGTGCCAGACGTGGTACGACAAGGGAATCCGGGATTTTGTCGGCCATCCGCGACCATTCGTCGATGCGACGCGCTCCTTCCATCAGCAGCGATTCCGTGCTCACGCGAACCGCAATGTCCTTTCTGATCGGGCGAGGCGGCTCTTCGGTGAACGAGAAGAATCCCTCCGACCACGACATGAGATCGAACACCACGGTCTCGATCTGCAGTCGCATGAATCGATCGATGTCGCGTGGTGTCACCACACCCTGCGCAACGAGAATCTCACCCACACGTCGCTTGTCGCCCGCGCGCTGCATGGCGGTCGCGCGCGCCAGGTCAGCTGGTGTCGCCTTGCCCGAGCGCTCGAGAATCGTCCCGAGCAGATGCGGGTTGCTCTTCATCGTCGCGGCGACGATGGTGCCGGCGTCGAAGTAGACGCTTCCTTCGTTGTTTCGCTCCGGCGAATGCACGCGCAGCGTTCCCGTCTTCCGGCTAAGGTCGAGCAGCTGGAAGACGTCGTGAATACTCAGCTCGCGCAGTGGTCCTTCGATCGCCATTAGACGCGGCCTCTGAGTAGAAGCCGGCGGTACCGCATTGCTTCCGAGTGGTTGGGGTCGAACCGGAGCACTCGCTCGAATGCCCGAAGTGCATCGCTGTCGCGGGCGAGGTCGATCAGGATCTCACCCAAAGCAATGAGCCCCGCGAAGTGGTACACGTCGCGGCGGATCAAGGCCACAATGCGCGGCAGTGCGCTGCGCGAACGGCCGGTGCGCCGATACGGCCCCACGAGTTCGACTACCGCGATGTCATTGCTCGGTGCAGTGACGAGCACCGCTTCGAGCTCGCGGATCGCGCTGGAATCGTCTCCGGATTTCGCCAGCAATCTACCGAGGGCGATACGACCCTCCACCTGTCGCTCGTCGATGCTGAGGCTGGCGCGGTAAGCACCAATCGCCTCCAGTACGTCGTCGAGCGCGGCATAAAGATCCGCGACGCGTTTCAGAACGTTCGCATTCCTGCCCTCGCTACTCTGGAGCGCGAACAGGATCTCGCGCGCTCCGGACTTATCCGCCGATGCAACGCGCGCTTCCGCGGCAAGCAGCAGAAGGTTGACGTCGGTGCTGCCCGCCGCAACCAGAGCTTCCGCGTACGGTCTCGCTTCATCCGGCCGGCCAAGGGCGAGCAGCGAGCGTGCGATCCCCTGTCGTGCGTAGGAGTTGTTGTCGTCCATCTCCAACGCGCGGCGATACCGCTCGAGCGCTTCACCGTGCAACCCCTGCGCGGCGAATCCATCGCCTGCCAGCACGAGGCCCAGAACCTTGTCACCACCACGCGCAAGGACGCGCGCGATCTCACCCTGCGCCCTGTCGTACAGCCCTTTGGTAATCAGGTCGCGCGCGAGCGCAAACCCAGCAAGCGGATCTTCCGGCGTGTATGGTGTCTTCCGCGATCGCTTCTCGGCAAACAGCTCCTCGATGATCGCTGGGTCGAAATGGAAGTCCTCGACATGGTCGACGCTTTCGTCTTTCTCCGTGATCGGTGGAGCGACAGTGAGCCTGATCTCCTCGTGTGGCAGCTCGATCGCCAGTTCCAGCTTCTGCGGCGTGTACATCGGATCGAGCTCGAGCGCGCGCTTAGTCTCGCGCAGTGCCGCAGTGAAATCGCCCAGATTCGAGAGCGTGAAGCTCATGTTGTAATGCGCTTCAGCGAAATCAGGGTTCGCCTGAATGGCACGAGCGAACGCGTTTCGGGCGTCCGAGTACTTCTCCAGCTCGACGAGGATCAAGCCGATACCGTTCCACGCCACCGGATGCTCTGGCGCAGCAGCAAGTATCTGTCGATACGCTTCCAGCGCCAGCTCGACGTGCTTTCTGCGGAACAAGCCGAGCGCGAGGTTGAGTCGGGCTTCGACAGGGGGATTCGGCGCCTGCAGTGCGCGGCGGAAGGCGTTGATCGCGGACTTGGTGTCGTGCTTGTGCCAGAGCAGAACGCCGAGATTGTTGTGCGCGTACGGATAGCTCGAGTCCACCTCGAGGGCGCGATTGTAGCTCTGCTCCGCCTCTGCGTGGCGCCCCGCCAGTTGCAGCGCGACGCCGCGACCGTTCCACGTCTTCGCGCTCGGAGAGAACTCGCGCGCGAAGCGGTCGGCTGTTGCGATCGCGGCGCCGGTATCGCGCTGGAGCAAGTACAGCTCGAGCATCGCCTGCAGGACTTCCGCGTTGGCCTCGCCGCCTTCAATTGCGCGCTCGTACTCCTTCAGCGCTTCCTGGAAGTAGCCTTTCTGTCTGAGCGCGCGACCAAGGGTGATGTGCGCGCCAGCTGACGTCTTGTGCGCCTGGCTCGGTGTGACCTCGTGACGATACATCTCGAGCGAGAGGTTCGCCTGCGCACGCACCAATGTCGGGTTCAGCTGTACGGCGCGACGATTGGCGTCTGCTGCTTCCTCGGCACGGCCAAGATCGCCGAGTATGAAGCCAATGAGATACAACGCGTCGGGGTTGTCGGGATTCAGCTCGATCGAGCGTTTTACCGATCGAAGAGCCTCTTCGTGGAGGCCGCGATTGTAAAGTGTTTCCGCCAGCAGAAAGTGCAGGACCGAGCTGTCGGCATCGAGATCGATCGCGCGCTGGAATAGCGAGTGCGCACGCTCCAGATGTCCTGCCGTCTTTTCGGCGATGCCGCTCTGCACCAGCGCTTCGACGTCGGCCGGATTGGTGCGCAGCCGCTCCTCGAGCTCCTGCAGTCGGCGTTCGAGCAAGCCGCTCTCACCGTAGGCGATCTCGAGATTCCGACGCGCGACGTGCATGCGCTCATCGAGCGCCAACGCGCGCGAAAATGCGACGATGGCTTCGTCGGTCAGCCCCTTCCGGAAGTAGAGGACACCGAGATTGTTGTATGCCCCCGCGTCCGATGGATCGATACGGCGGGCAAACGAACGCAGGATGTCGATCTCACCGCCGTGCGCGGCTGCCATTGGGCGGGCAGTTGCCGCTGCGCTCATGAGACTACTCTACGCGCACCGCGCGGAAGATGGCGTCGAAAGCCTTGGGATCGGGAACGAGCAGGAAGAACCCGTGCAGGCTCTCAGCCGGCTCGTCGAGGAAAAACTCGGTCTCTACGCAGAGAATGGGCGAGTCTACGCGCGGTGCGTGATCGCCGACGCTCCTCAACGCGTCGCGCGATTCGCCTCGTATCAAAGACGGCGGTGACAACAGCAGACGCATGCCAAGGAAATCGCTCAGCGCCGTCAGATAAGCGCCGGCGAGAATATTTCCGGCTTCGTTCAGCGCCGATTGCTCCAGCTTGCCAAGGTCCGGAGATGTGCCGCGGTTGCGCCGCAGCATTCGCTCAGCGAGCCGGATGCCCGCGTGGACGTCGAGCAGAAACACGGTCTGCCCCCCAATGTCGCCGCTCATCGCCATCTGCACCGAGACGATCTCTGCGCCCGGTGAGATTTCGGGCACGAAATCGCCCGGCGGCACGATGTTGACCATCGGCACACTGATCATGATGCGGGTGCCTGTGAGCGTGGAGAGTGCCGTTGCTGCGTGCCCAGCGCCGATGTTGGCGACTTCACGTAGTGCGTCAAGTCGCGCCGTGCTCAGCAATGTCGTGCCGCTCTCGCCGGGTGGTGTATTGCGCGTGTCAGTCATGTTAGAGGAGGCTTGAAGCGTCCACGATCAGAGCGGGCGATCCATCGCCAAGTATCGTCGCGCCGCTGAATAAAGTTTTGCTGCCACCTACGCCGTCGAACTGTTTAACGACGATCTCCTGCTGTCCCTCGAATTGATCGACGATGAGCGCCGCTTTTCGCTCGGCGAGCTCGACCAGTACCACTTGACCACTCGCAGGATTATCCGGTGCTGGTAATCCGACACGTTCGCGCAGCCAGATCGCCGGGAAAAGATCGTCGCGAATTGCTATGACGGGCTTGCCCTTCGATTCCAGCAGCATCGGCTTGGAAAGACTGAAAGTCTCGAGGACGTGGGTGAGCGGGATCGCATAGGTCTCGCGCTCCACTTTCGCCAGCAGCGCCCGGGAGATCGCCAGCGTCAACGGCAGGCGCATGCTGACTGCAGTGCCCAGCCCGGCATCGGTGTGCACTTCGAGCGAGCCACCGAGTCCGCGCACCCTGCTGGCGACGATATCGAATCCGACGCCGCGGCCCGAGATCTCGGTAACCTTGTCCGCCGTAGAGAAACCGGGCCGCGAGATGATTGCGACCAGCTCCTGCTCATTCAGTTTCGTGGTTGTCTTGTCGATGAGACCAAGTTTCTTGGCGCGCGGCAGCACCTTCGTTTGATCGATGCCGCGGCCATCGTCCGTAACCCGGATCAAGACCGTCGCGCGATCGCGCTCCGCAGTGAGGATCAACGTGGCAGTGCGCGGCTTCCCCGCTTTTTCACGGTCGGCCGGTGTTTCGATGCCGTGATCGAGTGCGTTGCGCAGCAAATGCAACACCGGTTCGCCCATCTCGTCGAGCATCGATCTATCGAGCTCGATGTCGCGCCCTTCGATTCTGAAGTCGACTTCCTTGCCCAGCGTGCGCGCGGTATCGCGCACCACCCGCGGGAAACGCTCGAAGACCTGCCAGACCGGGACCATGCGGCTGGTCATTACCTCATTCTGCAGATTGCCAAGTATCTGCGAAGCGTGACGAACCGCGTCGAGCATCTCGGGATCGGCGATGCGTTCAGCCGCCTTTTGAATCCGATCGCGCGCTATCACGAGCTCTCCGAGCACGTTCATGAAGGTGTCGAGCCGCTTCGAATCGATTCTGATCTGACGCGTTGCTTTGGGAGGAGCTGCGGGCGCTTCCTGCTCCGGTTTGGGCTGCGGCGCGGGCGACACCTCCTGGACGAAAGTCTGCGCCTTCTCTTCGCTTCCAGCCTCACGAACCTTCGCCATCACCACTGAGACATCGAGATTCACCGATGGGGATGCCGTGGCGGCCTCGACCGCCTGCTCGAGAGCGTCTACCCCCGCGAAGAGCGTGTCGATCATCGGCCGCGTGACTGCCACTGCGCTGTTCCTGACCTTGTCGAGCAGCGTCTCCAGCTCGTGGGACAGCTCGGCGACCGACGTATAGCCCATCGCCCCGCCCATTCCCTTGAGCGTGTGTACGGCCCGAAAAAGTCGGGCAACGGCCGCATCGCTGCCACCCCGCTCCAGTTCCAGGAGCGCGGCATTTATCTCGGCGAGGTTTTCCTTGCTCTCGGAGAGAAAAAGCTTGGCATAGCGGCCGGTATCCACTTATGCGAGGACCCGTTGCACGGCTTCCAAAACTCGACTCGGCTGGAAGGGCTTGACCACGAAATCACGCGCGCCCGCCTGCAGGGCCTCCTGCACCAGCGCTTGCTGGCCCATCGCGCTGCACATCAGAATTCGCGCAGCAGGATCGGCCTGGGTGATCTGCTTCACCGCTTCGATGCCGCCCATCTCCGGCATGATGATGTCCATCGTCACCAGGTCAGGTTTGAGTTGCTTGTATTTCTCAACCGCCTGCTTGCCGTTCTCGGCTTCACCAACGACGGTAAACCCAGCCTGCGACAGGATGTCGCTGACCATCGTCCGCATGAATACGGCGTCGTCACAAACGAGTACAGTGCTACTCACTTATCTCCCCCCTTTTCCGATTACTTGCTGAACCACCGTTGTGATATCGAGCACAAACACGCGCTCGCCGTCGATCTCCACTTCTCCAGTCACCGCTGCCGCTACCGGTACGTTGTGCCTACCTGCGGGTTGAACGCTGTCGACCGGTACATCCTTGACGTCGCGCACGTCATCAACGCCCATACCAATCCATCGCTCCTGACTCTCTATGATCAGGACGAGTCCCTCGGCGCGACGGAAGGCAGGCCTTCCGAGTACCGGGCCGCCGTCCAGAACGGTGACGATGGTGCCGCGAAGATTGATCAGGCCACACACCGTCTCGGGCGCCCCGGGCAATCTGGTTAATCGCGGTGTCGGGACGATCTCGCGAAACGCATCCATGTCGCAACCGAACTGGGTTCCACCCACGTCGAACACCAGCAGGCGTCGCGTCGGTACCGGCGCTTCCTGTGCAACCTCTTGCTCTGGAGGCAGCGTAACCGCGTCACTCATAGAAGCCGAATGCCTCCAGTGGATCGGCAGCGGCCGGCAATGAATGTTGACCGGCGATCACATCGAGTGAGCGGCGCAAATCCTCTGGTAGAGGCGAGCGAAAATCGAGGGGCTTGCCTGTCACTGGATGATTGAAGGCGAGCCAGGCCGCGTGGAGGAAGTGCCGCTTGGGAGGAAGCCCGGCCACACGACGTCCTCCGCCCCCGCCATACGTGTCATCGCCCATGACAGGATGGCCGATAGACGCGACATGAACGCGGATTTGGTGAGTCCGTCCGGAATGGAGATGGGCACGAAGAAGGTCCCCCGCATCGAACCGAGCAAGGCGTATGAGGTCGGTCTTGGCCGGCCGACCCTTAATGACGATTGCCATGCGCTTCCGGTCTCGCGGATCACGCGCTATCGGCTTGTCGATAGTCAGCTTATCCGATGTCAGGTGACCCCACGTCATAACCGCGTACCTCCGGGTGACCCGTCGGGTGGCGATGGCGGAGCTCAAAAGGCGATGGGCACGATCCGTTTTGGCGACGATAAGGAGGCCGGACGTCTCCTTGTCGAGGCGGTGGACGACCCCGGCACGCTCGGGTTCCTCGCCCTCGTTCGCCAGGCCCCCGCTTCGGCCAATCAATGCGTTAACAAGGGTTCCCGTCCAGTTGCCGGGAGCTGGATGCACCACCATACCGGCTGGTTTGTCGACGACCAGCAGCGACTCGTCCTCGTAGACGATCGTGACAGGGATGTCCTCGCCAAGGACCTCCCGCTTCTCTACGCGCGGGATCTCGACGCGCACAACTTCGCCACTCAAGGGCTTGTAGCTCGCCCGTTCACGGCGCCCGTCGACAAGTACGTTGCCGTTGGCGATGAGGGTTGCCGCCTGAGTCCGCGACAGATCCGCCTGGTGGGCTACAAACAAATCGAGGCGGACATCGCTGTCCGCCCCGACGGGAAACTCTCGAATGTCGCTCAGGCCTAGCTCTCCGCTGGCGTGTCCGATACGGGTGTTGCTCCAACGACTGGGGTTGGCGCCCGCTCTTCACCCCACAATACCCAGGCGAGGAGAAACGCACCGACGCTCACCGCCATGTCGGCCACGTTAAAGGTCGGCCAGCGCAGATCACCGACGCCAACGTCGATGAAATCGACAACGCCGGCCGCTGAGCGGACGCGGTCAATCAGGTTACCGACCGCTCCGCCGCAGACCAGCCCCAGCGCGATTGCGCGCAGATAGTCTCCATCACGCGTAGCCTTGTACAGCCTGCCAAGAATGACCAGGGCGCCAGCAGTCAACGCCATGAAGATCCAGCGCGAGTAGATGCCGAGATTGAGGCCGAACGCCGCGCCGGGATTGTAAACCAGCGTCAACCGCAGGTGGTTGCCGATGATTTCGTGCGGAACGTGTTGCGGCGATAGCGTCGCCGCCGCAATCAGTTTGGTGACGAGATCGAGTGCTACGACCGTAATCAGCGTGCCCCAGAAGAGGGGCGTGTTAGACTTGCCGCTTTCCATCTTCTTCACGCTGCTTGCACTCGATGCAGTATCTGGCGTGTGGCAGCGCGTCGAGACGTTCGAAGCTGATTTCCTTGCCGCAGTTATGGCATTTGCCGAACTGCTCAGGGTTTCGATAAAGCCGGCGCAGGGCCTCGTCGATGTGCCACAGGAAACGACCCTCCTGGCTCGCGAAGAGGAATGCCTTCTCGCGCTCCATCGCGTCGGTACCCTGATCGGCCATGTGGAATGAGTATGCGCTCAGATCGCCGTCAGCACCCTGAGGCGTCGATCCAAAAGTCTCGTCGTAATGCCCCAGCTCCTTCAAAACGCGCCTCCTCTCCTCGAGCAAGCGCTTCTCAAAATGCTGAAGACTTTTCTTCGGCATCGCTTTTGGCTTCTTACTGGCTGCTGTTGCCATCTCTAACCAACCCTCGCGAGGGCGACTTGCACGATCTGTCCATCAAGGTCGAACGTGTGCGTCGCGTGTGTTTCGTTCTTTTCACTCACCGAGATTCTTACGGCGAGCACTTCACTGGCGATCCACTGCTGGAACGCCTTGACCGCTTCGACAATTTCCGCATCGCCGGCAACAGACAGCGTAACGCGATCGCTGACGGCGAAACCCAATTCTTTCCTGAGTCGCTGAATCCGACTCACCACTTCGCGGGCGAGGCCTTCCAACCTCAGTTCCCGCGTCACTTTCGGATCGAGCGCCGCGAAGTAGCCGGCTTCCTCCTTCACGGTGAGTTCACCCGCCGCAGTGCGAGTGATCGCCAGATCGTCCGCACTCAGCTCACGTGACTCATTCTCGACTGACACATACAACGGCTTGCCGGCCTCGAAATCTCTCAGCGCTTCGCTGCTCAAGGCCTGCACTGCCTCCGCCGCGAGTGGCGTCGCTTTACCAAATTTCTTACCCAGCGAACGGAAATTCGGTCTAGCCTTTAAAGTTACTAGGTCGTCAGCGCTTGTGATAAACTCGATTTTTTTAAGGTTGAGCTCGGCCGCCAAGAGCGGGCTTAGCTGATCCAGCAGTACGTTGGTAGATGTCTCCGCCCCCACCGGCAAGACACCGTGCATCGGCACCACGCACACCATGCGTGAAAGCGGCTGGCGCACCTTCACTCCGGCGTCCTCACGCGCCGCGCGACCGAGGGTCGCCAGAGCCCGCACGTGTGACATCGCCAGCTCAAAATCCACATTGGATTCACCCTCGGCGCTGACACCCCGTGCGTAAGGCACCAGGTGAACCGACTTCCCGGTAAGCTCGCGGTGGACCCAGTCGGTGATAAACGGCGCGAACGGCGCCAGCAGCCGGCACGTCACGACGAGGATTTCGTGCAGCGTTGCAAACGCGGCGCGATTGTCTTCTCCATCGACATCGTAAAAGCGATGCCTGCTTTGCCGGACGTACCACTTCGACACGTCTTCGTCGAAGAAGCTCATCACCGATTTGGCGGCGTTCGTCGCCTCGTAGCGCCCAAGCATCTCATTTGCTTCCCGCTCGACCGTCGCGAGCCGCGACAAAATCCAGCGGTCGAGCAATGGCCGATTCCTGACTGCGGGATCGTCGGCTGAGGGGCTCCAGCCAAAGTTCGCGTACTCGGCGAAGATGCCTGTATAAACGTTCTTGAAAGTGAGCAGGAACCGGCCAGCGGTATCACGAATGCCCGCCTCATCGAAGCGGCGCGGCGTCCAGATCTGGCTCGAAGTTGTGAGGAAAAGACGCACCGCGTCGGCGCCGTAGCGCGGGATCACCGTACTCGGATTGATGATGTTGCCGAGTCGCTTGGACATTTTCTGTCCATCGGCGTCGAGCACCAGATCATTGACGACGACCGATCGGTACGGTGCGGTGTCGACGGCGTAGGTGCTCGCTCCCCCGGCGGGCTTCTTCTCGCCCTCTGCGCCGAGGTTCAACTCGTGCGAAAGAAGATTATTCGGTAACGCATCGCCGAGGCCGGTTGCGATAGCGAGCAACGAATAGAACCAGCCGCGGGTCTGGTCGATTCCTTCGGCGATGAAATCCGCCGGATAGTAACGCTCGAATTTCTCTTTGTTCTCGAACGGAAAATGCCACTGAGCAAAGGGCATCGATCCTGAATCGAACCAGGCGTCGATAACTTCCGGAGTGCGAGTCATCGTCCCGCCGCAGCTGCATTGCCACGAGTAACGATCGATGAATGGCTTGTGCGGATCAAACCCGTCGCCGAGCGATTTGCCTGAACGCTCAGCGAGCTCCGCATATCCGCCGATCGCTTCGGCGTGCGAGCTGTCGCGGTCGCAGACCCAGATGGGAAGTGGAGTACCCCAATACCGATCGCGCGAAACTGCCCAGTCGATGTTGTTCGTCAGCCACTCGCCGAAGCGACCGGCTCCGACTTCGGGCGGATGCCAGTCGACGCGCGAGTTGCGCACGAGCATGGAGTCCTTGAACTCGGTAGTGCGAATGAACCACGATGTTCGCGCGTAGTAGAGCAGCGGCGTCTCACACCGCCAGCAGTGCGGATACGCATGCTCGAACGCCGTCGTCTTGAACAATACCCCGCGTCGTTTCAGCTCCTCGATGATGATGGGGTCCGCGTCCTTGACGAACTTGCCGCCCACGAGCGGCATCTCGGCTGGGAACTCACCACGAAGATTGACAGGCTGGAGGAAGTCGAGCCCATGTCGCTGTCCGGCGGCATAGTCATCGGCGCCGAATGCGGGCGCCATGTGCACCACTCCGGTTCCCTCCTCCGATGAGACAAAATCTTCGCCGACGATGATCTCGTGCTTCCCGTCCTTGTAAGGAACCCAGTCGAGCGGCCGCTTGTATCGCTTCCCGACCAGATCCTTGCCGCGGAAAGAGCGAATCGTTTCCCACCGATCCGCGAAATCATCGCCGAGCACCGCTGGCAGCCGCGGCAGGGCGAGAATGAAAGTTTCGTTGGCTTCGGACTTTCTCTTTCGCAGCTCGACGTATTCGAGCGATGGATTGACGGCCAACGCCACATTGGAGACGAGCGTCCACGGTGTCGTCGTCCAGACGACGATTCGCCGGCGGCCAGGAGTCTTCTCGTCGACGATGTCGAGCGCGACGAACGCACTGGGATCCTTGACGTCTTTGTAGCCCTGCGCGACCTCGTGACTGGAGAGGGTCGTGCCGCATCTCGCGCAATACGGCAGCACCTTGTGGCCGCGATATAACCGGCCGCGCCGAAAGAGCGTCGCCAGCGCCCACCACACGCTCTCGATGTAATCGTTGGAGTATGTGATGTATGGATCGCTGTAATCGAGCCAATAGCCGATGCGCTCGCTGAGCGATTCCCAGTCGTTCTTGTAACGCCACACACTCTCGCGGCACATCTCGTTGAACCGCTCGACGCCGATCTTTTCGATTTGCTGCTTGGCGGTGCGGATGCCGAAGTCAGTTTCGATCCGCTTCTCGACTTCGATTTCGACCGGCAGGCCGTGCGTGTCCCACCCCGCTTTGCGCGCGACATGGTTGCCACTCATGGCGCGGTAGCGGCAGAAAAGGTCCTTTACCGTGCGCGCGAATACGTGGTGAATGCCCGGCTGACCGTTCGCCGTCGGCGGGCCCTCGAAGAAAACGAATTCAGGCTTGCCCTCCGATTGCGCGAGCGTTTGCTCGAACAGTTTCTCCTCGCGCCAGCGCGCCAGGATTTCCTGCTCGAGATCATCCGGTGAGCGATCGGTGGGAAGCGGGCGGAAGCGTATCTCCTTCCCCGCTTCGTTTGCCCCCTTTCCTCGACCACCCGGCGCGTTTTGCGCGGGGCGAACTGCTGTCATTCTTTGTTCGGGCCCGATGAATTGGAGCCAGCGCCACGCAGCGTGCTGGAAATGACCTGGGAATCAGACGCTTCGACCTCTGACAGCTGTCGCGCGATCAACGTGCGCATCTGCGCAAGGTAGGTTCGCCGCGAGCGGTCGAGATTGTCGAGCTCTTCCTCCATGCGACGCACTTCGACTCTGGCGGCTTCGATTACTCGCTCGGCTTCACCTTGCGCCTCGCGGATGATGAGCTGCGCCTCGCGCTCCGCCTGTCCGCGAACGTCGTCGCGGAGCTGTTGCGCAGCAATCAACGCGTCATTCAATGCCTTGTCGCGCTCGCGGAAAGCGCGGAGCTGCTCGTGGAAGCTGCGCGCTTTTGCATCGAGATCCTGGTTGATCCGTGTGAGACGCTCCAGCTCCTCAGCGACCTGGTCGCGAAACTGATCTACGCGCGCAGGGTTGTATCCCCGGAGAGCACGACCGAAGTCGTAGCGCCGTACGTCGAGAGGCGTAAGATGAAACGCTTCATCCATCATTTGGCCCTCGCTCCGAAGAGGGTTGTCCCCAGCCGCACCATCGTTGCCCCTTCTTCCACTGCAATCTCGTAGTCGTTGGACATCCCCATCGACAGCTCCTCAGCCGGATGCCCGGCACTCGCCAATACCTCGCGCGCTTCGCGCGCCTCGGCGAATGTCCGATGGAGCGCCGCTTCGCCAGCGGTAAAGCTAGCCATTGTCATGACTCCACGGACGCGCAGCCCGGACAAAGTCGCCAACCTTTCTGCTTCCGGGAGCAGGTCCGACACGGTGTAACCGCCCTTCGTCTTTTCTCCGGAGATGTTCACTTCCACCAGCACGTCGACAGCTCTACCTCGATCGATTCCGAAGGCACAAACTGCATCCGCCAGACGCGCGGTGTCGAGCGAGTGAAGCAGCACGAACTGGTCGAGCGATTTGATCTTGTTGCGTTGAAGATGCCCGATCAAATGCCAACGCACCGGAACATCGACTTCCGGCATCTTTTTGAGTGCTTCCTGTACCTTGTTCTCGCCGACGTCATGCAGACCAACCTGGTACGCGGCTTCGACCGCTTCCGGTCCGTGCGTCTTCGTAACCGCAACGACCGTGACTTGCTGTTTGTGCCCGCCCCGGGCAGCCGCCGCGGCGATTCTGGCCCGCACATCGGCCACGCGCTCGGCCAGGCCCGGAAAAGCCATAGCATGCAAATTTAGCCGGGCAGACTCTGTGCTTCAATTGAATTTTGGTGCGGCCTCTGCGACTACGACTCGCTGCGCCAACGACCGCCCGTGAGGCGGCTCAGAAAGTTTTCGTCCGGACCTTTGACGATAACGGTGACCGCGCCGGCGTACGCGCTGCCCGTTACTCGCACGATTTTCTCGCGGCTCGCCATCGACGGACTGGCGCGGCCCTCGTACTTGAGGTTGAAGGTGCCCATCAACGAATCACCATCGCATTCTACGGTGATTTCGGGGGGAGCTTTGATCTCGACGTTGCCGAGCACAGCGACAGCTTCGATCACCGTTAGCCCGTAACCGACCTCCGCCATGCGCAGATCGAGCTCGACGTTGCCCAGCACGGCCAATGCGCGAAAACGACGCGGCACCTGCCATCGCCCTTCGCGTTCGGTGCTACTGAGAAACGAGACGACACCCGCCTGAGACGCGCGCGCGTTCTCGATCAGCTGCGCTCCCTCATTCGGTTCTCTGGACGCTGCGCCGAACTGCGACGTGCGCTGTTCGCCAGTGAGTCGGTAGTCTTCAGCTCTGAAATCAGGCATCTCGTTTCGGGAAATCACTCGGCTCACTACGTGGCCGGAGCGAAAAGGTTTAAGCCGAACGCCCGAACAACCGACCCAACAGACGAACGATGTTCTGCATGTTTCGACTGATGTCGTTGAACATCACCGTCACGAACAGCAAACCGATGATCAGCAGACCACCCTTCAGAATTCGTTCACGGGTTTGCGTGCTGAACGCACTCCCCTTCACCGTCTCTGCAACATTCAGCAGAATCTGACCGCCATCCAGAATTGGAATCGGCAACAGGTTGAACACCGCTACGTTGATGCTGATCAGAGCGATCAGCAATAACAGAGTTTCAATTCCGCCGCGTGCTGCCTGCACCGACACCTGTGCAATCGCGATCGGGCCGCCCAGGTCGGAGACGCCGACTCCGTGAATGAGCATTCCAAGTGCAGAGAAGATTTTGCTGCCGTTGTCGAGAGTGAGACGCCATGCCTCGGAAAACGCCTCGCCGGCTGAGATCGGAGTGAAGCCTTCGCTCGCCACCATCCCGATTCTGCCGAGGGTACGCTTCACGCCGGTGCGCGGATCGGGAACTGACTCAGCGACCGGCGTAACGCGCACGCTAACTGCTTTACCCTGTCGGACGAGCCCCAGATCGATAGTTCGACCCGCGGACGCGCCGATCGAATCGAGCAGCATGTCCCAGCGTTCGAGCGGACGGCCGTTGAGCGTCGCGATACTATCGCCGGGCTGAATCCCCGCTGCCGCAGCTGGCTTCCCCGGGCTGACGATCGCCGCGATCGGAATTGGCGTCGGCAATCCCGATTTCAATAGGAGTCCGGCGTAGATGAAATAGGCGAGTAGCGCATTCATCGTGACGCCGGCCAGCATGATGAAGAGCCTGGCGATGAGCGGCTTCGATTCGAACCAGCGTGCTTCTGGAATTGGCTTAGGCCCGAAGGGAATCATGGCGTTGGGATCCCAGTCGTCCTTGGCACCGGGCTGCGTCGCCGAGTTTTCGCTGCCGCCTTCCAGAAATGCCGTGGCTTCGTCTTCGCGGGACGCCATGCGAACGTAGCCGCCGAGCGGCAACGCGGCGAGGACGTACTCTGTCTCGCCGACTCTTCTCCTCAGCAGCGCCGGACCGAAGCCGATCGAGAAACGGGGGGCGTAGACGCCAGTAAGTTTGGCGGCGATGAAGTGCCCGAGTTCGTGGACGAATACGACGAGCCCAAAGACGATGATCGGCGCAATCCAGGTCAGCATCCAAACGTCTCTTTTACATGTCTTCGAGCTGCGGCATCAGCCTCCAGCAGATTCTCTCTGCTGCCGGCTGGCAGGTCGCCGAGCGCCTCGAGAGCCGAGGAGATTGCGCGCGGGATATCCGGGAAGCGGAACTTCCCGGCGAGAAATGCGGCAACTGCACACTCGTTGGCGGCGTTGAATACCGCGGGCGCCGAACCTCCGGCACGCCCGGCTTCGATGCCGAGGCGGAGCGCCGGAAAACGCTGATGGTCGACTGGCTCGTAAGTCATGGGCGAAAGGCGCACTGGATCGAATGCTGGTACCCCTTCGTCGGGCACCCGTTCAGGATGCGTCAACGCGTACAGAACCGGAAGCTCCATCGTCGGAACACTCATCTGCGCCACAACACTGCCATCGATGAACTCGACGAAGGAGTGAACGACGCTCTGCGGATGCACCACGACTTCGATACGATCGTATGGCAAGTCAAAAAGAAAATGGGCTTCGATCACTTCCAGCGCTTTGTTCGCCAGCGTGGCGCTATCGATCGTGATCTTGCGGCCCATTCGCCAAGTCGGATGTTGAAGCGCGTCTTCGATGGTTGCACTGGCAAGCTGTTGCTCTGACCAGCCGCGAAACGGCCCGCCCGAAGCTGTTAGAACTACGCGTCGCACCTGGCGCGACGGGTGTCCGGTGACGCACTGCAGAATCGCGCTGTGTTCGCTGTCGACCGGCACCACCTCACCGCATCCGGATGCGCATGCCTGCTTCACAACATCGCCCGCGATCACCAGCGTTTCCTTATTGGCGAGCGCAACGCGCTTCCCTCTCTTCAGGGCGGCCAGCGTCGCGTCGAGCCCGGCTGCGCCGACGATCGCGTTGAGCACGATGTCCGCATCGTCGCGCGTCGCCGCTGCAATGAGCGACTCCGAGCCGCTCTTCCACGACTCGTCAGCGTCTCCCTGTTGTTGCTCGACCATTCCGACAAAGGAAGGCGCAAATTTCCTGACCTGCTCGCTGAGCAGCGAGCGGTTGCTGTTCGCCGTCAGCGCAACGACGCGAAATCGATCGCGCTGACGCTCTATCACACGTAGCGCCGTAGTCCCAATCGATCCGGTCGAGCCGAGCACCGCGACGCCCTTGGTCCCGCCGGTGGTGATCATCTAAGGAACCGGTAGCAGCAGGCGGCCGAGCATCAGGAACGCAATCGGCATCACGAACAACAGGCTGTCGAACCGATCCAGTATTCCGCCGTGTCCGGGAATGATGTGGGAGCTGTCCTTTACCCCAGCTTCACGTTTCAGCACGGATTCGGCGAGGTCACCGGTTTGAGCAGCGACGCTGATAACAATCGCAAAAAGAATTGCGCCCTGCAGCGTCAGGCCAAGCTGTGCATAAGGCATGAGCAGGAATCTGACGTAAACGAGGCAAATTACCACCGCCGATACGAGCCCGCCCAGCGCGCCCTCGACAGTTTTCCCCGGGCTAACCGACGGGATCAGCTTCCTGCGCCCGAAGGTACGGCCAAATACGTACGCGCCAATATCAGTGACCCAGGTAAGCAGAACCGGAAGCAGGACGAGAATCGTTCCCGCGGCTGCGCCGACGGCGTAATCGTGGTAGCGAAGTGCGTAGATGTAGGAGAACAGGCTCGCGTACATCACGCCGAACGCGGTGATCGCTACTGACGATAGCGGTTTGCCTTCTGGTCCCCGCAGCCATATCGCGCTGGCAAGCAGTAACAGCGTCATTGCTACGATCAGCGTCAGCGAGAGACTGTAGATGCCTCGACGCTGCGCGTGCACCGCGATTGGGCACAAGGCGGCCAGCGAGATGCCCGCGAGGTCAAATGGCCGCGACCCGGTCACGCGAGCCATGCGAAACAGCTCCCAGGCGGCGAGTGCGGCGAGAACCGAAAGCAGAATGGTGAGCGCCCAGTCACCAAAGTAGACGATTGCTATGCTCGCGGGTGCGGCGATCACCGCGAACAGAATTCTCCGTGTCAACTCCGACACGGTCAGACTTCCATGATTTCGGCTTCTTTCGCCTTCAAGAGCTCGTCGATTTTGTGGATGTAGTCGTCGTGCATTTTCTGAAGGTCTTTCTCGGCACGTTTCTGTTCATCCTCGGAAGTTTTCTCGAGCTTCTTGACCTGATCTCGAGCGGTGGTGCGCGCGTGTCGGATGCCGATGCGCGCTTCTTCCGCAAGTTTGTGCACGACTTTCACCAGCTCTTTGCGCCGCTGCTCGTTGAGCGCCGGCAACGGAACGCGAATGACGCCCGACTGCGTCTGGGGATTGAGGCCGAGGTCTGATTCGCGAAGGGCTTTCTCGATCGCGTGGGTCAAACCCTTATCCCACGGCGTTACCGTGATCAACCGCGGCTCCGGAACGGCAACACTGCCGACCTGATTGATCGGCATTTGCTGTCCATAGGCATCGACGCGAATCGTATCCAGCAAATTGGTTGTCGCCTTGCCGGTGCGAATCGATGCCAGCTCGCGCTTCGACGCCTCCAGCGACTTGTCCATCTGTGTCCGGCAGTCCTTCGTGATCTGAGGAATTGTCGTCATTGTACGATCGTTCCGACGCGCTGGCCTTGCAGCGCCTTCGCAACTTCTCCGTGACGGTGAATGTTGAGTACGATGATCGGCATGTTGTTCTCTTTGCACAGCGTGATCGCCGTCTGGTCCATCACACCAAGCTCGTTGACCATTACGTCGCGATAGCTGATGGACTCATAACGCGTGGCGTCGGGGTCGCGCTTGGGATCCGCGGTGTAGACGCCATCGACACTGGTGGCCTTGACAATGACGTCAGCGTGAATCTGGATCGCGCGCAGCGCGGCCGCCGTATCGGTTGAGAAGTAGGGATTGCCGGTCCCGGCCGCGAAGATCACGACGCGGCCCTTCTCGAAGTGCCGCATTGCGCGGCGCCGGATAAACGGCTCCGCGATGGTTTCCATCGCGATCGCGGTCATTACGCGTGTCTCGAGATTCTCCTTCTCGAGAACATCCTGCAGCGCAAGAGCATTGATGACCGTGCCGAGCATTCCCATGTAATCGGCACCCGCGCGCTCCATGCCCATCTTCGAGAGCTGCACGCCGCGCACGATGTTGCCGCCGCCGATGACGAGTCCCACGCTCGCGCCCATCTTGACGATGTCAGCGACCTCGGTCGCCAGCCGCTTGAGGATATCGAAGTCGAAACCAGTGCCCTTCTGCCCGGCGAGAGCCTCGCCGGACAGTTTGAGCAGTGCGCGTTTGTACTTAAGCTCGGGCAACAGTTCGAAGAGTTAGAGAGAGTTGGATACTACTCCTCGCCCATCTGGAACCGAACGAACCGCCTCACCTGAATATTCTCCCCAACTTTCGCCGAGGCTTCCTTGATCAGGTCGCCGATGGTCTTCTTCGGCTCGCGCACCCAGGCCTGGTGGACCAGGGCAACATCCTTGTAGTACGCCTCGACCTTTCCCTCGACGATCTTGTCGATCAGGTGAGCGGGTTTGCCGCTCTCCTTGACCTGCTCGACGAAGATCCGACGCTCCTTTTCGACCTTGTCGGCCGGAACCTGATCCTTGTCGACTGCAACCGGTGCGGCTGCCGCGATGTGTTCCGCAATCGCCTTCACCAGCTGCTTGAAATCATCCGTGCGCGCAACGAAATCGGTCTCGCAGTTGACCTCCACCAGCACGCCGATCTTGCCGTTGTGGTGGATGTAGCTGCCGATCATCCCTTCGCTGGTCTGCTTGCCGACTCGCTTCTCGGCCTTGGCGATCCCCTTGGTGCGGAGATATTCGATCGCCTTCTCCATATCGCCGGTCTCTTCCAGCGCCTTCTTGGATTCCATCATCCCCGCGCCGGTACGCTGGCGCAGAGTCTGTACGTCTTTCGCTGTGAACTTCTCTTTCGTAGTCATTGTCCTATCTCGTTAAAACGCCGCCGGAATTTTCCGGCGGCGTGAAAGTTAACCTTCCTGCTCCTGTTCGGCGGGTTCTTCGGAACCGCCGCTTTCTTCGCCGCCTGTCTTGAGCCGAGCGGCAATCGCTTCGGGCTTGGCCCGTCTGCGCCGCGGACGTCTCTTCCTTCTCTTGTCGCCCTCTTCAGGCTCTGCGCCCCGATCGGAGCTGTAGGTGTACGATTCGGCCTCCTCGACCTCCTCGCGCACCGGTGCCTCGCGACGAGCTTCGACAATCGCGTCGGCGATCGACTTGGTCATCAGCTCCACCGAGCGAATTGCATCATCGTTGCCAGCGATCGGAACCGTGATCAAATCGGGATCCGCGTTCGTATCGACGAGCGCGATCAGCGGGATGCTCAGTTTGTTCGCCTCATTGACCGCGATGCGCTCCTTCTTGGAGTCGATCACGAACATGAGTCCTGGCAATCTCGTAAGGTTCTTGATACCAGCAAGGTTCTTCGAAAGCTTGTCGCGCTGACGACTCATCATCAGCTGCTCTTTCTTGGTGTAGTTCTCGAAATCACCACCGGCTTCGCTGCCGGCTTCCAATTCCTTGAGGCGCCGTACCTGTTTTTTTACGGTTTGGAAGTTGGTGAGCAACCCGCCCAGCCATCTCTCGGTCACATACATCGCCCCGCAACGCTCGGCCTCGCTCTTCACGATGTTCACGAGCTGACGCTTGGTGCAGACGAAGAGGACGTTGTCGCCACGAAGAATGACTTCGCGGGCGAGCTTCTGAGCCAACTCGAGCTGACGCAGCGTCTTCTGCAGATCGATGATGTGAATGCCGTTGCGCTCCGCGAAGATGAAACGACGCATCTTCGGATTCCAACGACGAGTCTGGTGTCCGAAGTGGACACCTGCTTCAAGTAGCTGCTCCAGGTTTGGCTGAGCCATTAAGTAATGATTCCTTGGTTTAACGCTTCGAGAACTGGAATTTCTTTCTTGCCTTCGGACGACCCGGCTTCTTGCGCTCGACCGCGCGTGCATCGCGGGTGAGCAACTGCAGGTCACGCAACTTGCGCCGGTGTGATTCGTCGAGCTGGACGAGCGCACGAGCAACTGCCAGACGCAGTGCACCAGCCTGACCGGTGAGCCCGCCACCCTCTACCTTGGCCTTCACATCGTAGCGACCCAGCGTATCCGTGATGGTGAAGGGCTGCTGGATGGCAGAGACGTGCGCAGGGCGCGGAAAGTAATCTCCGAGCGTGCGTCCGTTCACCGACCATTTTCCGGACCCGGGCTTGATGTAGAGACGGCAGACGGCCTCTTTGCGCCGTCCGATCGTGTGCGTGGTATCGGCCATTTACTTCCCACTCTTGTTGAGGTCGAGCACTTTCGGCTGCTGAGCGGCGTGCGTGTGATTGGCGTCCGCGAAAACGCGGAGCTTGCCACGAAGCTTCTGACGACCGAGCGCAGTCTTGGGGAGCATGCCGTAAACGGCTTTCTCGATCACGCGCTCCGGATGCTTTGCCAGCATCGTCTCGAAGGGCATGAACCGCTCGTGACCCATGTAGCCGGTGTGTCTGAAGTACCGCTTCTGTTCCCCTTTTTTGCCAGTGACACGAACTTTCGACGCGTTGATGACGATCACGTTGTCCCCAGTATCCATATGGGGCGTGAACATCGGCTTGTGCTTGCCACGAATGATCCGGGCGACCTCGGTGGCGAGACGGCCAAGAACGACACCATCGGCGTCGACGATGTACCACTGATGCTCAATATCCCGCGCGGCCGCGGAGTATGTCTTCATGTGTAGCGGAACGTTTGTAAGTGTCGGCCCCCTTTTGGTTCGAGTGGGTTCCGATCGTTGATTGCGACTAAGTGGTTTTACGACAGCCTTTTAAGGTATCCGGCACCTGTATACATGTCAACGGTCCGAGAGGCTGTTCGGGGAGTCCAAAGTGAAGCTCGCAGAACCGTTGGTGCTACTCCAGAGAAACCAACAAAGCTCCCTTCTCGACCGCTGTTCCTGGCGCGACATCGACACTGCGAACTTTGCCGGCCGCGGTAGCGCGGAGCTCGTTCTCCATTTTCATCGCTTCCATCACAACCACGCCCTGGCCAGCCTCGACCGTATCGCCTTGAACAACGTTGATCCTCACAATCAGACCCGGCATCGGCGCGACTATTGGGGCGGGTCCGGTCGGGCCGCTAGCGGCGCCGGTTAGATCGCGGAGCGCCCGCCGGCGCTCGTCGAGTGCTTCTGCCTCGAAGCGATGCCCATCGACCCACAGCGAGAAGCGGCCCCTGCCCTCGCGTTTTTCCGCAACGACGCGAAAAACATCGCTTCCTATCCGAACCATCCTGACCGGACTACCAGCGATTTCCCCCAACTCGGCGGGGGTGTCTGGCTCGCTGTCATATGCGACTGAGCCTTCTCGCACAGTAACCTCGTGACGGCGGCCATTGATCTCGACGACGTACTTCAGGAAGTCGCCCTCCCCGCCGCCGGCCGGAGGACGCAGACCGTTTCGACATGCGACGTCTGAGGAAACATGTCGAACGCCTGGAGTGCCTCGATTTCGTAACTCGGCATTCTCGCCAGATCGCGCGCGAGCGTCGCCGGATTGCAGCTCACATACGCGACTGCCCTCACGTGCTCGACTTCCAACTCGAGCGTCGCTGTCACCCGTTCGTCGACGCCCGCGCGGGGTGGATTGAGAATCACCACGTCGGCCGGCAATACTCCTGGCAGTGCATCCTCGACGCGAGCCGTGATCGAGCGCGAAGGCGGCGGCAACCGCTCGCCGGCCCAACGGGATGCGTCCCGATCGAGCTCGATCGCTGTAACCATAACCCCTTTCTCAGCCAGCTCGATTGCCGCGAGCCCAGCGCCAGAATAGGCATCAACCACAGCGCGCGGCTGAAAGTCGAGCACTCGGGTTACCACGTATTCGCGAAGAATGTCCGCCATTTCTGCGTTCACCTGCGCGAAGGACGCACTCGGGGAACGGTCCGAGCGGTTGTCGAACAGCGATCGACGCTGTTCCTCGACTGGCTCCCACCAGAGCGCTGCGATTGAGGGGACGGCCGCCGCGAAGCGCTCCCAATGGCTCCAGCGCCGGCCGCCGCTCAATACAAACGTGGCGCCCCCGCTCGTTGTGCGAACGCTGCCACGCAACTCGATTGCGTCGGGCAGCAGCGCATCGGCGTTCATTATCTCGCGCCACGTCGCGACGACCCGGCTGTCGGTGATCGGGCAATCAGACAACGCAAATACGCGCGCGGGATCGTCGTATGGATGAAGGCCGGCGATCCACCGCGCGCCGCGACGACGCATTGCGAGGGTGAGCTTGGTGCGATAGCGCCACTCCTTTGGACTGCGCACGACCGGCGGGACATCCAATGCGCGTTTCTTGCCAATTCGCTGCAGCGAATCCTGGATGATGATGCGCTTTGCGGCGAGCTGACCCTCTTTGTAGTCCATGTGCTGCAGCTGGCAGCCGCCGCATTTGTCACGTGTGTAGTGCGGACACGGCGGTTCGATTCGCACGGGGGATGGAGTAACGACGTCACGGAGCTTGCCGCGAGCGAACCGACCCTTCGAGCTAATGTCGGCAACGACGACATCGCCGGGCGCAGTACGGGGAGTGAAAACGACGAGTCCCTCTGTTCGGCCAACTCCATCGCCGCCGGCAGCGATGGAATCGATGCGCACTGTCGTCGGGGGCATCTAAATACGAAGCCCTTCGAGCAACGCCGTGCGTCGCCACGTGTCATCGCCACCGTTGTTCATATTACTGGACTGCTGGGGTGCGCCTGTCGCCATCGGCACGACCCGCTCGCGGTCGGCGATGAGCGCGGCCGTGATTGCAGCGACCCGTGTCTTCTCTTCGCCGGGTTCGCGTTTCAGGATCTCGGGTAGCCGTCGCTCCAACCATTGAATGTCGATGTCGCCGCGTTGAAACTCGGTATCGTCCATCATCCTGATGTGGAAGTCACGGGATGTCTCGACTCCCTGGACGATGAGATCGACGAGGGCGCGTCGCATTCTCGTCACTGCCTGGTCACGATCAGGGGCCCAGACGATCAGCTTCGCCAACATCGGATCGTAGTGAAGTCCGATGTCGGTACCGGTCTCGATTCCGCCATCCCATCGCACGCCGGGCCCGCTGGGCAGATGCAGATAGCGAATGCGACCGGTGGAAGGCAGAAAGTTGTTCGCCGCGTCCTCGCTGGTGATTCTGCACTCGATTGCCCAGCCTCGTGGTGCGATTTCGTGTTGCTTCAACGGTAGCTTCTCGCCTGATGCGATCTTGAGCTGCCAGTGCACCAGGTCGATTCCGGTCACCAGCTCGGTCACTGGATGCTCAACCTGGATGCGCGTGTTCATCTCGAGGAAGTAATACGATCCATCGCGAGCAAGGAGAAACTCACAGGTACCCGCGTTGACGTATCCGGCTGCCTTTGCCATTCGCACAGCGCTCTCTCCCATCCGTCCGCGGAGATCGGCGTTCACTGCAATGCTCGGCGATTCTTCGATCATCTTCTGATGTCGTCGCTGCACGGAGCACTCTCGCTCGCCGAGCGAAAGAACGTTGCCGTGGGCGTCCGCCAGGACCTGGATCTCTACGTGACGTGGACGTTCGATGAATTTCTCGATGTAGACAGCGTCGTCACCGAACGCGCCCTGTGCCTCGCGACGGGCCGCTTCGAGCGATCCGCCGAGGTCCTTGGCGGCTTTGACCACCCGCATCCCCTTCCCGCCGCCGCCAGCCGCCGCCTTGAGCAGAATGGGATAACCAAATTCGCCGGCGATTTTCTCGGCGCTCTCGAGATCGGTGAGGGCCTCGGTCGTGCCGGGGACAACCGGCACACCGTGCGCGATCGCCAATGTCCGCGCCGCGGTCTTGCTTCCCATCGCGGCGATTGCTTCAGCCGGCGGGCCGATCCAGACCAGGCCGGCGTCCCGCACCCCGCGCGCGAACCACTCACGTTCTGCCAGAAATCCGTAACCTGGATGAATTGCCTCAGCATCCGTTTTGAGTGCGGCGTCGATGATGTTTTCGCCGCGCAGATAACTCTCGCTCGACGGCGCGGGACCGATGAGCACCGCTTCATCCGCTTCTCTGACGTGCGGTGCGCGGACATCGGCTTCGCTGTAGACCGCAACCGTCTTCACACCCAGTTCCTGGCACGCACGGATTACGCGCAGCGCGATCTCGCCCCGATTGGCGACCAGAACTTTTCTAAACACTACAGCGGGATGTTGCCGTGTTTTTTCGGCGGATTTTTATCGCGCTTGGTGCGGAGTGTCTCGAGTGCGTCGATCAACGCCGGTCTGGTGTTGCGTGGATCGATGATGTCGTCGAGATATCCGCGGGCTGCGGCGACGTAGGGATGCGCGAACTTCTCGCGATACTCCTCGATCTTGGCATCGGTCGCGGCGGCGGGATCGGAGCTCTCCATGATCTCCTTCCTGAAGAGAATCTCGACGGCGCCTTTGGGGCCCATCACCGCGATCTCAGCGGAGGGCCACGCGACGTTGAAGTCACCCCGGATATGCTTCGAGCTCATAACGTCATACGCTCCGCCGTATGCTTTACGGGTGATGACGGTGAGCTTCGGGACCGTTGCTTCGCAGTACGCATAGAGCAGCTTCGCACCGTGCTTGATGATCCCGCCATGCTCCTGCGCCACGCCGGGCAGAAAACCCGGAACGTCCTCAAACGTTACGAGTGGAATGTTGAACGCATCGCAGAACCGGATAAATCGCGCCGCTTTGAGTGAAGCATTGATATCGAGCACGCCGGCGAGGATCGCTGGCTGATTGGCCACGATTCCGACACTGAAACCGCCGAGGTGCGCGAAACCGCAAATGATATTCTCGGCGTACTCGCGCTGAACTCCGTAGAAATCGCCGTCGTCGACGACGCGTTTGATCACGTCGTGCATATCGTACGGCTTGTTGGCGTTGTCCGGCACGACATCGAGCAGCGATTCATCGCGCCGGTCGCGTGGATCTGTTCCGGCTCCACGTGGCGGATCGGACAAATTGTTCGACGGGATGAAGCGGAAGAGGTCGCGAATACTCTGCAGGCAATCCGGTTCCGAATCACTGACGAAGTGCGCGACGCCGGATTTTGCGGCGTGGGTGTCAGCGCCGCCCAGATCCTCCATCGTTACGTCTTCATGAGTCACCGTCTTAACGACGTTGGGGCCAGTCACGAACATGTACGACGTGTGCCGGACCATGTAGGTGAAATCGGTGATCGCGGGAGAGTACACAGCGCCACCGGCGCACGGGCCGAGGATGGCAGAGATCTGCGGGATCACGCCTGATGCGAGCGTGTTGCGAAGGAAGATCTCAGCGTAACCGCCAAGAGACGCGACGCCTTCCTGAATTCGCGCGCCGCCAGAATCGTTGAGTCCGATCAACGGCGCGCCGTTGCGCATCGCCAGATCCATGATCTTGACGATCTTTTCCGCGAATGCTTCCGAGAGAGAGCCACCGAATACGGTAAAGTCCTGAGAGAACACATAAACGAGGCGTCCGTCGATTTTTCCATGCCCGGTGATCACCCCATCACCGTAATACTTCTGCTGATCCAGACCGAAGTCGGTCGAGCGGTGCAGTACAAATCGATCGAGCTCGACGAAACTGCCTTCGTCGAGGAGCAGGTCGAGTCGCTCACGAGCGGAAAGCTTCCCCTTCTCGTGTTGCGAATGCAGGCGTGCTTCCCCACCGCCCTGCTCGGATTCCGCCCGGCGGCGCTCGAGCAGCTCCAGCTTGTCTTTCATTGTCATTCTGCGAAAAGCTAACTGGCCGCGTGATTGTCCACAAAAGACTGTGGCGAAGGCGTTCTATCTGTCGCAGTTTAGCGCTGGGTCCTGACACAACGAAGGAAGGAGGCGGAAATGGCACTCACTGGAAAGAACGCACTCGTTACTGGTAGTTCACGGGGGATTGGCCGGGGAATCGCGCTCAAACTGGCCGAGAGCGGCGCAAAGGTCGCCATCCATTACGTGCAGAACGAGACGGCCGCCAAGAACACGCTCGACCAGGTTCGCGCTCGCGGTGGCGACGGGTTCATCGTACAGGCGGACGTCACCAAGCCTGACCAGATCAAGTGTATGTTCGAGAAAGTGTCCAATGAGTTCGGCTCCCTCGACATCTTCGTGAGTAACGCCCGCCCGGAGGTAACGGAGTTTTTTCAGGCACCGATGGACATAACCCTGGAACAATGGGACGCTGCCTTCGATTCGCAGGCAAAAGCGTTCCTCATTGGCGTCCGCGAAGCGATTCCGTTGATGAAGAGGGGCGGGAAAATCCTTGCCATCACGTACGCCGAGGGCAGTCGAACCGGCGGTCTTCAACCGTGGGTCGGAATGGGTTCCGCGAAGGCTGCACTCGAGTCGCTCGTTCGTTACTTCGGCGTCGCGCTGGCCAAGAAAGGCATCACAGTCAACGCGATCAGCCCAGGTTGGACTGAAGACAGCGTGCTAAACTCCCTACCGCAACAGGTACAGGAGTTAATCACGAACTGGCACGTGCGCGGCTGGACGCCGATGGGGCGCCTCGGAACACCGGCCGACGTGGCAGGGGTTGTCGGGATGTTCTGCTCGAAGGACGCAGATTGGATAACGGGTCAGATCATCTACGCCGACGGCGGCGCGTCGTTGATGAACCCAGAAGTACCAACGGAGATCCAGATCGGCTGAACAGCGGCGCGCGCATTGCGTTGCCGCTGCACGTAGTCAAATCACCCGTCCGAATTGACTCGACCAAGAAAGGGAGGCAGCCGGCCGCGTAAGCGTGGCCGGCGCCGTCCGGCCCAACAGCGAACGTCGCTTCCGACTAGTCGGAACGCGTACACGCAGACGAGACAGTGGCTTCTCGATCGGCACGGGCCGGTTTGCGCCTATTGTGAGCGCCGAGTGACGGCCGACTCGATCACCATGGATCACGTCACGCCGCGGAAAGGAAAAACCGCGTACGATCGGCGCGACAATCTCGTGCTCGCGTGCCCCTCGTGCAACGCGCTCAAGGCCGACATGCCTTTCCTGGGATTTTTGCTGGCGAGACGATCACGCGCCGGGAGCCTGCTACGCTACGGATCGCACCTCAGTCCGATGTTGCTGGACCTCGCCCGGGAGATTGCGGGTCCCGAAGCAGCTGCAAGGGCCGAGCGTCTCTCGGATCCTGACTATCCGTACCTGGATTAGCGACCTTCTGCGCCTTCAACTTGAGCCGCGCTTTCAGGAATGCGAGGACATCCGTCTCGTGCTGACGGAGCACTGGTCCGCGAGTCTTACGCGCGTTCCATTTCCGCTCGGGAAGTGGCTGGAGGACTGAGCCTTCGAGGTAGGCCTCGATCAGGGCCGGGTGGATGTAGTACTTCCGACAGACGCTGCGCGTGTTGCCGAGTCTCTTCGCAGTGACATCGACGGCGGCGACGATGTTTTTTTCCGCCTCACGCTTGGTTTCGGCAGGGCCAACCGCGCGCAGTGTCTCGGCGACGAGCATGGTGCCGGCCCAGGTGCGGAAGTCTTTGGCCGTGATCTCGCGGCCGGTGATTTCCTGCAAATAGGCGTTCACGTCTTCGGCGTCGACAGTCTGCCGCTTTCCTTCGTCGTCGATGTACTTGAACAGCTCTTCGCCACGAAGCTCCTGACAGCGCTGGACAATCCGGGCGATTCTCTTGTCGGCGACGGAGACAGCGTGCTGTACTCCGCTCTTGCCACGAAACTCGAAGCGCATCTCCGAGCCGACGACGGCGACGTGCCGACGACGCAGGGTCGTCAGGCCGAAGGATTTGTTCGACTTGCGGTATTCGTCCGAACCGACGCGAATGAGAGTGGTCTCGAGCAGCCAGACCACCGTCGCCATGATCTTGTCGCGCGCGAGACCGGGCAGCTCGATGTCGGATTCGACGCGCTCACGAATCTTCCATAGCACGTCACTCAGCTCGAACATCCGCTCGAACTTCGTCCCATCACGGTGCTGTCGGAATCGGGGATGATATCGGTATTGTTTGCGGCCGCGCGCGTCACGAGCAGTCACCTGGAGGTGACCGTCCTCGTGTGCGCAGATCCATACGTCGGTCCACGCCGGTGGAATCACGAGCGACTTGAACCGTTTGAGGGCTTCGCGTCCGCGAATTACGTCACCGTCGGGACCTAAATACGTGAAGCCGCGACCGTGCCGATGCCGGCGAATGCCTGGCATCGAGTCGCTGACGTATCGAAGCCCCGCCGCAACGGCGGATCCCATGTACTCGTGGGCAACGGACTGTCCCAGCCTTCCCTCCTGAGGGTGCTGCGTCCCGGCGCAGGACGCAGGTGCGGGACGTCGCGATATGGACGAGAACGGAGCCCGGCGGCAACGCTTGTTGCCCTCTTCGGGCCGCCGAATGCGTCTATTGCGGGTCGCGCCCTTCTTCCCGGCCAAGTGGATGCTGCATAACACCCGAGTGCCTCACCACCATAAGGCGGCCAGTCGTGGAAAAACGTCGACGGCGAAGCTGACTTGTTAGCGCCGTCTATATCGTAGGCGAATACGCCGCGACCGTGGGCAGGGTGAAGTAGAACGTGCTGCCGAGTCCGACGTGACTCTCCACCCAAATTTTGCCGCGATGTGCTTCTACGATTCCCTTCGCAATCGCGAGTCCCAGTCCAATGCCGCGACGATCCGTATCGCTCGCCTGCCAGAATCGGCCGAAGATGTGAGGCAACTGCTCCGCCGGAATCCCTGCGCCGGTATCGATCACTCCGAACCTGACCTCGCCGGTGATGTGCTCGGCGGTGATGCTGATACGTCCGTTGCGCGGTGTGAACTTCACAGCGTTCCCGACGAGATTCGAAAGCACCTGCTGAATCCGCGCCGAGTCAGCCAACACGTGCGGCAGGCTTTCTTCGATGTTGGCCTCGAGGCGAATGGTGCTGCCCGACGCCAGCGGACGCAGCATGTCGATGGTGTCGTTGATGAGACCGAGCGGCGACTCCGCCTTCGCATCGATTGCCAGGCGACCAGTCTCCATCCGCTTCACATCGAGCAGATCCTGGATCATCCGATTCATTCGATCGGCCGCCCGCCGCACGATCTCGACTTGCCGGCGCTCCTGCACCCTATCCAGCGGCGTGGACTCGAGCATCAGGCTAACCGCCATCGAGACTGTGTTTAGCGGATTTCTCAAGTCGTGCGCGACCACCGCGAGCACATCGTCGCGTGCCCTGGTTGCCTGCTGCGCTTCGTGGAACAGGCGGGCGTGATCGACAACTATTGCGGCGCGGCGCGCAAGATCCGCGGCCAGCGAGAGATCGGCGACGGAGAATCGCCGGCCCGAGGTGTCGGAAGTGACGAGAGTTAGAGCGCCGAGTGGCTTACCGGACGATGCAATCGGCACGCAGATCAGTGAGCGCGGCCCAAGCGCGTCTACAACCTTCCGCTGCCCTTCTTCGGCAAACGAGAGCCTGATGAACGCCGGCGTCACTTCCCTCTCCAGCACTGGCTCGCCGGTCGTCATGACTCTGATCAGCGGGTGATGATGGGTCAGAGCGTTGCGCGGGAATGTCGCGACCTCGCGCAACAGTTGCGACTTCGTCGGGTCGGCGTGCGCTTCGCCAATCCGCTCGAAACGGTCCTCCGCTTCGACAATGTCGAGCGCGCAGTAGTCTGCCATCGCTGGAACCGCGAGCCGAACAAGCGCCGCGAGAGTTGTCTGATAGTCAAACGATGCGCTCAAAACGCGACTTGCCTCGGCCAACAGAGTCGCCCGGCGCTGAGAGTTTTCGGCTTCGGCGCGTGCCGCTTGTTCGCGGGCGAGCTCGTGCGCCTGCCGCTCCGCCTGCCGGCGCGCAGTGACATCCCGGAAGCTCCAAACGCGCCCCACTGGGACGTCGTTGATCCGCTGCGGCTGCGAGTACCGCTCGAATGTCCGACCATCCTTCAGCTCGAGTACGTCGTAGCTCGCTTCATCAGGGTGCTTGTACAGCTCGATCACCTTGGCGACGAACTCGTCGGGGTAAGTCAGCTTCTCCAGCGCGGCGTTGATGGCAACCTGATCGTCTCCACCGCCAAAGGTCTCTGAAGGGATGCCCCACATATCGGCAAGCTTCTGATTGAAGCTCAGGATTTTTCCGTCGAGATCGACGACGAGAATGCCATCAGCCGTCGATTCGAGCGTCGCGCGCAACAGGGAGAGAGTGCGACTCACCTCCGTTTGGGCAACCCGACGTTCGCTGATGTCTTCGATGAACGCGACCAGATAAAGAGGTTCCTGACGGGCGGAGCGTACGATCGAGACAGTGAGGTTCACCCAGATGACCTCCCCATCTTTGCGGATGTAGCGCTTTTCGATTCTGTATTCAGGCAGCTCGCCCGAACGGATTCGGCGAATGAACTCGAGACTCCGCTCGACATCGCCCGGGTGGGTTAAATCCTCGACGTTCAGCCTGAGGATTTCCTCGCGGGAATATCCGGTGATTTCGCAGAAGCGCTGGTTGACGGAAATCCAGTCTTCGTCGAGAGTCAGATGTGCGATGCCGACTGCCGCCTGCTCGAACGTCGCGAGCAATAAGTGGCCGGGGCCGCCGAGTGGCACGGCGTATTCGGCCGTCCAGCCAGGTACGGCGGACGAAGGCGCACGGTCTCTCGGATCAATAATCGGCGACGCAGGCAACATGAGAACCCGGCTGGAGTTGGACTCACGCGACACGCTTTGGAAGGAGACTAATTTTGCATCGTGTACGCTGCGGCGACAGAACGAGTTTCGTTGAGGGCACCAATCTTCAGGCCAGCTCGTCCAATTCCCTAAGTCGCGGGACACGCCAGGCGGTAACGCCGACGACTCCGAGTGTCACCACGCCTCCGAAAATCACCGAACGGACGGTCCCAAGGAGCTTCGCCGCGACCCCCGACTCGAACGATCCGATCTCATTCGAAGATCCGATGAAGATTTGATTGGCAGCCGATACTCTGCCCAGAAGCCGCGGCGGCGTTCGTAGCGTAAGGAGCGTCGAGCGAATCACGACGCTGACGTTGTCGACCATTCCGCTGATCACCAGCAGCGCGAGCGACATCCAGAACCAGCGCGACAATGCAAACAAGATCCAACACAGCCCGAACGCCGCGACACAGACAAAGAGCGTCGGTCCCGTATTTCTCAGTCGGCGATGAACGAGGAGTAGTGAGATCAGGACTGCGCCCGCTGCCGGCGCCGCGCGCAGAATGCCCAGTCCCTGGGGTCCCACGTGAAGGATTTCGGCAGCGAAGATCGGCAGCAACGCCGGTGCGCCGCCAAACAGCACGGAAAACAAGTCGAGCAGCTGCGCGCCGAGCAGCTCGGGCTGCGTGAGCAGGAATCGAATTCCGACGGTGAGATTTTCACGAATGGTTGTATTGTCCGGCTCGACCGGCAACCGCTGGTAGGCAATTCTGCCGAACAGGATCACGGCGAGGGCACAGAGAACGACTTCGACGATATAAGCCAGTCGCGGTCCGGAAAACCCGTAAAGCATCCCGCCTGCCGCAGGACCCAGCACCGCCGCGAATTGCCAGAGCGAGGATCGCCAGGTGATCGCGTTGGTATATGTCTCGCGCGGCACGATCTCGGCGCCGAGCGCAGTGCGCGCTGGCTGCAAGAAGCTTCGCGCAAGTCCGCTGATACAAACAATTCCGTAGAACGGAAGGACGGTTCCGGTCAGCAATGGGCGGGAGTAGACCGTTAGAACGAGCAGCGCTATTCCGCAACCCAGCTGAACGGTGAGCGCGACCATGGAAAGACGCTTGCGATCGTGGCGATCCGCGACGTGGCCGGCGTAGAGCGCGGCAGTGATGAACGGCAGCGCCTCAGCCAGCCCGACCAGACCGAGGGAAAGAGGATCCTTGGTGAGCGCGTACACCTGCCAGCCAACCACCGTGGCCTGGATCATGGTGCCCAGGGTCAATGCCACCAGACTGGCGACGTACCACAGAAAATTCGGATTTCGAAGTGAGACGTACGGGTCGTGTCGCTCTGCCATTCCTCCCACTTGTTCGAGGAAGCCGCATGATATCGGGCGGTGTCTAATCGGGCAAATGCGCGGTGTAGCGCAAAGAGCGCGCACCGGTTCTATTTCCGATGAGATCATTCGGTCCGAGAAGACTCCTTATGACGAGCACCGCAGTAGCTACTCCCGGGGCCATTCGCCCAGCGACTGACGAATACCTGGCCTATTACAGTCGATACATCCAGCGTGTCCCTGACGGCGATATCCTTTCGACGCTGAGCAACCAGATCGGAGAGACCCTCGGTCTATTGCGCGGGCTTAGCGAGTCGGCAGCGACGTATCGTTACGCACCCGACAAGTGGAGCGTGAACGAGATGGTTGGTCACGTGATCGACACCGAGAAAATTTTCAGTTACCGCGCCCTGCGCTTCGCGCGTGGGGATAAGACGCCGGTGCCCGGGTACGAGCAGGATGACTACGTCCGCAACTCCTCATTCAACTCGTATCCACTATCCGAGCTCGCGTCCGAGCTGGAAACGGTTCGCCGATCGACATTGTATTTCTTCCGCCACCTCGAAGACGAAGCCTGGGCACGCCGCGGCCTCGCAAATAACGCCGAGGTTTCCGTTCGGGCCCTCGCCTACATCATCGCCGGTCACGAGCTGCATCACCGAGAGATGCTGCGAACACGGTATCTCTAACGGCAGCCGCAGTGGAAAACAAAAAGGCAACGGCGATAACCGTTGCCCTTTTCGTCTGTGCGAATCAGCGACTCACGAACTGATATCGCAGCTTCGTGGATCGCCCGAGTCAAAACCTTTTCTGAATGACGCCGAGCGTTGCGCCGCGGAGCCGTGAGTGAACGAATCAACGTTGATGCGGCCAGTCTGCTGCTGCTGAATTCGATCGTCGCCGACCGACGACGCAGCGTTTAGAGCTTCGTCGATGTCGCCCTGCTGCAGCTTTCCGCGTGTATCAGTTGAGTGCGCCCAAACTCCGGCGTAGCAGTCGGCTTGCAGCTCCAATCTCACCGACAGCTCGTTCGCCGCGTCGGGCCGTTGCTCCTGGAGCCGCCTGATTTGTGCATCGGTACCGAGCAGATGCTGTACGTGGTGACCGAGCTCGTGTGCGAGCACATAGGCCTGGGCGAAATCACCCGAAGCCCCGAACTTCTGCTTCAGCTCGTCGAAGAAGCCGAGGTCGAGATAGACGCGTTCATCCGTTGGGCAGTAGAACGGGCCCATCACCGATTGAGCCTCTCCGCATCCTGAGCTCGTTGAATTGCGAAACAGAACCAGCTTCGCGGGGTGAAAGTTCGCCCCATAGTTGGGGAGCGTTTTGGCCCAGGTGCTCTGCACATCATCCAGCACGAATGAGATGAACTGCACTTCTGTCTCTTGCGCCGCAGAATCAGTCGCGCTGAATGGAGCATTGGTGGCGCCAACCGCGGGCTGCACACCGAGATCGCTAAAGAGATTGCGGCCGAACAGTAGACTGAGGGCGAGCACAACCACTGTTCCCCCGATGCCCAGGCCGCGACCCATACCACCGCCGCCGCCGATCGAGCGCCTGTCTTCGAGGTTGGGGCTGCGTCCTCCAGGTGTCCAAAGCATCACGCCTCCGCAGTTAGAAACTCCGGAGGCGTGTAGGGCAAGAAACCCGCCGCGCGTGTTAGGCTACGAGGACGGAGTTGGTGCGCCAGTCTATCTCGTTGAGCGCCTTTACGATCGCCGGATCGAAATGGCTGCCGGAGCGACGGCGTATCTCAGCCAGCGTCTCGTCTATTCCCCATGCCGGACGATATGGACGCTCGTGCGTGAGCGCGTCGAGGAAGTCTGCGACGGCCACGATCCTCGCTTCCAGCGGAATGCTCTGCCCCGACACGCGATCGGGATAACCCGACCCGTCCCACCATTCGTGATGACTGCGTGCGATGCGCTGCGAGAAGCGGACCAGTTCGGAGCGACCTTTCGAAAGCATTCTCGAGCCAATCACGGTGTGCATCTTCATGAGTTCGAACTCTTCACCAGTCAGCGGACCGGCCTTCAATAGAATGCTGTCCGGAATACCGACCTTTCCGATATCGTGGAGCGGCGCAGCGCGGCGAATCAGCTCGGTCGTCGCGGTTTCCAATTTGATCGTCTGCGCCAGCATGGCCGACACTTCGCCGACGCGCTTGGTGTGGTTCCCGGTGTCGTCGTCGCGGAATTCGACGGCGACGGCGAGTCTCTCCAGAACCTCCAGCTGCGACTGCTCCACCTCGCGAGTACGCTCGACGACCTTGCGCTCGAGCTCAGTGTTTTGATCGCGCAGGCGCTGATAAAGGAACTGCGTCTCGAGCAGGTTACGAATTCGCAGCAGGACTTCACCCGAATCGAATGGCTTGCCTACGAAATCCTTGGCGCCAAGCGCGAGGGCGCGACGCTTGACGTCGGAGCTGGCGTCGGCGGTGATCATCAAGACAGGTACATGCGAGTTGCGGTTGTGCGACACGATTTCCTGCAGCACCTCGAACCCATCCTTCTCGCGCATGTGAAGGTCGAGCAGGACGAGATCAGGGTTGAACTCGCTGTAGATCGACAGTGCCTCGCCGGCGTTCGTAGTCGAGCGAACGTGCTCGTACCCATCCTTCTCGAGAATGCGCGTGAGCAGCTTGATGTTCTGCTCCTGGTCGTCGATGACCAGAATCTTCGCGGGCCGGTGTTCATTCGCCGGCTTGGCCTTTCTCACTTACGCAGTCTTCGTTGAAGGTTTGTCGAGCACCGCTTTGACTGCCGCACGCAGTGATTCGGCCGTAAACGGCTTCTGAAGGAATTCGATCTCTGAAGAGCGAATGCCGCGGCGCAGAATCTCGTTGTCGGTATAACCCGACATGAAGAGTACGCGCATCCCGGGGCTGAGCTCGTGAAGCTCGTCAACCATTCCGCGTCCACCCAGTGTCGGCATTTCGACGTCGGTCACCACGAGATCGATCTCGCCGACCTCCTCAGCGACGACGCGCAGCGCCATTGCACCATCGGATGCGTCGAGCACGCGATAGCCACTCTCAGTCAGAATGCGCTTGGCGAGCCGACGTAACGCCTTTTCGTCATCCACCAGCAGAATCGTTTCGCGGCCGGTACGCTCACCGTGTTTAAGCTCGCGTACCGATCGCGCAGCGGCCTCTGCTTGCTGGCGCTCGTGCCGCTCGTCGGGTGTTTCCTTGAGCGGTGAGCCCGGCAACGGAATCACATTGGTCGTTCGATCGAGGCCAGTCGGCTGGGGCAATACGCGACGCGATGTCAGCAAGAGTTGTTTGGTGATCGCTTCGGCGCGCTCGGCAGCCTGGCGGATGTCAACCGCTTCCTGTGTCGGTTGCTTCGCGTCGCGGAGCACCATTTCCAGGATGTCCGCGTTCATGCGAATCACGGTTAGGAGATTATTCAACTCGTGCGCACCGCGACCCGCGACATCGGCAAATGAGTTCAGCTCCTGCATCTTGACGGCAAGCGTCTCTTCGACCGGACGGCCAGCACTCAGGTCTTCGATTGCGAGGAGGATCGTCGCATCGGCGGCGTCCGCCGACGGAATGAGTCTGGCACTGAGCCAGAACACTCCATGTCCACCCTCTTTGTCGTCGTGAACGAGCTCGAAGTGATCGGACTGGGGCTCGCCGCTGCGAACGGCCTCGAGCATTCCGCGGAGCTTTTCATCCCACGCGCGTCCGCCCAGCTCATAGACCTTCTTACCGATGCACTCTTCGGGTGCCAGGCGAAACATGCCGTAGAAGGCACGGTTTGCCGCCCGTACTACCAGCTTGGTGTCGAGGACGAGGAGCGATTCGCCGTTGTTGTTCGCGGTGGTCATCAAGGGCTTTGGGAATTGGAGCCGACTCTACTGTATTAGGACGATTCTGGTTCATCAGTGGCACGCAGAGGCGCTCAACACTTATGGGTGATAGGAAATCGACATCGCGTGAAACGATTTTGACTGTTTGAGCTGGCACGAGCGCTGCCAATGAAGGTGAGACTTTACCGGGAGACGAGATGGCAAGGGACTCGAAGGAGGGAAATCGGTCGAAGTACCGAGATAACGACGACGCGCGAGATTCGCTTTCCCGCGATCAGCGGCAGGACGTCAAGTCAGATTCGAAATCAGAGGCGCGCGGGAACGCGCGCGAGAACATCGGCAACACCGCACGCGGTACATCGGCATCGCCAATGGGTCCAGAGGGAAACGACCGAACCCGGAAACGCCCGCGATCCGATGGGTTTGACGACGATTTGAGCGAAGACCAACGATCTTGAAAAAAAAAGCCCGCCTCATCAGAGGCGGGCCTTAAATCGGTGCGGGTTACGCGGGCTCTTCGACGTATGAGTCGGGCGGCGTTGGAATCGGATCCGACATGTTGTAGTCATCGGACTCCATCGGAATCACCTTCGACGGGGTTTCCGGACGCGGCGGCTGATCCTCCGGGACCGCGGTCACGGCGAGCACGATACGACGGTGAATCGGATCGACTTCGAGAACGCGAAGGTCGAGATTCATCGTCTCGTAGACGATGTCCGCCGGACTGTTCACCGGTTGACCGAAATTGAGCTGGCTCACCGGAACGAAGCCTTCAATGTCGTTGCCGATATCGACGACCACGCCCTTGTCCATCAAACGCACGACCTTGCCGCGCAATTCGGTGCCGACCGGATAGGTCTCACCAATACGCAACCACGGATCCTCAGTCGCCTGCTTGAGTCCAAGCGAGATGCGCTTGTTCTCAGCATCGACGTTCAGAATCACGACGTCGACCGAGTCGCCTTTCTTCACGACTTCCGACGGATGCTGAACACGCTTGGTCCAGCTCATGTCGGAGATGTGAATCAAGCCATCGATTCCCGGCTCGATCTCGACGAACGCGCCGAAGCTGGTGAGGTTGCGCACCTTGCCATTGAGACGAGTGCCGACCGGATACTTCTCCGGCAGCATCATCCACGGATCCTGCTCGGTCTGCTTCATGCCGAGGGAGATCTTCTCTTCGTTCGGGTCGACCTTGAGCACGACTGCTTCGATCGTCTCGCCAATCGAAACCAGCTTCGACGGGTGGCGAACGTTGCGGGTCCAGCTCATCTCGCTGATGTGAACGAGGCCTTCAATGCCCGGCTCCAGCTCGATGAACGCGCCGTAGTTGGTGATCGAAACGACCTTGCCGGAAACGCGGGTGCCAACCGGATACTTCTCGGCGACGTCCTTCCACGGATAGCTCTGTAGCTGCTTGAGGCCGAGCGAGATTCTCTCGCGGTCCCAGTCGATGTCGAGGACTTTGACTTCGAGCTCCTGACCGATGTGAACCATCTCGGACGGATGCTGAATGCGTCCGTACGACATGTCGGTGATGTGGAGCAGTCCGTCGACGCCGCCCAGATCGATGAATGCGCCGAAGTCGGTGATGTTCTTGACGACTCCTTTGCGCACCTGATCCTTCTGCAGCTCCTTCATCAGCTTCTCGCGCTTGCCCGCTCTCTCCTGCTCGAGGATCACGCGACGCGAGACGACGATGTTGCGACGACGCTTATTGAGCTTGATGATCTTGAAGTCAAAGGTCTGACCGAGCAGCTCGTCCACGTTGGGAACGCGACGCAGCGCGATCTGCGATCCGGGGAGGAACGCGTCTACTCCCATAAGATCCACGACGACCCCACCCTTGATCTTCTTGACCAGCGTACCGCGCACCGGCTCGTCGTTCTCGTAAGCGACGCGGATGCGCTCCCACACGCGCATGAAGTCCGCTTTCTTCTTCGAGAGAACGACCGATCCTTCCTGATCCTCGAGATGCTCGAGGAGTACTTCGACTTCGTCACCCGCCTTGAGGTCAGGGAGATCCTTGAACTCTTCGAGCGGAATTGTCCCCTCGGATTTAAATCCGATGTCGAGGACTACCATGTTGTCGCGGATATCGAGCACACGGGATTTGACGATCTCGCCTTCTTCGATCGAGGCCATCGTCCCGTTGTACATCTCCATCATGCTTTCGAGCTCGTCCTGGGAGTAATCCTCCTCGTCGTAGAGCTCAGGTCTGAGGTTGGCAAGCGGCCGCAGCTGCGCTTTCTGCAAGTCACGCTTCTCGCGCGCAGTCAGGGTCGTGCCGGTTTGAGTTGTGGTTTTGTTGGCCGAGTCTATCATGTTGCTGGTTAAAGGGTTGAATACGTTCGAATCAAGCCCTTAAATGTAGACGCCTCACCCAGCCCGGTCAACCAAATGACTTGCAGGCAGGAGCTATTTCACACCCTTCGATAAAAGAAGGATGAGCTCCTCGTCGCTCAGACCTTCGAGCGCGCCGACTGGCAGGTCCATCGCCATCTCACTGCCGTCGTCGCAATGGAATGCGACGGTGATGCTTGCCGGCTTGACTCGGCGATCAGGGATGCCGGCCGGAGGCGATGTTTCCAACGCGCTCCATTCGACGCCAGCGCGATCAGTGAATCGACGCATCGGATGTCCTCCGCGTACGGTAAGCGACAAACAGGTCTTACGACCTGGCCCTACCCGCTAGAGTCACAATCCGTTCCACTTGCTCCTGTTGAGTCAGGCTCGTCGTATCGATTAAGACCGCGTCGGAGGCCGGAACGGTCTGCCGGGCGTCCCGCGAATCCCGCTCGTTAATGCGTTTAGTCTCGTCCACGATCATTTGCTCCGACGTCGGCGTCCCGCGCTGCCGGAGGCGACGTGTCGCGCGCTCCCGGGAATCGGCGGTCAAAAAAATCTTGAGATCTGCCGACGGAAACACGACGGTTCCCATGTCTCGTCCGTCGACCACTATATCGCGACCAGCCGCGGCCGCTCGCACCATGTCATTGACCCACTCGCGGACCCGGGGCATCTGCGCCACACGTGACACGTGGCGAGTTACATCGGCGCCTCTGATCTCATCCTCGATGCCCTGCCCGTCCAGTGCGGGATAAAAGGAGGTGCGAGCGGGTCTCAACTCGACGCCGCGTGAAGCCTCCAGCACATCGTTTTCAGACCAGTGCGACGCGCCCGGATCGCGGCGAAGTGTCGCGGCTGTCGCCGCTCTGTACAGCGAACCGGAATCGATATGCAGGTAGCCGAGTTTCTCACCCACCATTTGCGCAGTGGAGGATTTGCCCGACGCCGCCGGACCGTCGATAGCAATAACGAATCCCGTGCGCATCATGGGATCACTCTGCGGAGATCGTTCCAGAATCCCGGGTATGAAACAGCGACGCACTGCGGATTACTTATCTGGATGTTGCCTCCCGACGCAGCCGAGAGAATTCCGAAAGCCATTGCAATTCGGTGATCGCCGCGCGGGTCGATCGTACCTGCCAACGGGCGCGCTGAAGGATGGACGCGCAGCCCGTCCGGCAGTTCCTCGGCGTCGGCTCCCACCGCCCGAAGGTTTTGGACTACGACTGCGATCCGGTCGCTCTCCTTCACTCGTAACTCTTCGGCGCCCGTTATCTCCAGCTCGATGCCGGCAGCGGCGGCAACACACGCCAGCAATGGCAACTCGTCGATGATCGAGCCGATGTCGCTGCCGCCGACCGCAGCGTTCTCCAGCTTGCCGCGCGCTACGCGCACCGAGCCGACGACCTCTCCCCCGCTGTCACGCCGACTAGTCACATCGATTATTGCACCCATTCGAGTCATGATGTCGAAAAAACCGTTGCGGGTCGGATTGAGGCAGACGTCGTTCAAGACGAGCGCACCTTCGTCAGCGAGCGCAGCCAATGCGACAAAGAATGCTGCTGACGAAGGATCACCAGGCACTTCAATGTCGATCGGGCGGAGCCGCGAAGCGGGTCGCAGGCAAACCTGATTGCCATCGGTCTCAACGTCCGCGCCCATCGAGCGCAGCATGCGCTCAGTGTGATCGCGGGACGGACTCTTTTCGGTCACCCGTACCTCGACCCCCGCGACGAGACCAGCGAGAAGAATCGCACTTTTCACCTGCGCGCTCGAGGCTTTGGTGTCCCAGTCCACGCTGCGCAGATCCATTCCGTGAACCGTCATCGGCAACCCATCGCCACGCTCGAAGTCGAACTTCGCGCCCATGGATGACAGTGGCTCGGCGATCCGTTTCATCGGACGTCGACTCAAACTGTCATCGCCGACGAACCGGGCGGATAACGGGTGCGCGGCGACAACCCCGGCCATCAATCGCGTCGTCGTCCCGCTGTTACCGCAATCGAGAGCATCCTTCGGCTGCGTCAGGCCTCGGAGTCCGCTGCCGCTCGCGACAAACTCGCTGGACAGCTGCGGTATCTTCGCTCCAAGGGAGCGCAGCACCCCGGCAGTCGAATGGACATCTTCGGATTCGAGGATCCCACGAATGTGCGACTCTCCGTCCGCGAGCGCTGCGAGAATTAGCGCTCGGTGCGAGATGGATTTGTCGCCGGGCACGCGGATGGTGCCCGCTACTTTCAGCGCAGCCAAGACTCGAGCGCAGTCGCCGCGTCAGTCTTTTCGTCTCGGTACTTGACGATGACCGGTGTCTGCAATGAAAGGCCTTCGCGCCGTCCCCATTCGTCCTTCACCGCTCGGGCCCCGGGAACCACGACCGCGTTCTCGGGAATAACGAGCGGCTTTGCTCCTTCGGCGCGGTGAATTGTCTGACGCTCGAGGTCGTACACGGGCGTGCCGCGAGTCAGGACTACGCCGGCTCCGATCACAGCGCGTCGACGGACCACGGTGCCCTCGTAGATGCCGCAATTGCCGCCGATGACGACATCGTCCTCAACGACTACGGGCGAGGCATTCACCGGCTCGAGCACTCCACCCAGTTGTGCCGCGGCGCTCAGATGCACACGTTCCCCGACTTGCGCGCACGAGCCGACGAGTGCGTGTGAATCGATCATCGAGCCGGAGCCGACGTACGCGCCGACATTGATGTACATCGGAGGCATGCACACGACTCCGGACGCGACGAAAGCGCCGCGGCGAATGCTCGACCCACCCGGGACAACCCGGATCCCATCCTCCCGCGCTAAACGGCGCGGCGGATAAGTGTCTTTGTCGAAGAAGGCGAGCACCACACCGTTTTTCGAGTCGCCAAGCGACATGTCGACGATCGCGCCAGCGCGAAAACCAAGCAGAAGACCGCGTTTGACCCACGGAACCGCACGCCATTCCCCGCTGCTCGAATCTCGGCTGGCTGCCCGCACCAACCCTTTTTCGAGCGCATCGAGAAGCGCGAGAACTACATCGCGCGCGTCAGCAGGAAGACTGTGATCACTCGGAGTCGCGGAGAGAGCGTCAACGCGCTTCTCGAGCTCCGCCGGGCTCGCCGCCATCAATCGGCTAGCGCTCCTACAGAGACGAGGGCGGCTCGCACCGTCGTCTCATATTTCTCGGCGAGCGGAACCAGGGGCAGCCGCAACACGTTCGAGATGCGCCCCATCATTGTCAGGGCGGCTTTCACAGGAATCGGGTTCGATTCGACGAAAGCAGCTACGGTCCATTCCGCCAGCTGGTGATGAACGTTGCGCGCGGAGTCGAAGTCACCGGCTGCGCATAGTTCAGTGAGCTGCGCCACCAGCGCCGGTGCGACGTTGGAAGTTACGGAGACCACACCATCGCCGCCGTCCGCCATCACTTGCAATGTCAGGGGATCATCGCCGGAAAGAACGGCGAAGGCCGCAGGCCGATGGCGAATGATCTCACTCACCTGGGCCAAATTGCCCGACGCTTCCTTCACCGCAACAATGTTTTCGTGCTCAGCCAGTTCCAGCGTCGTGGCCGCTTCAATGTTACTTCCGGTGCGCCCAGGCACGTTGTAAACCACGATCGGACTCTGTACCGCATCGGCAATCGCGTGGAAATGGGCGACGATGCCGCGTTGGGGCGGCTTGTTGTACATCGGCGACGCGTGCAGAAGATGGGTCGCGCCGACTGCTTCCATTTCGCGCGAGAGCGCAATTGCCTTCCGGGTGTCGTTCGACGCGGCACCGGCGATGACTGGAACTCGTCCGGCGGTCTGTTCGACGGTGATCTCCACGACGCGCCGATGTTCGGCGACCGTCATCGTCGCCGCTTCACCAGTTGACCCGCACGGAACGAGGAAATGCACCCCACTCGCGATCTGCCAGTCGACGAAGGAGCGCAAGGAGCGCTCGTCGATTTCGCCCGACTCCATGAAAGGAGTGATCATCGCCGTCCCGCAGCCAGCGAGTCGTTCCGACGTCATTTGTTAAATGTATGCGGACGAAGCCGCGAAGGGGGTGCTGGAAGCGCTAGGAGCGCTGCTTCACGAATACGACATTCGGAGCACCGATGCCCTTGAGAAAGAGCTCCCCCGTCCAGCCGACATTGGCGATCAGGGAATCGCCCTTCATCTGCAGCTGGTGCAGATCCTTCTCGGGACCGGTACGCTTGCCGACCACGCGCAGCTCCACCTCGTCACCTTTTATGGCGTACGCGCCGCTCGTCGTCTCGGTGGAATCGCGGCTGCCATCGATGGCCTTGTCGAGAGTCATTGTGAAGCGCCGATCGGCCGTGAGATCCAGCCTGGCCGAAAACTGCCACGCTTTTTTGAAGACGGATCCTTTGCCGGCGTACACGTAGGTGCCGGGCAGCGTCGAAGGGACCGTGTCTGAATCACCCGGGCCTCTGCACGCAGGAAGTAGCGCCAGTGCGCCAATCGCGAGAAGGATTTTCGGTCTTCGCATGATCAACCTTACGATTGCCCCCCCTGCGGGTTTCAGCCCGTGCCGCGCTTCTCGAGTCGGAGAACGTCGCGCATCGTGAACACGCCCTTTTTTCCTATCAGCCAATCTGCTGCGGTCAACGCCCCTTCGGCAAATACTCTCCGATCGCGCGCCTCGTGCACGATCGAGAGCTGCTCGAAAGCGCCGTCGAACACCAGCTCGTGAGTTCCCGGCACCGAACCAGTCCGAATGCTCGTCGTGGGAATCGGACGCCCCAGCGCATCGCTGGCGGCTTTGCCAATCACGATTGCGGTTCCCGACGGCGCATCCTTTTTACGGGTGTGATGGGTCTCGATGATGTGCGCGTCGAAATCCTCGAGATTCCGCATTAGTCCCGCGGCGTAGCGCGCCACCTCGATCATGACATTAACGCCAAGCGAGAAATTGGGAGACCACAACAGCGGCGTCCCCGTTTCCGTAGCGATGCGGGTTACTTCGGGCAGTGATTCGTACCATCCGGTGGTGCCGACGACGACTGGCACGGCGCAGCGCAGGCACGCGGTCGCGTTCGCTACCGCGGCATCCGGTTGGGTGAACTCGACGGCGACGTCAGGCTCACCGAGAGACTTGCGGCTGATGCCGACACCTTCAGCGCTCTCACGCTCGCCAATCACCGCGCTCACCCGCCAGCCTTTGTCGACAGCGAGCTCGCGGATAGCCTGACCCATCTTGCCATCGCCGATGATCGCAACGGTGCGCGTCATTTGCCCGCACCGAAAAAGGCGTTGTGCAGCCGGTCCATCGCGGGGTTCAATTGATCGCCGTCGACGATGATGGTCAGGTTTATCCCGGTTGCACTGAGCGACATCATGTGCACCTTGATCCCATCGAGTGACCCGATCGCGCGCCCCATTGCCGCTCCGTCTTCACTGATCGCCGCACCGACGACTGCCACAATCGCCCTGTCTCGCTCGACTGACACATCGCCGAGGGTGGCAAGCTCGACGACCAACGAATCGAGCCCCGAGGGATCGTCAACTGTCACCGACACCGACACTTCCGACGTCGCGACGACATCGACAGACACTCCGTTGCGCTCGAAGATGTCGAACACCTTTCGCAGAAACCCCTTCGCGAACAGCATTTTCGCCGCGCCGACCTTCACCAGGGTGATGCCGCCTTTGCCGGCGATGGCGCTCACCGCACGCCGCGGCGCGTCGAAGGTGATGCGCGTTCCCTTCCCCTTCGGATTGCGCGAGTTGTAGATGAAAACAGGAATCCCGAGACGGACAGCCGGGGCGATGGTGTTCGGGTGCAGCACCTTGGCGCCAAAGGAGGCAAGCTCGGACGCTTCGTCGAACCTGATCTGCTCGATTAGCTGAGATCCTTTCACCACCCGCGGATCGGCAGTCAGCATTCCATCGACATCAGTCCAGATCTCGATCGCATTAGCGTGCAACGCCGCGCCTAACAGCGAAGCGCTGTAGTCCGATCCACCGCGACCGAGCGTCGTCGTAATTCCACTCGCCGTTCTGCCGATGAATCCTCCCATCACTGGCACCTTGCCCTGTTGCAGCAGCGGAAGGACCAGATCCCGCGCGGCTCCCGCAATTTCATCTGTCTGCGGTTCGGCGCTCATGTAGTTGTCATCGGTTACAAATACATCGCGCGCATCGACGTGCTCGGCAGGAATTCCGCGCAGCTGAAAAAAGGCAGCCACGAGATGGGACGACAGCTGCTCGCCGAAGGCAGCGATCGCATCGAAGCTGCGCGGCGTGGCGTGACCGAGCACCGACAGCGCCTCCGCCAGACTGGCGAGCTCGTCGAACGTCGCGCTCATTTCGGCGGCAACTTCAGCTGCTTCCGCGGACGTACCGAGCAGCTTTTCACATTGCTGGAAGTGACGATCGCGAAGCGTTTCGACGCCACGCAACGCTCCGATAAGATGACCCTTCGCCGATTGCTCGCCGATTGCCAGGAGCGCGTTGGTCGCACCGCCGAGCGCCGATACCACCACGGCAGGTTGACGATCGAGACGCCCCTTCACGATCGCAGCGGTGCGCTCGATGGCGTCAGCGTCGCCGACTGAGGTCCCCCCAAACTTTACGACGATCACACAGAGTCGAACGCGCCGTTGGTGGCGAGCAGCTCGGCGTTGAGTACCGATCCACCCGCCGCTCCACGCACCGTGTTGTGGCCGAGCGCTACCATACGGAGATCGAGGATCGCATCGCGTCGCACTCGACCGACTGTCACCGTCATCCCATCGCCGGCGTACACGTCGCGCCTGGGCTGTGGCCGATCCGGTGCATCCGTCACCACCAGCGGGTTTTTCGGCCGGGTTGGCAAACCGTGAGTCGAAGCGAGGCCCTGCCACGAGCGCATCGTCTCGATCGCCTGCTCGGGGGTTGGTGCCTCTTCGAAGCCGATCGACATGCAGATGGTGTGACCATGCTCGACAGCGACGCGATTGGTGTGCGCGCTCACTTTGAAGCTTGCGCTGGTGACTTCGCCGTCGGCGTAGGTGCCGAGCAGCTTCAACATCTCCCGCTCGAGTTTCGGCTCCTCGTCGGCGATGTAAGGAATGACATTGCCCAGAATGTCCAGTGATGGCACTCCCGGATACCCCGCGCCCGATACCGCCTGCATCGTCGACAGGAAAAGCTGCCGGATGCCGAATCGCTGATGCAGCGGTGCGAGCGCGACGGCAGCGACAGTTGCCGAGCAGTTGGCGTTGGTGACTATGGCGCCGTCCCAACCGCGACGTTGACGCTGGCAGTCGATCAGTTCGAGGTGATCTCCGTTTACTTCGGGAATCACCAGCGGTACATCCGGCTCCATTCGATAGTTTTTTGCGTTGCTGAGCACAAACTTGCCCGCTTTGGCAAACGCCATTTCTACTTCGCCGGCCGCCACAGCATCGAGCGCGGAGAATACGATCGGTGCTGAAACGACACCGGGGTCACACGCGATTACCCGACGGTTCTGAACAGATTGCGGTGGCGGCGGTCCTTCCAGCCAACGAGTCGCCTCTGCGTATTTCTTGCCCGCGGACCGCTCCGATGCTGCGAACTCGGTGATCTCGAACCATGGATGGTCGGCGAGCATCCGGACGAACATCTGCCCCACTGCTCCGGTAGCGCCGAGAATGGCCACGGGCCACTTGGTTTTCCGTTTGCCCGGAACTGGTGAATTTGTCATCGCGCGAGAAGAGTGCGAGCTAATCGCTCGTAGGTGTCGACGCTGCGCCGCAATTCATCGACGTCGATGAATTCGTCAGGCGTGTGCGCAACATGAATTGATCCGGGACCGAACAACAACGGCTCGCCCCAGTTTGACAACAGCGGAATGTCAGAGGTGTACGCGACCGGCCCCGTCTCGAAACCGGGTACGGTTGCGAAACGCTGAGCGGGAATGTTGGAGCCGAATTCGACATCAGCCCGGCCTGTCGCCCAATCGAGAACCATTTTCTTGATTGGCTCAACGTCGCCGACCAGACGGAACATGATCTCCGCCTCCGCCTGCGCTGGGACCACGTTTGCTTCCGTACCACCGCGAATCGTGCCGATGTTGACGGTAGTCTGGCCGAGCACCGGGTCGGATGGCAGCGGCAGCGTCTTCAAAGTTGGAAGTAGCTCGAGCATCGGCTCGATCGCCGATTGACCGAGATGCGGATACGCAGAGTGTGCCTCGCGCCCGCGAGTCCGGATAGTCGCGCGCAAAGATCCTTTCGCCCCACTCGCCAGCTTGCTCTCCGTCGGCTCGCCATTGATGAGAAAACGACTTCTTGCATTGAGGGTGTTCGCCGCACGGGCTCCGTCTGAGCCCTTTTCTTCGCCGACGACGAACAGCACCTCCACTCTTTTCTCACCGTCGTTCACCAGTCGCTCCGCAGCGACCAGCATCGCCGCTGCTATTCCCTTCGCATCCGAAGACCCGCGGCCAAAAAGCCGCGTACCCTCCAGCCGCGGCGGAACGAACGGTGGAACTGTGTCGAGGTGCGTCGAAAACGCTACGCCATTGGCGCTGCCCGAGCGAGACGCCCAGACATTTGCGCGACCGCGCGACACTTCCTGCAACGTTACGTTCCATCCGCGGGCCACGAGCCATCGCGATACATAGTCGACGACTGCGGTCTCACCGCCAGTCGTCGACTGAATCGCGAGCAGCTCCGCAGCGAGCGATACGACATCGTTCATGCGCGGAAATTAGCCTTGGTGGAATGACACTGTCAGGGCGGCGCGGAGGAATCCGCGTGCCGTCTTCGCAGCGCCGCGCGCGACTAAAGAGTCACGTCGGGCTGAATGTCGAGCGTCGTTTGACGGAAGCCGTCGATGCCCTCAACGTGTTCAACGAACATGTGCTGGAGGAGCCGATTGGCTTCCTTGACATATGCATCGTGGTGACGCTCGCCGATGTCGCCGATCTCCTGCAGCGTGCGATTGCCCATCATCTTCCCGGCTTCACGGAAGGTCTTGAACGCATCTTCCGATTGGCGAGCCATCACGATGTCGGCGATCAACCGGTTGTAGTCTTCTGCCACGGCGGCGTCGGCAAGGTCTTTCACCACTCGGACAGCCGTGCCCACGATGCGACTGGTAACCCCCGGTCCATCGCCGAGCTGTGACTGGTACTCCTCGAGCATGCGCTGGTGCAGCCGCATGTGCGGAATATGTCGCGCGCACAGATCACGGAACCGCTCATCATCAGCCTGGCTCTCGTGGTCCTCGAGCGACTGGAGGAACGTCCTGTGTTGTAGCAGGAGGTTGCGCACCTGCGATCGCAAGAATTCGCTGCCGTGCTCCATGTATGCTCCTCGCCTAGAACCGCCGGATCAGACAGTGCACAGAGCGAAACTTGTGCCCGCGGCGGCTTGCATTTTTCGTTCAAAAGCTCTAACTTACTGTACCCGAAAATGTGCCGAACCCTCGGCGCGTAAGTATTGGCAGGCCAGGAGCTTACATTGCCACCAGTAAGGAGGAACCTCAACGGTAGGCGGAAGGAAAAAACGCAGGTCCAGAGGAGGGTGAAAGTGCGGCAGATGGACCCTATCCAATTGTGCGGAAAAGGGACGTCGGTCACGGAGCTTTACCGAGTGGAAGAAACGCTCGACCGCACCCGAATTCATCACCTCGTTTTTTTCGATCGGCACGGCTGGTATTGCGAGCACGGCAGCCAGTGCAGTGCAGTGAAGGACGTGCAAAAGTTCACTAGAAGTGGAAGACATGGCGACTAACTACGGATGGATGAGAGCATGATCGCAAGACAGGATACCTACACGGAAAAGAGTGACGTTTGGGCGAAATTATCCGCCCCAGTTCCAACTGGTGCTATTTCCTGGAGACAGGATGGCAAAGTGACTGCCCGCGATGGAAAGTTTTTCGCGCGGTTCGTTGCGTATATCGAAGCAAACACCGTCAGGGAGCGCCTCGACGGAGTGGTCCCCGGTGAATGGGACCTCACCCTCGAATTGCTGCCGCCGATCGCCGGCGACGACGGCGAAGGAACGCTGTGCTCGTTCAAGGCTCGGCTCCAGATTCTCGGCGTGATTCGCGAAGACGTCGGCACCGGTCGTGACTACAAGCAGGCCTCGACCGACGCGTTCAAGCGAGCCGCCGTCCGATTCGGCGTCGGCAATGAGCTCTATGACTACGAGCAGAACTGGGTTGAGGTAGACGGCGATGGCAAGTATGCGAAACCAGTCGAAGACCCTCAGCTGGCGTATAACCGGCGCTATGGGCGGGTTTCCACGACGGCCGGGGGCGTGGCCAACGGCGTCGAGAATCCAGGCACGGCGTCAGCCTCGATGCTGACCGATATGGAACTCGTCAGCTGCCCTAAGTGCGGTGGCCGCATGTGGGACAACCGACTCACAAAACGGAACCCGCGCGCTCCTGACTACAAGTGTCAGAACCGTTCTTGCGACGGAGTGATCTGGCCGCCGAAGACTGCTGCGACCGCGGCGTCTGTCGACGATTCGAGGGACCCGAAAACTTCCTCGACGGAGACCGTACTAATCGGCGGCGAGGACGAGCTGCCGTTTTGAGAACGAGAATGAGATCCGAAAAAAAGGCGAGCTGAGAGGCTCGCCTTTTTTTTTGACCTCTCCCCGCCCTTTATCTCTCTACGGTGCCGCCCGTCGTATCAGTGCCCGCCTTCGCCGCGTGATTCAAGCGCCACGACGGTTTCGCCGCAAATGAGCTGGGCGCCGCACGGCCGTATGCTGAGAGAAATGCCACCGCCGGCCCGATGTCCATTTTCCTGTTCCCCAGGGGCGGCAGCGACTGACCATCCTCCATTGGTGTGTATGGCGCAATCACAGTCACCGGTTCGGGCATCTGCTGCACTTCTTTCGCGATCTCGAGCGCCTTCGCTCGATCGTTCTTCGACATCGGCCTCATGGTGAACGGAATCGCGTACTCCTTGAACAACTTCTCCATCTCCGTATTCCACGCTGCCTGCTCTGGATCGACCGGGTCGAGAATCGACACGACACTGCCGGCCTGTCCGCCGAGCACGAAGCCGAACATTTCGTGCTGGTTTGGATACGGGATGAGCCACTTGCCGTGATCGATGTGAGCCAGCGATCCGCGCTCAAACGGCGTCGGACGATCCGCAAAGCCGGTTGCGTTCTTCAGGTCGCTGCCAGACGCGATTTTGCGACCTTCGGCCTCGATCACCCGCTTTGCGACGTTGACCCGGTCTCGACCGAGACCGCAGTGCACGTAATAGACGCCTTTGCCGGTGCGCGCGATCTCACGGAGTTTTTCCAGCGATTCATCGTTGTTACTCACCCACGGGAGCATCGGCGCCTGAATGAACGCGAGATGCAGTTTCTTCGTCGCATCCTTCTCGGCGCTGATGCCTTCGCGCTCAATGACGACTCCGGGGTGCTGCAACGAAATCACCGAAGTGACGCCTTGCTTCTTCAGCTGCGCGAGGTGCGGCTCGTCAGGATATGCACCAAATATGAATTGCGGGCCGCCCGCAACGTTGAAGGTGCCGCCGTTGCCTCCTCCGGCGATTCCCGCCAGAAGCTTTGCTGGATTCGACCACTCCCAGGCAGTGCCGGCCGCGAGCAGCGTGAGGACCGCAGCAATTCCCCACCGCGTGTTCCGACTGCGTGCCCTGAACATGACGCCGACAATCCAGCGAGTCAGAAGCAGTGATAACGCGAGATAGAGCAGGATTACGACGATCAGGACGTGGTCCTGCGAGCTTTGCTCCCAACCGGCCCTACCCATCCCCTCGGTGATCAATCGGACGGGCCCAACGAGGACCGCCGTTCCGAGCACGAGGCCGACGAGTAGCCACATGTAGAAGAATGTCCCGAGGACGGTGCCCGCCCCGGGCCGCGAGCGAGCGGTTCCGAAATATTCTCCAGTCACGGTTGCATCTACACGAGTCGCCACGGCGGGATCCCATTTGGTCGACCCCGCGGGCGCCCTGGGCGCTGCTCGGCGAGGCCTACTTTCGCTTTGGAATAAGCAAGGTACCGGCCAGTGGGTCCACGGAAGCAGAGAGTGGAGTGACGTCGAGTAGCTCGCCGTCAGCCTGCGCGGGCATTTCAGGGAACGTCTCGACTCGGAACTCGCGCCCCGATTTGTAGAAAAGGCACGGATCATCGCCGAAATCCTTGCGAATCATCCGCCAAAGAATGCGGAGCGCGTCCCAAAGGTTGGCCGGCGAGAACACGCACGCTGTCAGCAGGCCGTCATCATGGAGAATGCCGTTGCCAAAGGCGATCAGGTTGTTGAGCACCGCTCCAAAATTCGCGATCAACACCGCCGAGGCCGGTCGCTCATAAAGGTGCCCGTCGACTGTAAGACGAAGCGCGAATTTCTGATTGCGCAGAACTGCTTTGTAACCGCCGACGACATAAGCCATGAAGCCGAACCGTTTTTTCAAGCGCGCTGGGGCTTCGGCAATCATTGTCGCATCGAGTCCCACGCCAACGCCGATCGCGAAGCGCCGACCATCTCCGAGGCGACCGAGGTCGAGCTGCGCTTGATCGCCAGCGAGGAGCACCGGGATCGCGCGCGCCGGATTGAGGGGAATCCCCAGCGTCCGCGCGACGACGTTGGCGGTCCCTCCGGCGAGGACGCCAACCGGGGTACCCTGATGGGCAAGAGCGGAAAGCACCTCCATCACGGTTCCGTCACCGCCGAGGGTGAATACGGCGCTGTATTTGTGCGCCTCGTTGCGGGCAATCGTCGTGGCGTGACCGGGGGCTTCGGTGGGCCTCACGTCGCATTCCACGCCGGCTTTGGCAAACGCCTTTTCGGCGCGCTGGCGTATCCGCGCGGCGCGCCGGGACGCTGGATTGACGATGAGCAGCACGCGTTCGATCCGGCGAGGTGAAAACTTCATCGCGGTGGCGGCGCTCAAGGCTGGAACTCCTCGCAGATTCGCAGGTTCATCGTGCCAATTTCATGCTCGGGGCGGGGATCGAACCCGCATGGGAGTTTGTCCCAAGGGATTTTAAGTCCCTCGCGTCTACCGGTTTCGCCACCCGAGCGCCGGGGTACGAATCAGCGCGTGTCAGAGGGGAACAATACCCTCCGTAAACATCGTTGACAAACCCCGAATCAAAATGATAACGTCTCCCCGCCGGCGAACGTCCCTCTCACTCTGACGAACGCCTCCTGTGTGTTTCACACCCTTGGAGATTCTATGCGGCGTCTTTTTGTCTGCGTCACCGCTGTAGCCTTGACCTTTTTCGCCCTTTTGCCGACGCCCTCCAGTGCGCAGCGCGTTCTGGGAGTCGGCGATGACGCTCTGGTCCTTCCGGCCGGAGTCTTTCGCTTCAGAACGGTTGCCCAATGGACGTGGTTCAATGAGCGCTACGGAAAGGACACGCCGGGCCGTCCGGACGGCGCCCTGGAACCACTGGGCGTTGATTTCACACTCGACACCATTGGCGTGAGGCAATTCCCAAACCTCGCCAGCCTGCAGACCGGCATCCAAGCGTTGAGCGGCAATCCGTCGTGGATGGCCTCGCTCGGCAATACCGTCGTCAATCTGCGCGATCACGTCACCGCTTTCCCGTTCATCTTCGAGGCCGGCCTCAGCAAGCGTTTTTCCGTCGGTCTCCAGATTCCGTACGTGAAGACACAGACGTCCGCGTTCTTCAACGTCAACACCGGCAATACGAACGGAAACCTTGGCTTCAATCCGGCGTTGGCAGTGACAGCCGCCCAGACGCAGAACGCGACCCTCAACGCGCAGTTCGCTGCCGCAGCAGCCACACTGCAGGCACAACTGGATGCGTGCGCCGCGAATCCCGCCGCCTCGCCGCAGTGCCCCGCGCTGAATGCTCAACGCGCCAACGCAAATGCACTTATCGCAAACTCACAGGCCTTTGCGGGTGGCGTGAATCAGATCTACACTACATCTCCGTTCGTACCGATTGTCGGGACCGACGCGCAGCTGGCGATTGAAGCGCGCGTCGCCGCATTCCGATCGCTGTACCAGAGTTTCGGCGTAAACAGCATCGCGGCTGGCACCACCGGGCCGTTCGCGGCGCAGACGCGACTGTCGTTGCGCGACGCACAGACAATTCTCACGAATCCGGCTTTCGGGATTGCAGCTGCTCCGCTCGTCTCTAACAGCAAGTCACACGTCGGCGACATCGATATCGGCGGCAAGTTCTCGGTGTTCGACACGTTCGACGGAAACACGTCGGCGAGAATGTCACCGACCGGTCTGAATTTCCGCACCGCGATCGGCGGCATTTTTCGTCTGCCAACGGGTCAGATCGAGTCGCCCGACAACTTCATCGATATCGGCACTGGGCGTGGCGCCAAGGCAGTCGAAGGACGCTGGTTCGGCGACATTCTCGTCGGCAGCCATTTCTGGGAGTCGTTCATCCTCCGCTACAATCACCCGTTCGGCGATGATCAGGACATGCGCATCATCGACTTGCCGAACGAGGAGTTGGCGCCAGCCTACAGAAAGCAGCAAGTCCATCGCCAACTTGGCAGCGCGTTCGAGTTCGAGACCGCGCCACGCTTCGTCGTCAACGACTTCTTTGCGCTGTCGGCCTGGTACATGTATCGCAACAAGCAGCAGGACAAGTATACGGGCACATTTACCATTCCTGCTGCTGTGACTGGTTTCGCGGATATCACGCTCGACGCTTCAACGCTCGATCTCGAGACTGCGCAGACGGAGCACCGCTTCGGTGGCGGTATCTCCTTCTCGAACCTGTACTCTTTCGAGCAGGGCAAGGCGAAGCTGCCCTTCGAAGTCAATTATCTCCACTGGCAGACGATGGGCGGTTCCGGCGGAAATCAGCCGAAGTTCTTTACCGACCAGATTCAGCTCAGACTCTACGCGAGGATTTTCGGCGGGAAATAACGAATCCACCAGAAGCAGAAAGGCGAGCCGATTGGCTCGCCTTTTTTGCGTGATGCCGCATCAATTTGTTGGCTCGCATCGCGCAACCCTCAAACAGCGGTGGCGCTCTCCAGCAACTCCCTGGCGTGTGCTCGCGACACTTTCGATTCCGGGTCGCCACCCAGCATTCGCGCAATCTCGTTCACCCGGTTGCTGCCCTCGAGAACGGTGATGTCGGCGGTCGTGACGCCCCCCTTTGCTCCCTTCGCCACCACGATGTGGTGGTGGGCACGCGCTGCGATCTGCGGCAGATGCGAGATCGCGAATACCTGGTGCTCGCCGGCGACTCGCCGGAGCGTATCACCAACCTGAAGCCCAACCCGACCGCCGATACCGGCGTCCACCTCGTCGAAGATCAGCGTCGGTACGCGATCGACCCGCGCAAGAATAGTTTTGAGTGCGAGCATCACGCGCGACAGCTCTCCACCGGACGCGACCCGCGCCAGTGGACGATCCTCATGTCCGATGTTCAGCGCAGCTCGGAACTCGACATCCTCCGCGCCTTCGGCGCTTGGCTCGTCCCGCGAAGTCAGAGTCACGCGGAATCGACCGTCGGGCATTCCGAGCGATGGCAGCAACGCATCCACTGCCTTCGCCAGCTTTTTCCCGGCAGTCAAACGCATGTCGGAGAGTTTTTCCGCCTCGCTCACCAGCCGCTTCCGCAGCTCGCTCTCGCGCGCGTTGAGATTGGCCAGATCGAACTGAGCGGTATCGACGAGGTCCAGCTCGGCGCGGGCGCTACGGCCGCTCTCGATGACATTGTCTAGCATCGGGCCATACTTCTTGAGCAGACCGAACAGCCGGTCGCGACGACGACGAACCTCCTCCAGACGAGTGGGATCGAGCTCGACCGACCCCGCATAATCCTCGACGGCGCGAGCCAATTCCTGGAGCGCGTAGAAGCCGGCGTCGAAAAGCTCCTGCATCCGCGCGGCGGATGGATCGATGCGCTCGATCGATGACAGCGGGCGTTGAGCTGCGCCAAGCTGGCCGAGCACGCTGCTTTCTTCACCAGACAGCAGCTCGTTCAGTGTACTGGCAAGTGTGCGAAGCTCGTCGGCGTTCTCTAGTACGCGCGCCTCGTCCTCCAGCTTGGTGTCTTCGCCCGCGGAAAGCTTCGCCTCCTCGATTTCCGTCGCGACGTGTCGCAGATAGTCCGCGCGCTTCTCCGCTTCGGCGCGCCGTGTCGAAAGGCTGGCAATCTCGCGACGCACCGCTGACAACTCACCAAAGGTCGTTCGCACAACCTCGCCCTGCTTCTCTGCTCCACCGAATGCGTCGAGAATGTGGCGTTGCGATTCGTTGTCGAGCAGCGTCTGCGCCTCGTGCTGTCCGTGGAGGTTCACCAGCAGGCGTCCAATCTCCGCAAGCACTGTCGCCGTGACAGTTGTGCCATTGATCCACGCGCGCCCGCGGCCGGTGGCGGCGATTTCGCGCTTCAGCACCAGCGTTTCCTCTTCGACCTCGATGCCGCGCTCGTCGGCGAACTCGGCGATTCCTTTCAGGCTCGAAACGTCGAAGACTCCCTCGACAGTAGCCTTGTCGGCGCCCGAACGAATCAGATCAGCGCTGGCTCTCTCGCCAAGCAACAGCCCCAGTGCGCCGACAATGATCGATTTGCCGGCGCCAGTCTCGCCGGAGAGCACGTTGAAGCCCTCCGCGAGCGGAAGGTTGACCTGTTCGATGATGGCGAAATTGCGGATTCTCAGCTCAGTCAGCATCAGCTTTGCTCTCCGTCGGGAACTCCGCCCCAACCGAGTTTGACTCTCATTCTCTCGAAGAACGTGGTGCTGGGGAATCGGACGATACGCACTGGATTGTCCGCCCTCCTCACCTTGAGCTGGTCGCCCTTGACGAAGCTGGTCCCAACCTGTCCGTCGACCGTAACCAGAAGCTCCGTGGGAGATTCGTTTGCTTCCACCGTCACTTCGGCGTCCGGCGGGATGACGAGCGGTCTGATACCAAGCGTGTGCGGAGAGATCGGTGTGATCAGCATCGACTCAACCGTCGGCACCACGACTGGCCCACCTGCGGAAAGGCTGTAAGCAGTCGAGCCCGTCGGCGTGGAGATAACCACTCCATCGGCAGCGTAGGTACCGATGCTCTCGCCGTCGATGAAGATGTTGAGACGTACGACGCGCGCGAAGCCGCCCTTGTGCAGGACGAAATCGTTCAGCGCGCGCCATTGCTTGCGCGTTTCTCCGTCGGCGTTGATCGCACGGGCGCTGATCGCCATGCGCGGCTGCGCGACGTATTCGCCGCCCGCGAGGTGCTTGAGCGCCGGCTCGAAATCATTGCTCTGACAACTGGTGAGGAATCCGACGCGACCGAGATTGACGCCGAGAATCGGAATGTCGTGGCCGTCGAGGAAGCGCGCTCCGCGCAAAAGCGTTCCGTCACCACCCAGCGTTACGAGGGCATCGACCTGACTCGAATCCTCGAGCTTTTTTCCCTTACCTGCTACCTCGTAAATCTCCTGCTCGAGAAACGGCTCGATCCCCAGCTGCGGGGCGACACGAAAGAGCGTCCGGAGAATCTCCGGTAATTCTTCGTAACCCTGATGTCCGATGACACCGACGCGCATCAAACAGCGCGGAGTTGAGCGCCCCGAGCGCTGTCCAGTCCAAACGCCTCGGTCGCGCGCCGTGCGATGCCGTGTGAATCGAGTCCGATGCGCGCCAGCTGCGTTGCGCGCGGCGCCTGGTCGATGAATTCATCGGGAACGCCGTGCGTCGCTACCCGGACTGCGGGATCGAGCTCACCGATCAGCGCTGCCATGTGCGCGCCAAAACCGTTGACAACGCTTCCCTCCTCCACCACCAGAACGTTCAAGTGGCTCGCGATCACTTCGGAGAGAACTCTGGTGTCGTGCGGCTTCAGGTAGCGGCAGTTGACGACGGTGACCGTCGTTCCGGATTCGGCGAGAATGTCGGCTGCGGCCAGCGATGGCAGAACCATAGTTCCCACAGCAAGAATGGCGACCGGTTGGCGTGCGTCACGACCGGCGGAATTTCCCCGTCGCAGCACTTCCCAGGATGCGTGGGGAATCGCCTCGACTTCAGCAGCGGGAGGAACAATGTCGGGCGCTGCATCACGCGGGTAACGTAGACAGAACGGACCGTCTTTGTACGCCAGACCGCTGCGCAGCAACCCAACCATCTCTTTGCCGTTTTTCGGGGCGGTTACCACCATCCCGGGCACCGCCAGCATGTAAGCGATGTCGTAGAGGCCCATGTGGGTCGGGCCGTCTTCACCGACGACGCCAGCGCGGTCCATTGCGAATATCACGGGCAGGTGCTGAATCGCGACGTCGTGGATGACGTTGTCGTAGCCGCGTTGCAGGAAGGTGGAGTATATCGCGCAAACCGGTCGGATTCCTTCAGTCGCCAGGCCCGCGGCAAACGTCACTGCGTGTCCTTCTGCGATCCCGACATCGAAAAATCGATTGGGATGCGCCTTTGCGAATGGTGCCGTTCCGGTCCCGCTCGGCATCGCACCGGTGATGGCGACAACTTTCGGATTCTCAGTCGCCAGCTCACTGAGCGCCTGACCGAACACGGCGGTGTACGCGGCATTTGCCGAGGAAACTTTTCGCTGCTTACCGGTTGCAGGATCGTGCCCCGGCGGAAGTGCATGCCATTTCTCGAGATGTTCTCCAGCCGGAAATCCTTTCCCCTTCTGCGTGATGCAATGGATCAGTCGCGGGCCCGCCATCTCGCGCACCGCAGACAGCGTGTCGACCAATTGGTCGATGTCGTGGCCGTCGATCGGGCCAAAGTAGCGAAAGCCCAGCTCCTCGAACAACACGCCAGGGGTGAGAAAAGACTTCATGCTCTCCTCCCACTTCCTTACCAACGTCGCCACACCGGACAGCGGACCGGGCGCCGCATCGACCACGCTGCCGATCGCCGAGCGAACGCGGTTGTACAGCGGATTGCTTTGAATCGAAGTGAGATACTTGGACATCGCGCCTACGTTCGGCGCGATCGACATCTCGTTGTCGTTGAGGATGACGATGAAGTCCCGATCCGACGCGCCGGCGTTGTTGAGACCCTCGTACGCCAACCCGCAGGTCAGCGCACCGTCGCCGAGTATCGAGACGACCTTGAAATCCTGCCCATTTATATCACGCGCAACCGCCATTCCGTAGCCAGCGGATATTGCTGTTCCGGCGTGACCAGCTCCGAATGCATCGTACTCGCTTTCCGCGCGTTTGAGGAATCCCGAGAGCCCATCCTCCTGTCGCAGGGTCTCCATACGCTCCGCCCGGCCCGTCAGGAATTTGTGCGGGTAGCCTTGATGGCCGACGTCCCAGACAATCCTGTCGCGCGGCGTATCGAACACGGCGTGGAGGGCGACCGTGAGCTCGACGACACCCAACCCGGCTCCAATGTGCCCACCGGTCCGCGAGCAGATCTCAATCAAACGCGTCCGCATTTCCTCCGAGACGGCGCGCAGCTCATCGCGCGACATCGGCTTCAAATCGGCAGGAGAATGGACCCGTTCGAGGATTGACATGTACAGGTTTTCAGGAGGTGCGAGTTACCATGAAATTAGCGACTTGTGACAGCTCTTGCGTGAGGATTCCTTCGCTGGCGAGACGGTCAAGGCCGTCGGTAACCAGGTCCGTCGCGCGTTGTTGCGCTCCCTCTACGCCAAGGAGCGCGGGATAAGTGCTCTTTCGCAGTACTGCGTCGCGGCCGCTGGTCTTGCCCAACACGCTGGTCGTGGAGGTGACGTCCAGAACGTCGTCCATTATTTGAAAAGCGAGACCGATGTCGCGACCATAATGCGAGATCGCATCCAGCTGCGAGTGCGTACCACCGCCGGCGATTGCGCCCATTCGCACTGACGCAACGATCAGCGCGCCGGTTTTGGCAAGATGAACGGCCTGCAATTCATCGAGTGACAATCCAGACCCTTCTCCCTCGAGATCGCGCACCTGACCACCGATCATCCCGGCGTCGCCGCCGGCCGCCAGCAACGTTTCAGTGAGTGATGAGATCACGCTAACGGGAAGTCCCATTGCCGTCGCGCCGTCACGGACTACCTGCACCGAAAGCGGGATCATTGCCACCCCGGCGAGAATCGCGGTGCGCGATCCGTACACCTTGTGCACGGTCGGCCGTCCGCGTCTCATGTCGTCATCATCCATGCAGGGCAAATCGTCGTGCATTAATGAGTACGCGTGGATCACCTCCGGCGCGCAGGCGAGCAGCGAAGCATCGTCAGCACCACCGACGGCGCGATATCCGCACAGTGAGAGCAACGGGCGAAGCCGCTTACCGGGACTTTGCAAACCATATCGAATCGCGGCCGCGACATCGCCCGGCAGATCTGCCAGGAAGCGATCGCCGATTTCTTCGAGGCGCCCCTCGATGCGGTGGCGATCGGCGTCGAGATGACTCTCCACTTCCCTAGAGATCCATCTCCTTCAACTCGAAGCCGCCTTCGGATCTTTCGATCAGCATCTGCACTTTAGTCTCCGCTTTATCCAACTGCGCGGAGGCAGATCTCAGTAGTTCGATTCCTTCCTCGAATAGCTTGAGAGACTCGTCGAGCCCGATCTGCTCGTTCTCGAGACTGGCGGCGATTTCGTCAAGGCGGCGAAGGCTCTTCTCATAGTTCATCCGCCAATGATCGCAGGTCTACCCGGGTAAGCCAAGCGCCTAAAAACTCCTTGACCTGCCGAGCCTAGTGTTATATCATTCAATCCGGATGAACGGATACATCGAATGAGCGCACCGGGACTTTTCGGTCAGATGAATGCACTCGCCGACTCGACGAGGAGCCGGCTGCTTCTCGCCGTCGAGCGGAATGAGCTGACAGTCAATGAGCTCACTTCGATCCTTCAGCTTCCGCAGTCTACGGTGAGCCGTCACCTCAAGCTCCTCAGTTCGGAGGGATGGCTCGACGCGCGCGCTGAAGGAACGAGCCGCTTCTACCGGATCGCCACGGATTCACTCGACACCGCTACACGGCGGATGTGGCAGATCGTACGTGAGGAGATTTCGCATTCGAACGCGGCCGAGCAGGACGCACGTCGGATGCAAGCCGTCTTGTCCGAGCGCAGCAGCCGGTCGCAGCAGTTCTTCTCCACTTCGGCAGGACAGTGGGATCGGATGCGCCAGGAGCTGTTCGGCCGGCGCGCCGATGTCGCGCTACTCGGCCTGCTCGATGAGTCGTGGGTTGTTGCGGATCTCGGTTGCGGCACCGGCGCGGTGACTCATGCCATCGCGCCGTTCGTGGAGCGCGTCGTGGCAGTAGACGAATCAAGCGCAATGTTGACCGCTGCGCGCAAGCGCCTCACCGGCCTGGAAAACGTCGACATCCGAAATGGCAGACTGGAGTCGCTGCCGCTCGCCGACGGGGAAGTAAACGTAGCGTTGCTTTTTCTGGTGTTGCACTACGCTGCGGATCCGCAGCGCGTCATCGACGAAGCAGTACGAGTTCTCAAGCCGCACGGCCGTCTCGTTGTGTTGGACATGATGCCGCACGAGCGGCAGGACCTGCGTCAGACAATGGGACACGTCTGGCAGGGATTTGACCGCGCGGTGCTCGGCGAGTGGCTGACAGACGCTGGACTCGAGCACTTCCGTTATCATCCGTTGCCGGCCGACCCGGAAGCGAAAGGCCCTCTTCTCTTCACTGCCTCCGCGACACGAACCGCAGCGGTGGCAAAAAGCGGGAAACGCAAGAAATCTGAACAGGCACCACTCATGAAGTCAGCGTAGCAATCAGCCCCGACACTCAATGGAGCGCACAGTGGCAACCATAGCCGAACCAATGAATCAGTTCACCGCGGCGAGCGACGCCGGCCGCGAGCCATACAAGGTCAAGGACATCTCGCTCGCCGAGTTCGGACGCAACGAGATCCGCCTCGCCGAGCACGAGATGCCCGGCTTGATGGCTCTGCGAGACGAGTACAAGAGGAAGCAGCCACTCGCCGGTGCCAAGATCATGGGATCGCTGCACATGACGGTGCAGACAGCGGTGCTGATCGAGACGCTCACACAACTCGGCGCCGACGTGCGCTGGGTCTCGTGCAACATCTTTTCGACCCAGGATCACGCGGCAGCAGCCGTTGTCGTCGGTCGAAATGGCACGATCGACAGTCCTCAGGGAACGCCGGTGTTTGCGTGGAAAGGCGAGACTCTCGAGGAGTACTGGTGGTGCACCGATCAGGCGCTGGTGTGGCCCGACGGCTCGGGACCGAATCTCCTGCTTGATGACGGTGGCGACGCAACATTGCTCGTACACAAAGGCGTCGAGTTCGAGAAAGTCGGACGCATTCCGGAATTCAATCAGCAGAAGGATTCAGAGGAGTACGGCGTCATCCTCGATTTGCTCCGTCGAGAGTTCAAAAAGGACCCGCAACGCTGGACGCGAATGTCGAAGGATCTCCGTGGCGTGTCCGAGGAAACGACGACCGGCGTACACCGCCTCTATCAGATGATGGAAGCTGGCACCTTGCTCTTCCCGGCCATCAACGTCAACGACTCGGTTACGAAGTCGAAGTTCGACAATCTCTACGGCTGCCGCCATTCACTAACCGACGGCATTCTGCGCGCGTCTGACGTTATGCTTGCCGGTAAGGTCGCAGTGATTTGCGGCTACGGCGACGTCGGCAAAGGCTGCGCTCAGGCATTGAAAGGTCAGGGCGCGCGGGTAGTGATCACGGAAATCGATCCGATTTGCGCGCTGCAGGCGGCAATGGAAGGCTATCAGGTCGTCCAGCTCGACGACGTCGTCAAGACCGCTGACATCTTCATCACGGCGACTGGCAACATGGGCATCATCAACGCTGCTCACATGGCGCAGATGAAGGACAAGGCGATCGTCGGCAACATCGGCCACTTCGACAACGAGATCGACATGGCCGGGCTCAAGAAATTCAAAGGCATCAAGCGTATACAGATCAAGCCGCAGTACGATGAGTACGTGTTCCCCGATGGACACAGCGTGATGATTCTCGCCGAGGGGCGTTTGTTGAACCTTGGCTGCGCGACGGGACACCCGAGCTTCGTGATGTCGGCGAGCTTCACCAATCAGGTGATGGCGCAGATCGAATTGCACACTAATTGCGATTCTTACGAATGCCGCGTATATACGCTGCCGAAGAAGCTCGACGAGAAAGTGGCGCGACTGCATCTCGACAAGTTGGGTGTGAAGCTCACGAAGCTATCGCCAGAGCAAGCCGAGTATCTGTCCGTTCCCGTCGAAGGCCCCTATAAGCCGGATCACTACCGCTACTAGCTGAACGGCATGTATCCCCGCGTGAACGGCATTGACCTGCTGTTCACGAAGGAGAAATTGGCCTGATGATTCGCTTCCCAGTCGGCGCGACGCGCCTTGCCGTACCAGCTTTGCTGGCGCTTCAGGTCGGATGTGGTGGCGACGCGTCGGGGCCCAAGCACACGCCGACGTCACTTGAGGCCAATTCTTCCCTCACCATAACCGGACCGGCGGGCCAGGCTACACTCGAGCGTCCGTCGGTGATTGTGAAAGACGAGAGCGGCAACCCGATGGCCGGTGCGAACGTCGTCTTCACCGTCACCAGCGGCGATGGCTCAGTGTCCGGTGCTACGGTTATCAGCGGCACTGACGGTGTCGCGACCGTGGGAACCTGGGTTCTCGGACAGACCGCATCGACCAACACCGTCGATGCGACTGTTGTGGGATTGCCCGCGATTACGTTCACCGCGAACGCCGGCGATCCCTGCAAAGTGACTCCCGCCTACACGGTTGGAGCGAACAGCGATGGACGACTGGGTCTTGCCGATTGCCAGGTCTCAGATGGGAGCTTCGTCGATTTCTGGCTGACTACGATACCCGGCACCAACACCTATCTGTTCAACCAGAGCTCGACACAGGTCGACAGCTATTTGCTGCTGCTGACCACCGACTACCACGTTATCGCGCAAAACGACAATTCCGGTAGCACCACACACAACTCCACCATCAAAGCAATACTGCCAGCCGGAAGTTTCCTGGTCGGGGCCAACTCATTGAATGCGCGCGAGATGGGGTTGTACAGCCTCACATCCGCCACGACGACGAATCCGGTCACGAACTGCGAAGATGTCTTCGCCGTACCTGGTATCACGACCGAGCAATCTCTGCAACCTACCGACTGCAATCAGAGCGGATTCCTTTCCGACGACTACATCATCTTCCTCAACACCGGCCAGACGGTGGCGGTGACGATGACGTCAACCTCGCTCGATCCGTATCTGGAGTTCTACGAGATCCGGACTGGCGGGACGCTGGTGGCCGCGAATGACGATGCGGATGGAACGACGAAGAACGCGGCGCTCACTTACACAGCCAGCAACCTCGGCTACTTCTACGTCAAGGCACGGACGACGAGTAGCGCAACCACAGGCGCGTACACTCTCACCATCCAGTAACAGCTCACTTCTTCTTCGCAGAATCAAGCGCGAAGAACGGCGAGCGAATGACGGGACGGTTCTGATCGTAGGAGCGCCGCGTCAGCATTGCCACGGTACTGTCGCTGCCGAGCCAGGATTTGACAGCTGTTGAGTCGAGAAGTTTGTAACGTCGCGCCAATTCCTCGCGGTACCATTTCGCCGGGAGCAGAGGAACGGTGACCACCGTCACGTCACGCCTGGTCCCCTCGACCTGCTGCAGATACCAGATTGGATAAGTGTCGTTGTCGCCAAGCGATAACAGCACGCCCGAAGGCGGTACTCGCGCCAGGATGTCCTGCTCATCGATGCGCGCCTTTTCTTCGACCGGGTCCGTGCGGCGGTCGACGGCAGTCCAGTTGAGAAACGCCGGAACGAGCGGCATGATGGCAACCAGCGCGTTGAGCGGAAACATCAACTTGCGCGCGAGGACCACCGCGCCGAAGCCAGCCCAAACTCCCCAGGCCACGAATGCCCAGAAGAAGAAGTAGTCACGCTCTCGTGCTTCATGCTGTGCATTCGGCGGAAGGATGCCTGAGCCGAATGACGGTCCCGCCTTGAGATTGAGGTAGATCACCACGCCGATCGTAGTGACGATCAACAGCAACAAGATCGCCCGCCAGCTACGCCGATCGACGCTGCGATGAGCGAAGGAGCCGAACAGACCGACGAGCACATAGAGAATCGTAATCGGCGTTCTCCACCAGCTCGGTGGCGCTTCCGGAGAAAGCGCCTTCGCGAATTGCCAGTCGGCATACTCGACGAGATTTCCGAATTGCAGATAGACCGGCGCCTGTCGCGGCCACAGCGACGGTACCGCGTATTGCCGCCGCATCAAAACGTCAAAAAAACGGCCGATCGTTGACGGATTCCCCTGATTGATCGCCGGATCGTGCGCGGCGCGAATGTATAGAAAGAGCACGCACGACATTCCGATCACAACGAGCACTGCGGCGGCGCGCAACAGCTTCGCGAACGAATGCGACTCGCGGCGCCCGTCGGCGTAGCGCCTGCCAACGGGCACTGCGAAGTAGCCGTCACTGGTGCTGAACACCAACAAGACCGCGCTTGGCACCACCAGCAGCGCGGTTAGATGGAGTGACCAGGCAAGGCCGGCAAGGTACGCGGACAACAGCGCCCAGCGGGCGTCGGAATTGATTCCTGCGCGATCGGCCGCCCAGAGAATGATGCAACCGAAAAGGAATGCGACCGCGTACACCTCGGTCTCGGTCGCATTCATCCAAAGCGTCGACATCAAGCCGGCGGTGAGTCCCGCGGCAATTGAAGCAACGCCATCCTCGCTCCAGCGCGCGAAGAGGCTGGTAAGAATCCCACAGCCAAAGGCAGTCGATACGGCGCTTAAGAGATTGACCGCTCGGGCAAACCCGAACACCGAGCCGAAGACCAGGCTCCAGACCTTTCCAACCAGCACGTAAAGCGGCGTCCCCGGTGGATGCGGAATGCCGAGCGAATGGATTGCCGCTAGAAACTCACCCGAGTCCCACAGCGTGACGCTGGGTGCAAGGGTGAGCATGTAGACGAACAACAGCAGCACGGCGGTCGTCCAACCCGGCGAAGGAAACCGTCTTATCGGATGAGCCTCGAGGTAGAGTGGCGAGTCAAAATTAATCAGAGGCCTGGGAGTTGCCGACACATCAGCAACTCAAGATTCTCGAATCAGCGCACTAACTGACGCCAGGAAAAGACCGGAGGAAACAACGTACGTCATCGCGCACGCCTCAACAGCGCTAGTGATCAAACGACGGTACCCTCGCGTGGGACTCTGGCCGTTGCTCATCTCGGTGCAGTTCATTGAGCTGCTGTGGGTCTTGTTCAGCTACCTCGGAATCGAGCACGCCCAGATTACGCCGAACGCCGTACACCTCGATTTCATTCCCTATTCGCACTCGATCGGCACGGGCCTCATACTGGCCGGGCTCGCCGTTGCGTTCGGGCGCGCCGGCCGCCGCACGACCGTTGGAACGGCAGTCGCACTGGGAGTGTTCTCGCACATCGTGCTCGACATCATCCATCACGAGCCGAACATCGCGCTGCTGCCGATGGCATGGGGCCCGCGCATCGGCCTCAACCTTCAGGCAATTCCGCTACTCGATTTCGTCGTGGAGTTGCTGTTCTGCATCGGATGCTGGCGGCTCTTTGGCGGATCGCGCGGCTTGTTGATCGGAATCGTCGTATTCAATCTCATCAACTTGCCGTTGATGTTTCCGCCCCACGGATCGTTCGCCAGTCTCGCTTCCAACCCGGCAAGGCTACCCACCATAGTCCTGATCGATATCGTCGCAACCTGGCTGGTGATCTGGGTGCTGGCGCGGAAGAAGATTATCCTGGAGACGACGCCCCCGCTCGCGGTTGGCTAGCGGGCGTAGAGCTCTGATTCTTCGGGGGTCAGAGCCCACGCCGCGTCCAGTGCTAAACGGTTCGGTCGTACCCGATGTACACGGAAGGCGCGCGCCCCGGAGTAGAATGCGACGACGTTGACACCAACCGTCGTCATATCCCGATCGTCATGAGAGATCGTCTGTGGCGCGAGCGTGGTCCCCGATGATGGACTCCCCGTTACAGTGGTGTACCGGATCAACTCGGCGATGACACGCTTGCGTGACGCGCCGACAAAGACCGGAAAACCGAGCGCGACGATTCGCTGCAGCTCCACAAGCACAGCCAATGAGTGCCCCGTTTTCTTGGAGAAACCGATCCCGGGATCGACCGCAATTCGCGCCGGATGAATGCCGGCGTTCTGAGCCAGCTGAACCGCTTCGTCGAGCTCGGAAATGATTTCGCCCACCGGATCGTCGCCATAGACCGCGTTCTCATAGCTTGCCATGTCGGCAACTGTACCGCGTGAGTGCATCAGCACCACGTTGCAGCCGGCTTCCGCGCATACCGATGCCATCGCCGGATCGAGCGACATGCCCGAGACGTCGTTGACGATCGACGCGCCCTCGGCGAGAGCGGCCTTGGCGACTTCGGCCTTAACCGTGTCAACCGAAATCGGAATGTCGCCCCAACGTGATCGAATGCCGCGGATGACGGGCAGCACGCGTTTCATTTCATCGCGCGCGGGAACCGGCTTCGCGCCAGGGCGGGTCGACTCGCCGCCGATGTCGACGGCGTCAGCGCCTTCGGAGATCATGCGATCCGCTTGAGCCAGCGCAGATTCCGTAGAAGCAAAATTACCCCCGTCGCTAAAGCTGTCGGGGGTAACGTTGAGAATTCCGAAAATCATTGGCCGCTGAGATTTTGACGGCCAGGTGAACATCACGCCGGCGCTACCTCAGGACCTCCGAAGAGAGGCGGCTTGGACGGCTTGGGATGCATCACCGGCGTGGTGAGCGGCGGCGGCGCGCTTGGCGGCGGAGTTATGGGACGCGGCGGCAATGTTTCACCGCGTGCGAGTGCCATGACTTCCTCGCCGGTCAACGTCTCACGATCCAGCAGCGCAGCCGCGACGGTGTGAAGAAGATCCATGTGTTCCTGCAGAACCTGCGTCGCCCGGGCGTAGGCCTCGCCGATCACCCGAGAGACTTCGGAGTCAACGAGCTGTGCGGTGCGCTCAGAGACTTCGCGCCGAGTCTGCAGCTCGCGTCCAAGGAACAGCTCCTGTTCGTTGTCTCCAACGAGGACGGGACCAACCGCGTCCGACAGTCCCCACTGTGAGACGTAGCGACGGGCCAGCGCAGTCGCCTGCTGAATGTCGCTCGATGCGCCCGTTGTAACGCGGTCGCGGCCGAACACCAGCTCCTCGGCGACGCGTCCGCCGTACGCTTTGACCAGGTTCGCCTCGAGCTGTTCGCGAGTGACGGACACGCGATCGTCTTCCGGCAGCGTCCAGGCGACTCCGAGTGTGCGACCACGCGGAACGATCGTGACTTTGTGCAGCGGGTCATTGCCCCTCACCTTGATCGCGCAGATGGCGTGACCACCTTCGTGATAAGCGGTGAGCTTACGCTCTTCCTCCTTCATCACCATCGACTTGCGCTCGGCACCCATCATGACCTTGTCCTTCGCATCCTCGAGGTCGGCCATGTAGACCTTGTCGTGGTTGCGACGGGCAGCAAGCAGGGCGCCTTCGTTTACGAGGTTCGCGAGATCTGCTCCCGCCATTCCTGGTGTGCCCCGAGCCAGGGTCGTCACGTCGACGTCTTCCGCCATCGGCTTGTTGCGAATGTGCACGCGCAGAATTCCTTCGCGTCCACGCAGATCCGGAGAGTCGACAACGATCTGCCGATCGAAGCGGCCGGGCCGCATTAGCGCAGGATCGAGTACATCAGGGCGGTTGGTGGCAGCGATCAGAATTACACCATCGTTTGACTCGAAGCCATCCATCTCGACGAGTAACTGGTTGAGTGTCTGCTCGCGTTCGTCGTGACCGCCACCGAGTCCGGCGCCACGATGGCGACCGACGGCGTCGATCTCGTCGATGAAGATGATGCACGGCGCGTGAGCCTTGCCCTGCTCGAACAAATCGCGAACGCGACTCGCCCCGACACCGACGAACATCTCGACGAAATCAGAGCCCGACATCGAGAAGAACGGACGACCAGCTTCGCCAGCGACGGCGCGTGCGAGCAAGGTCTTGCCGGTTCCCGGTGGGCCGACGAGCAGCGCCCCCTTGGGAAGACGCCCACCCAACTTGGTGAATTTCTGCGGGTCCTTCAGAAACTCGATGATCTCCTGGAGCTCGACCTTCGCTTCATCAGCGCCGGCGACGTCGTCGAAGGTGACCTTGGGGGTGTCGCCCGTCAGCAGCTTCGCTTTCGATTTGCCGAAGCTGAACGCTTTCGCGCCACCCGCCTGCATCGAACGGAACAGGAAGAACCAGATTCCGAAGATCAGAAGGTACGGGAACAGGCTGATGAGGATCGTGGTGAACGACGGACGCGCGTCCTCGGCCTGAATCTGAACACCGTGGTCGCGCAGCCGCGCCACTTCGTCGCTCGAGTTTTCCGTCGGCAGCAAAACTTTGAACTTCGACACGAGACGACCCTTCACCGGCACCTTCTGCTTGAATTCGCCTGTGAGCAGACGGCCCGCCTGAATTGTCACCTTGTCGATGTTATTCCGCTGCAGCTCCTGATCGTACTGCGGAGTGTAGGGAATCTCGGGCGTCGCGTCGGATCCCTTGCCAGAAAACTGGATGATCGCGACGGGGACCAGTATGACAAAAACCCAGAACGAGAGCTGCTTGGAAATCTTGCTCCAGTTCGTAGGCTTCTTGGGTGCTTTGTTGGGCATTTGTATTGGCATTACTGCAAACTCGCTATGTACGGCAAATGGCGGAAATTCTCCGCGTGATCAAGCCCGTATCCAACCAGAAATTCATTCGGAGCATCAAAACCAACGAACTTCGTGTTGTACGCCAGGTCCTTTGCAATGCGTTTATGAAGCAGGGCACAGATTTCCAGCGACCTCGGCTTCCTTTCCTGCAGTATAGTCATGAGACGATTCAAAGTGCGGCCCGAATCAACGATATCCTCTACCAGGAGTATGTCCTTGCCCTCCAGGCGTGTTTCGGGGTCGTAAACGAGGTTCACGGTGCCGCTGGAAACCGTCCCATCTCCGTAACTCGAGGCGACGAGAAAATCGACCTGAAGTGGACGACTGATCTGACGTACTAGATCGCTGAGAAAAATGAAGCTTCCTTTCAGCAAGCCCAGAACCAAAAGATCGCCGTCGGTATAAGCGCTTGTAATTTCGCCGCCGAGCTCTGCAACCCGACGCGCAATCGCATCCTCATCGAAGGCAATACGTTTTACAGCTCGACCGGAGAGGCGTGGATCAGCAGTCTTCGGACGTAGACTGCTAGTCACGCGCGCGTTTCCCGCGACGCGGTCCGCACCCGCCCAATGTGGGCCGCGCGTCGGAGCAGCATGTGCTCACGTGACATCACGATTTCCACTCCGCCAGAGAGCTGAATTGCGCCTCCCGTTGCTCCCTTCATTGTAAACTCCGCCGCGCGGTGGGTTCCGCGGCGGTCCATCACGACACTTGCGCGCGCCGCCAGCGCGGGCCAGAGGACGCGCAGTGAGTCAGCGTCGTATCCACGCAGGCTCGAGCGACTAACCCGCAATGCCCCATCGCGCTCAGGGGTTGCGTCGATGGCCGGAAGGATTTCCTCAAGGGAACGCCGCCACTCAGCGGACCGGCGAGCCAGCGTTAGCAGCTCTTCGGCGAATGTGGGATGCTTTCTGAGGATTGATGGCAGAATGTCCAATCTCACTCGATTTCGCAGATGCCGGCGATCCTTGTTGGAGGGATCTTCGACGTAACGGATGCTGTGCTGGCGCACGTAGCGCTCGAGCGTCGCCCGGTCTGTGTCGAGGAATGGGCGCACGACTTCCGACTCGGCGTAGAGCCCGGCGAGTCCGCGCGGTCCCGCTTCGCGCAGAATTCGCATGAACACGGTCTCGACCTGGTCATCCCGCGTGTGGGCGGTAACCACACTGGCGCCGCGGAGTGCGGCCAGCTCCTGGAGGAACTCCCAGCGCGCGTGGCGCCACTCCTCCTCGCGAGTTCCCGCGAACGTTGCCCGGCCAGTCACGCACTCGAGGCCGATGCGGGAACATTCGCGTGCGACCACCGCCGCCGCGTTGCGCGCACTTGGACCAGTGCCGTGATCGAAGGTGCCGACAACGATACGCTTACGGCTGGCGTGCGGAACCCTGGACGCGGCGAACAAAAGTGCCATTGAGTCGAGCCCACCACTCACGGCAAGCAGCGCAACGGAGCAGCTATTCAGCGCGCGCACGACCGCGTTTTCGAGCTGCGCGGAAACTTCAATACGGAGGGCGACCATGGTAGCTTTAATCTACCTATCCACAAGGGATTTCCGCTTGGAAACGCACGGTCCACTCGGTACGCTCTGGGTTTCATTCGGCCTGATCGCGTTTTACATCGCGCTGATCTGGCTCAATTCCCTGCTCGGATTTTTTCTTACGCCCCTGTTCGCAATTCCAGGGACGTGGCTGCTGGACTGGTTCAAGCGGCGCCGCGGCGAGCTACCAGAGAACACGGACGTCGAGCGCTACCAGGGATAAAGCGCCTGGTAGTATGCGCGATTGCGAAGAATGGTTCGCACGTAATCGCGCGTTTCAACGAAAGGAATGCGCTCCGTGAATACTTCCGGATCGTTTGCGCCCGCCTTCGTCGACCATTTCTCGACCCTCGATTCGCCGGCGTTGTAAGCGGCTAAGGCTTTCACGACTTCCGGGTATTTTCGCACCAGCTCGCTGAGGTGAGTGGTGCCAAGCTTGATGCTCACGTCCGGCTGATAGAGAAGATCCGGATTCCAGGGACCAATCCCCTTTTGCGCGGCGAGCGCCTGACCGACGGGCGGCATGAGCTGCATCAATCCACGCGCACCGGCCGGCGACGTCGCCTGCGGATTGAAGCTGGACTCCTGTCGGATCACCGCTGCGACGAGAGCTGGATCCAAACGGTTTTCTTTCGAGCTCGAGATCAGTGTCTCACGTTCCAGCACCGGGAAGTAAAGCCGGAAATTTTCCGGACTGTAACCGATATCGTCGAGTGCCTTCTTCCCGAGCGCGATCGATCGCGATGATTGATCGCTGCCAGCGAGCGCGTGCGCCGTCGCGACCATTCGCCGCTGATCGCCAAGCGCATCACGGAACAGCCGATCGTTCTCGAACCCGGCCTCGACATCCATACCGAGATCACGAAGCCCAACGATCCGATTCAGCGCGGAATCGACGGCTGGGATTCTAGCGTAGTTCGGCGGCGAGCGATCAGGCGACACCAATGTCGTGTCCAGTCTCTTTGCCGCCATCACCGCGTAATAGCTCAGTGGCTCGCGCTTGATGAGCGCCCGCCACCTTTCATTTGCCTTTGCTTTGTTTCCCAACGCTGCGTAAGAGCGCCCGGCCCAGTATAGCGATGCGAGACCATCGGTGCTGTTCGAGTCGCGCGTGTAGAGTGAATCGAATTCCGCGGCGGCAGACTTTCTGTCGGTCTGGATATAGGCGATCATGCCTGCGCGGAAGCGCGCCGTGGCGGCGTGCCGACCCGACGGGAACCGCTTCAACAACGTCATCAAGGCTGCTCTCGCGTCCTGATCGCGGTTTTCGTCGGTGGCGAGATCCGCGAGGAGCAGCAACGCCGACGCCGAGCTCGTGTCTTTCGGAAAAGCCGTCGTTATCGCGCGTAACGTGGCGCGTCCCAGCGCATTGTTGCCCGCTGCGATCTGCGCGCGGGCACGTTGATATTGCGCAGCGGCTGCCAGATTGGGTGGTGAGCTCACCCGCGCAAACTGGTTTGCCGCATCGGGGTAGCGCCGCAGGCGAAACAGAACCGAGCCGTACGAGAAATTGTCGGACGCGTCGCCAAGCCCGGCGGCGATCGCTTTCGCATAGCCCTTGGCGGCGCGCTCGGGCAAACCCGCTTTGCTCGCAGCGCGCGCAAGCGACAGCTCTTCGCCCGGAGTCGTAGTCGTGAAGACCTTGTCGAACAAATCGACGGCAGTGCGAACGTCAGCCGAATTGCCCGACGAAGAGATGAAGGCCAACAGGTCTCCGCGCGCCGCGGCGCGGGACGCTTCGTCAGAGGGAGGATTGACACGCAGCCGCAACGCGTCGAGTCGTTCTCCGGCGGCGGTGTAGGCGCGGATTGCGCCGGCGAGATCATGAGTCCGCTCGCGCGCGATAGCGTCGGTGACCGGAACGCGACTACGTGCGACGTCCCCGTGGACCTTCGCGAAGTAAGACGCGCGCTGGCTACTGTCAGCGGTCACGCCGGCCGCGCGAAGGTACAGCCAGTCTGAAAGCTGCGGGAGCCTCGCGGCAGCATCCGCGTAAGCAGCACGCGCCTGATCGAGGCTATCAGCTCGGTCGAGCTCCCGCGCGCGCAGTACAAGCGCACGATCGTCGGTCGGCAGCACGTGAGCCGCTGTATCCCCCTCGAGGATACGGGCTGAGTCTTGTTGACTGGACTTAGGGTTCTGGCACGCGGCGGAACTGAGCACGACTGCCAACAGAGCGAGGATTTGCACGGCTATCGCCAACGAGTGTGGTCTCCATCGAGCAATGAGTTTGCTTCCGTTGGGCCCCAGCTGCCCGCTGGGTAGGTGGGCAGGTTTTCCACCGGATGCCTTTGCCAGTAATCCAGCACGGGATCGATGATCGACCACGCCATCTCCACCTCGTCGCTGCGAGTGAAAAGAGTAGGATCTCCGATCATGCAATCGAGCAGCAGCGTTTCGTACGCCGGGTGCGCGTCATTGCCAAACGCCTCGGCGTAGGTGAAATCCATGTCGACCGGCGTAATCTCCAGTCCGGGGGTGAGCTCGTGCATCGCACCGGGCGTTTTGACCTGGAAGCGAAGCGAGATCCCCTCGTTCGGCTGAACGCGAAGCACCAATACGCTCGGCGACATCTCTTCGACTGCTTTTTGACCGAACAACAAAAGCGGCGGCGAACGAAACTGGATCGCGATTTCGGAAACCCGACGCTCCATTCGCTTGCCGGAGCGCAGGTAAAACGGAATTCCTTTCCACCGCCAGTTGTCGATCAGGACCTTCATCGCAGCGAAGGTGGGCGTCAATGAACGCGGCGCAACGTCGGGTTCGCTGGTGTAGCCCGGAACCGACTTCCCATCCATCTGGCCTGGCCCATACTGCGCTCGCACGACAGCCGGTGGACAATCGTCATTGACCAGCGGCCGAAGTGAATGAAGCACTTTCACTTTCTCGTCGCGCACTGCGTCGGCGGTGAAAGAGCTTGGCGGCTCCATCGCTGCCAGTGTCAACAGCTGCAGCAGGTGATTCTGGAACATGTCCCGCATCACACCGGCTTCCTCGTAGTACTTGCCGCGTCCTTCCACGCCCACCGATTCGGCAGCGGTGATCTGCACGTGCGAGATGTAATGGCGATTCCAGAGGGGCTCGAAGATCGAGTTCGCGAAGCGGAACACCAGGATGTTCTGAACGCTCTCTTTCCCGAGATAGTGATCGATGCGGTAGATCTGGTGCTCGCCGAACTCATCGAGGACCAGCCGGTTGAGCGCGCGCGCGGAGTCGAGACTGGTCCCAAACGGCTTTTCGACAACTGCACGAATCCAGGGCCGCTCTTCGTACGAGTGCGTGCGCCACGCAAGTCCGCTCGTGCAGAGGTGCTTCAACGTGACCTCGAATACGCTCGGCGGAATCGCCAGGTAGAACAACCGGTTGCGATCCTGCTGCTCGGAGCGCGACTCGATTTCGTTGAGACGCTTCTCGATGTTGGCGTAGGCGGCCTCAGTGGTGAAATCACCGCCTGCGTAAAAAGTCCGCTGGCATAGCCACTGCCACACATCGTCGTTGACCTTGTGGATCTCGTCGGACTTGTTCATCGCGTCGCGCATCATTGCGCGATAACTGTCATCGGTGTTCTGATCGCGCGCGACGCCGAGCAGCGCGAAATTGTCCGGCAGCAGTTTCTGCTCGGCGAGGTAGTAGATCGCGGGAATCAGCTTGCGCTTGGTGAGATCGCCGGCGCCGCCGAAGATGACGAGTGTGCACGGATCAGCCTTGTCGCGACTGCCGCGCTTCCGCGGCGCCCTTACGAGTGGCACTGCTTGTGGTGTTCTCATGACTTCTTTACCGCGTGTCCGCCAAATTCGTTTCGCAGGGCGGCGATGACTTTGGCGGAGAACGAGTCCGCCTGGCGCGAGCGAAGTCTCGTCAACAACGAAAGGGTGATCACTGGTGCCGGGACATCGAGGTCGATCGCTTCCTGCACCGTCCAGCGTCCCTCGCCGGAATCCTCGACGTAGCCGCGCAGATCTTTCAGATCGATGTCCTTCTCAAACGCGGTCTCGGCGAGCTCGTTGAGCCAGGATCTCACCACGCTGCCATGATTCCAGACGGCGGCGATCTCGTGGAGGTCGAGCTTGAATTCCTTTGAAGCGTGAAGGATCTCGTAACCCTCGGCGTAGGCCTGGAGCATACCGTACTCGATGCCGTTGTGCACCATCTTCACATAGTGCCCCGAACCGGGCGGGCCCATGCGAGCGTAGCCATCCTTCGGCGCAAGCGTGCGGAAAATCGGCTCGCAGAGTTTGAACGACTCCTCGGACGCGCCAATCATCAGGCAATAACCGTTGGCGAGGCCCCAAATGCCGCCGCTGGTTCCTGAATCGACGAAATGAATTCCCTTTGTCGCGAGGTCGGCCGCGCGGCGCATGGTGTCGTGAAAGTTCGAGTTGCCGCCATCAATGATGACATCACCTTTCGACAGACCCGACATTAGCTGAGCGATGGTGTCGTCAACCGGCTTACCGGCGGGCACCATGATCCAGACAATGCGCGGTGCTTTGAGATTGTCCAGGACTTCGCGGAGGGTGTGCGCGCCCTTCGCACCCAGGGCTTCGTACTTCTGCACCGTCGCGGGTGTGCGGTCAAACGCGACGACCTCGTGACCGCCTTTCATGAGCCGCTCGGTCATGTTTCCGCCCATCCGTCCCAATCCGATCATCGCAAGACGCATTTGCTCAGGCTCCGGAAAGTTGCAATTGGAGAAAAGCTTCCAGGTCGGCGCGCAGCTGCGGTGCCGATTGGTACAGAATGACGTTCATCCCCATCGATTTGGCCGGTGTGAGATTCTGCTGCCGGTCGTCGATGAACAGCGAGCGAGACGGCTCGCATTGCGCAATACCGAGGGCTCGATTGTAAAAGCGCCGGAAGGGTTTGCGCACACTGAGCCAGCAGGAGGAAATGAACGCCTCAAAAATTGGGGCCAGCCCAAACTCGCGAATGCGATAATTGTTGAGCTCTTCCGACTCGTTGTTGAGCGTCATCATCCGAAATTGACGCGTCTGCGCGAGCGAGCGGGCGACGGCGATTGCTTCAGGGTGTGCTACACTCTGGTCGAGCATGAACCTGATGAAGGCGCTCCTCGTGAACTTGCGCTCCGTATGGAAGACGGAGATGTCGAGATACTCGTCGAGAGTAATGCGCCCCTCCTCCCATTCGCCGACCACGTCCTCGTGGCGCCACTGAAAATCCTCGGCATCGAGATGAAACCGCTCAACAGCGCGATTGCGCTGCTCTCGGTCCCAGCCGTTGGAGCCGAGTACACCGCCGATGTCGAAGAAGATGTGATTGACCTCGGTCATGAAATCAGTACCGCGCGCGCTGGTGCGCCGTCACATTCTTCCAGACGGAGCGGGAGGCAGATGAACTGGTACTCGCCCGGCGGCGGGGCGGAGAGGTTGAGGCCTTCGACAATCACCACCGACCGAGCCAGCAAGGTTTTGTGCGTCCGGTGGTGGCCGGAGTGGAACTGTTCGATGGAGAGATAATCCACACCGACGAGCTCGATACCGATGTCAACGAGGTATTGGGCTCCGTCCGGCGCGAGAAAAGTGTAATCGGGTACGAATTCCTTCTGCGACAACAGCGCGGAGTTGCGAGTCCGGATCAGCACGCGCTTCTGACCGGAGATGTTCTTGGATTTCAGATGCTCGGCTGTCACTGACTTTACGTCGTCCGGAAACGTGATCAACATCGCGGGTCCAATCAAACGCTCGAGCGGAATCTGGTCTACGGCCTGGCCGTCGTCGAAGAAATGGCGCGGCGCATCCGCGTGAGTGCCGGTGTGGGAGCCGAATCGGACCAGCGACACGTTGGCGCCGGCACCCTTGGCGACAGCCTGTTGGAGCTCGACACTGATTTCCGGATTGCCGGGATAGACAAGTCCCCCGGTTTTGATCGGAACAGAGAGATCGTAGATGCGGCTCACAGCCGGGGACGAGGCAACTGTCGTGCGCGTGTTATGATGGCAAGCTTGTCGATTCGCTGGCGCTGAGTATGAAGCGTGGGATCGCTGCTTCGAAAGGTGCACCGTCCTGACGCAGGAGACCGTAGTGCCCCTCCATCCAACCTTCGCCCGACTTCAGTATGCAAAAGCTTTGGTACTCATGTACCGCGCCGGGCATGATTGTCGGCTGCTCGCCCACGACCCCTTCACCAATCACTTCGGTATCGAGGCCATCGCCAACGGAGTCGTGAATGAGCCACCGCCTGGTCAGAAGCTGCGCCGCAAGTTTGCCAACGTTTTCAATGCGCACGAAGTACGCGAAAACATAATGGCTCTGTGACGGCTCGGAATGATCGCGAAGGTAGACGGGGCGAACGGTGACACGAATTCCATCCGTCTCCCTGTAGTAGAAAGATCTGGCGGTCATGACTGCAAGTTAGTCGTTGCCGCCGAAAAAACGAACGAGGCGCCGGTTGAGCCGACGCCTCGTCATTGCGAACAACGACTACCAGATTACTGGTCGAACGGAATCAGCTCGCACCATCGGATCGCCGGATTTGCAGCCGAAAGCAGCGGCGAACTCGGGCATATTGGACAGAGGTCCATTCGTTCTCCAACGGGCCGGAGCATGCGGGTCAGTGTTTATCAACACGCGCTGCCGTGCCGGAGTGGTGTTGGACCGCCAGATCTGCGCCCACGCCAGGAAGAAGCGCTGCTCGGGCGTAAACCCGTCGATGAGCGGTGGCCGACCCTTTTGCGCCAGTGCTTTCTCGAGCGCGGCGTATGAGATCGAGAGACCGCCAAGGTCCGCGAGATTCTCACCCAGCGTCAGTTTGCCGTTGACGTGCACCGAGTCCAGCACGCTGTACGAATCAAACTGGGACGCGACTAGGCCGGTCCCCTGCTTGAACTTGTCGAGATCGGACGCCGTCCACCAATTGCGCAAATTGCCCTGAGCGTCGAACTGCGCGCCCTGATCGTCGAAGCCGTGCGTCATCTCATGCCCGATCACGGCACCCATGCCGCCGTAATTCACCGCGTCGTCGGCATTGGGATCGAAGAAAGGCGGCTGAAGGATGCCAGCCGGGAAAACAATTTCGTTGTATGTCGGACTGTAGTACGCATTTACTGTCGGGGGTGTCATTCCCCACTCCGCGCGGTCGAGCGGCTGACCGATCTTTGCGAGGTCGCGCTTCCGCTCGTATTCCCGAACGGCCAGCGCATTGTTGTAAAACGCGCCCGGCTTGATTGTCAGACTCGTGTAGTCACGCCACTTATCGGGGTATCCGATCTTTTTGTTGAATGCAGTGAGCTTCGCGCTCGCCATCGCCTTGGTCGAGTCGCCCATCCAGGCACGGGTCTGCAGGCGATCGCGAAAAACGGACTGGAGGTTGTTGACCATCTCGAGGGCGCGCGACTTTGCCTGGGGCGTGAAGAATTGCGACACGTACGCCTGACCGAGCGCATCACGAAGTCCCTGGTCGGTCGCGCGCGCACAACGCTTATCGCGCGGAAGCTGCTCCTTGGCGCCGCTGAGGGTGCTGCTGAATCGGAAATCCTCGTTGACGAATCCCGAGCTGAGACTCGGGGCGGCAGTGTCGAGAATCTTCCAGCGGAGGTACGCCTTCCAATCCTCGAGCGGAACAGTCGCCATCAGGCTATCGACCGCTTTGAGGAAGTCGGGGTTTTGCACGTTGATCGTCGAAATGTCCGCGCGGCCTTCACCGGTGAAGAAGCGCGGCCAATTGAAACGCGGAGCCAGCTGCGCCAGCTCGGCGGCCGTCATCCTGTTGTAATTGCGATTCGGGTCGCGCAGCTCGACGCGGGTTCTCGCTGGCCTGGCGAGCGCGGTCTCCAGACCGATCACTCTCTGCGCGTCGGCGGTGGCCTGCGCCTGACTTTCCCCAACCAGTTGAAACATCTTCGCGACGTGGTCGGTGTAATTCGCGCGAATATCCGCGTAGCTCTTGTCCTGATTCAAATAGTATTCTCGATCCGGTAGCGACAAACCGCCCTGCCGAATGCCGGCGATCACCTGCGAGCTGTTTTTCGCATCTTGCTGGGAACCGAACCCGAACACCGCAGAAATGCCCTGCGAGTGAAGGCGCGCAACCTCGGCCTCGATTTGAGCGCGATTGGTGATCGCCGCGACCCGCGCCAATGCCGGTTGGATCGGCTGATAACCGGCACTTTCGGTGGTCGCGGAATCCATGCAGGACGAGTAGTACGTGGCGAGCTTACGCAAATCAGCGTTGGCCTGTTTGTCGCCGCTCGCCGACGCGTTGCGAAGAATCGTTAGCAGGTTGCTCTGATTGTTCTCCGATAGCTCGGCGAAGCTGCCCCAGGTCGAGTACGCGGGAGGCACAGGGTGACTGTTCACCCAGCCGCCATTGGCGAACTGATAAAAATCAGTACATGCCGAAACGGAACGGTCGAGGTTGGCGGGATCGAGCGGTTTGCTCTGCATCGGGACGGCATTCTGAGCCGCTGCCGAGCCGCTTATCAGGACGAGTAGTGCGAGCGCACGGGTGGGAGTGACAAAGCGCATGCTGATTCTCCAGGGGGTTTTTTTGATCTAATCCACCATAACCAGCCAATACGGATGAAGTCCAGCCCGGCCTGAGACGTGTTATCTGCGCGTCATCCGCTTTCGGCGCACGGACTTTTTCTTCGGAGGCGGTTTCATGATGGTACCACGACAGTTGTCCGCACCACAGCGGCAAAAGTAGAACTTTTCCAGCTCTTCGTCATCTTCGCCGGTGCGCTCATACTGGTAGTCGTAAGCGAGCTCGGTGCCCGGATCGATGTCCTGCTTGGCGTGAATGTAGATCCGCTTGCCGCGTATAATTGCTTCGCAGTTCGGATCACACGAGTGGTTAATGAAACTGGCGACGCTGCCGCCGGCAGCGATCGCGCCGTCGACCACCGTTTTCTTGTCGAGAGTGAAAAGAAAGGTGTGGTGCTTCTTCATGCGGCTGTCGTCGTATCGCCGGTCGGCCTCGCGGTTGCTGATTCGCTCGCCGGTGTACTCGATGATCCGCGTTCCTTTCTTGATGTGTCGAGTCGCGAACACACCACGACCGTGAATAGAAGATCTGCGAACCGCATACAGTGGCTCGCTGGAGGTACTCGGCATCGCTTGTCGATTGGTTGGATCAGGCTCTCGATGATGCGACTATGAGGCCAGAGCACTCGCCAAGTCCGATGCGGGCAGCACCCTCACGTTGAAGATAGGCGCGCATGATGATCTCGTCGCCGTCGTGGAGGAAGCGCCGTTCTTCCCCGGTCGGGAGAACCACCGGCTCGGCGCCACGACGAGTCAGCTCGAGCAAGCAGCCCTGCGAGTGAGAGTCCGGGCCCGACACGGTACCGCTCGCGAAGAGATCGCCTGGCCGCATGTTGCAGCCGTTGCTGGTGTGATGGGTGAGCATCTGGCCCGGGGTCCAATACATGTCCGCCAGCGAGGCGTTGCTCAACTTGAACGGACGCAGCCGTCCTTCGCGCATTAACAGCGACCGGATAAATACTTCGATGTTGAGGTCGATGCCGCCTTCGTTGCGGTCGTGCTCCGACGAAAGGTGCGGTAAGGGCTGCGGATCGTTGGGCGGACGAAAGAAGGCAGGGACTCGATAGGGCTCCAAAGCTTCCCAGGTCACCACCCACGGGGAGACAGTCGTTCCGAAATTCTTGCCGAGGAAGGGTCCAAGCGGTTGGTATTCCCATGACTGGATGTCGCGCGCCGACCAGTCATTCACCAGGCAGATGCCAAAAATGTGCGCCTCGGCTTCTTCGATTGGTATGGGCTTCCCCATCTCATTGCCGACACCGACGAAGAAGCCGACCTCGGCTTCATAGTCGAGCATCTCGGATGGGCCGAAGCTTGGAATCTTCGAATCAGGTGGCAGGAACTGACCGCGCGGACGTCGAACCTCGGTCCCGCTGACGACAATCGACGACGAGCGACCGTGATATCCGATGGGGACGTACTTGTAGTTCGGCATCAGCGGACTCTCCGGCCGAAACAGTTTCCCGACGTTGGTCGCGTGATAAATCGAGGCGTAGAAATCGGTGTAGTCGCCAATCTGCGCCGGCAGAAATAAATCGGCTTCGGCCATCGGGACGAGTGCGCCTGGTGGGAGCGGATTTATTCCGCCGCTGTCTCCAGGCGTACCGGAGAGGAGCTGACTGAGGCGGCCGCGAAACTGTGACAGCGAATCGCGGGGCGCCTGCATCAATTCGTTGAGATTCGGTCGATCGCACCAGCGCGCGACGTCGCGTGCCGGGCCGGTCCACAGATTAGCGCTCAAAGATTCGCCGATGTCGACAATCTGATCGCCGATCGCGACTCCGACTCGACGTTCTGCGTCGCCTTTACGCGAGAACACGCCGAACGGCAGGTTCTGAATCGGGAAGTCAGTTTCCGGCGAATTCGCGGATTCGATCCACGATGTAAGTGAGGGTTCGTGAGTCTCGTTCACGTGCGGCTGGTTTGGGTCTGACGGAATAGCGGCGCGAGCTCGTCGATCGGCTCGGTGAACGAGCACGACCCAAAAGATATCGCGCTTCGTTCACGCACGGCGGCGAGTTGTGGCGCAGTGATTCTCTTGTCGCGCCACTGGAGATAGTCATCGTGGAACTCGAACGCTGCCGGGTTGGTTTCCTCGAGGGCGGCGACGGCGATGCTCTCGTCTTCTCCGGCCGCGACCAGTGTTGCGGCGAGGAAGACGTTGAGGAATCCGTACATGGTGCCTTTGGCGCTGTCGGCTTCGTAGGTGAAGCGGTATTCGCCGCGGATTGGATGGTGAAGTCCGGCTGTCGCCTTGAACGCGACTGACTGCGCCTTGCAGGCAAGCATGAAGTCGATGATCGACTCGGGAGATGGGAACGCCTCCGGCGTGAGCCCTCCGGTGCGTATCTTCGCCCGCGCTGACACTTCTGCGATCGCAGTCACGAGCGACGGAACATCGACCGTCAACGGAATCTCGAAATAGGAGGTAAAGACGCGAGGCAGATCACGCTGCTGATTCGCCACCTCTTCGATGGTGGCGGCTTTCAGCTCCACGACGTCAATAGTCGAGCGACCGCGACGGCTGCGGCCAGAGTAGCGGGCGTTGAACTTCCCCATGTCGATCGCGGCGGCCCTTACATCGTCGGCAACGAGAACGCTGATACGCCATGGCTGGCCGGCATCGCCGTCGCGCGGAAAATGGTCGGTGGCGGCATCCTCGAATTCATCGAGACGCGCGAATGGCACTATAAATCTGCCGAGGGCGGCACGGTCAGGGCCGCGCAGATATCGAGAGTAATTATCGACTGCCGTCCGCATGTCTTCACCGGCAGGCGGGAACAAGCCGGCGTAGTCGATGAGGCCGTTCAATAGCGCTGCGCGAATTTTCACCGGTCGGACAACCGCCGCACGAATTTCAGTCCGGACCACGTGTCGTCGATCGCGCAGACCTTCACGTCTACGAGCCCGTTATTCAAGCCGTACTCGCGCACCGCAGACTCGGTGAGATCGGTCGCCACACCCGACGTCTTCTTTGGCCACGAGACCCACAGCATGCCGTTGGCTTCGAGCCGATCGCGCAGCTTCGCGAAGCTCTTCGTGAGTTCGGTAAAGCTTTTAGCGAATAGCAGCGCGAAATCCAGCTTCCCGCGCACCGACGAGACGGCGCCAGGTGGAAGCGGGCCCATCAGCTGCGACAGCTGCGGAGGCGCGGACACGAAATGTGTCCGCGCGCCCGGCTTGATCCCGAGCTTCTGGATTAGCGGTGTCCCCGAGTAGCCGAAGGTGCGCGGAACGATGTCCGGCGCGACTTTGGCGGATTGCTTTCGCGGCGAAGACTTCAAGCTCGGCGGCGAACCAGGCGCAGCAGGAAGAGTAGAACCACCGCTCCGACAAAGGCGACGAAGATCTGTCCGCCCATCCCACCGAACGGGGATGAAACACCCAGGGTGCTGAATAACCAGCCGCCGATGAATGCGCCCACGATGCCGATGATGATGTCACCGATGATTCCGTACCCACCGCCCATCACCAGTGACGCAAGAACTCCGGCGACGAGACCGACGATGATCCAGGCTAGCAGTCCGTTCATTGTGCCCTCCTCGAAGAAGTGTTTCGCAGGGTAGGATAACAAAAAAAGGGCGCTCCCACGAGAGCGCCCTTTAACGTGCGAGGTAACCGCGGTTAACGCTTGTACTCGTACGACGAAGTAGTGCCGTCGCCGTTGTCCTCGTCGTAGTTGATCGTATCGAACTCGATGGTTCCCGAGGCGAACCGCTGCGCGACGCCGCTCTGAGCCGGCGCGGATAACGTGAAGTTGGTTCCACTGACAGTGTAAGTGCCGCTGCTGACAAACGATCCGGACTGTGAATTCCCGCCGTTTGGCGTTTCGATGAAGTTGTTGGTCTCGACAAACGTGCCGTTGCTGTTGAGGACCATTGTCCCGTCGGTCCATTGAATCGTACCGCCGTTAGGCAGTGCGCTGACCTGGCCCGCGGAATATGTGTACGTCGCCGGCAGGGTGCGTCCGGCAAAAACGGTGAGCTGATACGTCCCCGCTACGTTGCCGTAGGGGCTGTTGATTGAGTTGTCCGTGCATGCGGCGACAAGCATCACCGCTATGACGCTCAGGGCTCTCTTCGTGTGCCTCATGAGCATGCGACCTCGCGCGTTACTGGTTTGTTTGAGCCGCACAACGCGCGGCCCGAAAGATTGTATACAGTTACGATTCTCCATCAGCGATGGAAACGGTGGCTTCCATCGCCGTCCACTGTTGCGCCATCCGTGCCACCGAGACGGTCCCGTAAGCCCCTTAAAGACGACAGCCAGGCCGAACGCACCAGCGCTGTGTCCAATGTATTGGCCACCACTGTCCTTTCCTGGAGTCAGTTTATGCGGCGTGCCGAGTCCGGCCCAGCAGACGAACAATCTCCTCACGAACCGCCCGAATTAATGCAATCGCGACGAGCTTGATCGGATTGCCGCCGCTGAACACACCCGCAATTGCATAGAGCGCACGCGACGGAAAAGGATTTCCCTCCGAAATCGCGTAAATCGGCTCCCAACGTTCGGGATTGAATTTCGCTTTGAACGAATCAAGTCCGCCAAAGTTGTAAAACCGCGCTCCGTGAAGCCGCAGCCAGCTAAGCACGAACTTGAGCCACGCCGGCTCGCTCAGCTCGACAACATTGGCGCGCTGCGATAGAGGAGAAAGGCCCAGTGTCACATACGTCGAGCCCGACTCGGCGACACTTTTCACAGCAAAATCGAGCAACAGCTCGGCGGTGCCGTTCGGCGCCGACCGTCCGCGCACGATCTGCTCGACCAGCCAGCCATTTCGCGCCGGTACTGGAGAGAGCACAGTGAATGCGACCACTGCGCGTTCGCCCTTTACCGCTACAAATACGCGACGATCGGCCAGATTGCTGAGAGTTTCCGGCTCAACGAGGAAGTGCAACGGCGGCAGATTTCGGGTTTCCAGCCACTCGGCCAAACATCGCCGTAGCGCTGGATGGTTCTCGGCGTGCTGCGCAGGCCATTGTTCGATGCGCACACCCTTGTTGCGCGCGCGATTGAATTGTGCACGCAGCGACGAGCGCCGCGCGACGGCGCGGGGCCAGTGGTGCGGATCCCACGATGGCTGCGCGCCAAGCAGGACGCGCGACCATGCCCGGTCCGCGCTGTAGCGCGAATCGAGGCGATCTCCCGCACCGAAATAACACACGTATTCACCACAATGATGCGTTTCAGTGACGAACATGGCTGCGACATCATCGAGACGTGACAAATCGCACACCGGAGCGCCTGCGATAACGCGCGCCCTCCCGTAGCGCACGTAGCCTATGACAGCGGAGCGGTCCGCGGTGAACCAGAGGTCGATGCCTGGATTGAGGATCTGGTAAGCCGTGGCGTTCCACCCGTGGGCTAGAACCAGGTTCCTTGCTTCAGAGCGCTCAGCGTCAGTCGGCAGGCCGAATTCTCACTTCGACAGGATGCTGGACGTCGACCGCGGTGGTGGTTGATGCGAAAGCAATGTGCGCGTTCCTGAATCCATCCAGAATGTCGCGATAGAGCGAGTCTTTCAACAACCTCACTCCGGGCTCGCGCGAGAGGAAGCGTAGGGCGAGCTCTACGTAATTGTCAGTGATCGTCATGTAGACGCGCGGTTCTAACTCGATTTCTCCTTCGATGTAATAGACCTTGCGCAGGCGATCGAGAGCGGGGCTCGCTTCGCCCATCAGGTCTGCAGTTCGTTTGCGGGCGGCATCGAGCATGATCGCTTCCGCTCTCCGGGAGTCGGCTTCGTAGGTTACCGGAAGCATGATCTCGTCCCAAACGAATGGAAATTCGCGTGTGAAGTTGTAAACGGGAAAGTCGAAGATTTTGTCGTTGGTAACGCGCACGACGCGGCCGGTGTACTGGCGGCCACGCACCCAGGTAGCGGGATCCTCCTTCCGTTCCGGCGGGGACTGGCCCATCTCGAGCACCGTTGTCTGCATGAGGCCGAGACCTATAACGTCACCGCGCACACCGCCAAAAGTGATGCGGTCGCCGACGCTGAAGACTTTGCCGCGCAGGATGATCAAGTAGCCGGCAAACGAAGTAATCACGCGCTGCAGCGCAACCGCGACTCCGGCCCCAATCACCCCTACCGCGCCGCCGATTCCTGCCAGATCGCGAGACCAGAGCAACGCGATCGCGACTATAAACGCGCCAAGCGCCAGTAGCTTGATCGCCTGATCCGTCCAGAAGAGCGCGCGGCCCCTCTCGCCATCGGTCAACGCAGCGCGCGCCGTCCTTCGCAAAACCGCACTGACGACGACCGCAACCACCGCCATGCCGACGGTAAGTAGAAACTTGGACCCGGCGTTACCGCCCGGAAGGAGCCCGTAATTCACCGGAAGTCGCATTCGCACGCAGCGCGCCAGCGACTGCAATCGCGCGCAAAGACTCCTTCACCGCCTGCATTTCGTCGCTCGCCTCGCAAGCATGTTCCTCCACCTGTCGACGACTCGTCCAACACAGTGATGACCCTAGTTTCTACCGACGACACACGCAGACACTTTTTCCACGCGATTGAAGGCGACGAGGAGCGTGGAGTCCGTGATGAGGGTTCTTACGGCAACGACGTCGGCGAGCACACCCAGCCGGCGTCGGGGGTAGCAGGTACCTCGTCGGCCTGCTACCCCAGCCACCTCGCCTCATTCAAATTCACTTAATGCAGCTTTTTGCCGCCCACGCATTCCCGCCGCCACAAAGCCTTCGCCTGAGGCGCGACCGCGCCGAGCGAATTCTCAACGGCCTGCGTGGGGCGGTGGTGTTTCTGCTCACAGCCGCGGCACTCATGTACGCGCCGCATCTCTCGCGGTCGCTCAACGTCGCCAATGTCGTTGTGCTGGTGCCCACGCTGCTGTGGACCGTCGCTCAGTATGCCATTTGGTATAAGCGCGCGGAGCTCCCCGACTGGCTCTCGGCTATCAACCCGATAGTCGACGTCACCGCTGTAACGGCGATCATCGGTGGCTACGCCGTTGCGCAGTCGGGTGTGCTGGCGCTGCGCTCGCCGATTTTTCTGATGTATTTCGTAGTCCTCGCCGGAAGACCAGTCGCTTCCTCCGTTCGTAAAGCCGCGTTCATTTCCATATTGGCCTTTTTGGAGTACTCGGCGCTGCTGCTCTGGTTATGGGCGACGAACCGTGTGCCGGTAACGATCGATCCGATCACCGCGGTGCAGACAGCTCGCATCACTCCACTGGACGAGGCAGCCAAGCTGATTCTGCTGGGCGTCTTTGGTATCGTCTCGACTTATGCAACGTCCTGGGTCGAGCACCTTGTGCGCGAAGCGAGCAAGGAATCGGCAGAACGTCAACGCGTCGTAACTCGCCTGGTGCAATCGGAACTGGACACCCTCAAGCTACAGCTCAATCCACACTTCCTGTTCAATGCCCTTAACGGAGCGATCGCGTTGATCGCCACCGATCCGCCAGCAGCGGAAAGAATGGTGTCGGAGCTTAGCGACTTCCTTCGGCTCGTACTCTCGACCTCGAGTGAGCAGGAAGTTCCGCTCGAGCGGGAGCTTGGTCTGCTCGATCGCTACGTCGCAATTCAGCGCGTGCGGTTCCAGGATCGCCTCACCGTCAATTGCAACATCGAAGACGGCGTGCGCGGCGCGCTGGTGCCGAGTCTCATCCTGCAGCCGCTGGTGGAGAACGCGATTCGCCACGGTATCAGCCCACGGGCCGGTGCCGGTTACGTCCAGGTCACGGCACGCCGGATCGGCGACAAGCTGGCTATTGCCATCGTCGATGACGGAGTTGGCGTCCGAGCCAGACGGTCGCGTGAGCGTTCACGCGGCAGCGGACTCGGGCTGACCAACACGACAACGCGTTTAATGCACTTGTACGGGGAGCACCACGAATTCGAGAGCGGGCCGCGGCCGGAAGGTGGCTATGCGGTTCGGATCACAATTCCCTTCAGGCTCGGCCGGCTGTCGCCGCCACGTAACGGCGACGGCAGTATCGACGACAAAATGGCAACAGCGGTGCAGTCATGATCGAACAACCGATGCGCGTTCTTGTGATAGACGATGAGGCGCTGGCACGTCAGCGTCTTACCACTCTTCTCTCACGGGTGCCTGACGTTCAGGTGGTGGGAGAATGCCAGAACGGACTGGAGGCGGTTGCCTCGATCCGGGCGCACGCTCCCGACCTTGTTTTTCTCGACGTTCAGATGCCGGAGCTCGATGGCTTCGACGTCATCACTGAAGTTGGGACGGACAAAATGCCGCCTGTGATTTTTGTGACTGCCTTCGACGACTATGCTGTCTCGGCGTTCGAGTTCGGCGCGTTCGACTACCTGCTCAAGCCCGTCGATCACGTACGCTTTCACCAGACGCTCGATCGCGCCAAGAAAAGAATCCGCGAGGCGCCACAGTCGAGCGTCTCGTCCCAGCTGAGCGCGCTGCTGAAGTACGTCGGCCAGCTGGATGCACCGAAGAATCGCATTGGCGTAAAGGTCAACGGAAAGATCCTTTTCCTCGACCCCGACGAGATCTACTGGATCCAGGCGCGGGACGATCTCGCTCGCATCCATCTCGCCGAAGTGGCGTACGATGTTCGTGAGCCACTGAGCCGACTCGAGGCGCGGTTGCCGCACAATCGCTTCCTGCGCGTCCATCGCTCGACGATCGTCAATACGGCGCAGGTGCGCGAAGCGCAGCCCTTCGACCAGGGCGATCAGCTGCTGATTCTGCGGAACGGCAAGCGCATCACAACCGGACGGAGCTACCGCAAAGCCGTTCAGGAATTTCTCAAGCGGGCGACATGAGATTCATTCTCGCGACCGAAGAGCGCGGAATGCCGCTAGTGCTGACCGGCCCGGAGCGCACGGAGCGCGGCGCCGAGCTGGTCTATCTGCCGGCCGTACTCCGACCAGTTCCCCGCCCGCTGCGCGGCGATCGCGCGATCGTACGCCGCCTGCGCCTGTCGAAGCAGATCGCCGACCGGACCTGACGGAGTAGCGCCGCTCGGAGCGGTTACGCCGCCGGCCACCACCCCGGGCTGGGTAGTGCCGAGGGTGCTTAGCGAATCCTGGACGCTCGTAACTGTTTGTCTCGACGTGGTCGCTGCACCCGGACCAAACAAGGCGTTCAGTCCTTCCTCGAGGGTCTCGCCCATTACGACGCGGTTCTCGTGCGCGACGACCACTCGCTTGAGCTCCGGAATGTTGCCGCCTTCGGCACGTAGATAGATCGGTTGAACGTAGATCAGCGATTCCTCGATTGGAATTACGAGCAGCTCGCCGCGAATCACCTGTGAGCCTCGCTGATCCCACAGCGTCAGCTGCCGCGAGATCTCCGTGTCCTGGTTAATGCGATTGGCGATCTGGCGCGGACCGTAGACGAGACTTTGTCGCGGAAAACGATATACAGAGAGCTTGCCGTAGTTCTCGCCATCCATCCGCGCCACCATCCACGCCGCGAGGTTGTCTTTGCCGCGCGGAGTGAAGGGCGTCATGAAGATGAACTCGGGATTTTTCTCACCCGGCAGCTTCATGATGATGTGGCGCATGAACGGGTTGGCGTTCGTAGAATTGTCCGCCCCGCCGGGAATCTGCCACTGGTCCTCGCGATGGTAGAACGCATCCGGTTGCGTCATGTGATACGTCGCGTGCAACGCGGTTTGCAGTCGAAAGAGATCGCCCGGATATCGGACGTGACGCCGCACATCCACCGGCATCGCAGAAATTGGCTTGAAGATTCCCTGAAAAACGTTCGCGTAGGTGCGTATGACCGGGTCGGTCGGATCTGCGATATAAGCTTCCACCGTGCCGTCGTACGCATCGATGACGACCTTCACACTATTGCGCATGTAGCTGGTGCCGTTCGAGGTGCGCTGTGAATACGGATACGCATCGCTCACAGTGTACGCATCGAGAATCCATTTGAGCTGACCCGCGTCGCTCACCATCAGATACGGATCGCTGTCGAAGCTGAGGAACGGCATAGCGGTGGTGGCCCGTTCCATGATATCCCGCCGATAGAGAATCTTCGCGTTGTCCCTGATGTCATCGGACAACAGAATCTTCAGTGAGCCGAACTGGAACGCGTAAAGCAGCTTCCGCCAGAACGAACCGACCGGAACACCACCCAGCCCCGTATAAGTCGCGTAGATATTCGCGTCCCCAGCGGGGTAGTCGAATTCCTGCTGACGCGTGCCGACAAATACGTACTCGTCGGTGAGCTCGCCAAAATAGATTTGTGGCCGCGCGAGTTTGACAGAGATCGTCGAGACTGGCGGGAGATCCTTGATGAACAACACCGGCAAACCTTCGTCGGTCACCTGATTCACGGGCGCCATCGTCACGCCCATTCCATGAGTGAACGTCAGCCGTTCGTTGATGAAAGTGCGCGTCGGCAGCGATTGCGAATTCAATTCGCGAGCGGAGATGTGGATCTGCCGATATCGCCCGTCGACCATGTAGCGATCGTCGTCCACGGAAACGAAGTCATAGTAGGTGCGGATCTCCTGCAGCTGTTTGAAGGTCTGCATGAGGAGATCCCGCTCCCACAAGCGAACGTTGTCGACGGTTGCGCTATTTGCCCTGATGTCCCCCATCGTCAACTGCACTTCACCAGAGAGGTCTCTCGATTCAACGCGATCGAGTCCCCACGCCTGCCGCGTCGCATTTATGTGCGACCGCAAATAGGGTGTCTCACGTGACAACTCGTTCGGCGCTACGATCAGCCGCTGAAACACCGCCGGAACCACCCCGCGCGCGAAGACGCTGATCACCACGTAGAAGATTGCTCCTGACACAGCGGACCAGACCAGTTTGTCGCGCATGACGCCGTAGATCACCCACACCGCAGTGATGATCGCAGCAACCGCGCTGATGTAGACGCCGGGCAATCCAACATTCACGTCGGTGTAGCTGGCGCCAACCAGCGGGCCCGTCGTCGAATAAAGCAAGTCGGCGGTGCCAACGATCCACAGCCGAATGGCGAGCAGGATGAAAAGGATCGCCACCAAACCGCCCAGGTGACGCGCAGCCCGAGGTTTCGCCGTGGAGCGACGCGGCGGCATGGTGATCTCGTTGCGAAGCCAGTACATCGCCGTGCACGCGATGATCGCAAGGAACGTCAGCGTTATGAGAGTGCCGAGTACAGCGGAAATCAGCGGCAATCGAAACAGGTAGAACGAGATGTCGCGATTGAAGAGCGGATCACGCTGGCCGAGCGGTACTGCGTTGAATGCCTTGAGCACAGTCAGCCACGATGCCGAAAGGGAGATCGCCGTCACCAAAGCGATCAGCACCGCAGCCGGAAGGAACATCCTCGTGAATGTGCGAGAGATATCGACGGAGACACCGTCTCCACGATTGATGTAGAGCACCGGAAACCCGGTACCGGCACCACGCGCAATGCGGACGTTGCCGTAAAACCAGGCGAACGCAACGGCGCCGCCAATAACAAACAATGCGATGCGGGCAACGAGCGAGGTTGCGAAAACCGTCTGGAACCCGATCTCCTTGAACCAGAGCCAGTCTGTAAAGAAAGTCGCCAGCCACGGCACAATGACGAGGCCGATGAATACAAGAGCGACGATCGACAGTACGACTCGGCGTAGCGAGCGAGGCAGTGGAGGGAGTCTGCCGGGTCCCGGACGCTCGAAAGGTGAAGTCATTCGCAGAAGAAAATGCTATCAGTAGCAACCCGGTGCCAGACGCTCAGGCCGGTACGTGGTCTGCAGAATCGATTCACGGGCAAACAGGAGGAAGAAATGCCTCGCGGAGACAAATCGAAATACACTGACAAAGAGAAACGGCAGGCGGAGCACATAGAAGAGGGTTACGAGACGAGAGGCGTATCCAAGGATGAGGCCGAGCGGCGGGCCTGGGCGACCGTGAACAAGGTCCACGGCGGAGGTGAAAAGCCCGGCGGCGGCGGATACGGCGAGCCGGAGAACCACGAGCCGATGAGGAAGGGCGGCCGAAGGTCACACGGCGACAGGTCCAGCTAGCGAGGAAAACAACAAAGGGCACCCGCGAAGGGTGCCCTTTTGTTGATCGGCTAACCTGTCGAGACAGCTGCTCAGGTCTGCGGAACGTTACCGGCTTTTGTCCGAACTATGACCACACCGTAGGCGGCTTCAGGACCGTATTTCTGCAGCGCGAGGTGTCCCTTCACTACGCTAACAGAGAGGACGTCATCGGAGTTGAGAACGGGAACCTGATCGAGCTTCAGGCGCACCCCGTCAACGACGTAAAGCGGCGGTGTCGTCAACGCATTCGGCGAAACCTGCGCGATCATACCCGGATTGGCAGAGCGTGGGGCGACTGCCCTTTCAGTTGCACACCCGAAGGTGGCGGCGGTTGCGATTGCTAGTGTCAGATGAGCGAGTCTCATTCCCATAATCCTAATCGATGTCACAGCTCATCAATAGCATTGGCCGTGCCAAGAGGCGGGATGAGGGATGGGGGATGGGGGATGAGCCTTCGTTTTCGGCCTCATCCCCCATCCCTCATCCCGCACGTCCCCTCGGATTCCACTTCCCCTGCGCGACCGCCGGTACAAAGGAGTCCAAGTCCTTGGGCGGGAAATCGAGGGTACGGCCGGTCTGGGCGCTCATATAGGCCGTCATCAGGATTTTGACGACCTCGAGCCCGTCATCAAATGTGAGCATGGGCTTCTCGCCCTTCAGAAACGCTCGGGCGGTCTGCCGGTTCTCGGCACTATACCCATAGACCGAGGCTTCCTCGGCGACTACAGGCATTAGGCCCATCTCGGCGTTCTGCTTCTCGACCAGGTCCTCACCCGCCTTGCCGCTCACTTCACGACTGAAAAACAACTTCAGGCTCGAGTCGAGCGTGTTCCAGGACATGGAATACTCCGGACCGAGCAACTCCGCTGACAGGCGGAGTCCGGCGCCGACGAAACTCCACGAGGTGGTCACCTCGCCCACCAGCGGCTCGCCCTCCTCCGATTCGTATTCGATGGTGGCGCGGGCAAAATCCTCGGACGGCCGTTTGGTGTAGTCGACATCCTTGCCCATCGTTTCCGACAATAGTTTGGCATAATGCGGCCGTGACCACTTCAGTGAAGCGATGTGACCGCTGACCCGCACTGGTTTGATCGACGACCGCGGGGAGCCCGGTTTGGTGAGCAAGTGTCGCACGACTTCGACGGAGTGACACATCATGTCGTTGAGCACGCCCCCGCCCTGCATGTTGCCCTGCCAGAACCATGGCATGTGCGGGCCGCTGTGCTCCTCGGCGGCACGCGCCAGATACGGCCGACCGGTAAGCGATGCACCACGCGCCCAGATCAATTCCTTACCGCGCGTGATGTCGGGCGAGTACAACTGGTTCTCGAGGTAACTGGTGGCGAGTCCGACGCTCTTGACCATGTCGACGACTTTTTTTGCCTCAGCGACGTTGCGCGCGAGCGGCTTCTCACACGCCAGGCCGCGCAACGTACCGGCTCCCGATTTGATCGCGTCGACGATCTCGGTGATGTTGTCGATGCGTGCCTGATTGGGACCGCACAGCCAAAGCGCATTGATCGCCGGATCCGCGACCATGTCGCGTATGGATTTGTACGGCCTCGCCTCGCCGACATCGAGCTCGCGGGCGAGCGCTGCCGTTGACGCCGCGTTCTTTTCGTTTGGGCTGTACACGCCGCGGACATCGATCTCGCGGACAGAGGTCAGCGAGAGGATGTGAAAGCGGGCATTGAACCCGCTGCCGACGAAACCAATGCCAAGTCGATCTGTCATGTCAATTCGCGTCGATGGTTAAGGTCTATCCTTCGGGGGTGAGACGCAGCTTGGTTCTGTCGAATTTTGCGTAGGTGACGCCGAGTTTCTTCAGAGCTGCCGGCGGGCAGCCATTCCAGTTCGGATTGAATACGTTCCCCATGTAGCGGAGATCCTTCACCCCGATCTCGCTGGACCAATATCCCGACGCAGTTAGATCGCGGAAGCCGTTGAAGAAATCGACCCCATCTTTCATCGATGCGGGAGCACGCGCGGGCCACGCGATATCGTTGAGAATCGCTTCACGCTGTGTTGCAGTCGCGGCAGCAAACGGCTTCCCGAACCGCCGGTTGGATTCAGCATCGATCCACGCGAGCCCATCTCGCATTCTCTGCTGATAGCGCGGCCGATCCGTCATCGTGAAATCCATGAACTCTGGTACGCCCGCGTCGACGGCGCCGCCCGAGCGCTCGTCGCGCGGAATTACCATGTCGCAGAGCACACGCACGGTTTTCCATTCGGCGGCGCTAAAAAACTTCGGCGCGAATGCTTTCCCCTGTGCCGTTGCGCTCAACGCGTTGTCGACAAACTTGCGCGCCCGTTCCAGCTCGGCGGTCGACCAGAAGACAGCCGCGGGGAGTGCGGCGAGAGCCTGCACCGCTTCACGGCGAGAAATGTCCTTTGCCATTAGAGCGCCCCCCTCTTTGTCTCGCCGGTAATGAAGTCACTCGTGCGCATCGAAAGCGCCATGATCGTCCACGTCGGATTCTTGTCGGCCTGCGACACGAACGGACCGCCATCAGTGATGAAAAGGTTCTTCACGTCATGGGCCCGACAATTGGCATCGACTACAGCCTTCGACGGGTCGCTACCCATGCGAGTAGTGCCGAGCTCGTGGATGATCTCACCGCCGCGCGCGATGCCGTATCCCTTTTGCCGATCTGGCATGGAACTGAAGACCTGCCCGCCCATCTGTTCGATCAGTGAGCGGAAAGTCTGCTGCATGTGGCGAACCTGATTGTACTCGTAATCCGCCCACTCCCAGTGGAATCGAAGCACCGGGATGCCGTACTTGTCCTTCATCACCGGATCGATCTCGCAGTAGCTCTTGTCATTCGGGATCATCTCGCCGCGACCCGAGAAATAGATTTGCGCCCCGGCGTACCGGCGATAGTCGTCCTTGAGCTTTTTGCCGTATCCCCCACCCGTCGGATAGTTCTGGATGCCATTCAGGAATCCGTACTCCGGTGGCCCGGTGAGGCCGCCGCCCGTCTCGATGTGGTATCCGCGCGGGAAATCGAGCTTCCGATTGTCCAGCCACCACGGCATGTAGATGTGCATTCCGCCAACGCCGTCTTCGTTGTGCGGAACGTGGTTCATCATCTTCGGGACAAATCCGCCGACATCGGTGCCAGTGGTGTCGGTGAGGTACTTGCCGACGAGACCGCTGGTGTTGGCCAACCCGTTCGGGAATCTTGGAGACTTCGAGTTGAGAAGCAGTCTGGCAGTCTCACAAGCGCTCGCCGCGAGTACCACGACACGCCCCATAGCGTGCTGCTCGGTGCCGGTCTTTGTGTCGATATAAGTGACGCCGCTCGCCAACCCGCGATCATTGAGCGTGACTTCGCGCACCATCGAGTTCGTGCGCAGTGTCAGGCGCCCGGTTTGCAGCGCCGGCGCGATCAGCACGTTGGTCGCGGTGAAGTTCGAGTTGGTGCGGCAGCCGCGATTGCACTGCCCGCAGTAGTGACAGGCCATGCGGCCGTTGTGATTCTTGGTGATGATCGACAGCCGGGCCGAGACACAGGTGATGTTCAGTCGATCGGCGGCGTCCTTGACCATCAGCTCGTAACAACGCGGCGCCGGCGGCGGTAGAAAATATCCGCCAGGGTGATTGGGCAGGTTGTCATTGTTGCCGAATACGCCGACGAGTTTGTCCAGTCGGTCGTAGTAGGGCGCGACATCCTCGTAGGTGATCGGCCAATCGTCGCCGAGCCCGTCTCGACTCTTCGCCTTGAAGTCGTTGGGACCGAAGCGGAGCGAGATACGGCCCCAGTGATTGGTCCGCCCGCCGACCATCCGGGCGCGCCACCACCTGAATTCATTTCCCTCGGCTACCGTGAACGGCTCGCCCTGAAGCTCCCAGCCGCCGACGCAGGCATCGAATTCACCAAACGGCCGGTCCGGCGTGGAAGCTCCACGACGCGGCGATGTGTACGGCCATCGCAGCATCTGTGAATCCTTGAGATTGTCCCAAGGCCCGCCCGCCTCGAGCAGCAGGACGTTTGCGCCGGCGCGAGTCAGCGTGTAGGCGGCCATCCCGCCGCCAGCGCCGGAGCCTACTATGACAACGTCGTACGTCGGTCGTTGCGGTTGAAAGAACGGAAGCGCAAAGCCAGTAGTCATCGCCATCCCGGGCTGAAAAGGACACGGGAAAGTACGAATTAAGGCCCAGGGACACTAGGGTAGTTGGCGCATCACCTTTGTGTTGGCCAGAAGGGGAAATACCCCCGTCGCAAGAGGGAAATTCAGCTCAAAAATACGTGACGGCTGAGGTCGGAAAACAGTCTTTGTAAGAACGAAGCACCCACGCCTAACCCAGATCGCGCGTGCCGATGCCTTACACAAGTGACACCGCGAATCTCTACCGCATCGAGACGACTCGAAAAGCGGTGATTCTCACGATGTTGAGCGGCGAAGAAATTCGTGGAAACGTGTTCATTCATCTTTCCTCGTTTCGGCCGTTCGAGCTCGCCGATGTCTCCGAAGTCTTCAACGACACGACAACGTTTTTTCCGTTGGAGATGGAGACTGGCGAAGTGATTCTGATCTCGAAAGAGCGCGTCGCCGAAGTTGCAGCAAACCGCGGCGAAGACGCCTCGGATCAGAACCCAAGCGAAGGACCAATTCCAACTGCCCTGCTGCAGATCATTCTGATCGGCGGCGAGGTTCGACTCGGCTCCATTCGCCTGGAAGCACGTCCGGACCGTGCGCGTGTGCTCGATTACCTCAACGCGCTCACGTCCCGGTTCCTCACACTCTATACGTCGAACGAAGCGCGACTGATCAATCGCTCGCTCATCGATCGCGTTCGCCCACTGGACTGACATGGCGCAGCTAGATCGCTTTCTCAATCTTCTCATCACCAACAAAGCGACATCGCTCGTTCTGACCGAGGGCGAGATCGCGACGCTGACCATCAAGGATCAGCCACGTCCGGTGATGAAGCAGGCGCTGACAAGCGCGCAGATCCTCACGCTGGTGCGTGAGATTGCGCCGGCAAATCAGCCGCACCAGCTCGACGCCCAGGGCAGCGTACGATTCCAGTATAGCTGCGCGGATGGAACGTTCGAAGTTTCGATGACGCAGAATGGAAAAATCGGCGCCCGCATCGAGCCAGCCACTGCCGCGTCGCCCAAGACGAATCCGGCGCCGGTTTCGCCCGTTGTCGGCTTTACGCCGACGGCAGCGATCGCGTCGACACCGGCCGTGTCGTCTCCCGCTCCTGCGCGCGCCGAAGCGAGACCGACTCCGGCAGCCGCGACTCCGCGTTCCTCGCTGGGCGGAGGCCGCGCGCTCGAGAAGATGGAGACTCTGCTCAGGGCACTGATCACGCACAAGGCTTCCGATCTTCACTTGCGAGCCGGGTCGCCGCCGCTGCTTCGCGCGAGCGGCGATATTCTGCCGATCGCGAATGAACCGGCGCTTTCCTCGGAAGACATCGAGGCGATGCTGGACGCAGTGATGCTCGAGCGGAATCGCGAAGAGTTCAAAGACTTGAACGACAGCGACTTCGCACACGAGATTCCTGGCATCGCGCGCTTCCGTGGTAACGCGTTGCGTGAGCGAAAAGGGACAGGCGCAGTATTCCGCGCCATTCCTGCGGCGGTCGTCACCGTCGAGCAGATGGGAATCTCGCCGGAAGTGCAGCGCCTTTGTCATCTGACGAAGGGCCTGGTTCTCGTCACCGGCCCGACGGGCTCAGGTAAGTCGACGACGCTGTGCGCGCTGATCGACCTGATCAACCGCACCCGCTCGGACCACGTCATCACCATCGAAGATCCGATCGAATTCGTTCACGAGAGCAAGAAGTGCCTGATCACCCAGCGCCACGTCGGAGTGCACACCTCTTCGTTCAAGCACGCCTTGCGCGCCGCACTGCGTGAGGATCCGGACATCGTGCTCGTCGGTGAGCTTCGCGACCTGGAGACGGTTTCGATGGCAATTGAGACAGCTGAAACCGGTCACCTCGTTTTCGGCACGCTCCATACATCGACCGCGGTCAGCACCGTCGACCGCGTCATCGACCAGTTCCCACCCGATCGTCAGGAGCAGATCCGCGTGATGCTCTCCGAATCGATCAAGGGCGTCATCTCGCAGGTGCTGTGCAAGAAAATTGGCGGCGGCCGTGTCGCGGCACGCGAGATCATGTTGTCTACGCCGTCAGTCTCGAACCTGATTCGCGAAGGCAAGACCTTCCAGCTTCCCTCAGTGCTGCAGACTTCGCGTCGCCTGGGAATGGTGACGATGAACGACGCGCTGGTGGAGCTGGTGGACCAGAAGCAGGTCGAGCCGCAGGAAGCCTATTTCAAGGCGACCGATAAGGTCGGCATCCTCAACATGCTCAAGCAGCGCGGGAAGGATGTGAGCTTCGCGGATCCGGATGATGCGCGCGCAGCAGGAGCCAGCGCGGAAGCTCCTTCGAAGCCGGCGGGAAAGCGGTAAGAGCGCTGCTTAGTGCGAGGAGCCAGCAAGCAGTTCATCAGCGACTTATTCCATGACGTGCTGCGTTCCGCCCGCTGCTCCCTTCGTATGCCGCACCAATAGCAGCAGCGGAATCAATGCGAGAATGAGGATCGCGCTCAGCACGTAGATCCGGCTATACGCCACGACGCTCGCCTGCGCCATCAACTCGCGATCCAGAATCTCCAGCGCTCTCGCACGCGCTGTGGCCATATCTGCACCTCTCGCCATCATCCCGCGCGTCAGCATGTCGACGCGCGTCATCGTCGTCGGATCGCCGTACGAGATGTGTTCGGAGAGAATCGCACGAAATTGAGCGGTGTAATGCGACAACAGGGTTGCGATCGCGGCGATTCCCAGTGAGCCGCCGAGCTGACGGAAGAAGTTGTAAAGCCCGGTGCCCTGCGGCAGCTCGCGATGATCGAGCTCGGCGAGCGTGACCGTCGTCAGCGGGACGAACATCATGCCGAGTCCGACGCCGCGCATGATCAACGCCCAGAAAAAGTCCCCACTCCCACTCTCGCCCGTGATTCGTGAGAGCCGAATCATTGCGGCGGCGAAAAGCAATGCGCCGATGGTGATCAGGACGCGGGGATCGAAGCGATTGGTGAGCCGGCCGACGACCGCCATCGACACCGCGGTCGCCAGGGCGCCCGGCAACAGTACGATGCCCGTTTGTTGCGCCGTCATCCGGAGGTTGCCCTGCAGAAACACGGGAAGCGTGAACACTGAGGCGAACAAACCGACACCCATCACCACGCCCAGCAGAGTACCGACCCACATCTGACGGTGTCGAAGCACCCGGAAATCAATCACCGGGTGATCGGTCGTCATCTCTCGCCACAGCAGCCCGACGCCGCCCACGGCGCTGACAACGGCGAGCAACGTCATCGTGCTGGACTGGAACCAGTCTTCGCGCTGTCCGTACTCCAGCAAGTACTGTAGAGAGCCGACGCTCATCGCCAGCAGCGCAATCCCGATGTAATCCACCGACGGCGGCCGTTTCTGGTGCTCGGGATCGTGGACGTATGCAATGATCATCATCGACGCCAGCACACCCACCGGCAGGTTCACGTAAAAAATCCACGGCCAGCCGTAGTTGTCGGTCAGCCAACCGCCGAGTGTAGGACCGATTGTCGGACCGACCATCACGCCCAGTCCGAACAGTGCCATCGCCATACCCGCCTCTCGACGCGGGAACGACTCGAACAGCACCGCTTGTGAGACGGTCATCAGCGCACCGCCGCCGAGCCCCTGCACGATTCGCCAGAATACCAGCTCCGACAGCGAGCCGGACGCTCCACACAAAAAACTGGTGACGGTGAAGATTACGATCGAGCCGACGAAGTAACGCTTGCGGCCGAAGAAATCTCCAAGCCATCCGGTGAGAGGGATGATGATTACGCTGGCGAGGATGTAGCCCGTGGAAACCCACGCGATTTCATCGAGACTCGCGCCGAGGTTGCCCATCATGTCGGGCAAAGCGACGTTGACGATGGAGCTGTCGATGACCTGCATCAACGCCGCCAGCACCACCGCGAACGCGATCAGGTATTTGTGGGGAGCGCCCTCGGGGAGCGCCGCGATTGGCTCGACTAGTGGTTGTTCTTCTGCTGCGCCGTCACGCTCGAGCGCCCTTGCAACTGACATGAGCTACAGTCAGTGCAAAGGACAGCCCGTTTTCAAATGCCGCGGGCTTTTACTGAGAAGTGTCGACTGCTCTCTGCGCCCGCGCCGAGGCGGAATCAGCGACGTTCATCGACTTCTGCACAGCTTTCGCTCCGGGAATCGGCGACCGTGCGATCAGGCTGTCCTTCTGTCGTTCTGTCATGGTCGAGCGAGTTGTAGTTTCGCTCGAATCGTCCTTCGCGCACGCTGCAATTCCCAGCACAACGATTGCGCAACCGACCGCGAGCTTGCGGTTCGACATTGCTGACCTCGACGTCAGGTTGGAGTGTTGGTGAGCTCACGACTGAGCTTGCCGCCCTGCCTGGCCTGCTCGCTAAGGAGCTTGGTTGTAAATCGCTGGCCTTCCGAGATCCGCTCGACCTCGAGCGCTATCGCATCGACCGCCTGCTCGAGACGGGAAAGTCTCGCGTCGGCGATTGGGCCAGACTCGCGTGTTTCGCGCGACTCGCCTCCGTGATAACTGCGGCGACCAAAGATGGTAGTAAGTAAAGTTCTGATTGTCGTGGTCACCGCGATGACGACCACGATCGCGACGACCATTCGGAATGGATCCATTATGTCATTCCCGGTGGGCTTTCAATGCCATACGGCTCCCGCCTCGAGTTTGTTACGCCGGTACGCCGCCCGGACCAACCGCCGGCTCGGGTACGGCCGCCTGAGGCGCGCCCCCTCTCGGCTTGAACAGGATCGCGAACAGAATGAACACCAGCGCTGCTCCGGCCGAAGGCACCAGCCAGATGGAATGCCAGTCGTGGGTGACCTGCAGGCACTGACGGGCAGCCGCCGCTTCGGCACTGCAGGAGGCATTGGCGGTTGCGTACCGATTGACGACCGCTCCCGAAACGAAAGCGCCGACGAAATAACCGAGCCCGTTGGTGACGAAGTTGATCATGCCTTGCGCAGCAGCACGGATCTTCTCGCCGGCACGCTGATCGGTGTAAATCTGTCCGCTGACGAAGAAGAAGTCGTAGCAGACGCCGTGCAGGATGATTCCGAGGTACAGCAGTCCCATCACCGGTCCGACCGCACCCATTCCAAACGCGAGATATCGAAGCGCCCATGCCGCCATGCCCACGAGCATGATCACCTTGATGCCGAGTCGCCGCAGAGCCACCGGCAGCAGCAGCATGAAGAAGATTTCGGACATCTGACCGAAAGTCTGGATGAACGCCGGATCCGGCGCCTTCACTTCATTCAGGAATGGATTGGCGAAGGTGTAGTAGAACTGAAGCGGGATGCAGAGCAGGAATGAACCCGCCACGAAAATGAAGAAGTCCCGGTTCTTCAGCAGGGCGAGGGAATCCAGTCCCAGTGCATCGTGCATGCTGAATCTGCCGCCGGCATTGGGCGGTGGGGTGTGCGGAAGCGCCAGCGAGTAAGCAGCCATGATGATAGATGCGCCGGCAGCGAGACGCATCGGCAACACCAGGGCGTCAGCGTGAAAGACTTTTCCGACGATGATGCCGGCCACGATCCATCCGATCGTACCCAGCACGCGAATGAAGGGGAAATCGCGACCTGGATCGTTGACGTGATGGAAGGAGATCGAATTGGTGAGCGACAGCGTCGGCATGTAGCAGAGCGCGTAGAGAATCAGCAGTGGATAGAACGAGCCGAAATTCGTCTGCAGCGATACCAGGTACATCACGACACCGCCGACCAGGTGCAGCAGTGCCAGCAGTTTCTCACTGGAGAAGTATCGGTCGGCAACGACGCCCATGAAAAACGGGGAGACAAGCGCGGCAATGGCGGTGGCTCCATACGACAAACCGATCTGACGATCGGTGAAGTGAAGCGTTTGACCGAGGTAGGTGCCCATGGTGACGAACCAGACCCCCCAGATGAAGTACTGGAGGAACATCATCGCCGACAGACGCGTACGTGCGTTCATGGAAGGACCCGGATTCGAATGTTGCGAAGTGAGAGAGTTCCATCGTGGTCACCCTGGATGCCGATGTAGCCACGACTGGCTTTTCCATAGTTCGGATAGGCGGCAAACTTGCTGGCCGCGACCTTCTGTTGCCAGTCCGCGCCGCCGAGATCGTACTCCAGCAGCTTCTGTCCGTTGAGCCAGTGCTGAACGCGATTGCCGTTGACCACGAGCAGTGTCGAGTTCCATTCGTTAGCCGGTTTGACAACACCGGCACGCGAGGGATAAAGGCCGTAATCCGCGCCGGCCGAAGTCAGGCGACTCTTACCGTCTGGATGGCCTGCGTCGTCGAGCAGCTGATATTCAGGTGCGCTCCAGTAGATGTGGTCGTACTCTTCTGTCCCGCGATAAAAGAGGCCGGCATTGCCGCCCGGACTCAGCTTCCAATCCATCGCCAGCTCGAAGTTCGCGAATTGATCCTTCGTGATCAGGTCCTCGCTCGATCCCGTCTTCGTCAGCACGCCATCGGCGATGTGCCAACCAGCCGGCAGCGTCTGCGTCTTGTAACCGCGCCAGGCGTCTGTGTTCGAGCCATCAAATAACGGGCGCCAGCCGGCGGCGGTCTGTTCAGCACTCAACCCGGATGTCCCCGTCGCCGCGGCACTGCTCGCGGTTTGCGAGTTGTTCCCCATCGGGGTGCACGCAACAAAGGCCAGAGCGATCAGGGAAATAGTTGTTAATCGTGCCGAAACTGCAGTTGACATGGCATTCCTCGCGAAGGGTTTGACTCAGATTGCCCAGCCGGGACGGTACTCGCGCGTCAGGTATTGATTCGCGTCTGCGATGTTGGTTACGCGCATGTTCGGTCCGTCATACAGAATCTTCGTTCCCTGACCCGTGCGGAGCGCGACGATACCGAGCAGCATTGTCTCGGTGAGCTGCGCCGCGTACTCCAATGGCGAGCTAGCCTTTGCCTCGCCCTTGATCGCCTTCACCCAGTTCATTTCGTGACTCCAGGGAATCCGATCATAAGTCCTCGGCACCAGTGCCGCGTCTTCAATCAGTGAGACCGGGAAGAGGCGCGGGTTCGAGCCATATGTGTCGTGCATCAGAATTCCCTTCTCGCCGATGAAGATCACGCCGCCTTCGCTCTTGAGCGTGACATCATCCGGCAAAACATCGGGACGCGGTGGATACAAACCACCATCGTACCACGTGAGTTTGACCGGCGGCTGATTGCCTCGCTCAGCGAACTGATAGTGCACCTGCGTCGCGACCGGATACGATACTGGTTTGTTGTAACCGCGATTCTCGCGACTGCCTGCGGGAGCGTTGGGGTCGGGCGGAACGGGGATCGTCCCCCACTGGGTCGACGTGGCCTCGATGCTCGTGGGATAAGTAAGACCGAGCGCCCAGAACGGGTGATCGATCAGGTGCGCACCCATGTCGCCAAGCGCGCCGACGCCGAAGTACACCCAGCCGCGCCAGTTGAACGGGTGATAGATCGGATGATACGGGACGTCTTCCGCGACTGGACCGAGATACAGATCCCAGTGCAATCCGGGTGGCACCGGATACGAACCCAACGCCGACGCCAGCAGCTGATTCACATAGCGGAAGCTGTACGGATTTCCGAAAGGACTGGGCGGCGGCGCCGCGGGTGGAGAGCCAGTGGGACGCGGAACGCCCTGCGGCCAGTACACCACCGGACGATTGGTCCAGACATGGACCTCGTGGACGGGGCCGATGATGCCTGCCTGTATCCACTCATTGACGAGCCGCGCCCCTTCACTTGAATGACCCTGATTTCCCATCTGGGTCACGATCTTCGGATTGGCGAGCGCCATGTCACGTAGCACTCGCGCTTCGTGGACTGAATACGTGAGCGGCTTCTGCACGTAGACGTGCTTGCCGTTCTGCATCGCCGCTTTCGCCACCACTGCATGCAGATGATCTGGAGTGGCGATGACAATGCCGTCGATGTCTTTCTGCTTGTCGAGCATCTCGCGGAAATCGGAATACCGCGTGGCCTTGTCGAATTTTTGTTTTAGTGTGATGCCTTCCGGCCGATCCTTCTTGTCGTTGTCCTTGAGCTTTTCAGCGACCTTACTCGCTGAGTAAGCCCAGTCGACATCTGTGTAGGCGACGAGGTTCTCGGTCTTCGCAAGCTCGAGGGCGTTCTCCGATCCCATCCCGCCAAAGCCGACCACCGCGAAGTTCATCGTATCGCTCGGCGCCTGATAGCCGACGCCGCCGAGCACGTGTCGCGGGACAATCATCACGCCGAGGCCGATCTTGCCGGCGTCAGCAACGAATTGGCGGCGCGTGACCTTCTTGCCCGTCATCTGCTACAGCTCCTCGATGAATTCAGTTTTTTCAAAACGGTTTTTGCGAGATCCAAGATCAGTAAGTGAAATTGATCAAATACTGAGCGCTATTGCGGATACTCGCGAGTTCATCGGTCGCATCGTCCCGCTCGACGAAATAGTGCCTGATGCCGGCCTTGTCGCTGAGTGCGAAGATCGACGCGAAGTTGATGGTGCCCCTGCCGACGTCGGCCATCTTGTTGTCCGGCGGTCCAGCGGAATCCTTGACGTGGACCATCGGGAATCGGCCAGGATAGCGGTTGAAGAAATCGATCGGGTTTCCGCCACCAAAAACCACCCAGTACAAATCCATCTCGAAATCGACCAGCGACGGATCGGTATTGGTGAGCATGTAATCGAGGGGTCGCTGACCACCCATGTCGGCGAGCTCGAAATTGTGGTTGTGGTACGCGAGACGCAGCCCCTGTGTTTTCGCTTGCGCGCCGATGCTGTTCAGCATAGCGGCAATGCGCTTCCAGTCGTCCATCGTTTTGCGCCGCTCTTCAGGGATGTAAGGAATCACCGCCCACTCGTTACCAATGGCCTTGGAGAACGCGAGAACATCATTGGCGTTGCCGCCAAAAGGGTCGAACTGAAGATGCGAAGAGGGTGAGGTCAGGCCGTTCTGAGCGAGCAGTTGCCGCACTTGTTCCGGCGTGCGACCAAAGTAGCCAGCGAACTCGACTTCCTTGTATCCGGCAGCGGCAACCTGCGCGAGAGTCCCCGGCATATCCTGCTGCATCAGATTCCGCACCGTGTACAGCTGCAGTCCAACTTTCTTGAGCTTTCGAGAACCGGCGGCGCCCGAGCCGCTGGCGCAGGAAGATGCGGCGTTGATTCCGGCGAGGCCAAGAGCGCCAACGCCCAAGGTTGTGAGAAATTGTCGGCGAGAGTGTAGAGTCACGAGAACGGGGTGAGAGTGACAGCTAGTATGGAGAACTCACCGGGCGTCCGCAATGAACGGCGACCATGGGAGAAATCCCGAGGTCAGTGGCCGCGCTATCCGCTGGCGGGCTCCTTTGCCTGGGCGCCAGCCTCTGCTCTACGCAGGTCTTCCCGTCTGCGAGACGGGACGGAGAAGGCAAAGACGCTTCCCTGATTTTCGGGAAACTCTGCCCACGCGCGTCCGCCAATGGCCTCGACAGCTTCGCGCACAATGCTCAGTCCGAGACCAGTGCCCGCGGCGTCGGTGACGGTCTCGTCGTGCGCGCGATAGAACTCCCGGAATAGTTGCTCACGCCGATCTGCGGGAATGCCGATGCCGTTGTCAGCGACGCGAATCACGACCTCGCGATCGTGCTCGGTATTGGGCGCCTCGACCGCGGCGCTGATCGACACCCATTTCTGCTGTTTGCCAGTGTCCGAGTATTTGATGCCGTTCGATACATAGTTCATGAGCGCGAGCTCGACGACCGCTGCGTCGACTTCGATCGGGGGAAGATCGTCGGCAATTCGCACATCGACGCCCTTCGCGTTCGCCGCATCGGCGAGCTCACGCACTGCTTCGTTCGCCGCCTCAGGCAAAAGCACATTGCGGCAGTGCCGTGAATCCGCCTGCGTTCTCGAGAGCGACTCGAGGCTGCCGAGCGTTTTCTCGAGACCCCGCGAGTTCTTGGCAATGATCTCCTCGAACTCCTTTCGTTCGCTGGGTGGCACCCACTCCTGCGACAACGCCGCCGATGCGGCGCTGATGGCGTTGATCCTGTTTTTCAGCTCGTGGGCAACGGTGCGATTGAATTTTCTGAGTCTGCTCTCACGCTCGTTGACTTGCCCATCGGACAGGCGAAGAAAGTGGCTCATCGTCGCCTGACGAATCAGCTCCATGGCCTGCGCCAGTCGCTGCCAGCAAATAAGAAAATCGCGCCGGGCGTAATCACCGGGGACTGTCTCGGAGGTATCGGCAAGGAAGCCGAAGATGATCTCGCCCAGCATCTCGTACTCTTTGAGAATCTCGTAGGCGTCGAAACCCTGGGCGTGACGCAACGCACCGAGCTCCATCGCCTTCGCAACGACCGGCGCCTTGGCGTCGATGTCGCGTTCGGGACGTTTCAGGTACCCGGCTATTCCCTCGATGAGAAGCGGGACGTGGTTGAGCAATTCGTGAGTCGGAAAAACGCGCTTGCTCGAGATAGCCACGCGAGCGGTGATCCGGTTCAGCCATTGGGTCACCAGCTCCTGTTTGGCCGTCCGCAGTCGATCGGATAGAATCGCCGCTAACTGCAGCGGATAGGTGGCAGGATCTGTCGGCACTCAATTCCTCCTCAACGCCGAAATCGGTACCGGCTTGTTAAGCAAGAACGGTTCTCATCGCGGCGGGTATTGAGCCGGCGCCAGTGGAAACATCATCGGCCTGTCAGCTCGACACGGGAGTACAGGTACCGACCGTTGTAGCCGAATGGCGATGCCGGGGGCCACGGGAAAATGTCGAACCCGTTTCCCTCGTTCATACGGTCCGGATAGACGTCAAAAAGATTTCGTCCACCAATCGACAGTTTGAAGCCCTGTATTGGTGAGAAGCCGATCTCTGCGTCGACCAGACTCTTGTTCCGATAGTTCTGCACGTCGCCGCCACTATAGCTGTAAAGCGCTGAGGTATACTTGCCGTAGTAAGCGTAGCGCGCCATGCCATTCCACAATCCGCGCGAGTACGTGCCGGTGACCGTCCCTCGCCATGCCGGGCGCTCCTTGGTGATCGCCAACAGGCCCCCTTCGTCGTATTTGTTGACGAGGGTCACGCCAGTCCCCTGAAGCTCCGCCGGCAAAGGAATGTTGTCCTCGTTTGGGATCGTCGTGCGATTGAAATTGAAGATTGCATTGAGGCCGGCCGTTCCCCCGAGGGTCGCCCGCGAATAGCTGCCAGTCAAGTCAAGACCTCGCGTCCTGGTATCTATCGCGTTGGTAAAATATTGCGCGGTCGTCGCAGGCGATCCGATATTGGCCAGGATGCGGGAAACGCTGTCAGTGCCGTCGCCGAGAAAACCCGTGATGGTGATGCGATCGTCAATCGCGATGTAGTAGAAGTCCGCGGTGAACGTGAGGTTTTCGATCGGCGTCAGCGCGAATCCGGCACTGATATTCCGCGACGATTCTGGTTTAAGCGGTCGCGCGCCAAGCGCGCGGGACTCTCGTGAGTTTACTGGAAAGATCCCGATCTCGAACGGAACCGGATTGCCGGTGTTGGGGTCTGCGGCGAAATTGGTGACGACGCTCGAGTAGTAGCTCTGATTGAGCGACGGGGCGCGGAAACCCGTGCTGATTGCCGAACGCAAGGTGAGTTGTGAAGTTGGCTGGTACCGCATCGCGAGCTTTCCAGTGACCTTGCTGCCAAAGTCGCTGTAGTGCTCGTAACGCGCGGCGACGTCGGCCAGTACGCGCGGAATTATGTCGGCCTCGAGATCAACATAAGCGCTGACGTTGTTCCGGTCCGCGTTCGTCGCATCCTGGGGGCGGAATCCAGGAAAGACCTGTGACCCTGACGGCGCGATACTGCCATCCTGCGCCGGATGAAAGCCGTTGATGTAAGAGGCAGTCTCACCGGCCCCGATGACGTAACGCTCGGTGCGGAACGCGGTGCCGATGCCCACGTTGAGTGGCGACGCGAGGCCCGCCGCGTATTCGTGACTGGCGTCCAGACTGAGAATCGCCTCGGTGTATTTGAGCTCTCCGGCAAAAATGCTCGTTTTGTTGGGGATGCCGGGATCGTCTGCGGTACCCAGAACGCCATCTGCTCCCGGTGCGCACGCCGTTGTCAGACACGGTCCCAACGACGTATTCAGGGTGTGCTCAAGATTGTACTTGAACCCGTTGTGGCCGATCGTTCCGCCGAGGTCGTAAGACCAGCCGGACAATAATCCGCGCACACCGCCGGCTCCGGAAAAGTCGAGAACATCGGGAGCGAACTTCGGAAGGAAACCATTTGGGTAGATCTGCGTCCAGTTTCGCTCGCTCGATGGCGGTCGAAAATATCCGAAACCGGCTCCCTGACGGTAGCTATACCCGCCGAACGCGTAGAGACCGGCGGATGCGTTAGAGGGTGTGAACGGGAAGGAGGCGTTGAAGAAGGTCATCAGATCCTTGGACGCGCCATCGCCCCAGTGATGGTTCGGCATTCCGATCGCGTTGTTCTTGGAAACGAGATTCCCGTCCACCACTCCGTCGGCATCGCCCGCAACGAACATGTCTGTCGGGTCAGGTCCGGCACGGTTAGTCGGCTGCCGATCGCGGTACTCGGCGAACAACCCGAGCGAGCCTCGGCCGAGTGGAACTCCCCAGCCGCCATTGATGTCGAAAGTTCTTCCGTCGTGCGGGTAAGCCGGCCGCGAGCCGCCAGAATTCGGAAGCGCAGCCGGATTCTGTTTGCTGGTCCAATACTCACCGAGATCCGCGGTGAAGAACGGCGATGTTGCACCATCCTTCAGAAGTACGTTGACGACGCCGGCAATCGCGTCCGATCCGTATTGCGCAGCCGCGCCGTCACGAAGAACCTCGATTCGGCCAATGGCACTGGCCGGGATCGAATTCATGTCGATGCCGCTCGACCCAGCGCCTTCACCGGCGCCGTAGTAATGAATCAGCGCGGTGTGATGTCGGCGCTTTCCATTTATGAGCACCAGCGTGTGATCCGGGCTCAACCCGCGCATCGTGAAGGGTCGCACGATCTCCGTCGCGTCAGACACGCTTTGGCGTGGGAAATTCACCGAGGCCGATAGCTGCGACAGAATCTGAGCGGTCTCGGTGGTGCCCTGGGCCTGGATCATCTCTGGCGTGAAAACATCGACGGGGACCGGTAACTCGTCCGCGGCAGTGTGCCGCGCGCGCGATCCAATGACCACTTCTCCGAGCGAGACCACCGAGTGCGTCACGGTGAAGTCCTGCGTTACTGTTTGCCCTTCCGCAAGCGTCACTGTAGTTGCCGGGATGAGATAACCAAGCCGGCGCGCTCGCAGCGTGTAGACGCCGGGTGGAACGCGCGTGATTGCGTACTCGCCATTATCGCGCGTCGTTGCGCGCAATCCGCCGGGCTCGAGGGTGACCGTAGCTCGCGCGATGGCGACGCCGGCGGAGTCAGTAAGCCGTCCGCGCACTACGCCGCCCTGCGCAGTGGTCACGCGCGGAGCAAGAATGATTGCCAACAGAGGAAAGCCAATAACAATGACCAGCTGCCAGAACGGGCGTCGCATTGCCACCTCTCGTCGGAAGGTTGCGGCTCACCAGCGAGCAAACCTTACGGGGTAGAGCGAACAACTGCAAGAAACCTTGATGCGCAGTCGGATGTGGGACCGCGCTTTGAACGGCGCAGGGTTGGTACACAACACACTTGCGCCCCGCGCAGCGGGAATGCAGCGTATCGAGCAACGCTCGGTATAGACGGCTGAAACGACCTGATGGAGGCGGGGAATGAGAGGACGCTCGTACACTGCTCCAATTTTTTTCGCATTCGCTACCATTTCGTGCGCCGTCTATTCAAAGCAACAGCCCGTGGCAGGCGACAAGGCGGTCGCTCTGGCGTATGTGCAGGCTTGGAACGCGCACGATACAGCGGCAATTGATACACTGCTGGCCGGTGACGGCGTTCATGAAGACGTCGCGCAGAATTTTCGCGGCGTCGGCGCAAAAGCGGTGAACGAATTCCTGCGTGGCTTGATCACCGCCGAGCCGGACTTCAAATGGAATGTCACCAACAGTATGGAAGACGGCCGCCTCGTCGGCATCGAATGGACCTGGACAGGCACTTACACTGGAAAAGATCCGTCAGGCAAGCAGGTTTCCAATCGACGGACCTCCGGTCGCGGCGCATCGGTCGTTGAAGTCGACGACGGCAGGATCAAACGCTTCACGGACTATTACGACGACGCGAGTTTTTTCCGATGAGGTGTGTGAAAGCGTAATAAGCGGGTCCCGGCGCTTCTTCGGCTCAGCTTAAGTGGCGGAACTCACAGGTCGTTCGTCAGGTAGATGAATCTCACCTGTGACCTGAGCCCAATGCATAAAACAATACTTTCGATCTCATTGCTTTCGTTTGCTGCGTTGACGAGCGCCTGCGCGCGGCATCACGCGGCCACTGCCCCATCGACGTCGACTTCAGCAACCGCCGCTGCAATGGATGCGGCGCAACGCGAGAACTCCAAGATTCAATCGGACGCGAATGACTCTGATGCGGCTGCTGCCGCGGCAGCTGCCGCGCGCTCGAAGAGCCGCGCGGGCGACAGAGAAGCGCTCACTACTCCGGTTTATTTCCAATTCGATCGATCCGAAGTCACCGAAGAGGGAATGCGCCTCCTCGATCAGAAAGTGGATGCGCTGCAGCGCAATCCGAGCGTACAGCTACGCATCGAAGGAAACGCTGATGACAGCGGCTCGGACGAGTACAACCTCGCGCTGAGTCAGCGTCGCGCCGCGATCGCACACCGCTACTTCACGGACCGTGGCGTCGATGGCTCGAGAATTCGCATCGCTGCCTACGGCGAAGAGCGTCCCGCTTGCACAGCCACCAGAGAAGAAGATTGCCGCTCCAAGAATCGTCGCGACGAGTTTGTGATTTTGACTGGCTTCTAAATCAGCCCTGAGAAAAAAGGCCCGTCGTAAATTCGACGGGCCTTTTTTTTGTGGTTACGGTCAACAACGATCTGCCGATATGCCTCGTCTATTCTATCCGTTTCTCGTATATCGCAGTTTTTTCTTTCCGTTTTTCGCCCTGAGCGCGATCGTCGTTCCGTGTTGGCTGCTCTTTCGGTTGTACCGCCTTCGCACTTCGAGACAACCGCTGGCTTTACGACGCGAACTCGTGCTCCTGACCTTCGTCCTTTATCTCTCCGGCCTTGCCTCTGCTACGCTCGCCCCCAACCGTCCATCGCGCTTGCATGCCGACGATACGATGGGAATGGAGCTGCACCCAAATCTGGCAGCGCTGACCTGTCCGCCCGCGATCTCACGCACAGATCCGAATGCCCGATTCTTTTGCCTGTACAACGCAAGGGGCAACGTGTTGCTCTTTGTCCCGCTGGGCATCCTGATCCCGCTCGCCTGGAGGCGTATCGGCTTTTTGAAGGGAATACTGATCGCGATTGCTGTTTCAATCAGCGTCGAGACCGTTCAGTACTTTTCGCGAGCCTGGGGTAGCTATCGATTAGCGGACGTCAACGACGTGATTCTGAACGCTGTGGGGGCAGTTATTGGGTTGACGCTCGTGTCTTTGCTACTGCGCTTCCGCGGTATGAGCGGAGGTCCTCGGCCAATCCGAGAATGATGCCCTCGGCCTCGACCGTCGTCTCGCCTTCGAGCTCCATACCAAGTTCGGCGAAAGAAAGCGTTGGCCGCCTCGAGGTCGTCGACAACGATGAGGACGTTGTCCATCCGCCGAATCGTCATTGCCGACCGCGTTTAGGGAATAGCTGGGGGGAGACTCGAACTCCCGACCCCGGCATTATGAGTTAGGGTTGCCCCTACTATAATAGCGTACACCCGCCTTACCAACGGCATCGTGCGGCGTACTGCGGCACCTACACGCAGCGTCATGGTGCTTCTCATGGTGCTTCTGCGCCTGCCAACGCGGGCTGAGAATCCGTCGATTTTTCGGCCATTTGAGCGACCGCCATCTTGATCCCGACGAGGTGCGCGGCGCAGGTCTGAGCGATCCGTTTTCCGAGGTCTGGCACCCACTCATACCAGCTGTCGCCGAACAGTTCATGGCCGTTCGCGCGCAACCACTCGCGCCATTCATCAGCGCCGTACCTGATCGTGCGCCGCGCTTCTGCTATAAGGTCGGGGTTCGATTCATCCCAACCTTCGTCGACGCGCTGTTTAATGACCTCGTCGAAGTCCGCGAGGGCGAGATCAGTGTCGAAGTCGAAGTAGTCCCGACCCTTGGGACTCGCCTCGCACTTTGATTCGAAATATTGGAGATCACACCCCGCGAGGAACTTCCACGAGATGACCGAGCTCCAACGGTAGACGGCGCTTTCGAGATCGCCCCAAACCATCAGCACCGGGCCCATGATGACGTAGCGGACAGCCAGATGTCCTGTGCCTGGCCGACCACGACCCGCCGCCGCGCTCACCGACCAGACGAAACCCTGAACCGCGGAGTGACGCGCCGCCTTCTTCGGGCAGCGTGTAGGTGATGATCCGCCGAAAGCCGAGCGCGAAAGCAGCTCGCCGGGCTGCCCCGTAGAGAAACGAGCAGGCGTTCTTCGTCCCATCGGACGCGAGGCGGGTGACTTCGACGGTGAAGCCGTCTTGGTTGCCGCGCGCGACCGGACGTCCGACAAGACAGACGGCGACGATCTCGCTGCCGACAGCTGCTCCCAGCGCGAAGCGGTGGCCGGCTGAGCGACCATGATGGCGATGGTGCTGCCGAACGAATGCGTCGGCTTCGTCCCGATTGAGGGGCACCAGATTGAAGCTCGGGCCCTTCATCAGAGGATCTTCGCCCAGGTATCGGACAGCCACATCGCGAAGAGCGCTGCCTGCTCTCGCTCGATCTCAGCGCACCTGACCGGGTCGGTTGTGAGGTTGCGCGGATCGAACGTGAACGGGTTCCGCCGAGGGCGGATTTCTGGCTCCCGGAGGGCCGTGGTGCTTCTCGTGGTGCTTAAGTGGTTCAGTGACCAGTCAAGCGCCCGCCGGAATGCAGAACGGGCAAGCCCGTAACCTTTTGTGAGATTAGGGACTTGCCCGTCTTTCGCCGAAATAGCTGGGGCGGGACTCGAACCCGCGACCCCGGCATTATGAGTGCCGTGCTCTAACCAGCTGAGCTACCCAGCCGTGCGCGCGCTGCCGAAGTGCAAATACCCACTCTCGCCCGCACGTCGCATCAGTTGCGAGCTGCGAACTAGAGTGGGTATTTAAACTTCGATATCACAGTAAATGGCGGGGGCGGGATTTGAACCCGCGACCTTCGGGTTATGAGCCCGACGAGCTACCAGGCTGCTCCACCCCGCGATGAGACTGGTAAAGTAATCATCGCGGTTTATCACCGGTAGACCCGGGAGCGTCGCCAAAGCGATAAAGAATCTCCTTGTCGCCGCGAACCATTCCGAATTCCTCGCGCGCAATGCGCTCCTGCGTCGCGCTATCGCCTTTCACCAGTCGTAGATATCGCGCCAGCGAATCAACATGTCGCTGGAGCGAATCGACCTGATGGGTCAAACGGCCCGTTCGATTGCGCAGCAGGAACAGATCCCGGGTGCTGTACTCGCCACCCTGCAATGCGAAAAAAACCGCCGCTGCGATCAGCGCCCACCATACATATCGCTTCATTACATCCTAGACCGTCAGCGCTCGATTCAGTCACCAAGGCCGTAAATCGCGCCGCCGGGATACTCCGCCGTCTCGCCGAGCTGCTCCTCGATTCTCAACAGCTGGTTGTACTTCGCGACCCTGTCGGTTCTGCTGGCCGAGCCCGTCTTGATCTGACCCGCACCAGTTGCAACGGCAAGATCCGCGATAAAGGTGTCTTCGGTCTCACCTGAGCGATGTGAGATGATGGATTGATAACCGTTGGCCCGCGCCATCTCGATTGCCTCGAGGGTCTCGGTCAGCGTGCCGATCTGATTGAGCTTGATCAGAATTGCGTTAGCGACATCCGACTCGATCCCACGTGCGAGCCGCTCGGTGTTGGTGACGAACAGGTCGTCCCCAACCAGCTGCACTCGATCGCCCAGCGCCGCGGTGATCTTCGCCCAGCCATCCCAATCGTCTTCGGCGAGGCCATCTTCGATCGACACGATCGGATATTCATCGAGCCACTTGCCATAGATCTCGATCATGCCGTCGGCGTCGCGCGACCCTGCCCCGCTCTTTTTGAACGTATACGTGCCGCCTTTGAACAGCTCGCTCGCGGCAACGTCGAGTGCCAGCGCGATTTCCTTCCCCGGCGCGTAACCAGCTGCCTCGATCGCTTCGACCACGACCCGCAACGCCTCTTCGTCGTTCTTGAGATCCGGCGCGAACCCACCTTCATCGCCCACGCCAGTCGACAGCTTTCGCTTGACCAGCACTTTCTTGAGCGCGTGGAAAACTTCGGCGCCCATCCGCACCGCATCGCGGAAATTCGATACCCCGATCGGCACGATCATGTACTCCTGAAAATCGACAGTGTTGGTCGCGTGTGCGCCGCCATTGAGAATGTTCATCATCGGCACCGGCATTGTGCGCGCCATCGGACCACCGAGGTATCGATAGAGCGGTTGGCCAACCTCCACCGCTGATGCGCGCGCCGCGGCCATCGACACCGCCAGAATCGCATTCGCGCCCAGCTTGCCTTTGTTGGGCGTTCCATCGAGCTCGATCATCGTCCGATCGATCGTGATCTGCTCGCTGGCATCGACGCCGTTGAGCGCTGGCGCAATGCGCTCCTCAATGCTTTGGACCGCCTGCTCGACGCCCTTGCCCAGATAACGCTCCGCATCGCCGTCGCGAAGCTCCAACGCTTCGTGCTCACCCGTCGACGCACCGCTCGGCACTGCGGCGCGACCCGTCGCGCCACTCTCGAGGGTAACGTCGGCTTCGACAGTGGGATTGCCGCGACTATCCAGAATTTCACGCGCTTTGATCTCGATGATTCCTGACATTTTTGGGCTGTGGGCGGAGGGGAGCTACCGCGTTTCGGTGGGCAGACTATCTGAGGACAGAAGTTCGCGCGATGACGTCAATCGCGATGGCGGAGACGGCGGAGAATCGACGCCGTAGAACTCGCGCATCGCGTCCGCCATTCTCGTTCTTACTGCCTCCATTAACGCCTCACGATGATCGTAATCGTAGCCGGTAGTGCTTACAGGCTTCAGCAAATGTACATCGATCGTGCCGGGCTGAACCCTGAGAGTGCCTTTTGGCATTATCTCAATCGTGCCGTGGACGATGATCGGCACGATCGGAGCCCCGGCGGCGATCGCGAGGACAAAGGGTCCCTTCTTGAACGGTCGCAGGGGGTAAGCGCGACCGCGGGTACCTTCCGGGAATACGACTACCGACGCGCCGCCACGGATCCTCTCCGCCGCTACGTCGTAGGCGCCAAACGCTGCTTTTCGGTTCTCACGCTGGATCTCGATCATACCGACTGAGCGCATGCCTTGACCAAATATCGGAACTTTGAACAGCTCAGCTTTGGCGACGAACTTGTAGTGCGGGAGAATCTTGGCGAGGGCGGGCACGTCGAACCAGCTCACGTGATTGGAGGCGAAGATGTGCGGACCGACGCCCTCCACGTTGTCCATGCCATGGACACGCACCTTGATTCCGGCAGCCCAGAGGATGAGCGAAGACCACCAGCGGGGCGCGTTGTCGAATAGCCCACCCGGCTTGTCTTTGACGCCCAGTAGAGCAGCGACGATGACGGTCGAGCCGATTGTGAGCGTGGCGAAAAACGCCATCGTATACAGCAGTACAGTGCGTATGAAAGAAATCATCTGCTCTCGAAGTGATCGAATCCACCTGGTGTCGCGATGGGTCGACCGTTTTGCATCAGCGTAGCTCGAGGGGGGCCGGCAACCACTCGGCCGATCTCCGTCAGATCGAGTCCGAATTCAGCCGAAAATGCGCGAGCGTCGATGTCCTTAGCCGTAACGATAAGCTCGTACTCCTCGCCGGATGCTACTGCTTGTTCACTAGTGACACCCGGAACCCGCGGGACGCGCTCGGCGTCGATCTCTATGCCAACGTTGCTTGCAGCCGCAACGTGCCCCGCGTCGGCGACGAGGCCGTCCGAGATGTCGATTGCCGACGAAGCGCCGCGTGCGGCCAGAGCAATTGCCGGCTCGATGCGAGGAACCGGCGCGGCGAACCTCGCACGATCCCGTTCACTCGGCGGCGTTCCAGCCAGCCAGGAGCGTAATGCGGCCGCGGGCCCACCGAGCTCTCCTGTCACATAGACCTTATCGCCAACTTTCGCACCCGCCCTCGTCAAAGGTCTGGCGACGCTGCCGAGCGCGGTGATCGTCAGCGATAGCGATAATCCCGACGACAGATCGCCGCCCACGATTGGACACATTACCGCCGACGCGCCCTCGCGAATTCCGGTGGCGAGCTCGCGTGCCTCCTGTTGATCGCCGTCGGGCAGGGTCAGTGCGATGACGATTCCGAGTGGACGCGCTCCCATCGCCGCGAGATCGCTGAGCGAGGCGACGGTTGCGCGATACCCGATCTCGAAATGATTGAGCCACTCGCGTTTGAAATGAACGCCCTCGACAGAGGTGTCCGTTGTGACGACTACGCGCTCGCCTGGAGGGACCTCGAGGACGGCCGCGTCGTCGCCGATTCGCTCTGCTGTCCGTCCCCATTCATCGAGCAGAGTCCGCACGATGTCGAACTCGCGCCCGGGACCGAGCGCGATGTTGCGCGCGTTGGTGCTGTTTGTCATCTGGCGACTGCCGGGAGAACAGCTGTGACCGGCGCGATCGGTGCTGCCTCACGCTCGTTCCACGCGCGTGGCAACGCGTATAGGACGTCCTCGAGAGTCGTGCCACGAACGTGCTCGCATAATTCCGCCGCCCGGCCGTGAATCCATGCGGCGCACGCTGCCGCATCCATCGGGTCATCCATTTGCGCCAGCAAAGTTCCCGCGATGCCAGCCAGGATGTCTCCGCTGCCACCAGTGCCGAGCGCGGCACTTCCTCGCGCAACGACAAGGCGATCACCGGTCGGTGAGAAAATCACTGTTGGGGATCCTTTGAGCAGCACGATTGCTCCGATTTTCTGGGCCAGATCGTTGCCGATATCGAATCGATTCGCGAGTACGGTATCGGCGGCGGTGTCCATGAGTCTGGCGAATTCGGCAACGTGCGGTGTCACTAATGCTCTCTTGCCAAGCAGAAGTTTCGCAAGAGATGCCGTGTCGCCGGCGTAGTCATTGAGAGCATCAGCATCGAGAAGAACGGGCAGATCCGTCGATCGAAGGACGCGCTCCACCATTTCTCTGGACGACTGCGTTTTGCCGAGGCCCGGGCCGATGACGATCGCGTCGGCCCAGCTGGCGATCTCGGACTTGATCGCGTCGTCACTCTCTGGCCAGTGAGAATTGAGCGCTGAGGGAACGGCAGCGAGTACGCCGCTCGTGTTCTCTGGCGCGACCATTGTTCGGACAAGGCCGATCCCGCTGCGCAGCGCAGCGCGCGCACCCAGAACGACTGCGCCCGGCATTCCCGGTCCGCCACCAATGAACGCCAGATGCTTGCGCGCACCTTTGTGCGCATCGTATCGAATCGTCGGCACGCGCGAGTAAACCCATTCGCCTGTCACCAGTTCGGGAACTCGTGGTGAACGGGCCGGCGCCGGGCCGCCGTGGTCGTCGAGACCGATGTCTATCGCGACGATCTCTCCGCAGCAATCGCGGGCGAGCAGAGTTCCTCTTTTTACGCCGCCAAAGCTTATGGTAAGGTCGGCGACAACGCAGGCGCCGTGTTTTCCATCCGTTGCATTCAATCCGCTTGGCACGTCGAGCGCGACGACCGTCGCTCCACTCTCACGCAGCGCATTCACGCGGCTAATCCCGAGCGCGACTTCTCCACGAGGCTCGCCATCGAAGCCGGTACCCAGGAGTCCATCCACCACGACGCCAGCATCGTGCGGCACCTCCTTCACCACCGTCACTCGGGGTAGTGCGTGGTCGCGCTCGGCCACAGCATCTGGCGATTTTCGGGGATCGGCCTCGGCCGCCTGAAACACGCTGACGCGAACATTGGCGTCCGCCAGTGCAGCTGCCACGACCCAACCGTCACCGCCATTGTTGGCAGGTCCGGCGAATACAACGGCACCATCATTTAGACGATCGCGGTAGCGCCGCACTATTTCGCCGGCAGCAGCGTTGCCGGCGCGCTGCATCAGCACGCGTGAGGGGGTTCCGTTTTCAATGGCTGCCCGATCGCGCTCTGCAGATTCCTTGGCGCCGACCACCCAGACGGGCATTGCTGGGATGTTCTGGTTTTACGCCTGTTGCGCGCAGTTCCAGGGATAATCCCGCTCGAATGCCAGGTCGAAGTCGAACACGCCGACAAACTCGTCGCGCGAGTCCTGCGGCTGGCTGAGCAGAAATCCCAAATCCACAAGGGTGAAGACGATGTCGCCAATATCCGCGGTCGCTGTAATGCCCCAATAATCGAGCACCAGCTTCGCCGTCAGGCCGTAGCGCTCCAGAGCGAGCTCACGACAGGCATGGGCAAGCTCAACGCCGGTGATATGCCGCCGCGCAGTGAGCTGCGCCTGACACATTTCCAGAGCTGAGAGCACGAACAAGTAAGCCTGCTCGTGAAAGCGCGGCTCACGAATTCGAATGCGATCCATTATTCCTTCGCGAAATGCCAGCTCAGCCATGCTACCCTTTTTTCTCCATTGAGGAAAAGGATTTGTAGAGTGGGAAACGTTTCGTCAAGTCGAGTACTTCCTCTCTGACTGACAATGCGACGTTTGCGTCACCGGCGCTGGCGAGGACCCGGTCAATCAAACCAGCGATGAGCTGCATCTCCGGCTCCTTCATGCCGCGCGTCGTAACGGCCGGAGTTCCAATACGAATGCCGCTCGTCACGAACGGAGACTGGGTCTCCTTTGGGACAGTGTTCTTGTTCACCGTGATCCCCGCTTCGTCGAGCGCTTTCTCTGCAACTTTGCCGGTAACGTTCTTGTTCCGCAGGTCAACGAGCATCAGGTGGTTGTCGGTGCCGCCTGAAACTACGTTGAATCCGCGCTCGATCAGCGCATTCGCCAGTGTCTTTGCGTTCCTGACGATCTGGCCGCAATAGTCTTTGAACGACGGCTCGAGCGCTTCTTTAAATGAGACCGCCTTGGCGGCGATGACGTGCTCGAGTGGACCGCCCTGCGTTCCTGGAAACATCGCCTTGTCGACCGCCTTGGCGTGGGCCTCTTTGCAAAGAATCAAACCGCCGCGCGGACCGCGCAAAGTTTTGTGGGTCGTACTGGTCACCGCATCAGCGTGCGGCACCGGCGACGGGTGGAATCCCGTCGCGACGAGCCCGGCGAAGTGCGCCATGTCGACGACGAACCTTGCGCCGATCTCGGCAGCGACTTCAGCGAACGGCTCGAACTCGATGATGCGAGCGTAGGCGCTGGCGCCAGCGATGATCATTTTTGGCTTCTGCTCCCTAGCGATGCGCTGCATCGCGGCGTAATCGATGCGACCGTCGTCGCCTACACCGTAGTGAATCGCGTGATAAAGCAGACCGGAAAAATTGACCGGCGATCCGTGAGTGAGGTGCCCGCCCTGCGAGAGGTCGAGACCGAGCACTACATCGCCGGGCTTGAGGAACGCCAGATACACAGCGGCATTTGCCTGCGCGCCGGAGTGCGCCTGGACGTTGGCGTGCTCGGCGTTGAAAAGCTTTTTCACTCGATCGATGGCGAGCTGCTCTATCTTATCGACGACTTCGCACCCGCCATAATACCGCTTTCCGGGAAGGCCCTCGGCGTACTTGTTGGTGAGCGGTGTGCCCATCGCTTCTAACACTGCCTGCGAGACGAAGTTCTCGCTGGCGATCAATTCGAGCCCATTGCGCTGTCTATCCACTTCCTGATCGATGAGCCGGGCGACATCGGGATCCGACTGTCCGATGTGGCCTTCCGGCATCGCGCTACGACCGATGCTCCGTTGCGGTGGTGCCTGAGTTTGTGGCATCAGGTGTCCTTTGGCTCGATTTTGTTGACGCGCCGCTCGTGGCGCCCACCCTCAAACTTAGTATCCAGCCACTGCTTCATGGTTTTGATCGCCGCGTCGTCGCTCATGAAGCGAGCCGGCAGCACCAGCACGTTCGAGTCGTTGTGCTTCCGAGACAGCGCTCCGATCTCAGGCTCCCACGCCAGAGCGGCGCGCACACCCGGGTGCTTGTTGGCGACGATGTCCATGCCGACACCGCTACCGCAGAGAAGAATGCCCCGCTTCGCATCGCCGTTGGACACTTCCCTGGCGACAGGATGCCCGAAGTCTGGGTAGTCATCGGGGGTTTTGGGATCGTTCGACCCCAAATCAACCGGGTCGTAACCCAGTTTTTTCAGCTCGGACATCAGCCGGTTTTTCATCTCGACGCCAGCGTGATCCGACGCAATCGGAATCATCTCACTCATTTCGCCTCCGCCAGCCTGCGCTCCGCCAGACGGTCTGCCGCTTCGTACTTGGGGATATTCATCTGCTCGGCGATGTCAAAAACCTTGAGGACTGTATCGTAGATGTCGTCGGCCTTGTCCAGGGCTTTCTGCGCATCCCAGCCGGCCACCTCTCCATAAACGTTAATCACACCGCCGGCGTTTGCGACGTAGTCCGGCGCATAGAGGATCCCGCGCCGCATTAGCTCGTCGCCGTGACGCTCCTCCAGCAGCTGATTGTTCGCGCCGCCCGCGACGATGCGAACCTTCAGTTTCGGTATTGTCGTGTCGTTGATGATTCCGCCGAGCGCGCAGGGCGAGAAGATATCGGCGTCAGCAGAGAAAATCGCGTCACCTTCAACCACCTTTGCACCGGTGAGCTTCGCAACGCGTGCCGTTTTCGCCGAATCGATGTCCGAAACGATCAGCTTGGCACCCGCCTCGTGCAGCTCCTTTGCGAGATAACTCCCGACACTGCCGCAGCCCTGGATGGTGACTGTTTTTCCTTCCAGGCTGTCCGATCCCCACGTGTGATTGGCTGATGCCTGCACCGCCCGAAATACTCCGTGCGCGGTTACCGGCGAAGGATCGCCCGATTTCCCCGCAAGGCCCGCGACATGATTCGTCTCGAGCTTGACGTAGTCCATGTCCCTGGTGCTGGTGCCGACATCCTCGGCGGCTATGTAACGACCGCCGAGCGATTCAATAAAACGCCCGTGAGCCCGGAATATCCTCTCACGGTCCGTGGTTTTGTTGTCGCCGATGATGATGGATTTGCCACCTCCGAGCTTGAGACCCGCGACGGCATTCTTGTAGGTCATACCGCGCGAAAGTCGCAGCGCGTCAATGATCGCTTCCTCGTCGGTCGCATATTGCCAGAAGCGCGTGCCGCCAAGCGCGGGACCGAGCTTCGTGCTGTGAACCGCGAGAATACCGCGGTATCCAATCGAAGGGTCGCTGCACATCACGACCTCTTCGTGTCCCATTTCTGCAAGGGTGTCGAACAGCTTCAATCGAGTATCCGGAAAAAGTTATGACTGCCCGTAGAGTGCCCGCGCGATCACAATCCTCTGGATCTCGGACGTGCCCTCGTAAATCTCGGTGACTTTCGCATCGCGCATCAGCCGCTCGACGGGATAGTCCTTCACGTACCCGTAACCGCCGAAGATCTGCACCGCCTGCGTCGTCACCCACATCGCTGTCTCGCTCGCCATGAGCTTCGCCATCGAGCTGAACTGACGAATGCTTTGACCGCGATCCTTCGCTGCCGCCGCTGCATGCAACAGCGCGCGCGATCCAGCCACTCGCATCGCCATGTCGGCGAGTTTGAACTGAATCGCCTCGAACTCTTTTAGCGATTTACCGAACTGCCGACGCTCTCCGGCGTACGCCACCGAATGCTCGAGCGCCGCGCGCGCAATTCCAATCGCCTGTGCTGCAATTCCAAGGCGACCGTTATCGAGGGACTGCATCGCATAAACAAAACCCTGAGTCTCATCGCCGAGCAGATTCTCGGCTGGCACGCGAAGGTTGTCGAAGTTGAGTTGGACCGTGGGCGAGGCGCGCAATCCAAGCTTGTCTTCCTTTTTACCGACGTTGAAGCCGGGCAGATCAGGCGTGAGGATGAACGCACCGATCCCGCGCGCACCGCGTCGGGCGCCACTGGAATCCGTACGAGCCATGGCGATGATCGCGCCGGCAGTATTGCCGTTGGTGACCCAGCTCTTGGTCCCGTTCAGAACCCAGCAATTACCGTCCTTGACAGCCTGGGTCGAAAGCGCTGACGCATCGGAGCCGGCGTCGGGCTCGGATAAAGCAAAGGCGCCCAGTATCTCACCGCGCGCCATCTTCTTCAAAAATCGCTGCTTTTGCGCCTCGCTTCCGTAACGAAGAATCATTTGCGTCGGAAGTGAGTTGTGCACGCTCATGAGAACGGCGACTGATGCATCAGCGGCGGCAATCTCCTCGAGCGCGATAAGGTAGGTGCCGGTGTCGGTGCCGAGGCCGTCGTACTCCTCCGGCAGCATCATGCCGAGGAAACCTAGCTCCCCGAGTTTCTTGACCAGAGTCGGCTCGAAGTACGCCTTTTGGTCCCACTCCGAGGAGTGCGGAGTGATCTCAGCCTGCGCGAATCCACGCGCGAGCTTTTGAACTTCCGTCTGCTCTTCGGTGAGTGGATGGAGCGCCCAGGACATGGCGGGCTACTTACTATAGGTATAGAAGCCGCGCCCGGATTTTCGGCCCAACCAACCGGCGGCAACGTACTTCTTCAGCAGCGGACAGGGCCGGTACTTCGGATCGCCCAGTCCGTCGCGCAGGACTTCGAGGATTGCAACGCAGGTGTCGAGGCCGATCAGATCGGCCAGCGCCAACGGTCCCATCGGGTGATTCATGCCAAGCGTCATCACCTGATCGATCGCTTCCGGTTTCCCGACTCCCTCCATCAGGCAATAGACTGCTTCGTTGATCATCGGCATCAGGACGCGATTGGAGACGAAGCCAGGGTAGTCGTTCACCTCGACCGGCGTCTTCTGCAGCTCGAGCGCGTAGTCCATCACTCGCTTCGTCGTCTCGTCGGACGTCGCCAAGCCACGAATTATCTCGACCAGCTTCATCACCGGGACAGGGTTCATGAAGTGCATGCCGATGATTTTTTCGGGACGGCTGGTGCGGCGAGCGATTTCAGTGATCGAGATTGAGCTCGTGTTGGTAGCGAGAATTGCGTCCGGTTTCGCGACGCGATCGAGGTCGGTGAAGATGCGGTACTTGAGACCGCTATCTTCGCTCGCCGCTTCAATAATCAGAGATGCCCCTGCCGCCGCATCCAGCTCCATGCTGAGATCTATCCGGGACAGGATCTTCACCTGCTCATCTGCGGGAATGGCGCCCTTTTTGACCTGACGCTCGACGTTTTTTGCGATGGTCGATCGTCCTCGATCGAGCGCGTCCTGAGAGACGTCGATCATCGTCACCGGGAAACCGTATTGCGCGAAAACGTGCGCAATGCCGTTCCCCATTTGCCCCGCTCCTACAACGGCAATGCGGTCGGTCATTTCCTGTGCTCCATTCCGCGCAAATAGCGTCCGTACAAATAGAAGATCGCGACGAACATCGCCGCCACTGCCGCGAGTCCGCCTTCCGGACCCCAGGGTCCGCCTGTCAGCCAATCCGGACCCGTTTCGACAGTCCGATAGTCGGCATCACTCGACGCGATTCCGCTGACGGCGATGTGAAGCGCGCCGGCCATCACCCAGTTCCATGCAAAGTGCGCCGCCCCGGCAGCGTACAGACTTCCAGTCGCCAGCAGTATTGCACCGAGGAAAAAACCAGCCACGATCACTGCCAGGATCGATTCCGCGTCTGCACCCGGATTCCAGGCGTGTAGCAGACCGAAAACTACACTCGTCACGATCAACGCGAGTCGCCATCCGCCAGCGCGACGCAGCACGGCGAATAGAAACCCGCGCATGAACAGCTCTTCGAAAAACGCGGCCGGTAGCAGCGCGAGTGCTGACTGCCCCGCCGCCCCCCACCAGCTTCCCTGCCCAGTTGGCTCAATTCGAAGCATGTGGGTGCCCAACAGAACGAGGCACGCCGTGCCAATCGTCGCGGCGCCGAGCAATGCTCCGTTGATTAGCACGGGCGGAGCAGCGGCTTCACGACCGAGTCCAACGAAGGTCCACGTTTGTTTGTCGATGCGGAGCATCGCCCACGTCGCGAACACGACGCTCAGCAGGACCACCCACTGATATGCGATCGATCGCGGATTTTGTACGCCCGGTATGCCGACAAATGCAGCGCCCGTCTCGAGAATCGCGAGGGCGACAAAGCAAATGAGATAAAAAACGGGTATCAGCCAGAACGGTCGTAGCGACCGTCTGGCTCGCGAACGTGGCGGTGCGCCGGTCAAACTCTAGTTCGTGCGCTCGACGCTGAGCGCAACCGCGTCACCGCCGCCGAGGCAAAGTGTCGCGAGTCCTTTCTTCGCGCCCCGCTGCTTCATCGCGTAAAGGAGGGTCGTGAGGACCCGCGCTCCGCTCGCGCCGATCGGATGGCCCAACGCAATTGCACCACCGTTCACGTTGACGCGCTGCCAGTCCCAGCCGAGCTCCTGACCGTCCGCGATCGATTGCGACGCAAAGGCTTCGTTGGCTTCGATCAGATCGTAGTCGCCGATCTGCGAGCCGGTTTTTTTCATCAGGTTGCGAACGGCTTTGATCGGCGCGAAGAAGAGATCTTCGGGCTTTGTTGCACCCGTCGCATATCCGGTCACACGACCAAGAATCTCGAGGTTATGCTCTTCGGCGTACGCCTCCGAGACAACGACGAGTGCCGCCGCGCCATCGTTTAGACCGGGGGCGTTCCCGGCTGTGACAGTGAGATCTTCGTTGTCACCGTTCTTTCCTGGAAACGCCGGCTTCAGCCTGGCGAGTGCATCGAGGCTAGTATCACGACGCGGTGACTCGTCAGTATCGACGACGGTCGGGCCTTTCTTCCCGGGAATTTGTACCGGCACGATCTCGTCCTTGAATCTTCCGGAATCGATCGCTGCGACCGCCTTGCGATGCGATGACTCGGCGAACACGTCCTGATCCTCGCGACTGACACTCGCCTTCTTCGCCGTATACTCGGCGTGCCGACCCATGTGGACGTTACACGACGCGCACCAAAGTCCGTCCTTGATCATCCCATCGACCAGAGTCTGATCTCCGGCTTTGACGCCACCGCGCATTCCGTACTGGTAGTAAGGGGCGTTCGACATCGATTCCTGACCGCCGGCCACGATTACCTGGGCGTCCCCCGCCTTGATCGCCTGGGACGCGAGCATCACAGCCTTTAGCCCAGAACCGCAAACCTTGTTGACAGTGACGGCTGATACAGTCGGCGGAAGTCCGGCTTTTAGCGCGGCCTGGCGCGCTGGTGCCTGGCCGGTCCCACCCTGCAGCACGTGGCCCATGATGACTTCCTGAACATCGTCGGCCGGGACTTTCGAGCGCTTCAGCGCTTCGCGAATCGCGATCCCGCCGAGCTCAGGGGCGCTTAGTGGGGAGAGTCCGCCGAGAAATCTTCCAATCGGGGTGCGGGCTGCGCCGACGATTACGGGAGTGCGGGATTTATCTGGCATGCAGGAAAGTTAATCGGAGTCGCAAACCGCTGAGGACAACTGCAGTTAAGCTTTTTTGCGCAGCGTTCTAAACGTGATCGAGTACCTGAGCCCGTCGACCTCCGGAATACTGTGCTCCCATTCCGTCCTCGATCGCCCGCGCATCAGATAAGCCGACCTCGGCTCCGCCTCCAACGACACTCGCTCCCAGCTCGAGCCGACCTTGCGCCGCAGTCGAAAGGTGCATGGCGCAAGAAGAGATACGCCGATAACGTCTTCGAAGTTCGCCTTATCCCGGTGCCAGCCGATGCCGGCGTGATCGTACTCGGTGACGAGAACGTGCTGGATCTCATCCGGCACGAGATCGGCAAAACGCGCAGCACGCTCGCGTAGCGGCAGCAGGAATTCTGGAACTGGCTCGGCCTGTTTGATTCGCTCATCGTCGTAATCGTAGCGCCAGCCAAAGCTCTGCACCCGTCGCTTGCCCTGAAATCCGTGGAAGTCGAACTCCTTGAGCGGCAGCGTGCGAATCTCAGCTATCAGGGCCTGCTCGTCGTCGCGAGAAATGATTTCGCGCTTGTAGCGAAAGCCCTCAGGGTATTTCGGTGTCTCGCTGAAAAAGTCGATTTGTCCTTTAGCCATCGCTCGCCAGTGCCCCGCGCCGAGTCTAATTTCTAGCCGCAACTCTCTGCCAGGACGTCGAGGTCGCTCACAGTGAAAGAAAACACGTCGTACGATGCAATTGTTGTCGGCTCCGGAATCTCGGGAGGATGGGCTGCGAAAGAATTGTGCGAGAAGGGACTGAAAACCCTCGTGCTCGAGCGTGGCCGCAACGTAGTCCACATCAAGGACTACCCGACCATGAACCTGAACCCGTGGGAGCTGCCGCACCGCGGCTCCTTGTCGCGTGAGGTCCTCAAGGAGAACCCGCTGATCAGCAAGGCGGCTGGGTACGGCGAAGACACCATGCATTTCTTCATCAAGGACCGAGACCATCCGTACGTCCAGCAGCGGCCGTTCGACTGGATCCGCGGTTATCAGGTGGGCGGCAAGTCAATCATCTGGGGTCGCGCCTGCCAGCGCTGGAGCAAGCACGAGTTCGTCGCGCCGGAAAAACTGGGATACGGGATGAACTGGCCGATCACGTACGACGACGTCGCGCCATGGTACTCGCACGTCGAGAAATTCATCGGCGTCTGCGGAAACGCTGACCATCTGGAGGCGATGCCGGATGGAGAGTTTCTGCCTCCATTCGACTTCAACTGCGCCGAGAGACATTTGCGCGATGCCTTGCTGGCAAAGTATGGAAACCGGCACGTCGTGCAGGGTCGCTGGGCGCATCTCTCTCAGCCGAAAGAGATCCATCTGCAGCAGGGCCGTGGCACGTGCCAGGCGCGAAATCTTTGCATGCGCGGATGCCCATTCGGCGGATACTTCAGCTCCAACGCGTCGACGTTGCCCTGGGCGGCGAAGACGGGCAACCTGACCATTCGGCCGCACTCGGTAGTCCACTCGATCATCTACGACGAAGCGAAGGGCAAGGCGACCGGCGTGCGGGTCATCGACGCCGAAACTCACGCGGTCACCGAATACAGCTCGCGCATCGTCTTCGTGAACGCTTCTGCGCTCAATAGCAACCTCATTCTGTTGAACTCGACATCAAATCGTTTCCCGCATGGCCTCGGCAACGACAGCGGACTTCTGGGCAAGTACATCTGTCATCACAACTACAGAACGGGCGCCAGCGGAAAGCTCGATGGCTTTGAGGACAAATACTTCTATGGCAAGAATCCGACGGAGTGCATTCTCGTCAACTTTCGGAATCTCGGTAAACAGGATGCAGATGCTGACTTCGTAGGCGGCTACACGACCTTCACCGGCGGATACCGGGAGCGCGGCGAACCGACGACGGTAGAGCGCGTCGGTGGCGTTTACAAGGAATCACTCACCAAGCCGGGGCCATGGGGCATCTACATGTACATGCAGGGCGAAACCATCCCGCGCGAAACCAACACGGTGAGCTTGCATCCGACCCAGAAGGATCAATGGGGAATTCCGTTGCTCGTTATGTCTGTCGGATATGACGACAATGCGGAGGCCATGATTCGTGATTGGCAAAAGCAGGCGCAGGAGATGCTGGGCGTGGCCGGGTGCCACGACGTGGAAGTGCACGACACCCACTGGGCGCCCGGCCTCGACATCCACGAGATGGGTGGGGCGCGGATGGGCGCCGATCCAAAAACCTCCCTGCTCAACAAATGGAATCAACTGCACGCCTGCAAGAACGTCTTCGTCACTGACGGCGCGTGCATGGCGTCGACCGGTAATCAGAGTCCTTCAATTCTGTATATGACTTTGACCGCGCGTGCCGTGGATCACGCAACTCAGGAAATGGGCAGGCAGAATCTTTGAAAACGACCGGGCTGTGAACAAAGGCAGCGACAATTGCTGACTGACTGAGGACGGGGAATTGTTATGCATCCGATGAATCGACGCGAGGCTGTAAGAACGACGGGCCTGCTGCTGGGCGGAGTGCTTGTGATCTCGGCGGGCGTGACGACGGCGTGCGGGCGCGAATCGGGAAAAGCGGGATCGTCCCTGCTGAGTGAGGATGATCAGTCTTTGGTGGAGACAATAGCCGACACGCTGCTCCCGACGACGGCGGGATCTCCCGGAGCGAAGGCGGCCGGAGTCGGGCCTGTCATGAATCTGCTGCTGACGGATTGCTACGAGGCGGACAAGCAGAAGCTCGTCGTCGACGGGCTCAAACAGTTCAGGAGCACGGTAGGCGATCATTTCTCTTCGATGTCGCAGGCGAATCGCGAGAATTGGCTTCGTCGGATAGACGCTGAGGCGAAGGCAAAGAATGGCGAGCATTACTTCACGCTGCTTCGCGAGTTATCGCTGCAGGCGTACTTCTCCTCGGAAATCGGCACAACCAAGGCGCTCCGCTACATTATGACGCCGGGTAAATGGGTCGGCTGTGTACCCCTCCAGCCGGGCCAGCGCGCGTGGGCGTGAGGCGGGAGGCGCTAAGATGTCGAAAGTAAGAATCGGGATCGTGGGCTCACGTTTTCAGGCCGACTGCATTGCCGCTTCGGTGAGGGCGATGCCAGAAGAAATGGAAGTCGTCGCGGTGGCATCGCCGACCAGAGGCAATGCGGAGGACTTTGCGAAGCGTCACGGAATCGCGAGGGCATACTCCGATTATCGCGAGATGCTGCGTGACAACAATGTCGAGATGATTTCCATCACGGCGCCCAACAACTTGCACGCGCAGATCACCATCGACGCCGCCAAGGCCGGGAAGCACGTCGTCTGTGAAAAGCCACTCTGCGTCACGCTCGAAGAAGCGGACGCGATGAGCAACGCCTGCAAGGAAGCAGGCGTTCTACTTCTGTACGCCGAAGAGCTCTTCTTCGCACCTAAATACGTCAAAGCGAAGCAGATGGCGGACGAAGGAGCGTTTGGGCGTGTGCACCTGGTGAAACAGGGCGAAAAACACTCCGGGCCGCACTCCGACTGGTTCTGGGACGTCAACAAATCCGGCGGCGGCGCACTGATGGATCTCGGCTGCCACGGCATCGCCTTCTGCTGGTGGTTCCTCGGCAAGCAAAAAGTCAAAAGCGTCTACTCGCACATGGCGAACATCCACCATCGCGAACGCTCTCAAGGTGAAGATGAAGCGATCACCATCATGGAATTCGAGAATGGCGCGATCGGCATGGTGGAGAGCAGCTGGAATCGACCCGGCGGAATGGACGACAGCATTGAGGTCTTTGGCGATAAGGGCCAGACCTACGCCGACATGCTGATGGGCAACGCACTGCCGACTTACTCGGAAGTCGGCTTCGGGTACGCGGTCGAGAAAGCCTCCTCGACGAAAGGCTGGACGTATCCGGTGTTCGAGGAGCACTGGAATTACGGATTCCCGCAGGAGATGCGTCACTTCGCGCGCTGCGTCAGGGGAAAAGAGACGCCGATCTCGGATGGCGAGACCGGACGCGTGGTCCAGGAGATTCTCTACGCCGCGTACGCGTCTGCCGGTCTCGGCAGAAAAATTACCCTTCCTTTCCGACCGAGGGGCATCGTCAAGCCAATCGATCTCTGGAAAAAGCCGGAATTGGCGAAGGCTGCGCTTTAATGCGACTGGCGGGTGCAGTCGACATCGGAGGGACTAACACCAAAATCGGAATAGTTGGCGAAGACGGAAGGATCTTTCGCCGCGCCACCATTCCCACGAAAACGGGCAGCGAGCCAGAGCATCTCGTTGACGCGATCGCCAACGAGCTGCGGCCAATGCTCGATGCAGTGACTGACGAACGAAATCAGGTGGTCGCGATCGGTGTATCGATCGCCGGCTTTCTGAATCGCGAGCACACGATGATGGTCGCCAACGCGAATCTGCGGGAGCTGTGCGATTTTCCTCTGCGGCGAGCGTTTGAGGAAAGGTTCGAGCTGCATTGCCAGCTCGAAGTCGACTCCAATGCCAGCACGGTCGCCGAATACAGATTCGGGATGGGAAGAGGTGCGACCCGATTGCTGGGCATGGTGTTCGGGACTGGCGTCGGTGGCGGGGTTATCGTCGCCGGAAAGCTTTTGCGGTTCACCGGCGAGTGTGTGGGTGATATCGGTCATGTAATCGTCCAGCCCGGCGGACGACGATGCACCTGTGGCGCGCGCGGTTGCCTGGAAGCGGTTGCGTGTTCCGCCGCGCTATCCGAGCGAGCGAATGGTCGGGCAGCGCGCGACGTAATCAATGCCGCCCGCAACGGCGACAAGACGGCTAGCGATGCGATCGCGGCAATCGGAGATTTCATCGGACTCGGGCTCGCTTCGCTCGCTCCGATCTTTTCTCCCGAGCGCGTTGTGATCGGCGGGGGGCTCGCGGCGGCAGGCGACACCCTCATCAAGCCTACCCGAGCAAGTTTTCACGCGCGCGCCGGTGACGACTTTCGCGATCGAGTCGAGATCGTGTGCTCCACGTTCGACGGCTGGGAAGGGATAGTCGGTGCGGCGAGCGTTGCTCTTTCAGCTCATGATTAGATGACGGAAGAGCCGGCAACGCGCGTGTCGGTCGCCCGGCGTCCGTCGCTGAGCGAGATCGCACTCGTACTGGGAATCCCGACTGTTCTCTTTCTTTCCTCGTCGGTTCGCTGGCGTTTGCTCCACAACGGAGCGGTGGTGTTCAGCGACGCGCGTTTGCTGATGACGCTTGGCCTGGAGGCCGCCATCACCGCTGCCATTCTACCCTTCCTCTTGCGGCGGGGTTGGAATCCGTTGTCGATCACACCGGCGCCCGAGGGCCCGGACATTGTCCGTGGGCTGCTGATTTGGGTGGCGTTGATCGTCGCGCTATACGTCTCGGTGCTGGTGACGTCTGCTTTTGTGCACGACATGGTGGCGTTCCTCAAGGCGCGTCAGTTCACCGGCCACATCTCGCCGACCGTCGTTGTTGCCGCCTCTCTCATCAATCCAATCTTTGAAGAGTTCCTCTGGCTCGGCTACGCGATTCCCGCAGTCACATCGCGTTTCGGGATCGCCGCTGCGTGTGCGGTCAGCATCATACTCAGAGTGTCGGTGCATCTCTATCAGGGCAACCTTGCCTTCGTTTCCGTCCTGCCAATCGCGATTGTCCTGACGTGGTACTACGTTCGAACTGGTCGACTGTGGCCAACCATTGTCGCTCACGTGATTGTGGACGCGCTCGGCCTGGCGCGCCTCGCAGCGTAACCAGGAATGTCCAGAGCTCGCCTCAATGTGATCGAAACGGCGGACGAAATCGGATCCGTCCTCGGCAATCGGTTGCTGTCGGAGATCGATCGAGCGCGCGCCGAAGGGCGACGGTACGTCTTGGGCTGCCCGACGGGCCGGACTCCAAAGCCGATTTACGGCGCGATTGGCAGGCGCCTGTCGACGGCGCCCCAGGACCTGTCTCACGTCGTGTTGGCGATGATGGACGAATATGTGATTGAGAGACGCGAGAACGCGCCGGCAGACAAGCCGTGGTCGTGTCATTACTTCGCGCGCCATGAAATCATTCGACGATGGAACGAGCATTTACCGAAAGAATTTCAGTTGGCTGAAGGCAACGTGTGGTTTCCCGATCCGGTGGATCCGGAGCAGTATGAGGCCCGGATCGAGGAAGCCGGCGGAATCGATTTCTTCGTCCTCGCTTCCGGAGCATCGGACGGTCACGTCGCGTTCAATCCGCCGGCGAGTCCACGAGAAAGTCGAACGAGGATTGTCGAGCTCTCCGAACAAACACGACGCGACAATCTGCAGACCTTTCCCGCTTTCGGTTCGATCGATGCTGTACCGCGCCACGGTGTAAGTATGGGGATTGCGACCATCACCGCGGCGCGCGCTGGAGTCATGGTGCTGACAGGGGCAGCCAAGAGAGAATCGCTCTCGCGGGTTCTCAAAGCCGAGCGTTACGATCCCCAATGGCCGGCGACGGTGATACATGAATTCGCCGCTGGAGAAATTCTTGCCGATCGTGAGGCGGCCGCCGGTTTGGGGTAAACACCGATTCGAAAGGTTCTTGAGTCGCGCCCATACCAACGCACATATTCGGACGCGATCTGTTGGTGATGTCACCAACATTCCACGTGCACTCCGCATTACATAGAGGCGCTGATGCAGAACACAGAGTACGATGCGATCGTGGTGGGGTCCGGAATCTCCGGCGGCTGGGCCTGTAAGGAGCTCACGGAAAAAGGCCTTAAAGTTCTCTGCCTCGAGCGAGGCAAGAACATCGAACACATCACGGGCTACGTAAACGCGACCAAAGCGCCGTGGCAGTATCCGCATCGCGGCGGGCGTACCCGCGCGATGGAAGAGGAGTATCCGGTTCTCAAGCGCGACTATCCGCTCAACGAGACCAATCTCGACTATTGGGCATCCGACAGGGATTCGCCTTACACCGAGGTAAAGCGCTTCGACTGGTACCGCGGCTATCACGTTGGCGGACGCTCATTGATGTGGGGACGCCAGAGCTATCGCCACAGTGATCTCGATTTCGAAGCGAACGCCAGGGAAGGTGTCGCCGTCGACTGGCCGGTCCGTTACGCTGAGATGTCGCCGTGGTACGATTACGTCGAAAAACACGCCGGCATCAACGGCTCGCACGAGGGAATGCCGCAGCTCCCCGATGGTCAGTTCCTGCCGGCAATGCCGCTCAACTGTGGCGAGCAGATGGTCGCCGACAAAGCGAACAAGATTTTTGGACCGCATCGCCGGATCATTCCCGGCCGCTCTGCGAATCTGACGCAGGCGCATGATGGCCGGACGCAGTGTCAGTATCGCAACGCGTGCTGGCTCGGCTGCCCTTATGGTGCGTACTTCAGCTCACAGTCATCGACGCTGCCTCACGCGGCGAAAACCGGCAATCTGACCCTCAAGCCGTTTGCGATCGTCAGCGAAGTCATCTATGACAAGGACAAGAAGCGCGCGACCGGCGTGCGCGTGATGGATGCGCAGAGCAAGCAGGTCACCGATTACAAGGCGAAGATCATCTTCCTGTGTGCGTCGACGATCAACTCGACGTGGCTGTTGCTTCGTTCCGCCAACAATATCTGGCCCGGCGGACTCGGCAGTAGCTCTGGCGAGCTCGGCCACAACCTGATGGATCACCACTTCCGCGTCGGCGCACAGGGCAAGCTCGAAGGTCTCGACGACAAGTACTACTTCGGTCGCCGTCCCAACGGCTTCTACATCCCCCGCTACCGCAATCTCTTTGGTGACAAGCGGCAATATCTGCGCGGATTCGGCTACCAGGGCGGGGCCGGTCGTGAAGATTGGGGCCGTGCGGTCGCGGAGCTCGGCGTCGGAGGCGCCTTCAAGGACTCGATGGCCATGCCGGGTCAATGGAGCATCGGCGCGACGGCGTTCGGAGAGATGCTGCCGGATCACCGCAACACGGTTTCTATCGACAAATCGAAGACAGACGCGTGGGGCATGCCGGTCATCGCGATCGATTGCATGATCCGCGAGAACGAGAACACGATGCGGCGCGACATGCAGGTCGACATGGCGGAGTTGCTCAACGCCTGCGGTGTGAAAGACGTGATGGTGTACGACGGCGGGTATTTCCCGGGCATGGGCATCCACGAGATGGGAACGGCACGCATGGGCCGCGATCCGAAGACCTCAGTGCTGAACCCGCACAATCAGGTCTGGGATGCCCCGAATGTGTTCGTCACCGACGGCTCGTGCATGACGTCGGCGGCCTGCGTAAATCCTTCGCTTACCTATATGGCACTCACTGCCCGCGCAGCAGACTTCGCGGTCAATGAGTTAAAGCGCCAGAATCTTTAATTGGAGCGATCAATGACTGATAACGACATCGCAATCATCGATACGCCCGAATTGATATCGCGCCGCGAAGCTGTCTTCCGCATCACGACGCTGATCGGTGGCGTCGCGGTGCTTGGCAGCGGCGCATTCGTCACGGCGTGTCGACGTGAATACAAGGTGGGCGCGAATTTCACCAACGATGAGGTCGCCTACCTCGACGAAATCGCCGACACCATTCTGCCGACGACGACTACACCGGGCGCAAAAGCAGCGCAGACGGGCGCCTTCATGGCGCTGATGGTGAGAGACACCTACAGCGCTGACGACGACAAGGTCTTCCGCGAGGGCATGGGCAAGCTGAACGACGCGATGAAGGACAAATACGGCAAGACCTTCATGGAAGCGACGGCGCAGCAACGGCTGGAAATGCTGCAGACGCTCGACAAGCAGCAGTACGACTACTCCGAGAAGATGAAGGCAGAAGCCCGGAGAAAGTCAGACGAGTTCCTCGCTGAGCGCCAGCAGAACCCGCCGACACCCCAGGGCGTGAAGGCGACGCAGATCACCGAGGCGCCGCCGAGCAAATACTTCGGCATGATGAAGGAATTGGCGCTCCTCGGCTATTTCACATCCGAGATCGGAATGACGCAGGCACAGCGCTACACCGAAGCTCCCGGTCGCTATGACCCTTGCATTCCCTACGATGGCAAGCCGTCGTGGGCTGGCCACGCTTGATTCGGAGATACACTCGATGACTCGTTGCTTTGCTTTGATGCTTGCCGTTCTCACCTCGAGCACGGCAGTGGCGCAGGCGAACCGCCTTCCCAGGCCAGTGCGCGACGTAAGACTGATCGGCCGCTGGGATATCACGATTACAACGCCGCAGGGAACGGCGCCGTCGTGGATCGAGATCGATTCATCGGGCCGAGATGCATTGGTGGGTAGGATTGTGGGAATCGTCGGCAGCGCACGTCCGATTACGCAGATCATCGCGCAAGGCGACTCACTGCACTTCGCGGTGCCGCATCAGTGGGAAGGTGGTGATGGCGACCTCCGCGTATCGTTCCGCCTGCAGGGCAATCGCCTTGTTGGCACGATGATTTTTCCGGACAACAGCATTATGAGATGGCAGGGCGTGCGCGCGCCGCGTATGGCGCGTAGTCGCGAGCCGGTGTGGAGTACGCCGATCAATCTTCTCAACCGCAACGATCTGAATGGCTGGCAACCGATGGGCGTCACCAATCAGTGGTTCGTCCGGAACGGTGTGCTGACGAGCCCGAAGTCGGGAGTCAATTTGCGAACGGTAAGAACCTTTGGCGATTTCAAGCTTCACGTCGAATTCCGTTATCCGAAGGGAAGCAACAGCGGCGTTTATCTGCGCGGACGCCACGAAGTGCAGATCGAGGATGATTACGGACAGGAGCCAGACTCGCATCGTTTCAGCGGCGTCTACGGATTCCTCGCGCCGACAGAGATCGCGGCGCTCCCCGCTGGACAGTGGCAGACTTACGACATCACGCTGATTGGTCGCATGATCACGGTCGTCGCCAATGGGAAGCAAGTGATCTGCAATCGTGAGATTCCGGGCCCGACCGGCGGTGCAATCGACAGTTACGAGGGTGCGCCGGGACCGATTTACCTGCAAGGCGATCATGGGCCAGTCGAGTACAGGAACATCGTGATCACTCCCGCTCGATAGAACCGGTTAACTTTCGCGCGATCTAACCCGCAATCAATGCGATCATTCCTCTCAGCCGGACTGATGGGTGTCGGCGGAATTTTTCTTTCCTTTGCCGTCACCATTCTGATCATTGCGATCTTTACTCGCACGAGCAGCATGTGGCGCAGCTCATTCCCCACTGAAATGTCCGTGGCGACCTTCTTCCTAGTCGTCGGTGGTGTGATGTTCGTACTCGGCTGGTTGCTGCAGCGGGGAGGGCGGCGGTCGGACGAGGGAGCGCGAGCCTAAACCCTAGACGCTGCAGCAGTGAGCCGCACCAACCGCCGCGTCGAGCTCGACCACCCACGACGTTTTCAGATCGCGCTCAAGATCGATGCGCCGCCCGACCGCGTTTGGGAAGTGATGACAGCCGTCGAGCTCTGGCCCGAGTGGACGGAAAGCGTCGATGAGGTCCAGCGTCTCGACACCGGCCCCCTACGTATTGGCAGCCGCGTACGGATCAAGCAACCGAAATTCCTGGCCGCAGTGTGGGAAGTCACCGCGCTCGATCCATCGCGGAGCTTTACCTGGGTAATGCGGCGCCCCGGGATCGTCGCCAGCGCGAACCATCGAGTGCAGCGTTCAGGTCAAGGAAGTCACGTCGAGCTGTCGGTGACCTACAGTGGTTTCCTCGGCACCATCCTCGCACGGGTTTTCGCGCAGATCACCGACCGCTACTTGATGATGGAAGCGGCCGGCCTCAGACAGCGGAGTGAGATCTTCGTTCGCTAGCCGTTCCTGATTGTTCGCGATCCTGTGTCCCACACCACCGACGTCTTTCTGAAGTACGATTCGTTCGCCATGTGACAGGCGAGCGCGGCGTTGTGGCCGAACACGACATCCTCCACTACGGGTTTTCGCGTACGTACTGCGTCGAAGAAATTCGCCAGGTGCGGACGATAATCGTCGTAATTGTCCGCCATTCGATAAGTCATCGATTCCTGCGCCGGCATCTTTGCAAACTTCTCGTCGTTTTCCGCGTGCCATTGCTTCTCGTACTGTTCGCGCATCGCACGCGGGAAGCTCCCCTCGTAGTAGCAGGGATAGGTGTCGACGCCAAGCTGCGGGGTGAAGCTGACGCTCTGGCCGTTGACCTCGAGCAGCCCGCGCGAGCCCTGAATGCGGTATGTCTCGCCCATTTCACAGGCAAGATTTAGCCGCATATAGACGGGTAGATCGCCGAAGTAATAGACCACCGAGTGAACATCGGGCATGTTGCGGCCGTCTTTCCAGTGCCGAATTCCACCGACGGCAGCTGCAAAACGAGCCGGCTGATTGATGCCCATCATGAACATCATGCCGCTGATGAGATGCACCAGCAGGTCACCCGCGACGCCAGTGCCGTATTCCTTCCAGCAACGCCAGCGCGCGAAGATCAACGGATTGAACGGCACCTTCGGAGTCACGTCTCCCTGCCAGGTGTCCCAATCGAGATTGGCGGGCGACAGGTCGAGCGGCGGCGGGTATTGCCAGGCACCGCACGGATCGTTGCGCCCCATCCACCCTTCGGCCAGCATCAGATCGCCGAGCACGCCCGAGGCGATGATCTCCTTCGCCTTGGCGCAGACTTGTGAACTGACTCGCTGGGATCCTATCTGAACGATGCGATTGGTCTTCTTGGCAGCATCGACCATTGCGACGCCGTCGGCGGCGGTGTGCGACATCGGCTTTTCGCAGTAGATGTCTTTACCTGCGTTGACGGAGTCGATGACGACCTGTCGATGCCAGTGATCCGGAACGGCGGCAACGATCGCGTCAATGTTCTTGTTGTCCAGCAGATCGCGATAGCGACGAGTTACGGGCAGGTCCGGTCGCACGATCTCGCGCGCGAGCGTATGTCGACCGTCATAGAGATCGGCGGCGCCCGCGCATTCGACCCCGGGCAGCTGAATCGACGTCCCCAGCAGGCCCGATCCCTCCATGCCGACGCCGATGATCCCGAACCGCACCGTATCGCTGGGCGCGACTTTCTTCCGTGCGGGCTCGGACTCCGGTTTCAGGAAAATCGTCCGCGCGCCAATCGAGCCGCCCGCTGCTGCCGCGCTCATCTCGATGAACTCACGTCGCGAGAAATTGCTTTTCGACATTCCGGTCTCCCAGCCCTCGGCTGCGATTAGGTGGTGTCTTGCGAGTGCCCGCCGGCGGAGAATATCGTAAGCCCTGGCCATAACCGATAGGAAGAGGATGCGACGCGAAGTATTCCGGATTCAATAACCCTACAGGGTTTGCCCTGGACGCCCACCAGAACCTAGGAGAAACGCAATGAAACGTCGGGAATTCGTAAAAGCGCTCGGCCTCGCAGCAGTCGGAGCGCAAGTCGGCTGCGCTTCGTCAGGTGCCGGTAGCGCGGTCGGCGGACGAACGCTGAAGAAGGTTGGAATCCAACTCTACACCCTGCGTGATGATGCGCGCCGCGATCTCGAAGGCACGCTCGTCAACATCGCGAGAGCCGGCTATAAGGAGGTCGAGTTGCTCAGTTCGATGAACAACTTCGGGATGCCGCCCGCGCAGCTGCGCGCCATTCTCGATCGCAACGGTCTGGCTGCACCGTCGACGCACGTCGAGCCGGGGATCTTCGACAACCTCGAGCCGCAGATCGAAGCGGCGCGAATCCTCGCGCATCAGTACCTGATCGTGGCCAGCCTGCCCGACGCCGAGAAGCTCGGTCTCGATGACTATCGGCGCTGGGCCGATCGGTTCAACGAAGCCGGCGCGCGAGCCCTGCGCAGCAACATCCGCATCGGCTTCCATGATGAAGCCTGGGACTTCCGCAACATCAATGGGACAACGCCGTACGATGTTTTCGTGCAGCGGGCCGACCCGGCTGTGGTTGCACTGCAGCTCGACACCGGCAACGCCGCCGTCGGGGGGAAGGACCCGCTCGAGTACATGCAGAAATACGGACCGCGTTACTCGCTGTTCCACATCAAGGACGCGCCGAGCATCCCCGCCGATCACGACGTCGAGCTCGGCAAAGGCGTCGTGAATTTCCGGCGCCTGTTCGCGATGATCGACAACATCGACCAGAAGCACCTCTACGTCGAGCAGGAGACCTACCCGGCGGCGCCCATCGATAGCGTGAGGAGAGACTATGACTACATCAGCAAGTTGAACTTCTAACCACTTCGGACTGCAACTACCTCGCTGGTAGCTGATAGCAGCTAGGCTAATAGCTATAGGCTGCCTGCAAAGGGACAGATCTCATGGCATAAAGGCGAACACAACGCCTGTCCTCTGATTCTAGCGTGATCTGTCCCGTCGCTTGCAGCGAATAGCTATTAGCCAGCTGCTATCAGCTACCAGCGCGGCAGTTATCAGTTCAGTCCGCAGTCCGAAATCGCCCAATCCGAAACGGCGTCAAATCGAACCGCGATCTACCCGTTGTCAGCAGATCCGCTTGCAGCTCGCCGATCGCGCTCGCGAACTTGAAGCCGTGGCCGGAGCATGGCGACGAGATCAGAACGTTGGGGTAGGCTGGATGGAAGTCGATCACGAAATCGTGATCGGGCGTGTTGGTGAAGATGCAGGTCGTCGAGTCACGCACCGGAGCTCGAGCGAGAGATGGCAGCACTTTGCTTAACGCGGCTCGGAGCGGCGCAACATCGGTCTCCGTAACGACTCGATCGACAGTTTCGGGCGCGGCCGCGATTTTCCCATCGTGCATCACCGACGCCTTCACGCCTTTCGCCAACTCGGGAAAGCCGTAGCAAATCACGCCTGGCTTGAACTCATAAGCGTAGATCGGAAAGCGGCGAGATTCGTAATCGACGCGAGGCGCGGGTGGATCGAACCAGAATACTGTCTGACGCTCCACCTCCAGCGGGATGCTGACGTCCGCCGCCAGCGAATTGGTCCAGGAACCAGCGGCGATGAGAAGCTTCTCCGCCTCGAACGAGCCGCTTCGGGTAACGACTTTGACGCGCCCGCCCTTAGCGCTCCATGAAACCACTGGCTCCGTGAAACGACTCTCTGCCCCGGCGGCCGTAGCAAGCTCGCGATGTGCCTGCGAGCAGTTCTCTGGATCGATATAGCCCGCACGTGGATCGAAGACCGCGATCTCATCACCGGGGATTTCGAAAGGCGCATACCTCTTTTTTACTTCGTCAGCCGACAGAATTTCGTGCGGCAATCCATGCTCGCGCGCGCTTGTCAGCGTGCCAACCACCACGCTGCCTTCGCGCGGACCGATCATCAAGCCGCCGTTGATCGTCATCAACGACTTGCCGCTCGCCGTCTCCAGGTCACGCCACAACTCGTGAGCGCGCCGAACGAGCGGAACGTACAACGGATGCTCGAAGTAAGTCTCGCGGATGATCCTGCTGTCGCCATGCGACGAACCGCGATCGTGGCGCGGCTCGTACTGTTCCAGACCGAGGACGCGCACACCACGACGGGCGAGATGGAAGAGAGTGGCGCTTCCCATCCCGCCAAGCCCAATGACGATTACATCGTACCCACGCGGATTCGCCATTATTCCACTAACTTGACCCGACAAGCGGAAACCATCGAGTGTCTGTTGCGTAAGTATTCAGGAAACGCCTTTTGAGGATGAGATGGATCCTGACGTAGCAAACTTTGCAGTTGTCGCCGTAATCATAGTCGGATTGGTGGGCGCCCTCTCCGCAATCACCGTCGCATTCATACGCGGCATTCAAAAGAAGCCAACACCGCGCGAGACACCGAACGTACTCGCATTTCAGGAACGCTTCGACCTGTTACAACAGTCGGTTGACGCCATCGCCGTCGAGGTCGAGCGCATCGCCGAAGCCCAGAGATTCTCAGCTAAACTGTTAGCCGAACGAAGTGAAACGTCGACCGTTTCGCGTTAGAAATCTTCTGCTAGCCTGGTCGGCCTATTGGCTGGCATTGATCGTCGTCGGACTTTCACCGGCGATCTCCGCAATATGGCGTGTGACCCAGGCAGGTCCGGGCAAAGGGAACGTCAACGCAGCATTCGGTGATGGCCGCCTGAACGCCACCGTGATACAGGACGGAATCACGACTTACTCAGGCTCGACTTCATTACTGTCCGTCGCGCTCTTGTTGGCGTTGCCGCCGCTTGTAATGTGGGCCGTTTTTCTTGTCGCAGCGCCTCGCACGATCAATGCGGAAAAAAGCGCTGTTGGTGAAGGGCCGGCAGTCGCCGGGCTGAAAGCGGGAGAAACCGGGTTTTTCAGATCGTCCAGCTCAACTTCGAAGCGCAGTTCGCGCGGGGGATCCTGACCGATGCCATGTTTCATGACCCTGCTGGCTCTGGCGACGCCGCGGCTAGTCGTCGCGTTGCTATGGTTCTTTACTCACTGGTTCCGCGGTGTCTTCGACAACATCCTCTGGCCGGTCGTCGGCTTCGTATTTCTCCCGACCACACTCCTGTGGTACTCGGCAGTCCATAACTGGTTTGGCGGCCACTGGACGTTTTGGCCCATCGTCGGACTGGTGCTTGCCCTCACAATCGATCTCGGCCCAGTGAGTGGACGCCGAGTGCCGTCTCGACGCTAACCTTTATCGTGAGCAACCGGATGCAAGCCACGCGTTGGATCAGCAGCATCACGCTGCTGGCGTTTATTGCCTGCAGCAAGAGTGAGAACAGCCAGTCCTCAGACACTCAGACATCGTCCTCGACTGCAACCAGCAATGCTGCGTGCGCCACTGACAACGGTGGCATTACCCTGCCCGCCGGTTTTTGCGCGGTGATCTTTGCTGACACTGTAGGGCATGTGCGGCACATCGCCGTCAACTCCAATGGCGACGTATACGTCAACACCTGGAGCGGACCTTATTTCCAGGGCCCGACACATCCGGGCGGGTTCATCGTTGCGCTGCGTGACACCAACAACGATGGAAAGGCAGACATAATCCGCCGGTTTGGTCCCGATGCGTCCCAACACAATGGCGGCGGCACTGGAATCGGTTTTTATAAGGGCGCTCTCTACGCAGAGGAAGGCGACACTGCGAGCAAACGCATCGCGCGTTACGCGATCTCCACCGATAGCATGACGCCGACAGCAGCCGAGCAGGTCGTCGTAGATGGTTTACCGGCGAACGGCGACCATCCAATGCATCCGTTCGTCATCGACGGCAGCGGCAACATCTTCATGGATGTCGGATCGGCGACGAATTCGTGTCAGGTCCAAAACCGCACCTTGAACTCGCCGGGACGCCAGGGCTGCCCCGAGTTGCACACGCGCGCCGGCATCTGGAAATACGATGCGAACAAAACCAACCAGCGGTTCTCGTCGGCCGGGCGGTACGCGACTGGAATTCGCAACGCGGTCGGAATCGCGTTTGATCCGAGCGGTCAGCTTTACTCCACTCAGCACGGACGCGATCAGCTCTACGACAACTGGCCGAAACTTTACAACAGCACTCAGGGACAGAATCTCCCGGCCGAAGAGCTCCTCCGAATTGAGCAGGGCGGCGACTATGGGTGGCCGTACTGTTATTTCGATAACGAACAGGCCAAGCTCGTACTCGCGCCTGAGTACGGCGGTGATGGTGGAAAGGCAGTCGGCGAATGCTCATCGAAGAAGGCGCCGGAGGCGTACTTCGGAGCGCACTGGGCGCCCGATGGATTGATGTTCTACAACGGGTCAATGTTCCCGGCGCACTACAAAGGCGGAGCGTTCATCGCGTTCCACGGGTCGTGGAACCGGGCACCAGGTCCCCAGCAGGGCTACTTCGTGGTATTCGCTCCGTATTCGGGCGGAAAGCCGACCGACCCATCGAAATCCGAGGTCTTTGCCGACGGTTTCGCTGGAGCGAATAAGCAGCCCGATGCCGCTGCTCATCGACCCACCGGACTGGCGCAGGCGCCCGACGGCGGCATTTACATCACCGACGACAAAGGCGGGCGGATCTGGAAAGTCGTCTACAAGGGAACGGGCAAATAAGCCAAAAACGCGTAACCGCCATCCCGTTCCTGTCGTCTAAATAACAAACCCGAACGGCACCGTTTCGGCGCCGTGAAGAACGCCGATCCTCTAAAAGCGGATCGGCGTCGTCGTATACATCGGTCAGGGACAATCAGATGACTATTTCGAAGTCGATCGGCCTGCGGGTCGTCGCCGTTACAGCAATCGCCTCGTCACTCGTCGCGTGCGGCGGCGGACACCACCTCGCTGAGTATCCGTTCACCAATAGAACGCTGGCAGTGGTGTACATAGCTCCGCCCGCACCTGAGTTGCTCACCAGTTACTACGACCTGGGCAACTCTCAGAATCCGCTCGAGGCAGTCGTCCGCGGCGCGGCGGACATAGCGCGTGAGCGCGAGGGTCGTCGGGCCAAAGCGCGCCTCGATAGCGCCGCGGCGAGAATCGACATCCCAACCGTGCTCGCTCAGCGCACTCTGCAGCGCGCCAGCCGCTACCTCGGCACGCGTCCGACCACGGACGAGAACCAGGCGGATTACTTGATGGAAGTTCGTATGGAGCGCTTCGGCATCAACGCCAAGGCTGATGAAGCGACCTATCTGTTTACATTCGCGGAAGCGGTGCTGATCGACCGCCGCACTGGCCGCGAGATCTGGAACGTCAACGTTCATGGACGCGATCGCCTCACGCCTTATGTCCAATCATCCAGTCCAATTCCAGGATCCGTGATTGCAGCCGGCACACTGGGCAGCGTGAGAGTTGGTGACTTCCAGAATGCGCTCAATGAGCTGATAGACTACTCATCGACGCTCATTACCAACGAGCTGCGCGCCGCACTGAGAGACGTTCGCAACTAGTCGTACGTCGTAAGAAAAAGCTTATGTAACTGCAATGACGCTGATGCTTGCAGCGTCTCCGGGATGGACGTACGTTCGCCGTGCTGTAGAGCGGCCGCAGCGGCCGCGTCTATCCTTCACGGAGGCTACATGTTCGCGTCGTACCGCATCACGCGTTCAGCGCTCACCTGCTCCGCATTTCTCATCGCAGCCTGCGCCAAGAAAGACAACGCAGCCATAGACACGAGTAGCAGTTCGGCGTCGACAACGGCATCGACAACGAGCGCCGCGCCGGCGCCAGCCAACATCAACCTCGCTGATGTCGCCGGAACGTGGAACATGCGAGCGGTACCGACAAGCGGCAGCGACACAACCGGCACGAGTTACGTGATGACGGCGACGAACAGCCAGACGGGATGGACGCTTACCTTCCCCGGCCGCAAGCCAATGCCGGTGCAAGTATCTGCGAGCGGCGACAGCATCGTGATCAGCGCAGCGCCGTACGCAAGCGTCCGTCGCAAGGGTGTGCAGGTATCAACTGCCGGCGTGCTACGTCTTCAGAACGGCGATTTGGTCGGACCGACCACTGCCCACTACACGACGAAGACGGCCGACTCCGTACTCGTACTCAATGTGACCGGAACGCGCACCCGCTAAGAACTAGGATCGCGAAGCCGAGTGAACCGGCGGCTTGATCGGAGGCAGCGCTGCTTCGATCTCGCCGCGGTGCTCCTCCAGCCAGGGCGGCAACACGAGATGTTCACCGAGCGTCGCCGGGTCTTCGTCAATCGCGAAGCCAGGTCCGTCGGTGGCGATCTCGAACAACACGCCACCCGGCTCGAGGAAGTAAACGGATTTGAACCAGAATCGGTCGATCACCTCTGTCGGACGACGATGCGCGCGCGCGATTTTCTCGCGCACCACGAGCTCCGTCTCGTCATCCGGGACACGCCAGGCGACGTGATGCACGCCACCCACTCCCCATCGCCCGCGCGCACCGTCGGGAATTTCGCGAATCTCGACATACCGTCCTGACCCGCCGCCGCCGACCTCGAACCCGGTCCAACCTCCATCGCTGCCGATATTCACGAAACCGAGCACGCCAGTCAAAAAGCAGACGTCAGCGCGAGGTCGCTTTCCCAAAGCCTCACGGTGTGCAATCCACGAATTTGCTTTTCGATCGGCACTGGACTACCGGGCCACGCCGTGAATTCACGCTCATCACTGGTCTCGTGGATCGCGAGCGGCAGGCCGTGAGGATCGGCGAATGAAAACGCGGAAGTTCCGCGTCTTATTTCGACCTCGCCTACTTCGATGTGGTTGTCGCGGAGTCGATCCGCCCAGTAGTCGATGCTGCCGAGTGGAACAGCGAGTGACACTTCCATCGCCAAGCCCGCTCCCGCCTTGGCGGGCGACATCTCTGGCCAGGGGAAGAATGTCAGGTCGCTACCGGGGTGTCCTTCGTTATCCGCATAGAACAAGTGGTACGTCCCAGGCGAATCCTGATTGACGCTCCTTTTGACGAGGCGCATTCCAAGCACGCCCTCGTAGAAATCCACGTTGTCCTGAGCAGCACCCGAGATACACGTTATATGGTGGATTCCAGTTATCTCTGTCATTTGGCGGTCGGCTGGAGTTAGAACGAGCAGTGCTACGTCGCATGACGTACTGCGATTCCCTTGAAGCTAGCGCATCGTTAGTCGAAAGCTTACAACCTCAGTTGACTCTGCTCCACGCAGCTCGATGACGGAGGATACGATGACGGAAACACGATGGCTCGCGAGCTACGACCAAGACGTCCCGCAGTCGCTCGAGCCTTATCCGGACCGGACCCTGATCGATTTTTTGCGCGAGGCCTCGGCAAAGTGGCCCGACCGGCCCGCCCTGTTGTTCAAAGGTGCGACGATCAGCTACCGGCAGCTTGACCGGGAAAGTGATGCGTTTGCCGCAGCATTGAACGCCATCGGCGTGACTGCCGGTGATCGCGTGGGAATTTGCCTGCCGAACTGTCCTCAATTTCTCGTTGCGGAATTCGGCGCGTGGAAGATCGGCGCTATTGCGTGCCCGTTCAATCCGACATACACCGAACGCGAAACGCAGGATGCATTGCAGGCTACCGGCGCAACGACCGTCGTCGTACTCAACCGGTTTTACGAGAAGATCAAATCGATCCAGACCCAGACGTCGGTGAAGCGCGTGATCACCAGCGGCATCAAGGATTATCTGCCGCTTCACCTGCGCATTGGCTACACACTGCTCAAGGAAGCGAAAGAGGGAGAAAGAATCAGCCTGAGAGACGGTGACGCGCGTTTGTCGAGCATGCTGCGCCGCCACCGGTGGGCGCCCGTACCCGTCGTCAGCACAAAGCCCGACGATCCATCCGCAATCCTGATGAGCGGCGGCACCACGGGCACTCCCAAAGGGGTCGTGGGCACCCATCGAGGGATGGTCGTCGCCGGCATGCAGCTCCAGGTGTGGCTGCGCTCTGCGATGCACGAGTGGACCGACACTATCATGATGCCGCTGCCACTGTTCCATACCTACGGCAACACCGGTTTGCAGAGTCTGTCGCTGATCAATCACAACCCGATTCTGCTCGTACCCAATCCGCGCGATCTTCGCGATCTCCTCGAAGAAATCAAGAAGGTACGCCCGACGTTCATCTGCACCGTGCCAACGCTATTGAACGGAATCATGAATCATCCGACCGCTCGCTCGGGCAAGATCGACTTCAGCTCGATCAAACTCTGCTTCTCGGGAGCGGCGCCCCTGTTGGCGGAAACCAAGCGACGCTTCGAGGAGCTCACTGGCGGCGTGATCGTGGAGGGCTACTCTCTTACCGAAGCGCAGATGGCGGTGATCGCCAATCCGGTGCGGGGCACCAAGAAGATCGGCTCCATCGGAATGCCGCTGCCCGACGTGCTCGTTCGAATCGTCGACTCTGACGACGGCCGCACACCAAAGGCGGTCGGCGAGGTCGGCGAGATTGTCATCAGAGCGCCGCAATTGATGCGCGGCTACTGGAACCGACCTGACGAAACGCGCGAGATGCTACGCACTGACGAAAACGGCGAGCGCGCGTTGTACACCGGCGACCTCGGCTACATCGACAGCGACGGTTACATCTTCATCGTCGATCGCAAGAAAGACCTGATTAAAACCAGCGGCTACCAGGTCTGGCCGCGAGAGATCGAGGAAGTCCTCGTTTCACACCCGGCCGTGTGCGAGGTCGGCGTCGTTGGGTTTCCGGACAAGATGCGAGGCGAAGTCGTCAAGGCGTTCGTGGTCCTCCGCCCCGGCCAGACTGTTAGCGCCGCCGAGCTAAAGTCTTTTTCCCGCGACAAGCTGGCGCCGTACAAGGTGCCCGCGAAGTACGAATTCGTAACCGAGCTGCCAAAGACTCAGATCGGAAAGGTTCTCTATCGCGTTTTGCGGCAGACTGAAGACAAAAGCGAAAATCCCGATCTCGTGGTGTCGAGCTCGGCGCAGTAACTACGGCTTGAGCGCGCGCGCAGCGAGCTCATCCTCGAGGCGCGCCGCGAAATCGGCTACAGTCACGATCTCCTGCTTCTTCCCCGCTCCCCGCACACGCACTGCGACGGAGTCTGCGTCAGCCTCGCGTCTGCCGACCACCGCCATGTACGGAATCTTCTGCATCTCGCCATCGCGGACGCGATAGTTGAGCGTTTCCGATCGATTGTCGAGGTGCACGCGCACACCTCGCGCCTTCAGCCGGTCCACGACTGACTGCGCGAAATCTTTGACTTCGTCGGCGATCGGAATGACCCGGACCTGCTCCGGGGCCAGCCACAGTGGGAACGCGCCGGCATAGTGCTCGATCAATCCGCCAACGAACCGCTCCATCGATCCGACCAGTACTCGATGTAGCATCGTCGGCCGATGCGGCGCATTGTCGGCGCCCGTGTATTCCAACCCGAACCGCTCCGGGAGATTGAAGTCGAGCTGAACGGTCGGACCTTGCCACTTGCGACCAATTGCGTCGATCAACTTGAAGTCGAGTTTCGGGCCGTAGAACGCACCGCCGCCAATGTCGTAGGTGAATTCCTGACCACGACGTTTGAGAACTTGCGCCAGCGTTTCTTCCGCCTCCTTCCAGCGCTCAGGACTGCCGAGCGCCTTGTCCGGCATCGTCGACAGCTCGATGGTGTAGGGATAGCCGAAGGTCTTGAGCATCTCGTCGCACAGATCGAGCAGTCGCTCGATCTCCGATGGAACCTGTTCGTGAGTGCAGAAGATGTGTGCGTCGTCCTGTGTAAAACCGCGAACTCGCATCATCCCATGCAGCACCCCACTTCGCTCGTAACGATAGACAGTGCCAAACTCGGCGTACCGGATCGGCAGGTCGCGATATGACCGCTGGTGCGACTGATAGATGCAGATGTGGCCGGGACAATTCATCGGCTTCGGCCGATACGCTCCGCCTTCCACGTCCATCGCCCCGAACATGTTTTCCTTGAAGTTTTCGAGGTGCCCGGAGATCTGAAACAGCTTTTCGCTGACGATGTGGGGTGTGTAGACGAGCTCATAACCGTGGCGAAGAATCAGCCCACGCTCGTAGTCCTCGATCTCGTTGCGGATGATCGATCCCTTCGGATGCCAGAGGATCAAGCCAGGCCCAACGCGAGGATCAGTTGAATAGAGATCGAGCTGGTGCGCCAGCGTGCGATGATCGCGCCGCTTCGCTTCCTCGAGGCGGTGGAGGTGCTGCTCGAGATCTTCCTTCTTCCAGAACGCCGTCGCGTAGATGCGCTGCAGCATCTGGCGCCGCTCATCGCCGCGCCAGTAGGCCCCGGCGGTGTGCAGCAACTTGAAGTTCTTGAGATATGATGTGTCCGGAACATGCGGCCCGCGACACAGGTCGATGAATGGACCGTCCGTGTAGGTCGAGATGATTTCGTCCGCGGAGAACTCGCCGAGTCGCTCGAGCTTTAGCGGATCATCCGAGAAACGGGTCCGTGCCTCGGCCTGCGACACTTCTTCGCGCATGAATGGAAACTTCTCTGCGGCGACTTTCTTCATCTCCGCCTCGAACTTCTCGAGATCATCCGGGGTGAATGGCTGCTCGACCTCGAAGTCGTAGTAGAAGCCGTCTTCGATCGCCGGGCCGAATCCGATCTTCGCATCGGGCCTGAGCCGGCGTACCGCAGTCGCCAGGATGTGCGCGCCCGAATGGCGGAGGACCGGCAGCGACTCCGGATCTTTCTCGGTGAGCACGTGGAATTCTCCGCCTTTTCGAAGCGGAGTCATCAGATCCTGAACTTCACCGTCAACTTTTACTGCAACCGCGTCGCGCAACAGCCGGGGCCCGATCGATGCGACGATGTCACGCGGCAGCGCGCCTTCGGGGACTTCGCGGGTGGCGCCGTCGGGTAGCCTCAGCGTCAACATTTTATCTATGATTTCGAGTGCGGCGGGTGGCCTTTCTTTTGCTCCCCGTTAAGGTATCGTTCGCATATATCCTTCGCCACAGGCCATACGCATGTCGTCCTATCGTTTCCAGAAAGACCCGCCGTTTTACTACGAGGAAGAAGAAGATTCTTCCGCACGCAACGCGGTATTGATCGCAATCGGAGCCGCAGCAGGCTTCGCAGCAGGCGTGCTGATGGCGGAACGATTCGGAGGATTCAAGGGCCTGACCGACAGGTTGAAGGACTCATTCGGCGGCGGCGGCACTGAAGGAGACGAGGAAGAAGACTTCGATTACGAAGGATTGGACGAGGACGAGTTCGATCCCGATTTCGAGGATGAAGTCGACGGCGCAACCTCACTCGACGGTGCTGAGGAGCTCGAAGAGCGAGTTCTCGAGGCGTTCCGCAACGATCCGACCCTCAGCGAGCGCGCAATCGACATCGGTGCGCTCGAGGACGGCATCATCGAACTTACGGGTTGGGTGAATTCCGACGAAGAGTCGCGGCAGGCCGTGGCCGTCGCGACAGGAACGCCCGGTGTGGAGACAGTCGTCAATCGACTGTCTATTCGCCGCGACGAAGAGTTGTTTGACGAAGGGACACGCCGATACGAAGAGGGCGATCCAACCTTCGCCGAGCCCCACTGGGAAGGACAGCAGGTCGGCACCGGACGTCGACGCCAGGGCACATCTGCTGAAATCGACCGTCACGCGGACCCACGCAATGTGTTGGAAGACCGCTCGCTCAAAGAGGACAAGGCTTTCATGGCAGCAGCAGACGAGATTCCGGAGACCGCCGAGCGTCGCAAGACAACGAAGAAAGGTGCCCGCGGCGGCAGAACCGATGGCTCACCGGTAGCGCCAACCGGCGTACCGAAGGCCGATCATGTCGCGGATCCGGAGAGCGCGCCAGCGACTAACGGCACCCGCCGGCCGAGCTCGGAGTAGTCTCGGCGTAGTCGCGGCGTAGACATCGCAGCGAGTAGCTAGCACCTACAACACTAAAGCCAGGAGCCCCCAGCTTGGGAGCAGCTTAGCGCCGAGCCATTTTTTGATGTTTGGACGCGCGGACGCCGGACTTGCGCGCAACTTCAAACCGTGCTCGGCGCTGCCAAGCTCCCTAAGGTGGTAGCTCCCGGCTTTGGTACTGTGGACGCTGCCGCAGGCGCGCGAGTCTTCACGCCGAGATGGCAGAGAACTATCTTGCGCCGAGATGTCTACTCTGGAAATGCGCGATCTGCCGAGTCAGTACGACCCCGGGCAGACTGAGAGCGCCATCTATCAACGCTGGATCGATGCCGGCGTTTTCTCCGCTGACGAAAATCGCAGCAATCGCAATGGAGGTGACCGCGATCCGTTCGTGATCGTGATGCCCCCGCCGAACGTCACCGCGGTTCTGCACATGGGTCACGGCCTCAATAACACTGTGCAGGACGTGATCGTTCGTTGGCGTCGGATGGTCGGCGACGAAGCGCTGTGGGTGCCTGGAACCGATCACGCCGGCATTGCCACTCAGAACATCATCGAGAAGCAGCTCGCCACGGAAGGAAAAACCAAAGCAGACCTCGGCCGCGAAAAGTTCATTGAGCGCACCGTCGCGTTTGTCGAAGAGACTGGTGGCGAGATCCTGCGCCAGCTGCGCGCGATTGGAGCCTCTGCCGACTGGAATCGCACAGCGTACACGTTCTCGCCCGAGCTATCGGTTGGCGTGCGTGAGGCGTTCGTCCAGCTCTACGAGCGCGGACTCATCTACCGCGGTCATCGCGTCATTCACTGGTGCCCACGGTGTCTTACGTCGTTGAGTGACGAAGAGGCGGAACACAGCGAGGAGACTGGCTCGCTTTACCACATCGCGTATCCGATTGTCGGTGGCCAGAAAAATCAAAGCCTAACCGTCGCCACGACCAGACCGGAAACAATGTTGGGCGACGTGGCCGTCGCCGTTCATCCTGACGACGAACGCTACAAGAAGCTCGTTGGCAAATCCGTGTTGCTGCCGATCGCCAACGTCGAGATTCCAATCATCGCTGACGAGTACGTCGATCCCGCTTTTGGCACTGGTGTCGTAAAGATCACACCAGCGCACGATCCTAACGACTTCGAGGTCGGCAAGCGCCACAAGCTGCCGATGCCGGTGATAATGGCGCCCGACGGCACCATGGCGAACGCCAGTGACGCGGCTTCACGTGTTCCAGGCGATCTCCTCGGCGTCGATCGGTTCGAGGCGCGTGAACGGATCGTTCGCGCGCTCGAGAAGTCGAGACAGCTCGTGAAAGTCGAGTCGCACCAGCATGCGGTGCGTCACTGCTACCGGTGCGACACTGTCGTCGAACCGCGCCTTTCGGATCAGTGGTTCGTCAAAATGGAGCCGCTGGCTAAGCCGGCGTTGCAGGCTGTTCGCGACGGAACGATTCGCATTCTGCCCGAGCGCTGGGAAGCGGTCTACATCAACTGGCTGGAGAACATTCGGGACTGGAACATCTCGCGACAGCTGTGGTGGGGACACCGCATTCCGGTCTGGTATTGCGACAAGTGCAAATGCGAATCGGTCAGCCGCACCGATGTCACCGCATGCGAGAAGTGCGGGGGTCCGGTGCGCCAGGACGAAGATGTTCTGGACACCTGGTTCTCGTCTTGGCTGTTTCCGATCTCTACTCTCGGCTGGCCGGACAAGAGCTCGGCCGCGCTCGCGGCGTTTTACCCAACCGACGATCTCGTCACGGCACCGGAGATTTTGTTTTTCTGGGTCGCGCGCATGATCATGGCAGGCTACGCGTTCATGGGCGCGCCTCCGTTTCACACGGTCTACCTCACCGGAACCGTGCGCGACATGAATCACGTCAAGATGTCGAAGTCGCTCGGCAATGGAATCGATCCACTCGACGTCGTGGCCGCCTACGGTGCGGACGCGCTTCGCTACACGGTCGTGGCGGGAATGGGCATGGGCGCCGATCTTATGCTCGACCCGAAGGATCTCGAGCGCTCGTTTGCGCCCGGCAGAAACTTCGCGACGAAACTTTGGAACATCGGGAGATTTCTCCTTTCCAACGTTGGGTCGAAGGCAGTTCGGAGCGTAGACGAGCTGAGTGACAAAGAGCTCACTCTACCGGATCGCTGGATCCTCGCCAAACTCAACGCAACCATTCTCGAATGCGACGCGGCACTCGGTCCGGCGCGACCCGAACAAGGAAAGTGGCGGCCGAACGAGCGATTCATTGGGCTGCGCCTCAGCGAATACGCGGAAGCCGCCCGACGCTTCGTGTGGAATGAGCTGGCCGATTGGTATTTGGAGACGAGCAAAACGCGCATTGCTGGCGGCGGGGAGGATGCCGAAGCTGCGCGGGCAGTACTCACTCACGCCTTCGACTACGCACTGCGCCTGTTGCACCCGATCATGCCATTCATCACCGAGACACTGTGGCAGCGACTGCCGCTGCCAGTTGTCTCCGAGCGGTGCGAGTTTCTGGCGATTGCGCCATGGCCGATTCCGATTCCGCTCTCGCGTGAGGACAAGACCGCAGTCGGCGAGTTTGATCTCGTCCGCGAAGCAGTTGGCGCGGTCAGACAAATCCGCTCAGACTATTCCATCCCGCCGGGGACATCGATCGACGTCAACATTCGCTCGAGCCGACATAGCGGAGTGTTCAACGACAGCTCGTCGCTGATCGCCAGACTGTCCCGATCGAACGTGAGCATCGACAGTCAGTCTCCCACCAGTGGCGCCGCACACGCAGTGCTTACCGACGGAACCGAGCTGATCGTTCCGCTCGGTGGAATCGTCGACTTGAAGAAGGAGTGCGGCAAACTGCGGAGCGAGCTCGATCAGCTGAACAAACAGCTCGATAGCCTCTCGCAGCGACTCGAGAACGAGGGCTTCACGAGTCGCGCCCCAGCGCACGTTGTTGATTCCGAGCGCAAGAAAAAAGACGAGTGGCTGAAACGCCGCGACCAACTCGCAGAAAAGGTGAAAGCGGTTTGCGACGGCTAGTCGCCGTCGCCGTGGCGGGACTTGCTTGCGCCCAGCCCGGCATGCCGCCCGGCGGACCGCCGGACATTGCTGCACCGCAAATTGTACGCATCACGCCCGATTCGGGCGCGGTTTCAGTGAAACCGAAGGAAGTGCTGTTTCAGTTTGATGAGGTCGTCGCCGAGCGCCCGCCTTCGATTACTTCGCTCTCCGATTTGTTCGTGATCTCGCCGCGTGATGGGGTTCCGGATGCATCGTGGCATCGCGACGCAGTCGGAGTCCGACCTACGCATGGCTGGCGCGCGAACACTTCATACACTGTGATCCTGCTGCGTGGCCTCGCCGACATCCGTGGCAACGTTCGCAATACCGGCGCGACAACATTCTTTTCGACCGGCGGCAGCGTTCCTCACACGCGCATCACAGGCGCGGTGTTCGATTGGGTTGCCGGCACGCCGGCAAATGGCGCCCTCGTCGAGGCCCTGGTACCGCCCGACACGATTCATCCGTACGTCGGAGTCGTCGATTCCGCCGGAAGATTCGCAATCGATCACCTGCCGGTTACGCGCTACACGGTGCGCGCCTATCTCGATCGAAACCGCAATCTCAGCATCGATCCCAGCGAACCCTGGGATAGCACCATCGTCACGCTGGCGGATAGCGCGAAAGTCAGTCTGCTGATATTCGTCCACGACACGATGCCGCCGCGGATTCGCGAGGTGCGGCAAATCGACTCGACTACGTTGCGCGTCGCTTTTGACCGCCCGATCGATCCGGCTCAGACGCTGACGGTCACGAACTTTGCGGTGACTGGCCCCGACTCGGCTCCAATACCGATTTCGCGAGCTGGCCCTCCCGCACCGGATACGACCGCGCCGGTCCGCGCCCCCGCTCCGGTTCGAAACCAACCGTTGCCTCCGCGCGGTAACGCACCGATACAACCACCGGACACGACGCCGCCGCCGACAATGCCGAAGCCCTCGCCGATCAGTGAAGTCGAGCTCAAGCTGCAGGGACCGTTAGTGCCGAAGGCAGTCTATCGCGTCCGCGCCATCGGAATTCGCGGACTGCTGGGACGAAGCGGCGACAGTGAGCGTACGTATACCGTGCCGGCTCCCATTGCGCCCGCCCCGGTGAAGGCACCCGCCACGCCGCCTCCCAAGAAATGACGGACACCCGCCGTGAGCTGCCGAGCGTGAGCGCACTGCTGCTGACCCCCGTCGTGAGGGAGCTGTTGGGGGAGCATCCGCGACGAGTGGTACTCGAAGCTGTGCGCCGTACGCTCGACGCCGCTCGAGCCACCGGCGGGGCACAACGCAGTGAACAACAATGGGGTGAGTCAATCGCCGCCGCGGTTTCAGATGCAAGTCGGCCATCGCTTCGCCGTGTGATCAACGGCACCGGCGTTGTGCTACACACAAATCTCGGTCGCGCCCCGCTCGCGGAAGCGGCCATTCGCGCGATCGCTGCAGTCGCACGTGGCTTCAGCAATCTGGAGTATGATCTCGACTCCGGGAAACGCGGATCTCGCTACACGCATTGCGTCGACCTGCTGCGACAGCTCACCGGAGCCGAAGACGCACTCGTAGTCAACAACTGCGCAGCTGCAATGGTGCTGGCCCTGAATGCTCTCGCGCAAAAGAAAGAGGCGCTGGTCTCGCGCGGTGAGCTGGTCGAGATTGGCGGCAGCTTCCGCATTCCTGACATTATGGCGCGGAGTGGTGCTCGACTCGTGGAAGTAGGAACCACCAATCGCACGCACGACGATGACTATCGACGCGCCATTACTCCAAAGACGGGCGCGATTGTCAAAGTCCATCGCAGCAATTTTGCGATCGAAGGCTTCACGTCGGATGTCAATGTCGAGAAGCTCGTGTTTATCGCCGCGGAGCATGGCCTGCCTGTGATCCACGATCTTGGCAGTGGGTTGATGGTCTCGCTCGATGATTTCGGTTTGGCTGGCGAGCCGACGGCGGAGACGGCGGTGAGATCAGGCGCAACGCTCGTATTGATGAGCGGCGACAAGCTGCTCGGAGGCCCGCAGGCGGGCATCGTGCTCGGCAACGCCGACGCAATCGCGAAGCTGCGCAAGAATCCATTCACGCGCGCGATGCGGGTGGACAAGCTGACTCTGGCCGCGCTCGAAGCAACCCTGCGATTATATCTCGATCGAGAGGTCGCTCTGAGCGAGATCCCGGTCCTCCAGATGCTGACCGCGCGCGTCGACGACCTGAACGCGCGCGCAATCAATCTCGTCGCGGCGCTGCGCAACCAGGGCCACTCAGCCGATGTCGTCGCCAGCGAATCGAGCGTCGGCGGTGGGGCGTTCCCGACAGCAGGGATTGAATCGCGCGCAGTGGCGCCGGTGGCAAACGCCGAACGACTCGAGTCTAAGCTACGATGCGGCGATCCTCCGGTAATCGGCCGCATCGAAGACAATCGACTTCTGCTCGATTTGCGCAGTGTGTTGCCAGGCGAGGACGGCGATCTCGCAGCCGCATTGATAAAGGCGCTCTTGTGAATAGACAGCCAAGCGCGGTCTTCCTGGATCGCGACGGCACGATCATGGAAGACGCGCACTACATCAAATCACCGGAACAGGTACGCCTGTTACCAGGTGCCGCTGCCGCCGTGAAGAGGATCAACGATGCCGGCATTCCGGTCATCGTCGTCACCAATCAGTCGGGGATCGCGCGCGGAATCTTCACCACCGATGACTACGAGAAGGTGCGCGCGCGTTTCGAATCACTTCTCCGTGACGAGGACGCTCACGTCGATGCCAGCTACTACTGCCCACATCTGCCGGACGATCCGCCGGTCTGCAATTGTCGTAAGCCCGCAACGCAGATGTTCGAACAGGCGATCGCCGAGCTCGAGCTCGATCCCGCACATGCTGCCTACATTGGCGACCGCTGGCGCGATGTAGTCGCGGCGAAGAAACTTGGCGGGCGTGGGATCATGATCGATTCCTCGGAGACGACCTCGGAAGATCGACAGCGAGCGAGAAATGATGGCTTCGAAACTGCGCCCGATCTCGCCGCTGCGGTCGGCAAGTTGCTCAGCGGTCTTACTCCGCGAAAGCGCAAACCGTAAAATCGGGGATGTCCTCACGACTCGCCGTTCTCGCCTCGGGGCGCGGCTCCAATCTGCAGGCGATCATCGATCATTTCGACAATATTTCGCGCGAGCGCATCGCCAAAGTAGTTCTTGTCGCCTCCAACCGCCCCGACTCGCCTGCACTGATCCGCGCTGCCACGGCATCGATCGACATTGCCAGCTTCGACGCGGCGGATGATGGCGATCAGCTGCTCGAGATCCTTCAGCGCTTTCGCGTCGACCTGGTCGTGCTGGCAGGTTACCTCAAACGTGTTCCGCCCAGGGTCGTTCGCGAATACTCGGGCCGAATCCTCAACATCCACCCTGCCCTGCTGCCGGATTTCGGTGGGGAGGGCATGTACGGTGCACGCGTCCACGAGGCAGTCATTGCTTCCGGGGCGAAGGAAAGCGGTGTGACCGTGCATGTAGTGAATGACGATTACGATCGGGGAGCAATCGTTGCACAGTGGCGAGTACCGGTCGAGGCCGGCGACACCCCCGAGGCGCTCGCTTTACGCATTCTGAGCGTGGAGCACGTCGTTTATCCACGCGTTATCGAAATGGTAGCGATCCTTCTCAACGTCGAATCCAAGATTTCTGTCTGACATGCCCACAGCGCTGCTCTCGGTCTCTGACAAGACCGGCCTTATCGATTTCGCAAAGGGTCTCGTTCAGCTAGGCTGGGGTCTAATCTCCACCGGTGGCACAGCGAAGGCGCTGCGCGAGGCTGGCGTTCCCGTCCGCGAAGTGAGCGAGATCACTCAGTTTCCGGAGATGCTCGATGGCCGAGTGAAGACACTTCACCCGGCGATTCACGGCGCCTTGCTCGCGCGCCGGGATGTGCCCGAGCACATGAACGCCGTCAGAGAGCATGGGATCTCTCTGATCGATCTCGTCGCCGTGAATCTCTACCCCTTTGAACAGACCGCGGTGCGAAAAGGCGTTACGCCGTCGGAAGTCATCGAACAAATCGACATCGGCGGACCATCGATGTTGCGCTCAGCCGCCAAGAATTTCGAGTCGGTGACGGTGATCGTGGATCCGGCCGACTATGCGAGAGTGTTGGCAGCGCTCGAGGCAGGTGACGACGATCTCGATTTGCGTCGACTGCTCGCCGAGAAGGTTTTTGCGCGCACTGCCGCGTACGACTCTGCGATCGCCTACTGGTTCGGGTGCCAGCGCTCCGAAGTCTTCTCCGACCGGCTCGCCATTCCGCTGATGAAGGAAAGCAATCTTCGGTACGGCGAGAATCCGGGCCAGCGGGCCGCGTTTTACGTCGAGCGCAAGCACGACGGCATCGCCGCGCTGCAGCAGAAAGGCGGCAAGGAGCTGTCCTTCAACAACCTCCTCGATCTCGAGGGAGCACTGTTTGCCAGCGATCCGTTCTCGGAGGAAGTATGCTGCGCGATCGTCAAGCACACCACTCCGTGCGGGCTTGCGACCGGTACATCGCCCCTCGATTCGTACAGGAAAGCGCTGGCTTGTGATCCGTTATCGGCCTTCGGTTCGGTGATTTCGTTCACCGTTCCGGTTGACGACGAAACGGCGGAGGCTGTCTCCAGTCTTTTTGTCGAATGCATCGTTGCGCCGAAGTTCAGCGACGGTGCGCTGGAGATTCTCGGCCGCAAGAAGAACCTGCGCGTGCTCGAAGGGCGCGCTCAGTGGCGAGACCATGCGCTGGACTTCAAGCGAGTGCGCGGTGGTTTCCTGGCGCAGGAGCGGGCATCGCGGGACGCGGGTCAGAGCGAGTGGCGGGTCGTCACCCGGAGGCAGCCATCCGAAACAGAGTTGAAGGATCTGCAGTTCGCATGGCGCGCGGTCGGAAGCGTGAAGTCCAACGCAATCGTGCTGGCGCGGGACGGTGCGACGATCGGAATCGGCGCTGGCCAGATGTCTCGCGTCGACGCCGCGTTTCTCTCAGTGCACAAGGCGGGGCTCGCCGGTCACGATACCCGTGGATCTGTGATGGGGTCCGACGCGTTCTTCCCTTTTCGTGACGGCGTCGAGCAGGCGGCGGAAGCCGGCGTCGCCGCCATCGTTCAGCCAGGCGGGTCGGTGCGTGACGAAGATGTCATTCAGGCAGCCAACGAGTACGACATCGCGATGGTCTTCACCGGCAAGAGGCAGTTCCGCCACTAGATGACGACCGACATTCTCGAGCGAGAGCACGAGGAATATCGACCGTCATACCGCGCGGCTGCCGGAGTGTCGGCCTTTATTTTCCTGATTTACTTGCTCACGCTAGCGCCATCGACGGCGATGTGGGACACCAGCGAATACATCGCTGCCGCTTACACCTTCGGCCTGCCCCACCCGCCCGGTAATCCGTTCTTCGTGATACTCGGTCGATTCTTCGCGATCCTGCCGATAGCACCGAACGTCGCGATGCGGATCAACATTCTGGCGGCGCTCTGCAGCGCCGCAGCAGCGGGCTTCTGGTTTCTCATCACCGAGCGGGTGCTGGTAGGCTGGCTGCCTGACCGTTGGCAGCGAATCGTCGGCGGAGCACTGGCGGCACTGATCGGCGCGAGCGCCTTCACCGTCTGGTCGCAATCGGTCGTCAACGAAAAGGTCTACACTATCTCGCTGTTGGGATTGGCGCTGGTGTCGTGGTTGATCGTGCGCTGGTGCGACGATCCACACGGCGAGAAAGCGGATAGACTGCTCGTTCTCATCGCCTACCTTAGCGGTCTCGGTTACGCGAATCACATGGCGGGGTTCCTCGCATTGCCCGCGGTGGCGATTGCCATTGTCTTGCGCAGCCCCAATACGATGCTCCGCTGGAAGCTTCTTCTCGCAATCGCCGGCGCACTCCTGTTGGGAATGACGCCGTTCCTCACCCAGCCACTCCGTGCCGCACGGTTCCCGGCGATCAACGAGGGTGAGCCGACAGGCTGCACGACAACCATCAGTGCGAGCTGCACGTTTAGCAAAGCAACGGTCCGTCGCTTCATGTACAACTTCAATCGCGGCCAGTACGGGAAGCCGGCATTGTCTCAGCGACAGGCGCCATTCTACGCGCAGGTCGAGATGTGGTGGGTTTACTTCCGCTGGCAGTGGCTGCGCGATCCGTTCCAGAATCACGCCGGTCTGCAGGCGATGCTTGCGACCCTGTTCCTTTTCCTGGGTGGGCTCGGCGGTTACGTCCACTGGAAGCGCGACCGTCATTCCTTCGGTTACTTCGGTCCATTGATGTTCACCGTGACGATCGCGCTCATCTACTACATGAATTTCAAGTATGGATCGTCGCAGGCGCCCGAGCTCGGAGACAGCGTGCCGCGTGAGGTACGAGATCGCGACTACTTCTACCTGTGGAGCTTTTCAGCGTGGAGTGTCTGGGCAGCACTGGGACTCGTGTACGTCTGGGAAACGATCGCGGTAATGATTCGATCCCAGAAGCTCGAGGTCGGATCTGAGACATTGACATTGCCGACGCGCCGGAGCTGGCTGCTGTCTGCGCCGGTACTCGCACTCGCGCTGGTACCATTGTTCGGAAACTGGAAATCCGCGTCGCGTGCCGGACAGACTGACACCGCCGATTTCGCAGTGGACCTTCTGAATTCGGTCGAGCCGTATGGGATTCTGGTTACCGCCGGCGACAACGACACTTTCCCATTGTGGTACGCCCAGGAAGTCCAGGGCATCAGAAAGGATGTGATCGTTGCCTGCCTGTCGTTACTCAACACCGACTGGTACACCCGCCAAATGCTGCGGCGCCCAGTGTACGAATATGATTCTCTGCGCGGGCCGACCGCATATCGAGGTCGTGCCTGGAAAAGGCCAAGCGGACCTCCAGTCAAAATGACGATGGACGAAGCCGATGCTGTTCCGTCGGCAATCGAGCTCACAGCGCCACAGACTTTCAGAAAAGACGGAACGCAAATCGTGGTGAACATTCGCCCGCGCGCATTTACCGACTTTACGGGGCTGGAGCGGGCCGACCTATTCGTCCTCTACATGATTCGCGATGCGTTTCCCGACCGGCCGGTGTTCTTCAGCCGCACGACGGGTGGGTATGTCGAGGAGATGGGGTTCACTCCTTTCACCGTCGTTACCGGACTTGCGCGAAAGCTGCTGCCGGCTCGCCCGGTGGCCAACGATAGCCTCGTGACTGTAGCAGGGGTCGGCCCGTTCGATGTCCCAACGACGCGTGCGCTCTGGCAAACGACCTTCACGGCGCCGGCGTCGATTGCTAAGCGGGAGCTATGGGTCGATCGCCCCTCTGCGGGCATTCCTTACCTCTATATCCGCACCGGGATGGAGTTGAGTGCGGCCCTCGATCAGAAGCGCGACATCCAGGATGCAACGAAAATCAGGTCGCAGGTTGCGGCGATCGCGCGCGCGACTCAGCTCGAAGACCTGCTCGGAGCGCGCTGACCACCGAAAAAGTTTTCGCTCTCGCTCGTCAGACTAGAGGTGGTCGAGGGTGGTAATGACCTCCCGCCGTTTTTATCTTAGGACGAGGGAGGGTTGGCAGAACGGCTATTGCACCAGTCTTGAAAACTGGCGCCCGCAAGGGCTTGGGGGTTCGAATCCCTCACCCTCCGTACGTCAGACCGAGGCCCGAGGACTAGGGGCATCGATGATTGCTGACTAATTGCTGATCGAGGACAATCGCGGAGAAGACGCTTTAAGTCCGCGATTGTCTGCAATCCTCACTTAGTCGGCAATCATCGATGCCTTTGGTCTAAGTCCTCAGTCCTCTACTCTCCCGCCGATTTCGGTGCCGGCCCCAACCTCGATAGCCGCGACTTCATTGTCGAGAAGTTCGAATCGTTGGTCTGCAGCTGATTCAGCGTCGACGCCGGCGTCTGATTCAGCATCCTCTGAATGTCGGCGATACGGTCCGTTGTTCCCGGGTGATCCGCGAACCACGCGGATACGTTCGAGTTCCCCGAGGACTGCTCTTCGGCTAGAAGCTTCTGGAACAGCGTCAACATTCCGCGAGGGTTGATTCCGGCGCGAATGACGTTCTGGAAACCGCCTTCATCCGCCTGCACTTCATCGGTGCGGCTGAACTTGGCGAAAACCGCGGTGCCGCCGATGTTGATCGCCGCCTGCGCCACGCCACTCTGACAAACGCCGGTCAGCGCGCAAAGAATTCCCACGCCGACGTTGGCGCCCTGCGCCTGTTCCATCTGCTTGACGGAATGCCGACGTACGACGTGTTCGATCTCGTGACCAAGCACGCCCGCTACTTCGGACATGTTATCCGCGCGCTCCAGCACGCCGCGATTGATGTAGATGAATCCACCGGGCAATGCGAAGGCGTTCACGACATCGGAATTCACGACCTGAAATTGCCACTGAAGGTCCGCACGCGAAGTTCTGCTCGCGATACGCTGTCCGAGCGTGTTCACATAGTTCTGGATGTAGGAATCCTGAACCATCGGGAGTTGGGCGCTGACCTGCTGCGCTTCCTGTTGGCCCATTTGTACTTCCTGCTGCGTCGACACGCCGCACCCCGCGAGCAGTCCGGCCGCGGCTATTGTCACGATTGCTTTACGCATTTCAGACCCCTGTGAGAGTTCGTCCTTGCTGCTGCTGCAGGCCCGAAACAAAGGCAGAAACCAAGCCAAAACCCGCTCGCAAACCCGTGTGGTTGGGCTTACTTTCCCGCGCTGGCGAATCCACGGATACAACAAATGGCCGATTTCACGAAAGAATGGATCGAACATCTGAAAGGACAAATCGCGGGCCGCTTGAACATCGTCGCGGACAAGGTCGATCCGCAGACCTACGACGAGCTCGTTACTGATCTTGCCTGGTTCACGTTTCGATTTGCGCGCGATCCGGACACCAAAATGCGCAAGGTGTTCAGGTAAGCGTTCTGCGCGGCGGCATTAGATTCGCCGTAGAATCCCCGGAAAACGTTTCGGGAGCGTCAATGGCTCAGTGTGAAGTGTGCGGGAACGACTACGACAAATCGTTCACCGTCACGATGCGAGGTAAGGCGCACACATTCGACTCGTTCGAGTGCGCAATCCACGCGCTGGCTCCAAAGTGCGCACACTGTGGCTGCAAAATCATCGGACACGGACTCGAGAGTAACGGAACCTTCTATTGCTGCGCGAGCTGCGCCGGGCAGTCAGGGGTGCGTGGTCTCGAGGACCGCGTTTAGAACGCGAGGAATTGCGGCGTGAAGTGGAGAACCAAGGGAGACCCACGGGGCAAGATCGGTGACGAGCGCGTGCGAACCACGTTTGCGTGGCTACCTGTTAGCGCGGACGACGGATTTACCTACTGGCTGACGCCTGTCGTCGTTCGCGAACAGCTGCTGCCGAAGGTTTCGCGCGGCGGATTCGAAGACGATGATTCAGAGTGGTCGGTCGTCGAAGCGAAGCCAATGAAAACCTCGGGCAGGAAGACATAGCAACCGCCTCAACGCAGTCCACTATCGACTTGAACGCCGATCTGGGAGAGGGATTCGGCAGCTCGAGGTTATTGCACGACACCGCACTTCTCGAGCTGGTCTCTTCCGCCAATATCGCGTGCGGCTTTCACGCGGGCGATGCTCAAACAATGCACGACACGGTCCGAGCTGCTAAGGAGCGAGGTGTCACCATTGGCGCGCACCCTTCCTACCCGGACATCCCGGGCTTCGGTCGCCGAGAGCTTGGCCTGCCCCCGAAACAGATCGAACACCACGTCGAATACCAGTTGAGATCGATGGTCGACGTCTGCGGCGCAGAGTCGGCAAGGCTCTCTTATGTGAAGCCACACGGTGCACTCTATAATCGGGCGGCGTGGGACGAAGGAGTTGCCGCGGCGATCGTCGATGCGACCTTGCGTGTCGACGCTGGCCTCACCTTGCTTGGACTTCCCAAAAGCAGGATGGAAGTTGCAGCCGAGCGCCATCACATGAGATTCGCAGCCGAGGCGTTTGTCGACCGAGCCTACAATACTGACGGAACGCTCGTGAAACGGAGCGAGCCGGATGCCGTAATACACGACGTCAACGTTGCGATCGTCCGCGCCGTGAACCTTTTCACAACCGACACCGTACGGGCCCGCGACGGGAGCGAGATCCGGATCTTCGCCGACTCGCTTTGTGTACACGGCGACAATCCAGATTCGCTCAAGATTCTGCGTGCCGTGCGCAGGCGACTCGAGGAAAGCGGCGCTCGCATCACCTCATTCGCTGCCTGATGTACACGCCGCGCGTTCTTCCGCTCGGCGAATGCGCAATCACCATCGAGCTGGGCAGAGAGCGGTCACCGGAGCTGCTGCGAAAGGTGCACGCAGCGGCGGCACAGATCCGATCGGAACACGTCGAATGGGTTGAAGATGTCGTTCCGGCGTATCTAGCGGTGAGCGTGTTTTATGATCCGCTCAAACGTTCGTACGGCGAGATCTCCGAACAAATCCTCCGAATTCTCTCGGCCGACAGCCACGTTGCAGGAAGTGACAAGCCGCGCCACCATGAGATCCCCGTCTACTACAACGGCATCGATCTCGAGAGCGTCGCGACTGCCCTCGGTTTGAATGTCGAGGATGTGGTAGGACTACATTCGGCAAAAACCTACACCGTCGATTTGTTGGGTTTCGTGCCGGGCTGGGCTTATCTGAGCGAGCTCGACGCGCGTCTGCAGATCCCAAGACGTGAGCAGCCGCGGCCGCGCGTTGTTGCGGGCAGTGTGGCGATCGCGGCGACTCAAACCGGCGTATACCCGCTCGACACGCCTGGAGGTTGGCACATTCTCGGGCACACTGAGACGTCAATGTTCGACGCCAGGCGGGACCCCCCGACACTGCTCAGAGCGGGTGACACCGTGAAATTCGAGCGCGCCGGTTGATAACGGTAACCAGGGCTCCTCCGTATCTCGCAGTCCAGGACACCGGCCGCATCGGGTTTCGTGCTGATGGCGTTCCTCGCGGTGGAGCAATGGACCTGTTTGCACTTCGGGCAGCGAACATCATGGTCGGAAACGGCTCCAACTCCGCGGCACTGGAATGGGCGCTGGCCGGTGGTGTTTTGACTTTCGCATCTACTGCCAGCTTCGCACTGGTTGGCGCCTCAGTGCGCGCAACTATCGCCGGAAGACCTGTTCCTCCGTGCACCACGATGCGCGCTGCACCGGGGGAGCAGCTCGTTGTGGAGCAGTTCCTCGGCGGCAGATTCCTCTATCTGGCCGTCTCGGGTGGTATCGATGTCCCGCCGGTGCTCGGTAGCCGATCCACCTATCTTCCTGGCCATTTCGGGGGATTGCATGGGCGCCTTGTGAAGACGGGCGACCAGCTCGCGCTCGGTAACGCTGGTCCTTCACCTCGCGAAGGTTTTCATTGCGCCGCCGAGTTGATGCCGCGCTATGAGAACCAGACAGTGCACATAACGCCCGGACCGCAGGCAGAGATCTTCGCCGACGACACTTTTCACGTGCTCGGTGAGAGCAGCCATCGGGTCTCCAGCGCGTCTGACCGCACGGGCTATAAGCTGGACGGTCCGTCTATAGGCCCTTCGCCGGGTTCGCTGCCATCCGAGGCTGCGTGTCCGGGTTCGATTCAGGTTCCGGGGGATGGCCATCCAATCATCCTGATGGCTGATGGGCCGACCGTTGGTGGTTATCCAAAGATCGCCGTCGTCTCCGAAGCCGACTTGCCGATCGTCGCTCAGCGGCGGCCCGGTGAGACCATACGCTTTGAGCTTGTCACGACCGAACAGACTCAAAAAGCATCGCGGCGCCGAGCGAGTGATCTCATCGCAATCGCTCAGCTAGCGGCCCGTGCGGTGTAGGCGCGCCTCCTGCATATGTAATCGCCCGTCGCCGCTGTCATGCGGCTCAACAACTGTTGGGAGGCGGTATATATGGAAAGAAGTGAAGGCACTGGCTTCGACCAGACGACGAGCACCGCGGACGAGACAGGCAGCGGTATCACCGGTCGACTGAAGAGCGTCGGATCGTCCGTGAAGGACAAGGCAGCTGGACTCCCATCGATGATCGCAGACGGGCTCGAAGCGGGAGCCAAAGCGCTCAAGCAGCGCCAGCCGGCCGCGGCTACTGGCGACGGCAGCTCGGTCGCAGTTCAAAACGATTCCAGCATCGCTGCCGTGACTGATACTCTCGCGAGCGGCATGCAGTCGAGCGCTGAGTGGCTGCGCGAAGCGGATTTTGACCAGCTCAAAACCGGCGTGGAAAAGCAAGTCAAAGAGCATCCGGCTCGCTCGATACTGATCGCACTCGGCGCCGGCTATTTGATCGGCAAAGCGCTACGGCGGTAGTATGAAGCTCCTTGAGGGATCGGACACTCGTCAAACGACGCAGCTGCCGACGACAAATCGAGGCGTGGCCCAGTTGCTCCGTGACGTCGCTGAAGACGGGGTTCATCTCGCCCGCCAGGAAGTGCAGCTGGCTCGCATCGAGTTCGCGCAGATTGCGCGCGACATCGGCAAGGGCACCGGCTTCACGGTTGCCGCCGCAATGCTGGGGCTGCTGACCGCGCAGATGCTGGTTTTCGGATTTGTCCTTCTGCTTGGTGACGCACTATTCCGCGGGCACTACTGGATTGCGGCGTTCGTGCTGACCGTGGTACTCGGCGCCGTTGCGTTCTACCTGCTGAAGCGCGGAACTGCACTGCTGTCGCCGAGGAACATCAAACCGGAACAGACTCTGGCAACGTTACGGAGACATCAGGATGGCTGAGACAACTACCGAGGTCCGCGCTGAGATCGAGCAAACGCGCACGCGAATGTCGAACGCGATCAGCGAGCTCGAGCGAAAGATTGACGTCACTCAAAAGATTTCCGAGCATCCGTGGATCGCAGTCGGCGTCGCTTTTGGCGCCGGTGTCGCGCTCAGTGCGACCAAAGCGGATGTTCAGGCAGCAAAGGTCACCGCGGACGCGACACAGAAAACTGGCAGCAAACTGGGTTCGGCGCTGGATGGCGTTGTCGCCGCTTTGATAGCCGGCGTCACGGAGGCATTCCACGCGCGCGTCGACAGTGCCGTTAGCCAGGTCGTCACTTCAGTTCGCGGAAGTCCGTCGTCACGTTCGTTCGGCACAGTTGATGGACCTGTGGACGCGCCGATGAGAGCGGACTAGACGCCATAAAACGGCCGGCGCGAGGAGTTCTCTTGCGCCGGTCCGGGCCAGCCGATAAATCCGATTGTCCCGCGACGCGGATTTCGTCCATTCCGCGCGCGCCCACGCGGAGGAACTACTGCTCCCTCGGCTGCGTTTTGCAGTTCCAACTGTAGGCGCAACATTGTTGGTTCTCGCGGCACCTGTTGCCGCGACCTCCCAAGCGGCCGGCACGCAATCGTCCAAACGGCGAGTGCCGTTTCGCATTCCGTCCCAAGCTGCGTTCACGGATAGCGGCTATCGCGCGTCGGCGATGCGCGGCCGGGCGATTCTGCTTGCCACGCGTGACAGTCTGCCACGCAACGTGGGAAATGATCTGCGCTGCGCGAGCTGTCACATCGACGGCGGGTTGCGAGCGAATGCAATGCCTTGGGTCGGCTCTTACGCGCGATTTCCGCAGTATCGCCCCCGCAGCGGGAAGGTCGATCTGATCGAAGACCGGATCAACGACTGTCTCGAGCGCAGCATGAACGGAAAACGCCTCGATCCATCCGGCCGTGACATGCGCGACGTAGTCGCGTATTTCGCTTTTCTCTCCAGCGGCATTCCGGTCGGTTCAGAGATGGAAGGCCAGGGACTGCCCAAACTGGCGCCGATGAAGGGTGATGTTACTCGCGGAACACACGTGTTCGCTTCAACGTGCGCGCGATGTCATGGGCCCGAGGGGCACGGTACTTCGCTTGCGCCTCCGCTTTGGGGACCACGCAGCTATAATGTCGGCGCCGGAATGGCGCGCATAAACACCGCCGCGTCGTTCATTCATGGCTTAATGCCGCTCGATCGCGCCCAGCAGCTTACACCGCAGCAAGCATTCGACGTCGCAACCTATATCAATACGCGCCCACGTCCCGACTTTCCCAGGAAAGTTCATGACTGGCCGCGCGGCGGTAAGCCACCCGATGCTGACTATCACGTCATACCCACCCAACAGGAGAGCCGCAAATGACTGAAGCGTCACTTCCCGAGCGCAGAAAGTTCCTTGGCAAGCTCGCTGCCGGCGCAGTCGCGCTTGGAGTGAGCGGTTCTGTAACGAAGGCGTTCGGCAGCGATCTGAAATCCACCCGCGACACTGAGCCGAGTGACAAATGGTTGTCGGCGGTGACCGGAAAGCATCGCCAGATTTTCGATCTTCCCAATCATGAGAACGGATGGGGGCTGCTGCACGTTCGCAATTATCTCAACACGCTTCGCGACACGTACCATGTCACCCACCCGGACGCCACCGCCGTCGTCACGATTTACGGAATGGGAACTATGCTCGCCTTCAATGACGACATGTGGAAGAAGTACTCACTTGGCGCGGCGAGCAAAGTGAACGACATGTCCAACGCACCGGCGACGGGCAACGTGTTCTACAAGGCGCCTGGCGGCTCTAACTCGCTTTCGATTAGCGGCACGCCGATTCCGGTGCCCGCGGATGCATCGATCTCCGAGCTTCAGCAACGCGGCGCCGTTTTCATTCTTTGCAACAACGCATACGGCGTCTGGATGTCGATCCTGGCTGGTGGCGATGCGACAAAGGCCGCCGCGTTGCGCAAGGAATTCGACGCCAACATGCTGCCCGGTGTTTACCTAGTGCCGGCGATGGTGGTCGCAATCGATCAGGCTCAGAAACACGGCTGCAGCTACATCCACGTGTGACCTTTTAGCAAACCGAAAGGACGCCGGAGCATTCGCCTCTCGACCCGACCGTTAACATCCGGTCGGGTCGAGCGTCTCTCTCCCTGAACGGTGTGGAACGACGACACCGCACATAAATCCCCGGATATGGGAAGGAGAAAGAGATGCTGAAAGCGAAGCTCGCGGCATTGTCAGCCGCACTCGTCCTGGCTGTCGCATCGAACGCGTCTGCGCAATCAGTGCAGGCGACCACGAAAGCGCCGCCCCACATGACCAGAACGAGACTGATTGCGTGGTGCAAGAGTCATCCGACTGCAACGGCTGATTGCAAGGAAGTGCGCGCGGACACCAAGGAAGTCCGCACCGATCGTAAGGAAGTCCGTGCCGATCGCCGTGAAGTCGCCAAGGATATCAAGGCCGGCGACAAGCAGGAGGCGAAGCAGGATGCCAAGGAGCTGAAATCGGATCGCAAGGACTTACGTCAGGACAAGCGCGACAGACGTCAGGACGTTCGCGACACCCGTAAAGACGCTCGCAAGTAATTAAGAGCTGAGTCGAAAAAGAAAACGCCGCGCAAAGCCTCGCGGCGTTTTCTTTTTACCTGCCCGTCATTTCGCTGGAGCGAGGCTCGGCGGATTGGGCGCTTTGAGATACCGAGCAAGGTAACCATCGGTCACCTTCTGGATCAGGCGATAGCTCTCGAGGTTGTAGGCCGCGCCGTGGTGTCCCGGTGGATAGATGCGGAGCTCGGCGTCGCGGCCAGCGTTTGCCAGCGCGGTCAGCAGCTGCATCGTGTTCTGCGGATGCACATTGTCGTCCATCATCGAGTGAATCAGCAGCAGGTTGCCGCGCATCTTTGCTGCCTGTTCGATCGGCGCACTCTCGACATAACCCTTTTGATTGTCCTGCAACAATCCCATGTAGCGCTCGGTGTATATGGTATCGTACAGCCGCCAGTCACCGACAGCAGAATTGGCCACACCAACCGGGAAGAGCTCAGGATACATCTCCATAGTGTAGACCGTCGAGTAGCCGCCGTAGCTCGTGCCAATAATTGCAACCCGCTTGGAGTCTACGTAGCTCTGTCGACCCAGGTACCGCGCCGCTTCGGCGAAATCCAGCGCCTCGTATTTGCCGAGCTCCTTGTAAACCACTTTCATGAACGCGCTGCCGTAATTGTTGGTGCCGCGATTGTTGAGGCCAATTACGACGTAGCCCTGTTGCGCCAGCCACTGATCCCAGCCGCCCGTCGCAAAACGATCGTACACCTGCTGCGATCCAGGGCCGCCGTAGATATCGAAGATGACCGGGTAGCGGCGATTCGCATCTAATGGAATCGGCTTGATGATGCTGCCATCGATCTTGGCTCCGTCCGATGTAGTGAACGAGAAGATCTGCGCCGGCGAATAGGCGTGAGTCTGCAGCCACTTCGTCGTTGCCGCGTTGTCTTCCATGGTGCGCAGCTTCCGGTCTGGCGCCCACATCTCGACCTGCAGCGGCTGGGTCAGGGAAGAGTACCGATCGATGAAGTACGTCGCCGTCGGCGCCATGTTGATGCGATGGGTGCCTTCGGTGGTCGTGATGCGGCGTTTGCCGCTTCCGTCGAAGTGGATTGAGTAAAGCTGCCGCTGCAGCGGACTCGCTTCGGTAGACGTGTAATAGAGCGTCTGATTCTTTGCGTCGCTGCCTTCAACGCGCGCAACCATCCAGGGTCCGCTCGTCACCTGATTCACGAGTTTGCCGGCGTAGTCGTACCGGTACAGGTGCTGATAACCGTCCCGATCCGATAGCCAGAAAAACTCGTGCGAGTCAGCGGGGAACGTCATCATGTCGTCGACGCCGGCGTAGAAGTCGTAGACATCGATCCACGTTTTTGAGCTTTCGCTTATGACTTCGCGCCGACCGCCGGTTCTCGCATCGAAGAAATACAGCGTCATCAGGTTCTGAGCGCGGTTCAACGTGATGACGGCCAGCGTGTCCGGCCTGCTAGTCCAGTAAATGCGCGGGATGTAATACTCTCCCTGCTGCGCCGGATCGAGCCACACGTTCTGACCGGATGCAACGTTGACGATGCCGATGCGTACTTTGGCGTTTGAATCGCCGACCTGCGGAATCGGTATTCGCTCCCAATCCTGATGCGCGCCCGAGTAATCCGAGATCTGAATTATCGGCTCAGCGGAATCGTCGAGCTGCCAGTACGCGATGTAACGGCTGTCGGGCGACCACTTCCACGCCTGCGCCAATCCGAATTCTTCTTCGTACACCCAGTCGAAGTGACCGTTGAATACATGAGCGGACGAATCGCGCGTCAAACGCTTCTCTTGTTGTGTCGACAGGTTGGTGACGTACATGTCACCGCCGCGCTCGAAGCCAAGGAGCGCACCGTCCGGCGATAACTCCGCCGTCCGCGCACCGCGCGTCGCCAGCTTGAGCGACCGATCAGCAAGCGAGTAGATGTAGAAATCGGAGATGCCCGAGCGCCGGTAGATCGGCTGGAAATTCGTCTGGAAGACAAGGTGCTTGGAGTCCTGCGCCCACTGAAACGAATCGTAGGTGAAAGGCTGACTGGTGCCGGGAACCGTGACGCCAGCAGTTGTGAACAGAAGCGTCGACTGACCGGTTGGCGGATCGTAAGCGCGAATCACCGGCGCGTTCGTCGCTGGATCGCGATCCGTATATGAGAATCGACGTCCGCCTTCAATCCAATTCACATCGCGTGGTCCCTGCCGCCCAGACAGGATCCCGCCTGCCTGGAGAGCCTCATCGATGCTGGAAAAGCGCTGCTTTTCCTGCGCGTAGACAACGGTTGGTGCCCAGACCACGAGCGCGAGCAGAGTGAGTCTGACGATTCTTTTCATTGGATTTGATTGAAGGCCATTCGGACGCGCGTGGCTCACGCGCTTTGCTTCTGAGCGTTCTGCTCCAGGCATCTGCGGCAGAGTGTGAGCCCGCGAAAAGTGCAGATGATGCAAATGAAGGTTCCGCAGTTCGTACAGGGATACCCCTCAGATGCACGCTCCTCGTTATTGCAGGAGCGACAAGTCATCGCATCTCTTTCGCGGAGAGTCTGGGCCACCAGCGCGATTGGTCAGAGGGCCGGCGCGAGCGGTTCACAATCGCCGGACCCGGCAATCTACATTAGGGCCCGCATTTCACAACGCGCTTAGCCGCTTGTAGCCACGCCGCGAGCCGATCAGGTCCGGCATCCTGCCAACCATCCGGGACTGGTGCCAGGCGTCGCTTTTCGCCCTCGCCTTCGAAACACAGCCACCCGTTGCTGAACTCGCTCGAAACGACAACCTGTCGCCGAAATGGGCTCTTGCGACGATCGGGGGTATGACGGCGGTCAGCGAGTCCCCCCGGCGTATCACCGGCTGCCTTACTGACGCGGCGATCGACCCTTCGCCGCTCCGCGGCGGCTGGCGTCACCAGCCAGACTTCCCACCGCTTGCCTGCAGAATCAGTAAAGGTCCGATAACTCACTCGCGCGTCCTCCGTTGCCGATTCTGCGCCATGCCTCAAGCTGCGGAGTTCTGCAGTGCAGGGTAGGTGCCAAAACCAGCGCCGATCGACCCCTTGAAACGTGTTTGTCAGGTGCGGAAACGTACGTCTCGGAACAACCGTGCGCTTCTCACGCACGATTGCCCTGACGGTCAAGGAGAGCTATCGCTGATCGAGCTTCCTGCCCACATCCAGGTGGTCGTAATTCAGCAGCGCGTTGAATACGAGGAAGTAGCTGCCAATCGTCGACCCGCGATAAACCGGATTGTTCGCATAGAGTACGACGTGCCCTTTTCCGAGCGGCACATCGACGACCACCGGCCGCCGCGCCACGTCGCTGCCGTCAAGCAAGCCCGACGCGAGCAGCTCACGCTGATCGGCAAAGCGCAGCACCACCCGTGGACGCAACGCCGGCGGGATCACTGCGAGAGGATTCCTCATTTGCTCGTCGGTCACCGGAGTCGCCTCCCACGGTTCAACCGGTCGCCGCTGGGGAACGTCGAATCGCGGATCCAGCACCACGCGCCCCTGGGGGACGTCCAACTCCTCGGCCGTGCCGCGCCCAGTCGGGCGAGCGTTCGAGGAATCAGCAAACCGACCGCCGCGTCCGCCAAGAATATTCGAAACACTGAAGCTGGAGCCCTCATCGCTATAAACCGCCAGACTGTCACGTATCCCATACACCAGCGGACTCGCATCGTCGACGACTCGGGTGCGCAGCAGGCTGCCGACAACGTGCAACCGCGATGCGGTATTGAGCGAAACTCCGCTCGCGAGGCCGAATGTGATTGCGAAATCGGCGGTGTTGTCGACGGTGAGTAGAACGCCGCCGTTGCGCACGAATGCCGCCAGGTTGTTGACTCCGGCCCAACCCAGACCCGGACGGATATCATCGGTTTGGTCGATGACCCCCATGTTAGGGGTAAGCTCCGTCTTCTTCCATGGCATCGGGTTTCGCCACATCGGCAGACCATTCACGATCGTCTGCGGGCTGCCGCTGCCGGGTCCAAAGATGATGACGTCGTATTTGGCGTTGAGATTCGGATCCCGCGCCGCATCCTGGGTGCTGATGTAGCTGTAGGGAATCTTCAGAACGTCGAACGCCTGTCGCCACCATCCCTCGGTCTGCGTGCTGATCCAGGTGTGCATCAATGCAACGCGCGGCGCACGCCCTGGATGAGTCGGCACCGACGGGGCCGCTGATAGCGCGGTCACCTTGACACCCAGCGCTCGCGCTGCCTTGTCCAGATCCCCTGCACTCACTTTGCTGACGATGAACGAGCCCCGCGAGAATTTCTGACCCGCCGCGTCGAACGGCTCCTCCGCAACCGAGAAGTCGGCGGTCTTCAGTTGATAACGCAATGTGGCGAGGGCATTGTCCGCATTATGGTTGATCGCGAACACCGACCCGGTCCCGGTCACACCTCCGGGTGCGGTGATCTCCCCCGTCACGTTCTCCATCGGAACATCGAGCACCTTTGGATCGACCACCCGCACTGCTTTGACAGCAAAATTTTCGGGGAATGTCCACCCGGTATCATCGTACGGCGTGCGCTGCGGATCGTTCGGGCTCCAGTACTGATAGTCGAGCAATGCGTCGGCAATGCGCGAATAAGGCTGATCCATTCGCACGATGTAGCTGCCCGCGGGGAATTGTCTTTGTTCCGTGCGCTGATACGACAGCGGCAACGTATCAAAGGGTGGCGGCGTCGGACGCGCCGCCTCGGCGCGTGTGCTATCGTTGCGCCGCGAGCTGTCAGCGGCTCGCGCGTTCGCCGAGCTCGTTCCCGAGGATGGACGCGGCCGCGTCACGGGCACCAGGACGCTGAACGGAGCCGTCGCCCTGGAAATCTCTACGTGTTGCTTCTGTAGCACGCGCAGCAGTTCCGCCTGCGCACCGGGGCGGCGCTCGTCGGCCGGAAAAACGTAAGCAGCTGGACCTTCGACGCGCGGCTTCGTGATAGACCGCTTGCTCTTCTCGTAAAAATTCTCGAGAAATTGCTGACGGTTCTGCGCAAAGTAGTTGAGCGATACAAGTAGTCCGGTCTCCTCGTAATTGTTGTTGTTGCGCAGCGACCACTGCACTCTCGGTAGTGGTGGATTCTGTCGATACCAGGTCCGCGATGTCTCGTTGGGCGACAAAGTGCGATCCATTGTCTCGGCTGTTCCCCCGTTTCCAAAAGTTTCGTAGAGACGGCTGATACCGTTGTGGGTCGCGGCCATGAACATGAGATAGCCCGGCGACCAGGTGTCGAAGTTGCCGTGAGTGTAGACGCCGGGCATGCCGAACCGCGTCATTTCCTGCACGTTGTTCCACCCTAGTAGCTGCCACTCGTTCGTCAGGAGCGGATCCAGCCACGCGTTGTAAGGGCCGTCTCCAACGGTGTTGTCGTAGAGATACGACCCTGACTCATGCAGGTCATGTAGCACCTGCGCCTTCCAGTCCAGATACGTGTTAAGGACGTTCTGCGACAGCTTGAGAGTCATTCCCATCGCGTCGCGGTTATTGTCGTGCGCGACGTAATGTCCCCAGTAAAGCAGCGGCGGAGCGGTCTCTCCCGGATGCGCCATGTGCCAGCGGAACAGATCCACCTCGCGGTCGCGGCCATCGACTTCCACCACTGGCGTGATCAGAGTGATGAGATGGTCGCGGATGTATTTGACGTATGGAGATTCATCGACCGCCAGCCGATAGGCGAGCTCCATCAGCGCAGTCGGCGCGCCTGATTCCGGAGAGTGAATGGTGCCGGTGATGTAGTAGATCGGCGTAGTTTCCCCGACGAGGCGAGCTGCCTCAGCATCATTCATGTTGATCGAGCGGGGATCGGCGAGTTTCGCGAGGTTGGCCTTGTTGCGATCAAGGTTGGCCATCAGCGAATCCGATGCGACGGCAACTGCGATCATCTCCCTGCCCTCTTCGGTGGTGCCAATCGAATAGACCTTCACGCGCGGCGTCGCCTTCGCCAGCATTCGCATGTAGGTGTACACGTCCTTCGAGTACGGGAGATTGTTTCGTGCCCCCGCGATGTCGCCGAGCACCGCCTTGGGCGTCGGCACCGTCTTCGACGCGGGCAGGTAATCGACCAGCGGCGAAAGGAAGAATGGCTCTGTCGTGTATTCCTTGATCTTCCGTGTGTACTCCTCGTCGATCGGCTGGTTTGGATCGCGACCTGGCCGAGTCGAGGAAATCAACGGATTGCTGCCACCACTTGCCGCAGATGCGGGGCTTGAATTGGCGGTCTGGGTCTGCGCCGCAAGGCCGTTGAACGCGAGAAAGGAAAGAACAAGGACGGAAGCTGGTAACCGCATCAAAGCCTCGTTTGCAGGAGAAAAAGTCGTCCCTGCAAACGTAACGCTACTGCAGCAGCGCCCTCAACCGGTCGCTATAGCCTCGACTCGAGGTCAGCGTTGTGCCGTCTTGCAGGGTTACTACGTACTCGCCGTGGAAATACGGCTGCAGCTTCCGCAGCCGATCGAGATTTATGATCGCCGACCGGTGTACGCGCACGAACTTGTGGGGATCGAGTTTGGATTCAATCGATTTCATCGTTTCGCGGATCAAGTGCTTCTTTCCGGCAACGTGAAGGGCGGTATAATTCCCCGCCGCGTCGATCCAGTCAATCTCGTCCGCGCGGATGAAGTAGATGTCTCCGGCTGATTTGACCGGAAAGCGTGAGACGTAGTCGTTGGTGCCTGCACCCAACGAGGTCAGAAATTGACGAAGCTCGTCGCTCATCCCGGGTCGGCCGCGCTGAAACTGTTCCTCGAATCGGGCCAGGGTCTTCTCGAACCTGGCGCGATCGAACGGCTTGAGCAGATAGTCCAGTGCGCTCACCTCAAAGGCGCGAAGTGCGTAGTCCTCGAACGCCGTGACGAAGATAATTGCCGGACCCGACCCGCCACCAACGGCTTCCAGAACCTGAAACCCGTCGAGTTCCGGCATCCGCACGTCGAGGAACACCAAGTCGAGTCGCTCCCTGCGAATGGCAGCGACGGTTTCCGCTCCGTCCTTGCAATGAGCAACGATCTCGTAATCGTCGCGTGACTCGAGCATCGACGCGATTCGCTCCCGAGCGAGTGGCTCGTCGTCCGCGATCGCAACTCTAACCACCCTCATGCAACGCTCGGCGTGGCAACAGGCGCCGCCGTCGCTGCGGGTCGCAGCGGTAGCTCGACGGTAATGCGCGTGCCGCGCTCAGGCAGTTTCTCCAGCACCAATGAATGATTCCGCCCGTAAAGCTGCTCCAACCTGAGCCTGGTGTTGGACAGTCCCATTCCGTGTCGCTCACTCCGAACCGCGCTCGGTGCGCCGCGGCCATTGTCGGTCACTGCCAGCCTCAGTTTCCCATCGACAGCCCCCGCCGAGATATCGATCCTCGCTGGCCCTGATGTCGTTGCGACGCCATGCTGCAGCGCGTTCTCGAGCAGCGGTTGTAGCACAAACTGCGGTACGAGCGAATCCAGGACATCCGCCTCGATCCTTCTGGCGATTGTCAGTCGATCTCCAAAACGGATGCTCATGATCGCGCAATAGTTGTCGGCCAGGGAAAGCTCTTCGCGTAGCGCGATCTCGTTTTCCCCGCGGTGCTTGAGCGTAAGCCGAAGGAGATCGCTGAGCCGCGTTAGCATCGTATCCGCTGCTTCGACATCTCGATGCATCAGCGTCGAGATACTGTGCAGAGTGTTGAACAGAAAGTGTGGATGAATCTGCGAGCGAAGCGCTTCCAGCTGTACCTCTGACAATTGAGTGCGAAGGTAAGCGGCTGTGAGCTCGCGTTCCTGATAGCGGCGATTGAATTCGAAGGCGTGAATTATTCCGATGACCGCCCAGAACGCCATCGATTCGCTGGCGAAGCTGCGAGATACCAGGCTGCCGAACGTTGCGTCATCACCAAGACCAAGCGCTCTGACGAGCGGCGCAAAAAGCGCATATTTCGCGACGACGCATACACTGGTCACCGCCAGCGTCAGCGGAAGTGCTGTCCGCCACGTCCGCCGATCGATCGGGTACCGGCGCGCAAGCCAGAAAAAGAGCGGCGTAAAAAGCGCGCAGGTGTACCAGTCAGCGAACCGACCAGTCAGCATGTCACGCCATGGGATCGGTCTATTCGATTGAGTGAAGTAGACGACGTTCTGCGCGACGGAGAAGACCGCGAGAAAGGTCCAGGCCGCGAAGATCAGCAGCACCTGCTCCACCGTCGCTTTTCTCAGCGGCGAGAGCCTTATCGTTGGACCATTGAGCGTCACGGTCTCAAAGTAGCGCTCCGCTCCATAAGCGCGCACTACTTTTCGTCCCCGCCGGCGGCCAGTCTGTCACATTCTCATTGAAGGCGCACGAGAGGAGCACGAGCATGCCAGATCTCTAACCTCTGACTGATGAAGACTCTCCTCTTTCTTGCTCTGTTTCTCCTTCCTGGATTCGCCAATGCGGGCGCGCAAAGCGCCGTAGACTCCGCCGCGATTCGCGCCACTGCGCTGGACTACATTGACGGCTGGTACACCGGCGATGGAGCGCGCATGGAGCGCGCACTCCACCCCGAGCTAGCCAAACGAATCGTTCGCAGCGATTCTCTCGGTCGCTATCGACTCGACCAGCAGAGCGCGATGACTCTCGTCACCAACACCCGCAGCGGCGGCGGCAAAGACACTCCCACTGCGGATAGACGCGAAGACGTGCGCATTCTCGACATCTACCAGAACGCAGCCGTCGCACGAATCGACGCTTCGTATTGGGTCGACTATCTGCAGCTGGCAAAATGGCGCGGCCGCTGGGTGATTGTGAACGTGTTGTGGGAGATGAAATCGCGGTGAGGGCGGGAAGCGGGAGGCGGCAAGGCCAACTGAGGCCCGAGGACCAAGTGCATCGATCACCGAGGATTAAGTGAGGACTGAGTACAACCGCGGATCCGCGACGGTCTGCGATCCTCACTTAGTCAGCAATCATAGATGCCCTTAGTCCTCGGGCCTCAGTCACCGCTTCCCGCTTCCCGCTTCCCCTTCTACCTTTCAGCCTCCCGGGAGAGATGGCCGAGAGGCTGAAGGCACCGGTTTGCTAAACCGGCATACGTGGAAACGCGTATCGAGGGTTCGAATCCCTCTCTCTCCGCTCGGCGGGTCCGCACCTCGTGGACCCGCTTTGCATTAGCGTACATCAATGACCGACTCCAGCAAGCCGAGATTACGATTCGCTCCCTCGCCGACAGGATATCTACATGTCGGCGGCGCGCGCACGGCGCTCTTTAACTGGCTCTACGCCAGAAAATACGGCGGCGAGTTTCTGCTGCGCATCGAGGATACCGATAAAGCGCGAAGCACCGACGAGAGCACGCGAGCCATCTTCGATGGACTCGAGTGGCTTGGTCTGAATTGGGATGAGCAGGTCGTCTATCAGGGAGCGAATCTCGTCCGTCATCAGGCCGATGCGGAACGCCTGCTCGAGATCGGCGCCGCGTACCGTTGCTTCTGTACACCCGCCGAGCTCGACGAGCGGCGTCGTGAGGCCGAGACTCGCAAAGAGGCGTTCCGCTACGATCGCCGCTGCGACGTCTTGTCGCGCGATGAAGTTGAGCGGCGCGTCGCCGCCGGGATGCCTTACGTAATCCGCTTTCGAATGCCCGATGGCGTAACCGAGTGGGACGATCTCGTGCACGACCGCATTGCCTTCCCCAACAAGGACATCGACGACTTCGTGATCCTCCGGTCGGATGGTACGCCCATCTACAATCTCGCCGTTGTTTCCGATGACATCGCAATGCGCGTTACGATCGTGATGCGTGGCGACGATCACATCTCCAATACGCCAAAGCAGATCCAACTCTATCGCGCGCTCGGCGCGCCTTTGCCGATCTTCGCGCACTTGCCGATGATTCACGGGCTCGACGGCAAGAAACTGAGCAAGCGTCACGGCGCGACCGCGGTTGGCGACTATCAGCATTACGGTCTGCTGCCCGGTGCGATGTTGAACTTCCTGGCGCTACTTGGCTGGTCGCCAGGAGGCGACCGTGAAGTCATGTCCATCCCGGAGATGATCGAGTTGTTCAGCGTCGATGGACTTCAGAAGAAGGCCGCGATCTTCGATCCGAAAAAGCTCGAATGGATGAATGGGCAGCATCTATCGATGGTTCCGCTCGAAGAGCTCGAGCCTCGGGTTACACCGAAAATCATCGAGGCTCGTCTTGCGACTGAAGAGGAGCTCGTCGAGCGGCGGGATTGGTATCTGAAGCTGATCGATCTTTTAAGAGTTCGATCGCGGACCATCGACGACATCGTCAATCAGGCTCGTCCGTATTTCCTCGAAGACATCGAGTACGATCCGGTGGCGGTCGCCAAGAACTGGAAAGACTCGGCCGAGGCAGCGTCGTTGCTCAGTGACACTCGCGACGCACTGGACAACGTCGGGGTTTGGGAAACCGCAAACCTGGAATCTTCGCTGCGCGCCCTCGCCGAGAAGCGCGGAATCGCCGCCGGAAAGATCTTTCAGCCGCTCAGGGTGGCCTTAACTGGTCTTACGGTCAGTCCGGGAATTTTCGAGATGCTTCTGCAGATGGGCCGCAGCTTGTCGATAAAGCGCATTGACAAAGCGTTGAAAAAACTCACTGTGTAACGACCGTCGCGACAAACAAAAAATGTTGACCGCGTACGGTTTCGTACACAGATTATTATTTGCGTCCCTCACCACCGCCGACCCGATTCCAGGAATCACCCATGTCCGAGCAACTGACCAAGCTCGAGAGCTCGGTATACCACTATCTGCTCGACTTCACGGCTGAGAACACTTATCAGCCGAGCATTAGGGATATCGGGAAGCAGTTCAAGATAAAGTCGACGAAGACCGTTTCTGATCTGCTGCAGTCCCTGGCACGAAAGGGTTACATCGAGCGCGACCCTGCGCGCTCACGCGGCGTCAATCTGCTTGGCTTCGGTGCGTCGATGCGCACGCAGCCAGTGCCCTTCTATGGTAAGATCCACGCCGGCGAGCCGGCATTAATCCCCGAGCACCGTCAGTCGTTCATCACACTCGATCGCCGCTTCATTCCGTCGGAAGATGTGTTCTTCCTCAAGGTGAAGGGCGACAGCATGGTCGGTCGCTGCATCACCGAAGGCGACTTTGTACTGGTCAACCCGCGACAGGATCCGAAGGACAATGACATCGTCGCCGCGCGCTTGGGCGAGGATGCAACCGTCAAGACTTACAAGAAGCGCAGCGGCACCATCGTCCTTGAGGCTGCCAATCCAGCGGAACGAGACATTACGGTGCAGCCTGGGATGGATTTCAGTGTCCTGGGCGTGATCTGTGGCGTTTTCCGTCCGAGCTTCGATGCGAATCTCGGCGGGAACTCCGTGCCCTCGTAAGGAATCTGACAGATGCTTGAACGGTCGGCCTCGCAGGCCGACCGTTTTTTTGTTATGGTGGTGCTCAACGAGGTTCATCAATGACTGATTCGAAGGACGATTCTCAGGGGCGTTCCCCCGGAGTGAAGCAGTTGACGCCGGTACTCATCGTCGATGCCGTCGAACCGTGTGTGAAGTTCTGGACGGATCGACTGGGCTTCGAGATCACCAACAAGGTGCCGGGTGACGACGGCAAGCTGATTTTCGCCAGCGTGCAAAAAGGACCGGTGGAGATCATGTACCAGACACGCGCCAGCGTGTTGAGCGAGGATCCGGGCGCGGCCCGCGACATAATGGGTCACTCGGTCGCACTGTTCATCACCGTCGACGATCTCGACAGCATCGAGAAATCGCTCGCCGGCGCCCCCGTCGTCAAACCGCGACACGACACGTTCTACGGCAGTACCGAGATCTACGTGAGGGAGCCGGGCGGAAATACAGTGGGCTTCGCGCAATTCTCCTAAAGCTGCGGACAGTTTCAGAAGTTGATCCAGTACGACGCTTTAATGAGGAATGTGTTATCCGGCCTCGCCGCGAAGAGGTTTCGCAGATCTCTCGCCGGCAAAAAGCTGCCGAGATCGCGATCCTCCTGATCCCGTCCCTGCGTCCACACCATGAATAGGGTCGAACCTGGCCGATATTCCCAGCGCGCGACAGCGCTTGCGTGTAGCTCCTTGATGTTGAAGCTCGCGTCGTCGGTGCTCATCGCATACGGGTGGTAGCGTTCGTCGTAGCTCGGTGATCGCGGATTGGCGATCTCTCGCAGCCGGAAGTAGCGTCCGGTCGTGATAAACGGCTCCGCGTAGCACTGCAGGGACAGCGTCGTTGTCGCCGTGTAGTTCAACCGACTGGTGAAGCTCAGTAACTCCTGGTCGAGATGGGCAAACAGGTAATGCGTGGTATCGCTGCCAATCACACCGAGGTTGTCATACCACTGCGTATCGTTGCGATTGCGCTGGTAACGCGTGCCCAGCTCCCAGCTCAGATTGCTGCGCGCGCGCACAGTGACGTACGGACGAATTCGCCATAGGGTGGAGTTGCCGTAATCGCCGACGCTGTAAATCGCCGCAATTGTCGGCACGACCATCGGGCGGGGATCAGCGCCGATGTTGATCAGGAGGTTGACGTCAGGCGTGACGCGGAGCGCCGGGCCGCCGCGGGCGCAGCGATCGCAGTACGCGGGCGTCAGGTTGTCGCCCCACAGGCTCGCACTGAACGTCATTCGATTGGTGAACTCCGTGAACAGATCGAGCTCACTGAAGTTCGTGACCGGCAATCCGGTGGTCGTGAATTGATTGAATTGATAGAGCTGCAGTGATGCGTTGCGCCAGAACGCGCGAGGCTGGCTGCTCTGCCACGACAGATAGCCTTGCGCGATCTGCTGGTCCGCCTGCGACAGAAACCCGACGTCGTTGGTTTCGAAGCCGGGAGACAGACGCTCGTAGAACGCGCCATAAGTGAAGACACCCGCAACCTTGTCGGCTCTCAGCTGCATGTCGGTGCCGGACAGCGCAGTCCGAGTTGAGTCGTAAGACAGACCGGCATCGGGCCGGTTGTAGTAGTGAACTGCATTGCGCTGGGTTCGCGCGATTGCAGCTTCACTGCCGCGTACATCACTTGCAGCCAGAAACCCGCTGATCTTGTAGCGACCTTTGTCAAACCGATGACGCGCGTCGATGCCGCCGGTGATCGACTGCCGGCGCAAGAAGTCGGCTGCGTCGTCATCGAGCTGGCGATTAACGACGGTTACGATTCCGCCGACGCCGGATTCGCCCTTCCTGAAATCCTGAGACACACGAAATACACCGTATTCGGTCTGCGGCTCGATCAATGTCGGACCGACAGCCTCGCGGCCCGTCACGGCGAACAGGCTGCCCACGGAAGTTCCGCTAGCCAGTCTTCCCGTCAGTTTCGAGGCGCCAAGAATCGGCGTTGCAGCCGGGATATCGGCGGTCGGATCACTAACCAGACCGGATAACTGCGGGGCGCGGCCAATTCGCCGCGTGTAGAACAGGCGGGAGCCGTCTCCGCTGCCGAAGGCGAGAATCCCCGTGCCTTCCAGGAAGAATGGTCGCTGCTCCGCGAGAAAGGTCTCGTATGCGGTGAGATTCAGCTGGGCTGGATCTGCCTCGACCTGGCCGAAATCAGGATTCACCGTCGCATCCAGAGTCAGATTGGACGTTACGCCGTATTTGAGGTCGCCCCCGACTGTCTGCTTCTGAGTTCTACCAAAGCCCGTCGTCTGCGACACACTGGAATTCTTTGCAATGACGTAAGGAGCGACTTCCAGCCGGTGCGGCGAGCCCAGCCCACGCAGGCCGACGAGATCACCGAACTGCGAGGCGATTCCGCTCTTGGAGCGTCGATACACGGGCCAGCTATCGCGCTCGCTGCGACGAGTGATGTCGCGCATGATCATGACCCCGAAGGTATGCTCGGCAGCACGTGGATACCGCACCTGGCTCAAGGGAATCCGGAATTCGGCGGTCCAACCGAGCGAATCGATCCTCGTTGCGGCGTCCCAAACCGCATCCCAGCTGGCATCCTCGCGCGAGTCATCGTACTCGTAGTAGTCGCGCTTCACACCCGCCGGGTTCACTGCAAACTCGTACGCGGTGCGCCGGTCGTGATACGAGTCGATCATAACCTTGATCTGCTCGCTCTGAGTCTTCACGTCACGCCGCGACAGGAGTGCGATGATGCTGTCCGGGCGCGGATCGAACATGCGGACGAAGACGTAAATGTTTTGCGCGTCGTAGGCGATTTTCGCCTCGGTCGCGAACGCGGGATCGCCGTCTTCCTTGGGGTCGAACGCCCGGAAACCGGTGATTGGCGCTGCAGTCCGCCAGACCGCATCATCGTCTTTGCCGTCGATCGTGGGCGCCTCGTCGGCGATCGTCGCGTTCGCCTGGAACGCGCGCAATGATTCGCCGGTCGTCGTCCCCTGCGCGCGAATCGCTTGTGCGCGTCCCACCGGAGCCAACACGAGTGAAGAAAGGACCAGGAATGCTAGTTTTCTAGCACTGGAGGACGCGTTCAACAGCAGATCTTTTCCCATCGCTTCTCCTAACGGTGTTTGGGTGGGTTCGCGTTTAACTCCCGGCGAGTCGAAACGGCTCGCCGGGTTCGTCGATTATTGTCTTGCCGCGGCAGCCAGCGCGTTGGCACGGTCGCCATCTGAAGGGAGCGCGGTCGCCGCATCCATGTAGGCGTTTCTGATTTCAGCGTTGGTGAGGAGCTTTGCGGTGGCGATCAACATCAACACGTTCGCGCGATCGCCGCTCGACGCCATTGTCAGAGTTCGTTGAATCGCGGCCAAGGTTGCGCGCGGTGTACCCGGCTGCAGTAGTCGGCTGGTTGTCAGCATCATGAGTACGTTGGCCGCATCGCCACTCGAAGCAAGTTTCCGCGAAGCGTCGATGATGTCCATCGTTACAGCGGGATCGGCATGGCCATACGCCATTGCGTTCTGCAGCACGTTCGCCAGATCGCCGCTCGACGGGACGGTGAGTGCCGCGTGGAAGAAAGCGTTCCTCAGCCTCTCGGATCGGGGCGTCAGGTACTCAGCTGCGCTGACGATCAGGTAATTGGCTTTGTCTCCACTCGAGCCCAATCCCTCGGCCGCCTGGGCCAGGATCACGAGCAGATCCGGGTCGGCGTTCGGTGCCAGGATCTCCAGTGTGCTCGCCCTGTCTCCGCTCGAAGTGATGCTGGCAAGCGCAGTGACGAGTGCGTCACGAGTTCCGCGGCTCTGAAGCGCGGTGCGCGGAAGTTTCTGAAGCACGGAGCTGAGGTCGCCGGAGCTTCCAGCCAGGTCGCGCGCAGCGTGTGCCGCAATCAGCTCGGCGTCGGCGTTGGACACCGGTCCCTTGAGCAGTTCCTGGTAATGCTCGCGCCGCGCACCCGTACTGCGGATTTGGGCGATCATCTCCAGGACCGCCGGCACCCCGCCACGTTCTCTGTAGCGAGCGACACGAGCGGGAACGTTGAGCGGCATTTCGCGCAGCAGCGTCGGAAGCAGCTGCTCCAGCCACGCCTGCATACCGCCGTCAAAAGCGACGGGTTGGCCGTTGATGAATGAAGTGTAGTTCAACGATCCATCACCAACTGAATTGATGGATACGGCGCGGTCGAATGACGACGTGCGCTCCCGGAATCTGGCAAATCCACCAGGGGAGAGTTGTGCGATGCGCCGCTCATCGGGCGAAAAAACGATCTTGCCGATCACTGCTGCCTCGGTGCAATGACCCGATTCGCTGAATAGCAGATCCCAGCGGTCAGGGCCGTCGCCAGTGTGTTCGCTGACATGTGACGAGGTCCCGTGAAGCTCGGTGCCCATCGGATATTTCTCGCACGCCCACCTGGCCTGAAGTCCGGCCTGCGTTGCGGTCGACGTTGTGGCCGACGTTGCGGCCGCCACGGTCTTGGTAGCAGACGCCGCACCCGCTGATGTAGTCGTGGTTGCGATCTGCGAAGGAACTGTGCTGTTGCCGATAGTGACTTTGAACGATGACGGGAACCCATCGGGCTTAGTCGGACTCGTTGGCTGCTGGTACGGACGCAAAGCAGCGAGCGGAATTGTCAACAACGCAACTATAGCGGCGGTCATGAATGCACCTCTGCGATTCAGTGTATTACGATCGAGACGTGGATCGAGAATGGCGAGCATCCGCCCCTCGAACTCGGATCGGCGCGCCATTGCCAGCGCGGCAAATGCGGGAGCTGCACTGTCGTGGCGGGGAGTCCCGATACTGCGAACCATCTCCAACAGCTCGCCTGCGTAGAGAGACGGTGTCGTTCCGTCACGCAGCACGTAGTCATCGCACGCGTGCTCCCGCTCGACGCGCATTTGGTGAGCTGCAACCCAAACCAGCGGATCGAACCAGAACAAAGCGACGGCGAGCTGTGCCAGCAGTTGCGTCAGGGCATCGAACCGCTTCACGTGCGCCATCTCGTGAACGAGCACAAAGCGGCGCTGTTCGTCTGTCCAGTTGTCGGAATCCTGCGGTAGCAGCACGGCAGGATATACGATTCCCCACGTGACCGGCACGGCGAGGCGATCGCCGCGGAGCAACGTCAGCGGTCTTGAAACACCGAGGCGGTTGGCGAGACGTTGGGTCAGCGACAACCATGCGCCGTCTTCAACTCGTGCACCGACACGGGCAAGCCGTCCGACTTGCCATGTTCCCAGTGCGAGACGTAGCAAAACCAGTGTCGCTCCGACGAACCAGATCGTCGCGATCATAGCGAAGGTACTCATCGGCTGTGAGCTGACAGGGGACGAGCCGACAGCGCGCGACTTGGAGGGGAGTGAGGTACGCGCTGCTGGCTGCGTCGCCGGCGATTTGTCGTCGGTTACCGAAGAAACAGCGTCTTTGATGGAGTTATCGATTACTGCGGGTGAAACAGCACCCGGATTGACAACGATCTCATCTGACGGCGACCCCGTCGTCCACGGCGTTGCCGGGAGGAAAGGAATTTTCCACGCCGGCAGAATCAGCATGAACAACGGAATTGCCAAGTGACCGATCACTGCTGCGCTCCACACTGCGTGACGCGAAGCTGCCGATTTATTCCTCAGCGCGTATACAGCAATCGCGGCAATCACCACCAGCACCGCGCCCTTGATTGCTGCGTCAACGAACAGAGGGAGAACGGCTTGCAGATTCTGCGTCGACCCAAGAACGGATGTCATCTACCGACCCTCCTTCTTTGCCGAATCGACCAGTTTCGCGACACGATCGAGCTCGGCCTTCGAAAGCTTGGTGCCTTTGAGCTCGAGCAAAGCGGCGACCGCTTGCTCCGCCGAATTATCGAAGAACGTTTTCAGGACGTGAGTGAGCGCGGAGCGACGGGCCGCCTCTGGTCGGAGCGTCGGCCGATACACATAGGCGCGTCCGTCCTCCTCGTGTATGACCCTTCCTTTTTGCTCCAGCGTGCGCAGCGTTGCGCGCACCGCCGAGTAGCCCGGTGGACTTGGAATCCCATCCAGCACCTCACCGACGGACGCTCGGCCGTGCTGAAAAAGAAAATCCATTATTTGCCGCTCGCGGCGGCTCAAGCCTTCAAGTTCTTCCTCGTGCGCCATTGCAATCTCAGCTGGTGTAGTAAAGTGCTACGAATCTAGCATATGCTGGAAAAATAGCAATACTGGGTATGGTGAAACGGTTAAAGCGTTGTGTTTGCACGATTTGGAGCTTCGGACTATTGACTAGCCGCCGCAGTCAATCACCGCGGGTGGTCGCCGGAGCTGTCCTTGCTCGAGGTAATGGCAAGCGCCGCGCGTTCCCGCTCCTTGCGCTCGCGAATACTGCGCACCGCTTTCATGAAGTCGGCGTCGTTGATTGCCTGCTGTGCGTGCCAGCTGATGTCGCGATTCATCGCCGCATAGGCGCGATCGCGCTCGATCGTCATCGGATTGCCCTGGACGTTGAGCGGCAACATCGCCAGCAAAGCCGTCGGAATCGACACCGGGCCAAGCCGAATCGCGTGGCGATCGATGCCCCACTTGTAGCCGCCCTTCTCCACCGTCCAATCGGTCGGATCGCGACGCTGTGCACCCGCTGCGATCGAGTCGTTGTAAGGAGCGATTCCGTCAGCGATCAAACTATCGATTGTCTCTTTGACCGTTTTTGGTCGAGCGACGACGCGTCCGGGCGGCTCCCAAACACGTCCGTCTGTGTACGAGGGCCGCACCCCACGCGACGGTCCACCACCGCCGACGAGTGGTCCGGTGCCCGCCTCTTCAGTCGGCTTCACAGCCGTGACGTTGGGCATCGGGATCGCGTTCGGCACGATCCTCGGCGCGACCACGTGAAACTCTCGCGGAGTAAATGCGCGGCCATCTCCGCCAACTCTACCCGCAGTTGGTTTCTCGCCGGGCTTGGCGAGTGTCACGAAGCCGACGCGTTCCTGCGCCGTCGTCGGCTTGCGCGAGCGCGAGACGTCGATGTGCAGAATCAGCATGCGCATCAGCGCCACCGCGACGACGACATGCACGCCGATCGAAACGAGGACGGAAGGCGACACCTTCCTCCCCGTTCTCACGGAGCCAGTCTCGACGCGGCGGAAAATCATCAGGCGCGCGCCATCCCCTGCCGCTCTTCCTGACGCTGGGTGGTCGAGCGGACGTCCGTACCTGATTGTGCCTGGAGCCGCTTCAGCACGCGTCCAGCCCGGCTTGCTGCTTCACGCAACCGCTCGGGCGACGTGATGAATGAAACACGGAAGAATCCTTCGCCGCCGGGACCGAAGAGAGAGCCGGGCAGCACGACGACGCCTTCATCCTGAAGGAGTCGCTCACCAAACACCGCGCTCGGAATGTCTTTCGGTAGAGGGGCCCAGAGATACATCGTCGCTTTCGGCTTGACGCACGGGAAGCCCGCTTCGCAAAACGCCTCGACTGCCGCATCGCGACGGCGCTTGAACTCCGCCACGTTCTGCGGAATCCAATCGACGCATTCGTCGAGCGCGGTTGCAGCGGCTGCCTGAATTGCCAAGAACGTCCCCGTGTCGATGAAGGATTTCACCTTCCCCAGTGCCGCGATGAACTCCGCCTTCCCGCATGCCCAACCGCAACGCCACCCGGTCATGTTGTACGTCTTCGACATCGAGTGGAACTCGATTGCTACGTCACGCGCGCCAGGAATCTCGAAAATGCTGGGCGGCACGTATCCGTCGTACGCGAGCTCGGAGTAAGCATTGTCATACACCAGCAGGATATCGAGTTCCTTGCAGCGGCGGACAATGTCCTCCAGGTACTCTTTCGGCGCGATCGCAGAGGTAGGGTTGTTCGGGTAATTCAGATAGAGAATCTTGGTCTTCTTGAGCACATCGGCCGGAATCCTGTCGAGATTGATCAGGAAATTCTCTTCCGGCCGCAGCGGGTACTTGTACATCGTCGCCTCGGACAGCAGTGTGCCGCCGAGGTAGGAGTTGTAGCCAGGCTCGGGGACGATCGTGTAGTCGCCTCTCGACACGTACGCCAGCGCGAGATGCGAGATGCCTTCCTTCGAGCCGATCAGCGGAATGACTTCCGTCATCGGATCGAACGTCTGGCCGAATCTCCGTTTCATGAAGCGAGAGACAGCTTCGCGGTATTCCACGAGACCGAGCGCGAATCCGTAGCGACTCATGGTAGGAATACGCACGGCTTCGGTGATTCGCTCTATCACTTTGGGCGGCGGTGAGAGATCTGCGTCTCCGGCACCTAGATCGATGACGTCCATTCCGCGCGCTATGAGCTCGCGCTTCTGCGCGGGGATCCTTGCCAGCGGGTATTCAGGGAGGCTGAGTACGCGATCGGTTAAGGCGGGCACTATGATCTCGCTTGAACGGGGTTAGTTACGCGACTGACGCCTGGAATCTCGATCTCTACCACGTCACCGGAGACCAGCGGCCCGACGCCCGAAGGCGTTCCAGTCGCAACAAGGTCCCCTGGTTCCAATGTCATGATACGCGAGATGAAGGCGAGGAGGGACGGGATCGAGAAGACCATCTCGCTGCTTTTCCCCCGCTGTCGCTCGACACCATTGACCCGGGTGACTACAGTCAAACTGTCGAGGTCCGGAAGCTCGGATGACTCCTCTCCCAGAGGAAGAAAAGTATCAAATCCCTTGGCCCTAGTCCATTGTCCGTCTGTCTTTTGCAGGTCTCGCGCTGTCACGTCATTGACAGCAATTACGCCGCGAATTCCCTCTCCGGCCTCAGATTCTGACACCCGGTTGAGGGTTCTCCCTACGATCACGCCGATCTCCCCTTCAAACTCGACGCGCTGGGAGATTTCAGGCAGCACGATCGCCTCGCCTCCCCAGATCACACTCGAGGGCGGCTTCAGAAAAATCAGCGGCTCCTTGGGGACTTCATTGCCGAGCTCCTTGGCGTGCTCGGCGTAGTTACGGCCGACGCAAACGATTTTTCCGGGGCGGGTATTGATCGCGCGCATCTCAGTTAGTCACGGAATCGTGGAAGTGGTTGTCTTCGAGAATCAGACCGAATGTGCGATGCGATACGCCACGTTACGCGACGCACCCAAATTGGCAATCAGGTGCTGCATCACTTCGCGTGGCTCCTTCCCTGCTGCACGCAGCTGACGCGCCGCGTCGTCCAGTTCATCGGCGGATACTTCGCGCTCTTCAGCGCCTGAGATCACCAGCACAACTTCTCCGCGCGGTTCGGCATCTCGATAAGCTGCCTGCAGCTCGGCGATCGTTCCGCGCCTGAATTCTTCGAACTGCTTGGTGAGCTCGCGCGCGACCACTGCGCTCCGTTCGCCGGCGCCGGATTCGGCCAGGTCTTCGAGGGTCGCAGCGAGTCTGTTCGCCGCCTCGAATACGATCACCGTGGCGGGACTCGCGACTATATCTCCGATCGCAGCGGTTCGCTCAGCGCCTTTGCGAGGGAGAAATCCGAAGAATGTGAAGCGCTCGAGCGACAATCCCGATGCAACCAACGCCGACATCACCGATGACGCACCCGGAATGGGAACGACCGAAATGCCGGCATCGACGGCAGCACGCACCAGTCTCGATCCGGGATCGGAGATCAACGGCGTCCCCGCATCCGAGATGAGCGCGATTGAATCTCCCGCTGCGAGACGCGCGACAAGACGCGGCGTCTCCTTCGCCTCGTTGTGCTCGTGATACGAGCTCACCGGCGTGCTGATGCGAAAGTGATCGAGGAGTCGGCGCGAGTGGCGCGTATCCTCCGCAATGACAAGCGCGGCCGAGGTAAGAACCTCGACCGCGCGAAACGTCATGTCACCCAGATTTCCGATCGGCGTGCTGACCAGGTACAGATTACCCTGCGCTCCGTCGGTTATTGCCCGCTTCCCACTCTCCGTTTCGGAGCTCAAGAATCGACCGCGGGCGGCTGCCTACGCGGCAGCGTGCTGCTTGAACTTCTCGGCGAGTGCCGGCTTCCCGGCGAAGCCAATCATCTGATCGACGAGCTTGCCGTCCTTGAAGAACAGAATTGCCGGAATCGAGCGGACGTTGAACTTGGTTGACGTCTTGATGTTCACGTCGACGTCGACCTTGGCGACTTTTGCCCGACCCTCGTACTCGACCGCGAGCTGATCGAGAACCGGAGCGACCATGCGACAAGGCGCGCACCAGGTCGCCCAAAAATCGACGACGGCGAGGCCTTTATGCTGTTCGATCTGTGACTCGAAATTGGAATCGTTTACTTCAACTGCATTGGACATTTTGAATCTCCTAAACGCGGGATACCCCGCGAGACTTCATCAGTTAGCTTTGCGGAGATTGCCGGCGACTGGAACGCGGCAGCTCTAACGCTTAGAAAGAAACCTAATGACCCGATCAACCCCTCGCGGAACGCGGGTTTCACACGTCGGAATCGCCGTAGAGGCACTCGCGGACACCCTTCCATTCTTCCGCGATGTTCTCGGTTTGCGGGAAGCACCGGTGGACGATGCAGACGGAGCGAGCATCGTCGGGCTCAGCGCGGGCGAGGCGCTCGTCGAGTTGCTCGAGGCTGAGAACCAGGAATCCCCGATCGCGCGTTTCATTGCCAAACGGGGCCCGGGGATTCATCACATTTGCTTTTCCGTCGACGACTTGGACCAGATGCTGGACCGTTGCCGGCGCGCTGGAGTCCGCCTCATCGACGAAAAGCCGCGCCGTGGCGCGGAAGGAAAACGAATCGCTTTTCTACATCCGAAATCGACCGGCGGAGTGCTGGTCGAGCTATCCGAATACTAGTTGCCGGGGTTGCCGCAGAAGTCGCGGACCGAGGCGATGTCCATGTTGTCGACGTACCAGCGATCGCCCGGGCCTTTTATCGTGTAAAACGTCGTCTGGCGTGTGAAGTTGCCTTTCTTCAGCTCGACGCGAATGTCACGATGGTTCTGTATGCCTTGCGTCTCGCCCAAAATCCGCGACGAGTCATGCGAGAAATAGCACGCGAGAATGACCTCGCGCTTTTCCAGTTCGGTGTGATCCATCGTCTCGCGGGCGGAGCCGTTCTTGGTTCCAAACACGGTCGACATCGCCTGCAGGTCCTTGGCGTTGACCGCGCTCAAAAACTGCTCGACGGCCACCTTTGGGGCAGGAGCTCCGGTGAGCTGACCGTCGGTGGAGGCATTCCGCGTAGCGCTGGAGCACGCGGCAAGCAGAAACAGACCAGCGATTTTCCTGAAGGACACGATAAAATTCTCCACAGAGTTAGACCTGCGACCTACGGACGCGAGTAATGCGGGCAAAGCAACAACGTCTCTACATCAATATTGACCACGTAGCCACGCTACGTCAGGCGCGTCGAGGACGTCAACCTGATCCGGTAGAGGCGGCGACCGCTTGCGAAGGGGCTGGCGCTGACGGTATCACCGCCCATCTTCGGGAAGATCGCCGCCACATCCAGGACGAGGATGTGGAGCGGCTCAAGAAAACGGTGCGCACGTACTTCAATCTCGAGATGGCGTGCGTCGCCGAGATGCTCGAGATCGCCCGCCGCATTAAACCCCAGCAGGTCACGCTTGTGCCCGAGCGCCGCGAGGAGATCACGACGGAGGGTGGGCTCGACATTCTGAGCGATCCACGACGCATCCAGAACGTGGTCGACGCCCTGAGCGACGCTGGAATCCGCGTCAGCCTGTTCATCGACCCCACGCGCGCGGCGGTAGAGCAATCGCGCAAGCTCAATGTGCCGGCGATCGAGCTTCACACCGGCACATATTCTCACGATAGCGCCTCTGCCGGGCCGATCGACGCGTTGCGCGACGCCGCGTGTCGAGCCGCGGATCTCGGCGTCGCTGTTCACGCCGGTCACGGCCTGACGGTTCAGAACGTCGGGCCGGTGGCAATGATCCCGGAGATCGAGGAGCTGAATATCGGGCACTCCATTGTGAGCCGAGCGGTGTTTATTGGTCTCGGCGCCGCTGTGGAGGAGATGCACGAAGCGATGCGCGCCGCTCGGTCGTCATAATGTGTCCTGCTTTGACTGTGAGCGCGGGGGCGCTCACCTTTCGCGGGTGACTCGGAGACTGCATCGATGACAATGCCAGGGCGGCTGCTCGACTATTTCGCGCTCGAGGCGAGTGAATATCTCACGCGCCTGGAGACGCTCGTTGGCAAGCCCGGAATGCAGTCGTCGGATGCCACTCAGTTCGTCGCCGCCGCCCGTGGATTGCGTGGAAGCGCGACGATGGCAAAGGCGAGCGGGCCGGCACGGCTCGCCACCGCGGTTGAACGAATCGCGTCTAACGTGGCGCAAGGCGCGCTCGCCTGGGAACCGGAGGTTCAACGCGCGCTTGTCGGTGCGATTGACGATCTCAAGCTACTGGTGAGGTCAGTGCGAACCTGGGGCGCGGAGCAGGATGCGAAACTCGAGGCGAGCGTCGGGCGACTGGCGCGCTATGCTCCCGAACGTGAAGAGCGAAAAGACGTGATCCTTCCGATCTCGCAGCTTTTTTATGGCGACGACGGCCCTCATATCGTCTACGTCGCGCCCAATCCGCGTACGCACTACGAGCAACAGCTACGCGAGCAGGGCGGTGGTATTGGCCCGGGAGTTCTCTCGCCCGAAGTGAAGCGTGTACCGACCCCGTCGACTGAGATGAGCGGGCAGTCGACACCGCCGCGCCCGACCCCGCCGAGCTCACAGACTCCGCCAAAGGGGCGAGAGCTTCGAGATGTGCTCAACGCAAGCCTGGCGACGATGCGGCCTCTCGAAACGCGCAACGCGCCGCAGCCATCGACCGACCTCGTGCCGATCGAGAATCTGCTTTATCGCGGCCAGCGGGCTATCGAGCGCGCCGCGGAAATCCGTCGCTCCCTGAAGAAGAGCGGTACTCCGCCGACACGAGCGCTCGTCGACGAGCTCGTCGATCTGGTGGAGCTGGCGTCCTCAGAGTAGCACTTGCGACCGCGATGGCGCGCCGCGCTCGGCGCGCTGCTTAGTGTCGCGCTGATTTACTGGACGCTGCGTGGGATCTCCGCAGCCGACGTCGCTTCCCGGCTCTCCCACGCCAATTTATGGCTCTTCGCTGCGGCGACTTTTTGCGCCACGGCGATTTTTGCGCTACGTGCGCGGCGCTGGCGCACAATCCTGGAGCCCGTAGCCGGCAAGCTCGCTTTCGGTCCGCTGTGGCGTGCAACCACGATCGGCATGATGGTGAACAACGTGGTGCCCGCACGCGCCGGCGAGATCGCGCGCGCGTTTGCGTTAACGCGCGAGACTTCGGTCCCGTTCGCGACCTCGCTCGCTTCACTAGCCGTCGATCGTTTGTTCGATGCGATCGTGTTGTTGCTGCTGGCGGCGACGGCGTTGTTCGATCCCTCTTTGTCCAACGAGACGTTGATGGGCAGACCCCTCAGCACCTTTGCGACGAGTGCGGGTACGGTCGTGCTCATTTTGCTCGCGTTGCTCTATGCGTTGGTGTTTCTGCCGAACCAGCTGCTGCGCCTGTTCGAGCTGTTCGCGCGCCGAGTGTCGCCGACAGTCGAGGAGCGCGGACGCCGCGTGTTGCAAACTTTTTTTCAGGGCCTCAGCGTCCTGCGCAGCCCACGCCGATTCGCGGCGGTTTTTGGCTGGACGGTCGCACATTGGATGCTGAACGGTGTCGGGTTCTGGCTTTCATTTCGTGCTGTCGGAATCAACGCACCCTTCTCCGCCGCGCTCTTCCTCCAGGCCTTTATCGCGCTTGGCACCGCTGTGCCGGCGTTGCCGGGATTTTTTGGAGTATTCGAGTACATGTCGGTCGAAGGGCTGGCGATTTACGGCATCACTCGAGAGCAGGCAGCGACGTGGGCGATCGGCTATCACCTATTCTCCTTCATACCAATCACGCTGATCGGCGCCTATTACTTCACGCGCCTCGGCGTGAAGCTGCGGGATCTTCAGCCAGCGGCGGAATCACAATGAGCGCGCGTGGTGGGAGGACCCTCGCGCAAGGCAAGGTCAACCTCTCGCTGAGGATCCTCGGGAAGCAGCCTGACGGGTACCACTCGATCGAGACCGTCTTTCTGAGGATCGGCCTCGGCGACGACGTCCGCGTTCACATCCGCGAACACGCACGGACACTCCGCTGCGGCGTGATGCGGGATCAACCGGAGTCAGAGAACCTCGCCTTCCGTGCGGCAGAGATTTACGCCAAGGAAACCGGGTGGCCAAAGGGATTCGAGATCGTGATCAAGAAACGAATCCCGATCGGAGGCGGCTTGGGCGGAGGAAGCGCCGACGCTGCGGCAGTGCTTCGCATCCTGAATTCGATTGCTGACGCTCCTTTGCGCAGCGAGCGGCTGCGTGCGCTGGCGTTCGAGCTCGGGTCCGACGTTCCATTCCTCGCGAGCGAGTACTCAATGGCACTCGGCTGGGGTCGCGGCGAGAAATTGCTCGGGTTGCGGCCGCTGCCCTCCCGCGATGCATACTTGTTCTTTCCTCCGTTCGGTGTGCCGACCGGGGAGGCGTACGCGCTTCTCGACGAGTCGCGCGGGGAGCGACCCAGCGAGTCACCCGACCTGACCGCGGAGATGTTCGAAGACTGGGAATCGGCGGCACGGCACTCGGTCAACGATTTCGAGCCCGTGATTCGAAAGCGCTATCCGGAGATCGACCAACTTCTCGGGCGCGGTGACAGGTACGATTTGTTCTACCGCTTGAGTGGATCCGGGTCGACCGTCTTCAAGATTCCAGGCGTTACGCGAACAGGCATCGAGCCGACGACAGACTTACCGGCGATGAACCTGCCAAAGGGAACTAAACGCGTTGTCACGCGCACCGCAGACAGCGTTGTCCCGGTAGAGATTCTGGACTAACTTCCGCTCCCACTTCCCGCTTCCCGCTTCCCGCATGTTTGCCCCCTCGTCCAATGGCAGGACACCGGTCTTTGGATCCGGTAATGGTGGTTCGAATCCACCGGGGGCAATTGATCTAAGTCCTTTCCCCACTTAACTTGTAGGGCTGCATGGACGGAATGTCCGTACCCGCTCATGGCTTCAAGCTCATCGCCGGACCCGGCAATCCGGAGCTGTGTGATGAGATCGCGGCAACGCTGGATGTTCCGTTCTGTAAAACGACGGTCAACCGGTTCGCCGACGGCGAGATTTTCGTACGAATAGATGAGAACGTCAGAGGCAACGACGTCTTCATCGTTCAGCCGACCAATCCGCCGGCCGACAACATCATGGAGCTGCTGCTCCTGATTGACGCGGCGCGCAGGGCTTCAGCTGCTCGCATCACCTGCGTGATGCCCTACTACGGATACTCGAGGCAGGACCGCAAGGACCAGCCAAGAGTGTCCATCGGTGCGAAGCTGATGGCGAACATGATCACGGCGGCTGGCGCGAACCGGGTTCTCGGACTCGACTTTCACCAGCACCAACTGCAGGGATTCTTCGATGTGCCGGTGGATCACCTGTACGCAGCACCGGTTTTCGTATCGCACTTTCGGAAGAAGAACCTGCATGAGCTGGTCGTCGTCGCACCTGACGTTGGGTCTGCGAAAATGGCGAGAGGATTCGCGAAGAGGCTGAACGGCACACTCGCGATTATCGACAAGAGACGACCACAGGCGAACGTGTCCGAAGTCGTCAACGTCGTCGGTGAAGTTGAAGGAAAGGATTGCTTGCTGACGGACGACATGATCGACACCGCCGGCACAATTTGCGAGGCAGCAAGAGCTTTGAAGGACATTGGGGCGCGCGACATTTACGTTTGCGCAACGCACGCTCTGCTTTCGGGGCCGGCAGTAGAAAGGTTGACGAGCGCGCCGATCAAGGAAGTCACGGTGACTGACACTGTGAAGATTTCGCCGGCGAAGAGATTTCCGACTCTGTGTGTTCTGTCGGTGGGCGAGCTACTTGCGAAGGCGATTCGCTACATTCACAGCGAGCAGTCCGTGAGCTCGCTGTTCGAGCAGTAGAGGCACCAATGATTGAATCGATCGAGAAGGTCGCGAAAGATTTCGCGACAGCAGTTTTGGACTTAATTGAATGGGCGTGGCACAAAGTCGTCATGCCAAAAGGATGAACTGATATGGCAACCGTCTCTTTCACCGCGCAGCCGCGCGAAACCACCGGCAAAGGCGCCGCCCGCACGCTGCGCGCGCGCGGACAAGTTCCCGCCGTCATCTACGGTCACGATCGCCAGCCGCAGTCGTTGGCGCTCAACGCTCGCGACCTCGACAAAATGCTCGGCCACATTCAGGCTGAGAGCACTGTGATCGAAGTCACCGTTGACGGCCAGACTTCGAAGACGCTGATCCGCGAGATTCAGCGCCACCCGATCAAGCGCCAGATTCTGCACGTCGATTTCCAGGCACTGGTTGCCGGCGAGAAGGTCACCGTCAGCATCCCGATTACGCTCCTCGGCATTCCGGAGGGCGTCAAGCTGGAAGGTGGAGTACTCGAGCAGTCGCTGCGAGAGCTGGAGATCGAAGTGGATCCGTCCAGCATCCCTGATCACGCTGAGATCGACGTCAGTGCTCTCAAGATCGGCGACTCCATTCACGTCAGCGACATCAAGCTGCCTGAAGGCGTCGAGATTCTCGACGACCCCGAGACGGCGGTGGCAGTCTGTGCCGCACCGCGCGCGGTGATCGAGGAAACTCCAGCTGCCGAGGGTGCTGCACTGGAAGGCGCCGCTGAGCCTGAAGTCATTGGCAAGGGCCCGACTGAGGAAGGTGAAGAGGGCGAGGGCGAAGACCAGGGCGGCAAGAAGTAAGTATCGGATAGCGCTTGAAAGTCATAGTCGGTCTCGGGAATCCGGGCCGCGAATACGCTCCGACACGACACAACGTCGGCTGGTGGTTGATCGACCACCTCGCCGACGTTTGGCGTTTTGACAGCTGGAAAAAGGACGGCGAGTCCCAGGTCGCCAACGGCACCGTGGGCGGAGTAAAGGTTCGCCTGGTAAAGCCGCAGACCTACATGAACCTGAGCGGGCAGGCGCTCAAGAATTTCGTGCGGCGCCCGTTCTGGAGTCCTGCCAAGGATTTGTTGATCGCGGTCGATGAGGTCCAGCTGCCCGTCGGCGTCATCCGCCTCCGCGCAAACGGGAGCGCGGGTGGACACAACGGACTCAAGAGCATCGAGCATTCACTCGGCACGCGTGAATACCCGCGGCTTCGCATCGGGGTTGGACCGAGCGAAGAAAGAAAAGGGATTTATCCGAATCTCGCCGATTTCGTGTTGGCGCCGTTTGCCCGAGACGAGCGCGAAGACATTCTCGCATTGATGCCGCGGATGACGGAGCTGGTTGAGACGTGGCTTAGTGAAGGAATCGAGAAGGCGATGAATCTCTTCAACCGCCGGCCGCCGCAGACTGAGGATTGAGGCGTTCGGCCAACTGCCAGTCCGAAGTGCGGACTAATTGAGGGATTCGGATCTTCCGCACCCCTCAATTAATCCGCAGTCAGCAATGGTACTGGTCCGAACGCCTCAATCCCTCTCTATTACTTTCCGCATCAATGTTAAAGCTAGGAATTGTCGGCCTTCCGAACGTCGGCAAATCAACTCTGTTCAACGCGCTCACCGCTGCCAAGGCGGAAGCTGCGAATTATCCGTTCTGCACCGTCGAGCCCAACGTGGGAATGGTCGAGGTTCCGGATCGCCGACTGCAGAAGCTCACAGAGATCGTTAGTCCAAAGAAGACGGTTCCGGCCGTGGTTCAGTTCGTGGATATCGCTGGTCTCGTCAAAGGCGCGGCACAGGGCGAAGGCCTTGGCAACAAGTTCCTGTCCAACATTCGAGAGACCGATGCAATCGTTCACGTCGTGCGCTGCTTCGAGGATCCCGACGTCACGCACGTGATGGGCGCGGTTGATCCGGTGCGTGATCGCGAAGTCATCGAGTTCGAGCTCGCTCTCGCCGATCTCTCTTCGTTGGAAAAAAGACTCGACAAAACGCGTCGCTCGGCGCGCACCGGCGACAAGGAAGCACTGGCGGAGTTGCCGGTGCTCGAAAAAGCCTACGACTTTCTAAAGGAAGGCAAAGGACTCTGGGAAGCGCGCCTGACCGACAGCGAGAAAGCGCTGCTCGCGCCGTTGACGCTCATGACCACCAAGCCCGTTCTTTACGCGGCCAACGTCAGCGACGCGGAGCTATCGGGCGACGAAGGCAAGCACCTCAAGGCGCTGCGAGACGCCGTGCGAAAGAGCGGCGAGCAGGCCGAGGTGGTTCCGTTCTCCGCCAAGATCGAAGCGGAGTTGGCCGAGCTGCCGTCGGAAGATCGTGCAGATTTTCTTGCCTCGCTCGGGCTCGAGTCAGCTGGGCTCGACCGGCTGATTCGAGCCGGATACAAGCTGCTGGGCCTCGAGACTTACTTCACTGCCGGTGAGCAGGAAGTGCGTGCGTGGACGATTCATCGTGGCGACACGGCGCCAAAAGCAGCCGCCGTGATTCACACGGATTTCGAGCGCGGTTTCATTCGCGCCGAAACGGTGTCTTACGATTCGTTCGTCGACAACGACGGATGGAAAGGAGCGCGCGAGAAGGGAGTGGTGCGCTCAGAAGGAAAGGAGTACGTCGTCCAGGATGGCGACGTACTCCTCTTCCGATTCAACGTCTAATCGACCGATCTACCTCGGGTGAACCTGATCGCGAATCTCGCCGCCAGGATTCACCGTCGTGTGGACGTTGACGTAAGCGTTGCCGTTGTTGAACAACGTGCGGAGTGAGTCAAGCGAAATATTGGCGTTGTTGGCGTTCGTGATCGTGCCGTGTGCGACGACACCGTTAAGCGTCGCTGTTGCAACATTGGGCAGGAAGAGATTGATAATGACGCCGGTATTCACTCCAACCGCGGCCGGCCCATGAATATGCGACGCCGTGACCCCCGTCATGTTGGTCAGGTCGAGCGTCCAATCGATCTCGCTTCCGAGATCGACAAACGTTGCGACCCCTGTACCTGTCGTTGTCTTCGCCGGCACCTCGTTCGCCGGTGAAAGATTGGCGATGTAGGTTTTGTTGCCTGGCGAAGTGCTGTCGCTGCAGCTCGCCACGACGAACGCGATTATTGCCGCTCCGACAATTCCAGCGGCGAGTCCAACGGTTTTCCTGCGCATGTAAACCTCCGGAAGGGCGCAGGCTAGAACCTAGACCGCAGGCTGGGCACATAAAGACTGTTTTCGCCAGTTACCACACCTTCGCGGCGAGCAGTCTCGTATACGCGGCGGGCGTCGACTTCGGTTGAATTAGAGGCCGTGTCCGACTAGCTTCCCCACTCTCAAAACGGCCGAACACTTTCGGCCTTCACACCTTCCCCCTGCTCCGGCAACCAGCGGGGGGCGGACTACGACCAAAAGGAGGATTGCCAGTGCCTCGCACCTACGAGGCGGTCTACATCTTCGATTCAACACTCGAAGACGCCGCCATCAACGACAAGATCAACCGCTTCCATGGCCTCCTCGGCACAGCCGAGAAGCCGGAAGTCGCCCATTGGGGCCGGCGCCAGCTCGCCTACTCGATCGGCTCGCGCGAGAACGGCTATTACGTCGTCTCGAAATTCAACGCCGAGCCGAAGGTGCTCCCGGAGTACGAGAGAGCGCTCAGGCTGGACGATGGGATCATTCGCTACCTGCTCACGCTGCACGAACACGAAGTCGGTGCTCCGCCGCAGTCTGAAGAAGATCTCGTTGCCGCTACGCGCCGCGACGACGATGACGACGACGAGGATTAATCCACAATGAGAAGACAACAAAAGAGCTGCCCTTTCTGCGAGAGCCGCGTTCGCTGGGTCGACTATAAGGATGACCGCACACTCGGACGCTTCATCACGGACCAGGGCAAGATCCTCCCCTCGCGTCTTAGTGGAGTTTGCGCGCGTCATCAGCGTCAGCTGGCGACGGCAATCAAGCGCGCGCGCTTCCTTGCGCTGATTCCGTACATTCGAGGTCATCAGGTCTAGATGGCGACGGCCGCCACGACGAGCGCAAAGAAGGAATCGTGGTGGCCGCTCCTCTGGGGTTTGGCCGCTTTTCTCGCCGGCCCGCATCTGCCTTACCTGGAAGCAATGGCTCCGATTCAGGAGTCACTCCTGTTGCTGGTGCCAATCGTGGCCACGTGCGCGATCGTTGGGTGGCGGCTCGGTGCGCGTGCGGCACTGGTAGTCATCTGGCTCACGCTCAGTCTGTGGATACTTCTGCAGCCGGCCGGATCGCCGGGTAGTCAGTACGACGTGATGGCGCGCGGCTGGGCGCTGCTACTCGCTGCTTCATTCGGCCTGGTCAGTCTGTGGAGCGAGGCGATGCCTTTCTTCACTCGCGCACTATTCGCGGTCGGCCTCGCGCTGGGCATTGGATTCATTGTCGCGCTTTCATCCTCGAGTGGAATCGCGCGCTTCGAGCACGCAGCCGATGAAGAGTTTGCCCGCCGGGTGTCGAGCTCGATTCAACTCGTTGAAGACCGGCGCAGTACAACGGAATGGCAGGATTTCGCTACGCGGTTCCCGACTATCGACGCCGGTTACGACGAAGCGGAAGTGCTGATGCGCGAGATACCCGCTCACACTGCATCACTTCTTCCGGCTCTGCTCGCGCTCGAGTCGTTGATAGCCTTGGGCCTCGGTTGGGCCGTCTACCGCCGTTTATCTCCAATACAGATCGGGCCAGCCCTCGGCCGGCTCGTGGACTTTCGATTCAATGACCAGCTGATCTGGGGACTGGCTGTCGGCGCCACGCTTTGTCTGCTGCCGCAATTCGAGGAAGGCAGAAACGCGGGGTACAATCTGCTTCTCTTCTTCGGAATCCTGTATTTGCTGCGTGGCACCGGCGTGCTCGCCTGGATGCTGAAGGGACGATGGCTGGTGGTGTTTCTGCTCAGCCTTTATCCCCCCGTTTACGTACCTGTGACACTTGCGCTCGGCCTCGGCGATACCTGGCTCGACCTGCGCAAGCGCGTCAAAACAAGTTCGCCATAGGCAACAGCGATTTTTCGACTATCATTACGTTCAAAACGACAACGCAAAGGAATTACGCGACATGGAAGTCATACTCAGACAAGCAGTTGAAAGCCTCGGTCACCCCGGTGACATCGTGAAGGTTTCGGCTGGTTACGCACGCAATTACTTGCTGCCACGCGGTTTCGCGTATGAAGCGACGGCTGGTAACCGCAAGCGTATCGAGCAGGAGCGTCAGCGGCTGGAGCAGGCCGAAGAGCAAAGACGAACAACGGCGTCAGAGCAGGCGACCAAACTCGAGCAGGTCTCGCTCACATTTTCCGCGCGGGTTGGCGAGGAAGGCAAGCTCTTCGGTTCGGTGACTACTGCTGACATCGCTCACCAACTGGAAGCTCAGGGTTACCACGTCGAGAGGCGTCAGATCGATCTGCACGAGCCGATTCGCGCCCTGGGCGTCTATCGCGTACCGATCCGGCTGCATGCCGATGTTCACCCGGAGATCAAAGTCTGGGTCATCAAGCAGTAGTTCTCGTTGGGGGGAAAGAGATGACCTGGTTGTCCTATACGCATGGACGGCCAGGTCTTTTTTTATCGCGTAAGTGGCAAGCGAAATGCGTTTTCTTACCCCTCACGGAACTTTGACGCGACGGATAAGCTACATAGCAGGTATCGGCCGACGAGCCGCCATAAACCTTTACCGAACCGCATGGCCACATCCCTACCATCTGTAACTGCTCGCGAGAGCGCGCAAAGAGTGCAGCGCGCCGCCCAGGCTTGCCTGGACATGAAAGCCAACGACGTCGTCATTCTGAATCTTGCTGGCGTCACCGATATGACTGACTACTTCGTCATTGCGAGCGGAACCTCCGACACCCACGTGAGATCCATCGGCGAGAGTGTGATTGCGGAGATGAAGAAGGCAGGCGTGAACGTGCACCACACGGAAGGGTTACCGCAGGGCCGATGGGTGTTACTCGATTTCTTTGATTTTGTAGTTCACATCTTCCATCCCACGCTTCGGTCGTTCTATCAGATAGAGCGCTTGTGGAGCGATGCGGAAACGGTGGCGTTGGAACCACAGGAGTAGGTCACAATGAAAGCGGTTCGGGCAACTTTGGTCGTGCTGGCGCTGCTGGTCGGGGCTCGTCTCGATGCACAGCAGTACTTCGGCATGAATCAGGTTCAGTACAAACACTTCGACTGGCGCGTAATCGAGACCGAGCACTGGTCGATCCACTACTATCCGGAAGAGCGCGCCGGCGCGATGGAAGCCGCGCGCATGGCCGAGCGTTCGTACGCTCGCCTGTCGAAGGTGCTTGACCACCAGTTCCGCGAGAAGAAGCCAATCATCGTCTTCTCCTCCCGCTCCGAGTTCGGCCAGAACAACGTGACCGGCGACCTTGGTGAAGGTACCGGCGGTGTCACCGAGCCTCTGCGTCACCGAATGATTTTCCCGATGACGGGCGATCTCGAGAGTTTCGAACACGTGCTCACCCACGAAATGGTGCACGAGTTCCAGTTCGACATTTTCGCTCGCGGCAAGGCGGGTGCGAATCTTCAAACCCTGAATCAGATCGACCCGCCACTGTGGTTCATGGAAGGCATGGCGGAGTATCTGTCGAGCGGCCCGAATCACCTGCTGACAGAGACGTGGATTCGAGACGCTGTCGTCAACGGAACGCTGCCGACGATCGAGCAGATGACGGAGCGCCCGGATCAGTACTTCCCGTATCGTTACGGTGAATCGCTGTGGGAATACATCGGTGCGCGCTGGGGCGACGCTGCAATCGGCGAAATCCTGCAGAACGTAACTACCCTCGGTATCGCGCGCGCATTTCAGCGTCAGCTCGGCCTCACGTTGCACGAGCTGAGCGATGACTGGCGCGAGGCGATGAACGCGAAGTACCTGCCGCAGGCAGCTGTCCTCGATCGCCCGCGCACATTCTCGCAGCCGCTCCTCACCGAGAGAAAGAGCGGCGGTCAGATCTTCCTCGCGCCTGCCCTTTCGCATGACGGCAACCTGATTGCCTTCCTGTCCAACGGCAGCATGAAGCGCGGCGAAGTCTTTATCGATCTCTGGCTCGCCGACGCGCGCACCGGCAAACGCATCAAGCGCCTCGTAAACAGCACTACCAATCCGAATTTCGAAGAGCTGCGGCTGCTCTACTCCCAGAGCTCATTCTCGAACGACGGCAAAACTCTCGCATTTACGGGTGAGCGGCAGGGCAAGGACGTGCTCTACTTGCTCGATGTCGCGTCCGCCAACGTTAAGAAACGCCTCGATTTGCCGGTCGACGCGGTGTGGAGTCCCGTGTTCTCACCCGATGATAGGCAGATCGCCTTCAGCGGGACGCACGGCGGCATCACCGACATTTTCATAGTGAATGTCGACGGCAGCAATCTTCGTCAGCTCACCAACGACGAGTACGCCGATCTGCAGCCATCGTGGTCGCCCGACGGCACGCGCATCGCCTTCGCAACAGATCGGACTCCGCAGAGTGACCTCAAGATCCTCAAGCTGACCAAGTGGCAAATCGCGGTATTGGACATTGCCAGCGGGCAGGTGACCAACTTGCCAGGTCAGGATGGATTGAATCTCAATCCACAGTGGTCGCCCGACGGGCGCGAGCTCGCGTTCGTATCCGACCGCACCGGCGTGCCGAACATCTTCCTCTACGATTTCGCGTCGCAACAGCACTATCAGATCACCAACGTGCTCGGCGGCGTGAGTGCCATCACCGAGTACAGCCCGGCGATCACGTGGGCGCGTGGCGCGGATCGCATGGCGTACACGTACTTCGAGCGCGGCGATTACACGGTGTGGGCGTTCGATCACCCGACCGGATTGAAGCGCGCCGCATTTGTGCCCGGCCAGAACAACACTGTCGCGGCCAACGCGGTCACAGCCACTCCGGCGACAGTTACGCCGATTGATTCAACGCTGCGTCCGCGCGCGGGGGAGCCAACCTCGACCTATCGCGCGCCGGCTGGCTCGCGTCAGTCGTCGGTGCTGCCGACACAGGAGTTGGTGGCTGATCTGCCGCCCAGCATTTCTTCACTCAACGCAGATCCTTTGTACGGTTTGCCCGACACGGCGCGGTTCAAGGAGCATCCTTATCACGCATCCTTCCACCCGGACTACATCGCCGATCCGTCTGTCGGTTACACACCGAGTTACGGGGGCATGTTTGCCGGCGGAACGGCGTTCGTATTCAGCGATCTGCTCGGCAACCATCAGTTGGCTGTCGCGGGCAATGTCTACGGCAGGCTGAGCGATGCGAGCGCGTTCGTTGGGTATGCCAATCTCAGTCACCGGCTGCAGTACACGACAGGTGTCTCACAGGACCCTGTTTACATCCCGATCGCCGGCGGCACAAAGCAGCTGGACAACGGCGCCGTTCGATTCGAGACCGATTACCTGCGTTACGTGATGCGCAACGTGTTCCTGATCGGCCAGTACCCGTTCAACCGATTCAGTCGCTTCGAGACGGGTGCTCAATTCAATAGCATTGGCCAGAGCGTCATGCGCGTTTTTCAGGATTGCAGTCTGGCTGGCTACTGCACCGACGTCCAGTTCAAGACAGATACGTCTTTCAAGACGTTGAATTACGTCACGCCGTCCGCTGCGTTTGTCTCCGACAACACCTTGTTCGGTGTGACTGGCCCGATTATGGGACGACGGATGCGGTTCCAGGCGGGACATAGCATGGGCAACGTAAACTTCAGCGATTTTCTCGCCGATTATCGCCGCTACGATCCGATCATCTTCAACACGCTTACCTTCGCTACGAGATTCATGAGCTCGATCTCTGTCGGGCCGGACGAAGGATTATTCCCGAAGTACATCGGTCGGCCCGATTTCGTTCGCGGGTACGATCGTGAGAACTTCAACTTTTACGATTGCACTTCGGTATTGAACTCTCAGACGACGTGTAATAACGCGCAGTTGGCGGGTAGCAGAGTCCTTGTCGCCAACGCCGAAGTTCGATTCCCGATCATTCGCCGTTTCGATATCGGGAGCAGTTTTGGGTTACCGCCGGTAGATGGCCTCATTTTCTACGACGCCGGGCTCGCATGGAGTAGCGGTCAATCGCCACACCTCGGGCGCGCGCCGGACAACAACGATCCGAACCTCAATCGTTATCCGCTGACCAGCTACGGCGGGGGATTGCGCGTAAACCTCTTCAACCTGGCAATTTTGCGCTGGGATTATGCGATCCCGCTGTCGACGGGTCGCAAACCGAACTGGACCTTCTCACTCGGAGCTAGCTACTAACCGTTGCGTCGCTTCGTACTGCTGGCGCTGCTCTTTGCAGCCTGCTCAAAGGAAAGAGCAGCGCCTGACAGCACTAATGTCCAGGTAGCTGAAAATCATGGACCCGAGCAGTTGCTCCTGCGCGTTCCTCGCGCGGGAGGAACTGGTCGGGTCTATCGCTATCCGAATCTCGACTCCGCCGTCTGGGTTGTCGACGAAGTGCCGTCAGTCGAGAAAGTGCTCGGCTTCGATCCGGATCAGGGCACGATCGCTTTCGTTGACACGAAGGGATTTCCAGGACGCATCGATCTTCGTGAGACCGACATCGGAAAAGCGTCGCGCGCCAAGCTCACCTCGCTGACGTCGGCGAATGGCACGGATATCTACGGAATAAATCCAAAAGGCGAAATCGTCCGCCTCAACCCAACCGCAGCCGACTGGCATTTCAAGCCGCCAATACCCGCGCGCGCCGTCTTCGCGCAGCCAAACGGTGATCTCATCGTCACCGCCAACAACGGCGCGCAGACGCTCGTCTGGAAGGTCCATCCCCCGGATGACGTCGTTCAGGACAGTGCAGTGCTGCCGCTCTCCGGTCGCGCGGTGCGCACCCAGGTCGGTGACAGGATTTATTTCACTGTCGACAGCGGGCTCGTCGGCGTGAAAGCGAAAGATCTGTCGCCGGTGGGTGCGATTCAGTTGCCTAGTCGCGTCCGAACATTGGCTCCGACGCCGAGTGGTGATCGCATTTACATCGCGACAGTGGCCGACAGCTCTCTTTCGGTGGCCGATCGCTACAGTGGCAACGTGGGGCAAGGTCTTGCGCTGCCCGCACCGCCGCTTGATCTGCGCATGGATGCGTTAGGACGTTATTTGCTGGCGGAGTTCCCCAAAGGCGATTCCGCGTGGGTGATCGAGATTGGCAACAACCGGCTGATCGGCGCTATACCGACCAAGTGGGACACGGATCTACCCGCTATTACGCCCGAAGGCCAGCTGGCTACGCTCTCCGGAAAAGACGTAATCCTGATAGATCCGGTCAAGCTTGCTGCAAAGTCGACGATCGCAGGCGGCGGAAAGGATTTCTGGTACTTCTTTGCGTGGGACGGATTCAAGCCGCGCGCACTAGGACTTGATCAACCGGTGACGTTTCCGTCTGACAGCATCGTCGATACTGGCACAGCCAGCTCCGGAGCCTCGAGCACGCTTCCCACGAATCCCGCGCCAGACACCACTCGGCCTGCAGCCGTCAATCCGCCGACGACACCAACGACTGGATTCATGGTTTCGTTCGCCGCGCTGTTGAGTGAGGATAAAGCGCAGCAAACGGCGATGACGATCAAGGTCGGCGGAAACACCGCGCACGTCGTATCGACAAGCACTGCGGGCTCGCCGATCTATCGAGTCGTGCTCGGACCTTTCGCCACGCGCGATGAAGCCGATCGGGTCGGTCGCGCGTCGAAGCGCGACTACTGGATTTACGAGGGCTCCCCTTGAACGCCCGCGTGTCCGGCGGGCGCCCAATCGCCTGGGAAGACGCCGGACGGCAGATCGCACCCGTGCTCGGCAGCTACTCCGCGGTAGCTGTTGTCTCTTCTGACCCCTTTGCGGCCGCCTACGTTGCGCGCGGCATCGCTCGCGCCGAGGCGAAACATCGCCGAACTGTTATCGGCGATCTGGTTGGTGACGTCCCGCCTCTCCGCGACCTAGTCAATCAGGAAGACGCGCATGGTATCACCGACAGCTTTGTCTATGGCGTCTCGCTGAACCGGATCGGCTATCCCGTTCCTGGCACGGCGAACCTTTTCATCATGCCGAGCGGGACGGATCCGGACATCGGTGAAGATGTATTTCGCAGCGCGAAGTGGCGGAAGATCATCAGCGGTTTTGCTGAAGTTGGCGGATTGCTGTTACTCGTCGCTGAACGCGATTCGGCCGGACTCGCGGAACTGCTCGAGAAACTGGATGGCGTCGTACTCGTGAAGGATCCTGAGCTTCCCACTGCACCGTCCGCCGTAATGCTGGCGCGGGTGCCGACTGCGACGCCAACACTCAAACTCCCCATTCACCGCATCAGCGAGCGCGCCGCGAGCTGGAGAGCCAATCGGTGGTTTTTGCCCGTACTAGCGGCCGTCTCGCTCCTTGTTTTGGCATCGGTCGGTCTCGCTTTCGGATTGGTTCGGTTCAGAAATCCCCTTCGGGCTCCTGCCGTGACCACCAGGTCTGCCACCTCGCCAAGACCGATACCGGCGCCACCACGAGCACCGGCAGAAACCCTGCACGTCCCGCCACCGGCAAACTCGGCGGATTCAGCGAATGCCGCGCAATTCACTGTCGAGTTGCAATTCGCAAACACGCTCGAAGGTGCTAACTTGTTCGTCAGGAAAAACGGCAGAGCGCTGCCCGCCGCGGCGATCTCGCCAATCCCGATCGAGCCTGGTCGGACCATTTGGTACAAAGTCACAGCGGGCGCTTATACCAGGAGAAATCAGGCTGACTCACTCCTTCTCGCTTTGCGAAATTCGGCGATTCCCGCAAACGGCGTGGGTACAGCGCCGATGGCGTTGCTCGTCGACAGCGTGCCGACCCAGGGTGGAATCGCCGACAGCGTTCGCGCGACTTTGCAGCGCTACGCCGATCGCGGACTCACGGTCTACGCATTGATGCAGGACGACGGAGGCGCACTGGTTTACGCGGGTGCCTTCGGAAAGGCCGATCAGTCGGCTGAATTGATCAGAACACTTCTTGGTGTGGGACTAAAACCAGTGCTCGTCTACCGAATCGGGAGAGCGCCGTAGTGCGTCTAACCAAGCTCGAGATACATGGATTCAAGTCATTCGCGGATCGAACCGACATGGTGTTCGAGCCGGGTGTGACGGCGATCGTCGGCCCGAACGGCTGCGGTAAATCCAACGTCTCTGACGCCGTGCGCTGGGTGCTGGGCGAGCAGCGGGCGCGTGCGTTGCGCGGCGCGAAGATGGAAGAAGTCATCTTCCAGGGATCGTCGGCCCGGCGCGCGGTGAACGTCGCTGAGGTGTCGCTGTACTTCGAGAATGACGATGGCGCCCTCGACATTCCATTCCGCGAAGTTGTGATCACCCGCCGACTAAGCCGGTCCGGTGAGAGCGACTACTTCCTGAACGGATCTGCGTGCCGACTGCGGGACATCCACGACATGGTGCGCGGAACCGGATTGGGCGCGGATTCGGCGGTCGTCATCGAATCCAGGATGATCGACGCTCTTCTGAGCGACCGACCGGACGATCGCCGCGAGCTTTTTGAGGAAGCCGCCGGAATCGGTCTCTACCGCGACCGCAAGCGCAGCGCGGAGCGACGTCTTGAAGAGACGACCACCGATATGGCCCGCATCGACGATCTGATTTCCGAGGTTCAGAGCCAGGTTCGTTCGCTGGCGCGCCAGCGCAAGCGCGCTGAGCGTCACGCCGAGCTCATGGCACGACGGTTCACGCTAGAAGTCGCGCATGCTGCGCGCGAGATGTCGGCGTGGCGCGACGAGCTCGCTCAGCTCGAAGAGCGTGTGACCCTGCTACGCACTGAGGTTCCGCGCGAGGACGAGCGACTGCACCACTCGGAAGCAGCGCGTGATGCCGCGCTCGGCGAGCGCACAGCTGCGGAGGCGCGACGCAGCGAGCTCGCACGCATCGTATCCGATCAACGCGAAAGAACCCAACAGCTACGTGGCGAGATCGCCGTCGCCGAAGAGCGGTTGCGCAACGCCACCTCCCGACGCGAGCGAGCGGAAGAAGAGCGGCGCGAAGGTGACGCCGCCGCAGGCCGCGTCAGCACCGAGCTGGAGCGAGCAGCAGCGGAGCTGGCAGATCTCGAGGCCGGACTGCGCAGCGCCGATGGAGCTCTGTCAGCCCACTCCCAACACGAAGAGGAAGTCCGCAACAATCTGAGCGCGGCACGGAGCCTTCTCGAACAGGGCGAGCGCACGCTACGAGAGCTCCGTGAGCAGCTGCACCGCGCCGACCTCGATCGTCAGGGCGCTGAGCGAGAGAGCGAGGAGCTGACCGCGCGGCTGTCAACGCTGCGCGCCGAGCAGGAATCCTTGCTCGGCGCGGCGGAAGCGGCCCGTCGGGAATTCGCGGCTGCGGAAGACCAAGCAGCGGTCTCGGCAACCCGCGCGGCAGAAGCCGTGGCGCAAGCAGAGGACGCGCAAACCGTTCTTACGCAGGCTCGCGAGCGGGAAAGCGCTGCGCGATTCGAGCTGACCCGCGCTGAAGACCTATTCACTTCGGTAACGGCAAAGCTCAACGCGCTCGAAGGGTTGGAACGCGAGCGCGTCGGCCTCGCGCCTGCCGCCGCGCGACTGCTCAAAGAGCGCGCGATCTTCGGAGAAGGCGCCATCATCGGCCCGCTCAGCGATTTCATCAGCACCAATTCACAAGCAGCCTCGCTCGTAGAGCGTTTCCTTGGCCCGACAGTGAATGCCGTGCTCGTTCGCGATCGGCATGTCGCGGAATCGGTGAGGGCGTGGCACGCGTCGACGTCACCGGGTCCGCTCTTGCTGCTGCCGATCGACTCAGTGAACGGGCAGAATGGATCACACTCGAATGGCACTGCTGATCTCGCCACGCTCGTCCAGGCCAGCACACCCGCAGGTGATTGGGTGCAGTCGCTACTCGGAAGCGTCACGTCAGTCGAGAGCGGCTCTGCCTTCGTAGACTCGCGTGGCGCAATCTGGTTGCCTGCGCCAGAGTCAGGACCCGGTCCGCTGCGCAGGCGCGCCGAGATCGCCGAGCTGCAGCAGGCGGTGGCCAACAGCGCTGCCGCTCGTCATGCGGCAACGTTTGCAGCCGAAACCGAGCGGGCTTCACTGGCCGCCGCTGAACGCGGAGCGTTGGTAGCGCAGGAATCGGCCTCACAGACCACCCGCGCCAGCGCGGACGCCGCTGAGCGCTCGGCGGTGCTGGGGCGTCAACACCAGCGCGTCGCCCGCGATGCGGCAGAGGCGAGAGCTCTTATCGATCGTCTTACGGAGCGCGAGACGACGGTCCTGACGCGGATCGACGCTCTCAGCATAACGAGTCGCGATATCGACGCGACGATCGCTGAGCGCGAGGCCGCGGTGATAGCCGCGCGTGAAATGCTTGCGAACGCCGAACGGAGTCAGGACGAGGCACGAGAGCAGAGAACAGCGAGTCAGATTCGCCGTGCTCAGGCACAGGCACAGCTCGAAGTCGCGTCGGATCGTCACCGCCACTTGAACGACGAATACAGTTCGGCGACAGGACGCCTGCAGTCTCTACAGCTCGAGCTGAGTGGACTTTCCAGCGCGGATGCGCAACTGCGCGGGCAGTTGGCTCAGTGGCAGGCGGATCTCGATTCCCGTCAGTCGGCTCTCGAAGCCGCCGAACAGAAGCTCACCGACGCCGAGCGCGCGGTACACGAGCTCGATGAACGACTGACCACCGACGAGCATTCGCTGGTGGAGATGCGCCGCCACACAGCGGCATTGGGCGAGGAGCTTCATGCCGCCGAGCTGCGCTACACGGAGCTCGCCGGCAAGCGCGCCGCAATTACCGAGCGGCTGGAAGCTGAATGGAAGAAGCCCGTCGACGAGCTGCTCGCGGGCGCTGAAGTCTTCGAGCTCGACGACGAGACCCTGCGCAGCGAAGCGGCGCTGGTGCGCGAACAGCTGGAAGCACTTGGTCCAGTGAATCCACTCGCTATCGAGGAGCATGACGAGGAAACCAAGAGACTCGGCTTCCTCACCAGTCAGCGCGATGATTTGAGCGCCGCGAAGAACTCATTGCAGCAGGCAATCCGCGAGATCGACACCACTGCACGCGAGCTATTCCTGCAGACCTTCGTCCGTGTGCGCGAGAACTTCCGCAATATCTTCATGACGCTGTTTGGTGGTGGCGAGTGCGATTTGCGTCTGGAGAATCCCGAGAGCCCGCTCGAGGGCGACATCGAGATTCACGCGTCGCCACGAGGAAAGCGCACGCAAAGAATCCACCTGCTGTCGAGTGGGGAGAAAGCACTTGTTGCCCTTTCCCTGCTCTTTGGGATATTTCTCACTAAGCCGAGTCCCTTCTGCCTGCTCGACGAAGTGGACGCGCCTCTCGACGATCAAAACATTGGCCACTTTGTACGGATGCTCAACCGCTTCAAGAACAACACGCAATTCATCGTCATCACCCACAATCCGCGCACGACGACGGAAGCCGCCGACGCAGTCTATGGCGTGACGATGCAGGAGCCGGGCGTCTCATGCCTGGTAAGCGTGCGCATGCGGGGCCGAACGGTCGACGAGACGATTACGCCTGATCATCCGGCGCACATCCCACAGCTGCACGACGACGAGCCCGAAGCCGCCGAGTCAGCACCACTTATCGCGTAAATGCTAGTTGTAATGCAGCACGACGCGACGTCGAAAGACGTTGAGCGCGTGGTAGCAATTATTCAGGAGATGGGTTACGAGGCCCGGCCGATGCCGGGCGCGCAACGCACCGCCGTCGGGCTCGTCGGCAATGACGGTCGTGTCGACGGCTCGCGACTCGAGGCACTGCCGGGGGTGGCGCAGGTCATCCACGTCACCCAACCGTATAAGCAGGTCTCGCGCGAGTGGAAAAACGAGAACACCATCGTCGACCTCGGTCACGGTGTGATGGTGGGTGGTGATTCAGTCGTGGTAATTGGCGGACCATGCTCAGTCGAGTCGGAAGAGCAGATCATGTCTGCCGCGCGCATCGTCAAAGGCGCCGGAGGCACCGCGCTGCGTGGCGGCGCGTTCAAGCCGCGCAGCTCACCGTATTCGTTCCAGGGGCTCGGCAAAAAGGGCCTGGAGTTGCTCGCCCGCGCCGGGAAAGCGTGCGGTCTGCCGGTCGTCACTGAAGCGATGGATGCCGAAGGTGCGCAGCTCGTTGCCGAACACGCCGACTGCATCCAGATCGGCGCGCGCAACATGCAGAATTATTCGTTGCTCAAGTGCGTTGGAAAACTGAAAAAGCCGGTGCTGCTCAAGCGCGGCATGGCGGCGACCATCAACGAGCTGTTGTTGAGCGCGGAATACATTCTCGCCGAAGGCAACAACGACGTCATTTTGTGTGAGCGCGGAGTGCGCAGCTTTGACCCGGCTGCACGAAACATGTTCGATCTCACCGCAGTGCCGATCGTGCACAGGCTGTCACATCTGCCGATCATCGCCGACCCGAGTCACGGAACTGGGTTGCGCGACAAGGTCATTCCCATGGCGCGTGCCGCCGTTGCGGCCGGTGCGGATGGAGTTATGATCGAAGTCCATCCGGAGCCGGATCGTGCGCTGTCCGATGGCGCGCAGTCGCTCTACCCCGATCAATTCACGCAACTCGTCGGAGAGCTGCGCGCTGTGGCCGCCGCTATCGGACGTTCCGTACCAGTTGCGAAGGCAGGAACGGCATAGGGCCTGCCAGTGTACCGCACATATGAAAAAGATCATCCTCATTTCAGCGATTGCGTGTGCGGCGCTTTCGACCAATGCGCGCGCTCAGAGCGCTGACGCCATCATCGATCGTGCGGCCGCGGCGTACGCGCGCCTCGGCAGCATGCGCGCTGAATTTCGTCAGACCCTTACCAATCCACTGACGGGCAGCACGCAGACTACCAGCGGCGTCATCCTGCGCAAGAAGCCAAATCTTCTCAGCATCACTTTCGACAGCGGCGATCGTGTCGTTGCCGATGGCTCTACGCTTTGGGCATACTTGCCGAGCAGCGTACCGGATCAGGTAATGCGGATCCCGTACAACATTGCCGCTGCTGGTTCAGTAGATCCGGCCGATCAGTTTCTCAATTCGCCGCGTACGAGATTCACTGTCACGAGCGGTGGGAGCGGTACAATCGGCGGCCGACCGACTCACATCGTTACGCTGGTGCCGAAGCGCTCCAACAATCAGCTCCGCAGCGCGAAGGTCTGGATCGACGACTCGGATTCGAGCATCCGACAGTTCGACGTCGAGAGTCCCAATGGATTGCGGCGGCGGGTCGTGATCACGCGCTTCACCTCCAATCCTTCGTTGTCGTCAGGCAATTTCCGCTTCGCGCCGCCCAAAGGCGTGAAGATCGTTGACCAGCAGGGCCTGGCCGACTTCTAGTTCTTGGCCGTCGGACGCAGCAACGCTCCGACGGCGGCGAGCTTGCGAGGATCGGTCCCAGCTCGGCGCGCGATCTCGACGGCCGCGCTCGACAGGGCGCGGTAGACCTGGCGCGCCGACTCCATCCCTTCGAGCGCGCGGAGATGCTTGCCGACTGTCTCCGCGTCGCCCCGAACAACCGGGCCCGTCAGCGCATCGTCGGGCAGCGTCTGCTTCATGTTGGCGATTGCGCCGCTCATCAGACTGTCCACGGCCTGGTACGCACTGGCGTCCGGAATGCCGATGTCGTGCAACAAATGGCCGGCGACCGACGCCAGCACGACGGGGAAGTTGCTCGAGATTACCGCGGCAGCATGATACGCAGGCTTGCGACCAGGTGGAATCTCAAGAGTGCGTGCGCCCAGATGGCCAGCGATACGGCGCGAGGCGTTCTTGGCGGCGTTTTCGCCATCGATCCCGATCCATGCTCTGCGCAGGAGTTCGGCGGAGACTTCGGGATCGCTAAACGGAACCAGGGGATGGAAAGTCCCACCAGGATATCCGGCGCTCGATAGCCCCTGTAGGCCGGTGGGCTCGGCAATCGCCGACGTGTGCAGCACCACGGTTCCTCGCGCGATCCGCCCGTCGCGCGCGGCGGTAGCCACTTCCTGGATCGTATCATCGAGCTGGGCATCGCGCACGCAGATGATGACGACGTTGGCCTGCGACGCATCTTTGGGAATGTCGCCGCTGGACGTCGCGACTCCAGAAGGTCGCTTCCCATGCAGGCCGACGACTTCGACTCCTGATGCGCGAAAGGCGCGGAAGAGTCCGCGCCCGACGTGACCTGGTCCGATGATGAAGACGCGCTCGCTCACCGGCCCCCGCCGCCACCTGCGACTGCTTCAGACGTGTCAGCCGGGGCCTGGGCGGTTGCGCGTCGCAACAAGTCCTGCTCCGACCGAGCTCCGCGCGCCAGGTCCAGCGCCTTCTGCAGAACCTTGTCCTCGGACGCGCGACGACGGAACTCGGCGTCACTGCCGAACACATACCTCGCAATCTCATACGAGAGCTGCCGGTCGACGAGCGCGTGGGCTTCGTCGAACACACTCCGCTGGATATCAATGCCGCGCGCGCGCATCCTGTTCCAGATCTCCTCCCGCATCGCCGGCACCACCACGAAATCAGGTGTCGTAATCGCATGAGTCGCCTTGAGGTTGAGCGCGAAATCGGTGATCGCGTCGCGGAAGCGCGATGTCTGCGCGCCAAGCGCGCGCAGGAATTCGGTCTCCGCTGCTGGAGCAATAGTGTCGCCGGCGAATACGTCGGGAGTGATTCCACCGCCACCAAAAACTACGCGGCCTGCATCGGTGCGGAAGCGCTCCTTCTTTACCGGCGCCGGCTCGTCATCGTCGTCACTAGGACGCACCTTCGTAATCGAGCGGCCAACCGGCGTGAACCAGCGCGCGGTCGTGATTTTGAGTCCGCCTTGATCGCCGAACGGGATCACGCTTTGCGCGCTTCCCTTTCCGTACGTCGGCTGGCCGATGATCACAGCGCGATCATGATCCTGGAGCGCGCCAGCAACGATCTCAGCCGCGCTAGCGCTGCGACTGTCGACCAACACCATCAGCGGCAGTTGAGGCCAGGTCTGCTTCGCGGTGTCGGCGTACTCTCGATTGGCGTCAGGAACCCTGCCCCGCATGCTGACGATCTTCTGTCCCTGATTGAGAAAGAGATCGGCGACGCGCACTCCCTGCGTCAGCAATCCGCCGGGATTCGTGCGCAGATCCAGAACGAGTGTCTTCATCCCGCGGCCGAGCAGTGTGCCGATTCCGTTATTCAGCTCATTGGCGGTCGAGTCACTGAACGCCTTGAGGTCGATGTAGCCAACACCGTCGCTCAGCATTGCCGTCCGCCGCACAGCACTCTGGTGGATCGTCGTTCGCTCCAGCCTCAGCTCGAGCGGCTGGACGATACCGGGCCGCTCCACCTTGATCGACACCAGCGTTCCGGGCTTGCCGCGCAAAACTCTCGATGCTTCTTCGTTCGTCCAGCCTTTCGTCGAGCGACCGCCGATCTCGATGATGCGATCACCCGGCTGAATTCCGGCGCGCTCAGCGGATCCGCCAGGAAGCGGAGCAACCACAATCAGCCAGCCATCGCGCAAATCGACCTCGATGCCTAACCCGGCGTAGTTGCCGGTCGTGCTCTCGTTCAGACGCGCAAACCGATCCGGCGGCAGAAAAGTGGAGTATGGGTCGCGCAGCTCGTAGAGCATGCCGTCGACTGATTTCCGATAGAGAGCCGAATCCGCGACTGTATCGACGTAGTCGGTTTGAATCCGACGGAACACACTCTCGAACAAGCGCGCACCTTCGTACGCGGTGAAGGTGCCCGTGTGCGCACCGCGCTGGAGCAGCCAACCACCGGTGATGAGCGCCCCAAGCATGGTACCGGCTACGATCAGCGTCCTCGAGCGTGTGGACGCGCTGGGAAACTTGATATTCATCGTTGTTAAACCTTGAGCACAGCGAAAGGTTGCGCGAAAGTGGCGGCAAGCACGGCAGTGATCTTCTGGTTTATTGCCGCCTGATCGCCCTTCGCTTCTATCAACTTGATTGGTCCACACTCGGGATGGGAGTGTTGCCAACTCGATCTGGCGAACTCGCGAAAAGCGTTCCCGACCCTTTGATGAAACGCGTCGTCAGCTCGTTCCATCCGGTCCAGCGCACCGCGACTGTCAGCGCGGGCAAGACCTTCGCCGGCCGGCAGATCCAGTAACAACGTCAGGTCTGGAACGAGTCCACCGGTGGCCAACCGGTTGGCCGCTCGAATCTCTGCCTCAGGAAGCCCGCGACCATGGACCTGATAGGCGTACGTAGATAGGAAAAACCGATCAAGCAGCACCACCATTCCCTGCTCCAGTGACGGCACAATCTCACGCGATATCAACTCGGCGCGAGACGCCATGAACAGCAGCGCTTCCGTCGGCGCGGTTATTTCCTGTTCGGGTCGGAGCAGAATTTCTCTGATGTCGTCGCCGACGGGCGTCCCACCTGGCTCTCGGAGTGCGACGCACTGAACACCTGCTGTGGTAAGTCGTTCAGCGAGTAGCTTGACCTGGGTGGTCTTACCCACGCCCTCTACACCCTCCAGCACAATCAGCTTGCCGCGAGCCATTTTCAAAGTTTCGTGGGGCGTGGAAGCGTGGACGCGCAGCTCAGGAAAGCGTGATGATGGGACTCGCCGCCCCTTTCTTCATGCCATCCATAATCCACTGATTAACGCGCAGCATCAGCTTGTCGAAGTTCTCCTGCGAGGATACAGCGCGCTGATAGGTCTGCTGACCCTGAATCTTCTCGAGGAGCTCGTCGAGCTGCTTCTCCATCTCCTCCGTTGGCGTCTCGCCGCTCTGAATCAATTGCTGTGCCTCCCCGCGCAGCTTTTCCATCTGCTGCAGCAGCGCCACAGACTCGCGGTCTTCGTTGAGCGCGTCGCTCGATCGTTTCAGCGCCTGATATTCAGGACTCTGCCCAATCTGTCGGCCCAGGTCCTTTGCTTTGTCTTCCAGCATCCACTTCCTCCGTTAGGCGCGTCGAGCGAGCACGAATCGCTCGCGGCCCGTAAGATCGAGCAACACTTCCACATCGGTATAACGCCCGTCGACAGAAATCATTTCCGCGACACTCCCGGCGCGGCGCGTGTCGACTTCGAGCGCCAGCAAACCACGCCTGGCAAGCTGTAGCGGCGCCGTTCGAACCAGCTCTCTCGTTGCGGCGAGACCATCGTTCGCCGATAGGAGCGCAATCGACGGCTCCCAGTCACGTACGTCGCGCGGCAGATCTATCAACTCGGCAAAACTTATGTACGGCGGATTGCATATGACCGCGTCGAGCTTCACTCCCTTTAGAGGGGCAAGCAGCGAGCCGTGACGAAACTCAACCGCGGATTTCAGCACCTTCGCGAGCGAAGCCGCGTTGGCTGTCGCGACCTGGAGCGCATCGAGCGAAATGTCAGTCGCGTAAACGCGATCGAAATTGGCCTCGAACGCGAGTGAAAGCGCGATCGCTCCGGAGCCCGTTCCGATGTCAGCGATGATGCCAGAGTCGGCATGCACGCGCTCGAGAACTCGATCGACCAGCACCTCCGTCTCGACGCGCGGTATCAACACACGCTCGTCGACTTCGAGCGTCAGATGCCTGAACGCGGCGCGCCCAGCTGCATATGCGAGCGGCGCTCCTTTGGCGCGCAGAATCGCCGCGCGGACGATCGATAGCACGACCTCAGGCGATGCGTTAGCCACAGAATTCGCGGCAGCCCAGAAGCGTGGTACATCCAGAACGGCAGCGAATATTTCGCGCGTCTCGTGTTGCGCGTCGGGAAGGCCCTCCGACTCGAGCATCGCGGCGCAGCCTTCGAGTAAATCGCCGATCGTCCCGATCGGCAGTGATTTTACGAAAAACGGCGAGGCGCCCTTACTCACCCAACCTCTCCTCGACGTCAGCCACCTTCAAAGCGTCGATGAACTGCTCGATGTCACCGTCGACAACCTTGGTCAACTCGTGCAAGGTGAGATTGATGCGATGGTCGGTAACGCGATTCTGCGGATAGTTGTACGTACGAATCTTAGCTGATCGATCGCCAGTTCCAACCTGCGTCTTCCGCATCCGCGCACGCTCCGCTTCCTGCTCGGCGATCTTTGCATCCAGCAAACGCGCACGCAGCACTTCCATCGCCTTCAGTTTGTTTTGAAGCTGCGACTTCTGATCCTGCTGGCTGACGACGATGCCGCTCGGAATGTGGGTGATGCGGACGGCGGAATCGGTGGTGTTCACGCTCTGGCCGCCGGGGCCGGAAGAACGAAAGACGTCGATGCGAAGATCCTTGTCCTCGATCTTGAGATCGATCTCCTCCGCTTCCGGAAGTACCGCCACGGTTGCCGCAGAGGTGTGGATCCGACCCTGATTCTCAGTGACCGGAACGCGCTGCACGCGATGCACACCTGATTCCCAACGCATTGCACCGTAGGCGCCGCCGCCTTTAATCTTGAAGATTGCTTCCTTGATCCCGCCCAGGGTGCCGTCCGACAGCGAGATGATCTCGATGCGCCAGCCGCGGCCTTCGGCGAACCGAGTGTACATGCGATAGAGGTCGGCGGCAAACAGCGCTGCTTCATCACCTCCGGTACCGCCGCGGATCTCGATGATTGCGGGACGATCATCGAGCGGATCGTGCGGAATGAGTGCCGGCTTAATGCGATCCAGAATCTCGTCGATGGATTTCTCGAGACGAGTGGCTTCTGCTTTCGCTTCCTGCGCCATCTCGGGGTCATCTGAATCCACGAGCTCGCGGGTTTCCGCGAGCTCGTGCTCGTATTTCTCGAGCTTGTTCCCCATTTCGACCAGCGGCTGGAGATGCCGGTGTTCGCGGCCCAGCGCCGCCATGCGTTGCTGGTCCTTTACGGTCTTTGGATCAGAGAGCTCTCGCTCTACCTCGGAGAAACGCGCAATCGCGTCTCTCACCCGGTCGCGCAGACTCAGCTTTCAGAGCTGGAGCCAGCGGTCTGCTTGCCGTATTTCTGACGGAAGCGCTCAACGCGTCCCGCGGTATCGACAAGCTTCTGCTTGCCCGTGAAGAAAGGGTGGCACTGGGCGCAGATATCGGTATGGATCTCTGCCTGGGTCGAGCGGGTCTGGTATGTGTTTCCGCACGCGCAACGAACGGTCGCGGTCGCGTACACTGGATGAATGTCGGGCTTCATTTTCGGATTCTCTCGGTTCTCGGGAACAGCTGTGAATTATAGCTAAAGCAGCCTCGACAAACAAGTTAAGGGGAACCGACCGCATCCTGCCGGCGGCCCGCAAATTTGGCAAACGAGTCAATCAGCTTGACCGACGCTTTTGCCAATTCGGCAAGATTTGAGCGGTATAGCCGTTGCCTTCTCCTGTCGCCGTTCAGTTCAACAAACCATCCAACAGGAGATCGAAAATGCTCTACAGAATGACGACGGGCGCCCCGGTTTTCGGACTCCGGCGCGAAATCGACCGGCTTTTCGAAGACACCTTCGGCCGCGAGGGAGGCAGCTTCACGCCGGCGGTCGACATCAAGGAGAACGAGAAGGAGATCTCTCTCGATGTCGAACTACCTGGCCTTAAGCCCGAGAACGTCGAAGTCATCGCCGAGAACGGCGTCCTGACCATCCGCGGCGAGAAGCGAAGTGAGCGCAAGGAAGGGGAGGACGACCGGTATCAAATCGTCGAGCGGACCTATGGCACTTTCGTGCGCACCTTCCAGCTGCCCCAAGGGGTAAACGAAGACCTTATCAAGGGTGAGTTCGAGCACGGCATCCTCAGCATCAGCATCCCGAAAGCAGCGCTACCTCAGCCGAAGCGCATCCAGATCGGCGGCGCGCAGCACAAAGAGCAGGCGACCGTGGGCAGCGGCAGCGTCTCGAACCAGCAATCGACGGGAAAGAACTCCGGCAAGAATTCGACGACGACGTCGCAGCGTGAACGCGATAGCGAGAAAATGGCCGCAGCCTCCCGGTAAGGTTTCTTCCGGACTCGACAAAGGCTCACCAGATGGTGAGCCTTTTTGCATCTTTCGAGTATGCGCACTCGTTCCGCTGCGGTTTGCCTCGCGCTCATACTGATCTTCACAGCGCAACGAACCGCTGCCCAGGATCCGGCGGCGACGTCCCAGACGCCGCCTACAATATCGATCGCTGAGCCCGGCTCTGAACTGACGGTCTACCTCGTGACGTTCGGCTGGGGAGATGCCGTGTGGGAGCGCTTTGGACACAACGCGATCTGGATCAAGGACCGCGCGCATCATACCGACATGACCTACAACTGGGGCATGTTCGACTTCAATCAACCGCATTTTATCTGGCGATTTGTCACCGGCGACACCAAGTACTGGATGGAGCCGATCGATCTGCAGCCGATGGTCACGTACTACAAGCGATTTAATCGGTCGATCCTGGCGCAGGAGCTCAACCTGACGCCGGCACAGCGACTCAAGCTCCAGCAATTCGTGATGCTGAATGCACTGCCCCAGAACAAGTTCTATCGCTACGACTACTACCGGGACAACTGTTCGACGCGTTTGCGCGACGCTCTCGACCACGCGCTGAGCGGGCAGCTGCAAACGGCTACAGTCTCGCGCATGACAGCCGGCACTTACCGTTGGCACACCCAGCGTTTGATGACCGGCGATCTCCCGATGTACACGGGAGTGACCCTCGCATTGGGCCGCCCCGCAGACAAACCGCTGTCGATGTGGGAGGAGATGTTTCTCCCGGTTCGAATGGCCAACGACATTCGCAGCGTGAAAGTCGCCGACAGCGTCGGCAATCAGATTCCACTGGTCCGCTCGGAGTCGACGTTGTTCATCGCGGGCCGCGCTCCGGAGCCCGCCTCGGCGCCGAATTATCTGTGGATTTTTGTCGGAGTCGGGATCGTCTACGCCGCTCTGCTGGTAATTCTCGTGCGCAGTGCGGAGCATGGGAGCCGCGGTGCGATGTTCGGCGCAGTCGCACTGAGCACGCTGTGGAGCTTGATCGCCGGTGTCGCTGGACTGGCGTTGATCTTCGCCTGGTTCTTCACGCGGCACTACTTCATGGGGCGGAACGAAAACCTGATGCATTTCGATCCGCTCTCGATCGCCCTCGTAGTTCTGGTCCCGCTCGCGATTTACGCGCGCAAAGCGCAGTCGCGCGCTGTAAAGTTGGCGGGATGGGTTGCCGCGATTTCGTTGTTCGGTTTTGTCGCTCAGGGAATTCCGTTCTTCAATGAGAAAAACGGTGAAATCATCGCTTTGGCGCTTCCAATCAATCTCGCCGTCTGGTGGACGGTGTATCGACTGAGCAGCTACAGGCGGATTTCCTTGCCCTCTTCCGCCGCCTTGTAGATCGCTTCCAGCAGCTTGATTACCTGCAGCTGATCGTCTGGTGGCTCGTATTGCGTCGTCTCGTTCACGACGGCGATGAAGTGCGCGAGCTCAGCGCGGTACGATTGCAGAAAGACGCTCTCGCGTGCAGCGGCGCCGCTCGGCGAGACGTCGGTTGGTTTACCGTTGAGCAGCTTCACTACGCGCAGCGGTGCCAGTCGCGCGCTGCCGCGCGCCGATAGCACCTCGAACCACCAGCGCTCTTCCTGGCCGACGTAAGACCAGGAGATGTCGAACGCGAAGCTTGTCCCACCAGCGCATTCAACGTGGACGATCATCGAGTCTTCGACGGTCGTCGCTCCGCGCGCGCGATCCATGTGCGCAGTGACGCGGACCGGCTCCGGGAAATCAGCCACCCATAACGCGAGATCGACGAGCGGATAGCCATGCTCGAAAAAGGCGCCGCCCCCTGCTTCGGGACGCCTGAATCGCCACCCGGTACGGCTTCCAGCGAATTGATATTGGCCTGCTCTCACGCCGATCAGCCGGCCTAGCTCCCCGCCCTGAAGGAAGCGGTAGAGTTGCTGCACGTCGCTGCGGAAACGGTGATTGTTTCCCACGACGACCTTACGCCCCGCCTGCTTGGCTGCAGCGAGAATCCTTTCTACGCCGCGCGACGTCAGCGACAACGGGCGCTCACACAGTACGTCCACCTTCGACTTGAGCGCGCGCAAGACGTGCGGCTCGTGCAGATGGTTGGGTGTGGCGATGATGACTGCGTCTACCTGGTCGAGCTCGAGGAGATCTTCGATATCGGTAAAGACGTCAGGAATTTTCATTCGCTCAGCGATGGCGCTGGCCTTGGGACCATCGTTGTCGCAAAGCGCGACGAGCTCCGCGCCTTTGACCTTCGCGAGAGCTGGCAGATGTGCGAGCTGTGCAATCGCCCCTGCGCCGACGAGGCCGAGTCGAACGGTCTCGCGCGCTGCCTTGGTTTCCTTGACGCTAGCCGGCGATTCGGCCAATCGTGGTTCCCGGGTAATAGGTCTCTAGAATCGTACGATAATTCTGTCCCGCGCGCGCGCGCCCGATCGCACCCCACTGGCACATGCCGATGCCGTGTCCGTAACCGCGACCGTTTATCACGAGACTGGAAACCTCGCCTCCGGTCTTCTGCTCGCTGAACGTGAAAAACGTGCTGTTCAGCGTTGCACCAGCCGCGTTGCGCAGCACGAACCTAACGTCATTTCCGCGCAACGTATAACTCCCGGTTTCCGTTGCAACGATCAGCGCGGCAACACGGCCTGACGGAGTGCGTCCCGTCTCACGAATGTCGGTGATCCGACCGAGTCCGGATTTAGGCGCGTTGGTATAAACGGAGAGGTATTTCTCCATTGCCGCGCGGAGAGCCGCGCCATCAAAGTTCTGGGTCCAGCTAAACCGCGGTGACGGATCACAGTAGTAGTTGCTCGTCCCAGGAATGCGATCGCTCACAGGCCGCAGGTAAGGCTCGTCGGACTGGCTGTACCAAACCTCCGTGACAGCTGCGGTCGATCCGCCACAGGTCGAGTGGTAAGGAGTCGTGATTGGCTGACCGTTGTACAGCACCAGGACGTCCGATGTTGTTGCAATCGCGCTGTCCGCTTGGGGCTTTTCCGCATCGATACCGCCGTAAACCTGATCCTGAACCGTCGAGTACATGTCGAAGGCTCGCGCAGGATGGAGATTCTTGTACGCATAGGTTCGCGCAGCAACCGCCTGCGCCTGCACTGCGGCAAACTCCGCGGCGGTTCGGTTCCCAATCTCGAGTGGCACAACGCCGCGCAGATAGTCATCCATCGACAGGGTGTTCACCACAAGGCGGCCGGAGTCACTTCGTGCGATGCTCAACTCACCGCGGTAGCGCTTGCCGCCGTAAGTGACGAAAGATTCGCCCCCGGAAGGACGTGTCGCTGGCGACTCGTCGCTGTCGCTCAAGGTGCCGAGAAGGATTCGGACCATCTGGCGCGAGCCCGGTTGCAAGCCGACCCGCACGGACGGGATGTTGCCGCCGGTGGAACCGCGCGGTGTCAAGGACACGCAGGCAATAATCGTCAGGACCGGTGCGGCGACCAGTGCGCCACGGGAGCGAATGGTCTTAAGCACGGGCCACCTTCATCGCATCACGCATTTTGTCGAGTGCCTCCCCAATATCCTGGTCGCTGTGCGCAGCGGACATGAAGCATGCCTCGAACGCAGATGGTGCGAGATAGACACCCCGTTCGAGGGCAGCGTGGAAGAAACGACGGAACATGTTTACGTCAGAAGCTTTGGCATCCGAGAAGTTGCGAACAGGCTGAGCCGCGAAGAAAAAACCCCACATCGACCCGGCGCAGTCAGCCGTAAAAGGCACTGCAAGGTCGCTGGCAATCTTTTGCAAACCTCCGACCAGCGTCGCGGTCTTCTTTTCCAGTTTCGCGTGTAGCGCCGGCGTGAGCGCGGTCAGTGTTGCGATTCCTGCCGCCATCGCGAGCGGATTCCCGGACAACGTTCCAGCCTGGTATACCGGCCCCGCAGGGGCAACGCGTTCCATGATTTCTCGTCGCCCGCCGTATAACGCCACCGGCAATCCGCCACCAATCACTTTTCCCAGGGTCGTAAGGTCAGCATTAACGCCAAACCGGTCGCGTGCACCTCCAGGAGCGATGCGAAACCCGGTCATGACCTCATCGAAAATCAGCAAAGCACCGATTTCGTCCGCGAGCGAGCGAAGACCCTCGAGGAATCCGTCGTCCGGCGGAATGAAGCCGGAGTTGCCGACGACAGGCTCAACGATAATTGCAGCGATTTCGCTCTTGCGCGCCAGATCGCGGGCGCCGTCGAGATCGTTGTACGGAGCTGTCAGCGTAAGGCCAGCCAATGGGGCTGGGACTCCGGGTGAATCCGGGAGTCCGAGTGTTGCAACGCCGGACCCGGCACGAACGAGAAATGAGTCGGCGTGTCCGTGGTAACAGCCTTCAAACTTGAGAATTGCGTCGCGACCCGTGTGAGCGCGCGCGAGCCGAATGGCGCTCATCGTCGCCTCGGTACCACTCGAAACAAAGCGCATCATTTCGATTTGCGGCATCCGCTGTCGGACGAGATCGCCTAACTGGACCTCGGCCTCAGTCGGCATGCCGAAGCTGGTGCCCCGTTGCATTGCGTCAGCGACGGCATCGATGACGATCGGCGACGAGTGGCCGAGTACGAGGGGACCCCATGAAAGAACGAAGTCGATGTACTCCTTACCGTCGACGTCCCAAATGCGCGCTCCTTCGCCACGTTCGACTACGATCGGCTCGCCGCCAACACCGCGGAACGCGCGAACAGGGGAATTAACACCGCCTGGGAATAACGAGCGGGCGCGAGACATTATTTCGGACGAGCGCATCTTATCGTCCGTAGCTGCCGATCGTCACCTGCTTGAGTGGAAGCGTGCGCGAAAGCCTGCGGCGCTCGGGCGCGCTGGCCGGAAGTACGGTGCGAATGAAGGAGGCCTGAAAATCGTAATCGTCGACTACCTCCTCGACCGCCACCTCGCAGATGGTGCCCGGCGCCAGTGCTTCGTCGATGTAGGTCACTCCGTCGATGTCGTCAGCCTGCCAGCGCAGACGACCCTGCGATGTGCCACGCTCCTGCTCGACACGATCGACAAGGACCTGCGCACTGCGCCCGACTCGACCTTCATACTTCTCAACGGTTATCGCGCGCTGAATCTCGGTCAACCTCTCCAGCCGCTCGCGCTTGATTGCATCATGGACATCGTCCGCGAATTGCGCGGCGCGCGTGCCTTCCTGCGGCGAATACGTAAATGCCCCAACGCGCTCGAACTGCATCTCCTGTAGAAACTCCAGCAGCTCGTCGAACTGCGCATCGGTCTCACCCGGGAAACCAACGATGCACGTCGTGCGTATTGCGACGCCGGGAATCGCGTCGCGGAACTTCCGCACTTTCTCGCGTATGGTCCGCTTGCGCTCGGGCCGCCGCATGCGCGCAAGCACGTCGTCCGAGCCGTGCTGAATCGGCATGTCGAGATAGGGAAGGATCCGATCGTGGCGCGCCACGACGTCGAGCAAACGATCAGTGATACCAGCCGAATAGAGATAGAGCATGCGGATCCACGGGACTGACGTCTCGTTCACCAGTGCCTCCAGCAGCTCGGGGAGCTTTACTGCATCGCGCCGATCACGGCCATAATGCGCAAGATCCTGAGCGACGAGGTTCAGCTCGCGAGCACCTTGCAGCTCCAGCATCTGCGCTTCGCGCACGACTTCATCGAGCGCAAAGGAGCGGTGCTTCCCGCGCATCAGCGGGATCGCACAAAACGCGCAGCCATGATCGCAGCCTTCGCTGATCTTCAAGTAGCGAACGTGTGGGAGATCACCGGCGTAGAGGCGCACGCCTGGATGCAGCTCCTCGGTAGCGGGCCCAAGCAAACCGCGCTCATTGAGCTCTGGAACAAGGCGCTGCATCTCCGAGGAGCCGAGGAAGATGTCCACCTCGGGCAACGCGTCAACGAGCTCCTGCTTGTGACGCTCGATCATGCAGCCGACTGCAACGACTGCCTGGCACTGGCCTTCGCTCTTGTAACGCGCAGCTTCGACGATGGCGTCGATGGACTCCTTCTTCGCCGCATCGATGAAACCGCAGGTGTTCACGATGATCAGCTCGGCATGTTCGAGCTGCGGCGTGTACTCGGCTGAGTAATCGGAGAGCTGAGCGAGATATCGTTCGCTGTCGACGGTGTTCTTGTCGCAGCCGAGTGTGATGAGACCGACCTTCAAAGGGAGAGGCGGGAGGAGGGAGGCGGGAAGCGGGTCATCGGTAGTTGCCGAATTTCAACTCGACGCCGAAGTGCTTGGACCGAAGAAGGGATATCGCTTCCTGGAGATCGTCGCGTGAGGGAGAGGTGACCCGAACCTGATCGCCCTGGATTGCTGCCTGAACTTTTTTCAGCTTTGCGTCCTTGATGGCGGCGGAGATTTTCTTGGCGGTGTCGCCGTCCAGATTCATCTTCAGCGCTACTTCACGTCGGACCGTATCACCGCCAGCCGGTTGGATTTCACCGGGATCCAGATTTTTCACTGAGACGCCGCGCCGTATCAGCTTCGACTGAAGGACGTCCCACAGTGCGTTCATCTTGTAGTCGTTCTCGGCGGTGAGGGAGATTTTCCCTTCGGTCCGATTTAGCTCGATGGTCGCGGGTGATCCCTTGAAGTCGTAGCGCTGCGATATCTCCTTCTGCGCCTGGTTTACGGCGTTATCGACTTCCTGGAGGTCGACGCCGGTGGTTACGTCGAATGAAGCTGGTTGCGGCATGGCGGAAATCTAACTGTAGGGTGAAATCCGACTCGGATAACCCGGATCATGCCCGTTCTGTAAAATGTCGGGCGTCGCGCGAAGTTTTTCTTGACAGGTCGTGCGTTACTACACATGTTTGCCGCTCGTTTTCCGCCCCCCTCCTTGCGGAATTGGTTTTACTGCAGAGCTTACACCGCTTCAGACACCCGCCGAAACTCTCACTGCCATCGCCATGAATCTTAGAAAACCCGGTGCAGCGCTTTTCGTAAGCCTCGCGTTCGCTGCATGCTCCGAAGACGCGGTCGGACCCATTAAGGCGCCTGCCGTGCCCAGCATGACGGTTCTGGGAAGTTCGCAGGTAAGGGATTACATCGTTCTGACCAAGGGCAACGACAAAGACTTCCCTGCAGCAGTCGCCAGCCTTGGGGGTCGCGTCACCTTTTTTCACCCGGCCACCGGATTTGCCACCGTGTCGGGTCTAACGGCAAGCGCAGCTTCACAGCTGAGCGCTGTGGCAGGTGTCACCGAAGTAGATGCGGATTTCTTAGTAGGACTTGATGAACCGAGCGCGACCGTTTCTGCTGACGCATCCAACATTCTAGGCACAGACGCCGATCCCGCTCTAGTCACAGACGCCGATCCCGCTCCGGTACCCGGCACAGGTGACCCGACTGCGGCAATTCTTGGGTCGTGGCAGTGGGACATGCGTCTCATTCGCGCTGATCCAGCTTGGTCCCATGGTAGGCTTGGTGATCCAGGTGTGACGGTTGCGATCATCGATACGGGCTTGGACTACGACAACAGGGATCTGAGGACGCTTGTCGATTTGTCTCGCTCAGCATCCTTCGCCGACGCGTGGGTCGGCGACACAAGCAGTTCAAACCCGCACGCCGACACACTTACCATTTCCGATGCCGAGATTACGGCCACTCGCTTCCCGACGCGCAATCCCATTCAGGACTACAACGGACACGGAACCAACGTGGGTGCGACGGTAAGCAGCCGTGCCTTTGCGTTCGCCGGAGTCACTGCCAGGACGACTCTCATTGGCGTGAAGGTTCTCGGTCGCAATGGTCAGGGGAACTTCGGCCAGATTCTCAGCGGCGTTCTTTTCGCCGCCGATCAAGGGGCGGACATCGCCAACATGAGCCTAGGCGGTGCGTTTGCGAAGGCGGGCAATGGACGTCTCGTCAGCCTGATCAATCGCGTCTTTAATTACGCAAAGCAGCAGGGAATGCTGATCGTCACGTCAGCAGGGAACGAGTCGACCGATCTCCAGCATAATGGGAACTTGTTTGCGTCGTTCTGCGACGCTCCCCATGTTGTCTGCGTCGCTGCAGTTGGACCGACGACCTGGACAGGCAATCCCGACGCGCCGGCTTTTTACACGAACTATGGCCGTTCGGTTATCAGCGTCGCTGGCCCGGGCGGAAACGGCATTCTTTCGGCTGATGGTAGCCACCTCCTGCCAAGCGATGGTTGGCCGTGGGGAGCTCCACCCAATCGCACAAGCACGGCGTCGGCGGTCTGGTCTTTCTGCACCAGAACCAGAATGAACATCGTTGGAAAGACCGGCGTTTTCGGCGACCTCGTACGCGACGCGGGTTGCGCGACGGGCGGGCAGCTTGTCGGTGACATTGGTACGAGCCAGGCTTCGCCGCATGTATCTGGTCTGGCCGCATTGCTAGTTGCCGAATTTGGGAAGAAGCAGCCGCAGAAGATCAAGCAAATGATTGAGCGGACGGCAGATCCGATCAATCCAAGCCTGGGCAAGGGTAGAATCAACGTTCAGCGCGCTCTCGGTCTGTAGCTGAATTGACAAGCGATTGACAACAAATTCGATGTTCTTCGCAGGACATCGAGTTTGTTTTTTTTGTGTGCGTTCCACCATTCACATTAGGGGTTTGTAATGAATCGTTTTCGTTTCCTCTCTCTCTTCGCAGCGGCGTTCGCATTCGCGGCATGCGCTGAAGATCCCACTGCTACTCACCAGCTCACTGTCGGGGGCGTCGCGAAAGATGCCGATATCGGCGCGGGTATTCAGTTCGCACCGATCCATAAGTCTGAGCCGTTGCCGCTAGCGGCAGGGGAAGCGCAGTCAGCAATTGTTACCCGCGACGCCAGGGACGGCGTGGCGGGACCAAATCCGCAGAACATCCTCTACTGGAACGGTGCGGTGATTCGCGACATGAAACACGTCGCCATTTACTATTCGGGCGACCGCATTTACACCAATGGCCCTCGACCTGGGAGCGCCGGCTCGCCAAGCAGTGATGGATCTCTCGTCGGCCATTTCCTCAGGAATATCGGCGGCACGCCCTACTGGAACATCAACTCGACTTATTTCCAGAACGAAGGCGGCAACACCGAATACATCAATAACTCGATGAGGTACATCGGATTCTGGGCGCCGAAGAACGGCCCCGCGAAACTGAGTGCGCCAGTTTCCGGCGAGGTCGTGACTCAAGGAAGAATGGCCGCCTTGATCGAGCAAGGGTTTGCGAGCGGCGCCATCACTTACGATCCAAACACCCTCTACCAGATCTTCACGGGTCCCGGCGTAAATCTCGGCGGCGGCTTCTCACGCACTAACCTGCAGTATTGTGCGTGGCACTCCGCGTATCTCGCTCCGGACGGACGCATCGTTCAGTACTCCGCGATGCCCTACGATGCCGATTTTACTCCGGCGCACCCGTCAAACAATCCTGACGGCTTCCACTACCTTTGCGTTCCGCAGAACGGAGCCCCTAACGGAGATGTCGGCGCTGATGGTACGGTGAGCGCGATGATCCACGAGATCGAGGAAACCGCTACCGACCCGGTAAAGGTATGGGACAAGAAGTTCTTCTACGGCTGGTATGATACCAACTTCGGTGAAAACGCCGACAAATGCGCCTACCACTACGGCTCGACGCTGACCCGGAACGCGCTCGGCTATTGGAACCTTTCCGTTGGCGGAAAGCCATTCCTGGTGCAGATGAACTGGGACAACGTCAAAATCGAAGGCTGTTTGATCGGACGTTGAGCTGAGACTCACCACAATGGAAAAGTCGGACGGCAAACACCGTCCGACTTTTTTTTTTCGCGCGCGAATCTCTAAGGCTTGGTCTTTTGATACGTTCCCATCAGCTCTCCTGAATCGACGATGTGACCTTTCATCGCTCGCTCGAGGTCCGCTTTGGTTGCATCGTTCAATCCGCTGAGCACTGTATCGAGTGCGTAGAGCGTGAAGAAGTAGCGGTGACGACCGATCGGGGGACATGGCCCGCCGTACTCCGGTTTATCCCAGTCGTTCTTGCCTTGCACTGCGCCGGCTGGCATTCCGGACTTCGACGCATTCTCTGACAGCGAAGTGGTCTGCGCGGGAATGTTGTAGAGCACCCAGTGCACGTACACTCGCCGCGGCTTTGCCGGATCGGGCGCATCGGGGTCGTCAACGATCATCGCGACACTTTTCGCGTTGTTCGGCAAGCCCGACCATGACAACGGTGGTGAGATGTCTTTACCCTCGCAGGTATACTGCGTTGGAATCGACCCGCCCTGCTCGAATGCGGTGGACGTGACTCTTAACGTCATCGGATAACTCCCTGCAGGTCCGGTAGACGTAACTGCAACCCCCGCGCTCGCTGTATCCTTTGGCGCCTCGGATCCGTGAGAGCAGGCGAACACTACCACCATCGCGAACAAAGCACCGGCTTTGATCAAGGTTTCTCGATCCCTTGTGCAATCGGGTCCGGCCTCGTCATGACATTGGTCGTCCACAAAACACCGAGTGCAATCAAAAGACTCCCGATGCTCGCTGCGATCGCCGACCCGAGTATTGCATCTTCGTCCGCATACGCCATTACCGCGACTCCCGGGACGTACGTAACCGCGACCGTCCAGGCGATGACGGTGCGAATGCTCCAGCGTTGGCGGCGGACCAATCCGTAAGCGCTGGCGAGTCCGAATATGCCGTATAAAAAAACGCCGATAGTCACCGAGCGCTGGAGCGACCCGCGCCCTTCGCCCCACTCGGTTAACCCGTTGTAGATCCCGACAGCGCCCGTGAAAAGGAGCAGTCCGAGCGAGAGCACCCACGCGACTTTGCGGCCCATTGAATGCTCAGATGGGTCCAGTTTCTTACCCCTCAGAAGGATCGTGCGACCGGCTTGGTGTTGAATTCGTTGACGATAAACGCCCACGTAATCTTACCGGCGTCATAGTAGCCACCCAGGAGCATGACGTACAGGTTCACGGGTTGTCCTTGATGCAGCTCTTTGGGAAAGAAGCTGGCAACGGTATCCTGTACGGCAAGCCATAGCGAAGTCTTCCCTTCCTGGAACAGGTACTCGCGATGGAAATCTTTCGCCATCGTTGAGTCGCGCAGGAAGCTGCGTCCCCACGCCGAGATCAGCTCGAGGCGATTGGGATCGACTGGTCGCGAGCGCCCCAGGTAGATGACAGTTGCGAGCGTCGGGTATTGAGTGCCAAGAAAATGTTCACTCGGTTTCGTATCCGGAGGTGCGTGCATCGCGGAATCGACCTCGCGTTTTGATTTGCGCAGGGTCGAGTCGGCGTCACTCAGCACAGCAGTCAAACTTCCCGGTTTGTATCTATCCCACGTGCTTTGTGCGAGCGCGGCACTCGGCACGCTCGCCAACGCAATGGCCAATCCCGCGCCGATCAACGCGCGCACGAATGAATTGATTGGCCTCAGTAGACTGAGGACCGTGAGTCTGATTGAAATCATTCGGTCCGGCGGGTCGCGCTCTGGCTGTATCGGTATCGGCTAGCCGAGGAAGGATTCGAGCGAGCGGCGGCGAGAGTTGTGGCGCAATTTGAGAAGAGCCTTCTCCTTGATCTGACGCACGCGCTCGCGCGTGATCTGGAGCAGCGTACCGATGTCCTCGAGTGTCATCGGGTCGGCGCCGTCGAGACCGAAGTAGAGACGCAGAATCTTGGACTCGCGCTCCTTCAGCGACGCCAGTGATTCCTCGATCGCCTCTGACAGCGCCTTTTCGAAGGTGATTTCGTCCGGCGTCGGATTCATGTTGTCGGGCAGATAATCGAGTAAGCGATTATCCTCGCCCGGCGTCATCGGCGCATCGAGCGACAGATGCACCTGAGAGATCATCATGGTCTTGGCGACTTCATCTTCGCTGATGTCGAGGCCTTCGGCGATCTCGGTGTTACTCGGTTGCCGTCCGAGCTCCTGCAGCAGGCTGCTAGCGCGCTTGCCGATCCGATGCAGCGTCCCCGCGCGATTCAACGGCACGCGCACGATACGTGACTGCTCGGCGAGCGCCTGCAAAATCGACTGGCGAATCCACCAGACAGCGTACGAGATGAATTTGATGCCTTTCGTCTCGTCGAATTTGTGGGCGGCGCGGATAAGACCGAGGTTGCCCTCGTTGATCAGATCGGAGAGCGACACACCCTGGTTCTGATATTTCTTGGCGACAGAAACGACGAAGCGAAGATTCGACCGCACCAGCGTATCGAGTGCTTCCTGATCCTTCTGTCGGATACGCTTCGCGAGCTCGACCTCCATCTCGCGGCTGATGAGGGGAAAGGCGCTGATGTCCCGCAGATACTGATCGAGCGATCCTTCGTCGACGGTCGATTTCCGATTCGTCGAAGCCTTCATAGCGATAGCGTCACCCTCTCCCGTAGTCAGAGAGAAGCACCAAGTCCGTTTGCGATTGTTGCAAACTGCGGACTAGTGTATCAGCTCTCCGAAGCGCTTCCACCGTAAACGCGTCAACCAATCCAGCTTGTCGCCGGTGTCAGGCGCGTAGCTATAATAGACCACCAGCGGCTGGCCGCGCACAAGAGAGTCGGCCACGAAGCCCCAGTACCTCGAATCGGACGAGTTGTCGCGATTATCGCCGAGGACAAAGTAGTCATGAGCAGGGACGACCAGAGGGCCCCAGTTGTTACGGGATGGACGGTAGTCTTCGACCGCCGCGTTTCCTACCAAATAGGCTTTCTGCCAGCGGAAATCGTCGTCTGATTGGTCGGGCTCGCCGGGCGTACGCTGGATGTAGTTCTCCTGCACCGTGCGCCCGTTGCGAACGAGCAGGCCTTCGCGCATCGCGAGCGTGTCGCCCGGCGTGCCCACGATTCGCTTCACGTAATTGAGCCGCGGATCGACCGGATAGGTGAAGACAATGACGTCGCCGTCCCGTGGCGCGTGTAGGGCGGGAAGTTTTCGGCCAACGCCCGGGATTCCGGCCCCATATACGAGCTTGTTGATCAACAGGAAGTCACCCTCGAACAAGGTGTGCTCCATGCTGCCGCTCGCAATCTTGAACGCCTCGACGCCGAAAGCTCGGATCACGATGAAGAGCGCGAGAGAAATGACGACGATCTTCGCCCAGTGGCCAAGGAACGCGAGCGTGCCACCGGTCCTTCTTCGGTTGGCCAGCTGCAGAGCGTGTCGTCGCTTTTCTTCGTATCCGTCCATGGTCCGTCTATACCGCCGTCGTCAGTCCGGCGTTCCCAAATAGGTGTCGATCTGAGCCCGCTGCAGCGTCCCCGAGAAGTCGGCGTACCCGACCTTGGTCTCAGAATAGAAGTCGTAGACTTCCCAGCCGCCTTCCCGGTGGCCGTTGCCCGTCTGCTTCACGCCGCCGAACGGCAGGTGCGCCTCGGCGCCGATAGTCGGCGCGTTCACATAAGTAATGCCGTTATCGAGCTCGTTCAAAGCGCGAAATGCCGTGTTGACGTCGCGCGTATAAATCGAAGACGACAGACCGTACTTCACGTCATTATTTACGGCGAACGCCTCATCCGCATCCTTGACGCGAACAACCGACAAAACGGGACCGAAGATTTCTTCCTGCTCGAGCCTACTACCCGCTTTGACGTCGGTGAAGATCGTCGGCCGGAAGAAATTTCCTTTCGACAGCTTGGATGGTCGCTCACCACCGATCACGAGCTCCGCCCCTTCAGATTGGCCGATGTCGACATAGGTCTGAACTTTTCTGACAGCATCCTCGTTAATGAGCGGGCCGACGTCAGTTCCCTTCTTGCGGCCGTCGCCAAGCTTGAGCGACTTCGCGCGGCCCTCGAGCATACCCACGAACTTGTCGTGAATCTTCTTCTGTAGAATCAGCCGACTGGTCGCCGTGCAGCGCTGGCCCGTCGTGCCGAACGCACCCCATAGCGCGCCTTCAAGTGCGAGATCCAGGTCGGCATCGTCCATCACGATCTGAGCGTTCTTTCCGCCCATCTCGAGCGAAAGACGCTTGTGAAGCCTGCCGCATGTCTCCCCTACGATGCGTCCTGTCTCCGTCGATCCGGTGAACGAAATCAGCGGAATCGACGGATGATCGACGATGGCGGCACCGACATCTTCCCCACGGCCGTGCACGAGCTGGATGACTTCTGGCGGTAGGCCGGCTTCGATCAGAATCTCGACCAGTAGCGTTCCCGTGTGAGGGACATCCTCGGCGGGTTTGAAGATCACCGCATTACCGCAGACCAGCGCCGGAAACATTTTCCAGGTCGGGATCGCCATCGGGAAATTGAACGGACAGATCAAACCGGCGACGCCGATCGGCCGGCGATAACTCATCGCCCATTTGTTGCGCAGCTCACTGGGGACCGTTCTGCCGAACAGCCGGCGGCCTTCGCTCGCGGCGTAGTAGGCGGTGTCGATTCCTTCCTGTACGTCTCCGCGCGTCTCCTGGAGTGGCTTGCCCATCTCGCGCGTCATCGCATCGGCGATTTCTTCCTTTCGCCGTGTCATCAAATCGCCCACAACGCGGAGCACATCGCCGCGCGCGGGTGCAGGAGTGCGCCGCCAGCGCGCAAATCCACGCTTCGCGCTCTCCACCGCTCTCTCGACGTCGCGCCGGTCAGACAGCGGGAATCTGCCAATGACGTCGCCGCGATCGGCGGGATTGCGATTGTCGAAGTATTCACCCGATTCCGGGGCGACCCACTTCCCGCCAATGAAGTTGTTGAACTTTTTCATCTCGATTGTTTCGTTGTGGACGCGAACGTCACTCAGGTGTGCTCACGCGACAGCGAGTAACGCTCGATCTTCTTGTAAAGATTGGACCGCGGCATTTCCACGGCGCGCGCGGTTTCCGACACGTTCCAGTCGAACTCCCGCAGCTTGTTGAGCAGAAAGGCGCGCTCTGCTGCCTCTTTGAACTCCTCGAACGTGCGGCACTGCGTCAGCGTAGCCAATCCTGCATCGTCGAGCGCTCGTTGCCCGGCAAGACGGTCGATGTCGCGCGCACTGATCTGAGTGTCGGGCGCCAGAATCAACAGACGCTCCACCGTGTTCTTCAGCTCACGAACGTTACCCGGCCAGTCAAGCCCGCTTAAGCGCTCGAGCGCATCGGGCGCAAATGTGCGTGGGGTAATTCCCTCGCGCGCGGAAAGTGTCGACACGAAGTACTGCGCGAGCATTGGGATGTCTTCGCGTCGTTCCCGAATCGGTGGAACGTGAATTGGTACGACGTTCAAGCGGTAATAGAGATCCTCGCGGAAGGTCCCGGCGGCGATTTCACTCTCAAGGGTCTTGTTGGTCGCGGCAATCACCCGCACATCGACCGAGATTGGCTTGGAGCCCCCAATTCGGGTGATGACATTGTCCTGCAGCACGCGCAGCACCTTCGCCTGGGCCGCTAGACTCATGTCGCCCACTTCGTCGAGAAAGAGTGTGCCCTTGTTGGCCTGCTCGAATTTTCCGGCACGGTCGGCAACGGCGCCCGTGAAGGAGCCTTTCATGTGGCCGAACAGTTCGCTCTCGATCAGCTCGCCGGGAATCGCTGCGCAGTTGACCTCGACGAATGGCTTGTTGGCCCGTGACGATTGGCGATGCAGTGCGCGGGCGACAAGCTCCTTACCCGTTCCGTTTTCGCCCGTGATCAGGACGCGAGCCGGTGTTGCAGCAACTTTTTCTACCTTGTCCATCAGTGCTCGCATCACCGGACTCTTCCCAACAATCTCAAATGGCGCGTCGATCGACTGGCGGAGTCGCGAATTCTCTTCCTGAAGCTCCAGGTTGGAAAACGCGTTGCGCAGCATCACCAGGATGCGGTCGGTGTCGAGCGGCTTCTCCAGGATCTCGTACGCGCCGGCCTGGGTCGCCTCTACAGCCGTGCGAATCGTAGCGTGGCCGCTGATCATCACCACGAGCGCTGTCGGATCCAGCTCGCGAATCTTCTTCAGCGCTTCCATGCCGTCCATGCCAGCCATTTTTACATCGAGAAAGACGAGGTTCGGCCGCCACTTCTGAAACTCGCCGATGCCTTCCTGCGCGCTCGACAGCGCCTTTACCTCGTACCCTTCGTACTCAAGCAGCTGGCCGAGCGCAGCCCGAATACCTGGCTCGTCGTCGACGACGAGTATTCGCCTGCTCAATGGGCGCTCTTGTAGAGGGTGATTTTGCCGTTCTCGATTCGCACATCCGAAATGTACGACGGCAGTGTCACCGGTAGAGCATCCTGAGCCACTCCCGCAACGGACCGACGCTTCTTGGCCTCGTCGATGAGCTTGCCGCGTAAGGCAGCAGGCACGTCGAACTTGCCAAGCTTCATTTCCTCGACGGTGAAGGCGGCGAGGCCGGGATGAATCATCTTGATCGTTCCGCCGAAGAGGACGCTGTCACGCTCGCCGAGTAGCATGCGAATCGAGCCAAGCGCCCGGGAGTCTCCGAAATCCTTCCATGCGACTTCCGAGCGAACGTACAGACGATTGCCGATAACTGCGGCCTGTGCGTTGGTAGCGGATTGTGGTAGCTGACGGTTCAACGAGGCGAGTAAATATGAGCCGGCTTCGGCGGGGGTCAGGTTGACGAACACCGGCCCTGACGGGCGATCGAATGCCTGCAGCACTGCACGGCCGCGATCGGCATCGGCCGGCGTAAACGATTGCCACCCGCTGTTCGCAGGTCCGGTCGCGACATCGATCGCGGCGGCGTTCATCCCGGTCACTGACGGTTTTGCTTCGACGCGGGCGTACCAGTACCAGGCAATCAGTACTAGTACGATGATGAGCAAGAGACAGCCGAGACGGCGAAAAAGGCCTTTCATTTTTGGCGTAGCATGAGGGTAGGACGACGAGGGAGAATACCCCCGCACAACCCGTGCACGCTAGCCGCCGGGGCCACCTCGCCCAGACCGGCCCTCGCCGTCACCGCGCCGCAAACCTGGTGTCTTGATGCTATCCGGCACCTTCGCCCATTGCGCCGGCGTAAGAATCGCTTTCGCATCGTTGATCGCTTGCGTCGCCAGCTTCCGTCCTTCTGCAATCGACGGCTGAACTTTGGCGAAAACGGTCATCGGGTCCGGATTCTTGACCGTTGAATCGCCAAGGATGTTGGCGACCCTGTCGATTAGTGAATCGGATTTCACTTTGAACGCGTCGCCCGCAGTCTGTAGCTTGGCGATTTGATCTGGTGTGAGTTCGAGCTTGGCGGAGTCGTTGATTGCGATGATGTCGACGAAGGCATTTGGCACCAGGCGTGTCATTCGCGCCTTGAGCGCCTCGGCGTTCATTCTGCCGCCCGCACCGCGGCCGACGACATTGTTGAATTGCTGGCGTGCGGGATCCGTCCCGAGTGTCAGGCGCCCCTGAATTGCGATCTGAAATGGAACTCGAAACGCGTTCCGCGTTCCATTCGTGGCACCAAAATGCTCGTTGACCTGATATTGGTATGTATTGGTCGCTGGATCGAACCCACGCACATAAAGAAGCGTGCGATCGGGGAATGATGGCTGACCCCAGCCATGAAGATGGTCGTTACCGTGAAGTAGTTGATCGAGGCCGGTGAGCGCGTTCATCGTCGAGACGGAGATTGTGAGGCGGCGGTCCAGCCCGAAGCCAGCCGGGCGGATATTCGCCTGTAAGTCGAGCGATGGCGACCACGGAGTCGAGCAGCTGCTACGGTCAGCAACCTTGCCCATCTGACTGAGCAGGCACTCGCGGGCGCGTGCCGACGTATTGGCGAGGAGGCGCGTCATTCCATTGCCTACTGCAGTGTCGCCGCGTGCCAGCGCGTCCGCCGGATTGAAGATGAACGCTCGGTCGTTGGCGCGACCATCGCCATTCACGTCACCGCTCACCATTGGAGAAAAGAATCCGCCTGAAACCGCGCGCCCGATCGCCGTCAGCTCGAAGGCTGGCTTGATGGGATAGGTGATCGTAGCCAGGAATGCACTGCGACGCCCATTGTCGCTGCGTCCCCACTCGACGACGTTCGGATTGCCCGCCGTGGATCCGGCGCTGCCGCCAAAGCCCTGCGCGTATCCTTGTGCGAAGCCCTGGGATTGATCGTAGGAGCTCGTCAGAGTGTACGACGCGTTGAGCAGCAGGCCTTTGGTGGTGAGCCCGTTGAGCCCAAACGTCAATTGCTTCGTGTTCGATTTCAGATTGGATGTCACTTGACCGACGCTCGCAAACTGCGGATACACGCGCGACGCAATCAGCGGCACGGCCCCCGTCGCCGGAACGATCGCACTCGGCGGAGCATAAACCGGTCGATCACGTTCATTTACCAACGTAAACTTCGGCACCGTGTCGAGGTTGATGTCGGTCTGTCCCGTCTGCGAAAGGCCAAGCGCATAACCAGCGTCGATCGAGAACGAATAGCGATCCCAGAAGCGCCGGTTCATCCCCAGAGATGCACGCCACGCACGTGGCGCCGAGAATGCGGGGTCAAAAACGGTGACGTTGCGCCGCTGATTCGCAAAGACCGATGTGCCGCCGTTGCATGTGGTCGGAATCGTCGACGGGTCGTTCAAATACGACGCCCAATCGGGAGTGGGCGCCGACGGTCCAATACACGTCAGCAACGCCTGACCGTTGTTCAACCCGGTTGCATTGAGTGCGCTGGCGAACAACTGCGCCGGCGCGGTGCCGCGGAACTCGCCGAATCCGCCACGCAGTGTCAGTGGCGGCGGTCCAAACTGCGATTCTCCGATGAAGGAAGTGAAGCCGACGCGTGGACTGACGCGGAAATCAGTGGGCAGATTGTCGGTGCGGCGGCCAAAAGTAGCCTCGACCTCCGGATTGTACTCGGGCTTATCGGGGTAACGCGATCCTTCCGCACGCAAGCCATAGGTGAGTTGGAGCTTCGGGCTGATACGCCACGAATCGCCAATGTAGGCGCCGAAGTTATCGGTCGCGGATTGTTGATCGCGCGCGAACAGCGTGCGGGTGAATTGCGTCGGCGTGCCCGCGTCGAAGTCAGCGAGCGAGTTGAAATAGAAAGTGCCGAATCGATTCGGCGTGAAACCCACTGAGCTGCGCTGCTCGTTGAGCAATCCGCCCAACTTGAAGCGGTGCCCGCCCGCTGTGCTGAGTCGAGAGATCTCATCGCCGACCTCGAGCAAAGTAGACCTCGTTTCTTGCGGCAGTGATGGATTCCCGCCGAACTGCAGCGTTGAAATCGCGCTCGCTCCGTTGTCGAGAATCGATGACACGACCACGCGCCCGTCTGGCGCGGTCAGATACCCGCTGGTGTTGCGATTGTCGACCGAGCGATAGCCACGGAGCTCATTGATGTACATCCCGAAATGCGACGTGAGAGTCAGCATCCCACCGCCACCCGATCCTTTCAGGTCGCCGCCAGTGTGCGGCAGCGCCAGAGCGTTCAGGCGAGCGCCGAGCTGAGTATTACCGCGCCAGTCACCGCGCAGCATCAGCGAATGATCTTCCGCGAGGTTGTAGTCGACGCGAACGAGGGCTGAGGTATTGTCGTTCAGACGCTGGTCTGGTGTGAGTGGCGACGTGAGCGGCAAACCGTAGCGTTGCACAATGGCGAGGAATCGCGCGACTGAATCCGGACTGGTGCCGAGTCGATCCAGAGTCAGCGGATCGGCAGCCAATAATGAAAGGAGCGCATCTGTGCGACGCGAGAAGCTCACCGCGCCGAAGGTGAACAGCTTGTCCTTGATGATCGGTCCGCCGACGCCAACGTTGATCTGGTTTTGATTGTATTTCTGGCCGAACGCCGCGCTCGAATCATCCTCGAACTCCAGACTCGGATCGCGATGCGAGTAGCTGAAGGCGCCTTGTACGTTGTTGGTGCCGCCGCGCGTAGTCGACGCCACTTGCCCGCCGGTGAACTGACCACGGGCGACGTCGTAAGTGCTGGTTATGACGCGCGTGGCGCGAACCGCTTCGCTCGGCACGCTGCCCGCTCCGAATGACAGTCCATCCAGCGTAATGCTGTTCTGATTCGCCGGCTGCCCCGCAATGTTGAACGACGCCTTGGTGGTGTCAGTTCCCGGGACCTGAATCACACCGGGCGCCAGCGCGGCGAGAGCGGTAAGATCGCCAGCATCGACCGGCAGTCGATTGATCATGTTTGGATTGAGATTCCGCTCCGTGCTTCCCGGCTCCGGTCGCTGATCATTGTTGCGCTGCCGATTGGCTCGAACCTGTACCGTCGCGAGCTGAATCGCATTGCGGCCCATCGTGATGTCTGTGATGAGTCGATCCTCGTCACCTTGTCGCGAGACCGTCCGGGTGAGCGGCTCCATCCCGATAGCGCGCACCGTCAGGCGATAGTTTCCGCCACCGTCAGGAAACACGATCGTATAACGTCCGTCCGCGTCGGTGGTCTTGGTGCGGGTGATACCGGTTTCCATCGAAGTCGCTTCGATGTGCGCACCAGCGACGGCCTGGCTGTCAGCGCCGCTAATCCTGCCCATCAATATGTCGGTCGTCGATCCGACCTGACCACGCGCTAACACGGGCGTCGAGAGCGCCAGCGCGCCAGCGATTATCAATCGAAACTGCATTAGTGAACGGCTCCTAAGATTCTTCTGCTGCTGCTGCAAGACTTACGCACCGCGGCAGTTGAGTGCTGGCGCCGCGAGCCCCGCGCGAGATCGTTTTTACTCGCGCCATTTCGGTACCGCGCCGGTGAGTCTCCGCGGAGTAGGATGGCTAGTGCTCGCCGCTGTCAGATCTGCCGCGCTGGTCGGTATCGATGCGTATGAGGTCATCGTCGAGGTCGACGCGGCGCAGGGACTACCCCAGTGGACCATCGTCGGTCTTGCGACGAGCGCGGTAAAGGAAAGTCGCGAGCGTGTCGGAGCGGCGCTCATCAACTCCGGTTTCAAAGTTCCCCCGCGTCGCATCACTGTTAATCTCGCCCCTGCCGACATGCGGAAAGACGGCACCGCATTCGATTTGCCAATCGCGATCGGCATTCTCGCAGCGACAGGACAACTCGCGACCGAGTCGATCGAGCGGCTAATGTTCGTCGGTGAGCTCGGCCTCGACGGCGAGATCAGGACAGTGCGCGGCGCGCTCTCCGTCGCTCGTCACGCGCACCGGGTCGGCGTCTCAACACTAGTTCTCCCTCGCGCGAATGTCGCGGAAGCAGCGCGCGTAAGTGCGCTTTGCCTGAGCGCGCCGCGCATGTTATACGAGCTGGTGGCAGAGTTACATGGCGGCGCACTGACGCGAGCGCGCTCCGGGATCCAAACACCTGAGGAGGCGACGCCGAGTGCGGATTTTTCGGAGGTAGTCGGACAGCATTCTGCAAAGCGCGCCTTGGAGGTTGCCGCAGCCGGCGGACACAATGTGCTTCTGGTCGGGCCGCCGGGAGCCGGTAAGACGATGCTGGCCCGACGAATTCCGACGATTCTCCCCGAGCTGCGTGAGGACGAGGCACTCGAGGTGATCGCGATACACTCAGTTGCCGGTTTGCTCGGGCAAAACGGTGTGAGCCACGCGGCGCGGCCGTTCCGCGCACCGCACCATACGATCTCGACTGCGGGCCTGATTGGCGGTGGCTCGATTCCCCGACCGGGTGAAGTCAGCCTCGCTCATCATGGCGTGCTGTTTCTCGATGAGATGCTCGAGTTCCCACGACACGTACTTGATGGTCTCAGGCAGCCGCTCGAGGACGCGCGCGTGGTGATTGCGCGCGCGGCACAAGCCGTAGCATTCCCCGCGCGGTTTACGCTGATTGGCGCGACGAACCCCTGTCCATGTGGTCGCGCTGGTGATCCAACGGGCACGTGCACTTGCTCGAGCGTAGACATCGAGTCGTACGCCGGTCGTATATCGGGTCCATTGAGCGACCGCATCGATATGCACGTGACAGTCGGCGCGGTAGCGCTGCGAGATCTCAGTGCAAAGAACGGAAGCGAAGCGTCGGCCACGATCCGCACGCGAGTTGAGAGCGCGCGAGAGCGACAACACAAGCGGTATCGCAAAATGCCAGGTGTGTCCTGCAACGCATTTGCGAGCGGGCGCTGGCTCGACGCCAGCGGCGAAATCGACGCCGATGCGCGCGCGCTGCTGCAAACTGCCGCCGAGCGCCTTGGTTTATCGGCGCGCGGCTATCATCGAGTGTTGAAAGTCGCGCGCACGATTGCCGATCTTGAGGTGTCAACGTCTGTCGCGTCGGCGCACATCGCGGAGGCGCTGCGCTACCGGCCGATTACGCACAAGATCGATGGCCCTGCTGCGAGCTGAGGACAACAGCGAACCACTTCGCCAGTAGCTGATAGCATAGAATCCGCGGCCCTCAGAGACGCAGAAAGGCGGGGCATCCTTTCGAATGCCCCGCCTTCTGTCCCCCGACCAGGCCTCCCGGGAAGGGAGGCTGGTCAAGGAAAGGTGCTTATTCCTGCGGTGGTACTACGATCCTGTCGCTGCCGATCGTCACGATACGGAAGTCATCGCGGCGGTTCTGCTGCCAGCAGGCTTCGTTGTGCTCGGTGCAAACCGGGCGCTCCTCGCCGTACGACACGAGGTCGAAGCGATCTGCTGCAATGCCGTGGTCGACGAGGTACCGCTTGGCGCTTGCCGCGCGGCGCTGGCCGAGGGCCAGGTTGTACTCATCGGATCCACGCTCGTCAGCGTTACCCTCGATACGAATCCGCATTCCCGGGTTAGCCTGCAGCCATGGAATCTTCGCGTCGAGTGTTGCAGCCGCATCCGGTCTGATCGTCGACTTGTCGAAGTCGAAGTAGATCGGGCCAGTGATCTTGGTCGTGTCGACCAATGCCTGCGGCGGCACGCATGCCGGATCGGTAGCCGTAATGGCCGAGTTGTACTGGCACATTGCCGGCGGCGGTGGTGGCGGAGGCGGCGGGGGCGGAGCGACGCAGTTCGGACTCGAAGCTGGAATGCTCTCGAGGCCGGCGTACGTGCACATAACCTCCGGACGCGCACCACCCAACAGGAAGCTCAATCCACCGCGAACGTGAAGGTTCATGTTCGCATCGGGATCGTGAGTCGGCATGTAGTCGACCACGCCATCGATACGAAGTGCCGTACGATTGGCGATGCCAAGACGCAGACCAACGAGACCGCTGGCGCCGTAGTTGTAGCTGTAGCTGTCCTCAGGTGGGGTGATTCCGCCCTTGAACTTGTAGCTCGTGCGAACGCCACCCGCACCGATGATGAACTGGCTCTGCCGGCTCGTCAGGAAACGGAACGGGAAGTTGTAATTCAGGCGCATCGCGAAAGCATGCGCATTGACGTCGGTCGGAGCGCCGACCTGGCTCGCGAACTCGTTGCTCTGCGGCGAGTAGTAGCCGTCGCCTTCGAGTTCCCAACGTGGGTCAGAGAGGAAAACACCGAGGCGACCGCCGTAACCGAGGCCGTCTTCTGCGATTGCACGTCCCTCACTGCCGGCGTTGTCATCGAACCATGTCCACTGCACGAACCCGCCGAGTTCAACGGTTCCGGGAAGCGGAGCATCCATCTCATCCCACCACTGGTACGGTGCATACATGACTGGATTCGAAGTCGCACCGCCGCCAAACAGGTTGCGCAGGTCAGGCGAGATCTGCAAACCCGCCTGAGCGCCGAAATCGAACTTGCCACCGTTCGATGGGAAGTAGTTCAGCAAACCATCTACACGCAGCGAGACACCACCGAACCCGAGGTTGAATCCCGCGAGGCCGTTGGCACCGAACTGATAGGTCGCGCCGCCAGCATTCTCAGCACCGCGGAAGTTCTGGAGAACTCCACCGGCTCCGATGTGGATCGACGGGAGGTTGCCGAGCGGAAAGCTGTAAACCAGACGCGCAGAAAGGTTGCTTCCTTTGACATCTCCACCCGGGACGCCAAGGCCCGCGTAGTCAGTGCCAGTCGCCGCTTGGGCGGGGATGTATTGGCCGTCGGCTTCGAGATTCCAGTTTGGCGCGATGAACGCACCAACACGTCCGCCGTAACCGATGGAATTGCCAAAGCCGGTGTCCAGCCCCCATTTGCTATCGAAGTGCGTCCACGAAACGAAGCCTCCCACCAGCAACGTACCGGGCGACTGTGCTGCCGCCGTTCCGCCGAGGAGTAAGGCCGTCATCGCGCAGACGGTCCAACTTCTTCTCAACATGATTGGTTCCTCTGAAAAGGTGGAGATACTTTTACAGCGGTTACCGCGGTTGCACGTCGCGCTCGTGAGGCAGGATGTATGCCCAGTGAATGCAATTGCACTCTTCAGACCCTCTCCCCTCACAATCGGACAAACTAGCAAATCTTTGCGGGGACGCTAGTGATGCACGCCGCTAAAAACGGTGCGACAAACATTAGTCACACCCCGCCGATTTGTGACAACGGTATCCGTTCTCGTCGTGGTCAAGACGGCTTGCAAGTGCCACGCCAGTTAGAGACGTCCCCTGAAAATGCGTAGCTGACTGTGGCAGCGAAGCTTACGGCCTTTTTGTTCCCTTGCGACGCCACCAGGACCCGCGCTGTCGCGCCAAGACTTTGTCAGAGGCGGATTTCCACGCTTCCTTCATTGCGGTTCCGTCGGCAAAACGGTCCTCCGGTCGCGCTGCAAAAGCGGTTCGAAACCAGGCCACCATTACGCTCGGAAATGGTGCGAGATCGGCGCTTTCATTCAGCTGTCTGCCAAGTATTGCTTTCGCATCGTCTTCGCCAAAAGGTACGTCGCCCGTCAGCGCGAAATAAACGATACCCGCCAGCGCGAAATAATCAGCGGCGGGACCTTGCGGCTCTCCCAGAAGCTGCTCAGGCGCCGCGAAGGCTGGCGTGCCCGTAGTGCCCGGAGCTTCTTCGCCCGTAACGTTCGCGATACCGAAGTCGGTGATGCGCCACCGCTGATAACGATCGATGAGAATGTTCTCAGGCTTCAGGTCGCGATGGAGAATGCCGTTCGCATGCGCGACTACCAGTGCATCAATGATCTGTTCGACCTGCGTCGCGATTTCGTTGATCTGTCGCGGTCCGGAGCGGGCGACCAGGCTCGCTACACTTCCCTCCTCCGCAAGCTCCATGGTGTACCAAGCCAGATCACCGCTCGAATCCCAGTCGTAAATCGGAACGATCGCCGGATGCGCCAACTGCGCGGCAAGTCTCGCTTCGCGCCAGAACGCGCGGACTGCCTTGTCATCGCGCGCGATCGATGGATGCAAAGCCTTGAGCGCCACCTCGCGCTCTAGTGACAAATCACGCGCTCGCCACACCGTCCCAAACGCGCCGACACCTAGTCTCGATAAAATCTCGTAATCGTCTCCGACCGCCCATCGAACCCGCGCTTCACCCGAATCACCGACGCTTCGATCTGGCTCGCCGCGAACCATTGCAACCGAGCGCGACGGATCGCCGCGCTCCACAGCACGCAATAGCACCGCAACCGACGGGAATCGATCGTCCGGGTTCGGCGACAGCGCACGATCGAGCGCTGTCGCCAGCGCTTCGGGAGTCTCTGGTCGGACCAGCTTGATCGGCGGTACTCCCACCATCGGCGGCTGCTCGCCGCTCAGCGCGGTGAAGCACATCGCAGCGAGCTGCCACTGATCGCTGGCGGGCGTCGGTGCCCAATCTCTTCCATCCCACTCCGGCGGCATCAACGACAGCTCTGCTCGCAGCGGTCGCGTCGTATCACCCGACCGCAGATCGAGTGGTCCGCTGCCCGGCTTTACGCCTGGCGGAATCATCGCGCGTGGCACTGCCCACTGCCATTCCAACATCCACAGCCGACCGGTTGGCGTCGTCCATAACGCGTCACCATTGAGTCCCCCGTGAGCTATCCCCGTCTCGTGCAGATAAGCGAGCGTCGAACACGCGCCGCGCAGCATTTGAAATACGTACGGAATGTCGGCGAGACCAAGCCGGGCCAACCGCGCCCGCAACGTTTCACCGGTGATCCACCGGCGCAGATAGCCGGGGCCGCGACGTCCCTCACGATAGAAAGTCCAGTAGTGATACGTCGTCGGGATCGAAGGATGGCTCCGATGCGCGAGCTGCTTCGCCTCCTCGAATAGCCAATCCGCGTGCGCTGGATCAGGAGCAGTTACGAGCGAGAGCGATCGGCCGAGCGCATCGAGCACCTCCTGGTAGTGACGATAGTCGCCGACCATTCCGCCCGGACCCCAGCTCCAGTCCGGCGGTAGCTGCCACTCCATGATGTGCGGGGGCAGAACTTTCGTCGCGCGCGGTGTGACTACGCCGCGACTCACTCCTCCGCTCAAGGCTCGCTCCGCATCAATACGATCAACACTCGCGTGCCCATTCCTTCCTCACTTGTAATTGCAATCTCGCCTCCCCACGACTCGATCAGCCTTCGAGTAACCGCGAGTCCGAGTCCACTACCGGTTGTCCGCGTTGAAAAATGTGGCTCGAAGATCCTCGGCATCACAGCCGCGGGAATACCCGAGCCGTTGTCGACAGTCACGATCGTCACCTTGCGCTCTTCTTCACGCACCGTGATCTCGACGCGTCGCGCCGCGGCGAGTCGCGCGTTCTCGAAGATATTCAGCAATACATCGCGCATCTCGTCCTTGCGCGCCATCGCCCAGCTAGGCCGATCCGCGCCACGAAGCTGCCATTTGATCGTGCGATCGCCCATTTGCTCGAGACCGACCACGTCCTTCACGACCGCTGCGACATCGACTGCCTCGGCCGACGGCAGATCGGCTGGAGCGCTCCCGTATCTGCTGAAAGATCGCGCGATTTCGTCGAGGCGGTCGATTTCCGCGAGGATGCGGCCGACGTTTTCGTTCAGCACTTCGTCGAAATCTCGCCGCGGATCCGATCGGGCGCGTCGTAAGTGCTGGACGCCGAGTCGGATCGGCGTCAATGGATTCTTGATCTCGTGCGCAATCTGCCGCGCCATTTCACCCCACGCCAAAACACGCTCCGCGCGCGCCACTTCGATTCTGCTCAGCTCGAGGTCAACTGCCAGTCGCCTCGCCGCGATGCCGCTCAACCATAGTGCAGCGAGTGCACCAGCTGCGGTCGCGAAGAGCACGAGAATTCCAAGATCTCGCCGCCGACGATCGAGCGTCAGATCATCGCTGCGCGCCGGCGCCGCCAATACATAGTGCTGCTGCGCCGGACTTTGCGCGGTCGTAAATCCGAAGAGCATTCGTGCCGCGCCGAGCTGTGTTTCCCACGCCGCGTCGACTTCGCCGGCAGTCCCCAAACGAAGCTGAACCGGTGGCGGCAGCGGCCGGCCTATTGGCGACAGCACGTCGAGCAGAGTATCGCTCGTTTGGGCGAGCATACTATTAGTGTACAGAAATAGCGGCGTCTCGAACCGCCGCGACGCGCCAGGCAGTTGTTGATACTCATTTCCCGAGACAACTGCTCGTAAGGTTTCATGCACCAGCACCTCGCGCGTTTGGAGATCATCGCTGCGAAGGCGCTCGTACGACCACAGCGCGAAGGCGATCGCCGGGATGACGAAGAACGCGAACAGGGCGAGCGTCAGTCTCGCATGGTATGTGTAGATCCACCGTCCCGCACGGACGCGCAGCCACCGCGCGAATCCTTTCTCGACTACTGCACCCAATAGCCAGAGGAATCCAGCCACCAGTAAATCGAGCAACAGGATGAGAACCCCGCGCTCGCCGCGAGCCCACACGGAGCGCAGATCGATTTCAACATGAGCGCGCATCGTCCCCGAACTCGTCGAGATCAAACGATCTCCATGCAGCTCGTCGCCGGTGCGATGCCAGCGCACACGCAGGGTGTCAGCGACGACTGCTGGCGACACGTCAGTTAGAACGACGAAATACGGTGGGTCACCGCCCGCGGGAGGGGCCATGCCAAGCAGCGCCGCGTACGGATCGGTCGCGAGCAGGCGTGTACGCGGCATCACGAGGATTGAGGTCGCCCCAGTCGAGTCTGCGAACGCCGCCAGAACCTGCACGCCAGTCGGCCCGAGAACGCTACGCAGCACCGGCTGTTGCGCGACAAGGGCTTCGCGAACAGCGCTGGTAAGCGTCCCGGAATCGCTGAGAGCAGGGACAGTCGCCAGCTCGGAAATTTCGCGTCCGGATTTATCCCACGCCGCAAGCGTCGCCGGGTACTCTGCCGCCGCGAGGTCGGAGCTGGCGTAGGTCTTCAGCAAATCGGCGCGAGTGACCGGTTGCGGTGTTCCGGCAAGCGAGCTGACCAGGCGACGGGTGAGTTGCACAGCGTAATCGTCGACATGACCGAGCCCTGCGACATCTTCCTCACCGAGCTGCATTCGCTGGCGCGACGTCGTCGACGCGAGAGCAGTGAGGCTGACAATTGCGGCGATGACTCCGACAATCAGCACCGCATTAAACCCCATTCGATCTTCAGTCCGCAAAGCAATGCGCGTCAGCCAGAACGCGAGCAGAAGCACCGCGAACAGGAAAACGAAAAGCGGCACTTCCCACGTCAGCCACAACCCCGGCGTCGTTCCCCATGGTGGCTGGCCGATGCCGCGGACGATGTTGGAGGCGAACGGAATGCCTATGCCCAGGGTGATGATCACGCCGACGACGGCGTACCACCGTGGCCACCGCGGATCAGGAACCGCGCGGATCACTGCATAAACTGCGAGCAGAATAAGTGCGGAGCTGATGGAGAGTGCCGCTGCGTTAGCGGTCAGCGGGCCAGCCAGCTTTGCAAAGTAGAACGCCGGATCGAACAGCCGCGAGGTATTAGAGAAGGAGCTCCACGGTACGAGAGCGGTGACGACGAGAGCGATCGCGATTGCGAACAGCCGTGGTGCGAGCTGCCGACGGCTGCTACGCCATGCAAAGAACAGAAAAGCCAGGGCGAGGATGACCAGGCCAATGGTACCGCCCGCGCGCAGAGACGAAGCGCGTCGAAAACGCATTTCTTCAGGCGTGGCGAGTCGCGGAATTGCGCGCACGATCGGCGCTTTCTCAGCCGTCAGGACAATCGGTCCGCCGCGGGCATTAGTCGGCGGGGAGAAATCGTATCCGGTCACGCCCTGCTGCGCCGCGAGAAGGTTCTCGAGTGTTTGGGTGAATCGATCGGCTGGAGGAAACGCCTCGAGCACGGCCGAAGCCACCGCGCGTCGCGGGCCACGCGTGGCGACGACGTTAAGCGTGGTATAGAAGGGACTGAACGTTACAGAAATTGGAGCCCTAAGCGATTCAGGATCGGTGCGCATCGCGCCGGTCCATGCGATTGGTTGATTGTCGCTGTAAAGCACAATCGCCTCGCCTTCCCGAACCGTAGATCGCTTTGCGAGATAATCAAATGCGACCGCGGGATCAGTTGGCGCATCCAGTGCCGAGCTTGCCTGTGTCGCCAATCGCGTTCGTGTTTCGTCGAGCGCTCGCTCCAAAGCTCGAATCGCTCCCTCAGCCGCATTGAGTGACTCGGCGCCGTTTCCGCTGCCGCCCCCCGCGGTGCGCGGGAGAGTGGGGGTTCTGACCCAGAGCGCGATGAGGAGCAGCGGAACCGCGCCCGCGGCGAGCATTGCGCCGCGGGCGAACCGGCCACTTCTTAGATTGAGTCTACGACTCGACGCGATGAGCCTTCCCTCCCCACTTCCGACAACAGGTGCGCTCCGCGTAAAGGAGCTGAACCCGGCACAGGTCACCGCTGCGCTCGGCAATGATCCGCGTCTTATCATACCCATCGGCACGTGTGAGCAGCACGGACCTCATCTCCCGCTTGGCGTCGACACCATCATCGTCGAGCGCATGGCCGATGATCTGTCCGCAGAATATGGCGTCTTGCGCGCTCCGACGGTGGAGTACGGAGTCAACGTCGATACGGAGCGCGGGTTTACCGGCAACGCATCGCTGCGCAAAAAGACGCTGCATCGGATGCTCAACGATCTGATCGACTCCTGGGAGGCGACGGGCGTTCGCGAATTCATTCTGCTGACGGCGCACGGGCACGATCCACATCAGGAAGCACTCGCAACGGTAATCACGACTGCGGCCCGCGTCAGAGTCGTAGACATTTTTGGCGTCAATCTCTCCGATCTGCTGGAAGGTCAGCGCGAAGCGATGCACGGAGATGAAGTCGACACCTCGATCATGCTGTTCCTGCAGCCGGAAATGGTGAATCTGGATCTCGCACAGGACTACATGATGTCCCGCGAGCAGCTACGTCGGTACCGACGCGGGTGGCTGACCGTCCCGAGCGGAAGCGCGGGATCCATCGGCCGCCCTTCGCTGGCCTCTGCCGAAAAGGGCAAGCTCCTTTACGATCGCATTTACGCCAAGATCAGCGACCGCATATTCCTGGCGCCGGCACCAACCGAGTAGCGCTACGCCGTAGGATCTTCGGCGAGGCTGGGAGTTAACCGTTTCTTAAGAAAACTTCCTGTGTTCGGGCCTGAAACTCTGTTGTATAGTTGCCCGTACATTGTCAAAAAGCTCACCTCTCCCATAATGAAGCGAACACTGATTCTCATCGGTCTAGTCGTCGTCAGCGCACGCGCATCCGCGCAGAGTACTGCGACGGATACCACGGCCACGACAACACTTACGATTGACCAGGCGATCGCGCTGGCGCGGCGGAACAATCCGGAGCTCCAGCAGACCCTCAACAACCGCATCGGAGCCCAAGCCGCCGTGCGGAGCGCCTACGGTGCGTTGCTCCCGACCGCGGACGCCTCGTTCAACATTCAGCGCCAGCAGGGCGGCCAGCAGATTTTCAGCGGCACCAGCCTGGGGGCCAGCTCGGACGTCAATCAGTCGAGTTATGAGATTGGATTCGGCTATCGCCTCAACAGCGCAACTCTTATCACGCCCAGTCTGCAGCGCGCGAATCGTGACGCAGTCGAGGCGGACATCACCGGCGCCACGGAAACCCTTCGTAACTCTGTCTCGCAACAGTACCTGACGACGTTGCAGGCGGAGGCCAATGCCGATCTGGAGGACTCGCTCGTTGTCGCAGCGCAGCAGGAGCTGGTATTGGCGCAGGCTCGTGAAATCGTCGGTTCTGGGACCCAGCTCGACATCCAGCGCGCAGACGTCGCACTCGGTCTGCAAAAGGTACAGGCGCTCAAGGCGCGCAGTCAGGTCGATATCGAGAAGCTGAGACTGTTTCAGTTGATGGGGACCCAGCAGCCGCCGAATGTGAAGCTGGTGACTGAGTTTGTCGTTACACCGATTCGCCAAAGTCTGAATGACCTTCTCGCGCTGGCGCAGCAGCAAAACCCGAGTGTGCTGGCTCTTCGCTCACGCCAGCACGTTGCGGATCTCAACGTGCGCCGCGAGAAGGGTGAGTACTCTCCGACGCTGACGCTCAGCACTGGCATCGGTGGTTACACCTACGGCTTCGCCAACTCGGCTTTCCCCGTTCAGCAGGCGGCTGCGAATCTCGAGGCGAGCCGCGCCAGCTGCATCCGGACGGAAGAAGTTCGCGCCGCTTTAGGTCTGACGAACCAGCTTTCCCAATGCACGGCAATGGAGTTCACCAGCACTGATGCGCAGTCGATTCGCGATCAGAACGCGAAGTTTCCTTTCAGTTTCACGAAGTCACCCCGTAGCGTGAGCGCGACTTTGTCGCTGCCGATCTTCGATGGATTCGCGCGCGAGCAGCGGCTGCAGGAAGCGCAGGCGAACCGCTCCGACGCGCGCTACCTGGTTCGCGCAAAGGAGCTGGCGCTGACCGCAGATGTCACCGCGGCATATCTGATACTGCAGACAGCGGAGAAAACTGTCGCGCTGCAGGAGCAGAACGGCGCCAAGGCGAAGCAGGAGCTCAAGCTCGTCCAGGACCGCTACAGAATCGGCGCAACGACGTACGTTGACCTCACCGAAGCGCGGGCGACATACGAGCGCGCGGAGAGTGAACGAATCACCGCGATTTACGACTACCACAAAGCCTTCGCCGCTCTTGAAAGCGCCGTTGGGCATTCCCTTCGCTAATCGGACGACAAATGAAGAAAAGAACCAAGTGGACGGTAGCCGGCGCGATTGGCCTCGCCGTCCTGATCATCGGCGTGACAAGCGCGATGAAGGGCCGCAACAAGGCGACCGAGGTGCGGATCGAGAAAGTCCAACGTCGTGATCTGGTTGCGTCGGTGACAGCGAGCGGACAAGTACAGCCGCACACCAAGGTTGACATTAGCGCCGACATCAGCGGACGCATTGTGCGCCTGGCGGTGAAGGAAGGTCAGATGGTGACCTCCGGCCAGTTCCTGCTGGAGATCGACCCGTCACAGTATCGCGCGTCAGTCGAGCGCGCTGTGGCAGCGGTCGCATCGGCCAAGGCGCAGGCGGCACAAGCCAAGCCCGCCGTGCTCCAGGCGCAACGCAACTACGATCGTTTGATGGCCCTCAAGAAGGCAAATCCAACGCTCGTATCCGATGAGCAGATTGAACAACTCCGCACCCAGCTCGATGTAAACCAGGCGGCACTTGAGGCGGCCACGCACGCCGTCGATCAGGCGAATGCATCTCTGCGCGACTCGCAGTCGTTGTTGAGCAAGACGACGATCGTTGCACCGATGAGCGGCCGCATCACGAGGCTGAGCGTCGAGCAGGGCGAGACGGCGATCCAGGGCACATTCAACAAGGACGCCGCCACCATGCTCACCATCAGTGACATGAGCGTGCTCGAGACGAAGGTGAAGGTCGATGAAACCGACGTCTCGCGCATCAAGATCGGCGATTCGACGGTCGTGCAGCTCGATGCGTTCCCGGATACGACTTTTGTCGGCCGCGTCACCGACATCTCCAACAGCTCGGTGAAGGCCGCGAGCACCGGTGGAACCGGCGGTTCGACGGACCAGGCGATCGACTATGAAGTCACGATCCAGCTTCTCAACGCGCCGCCCGACACGCGCCCGGATTTTTCAGCGACTGCCAAGATCATCACATCGATCCGCAACAGCGTGCTGTCGATTCCGATCATCGCGCTGACCGTGCGCGAGGATAGTGTGAAGCCGGATACTGCATTGACTCTGGCGAAGCGAGGGCCAACGAAGGAGGTCGGAAAGCGGGATATCGAAGGCGTATTCGTGGTCGGCGCCAACAGCAAAGTCGGCTTCCGCCCCGTAAAGGTTGGTATCGCGGGCGAGAAGTACTTCGAAGTCGTGAACGGGCTCAAGGAAGGGGAAAACATCGTCGGTGGCACGTATCAGGCAATCCGCGAGCTCAAGGATGGCGCAACCGTGCGCGCGCAGAAGGAACAGCCCAAGAAGCCGGGCGAAGTCGCCAAATCATAATGCACACTGAAGAAATTCCGCTCAGCACCACCGCTGAGCGTCAGGCAGTTGCCGCGAACACAGGCGCGGCACCGGAGAAAGACTGGGTAATCGTCACACGCGGCCTGCGACGGGACTACGACATGGGCGGCGAAGTCGTTAAAGCCCTGCGTGGTGTCGACATCGCGATCAGACGCAACGAATACGTGGCGATCATGGGTCCGTCAGGCTCCGGCAAATCGACGCTGATGAACCTGATCGGCTGTCTCGATACGCCAACTGCCGGCGAGTATTGGCTTAACGGCACGATCGTTTCCGAGAAAGACGAAGACGAGCTGGCGCGCGTGCGGAACAAGGAAATCGGGTTCGTCTTTCAGACTTTCAACCTCCTCCCGCGCGCGACTGCTCTCCACAACGTCGAGCTGCCTCTCGTCTATGCCGGCGTTTCCGGTGACAACAGAAAACAACGCGCGATTGAGGCGCTGGAGCGGGTTCAACTCGGCGACCGCATCAATCACCGGCCGAATGAGCTGTCCGGCGGTCAACGGCAACGCGTCGCCATCGCACGCGCGTTGGTCAACAAACCATCCATTCTCCTTGCCGACGAACCGACCGGTAATCTCGACTCGACGACTTCGGAAGAAATCATGCGCGTGTTCGAGGGACTGGCCGAGCAGGGGCAGACCGTCATCATGGTCACCCACGAGCCCGACATCGCCGCTCACGCGCGCCGCGTCATCGTGCTTCGTGACGGCCTGGTATCCAGCGATGACAAGCGCGCGACGTTCATCAAGTCCGCCGGCATCGCTCCGCCCGCCCTTTCCAACCGCGAGTAGAAGTGCCGTTCGCGGAAGCCATCTGGCTCGCTCTGGCGCAGATCCGCGTGCAAAAGCTGAAGAGTTTTTTCACGCTGCTCGGCGTCTGCATTGGCGTGATGTTCCTGATCGCGGTCATCTCGATCGTGCAGGGCATGAGTAGCTACATGGAGAACGATTTCGCGGCGAAGCTGCTCGGCGTGAACACTTTCACGCTGCGCCGCTTCCCATGGTTCGGCGACGGCGCCAGCTCAGAGGAGGAATGGCGCAGCTGGTTGCGCCGTCCACGCATCTATCACGCTGACCTGCCGCTCGTGGCCAGCGTCCTCCCGACTGGATCGCGCTACGCGGTAGAGAGCCAGGAGTACCTGCAGGCGCAATCGCCATTCGCCCGGCCGAAGCAGGTCGAAGCCCACGCCGTCGACGGCGACTATTTCACGATCAAGAAGTACGACGTTCACTCGGGTCGGCTGTTCACGCAGCAGGAATCATCTCTCGGAGCGCCGGTCGTCGTGATTGGAGACGAAGTCGCGAAGTACTTCTTCCCCGACCTCGATCCGCTCAATCGCCAGCTGCGCATCAAGGGCATGCCTTACACCGTGATCGGTGTTCTCGAGAAACAGGGTTCCGTGTTTGGTCTGTCACTCGACCGAATTGCGATCGCACCGTACAACTCGCCGCTCCACCACTTCACCAATCCGCGCGGTGATGTCGACGGCATCATGGTGCAGACGCCGACCGCACTGACTCTCACGGACGCAATGGAATCGGTGCGCGAAGTAATGCGCGGCAAGCGCAAGCTGCGGCCCAGTGAGGCTGACAACTTCTTCATGGAGACGTCGGAGAGCGCGCTGGCGTTCATGGACAAGCTCAAGAAGGTGATGACCATGGCCGGCACTGCCTTCCCCGCTATCGGCCTCATTGTCGGCGGCATGGTGATCATGAACATCATGCTCGTCGCGGTCGCAGAGCGCACACGAGAGATCGGCATCCGCAAATCACTGGGCGCCAGGCGCCGCGACATCATGCGCCAATTCCTGGTCGAGGCGGCGACGCTCAGCACTCTCGGCGCAATCATCGGCATTCTTCTCGGCATCGTCATCGCCAAGGTTGTCGAGTGGAAAACTCCGCTCCCGGCAGCGATCGCTCCGTGGTCAATCGTCATGGCGACACTCCTGGGCACGGTGGTCGGCATTCTGTCAGGCATCTATCCAGCCCGCCGCGCCGCCTCGCTCGATCCGATCGAAGCGATGAGGAGGGAGTAGCTATGCGCCTCGCGCAGCGAGTCTTCAACGCTTTCGAAGGCGTTGGCATGGCGGTCGACTCGATCCGCTCCAACAAGGTCAGAGCCGCGCTCACCATCATGGGCGTCGCGATCGGTGTGTTCGTCGTTGTCGCGATGTCGTCGGTCGTTCGCGGAATCAACGAGAGCTTCGCGCGTGATCTCGAGGCGGCGGGGCCGACGTCGTTCTACATCTATCGCCGTCCAATCGGCGGGTTCCAGGCTTGCGACGGCTCTGATGAGACATGTCCGGAGCGGCGCAACCCGCCGCTCACCATCGACGACGCGCAGGCGATGGAACGCTTGCCATCAATCAAAGCGGTAACTGCTCACATCGGTGACGGCGCAAAGTTCACCTATAAGGACAAGCAGGTGAGCACGGGGATGGAGATCTACACGCCGAATTGGGTCGATGTAGATGGCGGTGACATCTATCCGGGACGCAGCTTCACGTACGCCGAGAATACGACGGCGTCGCGCGTGATCATCGTCAATCAGAAACTTGCGGAACGGCTGTTCGGATCCTCGGATCCCATCGACAAGATGATTGGCGTCAATGGCGTGCAGTTCCAGGTGATCGGCGTCTACCACTACACGGCGAGTCCGATGGGCACGCCGACGTCAGCGGGCGGCGGTGATCAGGCGAAGGCAATCGCACCATTCGAGAGTGCGCGCCGCAGTCTGAATCCGTGGATGCGCGGCGTTGACCTTATCGTGAAGCCGGAGCCCGGCGTGACGACGGCTGAAGCAACAGACGATGTGACCGCTCTAATGCGCTCTCGTCGCGGACTGCGCGGCTCGCAGAAGAACAACTTCGAGATCGTGACGCAGGATCGCCTGATGGGCATCTACAATAAGCTTTTCGGCACGTTCTTCGTGGTCGGCCTCGCGTTGTCCTCGGTCGGACTGCTGGTCGGCGGCGTGGGTGTCGTCGCGATCATGATGATCAGCGTTACTGAGCGCACTCGTGAGATTGGTGTGCGTAAAGCGCTCGGCGCGACGAAGAGCGCAATCCTCTGGCAGTTCCTGGTTGAGGCGGCGACCCTCACCAGTATCGGGGCGGCGATCGGGCTGGTGCTCGGCATCCTCGTCGCACTTGGCATCAAGACGGCGTTCCCCGCCGTCCCGGCATCGACGCCTGTTTCAGCCGTGGTGGCCGCTCTGGCAACCAGCGCCTTCACCGGCATTCTGTTTGGCCTGCTCCCCGCGGCCCGCGCCGCTCGCCTCGATCCCGTCGAAGCGCTGCGCTACGAGTAAAGTGTAGCGCACCGCGGCGCACTACCCGAAATTAGGGCGTGCGTTTCGCCGACGTCATCACGACCGCGCTCCAGCAGATCCGCGTCAACAAGCTGCGGTCGTTCTTCACGCTGCTCGGCATCATCGTTTCCGTGGCCTTCCTGGTGGCCGTCGTCGCCATCATCTCAGGAATGAATGCGTACGTGAAGGAAAACCTCGCCAGCGCACTGATCGGCGCCAACACATTCCAGGTCCGCAGAACTCCGATTCGAATCGGGTTGTTTGATGACGAAGAATGGCGTCGGCTGCAGCGGCGGCCGCGGTTAACCGAATCGGACGCGGCAGCAGTCGAGGCGGCAGTGCCAGAGGCGGTCGCGGTGAGCATGCAGACGGGCTGGCCGGTGCCAATTGCCGACCTCGTCTGGAGAAACAAGACGCAGGCCGACGTCGCCATCTTCGGTATCACCGCCCCCTACCAGACCGTCCAGGATTACGTGTTCGCCAGCGGCCGTCCGATCAACGATGTCGACGTGCGTGAACACCATTCCGTCGCCGTCATTGGCGCCGACATCAGCGAGAAGCTGTTCGAGAATGTGGATCCAGTTGGTCAGGATATTCGCATTCTCGGGCAACGGTTCACCGTCGTTGGCACGATCGCGAAAAAGGGACGCGTGCTCGGCCAGTCCTTCGATGGCTTCGTACTGCTGCCGTTGCCGAACTTCGAGATGGTGTTCGGTCGCCGCAAAACGAACAACGTGTCCGTAAAAATGCCGAGCGCCGATCTGGTGCCGAGCGGCATGCTGCGCGCCGACGAGGCAATGCGGGTCGCGCATCACCTGCGGCCCGCGGATGAACCCGATTACTCAGTGGAGACCGCCGACGCTCTTGTCGATTTCTGGAAGAATCTGACGCGCATTCTCTTCTCGGTGATCCCCGCGATCGTCGCGATCGGAGTCGTCGTAGGCGGAATCGTGATCATGAACATCATGCTGATGTCGGTTACCGAGCGCACTCATGAGATAGGAGTACGCAAGGCGATGGGCGCCAAGCGCGGCGACATTCAGCGGCAGTTTCTCGTAGAGGCGATCGTGCTCGCCAGCATTGGCGGACTGTTTGGCGTGGTTGCCGGATGGGGACTGGCTGGCCTGGTCAGTCTCGCATCGCCGCTGCCGGCACGGGTCAGCGCGTGGTCAGTGATGCTGGCGCTCAGTCTTGGTGCCGGAGTCGGCGTGCTATTCGGAGTGTATCCGGCCTCGCGTGCCGCGCAGCTCGACCCTATTGATGCCTTGCGCGCGGAATGATCGTCACCGAGAAAATCGCCAGCAACGTGCAGCTCGCGCTCGACACCTTGCGAGCGAACAAGCTGCGTTCGTCGCTCACGATTCTCGGCGTCGTCATCGGCGTATCGACCGTGATGACGATGGCGGCGATCGTTCAGGGCATCCAGGAACAGATCGTACGCACGATCGAGATTGCCGGGCCGACAACCTTCTACGTGGTGAAGGTGTTTTCCCAGACGCCGGTAAACCCCGACCGCCTGCCGAAGCGGATTCGAGTGCGGCCCGATCTGGTCGACGCCGAGGCAGAGCGCATCAAGCAACTGCCGGAAGTGTCATACGCCGCCATCTGGGCCCAAAATAACGGTCGATTGTCCTACGAAGCACAGCGGACGCAGAACGTCCTGATCATGGGCGCCGATGACCGCTACCAGGAGATCCAGGGTGGCGAATTGCTCGACGGCCGCTGGTTCACGCCAGCGGAGCTCGCTTCGGGCGCCAGCGTCGCAGTTCTCGACGAGAAAGCAGCCCGCAAGCTGTTCGGCCGTGAGTCCGTCATCGACAAACAAATCCACATCAGCGGACGTCCCGCGCGAGTGATCGGACTTTACGCACAGCCGGACAATATCTTCTCGCCGCCCGGGCAGGATGTCGGTGCGGTCATTCCGTACGCGATGATGGATCACCAATTCACCATCGACAAAACGAACGCGCTGTACATCCCAGTAAAGCCGAGAAAGGACGTCACGACCGCGCAGGCACAGGAAGCGGTGACAATCGCGCTTCGCGAGATGCGCAGGTTGCGGCCGGCGGACAAGAATAACTTCGATCTTATCACACAAGATCAGATTCTCGACACCTTCAACAAGATCACGGGCGTCTTTTTCCTTGTCATGATCGTGCTGTCCAGCGTCGGGTTGCTCGTCGGTGGTATTGGCGTGATGGCGATCATGATGGTTTCCGTCACCAGTCGCACGCGCGAGATTGGAATTCGGAAAGCACTCGGCGCGACACGGAAAGAAATCCTGCTGCAGTTCCTCGTCGAGGCGGCGACGCTCACCGGTTTGGGCGGCCTACTCGGCATCATCATCGGGCTGACGTTCGGCCGGCTCGCGACGCTGGCGATGAACATCGACGCCTCGGTGCCACTTGCCCTTACGGCGGTTGCCGTGCTGGTCTCGGTAAGCATTGGCCTGATCTTCGGGATGCTGCCCGCTCAACGAGCGGCGAAGCTCGATCCAATCGCCGCGCTCCGCTACGAGTAAATTCCCGCCATGACACGAGTAGACATTCTCGCGATTGGCGCACACCCCGACGACATAGAGCTGATTGCGGGCGGCACGCTGATTCGCGCGCAGATGCTGGGCAGATCAACCGCCATTCTGGATCTGGCTGCAGGCGAAATGGCGAGCAGAGGCTCGCCGGATCTGCGCGCGCAGGAGGCTGCCAAAGCGGCGAAAATCATGGGGCTCACTACGCGAGAGAACCTCGGTTTCCCCGACAGTGGAATTCTGAACACTCCTGAGACCCGCGCGAAGGTCGCGCTGGTCATTCGCCGGCTGCAGCCGCGCGTCGTCGTAACTCACTCGTTGCATGGGCGGCATCCGGATCATCCGATGGTCGCTCAGCTCGTGCGCGATGCCTGCTTCGTGGCCGGGCTAAAAAAGATCGAGCCCAGTTCGCCGGCGCACCGGCCGCTCAAAGTCGTTCACGCGCTGTCGTTTCGCGAAGACTATCAGAAGCCGACGTTCGTGGTCGACATCAGCGACTCGTTCGACAAGAAACTCCAGGCCATTGCAGCGTACCACTCTCAATTCGGCGAGGCAGTGCAGGCCGGTGAGGTCTACCCGAACGGCGAGCCACTCGCGGACCTGATTCGGCACCACGCCGCTCATTATGGGTCGCTCATTCGTTGTCGCTACGGCGAGCCGTTCTACACGACCGAGACAATGCGCGTCGATGATGTGTCAGCGCTCGAGGTGTCGACGTTTTGACTGGTAAGGCGAAGAAATCCGCCAAGTCCGACGGCGACGTCACTTATCCGTCCTATCTCGCGCTCGATGAATTGCTCTCGCTGCAACGACCACTATCGCGGCCCGAGCACCCCGACGAGTTGTTGTTCATCATCGTCCATCAGGCGAGCGAGCTGTGGTTCAAGCTGATTATCCACGAGCTCGAACATCTCGTTGAGCTGCTACGAGGGCACGACACGCTTGGTGCGTTGAATGCGGTCAAACGCGTCAACGCTCTCGTGCACATCGTCACGGGACAGCTCTCCGCGCTCGAGACGCTCCCGCCGCAGCGATTCGCGCAGTTTCGCGGCTACCTCGGAACCTCGAGCGGCTCGCAGAGTGTACAATTCCGCGCGATCGAAGCGATGTCGGGAATGCGAGACGAGCACTTCATGCAGGTGCTTAGGCAGCACGGAGAAATCGCACCCCTCGTCCGCGAAGCGCTGTCGAAACCGACGCTGCAGCAATTGTTCGACGAGCTTCTTTCGGCACACAAGGTCACACTCGAACAGATCTACGCCGAGCAGAATCAGCGGCCGCTGCAGATGCTGGCCGAGAGTCTGTTGGAGTATGAGCAGGGATTCGCGATGTGGCGGTTCCTGCACGTTCAGCTTGTCGAGCGCATCATCGGCCCGGGTACATCGGGCACGGGAGGAACCCTGGGCTCGAAATATCTGCAGAAAACAGTCTCGCAGCGCTTCTTCCCCAAGCTATGGGAAGTGCGGAGCAAATTCTTCAAGGGATGAGCTAAATTTCCTCTATGCCAAACCCGGTTTATCTCGACCATGCTGCCACCACCCCGGTGCGCGATGAGGTTTTCGAGGCGATGAAGCCGTTCTACGGCCCACGTTTCGGCAATCCGTCCAGCACCCATCGGTGGGGACGCGAAGCGCGCGCAGCGCTGGACGAGGCCCGGGAGCGAGTCGGCCGATGTCTAGGAGCACGTCCGGACGAGATCTGCTTCACCTCCGGCGGCACCGAGGCTGACAACTTCGCCATCCTCGGCGCCTGGCGCGCGCTGAAGGCGAGGGGTCGCCACGCCATCGCGTCCACCCCAATCGAGCACAAGGCAGTACTCGGAGCCGTTCATCAGGCAGCGGATGAAGGCGCCGAAGAGCGTCTGCTCGCGATGACAAAGGATGGAGTTGTCGACCGCGGATCATTCGACAAGCTCGTCGACGAGCAGGTCGCAGTTTGCTCAATGATGTGGGTCAACAACGAGATCGGAACCATTCAGCCGATACCGGAGTTCGCGGCGAAGGCCAAGCAGCGTGGCGCGATCTTTCACACCGACGCTGTACAGGCATTCGGCAAAGTGCAGATCGACGCACAGAAGCAGCTATTCGATTTGCTGACGATCTCGGGCCACAAGTTCGGTGCACCAAAGGGAATCGGCGCCCTGTTCATTCGGCGCGGTACCGAGCTCGAGCCGCTGTTGCACGGCGGCACCCAGAACCGCGGCCGCCGGCCCGGCACGGAGAACGTGGCCGCAGCTGTGGGTCTGGCGCGCGCCGCCGAGCTAACGCTCGCGGAATGTGAAGCCCATTGCGCACGGCTGCAGAAACTGCGTGACAAGCTCGAAGCGGGCATCGTCGAGAAGGTGCCCGACGCCGTCATTCACGGCCGCGGAGCTGAACGCGCGCCCCACATCACCAACGTTTCGGTTCCAGGCACCGACAGCGAATCGTTGTTGATGGCTCTCGATCTCCGCGGCATTGCATGCTCCGGCGGGTCGGCGTGTCAGAGCGGAAGCATCGACCCATCTCACGTCCTCAGCGCAATCGGAGTACGGCCCGATCTGGCGAGTGCTGCCGTTCGCATGAGCCTCGGCATGCTTACGACCGACGAGTGCATCGATCGAGTGATCGATGTGTTCCCCTCTCTGGTGGCCAAGGCCCGCCAGCTGACAACGGCGCAGTGATGTCAAAGGAAAGAGTTCTCGTCGCGATGTCCGGCGGCGTCGATTCGTCCGTTGCCGCCGCGATGCTCGTCGAGCAGGGCTATGACGTCATCGGCGCGACCATGAAGCTATTCTGTCATGGCACCGACGTGCCCGATCGTCCGTGTTGCTCACTCGATTCGGTCAACGATGCGAGACGGGTTTGCGAACAGCTCGGCATTCCGCACTACGTCTTGAACCTGGAAAGCCGATTCAGTCACGACGTAGTCGACAACTTCGTCGAAGAATACGCCCGTGGCCGGACGCCAATTCCCTGCGTTCGCTGCAACACCTTCACCAAGTTCCGCGACTTTCTGAAGAAGGCGGACGGCATTGACGCGCGGTGGATAGCGACCGGTCACTACGCGCGGATCGTGAATGGCGAGCTGCATCGCGGCGTCGACGCCAATAAGGACCAGACCTACTTCCTGTGGGGAATCGATCACGCAGTGCTACAGAGGATGCTGCTGCCTGTCGGAGACCTCGACAAGCCGCGCACCAGAGCGCTGGCACATGCAATGGGCCTCGAGGTAATCGCTGACAAGGCAGAGAGCCAGGAAATCTGCTTCGTTCCCGACGGCGATTACATGCGCATTCTCGAATCGCGTCTGCCGGCCGATGCTCCCGCGTTGCAGCCTGGTCCGATCATGATCTCGAATGGAGCTGTCATCGGCGAGCACCGCGGTTTCGCGCGTTACACCGTCGGCCAGCGACGCGGTGTACCCGGCGGTTTCCCGCATCCGATGTACGTCATCGCCATCAGGCCGGAAACGCGGGCCGTCGTTATCGGCACCCGCGACGAGCTTCTAGGCAGCGGACTCATTGCGCGCGAGATCAACTGGCTGGGCGACCGACCATCTGTCGGCACCCAGATCAGCGTTCGGGTGCGACATCGCGCCAGCCTCGCGCGGGCGGAGATCGTCCGCATCGGTGGCGACGAACTGGAGATCGCGCTCGACGAGCCGGTGGCGTCTATCACACCGGGTCAGTCCGTGGTACTCTATCACGGCGAGCGCGTTCTCGGCGGTGGTTTTATCGAGTCCTCCCGTGCGCGTCGCACTGCACTTCCGGTATTAGCGGCATAAACGCTCGGCATCTGCGTCGAGCGGACCTTTATAGAGGGAGGCCCGGCGTCATGCGTCTGATTGGACTGCTGCAGAACCAACTGCGTGTCGTTGTAGTAGCAGGTGCAATGGTGAGCGCAGCATGCGCTACAAAGCCCGCTACCGCCCCAGGTCCAGTCACGCGGACGCCGCAACTGGTTCCAGCGCCCGTATCGATGGCGTACACCCCAGGCGCCTCATTCACGCTGCAGCGGACCTCCAATATCGTCGTCGACGCCGGAAGTGCAGAGGTGACGGCAATCGGAGAGCAGCTGGCAGCATTGATTCGTCCGCCAACCGGCTATCCCGTAACCGTGGTGAGCGGGCCCGCGACTCCCGGCGCAATCGTGTTGCGACTGAATTCCGGCAACGCGACGCTGGGTAATGAGGGTTATCAGTTAACGGTCACGCCTGATTCGGTGCGAGTGGCGGCGAACAGTCCGGCCGGGCTTTTCTACGCTACCCAGACGATCAGACAGCTGCTGCCGGTGGAGATCGAATCCGAGATGGGAGTCGATCGAAACGAGTGGTCGATTCCTGCGCTCACCATCACCGACTATCCGCGATTCGGATGGCGGGGCGCCATGCTGGACGTTGCGCGACACTTTTTCACTCCACGCGAGGTTGAGCAGTACATCGACCTGCTGGCAATGTACAAAATGAATGTCCTGCACCTCCACCTCGCTGATGACCAGGGCTGGCGCATTCAGCTAAACTCGCGGCCGAAGCTCACCGAGGTCGGAAGTCTGACGCAGGTTGGCGGCGGTCCCGGAGGCTTTTTCACCCAGCAGGATTACCAGAACATCATCCGCTACGCTGCCGCCCGTTACATCACCATCGTTCCGGAAATCGACATGCCGGCGCACAGCAACGCCGGTCTGACTGGATATCCCGAGTACGGATGTAGCGCGCGCCAGACTGGTCTCTACACGGGAACCGATGTGGGCTGGAGCAGTCTCTGCGTCGACAAGGAAGAGACCTACGCTTACGTCGACGACATCGTCCGCGAGATCAGCGCGATGACTCCCGGACCGTACTTCCACATCGGCGGCGACGAAGTCCAAACGCTGACCAACCAGCAGTATGTGAAGTTTGTCGAGCGCGCTCAGGCGATCGTCAACAAGTACGGCAAGAAGATGATTGGGTGGGAGGAAATCACCAAAGCGCACCTGCTGCCGACTACGATCGCCCAGCAGTGGAAGAGCGATTCAGCGACTGCTGCCGTTGCACAGGGAGCGAAGTTGATCATGTCGCCGTCCAACAAGATCTACCTCGACATGAAGTACACTCCGGCAACCGAGCTAGGTTTGAACTGGGCCGCATTCATAGAAGAGCGCGACGCATACGACTGGGACCCGGCGATGTATCTCAAGGGCGTGGGCGAGCAAAATATCCTTGGCGTCGAAGCCCCAATCTGGAGCGAAACGCTTCGGAACATCGGCGCGGTGTTCTACCTCGCGCTCCCACGAATGCCTGCGGTTGCGGAAATTGGATGGAGCCCTCAAGCCGGACGCAGCTGGGAGAGCTTCCGCTCCCGCATCGTCACACACGAGCCGCGATGGCACTATCTCGGGTGGAATTACTTCCGTTCGCCGCAGCTGCCATGGTGAGCTACTGCTTAGCACTCGTCGCGGCTGCCGCGGTCGTCACCTCGGCGGCCGCGCAGGCTCCTGAGGCGTCGCCGCCATATCCGGCGCCGAAGACAGCGCCAGCTATTGTTACGCCCGGACTCACCAACGCTGATCCGCCGTCTGACGCGATCGTGTTGTTCAATGGCAAGGATCTGTCTCATTGGCAAACCGATAACGGCGGTCCGGCCAAATGGATCGTTCGCGACGGATACATGGAAGTGAACCCGGGCACCGGGGGGATCGCCAGCGTCGAGAAGTTTGGCGATGTGCAGCTGCACATCGAATGGGCGACGCCATCGGTGGTGAAGGGCGAAGGTCAGGAACGTGGGAACAGCGGAGTGTTCCTGATGGGACGATACGAAGTACAGGTGCTCGACTCGTATCAGAACGAGACCTATTATCACGGACAGGCGGGCTCGGTCTACAAACAATACCCGCCGCTCGTAAATGCATCGCGGAAGCCGGGTGAGTGGCAGGCGTATGACATCATCTTTCACGCGCCACGGTTCGACGAGATGGGGAAAGTAGTGGATCGCGCGCGGTTCACTGTCCTGCACAACGGAGTTCTGATTCAGAACAACGTCGAGGTGTACGGGCTCACGTACCACGACCGTGCGCCGGTGTATATCGCTCACGGCCCACAGGAGTCATTGGCGCTGCAGGATCACGGCAATCCGATACGCTATCGGAATATCTGGATCCGACGGCTTTAGCTCCTCACGCAGGGCGGCATAACTATCGATCAGGTCCGGGCGTGAACGACATGGATGTTCACGTTCGCGGTCTGCAGCTTCATGTATAGCCGCAGCCATAGCGGTAGATACATCTCCTGCGCTCGCGCGGCGCTCAGGTCGCCGAGATCGAGAATTTCCTTCCAGCCGAACTCCTCCTTGAGGAGTTTGGTCACCGCGTTCTTTGCATTGGCATCGTTACCTGAGATGAACATCGTGTGCGTGCCGGGGATGATCGAAGGATCTACCATTACCGCCGTCGTCACCGTGTTGAGAGTCTTCACGACGTGCGAATCGGGGAACGCCTTCTGAATCTGCTCGCCGAGCGAGTCATTGTTGCAGACTGACAGCGTCGGCGGCATTCCTTTCGAGAAGTCCAACGGGTTCGAGACATCGATGATGATCTTCCCGCGCAGATTGAGAGCGCCGGCCTGACGCAGCGCATCGAGCGAGGCCTGTCCCGCCGTACAGTTGAAGACGATCTCTCCAAATCCGGCCGCGTCGGCGAAGGATCCCTCCGAGGTTTTTCCAGCGGAATCCTTCACCCAGGCTCTCGCCTTCTCACCGCCGGACTTCCGCGAGCCCATTCGCACGTCGTGCCCGCGCTTGGCCAGTGCGGTCCCCAGCGTCTTGCCGACGATTCCTGTGCCGAGTATTCCGATCTTCATCGCGCTCTCTCGCTAATCAGTATTTCAAGCCGCCCGATTCGGCAAATTCCTTCATCATCTTTTCCTGCTCTTCTGAAAGCTTCTCAGGGACCTGAATCGCCACTTCCACAATCAGATCGCCTTTCTTCTCGCCCTTCTGAATGCCCTGGCCCCGCACACGAAACCGTTTACCGGATGGCGTGCCCGGCGGAATCCTGATCGCGACTTTTTTTCCATCGAGCGTGCGCACGCTGATCTTCGTTCCCAGCGTCGCCTGAGCGATGTTGAGCGGCACCGCAGCGATCACATCGAGCCCGTCGCGTTTGTAGAACTTGTCGGTGAGCACATTGAACGTGATGATGAGGTCACCGGGCGGGCCGTTGCGCGTACCTTTGCCGCCTTGCCCCTTGAGGCGGATCTTGGAACCCGTGTCGACTCCCGTCGGCACGTTCACCAGCACCTTTTTTCGAGCACGCACTTCACCGGACCCGTGACAGGTCGGGCATGGCTCGGTTGGCACCTGGCCTCGGCCGAGGCAGACAGGGCAAGGACGATTTACGGCGAAGCCTCCCTGGCCGAAGGAGATCACCCCGCGACCACTGCAATTCGGACAAATCTTGAGCGACGCACCGGGAGCAGCACCCGTTCCATGACAGGTACCGCACTCTTCGCTCACCTCGAGATCGATCGGCACCTTTCCGCCGCGCGCAGCGGTGCGGAAGGGGATATCGAGCGAGACTTCGACCGTCTGTCCCATCTCCGGCGCCTGCTGTCGCGCGTTCTGACGGGTTTCGCCGCCGAACATCGAGCTGAAAAGATCTCCGAGCCCTCCCAGTCCGCCGATGTCGAAATCCTGGAAGTTGATGTTCTGCTGGGCGCCACCGGCGCCTCCGCGCGCCCCGCCTGCACCGCCGCGTGCGCGGGATCCGAATCCGCCGCCGAAGCCGCCGAGCCCGCCGTCAAACGCACCGAGGCGGCGCATCTCGTCGTATTGTTTGCGCTTCTCCGGATCGTTGAGAACGTTGTTCGCCTCTGAAATCTCCTTGAACCGCTCGCCCGCCTTGGGATCGTTGGCGTTGGCGTCGGGGTGGTATTTCTTGGCGAGCTTGCGATACGCCTTCTTGATTTCGTCCTGGGAGGCAGAGGACGGCACGCCAAGTACGGCGTAGAAGTCTTTCGTCTGGGGCATCTAGGGTGTGATGCTTGATTCAGCCCTGATACTGCTTGACCACCACACGCGCCGGCCGCAGTAGCTGCGACTTGAAGACGTAGCCTGGCTGGTACACGCGCGATACGACGTGGTCATCCTCTTTCGCCGATGTGGGCTCGGTGGCGACTGCTTCGTGCAAAGCGGGGTCGAAAGTCTCGCCGACCGGATTAATGATCTCGAGTCCGGCATTGCCTAGCGCTTTCAACAGCTTCTTCTCGACCATGTCGACACCCTGCACAACGGTCGCCGCATCCGTGGTGGACGGATCGATGTGCGCGAAGCGCGCGACATCATCCAGAGCCTCGACAAGCTGACGCACCAGGTCGCCCTGAGCGCGCGCGCCCGCGTCCTGGCGCTCCTTCGCCGAGCGCTTGCGGTAGTTATCGTATTCCGCTGCGAGCCGGAGGTATCTATCCCGCTCTCCTGCGAGGTCTGACTGCGTGCCGCCTGACACGCTTTGATTCGAGTTGACATCTGTCGTGGCGGCGTCGGCGGGCGCATTCTGAGTCCCCGCCGGGGCGCCAGAGTCGAAGGACGGCTCACCGCTTTGACCGTCGCCCTGATTCGATCCGCCGCGCGCGAAATCATCTGCTGATCCCATCGCGTCCTGCTCCGGCAATTCGGAATGATGGCCTTTCTTCTTCGAGTGTTTCATGCGCGTAACTTAACCCGTTGCGAGCGCCCGTCGCACCATCTCCAGTGCGGCCTGCGCAGCGCGTTGTCTGATCTCCGCTCGGTCACCAATCAGATGAAAACGCCGTGCCTTTGGCTCCCCCGCATCAACGGCGATCCACACTAGTCCGACTGGTTTTTCCATAGTTCCGCCGGCCGGACCGGCAATTCCTGTCACCGAAATGCCGATGTCTGCCTTCAATCTCCGTCTTACTCCTGCCGCCATCTCGAGCGCAACCTCTTCGCTGACCGCGCCGGTAAGCTCGAGCGTCTTCGGGCTGACATCGAGCAGACTCAGCTTTACCGCGTTGTCGTATGCGATCACGCCGCCGACGAAAATGTCACTCGATCCGGGAATATTGGTGATCCGCTCCCCAAGCAGCCCGCCTGTGCAGCTCTCCGCAACAGCCAGCTTGAGCCCGAGGTCGCGACAACGCCCAATCACGACCGAAGCCAGATCATCCTCGGCCTCTCCGTAGACGTACGCCGAAACCCGCTCACGCAGTTTCAATACAGCCTCGGTCACCAATCTCTTCGCACGCTCCTTCGACATTCCACGCGCCGTCACACGCAAGTCAACGCCAGCGACGCCCGGCAAATAAGCCAGTGAAAGCGTCTTGAAGTCGTCACCAAGTCGCGCCAGAAAATCAGGCCCTAGAACGTCGGCGATCGCGGATTCGGCGAATCCCGTTGTGCGGACCGTTCCGGAAATCACCGCGCTTTTCGAATCCGGGAAGCGCGAAGCGATCGCGGGTAGCAGCTCCTCGGCTAACATTCCGCGCATCTCGCGCGGAACGCCGGGCATCATCGCCACCCAGCGGCCGCGGTCGTCTTCCAACCAGATTCCCGGGGCGCTGCCGTGCCGATTGGTGAGGATCCGCGCTCCTTCAGGGACCTCTGCCTGACTACGATTGGTTTTCGGGAATGTGCCGTTGGGGAAGCGCGCGCGCCATCTCTTTTCAAGCGCTGAGGCGATCTCTTCGTCCATTCGCATCTCGCGACCGAAGATTCGCGCGATCGCGGGCTTGGTGAGATCGTCGCTGGTCGGGCCGAGTCCGCCGGTAGTTATTACAGCGCCTGTCCGATCGAGCGCCTCGCGCACTGCCTGCGCAATTGCATCTGCCTCGTCGCTCACCGTAGTGCGGCGCACGACTTCTACGCCCGCGGCTGCCAGCGCGCGCGAGATGTGCGCTGAATTGGTGTCGATGGTAAAGCCAAGGAGGAGCTCGTCACCAATGGTGATGAGCTCGACCCGCTGAGCGATCAAGCGCCGAGTGCTCCTGAGTAGCGCTTCAGATAAAGCGCAAGTGAGTAGAGCGTCAGAAAAACGGAGGCGATCATCGCCAGTGTACCGACGATGCCATTGAAGTAAGCGAATGCCCGCCATGGCGCGCTACTCCATCCAGCCGAAATCGCCGTCGTCGACGCGAAAAACCAGAAGTAGGCCGATCCGACCCACAGCGATTGAAACGCGGTCTTCCACTTGGCCGGCCCAATCGCGGAAATGACCACGCCACGACGCGCGGCGATCTGGCGAAAAATCGTCATGAAGATCTCGCGGCCGATGACGATCGCTGCTATCCACCACGGCAGGCCAACGCTGCCCCACGGCGTTTGAAACTGAAGTCGCGCCGCATCGACACTCTCAGCGCGTGTCGGAACGAGCGGATCCATCGGCGGCGCCATCAACACGAACATCGGAATCAAGGTCGCGAACAAAAGCAACTTGTCGGCGAGTGGATCGAGCAGGCGGCCGAGATCGGTGATCAGATTCCTGGTGCGCGCGAGCCAGCCGTCGTAGTAGTCGGTAACTGCAGCGATCACGTAAAGCAGGAAGCCAACACCGCGCGCGGTCGGCGAGGCGATGAACGGCAGTGCGGCGATGAATGGCGCCGCGAGAATCCGGCCGGCGGTGATCGTGTTCGGGAGATTCAGATTCACCCGCGGCCTCCGACGTCTCTAGGCGAGCGCCTTCAACACCAGCTTGCTCACTGCCTTGAGCGTGTCGAACACGCCGTCGCCCTGCACTGCGATCGCCTCGAAATACGGCGCGCGTTCGACCCACTCTCCGCCGGGAAGCTGCTCGACCAGGTTCTGACCGGCGTGATAGGGATCGGGCTGCACGCGATGCTTCGCTGCATCCTCGACTTCCCAACCCGGGTTGAGTGAGGCTTGCAAATCCTCGATTGGCGCGGCATTGGGCAGATCGCGCTTGTTGTACTGAATCACGAACGGCATCTGCGTAAGGTCGTAACCGTACTCGGCCATGTTGTCGTAGAGATTCTGCATGGACTCGAGATTGGCTTCCATGCGCTCGGCTTGAGAATCTCCGACGAAGACGATGCCATCGACGTTCTTCAGAATCAGCTTGCGGCTGGCGTTGTAGTAGACCTGTCCGGGCACGGTGTAGAGGTGGAAGCGCGTCTTGAAGCCGCGAATCGTGCCGAGGTCTACGGGCAGGAAATCGAAGAAGAGGGTGCGCTCGGTTTCGGTCGCGAGCGATATGAGTTTTCCGCGCGTCTCCGGCTTAACCTTCCCGTAGACGTGCTCGAGGTTTGTCGTTTTGCCGCCAAGCCCGGGACCATAGTAAACGATCTTACAATTGATCTCGCGCGAGGCGTAATTGATCATCGACACGGTCTAGCTCTTCCTCACCAGTTGAAGAGTTTGTCGATTTCTTCATCCGCGCCGCGGAGCACGTGCTGATCCGAGGCGTCGCCGTTGCGACCGCGTGAGAATACACGATCGATCAACTGCGTCAACTCCTCAACCTCGTTCTTCATGCGCAAACGGACGAGGCCGACGGTAGTGCGGGAATCGAAGATTGTAACGAGCAGCAGTCGCCGCGCGATGTCGGCAACGTAAATGGACTTTTCGCCCTGATGAAACAGGCTCGAGAAATCTGTTTCGCCAACGAGCTTCGCCAGCTGATCATTGGCGCTATAGTCAGCCGCCGTCAGCGTCGCGAACGCGGTGGTATCCAGTCCAGGCGCGTCACCGACGGTGGTGACGAGCTGTCCGGAGCGATCCACGAGCAACGCACAAAGGGACTTCGTCTCACCGAGGAAGCGTTTCAGGGATTCAGTTATAGCGGTAAAGTCGTCCTGAGTGAACGACCAGCTGGCCGTGCCGGCGGTCATCTTGCTCCGGTCACAGCGTTGCTTCGAGGTGTCTCAGCATCCGCGCGCCCCGGTGCTTGAGAATCTGGCGCGGCTCCCACGCGACGTACTCGCGCAGCAGCTGAGCGGTGTTCACGGTCGGTCGGCCGCGCAGGTAGCCGAGTGCAGCAACCCTGAACAGCGGGTTGCGCGAGAACAGATTGCGGCGGCAATTGCGCTGCATTCTGCTCCACATCAGCGAGCCAGCGGCAATACCTCCGAGGAAGCCCACCGCAACGAAAGTCGCGCCGCGCTGTCTGGTCACATTGCCCTCCTTGCGGTCAACGCTTGGGCAATCGTCACGCCATCTGCGTACTCGAGGTCCCCGCCAACCGGCAGGCCGCGCGCAATACGCGTAACGGTGACTGCGTGTCGCGCCAGCCTCCGCTGAACGTAGAGGGCTGTCGTCTCGCCTTCGATGCTTGGATTGGTAGCAATTATCACTTCGCGGACGACTCCGGCCGACACTCTGGACTCCAGCTGCGGAATGGTGAGATCCTCGGGGCCAATGCCGTCGAGGGGGGACAAGCGTCCGCCCAGGACGTGATATACGCCCCGGAATTCGCCAGACCGCTCGATTGCGCCAATATCAGATGCTTCCTCTACTGCGCAGATGACTCCCGTATCCCTGCGCGCGTCACGACAAATGGAGCACAATTCCTCCTCTGTCAGGTTGAAGCATTGCGGGCAGGGTTTGACTTTGTCGGCCAGCGTGGTCAGGGCGTCCGCCAGCCGGCGGGACTGGTCGGGCGACTGCTTCAGAAGATGATACGTGAGCCGCAGCGCTGTCTTCCGCCCAATCCCGGGCAGCTTGGATAGCTCTGCGGCCAGGTCATCGATTGCGCCCACTAAAAAGGCAGCTTAAAAGGAAGGTTCAAACCGCCGGCGAGCCTGCTCATTTCCGTCTTGGCGAGTTCCGCTGCTTTCTTCTGGGCCTCGTTGACGGCGACCAACACCAGATCTTCGAGCATCTCAACGTCCTTCGGATCTGCGACGCTTGGATCGATCTTGACGCGGGTGATCGTCCCCTTGCCGTCGGCTTCCACGGAGACCATCCCGCCTCCAGCCGCAGCCGTCACGGTTTGTTTTTCCAGCTCGGACTGAACCTGCTGCATACGCGCCTGCATCTGTTGCGCTTGCTCGAAAATCTTGCTGAAGTCAGGCATATGTTCTCGGACGAAAGGATTAGTCGAGCAGCTCCAGATCTAGCTCGTCGATAGCGGCACCAAGCGCCGGATCCTTCTGGCGCAGCATCCCAATGCGCTCCTCCTTGAGCGCCTCGGGCGTCATACGACTGCGATTTGAATCCTGCGCTGTGGTTTCCATCGCGCGTTTCATCTCGCGCAGCTGGTTTTCGTTGACGGGCGGCAGACTTTGCTTGGGCGGCTCCGGCGGCGGCCCGTTGGGCGCGTCGAGTTGCGGCGGATAGCCCGGGCGAGTTGCTGGCCGCGGACGCTGCGTCGAAGGCTGTGGCGCCGGCGGTTGGCGCACCGGCGCCGATGCTTCGGCGGCTTCGCCCCGTGTGCCGCCGAGGCCTTTCAGCAAATCCTCGAGCGCAACCGTGCGATCCAGCAGTGCCATGCGCACCAGCAACATCTCCACGAGCAGCTGCTGCTGCCCACTCTTTCTAAAATTGGGCTCGAGCTCGTTGATCGCGCTGATCATGCGCAGCAGGTCGCCTGCGGTGAACTTGTCGCGGCGCTCACGCAGTGAGGCGAGCGCGTGCGCTGAAACTCCTTCGGCGCGATCGCTGAGCACGACGGTTAGTTGCGCCCGCAACATGTCAGCAAAACCAGAGAGAAAGACTCCGAAATCGATACCGGCGTCGGCAAGCTTGTTGACCGCAGTGAACACGTCACCCGCGCGGTGCTCGGCGATGATGTCGAGCACGTTGATGAACTCGTCTTCCGGAGCGAGGCCAAGCGCTTCTCGAACGCGCTCGGCGGTCACCGGTCCTTCGCCAATCACAATGACCTGGTCGGCGAGACTCAACGCGTCACGCATAGAGCCGTCCGCCGCGCGCGCGATCAGCGCCAGGGCGTCCTCGGAGATCTGAACTCCTTCAGATTTGAGCACGCTCGAAAGTCGACGCGTGATGTCACCGAGTCCGATGCGCTTGAGATCGAAGCGTTGCAGGCGACTGAGAACCGGCGCCGCGGACTGAGCGATTTTCTGTGGTTCAGTTGTAGCAAATACGAAAACCACGCGCGGTGGCGGCTCCTCGAGAATCTTGAGCAGCGCATTCCAGGCTTCGCGCGTTAGCATGTGCGCTTCGTCTACGATGTAGACTTTGTAGCGGTCGTCGCCGGAAGGCGCGTACATCGCGCGCTCGCGCAAATCGCGCGCGTCATCGACTCCGCGGTTGGACGCGGCATCGATCTCGACGACGTCGAGACTCGACGAGCCACTCCAAATACGCTGGCAGGAGACACAGACACCACATGGCTCACCATCGTCTCGCTTGTTCTCGCAGTTGAGCGCCATCGCCAATACCCTGGCGAGAGTGGTTTTTCCGACGCCGCGCGGACCGCTAAGGAGATAGCCGTGCGCGATTTTGCCCCTGGCGATCGCCCCACGCAACGTATTGGAAACGTGCGATTGGACGGCGACGTCAGCGAAGGTCTTGGGTCGGTATTTACGGGCGAGTGCGAGGGACATTGCGAGGCGGGAGTACCCCAGGCCTGACGGAGCAACGATTGACACCGCATGCCGCTGCTACCTTCGGGGTCCTGACGGAGTTAACGGGCAAACGCCCTCCGGGACCTGGGGCGCCCTAAATATATAACAGGGACTGAGGGCCGAGGACTAACGGCATCGATGACCGCGGATACATCGAGAATCTAGGACAAAAGGCCGAAAAGCAGGACTGAGGACCACCGGTCGTCCTTGGTCCTTTGTCCTGCTTGTACGCCCTTTGTCCTCGATCCTCACTCAGTCCGCGGTCATCGATGCACTTGGTCCTCGGGCCTCAGTCCTAAGAAAAAAAACCCCGTCGGTGGACGGGGCTTTTCCAGAGGAGTCGAGACGCTGCTTACCGCTTCTTCGCGTTATCGCTCGGGCTCTTCACCTTGACCGTCGGGACCTTGATCGCTGCGGTGTCTTTCCTCACCTCAACCTTCGGCACCGTCACGTTGGCAGTGTCGGTTCCCACCTCCACCGACGGAGTGTGGATCGTGTCCGTCTGCGTTCCGATTACGGGCTTTTCGACCTGATACTCCCCTTCTCCAGTCTTCTTGCAAGCCGAAATCGAGACCACGGCCAGGACGGCCGCAACTGCTGCGAACTTGCGCACGAGCGCCTCCTCCAGAAGTGTGTTCGCCGGAAGATCCGGCAACCATCCCACTATTACTCAGTCCTCGAAAGCTTCACGCTGCATTTTCCGCACGCGCCGAAGCTCGTAAACCTGCGCCACTTCGCCGCCGATGATGAAGATAAAGGAGGCGTAGTAGACCCAGATTACGACGAGGACTAATGCAGCGACCGTGCCGCTGTAGAATGACCCTGGATTGAATGACCGCACGTAAGCAGAAAACGCACGTTTGGCGAGCTCCAGCATCACGGCAGTGAACAACGAGGCAATCAAGGCCGTTCGCCATCGAATCTTGCGGTGTGGCAGGAACTTGTAGAGACAAAAGAACATCGTCGCGATGAATGAAAATGCGAGCAGCTGGCCGAGATTGTATTCGAGCTGTCCCATCAACTCCTTACGAAGGCCGATATCCGCCAGGATCGACACGCCGCGCGTTGTAGCGATCGCCAGATATGCGCTCAGTGCAGTGTAGGCGACCAGCAGCAGGCTGGAGACGATGGTCATCTCGATGTCGAAGATCTTGCCGGCGATAATGCCGCGGTCCGTATCGATGTCGAATATGGCGGCGAGCACCGTGCGCAACGACCCAAACAGGCGCGTCGAGAACCAGATAAAACCGATGGCGGAGTATATCGTCAACGATCCGCTGCGCTTGATCACCTCATTCAGGATTGTGGCCGCAGGTCCCATATCACCCGGCGGGTGTGGTGGGAGAAACTTGTCGACGATCGTCAGAACTTCGGCTGATGTCGTGTCAGGCGACTGATTCAGCAGGTACACGAGACCAGTTGCCAGCAACAGAAAAAAAGGAACGGCGGCAAGCAGGATGTTGAATGCAATGCCGCCGGCGAGGAAGAAGACGTTGTCTTCGCCGCTGTTATCCCAGACTCGCTTGGCGTAGTCGCGAAGCAGCCACCCAATACGGGCCGCCAGCGAGCGCTGCGGCACTAGCTGTCTTTGTAGGTCGCTTTGGTGTCGGCGATGCGCTGCTCGAGCTCGCCTCGCGCCTCACGCGCGGCCGCACGTCCAGCCTGATATGCGTTCGACACTTTGCGCCTCTTGTCGTCGACGGCGTCGAGCGTCGCCTCGATCCGCTCCTCAACGCTGTCCCGCACATCACGGAATTTGTCGGCGACATTGCCACTCACGTCTTCGACAAAACCCTGTGCATTCTGCTGAACCCGGCGCGCACTGCGCGCTATTCCGCGACGCGTCTCCTCACCTGTCTGAGGCGCGAACAGTAGCGCCGCTCCTGCGCCGAGCGCGATACCGAGGAGTAAGGGCCCAATGCCCATTTCACGCTTCTCGATTACGACATACGGCGGGTCAAACTCTTCGTCTTCGTCGAAGAAATCAGGCTCGTCGATATCTTCGTACTGATCTCTGGTTCGCCATCTCATCAGACCTGTCCTCCGTCGCGTTCCGTTGTGTCGCGAAGCGCTACTACGCGCTTATTTTTTTTTCGCCTTTGATTTCGCGGCAGGGGCCGCAGCCTTGGACGGCTTCGCCACCTTGCCCGCGACCGGGCCGGCTTCCCTAGGTGGGTGTGCACCGTTCGAGCCACTCGCGCTTGCCTCCGGCTTTCCGTTCAGCAGCGATGCAATCTCTGCGCGAACTTCAGCGGCGGACATTCCGACAATCGTCGCAGTGCGGCTGTAATCGCCGTTCGTCGATGCGAAGGCGCGCAGCACCAGTTGCCGACGGGCATCGGCCAGAGTCGCGCCCGCAGGCACAGTGATCGAGGGTGAGCTTTCACCACGGCGCAGGTGGCGCGGCATGATATCGCTCGCCTTGATCTTGTCGCCATGCGCAAGGATGACCGCACGCTCGACTGCGTTCTTCAGCTCGCGAACGTTGCCCGGCCAGTTGTACGAAAGGATCCATTCCCACGCCGCGTCCTCGAATCCGTTGAGGGGCTTACCATTCTGCTCGGCGAAGCGAGCCAGAAACTCCGTCGCCAGCAGCTTGATGTCGCCAACACGCTCGCGCAGCGGTGGGAGGAACAGCTCGACGACGGCAAGGCGGTAATAGAGGTCCTCGCGGAGATCGTTGTCGGCCAGCGCCTTCTGCAGATCTTTGTTGGTCGCCGCGAGAATACGGATGTCGACTTCGATCTCCTTCTTGCCGCCGAGTCGGCGAATGCTGCGGGACTCGATGGCCCGTAACAGCTTCACCTGGATGTCCGGCGGCATCTCGGCGACTTCGTCGAGGAAGATCGTTCCGCCATCCGCCATCTCGAAAGCGCCTGGCTTCTCGTTTACGGAGCCGGTGAACGCACCTTTCTCGTGTCCGAACAGCTCGTTCTCGAGAATGTCCTTGGGAAGCGCCGCACAATTGAGGGCGAAGAAGGGTCCCTTGGCCCGCTCGCTCTTGGTGTGGACCGCACGCGCGACCAGCTCTTTACCAGTTCCGGATTCGCCGAAGATGAGCACGCTCGCGTTAGAGGGCGCGACGGCTTCGATGATTTGATAGACCGCGCGCATCTCTTCGGACTGCCCCGTGAGCTCACCGTAATGGGTGAGGCCCTCCAGCTTGGATGACAGCTCGCGGTTCTTCTGCTGAACGTTGAACTTCTCCAGCGCTTTTGGGATCAGCGCCTTCAGACGATTGAGCTTGTCGGCGGTGAGCGGCTTCTCGATGTAGTCGTAGGCACCTTCGCGCATTGCCTGCACTGCTGAGTCGACCGTCGCCTGTCCCGTGACGATGATGCATTCAGTCGGGATCTGGCGCTGCTGAAGCTCCTTCAGGAGACCGAGCCCATCGACCTTTGGCATTTTGAGATCGGCTAGCACCACGCCGAAAGGCTCAGCGCCGAGCTGATCGAGCGCTTTCTGACCATCGATCGCAATGGCCACATCGTAACCCTCGTCACGCAGGATCGCGCTCAGACCCTCCGTGATGGAGCGATCGTCATCCGCAATCAGTACCTTGGGATGCTTTATTTCAGTCTTTGGAATGGCCATGTCCTTCGGGCAAGACTTTTAATATAACGTTTATGCCGCGCTGTTCGATTGAAACACCGATGGCGCCGGCAAGTTGCTGAATATCGGAAAAGACCGCTGACAGGTCAGCATTTAACGCCAACTCGGCGCTCTCGCCAGACTTCTTGGATGGTTTTCGCGTCTGTTCGTTCTGGCCTCGAACCGCAGCAGCAACAATCGCCAGCAGGCCGTTTGTGAGCACTGTTGCTGCCTGAATCTGCAGGCGAGCCCTGTCCGCAAATGGCAATACGTCATCGCCTTTTGGATCGCGACTGCACCGGCTCCGCACCACTTCGAGGTTCACGGCCACTCCGCTCAGCGCGTTGCGGATCTCGTGACCGGAGCGACGGATTATTTCGCGAAGGACTGTGGAATCGCCCGCCTCGCGACGAGCCTCAGTCACTCAGATCAGCGTCGTCCGGCGCCGCTTCGACCACTGCCAGGTCTGGATGCGGCTGTGGCTTGTGCTGGTCGGCCGGCTTCACGAAACGATCGACGGTTTCGCGGGTGTTGACGACGGCAAGCTGAGTGAAAAGAAAGGCGAATTTCTGATCATAAGCCTTCGCAAGCTTGGCTTTGACGTCGGCGGGCAATTCCCACATTCGCTTTTTGAACGGACCGATGGCTTTCTTCCGCGTCTTGTAAAAGAACTGCTCATCGCTGTCACCTGCTTTCCGCTCGTCCTTCGCGTTCTGGCGAAGCCATTCGTAGATCTCGTCGCGAAGCTCGCGCGGCATGTTGTCGAACAACATGGTCTGGAAGTTCGTCGCCAGGTGGATCTCAGCGGTCTCAGTGCGCGGGAAGTTGTGGAACGCGTCATCGGGCAGTGTCGATGCCCCGTGCTGAACGGCGCCTGCGAGTCCGTATTTTTCGCGTGCGACCTTCGATAACCTGGCCAGTGTGTCGAAGTCGATCTTCACGTCGGCAATGCTGCCGTCTGCCAGCACCACGCCGCCGTGGGTCGTTCCGGACTGGACACTGATCTTGGATAGTCCTTCAGTTCCCCGCTTCCTCTTGTTCAGCGTCCGGTTGAAGCCTTCCATGTAGGCAACGAGTTCTTCGACTGTAGAGTTTTCGGTGCCCACCTCACCGATCTCGCCACCGATCGAGATCGTGACGCCTTCGGGCTCGAGCTCTCTGACGGTCGACGCCAGCTCGACGCCCTGCTCGTAGTTGGCGCGTTGCTGCTCCTCAAGATTTGGCTTCGACAGATCCACCAGTGTCGACGTATCGACGTCGATGTTGTAGAAGCCGGCGGCGATCGCTTCGCGAGCCAGCTGCTTTACGCCATTCACTTCCGTGACGGGATCGACCGCGAATTTCTTGGCGTTGACCTGGAAGTGATCACCCTGGATGAACACGGGTCCGCGGAAACCTTCGCGCATCGCGGCCGCGAGCATTACACTCACATACTCGGCGGGCCGTTGATCGGTGTACGCGATCTCGGACCGCGCGATTTCCAGAATGAGCGCGCCAACCTTGAGTTTCACCGCCTGTCGAAACACGGAGCGGCCAGTGTCGTAGGCCATGCCCCGAATGTTCATTGCCGGCACGGTGAAACCACCGCACTGTCCCTTGCCGCGCGCCTTGTAGAGATCGTGGATCGACGCGGCTCGTACTCCCACCGCCTGTCCGATCTCCCAGATCAGCCAGCGCGCGTCGTCGCGTTCGTCCTGGTCACCAAAGACCGCTGTGTAAGCAAGCTGGTCCATCGCCGGGCTGGCAATGGCGGATTCATCGTGGACCGTAACCTTTCCGTCGAGGACGGTCACTGCTTTGTTGAATGGATTCGCGAACATGTTAGCTGAAACTAAGCGGGAAGCGGGAAGAGGGAAGCGACCCCCTTTCCCCTTCACACAACCCGGCGTGGGTCGGGTTTGGGAAGCGTGTCCCATTCTTTCTTCGCTTCGTCGGCGCCCGGGCGACCCAAGAGCGCGTACGCGAACTGTTTGCCGAGCTCGACGCCAGGCTGATTGAACGCGTCGATTTCGTACAGCTGACCAGCATACGCGGTCGCGATCTCGAGAAACATCATCAGCTGGCCGACTTCGGTGGGATCAACTCGGTCCAGAGTAATGGTCATGTTGGGGCGCCCGCGTCGGGCGAGTGCGCCTGCCGTGGCGCGCTGCTCGATTTCTATCAGCTCACCGAGGCTGTGCCCGCTGAGATAGCCAAGCTCCTTGACGTCTTCGAGGCCCTTTGGAATGCGGACATCGCTTGCGCGGCGGCGGATCGCGACAAAGGTCACGGTCTTGTCGGCGGGACCTTCCATGAACAGCTGCACCTGTGCGTGCTGATCCGTCGCGCCCAGCGCAGCGAGCGGAGTTGATCCGACCGAAGTGCCGTCCTTCTTCTTCTTGCCAAGGCTCTCCGCCCAAAGCTGTACGAACCACGCGGCGAAATCACGCAACGGATCCGAGTACGGCATGAATACCGCGATCTTCTTCCCCAGCTGGGTGTCCGCGAGCCATTGCAGCATCGCATAAACGCCGGCCGGATTCTTCGACAGCTCCGTGGCTTGGCAGCGCGTAGCCATTTCGCCCGCGCCGGCCAGCAAAGCCTTTACATCGATTCCAATCAAGGCGGCCGGCAGCGTACCCACAGGAGTCAGCACACTGAAACGGCCGCCGATGTTAGGCGGTATGTCGAGCGCGGGGACATCCAGCCGTTGAGCGAGTGGACGCAGTGCACCCTGCTTCGGGTCCGTGACGAAGACCAAATGATCTTTGAGATCGAGCCTGGCCGACAACAGCCGCTCGTGCACGATGACGAACTGCGCCATCGTCTCGGCGGTGCCGCCCGATTTGGAAGTCACGATGAAAAGCGTGCGCGCCAGGCTCAATCGCGCCAGCAGCGCAGCAATCGTATCGGGGTCAACATTGTCGAGCACCTGCAGTCGCGGGAATCCGCCGCGCGCGGTGTCGTCGAGCATGTTCCAGCCACTCGGTCGCAACGCAGTGCGCAGCGCGATCGGCCCAAGCGCGGAACCTCCAATGCCCAGGACGACGACGTCGTCGTACTTGCCGCGCGCTCTGGTGACGTATCGGTTCACCTGATCGAGCAAGCTCGCGTTCGACGGCAATGTGGTGAAACCGACCTCACCAGACGCCGTCAGCTTTTCGAATCCGGACTTTGCGTTGGTGAACCTGGAGGCCGCGCTCGCCCAGGCATCGGAAGAGATCCCGCCTTCCGAGATCATCATGTTGGAGTAATCGATTTTCAGCGTCATCTCAATTGATTTCGACAGTCAGTCCGTCAAATGCCGGAGCGATTCCTTTCGGCAACTCCTTTTCCAGATCGGCGTGCGCAGTGCGATGCGTCAGATGCGTGAGCCAGGTTTCCCTCGCCCCGACGATGGCTGCCGCGTCCACTGCCTCCGACACGCTCAGGTGGGTCGGATGGGGGGTGCGGAAGAGTGCGTTGAGAACGAGCACGTCGACGCCTTTCAGTGCCTCAATGGCTTTAGCGGGTAGGGACTTCGCGTCGGTGATGTAGCCGAGCCGGCCGATACGATAGCCGTAGACGGAAACAGGACCGTGTGGGATCGAGATTGGGGTCACTTCGACATCGGCGACGCGAAAGGCTTTGCCGGGCGGTACACCGTAGGCGTGGCCCTCGGGCTTGCTGGTTCCGGGCAACGCCCTGATGGAATCGTCGAAAATGTACGCGAACCGTTTGGCGAGCCTCGCCATCACGTCCGGAGGTCCGTACATGTCGATCGGGTTCTTGCTTCGATCGGACAGCGCGCGGGTGTCGTCGATACCGTGCACGTGATCGGCATGATCGTGAGTGAAGAGAATCGCATCTACGCGATCGACGCTGGCATTGATCAACTGCAATCGGAGCTCGGGTGGTGTGTCGATGAGAATCCGCGCGCCGGAATCAGTCTCGAGGAGCGCGCCAACTCGCGATCTCTTATCGCGGGGATCGCTCGACCTGCACACCTCGCACGTGCAGCCGATCTGGGGGATACCAAAGCTGGTTCCCGTGCCCAGAAAGGTGAGTTTCAGACAGTCTCCACCTTCAGGAGATTGGTGGTCCCCGGCGTGTCGAACGGGACGCCGGCGGTGACGATTATACGATCTCCCGGAGTTGCGAGCTCGCGTTTGACGACCACGCTCTTTGTCTGATCCATCATCTCATCGTAGTCAGCGCAGTGCGGGACGAGCTGCGGAACGACGCCCCAGACGAGTGCGAGCTGACGATACGTACGCGGCTCGTCGGTGAGGGCGAGGATTGGTACCGCCGGCCGTTTCGACGCGACGACTCGGGACGAGAAACCGCTCTTGGTGAACACGACTACCAGCGGCGCGGCGAGCATGTCGACGGCGGCGACAGTCGCCGCAGCGATCGCGACTTCGGTGGTGACGATGCCGTTCCCCTGCTGCGCACCAGCGAACGGCGCGACAGGCGGGTGCGTCTCGATCTCCTTGATGATGCGGGTCATCGCTTCAACCGCCAGTCGAGGATAAGCACCAGCGGCCGTTTCCGCGGACAGCATTACGGCGTCCGTGCCGTCCATGATGGCGTTGGCAACGTCGCTCGCTTCGGCACGCGTCGGACGCGGATGCTCGATCATCGACTCCAGCATCTGCGTCGCGGTGATTACCGGACGGCCATAACGAACTGCGAGTCGAATGATTCGCTTCTGCGCCCCGGGAACCGCCTCGAACGGCAGCTCCACACCGAGGTCACCGCGAGCGACCATCACGGCATCGGTAGCGCGCACGATGTCTTCGATGTTGTGTAGGGCGACATCCTTCTCGATCTTCGCGACCACGAGCAGCCAGCTCGGGATCATCTTCTTGAGGCCTTCAATATCTTCGGCGCGCCGGACGAAGCTGAGCGCGAGATAGTCGACCTGCTGTTCGACGGCGAACTTGATGTCCGCGGCATCCTTCTCGGTAATCGAAGGCGCCGAGACCTGAATGCCAGGAAGGTTCAAACCCTTGTGGCTCTTGAGCGGTCCCCCGTTGAGAACTCGCGCCTTCACCCGCTCCCCGGTGACCTCCAGTACGACCAACTCGATCAAACCGTCGTCGACGAGAATTCGATCGCCGACGCGGACGTCATGAGCAAGCTGATCGTAGGTCACCGGAATCTCGCCTTCCCGCTCATGACCTTCGTGGATGAGCGTGATATCGTCGCCGACCTTGAGTGTGATCGGCGCCGCTAGATCACCGATTCTGATGCGGGGGCCCTGAAGGTCGCCGAGAATCGCGATGGGCTTTTCAGCTTCTTCAGCGAGGCGACGCACCATCGCGATTGTCTTGGTGTGTTGTTCGTGTGTCCCGTGAGAGAAATTTACCCGGGCGACGTTCATGCCGGCTTCGATCAGACCGCGAATGGCATCGTCATTCGCGGTCGACGGACCGAGCGTGCAGACGATTTTTGTGCGTGGTGTGTAGATGCCGCTCACTTCCCGCCAGCCAGTGATACCATTTTTGATTCGAGTCCGGCGATCAGCTCGTCGAACGATTTCTGGAAGCTCGCGATGCCATCGACGAGCAACTTCTCGGTTACTTCCTTGATCGAGATTCCCGCGGCTTCGATTTCCTTGAGCGCACCCTCGGCCGCTGCAACTTTCTTGTCGACTGTCCGGTCGACGACGCCGTGATCGCGGAACGCATCGATAGTCGCGGGCGGCATCGTGTCGACGGTGTCCGGGCCAATCAATTCCTCGACGTACATCACGTCGCGATACGCCGGATTCTTGGTGCTGGTGCTCGCCCAAAGCGGTCGCTGCAGCCGCGCGCCCTGTTTTGCGAGCTTATCCCAGCGCGCACCGGAGAACTTCTGACGGAACAAGCGATAGGCAAGCTTGGCGTTCGCAATCGCTGCGCGTCCCTTGAGCAGCACAAGCCGCTCCTTCTCCGCCTGACTGGCGTTAGCGATTTTGTCATCGAGCCGCTTGTCGACTTCTGTATCAACGCGACTGACGAAGAAACTCGCCACTGATGCAATGCCGTCGATAGGGTTGCCGGCGGCTACTCTGTCCTCGAGTCCGGCCAAGTATGCTTCGATGACGCGCTCGTGCGCCTCGATCGCAAAGAGCAAAGTGATGTTGACGTTCACACCAGCGGCGATGAGACGGCGAACAGCAACCGCGCCTTCTTTCGTTCCAGGCACTTTCACCATCACGTTGGGCCGGTTCACCGTCTTCCAGAGTCGAAGCGCTTCTTCGACCGTTGCGTCCGCTGAGTTTGATACTCCGGGTGATACTTCGATCGAGACGTAGCCGTCGCTGCCACGTGAGGAACTGAAAACACCCGCGAATTTGTCGCACGCATCGCGAACGTCGGTCGTCTCGAGCAGCTCGAACAATTCCCAGCTGCCAAGATTCTTTTCTTCGGATTCGCTCAACTGATCGTCGTACGCATCGCTCGATGCGAGCGCTTTCTGGAAGATTGTCGGATTCGAGGTCATGCCAGTAAGAGCATCGTCGCGAATTCGCTTATCGAGCTCACCATTCTGGAGCATGCGCCGATCGATGCTGTCCAGCCAGATCGATTGGCCGACTCCGTGAAGCTCCTCCAATCTGTTCTTTGCCATAGTTATCCCCCTGCTGAAGTTTAACTCTCTCCACGCCGGGACACTATTCATTCGAGCGGCGAAATATTTGCTGACATTATGACCGTGCAACAACGTCGAATCTTCCTCTTGTCTCCCGCCAGCTGCGGTGGTAAGCGAGCTGCCCTCCTGTTCAACGACCGGGCCGAGTTCGACATCGCCGTCAGAGTGCGCAAGCAGCCGGGGGCGCCGCTTGGCGATGTGTTCAGCTTCCTGAGCGGTTTGTACTTCCGCGGCAAGCTCACTTATGCCCGCGAGTTCACCAATCCGCCACCGCGGAAAGCACCGGGCATCCAGATAATCACGCCGACGGACGGGCTCTATTCGCCAGGCAGCCTCATTACGCTCAAGGATCTGGAGCGGTTCGCGACAGTCGCGATCGACGCGGAGGATTCCCGCTACAGCTATCCGCTCGAGCGTGATGCCACGAAGATCGCCGAGCGGATCGGTCCAAAGTGCGAAGTAGTGCTGCTGGGGAGCGTTGCCAGCGGAAAATACGTTGACGTGCTACTGCCGATTTTCGGCAAGCGGCTGGTCTTTCCCCAAGAGTTTATCGGGCACGGGGACATGGCGCGCGGCGGGATGCTCCTCCAGCGCGCTGCGTCAGGAAAGGAGCTTACCTATATGCCGGTGGCCAATCCCGCTCGGCTCGGCGTCAGCGCCAGTAGAAAGGTCAGAGCCGAAGCTGCGGCACGGTACGACGCGTTGGTGTGAACGGCAGCATGGCGGCTAACGGCCGACGCGCCAATCGGTCGAAAGCTCCGTGTTGCCCCAGGCGAATTTCAGAACGCCGTGCGGGAAAGTACTCGACGGCGGTGCCTCAATCGCCGGAATCAGCCAGAACGTGAGGCTCTCGACCGGTTCGGCAAGCGTGCGCTGACGGAGATCGATGCGCGCAAAATCGTTGGACGCGTCGTAATCAGTGCCCCACTGCATGACCGCCTTGCTGACGATGAGTTTCCACCCGTTGCGCGTGGGGAATGAGAAGAGCGTATAGACGCCACGCGGGATGAAGGTGTTTCCGATGGTGAGGTCGACCTCCGTAGATAACTGCGTCGCCATATTGGCGCCCGTGCGCCAGGCGCTGTCCCACGGAACAACACCCGGCATGCCAATGACATTGCGGCCACGCAGGTGTGGCTGGCCGTAGTCGATGGAGATTTTCGCCGGCCCGGCGAGGTTGAGAGCGCCAAACCACCCGCCCTCCTTTGAGTCATACCGACTGTCCACCAGCACTTCGACCGACGCCCGGGTGCTCGCTGCGGCTCTGGGAATCCGTGGTGCTTGCTGCGCCGGCGTAGCGTTGGTCGGCGCGGGCGCCGCGGGTTGTTGTGCTACTGCGAAAGGCGTCGCAACGAGACTGATAGTCACTGCGAGGACGGGTAACACGCGCATGACTTTGGCTCCTTTCTTTTGGGGTGAAACTCTGGTTAGAAGTCCCGCTTCCGCATCTCCTTGAAAAAACGCTCGTGTTCCTGCCGCTCTTTCAACGTGTCGGCGTCGGTAGGAAGATCGGAGAGATTCTTGTCGTATTTCTTCCCGAATCCCTTGGGCACCTTCGAGTTGGAGCCGCTCTTGGCGGCGTTCTTTTTGGCTAGAGCGAGAAGCTTTTTGTTGTCCATTGATTTGTGCGTTGTGGTAATGGTCATAGAAAGCTGTCACTGGGTCATTTTCGCGCAAGGCTGAGTAAGTTTCTGGCGACTCGGGCCGCCATTGAGGTGCTGAAATCGACTTCAACTCGATGACCAACTTCGCCAACGCGATCTCCGTGCTGTCGGCGATGATCACCCCCGCCGTCCTCATCTCGGCCTGCGGATCGCTGATTCTTGCCACTTCCGATCGATTGAACCGAGCCGTTGAGCGAACCCGCGACATAGCGGCTCTATTGGCGCCGATGGCAAGTGTCGAGCAGACGGCCGAGATCGAAGAAGAACGGCGTATGCTGTTCATACAGCTGGACTACGTGACCACGCGTTCGAGATTGCTTCAGCGGGCGTTATCGCGCCTGTACGGCGCGCTCGCTTTCTTCATCGGGACGAGCGTTAGCATTGGACTGGTTGCTGTCTTCAGCTCCGCCTTCACCCCGGTGCCAATCGCGCTCGGCCTCATCGGCGCTGCCCTTCTACTTTACGTCGCCTTTCTTCTGATCAAAGAGTCCAGGTTCGCATTGGCTGCGGTTAATGACGAGATGGACTTCTACTGGAAGCGCGGACGCAGCCTGGGGCCGGAGGACCTTGTTAGTAAGGGGATGAAGCGGCTCCGGTGGTTCGGCGGAGTGAGGTAGCAGATTAGGACTGCGAACCGAACTGCCAACGGCCTCGCTAGTAGCTTATAGCAGCTAGCTGTTGGCTGTTCGCTGCAAGCGACTGGACAGACTCCGTCCGATTCCATCAACGACACGGTTTTCCTCAGGACGGTCGCCATCTGTCCCGTTGCCGGCAGCGATCAGCTATTAGCGTGCTGCCATCAGCTACCAGCGAGGTAGTTCGCTTTTAAGCCGGCAGTCTTATCCGCACTCCGAAAACCCGCACACGTGGCACTTCGCGCAGCCTTCGGCGAACTCGAGAGACGAGCCGCAGTCCGGGCAGGTGCCGATAAACGATTCGCTGCGATTCACGGCGTCGAATCCGAATTGCGCCTGCGTGCCCTCGCCCGAATTCACCATCGGAGTTGGCTTCGGCTGTACTATCTCGACCGGCGAGGGCGAGATCGGGGGTGCGGCGAGCAAATCCTGCTGGACGCCCTGCTTCTCGCGCATCCATTTCTCCAGCGCGATGCCGATGGCGTCCGGGACGGAGAGCACCTTGTTGGGCCCCAGCCCGATTGCCTTGTCGGAAGCGATGCCGCGCAGCTGACGATGGACTTCGCGGATCGGAATACCTGATCGCAGCGCGAGCGAAATGAGGCGACCAATTGCTTCGGCGTCCGCCATCGCTGCGCCGCCGGCCTTCCCGAGATTGATGAATACCTCGAATGGCTGGCCGCGATCGTCCTCCGTGATGTTGAGGAACATCGTGCCCAGCGGGGTCTCGATGCGCGTCGTGATGCCACGCAAGGTGTCGGGGCGTGAGCGCTTGGCGCGACGCTGCAGATTCTCTGCTTCCGCGTCGAACAAAGCTTCCTTGAGACGGGTGACTTCTGCCTCGAGCTCGGCGATTGTGCCGTGTGCGTCAGCGCGCTCGGTGCGGCCTTCGCGGTCCGCTTTCGCGGTTTCGGTCGCACCAGTCGACAGAACCTGGTTGTCGCGCGAACCATCGCGATACACCGTCACGCCTTTGCACTTGAGCGCGTAGGCGAGCTCGTAAATCTCGCGCACGTCTTCAGGACTAGCCGCGTGCGGGAAATTCGTCGTCTTAGAGATCGCCGAGTCGCAATGCTCCTGGAAGGCAGCCTGCATACGCACGTGCCACTCGGGGGTGATGTCGTGCGCGGTGACAAAGACGCGCTGCCAGTGCTCAGGCACTTCGTCGAAGTGGATGTGACCCTGGTTCGCGATCTTTTCCATCAGCTCGTCGGAGTACCAGCCTTCCTTCCTGGCAATCGCGACGAAGTCCTCATTGATATCAGGCATCATCACGCCGGCCTGATTGCGCATGAACGCAATCGCAAAAAGCGGCTCGATGCCCGATGAGCAGCCAGCGATAATCGAGATGGTACCGGTCGGAGCGATCGTGTTGACGTTGCAGTTACGCAGCATCTGCATCGGACGAACCCGATTGCCCTTCGCATCTCTCGCGCAGGTCTCGTCCGGGCCCCAGATCGATCGCGCCCACTCAGGGAACGGTCCGCGCTCGTTCGCCAGTCTCTCGCTTTCGCGCTTCGACTCGACATCGACGAATTTCTGCAGTCTGCGACCGAACTCGACGCCCTCGACGCTGTTGTAAGCAATGCCCAGGCGCACCAGCGCGTCGGCGAATCCCATCACGCCAAAACCAATGCGACGAATTCTCTTCGAGAGCGCATCGATCTCGGGCAGCGGATACTTGTTGACGTCGATGATGTTATCGAGGAAGTGCGTCGAGAGATGGATGTCGCGCTTCAGCGCTTCCCAATCCATCTCGCCGTCCTTCACATAAACACCGACGTTGATCGAGCCGAGGTTGCAGACATCGTACGGCAGCAGCGGCTGCTCGCCACACGGATTGGTTGCCTCGTACTGACCGACGTGGGGAACTGGATTGAAGCGGTTGGCTTCATCGATGAAGAAGCAGCCGGGTTCGCCTGTTCTCCAGGCTCCGTCGATCATCTTGTCCCAGACCGTGCGGGCATCGAGCTGACCGGACGCCTTGCCGGTGCTCGGGTCGATCAGATCGTAGCTGGTACCTGCCTTCACCGCCTTCATGAACTTGTCGGTGACGCCGACAGAAATGTTGAAGTTCGTAACCTGAGTCAGATCTTCCTTGCAGGTGATGAAATCCAGAATGTCGGGGTGATCGACGCGCAGAATGCCCATGTTGGCGCCCCGACGAGTTCCACCCTGCTTCACGGCATCGGTCGAAGCGTCGTAGAGCTTCATGAACGAGACCGGTCCTGATGCAACGCCGGTGGTGGATCTTACCATCGAACCCTGACCGCGCAGCTTCGAGAAGGCAAAACCAGTCCCACCGCCAGACTGGTGGATCAACGCCATGGCGCGGAGGGTGTCGTAGATGCCGTCGCGCCCGTTCGAGAGCGCGTCCTCGACCGGCAACACAAAGCAGGCAGAGAGCTGGCCCAGTGGACGGCCGGCGTTCATGAGCGTCGGCGAGTTCGGCTCGAACCGCCGCTCGGTCATCAGATTGTAGAAATCAGTCGCCGTGTCCGTCACTTCCGCGTCGGACGACCCATACCTGCGGTCGGCTTCGGCGACGGTGGACGCCACACGCCAGAACATGTTCTCTGGCTTTTCCGTAGGCGTGCCCGCCGCATCCTTGATCAGATATCGCTTGCTGATCACGGTGCGCGCATTGTCACTCAGCTGGGCTTCGCCTGCGGGCGGTGTGGCGGGAATGGGCATTATTTGCAGCTCTCCGACGCTTGAAGAAAAGGTAGTCAATAAGTGGACGATGAACTCGGCGAAAAAACGCCTCCGCGCGGGTCGATTCGACGCGGGTTGGCAACCTATTTGGATTCGTGATTCCGCGCCAGTCTGACCCTACTCGCTTATTCGACAACGACTTAACGGAATCCACATCACGAACCGCGGGGAGCCTTCAGTTTTTCCACCTTACGCTGCCGAGCTTGCGCGAAAGAAGAAAACTGCATATCGCAGACCGGTCTTCGCCACGGTCCCAAAACCGCCGAGCCTCTTATAAATACACCACGGGCATACTCTTAGGTCGCTGCGTCGCTCATTACGAGAAGCGTGCGAGTCTTTGCTGGACCAGCCACCGTCGCGCGCAGCGAGGCCCGCGAGCCCGCGACAAAAGAGGTCTCTTTGCCTGGAATCACGACGCCTTAGAACGAGGAGCCGAAGGTGACGTAGGCTTGTGCGCGAGCAGCGCCGAACTCCTCTCGATTCGCGAGCGGGAAGGCTAAACCAAAGCGCATCCGCGCCTGAACATCGAGCTGCAACCCGGTGTCGAAATTCAACTCAGCGCCGACTGACGTCATTGCTGGATTCCCGATGTCGATCGTTCGGCACACAGTGTTACCGCCGACGGAACCCGGACAGTACGCCCGGCCGGTTTCTCCAAAAAAAGTAAGCGAGCCGCGGTCGATGAATACCGGAATGAACCGGAAGCCGCGGGACGGAGTGAATAGCGGGGCTCGATATTCAGCGGTCGCGGAGTACGCTCGAATTCCGCTCTCCGCGCTGGGCGGATAACCGCGAACGCCGAAGGTGCGACGCTGCTGGCCCAGCACATAGCCCGGAAAGATCTCCAGGGTTGTGCCGGACAGCCCGCCGGCAGAGAAAAGGTTGGGACTTTGCTCGTCGGTGATTCCGCCGGCCCCACGCAATGCGATCACGTGATGCGCCGGCCCTGGCAGGTCGAGCGATTTGTACAGTGACGTAACGGCAACGACGCTCCGCGTTGACGCGCCCGACGTACCCGAGCGCCAACGCTGTCGCCCGCTGATGCTGGCGCTGATTCCATCCTCGGGCGAGATACTGAGCGCCGGGCGCTGTGCGTTGGACCAGCCCGCTGAAGCGATTATTCCTGGGAAGGTACGCGTCATCTGATAGAACTCGTTCAGATGCGGAAAGAGCGTGTCGGGGGACGTCGAGTAACCGATGCGCTCGATCTCTGCGCCGACCGACCCGAGTGAATAGGTGCGGAACCGCGGTCGAACGAACGTCGCTTCCAGCGCCGCATAGCGGTCCAGCTCGAGCAGATCCCCCACGTTTACGGTTGCGCCGTTGACGTCGGCGAACAGTGAACCGTTCGAGTAACTCTGCGACGCGAACACGTCGAGCAGCGGTAAGCCAAAGCCCGCGTAGCGATACGAAAGAAACGCGGAGTTTTGGCCGAAGCGGTTGTTGTGCTCGATGTCGACGGTGTACCCGTGTCTTCCGACGACATCGGTTCCGCTGGTTTGCAGACCGTAGGTGAAGCCGTCCTGGGTCGAGCTCGCGAAAACGGGAAGCCAATAGCGTGGCAGGACAGAGGGAAATGCCGAGTACCTGGTCGCCTTCGACAGGTCAGCGACGCCGAGGGGCGTCAGGCCGGGAACGGTGTCAAGGCAGTTCACGCACCCGGCGCGTGGACTGATGCGCGTGCTGTCGGCGATGGCGTAGCGGGTTACGCCACGCAAGGGCGCAACACCGAGATGGTAGCCGTCAGCCTTGAACAAGAGCGTTGCCAGCTCGCTCTGGTCGGGCGCAGCCTCGGGAGCGAACAAACCGGTTGCCGCATCACTGATGCGAAAAACGGTCGGGCCAAAACTCGTGACATCAGCTACAAAGATCTGCGGGGCGCCAGTTCGTTCCGATGAGAAATAGATTCGGCGGCCGTCGGGCGACCAGCTTGGACTGGAATTGATAGCGCGCGTAGCTCCGAACGAGTCGATGACCTTCCCAGCCGAATCAAGAATGACGATCTCCGATCGTCCGCGACTTTGTCGCACCGCGACGATGCGTGATCCATCCGGCGACCAACGCGGATCCGACCACTGCACGTCGAGAGTGGTCGTGGTAATCGGCGTAACGCGTTTTCCGTCAGGCGATACGCGAACGATTCTCGTCGTCGCGGGCTCGTCCTGCACTGCGACGATCTCTCCGTCAGCCCTGACATCAGGAGTCGTCAGCCTGGCGCCCTTCGTCAGTCGGATCTGTTTTCCATTCCGCTCGACGAACAAATCGTTGCGGATGTTGTACGGGCCGGTGAAATCGGGCTGCGAGAACAGAACGCTGCCATCCGGCATCGGCACGTTCGGACTGGATCCGTTGCGCCGTCCCAGCCGCGTCTCGCGACCGGCGAGCGCAACGCGATAGGCGCCGGGCGTCTCCCGCGCTTTGTCGGCAGCGTAAATGAGCGTAGTGTCCCCGAGCCAGCGCGGAAAGAGCGCCACATATCCGGCGTTGGTTAGCTGACGCCATCCCGGCATGACTTCGTGCGGCTGACGTGTTTCGCGCATCAATGAATCGCGCCACCGCTCCCACGCTGTCTGGAACGACATGCCGAATGCCTTGCGCGAAGTCACAGTGAGAATGAACGGAATCGGCGTCTTGGCGCCAATCTCCACGAAATCACGAACGCTCTGAGGTCCGCGGGTGCGCGACAGGTAATCGAACAGCAGCGAGCCGTAGACGTAGATGACTTCGCCGCCGGGAAATCGCGACGTACCGGGCGACAACTCCTGCAATTGTGGGATGCGGTTCGCCAGCGCGGCCGCGCGCGCCGTCATCAGGTGCTCCGCGCTCTCGAGTCTCCCGACACCGGTCAATCGTGACTCGTAGTAAACCGCGAGTCCTTCGAGCACCCATCTCGGCTCGTAAAGGTTCGGGAACAGCAGCGGATTCCGCCCGAAGATGGCCTGGCCGATTCGCCAGATGCCGCGGCTGCGATCGAGGTGAAAGATGTGGGTGAGCTCGTGAGTCACCACCAGCGCGTTCCAATCCTGGTAATCGCGCAACCCTGACGCATCAGTCGGCGGATGCGCGTAGACGACGATTCGATTCGTCGGGTAAGGCGTGGCGTATCCATTCACGTAATCCACGTCGTCGGAGATGACGAGGTCGATCGTCCCGCGGGGAGGCACGAGCTCCGTCGACAGTTGAGCGTAAGCGCGCTCGGCGTTCACGGCAGCGCGCCGAGCTTCCTGCTCCAGTGCCGGTGCGAAGTGAACGCGGAAATGTCTGGTGTGGAGCGTGTGCCAGTCGGCGTTGGGAGCCAGCTGGGCGGAGCTTGCCCGTGCCGCGCCGAGTGATAGCACGGCGACGAGCAGGAAGAATCTCACGGCTTTTGTGCGAGTGAAGCGAAGTAACTCTCTAGTCCGTGCAGGATTGCAGTGGCGTACGCGTCCTGGAAGGTCGGCGTTCTCATCGCCGCTTCCTGGTCGGGCATGATTCCGTAAGCACCTTCGGTGAGAATCGATGGCATCCATGTGCCGCGCGCTACCGCAATGTTCTGGAATTGCACTCCTTTGTCGTGCAACCCGAGCTCGGACAGCAAGGCTGCCTGTGTCGGCGTGGCCAGCGGAACCGAGTGGGGCCAGAAATAAAGCGTCATCGACCCGTTGGTGACAAACGGGTTGACGCCGTCTGGCTCGGCGTTGAGATGAATGGAGACGAACGCATGTGCGTTGGCGCGTCGACTTATGATCGGTCGCAGGCCGAGGTCTACGGGATCGGGCGTCGTGCGAGTCATTACGACGTTCCCCCCGCGCTGAACCAGTAGGTCCCGCAGCCGGAACGCGACCTGGAGAGTGGCGTCCGCTTCATAGAGTCGAGTAGGACCAGTCTCACCGCCCGGAGGGTGCCCGGGATCGACGGTAATCGTGAGACCACGCAGCGGATTCGCAGCGTCGGCGATACGCGGTGGACGCCGCACCCGAAAGGTCAGAGCTCCATTCTGCCACAGAGCGAGATAGCCGTAGGGAGCGCGATTCAAATTGATGGTGTAACGAACAGCACTGCCCTCAGGAGTCGCGCTGCTGATGCTGTTGAAGTAGGGATCAGCGGGCTCCGCCATCTGTGAAACGACGGGAGGATTCGTGACTCCGTAGACGAGAAGCGAGATCGAGCGATCGGTTTCTTCAACGAGGTATGGTGGAGGCGGACCCGTCATTGGAATTACGACATCGATCCAGTCCGCCGTCGGTTCAAGGCGAACGGCGCCGACCTTTCTGACCGGCGGCAAGGAATCACCAACGAACATCCCCGGAGTCGCAACGGCGGTGTCGCGTCCGAGCTCACTGCGATTCACCCACGCGACATTGCCCGAGTCGAGCTCGACGCGTACGAACTCGGAATTACCGAGCTTTCGATAGCCCGTGACCTTGACAGCTGTTCCGGGGAACAGAAACCACTTGTAGACCTGCCCACTCTCACGCGGCTCAGGCATTCCGATCGTAACACGGTCTGTGTCGTTCACCGTCGACGCCGGGTTGCCGAGCGCTGCGTACAGACTTCCAACTGTGGGCACCAGCGAATCTGGCCGCGGCGCGGGGTTGAGAGTGTCGCCCACCGCGTTTTGCGGTCGCGCGGTGTCGGCAGCAGCTGGAATCTTGACCGGCAGGGTCAGGTGCGCAGTGTCAGTCTTGTTGCCGGCAAAAATCTCATAACGCGGGGCGCTGTCCGATGGGACCGGCAACCAACCCATGAAAGCGCCGTTTGGCCAGACGGGAACTGCGCGACCATTGATGACGAGTGCTGCGTCACCGCTACCAACGCTCCCGAAGATGAAATTCGAATCGCGCGTGGTGAGCATTTGATCGGCCTTGGGATATACGACGTCGATCTTCACCGGGCCGCGCAGATCGGGGACGGGCGGCAGCTTGAGTCCACTTGGCGGCGGGATAGGCGCAGGAACAAGTGGCGGTACGACCACGGGCGCTGGCGTCGGCGTTGTGCGCGCCGGCGCGCACGATGCGGCCACCATGAGGGCGGAACAGCAAAAACCCCCCAAAGCCAAACTTTTCATGTCAGAAATCGGGTTGCAGGAGCGGTGAAAAACGAGTCTAAGCCATACGCATGGGTAGTGCCCCGTTTGCACATGGTTGCTATCTTTGTCGCACTCGGGGATCAACCTCCCGAGAGTCGATAAATCCCGCTCCTGGCGAGCCAAAATTGATTGCAGAGATATTCGGCACCACGAATGTCGGCCTGATCAGGGCAGACAATCAGGATGCCTTTTTGATAGCCAACCTCGAGACCGGCGACATTGCAACCACCAGTGCGCCGTCGGTTATATCAGTCCACACCGCGCCGTTCATCATGATTGTCGCCGACGGTGTAGGCGGTGCCGCTTCCGGCGCGCTGGCCAGCTCGATCGCTACCGAAACGATCCTCGGCGAGTTGCACCGATGGTGGCGTAAAGTACCCAAGCGCAATCCGGAATCGATCGAGGCCGCGCTCAAGCGCGGGATCGATGCCGCCAATCGCGAGATCTTCCAGACAGCTACGACCTCGCCGGAACATCACGGGATGGGAACGACGGCGACGCTGACGCTGGTGATCGAGGGTGAAGCATTCATCGCACAGGTCGGCGACAGCAGGGCATACCTGATTCGGAAAGGCAGCGCCAAACAGCTGACCAAGGATCAGTCGTTCGTTCAGCGCCTGATCGATGCAGGTCGCATGACGGCGAAAGAGGCAGCACAGAGCGAGCATCGCAACATCATCCTGCAGGCGCTCGGTCCCGAGGAGAAAGTCGTCACCGACTTCTATCGCGTAAAGCTCGAGAACGACGACGCAATGGTGCTATGCAGCGATGGACTCTCGAATCAGGTTTCGAACGAAGACATCGCCCGCATCACCCGCGGATCAGCCAAGCCGCAGGACATCTGCAACGCATTGATCGAAGAGGCGCTTCACACCGGCGCGCCCGACAACGTGACGGTAGTGACCGCACGGCTGCGCACGGTAGACGCCGACTATCGGAAAGCAGTAGCGAGCAACAAGGCCTAAGCGACGCGCGCCGGTACGGTTTCACCGGTGTGCGGCGCCGCGCCAATCGGGACTTCGCGGGACCACGGAGCGATAAACGGGAGCAGCACCAACGCCGGCAGCGCCATCGCCACTGTGATCAGGAAGAAGCCCGGCCAGCCCGTTGATTCCACGATCTTACCAGCGGGCGCAACCAGGATGTCGCGGCTCGCGGCCATCAGACTCGACAGCAACGCGAATTGCGTCGCGGTAAACCGCTTGTTGCACATGCTCATCAAGTACGCGGTCATCGCGCCGGTCACCAAACCGAGCCCAAAGTTTTCGGTAATCACAGCCGAGACCATTAGCGTGTGATTCTTCTCCGAGAGCGACAGGAAGTAGTAGGTCAGGTTGCTCAAGCCCTGAAAAATCACGAACAGCCACAGCGAGCGGTTGATACCAAGCTTGCCGATCGTAGCGCCCGCGACGAGGACGCCGACAATCGTCGCGATGACACCCACTCCGAGGAACACGGCGCCGACTTCACTCTGCGAGTAACCAGCCTGTAGCAGAAACGGCGTGGTCATGCTACCCGCCAGGCTGTCGGAGTACTTGTAGGCGACGATGAAGAGGAGCACCAGCAGAGCGCGTAGGACTCCGGCGCGTTGGAAGAAGTCGGTGAACGGGAGAACGACTGCCTCGAACAGCGTGCGTGGCGGCGCGTCGTTGAGGACCGGCTCCGCAGCGAAAAACGTCGCGACGATTCCGATCACGATGAGCGAGGCGAGTATCAGGTAAACCATCGGCCACGCAATTCGATCGGCAAGGAAAAACGCCAGCGCTCCGGTGGTGATCATCGCGATGCGATAGCCGAGTACGAACACGGCGGCGCCCGCCCCCATTTCCCGATTCTCGAGCACGTCGGTCCGATACGCGTCGAGCGAGATGTCCTGTGATGCACTGAAAAACGCGATCGCAATGGCGTTGATCGCCAGCATCTTGAGGCCGGTGCGCGGATCGTGCAGCGACATCGCCGCGATCACCAACAACAGCGCGATCTGAGTTATCAGGACCCATCCGCGTCTCCTGCCGAGGAACGGCGGCGTGTACCGATCCATCAGCGGCGCCCAGACGAATTTGAGTGAGTATGGAAGAGTGACGAGGCTGAAGAAACCGATCGTCGCCAAATCCACTTTCGCGTTGGTCATCCACGCTTGCAGGGTCTTGCTCGTCAGATAAAACGGAAGTCCAGACGAGAAGCCGAGCACCACCAGCGTGGCCATCTTCGGCTGGCCGAATATGCGCAGCGGAGATGTTTTCGCAGTCGTACCGTTCGTCATCGCGATTCCTCCGCTCGGTTTTGCGGCAATTGGGTAACGCGTTCCGCGCTTTCCGCGGCCAGCTCCCGTACCAGCACTCGCGCCGCGGCCTTTTGCATCACCCCTTCCCCGCCCCACGCACAAAGAATTGGCGCGTCGGTCTGCAGCGCAGCAGCAAGTCTAGGATGACTGAACTGAATGATCAGTCGATCGCGACTGCCAGCGCTGTCGAGCGCGCGTCGAACGCTATCCCTTGCCGTCTGCGAATAGCCCGGCCGGCCCTTCCAGGCGCGAATGTCTCCGAATAGCGCGATGACGGTGGCGCCCACCGCTCCTGAAGGTGCGTCATCACCAACGACTAGGTCGACTCCGCCCGCCTGCAGCGTCGCGATCAGCGGATCTCTCGGCGGCGGTGGGTATGGTCCGCCGACATCGTCGTCGACGATCACGAGGTTCCAACGGCGCGGGAGACGCGGCATTCGGCCTTGAATCATGTGCACAACTTGCTCGGCGAGCTGCGCTGCCCAGCCGGTTTCGTCACGCGAGGGCCGATGCGCTTCTTTCGATAGCGCAGCCCAGCGAGCCCAGCGTCGCCGGCGCTCGATCGATTGATGCACGCGCGCAGCGTCGAGTCGCTTCTCGTCAATCGCTTTCTGAATTGCCTTCTCCGCTTCCGGCATGTTCGACGGGTAGAGAAGGCAGTCGCAGCCGGCGTCGACTGCGCGGACGACGGCTTCCGCTTCGCCGCCTCCCAGCACGCCTTCCATAATCAACGCATCGGTGACGACCAGTCCCGTGAACTCGAGCTCCTCGCGCAGCAACCCGGTGAGAATGGGCTTTGACAGCGTTGCCGGCGCACCGCTCGGATCGAACGCGGGAAACGACACGTGTGCCGACATCACCGAAGCTACGCCGCGCTCGATCGCGCGTCGGAAAGGAACCAGATCCGTATTGCGCAGAGTCTCGGCGGAGGCGTCGACTCGCGGCAGTTCCTTGTGCGAATCGACGGTCGTACGTCCGTGTCCCGGAAAGTGCTTCGCTGACGCAAGCACACCTTCCGCCTGACATGCATCGATCCACGCCGCCGCGAATTCGCCGACGCGATCAGGGTCGCTGCCGAACGAGCGCGTACCAATGATCGGATTGTCCGGTTCGACATCGAGGTCGCAATCCGGCGCGTAGATCCAGTTGACGCCGAGCTCACGTGCTTCGCGTGCGGTCACCGCTGCAGCGCGCCTGATAGCCTGGACATCCTCGAGCGCCGCGATGGCGGCGAGCGGCGGCAACGGCGTGTCGCCCGCGAATTGCTGTCCCGCACCCCGCTCGAGATCCGCGCCGATCAACAGCGGCACTCGTGATCGAGTATTCAAGTCTTCGGTGAGGGTGGCAACGTGCTCGGAGGGTCCACCGAACAGAATGAAACCTCCGACGCCGAGGTTGAGCGCTTCGGTAATCGCATCGCGCTGCTCTTCGTAGCCGTGCGTGCTATCCCAACGAATCGCGGGGTAAAAGAGCTCGGCGATCTCGCTCATGCGGGCGTCCTCTTGCCGAGAATCCGGGATCCGCGCGCACCGGTTGCAGAAGGAACGTTGCCAGGCCTCTTCATCACGTGCAGGTAACCCAGCAATGCAAAGGCCACCGCCTCTTTTGCCTCACCGTCGAAATAGACTTCGTCGAAATGCCGCACGACGATCGGAGCCGCGGCGTTTCGAATCGCCTCGAAGAGCGCGGGGTTTTTTCCGCCGCCACCCGATACCAGCACTTCACGCATCGGCTCGGGAATGAACCGTCGATACGCGTCTGCAACACTTACCGCTGTGAGTTGGACTGCAGTAGCGACCACGTCTTCGTCGCTCGCGCCAGTCCCGCGGGCGGAGGAGATCAGCTTCTGCACATAATCCGAGTTGAACAGCTCACGGCCGGTCGACTTGGGCGGGTCCATGCTGAAGTAGGGATGCTTCATCAGCTCGTCGACGACGGCGGTGACAGGCTTGCCAGCTCGGGCAAGTTTGCCATCGGCGTCGTAGGAAAGTTGCGGCCAGAGCGCGCGGACGACGCCGTCGATGACCGCCACTCCCGGGCCGGTATCGAAGGCGCGCACTCCGGTCACATCACCTCCGGGTGGCACGATGGTGATGTTGCCAATCCCGCCAACGTTTTGCAGCCCGCGCCAATCGGTGGGCGACGAGAAGAGCATCGCGTCGGCCATTGGCACCAGCGGTGCACCCTGCCCCCTCGCAGCAACGTCGCGCACGCGAAAATCGCTGATCACATCGATTCCAGTGCGCTCGGCGATGACTGCCGGCTCACCAGTCTGCCAGGTCGAGTGTCCGGGCTCGTGCCAAATCGTCTGGCCGTGCGATGCGATAGCCATGATGTCTTCGCGCGCGATTCCGGCCTCGGCCATGGCCTCGATCGCAGCATCCGCCAGCCACTGACCGAGATCAAAATTCAATCTGCAGTATTCGGCCGGGGTGCCTCCACCCAGTGCGTTTCCCAGACGAGTGCGCTGCGCCGGAGTGTAGGAGTGTGAGACGTAACCGAGCAAATCGACGTCGACACGTTTCTCGTCGACGTCGCGAAAACGGGCGACCGCGGCGCTGATCCCATCGAGCGAAGTTCCCGACATCAAGCCGACGACAACGCCCGAAGCCATTTCAGCGCTCTCTTATCGGCGGGGGAGGCTCGTTGGTCACGCGGCGAATGACGCCACCGTTTTCCGCAAGCAGCTTTTCGGCCTCCTCGCGCGACGCATTCTTCTTCTGCATCACAATGGCGAGCTTGACGCTTTTGCCGGCGCGATCGAGCAGGGTCGTCGCCTCCTCGCGCGTTACGCCGCACACTTCCATCACGATCCGCTGACTGCGGTCGACCAGCTTGTTGTTCGTCGCGCGCAGATCGACCATCAGATTCCCGTAGGTTTTGCCGAGTCTGATCATCGCACCGGTGGTGATGGTATTGAGCACCAGCTTGGTGGCGGTGCCGGCTTTCATGCGCGTCGAGCCGGTGACGACTTCCGGCCCGACGATTGGCAGTATCGCCACATCGACTGCTTTGACCAATTCGGAAGGAGGCGCGGAGCAGGCAACGATACCGGTGCTCGCGCGAAGTTCTACAGCTCGCATGAGCGCGGCGCGCACGTAGGGCGTAGTTCCCGAGGCGGCGATTCCGATCACGAAATCCTTTTCGCCGATGCCGTGCTTGTCCATTTCCCGTGCGCCATTCTCGACGACATCCTCGGCCCCCTCCTGCGCGCGAGTTAACGCTGGCAGCCCACCGGCGATGATTCCCTGCACCATTTCAGGATTTGCGCCAAAGGTTGGCGGAATCTCGCTGGCGTCGAGCACGCCGAGCCTCCCCGAGGTTCCCGCGCCGACGTAAAAAACACGCCCGCCACGCCGAAACGTTGCCTCCGCGATATCGATGGCGCGAGCGATCTGATCCCGTTGCGTGGCAACGACTTCGGGAACTCTGCGATCCTCAGCGTTTATCAAGTCTACGATCTCGAGCGGGGATGCGAGATCGATCGAGGCGGTACGCGGGTTGCGACGCTCAGTTTCGCGCGGGTCTAGCACGACGAAAGGTACGAGACGTATTGCGCGCGAGGCAAGACAATCAAAGGCAGGATTAATGAGACGAATTTCGTTTGCATTGTTGATGCTGGTGTCGATTGCTAACGCGGCGAGCGCGCAGCGGCGGCAGCGTGGCTTCACCAGTGACCCCGACACCTGGGCCACTTTTTCGATCGCGGGTTTCCGCGCGAACGGCGTCAATGACGGCGCGACTGGGAGCACCTGGGATTTCGGGAACTCGACCAACTTCCAGTATCGGGCGTCCATCGAGAAGGGATGGAACAGCGGCGCGTCGTTCGGCATCGCCGGGAGTTATGCGAAAGTACCGTTCGTGTACTCGAGCGATCTGGCGATACCGCTGCAGACTGGCGTTCCGGGAACGCGCTGCACGTCGTGCAATGCGCATCTCAACATGTCGACGCTGGTGGCGACGTTCCACGCCGGCTCGGGTATCGGGTTCCACCAGGTGCTGGAGCTGAACGGCGGCGCGGTGTTCTATCAGAATTTGAAAAGAGATTCCGATGGCGCCAAGCTCGCGGGAAGCGGCAACATCGATCCGCTGCTTGCGTTCAGCTACGGCTTCGGCTGGGGCTTCAGCGACCGCACGAGCGTCGACTTTACGTCGGACTACGCCATTGCCATCCACGAGCGACAGAATCAGGCGAACAGCGTCAGCAACACCAACGCGATGCCGGCGTTGAGGGTAATGCTGCGCATGGGATTCGGCGCGAGGACTGTCAGGCGGTAGCTGCACCCGCTGCGCGACGTGAATAGTTTCGTATCATGACTTCACGTAGCGCGGGATCCCGAACCGCGTGGGCGATGGGCACGATCGTCGGCCTGTCGCTTTTTGTGGCGGCCGCTCTTCCCTTCCGCGAGATCATCGTCGGCAATCCCGATGTTCCGTCGCGGATTCCAGCGGTATTTCCGGCGACGTGGCGGTATCGTGCGGCCGCGCACGCGACGTTTGCAGCACACGCAATGGTTGCGAGCGACAGCCGAATTGCCTCCGAAGTGGGCGTGCAAGTCATGAAGCAAGGCGGCAATGCCGTCGACGCAGCGGTCGCAACCGGATTCGCGCTCGCCGTCGCGTATCCGGAAGCGGGCAACATCGGCGGCGGTGGTTACATGGTGATCAGAATGGCCGACGGACGCGTCGCGACTCTCGATTACCGGGAAACCGCGCCGCGCGGCGCGACACGAACGATGTATGTCGGAGCCGATGGGAAGGTGACTGGCGAAAGCGTGATCGGCCCCAAGGCATCCGGGGTGCCTGGGTCGGTCGCGGGAATGGTGGAGGCGCACCGAAGGTTTGGCGCGCTGCCGCTGGCGAAAGTGATGGAGCCTGCGATCAGACTGGCAGCAGACGGGTTCACTGTCGATTCGACTTTCGTTCGCTCACTAACCAGCAACCGTTATCGAATCGAGGGCTTTGACGGAAAGGCAGTCTTCTTTCCCGACGGCACACCGCCGGTGATTGGCTCTCGGTTCAGTCAGCCTGCTCTCGCGCACACGCTTCGCCTGATCGCTGATTCAGGATCCGTCGCTTTTTATCGGGGCAGCATTGCTGATTCGATCGCTGCGCACATGAAGCGGGCCGGCGGACTGATCACGAAAGAGGATCTCGCTCAATACCGCGGGATCTGGCGTACTCCGATCCGCAGCAGCTATCGCGGCTATGGTCTCATTGCGATGCCACCATCGTCGTCCGGCGGCACGACGGTTACCGAGATGCTGCAAATCCTGGAGGCGTACGGTCCAGCGGAGAAGTTCGGATCAGCCGACCGTGTGCACGCAGTCGCGTCCGCCTCGCAACGCGCTTTTGTCGATCGCAACTCGAAGCTCGGCGATCCTGCATACGTTCAGGTTCCGCTTTCGACGCTGACCAGTAAGACCTACGCGCGTGCCGTCGCACGCACGATCTCGCGAACCCACGCTGATCCGACAACCGGACTCGCTGCGTTGAGCGAAGGGTCGGAGACTACTCACTATTCGGTAGTCGACGCGCATGGTAATGCGGTGGCAACGACGACGACTCTGAACGACTTGTATGGATCGGGCGTGTACATACCCGCCGCAGGATTCTTCCTGAATGACGAGATGGATGACTTCACGAGCAAGCCGGGCGTGGCGAACATGTATGGGCTCATTCAGGGCGAGGCGAATGCGATCGCACCCGGCAAGCGTATGCTGAGTGCGATGTCGCCGACGATTGTCCTCGATCCGAGCGGCGGGGTCCTGCTCATCGTCGGCGCTCGCGGGGGGCCGCGCATCATTTCCGCGACCGCTCAAGTAATTCTAAACGTGATCGACCACCGTATGTCGATCGCCGACGCGATGAGCGCGCCACGCATCCACCACCAATCGCTGCCTGATTCGATCCGACTGGAGAGCGGCGGGTTCGATTCGACGACGATCGCGCGTCTCCACCAAATGGGGCACTCGACGTACGAGTTATTCGGGGTCGCATCCGCCGAGGCGATCATGCGCGTGAGGGGAGGGTACGAGGGAATGCCGGATCCGAGGGGGCGCGGGGCGGCGGTCGGGTTCTAGACCCTCGCTATTCCGGGGTTCTGCCGCTTCGATGAGCATCGTTAACCATGTGACAACTGCGGACTCCGACCCGTGCAATCTCTGCCGACTGAGACCTTTAGTTGACGAACTCGGTCGAACGGTCGAGATGCCAGAATCGAGAGCAAAAAAAAAATCCGGCGTGGTCTCCCACGCCGGATTTTCTACCGCGGCTCTCTCAGATGTTAACCTGAGTCGACGAGTTGAGCGTTGCGGTAATTCGACCGCCTGAATTGACGCAGCCCTCGTAGTTAGCCGTGGCCGCTGCGGTCGCGGCACCGGCAGCACCACCCGCTGCTGCACCGATGACGGTTGCTTTTGTGCTCCTGCCAAGGATCTGTCCGGCGATCGCACCAATCGCTGCGCCGCCGATGACCTTTTGCACATCCTTGCCCTTGGGCTGGTTCTTGACCTTCGCGACCTGCGCGTAGCTGGTCGTAGCACTGACCGGATAGGTGTGACCACCAAAGCTGACCGACACGACGCGGAAGCCCATCACCACGTTGTCATTGGCGTTCTCACTGCGCTTAAGCTCGGTGACTTCGACGGTCGCCGTGGCGCCCGCGGGAATCACTGCACCGTTCGAACCCTGCACCGCGTTCGTTACTGAGGCGTTGAACCGGTCACCGACCTTGTTCTTGTTGGTGCAAACTGTCGAGCCCGACGCGAGGTTGATCTCGGATCCGGCTGGAATCGTCCCCACTCTGCCCGCGCCGGTAGCTGCGCCACTCGAGGTCTTGGTTACCGTATTGCCACTCGATGTCACGGAAGTGGTTGGCTGGCGCGTCGTCGTTGTCGGCGTACGCGTCGTGGTGCGCGTAGTCGTCTTGCTGGTCGTGGTGCGTGGCGTAGTCGCAGTCGTTGTCGGAGCGGGCGCCGTCGAGCTCGCCGGCACGTCGGTCAACGCCGGCTGCGCCGCGGTGTCACGATTCGCAAGCTGAATGTCTTTATTGAGCGCCGAATCTGCTGCTGCATTGTTGTCAGTCTTTGCTGTGCAAGCAGCGGCAAAAAGCGCAAACGACAAAGCCAGCGACGCGTTAAACCGGGGAATATATTGCACCATGAAGCTCCTCCTCCGTTATGAGTGCCTGGGTTTTAAACCAAGCTCAAGAATAAAGTAAGCGGCAATCGTTATGCCAAATATGATGAACCTGCGGAGAGCCGCGCCATACTATCGGCCCTACCGTCTACAGTTCGCCGCGGGTTTGCTGATCGTTCTCGCATCCGCGGCGTTATCCAGCGTCATCCCGTGGCTCCTCCGACGCGCAATCGACGCGATCGGAGCAGGCGCACCGATGAGCAGTATCTGGAAATTGAGCGGCCTCATCGTGCTGGCGGCGCTCATCGGCGGCGCATTTCGATATGGAATGCGCGAGCTGATAAACGGAATCAGCCGGTGGATGGAATACGACCTCCGCAACGATCTCTTCACACATCTGGAGACGCTTGACGCCGCCTACTTTGCACAAACCCGTACTGGCGACATCATGGCGCGTCTGACCAACGATCTGGGTGCCGTGCGCATGGCGATTGGCCCAGCCGTGATGTACCTGACCAATACGATCTTCGGCGGCCTGTTCGCGCTGTATTTCATGCTGCGCATCGACGTACGCCTGACGCTGCTTGCGCTGCTGCCGCTCATTTTTCTTCCCGTGCTGACGATCCGGATGGGCGGCACCATCCATGACCGCTTCGAGCGAGTGCAGGAACATTTCTCCGCTCTCACCACGCACGCGCAGGAAAATCTCACCGGCGCCCGAATCGTCAGAGCGTATCGCCAGGAAAACGCCGAGATCGACCGGTTCGGCGCACTGAACGATCAATATCTGACGCTCAACATGCAACTCGTCCGGCTGTGGGGGACGCTCAATCCACTCTTCGCATTCTTCGGCGGACTCGGCGGGGTAATAGTACTTGGCGCCGGAGGTATCGCCACAATTCGTGGCACAATCTCGATCGGGTCATTCGTCGCGTTTGGATTGTACCTGACAATGTTGACGTGGCCGATGATCGCACTTGGCTGGGTAGTGAATCTGTTCCAGCGCGGCGATGCGTCGATGGGCAGGCTCGCCGAGATCTTCGACGCTCACCCGACGATACTTGTGACGGAGCCAAGGCAGCAGTTGCCAGCGACGCGTGACGGCCGGACGATCGAATTTCGCAACGTGGGATTTCACTATCCGTCTGACGCAGACGGACAGCCGAGATGGGTACTGCGCAATGTCAGCTTTACCGTTCCCGCGGGCGCGACGCTCGGCGTCGTCGGCGCAACCGGCAGCGGCAAGAGTGCGCTGATCGATCTGCTGCCGCGAATGTACGATCCGCAGGAGGGTGAGATCCTGATCGACGGAATCCCCACACGAAACATCGACCCTTCCGAACTGCGCCAGGAGATCGGCTTCGTGCCTCAGGAAAGTCTGCTTTTCAGCGAGACGATCGGATCAAACCTGTCGTATGGCACTGCCGGTCTCAGCAAAACCGGCGAGTGGGCCGCCAATGTTGCGCAGCTCGATCAAACGATCTCCCGATTCCCCGGAGGCTACGAGACGATTCTTGGCGAGCGCGGCATCAATCTGTCCGGTGGTCAGAAACAGCGCGCTTCGCTGGCGCGAGCCCTGGCCCGCAAGCCGAGCATCGTTCTGCTGGACGATGCGCTGTCCGCGGTCGACACTCATACGGAAGCCGAGATTTTGCGCGCGCTGCGTGAAGCGCTGTCGAGTCGGACCGCGCTGATTGCATCGCACCGTATCAGCGCCATTCGTGATGCGTCGTGGATCATCGTGCTCGAGAAGGGTTCTGTCGTCGAGCAGGGACGCCACGCCGACCTGATGGCCGTGCGCGGCCGCTACTGGTCGCTGCTACGCCGACAACAGTTGCTCGACGCTGTTGAATCAGATGCGTTGGCAACAGATGTAGCGGCTGGTACAATATGAGCATGTCTCACCGTGTAAGTGACGCCGCTCTGACCAAGCGGCTGAATGCACTCGAGGGTAAGGCTCGCGAAGCGCAGAAGACCATCGACGAGCTCAAGTCGCGCGATGGGCTCAAGACTCAGTTCCTGTCGAACATCTCGCACGATCTTCGCACGCCGCTCGCCGCCATCATCACCCACGCCGAGATTCTCCGCGACGGGATGCTGGGCGAGCTCAATCAGAAACAGCGCGATAGCGTCAGCGGTATTGTCAACGGCGGCCAGCAACTGCTCGACATGATAGACGAGATACTCAGCTACGTCCGCAGCGCCAGTGATCAGGTGACGCTCGTACCCACAGAGTTCTCGATGGCCGACCTCGTGGATCAGGTAAAGCTGCTGAATCAGTCGCTGGCGGCTAAAAAGCACATCACGATCGAGCGACTGAACGGCGACGATCTCCCGCTCGTCACTGCCGATCGAGACAAGATCAAACACGTTTTGGGAAACCTGATCGGCAACGCCATCAAGTTCACCAACAACGGCGGGCGGGCGTGGATCTCGTTTTCACGTCGCGGTCGTGACGAAGAAGAACTGCTGGTGGAGATCGGTGACACCGGCCGCGGCATCGCGCGCGCGCATCACGATCTCGTTTTCCGAGAGTTTGCGCAGGTAGATGCTTCTCCTTCGCGGCAGCATCACGGCACCGGCCTTGGACTCGCCATCGCGCGCCGGTTCGTCGAACTGCACCACGGGAGAATCTGGGTCGAAAGCGAGCTGAAGAAAGGCAGTCGCTTTTTCTTCACGCTTCCGCTCAACGTTCCCCGCGCATAGTGCCCGCCCGAATCCTCATCGTGGAGGACAGCCCGCTCGTGACCGACGCGTTCAGCATTCTCCTCCGGGAATCGGGTTACGACGTCGATGTCGCCGGAACGATCGCCGAAGCCGTCGAGGTCACGAAGACTCGCCCCGCGGATCTGATCCTGCTCGATATTTCCCTGCCCGACGGCGACGGCCTCGAGCTTCTGGACCAATTGCGCGAGCAGAAATCCCTTCCCAAGGCGACACTGGCGATGACGGGGCACGGAGACTCGCGCACCCGCCAGAAATGTCTCGACGCAGGCTGTGCAGAGGTATTCCTCAAGCCTGTCGGAATAAGCGAGCTCTTACGGCACATCGAACACCACCTGGCATAACGGAGCGTCGCGCGCGTCCGCGCGCCGGTCCGTTCCTGCGCTGGTACTATCGTACGAAGTACCGGCCGTTCGCGCGCGAGAAACGTCCGCGTCCGCCGCAGCGCGGCCTGATCATGCTGCAGATCGATGCGCTGGCGTACTCCGATTTGCGGCGCGCATTGGAGCTCGGCCTCTGTCCGACGATTTCCCGGCTGCTGCGCGAAGGATTTGCGCTCAGGCGCTGGTTCTGCGGGTTGCCCTCGGCGACACCGTATTGCCAGGCGGGAATGTTTCACGGACAAAACGACGGTATTCCGGCGTTCCGTTTCTACGACAAGGCCGCGCGGCGCGTCATCACGTGCAACGCGCCTCACGGCGTGCAGTACATTCGCGATCGTATCCACGTGCCGGGCGCGCTCGCCGGAGGATCGAGTTACGTAAATCTGCTGGACGGCGATGCGCAGACTGTCGCGTTCACCGTCGCCACACGTGAGAAAATGTCGGTGTATCGCAGGTTGGGCGGAACCCGCATGGCGCTGCTCATGCTGCTGCACCCGATCCGCATGGCGCGCATGCTCCTGCAGGGAGCATTCGAGTGGCTGCTCGAGGAGTGGGAACGTGCCCGCGGTGAGCTGGCCGGGCGCGTCACGCACGCGGAAGGAATCTTCCCGTTCATTCGCATCCTCAGCAACGTCGTCGTTCGTGAGCTGCAGACGATGGCGATTCTGCTCGACGTCTACCTCGGCGTGCCAGTCATCTACAGCACGTTCATGCAGTACGATGAGCTGGCGCACCACTTCGGGCCGTCGAGCAAGCAGGCGCTGGCCGATTTGCGCCGCACCGATGCGCGCATCGCCGAGATCTGGCGGATGGCGCAGCTTGCCGGTGGGCGCGGGTATGATCTGGTCATCCTCTCCGATCACGGCATGACGCCGGCGCTGAGTTATCGCGTGCAGTTCGGAGAATCTCTTGGTACAACCGTCCAGCGTCTGCTAAACGAAGCGCCCGCCCACGAAGCTCCGGCGCCCAAGGCGCACGCCAGCTTCGCCGTCGACACCGAATACTCCGACATGGGTCCGGAGGTCGTCGAGGCAGTCGCGCAGTTGACGCCGACAAAGTTCGGCTTCCGTCGCGGCATTCTTCGATTTCGTGACTGGTTGAGAAGCCGATACGGGCTGCGGGAGATCATTTTCCCCGAGAAATACCGCGTCGACCGCACGAATGATGTCGTCGTTACGTACAGCTCGTGTTTGGCGCTGGTCTACTTCGCGCAAAGCGATCAGCGGTTATCCCACGAACAGATCATGCGCGACTCGCGCTGGGCCAGACTGTACGAGCAGCTGGTGAAGCATCCGGGCATCGGTCTGGTCGCGACGCTCGCAACGGACGGCGTGCATCTCGCCAGTCGTCATGGCCGCGCAACGCTTCGGGATGGCAGCGTGAACGTAACAGCCGGCGAGAATCCGCTCGAATTATTCGGAACCGAGCCTTACGTCCTGCAAGCGGTTGAATCGCTGGTGCGTCAGAACAACGCAGGCGACTGCGTCCTGTTCGGTGCCTACGACGGGTACGACATCGTCTCGTTCGACGATCAGGTTGGCGCGCACGGCTCGGCGGGCGGAGATCAGGTCTATCCGTTCCTGATCTCGCCAGAGAGACTGGGGCTCGCGGCGGAGACCCTTGAAGATGCGCGGGACATCCATCGAACCGTTCTGGCGCGATATGCAGCGGCCAACGCACCTGATGCAACGTCCGCTGCTGCTCGCCTGACGCCGATCGCGACGCAGCAGGTCGTGACGACTAGATAGCCGGACTCTCGACGATCGTCTTGAATTCCGAGGCGGTGATGCGCTCAGGCTCGAACGGCTCGCCGGCGCGTTTCATCACTCCCTTCACCACCTGATCGACAGTCACCAGCGGCGCGTCGGCTTCGGCCTGCACGTCTACTTCCCATTTGCCGCGGTCGGGTCCTTTCAGCGTGTGGCGATAGCGAGCGGTGAAGACCGTGTGTCGATGGACGATGATCTCACGGTCTTCTTCTTCGATCGGCAGGAATTCTTCACCCGCGCTCTCGCTGAGCGCTTCGGGCGGCTCGTCGGCCGAGCGCTCGTCGACCGGCTCGGGCGGAAGCGGCAGCGCAGCTACCACGGCGACGCAGGTCTCTACACCTGCCTGACGAAGCGGCGGGAAAAGCCTCACTTCATCCACTGAGTGCAAACCAATACGCTCGGCGATATCGCGCAGAAATCTCTCGGTCGTTTCGATCAAGCGCTCACCCTGGCAGTCTGGGAAGTCGAGCGTCCGCTTTTGCGGTCGATCAGCTCACGCTCGACGTACAACCGCAGAATGTGCATGAAATCCTGGGCGTTTGTCACGACGCCGAACGCCTGGTGGGTGCCGCGATCCTTGAGCTTGCTGACGACGAACTCCGAGGAATCGACGCAGATCGTCGGCAGCTCACGCATCGAGCCGTCCTTCTCCGTAACGAATGCCGGGAGCATGTTGCCGGTGGCGATTGCGTGAAGCGCGGTGGCAATGAGCACCGCCATAGTTGCGCGTGTCGTGTGTCGCTTCATCGCGTCCTGAGCCGCCAGCATGTCGGTGACGACATCGGGCAACGGGCCGTCGTCGCGAATCGAACCGGTGAGCACGTAGGGCACGCCCTTTACGACGCAGGCGTGCATGATGCCGTCGGTGATGATTCCCTGCTCGACTGCTTTGGCGATCGACCCGGCGGCGCGGACCCTGTTGATCGCGCGCATGTGCAGCCCGTGACCACCCGAAGTAGCCTCGCCGGTTTTGGTCATGCCGAGGGTGGTGCCAAAGATCGATGCTTCGATGTCGTGCACCGCGACGGCGTTACCGGCGAGCAGAGCCGACACGAATCCGTTCTCGATGAACCACACCATGTCGGCGCGAGCGCGTGAATGCACCAGCGCGGGTCCGGTCACCCAGATCGGATACCCGGCGCGGTCGCGCTGCTCGATCAGCAGCCGCGCCATCTCCGCATAGTCGATGGGCTTTTCGCGCGACACCTCACTGGTCATGAATTTGAATTCGCCTTCCTCGTCGCCGAGGAAAGACGCAGTGTGCACGTAGATACCTTCGGCGCCGTCTTCAGCGCTGCCGACAGCGACCATGTCGCCCTTCTTCAGTCTGCGGCCTTCCCGGACCCACAGTCCGCCGTCACCTTCGAGGACAAGCGCGGAATCCATCCGCGGCTCGCGCGGCATCCGCCACGAACCCTTGATCCGTACGTAGGTCGGCAGATTGGTGGTGGAGAAGAAGTTTTCGGGCAAGACTCCATCGGCCGGCGCGGCGACAAATTTCGCGTCGGGAGCATTGGCTAGCTCGGCACTCGTAAAGTCGGGATGGCGGAGGGTCGTCACTATTTAAAGATAAGGCTGCGGCGTGCGAGCTAACGAGCGCTGCGAGCTTGACTTATAGCAGCGCAACAGGGTCACGGTCGAGGGTGACTCTCAGCTGGGCGGTCGTCGGCACTTCGAAACGCTCCATGAAATAGCGGCTAACGCGGGTTAACTCGCCGGGATGTGCGGACTTCAGCAACACGTGCCAGCGCCAGCGACTCTTGATGCGCTCGATTGGGCACGGCGCTGGTCCAACGACGGTGACTTCATCGCCTGCCCGCGTTGCGATCAGCTCGCGGAGCCATTCCCCGGCGTGGATCGCCAGCTTGGCGGTCGAGTCCTCAACCGTACCACTGAAGACGATGTTCGCCAATCGAACATTGGGGGGATACAGCGGATCCAGCCTCCCGTCCAACTCCTCGCGCACGAATGCGGCGTAGTCGTGCGAGAGAGCGTATCGGACTGCATGATGGGTCGGCAGCCTCGTTTGAATCAGCACTCGTCCTCCCTTCTCGCCTCGGCCCGCACGCCCGGCTACCTGACTCAATAATTGGAAGGATCGCTCTGAAGCGCGGAAATCGGGAAGATTGATTCCAACATCGGCGTCGACAACGCCGACGAGGGTCACGTTGGGAAAGTCGAGCCCCTTCGCGATCATCTGGGTGCCGAGCAGGATATCGATCTCACCGGCACCTACGCGATCGAGAATGCGGGTGTGCGCCCATTTCCCGCTCGTCGTATCGACGTCCATACGCGCGATGCGCGCTGACGGAAAACGCTCGCAGAGCAGTCGCTCGACTTGCTGCGTTCCAAGACCGCGCTGCTTGAGATTTCTCCCGCCACAACGCGGACAATCAGGGCGCGGCTCTTCCTTGTGCAAACAGTAATGACAGACCAACCGCTCCGGATTCCGGTGGATCGTGAGCGTAATGCTGCAGTGCGGGCACGTCGCAACCGAGCCACAGTCCATGCATTGCACGAACGACGAGTAGCCTCGCCGATTGAGCAGCAGAATCGTCTGTTCGCCACGCCTGATCGTCTCGACGATTGCGTCGTGAAGCGGCTCGCGAATAACAGCTCCATAGTCGACGCCACCCTGGGCCATCGCCGTGTAGTCGACCGGAGTTCGACGCAGATCGATCACATCGACATCCGGGAGCTTGCCGCCACCAACCCGGTCCGGCAGGGTCAGCAGGGTGTACTTCCCCGCTTCCGCATTCGCCCAGCTCTCCAGTGAAGGCGTGGCACTCCCGAGCACAGTGATCGCGCCTTCGTTTCGCGCACGAACGATCGCTACCTCCCGCGCGTGATAGCGTGGCGTCTCGCCTTGCTTGTAGCTCGATTCATGTTCCTCGTCGACGATGATCGCGCCGAGATTCTCGAGCGGTGCGAAAACCGCGGAACGGGCGCCCACGACGATTCTTTTATCGCCGCGCTTGAGACCAAGCCAGGCGTCGTACCTCTCACCTTCACTGAGTGCTGAATGGAGCACGGCGATCTTGTCGCCAAACGCCGCGCGAAAACGGTCGACCGTTTGCGGGGTCAGTGCGATTTCCGGCACCAGCACGATCGCAGTCTTCCCGCGCTCCTCGACGATTTTTCGAAGAAGCTCGATGTACACGAGAGTCTTGCCACTGCCGGTGATCCCGTGCAGCAGGAACACCGACCCAGGCTCGGCCGCTGCCATTGTGTCAACGGCCTGTTGCTGCGCGGGAGTGGGCCGCAATCTCGTCGCCGACACTCCCCCGCGCGACGAGAACGGGTCGCGCTCGACTTCCTCTTCTTCGATCGAGATCAGACCGCTTTTCTCCAGCGACTTCAGTACCGAGGCCGAGAAATCGAGCTGGGACGTCAGATGCTCCACGGTGGTGCGCCCACCCAGCGACTCAATCAGCTCGAACACCGCGCGCTGCTGCTTCTTGCGCGCGAAAGTCTTATCCCGCTCGAGCAAAGATGGGATTTCCGCTCCGACCTTCACAATGCGACGGGTCTTGCGCGACGGATGGGGTGCTTCGGCGCCAGTCAGCGCGGCCGGCAGCACCGCGCGCAGAACAACGCCAAGCGGTACTACGTAATAGTCCGCCATCCACTTACACAGCTCCAGCAGCGACGTGCCGATCGCCGGCTCGACATCAGGGGACTCCACGACGGACTTCGGCTTGCGCTTGAGCGGACTGGCGTCGCTCATGCCGACGCAAATTCCGACTTCTCTGTCATTGCGGAGCGGGACGATCACCCGCGAGCCGATTCTCACCGGATTGGTGAGTCCGTCCTCCACTGCGTAGGTAAACGTCTGGAATAGCGGCAGCGGCAACGCCACCTGCACGAACTGCGGTGATGCCACTCGCTCACGCACTCTGGAATGCCGAAGCCAGATCGACGCTGGGCGCTGGTGTCGCGCCGAGGCCGGGGCCGTCTGTCAGTTGCACCTGTCCGCCACCAATGGTTACGCCACGAAACGGATCGGTCGAGAGCAGCGCAGCGCCGTCGAAGTCGGCGTAATCGAGGAGCGGAGATATCTGCGCGATCGCGGAAATGCCGAGTGAGCTCTCGATCATGCAGCCAGCCATAACCTGCATGTCCAACGCGCGCGCCGCGTGCACCATCCGCAGCGCTTCGCGCAAGCTGCCACACTTCGCAAGCTTGATGTTGATGCCATCGACGGCTCCGTGAAGCTTCGCAACATCGGTGGCGACAAGACAGGATTCATCGGCAAAAACCGGCAACTTTGATCGTTCACGAACGAAGCGCAGACCTTGGATGTCGTTGGCGGGCACGGGCTGCTCGATCATCTCTATCCCCTGCTCGGCGAGGAACTCGCTCATTTGGACGGCGTGCTTCGGCGTCCACGCGGCATTTGCATCGACGCGAAGTCTCTTTCCCGGTGCTGCGCTACGAACGATGCGGACAATCTCCATGTCCCGGTCAGTCCCGAGCTTGATCTTGAGAATCGGATAGTCACGCGCTTCGGAAACGCGGCGTTCGAGCTCTTCGTTCTCCGCAATCGCGATAGTGAAGCTCGATTGCGGGGCCGCATCGGCGTCAAGTCCCCAAAGCCTGTAGACAGGAAGGCCAAGCTTCTTGCCGACGAGATCGTGCAGGGCTGAGCTGACTGCACTCTTTGCGGATGCATTGCCGCGCAGCAGGCGATTGAGCTGCGCCTCAATGGACTCGATCGAAAAGGGATCGGCGCGCTCGAGGATCGGCTTGAATTGTCCAAGCGCGGCGATGACGGTCGAGACGGATTCACCGTAGTACTTGTTGGGCGCGGCCTCTCCGTATCCTTCGATGCCATCCTCGTCGGTCAGGCGGACGATCACATTGCGGTGATGCGCATAACCACCGCGCGCGATCACGAATGGATGCGTGGGATTGAGCTCGATTGTCTGGTGCGAGAGCTTCATCCAGCGGCTACGACGGGGGTCGAACGCGCAGTACGCGCCATTCTGAACTCGTTGCGAGCGCCGGCGCCGGCGAGAAATTCGATCAGCGCATCGGCGAGTGCGTTGCCGCGCTCGAACCGCTGGGCCGGATTCTTCTCCAGGCACTTCATCACGATTTGAGACATCTGGGCGGGAATACGCGAATCTACGACGTCGGGCGCCACAGCCGTCTCGGTTACATGCTTGTAGCTGATCGAGTAGCTGTCTGCGCCATCGAACGGTGGGAAGCCAAGGAGAGTTTCGTACATCACAACGCCTAGCCCATAGAGATCGCTGCGACCGTCGAGCAGTTTTCCGCGGGCCTGCTCGGGCGACATGTAGTGCGGGGTCCCCATCACGTTGCCGCTGCCGGTCATGCGGCTGCGAAAGTGTCCGGTCGCAATCCCGAAATCGGTGACGAGCGCGTTCTCGTCTTCATCGAACAAGATGTTGTCCGGCTTGATGTCGCGGTGCACCAGTCCGCGCCGATGCGCGTAATCGAGACCGGTCGCGACCTGTGCGGCGATCGCGGCGGTCGTCTCGGCTGTCAGCGAGCGATGGCCGCCGATTCTGTCGCTAAGAGTTCCGCGCGCCATGTACGGCATCACCAGATAGACTTGATCTTCGACCATTCCGAAGTCGATGATCTTGCATACATGGGGGTGCATCAGCTGCGCGGCAGACTCGGCCTCGCGCTTGAACCGCTCGCGCATCTCCGATTCACGCGCAAGATGCGGGTGCAGAACCTTGATCACTACCGGCGAATCGAGGGCGACGTTGAGCGCGAAGTACACGCTCGCCATGCCGCCTTCGCCGACCCGATGCATGATGGTATAGCGGCCGCCCGTGACCTGACGCAGTGCGGTCACAGAAGGATCCGGCGGAGACTGACGCCGATCGCTCGCCTCGGGCATGCGGATGCCACAGCGTACGCAACGCGCGGCCTCACCGCGATTCCAGCTGCCGCAGTCGGGACAGAACATCCTCAGCCTCCGAACTGCATACGCACGAAATCGTACGGAGGCCATGGGCCGGTGACGCCGAAGGCGAGGGACGGCTGGCGCTGTGCTTCCTTGTTGACCGTGTCCTTGAAGGTCTCCCAGCGCTGAGTGTCGATGAGAAAAGACGCCCGCGCGACGACGCCCTCTTCATCGTCACCATCGGCCTTGGGCAAGGTCACCGTCGCCGCTGCCTGATTGCGTAGCGAGCGCAGGCTGTCCGCTGCCAGTGCCGCCAGGCTGCGACCGCCATCGCCGTCCTGATGGCCGGCTCGCGTGGTAATGTTCACGCGCGCGGCTGAGTGCCCTTCGATGACGGCGAGCGCCTCCGTCAGAGTGAAGTAGTGCAGCTCGAGCCAGCGCATCAGAGTGTTACGGGACTGAAAGACGGTGCCCGGTGGTGCCGGCAAAACCGCGGCGTTTGAATAAGCTTCCTCGAGAACATCGAGATAACGCTGGGTATCGCCCTCGCCCAATGCGGGCGCCGAGTAGTGCGACGGCTCGACGATCGCCGCCAGCGCCCGGAAGTGCACCAGCGAGGTCCCCTCAACGAGCGAGGCTGCCTGGCCGTTCTCGACGGCAGCCACTCCGTACACGCGGAGCGCCGCTACAGCAGCTTGCGCCATTTCAGACCGCCGAGGATTGTGAGGCCGAAAGCCAGTTGCGCCAACACGAGGAGAATGAAGCCGTACCGGTTTGAGTGAAGCGGAATATGCTCGAAGTTCATGCCCCAGATACCACTGATGACCACGAACGGGAGCGTGACGGTGGCGACCACGCTGAGAGCCTTGGTCGCAGTACCTAGACGATTTGATACCTGCGTTAGATAGCTGTCCAGGGTACTGCTCAGTAAGTCCCGGAAGGTCTCGAGCGAATCATAAATACGCAGGACATGGTCGTAGATGTCCCGATAATAGATCTGCGTCTCGGTCGAGAGCAGAGTACTCGGCCGATTGGTGAGTACGCTGAGAGCGTCCCGTTCCGGGGCAAGGTGACGCCGAAGGGTTAGAACCAGCCGCTTCACAGCGAAAACGTCTCGCAGCACAGTCTGATCGAACTGGGAGAAGATTTTCTCTTCGAGGCTGTCCATGAACTCGTCGATCTGGTCGATGATTGGGAAATAAGCGTCAACCGCCTGATCTACGATGACGTGCATCAGCTTGGCAGGACCGTGTCCAATCAGCTCCGGTTTGCGCTGGAGCAGATCGACGGTGGCGGCGACCGGGTTGGTACTGCCACCGTGCACTGTCACCAGGAAGTTCTTGCCCAGGAAAAAGCTGATGTTGACTGTATCGAGATCGTAGGGATCGTCGGTGGTTTCACAGAAAGCGACCGTGCGCACGATCAACAGCAGATATTTGTCGTATTCCTCGAGCTTGACGCGGGACTGTGGGTTGGTTGCTTCCTCGATCGCCAACGGGTGGAAGTGGAAAACGTCGGAGAGAATCGAGACGTCGTTCGGGTCGCGGGTGTCGATGTCGACCCAGAGCGTTCCGTCGCCGGACGCGACGATTCGGGCGATCTCATCGCGCGAAATGTCGTTACGGATACCACCATTTGGATCGTTGTAACCAGTCCAGAGCTCCGGCTCGCTGCTTGGGCGGACCTGCTGGAGCGGCCTAGATGCCACGCTCATCGGTGGAAGTTAGCCGTTAGTTTGCGAGTGCGCCCAGATGCGCGACTGCGGCTGCGCCGACTCTATCTGGCGCGTATCCGCCCTCGAGCGCGCTTATCAGACGGCCACCGCACCACGCGTCAGCGCGCGCCATCAGCGATCGTGTGAGACCCACGAAATCGTCGATTTCGAGCGTAAATCCGCCGAGCGGGTCGCCCGCCAACGAATCGAAACCGGCAGAGATGAAGATCAGATCGGGGGTGAAGCCATCGGTGGCGGCGTCGATTCCGCGCTCGAGGGAATCGACGTAGTCTTGCCGTGGCAAGCCAGGTGGCAACGGGATGTTCCAAACGGTGTGATGTGGACCGCGGTCTTCGGCCGCGCCAGTGCCGGGGTACCACGGCCACTGATGCATCGACACGAAGTGGATGTCCGGCTCGTCCTGTACGAGCGCCTGGGTTCCGTTGCCGTGGTGAACATCCCAGTCGACGATGAGAATGCGGGCGAGTCCGTGCTTCTTGCGCGCGTAGTGTGCTGCGATCGCAACGTTCCCGAACAGGCAGAATCCCATCCCGCGATTGTAGACGGCGTGGTGTCCGGGCGGGCGGACCGCGGAAAAACTTCGTGGGTGCACGGCACCGACTGAGAGATCGACAGCGGAGAGAACACAACCGGCGCCCGCAGTCGCTGCCTCCCACGAGCCGCTGCTCTCGACGGTGTCGGCGTCGATTCTTCCCCCGCCCTGCTCGGCAAGCACTCGCACCGCGCGCACATGCGCCGGGTCGTGCGCAAGCTCGAGCTCTTCGACGGTCGCGTGCCGCCCCTCGAGGTGCTCCACGCGATGAAACAGTTCAGGATCTTCGCGGAGAGCGCGCGTGACGGCGCGCAATCGACCTACATGCTCGGGATGGCCCCACCCGGTATCGTGGCGCCCGCAGTCACTGTGTGAGATGAAAGCCGCCCGCATCAGCGGGTCAGCTACGCGACCGGTCGCCGACGGCGGTCGCTGATTAGAAAGATCGAGCCGCTGCGCGCACCCGTCGACGAGATCGGCGCTTCCTCGTCGAGGACTTCCCAGCCGTGGAGTTTGACGACGTAATCGTTCCCGTTGACGTTGGGATAGAGCGTTTTCAGCGCGAGATGCTTGAGGCTTTTCACGCTCGCGGAAGAATCCGCGTCGATGCGGACAGCATCCCATGCTTCGAGAACCTGCGCCCGGAGTTGGAGCACGACATCCGAACCGGAGCCAAGCCGAAGCGGCGGCCCCTGGTTGCGGAGATTGTTAACGAAGGGTACCGGCGCGGTCATACCCCACCTTCGGTAATGACTGCTTCCGGTACTGGAGCGAGCGTCGACATGAACCGCGCGACTTGTTGATCGAACAAATAAGTGGAGCCGGTGACGCGCGTCGATCCGTTCTGCGAGAGCGCCGCGATGACGACCTCTTCCCCGCCTTGTCCGCGCATTGACACATGAGACTTGGATTCCTGCTCTGGAAAAGCCGCATAGATACCGGTCTGACGCGCAAAAAACTGCTTCGCCGACTGTAAGACTTCGGCCGGACTCAATGTCGTGGTCGTTTCCTGCAGAACTCGCTCGCGTTGCGGCATTTAAGACGTCTCGGGGAAGCGGTTGAACCCGTAGAGAGTGTAGGAATCTAAGGGCATGGCTCGGAGCAACAAGCTCGCCGCCCTGCTGCGGTAAATATCTTGCAAGTCGGGTACGCGCCAACCTACAAGCACAGGGACCAAGATGAAAACCAGATCGGTGCTGCGCGTGCTGGTACTCACCGCCGCGCTAGTCGTTTCCACCCGGGCAGAAGCACAGAGCGCGAGCAGACAGGCGGCCGTTGGGCAAATGGCGGCGCCCACATATCGACCCGAGTTTGGTACGATGTGGACATTCGATGCCCCTCCTTTCGACTACTGGCGTCGCACCTACGGCTGGGCACCCGACCAGAAATGGCTCGACCACGTTCGGCTTGCCTCGGTGAGACTACCGAATTGCTCGGCTTCTTTCGTTTCGGCGCGTGGGCTGGTGATGACCAACCATCACTGCGGCCGGTCATGCACTGCGAGCTCTTCTCCGCCCGATTCCAATTACGTGGCCACTGGCTTCTCGGCGGGAACGCTCGCCGACGAGAAGAAGTGCGCCGGACTCTACGTCGATCAGCTGCAGTCGATCGAGAACGTGACGACCAGAGTTCGTGGGGCGGTGACAGGCACCACGCCCGCCCAGCAGGATGCTCAACGAAGTGCGGTGATATCGCAAATACAGACCGAATGTCAGCAGCAGACCCAGATGACCTGCCAGGTGGTGAGTTTGTACCAGGGCGGCATTTACTCGCTATATCGCTATCGTCGTTTCAACGACTTGCGTCTGGTGATGGCGCCCGAAGAGAGCATCGCATTCTTCGGTGGCGATCCGGACAACTTTACCTATCCGCGCTACGACCTCGACCTGACGCTGCTGCGCGTCTACGAGAACAATCAGCCATACCAGCCGACTGATTACCTGAGGTGGAGTCCCGCCGGCGCTACTGAGAACGATTTGGTATTCGTCGTTGGAAATCCCGGCTCCACTGGCCGCCTCAATACCGTCGCACAAATGGAGTACCTGCGCGACGTCGGATATCCGGCGACTCTCGGAGCTTACAAGAGATTGCTGGCGATTTATTCAACATTGGAGAAAACGGATACCTCGGCGGCGCGGCGCTATCAGAACGACATTTTCGGGATGGCCAACTCGCAGAAGGCGGTGACCGGTTACCGCGCTGGACTGCTCGACACGGCCAGCATGGCGATGAAGAGTGGTTTCGAGCGGGAGCTGCGCGCCCGAATCGCTGCGAATCCGCAGCTCCAGGCGCAGTACGGCGGCGCGTGGGACGCGATTGCGCGGGCGCAGTCGGAGCTGGCGACGTTCAGCCCGCAACTTCGCTACTACGGTTTCGGCGGAAACTCGCAATTGCTGCAACTGGCGGCGGGACTGGTGCGCGTCGCAACCGAAGCTGGTAAGCCTGACGCCGACCGCTTGACGCAGTACCGCGGGCCGGGGCTCGGGAACATCAAGACTGCGATCGTAGCGCCGAATCCGATCGATACGGCTTACGAGCGTCTGGCGATCGCCGCGCAGCTCCGCGCAGCGCAGGGCGAGCTCTCGGCGAATGATCCATTCCTGCGGATTGCGTTGAACGGCAAGACTCCCGAGCAGGCGGCAGCCGATCTCGTTCGTAATACGCGAATCACGGATCCAGCGGTTCGTCAGCAGCTGGTGACAGGTGGACTTCCGGCAATCACAGCATCGACGGATCCGCTGATCGTGTTTGCGCGCGCCGTCGATCCTCTGGCGCGTACGCAACTAAGTCGCGCGAACGCGCTCAACGCGATAATTGCGTCCAACAGTGAGAAGATCGGACAGGCGATGTTCGCAACCTACGGCACCAATCTGCCGCCCGACGCTACCTTCACTCTCCGTATCAGCGACGGCCTGGTGAAGTCGTATCCGTCGAACGGCACCATCGCGCCTTACAAGACCACGTTCTACGGTCTTTACGAGCGCTCCGCCGCGTTCGACAACAAGGACCCGTTCAAGCTCCCCCAGCGGTGGGTGGATCGCAAGGCGAACCTCGACCTCTCGACGCCGTACGATTTCGTGTCGACCAACGACATCATCGGCGGCAACTCGGGCAGCCCAGTGATCAACAAGAATGCGGAAGTCGTCGGACTCGTGTTCGACTCGAATATCGAAGGCGTATCGAACCGGTTCATTTTCACGACGGCGGTCGGCCGGACCGTCAGCGTGAGCTCGCGCGCGATTACCGAGGCGCTGCGGAAGATGTACGACGGCTCGCGCATCGCCGACGAGCTGCAGGGACGGTAGCCTTCTTCGATCCCCGCCGCCTTAGCATCTCGGCGGGGGTCGAGGTGAGGGGCATTCTCCGAAAAACTGCTCGACCCGCCTTCGGTTCGAAATCATTGTTGGTGGCGATCTGAGACGGGGCGCGTCTGCGCGATGTTTTTCGGAGTACGCCCCTCACCTCTCCCTCGACAGTCTGTAACGACCGCGACTGCGAGGCCTTGCGCGGCGTGAGACTCGTCGCGGTGCGTCTCGCAGGCGGGGTCGCGTGCAGTTACAGATCCGTGAAGGAGGGACGGGGTGTCCGCTTAAGGCAGGCCCTCGCGTAGCAAGAGACTCGCGCTCCTACGTAACACCGTAAGCCGAGCAGGACTAAGCGAGGCTCGCAGCGTGTAAGCGAGAGGCTGCCGTAGCGGATACCCCGTCCCGACCCCAATCGTGGTCTCTAGGTTACGAGTCCCGTGATGCGGGAGATCGCGCCGTGGATAAGACGGACGCCGAAGTGGAGAGACTCGAGTGGGATCCGCTCGTCGTTCCCGTGCATCCGCTCCTCGTCGGACTGAGCCATCGGGAATGGCAGCACACCGTAAGCCTGGATACCGAGTCGCCGTAAGCGCGCGCTGTCGGTGACGCCGGTGCTGAGGTACGGCACCACTGCAATCTTGGGATCGAGCTCGTGGGCAGTCTCGGAGATTGCCGCGAACATCGGTGAGCCCGGATCGGATGCGGGGGCCTCAACACCACGCTGGGTGACGTCGACCGTCACCCCCTCTTCAGTAATGACGCGACGCAAACGTCCGACTACGTCGTCGATCGACTGGCCAGGCAAAGTGCGCACGTTCAGCATAACACCTGCGGAATCCGGAATTACGTTGAATTGCCTGCCACCCTGGAGCACCGTCGGTGAGATGCCGTTTCGCAACACTGCATTGAAGACCGGAGTCTCAGAGAGTATCCGACCGCCATCAGCGGATCGGATATCGCTCGGGTCGACCAGGTCGAGCATCGCGTTGCGCTCGACCTGACTCGGCCAGATATCGGCGAGGCGCGCAAAGAACTGACGCGTGATGTCGGTGAGCACCAGCGGCTCGACGTGCGTCGACAACTCCGCGATCGCGCGGCCCAGCCGCGTGATGGCGTTGTCGGCGAGCGGGATCGCAGCATGTCCTGCCGTGCCGTGCGCAGTCACAGTTACCACGTGCGAGATCTTCTCCGCAGCCTGAACCGCGAGATAGCAACGACCGCCGTCGATTAGCCGCGTACGGCCGCCCTCGTTGAGCGCGTACTCGGCGGCGAGCACCTCAGGATGATGTTCGACGAGCCAACCCATGCCCACCTCACCGCCGGATTCCTCGTCGCACGTCGCCAGGAAAACGACGTCCCGAGAAAGCTTGCGACGGTTTCCGGCGAGGTCGCGCTGCAATAGAAGCATCGTCATCAGATTCGCCGCCAGCATCCCTTTGTCATCGATGGCACCGCGCCCATACAGGTACCCGCCCTCGATTTCAGCGCCGAACGGGTCATGCGTCCAGCTCGCTCGCTGCACGCCGACAACGTCGGTGTGCGCGAGCACAATCACCGGAGGCTCATTGCCGGCGCCGCGGATTCGCCCGATCAACTGTGCGCGATTCTTTTCGGGCACGACAAGCGTGGTCTCGATGCCCTCGCTTTTCAGTGCGTCCTCCACGTACATCGCCAGCGGGAACTCATTCCCCGGCGGGTTGGTTGTGTCGAACCTGATGATGGCCTGAAGTCGCGCGACGGTTTCCGCCCGAATGCGATCGTTGTCAGGCACTCAGCAGCTCCTCGACCTTTCTGATCAACGGATCGAAAGAGAGCCGGTCGGCTCCGGCGCGCGTCGCGATCTCCTCGCCACTTTCTCGTTGCCCCTGCGCGAAAAGCTCGCGAACCATCCACGGCCCTGCGCTGGGGTTGCGCCACCAATCGTTGTCGAACTGCGTCGTAAGCCCTTCGTTGAGAATTGACTGCAGCTGCCACGCGCGCAGATACCGCGCAGAGTAGTACCGGGGATCGACATCGACGAACGCGTCCGCCGGGTCGTACTCGAATCCGGTCGCACTGGTCAGCAGTGAGACATACAGATCCGGCAGCGCCGACCACGGAATGTTGCCACTGTAAAGCGAGCGCTCATACAAAAACTTCGCGCAGTAGCGACGCAGAAAATGGAGCTCCTCGAAGCCGGCGCTGCGGAGGAATTTGCCGACGCGAGGTCCGCTCAGTCCCGTATACCGATTGAGCCAACCGCGATCCTGCATCCGGTGGTCGAACAACATTGCGTACGACTCAGTTACCGAGTTATCGCCCAGCCAGCGGAACTCAAACGGATAGTCCGGACTCGCATAGCCAAAGTGCAACGCGTGTCCAAGCTCGTGCAGGAAAGTGTTGTAGTCGCTTTGGCCGCCGTGGGGGCGAAGCACCAGATAGACTTCCTGCGGAACACGAACCGGTGAGCAGAACGCGCGCGAGCGCTTGCCCTGCCGCTCGCCAACGTCGAAGATGATGCGACCCGTGGCAACCGGGTCGATTCCCATCTCCAGCACCTGTCGGCGAATCGCGGGCTCCATCTCGCTGCCCGGAAATGCGTCGTCGTACTCGGAAGCGCGAAAGAGCGCCAACGCGTCGGGCCGCTTCGCTTCAGCAGCGGAGATACCGAGCGATTTGCGCAGAAATCCCGGGAGCGTGTCGTCCCACATCGCTTTCGTCTCGCGCAACAAACGCTCGCATTCGTCGGCGAGTCCGGACAGCGAGATACCGGTTACGGTCTCAAACGAGGAGTTGTAGTCACCCGCGACGTCCAGCGATTCAATAAAATCCTTCTCTCGTTGCAGTCTCTCGAGACGCAACGGCGCATGCTCGGCTTTGACCAGCTTCGTCCGCGCCTGATCGAGTGCCAGTCGCAGAGAGCGGTCGCGGGTGTTGGCGATTTCGATCGGAACGGCCTGATACTGAACGACCCTGCCGTCGGGCGATCTCACGACGGCAGAATTCTCCCACTCGATTTCCCGCTCATCGAGCTCGGCGAGTGGCTTGGCGGCCTGCGATTCGATTTCCCACTCGAGCAGCAGTCGCGCCGACCGCTGGGCCTCGCTTTTATCCGGCGCGGACTGGAACAGATCGAGCGTCAGCTCCAGTGCCTCCCTGCTCAACACCCGATCGAATTTCTCGTAGATCGGGCGGAGCTCCGCCGATTTCTTGAGTCCGGCGAACGCGAGGTAGCTCTCTCGTGAGATCGCTTCCATGAACGCCTGGCCTTCAGCTCGCAGGCGCTGAAGGTCGAGCGCGGTCACAGTTCCAGCTTGCGAGTGAGGTAACCCTTGAGCTGGCCGACCTCGACGCGCTCCTGTTGCAGCGTGTCGCGGTCGCGCACCGTCACAGTCGCGTTGGTGAGTGACTCGCCGTCAATCGTAATTCCGAATGGTGTTCCCACTTCGTCCTGTCGACGATACCGTCGGCCAATGGCGCCGCTGTCGTCGTAGAAGATCGGGAACGACTTGCGCAGATCATCAGAGATCCGCGTCGCCATCTCCGGCATTCCGTCCTTCTTTACCAGTGGAAAAACACCGGCTTTGATTGGAGCGAGCGAGGCTTCGAGTTTCAGAACTGTGCGCCCTTCCGACTCGCCGGGAACTGACTCCTCGCGATAGGCGTTGACCAGCACCGCGAGTGTTGTTCTGTCGGCACCGACCGAGGTCTCCACGACGTACGGCACGAACCGACGATTGTTCGGCTGGTCAAAGTACTCGAGCTTCTTCCCCGAGAACTTCTGGTGCTGCGTCAGATCGAAGTCGCCACGGTTGTGAACACCTTCGATCTCCTGGAAGCCAAGGGTGCCACCAAAATCGAACTGCACGTCGACGGCTGCCCGCGCGTAGTGTGCGAGCTCCTCCTTGGTGTGCTGATGGAACTGCAGGCGCTCTCTTTCCAGGCCCAGTGCGAGATGCCACTCCATCCGTTGCTGCTTCCAGTACTCGAACCACTGCATGTCGGTGCCCGGCTCGACGAAGAACTGCATTTCCATCTGCTCGAACTCACGCGTCCGAAAAATGAAATTCCCGGGCGTGATCTCGTTGCGGAATGCCTTGCCGATCTGGGCGATGCCGAACGGAATCTTCTGCCGCGTCGACTGCTGGACGTTCAGAAAGTTCACGTAGATGCCCTGCGCTGTTTCCGGTCGCAAATACACAATTGCCGCGGAATCCTCGACCGGTCCCATGAAAGTCTTGAACATCAGATTGAACTGACGCGCTTCGCTGAGCGTGCCTTTCATCCCGCACGCGGGACATTGGCCGTCGGGAGTGCCCGGTGTGCCTTTGATGCGTGAATCGTCGGCGCGGAATCTTTTTTTGCAATTGCGACAATCGACCAATGGATCGACGAAGCCGCTGACGTGACCGCTCGCTTCCCACACGCGCGCGTTCATCAGTATCGCGGCATCGAGCCCTTCGATGTCGTTGCGCGCGCGAACCATCGCGTGCCACCAGCGGTCCTTCAGATTCTTCTTGAGCTCCACACCGAGCGGGCCGTAATCCCACACGGAGCCGGTGCCGCCATAGATCTCTGATGATTGGAAAATGAAGCCGCGCCGCTTTGCCAGCGACACGAGCTTGTCCATCACGTCCGGGTGATTGGGCATCCGGGAATATTAGCGGGCCGGGGGAAGGGGGATGAAGGATGAGGGATGCAGGATGAGAGGTCAGAGTCGGCTCCGAACCACCCCCATCCCTCTTCCCTCACCCCTACGTGTCGAGCTCGGCGCTCAGTCTTGGTTCAGCAGGGGCGCGCTTGCCGAGAAGACGCGCCACGACGCGGTCACCATGATAGCGACCGTTTTCGATGAAGACTTTGTTGGCGTCGTAACCCGCGACCACGACACCGGCAATGAATACTCCCGGAACTGCAGTCTCGAGAGTCGCGGAGTCGTGCGCCGGAATTCCGGTTTTTGGATCGACGGGCACGCCAGTTTCGCGCAGCAGTTCCAGACTCGGTGCGAAACCGGTCATGACGTACACACGATCTGCTTTCAATCGCTGCTCGCCGTTCGGCGTCGTCAACAGCACTTCATCGGGATAAATCTCCTTTACGCGACTGTCCCAACAAACGTGGATCTGGCCTTCCTTCGCGCGATTGGTGAAGTCGGGAAGCACCCACGGCTTGATCTTCTTGTCGAAGCCGGGCCCAAAGTGAACGAGCGTTGCGCGCGCACCCGAGCGCCAAAGGTCGAGTGCCGCCTCGGCGGCGGAATTCCCCCCGCCAACAACGATCACGTCCTGCAGAAACGCTTCGTGGCCTTCCCGGTAGACATGTGTGACGTGTGGAAGATTCTCGCCTGGCACGCCGAGACGATTGGGCGACCCGAAGTAGCCAGTCGCGATGACTACGGCGCCAGTGCTCGTCTGCATCTCTTCGCCGGCCGCATTCACCGAGAGGACGGTGAAATCATCAGCTTTACCGCGAATCGCCACAACGCGTTCCCGCTGACGCAAAGGAACCTGAAAATAGGTGACGACCGCGCGGTAATAGGCGAGCGCATCACGACGCGTCGGTTTCTCGGTAGCAATCACGAATGGGAGGCCGCCGATCGTCAGCTTCTCCGCGGTCGAGAAAAATCGGACATAAGTCGGATACGACTCGATGGTGCTGACCACAACACCGCTTTCGATTACCAGCGGCTTCAGACCCGCGCGCTGCGCGGACACGGCCGCGGCGAGACCGCACGGCCCACCGCCTACTATTACCAGATCTGCGTCTTTTGCCATCAGTCTGATGCGAGGATCAGGCTACACCCACGGAGCCAGCTGGCAGCGCACCCTCGACACCAATGATCTGATCGCGTCGCGTACCAACACTGACGTAACTGATTTGAGTTTCCACCAGTGACTGAATGCGATCGAGATAGCGTCGGGCTTCGGTGGGGAGGTCAGTGAGACTCCGCGCGTCGGCGGTGCTGTTCTTCCATCCCTTGAACCACTCGTACCGTGGCGTAGCGTGCTCGAGCAGCTCCAGATCGCCCGGGAATTCCTCGTATATCTCCCCATTCGCTTCATAACCGGTGCAAAGGCCAATCCGGTCGAGCGTATCGAGAACATCGAGTTTGGTCACCGCGAGATCGGTGAGCCCGTTGACACGAGCGGCATAGCGGACAACCACGCCGTCAAACCAACCGCACCGTCGCGGCCTGCCGGTAGTGGCGCCGAACTCGTTGCCGAGCCGGCGCACTTCCGTCGCCAGCGGCTCTTCAAACTCGGTCGGCAGCGGACCGTTGCCGACGCGAGTCGTGTAGGCTTTGACTACGCCGATCACTGAGTCAAGCTCACCGGGCGCGATGCCAACGCCGGTCGCCGCACCGCCGGAAGTCGTGCTGCTCGACGTGACGTACGGATACGTGCCGTGATCGATGTCCAGCAGCGAGCCCTGCGCGCCCTCGAGCAGCACGGCGGCACCACCTACGATCGCGCGATGGATCTTCAGTCCGACGTCCTCGGCCAAGGGCAGCAGTCGGTTGGTGAATTTCTCGAGCACACCCAGCGTGTAGTCAACGTCTGCGCGTTTGCTGCCAGACATAGCCAGCTGGATGTTCGCATGGGCGACACCGCGCTCGATCAGTTTTCTCAACCGCTGCGGATTCCGCAGATCGAGCACCCGAATCCCGCGGCGACCGAACTTGTCCTCGTACGCCGGTCCTATCCCACGACCGGTCGTTCCAATCTCTTTGTTCGCCGAGCTCTGACTGTCGACCAGCTTGTGATAAGGAAGGACCAGATGCGCCCGATCGCTCACGTAGAGTCGACCTTCAACGTCAATTCCATCCGTAACCAGCTCGTCGATCTCAGCGAACAGAGTCTCGACATCGAGGACGACGCCGTTGCCGATTGCGCAGCGAACGCCGGGATGGAGAATGCCGCTAGGGATCTGGTGCAGGACGAACGACTTGTCCGCGATCTGAACGGTGTGGCCGGCGTTGGCGCCGCCCTGGTAGCGCACGACCCAGTCGGCACGCTCGGAAAGGACGTCGACGAGCTTGCCCTTACCCTCGTCGCCCCACTGGGCGCCGACGACGACGATCGTGCGCGTGTTGTTGTCGAACATTCAAGGAAGAGGGGGAGAGGAAAAGCAAACGCCCCGGAAGCTGAGCGCTCGGGGCGTTGGTTCAATCTACCGATGGAGAGTTGAGTGTCAACGCTCCACAGGCGACGGCGCCGGGATTTCGTCGATCAGTCTGGGTGGATCGTCCGGCCGCACCACGCTTCGGATCGGAAGAATCACCGTAAACGTTGATCCTTTTCCGAATACGCTTTGCGCGAAGACATGTCCGCCCAATGCATCCACGAGTTTACGGGTGATGCTCAGACCCAGTCCGGTTCCTCCGAATTCGCGGGTTCGGGATTGATCGACCTGCCGGAAGTCTTCCCAGATAGATCCCAGATCTTCCGCCCGGATTCCGATGCCCGTGTCGGTAACGTCGAAGCGAAGATCCGCCTCATCCTTCGAGATTGTGACGGTGATGCCGCCGTGGTGGGTGAACTTCACAGCATTCGACAGCAGGTTGAGCAGAATCTGTTTCACCTTGGTGCGATCGGTGTGCAGCACCTGATTGCCGTTCGACATCTCGACATTGAAACTGAGCTTCTTCTTCTTCACGAGCGGCTCGATCTGCTGCGAGATCTCGGTCATGATGTCCGCCAGCCTCACGTCGTCGAGGTGCAGCGGCATTCTGCCGGCCTCGATCTTGGCGAGGTCCAGAATGTCGTTGATCAACGCGAGCAGATGCTGCGCCGCGCCCTGAATGCGATTAAGACCTTCTTCCTGGCGCGGCGTGAGATCACCGTAGATCCGGTCCAGCATCAACGACGCGTATCCGATGAGCGCGTTGATCGGCGTGCGCAACTCGTGCGACATGCTGGCCAGAAACTCGGACTTCAGGCGGTTGGCCTTCTCCAGCTCGCGAGACTGCCACTGCAATCGCGTGTTCTGCTCGGCGAGGTCGGCAGTGGCCGCGCGGATTCTTTCCTCGAGCTCATTGGAGAACGTCTTTAGCTCGTCGTAAAGCCGCTCATTTTCGACCTGCTGCGTGAGGTCGTGCAGAACCGAGACGATCGCCAGCGGTTCGCCGCGCCGATTCAGAATCTTTCCGGAGACGACTTCAACGGGCAATTCTGTCGTCGAATCCGGGATGTGGAGCTTCATCTGCTCCCGACGCGCCAGTGCCGGGCTATTGGCGAAATCCGATATGAAGGTCGTGAACTTGGTGTCGTTCGCCTGAACCGTCTGGGAGCGCTCCCAGTTCGCGCCGTCGTCCGCCTCGAACAGCTGTTCCGCCTCCTTGTTCATCAGGATGATGTTCGACCGATCGTCGGTGACGAGAATCGGATCGGCGACGTTTTCGAGGATCAGGTTCAGGCGGTCACGCTCGCGTTTGGCGTCGATCTCTGCCAGACGTACGCGCTGCACCTGGCGTTCGAGCTCGTTGGCTGCGCGGCGCAGGTCAGTGACGTCGCGCAGCACCGTCACCGTCGACACCGAGCGTGTATCGCTGGACGGAAGTGTGTGAGTCAGAACCTCGAACAGCAGGTCGGTTCCTTCATCAGGATCGACAAGATTGAGCTCGCGGGAGATCGCCGGTTCGGTCGCTCCCATTGCGGCCTTCGAGAGGTGCGACGTAAAGAGCAGATTGTTGATCTCCACCGCGCGCCGTCTGCCCTCGGAATCGTGATCGGTGGTCGACATCAGATGTTCGGCGCGCTGATTCTGCGCGATGATCAGGCGGTCTTCGTTGATGATCACTATCGGATCCGGCAACGAGTTCATGATCGTGGTCAGCATCTCACGCTGCGAATCGAGGCGCGCCGTGGAGAGGCGGAATTCCTCGACCGCCGCCATGCGCGACAAAACCGGTCCGGCGAGCGCCGCCGCATGCAGCAACGCGGAAATCGTCTCGTCCTCGATCGTGGCCTCGAGGAGAACTACTCCACCCGGCGCATGACCGAGCTTGCGACGGCGCTCAGCGACCAGATTCCGCCGCACCTCACAACGGGTGAGCTGCACGGCCTCGACCTCGGCGTCAGTGAGGAGATGAGGCGCACCCCGGAACTGTGGCTGGGGGAACGGTATCGCAGTCCACTCGCTGAACGGCAGGGCCGCCGCCGGCGTCGCCTGGTCACAACTTACCGCGTGCAACGACAGCGCCGACACGACCAGCGGATTCGACAAGTCGTCCGTCGACAGGGACAGGGGCGGCAGCTGTTCCGTCTCGAATCCCACGCTCGCGACGGTAACGAAGCACTTCGGCGGACTGTCGAGCGTGAGCGCGATCGCACGTCGCGCTCCGACAATGTCCACGAACTGCGCGATCATGTAAGTCGCCGCAGTTCTGAAATCTGGTGCCTCAGAGATCGCCGAAAGAAGTTCGGCTAATCGTTCTCCGCTGAGCTGCGGGCTCGGCGTTACCGCGGCGCTCTCACGCTTGGAGTCGCTCAAGCCGCCGCTTCAGATCTGCGTTTTCAGATCGCATCCTCTCGAGCTCCTCGGCTCCGCCAGCCGTAAGCGATTCACGCGGTCTGGAAACCGGCGCGCTGAGTCCGACTGCTTCGGAGTACTTGAGGTAGGTATCGATGGATGCAACGACGATGCGTGCTTCGACGGTGGCGAGCTCGATACCTACAAGCGACACCCGAACCCACGCGTCGATGACGATACCTTTGTCGAGTACGCGATCGAGTACATCAATCAGCGAGCTACCGCTCGGGGAACGTTCGACTGCCATTTCTTTACTCCTGTGGTCTTGCTGCCGAGGCGGTGGTTGAAGAGTCTTTGACTGCCGGTCGCGCGTGAGTACTCAGGCGTGGATCAGTGCGCCACCAGTTGAGACCGATCTGCTCCGCTTTGTCGATGGAGCAAATCAGAAGACGAACCTGAATCGTTAGTAGCTCGACATTGGCAAGATTGATCTTGATGTCGCCGACGACAACGAGACCCTTGTCGAGCACACGGTCGAGGACGTCGACGAGCCCGTAACTGCGCGACGGGGATACTAGGTCTGCCAAGCACTCGTCTCCGTTCGGCTCGTGCGCCGGTTATCGTAACTTGCCAAGGGGGCCCAGGTCGATCTGGAGATCTTCATCGGTCAATCCGAAGATATCCTTCATCTCCTGCATTCGGTCGTTGAGGCGCAGCATCGCGATACCGAGTTTTTCGATCTCGGCTTCGCTGAGATGACCGCCCTCCATTCGTCGAACTGCCTGGTGCTCTAAGACCTTACGCAATACCTCAATCAAGGTCAAGACGAGCTTGGCAAGCCCGTTCTCCACCTTTTCCGGATCTGTATTAAGACGCGGCGGTAAGCCTTCTGCAACCTCTACAAGCGGTGTAATCGGAGCGTCGCTCGGCGGGTTTATCGCGCGCACCGCCTCGCTTTCGCCGGTGCGAGGGAGTTCCCCCACATGCTCCAGCTCGGTCGATGCCGCTTGTCTCGTATGCTGACGTCGAAGCACCGTCTCGACGCCAGTCAGCAGGAGTCCGAGATCCAGTTTGATCAAATCGATGTCGGCGACAGCAAGCATCACTTCGCCGCGTAAGACCACTCCCTTGTCGAGAATGTGGCTGAGCATCTCTGACAGCTCGACCCGCGATTCTCCGAGCAGATCATCGACTTCAGTCACTCGGAACGCTCACCGACGAAGTGATAAGGCGGCCACGGACCCGTGAAATCGAACTTGAAGCCCGATCCCTCGTATTTCTCGACCATCGACGTGAGAGCGCGCTGGAAATCGACGAGGCGCGACGGAGCGACGAGGAACGACGCATTGAGAATCGCGCGGCCCTGCTCGCGCGGAGCGCCGGAGTTCACCGGCTGTTCACGCACGGTATCCATCGCACAGCGCGTCAGAGAATCAAGAATTTCCGCCGCAGCCTTGCCGGCCACGTCTCTGCCCGCGTCGCGACGAAGGCCTTCGAGCTTCCGCTGCAGCAAATACTTCTGACCGGGTGATGCGTTCGCAGCCTCATCCTCTATTTGCCGCAGCTCGGCGACGTGGGTGTTGAGGTTTTGCATCAGGGTGTCAGACTGGACGTAGATACGAACGATGAACTCTCTTCCGTTTCCGAGTCGGTTAAAGGTCTGGCGAAGTTCGGCTGATCTCTTCGACAGCATCGTCTTCACGGCTTCTGCGTCCCGAAAGAGCGTCCACATCGGGAAAGGAACCACTGAGCCATTGTCTGACGCCCACGTTAGAACGCGGTCGTGCACCATCGCTCGCTCACTGACCCAGTCGACGTCCGCCGTGAGTGTCTCTACGCGCGCGGGCGCGTAGTCGTCACCCCTCACCGAGGTCGCCAGCGCCGCGAAATCACCGTTCGCAATCAGATTAACGGTTCCCTGCTCGATCCCTTTCGGCGCTGTTGCAGGATTGATCGAGGCAGGCACGACACCGTAGACGTAACAGAGACGCTCGATCATCGGTGATTGAAGTTTGGAGCTATTCCGTCTCGTCGCCCTCTGCGACGCGAACGGGCCCACCGCCAACCGACATGCCGAACCGCTCGCGCCATTCACGCACATCTCGCAGGCGCTGCATGATTTCGGTTTCCTGCTGAACGTACTGCTCGTCGTCGATCTCCCCCGTTTCCAGCTTGAGCTGGAGCGCCATCAGATCTTCCTTGATCGGAGTATCGTCGGTGAGCTGCTCGCGGACCGCACGATCGACTTTGTCGAGCGTAAAGCGCGTGCCCCACACCGGACCGAGGAATGGCGCAAGCAGGATGTTGGTGAGCAGTCCCATCAGCCGCGTCTCAGGTGGCCTTCTCCAGCTTCAGCTTGATGTTCACGAAGTTATAAGGGGGCCACGGGCCAGTGTACTTGAAGCTGAGCAAGTCTTCGTACTGCGCCGAGATCGCCTTCACTTTTTCGTCGAACGACTTCTCGTCTTTCCGATCGACCAGAAACGCGGCGTTGAGAATCATGCGGTCGCCGATGACCTTGTTGCTGCGGCTGGCGGCCGACACCGATTTCAGTTGTTCGTGAATGTCGTTGACGTAGCGGTTGCTCGCCTCTTCCATCGCAGCTTCGACCAGTCGGCCGAGCTGCATCCGCGCAAAGTACGTCGACGAGGCCGCGTTCCGCGTGATCTCGTCCTTGAGCCGACGGATCTCATCGTTGTCGCGTTCGATGGCAGCCACGACCTTGTCGCGATCCCACAGAATTTTGAGACCGAACTCGATCTTGTCCTGCATTTTCTCGAGGACGTCGGTGAACGCCTGGAACGTCGATTTGAGCAGCGCGAGCACGTCGTTTTCGGAGCGGAAAACAGTCCCGAACGACATCGGGATCAGTGTGAACTCCCGCATCACCGTCTCGTTCACGAATTCATGTGCGAGCACGTTCTCGCGGGTCGGATCGTAAATCACGATCGGTGTGTCGCTGACGACCGCCGAGAGTTCTTTGTGATTGACGGTGTATACGCGCGCGCCACTGCCGATGCCGATCTCGCCGAAGTCGCGCGACCGGTCGTTGCGGATGATGCAGTAGACGTATTTCCCTTCGGTGGGCGCGAGCTCGCTTGCGGAGACGCTTTCGGCGGTCATGCCAGCCTTTCTCTGATGGCGATCATGCGATCACTCCTGTAGCTCTTCAGACGGGTCATTTCATAGCAGCGATGAAGATCCAGATACCAACCGTGAACCCGATGCCGATCTTGAGAACAGTAGATACTACGCGTCCAATCAGGGCGCCTTTAGCGACGCGAGTGGCATCTCCTGCAGACGATCCACCGGTGAATTCCGCAATGAGTGCCCCAATGAAGGAGCCCACGAATGCGCCAATCACCGGGCCGATGATCGGAACTGGAAATCCGACCATCGCTCCGACAACGCTTCCGATAACGGCACCCCATCCTGCACGACGCGAGCCGCCGTATTTGCGCGCGTAGCTGCCGGTCATCGATATATCCAGTAGCTCGGCTACCAACGCAAGGACGGCGACAGCAACGAGTGTAAACCAGCCAATCGGGTCGCCGGGAACGACGAGGTTATACGTCACCGCCGAGGCAACCATGATCCATAGCCCAGGTAGCCCGAGCACGATCAGGATCAGGGAGACGAGAATGACTGCAGCCAGAATTGTCAGATACATCAGCTCAGTTCCTTCGCCATTGCCGAGAGCAAAGCACTCGCGTGCGCGGCGCCCTCACCGGTCAGCGTCGATGAATTATCGCGCCGGGTATGAATGCGCGCGAGTGTAGCGAGCGTTCCTCTGCTCAGTGTTACTGCGGACCACCGCCACCGATTTGCGAAAACCATGCTGTCAGCCATGATGCCGGGGATCATCCTTCCGAGTTTCAGCGGCAAACCCAGTCGCTTTGCCGCTGTTTCCGCTGCCACCGCGACCCGCACGGGTTGCGGCCCGTACATGCATCGATACGTGCCAGCCTCGTCGACTGTGTCACAATTCAGAATCACGCGGTCGTCGGGCGCTGTCTGTGCCCACGCCACCGCGCCAGCGAGGCCGAGTTCCTCGCCACTTGTGATGAGCACGCCGAGCGACGCCGGTGCATCCGGGGACTGAGCAGCCAACAGCACCGCCGCAACGCCACTCGCGTTGTCTACCGCGCCCGGTGATTTGTTTCGAACAACGCAAAGGCCCGCTGTGATTGCACCGAGAATTGCCAAAAACCGGGCGATGAGGAGCGCCGGTACGGCCACCGCACCCCAAACTAAAAACGCGAGACCGCCGAGGGTTACCAGCATTGCCCCGATGTAGAGCGACATGCTTCCGACGATACGGAGCAGCATCGGAACTGTCTGAGATTTCGAGTCCAGATGGGCAACGAGCCATACCACCGGGTCACCGCGTCGCGCCTCCAGATTCACGGAGGTCGCTCGGCACCACGGGAATGTCAGAACCCAATTGCGTTGCGGGCTGACCGCGCTCGCCCAGAGAGGCCACCACATCACCCACAGGGCTACCAGTGGGGCAAGCGGATTTCCGGACTGAGCGAGTCGGCCCATCGCATAAACGGTGATACCGATAACGAAGGAGACGAGAGGAACAGCCCAGCGTGCAAGCCACTGGGAGTACGCGAACGGAAGTTCCTCGCAAGTGAAACCGGCTTGTTCAAGCTCACGGCGGCAGCGCGCTCTCGCCGTCGTCTCCTCCGCGCTTCCGGCAAAGCGCGGCGTTTTCGCGAGATCGTCGATTAGCGATTTCGCGCGTTCAACGAGCTGCGCGTGAACCATTCTCCGCGCCGAAGAACCCCATCTTCTCCTTTACTTCCGCCATTGTGGTGCGCGCGACATCTCGGGCGCGCTCGGCGCCTGTGTCGAGGTCCTTGCGCATCCGGCCGGGATTGCCGGCGAGCTCCTTTGCGCGTACGCGAATCGGCGCCAGCTCTCTCTCCATCGATTCGTGGAGCACTTTCTTGCAATCGATGCATCCCCAGCCTGCGGTTCTGCACTGGACGGCGACGTGCTCCACCGTTTCCGGCGGGCTAAATGCCTTGTGGAGATGATAGATGTTGCAAACCTCCGGCGTTCCGGGATCGGTACGCCGAACGCGCTTCGGATCAGTGACCGCGGGCCTCAGCTTCTCCCAAATCGATTTGGGATCCTCGAGCAGATCGACGGTGTTGCCCAGCGACTTCGACATCTTCGCCTGGCCATCCAGCCCCATCACGCGTCGGGTTGGCGTGAGCAAGCCCTTCGGCTCGGGGAAATATCCTTCGCGCTGCGCTTCGCCGCCGACTGCGGACTTCACCGTAGCAATGACTTTCTTCCCAGCCGCCGGCTTGTCGAACCGCGCGTTCCACTTGCGCGCGATTTCCCGTGACAGCTCGAGATGCTGCAGCTGATCTTCCCCGACGGGAACCATATCGGCGCGATACAACAGGATGTCCGCCGCCTGCAGCACGGGATAATTCAAAATTCCCGCCGGCACGCTTTCCTCGCGGCTCGCCTTCTCCTTGAATTGGGTCTGTCGCTCGAGCTCACCCAGCGGCGTAAGCGTGTTGAATATCCAGGCAAGCTCGGTATGTTCCGGCACCATCGACTGCACAAACAGCGTGCACTTTTTCGGATCGAGGCCGGACGCGAGTAGCCCCAGCGCCATCTCCGACGTCCGGGCGCGCAAATCAGCCGGATCGTAGGGAATCGTAATGGCGTGATAGTCGACGATGCAGAAAAAAGACTCGTATTTGTGCTGCAGCTCAACCCAGTTCTTCACCGCGCCGAGGTAATTTCCGATGTGCAGGGTGCCAGAGGGCTGAATGCCGCTGAAGATGCGGGACATTGCGCGTAATTAAAGAGCGAGAGAGACGAGTTGCAAGCAATTTCAGAGGAGAAAACGGCGAATCAGACGCTGCTCGAGATAGCACTCGATGCGGCCCACGCTGGCGCCCGTGTCATCCGTGATGCAACCGCTCAACGCGAGAAGATCGTTTGGGAAACCAAGGGCCGCTCGGACTTCGTCAGCGAGGTAGACAAGGCTTCGGAGCGCGTCATCGCCGAAGTGATTCAGCGACGGCTGCCGACTGCGACTCTGCTAGGTGAGGAGTTGTCGCCCGACGCTATCGCCGGTGAGGGTCTTGTTGTAATCGCAGACCCGCTGGACGGTACCACCAACTTTCTGCACGGGTATCCGGAATACTCCGTCTCGATCGCCATCGCGCGCGACGGCGACCTCTGCGCGGGTGTCGTGCTCAACGTCGCGCGGTCGGAGGAGTTTGCCGCGTCACGAGGCGGTGGCGCGTTCCTGGACGGCAAGCCGATTCACGTCTCGAACCTCCGGGATCCAGGTCGCTCGTTGATTGGCACAGGATTCCCCTTCAAAACAATCGAAAAGTTGCCCGAGTATCTCGACCAGTTCAATTTGGTCATGCGCGGCACGGCGGGAATTCGCCGCGCCGGCTCGGCAGCGCTCGACCTGTCGAACGTTGCCTGCGGCCGGTTTGACGCGTTCTGGGAATTGCTGCTCGCGCCATGGGACGTCGCTGCCGGCGTCATCATCGTCCAGGAGGCAGGTGGAATCGTCACTGATCTCGACGGAAATCCCCCTTCACTGATTGCCGGATCGTTCGTCGCCGGCAACCCTGCGATGCACGCGTGGCTGCTGCAGACGGTGCGGCGGGCAAACCTGAGCAATGGAAAGAATTGATGAAGCTGGTTGAGTGCGTACCGAATTTTTCCGAGGGACGGCGTCCGGAGATCGTCGCGGCGATTCGCGACGCGATTGCGGCGGTCGATGGCGTGTCGGTGCTCGATGTGTCTTCGGACGCATCGCACAACCGCTCGGTGATCACGTTCATCGCAGCAGTGGACGCGGCAGTCGACGCAGCGTTCGCCGGTATCAAAGCCGCCTCGGAGCGGATCGATCTCTGCCAGCACAGTGGTGAGCACCCGCGGATCGGTGCCACCGATGTCGTGCCCTTCATTCCGCTCGAAGGCTCGACGATGGAAGACTGCATCGCCCTAGCCCGTCAGCTTGGACAGCGGGTTGGCAGCGAGCTGCAGATTCCCGTTTATCTCTACGAGCGTGCGGCCACGACGCCCACGCGCGAGAATCTCGCTGACGTTCGCCGCGGCGAGTTCGAGGGACTGCGCGAAGAAATCGGTAAGAATCCGGCGCGCAAACCCGATTTCGGTCCGGACAAAATTCATCCAACATGCGGGGCAACCGCCATCGGCGCGCGCCCGTTCCTCGTCGCGTACAATATCTACCTCGGCCCGGCGTCCAATCTTCAGATCGCGAAGAACATCGCCAAAGCAGTGCGCGGCTCGTCGGGTGGATTCCGCTACGTCAAAGGCCTCGGTCTCGAGGTCGATGACCAGGCGCAAGTATCGATGAACCTCGTCGACACCGAGAAGACGCCGCTCCACCACGTCTTCGATTTCGTGAAGATGCGCGCCGAAGCCGAGGGTGCGATGGTAACGTGGAGCGAAATCGTCGGGCTGGTGCCCGAGCGCGTGCTGATCGAGGCCGCGGTGAGTCACCTGCAGCTGAAGCAGTTCACACCCAAGCAGGTGCTCGACCGCCAGGTCCGTGAGGTGGTGGGCGGTGGTGAGAGTCTGAGCGGATTCCTTGCGAGCGTGGCCTCGTCGAATCCGGTTCCTGGCGGGGGCAGCGTCGCAGCGCACGCAGGTGCACTCGCCGCTGCACTGGCTCAGATGGTCGCCGGCCTCACCGTCGGCAAAAAGAAATACGCTGCGGTAGACCTCGAGATGAGAGACATCGCCCAAAGCGCCGTTGCGCTCGGTAACGAACTCTCCGCGCTGGTGAAGCGGGATGCCGACGCCTACGCATCGGTCTCGGAGGCCTACAAGCTTCCGAAGGAGCCCGCGGACGCAGCCGCCCGCAGGTCTGAAGCGGTGACGAAGGCATTGCTTGGCGCTGCAGAAGTGCCCATCGAGACTGCGACCGCGGCCGTCGAGGTCGCAAAGCTTGCGCTCGCTGTCGCGGAGCGCGGGAATGGCAATGCGGTGACGGACGCAGGGGTTGCCGCGTTGCTCGCCGAGGCTGCGGCGAAGGGCGCAGGATATAACACCCGGGTCAATGTCCGGGCGCTGGAGGATAGGAGCCGCGGACAGTCGCTGCTGCAGCGGGCGGACGAATTAGTGAAGCAGGCGAGCGCGTTAGCTCGCCAAGTAGCGGAGGCGGTGGAACGGGCGTTGTCCTAGCTTTCCTGGCCACAATTGCGCGCGCAACAGAATCCAGAATACTAAAGCCGGGTGCTGCCAGCTTAGGGAGCACCTTAGCGCCCAGCTCGGTCGGACAAAGCACTCGCCTGTCGGTGCTCGCTATTCGTGCTCACCTACCCGTGCTCGCCGAGACTGCGCAGGAGACCGTAAAGCATCCTTCTTACTTCGACTGTCGCGCGTTCTAAGGCTTCAGAGTCTTCGTTAGAAATCGCTTCAACGTCGCGCGCGGCCGTGAGATGATATTCGAGCTCGGTCGCTGAGTTAAGGGCGATCCACAGAAATCGTGCAAACTTTGTCCGTGTTCTGGCACCTACCTTCTGCAATGTTCGTCGGAATGGACTGCGCCGCTCGAGTCATCTGAGACTGCAAAGATTTGTCGTAAGAGTTCCGAATCCCCTTAGCTACGCGATGCACATGCACCATTAGCGCATGCGCCTTCTCAAAGACCTTGAGCTTGCGGTAGTCGGACACGCCCGGAACACTACAGTGAATCGGCGTGCAGCTCGCATCATGAGTGCGCCGACATGAGCGTAACTGAACGCTTTTCCAACCGAGCTCGGCGCTAAGCTGCTCCCCAAGCTGGCAGCACCCGGCTTTGGTATTCTGGATGCCAGGCACACTTAGAGAACCCTACGCCGAGATGGCGACCCGCTCCCCGCTCAGCGCCGTAAGCACCCGCGGCCCATCATCCGTAATCGCAACGGTATGCTCGAAGTGCGCCGACCGAGTTCCGTCGACGGCCACCACCGTCCACCTATCCGGCATTGTTCGCGTCCCCGGTCCCCCGATGTTCACCATTGGCTCGATCGCGATCGTCAGTCCTGGAATGAGCCGTTGGCCTCGCTTCGGCTTCCCGTAATTCGGCACCTGCGGATCTTCGTGGAATCCGACACCGATTCCATGTCCGACCAGGTCGCGCACGACGCTGAACCCGGCAGCCTCCACAACCTCCTGCACCGCGGCGCCAATGTCCCCGATGTGATTGTCCGTGCGCGCTGCCTCAATGCCGGCCGCGAGCGCCTTCTTCGTCACATCGAGTAGTCGCTTCGATTCGTCGTCGACACGACCCACGGCCACCGTCGTCGCCGAATCCGTGTAGTAGCCATCGAGCTTCACTCCGACGTCGATCGAGACGATGTCGCCTTCTTCCACCGTCCGTTTTCTGGAGGGGATTCCGTGCACGATCTCCTGATTGATCGAAGTGCAGATGCTGGCGGGAAAGTTGTACAGTCCCTTGAACGCCGGCGTCGCCCCCGGATGGGAGCGTATGAAATCGTCGGCGATCTTGTCGAGATCCGCCGTCGTCATCCCGGCGCGCACGCTCGTCTCGAGAAGTCTCACTGTCTCGGCGAGTATCTCCCCGCCCCGCGCCATAATCTCGATTTCCCGCGCCGACTTGATCTGTATCACCTCAGCTCCCTCGCTGCGCTCACCGCTAACGCCTACCGCATCGCTTCGACGGCACGCGCCGTCACTTCGTCCACCGGTCCATCAGCATCGATCTTCAACACCTTCATCTTGTGATCATTGTACCAATCGATCACGGGCGCCGTCTGGGTCCGGTACACCTCGAGTCGATTCCGGATTGCCTCAGGCTCGTCGTCTTTCCGTCTCACGAGTCTCCCACCGCACTTCTCGCACTCCGATCCCGGATCGCGACCCATGTAAGGAGTCTGACAACCTTCGCATACGGTGCGACCGCTCAGTCGTCGGACAAGCTCCTCGTCGTCGACATCGAACAGCAGAACCTTGTCGATCTTTTTCCCGATTTCAGCCAGCGTGACGCCGAGTCCTTCGGCCTGCGGCACGGTCCGCACTGCACCATCCAGTATGGCGCCTTTTGCCGTCGACGGCGAGTTCATCACGTCCTGCAGGATACCCAGAATCACCGCGTCCGGAACCAGATCGCCGCGCTCCATATAGGCCTGCGCTTCCTTGCCTCGCTTGGTACCGTCACGAAGCGCCCCACGAAGCACGTCGCCCGTCGCGATCTTTGGAATGCCGAGGCGCGTAGCGAGCCTGTCCGCCTGCGTTCCCTTTCCCGCGCCCGGTGGCCCGAGCAGGACGATGATCATCAGAGATACCCGGAAAAGATTCGGAGGAGCTTTTGGCTCCTCCGAAGGAATTTAGTAGGCGCCGCCCGCCGTGCGTCCCCTGAATCGCACTCGGCCCTTCTTCATGAAGCCGTCGTACTTGCGCAGCAACAGATGTTGGTTGATCTGCGCCAACGTGTCGAGTGCCACACCGACCACGATCAGCAGCGAAGTACCACCGAATCTGAACGGAACGCTGATCGCGTCGGCGATGAACACCGGCAATAGCGCGATGAAGGTCAGGAACAACGCTCCCGGGAACGTGATGCGGGACACCACATGATCGATGTACTCCGCTGTCTTCTGCCCGGGCTTCACACCCGGAATGAATCCGCCCTGTTTCTTCAGATTCTCCGAGATGTCGATCGGGTTGAAGATGATCGACGTGTAAAAGTAGGTGAAGAAAACGATCAGGACCGCCGACAAGGCGTAGTAGGCCCACGTTCCCGGCGCTACCTTCTCGGCCCACTGGCTGGCGACCGTGCTGCCACTGAACTGGGCAATCGCGCCCGGCACAACGATCACCGACGACGCGAAGATGATCGGCATCACGCCGGCCGCGTTAACGCGCAGCGGAATGAAATTCTTGGCCGCCTCCCTTTGCCGCCCTCGCGCCATCGTGCGTTGCGGGATCTGAATCATCACCCGACGCGCCGCCATGGTGATGGCGATCGTGCCGGCAACGACTGCCACCATCACGATTCCGAGAACGACCAGCGAGAACGGACCAACCGCCTGGGTCTTGATGAAGCCAAAGGTGCCGAAGATGCCGGGCCAGAACCGTTCGACGATCGAGAAGAAGATGATCAGCGAAGCGCCGTTGCCCAATCCTCTCTCGGTGATCTGCTCACCCAGCCACATCACGAACATCGCGCCGGTTGTCAGCACCAGCACCATCTGCAGCTTGAACCCCATTCCGGGATTCAGAACTGCACTCTCGAGCGAGGACGTGAAGAGGGCAAATCCCCAGCCTTGCACCGCGGCCAAAATCACGGTCGCGTAGCGCGTCCACTGGGTGACTTTCTTTCGACCCTCTTCATCCTTCTGCATTTTCTCGACAGTCGGAATGACTGCGCCGGCGATCTGGAAGAAAATGCTCGCCGAGATGTACGGCATGATTCCCAGCGCAAATACGGTCGCGTGGGAGAGCCCGCCGCCTACGAACAGATCGTAGAGGCCGAGCAATCCACCCTTACCCTTGTTGGCAAAGAAATCCGTGAGCGCGACGACGTCGACACCCGGCGCCGTGATGTGCGCTCCCAATCTGTAGATCACGAGACAGATGAACGTGAATACGATCTTGTCTCGTAATTCGGGCGTGTTGTAGATGTTGCTTACAGCCGCCGCTGGAGCTGATTGCGCCATTTAAATCTCTACCCGGCCTCCGGCCGCTTCGATTTTCTGCCGCGCGCCCGCGCTCATTTTGACGCCGCGAACCGTGATACCCTTCGCGACCTCTCCATTCGCCAGAAGCTTGGCGGGACCTTTACCGCGGCGGATCAATCCAGCCTCGGCCAGTGTCTCCTCCGTCACTTCGGAGCCCTTCGGCAGCCTTGCCAGATCGTCGAATCCGACGACCTGATTTTCTACACGAAAGATATTCGTGAAACCGCGCTTTGGCAGACGCCGCGTAATTGGCATCTGGCCGCCCTCGAACTGTGGCTTGCCGCCGCCCGGGCCGTGATGGCCCGACCGTGCCTTGATGCCCTTATGTCCCTTACCTGACGTCTTACCGGTGCCAGACCCCGGACCACGCCCGAGTCTCTTGCGATTCCGATGCGATCCGGGAGCCGGAACGAGATTATGCAGTCCGATCCTTTCCACACTCGGCGCCTCGCCTGCGCCGCGCGCTTTGCGCGTTGCTTTGGTTGCCACTGTCTATTCCTCGATCGGCGTCACTTCGATCAAGTGACGCACGTGCTTGATCTGTCCGCGCAGCGAGGGCGAATCCTGATGAATCACTTCGGCCTGATGATGCTTCAGCCCGAGCGCTTCCAGGGTCAACCGCATCCTCCACGAGTGGCCGATGCCGCTGCGTACTTGCTTGATACGAACTTTACCCTTGGTGAGCGTCTCCTTCGCGGTCTTCTTCGGACCGCGGGTTCGCCACCATACGTGTGTTCTAGGCATGGACTGCCGCCTCCTTTGACTTGGCGCGCGAGCGATAGCCGATGCTCGACACTTCGAGGCCGCGCTCGCGGGCGATCTGTTCGACCGTCGTGAGCTGCTTCAATCCATCGAGAGCCGCCAGCACCATGTTGTGCGGATTGGTCGAGCCGAGAGATTTGGTCAGAATATCAGCAATACCTGCGCACTCCATGATCGCGCGCACTGCGCCGCCCGCAATCACACCCGCGCCCGGCGCTGCCGGCTTCATCCAGACGCGACCAGCGCCGTGAGAGCCGACGATCTCGTGGGGAATGGTGCTGCCGGTCATCGGGATCGCAACCATGTTTCGACGAGCTCCGTCGACCGCCTTGCGCACCGCTTCCGACACTTCGTTCGCCTTGCCGGTGGCGAAGCCAACGCGACCCTGACCATCTCCCACCGCGACAAGCGCATTGAAGGAGAAGCGGCGACCACCCTTCACGACCTTGGCGACGCGATTGATCGCAATGACGTTCTCGACGAGCTCGCTGCCGCCTTCTCCGCGGCCGCCCTCTCTGTCACGTCCCTTGCCATCGCGGCCTCTGCGGCCGCCACCCGGGCCCCCACCGCCAGGTCCGCCCTGACCACCTTCGCCGCGCGGACCACCGCGGCCACGACCGGCGCCGCCACGTCCGCCGCCGCCGCCGCCGCGACCACCACGGCCACCACGGCCGCCGCGAGCGCCACCGCCACCGCCTCCGCCGCCGCCGCCACCACCGCCGCCGCCGCCGCTACGCTCCTGCGTCGGCTGTTCGGTGCTTCCCGGATTCTCGTTTTCGTTATCAGCCATTTATTAAAACTCCAACCCGCCCTCGCGGGCTCCGTCGGCCACGCCTTTGACGCGACCGTGATATTTGTATCCAGCTCTATCGAACACGACTCGCTTTACGCCGGCGTCCTTCGCCTTCGCAGCGATGCGCTTGCCAACTTCGACCGACTTTTCGGTCGGTTTTCCATCGAGACCGGTGTCGGTGACCGTCATCAGCGTGCGCTGGGTGGTGTCATCGACCAGCTGAGCATAGATGTGCTTGAGAGATCTGTAGACCACGAGCCGTGGCCTTTCCGAGCTCCCGACGACTTTCTTCCGCAGCCTGAAGTGACGCCGCGTACGCAGTTGATCGCGCGACTTCGGTCTTGCCATCTTAGGCATTATTTCGCTCCCGCCTTACCAGCCTTGCCGGCTTTGCGACGAATCTGCTCGCCGACGTACTTGATGCCCTTGCCCTTGTACGGCTCGGGTGGCCTGATGCTGCGCAGCTCCGCGGCAACCTGACCGACGATTTCCTTGTTCGCGCCTTCGACGACGATTTGCGTCGGCGCCGGCGCACTAAGCTTGATTCCCTTCGGTGCTTCGTATTTGACCGGGTGCGAGAAGCCAAGCGCGAGCTGTAGCCCGTATGGGCGCGCATCGGCTTTGTAGCCGACGCCAACGAGCTCGAGCTCCTTCTTGAAGCCCTTGGTCACACCCTCGATCATGTTCGCGACGAGTGTACGGCTCAATCCATGGAGCGCTTTGTGATTCGCTTCGTCCGACGGCCGCTCGACGACGATCTGATTGTCGTTCAGCGTCACCTTCATTTCCGGGTGGAGGGTGCGCTCGAGCTCACCCTTTGGTCCCTTCACTGAAACGGTGTTGCCATCGACTTTGGCCGTCACGCCCTTCGGTACCGCGACCGGATGCTTTCCAATTCTCGACATCTCTATCTATCTCCTTACCAGACCAGCGCGATGAGCTCGCCGCCGGTGCGCTTCTGGCGCGCCTGGCGATCGGACATCACGCCCTGTGAGGTGCTGAGAATCGCCATGCCGAGTCCGTTGCGTACGCGCGGAATCTCGGAGACGCCGACGTACTTTCGCAGGCCCGGCGTGGAAACACGACGCAGCTCACGAATCACCGGCTGGCCGCCCTGCGCGTACTTGAGTACCACGCGAAGCAGTGTTCTGCCTTCATCGGTGTCCAGCGTCTTGTAGTCCTGAATGAAATTGTTCTCCTTCAGGATCTTCGCGATCTCAACTTTCAGTTTCGAAACCGGCATATCGACGCGGCGGTGCTTCGCTCCGCAGGCATTGCGGATGCGCGTCAGCATGTCGGCAATCGGATCTGTCATGCTCATTAAGTGATTTTCCTCGTTCTACCGTATCCCAACCAAAAGCTCGCAAATCCGCAGCTTTTGGACAGGACGTGTAGAAATGAATGGTTACCAGCTAGCCTTACGCACGCCGGGTATGTATCCCGACAGCGCCATCTCTCTGAAGCAGATTCTGCAGAGACCGAACTTGCGCAGGAAAGCACGCGATCTTCCGCAGCGCCCGCAGCGATTGTGCTGACGCACCCCGAACTTCGGCTTCCGCTTCGACTTCTCCACCATGGCCTTTCTTGCCATTTACATCTCTCTAAAAAAAGTTCGCTATTCGGACTGAGCTCGGATTTCGAACTCAGCTCGTGACTCGGGCTGCCTATCGCCGATGTGAACGCCCGTCTCCTTTTTCCTCGCCACGGAACGGCATCCCCAACTCCTTCAACAGCGCCAGCGCCTGGTCGTCCTTGGTCGTGGTGGTTACGAAGGTGATGTCCATCCCGTGGATCTGATCGACCATGTCGTAGTTGATCTCGGGGAAAATCATCTGCTCCTTCACACCCAGCGTGTAGTTGCCGCGTCCATCGAACGAGCGAGTGTTGACGCCGCGGAAATCGCGAATCCGCGGAATTGCTACCGTGACGAATCGGTCGAAGAACTCCCACATCCGCGCGCCGCGCAGCGTCACGGCCGCCCCGATCTCCTGACCCTTTCTCAATCCGAAGTTGGCGATCGACTTCTTCGCTTTCTTACGAACCGGACGCTGGCCGGTGATGATGCTGAGCTCGTTGACGACGCTGTCGAGAACCTTTGGGTTCTTGATCGCTTCGCCGACGCCGCAATTGACCACGATCTTGCTGAGATTCGGGATCTCGTGCGGGTTGCCGAATCCGAACTGGGTCTTCAACCGGTCACGCACCGTCTGCTCGTACAGGATGCGAAGGCGCGGCGGAGGAACCGGGAGATCCTTTCCCGCGTGCTCCTGTTGAACCTGTTGGGCAGTGTCCTTGCGAGCCTTGCCCTTGGACTTCCCGCCGGCCGCATCCTTCTTACCGCCTGCCGCTTTATTGTCTGTTTTAGCCATGTTCTATGTCCTCGCTCAGCGCACGCGCGGGATGGGTTCTCCGCTCTTCGCGCCGACGCGCTCTTTGCTTCTCCGACGGTCAACGTGCTCGGCATCACTGTCGTAGCGTGACTTCACTCTAGTCGGCTGTCCCGACTTCGCGTCGAGCAGCATGACGTTCGAGTGATGAATCGACGCCGGCGCCTCACGGATACCCGATTGTTCTTCGGCCGTACGCGCCTTGCGATGCATCTTCACCATGTTCACGCCCTCGACCAGCACGCGGCCGGTCTTGAGGAAAACGCGAATCACCTTGCCTTCCTTTCCTTTGTCTTCGCCGCGCATCACCCGAACCGTGTCACCCCTCGACACGTTCAGCTTCATCCGCTCGGCGTTCCTGGCGTGGCGCGCGATAAGCCGGTTGCCCGCCGTCTTCCTGTATTTCAGAACTCTCACTTTATATCACCTCAGGGGCGAGCGAGACGATCTTCATGTACTTCTTGTCGCGGAGCTCGCGCGCCACGGGTCCGAAGATACGAGTCGCTCTTGGCTCACCTTGTTCGTTGATGATCACGACTGCGTTCTCGTCGAAGCGGATGTAGCTGCCATCCTTGCGACGCGTCTCCTTCGCCGTGCGCACCACTACCGCGCGCGCGACGTCTGACTTCTTCACGGTGCCGTTGGGGAGCGCGTTCTTCACGGCGACGATTACTACATCGCCAAGCGACGCGTAGCGTCGGCGCGTTCCGCCGAGCACGCGGATCACGAGCGCCGTTTTCGCGCCCGAGTTGTCCGCGACCTTGACCACCGATTCCTGCTGGATCACTGGTCTTCTCCGTTAACGTGCACGTTCGATGATTTCGACCACGCGCCACCGCTTGTCCTTCGACAATGGCCGGGTCTCCATGATGCGGACGGTATCGCCCGTCTTGGCCTGGTTCTCCTCATCGTGCGCTTTCAGCTTCTTGGTGCGGCGAACCATCTTGCCGTACACAGGGTGCTGAACTCGACGCTCGATCGAGACCACTACCGTCTTCTGCATTTTGTCGCTGACGACCCTGCCGACTCGCGTCTTGCGCGAGCTCCGCTCTGTCGTGCTGCTCTCGTTTCTCTCCAGTTCTGCCATTACGCCCTCTTACTCCTTTTCGCACGGTTGGTCGCAGTGGCCGCTTTGCGACCGCGTCTTCCCGTCACTCGTCTCGATGTCCGACCGCCCCTTCCCGCCTCCTGCTTGCCGGTTTGCGCTTCCCGCTTCCCGCTTCCCGCTTCCCGCGCTTCGGCGATGCCGATGATCTTCTCTTTCAGCACCGTCTTGAGGCGCGCCACGTCCCTGCGGATCACACGCAGACGAAGTGGATCGTCGAGCGTACGCGTGCCTGACTGAACGCGGAGGTTGAACCGCTCACGCTCCAGCTCGGCGATGCGCGCGTTGATGTCCGCCTCGCCCATCTCGCGAATGTCCTTAGCCAGCATCAGTATGTGCCTCCTCTCGCTGCACGAACTTCGACTTCACGCCGATCTTTGCCGCGGCGAGAGCCATTGCCTTGCGTCCAATGTCCGGGGTCACGCCCTCGAGCTCGAACATCACTCGACCAGGCTTGACCACTGCTACCCATCCTTCAGGCGAGCCCTTTCCCTTACCCATGCGGGTTTCGGCGGGCTTCTTGGTGATCGGCTTGTCGGGGAAGATCCGGATCCAGACCTTGCCGCCACGCTTGATATGACGGGTCAGCGCCACACGCGCTGCTTCGATCTGTCGATTCGTAACCCAACCCGGCTCGACCGCCTTCAGGCCATACTGACCGAATGACACCTCATTGCCACGAGTGGCGAGGCCCTTCGTCCGACCCTTGAATCTCTTTCTGAACTTTACACGCTTGGGACTAAGCACTTTCGAATCTCCTTAGACGCCAGTCGAGTAAGTCTTGCCGCGGCGATCTTCGACGATCTCGCCTTTGAAGATCCAGACCTTCACACCGATGGTGCCGAAGGTGGTCTTCGCGGTCGACGTCGCGTAGTCGATGTCCGCGCGCAGTGTGTGAAGGGGAACACGACCCTCGTGATATCCCTCGACGCGCGCGATTTCGGCGCCGCCCAGACGTCCACCGGTCTTGATCTTGATTCCGCCGGCGCCCATGCGCATTGCGCTCTGCACCGCCCGCTTCATCGCGCGACGGAACGAGATACGCTGCGCCAACTGATTGGCGATGTTGTCGGCGACGAGCTGCGCATCGAGCTCGGGACGCTTGATCTCCTCGACGTTGATGCCGACTTCCTTGCCGGTGAGCTTATTCAGCTCATCGCGCAGCTGATCGACTTCAGCGCCCTTCTTGCCGATCACGACGCCCGGACGGCCGGTATGGATCGTGACGACGACCTTGCCCGGTTTCCGCTCGATGCGGATGTCGGCAATCGCCGCGTGACCCAAACGCGCCTTCAAGTATTTGCGCAGCAGCTCGTCTTCACGAAGCAGTGCCGGGAAATCACGATTCGCGTACCACTGCGACCTCCAGGTCTTGGAGACGCCGAGACGGAATCCGATCGGATGTGTTTTCTGACCCATTTACTTTTTACTCCCTGAAGCGCGGGAACTCTTCTTGGTCGAAGCCTCGGCCTTGCTCGGCGCGCTCTCGGTCTTGCGAGTGGTGCGCGCCACGCGTGGCTTTTCCTCACGAGCGTCGAGCACGATCTCGACGTGGCTCGTTCTCTTTCTGATCGGCGTTGCGCGTCCCTGCGCCGCCGGCATGAACCGACGCAGCGCGGGACCCTCGTTCACAATCGCATGCTTGATGAACAACGTGTCGACATCGACCGACTCGTTTTCATTCCGCGAGCGATACTCCGCGTTGGCGACAGCGGAAGTCAGCACCTTCTCGATCTGCTTCGCCGCGAACTTCTTCGAGAAACGGAGAAGACCGAGCGCCTCGTTGACATCCTTGCCGCGGATCTGATCGATCACCAGGCGCATCTTGTAAGGCGACTGGCGTGTCGTGCGCTGAATGGCGCTCGACACTCCCTTCCTCTCGGCGGCGTGACGCGCCGCGCGAACTCTCGATCTCTCGCTCATTTGACCGCCGGGGTGCCCTTGGCGGGCGTGCCTGACGGCGCCGGTGCAGCAGCACCAGGACCGCCGGTTGGAACGCCGGCGACCTTTTTATCGGTCGCCTTTACCGCACCGGTGTGACCACGGAACAGACGCGTCGGAGCGAACTCGCCGAGCTTGTGCCCGACCATGTTCTCCGTCACGTACACGGGAATGAACTTGTTGCCGTTGTGAACCGCGAAGGTGTGACCGACGAAGTCAGGCACGATCGTGCTCGAGCGCGCCCAGGTCTTGATCACCCGCTTCTCGTTTCTGCTGTTCATCGCCGAGACCTTGGTCATCAGCGAATCTTCGACGTACGGACCTTTCTTAATACTTCTTGCCATATTCGATTCTCAGAATTGGTTACTGCGTTGCCTTGCCGCGCTTCCGACCGCGAACGATCAGGCGCTGCGATGGTTTCTTGTGCTTGCGAGTTTTCACGCCTTCCTTGTTGCCCCAGGGATCCACGACGTTGCGTCCGCCGCGAGTACGACCACCGTGCGGATGATCGACCGGGTTCATCACTTCACCGCGTACCTTCGGCCGCTTGCCCAGCCAGCGACTCTTGCCGGCTTTTCCGTGCGACATCAGCTCGTGCTCGGCGTTGCCGACAGTTCCGATGGTCGCCAGGCAGTTGCCGTGGATCATGCGGGTCTCGGTCGAAGCCATGCGCAGCGTGACGTAGTCTCCTTCCTTTGCGACCACCTCGAGCGCCGTTCCAGCGGAGCGCGCCAGCTGCCCGCCCTTGCCCGGCTTCAGTTCGACGTTGTGAACGTCGGTGCCGAGCGGAATCTCACGAAGCGGCAGTGTGTTACCGACGCGGCTATCGGAGCCGGGCCCGGAAACGATCTTGTCGCCGACAGAGAGACCTTTCGGGTGGATGATGTATCGCTTCTCACCATCCTCATACTCGACGAGCGCAATGCGCGCCGTGCGATTCGGATCGTACTCGATCTCACGCACCGTCGCCGCCATGTTGAACTTGTTGCGCTTGAAATCGATGATGCGGTACATGCGCTTGTGACCACCGCCAATGCGACGCATCGCGATGTGGCCGTGATTGTCGCGGCCGCCGCTCTTCTTGATCGGCTCCATCAGCGACTTCTCGCCGTGGTCGCGCGTGATCTCCGAGAAATCGGAAACCGAGCGAAACCGCGAGCTCTTGGTTACAGGCTTGAACTGACGAATGCCCATTGCTTACGCGCCCTCGAAGATTTCAATCGAATCGCCTTCTTTCAGCGTCACGATTGCTTTTTTCCAATGTGGACGACGTCCAACCTGCTGACCCACGCGACGGTTCTTGCCGCGATGGTTCGAGGTCCAGACGCCGGTGACCGTCACGTTGAAGAGCTCCTCGATCGCGATTCTGATCTGCGTCTTGGTCGCTTTCGGATGAACCCGGAACGTGTACTCGCCGCGATCCTGGTACGACCCCGAGGTCTGCTCGGTGACGATCGGAGTGACGATTGTTTCAGTAATAGTCGGCATTAGCTACTTCCCTTTCTTTTTGGCGCCGGATTTTTTTGCCGACGACTTCTTGGCGGCCTTGCCCTTCGGCTTCGACGCCTTGGCTTCAGCCTTTGCAGCTTTGCGAGCGGACTTCTTCGGCACCTTCGCTTCCCGCTTCCTGCCTCCCGCCTCCCGCGTGACCGCTTCCCGCTTCCCGCCTCCCGCTTCCCGCTTCTCCTCAACTGCCTCGAGCGCATAACCGAGTGCGTTCGCCTCGATCAGCACGACGTCGGACCAGAGAATGTGATAGGTGGAGACGTCGGAGTACGGCATCACGTGGACGCGTTGCAGATTGCGTCCGCTCAAAAACACGTTCTGCTTCAGGCCGTCGGTGAGAACGAGAATTTTCTTCTCGGCAACTCCCAGCGCACCGATCAGAGAAACGAGCTGCTTCGTGCTCGGCGCGTCGTAGTTGAAGTTGTCGATCACGATCAGCGCATTCTCGCGCGCACGCGCGTTCAGAGCGCTCTTGCGAGCGAGGGCGCGGATCTGGCGCGGCACCGTCTGGCCGTATTTGCGACCGGTCGGACCGAAGACAGTTCCACCGCCCGGCCAGTTCGGAGCGCGGCGCGAGCCCTGACGGGCGCGGCCGGTTCCCTTCTGCTTCCACGGCTTCTGATTACCACCGGTGACAAGACCGCGCGTCCGAGTGTAGGCGAGGCCGAGGCGCTGGTTGGCAAGGAACGCCTTCACCGCCTGGTGCATCACCGGCATGTTGATTGTTCCGTCGAACAGATCGCCCGGAAGATCGACGCGCTCGCGCTCGGTGCCGCCGGCGGTGTACGCCGGAGCTTTCAGTGTTTGCGTAGCAGTCTCTGCCATTAGCCTTGCTTCCTGATCATCACGATTCCGTTCGTCGGACCGGCGACGGAGCCGCGGATGTAGATGAGATTGCGTGCGGCATCGATGCGCTCGACACGAAGGTGCGTCTGCGTGTGACGCTCAGCGCCATAGTGACCAGGCATCTTCTTGCCCTTGATGACACGCGACGGATCGGTGCCGGGGCCGATTGAGCCAGGACGACGGTGCTTCGTGTTGCCGTGAGTGTTGGGTCCGCCGTGGAATCCGTAACGCTTTACGACGCCCTGGAATCCGCGACCTTTCGAAGTTCCGGTGACCTTCACCTGCTCGCCAGCTGCGAAGATCTCGACCGTGATCTTGTCGCCAAGATTGAAAGTCGGGACGTTCTTTTTGTTGTCCGGCAGCATCGCGTCGTCGAGACGGAAGCTGCGGAAGTGAGCGGGCGCGGTCTGCAGGCCAGACTTGGCGGCGTGACCGACGATCGCCTTGTGGGCGCGACGGCCGCGCGGAGTGCGCTCGCCTTTCTTCGACTCGCGGGCGTGACGCTGCTCGCCAAAGCCAAGCTCGACGGACTCGTAGCCAGCCTGATCCTTCTTCAGAATCCGCGTCACCGAGTTCGGAGTCGCCTCCACCACGGTGCAAGGAATCTGCTGTCCCTCTTCATTGAAGATCTGGGTCATCCCCAACTTACGACCAATTATTCCTATCATTTACCCTCTAACAGTTCGCAATTCGTGTCAGTGGACCGTTACTCGACCTTGATTTCGACGTCGACGCCGGCAGGAAGATCGAGCTTGGTCAGCGCATCCACAGTTGCCGCGCGTGAATCAAGGATGTCGATCAAACGCTTGTGCGTCTTGAGCTCGAACTGCTCGCGCGACTTTTTGTCGACGTGCGGCGAGCGGAGAACGGTCCAGCGCTTCGTCTTTGTCGGCAAAGGAATCGGACCACTGACCTGCGCGCCCGTCTTCTCGGCGGTGCGGACGATGTCCGCTGACGCCTGGTCGATGACGGCGTGGTCAAACGCCTTAAGCCGAATTCGAATTCTTCCTGCCATAACTGTCTCTCGAGTTTGTTTGCGTTACTTGAGAATCTTGGTGACTACGCCAGCGCCAACCGTTCTGCCGCCTTCTCTGATCGCGAAGCGGAGGCCTTCGTCCATCGCGATCGGTGTTATGAGCTCGATCGTCATCTGAACGTTGTCACCCGGCATCACCATCTCCATACCTTCCGGCAGCTCAACACTTCCCGTCACGTCCGTAGTTCTAAAGTAGAACTGGGGACGATAACCCTTGAAGAACGGCGTGTGTCTGCCGCCCTCTTCCTTGGTCAACACGTAAACCTCGGCGTTGTACTTGGTGTGCGGCGTGATGCTACCCGTCTTGGCCAGCACCATCCCACGCTCCACATCGTTCTTGTCGATACCACGAAGCAAGAGACCGACGTTGTCACCTGCCTGGCCGTCGTCCAGAAGCTTCCTGAACATCTCGACCCCAGTGATGACCGTCTTCTTGTCCGAGCCGAAGCCGATAAGCGCCACTTCCTCGCCCACCTTGATCTTGCCCTTCTCGATTCTCCCCGTCGCCACCGTACCGCGCCCAGTGATCGAGAACACGTCTTCCACGGGCATCAGGAACGGCTTATCGGTCTCACGCTTGGGCTGCGGGATATAAGAGTCCAGCGCATCCATCAGCTCGCCGATCTTCTTACCGTACTCCGAGTTGGGATCCCCTGACTCCAGAGCCTTTAGTGCGCTCCCCTTGATGATCGGGGTGTCGTCGCCCGGGAAGTCGTAGCTCGAGAGCAACTCACGCACCTCCAGCTCGACCAGGTCCAGGAGCTCCGGGTCGTCGACCATGTCCACCTTGTTCATGAACACGATGATGTAGGGCACGTTCACCTGCTTGGCGAGCAAGATGTGCTCTCTGGTCTGAGGCATCGGGCCGTCAGCCGCAGATACGACGAGAATAGCGCCGTCCATCTGGGCGGCACCCGTGATCATGTTCTTCACATAATCGGCGTGTCCCGGGCAGTCGACGTGCGCGTAGTGCCGCTTCTCGCTCTCGTACTCGACGTGAGCGGTCGCGATCGTGATACCGCGCTCGCGCTCTTCCGGAGCCTTATCGATCTGATCGAAGGCCACCGACTGAGCCAGTCCCTTCTTGGCCTGGATCGCCGTGATGGCAGCGGTCAATGTGGTCTTACCGTGATCGACGTGGCCGATCGTTCCAACGTTTACGTGCGGCTTCGTGCGCTCGAATTTGGCTTTGGACATTTCTTATCTCGCCTTTGCGGTGACTTTATTGATGATTTCTTCTGCTTTGGACTTTGGTACTTCTTCGTAGTGCGCGAACTCCATCGAGTAAACCGCGCGACCCTGCGTCATCGATCTGAGCTTCGTTGAGTAACCGAACATCTCCGACAGCGGCACCATCGCGTCGATCACCTGCGCTTCGCCGCGCTGATTCATTCCGCCAATTCTGCCGCGGCGTGCTGACAGATCACCCAGTACATCGCCCATGTATTGATCGGGCGACACGACTTCAACCTTCATGATCGGCTCGAGGATGATAGCTCCCGCTCTGCGTGCGGCTTCCTTGATCGCCATCGAGCCAGCGATCTTGAACGCCATTTCGCTGGAGTCGACGTCGTGGTACGAACCGTACACGAGCTCGGCCTTCACATCGACCATCGGATATCCGGCGAGCACACCACCCTCGAGCGCTTCGCGCATGCCCTGCTCGGACGGCTTGATGAACTCACGCGGGATGGTGCCGCCGACGATCTTGTCCTCGAAGACGAAGCCTTCGCCCTGCTTCGCCGGCTCAATGTTGATCACCACGTGACCGTACTGACCCTTACCACCTGACTGGCGAATGAACTTGCCTTCGACCTTTTCGACGCGTTTGCGAATCGTTTCACGATAAGCGACCTGCGGACGGCCGATGTTCGCATCCACCTTGAACTCGCGCTGCATGCGGTCGACGATGATCTCAAGGTGCAACTCGCCCATGCCGGAGATGATCGTCTGACCGGTCTCGGCATCGGAGTGTACGCGGAAAGTAGGATCTTCCTCGGCCAGCTTCTGTAATGCGATCGCCAGTTTGTCCTGGTCCGCTTTGGTCTTCGGCTCGATCGCCACGTCGATGACAGGCGCCGGGAACTTCATCGCCTCGAGGATGATCGGCGCGTCTTCCATCGTCATCGTGTCGCCGGTGCGCGTGTCCTTGAGTCCGATTGCGGCGGCGATGTCGCCGGCCATTACCTCTTCGATCTCCTCGCGCTTGTTGGCGTGCATCTGCAGCAGACGTCCGATGCGCTCACGCTTGTCCTTGGTCGCGTTGTAGACGTAAGACCCGGATTTGAGGCTGCCGGAGTAGACGCGGAAGAACGTCAGCTTACCGACGAAGGGATCGGTCGCGATCTTGAACGCGAGACCCGCGAACGGCTCGTCATCGCTCGGATGACGCACGGCAGGATCGCCGTTCGGCAGATGGCCCTCGACAGCGGGGACATCGACCGGCGAAGGCAGATAGTCGACGACGGCGTCGAGCGCTGCCTGGACGCCCTTGTTCTTGAACGCAGCGCCGCAAAGGACGGGGACGATATATCCGCCGACCGTGGCGCTGCGAATGGCGTGTCGGATTTCCGGAACGGTGAGCTCGGTGCCGCTGAAATACTTCTCGATCAGCGCTTCATCGTGGGAGACGGCGGCCTCGATCACGTCGTGCCGGGCCTTCTCCATTACTTCTTTGAACTCGTCCGGAACTTCCGTAATCTCGAACTTCTTGCCGAGTGACTCGTCGTCGAAGACGTACTGCTTGCGCTCGATGACGTCGATGTGGCCAGTGAAGCTTTCACCGCTGCCGACGGGCAACTGGATCGGATACGCATCCTTGGTGAGACGATCCTTGATCATGCGCAGGCAGCGATCGAAGTCAGCGCCGACGCGGTCCATCTTGTTGGCGAAGATCAGGCGCGGAACTTTGTAGCGATCTGCCTGGCGCCACACCGTCTCGGTTTGCGGCTCGACGCCGGCGACCGAATCGAGAAGCGTGATTGCACCGTCGAGAACACGGAGTGAACGCTCGACCTCGACCGTGAAATCGACGTGGCCGGGCGTATCGATGATGTTGATGCGATACTCGGTTCCGCTGCGCTCCCAGAAAGCAGTCGTCGCGGCAGAGGTAATCGTGATGCCGCGTTCCTGCTCCTGCTCCATCCAGTCCATCGTCGCGGTGCCTTCATGCACCTCGCCGATTTTGTGGGTCTTGCCGGTGTAATAGAGGACGCGCTCGGTCATAGTCGTCTTACCGGCATCGATGTGGGCCATGATGCCGATGTTACGGTAATGATCGAGCGGGGTAGTGCGTGGCATAAGCTTCGAAGGTCTCTCTATGTGAAGTCGCCGGTAGGCGACGCTCAGCGTTCTGGTCCTGCGCCTGCGGTTGCGCGCAGACTTGGGTCAACAAAAACGCGGGTGGACCAGCCGTCCCGTCGGGACCGGTATCCATCCGCTGCCGCCGGGTGCGCTCGCAGCTGTTTCGCGAGCGGGGACTCGAGGCGCGCCACACACTTCGTGGCGATTGAATTTTTCTGCATGACCTCGCGCGCTAAAGCGCGGTCAGCCATAGCCTTGGAAAGGTATTCGGCTAGCCAGCTAAGTCAAGGCAACGAACTACGAAAAAACTATAGGCTGGCGGCCGCGCCTTTTGGGGTTGCGGTCGTCGTTTGATGGCTTGCGCGACTGAGCTTTGTGACATAAAGTACTCTACATTCGTCTTACTTGACCATGACATCACCTACTGATCAGCCTCGCTCCACCAAAACCGCCTGGATTTGCGCCATTATCACCGCTGCACTCGGCGCCACAATCCTCTTCTCCGCCGACCCCGGCATCAACTGGCCAATTTGGGTTGCGGCCGCCTCGGGCTCCCTTATCCTCGCGCGCTATTCGGCCATCGGCCGCGTCGAAGTCCCGCTACTCATCCTGTGCAGTTGGGCAACGATCCTCAGCTTTGGCTTCGCGCTGACCAGAACCGATCCATTCCCGTTCTTCATCATACTGTCCGACGCCATGTTGCTCGGGCTCGCCGTCATCACGCTCGGCGCTGAGCGATGGGCCGACCTCTCCGCGAGGTTGTTGGCAGCTGTTCCCTTCCTCGCGCCGTTTCGTGTGTTCGGCATGTCTGCGCAGGAAGTGGCCGCAGCGCCACGGTCAGTTGCCTCACCTCGCTCGCGGGCTTTGATCAGAGGTGGTCTGATCACGGTGCCACTCGTCATCGTCCTCGTCGCGTTACTGGCGAGCGCTGATCCAATCATCAGCTGGGGTACCGACCGCATCACGTCGTGGTTACCCGATTGGTCGTTCCCTCCGCGCCTCGTCTTCTCCCTGTTCCTGTTAGCGGTTACCCTCGGCGCAAACGCCCTCGCAATCCGCCAGTTGTCTCTGCGACTTCCACCGTTTCCGACCGCGCCTGTTCGCATATCGGTTGGGATGACGGAACAACGCATGGTGTTGTGGAGCACGGCAGTGATCCTGTGGCTGTTCGTCGCGCTGCAGGTTTCGTATTTGGTCCATCCCCCACCGGCAGCACTCGGCACCGGCGTAACCTTCGCCGAGTTCGCCCGTCGCGGATTTGGTGAGCTCTCTTTCGCCGTAACGATTGTCGGCGCGATCATAATCATTCTCGAGTACACGCGTCCCGCCGATCTTGCTGCTCACGATCGCGCAACGCTGCGACGTCTGGATTTCGCGCTGCTGATCGCACTGGAATTGATTCTTGTGATGGCCTTTCGTCGTGTGCTGCTTTACGAAGATGCGTACGGGTTTACCGAGGCGCGTCTGTTCGCTCAGGTTTATATGCTGGCGATGGGGCTTGCGCTCGCTGCGCTGGCATGGGAGATCAGTCGCGGATCTATCTCGGTTTCCTTTGGGCGCAGAGTCGCCGAGCTCGCGCTGGGTGCATTCACCGTGCTGGTGTTCTGGAACTTTCAGGCGTGGATCGTCAATCGAAACGTCGATCGCGTTACAAGCGGTGGCAAATTCGACGCGTTTTACCTCGCCACGCTCTCACCCGATGCAACGCCGACGCTGATCAAGCGACTCCCTGAAATTCCGCAGCCCCAGCGCGACACCATTGAGATGCGACTCGCTTGTCGTCGCGGTCCAGGAGAGAGACGCTGGTTCGAATGGAACCGGAGCGTAGCGGCCGCCAGCGAAGCTCTCAAAACGTGGGCTCCACCGGCGTGCCCGTCGCGCGCGAAACTTTCGTCACAGCCCGCGATCGAGGATTAGGCCTCGCTCGATCTCGGCCGGACCATTAGATAGATCGGCCAGCTCACCGCCAATAAAATCAGCGAGTAGATGCTGTTCCTCGTGTCGGCGAAGAACGCTCCGACGAGAAAAGCAATCGAGAGTGCCAGCACGAGGCCGGTTGTCCACGGATGGCCGATCGCGCGAAATGGTCGGCGCGCTTCCGGCTCGCGCCGACGCAGCAGGAATACCGTTGTAAAGATCAGCGCGTACTGAGCGACAAACAGAAACGCGGTGACGGCCAGGACGATTTCGAGCGTTCCCGTGATCACCATCACCAGACACGCCGCCGCGCTCAGTAGAAGTGCAACGACCGGCGTGCCTCCGCGATTGACGTAGTCGGCTGACGGTACGAATCCAAACACACTCAGCCGGTGCAGCACGCGCGAGGTCATCAACTGGAAGGCATTCACCGCGCTCAGCAGCGAGACGATCGTGAGCACGCGAATCACCGTATCGCCTTTGGCGCCGAAGATGGCGTTCGCCGCTGTCGCCGCCACCAGTGGCTGTCCCGACATCTGGGGAATCATCAGTACATATAGAAAGCCGGCGTTGACGAGCAGGTAGATCACAGTGACAGCTGCCACGCCACCGAACATCGATCTCGGGATGTCCCGATCAGGATTTCGCAGCTCCCCGGAGAAGTAAACGATTCCATTCCAGCCATCATAGGTGAAGATCACCGCCTGCATCGCCAGCACGAACGCCACGAGAAATGGGAAACCCGTCGGCAGTGTGCTGGTGGCTCCGCGGCCGAATCCGTGACCAAGCACGAAGCACGCGACGATAAGAACAGCGAACGCGAGTGCTTTGACCACCGCCGTAATGTTCTGCGCGAGGCTACCGGTCTTGACGCCTCGCAGCTGAATGAGCGCGAACACGACGATGACGACAATGGCAAAAGCGGACGTGAGATTCTTTGCGAGACCGAGCAGGATCGCCAGGTACTCGCCGATCACCAGTGCGGCGAGCGCAAGGCTGCTGCACGTCGACAGCCAATCGCTCCAGCCAATGACGAAACCTGCGTACGGCCCCATCGCGCGCCGCAGATATACCGTGTAGCCGCCTGACTCCGGCATCATCGCCGCCAGCTCAGCGAGCGAGTTTGCGCCGAGCGCAGCGTATAGCCCGCCCAGAACCCAGACCGCGAGAAACAGAAACGGCGTGGGCAGTTTTTCAGCTACGACTCCGGGCGTGCGCAGAATGCCGGAGCCAATGCTGTTGCCAACTGTCACTGAGATGCCGAACACCACTCCAAGCACCGCCAGCAGACCAAGACTGGCGCCGCTCGATTTCGCCGAGTTGCCGTCCCGCGAAGTCGCGGGCTGGCTCACGCGCGCGGCGTCAGGCGCGAAGATCCGTTTTCGCTTTGTGGGCGCTTCATGAAGTCGGCAAGCAATTCGTGGAAGTGATGAGTGCCGACCTCACGGCGCTCGGAATAACGTCCGCGGTCGTAGAGTCTGGATCGTACGCCGCGCTGCACCGACTCGACGACTTCTTCGTCCTCCATCTCAACGCGGTGCAGGCCGGCGCCGACACCGCTCTCCCGCAGCGCCGCATCCCACACGTACGAGATGAACGACACTCGCGTGCGACCTACTTCGAGCGGCGCCACAATGTTCAACGACAATCCCCATGGATAAAAATTCAACATGATGTTGGGGAACAGCCAGAAATAGAACGCACCGACGCGCTCGCTTGCATTCGGATGATCGGACGGAAGGGCGAATCCGGGCTCTCCCGCTTTGGCAATTCCGAGCTGCAGGTTGCCGTACTTGAATCGCTCGGTACGATAGCCGGAGTAATCGAGCTTTTCGGCCAGCCCCGCGTGCACGTACGGAATGTGAAACTCTTCGAGATAGTTGTCGCAGTAAAGCGCCCAGTTGGCGTTGATGAGATAATCCTGCGACGTCGAAGCATCCCGCGTGAATGCATCGAGGGGCATGAATGACACACGCTCACGCACCGGCGCGATCCACTCGTCGAACGACATCTCAGGTGCGAGGCCCGTGAACAGCATCGGGCCGAACTTCTGGAGAGGCAGGCTCGGAAGATTGTCCTTTTCCGACGGAAATCCAACGGTCGTGTCGAACTCCGGCATCGAGACGAACTTTCCGTCGAGCGCGAATCGCCGACCGTGATACCTGCAGCGAAGATTGCGCGCATGTCCTTCGCCTTCCACGACGATCGCACCGCGGTGGGTGCAAACATTGGAGAGACAACGCATCGCGCCTTCGTCGTCGGAGGTCAGCACCAGCGGCTCGTTGAGACATCCGTCGAGCAGCGTGAAGGGAGCGACACGCCCGGGCGCCTTCACTCGAGTGGAGTCACCCGCGTACTGCCAGCTGCGTGCAAAGACTCGATCCTTTTGCAGCTCGAAGTAAGCCGGATCGGAATACACGCGAGCGGGAAGCGTCGACGCACGGCGAATGTCCTTGTCGATCTCGAATTCGCGGATGCTCATCTCCGCGAATCTATGTTGGGTCTAGACGCCCGCCAGATCCCAGAACTCGACGCGATTGTTGCCGACTGGGATCGCCAGGCGGTTGCGTTTGGTGTCAATTCCGATGTCAGCCGGTGACGGGACGTTGCGCACGATCTGCTTGTCGAGGTGATTGCCGAACAAGTGCACGCTCGAGTCCTGCCAGCACGTCACCAGGAATCTCCCACCACCGACCGGCTCGATACCGTCGAACCTTCCCTTTCCCACGGCGAAGGTGGATCGCGTAGAGTCTGCGGGATGCAAGGCGTAAACCTCACTGTGCCAGGTATCGAAGGAGACCACCACCGGCGCCTTTCGTACCGAATCCCACGTCACCCCGTTCGGCCGGCCGAGCACGTTTCCGTGCGCGATGATTTTGATTGAACGATTCGCGCCGATGGCAAAGACCTTGTCCCCGCCGAGGTAGATGACGCCGATGTTCGCCATGTCGATGCCTGTATCGGTGACGTAGATGGTCCCGTCCGGTCCGACTGCGATGTCGTTGAGCAGCACAGCGTGATAGGGCTTTAGGTCGATTTCGCCGAGTGAGCGGCCGGTCCAGCGATCGAACGCGCGCAGAACGTCAATGTCAGTCGTCCACAGTGTGTCGCCGTGGATTGCCAATCCTTTTGGCGCGTCGAGATGGACTCCGTTCTTCCCGCCGACCGCGAATAGTTTGCCGCTTCCAAGGTTTCCGGCGTCGATCTGGACGATGTAGCCGTTGTTGTCTTTCTCCGAGCCGGGTCCGTTCATGACAGAGACGAAGTACACATCCTGTCCTGGCGAATAGCGCACCGACTCTGGCCCGTAAAAACCCTGGACGACGCCAAGCTTGTGCGCCGTGCCTTCGACGGAATCAGCGGGATAGTGCCGCGGCTTCTCCGCGAGAAACGTGGAGCTTTGGGTGCAGGCGAACGGGAGTGCCGCGACCGCCAGCACACAACAGGCAAAAAGAATCTTCTTGAGGGGCGCCATCTGAACCATCCTCGGGTCAGGCTGATGTTCAGAGTAAAGACTTGCCAGTGCTGTGCCGCGGAACTCTCGAGCCAGCAGTTGCCCCGACACGCCACGCATCGCGAAAAAACCGCGGTTCGGCATGGAACGCGCGCAGTGCAGTCACAATGCGCCGAGACCCACCCTGCTTCCCACATTTTCTCTTTGCGACCGGAATCGAGGGTAGCTATCCCGTAATCGGACTACCCGATGGCACCGCCAAGCGCGTCGACAGCTTTGCGAAGTGCGGTCATTACGACCGCTGGCGAGAGGACTTCGCCCTCGTCAAAGAGCTGGGCATCGAATTTCTTCGCTATGGTCCGCCCTACTATAGGACACATCTGGGCCCGGGGATTTACGACTGGAGCTTTGCCGACGAAACCTTCAACGCCCTGAAGGACCTGGAGATCACACCAATCGCCGATCTTTGCCACTTCGGTGTTCCTGACTGGCTCGGCGACTTTCAAAATCCGGAATGGCCGCACTTCTTCGCCGAATACGCGCGTGCGTTTTCCGAGCGATACCCCTGGGTCACGCTGTTCACCCCGGTGAACGAGATATTCATCGCCGCCACCTTTTCGGCAATGCACGGCTGGTGGAATGAAAGACGCCGGGATCACGGCGCGTTTGTAACCGCCATGAAAAATCTGTGCAAAGCGAACGTTCTGGCGATGACGGAGATTCTCGAGTGTCGCCCACAGCCGACGTTCATTCAAAGCGAGTCGTCGGAATACTTTCACGCGGAAGATCCCAGCGTACTGCCGCTCGCACACGCACTCAACGAAAAAAGATTTCTCGCTCTAGACCTGACGTACGGCTATCCCCTTTCATCTGATACGTACGAATACGTCATCCAGAACGGCTTGACTAACGCCGAGTACCACTGGTTCAGAGATAACCATGTCAAAGCGCACTGCATCATGGGCACCGACTACTACTGGACCAATGAGCACATGGTCCATGCTGATGGCAGTTACACAGAGTCGGGCGAGATCTTCGGCTATTACATCATCACTCGACAGTATTTCGAACGGTACCGACTGCCCGTCATGCACGCCGAGACGAACATCGTCCAGCCAGGCGCGGTTAAGTGGCTAACAAAAGAGTGGGCGCAAATGGTGAGGCTTAAGGAGGATGGGATTCCGATAGTGGGCTTCACCTGGTACAGCCTTACCGATCAGGTCGACTGGGACACGGCGCTCAGGGAAGACGCCGGTCGTGTGAATCCGCTCGGACTTTGCGACCTCGATCGCCGCATTCGTCCGGTGGGGGCCGCTTACAAAAAACTGATCGCTCACTGGAAGGACATCATTCCTGCTCAGAGCCTCGTGTTGGTGCTCGGCTACTGATTGTCGCTCACAAAAAAGAAATTTTCCCAGAAAAAAACCCAGGATTCCGGAACAAAGCGTACGTCTGCGCACACTCGTCCGATTCGCGACGCGAAATTAAAATCGGCACGCTGCTTGCTTTTCCATTACAGCAAGAAAACCCTAAAAAAGAATTCAAGAATGCGCCGTGTTGATGCCTTAGCAGACGCCGCGGGATCGCTCGCACCCGCTGACCGTCCAATTATCGTCCAGAGCCACCTCCGCTGGGATTTTGTGTGGCAACGTCCTCAGCAGCTTCTCTCACGGCTCGCTGAGCATCGTCCCGTGCTCTTCGTCGAGGAGCCGATTTTCCTGGATGATCTGGCGTCGCCCAAACTCGACATCAGTGTTCCGCACGCCAATGTCTTCCGCGCTGTTCCGCACCTGCCGGGTGTCTTCCGTGACGATTACGAACGCGGCATCGCCGAGATTCGCAGGCTCGTGCAACACGCGATTCTGCCCGGCGGCGAGCTAAAGCGGACGTTCAACAATCCGGTCCAGTGGTTCTATAGTCCGCTCACGGCGCCGGCAATGCTGGGTGCGTTCAACGAGGTTGCAGTTGTCTACGACTGCATGGATGAGCTATCACAGTTCCGTTTCGCGCATCCTGATCTCGTTCGACGCGAACGACTGCTCCTCGCTAACGCAGATGTTGTCTTCACCGGCGGCTACAAGCTGTACGAGTCCAAGAGGCGTTATCACAGCAACGTTCACTTTTTCGGGTGCGGGGTCGATAATCGGCATTTCGGTAAAGCGAGGCTGTGGGAGACGCCGGTGCCGGCGGACATCGCTTCACTGCCACAGCCCGTCTTCGGATACTTCGGCGTTATCGACGAACGGATCGATTACGAATTGATCCGTACGCTCGCCGAGAGCCGTCCCGACGCGAGCGTCGTCATGGTTGGACCGGTGGTCAAAGTTGACCCGGCAACGTTGCCTAAAGCACCGAATATTTGTTGGCTGGGCCAGCGCGATTATTCAGCGTTGCCGGGATACGTGAAGGGATTTACGGTGTGCCTGATGCCATTTGCTCTGAACGAGGCAACCGAGTTCATCAACCCGACGAAGACCCTCGAATACATGGCGGCTGGCAAGCCGATCGTCTCAACGGCTGTACCAGACGTCGTGAGAAACTTCACTCCCGTGGTGAGAGTCGCGCGCTCGGAGCGTGAATTCGTTGCGCTCACTAGTCAGTCAGCAACGAACCCCGATCGAGCTCTCGTTGCCCAGGGCATCGAGATGGCGGCAAACGCATCCTGGGAGAGCATCGTTGGAAAGATGCGCAAACTGATCAGCGAGGTCAGCGAAACCACCGCACCGCAGATCAGAGTCGCACGTCGCGCCGAGAGACTGGGGGAGCTTGCGGTTCAATGACCCCCGGGGCACTTCCAGCGCGCCCCTCGGCTACCAGCGATGCTTCAAAAAAGGTAGAGATCTGGGGCGGAATCGAGTGCACTGTTAACCGTGTTGGTGAGCGCTTTTACGATCAGCTCGTTTTAAGCGGACACACGAAGCGAATCGAGGAGGACCTCGAGCAGTTTGCGTCGCTGGGCGTCCGCACACTGCGCTATCCCGTTTTATGGGAGCGCGTCGCCCCCAATTCACTCGCCGATCTGGACTGGTCTGAGAGTGATCGTGCGCTGAGCAAAATGCGCGAGCTGGACATCAAACCGATAATTGGACTGGTTCACCACGGCAGCGGACCGAATTACACCAGCCTCCTCGACGACGAGTTCAGCAGCAAGCTGAGCGAGTTCGCCAGTGCTGTCGCTCGGCGCTATCCGTGGATCGAGTTGTACACACCGATCAACGAACCGCTCACCACCGCAAGGTTCGCCACGCTGTACGGCCACTGGTACCCGCACGCTCGCGACGACCGTTCTTTCGCGCGAGCTGTCGTGAACCAATGCGCGGGGGTTCGCGCGGCGATGTCGGCCATTCGTTCGGTCAATTCTCAAGCTCGCCTCGTTCAGACTGAGGACCTCGGCAAGACCTACAGCACGCCGGCACTTTCCTATCAGGCAAACTTCGACAACAGCAGACGCTGGCTGACTTTCGACATTCTGACGGGACGCCTTGATGACAGGCAGCCGCTCTGGTGGCACCTACTCGAATCCGGCGTCCAACGTCAGGAGCTGGAGAGCTTCCTCTCTCGCCCCTGCGTGCCCGACATCATCGGCATCAATCATTACGTCACAAGCGATCGTTTCCTTGACGATCGCATAGACCTTTATCCGGAGCGCGATCATCCCGGCAACGGGCGACAAGCCTACGTTGACGTCGAGGCCGTACGAATTCTGGACGAAGGGATCACCGGACACAGTGGCCCGCTCCGCGAAGCATGGGATCGCTACGCGTTACCGCTCGCGATCACCGAGGTACATCTCGGCTGCACCCGTGAGGACCAGTTGCGATGGCTCGCCGAAGCGTGGGGCGCCGCGCTCGACCTGCGCAGTGAGAACATCGATGTCCGTGCAATCACTGTCTGGTCGCTGCTCGGCTGCTATGGCTGGTGCTCGCTTCTCACATCCGACTTTGACTCGTACGAGCCGGCCGCATTTGATCTGCGTTCGCCCCTGCCTCGTCCCACTGCATTGGCCAGAATGACAGCGGCGCTGGCGACCACAGGAGCGAGCGACCATCCCGTGCTCGATGGCATTGGGTGGTGGCGTCGGGACATTCGGCTCCTGCGTCGGCCGAAGCTGGAAGTCAGCAACGATGAGCCGCGACAAAACAAGGAAGGCCTGGCTCGCGAGCGGGTGATTCTCATCACCGGCTGCAATGGGACGCTTGGACACGCTTTCCTGCGCGTCGCGGGTGAGCGCGGGCTTGCCGTGGTCGGGGCCGGCCGCGAGGACCTCGATATCAGCGCCCGCAAGTCGGTGTCCGACTTTCTCAATCGCGTGCGGCCGTGGGCAGTCGTCAACGCGGCGGGTTACGTAAGAGTCGACGATGCCGAGCGGGATGCCGGGAATTGTTTTCGCGTAAACACGGAAGGCGGCTGTGTGCTGGCTGATGAATGTGCGCGCCTGGGAATTCCGGTCGTGGCGATCTCGAGCGACCTGATATTCGACGGCAGGAAGGGCGATCCGTACGTAGAGAGCGACGTCGCCAGCCCTTTGAACATTTACGGCGACAGCAAAGCACGACTGGAAAAGCATCTCCGTCAATTGCCCAACGCGCTTCTAATCCGAACGAGCGCGTTTTTCGGGCCCTGGGACTCGCACAATTTTCTGGCGACGACATTCCACGAGCTCAGCCAGGGCTGTGAGGTGCGTGTCGCGAACGACACCATGATGTCGCCCACTTACGTTCCCGACCTCGTCAATACGACCCTCGACCTCCTCGTCGACGATGAGCGCGGCACTTGGCACCTGGTGAACGACGGCGCGCTGACCTGGTTCGATTTCGCGCGCCTGGCAGCGGAGAGAGCCGGCCTCGATTCGTCGCGCATCGTCGGCGTACCGATGAGCGACCTCGGGCTACGTGCGCGACGCCCGCTAAACAGCGCTCTGACAAGCGAGCGCGGAAAGCTGATGCCCACGCTCGAGACAGCAGTCGATTCCTGGCTGGCTTCCGTCAGCAAGCGTCACATCAATCCTGAAGTGTTGGAGACGAGCGGTGTCTGAGCAGAAAAAAATCGTGGTCATAGGCGCCGGACCAACCGGGCTTGGCGCTGGCTACCGTCTACGCGAGCTTGGCTACCAGAACTTCGTAATCCTCGAGGCGCGAAACAAAGTGGGTGGCCTGGCGTCGTCAGAGAAATCGCCCAATGGCTTCACCTACGACATTGGCGGCCATGTTCTTTTCTCGCACTACGAATACTTCGATCGACTGTTCGCCAAGGTGATTGGCGACGAATACCAGGAGCTGCTGCGCGAGTCGTGGGTCTGGATGTGCGATCGCTTTCTTCCCTACCCGTTCCAGAACAACATCAAGTACTTGCCGAGGGAAGTGGTGCTCGAATGCTTGATGGGCCTGATCGAAGCGCAGAAGCAGGAGTTCGATCTCAAGCGCTTCCACAACTTCGAAGAGTTCATTCTCGGCGTGTTCGGGAAAGGCATCGCCAAGTACTTCATGATGCCGTACAACTTCAAGGTGTGGGCGCACCCGCCGTGCATGATGAATAAGGAGTGGGTTGGCGAGCGCGTCTCGGTCGTGGACATCAAGCGCGTGCTCGGCAACGTAGTGCTCGATCGCGACGACGCCGGTTGGGGCCCGAACGCTACGTTCAAGTATCCGCGAAGCGGCGGGACCGGCGGATTGTTCGAGCGCATTCAGCCATACGTGCAGGACAATCTCAGGCTGAATGCTCCGGCGGTCGCAGTTGACTTCGCCCGGAAGGAAGTGGTTCTGGAAGACGGTCATCGGGTAGCGTATGACCACTTGTTGTCGACGATGCCGATGGATCTCCTCGTCCGGTCGATCGACGGCGAAGTGCCTGACGAAGTGCGCGAGCAGGCCGACTTGCTGCGCCACTCCGGTTCCTACATCGTCGGCGTCGGCGTCAATCAGCCGTCGCCTTCGAAGAAATGCTGGATGTATTTCCCGGAGAAGAACTGTCCGTTCTACCGGCTGACCTATTTGTCGAACTATTCACCGGAAGTAGTTCCGGATGCGTCGAAGCAGTACTCGCTGCTCGCGGAAATCTCCAGGTCGGATTTCAAGCCTGTCGATGGCAGCAAGGTCATCGACGACACGCTGCAGGGAATGGTGAATACGAAGATGTTAGCCCAGGCCGACCTCGACGACGTTGTGGACGCTTACGTGATCGAACGGGAGTACACCTATCCCATTCCGAGCCTCGAGCGTGACAAGGCGCTGGCCACGGTGCATCCGTGGCTCGAGTCACAGGACATCTACTCGCGCGGCCGCTTTGGCGCCTGGCGCTACGAAGTCGGGAACATGGATCACTCGGTGGCGCAGGGTGTCGAGTGGGTCAATCGAATTGTCGTCGGCGACCGCGAAAACGAGCTGACTTACTTGGCGAAGCGCGGCTGCTGATTGGCGGCGAGACGTTCATTGGCTTCCCGATAACCGATCGGCAATCCGACGTCGAGAAAGTCGCCAACAATGCGCCGGCCGATTAACCGGTCTTTCCGGAGCAGCAGCGACATCACCGGCACATCATCAAGCTCGTCGCCGGGTGCAAGTTTCTTCTCGACTTGGTTTATAGCGGCGAACACTTCAGGGAGAAATACATAGCGGCCAACGCCGGTCACACCCGACGGCGCGCCTTTCAGATCGAAAGTCGACCCGCGACTTCCTTTCGACGGCACTTCCGAGATGTGAAAGAGGTCGCCTTCCATTCTCCCGGGATAAATCGCGGTTGGACCGGCGCGCTCCGCATCCTCTGGAAACAGCTCCACCATCGCTACAACGTTCTTGCCAGTCCGGCGGTATACATCGACCAACTGTCGCAGGGCGGGAACTTCGGAGACAAAGAGATTATCCGGCAAAGCAACGCCGAAGGGCTGTGACGCGGCGAACTGCTCGCCGTAACGGATTGCGTCGGCAAGTCCACGCGGCTCTCGCTGAATTACCGTTTCAACGCGACCAGGCATCCCCGACCTGCCTGCGGCGTCGCGCGCCACTTCGATGAGATCATGTTTGTTCGGAGCCGCGACCACCAGCACTTCTTCGACCCCGCTCGCCGCACACTCACCAAGTACCCAGAGCAATAGTGGCTGGCCAGCCACCGGCATCAACTCCTTGGCGCGTCCGCCGGTGAGCGATGCCATGCGCGTGCCTTTACCCCCGCACGGGATAATTGCTCTTTTGACTTGAGGCATTGATTGAAAAACAAAGGACCGAGGTCGAAGACCTCGGTCGCAGTAGTTATGCCTGTTGCGCGCGAATTTCGGTAGGGGTCGGGATCATTGGCATCGTCGAATTCGCAGCGATCAGCTTCCGGTAGGCGAGGCCAACGGGACGAATCTTCCGATCGAGATCGTATAGTCCGACGGGGTGGACATCATTGCGCTCAACACGCAACGCGTGCTGCCAATCAATTTGATCGGTTAGCGAGAACCAGGTGAAGCCCATAACCGGAATTCCAGCGCTCCGGAGCGACAGGATATCCTGCCACTGTCCATCGAGCCAATCAACCGCGAGGTTGGTCACGCGATTTGTCTCGCAATGGAACAGCGGAATGCGGTAGCGGGAGTAGTACTCGCTGGCGAGGTAACGGAAGCCGAATGGCTTGTGGCTGGTCGTCGAGTGGCCCGTCGACGAAACGCGGTGCTCGCAAGTCGGATAGTAATCGAGGCCGAGCCAACGCTGTCCAACACCGCGACGCTCACGGAAGAAACTCAGATCGTTGGACGTGACGCCACAGTCCTGGAGAAATCCTGCCATTCCTGGCGCCAGCTCGCGACCTAACGTGAGGTCGAGCGACAAATGCTTGAACGCGTTTTCACGTCCCGCTCTGGTCTCTGCCTTCTTGGTCGCCGCATGGAAATGCTCGATCGACTCGCTCTGGACGAAAATTGCATCCGGCCGTTCAGCAAGAATGGCTTCGATCGCCAGTTCGTGGCCCATGCACATGTTGCGCATCGCACGACCGAATGCTTTCTCGTCGGTCAGCGCTTCATTCCAGAAACCGCGCAGCGCCGAGAAGCTGGCGCAGATGAAGATCTCGTTGACCGGAGTGTAGTAACGCACCCACGGATAGCGACGCGCAAAAGCGCGAGCGTAGTCGGCAAACAACACTGGGAACGCCGGATCCTGAAACCCACCCAGCCAGTCCGGAACTCCGAAGTGACAAAGGTCGGCGATCAGCTCGATACCTTGATTGCGAAGGGAATGGATCGGGTCATCGCAGCTGCTCCAGTCAAACTGGCTGGGTGCGACGTGAGTCTTGTAGTAGGCAGGTCCGTAACGCAGCGCCTTGATACCCATCTCGCGGGCTAGCGCAAAGTCTTCCTGCCAACGCTCGTAGTGGCCACACTTCTCCATCTCATCGACTCGTCGACCGTTCGGCAGAACGGGGTAACTGTTCTCGATGCCGGTGGAAAACAGAAACGCGCTATTCATAGTTATAAGATTCGCGAGGGTGGAGCAGTGACGAGCACCGCTTCTCACTCGATGATTTCCAAGTATTTCGTTGTTGTTATAAGACGACTGTTAGTAGTACCCGTTAACAAATCGGAAGGTCGTCTATGTCGGCTCGATCCTGGCGCCGTCGCCGGCAAAAGTAAGCCAGACCCGCGGCCTGAGGCCGAACTTTTTTTCGTAGTCAGCTGCGGTTTTGTCCTTTACCGCACCCAACGCTGCCGGCGATCCGACGGCGATGGCGCACCCACCCCACCCGGCCCCGGTCAACCTGGCTCCGGAGATTCCCTCAGAGCCGCGCATTCGGTCGACAAACCAATCGAGTTGAGGTGTTGAGCACTCGTATTGGGTCCGCAGCGACTCGTGAGATTGGTACAGCGTTTCGCCCGGTATTCGACCGGTGGTATGGAGCTCCCGCACGACGGTCCCCACCCTTCCAGTCTCCTCGACGACATGCAATGCGCGGCGGGCGAGCAACTCGGGAAGGTCGGCCTCTTCGATTTCGGTCACGGAGGAGCCGGCGAGATTAGCGAGCTCGGGAAACTTGTTCCTGAGCAGCGCTAGGGCCTCCTCACATTCTGCGCGGCGACTGTTGAACTGCGACCCGCGCAAGGAGCGCGTCGTCGCCGTGTCGAAAATCAGGACACACTCTGCCATCGGCACGCTCTCTGTGTCGAGAGTATCGCACCAGACGTGGAGCGCGCGGCGCGTCTCACACAACGCCGACGCAAATTGATCCATTACGCCGGAGTTCACCCCGACAAACTGGTTTTCAGCGCGCCAACCAACGAGCGCAAGATCCTTTTTGTCGAGCTGGCGTTTAGTGAGTCCCGTTAGCGCGACGCCAGTTGCAACCTCGAGCGCCGCTGACGAGCTGAGGCCGGCTCCAACCGGAACGTCGCTAACCACAACTGCCTCAAACTGGGGAGGTGCGACCCCGTCCGCTGTGATTTCGGAGCACACGCCCGCCATGTAATCCCACCACGCGCCACTTCGCGCTGGTGACCGCGCGTCGAATTCTCCCGTGCGTGACTCCAAGCTTGAAGAGACTCTGCTGCAGCTTGCGTCCGGGATCGCACGCATCGCCACGTAGGTGCGCCGATCGATGGCAATCGGCAGGACCTGACCGCCGTTGTAATCCGTGTGTTCACCAATGACGTTCACCCGACCTGGCGCAGAGGCGATCACCTCCGGCTCAGCCTTGAAGCGAGCCCGGAATATCGAGCGCAATTCATCGGTCGTCATCTTCGGAATATACGCTCTTGATTCGAGGCGTCAGCGCAGTGGCAGGCCATACCTTGCAGTGCACGACGGCACGAAGCATGATGCTCTAAGTTTGGTGGCAACGACCGAACTGCAACCGGAATTAGTGATGACTGAGCCTACGGCTACTGTTGAGCAGCCGCACGAAATCAATCCTCCCATCGATCGTGGGATGTCGATCCAGAAGGCGGCAATCATCGCGATTGTCTCCGCGATCGTTGTGTTCTATTCCACGTACGAGGTAATCAGGGCGACGTGGTCGACCGGAATGACGCGCATTATGGCCGTCGTAGCGCTTCTATCGCTGGTGGCGGCGACCTACGGTCTGATCGAGCTGGCCTTAGCAGTAGTTGCAACGACCGCCGAGCGGCGGCGCAAAGCGCGCGAGGTGACGGAGCGGCGCAAAGGAGATCGGGCGCGAAAACCGACTCCACATTGAGCTCTTAAAAAAAAAGCCCCGCGTGAGCGGGGCTTTCTTCGTTCAGCCGACGACTACCACCGATAGTGTGCGAAGGCCTTGTTCGCTTCCGCCATCTTGTGCGTGTCTTCCTTCTTCTTGACCGCGTTGCCTTCGCCTTTGCTGGCGGCAATGACTTCGGCAGCGAGCTTCTCCGACATCGATTTCTCGTTGCGACCACGTGAGTAGATGATCAGCCAGCGCATCGCCAACGCAGTGCGACGGTCGGGACGAACTTCGACCGGCACCTGATAGGTTGCACCACCAACGCGCCTGCTCTTTACTTCGACAGCGGGCTTCAGGTTGGTCAGAGCCTGCTTGAAGATCGTCACGCCAGGCTGGCTGGTTTTGTTCTCGACGATGTCCATCGCGCCATAGAAGAGGCGCTCGGCAGTCGACTTCTTCCCCTGGTACATCAGAGCGTTGATGAACTTCGAGACGGTCTGGCTATCGTAACGCGCGTCGGGAAGAATGGGACGCTTGATTGCTTTCTTACGCCGACTCATTTCTTGCCTCCGCCACCAGCCTTCGGTTTCTTAGTTCCGTACTTGCTTCGGCTCTTGTTGCGGCCGTTTACGCCCGACGCATCGAGCGAACCGCGAACGATGTGATAGCGCACACCGGGCAGGTCTTTCACACGGCCACCACGAATGAGCACGATCGAGTGCTCCTGCAGGTTGTGGCCTTCGCCCGGAATGTAGGCGGTCACCTCGAAGCCGTTGGTCAAACGTACGCGCGCGACTTTGCGCAATGCGGAGTTCGGCTTCTTGGGAGTGGTGGTGTAAACGCGAGTGCAAACGCCGCGCTTCTGCGGGTTCGACTTCAGTGCTGGCGCTTTTTCTTTCTTCTGAACGTCGCGCCGACTCTGGCGGACGAGCTGATTGATTGTCGGCATTAATGCTGGTTGACGGATCGGTGCCAGGGAACAAAAACTCCGCCCAATCCTCGGACGGAGCAGCCTCTAAAGCTAGGCGAGACAGAGGGTTTAGTCAACTTACCGGCCTCTGTTAACTGCGGGCAACTGCAACCCTTCGCCCAACCCCGAATGTCGTTCACCGCTTTTACATTCCGCACCGCCAGGATGCTCTCGACGGGGCGCAGTCCGTGCGTCAGATTGGATCATCCCGCCGCGACATCTCGCCGCGACGCGACGCGTGGGAGGAAGAATGCTTTCAGTCCGAAGCAACGTCTCAGCCTGCCTGGCTGTCAGCCTGCTCGTGATTGGCTGCGCACGACACCATCGGTTCGACGATAACCCGCAGCTCGCCGAACCCCAAATCGCCGTCACCGGTCCCGTGGTCCTCGAGGTCGAGAACCACAATTGGTCCGATATCGTGCTTTTCGTGATTCACGACGGCCGAACCCACCGACTCGCCCAGATCGCGGCAGCGCGCGACCAAACCTTCGAGATTCCTTCCCACCTGATCGGAGATGAGGGAACCATCAGACTTGGCTTGCATCGCATCGGCGGACGCGACGATTACAACACCGAGCCGATCTCGATCAGAACTGGCAACACCATCAGACTGACCATCGAGGGCAAGCTCGAGCACTCCAGCATCGGAGTCTGGTGAGTTCAACCAGCAACAACTAAGTACGCCGCGTCTAATGACGCGGCGTTTTGTTTTACTGACCGCTAGAACCCCCACCAGCCCTCGTCCGGATCGCCCCCTCACCTGCACCGATCGCCCGCGCAACCAGGGCTGCTCCGCCAACAAGCGCAGCGGTGAGCGCCGCACTCCTGCCAGGTGCGGCTTTTCTCAATTCAATCGATGAAGCCTCGGTTCGGGCGATGGTGACCTGCTCACCTTTCCAGCTTTCCTCCGTTCCATTCAGTCGCCCCAGGTCCATCACCGCGATGGTGAAGGACGAGTCGGTGAGCGTAGAGAGATTGCCGTCCAGATAAGTGGCTCCGGGCCCCACCAAAGAGGCAACGTGGCTGGTGCCCGCATCTGTCAGCTGCACACGTACTGCCTGACCCAACGTGGAAGTCGTCGGCTGAAATGAGGCGTACTGATAACAAGCGCCGCAAAAACCCAGCGCTGCAACTACAACGAGTTTTTTCATAGCAATACTCGAAAAAGTGAACGAGCCCGACTCAGAAACAGTCGGGCTCGCCGTTAATCACTTCGAAATTTCCTTCGCTAACTACTGCCCGAGGCAGGCCGATCCGTCGCCGTCTGAAGTTGCATTCGGTGGATCATTCACGTTCCGGCTACCATTTGGATTAGTCCCCGGATTTGGAATGTTCGTTGGATTGGTCTGACGCTCGCTGGTGTCATAGTACAGGCGCCCGGGGATCTTGCCAGTTCCGGTCGGCACCAGGTTCGGGAAGCAGGTACGCTTGTAATCGTTCCAGGCTTCCGGTCCGAGCTGGAAGTCAGCGATGTACTTCTCAGAAAGAATTTCTCTGAGCAACGCCTGACCGGCGACGACTTCCGGTCCGAGATTATGGTTCGCGCGCTCCTCGTTCAACTTCGTGAGCGCTGTCGCCTGATCGCCGGTCCGATAGGCTGCCTCGGCCCAGATAAGCGTGTTCTCATCATACGTCACGTACGGCTGCTGGAAATCCGGAGCCAGCCGCGCAGCGCTGATGCGTTCGCCCGATGCTGTCGTTCTGAAGTATTCGGTGCGACGCGGATCGCCACGAGACGACAGGAAGTTCTCGAAGAACGGATTCGGAGTGATGTAGCCCGTACGGCCAGCGGTCACCTCGAACTGATACCAGAAGTTCTGCAGACCCGACGCGTTCTGGAATGCGCCGACGTAATTACCCGCATCACTCTTGATACCCTGCTGCGCTTCAGTCAGCGCGGCAGCATATGCTGCCGGACGAACTTCTGCGGTGTGCATGTAGAAGCGCGCCTTCAGCGTGTGCGCCATTGCAATCCAGGCAGCACGCTGCGCCGCTGGCGCGCGGTCGCCGTACACCAGATCCGCGTCACTTGGACCGACGTCGGAGGCTCTTGTGGAGCTGATGTTGGCGATCGCTGCAGAGAGAACTGTCTGCACCGAGTCATAAACAGCCAGCTGATCGTCGAGTGGCGGATTCGGAAAATCGCCGCTCGCCGGCTGGATGCCGTTCGACACGTTCTGCAATGCCTTGCTGTACACGAGGTTGCCGAAGTAATCGGCCCCCGTCCCCATCGTCGCTCCTTCGAGCACCTGTGCTACGCCCTGGAAGAACTTGTCATCCGCGGCGACTGCACCGGCTTCGATCTTCTTAATGTCGACCAGCCCGCCACCACCGTAGAGGCTGGTTTGCAGTCCGTTCGTCACCGTCTCGTTGAGCGAGTAATTCTGGATCTGAGACTGATACTGCGACTGATTGCCGGTGAAATGCTGCGCAAAGATTCCGGCAATACGCGAAGGATCAGACCCCCATATACCCCACAGGTTCGCCTGCACGCCAATCAACAACTGGCGGCTCGTCGCGACCGTAGGGCGATTTGGATCCACCTGGGTTTCGCCCCCAGTGAGGAAGTTGCAACCCGCCATCCCGAGCAGCGCGAGCGCTGCAACGGGGGCGAGGCGTTGAATATTCTTCACAATTTCTCCTATGCCTTATCGGTTGAGGCTGAACGACAGCACGAACGACCGGGCCTGCGGGTGATTGAAGTAGTCCACACCCTGGGTCAGGTATTCGGCGCCGCCGAGGTTTGCCTCCGGATCGAGGCCTTTGTATTTGGTCCACGTGTGCAGGTTCCTTCCCGAAAGACGGATGTCGGCGGAACTGAAGCCACCGAGCGCCTTGAGGAAGTTTCCGCTGAGCGTGTACGCGATCGAGATCTCGCGCAGCTTCGCGAAAGATCCGTCCTCGACGAAGAGCGCGCCGGTATTACCGAACCCGCCACCCTCGCCGTTGTACCACGCCTGCCAGTCAGCATAGTTGGTGAACGCGACCGTGCCCTTACCAGGACCCGTCACAACCGGGTACTTGTCGGTGAGGTAGTTGACGCCAAACTGGCCATCGGTGGTCGTGCGCTTCTCACCGCTCTCTGCGCTGGTGCCGAAATAGTTCAGAATTCCGCGGGTTCCATCCCACACCTGACCGCCCTTGCGGACGTCGAGCAGGCCGGAGAGCGTGATTCTGTTGAACACTTTGACCGAAGTCGTATAGCTCATGGTGTACTTCGGATTCGGATCAGCGATCACGCGATCCGTTGGATCGTTGATTGGCTGTCCGTTGCTATCGAGATACAACGCGCCCTTCTTCGCACCAACCGAATTGCAATAAGCGTCGACGTCGACGGTGTTGCCGTTGATGTCGTCCACGACGGCACCGTTGCCGCAACGGGCGAAGTCGTTACCGCGAATCACGCCCGGGGCGTAGCCCAGCGTCGACGATCCAATTGCACCGGTAAAGCCTTCGTTGTTGTAGGTGATGAACTGCGCGCCGAGCAAGCTCGTCACGTCACCCTTGTTGTGCGCGAACTGCACGCCGAGATCCCACGCAAAGTTCGCGAGTGTCACCGGGCGGGCATTGAGAGCGAGCTCGTAACCTTTGTTCGTCAGCGACGCGCCGTTAGCGACTGTGAAGAAGGCGCCGGTCTCCGAGGTGTTAACCGGAAGCGTGGCCAAAATCACATCGCTCGCGCGCTTGTTGTACCAGGTCGCGCTGAAATCAGCCTTCTGGTCGAAGAGACCGAGGTCGATTCCGTACTCGTTCTCACGAGTCCGCTCCGGGCGCAGTGCGTTGTTGCCGAGCACTGGTCCGGTGACCAAACCACCGTTACCAAACTTCGAGGTGATGACGTCACCGAAGCCCGGGCTCCCAAAGACTGAAGCGGAGCTGAGGGCGGTGATGGCGCCGTACACGGGTGGCTCCTTACCGGTCTCTCCGTAAGCAACGCGGAGCTTACCGAACGAGAGCAACCCTGAAGCTCGATCTCCGAGAGCCTTGGAGAAAATCCAGGCTGCCGAAGCCTTTGGGAATGTGTTGCGACGCTTCGACTCACCGAATGTCGAGAACCCGTCATTACGAAGACCAACGTTGACGATGAACTGATCCCACAGATTCGTCTCAGCCTGGCCGAAGTACGACTCGATGTGACGCAGGGTGCGGAACTCAGTTCCCTGCACCGAGACAGTGTTGTTCAGCGACAGCGGCGACGGCGCGATCAGCTGCTCACCGGCGTTGTAAATGTCGCGGAAGCGACGTGAATTGAGGTTTTGACCGACGGTAAAAGTCGTCTGAATGTTCGGGTTGACGTCGTACTTCGCCGTCGCAATCAGGTTGTGGTCGATTTCGAGATTGTTGAGGTCGAGACGAACGACGCGACCATTGGCGTCCCCCGCGGAAGTGAGCGGCAGGGCCTCGAGGCGCCAGTCATTGTAGTAGTCGCCACCGAGGGTGTACTGCACCCGTAACCAGTCAGTCGGATTGTAGTCCAGATTGATGTTGGCAATCGAGCGTCCCAATTCCGAGCGGTTGCCCGGGCTGTTCAGCACGAAGAACGGGTTGTCGTAGTACGCGCGACCGATGAATGCATCGCTGCTCGATGGATTCGGGAAGCGGTAAGGACGCTGGAGTCCGGTCGTTGTCAGGTAATCTTCGTTGTTGAAGTTCGGCGGCGTGCGCAACGCACCGAGGAACAGACCCGAGACGTTCGACCCCTTCTGCACGTAGTTACCGCGCGTGTCGATGAAATTGAAGTTGCCGCCGATGTTGAACTTCGAGTTCACCTGGTGTGACGCCTTCAGGCGAACGCTACCGCGGTTGTATTTGTTGTTCGGTCCGACGATGTAGCCGTTCTGCGCGGTGAGACCACCCGATGCATAGAACGTCGTGCGATCGTTACCACCGGAGATCGACAAATTGTTGTCGGCGGTGATACCGGTGTCGAAGATCTCATCGAGGTGATTGAAGACCGGAGTGCCGCCAGCAATAGCCGGTCCCCACGAGCGACGATCGAGGGCGCAATCGAGGCCACCGCAAACCGCTGCGTGCGGGCCGTCCGCGAACGGATTTCCAACTGCGTCGAGTGCCGTGCCCTGGCCGAACTGCTGCTGGAGAATGTGCTTCGGATCAACGCGGTCCCACGTCTCGGTGGAGCTGTACGTGATGCGCGTTGGTCCCTGCCGACCGCGCTTGGTCGTAATGAGAACCACGCCGTTCGCGGCGCGGGCGCCGTAAATCGCCGCTGCTGCTGATCCCTTCAGGATGTCAATCGACTCGATATCGTTGGGGTTGATGTCAGCCGCGCGGTTTTGCGAGACCGTTCCACCCGTGCCGGTGAAGTCGTTCGGACCCTGATCAGTCGAGTTCGTCTGATTGTCGATCGGCTGGCCGTCGACGACGAACAGCGGCTGGTTGGTGCCGGTGAGCGAGGCGTTGCCGCGGATCTTGATCGAGGCCGACGCGCCGGGCTCACCCGATTGTGTGCGAACTTCGACGTTCGGCGCTTTTCCCGCCAACGCGCTGACGACGTTCTGCGGCTGCGACGCTCTTTGCAGAGCGGCGGTGTCCACGGAGTTGATCGTCGTCGTCAGACGCTCACGAGTGGTACTCGTGCCTGCGCCGGTGATGACGACTTCGCCGAGGTGCAGCGGATTCGCCGTAAGGGTGAAGTTCTGATTGATGTTCGCGCCTGACGTGAGTGCGATCTGCACCGACGTCGGGGTGTATCCAAGAATGCGCGCAGTCAGCGTTGCCGTCTGACCGTTCGCTCTGCTCGCTGGAACGACGAAGCTGTAGCTTCCATCGTCCGCGGTGGTACTACCGAGGCTCATCCCCGGGATAAATACGGACGCACCCACGAGGGGCGCTCCCGTCTCGCCGACAACACGGCCCGACACTCTCGCACCATCTTGCGCGAAAGCAGTCGTTGCCGTCAGGGCGGCGAAGCCGATGACGGACAAAAACAATTTCCTCATACCGCTGGCTTCTCCTGTTGTGTGCACCAGACTATGGTGCGCGGTGTTGCCCTCTCACGAAGGCGGATGTTGCACATCCGGATTTGACGTGATGGTCGCGCTCGATGCCGGTTCCTCCAGGCGGCGTAATTCGGCAGGACGGGAGGCCGAAGCGCAGTGGAAGTCCGGAAGTGCTTTTACAACTAACTGGGAATAAAAACTATGTGTAGTGCCTGAGTCAACAAAGACTTTATCACTGTATACATTGTAAACGCCGGGCAGTGTCTTGTATCAGACGGCGAACAACATCACGCCGCCGTGCTGAGTGCACTTTCCTTCAACGTCACTACCTTAGAGTAGAGACGAAAATGCCGCGCCATTCATGGTTGACCCTTACCCTCGCCACGACGGTCATGGTGGGCTGCCACCAGGCTCAGCCCACCGACGAGCCTCTCCTCGATCCGAACGCGGAGGCGATCTCAGTCAAGGTCATCAACCGCAATCGCCTCGATGTTGAGCTGTATGTTGCCCACGACAGTCGCCGCGATCGCCTCGGACTCGCGATTGCATCAACGACTACGGAGTTCAGCGTTCCGCTGCGCGTCTTCGGGGCCGGACGCGAGTATCGTCTAGTCGGCGAGCCGGTGGGAATGCACATGGGAATCACGACGGAGACGCTGCACGCTCAGGCAGGAGATGAGGTGACATGGCAACTCGAGGACAATTTCGCGCGCTCGAGCGTAGTGGTTCACTAAAAATCAGCGCGGGTTAGGCCCGCCCGGAACTCCCCCTGGAGAATTCGACCCTCCAGACCCCGCAAAAATGCCTTTGATTGCGACAAGCGCCGCCGTCATCGCACCTGCAAAAAGCGTCGTGCGAGCGGGCGAGAATCTTCTCTCCGCGACGCTGGCGACAAATGGATGTGGTATCTCAACCAGCTCGCCACGCCATCCGTTCTCGATCCCGTCGCGACGCCGTGTGCTCTGCACCGCCAGCGAATACACTCCGGCGGTGTCGGTAAGCAGTCGCCCGTCAACCGCCTGGACTGCCGCACCAACGCGCGGCGTCAGCATGACGCTGCCGGAATCGGTCAGCATGAACTCGAGATCACGACCTGTGAGGCGCGCACCCTCAGTCGCGTAGAGGCCGTAGCAGCTGCTCAGGGATACGACGCAAACAAAACAGGTGGTCGTTCGGACGAAGTTATTCATTTGAGCCGCGAACGAGTGGCGGAGAGGGAAGCGACGGTGTGCATCACTTCCCTGTCCGCAATCACCGTAGTCGAATCAGCAGGAATTTGGGTCGTTCGGGTTACGACCAGTTACCAGCGTCGCACCCGGATCCTGTTCAGCGTTAGGGTTCGTTTGCAATTCAGTGTACCCGTAAGGAATGCGACCGGGTACGACGGTGCGGCCCAGTGCCGGCGTCAGAGCAGGCAAACAGGTCCGCTTGTAGTCGTTCCATGACTCCATGTTCTGGAAGAGAGCGATGTACTTCTCCGTCATGATGTCGTTCAAAGTCGGAACAGCAATCGGCGCCTTCCCGTATTCAGCACGGACAGTGTTGAGCGCAGCAGTTGCCGTCGCTACGTCGCCCATTTTGAACGCGGTCTCGGCGATGATCAGCTCTCGCTCGTCGTACGTGATGATTGGTTGCGCGAAAGTCGGCGCGTTACGGCCGGAGTTGGCAATCGGCGACGGTTCGCCAACATTTTTCTGCGTCGCCACGTCATACCCTCCATATCCGCCGGTGGAATTTTTGCCGAAATAATCCGGTAACCGCGGATCATTTTGACCTTGCATGATCCCAACGAGGCGCGCGCCGGCGACAAGGTCCTGACCAAACGACGTCAGCTGGAACTGAAACCACATATTCCTCTCCGACGTTGCTTCGGAATGGACCGCGCTGAAGTTGTTGGCAGGGGTGCTGATGCCGAGCTGTGCTTCCGTGCGCGCCGACGCGTATTGCGAGGCGCCTCTCACCTCGGCTAGATGCAGGTAAATCCGCGCCTTCAGCATGTGCGCTGCCTGCGTCCACTTGGTGTTGTCGCCGTTGTAGACGAGGTCGTAATTGCCGGGACCGGCTCCTGAGCCACCGAGATCTGTTACTGCCTTGTCCAGCAGCGCCAGCAAGTCATCGTAGATCTGCAGCTGCGGATCAAACTGCGGCGTGCTGCTGGTAATTGCGTCTCGGTACGGGATGTCACCCCAGTTGTCGGCGCCGAACATCATGTTCAAAGCCTCGAGGACCTCGAGCACTCCCTTGTACTGCTGGTCCGGAATCGCATCAGCTCGCGACTCCGCGTCCTTGATCGCCAACAATCCGCCCGCAGTGTAAATGCTGTTAAACGAGCCGTCGAAGCTGTTATTGTTGATCGTGTACGCACCCTGCACTTCCACGAATCGCCCCGCGGTGCCGGCGCACTGTTGCACCCATTCGCAAATCAGCATCTCCGCCGGCCCCTCCTGCTGGCCGAAGATATTCGCTTCAATTGCGACCAACAGTTGATTCACCGATGCAACGGTCGGTTGATTCGGATTCGACACCGCTTTGTCGGCGCTGAGAAAATTATTGCATCCGTACACTGCGGTCGTCAGTGCAATCGCCGCGGCAGCGTAGCGCGTTTGTCTGAGCATCGTAGCCTCCGTCGATTAGCGGTTGAGGATGAGCGTGACGACGACTGAGCGTGTAAGCGGCAGGTTGAAGTAATCAGCACCCCCGACGCGCTCGTATGCCTGACCGGTCGTGGTTTCTGGATCGAGTCCCGTGTACTTGGTCCAGGTTTTCAGATTTCTTCCCGACAGCCGGAAATCAACGCTCGACATGCCCAGGGAGCGGCTGACCCATGCCTGGGTGAAGCTGTAAGCGACCGAGAGCTCGCGCAGCTTGACGTAGCCGCCGTCTTCAATGCACGGCTCGTCGATACCCGTGAATGGGCAGGCGGAAAGGTTGCTGGCGCGATACCAGTTCTCACCGATGGGAATCTTCGCGCCCGCGCCCGGCCCGACGACGGAACCCGGATACCAATCCGCATCACCGAATGCGTGAACGTTGCCGGTGCAATTCGCGTTCAGGGGACCTGTGCACACAGCGCGATTCTCGGTGTCTTTATGCGTTCCGTAACTCCAAAGCGCGCCTTTCGTCCCGTTCCACATCGCACCGCCCTTTTTGATGTCGACCAGTCCGGAAAAGGCAAACTTCCCGACGCGCAAAGTGCTGTGGAAATTACCTGTCCATTTCGGATTCGGGTTGGCGAGAATGCGCAACTGGGTGTCCTCGCACGGCATGCCCATCTCGTAGCAATGAGTGCCGTCGTCTATGTAGAGCGTCCCCTTTGGCTTGCCGCCGCAGAAGGACGCGAGACTGATTCCAGAGACGGCGTCGTCGGGACTGATCCCGCACCGCACCCAGCCTTCGCCGCGAATCACGCCAAGCGGCTGTCCGATCATGAAGACGTTGCCGGTGAACGCGGATGGATCGTACAGGAACTGCGCGCCAATCAAGGTGTCGACCTTGGACTTGTTTGCGGCCCACCCCGCGCCAATGTCCCAGGACCAGTTCGGACGCGTAAGTGGACGGAGATTCAGCTGCAGCTCCGTTCCCGAGTTTCGCAGTTTGCCTGCGTTCTTGGCCTCGCTCGAGTAACCAGACGAAGGAGCAATCGGCGTGATGAGGATCACGTCTGACGTCTTCGACAAGTACCACGTCGCGCTGAGATCCGCTTTCTCGCCGAGGAAACCGACATCGAATCCACCTTCGGCCTCCTTGGTCCGCTCGGGCTTCAGTGACGTCGCGGGCTTGGTGAAGGTGAAGAACAATCCGCCGCGTCCGCTCTGTGTCGGCGTGAAACCGGTTCCTTGCGCGATACCGCCAACGAGGTTCGTGCCGCTAAAGGTGACAGAGCTCAGATATGGCTGTGGCTCGTTGCCAGCTTCACCATAAGAGAAGCGCAGCTTCCCGAATGAAAGTCCGCGTGGCTTGTAAGCGTTGGTGAATGTCCAGGCAGCGCTCGCCTTCGGAAACACAGCACAGCGATTCGCTTTGCCGAAGGTCGTCGAGCAATCATCGCGCAGCGCACCGGTAAGGAACAACTGCTGGATGATGTCCAGCTGAAGCTGGCCGAAGCCCGACGAATTGTGCACTTCCGTCTGATAATCGCTCGGCGGATCTCGCGTGAGAGTGTTGAGCACGCTGAACGGCGTTGGCGCAATCAGGGTCCGGCCGACGACGGAAAACGTGCGGTAATTGCGTGCGTTCAGGTTCTGGCCCGCGGTAAACGTGAGACCGATCGCGCCGGTCGGCTTCCACGTCGCGTTGCCCGTCAGGCTGTGATCGATCTGGTAGTTGATGATCTTGCCTTCAGTTATTCTGCCACCAGCGGCGACGTCGGAGCATTCGGCCGGACACCCTTCGAGTCGCTCGTCGTTGGTGTAGTCCGCGCCAAGCGACCAGTTGAATTTCAGCCAATCCGCCGCGCGATATTCGGCTGTGACGTTTCCGAAGGAGCGCGCCGCCTGTTGCTGGTTCAGCTCCTGGTACAGAGTGTAGAACGGATTGTTGAAGCCGCGCGACTGGCCCGCCGTGGTCGCGTCAGGATTCTCCATCCGATAGGACCTGTGCAAACCTGAAGTCGGATCGAGATAAGGAAGATTGTTGAACTCGGGTGGGGTGCGTAGGAGGCCGAGGAGCAATCCGTTGACGTTGTTCCCGCGCTGAGTGAAGTGCCCGCGAGTGTCCGCATACGAGAAGTTGCCGCCGAGGCTCAATGCGTCCACCAGCTGATGCGTAGCGTTCAGCCTCACGGTAGCGCGATCGAAATAGTTGTTCGGCCCGACGAATACGCCCTGGTTTTTGAGCCCGCTGCCAGAAAGGAAGAATGTGGTCCTTTCGTTTCCTCCTGAGACGGTCAAGGCGTTGTCGGAGATGTGCCCGTTGCGAAATGCCTCTGAGGCGTGATCGTACACTGGCGTGCCGCCGGCGATCTGCGGTCCCCAACTGCGAGTGCACGTTCCCTTGCCAATATCCTCGCAGGGCAACGCCGAAGCGTTGAAGCGGCCGAGTGACCAAGCCGTTTGCAGTGGGTAGTGACGGGTGATCTCATCGTTCGAGTACGATGAACGAGCCGAGTACCTCGTGCCACCGGCGTTGCCATGTTTCGTGGTGATGAGAACGACGCCGTTCGCCGCACGCGCGCCATAAATGGCCGCCGCCGCGGCGCCTTTCAGGATCTCGACGTTCTCGATGTCGTCGGTGTTGACGTCGATCATACGATTCGGTGCCGACGTGCCTTCCCATTCACCCCCGTTATCCTGGCCGCCTACGCCGCTCGTGCTGCCTGCGTCGACCGGATTGAAATTGGTCGTTGAGAACGTGTAGTTGGAAACCGGTACGCCGTCGATGATGAACAGCGGCTCGGTATTGCCGTTGATGGTGCGCAGGCCACGAATCTGGATGCGCGAGTTGGCGCCCGGGTCGCCGGCGGTCTGTTGTACGATGACATTTGGCGCTTTGCCCGCCAGCGCCTGAACGAGGTTGGCCTCGTTCGCCTTCTTGATCAACTCGGGTGAAACTACGTTGCGCACGTTGCCAAGCCGCTCGACGGTGCTTGTTGTTCCTGCGCCGGTGACGATAACCTCGCCCAGCTGCATTGGGTTTGCTCCGAGGGTTATGTCCTCGGCGATGTTGCCCGGAGTAAGTGTCACGCGAACGGTTTGGGCGCGATAACCGATGCGGCGCGCGGCGATGGTGACCGTTTGACCTAGCACCCGCGCCCCGGGAACGGTGATGGTGTATCGGCCGTCATCGCGCGTGACGGTCCCCAGTCCGAGTTCCGGAATAGTGATCGCAACGTCGGACACCGCGGCGTGGTCGTCACCCTGGACGCGCCCGCTGATGGTTGTTTGCGCGAGTGCAGCCGCGGGCAGGAATAACAATGCCGTAGCTGCAAGGAGATAACTGCGAGATCGCATTCTCCCTCCACCGTGTCGCAGCAGACACGAGTGTATGTCTGGCGCTCCAGGTGTCGCGGGACGGTGCGCGCACTCGGAAACGCCGCCTACTTCAAAGCTTCAGTTTTTTTTGAACCGGGACGGGTGGTGCTGCGCTACTGTCCGGGATCGGACGACGCTACCATAAGAGTCCAACACGCCAATGTCAAATGGGTTGATCTCGTCCGGGCCTGCGCAGAAGCTTGAACAAACAAGTGATAGCCAGAGTGGCCCGTCCTTAGCCCAGCCTTACAGGCCGCCTACTACGGCCGGCAATCGGTCGCGCTCAGCCACTCCTGCTGCGAATGCGCCGAGCAAGTGACTAACGCTGTTCGCGTAGTAGCTCACAAGCGGCCTATTGCCCGGCAGAACGGAGTAGCCGGCCCCTGATCTCACGAGGATCCGGCGCATGTTGAGCATGCGCCAGGCGCGGTCAAAGATCTCCTCGACGTTACCGTCGCGATGCACGACGCGCGCGTTGAGCTCGTGCAGCACGTCTCGCATGTCACGCATTCGCTCGAGTAGCTGCGCGTGGGGAATGAAATCGCCATCGAAGCTCTGAATCGCGGCACACGCGAGTGTCACCGGCGTCACCGGAATCAGCTGCGCAACTTCCGACAGCACCGAATCTGCGAGGGCCTGAACGCGCGCAAGCCGTTGCGATCGATCCACCGAGAAAAGATCTCCAGTCTCGCGGTGCTGTTGATGCAACCAGGGACCAAGCGGAATCGGCTCACCGATGACAACCGCCGCACGCCCATACCGTTTCCATCGGCGCAGGATCAGTCGCGCGAGATTCCAGCCCACGTACCGCGCAACTTCGCCGAGTTGAACCAATCGCGACGGACGTGCTCTACCCTGTCTCGTATCCAGCTCTCGCAGCAGCGAACGGTCCTCGAGCACCCGATCGTAGTTCACCGCCACCGGGACGACATAAAGTTTGTCAGCGAGCTCCCGCTCGCGCGCGACGCCGATCACGTAGTCGAGCAGTCCGATCTTCGCGCTCCCGAGTCGGCCGTCGCGACTGAGGCCGCCTTCAAGGAAGATTCCCTGAGTGACCCCGTTACGCGTAATCAACTGGACGTATCGCTCGAGCACCGTGTGATAGAGCTTCTCGCGATACTTGCGGCGCACGAAGTAAGCGCCGAACGATTTGAAGATGTATTCGAGCGGAAACGCGCGCGCCCATTCGCCGACAGCGTACGAAATCGCGACTTGTCCCGAGAGTACGTACCCGACAAGGACGTAGTCCGCGTTGGACCGGTGGTTCATCAGATAAACCACGATCGCGTCCTTGGGCAGCTGCGCCGTTTTGCCCGAATACTCCGCAGAAACCTTATAAAAAAAGTTCAACAGCGCGCGACTGACGACAAGCCCAAACTTGTAATACGTGAGGATGTTGAAAAATGGGACTATCTCGTCGATGTAGGTCTCGACGCGCTGCCACGCCTGCTCTTCGCTGACGGCCTGCTCGCGCGCATGCTCACCCACTGCCTCCGCAATTGCCGGATCGTCGAGCAGGGTCTCTCTAATGAAAGGCTTTCTGGTGAGCTTGAATCGGTCGATGCGCGCGCGTGAACGATGCACGGCCCGCAACGCCATGCGCGACCCGCGCTGCCGAATAATCAGCGCGACTACAATCGCGACCAGAAAGAGCCCGGCCAAAAGCCAGAGTGCGAGACTCATCGCGTACTAACATCCGCTGAGACGCTGATACCCGCAAATAAAAAACGCGCCGCCGGATCCACTCGGCGGCGCGCTAGGACGGTAAACTTGGAATTACTTGTCCGCTGGGTTCCGATCGACGAACCAGACGATCCCAGGATTTGTGAAGGCAGCAGTTTGCGGCGCCGACGTTCCAGCCACTGATCTCGGGAAGTAGTAGACCGAGAACGCGGTGCCGGCGTAGTACACGCCTGCCTGCGGATTCTCACCCGCCGGCGTTGCCGTATTCGAGGACGGCGGGCCGGCCTGGGTAGCGGTAACCGTCGCGGATCCGGCTGCCGTAACTCTCATCGCCGCTCTCGCCGCAGCGCGTCCGACGTAGGCGGAAGCAGAAAGCGGAGCGACGTTAGCCGCGGTCGGCGTCCCGGCAGGAATCGCAGTCGTCGTCGTATCGACGACGTACGAATCGATAGCACCAGTGCTGGCGTTCACCGTGCGGATCGCAATCTGACCAGCGGCCGGGGTTGGCGGAGTGTCATCGATCACTATCAGATGGACATGGGTCGGCGTTTCACGCACTAACAGCAGTGTGTAGCGCTGACCAGCCGTGAAGCTGATAGTGGTATCGACCATGTAGGCCGACGTGATCGCGGGAACGTTGCTGTTCGGGAAGACGCGAATTTGCCGCGCCTTGGCTTCGATCGGCTGGTGCTCGGTTCCCGCGCGGAACAAAACGTTCTGCACTCCGTTGAAGGACCAATTCACCTGATCGATCATTTTCACATCCACCCCGCTCGAATCAGCGAGGCCGTTGATGAATCGCACTCCGGCCACGGGCGGCGTAGAGGGATTCGTGACACTGTCCTTCCCGCAGCCGGCAATGCCGACAGCGGCGACAGCAACGATAGCGAGACGAGAAAGACGCATTAGCAGTGCTCCAGAGAAAAGTCGAAGTATCGAGTGCTCGTCAGAGCAGCTCATTGATGCTGATTACTGCTGGTTGGGCGGCCCCGGATTCCCCTGCCGCTCCGGTGTTGAATTACCAAACAGGCTTCTGCTGAAAATGAACGCGAGCAACGCACCTGTAGCTGCAGCGGCTACGACGAAGGTTCTGCTACGCGAGAATTGGCGCTCCTGAATGTCGTTCACCAGTCTTCGCCCGATCGTCAATGGCTCGCCTGACCACTTGTTGCTCCCTCCGTTGAAATAGCTCACCGAGCTGACCGAGACTACGTACGCGGAGTCACTGCGCTCCTGCAGTTTTCCTTCGATTTGCTGCGCAGCCGGACCGACACTCTGGCCCAGCATCACGCGACCTTCATCATTTAACCCGACTACGACCTCCGTTCCCGGCGCCGGGGCGGCGGGCATTGGCGAGTACGTGTAGCAGCCGGACGCGACACCCATCAAAAACGCCATCAGGCATCCGCCTGCGAACCGCTTAACCGAACCGCGGTTCGGCCGGGTCTGTTCGACCCGACCGATACCGACGGAAGAATTCGATGAAATCATCTGCAACTCCTTCGAGAGCCCTGGCACTAGAAGCCGTAGGTTCCCTTTGCTGCCTTCGCAGAAGTGGTGTAACTCGGCTTGATGCGAGCGAAGAGCTCCTGATACGGAACCGGCCACTCGAGCGCGGTACCCTGCGCCAGATCACCCCAGCCGCGAGAATCGATGAACCACTCACCGTAACCAACCAGGTCGGTCTCGGTGCGCTTCTCCCACTTCATCGCCTCGAGGATGTTCCCGCACGCGGTCGTCGTGTAGTTCGGCGGCTGCGGAACACGCGGTACGCATGCATTGCCGCCCGGTACCTGGTCAGTGAGCGAGTTGATCACCGTCAGTGCCGGCAGACCGGCGCGCACACGCGACTTGTTGATCAGTGGAATTGCTGCCGCGTAGTTGTTCTTTCTGATGTAGCCTTCGGCGGCCAGCATGTCGTTCGCGACAAGCGGGAGCATCACGTAGGGGCCGTTCTGCCCAGCCGCGCGAATGGCCCAGCTCCGCCAATTGTCGTAGTACCAGGTGCCCCACGGATCTGCGGGCGTGTCTTCACCCGGTGGACGATTGCGGAAATAGAGGATGCTGCCCGGGGCCGGACCGTTTCTACTGTTCCCGGTTAATGCAACCTGTGTCGCCCGATCGTCGCCCGACGGGAAGCGCTTGTCAGGCGTGCGAAGCAGAAATGGCGTGCGCGAGAGAACCGGCTGCTGCAGCCAGGCGTCGTACGCGCCCGTGGTGTCAGCCATGCCGAGAATGAACGGCGTCATCTGGCTCCAGCCGGTCGACACCGCCAGCTGGTTGACCACCGCACCACTCCATCCGGTCACGGCGTTCGCATTGACCACAAAATCGGCAGTGATGCCGTTCGTGGCGTCAGCGATGATCGCATCCCAATCAGCCGCTGCACGGTCAGTTGGCGTACGTCCGAGGCCAGCGCGGAACTTCGCGCGGTAAGAACGCACAAGCTTGATGAAGTCAGCCTGACTCGTCGCCGTCGTCTGCGACAGCCATTCGACCGGAATCGGGAAGCCGCTCGTTCCCGTGGTTGCCGCGGCGCTGCTCGCGATGTTGATCGCCGAGTCGAGACTCTGCAGCGCAACCGCCATCACATCCGAAGAGCTCGAGAGCGGCGGAATGTCGCTCGACGGAACCGCTGCCGTCAGGATCGCCGCCGAATCGTAGAAAAGAGCAAGGTTGCCAAGCGCATATCCGAGCGTGAAGTACGCAAAAGATTTTGCCTTCGCGTCACGCGCGGGTGAGCCGGTGGACTGGCCTGCCGCAGCGAACTTGTCTAGCGCCGCAATCGCATTGGCGGCACCGCGAGCATTACGGCTCAGGAAATCGAAGTCGCGGAAGTTGCCGCTCGCCACCGTATTTCCAATCGAGTTGTCGATCGGTGACCGAGGAATCGCTCCGCGAGTGCCCATACCGAAGTTACCGAGCTGCGACGAGCTCTCGAACGACATTGTGATCGTCTGCGTGAAGATGTCGTCCGGCGCGCCAAGCTGGCCGTTGTACATCTGCTGGAAAAGCTTCGAGATGATTGTCTCAACATCTCGCGGCGTACCGAAGACCTTCGACACGTTCGGCTGATTCGGGTTGTCTACTGACAAATCCCGGCACGCCGTAATCGTGGTCAGGCCAATGAACGCGGCCGCCATGAATCTCATACTGGTCTTGAAGTACATCCAATACCTCACTGAACTGAGAGAGGGAATGCGGAGCAGGTCACGATCGACCTGCTCCGCTGCCTGTTTTGTTAGAACGATGTCGAGAGCTGGACTGTGTACGTGCGCAGATTCGGGAAGCGGTATCCCGCGACCGGCGTCAGCGCGGAGGAGTTCAGCGGTCCGGTGGTGTTGCCTGACTCCGGATCGAATCCTCTGTACTTGGTCCACGTGTGCAGGTTGCGGCCGACGAAACCAATCTTCCAATCGCCAGCTCCACCCACCGGGCCCACATGGTAGTTGACGCTTGCCTCACGCAGCTTCACGTAGCTGGCATCTTCCACCGAGAACGTGCTCGGCCCAAGTGCGTCGTACAGTCCGCCGATACCGGCGTTGCCGCCCGGCGAGTTCGACGCTCCGCGTCTCCAGTAGTAGCCAATCGGCTTCGCTGTTTCGACGCTCTTGCCATTCTGGTCGACGTCTGCGCTTTGCAGATCGCCGAGCGACCAGTGATAGGCGATGTTCCACAGCTTCTGGCCGCGGTAGGAATCGAGCAGGCCGAAGACGTTGAAGCGCTTCCAGTCGAGCGTCTGCGAAAGACCCCAGTGGTACTTCGGCAGACCGTTGCCGACTGGCACGAATGCGATGTTGTTGGTGGAGTCACGCAGGGTGATCGGCATGCCCCAGTTCGTGCGATCGCCCCACGGACCGGTACCGAGCGGCAGGTTCGCGCTCCAGAGGTTGCGAGTGATGCCTTCGGAGAGCTGGTTGCCCTGGCCAACCCAGACGATTAGCCCCTGATCGTTCGGTCTGAACGAGCTGTTTGGGCCACCGCAATCTGCGTTGAACGGCGCTGGCAGTTGACTGCAGCTTCTGACGTAATCGAAACCGTAAATGGTTCCAATCTGCTCGCCAGTGCGGAACTTGAAGATGTCGAAGGTGTTCGTCGGACCAGGTGTGATCGTGCCGACGAATTCAGGTACATCGAGGCGCTGAATGATCGAGTTGGTTCTGTCGTAAATCAAACGCGTCGACCAGTTGAGGCTCTCGCGAGTGATGATCGGAATGTTCAGCGTTCCTTCGACCGTCTTGTTGCGAATCACGCCGGCGTTGAGCCACTGGCTCTGGAAGCCGGTCGCCGTCGGCGCTTTCACTGGCAGGATCTGACCGTCGATGGTCGCCCTCGACCACGACAGGTTCATCGACACGCGGTGGAAGAACTCGAGATCGGTACCAAACTCCTGCTCGCGGTTGATCTCGGGCTTCAGCTCCTTGTTGCCAAGGAATGCCGGGTTGAGCGTGCCGCCGGTGCCGATCGTGTATGTCTCGTACTGCGCGTTGAAGCGCGGACGCTGACCGGTAGTTCCAACTGAATAACGCAGCTTGAAGAGGCTAAGCGCGTCTTCTGCCGGCCACCATGGCTCGCGTGACGCGATCCACGCCGCCGACCCACGGCCGAACGTCTGCCAGCGGTGTCCAGCGCCGAACAGCGAGCTACCGTCGCGACGAACCAGGCCGCCGAGGATGTAACGGTCTTTATAGTCGAAATCGAGGCCGGTGTAGAAGCCCATGTCGCGAATTGCCTGGGTGCCGGATCCAATCGCGAAGTTTGCAGTTGCAGCGTCGTCGGTCTCGAGGCCGGCGACGACGAGGTTGGTTCCGCTCGCCGAGTCTGCGCGCAGCGTCTGGTCTGAATAGACGTAACGCGAAGTGAACGTGGCGTTCATGTCGGTGAACAGCGTTTTAGTCGCCGTCCCGCTGAACGACGTGGTGAACGACTCGTTGTCGACGCCGCCGCTCTGGATGAATCCGCTTGACGTCGTTGGGTCGGAGCTGGTGGTGCGCCAACCCTTGTCACGCATCTGCAGGGATTTACCCGTCGAGCGATCGTAGCCGAAATCGCCCTCGAAGTTTACCCAATCGAGCGGCGTGTAACGGATCTGCGATCCGCCGACGAAGCGGGTGCCGCGATCGGTCCGATGATTGTAGGCCGTCGAGTAGAGCGGATTGAAGTTCTGAGCTCCCTGCGAAAGCGGATTGGCACGAATCACAATCCGGCCAAGGGCATCAGTCGCCGTCAGGTCCGAGATCCACGGAGCTCTGGTGAGGTTGAACCACGTTCCTGCATTTCCCGACGTCTCGTCGAACGTCGAGCCGTGGTCGACGCTGGAGCTATAGTACGAGTTGATGTTGGCGCTGATGCGATCGCCGAAACGCTGATCGACGTTGACGCGCGCGGAGTTGCGGGTGAAGCCGGGGAGGTATTTGACCGCGCCTTCCTGAAGGAAATTCGAAAGGCTGGCGTACACGCCGGTGTTGTTCACCTTGCCGCGCATGTCGAGGTTGGTGTTGCTGTACCGCGACGGCGAAACGACCTGATCGACCGGATTGCGCATGATCGGCCACGCGGTCGTCTGGAAAACGCTAACCAGGTTGTCGCGGCTCGGTGCGCTGGCAATTCCATAGTCGCGCAGGAAGAGCTGGGGAGGCAGCGAGAAGTCTTCGCCCGAGTTATTGATGCGCTGAACTTCCTGGTCCCAGGTGATGTAACGGCCGCAGCCCGGAGTACCACCGACCACATCCTTGCTGCAGAAATACTGACCGCTTGGATCGAGAGCGAGCGCGCTGTGCGTCGCGAGCGGGAAGGCGCGCTCGATGTCGCTGGTGCCGCCCTCCGTGCGAACGCCAAAGCGAATGCCCTGCGGCGCGTTCTTGCCACTCTTGGTTGTGATGTTGATGACGCCGGCGCCGGCGCGTGCACCATAGAGCGATGCCGCCGCGGCTCCCTTCACGACTTCGACGTCTTCGATGTCACTTGGGTTGATGTCAGGCAGGGCGCCCTGAAGCGGGACGCCGTCGAGCAGGTACAATGGCTGCTGCGTACGGCCGGTCGCGTTCAGTGACACGGGCCCGCGCAAAACGATCGATGGAGCAGCGCCCGGACGACCGCTGGCGTTCACGATCAGTGCACCAGGAATTTTCCCCTGCAGCTGCGTGATCGGGTTCGAGCCCGACACCGGCATCTGGGAAGAGTCCACTCGGGTGACGGTGAACGGCAACTTCACAGCCTCCGTCGCCTTCGTCACGCCGGTGACCACGACGGCGCTCAGCTCGGTCAGATCCTTCTTCAGATTGAAGTCGAGGGTCTGGCTACCGGCGTTGAGGGCGATCGGGTTTGCGCCGGGCTGATAGCCGATTGCGCGTGCCCGGATAACAACGGGCTGCCCACGAACTCGAGCAGCCGGCACGTTGATCGTGAACTGTCCGGACTGATTCGTCCCGACGGAGATATTGAGCTCCGGAATAAGGACGTTAGCACCAGCGAGCGGCTGGCCCTGGTCGGAAATGACACGACCAGTGATGACCGCTGACTGGGCTTGTGCCAATGCTGGCGCTACGAAAAGCAGCGCGCAGAAGGCGCCAACAAAAAACTTCGTAGAACGTAATAGTTTCGTCATGCGTACCTCAGAAGGATTTGCAGGAACAACGGAACTGTTCACGACACCGAATGCGCCACGGACGGTGGGGCGCGCTGGTCCTCCTTTTTCTGAAAGGTTTTCTTCGCAGAGGGAACAGGTACGGTCGCGGAGCTATCAGCCCAATAGCAAAAAGGAGAAGGCCTGCCAGGACGGACGGGTATCCGAGCTAGCGATCTCCTTACCCACGAATTACAACCGAATTACAAAATTTCGCGCGGACGGTACGCGCGGTTGTTACCGAATTATTTGCGAAACCTTTACAGCTGAGGTGCAGCGGAACGCGCTGCGCCGAAAGTTATACGTTGGGTCGGCACAGCGCGCAAGGCCTGGGTGTGTCTACGAATGGTTAAGACAATAATTCCCCGGCGGACTACTGGTTTTCACGGGTGGGGGGGTAGGCGCGGAATGTCGGGGCGTGTAACCGGCTTGTCAACGACGAGAATGCCTACCGCTGGCCGCCGTGACCCTTGACTGAGAACTCAAACGGCTGCTGTACAAACTGACGGACCGAGTGTCCGTTCTTGACCGCCGGCAAGTAGGTGGCCGTCTCGAGGGCGAGCCTGACCGCTTCGGTGAACAAGGGTGCCGTCGACGAAACTATTCCGAGAGTGCCGGTCTCCACCCGTCCGGTCGAATCGACCACGAATTCGGCAATTACCAGTCCCGGAATCCCAGACGCGTAGAGCGAGGGCGGGAAAGCAGGCGGAGCGCTATTGACCGTATCAAGTGCGGCCTTCCGATCGACCTGATCGGCGCGGAAAACGGAGTTACCGGACAACAGTGATTCGACGTCGATCGATGGCGTCGGCGGCGAGATGATGGGATCGGTGTCAGGCCCCCGGGACCAGATCAGAATAGTTCCGCAACTCGAGATGTCGCGCGTGTATTGGTAGCGGGCGGGGGCGGTAGTCGAGCCCAGGTAGAGCTCGATACCATGGATGCTCGTCGGGGAAAAGCTGTCGAGATCCACTTCACCAGATGGCATCGGCGTGCCATCGATCCACACCAGCGGCCAACATGTTCTGCCCCGCAGCCTGATGCCGGTGATGCCTGCGCGACCCCTCACCGCGGTGACGCCCGGCGCGTGCTGCAACAGTTGTCCGAGCAGCCGCGTGCTCTCGTGATCGATTTGATCGCGCGTGATGAAGTAGCCGCCCGAGCGCTTTTCCAACCGTTCGTAATAACCGGCGAGACGACCGCTGTAGTTCACCTTTGATGGCCGCACTACGACTGTCGGCAGCGCGATCGGCAGCGCCTTGAGCCGCATCGTGACTGAAGCATCTGCGTTCTGCGCGACTTCGACCGTGACGCGATTTGGCGAAAAACCCAGGCGCCGCCCAGCAATCACGCGAGTCCCCAGCGGCACTCCGCCGAGGCGAAACGATCCATCCGCCGCACTGAATGTGCGAACCTCGGTGCTGTCGATCGTGATTTCGACCCCGAGCAAAGGCACACCCGCGGAGTCGGTGACCGCACCAGTGACGTTGCCGACGCTCTGTGCGTTAGCAGGCGCGGAAACGCAAAAAGGTACGGCGATCAGCGAGAAATAGATCGCCGCGCGCTGCACTGAGACAAACTTCAAACGCGACCGTCGCATCGCTTGCAATTCACGCTCGCTTCAAAACCCAACCACTATGCTCCATTACCCGACCCGGCGGATTGGCTGCCCAACCTAGCGTTCGGTATTAACCCCGACAATAGAAATCGTTGCGGCTCGTTGTCTCCCGCATTATGGTAGCGGCCCGCTTAACGGCGGCGTTTCCACATCGCTCGAGGAGGATGAACTTGCTATCACGCGTCGACCTTGCTCGCCTGTCCTTCGCCGTCTTTGCGGCCGCTTGCGCGTCGTCTGGCGGTGGGGCGACGGCACACTCCAATCCTGATGCTATCACCCGCGCCGAAGTGAGCGCGTCCAACGCCACCAATGCTTACGAGCTCGTCAGCCGACTTCGCCCGAACTGGTTGCGCGCGACTGCCACCGGTACCATCGGCGGCGGTGCAATCACCAACCAGGCGATCCTCGTTTATCTCGATCGCCAGCGCCTGGAGAGCCTCGATGCGTTGAAGACGCTCAGTGTCGAAGTCGTGGACTCCGTCAATTGGCTCGATCCGTCGCGAGTGCAGACTGTGATGTCCGATGTACCATCGGGACCAATTGCCGGAGCGATCATTATTCGCACTCGCAAGTAATCGATCGAAATAGCGCAAAAAGAAAACGGTGTGTGGCGACAGATCTCGCCACACACCGTTTTCTTTCCAACCGTGAATCGGGGCTACCTGCCGCCCGTCCTTGTCGGGGTAGCCGGATGCGGGATCGAAGTTGTCGGCGCTTTTACCGGTGTCGCATCTCGACCATTGTCGCGGACACTTTCCACATCGCGCGAGGATTCCCGATCACGTGAATCCGACTGCAGCATGCCGCTGCTCGAAACCAACTGCGCCGCCAGCACAGTCTGAATGACGCTGGTGATGTTGTTGGTGACAGAGTCCGCAGCCCCGCCGGCCGTACCGCCGCCAGCGATGGTGACGAGCTTCGCCTTCGATAACGCATCGGCAATGACTGGGGCGATGTCCGGGATCATCTCGATCTGGCGATAGCGGAAATAGCTCTCACCACCCGCCTTGATCGCTTCGTTCACCTTCTGGATGCTCTCTGCCTGCGCCTGCGCAACAGTCGTGATCCGAATCGCCTCGGCACGTGCGCGCGCCTCGGCCTCGATCCGCATTTTCTCCGCGTCTGCCCTGGCCTGCGCGATCTGAGTCGCCTCGAGCTCGGCGACGCGCTGTACTCCGAGCGCCGTTTGCTTTTTCGCTTCAGCTTCAGCGATCAAAGCAGCGTTGGCTGCTTTCGTCTGTTCGAGCTCGCGTTGCTTATCCGATATGACGCGCTCAGCCTCGAGCTGTGCATCCTTGGCGCGACGCGCCTGCTGCGCTGTCACGATGTCGGCGTTCGCCTGCGCCTCTGCTGCCGACTGACGGCGGCGCGACTCCGCGACTTCGGATTGCACGACCTTGATGTTAAGCGAATTGAAGGTGAGGCCGAGGTCAGTTAGCTCACGCGAGCAGGCCTTGCGGATGATCACTGCGAGCGGGTCGTCGTCATCCTCCATTCCCTCGAGAGGAGCACCCCCGGCGTGCGTGACTGCCTTCGACTCATCGGGTGCTCTCTGTAATTCCGTGCGTTCGCTGTGAGTGGCGACCAACTCTGGCCGTGAACCGGTCGTGAGCGGCGGGAGTGGCGCGCTGCGCGACGAGAAAAGCTGATCGTGCGTGAGAAGGTTGATTGCACGACGCGCAGAGCTGGAAAGCAGGTCGATCAGGATGTTCTCCTGGTCCGCTGGATCCTTGGAGAAGAATCGATTGGCGGCGGTCTTGATCATCGTATCGCTGTCACCGACCGAAACGATCGCGCTCGCCAGAATCCGCACCTTGATCGGCTGCGGCGTGCCCTGCCGGTCGAGATCCGCAGTCTGGTCGGTGATGTCGAGGTCGACGTTGATCGCCTTGCTCGACAATGTGGTCCCCGTAGTGAGCAGGGGCACTTCCTTCGATTTACCCGGTCCGCGGTAAATAATGGTGCTGCCCTGCAGCCAGCTCACCATCCGAATGGTTCCTGCATCGACGTTGCGCAGGAAGGACGAGACGATTAGCGGAATTACGAACAGGACGCCGATAACGACGGCACCAACAATCATGAGTGTTTCGGTCATCTGAAATCCTTGAAGAAGAACGGCCGAGAATGATCAGCTCTCGCTGAGGCCGATCCGAGAGACTGTGCAACGATTCCTTTTGCTGTCAATGTCTTCGATTCGAACTGCATCCCCGGCGCGAACGCGGATGCCCGCGTTGCGCTCGTTGGTGGTGAGCGTGCCGAGAATCTGCACTACTTCGCCACCCAGCTCGAGAGAAATCAATCCATTGCCGTTCACATCGAATCCCGTCACCGCCTTCCCCTGCGACATGATTGCCGATTCGAGGGTCTGCGCAGGCTGAGACTCGAATCGGAAGAGCGAGTTGAAAATCGGGCGCACGACTACAACCTCGAACGCCAGACCACCGAGCAGTGCAATGGGGAGCGCGAGCACCGGTCCGAGCAGCTTCTCCGCGACGAGTCCTGTCGCGCCGAAGCCGACGAGCACGTTGAACAACACCCGCGGCGAGAGCCACGACCATGCTGTCGATTTCCAGCTATCGGCGTGAAGGTGACCGTGGGCCACGACGTGTCCGTGCGTCGGCGCCGAATGCGCGATTCCATGCGCGCCGTGCGCGGGTGGCGTCGTATGGATATGCCCGGCAATGCCGTGAAACTCATGGCCGCCGGTGTCGTGGGCGTGGCCTCCACTGTGACTGCTCGTGAATCCGAGGAGCGCCATTGCTGCCATGCCGGCGGCGCCAAGAACCACGCAGAATATGTAGAGGTCCATCTTTTCAGCTCACGGAAGTCAGAGGGTCCGTCTTGGCAATGCGCCGAAACAAGAATCCCCGGACGAATAACTCGTACGGGGATTTTGTATCACGCGTTTCTGCTTCGCAATCGATGAGTGAGTTGGGTGTCAATTCTGACACTCTACCGGTTGAAAAGCGTTGGCACAATTCTGCGACACGCGGGGTTTGACTGAGGCCCGAGGACTAAGTGCATCGATCATCGCGGACCAAGTGAGGAGCGATGACAACTACAGACGGTCCGAAGTTGTCAGCAATCCTCACTTAATCAGCAATCATAGATGCAGTTGGTCCTGGGCCCTCGGTCAAGCTTCTAGATCTCTTCCGGCACTGCAACCGCCTCCGGCACCACGAAATCCGTATCCGCTTCCGTCGCCAGGATCTCGGCGATCGTCGGCTCCGGTGGGAGCGCAGGCGCTGCTGGCACCGGCGCTCCTTCGATCTCCACTTCCTGATACCGATACATACCCGTACCGGCCGGGATGAGGTGACCGATGATGATGTTCTCCTTGAGCCCGAGCAACTCGTCTCTCGCGCCGCGGATTGCAGCGTCGGTGAGTACGCGCGTCGTCTCCTGGAAGCTCGCCGCAGATATGAACGACTGAGTCGTGAGACTCGCCTTGGTGATGCCGAGGAGCAACGGCTCGGAAACCGCCGGAGCGTCCTTGTGCTTCTTGGCTTTGTCGTTCGAGTCCCTGAAGTTCTGCTTGTCGACGTGCTCGCCTTCGAGGAACTCGGTGTCGCCGCTCTCGAGCACGCGCACCTTCTGCAGCATCTGTCTGACGATCACGCCAATGTGCTTGTCGTTGATCTTCACGCCCTGCAGGCGGTAAACCTCCTGCACTTCGTTGAGCAGATACTCCTGCACCGCGCGCGGTCCCTTGATGCGCAGAATGTCGTGCGGATTCACCGGACCTTCGGAGAGACGGTCGCCCGCTCTCACCCAGTCACCGGCGTGCACGCGAAGGTGCTTGCCCGCCGCGATCTCGTACAGCTGACCCGGATCCTCGGTGTCCACCGGGGTGTCCTTCGGCACGACTCTGATCTCGCGCTTGCCGCGCTTGATGTCGCCAAATCTCACCTCGCCATCGATCTCGGAGATCGTGGCCGGATCCTTCGGACGACGCGCCTCGAACAACTCGGCCACGCGCGGCAGACCACCGGTGATATCGCGTGTCTTGTAAGCCTCACGCGAAATCTTGGCGATGATCGTACCGGCGCTGATTTTCTTGCCGTCTTCAACAGTCAGCTGCGCGCCAACCGGAATCACGAAGTCTCTCAGGCGCTTCTCCTTGCCGCCCTTGATCTCCACGATCTCGATGTGCGGGTGCAGCTTCTTCTCCTTGTCTTCGATGACGACCGTCTGGCGAAGACCGGTGAGCTCGTCGAGCTCCTCGGACACAGACTCACCAGGAATGAGGTCGACGAAGCGCAGAGTTCCATCAACGTCCGAGATGATCGGGTTCGTGTACGGATCCCAGGTGAAGATGATCTGATCCTTCTTCACTTCGTCGCCGTCCTTCACCATCAGCGTCGCACCCAGAGGTACCTGGAGGCGCGCGCCAACCGAGCCGCTGCGATCGCCGCTGCTCTTGATGGTGAGCTCCCCTTCGTACGAGGTGACGATCTTATGACCCTCGGAGTTGGTGACGACCACCAACCTGTCGCCGAACTCGATCATGCCGGCGACCTTCGACTTGCGCGCGGTCTGCTCGGCGATACGCGCCGCAGTTCCACCGATGTGGAAGGTGCGGAGCGTCAGCTGCGTGCCCGGCTCGCCGATCGACTGCGCGGCGATGATTCCAACCGCTTCGCCCTTATCGACCATCGACATCGTCGCGAGGTTGCGGCCGTAGCACATTTGGCAGAGACCACGCTTCGCCTCGCACGTGAGAACGCTGCGGATCTTCACCGTCTCGAGACCCGACTCTTCGATGAGGCGAGCCATTTCTTCTTCGATGAGCTGACCAGCCTCGACCAGCAGGGTGCGCTGGCCCGACTCGTCGATCTCATGGACATCGTAGATGTCCTCTGCCGCCACGGTGCCGACGATACGCTCGGCCAGCGGCTCGATGATGTCCTCGCCTTCCTTCAGCGCTCCGACTTCGAGCCCAAGGATGGTTCCGCAATCTTCCTCGGTGATCGTCACGTCCTGCGCGACGTCGACGAGGCGACGGGTGAGGTAACCGGCGTCCGCTGTTTTTAGAGCGGTGTCGGCCAGACCCTTACGAGCACCGTGCGTCGAGATGAAGTACTCGAGCACTGACAGACCTTCACGGAAGTTCGACTTGATCGGGCTTTCGATGATCTCGCCGATACCACCGGTCAATTTCTTCTGCGGCTTCGCCATCAGTCCGCGCATACCGGCGAGCTGACGGATCTGGTCGCGTGATCCACGCGATCCGGAATCGAACATCATGAATACAGGGTTGAATCCCTGATTCGATTCGCGCATCGCGCGCACCATTGCGTCGGCAACGTCGTTGTTGGCGTGCGTCCAGGTGTCGATCACCTTGTTGTAACGCTCGCCGTTCGTGATGTTGCCGGTCTGGTACGCCTTCTGGAATCTGTTGACGCGCTCCTCAGCCTCGCCGAGCAGAGTCTCCTTCTCCGCGGGAATGTGGAGGTCTTCGATTCCAATGGAGACGCCGCCGCGCGTTGCGTAGCGGAATCCGAAATCCTTGAGGCGATCGAGGAACGGAACTGTGCCCTGCAGCCCACCCTTGCGGTAGGACTCGAACACGAGCTCACCAAGCGCTTTCTTCTTCATCTCGCGGTTCTGGAACGCGATCTCCTTCGGGATGATCGCATTGAACAGAACACGGCCGACGGTGGTATCGACCCAGCGATTCCCTTCGACATCCTGGACGAAGTAGCGAATCGGCGTGTGGAAGTCGACGCGGTTCTGTGACAGCGCGAGCTCGACCTCCGACGCGGTTGAGTACGACTTGGCGTTCTTGCTCGCCTTCTCGCCGAAGCCCGGAGGAGCCTTGGTCGCGAAGTAGCAGCCAAGCACGATGTCCTGGCTGGGCTCGGCGACCGGACGTCCGTCCGACGGCTTCAGAATGTTGTTCGACGACAGCATGAGCAGACGGCACTCGAGCTGAGCCTCGAACGAAAGCGGAACGTGCACGGCCATCTGGTCACCATCGAAGTCCGCGTTGAACGCGGCGCAGACGAGCGGGTGAATACGAATGGCCTTTCCTTCGACGAGCACCGGCTCGAAAGCCTGGATGCCGAGTCTATGAAGGGTCGGAGCGCGGTTCAGCAGCACCGGATGATCGCGAATGATCTCTTCGAGGATCTCGTACACCTCGGGAGATTCCTTCTCCACGATTTTCTTGGCGCGCTTCACCGTCTCGGCGATTCCCTTCTCGACGAGCTTATGGATGATGAACGGCTTGAAAAGCTCGAGTGCCATCGCCTTGGGCAGACCGCACTGGTGCAGCTTGAGCTGCGGTCCGACGATGATGACCGAACGGCCCGAGTAGTCCACGCGCTTGCCGAGCAGGTTCTGGCGGAACCGGCCCTGCTTGCCCTTGAGCATGTCGCTCAGGGACTTGAGCG
>JBJMOW010000006.1:0-262295 GCA_045803545.1 Gemmatimonadaceae bacterium | reverse complement strand
TTACAAGGAAGCGCAGTTGATAATCGCCGAGGTGCAGGGCGGACAAACCGCGGTTAACATCATCAACGCGTTACGCGCAACGCATGGCCTGCCGGCGTTCTCGAGCAGTGATCCAACTGCCATCGCGAACGAGGTGATCAACGCGCGGAGCAGAGAGTTGTTCCTCGAGGGGCAACATTTGTACGACGTGCGTCGCCTGAACCTTCCGCTGGTGCCGACAGCGGGGATTCCGTATTCCACTGTCTACCTCAAGGGCGGCAACTACGGAAGTGAGCGCTGCTTCCCGCTACCTGATGTCGAGACGCTAAACAACCCGAACATCTAAAATCGGTCGCATAGGAAAAAGGGATCGCCAAAAGCGGTCCCTTTTTTTATGTCGCCGCTGCGGTTTCGCGCTTCGGAAATAGCGGCGCGCCTTTGCGCACCTTCCATCCGGTCGGGTCCAGCTTTTCCAGTTTCCCGAACGTGAGGCTGGCTATCGGATCCTTTGCGCCAAGCGACTCCCACAATTCTTCTGTCTTTCGCGGCATGAAGGGATAGAGATATATCGCGTGTCTGGCGAGCTGTCGCACCAGAGTCGCCAGCGTCGACTCGAGCTCTGCTCGTTGCAGGGGGTCCTTGGCGAGCTTCCATGGTGCCTGGCGGTCGACGTACTCGTTGCCTCGCGCGACCGTTTGCCATACAGCTTTGAGGGCCTCGTGCAGCAGAAATCCGCGAGGTCCCATCGCCGAGTGATACGCCTCGAGATCCTTCGCGTCGGCGTCGTCGACCTCGTTGGGCACACCTTTGGGCACGACACCGTCGCAATACCGCTCTACCATCGATATCGCGCGGCTGGCAAGATTTCCCAAAGCGTTGGCGAGATCGGCGTTGTAACGCTCTTCGAATCGCTCCCACGAGAAATTGCCGTCGCCGTCAAACGGAACCTCCCGCAACAGGAAGTAGCGGAACGCATCTGGTCCATATTCGCCGATTGCATCGCGCAATTTGAGATTGCCGCCCGCCGACTTACTTACGCGTGCACCGCCAACAAGGACCCAGCCATGGACCCAAATACGCCTGGGAACTTCGAGACCAGCTGACATAAGCATCGCCGGCCAAATCACACTGTGGAAGCGCGTGATGTCCTTGCCGATGACGTGCAAGTCGGCTGGCCAAAGCTTGTCGTAGTCCGGGCTCGGAAATCCAGTCGCCGTCAGGTAGTTCGGCAGCGCGTCGAACCACACGTACGTGGACTGGGTCTCGCCTCCGGACACGTTGCGCGGAAAGGGAACGCCCCACGCGAGGCGGCTGCGGCTCGCTGAGATGTCCTCGAGGCCTGAGTCGATCAACGAGAGCATCTCGTTGCGCCGCGATTTGGGCTGCAGAAAATCATCGCTCGCGACGAGCTTGCGGATGCGATCGGTGTAGGCGCTCAGGCGGAAAAACCAGTTATTCTCTTCCACCCACTCCAGCGTACGCGTTGGGTGGAGTATGCATTTACCGTCGGCGATCTCGTTGTCCTGTTTGAACGATTCGCAGCCAATGCAATACCATCCGGCGTACGCCTTCTCATAAAAATCGTCGGGCGAATTCTCGAACATGCGCTCGATCAGTTCCCGGACACCGGTCTTGTGCGCTGGATCGGTCGTCCGAATGAACTGATCGAAGGAGATGCCGAGCAGCGTCCAGATTTCTTCTGAGCTCTCGGCGACGGCGTCCACGAGCTCCTGCGGCGAGACTTTCCGCTCGGCCGCCGTCTGCGCGACTTTCTGGCCGTGCTCGTCCATCCCAATCAGGAAATGGACGTCATCGCCCTTCAGGCGATGATACCGGGCAATTGCATCGGCACCGATCTTCTCGAACGCGTGACCCTGGTGCGGATCAGCGGTCGCGTAATCGATAGCGGTAGTGAGGAAGTACTTAGCCAATTACTGACTGCCTGGCGGGTTTGACCCCTCTCCGCCACGACCGCGCCTGCCGCCGCGCCGCCCACGGCGACGCTTGCCCGAGCTGCCGCCCTCTGCGGTGGGAGGCGGGACGGGGGAGGCGAGAGGTGTAGCGTCGCTGCTTGGTTCGGGCGCTGCGTCACGTTGCACGAAAACGGGATGCTCGGCCGTGTATTTGAGTTCCGGAGAAATCTCCTCCGGCAGAATCTCCTCCGATCCCGGATCTTCTTCTTCCTCAATGACGGCGACCGGCGCCACGCCGGGCGCTTCGGTCTCGCGCTTGAATTCGGCGAGTGGAATAGTGCGGATATCGCCCTCGACGCCGCGCAGCGTGATGCGCTCACGGAAAATGTCCACGGACATCACCTTCGCTTCGCCCGACGGTGTCGCGAAGATCCTGCCTTCCTTCGGAAATCGCTTGCGCGATTGAACGTAGAAGTCGTGCTCATAGCGCAGGCAGCACATCAGTCTCCCGCAGGCGCCGGAGATCTGAGATGGATTGAGCGACAGTCGTTGATCCTTGGCAACGCCGAGATTCACCGGCCGCAGCTCGGGGAGCCACGACGCGGAGCAGTACTGGCGCCCGCAACGTCCGATGCCGTCGAGGCGCTTTGCTTCGTCGCGCACCCCGATCTGCTTGAGCTCGATACGCGTGCGAAAGAGCGACGCCAGGTCGCGCACCAGATTGCGGAAGTCGACCCGCTTGTCGGCGGTGAAATAGAGCGTCAGCTTCTTGCGATCCCACTGCCACTCCGCGTCGGACAGCTTCATGCCGAGCCCGTTGGCGCGCACGCGCTCCATAGCCTTGCGGCGCGCATCCTCGTTCAGTCGATCGAGGTCGTTCGACTGAGTCTTGTCCTTGTCGCTGGCTAGTCGAAGAGCCTTACGGTCTGGCAACGACGTGCCGCAGCCGTGCGAGCAACCGCCGTTTCGCTTCTGCGCCAGATCGCCGAGCGAATGGATGTAGCCAAGATCCTCGCCACGGTCCACGTCGACGATTACGGCGGCGTTGATCGGTGGCGGATCAGGATAATCCCAGAGAAAGAATTCCTTACGGTTGCCTTTGAAGGCGACTTCTACGAGATGGGCCAAACGCTATTCCTGCCACGCGCCCATACGCAGGAATTTCTGCCGGCGGCGTCGAACGAGTTTCTCGGGGCGCATCTTGCGCAGCTCCTCGAGATGTTTGACGAGCACGCTCTGCAGCGATTTGGCAGCCGCTTCGTGATCGGCGTGCGCCCCGCCTTTCGGTTCGGGGATCACTTCGTCGATCACCTTGAGCTCGAGCAGCTCCGGGGCTGTGATCTTGAGCGCGCTCGCGGCCTTTTCGCGCATCTCGGGACTTTTGGCGTCCTTCCAGAGAATTGCGGCGCAACCTTCGACCGAGATTACCGAATAGACAGCATTCTCCATCATGAGAACTCGATCGGCAACACCGAGCGCAAGCGCGCCACCAGATCCGCCCTCGCCGATTACAGTCGCGATGATGGGAACCTGGAGCTGACTCATCTCGTAGAGATTGCGAGCGATTGCCTCGGATTGGCCGCGCTCCTCGGCGCCGAGTCCCGCCCATGCTCCCTGCGTGTCGATGAAGGTCAAAACGGGCACGTGGAATTTCTCGGCGAGCTTCATCAGGCGCAGCGCCTTCCGATAGCCTTCAGGGTGCGGCATGCCGAAGTTTCGTTTGAGCTGCTCCTTGGTGTCGCGACCGCGTTGGTGCCCAATCACCATCACCGTATCGTCGTCGAGGCGAGCCCAGCCCGCCATGATGGCTGCATCATCGCGGAAGGCGCGATCACCGTGCAGCTCGATGAAATCGGTGAACGCCAGCTTGATGTAATCGGCAGAGAAGGGGCGCTTTGGATTCCGGGCTACCTGTACGCGCTGATAAGGAGTGAGGTTCTTGTAAACCTCCTCGCGCAGATCAAGCAGCTTGCGCTCGAGAGGCTCGATCGCCTCAGCGACGCTGAGCTGACTGTCGCCCGCGGTCTTCTTGATTTCGTCGATCTGCCGTTCCAGCTCGGCGATCGGCTTTTCGAACTCGAGTTGCGTTGCTGAAGCCACGGTCAGCTCCCCCGCTGGAGACTAACGGAAGAATCGCCCAGAATATTACGCAACTCGGTCAGCGCCGCACCATCTGTCGCCAACTTCAGCGATCGGGAACGGAGTCTGACCTGCGCTCCGTTGGCATCGCTCCAGCGAAATTCGATCGGCGCCGAACCCGGATACGTCTCGACGATTGCCCGGACGTCCGACATCACGTCCTTTGAGTATGAACCCTTCGCGATATCGATGGCAACAGTAACTGTCCCCTCCGACCGGAGCTCGGCGAGCTTCTTGGCGTCTTCAACGACGAAAAGAGGGTTTTCGGCGGTCTCGTCTCGCTTCAAGTAAGCTCCGGTAATCAGCATCGGCACGTCGGAGCGAATGCGGTCATTGATCGCCTGCCACTTCTCGTTGAACACGACGACCTCGGCGGAGCCAGAAAAATCCTCGATCGTGAGGCGCGCGAACTCCTGGCCTGTCCTTTTGCTCAGTTGGCGTTTGATGCTGGTCACGACGGCAGCGAGCTTCATCTGCTCCGGGCGCCAGTGACCAAGATCGGAGACGAGGTGGGTCGCCCAGATTTCGGCTTCGGTGCGATAGTTCTCGAGCGGGTGGCCAGAGATGTAGAAGCCGAGGATTTCCTTTTCCTTGGCAAGGCGCTCGGATTCCTTCCACGGCTCGACGTTCGGCAATACGTGCTGCGTTTCGATTGCTTTCTCGTCGCCGTTCGCCGGAGTTCCGAAGAGCGATGCCTGGCCAGTGAGTATGTCCTCCTGGCGGAGAGAGGCCTCGCGAATGGCGAGGTCGAGCGCTGCATAAAGCTGGGCGCGATGACCACCTAACGAATCCAACGCACCCGCCTGGGCCAGCGCTTCCAATACGCGTTTGTTGCAAACGCGGAGGTCGATTCGCTCGCAAAGATCGAACAAGGAGCGGAAGGGGCCGTCCTGACTGCGGGCCGCGAGAATTGAGTCGATTGCGGCGCGTCCGACATTGCGGATTCCGCCGAGGCCGAAGCGGATCTTCGTCTCACCGACGACGGTGAACTTGTAGCCCGATTCGTTGACATCGGGCGGAAGGATCTCGAGCCCTGGCTCCTTTACGCCGGGCACGTGGAGCTGTCGCGCCTCGTTGATGTACTTGACGACGTTGTCGGTGTCGCCGATCTGCGAAGACAGCAGCGCAGCCACGAAGTCCGCCGGATAGCGAGTCTTCAGCCAGGCGGTGTGATACGAGATGATCGAGTACGCGACCGAGTGCGATTTGTTGAAACCGTAGCGCCCGAAGGTCTCGATCTGGCTAGCGATCTCCTCGATGATCGTCGGATCGTAGCCGCGCGCAATCGACTTCTCGATGAACTTGCCCAGCTCCTGTCGAATCAGCTCGGCGTCCTTCTTACCAACGGCTTTGCGCAGCACGTCTGCTTCGGCGAGCGAAATTCCTGCGAGCACCTGCGCGATACGCATCACCTGCTCCTGATACGTGATGACGCCGTAGGTGCTTTCGAGGATTGGCTTGAGCTCGGGGAGGATGTAGCTGACGGGCTCCTCGCCGCGTTTCCGCTTCATGTAGACGCGGTGCATGCCGGCATCGAGTGGACCGGGGCGCATCAGCGCGTTCGAAGCGACGAGATCGTCAAAGCGGTCGGCGCGAATGCTCTTCAATATGTCGGTCGCCAGCGGCGATTCGAACTGGAACACGCCGACGGTGCGACCTGCGCGCAGCATTCGATACGTCTCCGCGTCGTCGAGCGGCAAAGAATCGAGATCGGGCGCAGAGCCAGTGCGTTCCTTGATCGAGCGCAGCGTATCGCTGATGACGGTGAGCGTAGTGAGGCCGAGAAAGTCGATCTTCAGCATGCCAGCATGCTCGAGCGCGTTCATGTCGTACTGGGTGACTACGACGCTGTCGTCGCTGCCATTGCCGGCACCCGCGCCTTTCGAGGCCTGGGTGCAGATGGGGACGTAGTCGTCGAGCGGACCCGGGGCGATCACGATCCCTGCGGCGTGGACGCCGGCGTGACGCGAAAGACCCTCCAGCTTCTGCGCGTAGTCGAGCAGTTGGCGGTACCGCTCTTTGCGCTCTCTGACCTCGGGCGCATCATCCTTACGGATCTGATAGAACTCGCGAATCTCGGGAATTCTTTCCTTCGCTTCAGCGACCGTGAGGGAGAAGTTCGGGTGATTCGGGACCAGCTTGGCGAGGTAATCGGTCTCCGAGGGAGTGAAGCCGAGCGTCCGGCCAACGTCCTTGATCGCCGCGCGCGATTTCAGAGTTCCAAAAGTGATGATCTGACCGACCGAATCGCGTCCGTACTTCTGACGAACGTAGTCGATGACTTCGCCTCGACGCTCGAAGCAGAAGTCGACATCGATGTCGGGCATCGAGACGCGATCCGGATTTAGAAAGCGCTCGAACAGCAGGTCGAATTCGAGCGGATCGATATCGGTGATGCGGAGCGAATACGCGACCAGCGAGCCCGCGGCTGATCCGCGGCCGGGCCCGACGGGAATTCCTTTTTCGCGCGCAGCCTTGATGAAGTCGGCGACGATGAGGAAGTAGCCGGCGTAGCCGGTTTTGGTGATGACACCAAGCTCGTAATCGAGGCGCTCGCGGACGTTGGTCGGAAGGTCTTCGCCGTATCGCTCGCGCGATCCTGCCTCAGCGAGCTGAACGAGGAGATCGTTCTCGGTTTTGAATTCAGCGGGCAGCGGAAACGCCGGGACGCGGTACTGTTTCGAAAACTTGATTGCGCTCTCTTCGGCAATGCGCAGGGTGTTGTCGAGAACATCGCGTCGGTCGGGGAACGACTGCGAGATCTCCGGCGCGCTCTTGAAGTAGAGACCTTCATCGTAGCGCATCCGGTTGTTATCGGAGAAATCTTTGCCGAGTCCGATGCAAAGCAGGATATCGTGCGCGTCGTGGTCGTTGCGCGTGAGAAAGTGCGCGTCATTGGTGGCGACGACCGGCAGATTGAGCTCGCCCGCGAGCCCGAAGATCTTCTTGTTGAGGGCAGCCTGTCCTTCGGAGTCGTGCGCCTGGACTTCGAGGAAGTAACGATCCTTGAAGACATCTGCGTACCACGAAGCTACGCTTCGGGCTTGCTCGTACTCGTCGCACTGCAGGTGGTGGGCGATTTCGCCCGCCATGCAGGCGGAAGAGACGACGATTCCCTCGTTGTATTTGGCGAGTAGCTCTCGGTCGACGCGCGGTTTGGCGTAGAACCCTTCTGTGTAGGCGAGGGAGGAGAGCTTCACTAGATTCTTGTAGCCTGTCGAGTTCTGGGCTAGCAGAACCAGATGGAAATAGGGCTTACCGCGGTCGCCGCCGACGCGATCGCGCGCGCGTCGATCCCCAGGCGCGACATAGGCTTCCATGCCGATTATCGGCTTAATGCCCGCTTTCTTGGCTTTTTCCTGGAACTCCCATGCGCCGTGGAGGTTACCGTGGTCGGTGATGGCGAGGGCTGGTTGTTCGAACTCGAGCGCCCTTGCGATCAGGTCATCGATCCGATTGGCGCCGTCGAGGAGGGAGTATTCTGAGTGACAGTGAAGGTGAACGAAGGACACGTGGTAAGATAATGCGACGGGGATTGGTGGCGATAGCGGCCGCACTTGGCGTGCTGTGGCTAATTTCTGCTCCCACAGCCTGTTACCTCAGTCGTGGCGCATGGGAAGAGGCGAAGATTCTGCGTCGGCGCGAGCCGATTCCCGAGGTGATTCGGTCGCCGGCGACGCCGACGGCCGTCCGGGAGAAGTTAAAAGTGGTTCTGGCGGCCCGCGAGTACGCAAGAGACAGCCTTAAGCTCAGAACTAAAGACAGTTTCACGACATACTCGCGCCTCGATCATGACACACTCGTGCTGGTGGTCTCGGCAGCCTACCGCGATACGCTGAAGCCATACACGTGGTGGTTTCCGATCGTCGGAACCGTTCCCTATAAAGGGTACTTCGACTTCGCCGCCGCCCAGCGGGATTCGAAGAAACTCTACGACGAGGGCTTCGACGTGTACGTGCGACCGTCGGACGCGTTCAGCACACTGGGGTTCTTCAATGACCCACTGCTCAACACTACACTTCGCGCCGACTCGCTGACCCTCGCCAACACCGTCATCCACGAGGTAACCCACAACACCTTCTATGCAGCCGGGCAGGCGCCGTTCAACGAATCGTTTGCAATGTTCGTGGGGGCACGAGGCGCTGCGGCTTTTTTCAGATCGCGCGGTCAGGAAGCTGCGGCGCGGCGCGTCGAGGACGAATGGGAAGACGACAAGCTGCTCGCCAGCTTTTGGTCGCGCGTAATTCGCTCGCTCGATTCAGCATACGCTGCGCATCCGGAAAGCAAAGCGGCGCGCATCGAGGCGCGTGACAGCGTGTATGCGCGAACGCGGGTCGCACTCGTCACCGAGATTGCTCCGCAATTCAAGACGATCAATCCGATCTACGCCCAGCGTGTGACCCTCAACAATGCAGCTTTGCTCGCGCGACGTGTGTACGCAACCGATCTCGACATTTTCGATCGGGTGTACGAGAAGGAAGGTCGTGACCTGAGACGCGCGATCGGACGGGTTATCTCACTTGCCAAAGCGGGTAAGGACAACCCCTTCAATGCGCTGCGAAACTGGGTTGCCGCCTCCGGCAGCCCGCACGGCTAGATCGCCCATTGGCCGACGGTTCCCTGTCGACCGCGGAAGTATGCAATGGCAGATTCCTGTGTACGGCAGTACCTTGCCGTTAGATCCGGGAGTGCGAGGATCCCATGAGCAGGATTGGTTGGTACGTCGGCTTCGTTCTGGTTCTCACGTTGACCAGCGCGTGCGCGCCATCGTGGCGCTCACCGCACGATAATGCTCAGTTCGGCGTAATCAGCTCCGACGAAATAGCCCGTTCCGCCTCGACCAACGCCTGGGATTTGCTGCGTAGTCGCGCGAGACAGTACGAATTCTCGGAAGATCAGTACGGTCGGCCACGCGCTGTCCGCACGCGCAGAGGCCGCAGCACCATTAACGTTGCGAGCGCTGACGTACCGCTCATCATCATCGACGGCGCCCGACTCACAGACCTTGGAGTTCTCCGCGACTTGCCGACCGAGTCGATACAAAGCGTCGAACTGCTAAGCGGTATTGGTGGCACGGTGTCGCAGGGCACAAATGCAGGCGCGGGCGTAATCTACATTCATACCTGGGAAGCATCGCAGAACTGATTTCGCGGGTACTCGAGGCGTTGACTGCCAGAAAAAAACCCGCCGGCGGGCTGCACCCGGCGGGTTTCTCATTTCTTCCCTTATGCTTCGTTGGTGTGACAGGCGCCGGGAACGTACAGCGGGTTGTTCTGCTCCTGTTGCGGGACCGGCGAGTTTACATCCGTACCGTAGTTTCCGCCTTTGAAATACGCCCCGGTCGGAAACACCGCTTCCGCCGATCTGCCATACTGGCGAATCAATCGACGCAGATCGCCCAGTCGATGCGACGTGAGGAACAACCAGTATGCGCGTTCCTTGAACAGCTGGTCGACTTGCGCCGCTGTTCCCACCTGCGGCGTGAGCGGAGGCAGCGAATTGGCAGGATAGCCGCGCAAGGCCAGTAGAGTCGCGTTGCTTCGCAAAGCGTTGAGGATGTTCAGCGCTCCTGGCGGATCTCCGGCATGCAGGGCAGCCTCGGCCTCGATCAGCCTTGCTTCGACCCCGTCGGCAACGGTTATCGAAGAGGCGCGATCGGGATACTTCATCTGAATCCACTGTTGCGTAGCGCCATCGAAACCGGTGTCGTCACCGCCTCGATTTGCCACAGTGTCAGCTACGCGTGGATCAGCGAGCGGTCCGCGAGCCTGGAGATCGCCATCGGACTGAAACGGAAGACCGTTTCCTCCCTCGACATCCGCTTGGCCGAACCGCCCCACACTTACCGTGAGGCCCCACGTGCCATTGTTCTGGCGCGAGGTCGTCGATGAGTGTTGATAGTTGTACTGGAAAGTGGTCGGCACACCAGCCACAGCCGCGGCTGCTTGCGCGTAGTTGCCCTGATCGAGAAGTGCGCGGCCCTTCGTAATCTGAGCTAGGTACTTGAACTCGTCGGTCAGCGGGTCTCCAGTGACGGCAAGCGCTTTGGTCGCTTTGGAGATCGCACTGTCCAGGAGTGTGTTCGTGTTCTCCGGCGCGCCGAACGTGAAGGACCCATCCTCGTTCTGAGTGCTGACCGGGACCGCACCGCAATAGTTCTCGGCGAAGAACACGTACGTCAGGCCGTTGAGCGCCAGCAATTCCGGATAACCGGCGCTGTCGCTGGCGGTTTTCGCCAGCGATTCGAAGTTCCGAATCGCAAGCTCTGTTGACGCTCGTGCACGGGTGAGGTCGAAGAACGTTCCGAGCAGGCTACCGTTCGTGATTTGTTGTGCGCGCTGATCGATTTCGATACGCGTCGGGTACGTTTCCGTGTTGATGAACTCGTCCGCCAGGAGGCCGGAGAGATCGACTTGCTCCTCGTCGGACACGGATTGGTCGCCGTTATACGCGACGCCAAAGTTTCCGATTGCGCCAGCGCGCAACGTTGGCAGAGAGCTTATTCCCTGCAACGCGCCGGGAAGCGCAACGTCCGGGTCAGTCACTTTCAGGATCTTGTCTGTATTGCAAGCCACCAGGCCCACAGCGAGCCCCGCGGCTGCCAGATACGCCAGCGTCGCTCTGCGGCGTAAATCGTATTTGAGCAGCATTGATTTTATCTCGTTGTAAGAGGTGGGCATTAGAAGTTCAGGCTTAGACGGGCCGTCCACGATCGCGTCGGTGGCAGCGTCAGGAAATCGAGCGTGCTGAAATTGCCACCCGGCGTCGAATTGCTTTCCGGATCGAAGCCCTTGTACTTCGTCCAGGTGTGGAGATTTCTCCCCGCTATGGTGAACTGAGCGCCACGCCCACCGAGGAAGCGTTTAAAGCCTTCCGGCGCAATAAAGGTGAATGCGAGCTCACGGAGTTTCGTGAACGCCGCATCCTCTACGTAACCGGCATCGGTTCCGAAGTTGATCGCGAGATTCGCCGCTTGATCGTACAACGGCGCATCCTTGTTGAATGCCTCCTCGCATACTCCAAACGCGCAACGGAAACGGCGAGTGAAGTCGAACAACCGATAGCCGCCCTTGTGATCGATCAGCGCCGAGATGCGCAGCACTTTGAACAGCGTGAGATCCGGGGACACCGAAAGCTGGTTTTTCGGCAAAGGATTGCCGAGATAAACGTCGGTGTCTGAGACAGCCAGCTCGGACTCGGCAATGATGTGGTCGCCGTTGTCATCATGGAAGGTGAAGCTCCGCCCCCAATAGCCACCGAGCGGATATCCGACCCGGTGCTGCTGATTGCCGAATACGATCGCCGGTACCGCATTGCCCGGGCTGATCTCGCCCAGCGACAACAGCTTGTTGTCATTAGTCGACGCGGCGAGGTTGACGTTAAACTGGAGTGGATCGATGTCGACCACGCGCGCGTTGGTGACAAATTCCCAACCCTTGTTGCTGACCGATCCCAGGTTCTTGAACTGGGTCGAGGTCAATCCCAGCGTCGGGGCAAGTGGGACTGCGATCAGCAAATCATCGGTGCGTTTGTTGTAATGAGTGACCTCGAAGCCAAGTCGCTCGCCGAAGAAGCCGGCATCAAAACCGAGTTCGGTCTCTCTCGACCGTTCCGGGCGAAGATCGATGTTGCCCGTTCCTCCCACCGTGATGCCTGGCACGTCGGTGGAATTGACGGTGACGGTCTGGGCGTTGAAGAACGTGATTGCGTCGCGGAAGTTCGGTTTCTGGCCCGAGCGCCCGTTTGCCGCGCGAAGTCGTAGTGAGCTGAACCATTGATTCTTCGGAAAGAATTGTTCCTGGTCCACGACCCACGACACGGTAAACGACGGGTAATTGATGCTCCCGAAGTTCTGGCCGAACGCGCTGTTCTTGTCGTTTCGCAATGCGGCACTGAAGAACAGCCGGTCCTGGAACGCCAGATCTTCCCTGATTAGCCCGCTGACGGTCTTGTTGTCGGTGTTGGTTTCGCCGACTGCGAAACGCGCCGTCGCTCCTTGCAGGGAGCCCGTGCCGCCGAGCAACACCGCGCCGAATGCGCGCGTGCCGCGAATCAGTTCCTTGCTGAAAAGGCCACTGATTTTCGTAGTGGATTTCAAGCTAGAGAATGGATTGAACGCTGCCGAGAGTGTGCCGTTCGCCGTGTAGTTGTAGATGGAATACGGGTTGGATTGCCGATTGCCTTCTGGCAGGTCGCCAAAGAACACAGAGTTAGGCGGCACCAGCTCGTTGTCGTATCGATTCAGGTAATCGAGCCCCGCAACTCCGGTTGCAGTCAGCCAGGAGAGTGGCTGGTACGAAGTATTGATCGAGTTTTCGAAACGCTGCACATCCTGTCGCGTGTTGATGGCGAAGATTTCCTGCGGGGTCTGGCCGGCGAGATAACCGTGGGCGACGGGATCGTCTGCGGTGCCGCCCAATAAGCCACCGGGGAGAATGCCGAGGATGTTGTTGTCGTTCTGTGGCAGGCGCAGGTGATCGGCCAGGTAGGACGTGCCAAGCTGCACGTTCCAGTTATCGCGCAGCTGAACCGAAAGGTTAGCTCGGCCGCCCGCACGACTATCGGTGTTGACCTCGAAAACGCCCTGCTGCCTATCGAAGTTGCCGGATAGATAATACGTGATGGCGTCGTTGCCACCGGTGACACTGGCACCGTAGGCGCCGCGATGGCCCTCGATGAACGGGCTATAAGCAACGAGCGGATTGAATGACGCGATGGCGCCGGTCGGTGTGCACAAGCCCAGCGTTTGACTATCCAGATCACAGAAGCCAGTGGTTCGGCCGCTCGGCCTGACGCCGGTCTGAGCAAAGTTCGCCGGATATGTGGTGACGTCCTTGATCCGGCCACCTTCTGCGTATGCGCTCCACTGCGGCTTGCCGGAGCGTCCACGTTTGGTCGTGATCTGGAGCACGCCGTTCGCGGCTGCGGTGCCATACTGCGCTGCGGCGGCCGGTCCCTTCAACACCTGAATCGATTCGATATCCTCGGGGTTGATGTCATTGAAGCGCGAAGGGACTTGTCCACCGACATCGATCGTACTGGCACCAGTGGTGACATCGACGCCAATGCTGTTGTTGAACTTGATTCCGTCGATGATGATCAGCGGTTCGTTGCCAAGCGAGATCGAATTCGCTCCGCGAATGCGGATGCGAGAGCCGCCTCCGACCGTACCACCGGCCTGCGCGACGTCTACACTCGCCACTTTTCCGGTGAGCAGTTGGCTGACCGACTGCGCGCTGGCGACTTCCTCGACTTTGGGAGCGAGGGTGGCAACTGCCGATCCGATCTCGAGCTTGCGCTCCTGTTCACCGGTCGCCGTCGTCACTACTTCCTGCAGGCTTATCGCCGCCTGATTCAACGCGAACGAAACGTCGACCGTGCCGCCTTCGGTGACCGTCACCGTTTGTGCAGTGCCCTGATAGCCGAGTCGCAGGGCGCGAATCTGGTATGTGCCCGGCCTCACTCCTCCGAGTCGGAATCGTCCATCGTCGCCAGCGACCGTTCCCCTCGTGGTGCCCACGAGTTGAATTTGTGCTTGCGGTATTGGCGTGCGTGAAGACGCCTCCAATACTACGCCGGTGATAGTTCCGGCATCCTGGGAACGCGCGGGGATCGCCGATACCGTTAGTAGCGCAACGGTGATCGCGGCGATGCGCGCCAAACGTCGAACCAGCCCATCGTACATACTTCCTCCATTACTGCCTCGCAGACAGTGAATATCGCGTCGACGTGCCGTAGTGCAGCCGACGCCCTGAGCGGCGCGGAGGTACGCGCCGGGAAAGGCGAAGAAGTTTTTGCCGGTTCGCGGGCGCTCGAGGAGATTTTGTTGTCGCGAAGATGCTGCCTCCCGCTGACCGGATATCGGTTGCAAGCGGGTCTGGTGCCAGGGGCCACACCACTCACGCCCGCTCGTTGGATGACGCAGCGGAGCGTACGCGGCTGGTCCCAACCTTCGCGGTGCGAAGAGGTAGCAGACCCGCTGTTGCCGGATGCAGTCTAGGCACTCCGCGGTCTGCGTCAAGAGCGTAACGCGACGAGAAGGTCTGTATCAGGGGTAGCAGACACTGCGCGGGCGGCGAGCGGCAATGAGCGCTCCGGCGCGACGTGCGCCGTGTTCGCTTATCTACCGCTTACCCGAACCTGCCGCGCAACAAAGCTCTCAGATCCATGAGCGGCGCTTTCCTCGGTTCATCCTGCAAGACTGAAGCGTTATCGCCGCTGATTGCCACGCGCTGCATGTTGTCGCGGACGCCGCGATCGATGAAGCGACACAGCTGATCGATCGAATACTCAGCGCCTCGACGCGAGGAGTAGGCATTGAGCGGATAGGTCACGCTCAGATGATTCTTTGCGCGGGTAAGCGCGACGTACATGAGTCGGCGCTCCTCTTCGGTCTCTTCGTCGCTATTGAGACAGCGCGCCGAAGGAAACCAGCCGTCAACTGCCCAGATGACGAAGACGGCGTCCCATTCTTTGCCTTTCGCAGAGTGCGCGGTGCTGAGGACCAGCGTATCCTCGTCGTCCTTCGTTCCGCCCGGGAGATCCTGGGTCGCCTGCGGAGGCTCGAGTGCCAACGCAGAAAGGAATGACGCGCGATCGGGATATCCAGCCGCGATCACCTGGAGCTGGTCAAGATCTGCTAACCGCGGCTCGACGCGATCGTAGCGCTCGCGCAGGATGCTGTCGTAAAGCAATCGGACGCGGGTGATGTCTGCTGCGACTTGAGCACGATCCAGCGTCGGCGCAGAGCGAAGCCCGTCGAGAAGCTCGACGAGCGCGGTATGAGCGACGCGCGCCCGCGGCGGCGCTTTGTAGCGACCGAATGCATTGGACTCCCACGCAGCGGCTGCCATCGTTTCGATCGCCGCCCTTGCGGTTGCATCGCCGATTCCCGGCAACAGCAACAGAATGCGATACCAGCTCACTTCATCGCGTGGATTCTCGAGAATTCTAAGAAATGCGAGAACATCCTTGACGTGCGCGGCTTCAAGGAACTTGAGCCCGCCCCATTTCTCGAACGGAATCTTGCGATTGGTGAGCTCGATCTCGAGATCAGCCGACATGTAGCCGGCGCGGAAAAGGACCGCGATGTGGTTGAGCGGAGTTCCTTCTTCGTGCAGCTCGAGTATCCGGTCGACAACGAACTGTGTCTGCTGCTGCTCGTCGCGTGCTGCAACGAGCCATGGCAACTCGCCACCTGTGCGCACAGTGAAGAGATTCTTGGTGAACCGCTCCGCGGCGCGCGAGATCAAGGTGTTGGTGACGTTCAGAATCGGCTGCGTCGAGCGATAGTTCTGTTCCAGTGCGGCTACCGTTGCTCCCTGGAATTGCCTTGGGAAGTCGAGGATGTTCCGGAAGTTTGCGCCGCGGAAGGAATAGATACTCTGGGCGTCGTCACCGACTACGCTGATGTTGCTATGGGTCTTGCACATGCCGCGAAGGATGCGCGCCTGCAAAACATTGGTGTCCTGGTATTCGTCGACCAGCACGTGGTCGTAGAGGCCGGCGATCTTGTTTCCCAGCTCCGGCGACGCTTCGAGCATCAACGCCCAGAACAACAGCAGGTCGTCGTAGTCGACGAGATTGCGCTCGGCTTTACGTCGAGTGTAATCGGCGTAAATCTTTCCGAAGTCCTCGAGATAATCGACGAACTGCGGATAAGAGTCGCGGACGATGTCTTCGACGGAGACTCCGGTATTGATATGCCGGGAGTAGACGTACTGCAGCGTTTCCTTCTTGGGGAATCGCTTGCCTTTTGATGCGTAGCCGAGCTGGGCGCGCGATAACTGCATTAGATCTTCTGAATCGCCCTGATCCATGATCGTGAAGTCCTTGGGCAATCCAGCCGCCTGACCGTATCGACGTAGCAGTCGATGTGATGTTGCGTGGAACGTTCCGCCGTGGACGCGCTTGCTGTTGCTGCCGACCAGACGTTCCGCGCGCGACAACATTTCTTGTGCGGCGCGACGAGTGAAGGTGAGCAGCAGAATCCTATCGGCGGGAACGCCGCGCTCGAGCAGGTGTGCAACGCGGTAAACGAGCGTGCGTGTCTTGCCGGTGCCCGCGCCGGCGATGATCAGGAGCGGCCCGTCGCCATGCGTTGCAGCGGCCGCCTGTTGCGGGTTTAGCTCAGCGGCGAAATCACGCGGCGTCCCGCCCGTCGAATCAGCAATGGGGCGGGGCGGGTAGACCTTGAGGGTGTCCATCAAGCTACGGTTTCGAAGAGCGCTGCGCGGGAAGTGACGACTGCGGTAAGATCGAAGGCTTCGGCAAACTTGGCTGTGGCGCGATCGCGAACGTCCTGTTGCGCAACATTTTCGAGGCCGAGCTCGCGAGCGATTGACGTCATGACGACACCGTCGATACCGCACGGCACTATGAGGTCGAAATAGGAAAGATCCGTGGTGACATTGAGCGCGAAGCCGTGCCACGTAACCCAGTCGCGTGCGTGCACACCGATCGATGCGATTTTGCGTCCCCGCGTCCAAACACCGGTGAATGCGGTATTCCGCTCCCCGGGAATTCCGTAATCAGCAAGAGTATTGATCAGCGCCTCTTCGATTTTGCGCAGATACCAGTGCAAATCCTGACGGTGCCGCTTGAGATCGATGATGGGATATCCGACAAGCTGGCCAGGACCGTGGAAGGTGACGTCGCCGCCGCGTTCCACCTCGAACAGCTCCAATCCTTTGCTCTGCAGAAACTCTGGTGACGAAACAAGGTTCTTCTCCTTGGTCCCGCGGCCGAGTGTTACGACTGGCGGATGCTCGACCAGAAGCAACACGTCGTGTTGAATGGCGCCTGAGATTCTGTCGCGGGCGATGCTGCGCTGCAGCTCGAGCGCCTCGGCGTAGGGGAGGCGACCAAGCGTCACGGTCCATAACTCTCTCTCAGCCACGCCGCATCTCCGTAATCACGCGTCCAGCACCATTCCCATCGAGTCGAGGACGGCCTGATCTATGGCCTCTGATAGAGTCGGATGCGCGTGAATAGCCAACGCGACTTCCTCGACGGTGAACTCGTTTTCACGCGCCACCGCGAGCTCGTGGATCATCTCCGTCGCGTGCGCGCCAATGATGTGCGCGCCGAGTATCTCGCCGTACTTTGCGTCGCGAATGACCTTGACGAAGCCTTCCGTCTCGCCTGAAGTGCGTGCGCGGCCACTCGCCATGAACGGGAACTTGCCGACCTTGTAATCGATCTTCTTTTCCTTGACCTGGGCTTCGGTCATGCCGATCGAGGCGACCTCCGGATGGCAGTACGTAGCGCTCGGAATGTTGCCGTAGTTGACCGCATGCACGTGTTTCTGTCCGGTCAGGTACTCGGCGAAGACGACACCCTCGCGCATGCCCTTGTGCGCCAGCATCGGTGGACCTGCGACGTCACCGATAGCGTAGATGCCTTTGACGGACGTCTCCATTCGCTCGTTGATCTTGATGAAGCCGCGGTCGGTCATCTGAATCCCGGCTTCCTTGATTCCGATGTCTTCAATGTTTGGCGCGCGACCGGCGGCGACAAGGACTTTTTCAACCTCGAGGGGCTGTTTCTTGCCGCCGACCTCGACATTCATGGTGACGGAATTTTTTCCGATCTTCACATCGCTGATTTTCGCGCCGGAAAGAACGTCAATCTTCCGCTTCTTGAAGCTGCGGGTCAGCTCCGTGCTGCAATCGGCGTCCTCGAGCGGAAGAATGCCGGGCAAAACTTCGAGCAGCGTCACCTGGGTGCCGAACGCGGTGAACACGTCAGCGAATTCGCAGCCGACGGCGCCCGCGCCAACGATCGCCATCGTTTTTGGTGCCGACTCGAGCGTGAGCGCTTCGTCCGACGAGATGACTGTGGTTTTGTTGAGCTCGAGGCCAGCCTGTGGCAGACCTTTGACCCGCGAGCCGGTGGAGATCACGATGGCCTTCTTCGCGTCGTGCTTTTCTTCCTTGCCGTCAGCCTTCACGGTGACAGCGTTCTTGCCGGATAGGCGAGCTGTGCCCTTGATCCAGGTGATCTTGTTCTTTTTGAAGAGGTACTCCACCCCTTTCGAGTTCTGAGTGCTGACGGCGCGGGAGCGTTTCATCGCGATACCATAGTCCAGCTTCACATCGCCGACGCTGACGCCGAAATCCCTGGCATGCGAGACTTTCGTAGCGAGCGAAGCGGATTCAAGCAGCGCCTTGGCGGGGATGCAGCCCCAGAGAACGCAGGTACCGCCAAGACCTTCACGTTCCACAACCGCAACTGACATTCCGAGCTGAGCGGAGCGAATCGCGCCGATGTAGCCGGCCGGGCCACCGCCTATGAAAATCACGTCGTAAGAAGCCATTTATTCGATCGGGTGTGAGTGCGGGTTAAATCTAGCTGCTGCGTAAAGACGGTATCGAGACGCGGTTTACGTGGTCCAGAAGGTCAGGTAGAACAGGACCGTGTGGTACGCAATGATCGTTAGAACGACCGCGAACGACACAACAGCGGCGCTGATCGCTGCGCGCGCGCGGGACGTGTTATATGCGCGCCGTAACGCGAGATAGGTGTACGTGACGAGCCCGACACCAAGCACGGCGTCGATTGCGAACTCACCACCCAACAGTCGCAATCGTCGGACTGTGGGGAAAAGCCACGTCAATCCGAGCACGATCGGGAAGAGAATGCCCAAAACCGCGATCGCCAGGTACACGAGCAGAAACGCATATACCTGTACAGAGAAGACGAGATGCTCGGCGTAAGTGCGACCTGTTCGTATGAACAGCAGTGACATTACGAGCGCGAGCACGGGGACCGCCACGATCAGAATGCTCTTTTTCTGATGCTGGAGATTCTCGTTGAAGCGGGCAGCGTAAATCGGCTCGATTTCACCGGTTGCCTGCAAGTGGTCCTGAACCGCGGCCGAATAACGAGGAATGGAGACATACTGCGCGTACTTGTAGCCGAACAGACCGGTGTGCGGCTGGATGAAGAAGAACACGACGTTGATGATGATGAAGAGGCTGAGCGGCTTGGTGTAGCGCGAGCGCCCGCCCTCGAAGTAGGCTTTGGAGAGCTCGCCCGGCTTTGTAAACAGAATCCTGATCGTGCGCACAAAACGCGTGTCAAAGTGCGTAAGACCGTCGAGAACTTCTTCGAATAGATGCGCAACTGAGTAATCGTGCGGCGCGAATTTCTTCTCACCGCACTGCGCACAGTAAGGGCCGCTCATCTCGGCGCCACAGTTCCCACAAGCGGCCAACGAAAACGCCCCAGATTCCGATCCCGGAATTTGGGGCGTGTCCGATTGACGCCGTGTGGCTTCCACTTCGTCTAGATCAGCAGCGAAAGCGGGTTCTCGATGTATTGCCGCACCGTCTGCAGGAACTTAGCTCCAGTTGCGCCGTCGATGACGCGGTGATCGCAGCTCATTGTGACGCGCATGCGCGAGCGTACCTCGAGCTGGCCGTCGACGACGACGGGTTTCTCCTCGACACCGCCGATGGCGAGGATGCCGGCCTCAGGCGGATTGATGATCGCCGTGAACTGGTCGATGCCGAACATGCCGAGGTTGGAGACGGAGAACGTCGAACCGGTGTATTCCTCTGGCAACAGCTTTCTCTCTCTCGCGCGCTTGGCGAGATCGTGCGCCCTGGCAGAGATGTCCCACAGCGTCATGCGATCGGCGTCGAACAGCACAGGAGTGATGAGACCATCCTCTATCGCCACAGCCATCGCGACGTGCACGCGATTGAACTGGCGGATCGCATCGTTCAGCCAATGCGCGTTGACTTGCGGATGTTCGGTCAACGCGAGCGCGACCGCCTTGATCACGATGTCGTTGAACGAGGCCTTGTAGTTGTCACCCATGTCCTTCAGCTGATTCCGCATTTCGGCGGCGCGAGTTGTGTCGAATTCAGCGGTAAGGAAGAATGTCGGGATTGGCCCGTTCGACTCCGACAGTCGCCGAGCGATCGTCTTCCTGATCTGAGTGAGCGGTACATCCTTGTAGTCGCCTTCGCGCGCCAGTCGTTCAGCCGCTGCCGACCTACCGGCACCGACTCCGGCTGCGGACGTGCCCGCGCGCGCATTCTCGACGTCGCGGCTGACGATCCGCCCGCCCGGGCCAGTGCCCTGGACTGCGCCGAGTTGGATTCCGCGCTCACTAGCCAGGCGACGCGCGAGAGGTGACGAGCGTTGACGGCCAGCACCGTCGGCCTTCGATGCGCCGTTACCGTGAGACGCAGTTGGAGCTGCAGGAGGGCGAGGTGGGGCCGGACGCGCAGCGGGAGGTGCCGGCGGAGCTGGCGCTCGCGCAGCGGCTGTCTTCTGCTGAGGCGGTGTTGATGCTTCGCCCTGCGACTGCGCCGGATTTTGCGGGACTGGGCTCCTACCAGCGCTCTCGCGCGTATCGGCAACGGTCTTGTTCGGCGCCGCGGTCTGGCCACTTTGCGCTTGCTGTGGCGCTTGCGCCGGCGCCGCAGCGCCACCGCCCGCTGATCCGACGATGGAATCGATGTTCTCGTCGGCGTTTGCGATCACGGCGAGTAGGGTGCCGACCGGTGATGCATCACCTTCGTTTGCCAGTCGCTTGCGAAGCACACCGTCGCCGCGCGCGACGAGCTCCATCACTGCCTTATCGGTCTCGACCTCGGCGAGGACATCGCCCGCCTTGACCTGGTCGCCCTCGTTCTTGTTCCATTTGACGAGGCGGCCTTCTTCCATCGTTGGCGACAGCGCCTCCATCACTACTTTCGTTGCCATGTCGGATCAGTCGAGGTACATGACTTTCTTGATCGCCGCGACCGTCTTGCCGGCGTCGGGCTTGGCGGCTCTCTCAAGGTTCTTCGCGTAAGGCATTGGCACTTCTTCCTGATGTACCCTCAGCACCGGAGCGTCGAGGTCGTCGAAGCATTCGCGCTGGATGAAATCGACGACCTGGGATCCCATGCCGCAGATCTCCCAGCCTTCCTCGAGCACCACCGCGCGGTTCGTCTTCTGTACAGAGCGTGAGATGGCTTCGACGTCGATCGGCCGGACGGTACGCAAGTCGACGACGTCGATGTTGATGCCTTCCTTGGCGAGATCGTCGGCGACACGCATTGCGACGAGTACCATTTTGCCGTGAGTGATCAGTGAGCAGTGATCGCCTTCGCGCTTGAGCTCGGCGGCACCAATCGGGATAAGATACTCTTCCTCGGGAACTTCTCCCTTGGTGTTGTAAAGCATCTCGCCTTCGAGGAAGACGACAGGGTTATCGTCGCGAATGGCAGATTTCAGCAAGCCCTTGGCGTCGGCCGGCGTTCCGGGCGTCAACACTTTAAGACCGGGAATGTGCGCGAGCCAGCTCTCCCACGACTGCGAGTGTTGCGCTGCCAATTGCAGCGCCGCGCCGTTGGGACCGCGGAACACCATCGGCATCTTGAACTGCCCACCTGACATGTAGAGGGTTTTCGCCGCAACGTTGACGACTTCGTCGAGCGCGAGCAGCGCAAAGTTCCAGGTCATGAACTCGACGATCGGACGAAGTCCGACCATCGCCGCGCCAACTCCGACGCCGGCGAATCCGAGCTCGGTGATCGGAGTGTCGACGATGCGCATTGGACCGAACTCGTCGAGCAGGCCTTTCGAGACTTTGTAAGCCCCGTTGTACTGAGCGACTTCTTCGCCCATAAGGAAGACGCGATCGTCGCGCTGCAGCTCTTCTCGCAGAGCCTGCGTCAGTGCATCACGATAGGTCAGAACTGCCATTATGAAGTCGTATCCGAGTAGACGTCCGTATAGAGCTGCTCGAGTGGCGGCTCAGGACTGGCGTCAGCGAAATCCCAGGCGTCCTGGGCGATGCCTTTCGCTTCATCGTCCATCTTGTGCATCTCGCCCTCGGTAAGCTCGCCGGCTTCGTACATCCGGTTGTGCAAGACGAGAATCGGATCCCGCTTCATGTTCTCTTCGAGCTCCTCCTTGCTGCGGTACGTACCACTCACCGCGTCGGACATCGAGTGACCCATGAAGCGATACGTCTTCATCTCGATCAGCGTCGGTCGTTTTTCCTTGCGGGCCCGCTCGATTGCGCGCTCCATCGTCTGACGGACGGCGAAGACGTCCTGTCCATCGACGGATTCTCCCTCCATGCGATAACCCTGAGCACGCACCAGGACATCTTCATTGGCGGTCGACCGCGAGATCGCCGTGCCCATACCGTAACGATTGTTCTCGATGATGAAGATGACCGGCAAATTCCAAAGAGACGCCAGGTTCAGAGCTTCATGGAATGCGCCGATGTTGACCGCCGCCTCGCCGAAGAAGCATACGCAGACCTGATTGCCGCGCCGGTACTTGATTGCGAAGCCAACGCCGGCTGCGATCGGCACGTGCCCGCCGACGATACCGTGTCCGCCGAGGAAGTTGGTTTCGGCGTCGAATAGATGCATCGAGCCGCCCTTGCCGTGCGAGCAGCCGGCTTCGCGCCCGAATAACTCGGCCATGACTACGCGCGGACTTATACCGCGCGCCAATGCCTGACCGTGATCGCGATAAGCGGTGATGATGTAGTCATCAGGACGGATCATCGACATTACACCGGTGGAAATTGCCTCCTGTCCGATGTAGAGGTGGCAGAATCCGCCGATTTTGCCGAGCGCGTAAGCCTCCGCGCACTTCTCCTCGAAGCGACGCTGGACGAGCATCGAATGGAGTAGCTCGCGTCTAAGCTCGGGCGTCGTCCCACCCAAATCGACGTGCGGCTGGGCGTCGGCGCCGTTGTTACTCGCTTTGCCTTGTTCCTTGGCCGCTGATTTTGGCGCGGAGCGTTTGGTCTCAGTGCTCATACGCCGGCCGCCTGTACCTGCTCCCAGGCGTGGTAGCTCGAGCGAACGAGCGGCCCTGATTCAACGTGGCGGAATCCCATCTCCATTCCAATCTCGTACAGCTCCCTGAATTCCTGAGGCGTGTAATAGCGATCGAGCGTGATGTGCTGATCCGAAGGCCTGAGATATTGCCCGAGAGTAAGAATGTCGACGTCGACGTCGCGGAGATCGCGCATGACGGCGACGACTTCTTCCTTCGTCTCGCCCATGCCAAGGATCAACCCAGTCTTGGTCGGAATCTCTGGTGCAGTGCGTTTCGCGAAGCGGAAGATTTCCATCACTCTCGGATATCGCCCGCCGGGTCTGGCTTTCTTGTAAAGGCGCGGCACGGTCTCAGTGTTGTGATTGTAGATCTCCGGTTCAGCTTCAAGAACAGTGCGAATGCTGTCCTCATTCCCCTGAAAATCCGGAACCAGCACTTCGACGGAGCAACCCGGGACTTTCTCGTGGATCTGGCGGATGGTCTCGGCGAAAACCCAGGCGCCGAAGTCGGGCAAATCATCGCGATCGACCGAGGTGATAACCGCGTGTTGCAGATTCATGTCCGCGATCGCTTTAGCCACGCGATAAGGCTCGGCGATGTCGTACTTGGGCGGACGTCCATGAGCGACGGCGCAGTAGGCGCAGTTTCTGGTGCAGACGTCACCAAGAATCATGAACGTGGCAGTACCATGCTCCCAGCACTCGCCGACGTTCGGGCAGTGCGCTTCCTCACACACCGAATGGAGGTCCAGCTCGCGCATCATCTGCTTGAGGCGGAGATAGTTCGGTCCGCCCGGGGCTTTGACCTTGAGCCACGACGGTTTCCGCTCCGGGAGTGGGTCGGCGCGGTGTCGGCCCATTATCTGATAAAGAGTCTCTGGCATCTTATGGATCGACGGCGGGGGAGCCGTCGAGCTTAGGGAATCTACATTAAAAGCGGTCGGGGCGAAATTGAGCCAGGTCGTGGCTAAGTGGTGATCCTATCACGAGATCGGCGATTATATCTCCCGTCAAGGGGGCCATCAGGACGCCGTTGCGCGAGTGACCACAAGCGTAAAGTAGCGATGGGTACTCAGGATCGGCTCCAATCAACGGAAGCATGTCGGGTGTCACCGGTCGCAATCCGGCCCACGCGCGCACATCCTGCGACGATTCCAGAACGGGGCAGATCTCTTCTGCAGCCGCGCGAACCTTCTTGATCCCGGCGGTCGAAGTCCCGGCGTCGAAGCCAACATCCTCCATCGTGCTGCCGCCAATCAGCGAGTCAGTTCGCGGAACGACATAGCCCCGCGGTCCATACGCTACGTGGCGCAACGGCGTTGACGAATAGGAAATCAGCTGGCCGCGCGCGGGCTTGACAGCGCGGGCGAACCGGGCGCCGGCGATCTTTCCAACCCATGCTCCTGCTGCGAGTACGACACACTCCGCGGTCCGGTGCGATTTGTCCTGCAGAATTACTTCGCAAGCCCCTGCGCGCGGCACGACCTTAGTGACTGCTGAATCGACGAGACTGATGCGTTGATTCTTCGCGGTGAGTTTTTTCAGCGCCTCGAGGAGAATCGTATTATCGACCGCGCCGTCGCCCACGTTGAACATCGCGCCGAGCGCGTGACTGAGCGATGGCTCAAGTCGCTGGAGCTCGCCGGCGTCGATCCACTGCGCCGCCGCGGGCGCTGTTTTCCTGAGACCCTTGATTCCCTTTTCAGTGATCGCGACCTGGAGAATTCCGCGCCGATTGAGCGGCACGCGAACGCCGGTCTTCTCGGCGAGGTATTCGACGTAAGCCGGATAGCGATCGCGCGCGGCGACGGCGAAATCGTGGGCGGAGCCGGTGGCCTGCTCGACCGAAGGGGCGAGCATACCCGCCGCAGCGGGCGATGCCTCGCCGGGTCTGGAAGTGCCGATGACGGTGCAGCTTACGCCCCGTTCAGCCAGCGCCGCTGCAGTGGCGAGGCCAATCAGACCGGCGCCGACGACGATGACTTCTTCAGTCAGCCCGCCACCTCGTTTGTTTCCTCTCGTGAAACCGGGGAGAAAGGTATATCGTAGTAAACACAGTCACTGTATCGGAGAACATCATGTTGCGCGCAATTTTCATGATCGGCCTATTCGCCATGCTGGGCCTCTTCGCCGTGGGCATGGTGTTCAAGTTGTTCGGCGGGCTGGTTGGCCTGACCTTCTTTCTGGTTGCCCTTGCGATCAAGGTAGTTATTGTCGGCGGACTGCTGTACTTCGGAATCCGCATTCTGTCGCCGGGAACCGCCGCGCGACTCAGGGAGAAATTCTCTGGGACGAGGCTTACTCGGTACTAGTCTTCAGGACGAACTGCAAAGGAAAGGGACGAGCGAATGCTCGTCCCTTTTTGTTTTGATAACTACCTCGCTGGTCGCTGATAGCAGCTGGCTGATAGCTATCCGCTGCAGGCGACGGGACCGATCCCGGTGGCATTTTGATCCACAAGTCGTTTTTCCTAAGTATGGTCGCAATCTGTCCCGTTGCAGGCAGCGATCAGCCAACAGCGTGCTGCTGTCAGCCAATAGCGCGGTAGTTCGCTTCTAGAGTCCGTAGTCAAACGTCGAGCGCTTCAACAACTCCCCAAGTCAGCAGCGGCACCATGATCTCATGGTGACCGGTGATCTCGTAACCTTTGCCACTGAATTGAGTCGGCCGCTGGACGACGTTTACGCGCGGGCGATAGTGGCGCTGCATGTCGAGATCGCAGGTCACGAAGTTGGTGGGTTGGCCACCATTCAGGTTACGCGCAATCGTGAGCGCCTTGAGAAAGACTTCGGGCATTATCACGGCGCTGCCGAGATTTAGCACAACACCACCGTCATGAAGCTTGGGCAACGAAGCGGCGAGACGGCGGAAATCGCGGTGGCTCGTATCTCCGATCGCGGCGCCGCTCGTCGCAGGGTGCTGGTGAATGATCTCGGCGCCGAGCGCGGCGTGGACAGTGCACGGAATCCCGAGGCCGTACGCAGCGAGAAGAACCGAAAGCTCGGGATTGGAGAGCTCCGAATCCTCGAGCGCACGCGCGAGCGATTCGCCCATTCCCCATTCCTGCTTCATGCCGGCGGCGAAGGCCTCGTTCATGCCGCGCCCGGTCTCATCGGCCATGCCGAACGTGCCGTCGACCAGACCGCGAGCGACGTCTTCCGATGTGGCGCCAAACCGCGCGATCTCGTAGTCGTGAATCGCGGCCGAGCCGTTCATGGCGAGGTGCGTGACGACACCGCGCTTCATGAGCTCGATCAACAGTGGCGCGAGGCCTGTCTTCACGACATGGCCGCCGAGCATCACGACAACGGCGCGCTTGCGCTGAGCAGCGGCTGCGATGGCTTCGATAACCTTAAGGAAATCGCGCGCGACGAGAACGTCGGGGAGCGATTTCAGGAACGCGGCGAAGCTGCGGTCCTTGCCGGGAGGGGAGGCGAACTCTCGGGCAGCGACCTTGTTCGGCCGGCGCTCAATGGGAATCGTCCTGACCTTGGAAAGATCTGCTTCCTCGGTCTTTCCGCGAGAGTCGCGGGACTTGCGCTTACCGCCTAGGGATTCGGCGATGGGACGTAAGACTTGAGATAAAGATTCAGTGAACCGAAGGACAGCGCGGACTTCAGCTGCAGCATGATATGTCGATCGTCGTCGCTGAGCCAGACTTCAGCATGTCCATTCTCGGAAAAGATTCCTTTCGTCTTGATGACGGGCTGAACGACGATAGCGTCGAACGTTCCTGCCGGCACCTTCACGCGCTCCTTACGCAACACCCTGATTCGCACCGGATTTCGATCCGGGCGGAAGTAGCGATTGAAATCGTAGGTCTTGCCCACTTCCAGCGGAATCGTGCGCAGGAAGTACAGGAACGAGCCGTCGTCCAGCGGTTGACTGACTGATGCCTCTTCCTTCTCGGGCTTCTTCGACGTCTGAATGAAAATCGACCGCTCGGGATAAATCTCGAAGTGGCGCTCGGTCTCCTTGCCGCCTTCTTCCAGCTCCTGCACGAAGCGCAATGACGACAGCGTCTCCGCGTCCATCCAGCTCTCGTAGACGTCGTTGACACGATACATGAAGTTGCCGCCTCTAACGTAGAAGGCGGTGTGCCAGACCGGGCGGCCACGCAGGTTGTCGAGGCCGACAACCTCCATGTGCGCATTCCCAACTCTGACAAAGCCGAACTTGACGTCGTACTCGAGACGCTCACCGACACCGAACGGTACTTTGGCGTGACGAACCGATGTGTTCGATGCCGTCTGAGCCTGACCGAACGCGGTCGTTGCCGACATCAACAGAACAAGTGCAGCGCCCATTGAGAAAGTCACGGTTTTGAAACGCAATTTCACTGAGTGGTTCACGCCGCGCCTCCAGTTGCTGCAGCGAGCGAGCGGGCGCGTCTGCTGAAACGGAAGAGCGACAGCGCATCGGCAACCGGACGGATTCGGCTTGGCCGCTGACGGACGTCGTAGCGCGGTGCGAGATCGACGTTCTCGACGCGACGCGCGAAACGCCGCGCCTTGAGCAGCAATTCCATGTTTGCCGCCCAGCCGGTGCTGGTGATGACCGCCTGATCTCCAATCGCTTTCAGCATCTCACGCAAAACCGAGATGCGATAAAGGCGGTAAGTGGTAAATGGATCTTCAGCGTCGGTCCGGGGAACTGTGCGCTGAATCCAGTCTGCGAATCGACGCAGCCGGCGGACCGCTGGCGGAGCGTCGTTGAGTTCCTGCTTGGCGGCCACGATGTCGGCTCCGCCTTCGAAGCGTTTCACCAGCTCCGGAATGTGCTCGGGCTGATCCGTAAAATCTGCCTGCATCACGATCAGCGCATCTCTGCGCGCGTATCGCGTTTTACGCGACACTTCGCGAACGAGCTTCTCCAGCGCTGCACCGTAACCCATACGCGTGTCACCGCCAAGAATCGTCAGCGGAATGACCTCGGCGTACGGCTCGAGCGCTTCGCGCGTGCCGTCCGTACTGCCGTCGTCGTAAACGACGATCTCATACTCGCGCGAATAGTCCTGGAACACCCGGCGGATGCGCCAAAGGAGCACACCAACGGTTTGACCTTCGTTGTAGGTCGGGATGCAGATATAGAGCAAAAGATTTCCGTTGCGGTGGATACGACGGTGGGCCACTGCTTACAGGGGTCTAACAGGCAAAATAGGAGCCTCTGCCAGCCAGTCGCTACCCCGCAAGTATTCTATTGTACACCTCAGCTGTCCGTTCGATCATGCGCTGGGCGTCGAATTCGCGCGCCCGCTGACGTGCGCCGTCGGCGAGCATCGCGCGCAATCCATCGTCACCGATGAGGGCAGCCGCAGCGCGAACGAATGCTGCGACATCGCCGGCATCTACCAGCAGACCGCTCTTACCGTCTTCGATTACTTCAGGCAGTCCACCCACGGCAAAGGCGATTGGTGGCACCCCGAGTGCCATCGCGTCGATAACGGCAGTGCCGAGTCCTTCGGAACGCGCTGGATGCCAGAGTACATCCAGGCCTGACATCGCATCGTGGATCTCTTCGACGAACCCCGCGTCGAAGCTCTCGACGCCAGATATCGTCGTGCCGCCTTTGCCCTTGCCGCCGAGCAGGACGATGCGTGTGCGACGGAACAGCTCACCCGGCAGGCGGCGCGCGATGCCGGAAACGTAGTCGAGCCCTTTTTCCTGGGTCATCGCTCCGACGATGCCACAGATGACGGCGCTGGCGGGCCAGCCGCGCTCGCGTCGCCAGTTGCGCGGTCGTTTGACACCGGGTACCGGAACGCCGGAGTAGACGAGCTCGATGCGACTCGCCGGCACCCCCGCTTTCACCATCGCCGTCTTCACTGCATTCGAGATCGCGATGAATGCGTCCACACCGTGTCGGTACTTGATCCATACCTGTTTGGGCGGGAAAGCAACGCGTCGTGTGACGACGAGCTTTGTCTTGCGTTTGCCCAGCAAGGCCAGTCTTGCGATGGAGTGCGAGCGTGCGTCGTGCGCGTGCATGATGCCCGCATCCCATTCTCGGGCGACAGCGCGCAGCTCACGCGCTGATCGAATGTCCCATTCGCCGCGAATTGTCAGGCGGTAAGTAGGAATACCGGCCTGATCCGCTTTGCGAATGAGCGGCGAGCCGGTAGGCCCAACGATCAGAGTCCGATAGCCGAGATCGCGAAGTCCGGTGGCGAGCAGAAATACCTGACGTTGGCCGCCACGCCAGCTGCGCCCCGAATCGACGTGAAGAATCCGGGGGAGTGTCACTACGACTGAAGCTGCCTCGCGAATGCCTTGAACAGACCGCGATCCCACGGCTCGGGTGAATCCGTCATTTCCTCGGGATGCCATTGAACACCCATCACCCACCAATCCTCGTCGGTGGATTCGATACCCTCGATCACACCGTCGGGTGAGCGCGCCGTCACGCGCATTCCCTCAGCGACCTCTTTCACTGACTGGTGATGAAATGAATTCACGATGACATGATCGGCGCCGACCGCTTTCGCGATCAGCGAGTCGGGCTCGATGTCGACCTCGTGCGAACGAGTGGTCCGCGCGCTGTCCTCATCATGATCGATTTTGGTGTCGCATTGTGTAGGAATGTCCTGCACGAGCGTTCCACCCAGTGCAACGTTGAGAATCTGAATGCCACGACAAATGGCGAGCACGGGTGTTCCGCGCGCGCGCGCTTCTTCGATCAGGGCTGCTTCCGTCGCATCGCGCGCGGGGTTCACCGAGCGTACTTTTGCGTGGCGTTCTTCGCCGTATCGCGCGGGATCCACGTCTTCGCCGCCGGTGAGTACGAGGCCAGCGACCGAGTCGAGCACCGACGATGCTGCGTCGGCGTCGGAAAGTGGAGGTACGATGAGTGGTACGAGCCCTGCATTTTCCAGCGCGGTGACGTAAGCGGCGGTTAGCCGGACACGACTAGTATCGCCATCGGGGCGAATGCTAGCGGTAACAGCAACTGTGCAGGCTGGAACCGGCTTGCGCGCGGACAACACGAGTGATCTCTCTTCGACAGGGTTCGTTGGCACTGCTCTTCGCCGCCGCATCGGCGACAGTGGCTGAGCCTCAAAACCTGAATAGCCTGCCGGTTAGCTGCAAGGGGGAGCGCATCAGTCGGATTGAGATCGATCCGAACCCGCCGTTCAGAGTCACCGGCGACAACATCCTGCAGCGCGCTGGCCGTTTCGCGGCGAAGCAGCATAAGACAACCCGTGAGTCGGTCATCAGGCGTTACCTCGCGCTCCAGTTGGGCGACCGCTGCACTGAGTTGAGGAGAACGGAGACCGAGCGCATTCTCCGATCCCAGCCGTTCATCGCCGACGCGAGCGTGCTTGCGTACCCTGACGGCAACGGTGGCGTCACTCTGCTGGTCACGACAGTCGATGAAGTCTCGCTGATTCTCGGCGCTGGACTCGGCGGCAGCGCGGGCGCAATCCACGCGTTGCAGCTCGGCGAAGACAACCTGATGGGCGCCGCGATTCATCTCGACGGCGTCTGGAGAAAGGGGCGGGAGCCATTCCGCGATGAGTTTGCCGGAAAGTTCGTCGACTACCAGTTCCTCGGTCGTCCGTATCAACTGTCGGCGGAAGGTGGACGACGTGATCTCGGCAGTGACTGGAGAACGGAGCTCAGTCACCCTTTTCTGACGGACCTGCAACGACTGTCGTGGCGAACGACCGCCGGCAATCAGAACGGGTACTTCTATTTTCGCCGGCCCGGTGCTGATCCATCGGCGCTGAAGCTCATTCGTTCTTATAGTGACGTCGGTGGCGTAGCTCGCATCGGTCCGCCGCAGGGGCGACTGGCGTTGATCGGTGGATCGTTGTCGTTCGAGGATGAGAGTCCGTCGTCGACGCCGGTGACGGTGAGCGACCTTGGCGTCCTTCCCGACACGAGCACAGCGTTGATCAACCGTTACACGAAGCATCAGACCGCGCGCATCAACGGGCTGTGGGGGCTTCGCAACGTGCACTTCCTGCGGGTGAGCGGATTCGACGCGCTCGAAGGCACCGAAGATCTGCGCACGGGCGTACAGGTCGCGACGCTCCTTGGAAAGGGCGTGACATTCCTGCGCGGTAAGGAGCAGGACTGGTTTGGATCGACGAACATTTTCGGCGGCCTGGCAACGCCAATTTCCTACATGGCGATGGAGCTCGCCGGCGAGGGTCGTCGCGACGAAGATGGCAATTACGACGGAATGCTCGCTCACGGCCGCGGTGCGGTCTACCTCAAACCGTTCAATCGGCAGACCGTGATGACCGATCTCACATTCAGCGGCGGATGGAAGCAGAGAATTCCGTTTCAACTCTCTTTCGCGGATCGTGACGGAGGTCTGCGCGGATTCAGAGATTCAGACGTCGGTGGCGCGCGTCGTATCGTCGCCAGAGCGGAGGACCGCTACCTCATCGGCCGCTACAAAACCTTTGCAACTGTTGCCGTTGCGGGATGGGCGGACGCGGGCAAACTGTGGGCTGGGGACTCACCGTTCGGCCAGACTACGCCCTGGTCGGGCTCTGTAGGCGTCAGCCTGCTGGCTGCGTCGCCGCCTCAGTCACGCCGTACGGCGCGGCTCGATGTTGCGTTCCCCGTTCGTGGTCCCCATGGTCACCGCTGGGAGGTTCGTTTTGTTGCGAACGATTTCACTCGAATCTTCCGCATCGAGCCGCGCGACATCTTCTACAATCGCGAGAGGTCGGTTCCGTCGTCGATCTTTAATTGGCCATGATCATCGTTGTCAGTGATTTGGCGCTGAGACGAACTGCCACCGGGTGAAAACCTGGGCTGAGACATTGAGCTCCCCCGGGTTGACCGGTGTCGGCATCTGAGGCATACCTCCCGACGTGACCGTAACACTCTCCAGGGTAGCCCCGCGAAGAAGAATCGGCTGCGCCGACGTGAAGCTCACCGACAGAAGTCGGCCCACAGTGCCGCCGGCGGCGCGGGCAATAACGTCGGCATCCATACGCGCCTGTTTCATGGCAGCGGCAAGTGCGGTTCGGCGTGCATCGTCGGTGTTGCCGGCCAGGAACTGAATCGAGCTGATGTCGGTCGCTCCAGCAGCGATTGCGCCGTCAATCACCTTTCCAAGGTCGTCCAGTCTTCGCACTTCGACGCGTATGGTGTTGTGGGCGACAAAGCCAGTCAGGCGTGGCGTTCCGTTTTTCGGGTAGTCGTACGTCTGCTCCAGCGCATAACCCGTGGTGTTGATCTGCTGCTGCGTTAGCCCAAGCGATTGCAGTGCGGAGATGATCGCGGCGGCTTTGGCCGCGTTTTGAGATGCTGTTTCAGCGCCGCTGGACGACTGAGTGCGCACACCAATGGTGACATAGGCGTAGTCGGGTGCTAATCGAACTTCTCCGCGTCCAGTCGCAGCGATTTCAGGCTCACGGTCAGTGGGGATCTGAACCTGCGATCGAAGCGCAGGAGCGGAGGTAACCAACAAAACCGCAACGAACCAGAGTTTGAGCATTAATCCTCCTAGCGTTGATTGGTCCAACCTTCAGACGCTAGCGGATCGACGAATTGCACAAACCGCTAGCGCTGCCCGGCAGGCACTCCTTTCATCATTCGCCGCACAGCGAATACCAGCAGCCCGCACACCACCGCTGCGATGAAGAGCGAGATCGACGTCTGGCGGAACAGTAGCGGCATCTGGTCGAGTTTTTCGGGATCGACTTTTCCGCCGACGAGTCCGGCGATCAGGTTGCCGATGGCAGAGGCCATGAACCAGACGCCCATCATCTGTCCCTTGAACTTGGACGGCGCAAGCTTGGTCATTGAGCTTAGGCCGACCGGGCTGAGCGAAAGCTCGCCCACGCTCTGGAAGAAGTAACTCCAAACCAGCCACCACGGGGACACCCGAATGTTGCCACCGTTGTTGATGATGATGTTGGCAGCTTCCCACATCACTACGAAGCCGAGGCCGGCGAAGAAAAGCCCCCACGCGAACTTCGCGACGCTCGACGGATCCTTACCGCGTCTGCCAAGTGCGATCCAGAGCCACGCAAAGACTGGAGCGAGCGCGATCACGAACACTGAGTTTGCGGCTTGCAGCCACAACGTGGGCATTTCCCACCCGAACACCACGCGATTGGTGTAATCGCGGGCAAAAAGGTTGAGCGAAGTCGGCGCCTGCTCGAACGCCGCCCAGAAGATTGTCGCGAAGAAGAAAAGCAGAATGATCACCACTACTCGCTTCTTCTCTTCGGTCGTGAGCCCGCCGCCGACGAACAGATAAACGAAATACACCAGCGCGAGGGCCAGCATGATCAAGCTCATCTTCTCGGCGAGCGAGACCGGGTTGATATGAATGACTCCGCCCATCGTCAGCACAACCAGCAGGGCAATCGCTGCGACGCCGATGAGGGCTGACAGCTTCACGCGGCGATGCTCAGCGGGATTCGAAGACGCCGGCATTACTCCAATGTCGCCGAGCGTCTTGTCGGCGCGCAGTCGATACGTGATGAGTCCGATCAACATGCCGACGCCCGCGGCTCCGAACCCAAGGTGCCAACCTACTTTCTCGCCAAGCACGCCAGTGATGAGTGGAGCGACCAGCGCGCCGGTGTTGATGCCCATGTAAAAAATCGAGAACCCTGCGTCACGCCGGGATCCGCCTTCAGGGTAAAGATCGCCGACGATCGCCGAGACGTTCGGCTTCAGCAGTCCGGTGCCGATGACGATGAGTATCAGGCCGATGAAAAAAGCTGACTGCTCGAAGACAATCGAGAGCGCGATCGAGAGGTGGCCGAGCGCGATGAAAATTCCGCCGTACCAGATCGAGCGACGAAGTCCAAGCCAGCGATCGGCGATCCATCCACCGGGGAGCGAGGCGAGGTAGACGCAGGCGGCGTAGATGCCGACGATCGATGAAGCAGTCGCCCGCTCGAAGCCAAAACCGCCCTGGGTGAGGGCGGCGGTCATGAACAGCACGAGCAGCGGACGGATTCCGTAGTACGAGAACCGCTCCCACATCTCGGTGAAGAAGAGGGTACTGAGGCCAACAGGATGACCGAAGAAGCGCTGCTCGCTTACGCCCCGACCGATCGCCGGAGGCGGCTCGTCATGGGTGACGGTGGCTGCCGAAGGCTGCTCGAAAACGTCTTTGTCGCGTTTCGCCATGGTCGCTGACTCTGAGGTTGCTAACCGTGAACGGCTGCGAGCGGCAAGTACCGCTCTGGAGGATGTACGCCACCGACTTCTCTTTGTTGCTCCCAGCTCACCGTCGTCGGCGGCTGCTTAATGCATGCCGCAAAGTGTCCGGGCGTCTTTTCCTCGAGCGGCGGCACGATCTTCATGCATGCAACGTCCTTCGCTGGATGATGGCAGCGTGGATGGAAAACGCAGCCCGGCGGAGGACTGGCAGGTGAAGGTACATCCCCCTCGAGAATTATTCGCTGCTTGCGCGCCTTGGGATCCGCGACCGGAACAGCGGACAGCAATGCCTGGGTGTACGGCATCAGCGGCTCGCGATAAAGATCGTCGGCAGTCGCGAGCTCGACGACTTTTCCGAGGTACATCACCGCGACGCGATCGGCAATGTGTTCGACCACCGACAAGTCGTGAGCGATGAACATGTAAGTGAGGTCGTGGTCGCGCTGCAGATCTTCGAGCAGGTTGATCACCTGTGCCTGCACCGACACGTCGAGCGCAGAAACCGGCTCGTCGCAAACGATGAACTTGGGCTCGACGGAGAGTGCGCGGGCGATGCCAATGCGCTGGCGCTGGCCGCCGGAAAACTCGTGTGGATAGCGGTTGGCGTATTCAGCGCGGAGACCAACTTCCTGCAGCAGCTGGCTCACTCGCGTGTCTGCGGCGGCGCCTTCAGCCAGCTTGTGGATGGTCAAGCCTTCGCGGATGATAGCGCCGACGGTCATGCGCGGATTGAGCGAAGAGACCGGATCCTGGAAGATGATCTGCATCTCTCGCCGCAATGCGCGGAGGTCACCGCGATCGAGCGCTCGGACGTCTTTGCCTTCGAACGTTATCTCGCCAGCGGTTGGCTCGAGCAAGCGCAGAATCGTGCGCCCAGTGGTCGTCTTGCCGCAGCCGGATTCACCGACCACCCCTAGCGTCTCGCCGCGTTCGATATCGAGCGAGACATCGTTGACGGCTTTTACTGCGCCGACCTGACGGGCGAAAACTCCCTTCTTGATCGGGAATTCCTTGCTGAGATTTTTAACGGAAAGGAGCTTGCTGCTCGCTCCCGTCGGCCTGCTGCTGGGGGCTACGCTCATGCTGCGCCGGCTCCTTCGCGAATCACGAGCGGCTCGTGTGGCTGATTACGATGCTGTGGTTCGACCGCGAGATGGCAGCGGGACTGATGATTCGCGCCCACATCGTACAGAGGGGGATGCTCGTGCTCCGGCCGATCCCACGAGTAGCGGCATCGGTCGAAGAAACGGCATCCGCTCGGCCAATGCGTGGGCGCGGGCACCGTTCCCGGAATGACGTTCAGTCTTGCCGTGTCGTGCCCGATGTGCGGCATCGATCCCATCAGACCTTCGGTATAAGGGTGATGAGGGTGCGCAAACAGCTCGCTGACGTTCGCCTGCTCGACCACTTCGCCCGCATACATCACGATGACACGTTCCGCGACTTCGGCGATGACGCCCAGATCGTGAGTGATCATCAGAATCGAAGTGCCGAACTCTTTCTTGAGCTGCATCAGCAGATCGAGAATTTGCGCCTGAATGGTTACGTCGAGCGCCGTCGTCGGCTCGTCAGCGATGATCAGCTTTGGCTTCATTATCAGCGCCATCGCGATCAGGACGCGCTGGCGCATTCCTCCCGACAATTGATGCGGATACTGCTTGGCTCGCTCTTCAGGAGACGGAATACCTGTGAGTGCGAGGGTCTCCACCGCGCGGTCCCACGCCTGGCGGCGGCTGACGCCGCCGTGGATCCGCATAACTTCGGCGACCTGGTCGCCGATGCTGAACACCGGATTGAGCGCGGACATCGGCTCCTGAAAGATCATCGAGATGCGATTACCGCGAACGCGTCGCATAGTTTCATCGTCGAGAGTCACCAGATCGGTGCCCTCGAACTCGATGCGGCTGCCGGGCTCGATGCGTCCGGGCGGCTGAATCAATCTCAGAATGGATAACGCAGTGACCGACTTGCCACAGCCCGACTCACCAACGATACCGACCGTTTCACCTTCACCGATATCGAATGACACGCCATCGACTGAGCGCGCGACGCCGGCCTCGGTGTGGAAGTAAGTACGGAGATCGCGAATTGAAAGCAGGGGAGTCATCGTCTCTCGTAGACGTCGCGTAAAGATTCGCCGAGCACGTTCAGTGTCATCACCGTTATCACCATAAACAGTCCCGGAAACAACGACATCCACCAAAGGCGCGCAATCTGATCGGCGCCGTCGTAAATAATGTTGCCCCAACTGGCAATCGGCTGGGGCACCCCAATCCCGAGGAATGAAAGTCCAGCCTCGAGCACGATCACGTGTGCGATTCCCAAAGTTGCCGCAACAGCGATTGGCGAGACGAGATTCGGCAGCAGGTGTCGCACCAGAATCCGTCGCCGACTTGCACCAAGCGCCTCTGCGGCAGTGACGAATTCAGCGTGTTTCAACGCAAGAACCTGACCTCTGACAATGCGACTGAGCCCGAACCAGCCAGTAAGTCCGAGGAAGACGATCAGCGCCCCGATCGAGAGGTGTGGCCACGCGACCAGCACGCCGAGGAGAAGCAGCAGTCGAGGAATGGAAAGCAGCGCGTCGAGAAAACGCATCATGATCGCGTCGATGATTCCGCCGAGGTAACCCGACACAGCGCCGTATGCGACACCGAATGTCAGGCTGACCAGTGTCGCAAGGATGCCGATGGTCAATGACAGCCGCGCGCCGTAAATCACCCGGCTCAAGACATCCCTGCTGTAAGGATCGGTTCCAAATGGGTGCGCGAGTGAAGGCGATAAATCCTTGCCGCTGACGATGTCTGGCTGCGCTGACGGGTCGTACGGCGCGAGAAGCGGCGCCAGCACGGCGATCACAACGATCACGCCAAGCACGGCGAGCGCGATGCGCGAGGAGCGCTTGCGCAGAATCGCGCGCACGCCGAGCGCGAGCGGCGATTGGCGCGGCCGCGCGGGGTCAGTGACCGCGGAGTCTGGGATCTGCCCAGGCATAGAGTAGATCCGCCAGCAAGCTGCCAACCGTCACCATGATGCTGCCGATGATTACACCGCCAACAACGAGCGGATAGTCGCGCGAGCCGATGGCGTTGACGACCGCGTAGCCCATGCCGGGCCACGCGAAAATCTTCTCGATGAAGAACGCGCCGGTGAGGAGAGCAGGGAAAGACAGACCGACGAGCGTGATGATCGGCAGCAGAGCGTTCCGGAGCGCATGTCGCGCCAGCACCTGTCGCTCGGTGAGGCCTTTGAGCCGCGCGGTGCGGATATAATCGGCGGGTAATACATCGAGCAGCGCGGCGCGCTGGAAACGGGCAACGCTCGCTGATGCGAGCAGAATCAGTGTGATGCTCGGCAACGCCAGATGGCGCAGTCTGTCCATGATGCGCCCGCCGAGGCCAAGGAATTCGTGCATCACCGGATCGACCGCGCCGCCGACTGGAAAAATCGGCAGCCAGTAAGTGAACGCGAGCAGGGCGAGGATGCCGAGCCAGAAGTCAGGCATGGAAAAGAAGAACAGTGTGATGCCGCTCAGCGCGTGATCGGTGAATGTGCCGCGTCGCGCGACCTGGACAAGGGCTACGAGTATTCCAAGCACAAAGCTTCCCACCAGCGCCACCGACATCAGTAGCAACGTATTCGGTAAGGCGCTCGCGAGTACTTCACTCACCGGCTGATCGTGTGAGAACGACCATCCGAGCTCACCATGTGCGAGCGCATTCACGTAACGCACGAACTGTTCGGCGAGCGGACGATCCAGACCGTATTGCGCGCGCAGCGTCGTGCGCACTTTCTCCGCGACGTTTGGGTTGTCGAGTATCGCGCTGAAGGGATCGCCCGGCGCCAGATGGATGAGAAGAAATGCGATTGCGGCGACGATCGCGACGATGACCGCCGCCTGGCCGAGCCGGCGGGCGAAGTAGCGGAGCACTCGCTAGGGAGTCTTCTTGGCCGCCGATTCGGCCGGCGCGGTCGTCGCGGCCGGCGATGGCGGAATGCTGTCTCGGCCGATGCGTTTGTCCGCGGGAATCGACCAGTCGGGCAAATGTGCCCACCACGCATCTGCTCTCATCGGCGCCAGTTGGATTCGCGAGTGATATCCGAAGATCTGACGCGGCTCCGCGAGCCAGATTGCCGGAGCGTCGTTGTTTATGGTCTCGTACGCCTTCGTGAAATACTGTCGCTGCCTGGCGGCGTCGAACGAGTTGACGGCGCTGTCGACGTACGCGTCGAAGGTCGGACTTTCGTACGATCCCCAGTTATTCCCGTTGGCGCGGGACGAAGCTATGCCCCAGGATCCGCGCACCGCGCCGGGACTTGGTTGGGTGTTCCACTGACCGATGATGGCATCGAAGGTGTGCTTGCCAGCCTTGTCGATTATCGCCGGCAACGCCAGCTGCTCGACATCGACCTGCACACCAGCGTGCCGCAGCTGTTCCTGAATCAGCACCGCCATTTTTATGCGTAAAGCGCTAGTCGCTGGGACCGAGATGGAGAATCGGAGGGGACGGCGACTGCGTACGCGCATGCTATCGCTGCCCGAGACGCGCCAGCCGAGTGAGTCGAGGAGCTTGCGTGCAGCAGCCAGGTCATAAGGAATTTGCGTGATCTTAGGATCTGTCGACGGATACGCTCGCACAGTCGGACCAAGCGCCGGCAGCGCGAGAGTATCGAAAGCGGCGCGCACGATCGCGCCTCTATCCACCGCCATTGTCAACGCCCTACGCAGATCGCGATTCCCAAACAGGGGGTGCGGTCGATCGTGGTTGCCGGGATCGCGAAGATTAAAGGCCATGAAGGTGTAGGCGAGCCACGGATTGAGCTTGACACCGAGGCCCTGCTTCTGAACCGCGGCGACATTCTCAGGTCGCAGGTTTTCGAACACGTCTATCTCACCGCCGACGAAGCGGGTGAGCAAGGTGTTGAAGTCGGGAGCAATGCTCCAGATCAACCTCCTGATCTTCGGGGCTCCTCGATAATTCGCTGTATCCGCGGCTAGCTCGACGGCCACTGAAGGAATCCAGCGTACGAAACGATAGCGCCCGGAGCCAATCGGATTTTTAGCTTGCGCGGCGGCGCGCCAGGCGGCGGGGGCCACGTTTTTCCAGACGTGTTCGGGTATGATTGGATTCTGAAACACCGCGTCGTAGAACTGCTGTGGCGAGCGCGTATGAAACCAGAAGACTGCGGTGGCGGAGTCTGGCGTGCTGACCGAGTCGACATTCGTGATGACGGACGCAGTAGGTGCGGCGAGCGACGAATCTTTGGTAGTGGCGATTGTGAAGCGGACATCGTTCGAGCGCACCGGCTGGCCGTCGTGCCACTTCGCGTTCGGGTTGAGGTGGAACGCGATGCTTAGTGAATCGCGGGACCAGGTCCAGCGGTCGGCGAGTCTTGGCGTGAAGCCACGATCGCCGACGATGTTCAGCGAGTCTCCGATATCGGCGAGTCTGTCGTAAACCATGTCCACGATTTCGGCGGCCGTCGTCGTCTGTACAAGCGCAGGAATGAACGTGCCCGGGTCGCTGCCCGCGGCGATCGCGACTGTTCCACCGGCAGTCCTGCCCGACTCACCGCCGCACCCGCAAAGCAACAGCGCGCAAAGGACGCTCGTGTACTTCACCGCCGCCATGTCCACCCCTCGTCGAGAAATTGCGGGACGCGCTCGAACATAGCCGCGCGCACTTCGCGTTCGTCCAGATCGGTCAACTCCGCATCCTCGAGCGATCGCACCGCATCACGCATCGCGATGGCGACCTCCGCTGCATCCGGAGCACGGCCGAGCAGCGACTGCAACGAAGCAGGCGGCCTCCAGCTCTCGCTTTCGACCGGTTTGACCGAGAGGTCGAGAAGTGACGACTGGTCATCATCGACGAGGATGGAGCCGTGTTGCAACAACGCACCGTTTTCACGCCACTGTGCGCTGCCAACGAGCTTGGCGCCGTCGGCAACAAGCTCGCCCTTCGCCGGCGTCTCGAAGCACGGTCTGATATCAGGAGCCTCGGCGCGGGGCGATCCGGCAGCGACCTCGACAAGAACACCCAGAGTGCTCAGCCCCAGCTGCAAGATGCGATTGATGGCGGAGTAGGTGGCGTGCAGGCTTTCGTCTTCGATTGGCGCCGTAACGCTATAGGTCACTTCGCGGTGATGAAGGATCGCGCGTCCGCCGGTCGGCCGACGCACCACGTCGATCTTGGCGGCGCGAATCCTTTCCAGATCGTACAAGCCGGCGGCTGTCTGATTGCGGCCGAAGGACAGCGTCGGTCGCATCCAGGTGTAGATGCTGAACACCGCTTCGCCAGTGCGCGCAGCACGGGCCTGGAGCGCTACATCTCGCGCCATATTTTCAGCGCCGGATCGCGGCGGCGCGACGAGAAAGCGCCAGCGCCGATTGCTTCGCCGGGGGTGCATAGAGTGTTAAATTGTCACTCCTATGAGTACCACAATCAAGCACGTTGAAACCGCGATTCCGCCCGCGGAATCGTTCATTCCAAGACACGTAGGACCCGACGAGCGAGACGTGGCCGAGATGGTGAAGTTTATCGGCTTTCCCTCGCTCGATGCGCTAATAGATGCGACGGTTCCGAGGAATATCCGGGCGCGTCAGCCGCTGGAGCTGCCAATGGGCCTCACCGAGGCCGAGGTGTTGACCTACTTCCGCGCTCTTGCCGCCAAGAATCAGGTCTTCCGCTCCTTCATCGGCATGGGCTACTCCGACACCGTCACGCCGCCGGTGATTCAGCGCAACATCATCGAGAACCCAGGGTGGTACACGGCGTATACCCCCTATCAGGCCGAGATCGCACAAGGACGCCTGGAAGCTCTGCTCAATTTTCAGACGATGGTGATGGATCTGACGGCGATGGAAATCGCCAACGCATCACTGTTGGACGAGGCGACGGCGGCGGCTGAAGCGATGACGATGAGCTACGCCCTCAAGGGCAAGGAAGGCAAAGAAGTCTTCCTCGTCGCGGCAGAGTGTCACCCGCAAACGATCGATGTGGTGAAGACGCGAGCAGGTGTACGCGGTATTCAGGTGCGCGTCACGCCGTTCGAGGATTTCAGAATCACGGCTGACGTGTTCGGTGTCCTCCTCCAATATCCGTCGACCGATGGCGCTGTGTGCGACTACAGCAAGACGGTCGAACAGGCTCACTCCAAGGACGCGCTGGTCACAGTTGCGGCGGACATTCTCAGCCTTGTGTTGCTGACTCCGCCCGGCGAGTGGGGAGCCGACATCGTCGTCGGCAATACCCAGCGGTTTGGCGTTCCGCTCGGCTACGGCGGCCCACACGCGGCGTACTTCGCCACGCGGGACGAATTCAAGCGACACATTCCGGGACGCATCATCGGACTTTCGCGGGATGCCGATGGCAAGCCCGCGCTGAGAATGGCGCTGCAGACACGCGAACAGCACATCCGGCGCGAGAAGGCCACCAGCAACGTCTGCACTGCGCAGGTCCTGCTGGCGGTGGTGGCGAGCATGTATGCCGTTTATCACGGACCACAGGGACTGACTCGGATCGCACGTCGGACTCACGGCTACGCCGCGGCATTGAGCGAAGGTCTGCGTCGACTTGGGTTCACCATCGTCCACGACGATTTCTTCGACACCATCCGTGTCGCGGTGGGCAAGCGCAACGCCCAGTCGATCATCGATGAGGCGCAGGGCCGCCGGATCAATGTTCGGTTCATGGAGGATCGGACGATCTGCATCGCGCTCGACGAGACGGTGAAGGACGACGACATCGCAAACCTCCTTGCTGCTTTCAATGGCGGAAAGGATCCTGATTTCGGCGTCGATGATCTCGCGCTCAACGCAGACACGCGGTACGACGAGCGGTTCAATCGCACGACGCCGTTCCTGACGCATCCGGTGTTCAACAAGCATCACGCTGAGACCGAGATGCTTCGCTACATGAACAAGCTGCAGTCGCGTGATCTGTCGCTGGTTCACTCGATGATTCCGCTCGGCTCGTGCACGATGAAGCTCAACGCGACAGCGGAGATGATGCCGATCACGTGGCCCGGCTTCGCGAAGATCCATCCTTTCGCGCCGCTCGATCAGACCGATGGCTATCGACAGCTGTTCGATGAGCTGGAGAGTGCGCTCGCTGAGATCACCGGATTCGCCGCGGTGTCGCTGCAGCCAAACGCAGGATCACAGGGCGAGTTGGCGGGATTGCTGGTGATCCATGCCTATCATGCGTCGAGAAACGAAGCGCACCGCAACATCTGCCTGATTCCACAGTCCGCGCACGGTACGAATCCGGCGAGCGCGGTGATGGCGGGAATGCGGGTGGTCGTCGTGAAAACCGATGACCGCGGTAATATCGACGTCGCTGATTTGAGAGCGAAGGCGGCGGAGCACGCGCTCAATCTGGCGGCGTTGATGGTCACTTATCCGTCGACCCACGGTGTGTTCGAGGAGTCGATCGTCGAGATCTGCGAGGTCGTGCACAAGTACGGCGGGCAGGTCTACATGGACGGCGCCAACATGAATGCAATGGTGGGACTCTGCCGGCCGTCGGACATTGGCGCTGACGTCTGCCACCTCAATCTCCACAAGACCTTCTGCATTCCGCACGGCGGCGGCGGACCGGGGATGGGGCCGATCGGAGTGGCGAAGCATCTGGTGCCGTTCCTCCCCGGGCATCCGGTGGTACGTCTCGATGGTCGCGACCAGGTTGGCGCCGTGTCGGCAGCGCCATGGGGCAGCGCAAGTATTCTTCCGATCTCACTCGCTTATATCAAGCTTATGGGAGGCGAAGGGCTGGGGTTCGCGAGCAAGATCGCGATTCTCAACGCGAACTACATCGCGAAGCGTCTCGAGGCCTCGTTCCCGGTGCTGTACAAAGGCGCGCACGGAACGATCGCGCACGAGTGCATCATCGACACGCGCGTAGTGAAGCAGGCGAGCGGGGTCGACGTCGAAGATATCGCCAAACGGCTAATGGATTACGGATTCCACGCGCCGACGGTGTCGTTTCCGGTTCCGGGCACGCTGATGATCGAGCCGACAGAGAGCGAGCCGAAGGAGGAGCTCGATCGATTCTGCGAGGCGATGATCTCGATTCGCGAGGAGATAAATGAGATCGAGAGCGGCGAGGCCGATCGTCAGGACAACGTGCTAAAGAACGCGCCGCATCCGGTGAGTCGCGTTACAGCATCTGCGTGGACGCATCCATACACGCGCGAGCGCGCCGCATTTCCGGCGGCGTGGACGCACGACTTCAAGTTCTGGCCGGCGGTGGCGCGGGTTGAATCGGCTTATGGGGATCGGAATCTTATTTGTTCCTGTCCGCCCACCGATTCGTACGTCGAAGCAGAGGCTTGACTAAGAGAGGAACGGTCTGCTGCCTGCTGGCCGCCGCCGGGTTGCTGCTCTCTGAGATCACGGCGCCGAGGAGCGCTTTACTGGCTCAGACGACGACCACGCTGCAGAACAACTCAGTGACCATCCAGACGCATCGCTTTCGCGATCCCGACGGGATTACCGGTGATCCAACCGGCCTCCGTCGGGATACCACGGTGCATATGCGTCCCGGGCCGCGTTACCCTATTCGACGGGACGGACGAGGCCCAATCGGCTTCCCCGTTGTTGCATTTGTAATCGATACGACTGGCCGTGTAGAGCAGCAGACAGTCACGTTCATCAATTCCTCGCCCAGTGAGCTTCGCAGCGCGGTCTGCGACTATGTGAGAATGTTGCGGTTCGAGCCTTTTGACGTTGGTGGAGCAAAGACTCGTGTTCTGCTGGTTCGGATGTACGGCTTCGACAACTTGTTTTCGGTCGACACGACCAGCCTTCACGCCGCGGACGCACTGGCTGCGAAGACTCAGGAGGAATTTGCCACGCACCCCATTTCGCAAGCGGTGGGTAAACTAGAAACAATGCCGCACTGCGACTAACTACCCGATGTGCTTACCGTAGGCGCCGGAATCCATTAGCGCGCTGATCTCTGATTGATTGCTCGGCTTGATCCGGATCATCCAACCCGCACCATAAGGGTCCGAGTTGACGAGCGCCGGCTCCTTGTCGAGGCGGTCGTTGATCGCGACGACTTCGCCGGAAATTGGCGAGAATAGCTCCGAGACTGCCTTGACCGCCTCGATCGTGCCGAACACATCGTGCTTATTGAACTTTGCGCCAACTTTCGGCAGCTCGATGTACACGACGTCGCCAAGCTCACCCTGAGCGTAGTCGGTAATTCCGATCTCGACGTTGCCGTCCTTACCCTTGCGCACGTACTCGTGCTCTTCGGTGTAGTTGAGATCGCCAGGGACGTTTGCCACAAATTCTCCGCTGATAGAGTCGCGCCCAGTTCAGGGCGCGAAGTCTAATCGGCGTCCTGAAACGGAGTCAAGAAAGCTGCGCTGCGGGCGCGGGGCTCGGCTCGAACCCCGCAGTCAGCTCTATTATCGGCGCGGCGGACTCTTGAGCATCGACGTGAAGAGAGCTCCAGAGCTCGTCGACATCGCGCTCCAGGTCCTTCAGTGAACCGTTATTCTCGATAACGTAGTCGGCGCGCGCGCGCTTGAGCTCGGCGGGCATTTGCGAAACGATCATGTTCATCGCGTCGGTCTCATCGAGACCGCGCGTTCTCACCAGCCGCTCGAGGCGCAGCGGTCGCGGGGCATCAACGAGTACGATCGAGTCGAACTCATCGACAAGGTTGCGCTCAAAAAGAAGCGGGATCACGCAGACGACCAGGTCGTCTCCACGCTCCCGCGCCTTTGCAATCTCACGATCCCGAAGTCGGGTCACTCCCGGATGAACGATTCGATTGAGTGCGTCCAGCTCGTTCTGATCCGCGAACACGATTTGACGAAGCGCGCCTCGGTCGAGGCTGCCGTCACTCTTGAGTACATCCTTTCCCCAACGCTTGACGATGTCCTTGAGCGCCTGGGTATCAGGCTCGACTGCCTCGCGGGAGAGCACATCGGCGTCGATCAATGTCGCGCCGCGCTCGGAGAGCATGCGGGCGACTTCCGACTTGCCGCTGGCGATGTTTCCGGTCAGTCCGATGAGAATCATTTTCCCTGGATTGAGGTGGAATTCAGCCGCCTTACGTGGCCAAGATAGGAACGCAGCCCATCCCTGTCACGCTTAAACAGCTGCTTGCAGCTTTGCTGACATTTCTCTGACAGAAATACGCGGTGTCAGAGCAGTGGAACCTGGGCGGCATCACCCGCTGGAACACTGTGGCACATCCGACATCGGGCTTCGTACGACTCGGTCCCGCCAACCATGATCTGGGGCGAGTTGTACGGCGCCGGCCGACCCTCAATCAGCCGTTGATTGCGGCTAGCTGGGCCCCCGCATAAAACGCAAATCGCGTGCAGCTTGTCCACAACCTCTGCTATAGCCATTAGTTCCGGCATTGCTCCGAAGGGTTCCCCGCGAAAGTCGGTGTCGGTTCCGGCCACGATTACGCGCCTGCCACGACTTGCCAGCGAGGTCACCAGCGGGATTATCCCCTTGTCCATGAACTGAGCCTCGTCGATTGCGACGACATGAGCCATGGGGTCGATCTGCTGGCCGATTTGGGCGGCGGAGTCGGCAGGAACCGCCTGGACAGTGCGGCCATCGTGGCTCGAGATCGAGTAGATCCCCGCGTATCGCGCGTCGAGATGGGACTTGAAGACCTGAACCCGCTTCCTGGCAATGACCGCGCGACGAACTCGGCGAATGAGCTCCTCGCTCTTGCCGCTGAACATCACGCCGGCAATGACTTCAACCCATCCACCGCTTTGGTGGAACGGACCGCTCGGTCCGCTCACGAGCGATCGCGATCACGTCGCGGACCACCGCCGCGGTTGGGGCGTCCGCGGTCGAACGGACGTCCTCGGTCACCACGATCGCCGCCACGGCTGTCGCGATCGCCGCGGTCGAATGAAGGACCACGGGGGCCGCGATCGCCTCGATCGTTGCGCTCACCTCGGTCGAAGCTCCGTCCCCTCGGAGCTCCGCGATCGCGGTCCCGTTCCCGCGGAGCTCCACGATCGCGGTCTCGTTCGCGCTCGCGCGGGCGATCGCCTTCAGGCGGCTTGGGTCGCGCAGCCGGCGCCTGGTTCGCTTCCGCCGCGCGTCGTTGAGCCCGCTCCCTCTCGAGCATGTGCAGCGCCGCCGCCGCAAGCTCGGTGGCATCGTACTCTCGAAGAAGCGGTTCCAGTGACAACACCTCGCGTGGCGGAACGCCGTTCGCGAGCACGGCGCGCAGCTCTTCACGCAGCGCTTCCTCGCGGTTGCGGGCGCGGCGTTCCGGTCCGTGCAAGTTCAGCGGAGTCAGTCTTCCGCTAGCCAGCTCACGGAGCCACGGCACTTCGCCCGGGGTTGCGAGCGCAACTACCTCCACTGGCCGCGCAGATGCGATGCGCTGCAGCTCCGCCGGCGTCACCGGCGGCTGGTAGAAGATCACGGTGTGAGCGGTCGCGCTTCCGAAATCTCCGCGGGTGACGTTGATAGTCTTGTCGTCCTGATGATAGCCGAGCGTTCGGAGCGTGTGCGTCGCAGTGTCGGCCGCGACCTGATCGCGCGCAACCACAATCGCGGATGGCGGATCAAGATCGTCGAGCAGCCTACGCAGCGAGCTCGCCCGGGCACTGGCGGCAACCGTCACGAAGCGGATGATCGGCAGCTCGTAATCAGCGGGCACCTCTGGCGCCTCCGCTTCGGCGGGACCCACTCTCCGCGCCCGGCGGGCGTAGCGCTCGACCAGATTCTCAATCGCGGGGGTGGCTTTGCGCACCACAATCACGCGTCCGGCCTCGCCGAGCTCGGCGAGCAGTGCTTCGAGTGCACTGATCGCCTCCGGCCCCTCGCCGAGAATGTCGTCAGCCCAGGCGAGCACGACCGTTCGAACTGTGTCGAGCTTGAGCAGAGAACTCTTTACCAGCGCGCTGAGCTCGGTCGCCGGACCTGCGACCGCCAGCACCGGACGTGTCTTGAAGATCCGGGCGGCGCGAGAGGCGCTGGTCGCTGGAACGACCTCGATCCCCGCTGGACCCGAGATGCGAAGAATCGTCTCCGAGATCGTCAGAGCGGTTTCCGCGTCGCGCGTGACGACGAGAACCTGCGTGCCGCCGGCAGTGCGATCCACACGTGCGAGCGCTGGCGTCAGAAACTCCGCGATCGACTCGGTGGTGTACGGCAGCGTGTAGAGGAGATTCTGCGCGCGGGTCGCCTGCGGCGTGGCGCGCTCTCCAAGGTCCTCCAATTCCGGCATCTCAACCTCTATTTCAAAACGTGGCGGAGCGTCCGCCGCGCCGATATCGTTATATCACCCGCCGCCAGATGCGCGGCAAATCGCTCACCAAAGATACTGAAAGGCAGCCGACAGCGAACGGCTGGCGGCCCGGAGCGTACTTGATTACTGCGATCGTTCTCATCAAAGCAGAGCCCCAAAGAATCGCCCAGGCCGCGACACGGTTGGCGGGCATCGAGGGCATTTCCCAGGTCTTTTCCGTTTCAGGCGAATGGGACCTTGTGGCCATGCTCGAAGTCGCCGAGCACGAGGCGATTGCGCGCATCGTGACCGAGGAAGTCACCGTCGTTCCTGGAATCAGGTCCACCCACACCCTCACGGCATTTCGCGCCTACTCAAAGAAGGACCTTGAGCAGGCGTGGGACATCGGGCTGGAGTAGGCGGTTGCAGTTGATCAATTCCGGTCCGGACCACGCCAGCCGGGCCGCGCTCAAGCTGCTGATGCAGCGACTGCCCGGTATCACTGAGATCAGCACCAGCGTCGAGGTCGATTCGCCCGGGTCTCTCGATCAGCCTCAGCTGCGGTCGGCGCAGATCGTCGAAGGCAGTCTGATGCGAGCGAGGAGGGTTCCCGGCGTATCCCGCGACGTGCAGTCCGGGTTCGGTGCGTTCCTCGACGGCGCGCAAAAGGTTCGCCTGATCGCGCGTCACGAAGGTGTGCCGCTGGTGCTGGGAATCACGTCGGCAGTTGTGCGGGTGCGCGTAAATCGCCGGCTCACCACGTGGGGGCATCAACCGCCGAGAGTCGAGTTCAAGCTCTATCTGCCTCTCAAATATTTGCCGCCACTGGCCGAACTACCCCTGGGCGAAAGCGGGCTCACGGTTGTCGATACGTCGAAGGCTGACGCGAACGGAGACTACCCGAGTCCACACCCGCAGGTGCTGCTCGATCGCGCAATCCGCGCCGTCGATCAACAGCGAGAGCTGCTGGAAGATCAGATCGCTGAAGCATGGTGCGTGCGAGACGAAGCACCGCTATTTGTCGACGGTGGCATCAATCGCAGTGCTGTCGTTGCGTCATCGGGCTGCGCTGTCGGCGTGATCAAGAGCCATCGAACGCTCTATGTGGAGGACGAAGCGCTCAAAGTCGTTCTGAGTCTCGCCGTCAACGAGCGCTCCTCCGTATTCCAGGTCTCTCCGCGAAGGCGCAACTCGGTGTTCAGTTGGTATCTCAGGCAGCGGAGCGCAGATGGACACGATCCGTTGTGGGGACTGGTGCGCGTCGAGATGTCAGAGTGCGCCAATCCAGCAGATCGCGCAGATGAGATCTCTCGCTGGATTCTCGCCGAGAAGACTCCACTCGCTCTTCCGGACGGCCGATGGGACAAGATGTCATACGGTGTGCGAGACTGCGAAGAATTTCTGCGGGCAATTTCATGAGTGAAGCACTAGGCCGGGTCGTAGCAACGGAGCGGAAGCCGAATACTCCGCACGAATTTCATTTCTGGACGGCAATCGATTCGCCGGTCGGCATTGGTACTATCGTGCGCGTCGATGGCGCGCAACCGATCGCTGCCCAGATCCCACACATCTACGGAATCGTGGTCGAGGGGTTCAGCTACACCGATCTGCAGTCGCCGATGCACGATGTCCTCGGCCATGACGGATCACCGTCGGCGGCGAGCTTCGCCGCGACTGAACGCGCCGAAATCCGGCTCTACACCGCGGCGGTCTTGCGCCAGATCCCGGAGGAGCCGCTGCAGCCGGTGCCGATGGGCGAAGTCTTTCTCGCGGAAGAGCAGGACGTGCAGGTCGCGCTGCGCATGGACGGCTATCTGCGCGAAGGCGCGAACACTGGAATTCCGGTGGGCGTGTATCGCGCGGGAGGCACCGATGCGGTGATCTATCTCGACGCGGATTTTCTGCTCGGCCCCGAGGCAGCGCATCTAAACATCACCGGCATGTCCGGGCTCGCCACCAAAACGAGCGCGGTGGAGTGGCTGCTCTCTTCAATGTTCACTCACTTCCCGCACGAAAAGGGATCGATTGCCGCCGTTGCATTCAACGTCAAAGGCCCCGACCTGTGCTACCTCGACAAGCCCGGCAGAGTCGAAGACACCGACGAGAAGCTTTACGAAAAAATGGGCGTCGATCCGAAGCCTTTTTCTCAGGTTCAGTACTTCGCTCCCTATACTGCGAAGGGCATCTCGCTGAACACCTTCCGCAACAACGAAGCGCTGCTGGACAACGTCAAGCCGCTGACGTGGGGCCTCCGCGAAGTGCTACAGTTCGCCGAAGTACTGCTCAACAAGGATGACATCGACGCCAAGGCAGACGCGCTGATCGATTTCATCAAGGAGAACGTCGTCGACAGGGAGATGATTCCCGATGGCGTGCTGAGCAAAAAGCACCGCGTGCAGTCATTTGCCGACCTCGACGGCTGGTTCCGCGATCTTCTCCAGGGAATGGAGAAAAAAGACGGCGAGAGCTGGCGTACGCATCACGTCGCAACCATTCGAAAAGTCCGGAATCGTCTTTCCAACATCTCGACACGCTGCGCCGGACTGGTTACTGACACTGGAGCTGTAAGTGATCTCCCGTTCGGGAGCTTTGCAGATCGCGCGGTGTACGTAGTCGATGTCGCCAACCTGGAAGAGGATGCGCAGGATCTCATCTTCGCTCGCATCGTCTCCAAGCTTCGTGAGCACCTCGAGCGCAGGGACCTCGGCGTCAAACATCTCGTCGTCTTCGTCGATGAGCTCAACAAGTACGCGCCGGGCGATGGTCCCGACACCTACGTCAGGAAGATGCTGCTCGACATCGCAGAACGTGGCCGCTATCTCGGTCTCGTGCTGTTCAGCGCGCAGCAGTTCCGGTCTCAGGTGCATCGGCGCGTCGTTGGCAATTCGGGAACTGCATTGTTCGGCCGGATGGACGCCGACGAGCTCTCGACGCCCGGTTACGCCGTGCTGAGTCCCGCGACGAAGACCAAGCTGGCCACGCTGGAGAAGGGGCAGTTGATGATTCGACATCCACATTTCACTCAGCCAATCTTCGTCCGGTTCCCGAGACCGGCGGTGATGCAGGGACGCGAAGGTGCCGAGAAATATCCGCAGGCAGCCGATGTCTCGGTCGATGTGGCGGTGCTCCGTTCGCTGCGGCCGCTGGATCCATCGATCACCCTGCCCTGGGTGCAGGAGATCACCGCGCTATATACCGATGACGAAGTGATCAAAGCACGCAACGCGACACTGATCGCGCGGCCGGAGAACGCGAAAGCGTACTTCGCATCGCAATTCAAGAGGATCGTATCCGCTCAATCTCCGGTGCGACCGATGGCAGCGAGCATCAAATCGGCGCCCGACGATGATCCGTACGGGTTCTAAGGCGGGAGGCGGGAGGCGGGAGGCGGGAAGCGCGACCGTCAAGCCTTACAGTAATCAGGTTGGTCCAGCTCGGATTCCGCTTCCCGCTTCCCGCTTCCCGCTTCCCACTTTGTTGCTTGCGCTCGTCCTGAGCGCCCCCATCGCACTCGGCCAATCAGTACTCCTCCAGATTCGCCCGCACATCGGCGACACCTTGAGAATGCATCTCTCTCAAACCGTCGAGATGACGGGAACCAACAGGAGCCGCGGTTCCGATTCGACGACGACGATGACTACGTCGATCGAGGTGTTCACCCGTGCAGTTCCCAGCCAGCTCACGTCGAGCGGGACGCTGATGCAGGCGATCACGGATTCGGTGAAGATGACGCCAGCGTCACCGGCATCCCTGGAGGATCTGCGCCGCCGCTCAATGCAAGCGCGTCCGGTCTGGCTGCGCGTCTCGACCGACGGCGCAATGGAAATCGTCGACGATGCCGATGCCAACAGTGAGCTCAGGCACATCTTCGGCGAGATGCCGGCGATGCTTGCACGCCAGGCCGTGGCCGTCGGCGAAAAATGGACACGAGAGATGCAAATCCCGTTGAGCGGCGATCCCGGAACTGTCGGAGAAGTCAAGGCCACTTTTCGTCTGGATTCTCTGGGGAGAAACGGCGACATCGCCTACATTTCCATGCACGGAACCATGTCCCGCGCGAATGCTGCAAGTGGTCAAGCTCAACCGAATGGAAGGGGCTACATGACCTCAGGCACACTGGCCGGCACGATTCAGATCGATCGAAGACTCGGCTGGATAACCGATTCAAGGAGCAGCATCATCGTACGTTCGACGATCGCGCAAACTCCCGCTCGCAAAGGAGACGCGCAGATCGCGCCGATGCAGGTGCGGACAAAGATCACGCAGTGGATAAGGGCAATGCGCGCACGATGAGACTCGTACATCTCGCAGACATACATCTCGGTTTCAGACAGTATCAGCGACAGGCCTCCATCGGTATCAATCAGCGCGAGGTCGATGTCGCGCAGTCATTTCGGGCGGTCATCGATCGAGTAATCGAGCTGAGCCCGGAGCTGGTGTTGGTGGCGGGCGACGTTTTTCACACAGTGCGGCCGACCAATCCCGCGATTCTCACCGCGTTTATGCAGTTCGAGCGCCTAAAGCGCGCGCTGCCGCTTAGCGAAATCGTGATCGTCGCCGGCAATCACGACACTCCTCGCACCAGCGAAACTGGCTGCATCCTCGGTCTTTTTCGCCAGCTCGGCATAACTGTGGTTGAGGGCGAGCCAAAGTGGGTACGCGTTGCCGAGCACGATCTGGCAATATTGGCGGTCCCCGACATGGGACAGGGAAGTCCCCGACTCGAACCCGATCCATCGGCGAAATACAACATCCTGCTGCTGCATGGTGAGATAGAAGGCGTGCTACCCAAGTACGGACGCGAGCTCGATCGGGCGCCGATGGAAATCAGCATCGAGACTCTCGGTCCGCATCGCTGGGACTATGTCGCCCTCGGTCATTATCACGTCTATCGCCCAGTCGCCGACAACGCTTTTTACCCGGGCTCGATCGACTACACGAGCACCAATCCGTGGGGCGAGCTTGCCGAGGAGCGCGAGAATCGCCTGGAGGGAAAGGGAATAATCGAGCACGACCTCGCGAACCGTGTTCACAAATTCCATCCGATTTTGCCGGCACGCCGCTGGGTCGATCTGATGCCGATATCTGGGGCCGGACTTTCGCCCGCGTCGCTCGACGAGGCAATTCGCGAAGCTTTAGATGGCTGCGAAGGCGGTTACAAAGACAAGATCGTCCGTCTGGTCGTAAGCGACGTACCGCGTCACATCCTTCGAGAGCTGGATCATCGGGCCCTGCGCGAATACAAGCGTAATGCCCTCCACTTTCATCTCGACACTCGTCGTCCGGAAATCGTGCGTCCCGATCGGCAGAACGTCGGTCCCGGACGTCGCGCTTCACTCGCCGATACCGTGCGCGACAAACTCCGTGCACGTCCGATCACCGAGAACATCGATCGCGAAGCGCTCGTCGAGCTCGGGCTGCACTACCTCCGCGAGGCGGACCTGGTAGCAGGACCGGCCGTCGAGGAAGCAACGGCGTGAGGCTGAACAAACTCAGTCTTACCAACTTTCGTCAGCACGCGCGGACAAGGATCGCCTTCGAGAGCGGTCTCACCGGCATCATCGGACCAAATGGTGCCGGCAAGACCACGATTCTGGAAGCAATTGCGTGGGCTCTCTACGGAAACGCCGCCATCCGTGGCAATCGCGACTCGATCCGCTTTCTCGGCGCCGGTGCGCGCGCGCCTGTGGAAGTGGAGCTCGAGTTCGAGCTGGGGTCGCATCGCTATCGCATAGTCCGCAGCCTCACCAGCGCCGAGGTGTATCTCGACGGGGCCGGGTCGCCAATCGCGAATTCGATCACCGCTACTAACGACCTCCTGCAGCGGCGATTGGGCATGTCGCTGTCAGAGTTCTATCACACCTACTTCACCGGGCAGAAAGAGCTGAACGTGATGGCGGCGATGAAGCCAGCCGGTCGCGGGCAATTTCTGTCGCGCGTGCTGGGTTACGAGAAGCTGCGCATCGCCCAGGACCTCACTCGCGAGAAACGGAATCGGTTGAAGGCAGCGGTCGAAGGGATGCAGCGGGGAATGCCAGATCCCGAGATTGTGCTGCGAAATCTGGCCGAGGCCTCAGCGCGCAGGGAAGAAGCGGAGTCTCGCGCGCAGCATGCGGCGCACCGCAGTGCGGTTCGGCAGCGTGAGTTCATGGCGATCGAGCCGCGTTGGGAGATGATGCAGCGCCAGCGCGAACAGTCGGCGCAGCTCCTGACGCAAATCACGGTCGGCGAGGAAAAGGAAGCGGCGCTGCGTCGTGACGCCGAGCGCATCGAACACGAGCTCGAAGGAGTGAAGGCCGCGCGCACCAAAGTGGACACCCTGGCCGTGGCGGTCGAGCCGCTGTACGCACTCAACGTCGAGCTGCAGGCGCTGAACGCGCTTTACCGTGAAGAAGGGCGTCGCAAGACCCTGCTCGAAGGCGAAGCTGCGTTACGCGAGGAGATCGCTCGCCTCGAGGATCGCCATTCACGCATCGAGCGCGCCCCCGCGCTCGAAGAGGAGGCGACTCTCGAGCTCGAGAAGAAGCGGGTAGAGCTCGAGGACGCGCAGGGAGTCCTCGAGGCGCGCCGCACGGAGTGGGTGCGCGACCGGCAGGAAGCGCAAACCAAGCGTGAGTCGCTGCGACAGCAGTACGTCGAGCTAAAACAACAGCGCGATCGCCTGGTCGCAGTCGGCGAGAATGGCGAATGCCCGACTTGCGCCCGGCCGCTGGGCGGCAGCCTGCACACCGTCGTCGAGCACCTCGACGAGATGATCGAGAACGTCCACGTCGACGGAAATTATTATAAGGCGCGCGTGGAGCAGCTCGAGCAGATGCCGGAGGACGTGCACCAGCTCGACGAGAGGCGTCGCGGCCTGACCCAGGACGTCGGCAATCTCGAGCGGAAACTGGCGAAGGTGCAGCTCGCGGTTCAGGAGCTTGGCACCATCGTCCGCGACATCGCGGCGAAGCGGCAGCGCCAGCTGCAGATGGAGCGCGACATCTCCAAGATCCCCGCCGGTTACGATGCGGCGCGACACGCCGACGTTCTGGCCGAGGTCGATCGACTGACGCCGATGGAAGCCGAAGTCACGCGGTTCCAGGCGATGCTCGAGAGAGAGCCGCAGCTGAAACTCGAACAGTCCAACATCGCGCAGGAAGTCATGCGGGTGCAGTCGATGCTGGGCACGTTGCGCACTCGTCGCGCTCAAATCGCCTTCACTGAGAAAGAATTCACTCACGTGAAGACCGAATACGATCGGCTGCGGACGGAGCTGCAGGAGTCGAAGGTTGCGGCTGCGCGCGCGCATGAGCAGGTCGTCAGCACGGTGGCGGCTCTGGCAGGCGCGCAGGAACGCGCAGAGGAATTCAAGAAGCGCGCAGCCGAGCTCGACCTGCTCGTTGCTGATCGAAGACTGCACGATGAGCTCGATCGCGCATTCTCGGATCTCCGCACCGACCTCAACTATCAGTTGCGGCCCGAATTGTCGGAGCTTGCCAGCGCATTTCTGAGCGAGCTGACCGACGCGCGCTACACCGAGCTCGAGCTCGACGATCAGTACAACATCGTCATCCTCGAGGACGGAATTCCGAAGCCAGTCCTGTCGGGCGGTGAGGAGGACCTCGCCAATCTCGTACTTCGACTGGCGATTTCGCAGATGATCGCCGAGCGCGCGGGGCAGAGCTTCTCGCTGCTGATTCTGGATGAAGTGTTCGGCTCGCTCGACGAGGCGAGGCGCTTCAACGTCGTCGAGCTGCTGCGTGGATTGCACGATCGCTTCGAACAGGTCATTCTCATCACACACATTGAGCCGGTGCGCGAAGGAATGGACCGTGTGATTACAGTGCGTTACGACCCTGAGACTGGGAGCTCAGTCGTGGGTGGAGGGGTCGGCGACGAGGATGCGTTCGAGGACGATCAGCCGTCGCTTGGCATCGGCGAGACTGTCCGGCGCGAGCGCGGCTCCGACGAGTCCGCCGAGTACCCGGCTGGAGCGGGGGCGTAATGGCGTTCGCGCGCAACTGGAGACACGCGTGGGTCGCCGAGGCGCCGGAGCGTGTGAGCATTCGTGAGATCGCATCGCTCAACGCGGTGTTCAGCGAGGCGTTCACCGAGCGCTATCGGAAGGACGGCATGGTGGGAGTACGCGTTCCACACCTCAATCCAGCCGTCTGGAAATTCGCGATTGCAGACGCCGAAGAGGGCGCAATGATCTGGCGCAACGCGCGCGACGGGATCGCCGCGTTCAACATGGTACATCGCTCCGGACTCGAAGGGTGGATGGGCCCCCTCGCCGTGCATCCTGACTACCAAGGCCAGGGAATCGGCAAGGTGATTGTCTCGACGGGCGTAGAGTGGCTGAAAAAGCGCGGCGCCAAGGTGATTGGACTCGAGACGATGCCGAGAACGATGGACAACGTCGGATTTTACTCGGCGCTTGGATTCGTGCCCGGTCACCTCACGGTGACGGTGACCCTCGAGGCGGCGAGGGCGGGAATTCAGGCAACGACGATTTCTTCGCTCAATCCGCATGAGCGCGAGCTGGCGCTGCGCCAATGCCGGGCGATGCTGGAGCAGATGTCACCTGGTTACGACTATACCAGAGAGATCGTGCTCACCGAGCAGCACGAGCTCGGGGACACCCTATTCGTGCGCAAGGGATCCGAAGTGCTGGCGTTCGCGGTGTGTCACTCGGTTCCGCTGGTCGAAGGGCGCGCGACCGAGGAGATGCGTGTGCTCAAGATGGTCGCGAAGACGGAAGCGGACTTCGATCATCTCGTGACGCAATTGTGCGCGCACGCGCGGGTGCGCGGCGCGAAGCGGGTAGCGATCCGCGTGCAGGGCCAGTACAGCAGCGTCTATCGTCGGCTGATTGCGCGCGGCGCGCGAGTGAGGTGGACTGACCTGCGGATGTCGATTCACGACTACTCGGAAGCGAAGCCGGCGAACGGCGGAATCGTGCTTTCCAACTGGGAAATCTGACCGGTCTCGATCAAAGATGACCGCGGCGAGACAAATCGCGTCGTTCCTCGCCAAGTACGATGGCAAAATCGCAGCGGATGCGCGCGCCTCGCGGACCAGGCTGCGCAAGATGATCCCGGGCGGGATCGAGTTCGTCTACGATAATTACAACGCGTTGGTATTCGGATTTGGGCCGAGTGAGCGACCTTCGGAAGCGGTTTTGTCACTCGCGATCATGCCGCGTTGGGTCACACTCTGTTTTCTCAAGGGAGCGAAACTCCGCGACCCGAAGAAGATGCTGAATGGGAGTGGCAGCATCGTGCGCAACATCCACCTGTCATCTCCACGCCACCTCGAAGATCGGGATGTACGGGATCTGATCGACCAGGCGATTCTCGGCGCACGGCCAAGCTTCACGGGAAAGCCAGGTAAGCAGCAAACAGTGATCAAGTCAATCTCTGCCAAGCAGCGGCCACGCCGTTCGAAGCCTTGAGATACAGGCGGCGGGCGCGAAGTACTCGACCCCGCCTTGACGCTTTTCGTACCGCATCCTACGTTGGCTCGGCCTCCTTCAATCGGCGTCTCTAGCCAACCTCTAATGCGAAGACGTGAAGCTGTTCAGTTTCTCGGCGCGGCTCTCGCTCTCCAGTTTTTGCCGCGGAGTGCAGAGGCTGCGATCGAGCTCGGCGAACAAATCCATCGCCGCCTGGGCGATGTACCATTCCGCACACTTAATCCAGCTCAGCAAAAGCTGGTAACGCAGATCGCGGAGATGATCATACCCGAGACGGACACACCAGGCGCGACGAGTGTCAAAGTCCCTCAGTTCATCGATCTGATACTGACCGAGTGGATGAGCGATGACGAAAAGAAGGCCTTCCTCGCCGGACTCGACGACCTCGATGTGCAAGCCGTGGCGATGGGAACGCCTCATTTCGTTGACCTTACGGACGTGAAGCGAGGGGATTTCCTGACTGGTCTCGATGCAAAACGGCCCCACAAGGAAGGCGCCGGTCATGCCTTTGAGCGGATCAAGGCGCTCACAGTCTACGGTTACTTCACCTCAGAACCGGTACAAGTGGACATTCTCAAAACGCAGATGTTCTTCAATGGCTACGACGGCAACGTCCCATTCACGCCGAGGGTCTGACGATGGCCGATACGTACGATGCGATCGTCATCGGATCCGGAATCTCCGGTGGGTGGGCAGCAAAGGAGCTGACCGAGCACGGGCTCAAGACGATCGTGCTCGAAGCGGGAAGGCCGATCGATCCCGCCGTCGACTACGTCGAGCACGTGATGCCGTATCAGAAGCGCTATCGCGGCATGGGTGATCGGAGCCGAATCGAACGATACCAGCCTGTCCAAAGCCAGTGCGGTGCGTGCGACGAATACGCGGGCAAGTTCTTCGTCAACGATCTCGACAATCCGTACTCGACTCCCGATGGCAAGCCGTTTTCGTGGATTCGCGGACGCCAGGTCGGCGGCAAGTCGATCATGTGGGGTCGCTGCGTCTTCCGGTGGAGCGATCTCGACTACGAAGCGAATCTGAAGGAAGGAGTCGCGGTCGACTGGCCGATCCGCTACAAGGACATGGCGCCGTGGTGGAGTCACGTCGAGAAATTCGTTGGTGTGCAGGGCAGGCATGAAGGATTAGCACATCTGCCCGACGGAGAATTCATGCAGCCATGGCCGCTGAACGCGGCCGAAGCAAAGGCGCGCGAAGTTCTCCTCACCAAGTTCAACGGCGAGCGCCTCGTCACCAACATGCGGCTGGCTGTGATCACTGAGAACCATCTCGGCAGACAGAAGTGTCACCTCTGCGGAAATTGTTATCGCGGCTGTGTCACGCTCTCCTATTTCAGCAGCCTGAATTCGACGCTGCCGGCGGCGCGCAAAACCGGCAATCTGACTCTCCGTCCGTTCAGTGTCGTCCACAGCGTAATCTACGATCCGAAGACAAAGAAAGCATCAGGCGTGAGAGTGGTTGACGGAAACACCAAAGAGATGTTCGAGGTCAAAGGCCGATTGATCTTCGTCAATGCTGCCGCGCTCGAGTCTACGCGCATCATGCTCAACTCGACGTCATCGGAATTCCCGAATGGACTCGGCAATTCGAGTGGCGAGCTGGGACATAACCTGATGGATCACATCATGGGTGGGGGCGCGACCGGCGAGCTGCCGTGGGCGAAAGATCGGATGGAGGTCGGCAGGCGTCCCGACGCGATCTACGTCCCGCGCTTCCGCAACGTGAAGAGTAAGCATCCCGACTTCCAGCGCGGCTACGGTTTCGAGGGCAGAGCCTCGCGTGACGGCTGGGAGCGGGGGTCAGACATGCCGGGATTCGGCGCCAAGTTCAAGAAATCGCTGATCGGCGATCTCGGTCCATGGCAGATGTCGTTCGATGGATTCGGCGAGATGCTGCCGCGTCACGAGAACTACATCTCCATCGATCCGCATCTGGTCGATGCGTGGGGCATTCCGGCGCTGCACATCAACTGCAAGTACAGCGACAACGAGCTGAAGATGCAGGACGATATGGTCGTTACGGCAACCGAAATGCTGGAGGCGATGGGCGCGACCAACATCCGGACGTTCAAGGAGAACAACGCGCCGGGCCTGGTGATTCACGAGACGGGCACCGCGCGGATGGGTCGCGATCCGAAGACGTCAGTGTTGAACGCGCACAACCAGGTCTGGGATGCGCCGAACGTGTTCATGACCGACGGTGCGTGCATGACGTCGAACGCGAATCAGAATCCGAGCATCACCTACATGGCGTTGACCGCGCGCGCCGTGAACTACGCGGTGGAGCAGATGAAGAGAAGGGAGTTGTAGGAGCGTGCGCCAGGTGGTGTCAGGTTTGTTGTTACCGCTAGCTGCGGCGTGCCTGCACAGATCGCCCGAGGATCAGGTGATGGCTGCGTTCGGCCAGATACCGCGTGGCAAAGCCGGAGCTTGCCTGGAGGATAGCGCTGCCGTCAAAGCCGGCAAACCTGAGCTTCGCGTACGGTGCATCACGGGCAACACGGCCATCGTCGCGCTCGTGCAGGACTGCATCCGCCAGACTCCGCCGTGCCCTCCAGGACTTAACTGTCAGGGTGGCGCGGTACGTTTCGAGACGGATTACTTGGTTGTTCGGACAAACGGTCACTGGGAACTCAAGAGGGCTATTGCCGGCGGTGAGACGATTGGCCTGTAGACTTTTCAGCGTGACCGCGCCCGCGACTGAGTTTTCTTTTTAGTCACGTACCGGTAGGCAGACTCAAGTAAATCCTTGAGCGCCTCATCGCTCACCTGCGACAATCGAGTTAGCACACACGGGTAGTTCACGTAGTGCGGCTTCAGATAATAGACGTCGGGCTCATTCGCGATTCTTAGATCTCGCTCGAGAAAGTCGACACGCACCACCAGAGTATCGGGCTCCGCCGATTTATTGCTCGCCATGCATGCGATGATCTGGCCATCGAGCTTGACCGCGGGTTTACCGAAATAAGTCGACCGCTCGACGCCAGAATACTTCATCGCGTACTTCTCGACGCGGCTGAACGAAGTGGATTTCGATGCTCTGGGACTCATCGACTGCCTGCTGCCGAATTCTGAATTAGTCGCAGGTTCGCGCCCACGGGATGATATCCAAGCGCTCGAACGGGATTTGGCGGCCGTCCTCTTCGCACACACCGAAATCTGCAGGCGACTTGTACAGTCGCTCCAGCGCGGCGTCGATCTCCGCCAACTCGCGAGATGCACGCGTAGCATTTGACTCATCGACCTCGCGATTTATCTCGTCGGTTGCTAGATCGGCCGGATGAAATGGCACCTTGGACAAATCACCGGCGGCGTCCTGCTCGGTGAGTGAGGTATCGGCAAGGATGCCGTTCAGCACCTGAAGCGAGCGTTCGCGCTCCTCGTGCAGTCTCTTCTCGATGTGATTGCGCTGTGCGTTACTGAGAGCCATGATGATCTCCGTGCTGTGTGTCGTTGTTACGTCAGCATATCGGTGAGTGTTGTTACAGTCATTCCTGTAGAGCGCTGTGGACGAACGAGATTGCGATCGAGCCTTCGCCAACCGCCGACGCTACCCGTTTCACGTTGCCGGCGCGGACATCACCGACTGCGAACACTCCGGGACGACTTGTCTCAAGCAAATGCGGCGGACGCGATAGCGGCCATTTTGCCAAGGCGAGATCTTCCGGTGAGAGGTCCGTCCCCGTCTTTACGAAACCCTGCATGTCCAGCGTCACGCAGCCATCGAGCCAAGTGGTACTTGGCTTCGCGCCCGTCATCACGAAAACGTGTCTGATGTCTTTGGATTCAACGGGACCACCATCTGTCCGCCATTGCACTCGCTCGAGATGGTGCTCGCCCTCGAGTCCGACTATCTCAGTACACGTGTGCAGGGTTATCCGCGAGTCCTCTTCGATGCGGCGGATCAAGTAACGCGACATGCTCTCCGCCAGCCCCGTCGCCCTCACGAGAATGTGAACTCGTCTCGCTGTCTGCGACAGAAATACAGCTGCCTGCCCCGCCGAGTTTCCGCCACCGACGACGATGATTTCGTCGCCCTCGCAAAGCTGTGATTCGATGAAGGTCGCACCGTAATAAATACCGACGCCCTCGAATTGGCCGATGTTCGGCAACGGCAGTTTTCGATACTCCGCGCCGGTCGCGATCACCACCGTTCGCGCGTGTACTTCGGCGCCGTTATCCATGCTCACCTTGTACGCCTTGGGAGTGCAATTGAGGCGAATTGCGCTCTCAGCGATCGCGATATCGGCGCCGAATTTCTGGGCCTGAGTGTACGCGCGCCCCGTGAGCTCATTCCCCGTGATGCCCGATGGGAAGCCAAGATAGTTCTCGATTCGTGAGCTCGATCCCGCCTGTCCGCCTGGCGATGTGGACTCGATTACCAGAACATCCAGACCTTCGGACGCGGCGTAAACCGCAGCCGCCAGTCCCGACGGTCCCGCACCCACGATCACTACGTCTCGCGAATGCGTTTGATCGATGGAGTCGTTGAAGCCGAGGCAGTCCGCGATCTGGTGATTGGTCGGGTTTCTTAGAACTGCAGTGTTGCGGCAGATTAGAACAGGAAGGTCGGACAGCGAGAACTGGAAATGATCCAGCAACTCCTGCACACCCGTATCGTGATCGGGATCGACCGACGTATACGGATGCGCGTTGCGCGTCAGAAACTCCTTGATGCGAAGCGTGTCGGATGAGTGATTGGAGCCGACGAGCAGGACGTCGGCAAATCCGCCGGTGATCAGGCCAACGCGGCGCAGCAGGAACGCGCGGACGAAAACTTCGCTGAGGTCAGCATCGGTTTGGATTATAGAGAGTAACCTGTCGCGATCGATCTCGACGATCTCGCCGTCCTGACACACGCGCAGAGTAACCAGCGCGGGCCGGCCAGAGAGAATCGACACTTCGCCGGTGAATTGACCCGCTCGCAGAGTGCGCACGCGAATACCGCCGCCATCGCGCAGCTGCACGCCCTCGACCGCGCCCGACAGCACCACGTAGAAATGGGTGACGGGCGCGCCCGCATCGATCAGTACCTCACCTGCCTGCACTTCGCGTCGATGTCCCTGTTGCGAGATGCGCGCGAGCTGCGCATCGCTCAGCACCGGAAAGGTGTGATCCGCGTTGTCCGTGGTGCTGAGAGTGGCAAGCGTCTCGACGGGCGCAGTCATTGGGATTCCGTTTGTACTACGATTAAGCAATTGTGGCCGAAAGCCGGCAAGCTTCCGCTTCACTAGGATAGCATATCACGCAAGCCTTCGCCCGCACCCCTAACCGAACGTTTATACAGCCATGATGCAGTGACCAAACCGAGCGTGAAGTCGCAGCAACGATGGACGCTGGTGGCTACGATCCTTGCGTCTTCGATGACCTTCATCGACGGGACGGTCGTAAACGTCGCGCTGCCGGCTCTTCAGAAAAGCCTCGACGCGACCATTACCGACGTGCAGTGGGTGATCGAGGCTTATACGCTCCTGCTGGGCGCTCTCATTCTTATCGGCGGCTCGCTCGGTGATCAATTCGGTCGCAAGCGGATCTTCCTGATCGGCGTCGTCTCCTTCGCCGCGGCATCGATCTGGTGCGGTTTCGCATCGTCGCCGCTGATGCTGATCATCGCGCGGGCATTGCAGGGAATCGGAGCCGCGTTGCTGGTGCCCGGCAGCCTGGCGATCATCAGCGCGACTTTCGAGGGTGCCGAGCGCGGACGAGCGATTGGAACGTGGTCGGGTTTCAGCGCGATAACGACCGCCGTCGGGCCAGTGCTCGGCGGTTGGCTGATCGAAAATCTGAGCTGGCGCTCGGCTTTCTTCATCAACGTTCCGCTGGCGATTGTCGTGGTGTTGGTCTCCTTGCGTTACATGGGTGAGAGTCGCGATCCATCGCGCACGGGTCGAATCGACTGGCGCGGTGCTGCGCTCGCCGTACTTGGCCTCGGCGGAATCGTGCTCGGATTGCTCGAGTGGCCAGTGCCCGGAGCGCGTCAGTCTCTGGTGATCGTCTCGCTCCTCGCAGGTGTGATCGCACTAGGCGTGTTCGTATTGGTGGAGCACCGGGAGAAGAACCCGATGATTCCCCTCGAGCTGTTCGCTTCGCGGTCTTTTACCATGACCAACTTGTTGACGCTCCTTCTCTATGGGGCGCTGGGAGTTGTGTTTTTTATCCTGCCGTTGCTGCTGATTCAGGTGCAGGGTTACTCAGCGACGGCAGCGGGCGCGGCATTCCTGCCGTTTCCCATCATCATGTTCGCTTTATCGAGGTGGTCGGGGGGTTTGGTTGGCCGCATCGGTCCACGAATTCCGCTGACAGTCGGACCGCTGATTTCTGCGGTGGGCTTCGCCCTTCTCGCTCGCGTCGGGATCGTCGGCTCGTATTGGAGCACTATTTTCCCGGCGGTGGTTGTACTTGGCCTCGGGATGGCGATCACAGTCGCGCCGCTGACGACGACGGTGATGTCAGCGGTGCCCGCGGATCATGCCGGAGTGGCGTCGGGCATCAACAACTCCGTCGCGCGAGTGGCCGGATTGCTGGCGATCGCGATATTCGGAGTTGTTCTGACTCGCTCGTTTAACGGCTCGATCGAACCCAAGCTCGCTGAAAGCGGGATCGCCGCTGAGCCGCGCGCGCGGATTGAAACGGAGCTGCCGAAAATGGCCGGGGCGGATTTGCACAGCGCCGGGCTCGATCAACAGCAGCAGGCGCGAGTCGAGGGGGACATTCGAACGGCTTTCCTCCGCGGCTTCAAGATCGTGATACTCGAAGCCGCGGGGATAACCGTCCTTTCGGCGTTGGCAGGACTGGGAGTCAGACCGACCGACGAGCGGTGACTACGTCGACGCGCTCGGAGAACATCTGCAACAGGCTACCCCAACCGCCCTCGGCACCAACGCCCGCCCGCATCGCTTCGCCGCCAGCGCTCATGCGCTCGAAGTTTCTGTGCTCGAGATCGACGCGCGTCTTGCCACCCGGCTCGGGGGTGAAGCGAATCTCGACTTCGCTAGCCTTGGATAGATCCGGCTCGCACTTCCAGTCAGCGGCGATCTGCCAGGCCAATACCAGACGCCGCGGTGGATCCCAGACGAGCACCGTACCCCATTGGACTTCCGCGCCGTCTTCGTGCTCCGTGTAGCAACGCCCGCCTTGGTGCTGCTCGACGATGCCCCTTTTCATCGGAGTCTTGCCGAGGTGGTGTGAGCGAGGCCACCAGCTGTCGAAATCAGCAGTGAAGATGTCGAACGCGGTCTCGGGGGTTGCACTCACCGTCACTGATTTTCTGACAGCCTCAATCATTTGCTCTGCCATGGCCGGCATCACTCCTCCTGGAAGTGTTTTCGACTCGTTTCTTGAAAGAGATGAGCGCCACGCCCCAGAACTCATCGAAGTACTCGCGGAGTGAGGCGAACGCTGCGGGATTCAGCTCGTAAACCCTCCTCGTGCCGTCGGCGCGATCCGTGACTAGGCCTGCGTCCTTGAGGACTCTCAGGTGCTGCGAGATGGCGGGCCTGCTGACGGGAAAGGCGCTGGCGAGCCTGCCGACGGATGCCGGGCCTTTGCGCAGTCGGGCGAGGATGGCCCGGCGGGTATGGTCGCCGATTGCATCTAGCTGTTTGTCTCGGTAAGTAATCACTAACGGTAAGCTAGTACTTACCGAGGTAAGCGGCAAGACCTTTTTTTGAAAGCTGGTTGGCGGACGGGAAACGGTGGCTGGCCTCAGTCCAGGCATGGCACCAGATTCATCGCGGTTATGACAGAGCCCGCCAAGCCGCCCCGTAACTCGTCCCGGCAGGGACGCTACCTGGCTCTCCTTAGCGCGATTGCGTTTGTGGTGTCGCTTGTTTTTCCGGTCGCTGCCGGGCTGGTGCAGGAAGCTTCCGCTCTGCCGGCATGGTGGCCGATCGCCGATGTAGTGTTCGCGTTTATCCTGGCGGCGCTGGCGATTACCGTCGCGGCGCGGTTCGATCGACGCAAAACGGCGGAGATCGAGCGCACGACCTACCGGGTGTATCGGATCGTCGTAAACCTGATATTGATACTTTTGGTGATCTTCCTCGTTGCCGGCGACCGCATTCGCTGGACAATTTTTCTGCCCGGGATTGCGTGGAGGGGCTGGCTCTTCCTATATGCTTTCCCTGCGTGGCTTGCCGCACTCAGATCAACGCCTACTGGAGAAATGAATGCACGCTGAACTGCTTCTGCTTCGCGTTATCCACGTCGTCGGTGCCATCGTCTGGGTCGGCGGTGGGATTTACTCCGCCTTCTTTCTGGTTCCAACGCTGCTCGCTATGCCCCAGCTCATCCCGCAGGTGATGGACGGACTGCAGCGCCGAAAGACCTTCGTGATTCTACCGACTATCGGCTTGTTCGTAATTCTCACCGGCGTCCGCCTGCTATGGATCGACTCAGCGGGCTTCGATGACAGCTTCCTTTCCACCGGCGCGGGACGAACGTTCTCGGTCGGTGGCACCGCCGGTATCCTTGCGTTCCTCGTTCAGGTTCTCATCCAGAGACCCGCGGGTCTGAAGCTGGGAAAAGTCGCGGGAGCGCTTGCTGGATCGCCGTCTCCTGAAGAAAGACAACGACTCTCCGCCGAAGCCGACCGTCTCCGAAAGCGCAACGGTTGGTCGGTGATGCTGACGGTCGGCCTGGGACTCCTTGCCGCGACGGCGATGTCCGTCGCGCGCTACATGTGAGTCTACGCCCGCTCGAACAGCGAGTTGATCGCGCTGCGAAACGTTATTCGTCTCAGGTAGCCGAGCTCGTCTCCCGCGAAGGGCATCGGGGACACTTTAAAGATCTCCGTCAGCGCGTTGTGCGACACCGTGTTGTCGACGCTGAGGAGGTCGAGCAGTCCTGGCGTCACCGGCGGATTAGGAAGGAAGCGCTGCATCAACGAGACAATCGGTCTCACCATTTTTATAGGGACCGGGACGATTGTGCGTGTCGTTCCCATCGCCATGAGAATTCGTTCCGTCATGTCGCGCAGGCTGAGCGCCGCTGGACCCCCGAGGTCGTAGCTCTGACGAACGGTTTCTTTTTTCTCGAGTGAGATCCGGATCACACGCGCGACGTCGTCGACGGCGATAGGTTGAAAGCGCGCGCGCCCACCGCCCGGCAGCGGAAAAAATTTCGGCGTCAGCCGGATCAATCTGCCGAGTACGTTGACGAACTGGTCTTCGGGGCCGAAGATTACCGACGGGCGCAGGACGGTCCACTGGAGTCCACTCGTCCTGATTGAATCCTGTGCGACTCCTTTGCTGTGCAGGAATGGATGCCTCGAGCGGCTGTCGGCGCCGTTCTGTGACATGAAGATCACGCGCTGCACATTCTCCGCGCGCGCCGCCGAGATGAGCCGTTCGGTCGCCGCCGTGTTGGTCTCGGTGTACTTCTCCGTTTTCTTCTCGATGGCGATCGCGGCAAGATGAACGACGGCGCCGCAGCCATTGAGCGAGCTGCGCAGGGTACCAGCGTCGCGGACATCACCAACACGAAACTCGACCGGAAGCTGGCCGAGCGCGAGTGCCGCTTTCGCCGGATCTCTGATTAGCGCTCTTACCTGCCAGCCATGCTTCGATAACTCTCGGCAGGTATGGATGCCGACGAGTCCGGTCGCCCCTGTTACGAGAACGGGTTTCTTCTTGTCCGCCGAAAGCGCCTGCGGCTGCTCGGCGACTGCCGTGGCGGGTCCTTCATCTCCGAACGAGTAAGGCCCACGTCCGGCGGGGGACATCAGGTCTTGGGTTTGTCGTCCACGCCGCGCGTACCTCGCACGACGATGCGGTAGATCAGCAGGAACATCCCGACGGTCAGCAGAAGATGAATCCAGCCCGGCGCCGTCGTCGTGAAGGTGACGATCGCCCAAATCACAAGCATCAGAACGCTAAGAATCAGCAAATAGTCCATGGCGAAATTTCGTTGACCTTGGGTGTGACGGCCGGTATGTTCAGAGAGTCTTTACGGAAACTGTTGCAGGAATAAAAGCCGACTTCATCGTTGGGGCGGGGAACTCACTTTTTGAGCCAACAAGTCCTTCGAGTGGGTTCGATAAACTGTGCTGACGTCATGCCCCAGTGCGGGGAAGGCGGTAGGCAAGGTGAGGACCTCAAAAATTCGACCGGGCTTCAAAAAACCTCTCCGTCCCATTATTGAGGCTCCACCAATCAAGCGGTGGGGCCTCTTTTCTTTCGTGTCCAACGATCGGAGTGATGCAACGGTGTCCGAGCTTTCCTTTATAGGAAGGCAGGTAAGCATCGGCAACCGCCCCAGCAAAAGATTCTTTGGATGGGATGCGGTATCTTACGTCAATTATGCCCCGTGTAACAGTAACCAGACGGCTGCGCTTCAATGCTGCGCACCGCGTCCATAACCCCGAGCTGTCCGACGCCGAGAACTCGCGCCTTTTTGGGAAGTGCAACAACCCGAACTGGCACGGACACAACTACACCCTCGACGTCTCGGTCGAGGGCGAAACCGATCCCACGACGGGTTACGTCTGCGATCTCTCAGCGCTCAAGAAAATCGTCGAGCGGGAGATCGTCGACATCGTCGATCACAAGAACTTCAATCTTGATGTTCCCTTCATGAAGGGAGTTATCCCGACGTCGGAGAACATCGTCACCGCCTTCTGGAAAATTCTCGCGACGAAGGTGAAGCCCGGCAAACTCATTCGACTCGTGCTTTGGGAAACGGAGAACAACTATGTCGAGTACACGGGCAACTAAAGATCTGAAAGACCTCGAGGAGAAAGAGCCCTCGAAGGAGTTTCAAGATCTCATTCGACGTGAGCTCGAGCTGATCGGCGAAGATCCCAAGCGCGAAGGGTTGTTGGCTACTCCGCGGCGGGTCGCGCGCGCGATGACATGGCTGACACAAGGCTACAGTCACACCGCGAAAGAGGTCGTTGGCAACGGCGTCTTCAAGGAAGATCACGACAACATGATCATGGTGCGGGACATTGAGCTCTACTCGATGTGCGAGCACCACATGCTGCCTTTCTTCGGCAAGGCGCACGTCGCATACATTCCGAACGGCAAGATCGTCGGGCTGTCAAAGATCCCCCGCATCGTCGACATATTTGCGAGACGACTTCAGGTGCAGGAGCGCCTGACTGAAGAGATCGCCGAGGGACTATGCAGCGTGCTGCAACCCAGTGGCGTGGGAGTGGTGATCGAGGCGTATCACCTCTGCATGATGATGCGTGGGGTGCAGAAACAGAACTCCAAGACCATCACATCCGCGTTGCGTGGAGTGTTTCGCGAGGATCCGAAGACCCGCGACGAGTTCCTGCGCCTCGCTCACAATGGCGGCGACTAGCGAGTGAGCGCGCTCGGCGGAAAAACCGCTGTCGTTACCGGCGCGTCACGAGGAATCGGAGCCGGGATCGCTGCTGCATTGAGCGCCTCCGGTGCGCGCGTAGCACTTATCGCCCGCAACCCGTCGACACTGAAGGACCGCGCTTCGGAGATCAAAGGATCGATTCCGATTTCAGCCGATGTGACCGATCCGCGCAGCGTCGAGAAAGCAACCGAAACGGTTCGATCGGAGCTCGGCGTTCCCGACATCATCGTCAACAACGCGGGAATCTTCAGCGTCGCGGTGGTCGAGGAGACGAGCGCCGAGCAGTTCGCGAACATGCTCAATACGAATCTCGTCGCGCCTTTCCTTTTCGTGCGCGCGTTTCTCGGCGACATGAAGAAGCGAGGCAGCGGACACATTGTAACGATTGGATCGATCGCGGACCGAACGATTTTCTCGGGCAACGTGGCGTACTCCGCCGCCAAGTTTGGCTTGCGGGCGGTGCACGAGGTGCTGCGCACGGAATTGCGTGGCACGGGCGTCAGGACTTCCTTGATATCGCCCGCCGCGACCAACACCGACATTTGGACCGACGTGACGGTGACCGATCCTGTAAATCGTCCGCATTCCAAGCGCCCGATGCTCGAGCCGGCCAACGTGGTGAGCGCAGTGATGTTTGCTCTGAGCCAGCCAGCGACAGTGAACATCGACGAGCTGCGCTTATCGCATAGCTGACTCCCGCCTCCCGCGCCTCCATTGTTCATCGAGATGATCGACCTGCTGCGCTGCATCAACGCGCACGACGATACCTGGCTGGTTGCTTCGTTCAGGGAGGTCAGCAATCGTATGGTGACCGAAGGCACCCTCGGCTGCCCGATCTGCAGCGCCGAGTATGGGATCAGGAACGGCGTGGTGGACTTCACTCGCGGCGAGAGCATCGCGGACTACGACGCAGAACGTGCCCACGTTAGTCATCGACGCGAAGAGCTGGCTACGCGTGCGGGTGCCTACCTCGACACAACTCAGCCTGGTGCAACTATAGTACTGGGCGGCTTGTGGGCGTACGCAGCGCACGACCTCGCCGAGCTGGCCGACCTGCGGGTGATCGCGCTCAACCCACCGCGCGAGGTAAAAGAGTCGGAGCGGGTAGGTATCGTGCGGAGCGCTGGCGCAATTCCGTTGGCCACGAACTCCTGCCACGGTGTCGCGCTCGACGCGTATTTCGAAATCGCGACGGTCGATGAAGCAGTTCGGGTAACAAAATCCCTTGGTCGAATCGTCGGTCCGACGTCGCTAAACGCATCCACGGCGGTGGTGCTCGCGCGCGACGAGCACTACTGGGTGGCGGAGAAAGCTCCCGATATAGTGCCACTCCGCCGACGTTGACATTGTCTTAAAACCAACTCGGGGTTATCACCTAACAGTCGGTCGCGAAACGCCTTGGACGGCGCACACATATGGCGTTTTTTGCAACGCCGCAATAAAATTCGGTCCCTCTTTTCATCGGAGCTGGTGGACTGAAACACTCTTCGTCCTCCAAAACTCGTACATCAATTTCTCCCACCGGTACGCGTCTTATGAAAAAAAGACTGCTCTTCGTGCTGACGAGTCTTTTCTTCGTGACAGCGCAAGCATTCGCGCAACAGCAATCAGTCACGGGTAAGGTCACGAGTGAGCAAGGCACGCCGTTGTCCGGCGTCACAGTCACTGTGAAAGGGACAACAACAAGGGCCGTCACCAACGACAACGGCACCTTCACCATCCAGGCGCAGCCTGGACAAACGCTGCAGTTCAGGACTCTCGGCAAGGCGCCGGAGGAACGAGTCGTCAGCAACGACGGCGTCGTGAACCTGCAGCTTCGCACGGTCGCGACCAGCCTCGACGCAGTTGTCGTGACCGCACTCGGTCAGAGCACAGCGCAGCGAGCGCTTGGTACTGCGCAGCAAACCGTGCGCGGACAGGCTGTCGCCGAAGCCCAACGCGAGAACTTCGTGAACTCGCTGCAGGGCCGTATCGCGGGCGTCGACGTAGTGAGCAGCTCGGGAGTTCCCGGCGCATCATCGTCGATCGTCATCCGCGGCATTAGCTCGATCAGCAGCAGTAACCAGCCGCTGATGATTCTCGATGGACTCCCGATGGACAATCGAACACTGAACACCGGTGTGCTTGCCTCCGACAACAACGCCAACTCCGCGTTCAGCAACCGCAGCGTCGATTTCACCAATCGTGCGGCCGACCTCAATCCTGAAGACATCGAGAGCATCACCGTTCTCAAGGGTCCCGAAGCAGCGGCCCTCTACGGCATCGACGCCGCGAACGGAGCCATCGTCATCACGAGCAAGCGTGGCAGACAGGGTGGCGGCTTCCAGTACAGCAACAGCTTCCGCTTCGAATCAACGAGAGCGAAGCCGGAGCTGCAGAAGATCTGGGGACCGAGTGGAATTCTGTCGAGTCCATTCGCCGCGACAAACTCGTTCGCGTATTTCGGCGCACCGTACGCGGCCGACACCAAGTTTTATGACAACATCGGGGGGTTCCTGCGAACCGGTAAAACGGCGACCAACAACTTCGCATTTAGCGGTGCAACCGCAGACGACAAGATCAACTACCGCCTGGCGACTTCGTTCGACAAGCAGCAAGGCGTAGTTCCCAGTTCCGACTACAGTCGTGTCAACGTCACGGGCGCGTCACAGGCGCAGATCCTTCCGTGGTTGAATACCGATCTGTCGATGTCGTACATAACGGACACCAACGATCAGGTGTACAAGGGCGAAATCGGCCCTCTGATGGGATTGATGACCTGGCCCCAGACCGACGACGCCACAAACTTCCTCACGGCGTCCGGGACCCGGCGCAGGCTCGTCACAATCGGTTCGTCGCTACCGGGCGTTAGCGGACTGGCGGCGGGAACCGAAGTCGACAATCCGTACTTCAACGTCGCGAAGAATGCGATCAATTCGAAGAACAATCGCATCATCGCCAATGTGGGAATCACGCTGACGCCCGTTTCGTGGGCGAATCTGAAGTCCAACATCGGTACCGATGCCTATGCGAATTCGAATCTACTACTGCGCAATCCGGAGAGCGTTGTTGGGGCCAACTACAACGGACTCCTCGACCTCGCCGATTTAATTCAGCGAAACACCAACGTGCAGACCCTGCTCAACTTCAACCCGCACCCGTTCACCAACAGCCTTTCTGTCAGCGGACTTCTCGGCAATTCCATCTCTGACTACAAGGCGACTACGGACGCGGCGACGGGAAGAGATTTCCTCGATCCAAACTTCGTCTCGATCAACAACACCAACCTGAGGACGAGCAAGACCACCATCGAGCAGCGCCGTCTGGTCGGTGCGTTCGGACAGCTGACGCTGAACTGGAAGGATTACCTTTTCTTCAACGCCACCGGTCGTAACGACTGGACGTCGACGATTCCGAAGGGACGTAACTCGTTCTTCTACCCTTCGTTCTCGTCGAGCTTCATTTTTTCGGACGCGTTCCCGAGCATTCGTCATTTCATGACTGGCAAGCTGAGAGCAGCCGTCGCCTCAGTGGGTAAGGACGCGAGACCGTACGCATACCGCCCTGCGTTGCAGTACAAGACCACGGCGTACGGTGGTTATGGTTATGACTTCTGGGGCCCGAACCTCGATCTGAAGCCGGAATTCGCGAGATCGCGCGAGTTCGGTGTCGAGCTGAGCTTCCTTCAGGATCGCCTGGGACTCGACGCGACGGTCTATCGCAAGCAGACCCTCGATCAGATCGTAAACGACATCCGTGGCAGTTACGGCACTGGATTCATTCTGTTCAACCTGAATGGCGCGGCGACGAGAAATAAGGGCGTTGAGTTCACCCTCCGTGGCACCCCCATTCAATCCGCAGGCTTCTCATGGGACTTCCAGGCGAACTATTCGCACGCACGTGGCGTGGTCGTGTCGCTGCCACACGCACTGCCTGAGTCCTACGTGTCGGATACGTGGCTGTACGGAAACGTGCGAAACGGCACCATGCCCGGCCTGTCGACAATGTCGCTTACCGGCTTGTTCTACCTGCGCAACAAGAACGGCGATCTGCTCATCGATCCGTCGACCGGCCTGCCGATTCGCTCGACTTCGTTCATCGACAACGGCTACGATCGTCAGCCGAAGTACAACGTTGGTATCACCAACACTTTCAGAAAGAACCGACTGAGCCTCGACTTCCTGCTCGATATTCGCAGAGGCGGCGACATCTTCAACGCCACCGAGCACTATCTGACCGCGAGAGGTCTCAGCACCGAAACTCTCGATCGCGACCAGCCCCGAGTCATCAAGGGCGTGTTGCGTGACGGAAGGGAAGACTCGGCGAACCCGACGATCAATAACATCGTCGTCGTTCCCAGCGTGCAGACGGACTACTACCGTCTGATAAGCGAAGAACTTTTCATCGAAAAGAACATCAACTGGCTGAGATTGAGAGACATCCAGCTTAGTTATCTGCTGCCAAACGGTTTCCTCGGCACGCGTAACGCGAGCGTGTTCGTCAAGGGCACCGACCTGGCGCTATGGACCAACTACAAAGGGCTTGATCCGATTGTGAACGGCAACAGTGCGGCAGTTGGAGGATCCGGAGGTGCAGGCATCGACTTCGGCAACTTCCCCATTCCCCGCGGCGTGAACTTCGGTGTCAGGATGGGATTCTAAAATGAAGAAGACACTTATCTCTCTACTCGCGGGGTCTCTCGTCGTTTCGGCGGCTTGTAGCGACTACCTCGATGTAAACACGAACCCGAACGGACCACAGACGGTCACTGCGAATCTGTACCTGCCGCCCATGATTCACTGGATGGTGACGGCGCCGCAGTTCGACGGCCGTTTCGTCGGTCGTTACACCCAGGAGTGGATGCTAGCCAACGGCCAGACGGTGCTCAGCACGTGGGACCGAATGGGCTACGATCCATCCAGCGACAACGGCGCCGAGCAATGGCGTGATGTTTACTGGTCGCTGGGCCAGAATCTGATCGACATGAACAACAAGGCCGAAGCCGAGCAGCGGTGGGATCTGCTTGGTGTCGGTCTCATCTTGAAGGCCTGGGGCTGGCAGGTGCTGACTGATCTGCACGGCGAGATCATCGTCAAGGAAGCGATCGATCCGTCTCGCACCGCGTTTGATTACGACAGCCAGCAGTACGCGTACGAGGAAGTCAAACGGCTGCTCGACAGTGCAATCGTGCTGTTGCAGCGGACGGATGGTGCAGTCGACGCGACCTACCTCTCCAAAGGCGACAAAATCTACAATGGCGATCGTACGAAGTGGCTGAAGTTTGCGTACGGATTCCGCGCCCTGAGCCTCAATCATTACAGCAACAAAGCGAATTATGATCCGGCGGCAGTTATCGCAGACGTCGACAGGTCTTTCGCGAGCAACGCCGACGATGCGCAGTTGCAGTATCCGGCGCTGAGCACCGACAACGCCGACCGCAATTTCTGGGGACCATCGCGTGACAACATCACGAACTACCGTCAAACCCGATTCATCGTCGGCCTGATGGATGGCACCCAATTCGGCGGCACCGTCGATCCACGCATGTCGCGGATGCTGTCGCCGTCGCCGGATGGAAATTTCCGTGGACTGGATCCGAACGTCGCGGGATACGGCGCGCTCACTGACCCGCAGAAGCCCAACAACTTCTACGGCTATCCCGGAAGTACACGTCAGTCGCCGAGCCGGTATCTGTTCTCGGACAAGTCGAAGATGCCCCTGATGACTTACTCGCAGCTTCAGTTCATCAAGGCTGAAGCGGCGCTGCGGTCGGGCGATCAGGGTACGGCGCAAACAGCGTATCGGAACGCGATCTCTTCGCACATCGATTTCGTCAACGCGCACAATAGCGACGATGGTCAGGCTGTCACCCAGATCGATGCCACGGCGAAGGCCACGTTCATGGCATCGCCAACTATTTTCCCGGCGGTGCTGGACTTGTCCCACATCATGTCTCAGAAGGTCATCGCGCAGTGGGCGTGGGGACACAACGAGCTATGGATGGACATGCGCCGGTACCATTACACCGATAACGATCCGGTCAGCGGAGTGGAGATCTTCCGCGGCTTTGCGCCCCCGACGAGCCTTTATCCAGACAACGCGGGTAAGGTTGTGCAGCGCATTCGGCCGAGGTTCAACTCCGAGTACGTCTGGAACAGAGCGAGCCTCGATGTCATCGGCGGGCTCGATACCGACTATCACACCAAACCGTTGTGGATCATCCTCCCATGACCAGGCTAATGAATAGATATGCTTCGCTGGCAGTGCTGGTCGCGGCCGGCCTCCTTTCAGCGTGTGGCGACAAAACGGTGCAGAACCTCACTGAGGCGCCGCTGGCGAATTCGCGAGTCCGGTTCTTCAACTTCGGTGTCAACGCGCCGAGTGTGAACTTCTACGCCGACGAGACGAAGATGTCCGCGGTCTTGTCAACGACGGGAACTGAGTCGACGAGCGGCATCGCCTACGGCGGCGTGTCGGGTGGTGGGGATTACTCGGCCATTGCTCCGGGCTCGCACGCGTTGGCGGGGAAGATCGCGGCCGCTACTGATAAGGATCTCGCGATCTCGACTCTCACCGCAAACATCGAGGACGGCAAGTACTACTCGTTCTACATGAGCGGGATCTACAACAGTACGGCCAAGACTGTCGACAACTTCATTGTCGAGGATCCGTTCACTCCGCCGCCTGATCTCAATACGGCGACGGTCAGATTCGTGAATGCAATCTCCAATGCGAATCCGATGACGCTGTACGCAAAGCCCACTACCACCGGCGCCGAACTTCCAATCGGTGCCGAAGTCGGGTATAAACAGGCTGGTGCATTCGTCAACATCCCCGCGGGCGCGTACGACATCAGTACGCGCTACAACGGAGCGACGACCAATGCGCTGTCGAGAACCGGTGTTTCTTTCAGCGGCGGCAGAGTTTACACGATCACCGCGCGCGGGGACATCACCGTCGCGCCGACAACCACGGGTTGCGCGGCGTCGAACAAGACGTGCCTCGATAACACGACCAACAGGTAGGCCGAACAGATGGCAAAGCCCCCGGCAATCGCCGGGGGCTTTTGCTTTTGGTAACCGGCAGTAAACCGCCTGCTCGTGCGGATAACGGCTTCGCTGTATCCAAGCTCAGCCGTTACGCGTCAAACTCGCAGAACTGGCACCGCCAGTCACGATTCGCGGTGCCTCCGCCCGTGTGTCTTCGGGCTCGATGCAAACCTCACTGCGAGGTCTAAAAATGTTTGATTCGTTCGCGCAACTATTCCCCGCGCAGTGGCAGCCCGCGGTGATGCTTTTAACTGCGCCTCTGCGCTGGCTCGGCCAGTGGCAGCCGGCGATGCTGTCCTCGCTGATCAATGGACATCCGGCGGCGCGCGTATTTACCTGGGTCGTGCTACTCGTACCGGTGCTCGTGTTAATGGCCGGCGCGTGGTGCACTGCGGCCTCTCTGTATACGCTGCCGTTCCGCTCTGGTCGCGGCCATTTCATGACCGCGCTGCTTATGACGTGGTGGGATGCCGCTCGCTGCATCTGGCTGTTCTGGACCGGCATGCTTCGCGTTGGCGTTGCCCTGGTTGGTTGGGTGATCGGCTCGATTCGTTTCGGGCTGTTGATGATCAAGAACATTCTGCTTGGCATCGTGCGCTCGCCGCTGACGCTCCTCGACGGTGCGTCACGCAGCTACTTCCAGCCGGGTGTGCCGTGGGTCGCCTTCATGGTCCTTACCATATGGTGCGCGATTGAAGCGACGATCTTCACGTTCACCTTACAGCCGACACTCGTTGAAGTATTCGGCAGTCTGACGGGCTTCGATCCCAATCCGGCGGTCATGGCGCCGCTGCTGTGGATGTTCCTCTTCCTGCTGGTGGCGGGAAGCTTTGCCTGCGTCCAGGTCGTAACGGAAGCCGTCAAGGCTAAGAAGCCAGGCACAATTGCACAGATGCTCGTCGTTGAAGCGGCGGTGATGTTCTTCGAAGTCATCTTCCTTTATCGCGAACTCATCGACGCGATCACGCCGTGGATTGCGCAGCAGTCGGGTGATTCAGTTCACCTCGGCATCGGCGCCACGATTGGCCTTGCCTCTTTCGGCTGGCTGGGCGTACGCGGCATGTCGTGGTTCCTGTTTGGTCGATTTGGAACGCCGGCTCTATTAGCGATCCTGTCGCGCCAGGCTGTAAACCATGAAGGCGTAACCAAAATACCGACCGCGGCTCCACAGCCTGGCCTCTGGCGGGAGCCGGTCAACGCTCTCAAGGCGGAGACGGCTTGGTTCCACGAGGAAGCGAAGCGCATGTTCGAGCTGCTGTCGCTTCCGGTGCTGCAGCTGTTCGCTGCCGCGATCAACTTCGCGGTTGTGATCGTGCAGTCACGGCCTCACTTCGTGCTGCCGTTCACTTCCCTCGAGGACATCCTGGCGGCGACGCCGGTACCGTTCAATTCTCGCTCGTCGGGTGACAAGGGCAGACACCGCACGCCGATGGACCCAATGCCGAGGATCGCATCATGAGCAAACTACGCATTGTGAAAGTCGTCACCGGCGCGGCGTTCGTCGGCATGGTGACCCTCGCTCTCTTTGGCTGCTCGACGGCCGAGAGCAGCCCGCGGGTTGCGCGCTCCACGCTGGTGCTGGCAATAGATGTCAGCGGCTCATTCAGCGGCAAGCGCGGCTACGAAAGCGCAGTGGATTTCGCGGCAAACTATCTGTACGCACACCTGCACGGTTTGGGCGGCCTCAAAGAGCCGACAGCTGTGTTCGTCGGCTCGTTCGGCGGCGAAAAACCCGGCGAGACGAAGTCGTTCCAGCCGATCATGACCTTCGAGAAGATGACGGTACCGCAGATTGCCGCATATCTGCGTAAGGAATATCCGCCGCACGACGGACTCACCGATTTCAATCCATTCTTCGAGCGCGTCGCGACGCTGGTGAAGCGTCAGAACCTGGTACTGTCGCCGATCAACGTGGTGATGTTGACCGACGGTATCCCGGACACGCCGACCTCGAAGAACGACAGCCTGAGCAAATACAGAAAGATCAGCGTCAACGGGCTCGAGTACCTCTCGAAGAACACCACGCTGCGTCTGCTTTATCCGCGTCCGACGGTCGCAGTGCACTGGGAGAAAAGCGTCCCGCGCCGTCGCGTAAGAATCTGGACAGTCGATGACGAAGTCATGGCCACCTGGCGCCAGCACTACAAGGACGGCGCGGCTCCCGAGCAGCAGGCGGAGCTCTGGAAGTGGATCAACGACAACGTCGACTTCAGAGTGAGAAGCGGCGGAATTCTCTAAAGTCAGGTGTTACGGACATAACGAACTGCGGGTTGATTCCTTCTGGGGTCGCCCGCAGTGTCGTTTCTGACGGCATCGGAATCCTGGACCACAGTTGACACCCCCGAACACCCTTTATGTCGCAAACGCCGACGGAACGGGTTTACGCCGACTGACGCGTGGCGAGTTCTTGAACCCCGCGTGGTCGCTCTAGACGGACGTCCCGGAATACGTCTTGAAATAGACCTGGCCGATGGAGTACCGCCCTCAAAAAGCCCTCCTCGTCGATCGACCACCGGCGGGTGACAGATGGATTCATGAGCTCAAGCTCGATGGGTTCCGCATGGGCGTGTTCATCGAGGGAAGGGGAGTGCACATCATCTCGCGTCGCGGAACCGATTATACGGGCGAATTCCCGGAGATCGTGGCTGCGGCGCGCAAGCTAAAGGCCAAGAACGCGCTCATCGACGGCGAGATCGTCGTGCTCGATGCCAATGGTGTGTCGCGCTTTCAGCTACTGCAGCAGCTGGGGAACAGCAGGCGAGGGCTGACCTACTTCGCGTTTGATCTGCTTTCGCTCGACGGCGAGAATCTTACCAAGCGGCCGCTGCTCGAGAGAAAAGCAATCCTTGAAAAACTCGTCGGCAGCGGCGCCAGGGTCATTCGTTACAACCACCACTTCGATCGCGACGGCATGAACGTCTTTCAGCAGGCGTGTGCACTCGGTGCCGAAGGAATCATCAGCAAGCTCCGTCATGCGCCATATCGCCTGGACGCGCGCAGCTCCGACTGGCAGAAAATCAAATGCGTCAAACGCCAGGAATTTGTCGTCGGAGGGTTCACCGATCCATCGGGCGCGCGCGTCGGAGTCGGCTCGATTCTCGTCGGCTATTACGAGCGCAGCCACCTGCGCTTCGCCGGGAAAGTCGGTACAGGCGCCGGTTGGAGCAACGCTTTTAGTCGGCAGCTACGTCGTGATCTAGAGAAAATCGAAATCGATCGCACGCCGTTCGACCCGCAACCACCAGGCTGGCTCGGCAGGAATGCGCATTACGTGAAGCCGGTGAAGGTCGCCGAAATCGAATTCACAGAGTGGACCGCCGATGGCCACATTCGCCACCCATCACTGCAGGGGTTTCGTAACGACAAGGATCCTCGGGATGTACATCGCGAAAAGGAAGCCCACGTCGGTGGTAAACAGGCCTCGAGAGCGGCGAACGCGATTCAATCAAAGGCGAAACCGGACTCACCGCTCGTGTATCCCCGGATTCGGTTTACGCGGTCCGATCTGGCGCAGCTCTACTCGGAGATCGCCGACTGGGCGCTACCGCATGTCGAGCGCCGCCCACTCACCCTCGTCCGAGCGACGGCGCCGATAACCCGCGCCGATGCGCTGAGATCGCAAGCCAAATTCGTGCACCACACAGCGCGAGACCAGCGATTCGTTCCAGACACTGTCCCACGCGTCCACATATCGGAAAAGAAAAAAATCGGTGAGTACTGTTACGTCGATTCACGTGACGCGCTTATTGCGCTCATCGAGTCAGGCGTCGTCGAGCTGCACACATGGAATGCGCGCACCGACAATGTCGAGCGGCCGGATCGCGTGGTGTTCGACATCGACCCGGGCGACAACGTTCCGTGGCGTGACGTCTCTGGAGCAGCGCGAAGACTACGCAAGCTGCTGCACGCGAGTGACCTCGAAAGCTGGGTCAAGACGACGGGAGGCAAGGGCTTGCACGTCGTCGTACCGTTTCGCCCCGAACACGACTGGGACGCCGTATTTGAATTCAGCCGGCAGGTCGCAAATGAGCTAACGGAAGAATCTGCGCGTTATACGCTGTCGTTCGAGAAATCAGCGCGCCGAGGCAAGATTCTTATTGACTACAAACGGAACTACCGCACGTCGATTGCTGTCGCTGCGTTCTCGACCCGTGCAGCGCCTGATGGAGCGATGTCGGTGCCCCTGGCATGGGACGAACTGACGCGCCTCAAAGCAAGCGACGTATGGACCGTGCAGAACATCCGGGATCGCCTGCGGCGGGCAAAGGTAGACCCATGGCGAGATTACTTCAAATCCCGGCAACGCCTGGTGCTCTAGCAACGACCTCCCGCTGGCGGACCCGCATCTCCCGTCACGCGCCTATTGAACGAGCTTCCCAAGGTCCCGCCACCTGATCAAAACGATGTGGTTGTCCTTCAGCGCCTGCTTGAACTCGGCGCTGTTCACGACATCGTAATCACGTTGACGCCAGGCGGAGCCGTAGGGCTCATGATTCACGGTCACCGCTTGCAGCTCGGCGTCGTCGTGACCGAGATGGATAATTAGCTCGGTAACGCCGGGCTTCAGATTCTTGATGGCGTCGAGGTAAAACTCCTTCCACTTGTCGCGCGGCACGTTGTCGCCGGCGATGACAACGGCATCGAGCGGCACATCTTTCGGTGCCAGCACGAAATCCCCAGCGCCAAGCGGCCCCTGTCGCACTGCGAGGAACGGCAGGTGATAATCGTGCGCCACTTTCGTGTAGACATTGAACAGCGCAGGTGTCGCGAACAGGGAACCCATGTGACTGTCGAGATGTGTCGGCTTGATTCCAAGCGCCAGCGCTCGTTCGACCTGTGCTCGTAGCTCTCGCTCGACTTCTTCCGGCTTCGCGCGCTTCGCGACGATGGATTCGTCGTTTGGTAGCGTACCGTCCGGATCATACAAGCTTGGAACTTTGTCGGTCGGCGCCAATCCATCCCAACGGTAAGTCGCCCATTCACTGGTCAGCGTGAGATGCAGCCCGAGATCAGCCTCCGGGTGAGCCTTCGCGTAAGCGGCGACTTCGGTCACCCACGGAGTCGGCATCATGATGCTTGCCGAGGTTATCGCACCCGCATTGAGCGCGTCGAAGCTCGCGGCGTCCGCCGAGTGTGCGAAGCCGAGATCATCTGCGTGGATGATCAGCAGCTTGGCGTCTCGCGGATACCCTAATCGCTCAGCGATCGTCTGCTGTTGCCCGGATAACACAGAGGAGAAAATCAGGGGAACCGCTGAGAGTACGAGCGACTTCAGCATTGGCGAACTCGGAAAATGGGAGAGAATATTATAGCCCATACAGCCTACCCGTATCCAAATGATATCGTCGCGCGCCATCCTGCTCTCGCTCGTCCCGATCGTCGTCCATGCCCAGGACACGACTCTTCCTCAACCCACCCTCGGCGCGCGATCGACCCCGATTATTCAGGTCGGCGGCAAAAAGTTCAAGGACCTCAATCGAAATGGCCGGTTGGAACCGTTCGAGGACTGGCGGCGCACGCCCCGCGGCCGGGCATTTGATCTGGTCGAGCGGATGACGCTCGAAGAAAAAGCGGGAATGATGATGCACGGCACCGCACGCAGCAGCGGCCCCCTGGGAATGGTAGGTGCCGGCACCGGCTACGACACCGCGGCGATGGGCAGGCTGATTCGCGACGCCGCCGTCAACAGCTTTATCACCAGGTTGCGCGGCGATCCGGCGACACTCGCCGCCCAGAACAACTCGCTGCAGGAGATCGCCGAGAGAACCCGACTCGGAATTCCGCTCACCATCAGTACCGATCCGCGCAATCATTTCCAATACACGCTCGGTGCCAGCGTACAGGCGAGTGGATTCTCGCAGTGGCCAGAAACTCTAGGCTTCGCTGCCCTTCGTGACGCTGCCCTGGTCAGACGCTTCGCTGACATCGCCCGGCAGGAGTACCGCGCGGTTGGGATCGAAGAGACGTTGTCGCCGCAGGCAGATATTGCGACCGAGCCAAGGTGGAGTCGTATCAGCGGGACTTTTGGCGAGGACCCGGACGTCGCGCGTGATTTGGTCAAAGCGTACGTGCAAGGATTCCAGCACGGAACGTCCGGCCTCGACTCGTTGGGTGTGCTCGCCGTGGTCAAGCACTGGGTTGGTTACGGCGCCCAGAAAAACGGACTCGACAGCCATAACAGTTACGGCAAGTTCGCGAGCTTTTCGCCCGGTGATCTCGAGATCCATATCAAGCCGTTCCTCGGCGCGTTTGCCGCCCATGTTAGCGGGGTGATGCCGACTTATTCGATCCTGCAGGGCGCAACTGTCAATGGCCGGCCGATCGTGCCGGTGGGAGCGGGATTCAACGAGCAGCTGCTAAACGAGATGCTGCGCAAGCGATATGGTTTTGACGGAATTATCCTCACCGATTGGGCGATCACCAACGATTGTGCCGACAAGTGTCAGAATGGAGCGCCAGCCGGAGAGCGTCCGAGTTTTGCCGACGTTGGGATGCCATGGGGCGTGGAGAACCTGTCGAAGCTCGATCGTTTTGCCAAAGCGATCAATGCCGGCGTCGACCAATTCGGCGGTGTGGAAGAGTCTCAATACGTCGTTGAAGCAGTTCGCATGGGCAAAGTCGACGAGCGAAAGGTGAATGAGTCTGCATATCGCATCGCCGTACAGAAATTCAGGCAGGGATTGTTCGAGAATCCCTACGTCGATCCGGCTCGGGCGGGGCAAGTGGTGGGAAACAGCGAATTCCAACGTCAGGCAACTGATGCCCAGCGTCGGTCACTGGTGTTGCTCGAGAATAAAAAGGATTTCCTCCCGGTTGCCGCGAGTGGCAAACGAGTCTTCCTGCACGGCATCGATTCGGCGACGGCGACGCGCTACGGCTTCACCGTCGTGTCTGATCTGTCGCAGGCGGATTTGGCGATCGTTCGCACCGGTGCGCCATACCAGACTATCCACCCGCAGTACGTGTTCGGCGCGATGATGCACGAGGGTGACCTCGGCTTCCGCGATGGTGATAAGGAATTCGAGGAGATCAAGCGCATCAGCGCCGCGGTGCCGACGGTTCTGACCGTTTCACTCGACCGTCCGGCGATTCTGACGGGCGTCAAGGACCGGGCGACGGCGTTGCTGGCCAACTTTGGAGTGAGCGATGTGGCGCTGCTCGATGTCGTTACCGGCGCGGCGCAACCACAGGGTCGACTGCCGTTCGAGCTCCCGTCATCGATGGCGGACGTCGAGGCGCAGAAGTCGGATGTGCCGCACGACACCGCTCACCCGCTTTATCCGTTTGGCTTCGGGCGGCGCTACTCGCGTGTCGCGCGCTGAGGTTTCGCCTCCGCGGGCGTTGCCAGGGGTCCGTTGCTAAAAGCCTCGGCGGTGATTTCGTAGACGATCGATTCGCGCCCATCCGCGATCCGTCGTCCGCGCTCGACGCCGCCGATCTTCTCGACTGCTCGTCGCGAGCGAAAATTCTGCGGCCCGACGAGAAGAACCACTCGATTGACGAACTTTAACGCGTGTGCGAGCATCAGCCGCTTCAAGTCCCAATTGTAGCGGCCGCCCCAGTATGAGCGCGCGAGAAACGTCCAGCCGATCTCGATCTCGCTGCGCTCTGGGACGAGGTGAGCGTAGCGGGAGCTGCCGATAACCTCGCCGGACTTGCGGTCAATGATGAGAAAGGCGCCGCCGGATTCCATGGCGCCGTCAAAGTAGCGGCGAAAAACTTCTTCCTTATAGCGGTCTCGCTCTGGATGGATTTCCCATATCAAAGGATCGCTCGCGACTGCATAGAGAGCGTGCCAATCGTCGGCACGCAAAGGTCTGAGCTCGACGAGCTCGCCTTTGAGAGTTGGCTGCAGTTCGAATTGCATGTCGGATTGTGGCGTGGTGCCGGAAGATAAGGCAGTATTTACGGCAATGGCTGCATCTTCGCGTCCGGTAAGCTCGAGTTGGGTGTCAGCGACATTCGCCGCAGGATGCCTCTACCTGCTCATCGGATTGGTGTCGGCCGAGCTCGCTGGTGGAGTGCCGGGCCCGCGTCAGCGTTTCTGGCGGGGCATGGCATGGCTCCTGAGCGCGATCGTGTTTGGCGTCCACGTCGCGCGCGACAGGATTCGCATGCGGTATCGAGCGACATCAACCGCATTTCACGCTGCGCTGGGTACCGCGCTCGGCGCATTCGGACTCGCGCTCGCGGCGACCATTCATGGCTATCGTGTTTCCACCCCGCATTTGCGCTCGATTCAGCTGTCGCTGCTGATTTGGCCGTTGATTACCGCGTTGCCCGCATTCCTCGTCGCACTCGTGGTTGCAGTCGTCCTTAGGCGAACCTCGGAGGTGCAGTCATGATGCTTCCTTTGGCTATTCTCTACTCTCTGATGATGGCGCACCTGATGCCGATCGGAATCTTTGCCGCGCACGGTGACGTCGGCAGCGTTCGTCACGCTGGCTCAGCATCGTACGATCCGCGCACGCAGAGTTATGTCATTGCTGGATCTGGCAAGAACATGTGGGCCGAGCGAGACGACTTTCACTACGTGTGGAAGCGACTGGCCGGCAATTTCATTCTTTCGACGCGCGCTCATTTTGTCGGCCGAGGTGTCGAAGCACACCGGAAGATAGGCTGGACGATCCGATCGACGCTCGACCCGAGGAGCCCGCAGGTGACGGCCGCGCTCCATGGTGATGGACTGATGTCTCTCCAGTTTCGCCGGACACCGGGCGCGACGACGGAAGAAAGCAGATCTGCGGACAGCCTTCCAAACGCCGACGCGGTGATTCAGCTCGAGCGTCGCGACGGAGTCTACATCATGTCCGTCGCGCAGTTCGGTGACACGCTGGTGAGTACTCAGCTCGCGGACGTATCGCTGCCTGACACGGTGTACGTTGGCCTGTTCGTTTGCGCACACAACGATTCCGTCGTCGAGCGAGGTGAATTCAGCAACGTGCGGATCACCCTTCCGCCGAAGACAGGCTTCGTGCCCTACCGCGACTACCTTGGTAGCAATCTGGAGATTCTGGATCTCGCGACCAGAAATGCGACGATCGTGCATCAGTATCGCGGATCGTTCCAGGCACCGAACTGGACGACTGACGGCAAAGCGTTGATCTACGCTCAGGAGGGAAAGCTCTATCGCTTTGATCTCGCAACGAGCGCGGCCGAGGTGATCAACACCGATTTTGCCACGCGCAACAACAACGACCACGTGTTGTCGTTCGACGGCAAGATGCTCGCGATCAGCAATCACTCACCTGCGGATAGCAACGTCTCGATCGTGTACACAGTGCCAACAACGGGCGGCGTACCCAGGCGCATCACGGCAAAAGGTCCGTCTTACCTGCACGGCTGGTCGCCGGATGGCCGCTGGCTCGTGTACGTCGGTCAGCGCAACGACGACTTCGATATCTATAAAATTTCGGTCGACGGTGGAGAAGAGACCCAGCTAACGACGACCGCCGGGCTCGATGACGGCCCCGAGTACACTCCGGACGGGGAGTACATCTACTTCAACTCGGCGAGAACGGGGCGCATGCAGATCTGGCGGATGCGTCCCGACGGTAGCGATCAGCAACAAATCACCAATGACAATTTCAACAACTGGTTCCCGCACATCTCTCCGGATGGCAAGCAAATCGTCTTCATCTCATTCCCGCTCAGTGTTCCCGCGGATGATCACCCATTCTACAAGCACGTCATGATCCGGCTAATGCCGGTCGGTGGCGGGCCGGCGCGGGTGATTGCGTACGTTTATGGCGGCCAGGGAACGATCAACGTGCCGTCGTGGTCGCCCGACGGAAAGCGACTGGCGTTCGTCAGCAATTCATCGATGCCATGATTGTGGTGTCCCAAGATCTGTGAGCGCCGGCTCCGCACTGGATTGCAAAGCGATTCTGTTCGATCTCGACGGAGTGCTCGTTGATTCCGCCGAGTGTGTCGAGCGTGCGTGGCGCGGTTGGTCGGCGCAGCATGGATTGAACGCCGAGGATGTGATTGCAATCGCGCACGGTCGTCGAACGATCGAGACGGTTCGGGCGGTGGCGCCCCATCTGGATGTGCTGAACGAAGTCACCAGCCTCGAGCTGCAAGAGGGGATGACGAGCGAAGGCATCTATGAGATCGAGGGCGCGCGCGACTTGATCGCCCGGCTGCCGGTGAATCAATGGGCGATCGTGACGTCAGGTACGCGCGCGATTGCATCCTTCCGACTGAATCTCGTCGGTATTCCTGTTCCACGTGTGATGGTGTGCGCGGATGAGATTTCGCACGGGAAGCCGCATCCCGAGGGCTATCTGACTGCTGCTTCGCATCTGGGCCTCAAACCGGAAGAGTGTGTGGTGATCGAAGACACGCCTCCGGGGATTGAGGCCGCGCACGCGGGAGGCATGCGAGTGATCGCCGTCGCCGCGACATATCCGTCCGAGGATCTGGTGGCGGCGGACGCAGTCGTTCGGCGTCTGGCCGACCTCAAAGTCTCAGTCGGTGCCGGCTCGATTCAAATCGAGACGTCTCAGAACTAGTGCGCGGGCCACGGCCACAGCTCGAATCGATCGACTGCGACTGAGACAACGCCAACCCGCCCGCGACTGACATCCACGCTGGCGTCAGCAGGCGGCATCGACAGCCGGACTCTCTTGACCAGCTTGTTGCCGGTGAGTGTTGAGACCGAGGAGTCGTTCCAGATCGTGACGACGATCGTATTGTCGGGCTCGACTTCTACGCCGTCGAACTTGCTCGGTCCGGGTGCCACGTCTGTTGGCGCCTTGTCGCCGGGATGCCATTCCTGCACGGCTTTACCGCCAAAAGGAGCCAGCACGAGCCGACGGCCGGCGGGGTCCCAGCCGATTCCGTCAGGCATCGACAGCGCCGGATTTTCGACCACGATCGTAACCTTGCCGCTGCGATCGACATGATAGATCCGATCCGGCGCGACATGTTGCAGGTTACCGCTGACCGGTCGGACGCCAGTGTCAGTGATGTAGAAGTCGCCGTCGGGGCCGATCGCAAGATCGTTGAGGAATCCCGCGCCCTGCGCCGCGAGGCTGATTGACTTGAGCGCAGCGCCGGTTCGGGCGTTGAACCCGCGCAGAACATCGACGTCGAGGACCCAAAGCGTATCGCCCTGCACCCGAGAGCCCATCGGCGCGTTGAGTGTCACGCCGTTTCGTCCGCCCTGAATGAAATGCAGGCTGTCAACGACGCCGTCGGCAGTGATTCGCGTGATGAAGCCATTGCCATCCTTGATGCCAGGGTCGCCATTGATGTTGCTGACGAAGTAGACGTTGAGCTTCGGATCGAATGAGAGGGCTTCCGCCGAGGCCAGGCCGTCGTGGACAATCGCTATTGGTCGATCGGCTTGAGCGGGCGCCGCTGAGGTCGAGTCGGCGGATTTGCTCGCGTCCGACTTCGCGGTACAACCGACGATGCAGCAAATACCAATCAATGCCCGCTTCATGAGAGCTCCTTGCTGTTTGACGGTGCGATAGCAGACCATATGCGACAACTCGTTGCGGAGCGCGTGGAGTTTCCGTATTTCAGTGCGATGCACAGTGGTCGTTTGACACTCGGCGCCGCGCTGATGGTTACCGCCCTCGTCAGGCCTCTCGCGTCCCAGCAGCCGACCAATCCGGCACCCGACGAAAGATTCAAAGTCGATATCCTGGTCATAGCACCACATCCGGACGACGAAACAACGATCGCCGGCTATCTGGCAAAGGCAGTGCTCGACGACAAGAAGCGCGTCGCCGTAGTCGTCACTACCAGAGGTGATGCCGGGAGTAATCTGGTTGGTTACGAGCAGGCGCGCACGCTGGGAGAGATTCGCGAGATCGAGACAAGACAGGCGCTGGCGTCAATCGGCATTGACAAGGTTTTTTTTCTGCGAATGCCGGACACGCCTGGATTCGACGTTGCCGACGTTTTGCGGTCGCTCGAAACGGGGAACCACGGTGCGGCGCTCGCCGATGCCGTGCGTTTCATTCGTCTCACTCGTCCCGAAGTCGTGATCACGATGTTGCCCGCGACGGTCTCAGGGGAAAACCACGAAGATCATCAGGCGTCTGGTGTCATCGCGACGGAAGCGTTCGATTTGGCGGGAGATCCAACAGCATTCGCGGAGCAGGTGGCGATGCCGGAAGACCGCCTCTACTACGGCAACCTGATGGAGGGTTTGCGTCCGTGGCAGCCGAAGAAACTTTACTATTACACTGACGCGACGCATTTCGAGTTCATGAACGGGAAGGGACCGGAATACTCGATGACGGCAGTCTCTCCTGCACGCGGTGTATCGTACGCCAGGCTGGCCGCCACTGAGCAAACCTTCCATCGCACCCAGTACGGCGACGATCCGGCGCGAGCGCTTGCCACAAACAATCTCAAGGATTTCGAGCAGCCGCTGCCGTTCGTGCTGGCGAAGTCACTCGTTGGCGGTGCAACGACGGCGGACATTCTCGACGGCGTAGGCGGCCGGCCAATCGCTTTCGCCCCAGTGCGTGGCTATCGCCCTGAGAACCTGCCGGCGCTCTCGATCGAGCTCGGACAGGCGTGGGCGTTCTATAAGCGTTTTTACCCTGCGCACAGCGTCGACGTCATGAACACGCTCATTGCACCTGAGCTCGGCGTCGGGAGTAGTCAGCATTTTCCGGTGATGCTCTTGTTGCGCAACAACACTGATAAGGCAGTTACGTTTCATCTGCGCACGCAGCTGCCGGCGGGATGGTCGGTGGATAGCACGTCAGCGCAGCACGGACATCCGTGGCCAATGACGACGTTTGTCGCAGGACCACACGACGATTATCCGGTGCGGGTTAGACTTGTCGCACCGAGGTTGAGTAAATCCGAGTGGCAGACAATCACCTGGGCCGCCGACGCCGATGGCCAACAGCTCGGCCCGGTTTCGCTGAGGGTCTATGTCGGAGGACAATAGGATGAACGGACGCGAATGAGCAATACGTCGTCAACCGTCGAATCGGCCGGCCATACTCACCTGGAACGGCGATTCAATATGCTGAGCGCCACCGCGCTCAACATGACCAACATGATGGGAGCGGGACCGTTTATTACGATCCCGCTTCTCATGTCCGCGCTTGGCGGACCGCAGGCGATGCTCGGCTGGATCGTCGCGTTGGTGATCGTGATTTGCGATGGCATGGTGTGGAGCGAGCTCGGTGCGGCGTTGCCGGGATCCGGCGGCTCCTTCCGGTACCTTCGTGAAGCCTTCGGAGCCCAGAAGTTCGGCCGGTTGATGGGCTTTCTGTTCGTGTGGCAGTTCGTGCTGAGTGGTCCGCTCGAGATCGCCTCCGGCTACATCGGGTTCACGCAGTACGCGCAGTATCTGTGGTCCGGACTGACGCGGCCGTGGGTGATCGTGCTGGTGACGGTCGTCGGAGTCATCAACATCGTGTTGCTTTATCGCCGCATTCAGTCGATCGCCAAGATCACGATCTCACTGTGGATCGGTACCCTCATCACCGTGCTGGCCGTCATTTTCACCGGTGCGACTCATTTCAATCCGGCGGTTGCGTTCGATTTCCCACCCGGCGCGTTCAACTTCTCCCTCGGGTTCTTCCTCGGCCTCGGCGCCGCCACCCGAATCGGCATCTACGACTACCTCGGTTATTACGACGTCTGTTACATCGGCGACGAGGTGCAGAATCCGGGGCGCGTCATTCCGCGGTCGATTCTCGTCAGCACGATTGCGGTGGCCATCATCTATATCGGCATCAACTTCTCCATCATCGGCGTCGTACCGTGGCGCGAGTTCGTGCCGGCGGACCAGCACGCAGAGTCCAACTTCATCGTCTCGATCTTCATGCAGAAGGTCTACGGTAAAACGGTTGCCACGATCTTTACGCTGCTGGTGCTGTGGACCGCGTTCGGCTCCGTCTTCGCGCTGCTGCTTGGCTACTCGCGGATTCCGTTCGCAGCGGCGGAGAGTGGGTACTTCTTCCGGATATTCGGCAAGCTGCACCCGACCAAGGATTTCCCTTACGTGTCGCTGCTGGTACTCGGTGTACTTTCAATTTTCGCCGGCTTCTTTTCACTGGGCACGGTGATTGATGCGCTGATCGTAACGCGCATCGTCGTACAGTTCATGGGCCAGATCGTCGGGTTGATGCTGCTGCGGAAGCACGCGCCTGACATGCCGCGCCCTTATCGGATGTGGCTGTATCCGATCCCGGCGGTGATCGCGATGCTGGGCTGGATTTTCGTGTTTGCGACTACGCAGCTGCAGGTAATTTTCTTCGGTATCGGCGTCCTGGCGCTGGGATTTGCAGTGTTTCTCCTCTGGTCCTGGAATATCAAGCGTTGGCCATTCGGTTTCGCGGAGGCGACATCGTGAAGCAGTTTTCTCACTGGGCCCTTTTTCTTACTCTGTCGGCAGCAAACGTGGTGGCCGCGCAGGAGCGGTCGATGCTGAACGAGCGCTGGCAGCTCCAGTCATCGGCCAAGGTCGGCACTGATGGCGCTGCGATCTCGTCGACTTCATATCACCCGACCGATTGGTACAGCGTGAGTGTGCCATCGACTGTGGTCGGCGCTCTCGTTGATGCCGGTGTCTACAAGGATCCGTTTTATGGGATGAACCTGCGCAGCATTCCGGGAACGACCTTCAAGATCGGTGCGAACTTCGTGCACACCGCGATGGATTCCGCCAGTCCCTTCGTGGTACCGTGGTGGTATCGCACGAGTTTTCGCGTGCCGGTGTCAATGCGTGGCAAGCGCGTGCGCCTAAACTTCGACGGGATCAACTACCGCGCGAACCTCTGGCTGAACGGCAAGCGCATCGCTGACTCCGCGGCGGTCGCGGGCACCTATAGGCGTTACGAGTTCGACGTGACCGACGCCGTCAATCGAAGCGGCGAGAACGCGCTGGCGGTTGAGATCTTTGCACCGGATACGCCCGATCTTCAAACGACGTGGGTCGACTGGAATCCGTCGCCACCCGACAAGGACATGGGCATTTGGCAGCCGGCATACCTGGCGTCGAGCGGTGATGTCGTGATCCAGTATCCGGGTGTGATAAGTCACATCGATACCGCTTCGCTGAAATCAGCGGATCTGACCGTTGTCAGCGGTTTGCACAATCTCACATCTCAGCCGGTGAGTGGAACTCTGCGCGGGCGGATCGGGACTGTGTCGTTCAGCAAGCCGGTAACGATCGGCGCGAATGATAGTGCGCTCGTGAGTATCACTCCGGCTGACGCTCCGGGACTTCACTTCACCAACCCCCGGCTCTGGTGGCCGCTCGAACTTGGATCGCCAGAGTTGTACACGCTCAACATCGAGTTCGTGAATAACGGCCGTGTCTCCGATCAGCAAACGCAGCGTTTTGGTATTCGCGAAGTCACTTCGGAGTCGACGCCAAAAGGCGGAAGACTGTTCCGCATCAATGGCAAGCGCATTCTGATCCGCGGCGGGGGTTGGGCGCCCGACATGTTCTTCCGCCCCCAACCCGAGCGGCAGGACGCGCAGATGAAGTATGCGCTCGACATGCATCTCAACACGCTTCGCCTGGAGGGGAACTACGAGAACGATCGCTTCTTCCATCAAGCCGACAGCCTCGGCGTCCTCATCATGACGGGCTGGGTCTGCTGCGGCCCGTGGGAAGAGTGGCCGAAGTGGAAACCTGAGCAGCATCAGATCGCCGCGGCGTCGTTGCGGGATCAGATCCGTCGCCTGCGCGCACACCCGAGTGTCTTCACGTGGCTCAACGGCAGCGATAATCCGCCGCCGGCTGACGTTGAGCAGATGTATCTGAACATTGAGCGCGACGAGCTCTGGCCGAATCCTACGATCAGCTCCGCGAGTGCCAAGCCGGCGCAGTTCTCGGGCGCCAGCGGTGTGAAGATGACCGGTCCGTACGATTGGGTACCGCCTGGCTATTGGATGCAGGACAGCACTCACGGGGGCGCGTGGGCTTACAACACCGAGACGAGTCCCGGCGCAGCCGTGCCTCCGATCGAGAGCATGCGCAAGATGATTCCGGCCGAGAATCTCAAGTGGCCGCTCGATACAGTCTGGTTCTACCACGCTGCTGGCGGACAGTTCACCAAGCTGCTCGATCGTTTCAACGCTGCTCTTTCACAGCGATACGGCGCACCGATCACCGCCGAGGATTATACGGTGACGGCGCAGCTGATGACGTACGAGGGCGAGCGCGCGATGTTCGAGGCGTATCGTCGCAACAAGTACGTGTCGACGGGAGTGATTCAGTGGATGTTCAACAACGCCTGGCCGTCGATTTACTGGCACTTGTTCGATTGGTACCTGCTGCCGGCGGGCGGGTACTTCGGCACCAAGAAGGCCAACGAGCCGGTGCACGCGGTCTATTCTTACGACGATCGTACGATTGCAGTAGTGAACGACAACAAGCCGCGTTCCGGCGTACGCGGGGTTCATCTGCGCACGCGAATACTTGGTCTGGATAATTCCGAGAAGTTTGCCAGGGACACAGTGATCGATATCCCGGCGGATTCGACGTTGCGTCTATTCACCTTGCCGGAGCCGACGAACCTCTCGACGCCCGCTTACTTCGTGGACTTGAGGTTGACTGGGTCCGACGGTCGTCCGATCAGCAGCAACTTCTACTGGCTGTCGACGAAGATGGACGCACTGTCTGATTCATCGACGTGGTATATGACACCCGTCAAGAACTACGCGGACTTCACCGCATTGCGCAGCATGCCTCAGTCGGCGGTGAGCGCCTCAGCGCGGTCTTCACGCAACGGCAGCATCGGCACCACAACGGTGACGCTAAAGAATCCGACCAACGCCATCGCGTTCTTCATGCGCCTGCAGGTCGTGGGCAAGGGCGGGGAAGAAGCGTTGCCGGTGACGTGGGAGGACAACTACGTGACCTTGCTCCCTGGTGAATCACGCACGTTGAGCGCGCGCTACAACGTGCGTGATCTAGGCGGAGCACCCGCGCGAGTGATCGTGACGGGTTGGAACATCCACCGGACGACAGCCCGGTAGGCGTCGTTATGAAGTGCCCGGTCGATCGCGCCGAGCTCGTTGAGGAGCTTGTTGGATCGACCGGTTTTGCTTCATGCCCCGAATGTCGGGGGCTTTGGCTGCCGCACAGTGCGCGCGTAGAGCTCATAGATCCTAAACGGCTTTCGCAGGCCACTCGACGCGTTCCAGAAGAGCGTCGTGTTCGGCGAAAATATCGCGCTTGCCCTGGCTGCAAGATTTCCATGGCCGCGCAGACCATCGAGGGCATCGAGATCGACCGCTGCATGACGTGTGATGGGATCTGGCTCGACGCTGGAGAATATGACGCCGTCCGCCATCGCATTGGCATTGAGGCCTCGGACGGTCCACAACAAATAAAGAAATTGCTGGGGACGGAAGGCGCTATGGATCTCGTGTTCGAGGCGATCTCTGGCCTCCTCCAACTCTGGCACTGAACGCAGTATGCCCCTGCAGGTTCGTCGCTACCGGGACTCAGACTGGGCAGAATGGCTGCGAATGAGTCTCGCACTTTTTAACGACTGCACGGAAGCCGACCTGGCGAATGGCATGAGCGAGTTTCGCGCGCGCTCTGACGGCGAAGTCTTTGTCCTCGATCGTGGAAATGGCTCGCTTGCTGGCTTCGTAGAAGCTGGCTCGCGTCCTTACGCCGAAGGTTGCGATACCACACCCGTTGGGTATGTCGAGGCCTGGTACGTCGACGACGACTTTCGTAGACAGGGTTACGGGCGAGCCCTTCTCGATGCCGCCGAAGACTGGGCGAGGCGCCAGGGCTATCGCGAGATGGCGTCGGATGCGCTGCTCGACAACGATACCAGCCATCGCGCACACAAGGCTTCGGGGTACACGGAAGTCGAGCGGATTGTAACGTTTCGCAAAGCTCTCTAAGTCACGTGACCAAGCTCACCGACGATTGTTGATCAAACGATATCTAATTCCGAGCGATTACTCCGTCGCGAAGAGCTGGAAGCTCGTCGAATGGTGCATGAGTCTCGGTGCGAACGAGTTCACGATCGACTTTCTCTCGAGCAAAGCGAGTGGTGCCGGAGATAGATGGGAACAGTTCGACGAACTGGTGCGCCCGCTCTCGCTTGGCGAGGCGAAACTGGAGCGAATGAGTGGTCGCACGGCGGATGATCTGTCTCGTCCCACTGAACGGTGGGCGCTGAACGAAACATCGATCATCGCTCTGAAGGACGCGCTCAGGGAGGGTTTTTTTCAGTACGATCCCTGGCAGGACGGATGGTTCGAAGATCCGATCCTTTACCGGGACGGCGAGCTAATGCTCGGCGTGCTCTCGCACGAAGCGTTTGCAGTGCTGCGAATCACCGACTCCGAATCACAGGAACTCGACGCCGGTGGCTTCCCCAGCCACGATTCCCTGCCACGGATTGGGTGAGCGCGAGGCGCTCTAGCTGCTCGGCTAAACCGATGCTGCCAGGGCAGCCTCTTCCTCGTTCATCTCCGGCACAATGTCAGCGAACAGCGGCGTGCTGAGATAGCGCTCGCCGGTGTCGGGTAGCATCGCCAGAATCGTTGTGCCCTTCGGAGCACCATTTGCTACCTCGAGTGCGGCCGCGAAGGAAGCGCCCGCTGATATGCCAACGAAGATTCCTTCCTTTTGCGCGAGCTGCTTGCTCCAATTCATTGCCACGGGCCCGGGGATCGTGATGACCCGATCTACCAGTGACATCTCCATCGCATCGCCCGTGAGCTTCGGGATGAAATCCGGGCTCCAACCCTGAATCGGGTGTGGCTTCCACGAGGGGTGACGGCTTGCGGGTGACCCATCTGCGTTTCGCTCCTGTGCCGTCTTGCTGCTCACCATCGGGGCGTCGGCGGGCTCGGCCAAAATGATTTTCACCTCGGGCCTCTCTTTCTCCAGCACTCTTCCGACGCCCTTGAGTGTGCCGCCGGTTCCAAAGCCTGTTACCCAGTAATCGAGTCGCTCGCCGTTGAAATCATCGACGATCTCGCGTGCAGTCGTCCGTGAGTGATAATCGGCATTCGCTTCGTTCTCGAACTGACGCGTGAGGAACCAGCCATTTTTCTTCGCCAGCGCGTTCGCTTTCCTGACCATGCCTGTTCCGCCCTCGGGCGCCGGCGTCAATACAACCTTTGCGCCGAGGAACCGCATCAATTTGCGGCGCTCGACGCTGAACGATTCCGCCATGGTGACGACGAGCGGGTAGCCCTTCGCCGCGCACACCATCGCCAAGCCAATTCCGGTGTTACCGCTCGTGGCTTCGACCACGGTTTGACCCGGCTTGAGCTGGCCTTTCTTCTCTGCATCTTCGATCACGCCGAGGGCGAGGCGGTCTTTGACCGACCCGAGCGGGTTGAAGGCTTCGATTTTGACATACATGTTGACGTTCGCCGGCGCAATGCGATTGATCTTCACAATCGGCGTTCTGCCGACGGTCTCGAGGATACTGGCGAATTTCGTCATTGGTGTGTCTAACCGGTGAAGTGCGGAACTCCGTGCCAGGGAATAAACTATTCCCGGATCGTTGAAGCGTTGTAACGTATTTGTGAACGGGGCCGGGCGCCAATCAGCGGACGTAGGGAGGAGCAATGCGCGCGAATGCCGTCACCATCGGTTTCCTGGTTCTTGGGGTCAGCGCAGTATCAGCTTGTCTCACTACCGCGTCGGCGCAACTGAGGTCGAGGGCGACGCTGCCCTCAATAAGCCGGGTACCTTTTCGAGGAGCCGGCACCACAATCACGGTGACGCGATCGTGCAACCGCCCGCTGGATCGTCGCGGCAGGAACATCAGCGCTTTCATTCAAAGTTACGATTCGACTTCTGGAATCCTGACGGTCTCGACAAATGGGATTGGAGGTGGCTCCTATCCCTATCCTGAACCTGTCTTTCAAACCCCGACCTGCTTGCCGATCGAGTCTCAGGACGGTCGCCGTCAATCCCTGAGCGCTCTCGTACCGGAGAAATTTGTTGTGATATGGGTGTCCGACATTGTGATGCCAACTCAGCCGCCTCAATTCATTCTGATTGGAATTGAAGTGTATGATGCTGTCCCCACCCATCGATGAGCGACAGCGCGCCACCTCGCTTCGACCCGCACATAGAGGCCTATTATCAGCGGAACGCCGAAGAGACCCGGCTGCAATTCGGGCCTGGCCCTCTCGAGGAGGCGCGCACCCGCGAGCTGATCGAGCGACATCTGCCGAAAGCACCGGCCGAGGTCGTCGATGTTGGTGGTGGTGCCGGCGTGTATGCCTTCTGGCTCGCGGAACGCGGCTATCAGGTGCAGCTCGTCGACGCCTCTCCTCGTTTGATCGAGGAAGCACGGTATCGCAACTCAACGGCCTCGCACCGCCTGATCGCGTGCAGCGTCGGAGACGCGCGAAATATTCCGGCCGACGACGAAAGTGTGTCGGTCGTTCTGATGCTCGGTCCGCTTTACCATCTGACCGAAGCCGAAGACAGAGTGACGGCGCTGCGCGAGGGATGCCGCGTGCTGCAGCGCGGTGGAGTTCTGTTCGCCGCCGCGATCTCTCGCTGGGCGTCGGCACTTGATGGCCTGGCTCGTGAGCTGTTCCTCGACAAGCGATTTGCAGGAATCGTCGATCGCGATATTCGGGAAGGGCAGCACCGCAACGAAACGGAGCGAGCCGATTTCTTCACCACCGCTTACTTCCATCGCCCTGACGAACTGTCGGATGAGCTCGCACTAGGCGGGCTGGCGGTGGAAAACCTCTATGGAATAGAAGGGCCGGCGTGGCTGCTGACGGATTTTTCCGAGCGCTGGCAGAATCCCGAACGCAGGGCAATGATCCTCAGCGTCGCGCGGATGCTTGAGCGGGAGCCATTCGTGATTGGTAGCAGCGCCCACTTACTCGCGGTTGGTCGCAAGCGTTAATCAGGCGATCGCGTGCTGGTCGGTTACGCCAGTCTTCTCAGCTTCATCGTATAGCGAGTCGATCAGCGCTTTGTAATTCTTGTCGATGACACGACGTTTGACCTTCTGCGTCGGCGTCAGCTCGCCACTCTCGATAGAGAAATCGTGCTCCAGCAAGCCGATTTTCTTCGGCACCTCGAAATGCGCGGCGCCCTTGAGCTCCGTCGCCACCTCGCGCTCCATCTTCGCCTGAATCGTCGGCATCCGCAGCAGCTGAGCACGATCGGTCCAGATGATGTTGCGCTTCATCGCCCATTTCTCGAGCTGGTCGAAATTCGGGACGACCAACATCGACGGGAACTTCCGCTTGTCGCCGATCATTACCGCCTGAGCAATGTACTTGTTGGTTTTGACTTTATTCTCCAGCGGTTGTGGCGCGATATTTTTCCCACCAGCGGTGACGATGATGTCTTTTTTGCGATCGGTGATGGCGAGGAAGCCGTCGCGAATCTCGCCAATGTCTCCGGTGTGAAACCAACCGTCGGGATCAATGGCTTCGCGCGTCGCGTCAGGCTTGTTGTAGTAGCCTTTCATGACGTGCGGGCCGCGCGTCAGAATCTCACCGTCAGCTGCGATCTCGACCTCGACTCCATCAATGGGCTTGCCGACGGTTCCGATCTGGAAGTTCTCCGGTGTGTTCACGGCGATGACGGGCGAAGTTTCCGTCAGCCCGTATCCCTCGAGGATCTCGAGACCCGCCGCATAAAAGAACTTGTTGATCTCCGGGGCGAGAGGAGCGCCGCCTGAAACGAAGTATCTGAGGCGGCCGCCAGTTCTCGCCTTGAGTTTGGAGAAGACCAGCTTCTGCGCAATTCCGTATTGGCTCGCCAACATTCCAGCCGGGGTGCGGCCAGCGAGGCGCTCTGAGGCCCAACGATCTGCGACACTACGCGCCCAGAAAAAAATCTTCTTCTTCAGAAAACCGCCGGTGAGCGCCGTCTCGAGTACGCGGGCGTACATCTTCTCGTAGAGTCGCGGCACGGATAGGACGATCGTCGGTTTCACTTCCTGCAGATTGATCGGCACCGTGTCGATCGACTCGGCGTACGCGATCGAGGTGCCGGTCGCCCACATCAGATAATGACCGCCCATCCGCTCGAAGATATGCGACAGCGGTAGAAAACTGAGCGCCGTATCCTCGCCTTCGAACGGAATCGCAGTGCGAGCTGCCTGGACGTTTGAATAGATGTTGTCGTGGGTCAGCATCACGCCCTTCGGCTCGCCCGTGGTTCCTGATGTGTAGATAATTGTAGCGATGTCGTCCGGCCGCACCGTCATCGCGTCTTCGCGGTATGTGGCGATCGTCTCACGGTTCTCACCCTGGGTGCCGCGCTTCTCCAGCTCCGCGATCGACATGTTGGCGAGTCCGGGAAGCTCGTCGAATCCGATGACCGCCTTGAGCGCCGAAAGCTGACTCCTTATCTCGCGTATCTTCTCGGCCTGGACCTGATTGGAAACGAAGATTGCGGCGGCGCCCGAATCCTTGAGGATGTACGCGATCTGCTCCGATGGAATGGTAGGATAGATGGGAACATCGGTCATCCCGCCAGTGAGGCATGCGAAGTCGGCAATCGCCCACTCCGGCCGGTTCTCGGAAAGGATCGCAACGCGATCGCCGCGACGAATCCCCAGCGATGCCAGACCGCGCGCCAGGTGTCGTACGCGCTCAACGATTTCGGCGTGAGAAATCGGCCGATATGCGCCGTCCTTTCTGTACTGCAGCGCATTTGGTTTCTTGAACCTGTCCGCGGCGTCGAAGAAAAGTTGATTGAGCGTGCCCGGAGTCGGGCGCGGTCCTCCTCTGGCTTGCATCACGTATTGCTCACCCTCTCGAGGAAAAGTCTAGCTGCCGGGCTGAAGCACAACGACCAATCGCACTGGACTGCCCGCTACCAACTGCCCGCGATATTTAGCCGTGGCCTGCACAATCACCGAGTCGACCGCGGTGGCGCTGCCGAGGTTCACAGGATGCACCAGAATCTTGCGTCCCGCTATGCCACTGCCGTCGGTTGTGTCGACCCGCGAGAGCTTGCCGCCTTCGGTTATCAGGTCTGCGAGATTCGGATTGCTCTGCGATACAATCGCGAAACTCACGATGTAATTGCTGACGACGCTGTCGCTAGTCGCCAGGCCGTGTAGCAGTTTGACTTTCATCACCTCTGAGGTGTCCCTGGTGCTATCGAGCAGAGAGAAAAAAATCGTATCGACGGCGTTGGATGGAACGATTGTATCAGGTCTCAGAGTAAGATTGATCCGCTGAATCGCCTGCAGCTTGCCGACGGTCGCAATAATTCTCGCCGGAGTCGATCTCAGGCTGTCGCCAACGATGACTCCGGTTGCGCTATCGACCGTCACGCCCGAATCCGGCGACTGAAAATAGATTGTCGCGGACGTGATCTCGCCGCCTTTGTAGTTGAACGCGTGAACCGTCGGAAGCACGACCTTGCCACTCGTGTCGCGCAGCGTATCGCCGACGACTACTGACGGCGAGGCGAGTGTATCGAACTGAAGTGAAAGAATCGAATCGGAGTTACCGCTGATGTCGTTGCAGGCAAGCGCGATGATCGACGGCACCGCAACGACCCCAACGAAGCCGGCGACGAATCCAATGGCTCTCCCACGCGCTGATCGCGCGGCGCCAAATCTCGAGATCATACCAGCCGGTCGGCGAGAATGGTGGCGAGGTTCACATAAGCCTGTGCGGCAGCGTCGGCCGGACTGCGGACAACGACGGGTTGACCGGCAGCAAATGCGTCGGCAGTCGCGACCGTGCGCGGAATGACGACGTCGAAAACGATGTTGGCGGGGAGATGCCTTCTCACGTATTCAACTACCCGGTCGCTGGCCGGATTGTTCTCTTCGAACATCGTGAGAAGTATACCGTCGAGCGTGAGCCGTTCATTGACGCCGACGATGTCCTGAATCATTCGCAGGATTTGTGGCGTCGTCTGCAGCGCCAGCGGCTCGCACTGCAGCGGCACGATCACGTGCTCGGCCCCGCCGAGAACTTTTCGCGCGATGGAGCCGAGTCCAGGCGGAGTGTCGACGACCACTACCTGGCACCGCTGTTCGGCCATCTGCAAGAGCTCCTGGAGCACGTTGGTCTCGCGCACCAGCTGGGAATAGACGGCGTGATCCGCTTCATCTGCGACGGATCCGGCGAGAATAACGCGGAGCCAGGGCAGCGCGGTGGGGAGAATTATCTCCCTGAGAGTGCGAGTGCCATTGAGATAATCTGCGAAGCCGGCAGTCTCGTGTCCGCGTTGAAGTCCGGCACCATATCGCACCGACCCCTGTGGGTCGACGTCGATCAACAGTGTCTTCATCCCGCGTCGCGCGAATGCAGCGGCGAGATTGACTGCGGTGGTGGTTTTGCCGACTCCTCCCTTCTGGCTTACGACGGCGAGGACAGCTCCCATCTACTCTAGAATCCCCGGGATCTCGCTCGCTCTCACCTTGGGGCTCGATGGAGGAGGTTCGGCGGAGCCTTTCATCTCGTCGAGTGTTTTTTGTGCGTGCTTCACCCAGCGTTCGGCTTCGGGACTGCGTGGGGGATCGATCAGAAACGCTTCGAGATGATATGCAGCGTCGCTTACATCACCGCGACGCAAGAGAAGAAAGGCCAGGCCGTAGTGCGCTCCTGAAAGCTTGGGCTCGATTGTTAGCGCGCGCCGATAACAGCGAACGGCTTCGTCGAGCTGACCAAGCTTTGAGTAAGCGATGGCCATGTTCTGCAAAACCTTGTGATTGTTGGGTTTCTGTCTGAGGGCAAGCCGATATGACGTCAGCGCGGCGTCGTAGTCACCCTGGCGTTCCAACGCCAGCGCCTCGCTGAGGTAGTCGAGATTGTCGGGCTGACGAGGCTTCGGTTTTCCGCCGCCCGTCAAGCGGTCCCAGATTGACATTTGGTCGAATCTACCGACTATCAGTTTAGAGGGCTAGCTTAACCTAACTGCTTTTCCCTGAACCATTTGAGAGCGAAATGTCACCGCGCAAACGGACAGTAGATGCTGCCAAAGGCGTGCTCGAAATCGAGTGGCCGCTGTTCGGCGAGCTATCTCGCGGACTGGCTCTGAAGGTCGCTCGCGCCTATGACCCCGAGGTCGTAATCGGCATCGCGACTGCTGGGGTGATTCCCGGAGCGGTCATCGCGGCAATTCTTGGACGCGAGTTTCACTCGCTGATGGTCAGCCGGAAATACCACGCCGAGTATTTCCGCGAATCGCCGGAAGTATTCGGCACTGCACCGCGTGATGTGCGAGGTCGACGGGTGCTGATCGTGGATGAAACCTGCGACTCCGGCGACACGATCAGATTGGCTACAGCGGCCGTTCTGGATGCCGGTGCGGTGGACGTTCGCACCGCGGTTGCATTTCGCACCGGCCCGTTCGCTCCCGATTTTCACGCGGTTGCGACCGAGAGCACGATCGTTCTGCCCTGGGACCGCGAAATCCTCGTCGATGGAGAGCTCGTGCTCAATCCATTGTACGCAGAAGCCCTCGAACCCGAGTAAAAGCTGCGGGATGAGAGCTAACAAATTGTTGCGAGCTGCGGGCTGGTTGCGAGCTGCGGGCTAGTTGCGGGTTCAGAGCTAGCCGCCCTTCCGATTTGTTCGCAATGCCCTCATTTCGCAGCAAGCCCTCATTTCGCAGCGAGCCCTCGTCTCGCAGTTAGCTCTCATCTCGCAACTAGCCCGCAGCTCGCAACAATCTGTTAGCTCTCCTCCCGCAGCTTTAGAACTCTCCAGCGCCAATAGTCTCCCACGATTCTCCCCGCGCAATTCGCTCGTACGCGTGCTCGAGCATCTCTGCGTTCCCCGCTAAGAACCGACACCGCGCCGGAGATCCGGTCGAACACTCGATCTCCATCACCCCGACTGGATAATCGGCGAGGCAGCCGAGGAACCCGGCGAGAGTGCCCGTGGTGAGATGGCAGCCGCGCTCGCCTTCGCCGTGCAGCTGTGCCTCCCAGCAATCCTCGATGTCGATCACCGCGAGCGCATCGTGGAGCGAGCGGAACGTCACGCCGCCCCAACCGGCATTCTCAAAGAATTCACCCGCGCGCTGGGAGAACTCGTCGATTTCCAGATCTTCGGCGCGGCCGAATCCGCGCTCCTCGAGCCATTGCTCGAAGGCGTCGAACAGAGATGGTGCCCCAGCGTATCCAGCCTCGCGCAGTGCGTCGGGGCCGCCGCCACTGGCGCCGGCGACGCGCAGCCGCAAATCGCGCAGCGTGCGTTGCGCGAGACCTATCAACTCTGGACCCTCTCTGGTTGCCATGCGATCTAGGACGATTTCAGTCGGAAGATGTTGCGCTCGAGCCGATTCGACGCAAGAGGTCGGCCTCGTCAATGACGTCGACGCCGAGGGATTTTGCTTTTTCCAATTTGCTCCCTGCTTCTTCTCCGGCAACGAGGAAATCGGTCGACTTGGATACCGATCCGGTGACGCGACCACCTGCGGCTTCGATCATCTCGGTCGCCTTGGTTCTGCTCATCGTCGGCAGCGTACCGGTTATCACCAGGGTCTTGCCGCTCAGCGCTCCGCCGGCCGCGACCGCGCGCGGCTCGGTGAGATTCACTTCGTGGCGACGCAGCTTCTCGATCAACCGCTTGCCGGCTGGATCGGAGAAGTACGCCTCGACACCATTGGCGATCGTGGCGCCGATGCCGCGCACGTTGAGTATCTCGTCGGCTGACGCCTGCATCAGAGCGTCCATTGTTCCGAACTGCTGCGCCAGCAAACGCGCGGCGATCTCGCCGACGTGGCGGATGCCGAGCGCATTCAATAGTCGGCTCAAGGGCTGGGTTTTCGATGCTTGGACGGCTGCGATAAGCGAGTCGGCGCCTTTGTCGGCGTATCCTTCCAGCTCGAGCAGTTGGTCGCGGGTGAGACCGTATAGATCGCCCGGGTCCTTCACCAGACCTTCGTTCACCAACTGCTCGATCCTCGCGTACGACAAACCCCGTATATCCATCGCGCCGCGTGACGTGAAGTGCACCAGCCCTTCGAGCTGGCGTCCCGGACACGCGATGTTCGGACAGTAGATCGCCGCCTCGTCCGGGTCGCGTGTCAATGACGTTCCGCACGACGGACATTTGTCCGGCATCGTCCACATACGTCGCCGGTCCTGGGTGGGCTCCGGAATGCGCGCCATGATCTGCGGAATCACCTCACCGGCGCGTTTAACCTGCACCCTGTCGCCGATCCGCAGCGCCTTTGCGTTGATGAAGTCTTCATTGTGCAGTGTGGCAAGTTTCACCGTCACGCCGCTGATCTCGACCGGCTCCAACACCGCGAACGGATTGATCGCCCCTGTGCGTCCGACGTTCACCTGGATGTCGAGCAGCGTCGTCTCGGCGATGTCCGGTGCGAATTTCCGTGCGATCGCCCAGCGCGGCTCACGCCCGCCGACAACGCCAAGCTCTTCCTGCAGCGCGAGCGAATCAACTTTGACGACGCCACCATCTATGGCGAAGTTGAGCTCGCTCCTGATGTTGTGCTCGAGATCGTGCGCCCACTTCTCAACTTCGTCGAGAGTCCTGGCGCGTTTGCGGTGCGGGGCTACGGGAACGCCCCATTGGTCGAGTGCGTCGAGCAGCTCCGTCTGACTCTCGAATGGAAGCTCGTCGCCATCAGGGACCGCGACCGAGTACCCAAAGAATCGTAGCGGACGCGATGCAGTGACGGCCGGATCCAGCATGCGCAGACTACCGGCCGCCGCGTTACGCGGGTTAGCGAAGACAGGCTCGCCTGCCCGTGCCCGTGCTTCATTCATTTCCTCGAAGCGATCGAAAGGAAAGTAGACTTCGCCGCGGATTTCGATGCGTCCTTTTGGCGCCGATTGGTGGAGTCGCAGCGGTACATCGCGCACCGTGCGCAGGTTTACGGTGACGTCCTCCCCGATGGTTCCATTACCACGTGTCGCACCCTTGACGAAAATCTGATTCTCATACGTGAGCGCGACGGCTGTCCCGTCGATCTTGAGCTCGGCGGTGTAGCCGGATTTGCGCACGTCATCGCCGGCAATTCGAATCATGCGCTCTTCCCACGCTCGCAGCTCCTCGTCGTCGAACGCGTTCCCGAGCGAGAGCATGGCGCGCATGTGCTGGTGTTTCGACCAGGCGTCCTGAGGCTCGGCGCCAATTCTATGAGTGGGCGAATCCGGACTTGTGCACTCCGGAAAACTCCGCTCCAACTCCTGAAGCTCGCGGAATTGCTTGTCGTACTCGGCGTCCGATATGGTGGGACTATCGAGGACGTAGTACTCGTAAGATGCTTTGGTAAGAACCGCGCGCAGCTCGGCGGCGCGACTAAGGTGTCGCTCTTGGTCCTTCCGAGGTTGCGATTGCTCGCGGCGGGGCGCCGGGGACGCCGGCTGGGGCGCTGCTGATGTTTTGGCTTCCCTTGCTGGACTGTTTGCCCGACTCTTCGGCATCCGACGAGTTGTTTCCTTTGCCCTGAGTATGCGTGTTGAACTCGGTACCGTCGAAGCGAATCACGCGATTGCGTCCGGTCTCCTTCGCCACGTACAGCGCTTCGTCCGACGCCTTCAGTAATGCTTCCTGATCCTTGATGCGCGGGTGCGGGGACCCCGCAACGCCGCAGCTCATGGTCCGGCAAAGAGTGCCGTCCGTATAGTTAAAAGTATGCTTCGCCACCTTCTCCCGCAGCCGCTCCGCGAAGGTAACTGCTGCGTCGAGAACGGTGCCTGGGAGGATCAGGAGAAACTCTTCGCCGCCGTAACGACCGACGCGATCGATTTCCCGGGCTTCGTTCCTCAGAATCTGCGCGAATTCCTTGAGCACTGCGTCACCGGCCTGGTGGCCGTACTGGTCGTTCACGCTCTTGAACTTGTCGATGTCGCACATCACCACGGCGATCGGCTCGTGCAGACGAACCGAGTGCTGCCACATCTCGTTCAGGCGATCCTCGAGTGACCGACGGTTCTCGATCTCAGTGAGGCCGTCAGTGAGGGAAATCTGCCGCAGTTTGTCGTTCAGCTCCCTCAACTCCTTTTCGCGCGCCGATAGCGACGACTGGAGCGCTTTGATCCGCAGCAGCGAGTTAACCCGTGCCTCGAGCTCGGCAAAATTGATCGGCTTGGTGATGTAGTCGTCGGCGCCGGCGTCGAGGCCCTCGACCTTGTTCTCCGTCGAATCGAGCGCCGTCTGCATGATGACTGGAATGAAGGGCAGCTCGTTGGCGGCCGTCCTTGCCTTGAGTCGGCGCACCACTTCGATGCCGTCGATCTTCGGCATCATCACGTCGAGGAGAATCAGATCGGGACATACCTTCTCGACCTGATCCAGCGCTTCCTGACCGTCCCGCGCACCGTCGACGTCGTACCCGCGCGCTTCGAGGCGAGCGCGCAGGAGCTCGATGTTGTCCTCGTGATCGTCGACGACGAGAATCCGCGGCTTTCTACGCTCCATTGTTTTTGCCGAGGAAGCGTTGAACTTCAGCGACCACGGCTCTAGGCTCGCATGGCTTGGCGAGGTATCCGTCGCAGCCGACTTCCATCGCTTTCTCACGGTCAGAGGCGAGCGCGTGCGCGGTCAGCGCGATGATCGGGATCGATTTGGTTGAGGGATCGTGCTTCAGCACTTGCGTCGCCTCCCAGCCATCAATGATCGGGATGGAGATATCCATCAGGATCAGATCGGGCTTTTCCGATCGAGCCTTTGCAATCCCTTCTTCACCGTTTAATGCTTCGGTGACCTCGTACCCAAAATGCTTCAGGATGGTGGAATAGACGATTCGATTGTCTTCGTTGTCTTCTACCAGTAATACCATTTTACCTGAATTGCTCATTCAGTATCCTCGCACGGCTATTGCTGGGTCGGTATAGGGCAAATTTCTTACCATCCCTAGAGTTAGCCTATGTTCGATACTTCGACCCCCTCTGAACCTTTGACCTCGTCGATTCCAAAGGCACCCCGACCCGGGTCGATCCCTCAGCCTCGCCCCGACGATGCCCCGGTTGAAATGGTGCCGGACTGGAGTGCGATCGGGTTGTTCGCCACTGGTATAGCTCTCGGTGCAATCCTCGGGGCGTCGGTTGCCCTGCTACTCGCTCCGGCCAGCGGAGAAGAAACCCGGCATCGCATTGCAAACAAGGTGAGACGCCAGGAGGATGACGACCTCTGGGAACAGCTGGCTGCGGAGCTCGATCTCGCCTCGACTCAGGTCGACCTTAGCCCCGAGTCTGCTTCACCCTTGTAATAGCGGTCGTTGTAGTCGCGATTGGGCAGCTTCATCACTGCCTGCCATTCGGCGCGCGCCTTAGCCTTGTCGCCGGTGTCCCGATAAACGCCCGCCAGGTCGACACGGTGGGTGATCCGCTCAGGATCTGCCGCCACCGACTCCTCCATGTAGCGTTTTGCTTCGTCCCAGCTCGCCGAGCTGAAGACTTTTCCGCCAAGGAAGTTTTTGGCGATCATTCGCGTGAAGCCGTTGAGTCGCATGACTTCGGCGTTCCACATCCCCATGACGTGCAGGCAGCCCGCATGCTTCGGATTCAATTTCAGGCATTCGAGCGCATGATTTCGTACGTCGGAAGCGTACTTCACGCGACCGCGCGGGCTCTGGGTCAGCGCGTTCCTGCCAAGTGCCCGGGCGAGGTTGAAATGCCCTTCGGCGTCATTGGGATTGGCTTCAACCGCCCGCCGCGCGTACAGCTCGCCCCGCTTGAAGTAATCGTCTCGCTTGGCGTCGTCCTTCTCGAACTCACCGAGATCGACTGCCGATCGCGACGCCTTCCACAAGGCGTCGTAGCTCTTGGGATCTTCCTTTAACGCCGCTTCGTAATGCTCGAGGGCGGCGGGAGCGTGCATCGCGACGTATTCTTTGTCCCCGAGCGCAATGTGGTCGGCGGCCGACTGGGCGCCGGCACGCGCGCCAACTGCAACAAGCAACATTCCTGCGGAGACAAGGTGGGCGACGCGCATATGAGCTCCAATTACGAGTTTGAAGTTGGTCATGGTGTTTACCCCGTCGGTCACTAAATGATCGTACCCCGTCTGATCGAGCGCAAACGAAATGGTGGCCGGCTCGAGCCCCAGGAGATCAACGAGCTGGTGATCGCCTTTTCCGAGGGCAAAGTGCCCGAGTATCAGATGGCTGCGTTCCTGATGGCAGTGTACTATCGCGGCCTCGATCGAAGCGAGATGAACGCTTTGATGGATGCGATGCTGGCGAGCGGCAAGCGGCTCGATTTCGCTCATCTGGCAAAGCCGCGCATCGACAAACACTCGACCGGTGGCGTCGGCGACAAGACCTCACTCATTCTGGCTCCGCTAATCGCGTCGCTGGGCGTCGCTGTGCCGATGATGTCAGGGCGTGGGCTGGGCCATACCGGCGGCACCCTCGACAAGCTCGAGTCGATTCCCGGATTCCGCACTTCGCTCTCGCTCGCCGAGACGGAGCGCCAGGTCGAAAGAATTGGCTGCGCAATGATCGGCCAGACCGAGGAGATCGTCCCGGCCGATCGAAAACTTTACGCGCTCCGCGATGCAACGGCGACGGTGGAAGTCATCCCGCTGATCGCATCCAGCATCATGAGCAAGAAGATATCGGAGTCACTGACGGGACTTGTCCTCGACATCAAGCGTGGGGCAGGCTCATTCATGCCGGAACTGGAGCAGGAGATCGCGCTGGCCAACGCGATGATCGAGCTTGGCGACGCGCACGACTGTCCGGTCGTCGCACTGTTGACGGCGATGGATCGTCCACTCGGCTGCGCCTGCGGCAACGCTCTCGAAGTTGCCGAATCGATCGACGTGCTGAAGGGGGCCGGCCCCGCCGATCTGGTCGAAGTGACGCTGGCGCTGGGGGCAGAGATGCTGGTGCTGGGAGGCATTGCGAAGTCGAGCAAGGATGCCTCTGCGATGATGATCGATGCGATGACGAGCGGGCGCGCTCTGGAGAAGTTCAGGGAGATTGTGCGCGCGCAGGGGGGCGACGACTCCGTAGTCGCCAAACCGGAGCGCCTCCCGCAGGCAGCGCACAAGGCTTACTTCCTCGCTCCCGTATCTGGTGTCGTCCAGCGTGTCGAGCCGCGGGAGATTGGCTACGGCGTAATCGCCCTCGGCGGGGGACGGCGCAACATGGAAGACAGCGTCGACCCTGCGGTCGGCTTCGTTATTACCACCAAGCCGGGAGTGCGAGTCACCAAGGGCGATGCGCTGGGGACAATTCACGCGCGGAGCGAAAGCGACCTGAAGCTGGGCGAATCGATTCTGGCGAAGGCAATCGTGATTGGCGAGGGAAGGCCGAAAGTACTGCCTCTTGTTTCGCACCGGGTTACGGCTAAGGGCGTCGAATCCCTCGTGTAGCTGCGGGAGGAGCCTATCTGACGGCTGCGCTGCGGGAGCAGAGCTAACTAATTGCTGCGAACTGCGAGCTGGATGAGAGTTGCGGGCTAGCTGCGAGAAGAGAACTGGCTGCGAGAAGAGGGCTGGTTGCGAGAAGAGAGCTGGTTGCGAGAAGAGAGCTGCGCACTTTACCGTCTTGGTCGGATTACGCGATCCCGTTCCCGCGGGATTGTTGCTAGTAAGAGCCGACGTACCTGCTCCAGCTTGTCGAGCCGCTTGTCTATCGTCTGCTGGCCGAGAATGCGGACGCTGCTCCGGTACCACATCATGCTCTCGCGGACGGAGCCTAGCGCGTACTCAAACATCTTTGCGCGGTCACGGCCGGAGCTTCTCGAGTAACCCTCACCGAGATTAGCGAGAATCGAGCCCATCGCAGCATACAATTGTCCGCCGATATTCTTGGTCAGCTCGTTATGCGCCAGCTTCTCCGCGTCGTCCCAGCATTCCGGAAGCAGGGCGCGCGTGATTTGTACCGCCTGCATCTTCGACAGTGGGTCGCTGTCGTCGAACGAGTAAGCAGGTTTTGAGTGACTCACCCCGACAGCATAGCGGAATGAATTCACCTGTCATCATCATTTTGCGCCCCGTAGCATCGTTCGTCGCGGGCAACCAGCTGACTTCTCGCAACCAGCCCTCTTCTCGCAACCAGCCCTCTTCTCGCAACCAGCCCTCTTCTCGCAACTAGCCCGCAACTCTCATCCAGCTCGCAGTTCGCAGCAATCAGTTAGCTCTCCTCCCGCAGCCTCTCGGTCAGTTCGCCGTCCTCCCGCAGCTACCACGGCTTCCGAAGCCATCCAAACAGAAATCCCCCAATAAACAGTCCTACAAACATTCCCCAGAGCGTCGCGGTCTTATCCGGTCCGAAGAACGGATGCGACGTGTATTGAAGTGAGAGGACCGTGGCCATCGCCACGATGACCACGATCAGGAAACGTGAATTCTTTGCAGGGCGTCGATGATCGTCGCGGGGCGGAAGGTTCAGGTTGATCATTCCGAATCTCTCATGTCCGCGTCGGCGTCTCTGAGCAGCTCTCTCAGGATCGAGCGGTGACAGCGGGATTCATTCTCGCAGTAGCACCCGACGGAGAAATCCGTCTGGCGAGATAGCGCGGCGAGCAGTGAAAGCAACCGCGCCGCGGGAGGGTTCTTCATCTCGCTGCGATATGAGCGCTCGTACTTGGCCCACCGTTTATCGGTCCAGGGCTCCGACAACGCCCATGATACGAGTGGCGCGCTCGGTGCGAGCTCCGGCATCCACACGTCGAAGAAATCGAGAGACGCATATTGCTCCTTGCGCACGCCACGCGGTGGACGGCGCACGGTGCCGAGGCGCAGACCCTCCCCGTTAGTGCGAGGCTGGCCGAGTCGTACGACGCGCACTGCCATCAGTCGTCGCCTAGTTGGGACAACAACTTCTTCGGCGCCGTCATTCGATAGCCATCGAGCAGAATTTCCCGCAGGTCGTCCCACTCGATCTCGCCGTCCAGCCACACGCCAACCCATCCACTTGGACCAACGTACGGCGGCGAAAAGAATTTCTGCGGCGCCATGGAGATCATCAGCTGCTGGTTCACTGTCTTGGCTTTGCACCAAACCGCAGGCCGACCCTCACCGTGGTGGTTGCCGGACGACGCATACATGGCGAACAGCTTGTTCCTGACCCGGAACGTTGGCTCTCCCCACGCCTCCACTTCATGTGCTTCGGGAAAAGAGAGCGCGAGTTTACGGAGTCGAGGCAGGGGATTGCGCGGCACCGATGAATGGTGAGCGCACGCTCCGAAAAACGCCAGCGCGATATAATTTTCTTTACCGCACCCACCCGTCATGAGGGATTCGAGATGAAGCTTATCCGTCCGCGCCGCATCTCCATTGCCCGGATTCTATCTGCTGTCGTAATCGCACTTTTCGCCGGAGCCTGCACCCTCAACGTCGACGTCAACGACCCGAGTGTGCTGATCAAACACGCTGGCGATACCCAGAGTGGCCCGGCGAACACTGCGCTTCCGGTAGCGTTTGAAGTGATCGTACTCGATCAGTTTGGTAATTCGCTAAAGAACGTGACCGTCGACTGGACAGTTCTTTCCGGAGGCGGCTCGGTCAGTGAAACGAGCAACCTGACCGTCGAGGGCGGCGTGTCGTCGGTGACCTACACCACCGGAGCCGCCGCGGGCAGCGCACAGATCCAGGCAAGGGTCAATGGCATCCCACCAGTGATTTTTTCGGTGACGATTACCTAGCGGCTTCTTCAGCTTGTTGTAAGTGGCGATGCTCGTGCTGAGCAACGATCTCCAACGCCGAGTACGCGTTGTAGCGCATCTTTCCGAATGGCGACTGTATCTTCACGTGATCAATCGGTAGACCGTTGGCGGTGCGAATGAGTCCGATCAGATCCGATTGCAGCCGCACAAATTCTGAAAGCAGCTGCTCTCGCGTTTGACCGCCGCGAGGAGTGAACGGCCCGGTGGTCTTCACTCGGACGAGCTTAAACCTTCCGATGTGCCTCATCGGCCGCACCATGAAGGCAAACACTCTGCCCAGAAGATCCATGGTGTATTGTTGCGAAGCCGGCCTTCGCAGCAATCGAGCCTCCGCGATCGCTGTTCGGAGAAGTGGGACATAGGCACGCGACGTCAAGTTCAGGTGCTCGACACAATCGGCGGCTGACCAGGCGTCGGCTGTGGGACGCCTGGTAAACTGCGCGCTCGAAACCTTATCGCTCAGCGATCTCAATTTTTGCTGGGCCGACTCGAAAGAGTCGACGAGCGCAGATAACTGTGTCTGCATCGGCCTGTTGTAGCTGGTATTCGAACGTTAGCGCATGCGTGGAGTCGATGGCGCCAGCACGAACGTGTCGCCAGTTACCTGCAGCGGAACGCTACTCACGTCAACCGAGTTCGTGCCCGCAAAGATCGTGAACGCTCCAGGTTCGATCACCCGTCGCATGTCGCGATCGTAGAGCGCAAAGGCATCCGGGCCGAGCTTGAAAGTCACCGTACGAGTTTCGCCGGGTTGGAGAGTAATCCGACGTGCGCCCTTCAACGCTTTGATCGGCTCCTCCACGCTGGCGACGTTGTCGCGGATATAAAGCTGCACGACTTCATCCCCCGTTCGATCTCCCGCGTTTCTCACTTCCAGCGAAACGGCCAGCGAATCGCCAGCGCGAATTGTCGGCGACGACATTCGCAGATTGGAGTAGGTGAACGTCGTGTAGCTCAGGCCATATCCAAACGGAAACAGCGGCGTCCACGGCAGGTCCAGATACTTCGATGTGTAGTGATTGGCGCTGTCTGCCGGCCGGCCGGTGCTGCGGTGATTGTAGTAAATCGGAATCTGTCCCGTCGCGCGCGGGAACGTGGCGGGCAGCTTGCCGCCCGGGCTGTAGTCACCAAAGAGGACGTCCGCTACAGCGAGTCCGTGCTCCGTCCCGAGGAACCATGTCTCGAGCACTGCCGGCGCTGCGCTCGCGACCTCCGGGATCGCCAGTGGTCTGCCGTTCATCAGCACGACAACGACCGGTTTTGTGTCGCCACCCGGTGAGCTCCGCGCCGCCCGTATTACCTCGAGCGTAAGTTCGCGCTGCACTCCGGGCAGCTCGATCGATGCTCGACTCGACGCTTCGCCGCTCATGTCAGCGCGCTCGCCGATCACCAGCACGACTGCATCCGCTTCCGACGCGGCGCTACGCGCCTGTGCAAAGCCTGTGGTATCGACCGTATCGACAGGTGCGCCGCGAGTCATGATAATGCGCGTAGAGGTGCCGAGTGCTGCGCGAATCCCAGCCAGTACCGTACTCGCTTCACTCGCTCGTCCGTCGGCCGCCCAGCTACCCATCGACGATGCGCTGTCGTTTGCGAGCGGGCCGATAATCGCGATCGAGCGCAGGTCTCTCCTGAGCGGCAGGGTCTTGTTTGCATTCTTGAGCAGCACGATTCCTTCACGCGCCGCCATTCGTGCCGCCCCAAGATGGCCGGGTGCCAGCGTGTAGAGTTTTTCGCGGCCGGCATCGCTGAACTTGTAGGGATCGGTAAAGAGTCCCAGTAGATACTTCACGCGCAGCACGTGCTTCACTGCCGAATCGATCAGTGAGACCGGCACTCTTCCGGCGTTTGCCGCTACGCCCATGCTGTCGACGTACACGTGATCCGACATGTCGAAATCGACACCGGCACGCAATCCGAGAATGCCGGCTTCACCAGTGCCTGCGGCCACGCGGTGCGGAACGAGCTCCGAGATCGCGCCCCAATCGCTGACAACAAGCCCATTGAATCCCCAGCGCTTTCGCAGGACATCGCCGAGTAGCCAGTCGCTCGCGTGCGATGGAGTGCCACCGATTTCGTTGAATGATGCCATCACGGTCGCGACACCGGCTTTGATCGCTGCTTCGAACGGAGGCATGTACGTCTCCCAGAGCGTGCGTTCCGAGAGCTCGACGGTATTGTAGTCGCGCCCGCCCTCCGCGGCGCCGTATCCCACGAAATGCTTGACGGTCGCCAACATCGCATCGGTCGCGCCAAGGTTCGCCGCGTTGTCGCCGCCCTGGAAACCGCGCACGCGTGCCGCGGACATCACCGTGCCGAGGTAAGGATCCTCGCCCGCTCCTTCGACGATGCGTCCCCAGCGCGGATCGCGCGCGATGTCGACCATCGGCGCAAAAGTCCACATCAGCCCGTGCGCTGTTGCTTCGATCGCCGACTGACGCGCCGAGAATTCCGCGCGCGCCGAATCGAAGCTGGCGGCTTCGGCGATCGGTACTGGGAAGATAGTGCGGAAGCCGTGAATGACATCGTGCGCGAAGAGCAGCGGAATCTTGAGCCGCGTCTCGGTCACAGCGATACGTTGCAATTCCCGCGTGAAATCCGCGCCGAAAACATTGAGGAACGACCCGACACGTCCGGCTCGGAGCGCCTGCCGGTCATTGGCCGAAATTTGCTGGCCGCCTCCAGGGAGCTGATTGAGCTGGCCAAGCTTTTCGTCGAGCGTCATCAAGCGCAGAATCGAATCGGCGAATTGAGGCGCGCGCGCTGAATTGAGCGGTGATTCTCGTGTCGCCTGCGCGGCGAGTGGCAAGCCGCTGACGACGAACGTCATCGTCATCAACGATCCAATAGATAAGTTGCGGATCAAACGAAGTATCCTCATGCGCGTTGGGTCAGTCTGGCCGATGCTTCGTCCGCGCCCCACGCCGTAGTGTTGTCCCCGATAATGAGGAAGCATTCGTCAGGAAGTGCCTGGCGCGACACCGTCTTATGCTGAGGCACCGGCGAGAATGCTGTCTGTGCCGCGTCGAGAGCGCGGTCGTTGAGAAAAAGTTTTACTGACTCACGATGCACCGGCGAGCGTGCCCAAACCTCGACTGACTCGGGGTCGCGAGCGGTTGCCGGCGAGCTGACAAAACGCGACAGCGCCGCGACAAATGCGGCAGCTTCGTCGTGATGGTCGAATTCCAGGACATGGAATGCGTCAGATTTCTTCTGGGTCGCATGCGAGGTCTGAGCCGTCAAGTCCTTCGCCAGGCGAACGCCTGTGTGCTCGTAATGCCGCTTCTTATAGAACTCGTGTGCTTCCACTCGACGGAGGTGAGACGTCAGCGCCAGACGCTTGGCTCCCCGCCGCCGCGCCCAATCCTCCGCGTGCTTGACGAGCGCGGACCCAACGCCAGTGCCGCGCACCGCTTCGTCGACCACGACCGCAGTCAGCCAGGCTACCGGCTCGCTCGTATGTAACGACGGAAAAAGATGGACGGTCACCACGCCTACGGGCTTGTTGCGATGCTCCGCGACAAAGACCGTGGTGCCAGGCCGTTCCGCCATTCGCGCGAGGCGGCCGGGGATTTCACCGGCGTCGGTCGGATACCCGAGCTGATCGAGCATGCTCGCCAGCGCGGGAGCATCGCTGGCGACGGCGGATCGAATGCTGAAGTTGTCCATCCGCTGCAAGTATCAGCAGCGAGTGAGAATTCCACAACCCGTTAAACATTCGCCCGCCGTCGCCCGTTCGATTAGTCGGGCTGCCCCGTTCCGTAAGTCCGCTGAATGGCCTGTCGTGCGTTGCGAGCGAGAACGGTCTGGCCCTTCGCGCTCGGGTGTACGCCATCGAGGCTGATTAGATCACCGTAAGGGTTGTTCGACTTCAGGTACGATTCGAGATCGAACGGAACGTCGTCCTTGGATCGATCGTAGAGCGATCCGATCGAGAAGACGGCGTAGCCGTTTTCAGCGGCTTTGCTTTCGATGTAATCACTCATCTGACCGGCGAGGCCATTCAGTTGATCGATGTTGCTCGGCGTCAACACATAATCGACGGTGCCCGGAACATCAGCACAGCTCAGATCGTACGGGCCGAGTCCCATCCGCGCGCGAGTGATGCCGGTGACAATCGCCGTGAGTACTTTGCCCCGCACGAAGATGAAGTTCGCACTAGCATCACAGTCGCTGTTCACACTGACGTTGTAGCTGCCGAACGCTCCCCGCTGTGACGCGACTTCTTGAGAGGTGCGAATAGTCGGGAAGTTCCGCAGATCTGTGCGCACCGTGGCGAGTAGCGCCCGCGCACCAGCGGCTTTGACCTGATCGATGATCTGATCGTACGTCGCGCGGAACGAATCAAACGGGGTGTAGGTCACGCCGGGGTAGAGCAGACCGACCTGCGCCGGCAGTAGCTCATTGCCGCCAAGCTCCACTGAGACAAAAGTTGGATTGAGCGAGCGCATCGTGGTTACCTGAGTCATACCGGCGGCGAGGATTCTGCTCGTGACGGGTCCGCGTCCTTGCGATGCGGTGGCGGGTGTCGCGTTCAGCGCTTCTGCCGCCGTCGCGTTCTCCACCGCGAGGTTGTGCGTCGGCAGCGCGACACCGGCGACGTTTTCCGCACACACCGAAGAAGCAGCCGCGGAGCTGCCATCGATGCGCGCGAACGAAATCAACGGCGCTGCGAGTGGAGGCCTGCAGCCTGGGACGTCGATCTGCGGCAAAGTGAAATCGACTCCTGCTTCGTCAGCAAGCTGCTTCGTCCATGCGTTGTTCTGGGAGCCCGCGACAACACCATCGCTCGCCCACCCCATACTGATGCTGGTACCGATCGCTACGTAGTTGGTCATGTAGGATGCGGCCTTGGGGGAAAGCTTCGCGGCGAGCTTGAGGTCAGTCGAGACCGGCGAAGCTGAATCGTTCGAGCATCCTGCCAATCCGATTGCCGACGCTATGACGAGCGCCAGCACGCTGCGAGTTCTTTCCATTGTTCGCTCCGGTGATGGGTGTTTTGCTGGAGCGACTCTACCCAGACCGGATCGAGGGGTCGATACGTATGATTACGTAGATTACACGAAAATGACGTAGAAGCCGCCAGGGCCATTTCGGGGTAGTCGACACACTGTAGATTGCTGCGCTGTGACTGAGCTGAGTCGGCGAGACAAATGACTCCGGAACGGCTGAACGCATTTAGCGACGGTGTGATCGCGATCATCATCACGATCATGGTGCTCGAGCTCAAAGTGCCGCACAACAGCGATCTCGCCGCTTTGTCGGCGGTGCTGCCCGCCTTTCTGGTCTACGTCCTCAGCTTCATCGTGGTCGGCATCTATTGGAACAATCATCACCACCTGCTCTACCTCACCGATCGCGTCACGGGAGGTGTGCTGTGGGCAAACCTTCATCTCCTGTTCTGGCTATCGCTGATGCCGTTCGTGACAGGCTGGATGGGTGAAAACCACTTCGCTCCGCTGCCGACGGCGCTGTACGGAGCGGTTCTCCTCCTTGCAGGGATCGCCTACTACATCCTCGAGCAGGTGATCATTCGCAACCAGGATGTCGATTCGCGATTGGCAACGGCCGTCGGTGCCGACACCAAGGGCAAGATCTCGATCGTTATGTACGCCTCGGCGATTCCGCTGGCGTTCATGAATCAGTGGATATCCGACGCCATCTACGCTTTTGTTGCATTGGTCTGGTTGATTCCGGACAGTCGCATCGAGGCGCTGTTCGACGGAACGGCGGAGACGACTGGGAGGTGACCGGGTGGGCTGGCGAAACCGAGTGGGACGGCAACGCGCGAGCGATACACGCACTTGCTGCTCACGAGAAATCGCGTTTGCCAAAAGACTGAACTGGATATAGTCTAGGCATCCGTTTATCCCACCCTCCGAGGAAGTCTATGCGCCGCCTATCGATCCTTCGATTTGCCACCGTCGCAATTGCACTCGCGTCCACCGCGTGCACCGATGCAGCGAACCGCGTAACAGCTCCGGCTACTGCAGCATTCATCGTGAACGGTCAACCGACTGGCAACTCTTACGGCAATGTTGGCGCGCTGCTGATCGACTACGACCAGAACGGCGTCATTAACGGCGACGACGAGCTTTGCACCGGAAGTTTGGTCACGCCAACGATTTTCCTGACGGCGGCTCACTGTGTCGCGCCCGATCCGATTACGCCCGCTGGTACTCAGTTCTATGTCTCGTTCTCTCCCGACCTGTACTCGAAATCCTTCAGCTACATCAAGGCGACTGGATACGTGTGGGATCCGCAGTACGGCCACGATCAGGCAAACCTCCACGATCTGGCAGTAGTCTTCCTGCCAAAAAATTCGACCCGCGGAATCACGCCGCTGCAGCTGCCGCCGGCAGGCTATCTCGACAAGCTGAAGGCAAGCGGAGTCATCAACAGCCTTACATTCATCAACGTCGGCTACGGCACATCGGCGACTCTTACCGGGAAGCCCGGTTTTCCTTACGACGGCAAGCGCAGCTATTCGAAGTCTGAGTTCATGGGCCTCCAGCCGACGTGGCTCGGCTTGCTCATGAACACCAACGCAACCGGATTAGGTGGTGACTGCTACGGAGACTCGGGCGGACCGAAGTTCATCGATGGCAACACCACGATGATCCTCGCGACCGTTACGACGGGTGATTACAACTGCCGCGCGACGACCTGGGATTGGCGACTCGACACGCCTGAAGCGCGCGGCTTCCTCGGCAATTACCTGACGCTTCCGTAGTGGGCGAGAACGACCGGTCCGACGATAGGTGGACGCGCCGGGCCTTCGTTTCCCGCGTGTCCGCCGCCGGTTTTTCATTTTCGCTTTTCCCGCTCGGTCTCGATCGATCGCTAATTGCTGCGACGCATCGAGAAGATGTAGCGACATCGGCGCGCATTCTTTCGTCGCCCGTCGCGGAAGGTCTATTCTCCGGCCTGCGCTGGCGGATGATCGGACCGTTCCGCGGTGGGCGCGTCGCTGCTGCCACCGGAGTTCCGGGGCGGCTTAACGAGTTCTACTTCGGCGCCGTCAACGGGGGCGTCTGGAAGACCATCGACGGTGGACGCATCTGGCTGCCCGTTTTCGATGGCCAATCGACAGCGTCGATCGGAGCGATCGCGGTCGCGCCGAGCTCACCCGACACCGTTTACGTCGGCAGCGGCGAGTCTACACTCCGCGACTCAGTGGGTTATGGAAACGGAGTCTACAAGTCCACCGACGCTGGAAAAACCTGGACGCACCTCGGACTCGACGAGACGCACCACATCGGTAAGATCGCGATCGATCCGCGCAATCCAAACAACGTCTTCGTAGCGGCCATCGGAAAACTTTACGCGGCCAATCCGGAGCGCGGGCTCTTCCGCTCTCGCGATGGCGGTCGCAGCTGGCAAAAGGTTCTCGGTGACGACAACGTCGGCGCGGTCGAAGTCGTTTTCGACCCTTCGAACTCGCAAATCGTCTACGCTGGCCTCTGGAACACACGCCGCCCACCCTGGTTCACCTACGCGCCGACCAATGGTCCGGGCGGTGGAATCTTCAAATCAATGGACGGCGGGACGACGTGGACCCGGCTCACCAATGGGCTGCCGAGGGAAGGAATCGGGCGCACCGGCATTGCGGTGGCTGCAGCCAACCCCAATCGCGTGTATGCAATCGTCGATTGTCTGGTGCCCGAGACGCCGCCGCAGACCGAGCCACCACTCGGCACTCCGGTTCCTACGCCCTCGGCAGCCGGTGCGCGCCCATCATCGCCTCCTCCCGGGCAGGGCGGATTCTTTCGCTCCGACGACGCTGGTGCGACGTGGACGCGACTGTCCAACGATCCCGCACTCTGGGGACGCGGCTGGTATTTCGAGAAAATTACTGTCGATCCGAGCGACGCCGACACAGTGTACGTGCCGAACGTGGCCGTGAACCGCACGATGGACGGCGGCAAGACATGGGCGGTGCTGCGCGGATCGCCTGGCGGCGATGATTATCATCAGCCGTGGATTTCGCCAAACGATCCGAACACGATGATCGTGGCGAGCGATCAGGGCGCGATCATCACGCGCAACGCGCGCTCACGGGACCCGCGCGACGTTACGTGGACATCGTGGCTCAATCAGCCGACAGCGCAGATCTATCATCTCTCGATCGATTATCGCTTTCCGTACTGGGTGACTGGCGCGCAACAGGACTCGGGCGCGATCGCAGTGCGCTCACGCGGAAAATTCGCCGAGATCTCGATGCACGACTGGGAGCCCATCGCTCCGGGTGGTGAGAGCGGGTACACGGCCGGCGATCCGCTAAATCCTGGCATCGTCTATGGTGGGGATGGCCAGCGGTGGAATCTCGAGACCAACGTTCCCGACGAATCGACAACAAGGCCTGAGTCACCAGAGCCGGCACGCAGCGACTGGACCCAGCCGCTGGTGTTCTCGAAGGCGAACAAACAGGACCTCTATTACGCGAATCAGTTCGTGTTCAGAACGAGCGACGGCGCGAAGACCTGGGCGCAAATCAGCCCTGATCTCACCCGTCGCGAGATCGTGGTGCCGCCGACGCTCGACGAGACCGCTGCCAACGCAACGGATCGGAATGGCAAGCGAGGTGTCGTTTACACGATTTCACCTTCGCCACTCAGCGCACCTGCGATTTGGGCCGGAACCGACGACGGTCTGATCCACGTGACATCGAATGGCGGCGTGAACTGGCAAAACGTGACGCCAAACGCAATTGCGCCGTGGAGCAGGATTACGATGCTGGAGGCATCCCACTTCGACGTTAATACGGCGTACGCCAGCGTCGATCGCCACCAGTTGCAGGATTTCGATCCCTACATCTATAGAACAAGCGATATGGGTCGCAGCTGGCAGAAAATCACCAAAGGATTGCCGGCAGGGGTCTATGTGCACGTGGTGAAGGAGGATCCTCAGCACCGAGGGCTGCTGGTCGCGGGAACGGAGCGCGGAATTCACGTCTCGTTCGACGATGGTGACAACTGGCAGCCGCTGCAGCTCAACATGCCGGTGACGTCGATGCGCGACTTTGAGTTCTATGGCAACGATCTGATCGTCGCGACGCACGGCCGCGGATTCTGGATCATCGACGACGTCTCTCCTTTGCGTCAGCTGACCGACGCCGTGACACGGGGGGACGCATACCTGTTCAAGCCGGCCGACGCGATCAATTACATCGAAGGCACCGATAACGGCACACCGCTGCAAAAAGACGAGCCGCAGGCTGAAAACCTGCCCGATGGTGCGGCGATCGACTACTACCTGAAGCGCGCCGCGACGACACCGGTCACCGTCGAGATCCTGGATGACGCGGGCAAAGTCATTCGCACTTTCTCGAGCGTCGCGGCTGCGCAGTCGACAGCCGGAGATCCGCGTCAGGCATCGAACGCGCTGCCTCGAGTTTCGCCGCTCTGGCAGACGTCGCCTGAGCCGCTGCCGACATCCGCCGGGATGCATCGGGTTGTCTGGAACCCCTTGCGAGAGCGCCCGCGCGGGGCGCCGCCTGCTGACGAGGGCGGGCCGCTGGACCGGCGCTACGTCGGCAACTTTACAGCGCGGCTGACTGTAAATGCGAAAACCTACAGCCAGCCGTTCGCGGTAAAGCCCGACCCTCGACGAATTGGAAGAGACTAAGGCCTCGGATAACCTCGTCAACCTTGGACTCGTGCCAGCCTATTGACAGTATGTCAACCTATTGACATCTTGGCCCTCCAGTGGCGCAACAGTCACCGGACGGAGCCGCGATGCAAAAGCGTGGATTGGAGCAGCTGGGACGCCGAGAGCGTCAGATAATGGAGATCGTTTACCGTCGCGGTCGGGCTAGCGCCGCCGACGTTCTCGCCGATCTTCCCGATCCACCGACCTATACCGCAGTCAGAGGCATGCTTCGCTGGCTGGAGAGTAAAGGCCACCTCCGGCACGAGCAGGATGGTCCCCGCTATGTCTACCATCCGACAGTGGATCCCGATCGGGTCAGCATGTCCGCTATGCGCCACCTCGTGCGAACCTTCTTCGACGACTCGGCCAGCTCCGCGGTGGCAGCGATGGTGGGTATGTACGAGGACCATCTAACTAACGAAGATTTGGACGAGCTCGAGCGCCTGATCGAGCGCGCGCGAAGCAAGGGAGGTGCAGCATGACCGCGTTCATTCCTGGGTTGCTGATCAAGGTGACTCTCATCTTTGGCGCAGGCCTCGTGGTCGCTGCGGCCATGCGACGCGTTTCATCTTCGGTCCGGCATCTCGTGTTGCTGGCGACCCTCGTTTGTGGGCTAACGTTGCCCGCGCTGATGCTGATCTCGCCGCGCTGGGAAGTTGGGGTGCTGCCGCAGTCGAGTGCCGCGCTCATACCAAACGTCGCAGCGGCCATCGGGGACCAACGCTCCTCTTCAACCGCCGTTCCCTCCGCGCCGGCCAACATATCGACGAATGACGCCAACAGCGGTGCGCGATTCGCCGCCGGCGGCGTCACCAGCAATCCGACGCGACTGAATCTTGACGCCGTCCCCGTTCTCGCGTGGGCGATCGGTTTGTTCGCGGTGCTTTCCTGGCTCGCGATCGGCCGTCTCCGCTTGCGTAAGATTGCACGCGAGGCCTGGCCACTCAGCCAACCGGAGTGGCAGAGGCTTCTCGACGCAGTCCGCATCGAAGCAGACGTAACGCGCAGCGTACGGTTATCGACCAGCTCGTTCGTCAGCACGCCCCTCACCTGGGGCACCCTGGATCCCGTGATCCTGTTGCCCGACGATGCACTCGACTGGTCTGAGGACCATCGTCGGGTGGTGCTTCGCCACGAGATGGCGCACATCTCCCGAGCGGATTCTCTGTCGCAGCTGCTAGCCGGCTTCGTCTGCGCGATTTACTGGTTCCATCCGCTTGTCTGGATGCTCGAACGCAGGTTGCGCGCAGAGTGTGAGCGCGCGTGCGATGATCGTGTGGTTTCGCTGGGCACGCCGGCGGCGGATTACGCGTCGCATTTGCTCGAGGTAGCGAGATCCGCCCGCGCATTCGGTGCGCCCGGCTTCCTGTCGGTAGCGATGGCGCGACCATCACAGCTCGAGGGACGACTGCTCGCCGTGCTGAACGAATCCCGCGAGAGGGTCGCGGCCTCCCGAACGGCGAGATGGGTTGCAGCCGCGATTTCTTTATTGGTGGTGTTACCGCTCGCAGCATTCCGACCGGTTGAGCGCAAGGCAGCCGCAAAGCCAACGGTGAGTGCCGCCCCCAAAATTTCTGCCACGCCGGTTGACGCGCCGAATCCGCTGATCGCGACTCCCGAAAAGGCCAACGACATAGAAAAAGTCGGACGCGATTCTAAAAGAGTTTTCGATTCGACATTCACTCTCTCGGCGCCGATACGCTCGGGCGGTACGCTCTACATCGATCTGAAAACGGGCGGCGGAATAACGATCGAGAGCTGGGACAAGCCAGAAGTCTTAGTCGATGCGCGTTTGAGTGGGAGCAGCTGGCGCGACACGCGCGTCACGCTCGAGCGTTCGGGTGGCGACGCCACTCTGTCGAGTGATTTCAGCCGCTTCTCGCGAAATCAGAGCAGCAGTCACGACTTCGACATCAAGTTGCCACGCGAGATCAACGTTCGGATCAAGTCATCCGGCGGATCGATCGACATCTCCAACACCAGCGGCGAATTCCGTGGCAGCACCGGCGGCGGCAATATCAAACTCCACAAGGTCAACGGCCGCGTGGACCTGAGCACCGGTGGCGGGGAAGTGTACGTCGACGATTCCAACCTCGAAGGGAACGTCAGCACCGGTGGCGGACTCGTTCGCATCATCGGCGTCAAAGGTCACTTTAAAGGTTCGTCCGGTAGCGGGCCGGTGATCTACACCGATGCGAGCGGCGCTGGTAAAGGCTACGGCTACGGCACCGGCGAGGGTGCGGCGGCGATGGCGACTGTCGACGGCGATACTACTGGCTACGCCGTTGCGACTGGCGGGCCCATCAGAATGTCTGCTGCCGGCGGCTCACTCAAGCTTCCATTTGCGCCGAACGGCGCCCACGTCACCACCGGCGGCGGCAAGGTCACCATCGGACCTTCAGGCGGTGCCGTATACGCCGAGACTGGCGGCGGTGACATCGAGATCGGTCCGGCTCGCGGATCGGTTGAAGCTCACACCGGCGCCGGCAGCGTGGCGATCGATTTTCGCGGTGCTGGCTCGGTCGATGTGACATCCGGAACCGGGCGAGTGGTGATCACGGTGCCCGATGATTTAAATGCGAACCTTGAGCTCGAGACCGCCTACACGGACAATTTCCGCGACAAGACTCGCATCATCAGCGACTGGCCGCTGACGGTTACCGAAACGAACAACTGGGATACGAGTCACGGGACGCCGCGACGCTATGTCCGTGTGCGCCAACAGGTTGGGAGCGGTGGACCGCTGATTCGAGTCAATACAGTGAACGGCGACATCGTGCTCAGAAAGGGCTCCTGAAACTTCGCTATTGACAAAGCCGTAGGACTGTTGAAAATTCAGCACGGTTGATTTTTCAACACCTTTATGGGATTCTCTGAATCCCTGGTGATTTCCCATGGCTGCTACGCTGATGCCCAAAAAAGAAGAAGCCTCTGCAATTCCATCCGCGCTTTCGCGACGCGAAAGCCAGGTGATGGACATCCTCCATCGCCGCACCGGCGCCACCGTCGCCGAGATCATGGCCGACCTTCCCGATCCGCCAACCTATTCTGCCGTGCGATCCGTGCTTCGCATCCTCGGCGAGAAGGGTCTGATCAAGCATCGTGAGGATGGTCCCCGCTACATCTACTATCCGGCACAGTCGACCGAGATGGCACGCGAAGATGTTCTCGCGCACGTGGTCCGCACGTACTTCGGCGACTCGCCGGAGCAGGCAATGACTGCTTTGCTTCGGATGTCGGATGCTGAGATGAGTGATTCGGACGTCAAGAGATTGCGCGCCATCATCGGGCGTGCTCGTCAAAGCGGGAGATAACACCAATGCTCTCCAACATCCTGTCCGGCTTTGAGTTCAGCGGCACCAGTCTCTCAATGGCGGCGCTGCTGATCAAGGCTACGCTCATTCTCGTTGTTGCACTCGGTATCACGCTTTCCATGCAGCGGGCCTCTGCTGGCGCGCGTCACCTGGTATGGCTCGTCACACTCGCCACGCTGCTGCTGGTTCCCGCACTGACTGCGTGGGCGCCGATTCCTATCCGCATTCTCCCGGCTGAGAAAGCGTCTCCAAACATTCAGCCACCGTCGTTCAACGAGACACAGTCAGCATCAAAGGTCGACAAACAGACGCCGGTCGTCATCAATGGGAATGCGTCGGGCAACCATCTTTCAACCCCGGCTTCAATCGAAAGCGAAGTTGCAGGCTCGCCCATTCTGAGTGGCCTATCGCTGCTCGTCTCGATCTGGGCGATCGTGGTCGTAGTGATCGCCGCATCGCTCGGCTACGCAGCAATGCTGGTGAAGCGCATTGTCAATCGCGCACGCCCGCTGACGACTGAAGATTGGATGAACCCGCTGTACGAAGTCTCGGACCGGCTCGCGCTCGAAGAGCCTCCGCGATTGCTGCGCAGCGAAGACACCAAGATGCCTTTTGCCTGTGGCGTGCTCACTCCGACTATAGTACTCCCGGCCGAATGCGACACCTGGACGCTCGATCGCCGTCGCGCGGTATTGCTGCACGAGCTGGCGCACGTTCGGCGTCACGATCTGGTTGGGCACACACTCGGGCGTTTGGCCTGTGCGTTCTACTGGTTCCATCCACTGGTGTGGACTGCCGCCAAGCAGCTCCGCTCAGAGAGCGAGCGCGCGTGCGATGATCTCGCGCTTGCATGCGGGGCGCGCGCGACTGACTACGCCGAACATCTGCTCGATATCGTCACCAGCGTGAAGCGTGACGCGACGCCGTCGGTTGCACTGGCGATGGCGCGCCGCAAGGAATTCGAAGGTCGCATGTTGGCGATTCTCGATCCGGACCTTCGTCACTCGAGTCCGAGCCGCAAGCAGTCGGCTGCGTTGATTGGATCGCTGGCGTTGATCTCGATCGTGGTCGGTGCCGCTGCGCCAGCTCCCCGTCAACAAACGCCAGCAGCAACCGTTGCTCCCGCCGCGAGCGATCTCGACATGGCTAATCAGAACGTCGTCGATCGCGCGTACCCGGATCCACGTCTCGAGAGGAAGATGGAGAAGTCCTTCGGGAAGGAAGCAAGCGCCGAAGCAGCTGCGAGAGCGGCGGCGCAGTCGACCAGCCAAAGTTCTTCACAGGCGACGAGTACGCAAACGGCGCGAACGACTAACACTCAGACCCAGATGTCCCTCAACTACGTCGTAGAGCAGGGCGTGAAGGCTGGTATGAGTGCGGGCCAGACGGCTCTACTCAACCTCCTCAATACCCAGGGCGCGAAGAGCGACACCGATGAACGTCCGGTGCTGCTCGCGAAGATTTTGACGACGGACGCTGACGCCAACCTGCGCCGGATTGCAGCGTGGGGATTGTCCGAGTACGCCGATCGTCAGGATGCTGCAGAAGCGCTTGCTAAAGCGCTGCGCACCGATCGCGATGCGAGAGTAAGAGAGATGTCGGCGTGGTCGCTGGCTGAGGGCGATCATTCGGCGGTTGCAACGGAAGCGTTGATAGCCGGCCTGCGCGATTCAGACACCCAGGTCAAGCTTACCGCGGCGTGGGCGCTCGGGAGCGTTGGAAACCGCAACGCTGCAGACGCGCTCGCTCAGTCGTTGTCGGATCCGAGCTCCGAGATGCGGAAGCGTGCAGCGTGGGCGCTGGGCAATCTCGATCTCAAGCAGGCGCCTCCAGCGTTGATCAACCTGCTCAAGGACAGCGATGCCGAGACCCGTGAGACCGCGGCCTGGGCGCTGTACGAAATCGAAGATCCGGCGGCAATCCCTGGTCTCGAGGCAGCGATGAGCAGAGAACAGAACAAAGAGCTGCAGATCGCATACATCCGCGCACTTGCGGCAACTGGCGAAAAGTCGGTTGACGCGCTGAAATCGCTGCTGGAGTCGAAGGATCCGGAGATCAGAACCATTGCTGTGAAAGCGTTAGCAGGCGGACACGCGACGGGACCGTGGCCACGACCGTGGCCGCAGCCGCGCCCTTATCCGAGCGACAGGTAATCGGAGAGGGCGCCAGGTCGGCGCCCTCTCTTTTGAAGGTCAGTGCTGAATTTTCAACTTCCCGCAACAAGGCGGGCTTCATGAACGGAGTAATCATGCAACGCATAATCGGACTGGCGCTCGCGACGTTTGCCTTTTCGTCGCTAACCAATGTCCCGGCAGCTGCCACTGTGAAAGAGTCGAGTTGGAGCTCTGACGAAGGACAGCAGCGCGCCACCATCGATGTGGCTGCGCTGCTGACAGCTGCGCGCGGCGCACCGCCGATGATCTGCTCGTTGGCCGCAGGGTCGGTCGGGAATGGTTGGGGCGGTTGGGCGGACGCGCCGTACACGCCGCTCGCTGCATCGTCGGGGCCGCTGACGTACAGCGGTCATGACGGCCGCGCGTTTTCGACTGAAGATGTACAGCGTCTTTTTGCGGGTCTGTCTTCGGACGATGCGTGCGTGCGGGAGCTCTCGGTGCGATTGATCGGAACTCAAAGAGCTGAGACGGTTGGCAGTGAGCTCGTCACTCGGTTGGGTGCGAGCGACGGACCTACGCGCGCCGTCGCGGCGCTTGGACTTGGTCTCGTCGAGGCACAAACGGGGGTAGAGCCGCTGATACGCGCACTGCGTGATGCTGCCGTGGAAGTGCGCGCGAATTCTGCCTGGGCGCTCGGCAGGATCGAGAATGGACGCGCGCTCAATCCGCTGGTCAATCTCTTCAGCGACGACGCCGAGAAGGTGCGGGAGGCGGCCGTCGCTGCTGTTGGCCACCTCGAGTCCACCAGCGCTGTTCCGGCGTTGATCCGTGTCGCGCGACAGGACAATTCGCCCAACGTTCGCCGAGTTGCTGCGTGGGCACTCGGCAAGATGGAGGCAAGGGAAGGTGTACCCGCGCTGATCGAGGTGCTCGGACGAGACGCCGAACCACGCGTGCGTGAAATGGCGGCGTGGGCGCTTGGCAACATTGAAGACACGCGTGGCGTGTCGGCGCTTGGAAATGCAATCCGCAGCGACAGTGAAGAGCGCGTGCGCGAGACTGCGGTGTGGGCGCTCGGCAACATCGGTGACCATGCATCGGTTGCTCTGCTCGATGCAGCAACCTCCGATCGCAGTGCTTATGTCCGAGGCACGGCTGCGTGGGCGCTTGGCCAGCTGGACGACGAGGGGGCGAGTGCGCCCGCAGGATTGCTGCGGTTGCTGTCGGACGAGAACACGGACACGCGGCTCAAGGCAGCCTGGGCGCTTGGACAGATGCAGGACCGGAATGCGCTGTCTGCCATTCGTGACGCGCTCAAATCGGAGCGCAACGATCGTGTCAGAAAAGCGTTGATCCGTGCATTGATGAAATCGGGCGAGAGCTCGGAGGCAACATTAACCGAGCTACTCAACTCGAGTGATCCGCAAGTGCGCGAAGCAGCGGTACGCGGACTGGCTGGCGCGCGCTCGTTCGACCCGTGGCCGTGGCCATGGCCGCGTCCGCGTCCATTTCCGTGAGATCGAGGTATGAACATGATTCGCATAGCATGCGCTCTACTCGCATTGGGTTGCGTCGAGCCGACGACCGTCAAGTCGACTCCCGACGCGCCGGCGGTAATGAGCGCGGAAGGACCGGTAAGCACATTTGCGATCGATGCATCACATCGAACCGTCTACGTTCGGTTCGCCGGACTGCAGGATGACGGGCGTGAGCCGATCCATGTGCTGATCAGGCGGATGTTCGAGAGTGCCGACGCGGTTTCCGCGGAGCGGTTGATCGTGGATCTGCGGGCGGTCAGCGGTGCGGATGCAAGATTGATCGTTCCGCTTCTGCGCGGCATCATGGCGCGCGACAGATTTCTGCGGAACGGCGCACTCTACGTCGTGGTCGGACCGGAGAGCTACTCTCAGGTTCAGAGTACGGCGACGCTGTTGGGACGTTTCGCTAAACCCATTTTTGTTGAACGACTGCAGTGGAGCCTGTAAGGCTTCGCTGGAGAGGGGACAAAGCCCGTCGAGCTAACTCGGCGGGTTTTGTTTTTTTTAGGGCGATCGTCGAGCGAGGTCGTCATGGCGCCATCGACTCGCTATGGCGCGAACCAGATGCTCGCACAATATTCGAGCGTCCGTCTCTCGGAGGTAGACCGTGCCGGCAACCCGCACCTATCTCTTTGCCTGCTCGTGTGCCGCGCTCATTTCTTCAGGAGTGAGTGCGCAGGAGCCTGTTGTAGCCAGCACTCAGCAAACGCCAGCGGTCAAGGTCGAACACACCAAGACTTTCGTACCTGCACCGCTGTACGACGCTCAGGAGCCGCTGGAGGTGACCTTCACCACGAATATCGGCAGGATTCGAGGCGACAAGGGCGCTGAAGCACCGTGGCGTCCGGCGACGATGTCGTACAAGGACACTGCCGGCGCGACGGTTTCCCTTCCACTCAAAGCACGCACGCGCGGAATCTGGCGTCTTAGGATGTGCGACTTCCCGCCGCTCAAGCTGAATTTCAGCGGTGAAACTTCCAAAGGAACGATCTTCAGCCGGCTCGACAAGCCAAAGCTGGTGAGCTACTGCCAGGATCGCGACGGGTATGAGCGCTACCTCCTCGAGGAATTCCAGCTCTATCGCGTCTATCAGATACTGACGCCGATCAGTCATCGCGCGCGGCTGCTCAAGTTCACGTACGCCGACAGCGGCAGCGGAAAAGTGCGCGCGCACAGGTTCGGGTTCATCATGGAGGAACCAGGTTCGCTCGGCTCGAGACTGAATGGAAAAGTCATGGAGCAGAAGGGCGCTGGCGGATCTGATCTGGACCCGTTCCAGAATGCGCTATTCGGCGTGTTCCAGTACATGATCGGGAACACGGATTTCTCGGTAGCCGGCCTGCACAACGTCGAGCTGCTATTCACCAACGATGGCAACGTGATGCCAATTGCCTACGACTTTGATTTCGCCGGTGCAGTGAACGCGTCGTACGCGATTCCAGACGAGAGGCTCAACCTTCCGAACGTGCGCCGGAGACTTTTCCGCGGTTACTGCGGCGATCCGGCGATGTTCACGAAGGTCTTCGCACTGTTCAACGAGAAGAGGGCCGAGATCTACGCGCTATATCGTGACCCGATTGGCAAGCTGCTGGACGACGACACGGTGCGCGAGACGTTGAAATATTTCGACGAGTTTTACGAAACGATCAACGACCCGCGCTCCGCGAAGCGTCAGATTATCGAGCCCTGTATCGACCGCCGTTAGGTCTAAACGCTGTTGTTTGTGCCGGCCTTGATCACTTCGTCGAGGTAGAACCGCACCGCGTTCGGGTAACCCGAGTCGCACGGCTTGAGGCCCGCAAACTCTCCGTCGGTGCCAGTGATCTTCGTGATCTCGGCGACGGCGGCGGCGCGTGACATCGTCAGCTTGCGGCCGGCCGATACCTGATTGGCCAAATAGCCGCGGGCGACTGCGGGCGCTGCCGGACAGGCCTGCTGCAAGGTCCACGCGCTGTGCACCGGCACTGGCGCCGGAGCTGGCGCGGCGGCGACCAGTGCCGCGTAGCCAACTACAGTCGCCGCGATGGTAAGGAATTTCATGTCAATCCTCTGGTTAGGCGTTCACTGCCGACATTAGCAAATTCCGCACACAACACGACGAAATGACACAAGGACTACATAGGTCGCGTCAACGCTATCGGTTGCAGCGGCGTAATCAGAGTGCTGGTGAGCGACCTGAATCACGGCCAAGTGACGAAACCACGGTCGGTAAACATACGATTGCACCTGGCGCGTTTCGCGCTTGCATTTGCCGCTACTGCAATAGCGTTGGCAGCTACACTCGTCCTACGTCGCGATGGACCTACGCCGAGCTTTTTGTTCTTTGTTCCTGCGGTTGCACTTTCGGCGTGGTACGGCGGCGTAGGACCAAGCAGCGTGGCGACGCTGCTCGCATTGGTGCTGATCGACATCAACTTTTTCGCGCCCGGTGGCTCTCTCCGCATCGATAGAATCGAGGCGCTCGAGATCATCGCTTTCCTGATCGTCTCCGTGACGATCACCGCTACGATGACAGCGCTGCAGCGTGCACGTGCGCTCGCGGAATTGCGCGCGGCAGAGCTCAAGCGCATGAACGAGGAAGTCGGGCGCAGCTACAACGACGAGCGTGAGCGTCGTCGCACCGCGGAACTGATGGCGCGGGCGCGCGAGGAAGTTCTTGCGGTCGTTGCACACGATCTACGCAATCCATTGAGCATCATCGTCAGCTCGGCGGACCTGATGCTGCAGGAGAGGTTGGACCGGTTCAAGAAAAGGCAGCTGTTGTCGGTGATGATGCGGTCGGCCAGGCAGATGAACCGCTTGATCGCAGACTTGCTCGACACGGTGCGACTGCAGGCGGGAAAATTCACGCTCGACGTCGAAGAACTGCCGGTAAAGACGATCTTCTCCCAGACCGAAGAGGCATTCCGCCCGCTCGCTGCGAATCGCAGCATCGAGCTGGTCGCCGTTCCGCCCGGCGACGACGTCGTGGTGCGCGCGGATCCGTTTCGGGTGTCTCAGATCATGGGCAATCTGGTTGGCAACGCCCTCAAGTTCACACCAGAGCGCGGCACGGTTACCCTGCGCGCTTCACCAAACGGACACAACGTCGCGTTTCACGTATCGGACACCGGCCCCGGCATCAATCCCGGGGATGTCGAACACCTTTTCGACAACTTCTGGCAATCCCGCAACGACCACCGCGGCGTCGGCCTCGGCCTCCCCATCGCCAAGGGAATGGTCGAAGCGCACGGCGGCATGATATGGTGCGAGACACAGCCGGGGCAGGGGGCGACGTTCTCGTTTACACTGCCGCGGCCGGACGCAGCATAGGGATCGGACGGACGGCGGAGAGGCTAGTCGCGGGCTAGCATCCACGAAACGAAAGCCGGGAGCTGCCAGCTTAGGGAGCAGCTTAGCGCCGAGCACGGTTTGATTTTTGGGTGCGCGCAACCTTATATGAGGGCGTGCTTACAACCGTGCTCCGAGCTAATAGGCTCCCTAAGCTGGTAGCTCCCGGCTTTCGTTCTGTGATTGGCAGATTGCGCAGCGGACTATACGCCGCCATTGCGCTCGCTGCTCTAACGACACTCGTCGTGGCGACCGGTGCGGCTCCATTCACAGCCGCCGCGCCCCCCATGCGCGTCGTGGGTTACCTAGCCTCGTGGGGAGTGAAGTCGAAAGGCACCCCCATCGCAAAACTGCCGGCAAACCAGCTTACTCACATCTACTACGCCTTCGCGCTGATAGACGCGTCAGGCGAGGTGGTGCTCGGCGATCGGTGTGTCGACATCGGCGTGTGCGGACGTGGCGAATCGTCGTCCGGGCAACCGGGCGGAAACTTTGGCGAGCTGCGCAAGCTCAAGGCGAAGAATCCACATCTGAAGCTCACGATCTCGATCGGTGGGTGGGGCGGATCGGCGCGGTTCTCCGATGCTGCGCTGACCGATGAATCGCGCAAGCGGTTTACTGAGTCTGCGATCGAGCTCTTCTTCCACAAATGGCCCGGACTGTTCGACGGCATCGACATCGATTGGGAATTTCCGGTACAGGGCGGGCTCAAGGGTAACGTCGAGAGACCGGCAGACAAGCACAACTTTACGCTGCTGCTGGCCGAGCTGCGTCGTCAGCTGGATGCGCAGGGCAAAGTCGACAACCGTCATTATGAGCTGACCATCGCCGCTTCAGCGCGACCATCGGAGATCGCGAACGTCGAGCTGGCGCAGATCACTCCGCTGCTCGATTTCATCAACGTGATGACGTATGACTATCACACCGAAGGTCCGATCGCGCACTTCAACGCGCCGCTGTTCGCGGCCAGGAACGATCCGACTCCCGACCTCAACGTCGACGCTTCGATGCGCGCGTTCGAGCAGGGAGGTGTGCCGTCGCAAAAGTTGCTCGTCGGTGTGCCATTCTTTGCTCGCGCGTATGGGCGCGTTCCGAAGACCAACGCGGGACTCTTTCAACCGTCGCCCGGCAAGCCGCGTGACTGGCACGAATCGGACGGCGACTGGCGCAGACTGTCGCGCACGCGGCTCAGCGATCCCCGCTACGTTCGGCATTGGGAAGCGTCGGCAAAAGTTCCCTGGCTGTACGATGCGTTGAACGGAACGTGGATCACCTACGACGATCCGCAATCCGTGCGGGCCAAAGTAGACTACATGCGCGAGCACAACCTCGGCGGCATCATTATTTGGGAAATCGGCGCCGATGACGGCCAGCTCATTCGCGCAATTTCCGGAGTGCGGTGATGGCGACGCGCACCGCGAGTGAATTCGCAATCCGCCGGTGCACGGCAAGCGACGCGAAGATGCTGGGGGAGCTAGCCGCGCGACTGTTTACGGAGGCATACGGACCAACGCATCCGGAACCGGAGCTCAGTCGGTATCTCGCGCGTTCATTCTCGGGCGATAAAGTCCGCGACGAAATCACAGACGGTGATGTGACCATGTTCGTCGCCGAGGACGAAACGACGCATCCGCTCGGTTACGCGTTTCTCCGCAAAACTAGAGAGCTTCCCGAGGGCGTGAGCAGCTACAACAGCTTCGAGGTGGTGCGATTCTACGTCGAGGCAGCCGCGCAGGGCCGCGGGATTGGTGCGGCGCTGATGGAGAAATGCTTCCACGAGTCGCGCCAGCGAAGCGCCGACACGATCTGGCTCCAAGTCTGGAAAGAGGCGCCGTGGGCGATCGGGTTCTATCAGCGGATGGGGTTTACCGCAGTCGGATCTGCAGCATTTCATTTCGGCGAGCAAATCGGCGACGACCACATAATGTCCCGACCGCTGTAAGCCAATCGACCTAAAGACTATTTGGGCCGCGTGATAGCGATGATTTCCGGCGATGCGTCGGTCAGCGGGCTCCCGTCAAAGTCACCATAAATAGCCTCGATGGCCATTCCCGACCGCTCGATGAGATGCACCAGTTCCGATCGCAAGTACCACCGCATTTCGAGTGAGTGTACGAACAGAGGCACGTCTTCCCCGCTGGCGTTGATCAGGTAGTACGTGAGGTCGATCTCACTGATCTGATCCACCCTCCGTACACGTTTTACGCGAGCAGTGCGCCGAAAAACGCGGCCGTCGGGCAAGGTTGTTGGTGGCGTGTCTTCGCGTTCTATCCCGTCGGAGGCGACCATAGCGCTGAAGTTGGGATTGAAGACGTCAAACGCGAGGCGGCCGTCGCCGGCGAGATGGCGGGCGGCGCTTCTAAGGAATCCGAGCTGGTCGTCGATGGAACATAGATTCTGAAGTACGCGGAACGGCGCTATGACCAGTGCAAACACGCGGCCGAGATCAAAGCCACGTGCATCGCCGCCGTGCAACGAGACCTTGGCCTTTACAGAATTCGGCTCCGCGTCGAGTTTGCGCGCGCACCGAGCCAGCATCGCCTCTGAGGAATCAAGACCATCGATGCGCTTACCCAGTCGAGCGATGGGCAGCAGGATACGACCGCTACCACATCCCAGCTCAAGAACATCGCCTTTGGTACCCCGAGCAAGGTCGACGTAGAATCCGATGTCACCTCGTGACCCGTAAAGGGCAACGTGGTCGTAGAGAAGCGGAAGTTCGTCCGTATAGCCGGAGTTCATTGTGGTGTTGTGCTCGAGCGAGTTTTCCCTTACGACATCATCGCGTAAAGGTTTCGCGTTAACCGGCCAGGCAAGAAGCAAATCAGCAAATAGGTAACACCTACTTGCTCCGAAACTCTTCTGTGGTAGCGTGACTGCCTAGCTCACGCAACAGTCTTTTCATGGTGAGAACTCCAATAGTTATTCGCGTTCTGCGGCGCGCGACTCCGATCGCGTGGGAACAGCTTCCGCTGGCACAACCCACCAGAATCGCCGGCTGCGTTACCATCGCCGCGCTTAACATACTCTGGCAGGGACACGGCGTCCTGCGCGGCGAGCCAAAAGTGATCCGCTTCATTGTCGTCGCGGCTTCGTGCTATTTCGTGACGACGTTTGCGGAGTTCTTGTGGCTGCTGGTCACCGGTCCGCGTTTTACCGGCTTCGAATCTCCGACAGCGGTGGATGGGGTCGTCGCCGAGACGACTGATACGCTGACCAGTCAGCTCTCCGTGCTCGATACCGCCGAACTGAAAATCGAAGCGTTGCAACTGGCCGACGAGATGAAGCGGTTTGAGGCCGGCAGTGATCGCGAGTTCGTCAAATCCCTGGAGTCTGACCCGTTGCCTGCTGCATCCTCGGACGCAGAAAAAGACGAAGCGCTCGATCAACAGAGCGGCGAGTTAATGGAGCACAACCTGCGCACCTGGCGGACGTATCGTGAAGTCTTCTATCGCCCGGCGCGGGCTCTCCGCGACGAATTGCGACGCAGACTCGGAATCCGCAACATTAATGGTGAGCCGCGCATCCCGGCGCTCGATCGTGCAGTGATGGCTGGCGCGAAGCCGATCGCGCAGGCTGCCGATTACCTCGCGGGCCTCGCGCGAAGACTGCGGTAGTTAGACGAGCGCGCCTGGCTGCCGGCGCGGCTCGTGGATTAACTAGCCAGCTTCTTGGGATCGATCGGCTCGATTGGCTCGATCGGATCAATTGGCTCGATCGGAACGATCTTATCGTCCTTGTCTTCATCGAGCCCAACCTGAATCTGCGTCAACGCTTCGGGCGAGATCCCGTGAGTGGTGCTTACCTGGAACTTGCGGCGCAGATACTCCTCGAAGCTTATCCACTCGCCCTCGTACTCGACCGATCGAGTCCACGCGCAGAGTGTCACGAGGTTCCGGTAGTGCTCGGCGCCGCGCGCAATCACCAGCAGTGCGACGAACATCAGCGCCAAACCGCCGCTAAGGGCTATCGAAACCATGTCAGCGTCCCGCATGTCGTTGACCAGGTCCTTCTGGCGGGCGCGCAGTACCTGCGCTTCCTCCTCAGTCATCGCCCGCAGGCTGGAGCGAATCGACGTCATCAGGCTGTCGCTGTAGGGTTTGCGCGTGAAACTGAGCGCATCAGACTTCCTGCCGGCGCGGGCCAGCTTGATCGTTGAATCCAGCTCGGCGAGCTTGCGCCGGGAAAGCGATTCGATGATCAGCAAGCGGCGCAGCTGCGCGGAGTTGTCGGCGACGATTTGTCTGAGATTGTACAGGCGATTGGCGACGTCGCGCGTCGCCTCGGTGTACTGGCGCAGGTATTCCGGGTCATCGCTGAGCAGGTAGCCACGCTGTCCTGATTCTGCCTCGCTGATGCGAGCTTCGACGGTCGTCAGCTCACGCTGGACTTCGAGGGTATGACTGACCCATTCGAAGGACTCGACTGCAGCTGAACCGCCTCTCCATTCCAGCACGAGCAGGGCGCACAGCACGAGTGCCGTTGACGCCAGTCCGAAGGAAACAAGGATTGGACGGCTGTGAGGTATCTTCATATTTGTTAACTGACGGCGCTGTGAATCGTGGCATTCATAGGACGATTCACGGAGGGTCCAGGATAGCCCCTTAACCGTCAGACAATGATATTTTTCCGCCGTGCCAAGCCCCGCACCTCCCCGAAAAGATGATCTACCCCTCCATGAGGACGTCCGCTGGCTTGCAGCGACGTTGGGGCGGGTAATACGCAGACTGGAAGGCGATGAAGCCTTCGCCATTGTGGAGCGGTTACGCGTGGCAACGCGGGCCCGACGCCACAACGAAGTTGGTGCCCTTACGCTGGAAGAGATTCTACGGGTTATTGACGGGCTGACCGTCGAAGAGTGCGCGGTCGCAGCTCGTGCCTTCACATTGTTCTTCCTTTTAATCAACACCGCCGAGCAAACCCACCGCGTACGGCGCCGCAACGCATATCTGGGAAAGTCCGGCGTCGAGCCTCAGGCCGCTTCGGCGCGCTGGACGATGAAGCAGCTGCGGAGCGTCGGTGCCAGTGGCGACAATATCGAAAAGGCGATGCTGAAGCTCGACATCCGCCCGGTGCTGACAGCGCATCCGACCGAGTCGACCCGACGAACCCTGCTAGGCCTGCAGGCTCGAGTTGCATCTGGTTTGCTCGCGCGCGAGTCGGCACCGGCTGATGCTGTCCGACTCATCGAACAGACGCTCGAAGGCGAGGTCGAGCTGCTGTGGCTGACGAGCGAGGTACGGCAGGATCGGCCAACAGTGCTCGATGAAGTTAGCACTGCACTTTGGTATCTGGAGACACGGCTGCTCGAAGCCGGCGCGTACATGCACTCGACCCTCGCGCTGGCTTTCGAAGAAGAATTTGCGCGCTCTGCCGACTCGTTCCGATTGTCAGTGCCGCTGCGATTCGGGACGTGGGTCGGCGGCGATCGCGACGGAAACCCATTCGTCACGCCCGACATCACCGTCGCGACCGCGCGCCGCGCGAGTCACGTAATTCTCGGCCGCTACATCGAAGCGGTTGACGAGCTGACGCGACGCCTTTCATTGGCGTCGTCAATCGCTGAGCCACCTGAGGATCTCACGAAGTCACTGGAAAAAGATCGCAAGCTGCTACCGCAGATCTGGAAGAAGAATCGCTGGCGGAACGCCGAAGAACCGCTCCGCCTCAAGCTCAGTTTCATCGAGGAGCGTCTCCAGGCGACGCGACGCCTGGTGGCATCACGCGATGCCGGCCGTCCACGGCGCGAGCGAGCCGCATACCCCGACGTCAATGCGCTTGAAGCGGACCTGATGCTGGTTCGGGGTGCCCTACTCCGCGCAGGCGCGGAGCAGGCGTGTCGGACCACATTTGATCCGTTGTTGGCAACAGTGCGCGCCCATGGATTTCACGGCCTGATGATGGATGTTCGTGATCACGCCGACGTTCACACCGCAGCGGTAGCAGAAATACTTCCTCGGCAGAAATCGAAGAACGAAACCGCGACGCTCAGGCGACTGCTCTCGGAGAAACACAGATCGCTGCTGAGCAATCGGAAGCTTTCCGACGACACCAGGCGAGTAATAGACACTTTCCGCGCCATTCGGACCGTTCAGAACGAGGCCGGGCAAGCAGCCGCCTCTACGTACATCGTTTCGATGACGCGCTCCGTCGACGATCTGTTAAAGGTGCTGCTGCTCGCTCGGGAAGCGGGATTGGTGGATCTCGCGGGGAAGACGCCGATGTCGCGCCTGAACGTGGTGCCGTTGTTCGAGACACTCGAGGATCTGGAGCACGCTCCCGGGATCATGCGCACGCTGCTCAATGACAGCCTGTACGCGAAGCAGCTGGAAGCGCGTGGCCGCCGACAGGAAGTGATGATCGGCTACTCGGATTCGAGCAAAGACGCTGGTATGATCGCGTCGTCCTGGGCGCTCTACGGCGCGCAGGAGGCGCTGGCCGACGTATTCGACGAAGCGGGAATCGAGCTGACGCTGTTTCACGGGCGCGGAGGCAGCGTCGGCCGGGGCGGTGGATCACCAGTCTATCGAGCCCTCGCTGCACTTCCACCGGGCACTACGCGCGGGCGGATCAAGATCACCGAGCAGGGCGAGATCATCTCGCAGCAATTCGGATTGTTGCCCGTAGCGGAGCGCACACTGGAAGTCACCGCCGCGGGTGTGCTGCTCCACGAATTCACGGACTGGCGCAAGACGGCCGGCGTAAAGGAAGTCGAAGACTTTCGCGAAGTGATGGATCGCGTCGCTGCGCGGTCGCGCGCGGTTTATCACGATCTGGTCTACGATAACGACGAGCTGTTTCAGCTGTTCAGAATGGCTACACCCATCGACGAGCTCGCGAACGCTCGCTTCGGCTCACGTCCCGCCTATCGACCCGGAGCGAAAGCGGGAATCGAAGGTATTCGCGCAATACCATGGGGTTTCGGCTGGACCCAGATCCGCCTGATGCTTACCGGTTGGCTCGGCGTCGGAACCGCCCTCGGTGAAGAGGTCGCAACACGCGCGGGACTGCGCCGCTTGCAGCGGATGGCGTCGGCGTGGCCGTTTGTCGACGACATGCTCGGCAAGGCGGAGATGGTTTGCGCGAAGACCGACGTCGATATCGCCCGCGCTTACATCCGACATCTTGGCGCGGATATCAAGCTGGCTGAGCGATTGATCGAGGAATACCAGCGCGCTGTCGAATCGCTGTTGTTGATTCGGGGGCATCGACAGTTGCTCGATGATATTCCGGTCCTGCAGTCGGCGATCGCGTTGCGGAATCCTTACGTCGATCCGCTGTCGCTGCTGCAGATATCTCTGTTGCGTCGGAAGCGGACGGGCGCTGGTGCCGACGAGCGCGAGAAGGAAGCGATTGAAAATGCCTTGTCCACCACGCTGAGCGGCATCGCTCAAGGCTTGCGGAACACGGGTTAGAAGCGAGTGTTATACGGGCTGACACGGGCTATCCCACTACCGGGAGTTTGAAGCTGCAACAATCGCCTGAAGTGACGAGCGCCGCTGCGGACCGTCCTGCGAAGTTGAACGCCGAATCATCGGCAGAGGTCGCGCGACTCCGCGAAGAGCTCGATCGCGTGAGGAGTCGCGCCACGAAGCTGCTCGACCTCAACACGTCTCTTTCCGAGGCGCGATCTGTCGACGACGTAGCGCGCGTCTTCCTCAGCAAAGGTCTGGCGGTGGTCGAAGCAGCGCGTGGCATCCTCATCTCGCTGGAAGACAACAAGATCCACATCCTCGGCTCGAGCGGCTTCAGTCCCGCGCTGATCTCCTATCTGGATACCGTTACTCTCGATACTGACGTCCCGGTCGTCGATGCGCTGCGCAGGGGTGCAATGATTTCCCTGGAGTCGGGCGCGGAGTTTCAGGAACGATACGGAGGCACTTACGCCGGGTTTAGCGAGATCGCCGACATGCAGACCTATATCGCGATGCCGCTGGTGCACACCGGCCGGACCATCGGTGCGATAACGCTTCACTTCAAGGAGGCTGCCGCTCTTGGCGCCTCCGATCGCCCATTCACTTCGCTGCTGGCGCAAGTGACCGCTACCGCGCTGGCGCGCGCACGCAGTTACGACGCCGAGCAGGAACGGAGAAAATCTGCCGAGTTCATCGCCCAGGCGCGCGAGGAAGTGCTTGGCGTCGTCGCTCACGATCTGCGAAATCCGTTGAGTCTGATTGTTACTTCAACGGAGCTGCTCGAAGAGAACCTCGAGCCCGAGCGACGTCAGCAAATCCTCGAGATTGCCAAGCGTGCCGGCAAGCAGATGAACCGGCTGATCGGTGATTTGCTGGACACCGTGCAAATGCAATCCGGCAAGTTGTCGCTCGATGTGGAAGAACTTGCAGTGGCAGCTATTCTCCGTCAGACCGACGAGGCGTTCCACCCACGGGCGGAGAAACGCCACATTCTTCTGACGGTGATTCCTCCCGACGACGATCTATTCGTGCGCGCCGATCCACTGCGCATGCAGCAGGTATTGGGAAACCTCGTCGGCAATGCGCTGAAGTTCACGCCTGTCGATGGCAACGTCACCGTGCGCGCAGTTGTTGGAGAGAACGACGTGACTTTCTGCGTCACCGACTCGGGCCCCGGCATTTCAGCGGAGCAGGTTCCGCATTTGTTCGAGCAGTTCTGGCAGGCGCGTCACGACAAGCGTGGCGTAGGGCTGGGACTTGCAATCGCCAAGGGAATCGTCGACGCCCACGGCGGACGCATCTGGTGTGATAGCGCTGTTGGCTCCGGCACGACTTTCTCCTTCACGCTACCGCGCGTCAAGCCGCTGACTGCAGGCTGATTACTCGAACTTCAGTTTTTTGAGTTTGGGATCGATGCGCGGATAGCGGAGCTTCAATCGATCGAGCGTATCCGCAATGGTCCGAGCGACCAGAAGGTTGCGCGCATCTTCGTCATCCGCGGGAACGATAAGCCAGCGCGCCCAGCGAGTGCTGCAGCTGGCGATCATGTCGTGATATGCCGCGGTGTACTCGTCCCATAGCGCCCGGTCGTCGAGATCTCCCGCCCGAAACTTCCAGTTCTTCTTCGGATTCTTGAGCCGCTCCATCAACCGCTTTTTCTGCTCGTCGCGCGAGATATGGAGGAAGAACTTGAGGACGATCGTCGAATTCTCGACCAGATTCTTCTCGAAATCGTTGATCTCCCCGTAGCGTTTCCGCAGCTTGTCGTCGCCGATCTCGTGATGGACGCGCGGTACGATCACGTCCTCGTAGTGCGAGCGGTTGAAGATCCCGATCATCCGCTTTGCCGGAACGCGTTTCTCGATCCGCCACAGAAAATCGTGATCGCGCTCCTCTGCGGTCGGCTGCTTGAAGCTGGTGACCTCGCAGCCCATTGGGTTGACGCTGCGGAAGACGTGCTTGACTGTGCCATCCTTCCCCGATGCGTCGCGTCCCTGAAGCACCACCAGCAAGGCAAAGCGTGCGTCAGCGTAGAAGACGTCCTGTAGTTTTTCGATCCGCTTGCGCTGCTCTTTTGCCGCCTTTTTGATGCCCTTAGCCTTGCCGAGAGCTCGCGTCCGCTCGGCCGCGCGGTCGCTAAGATCGATCTCACTTTCCTCAAGTACGGCCCGAAGTCTGGTTCGTTGGTCAGCCATGATCGTGGATTAGAACGTCTGTTTCATTTCCTGGAACTGGATAATAGCTTATGGCGCTGTTCGGTTCCCGCACTACTATGGAGTGGTCAACGACAGGAGACTTCATGACCACCAACGCCACCGCTACCCCTCCAACCCCCATGCCGGCCACACGATCCAGTACCGCGGAAGTCGCCGAGGAACTCGTGTCGCTCTGCCGAGTCGGCCGCAATGCCGATGCGATCAAGAATGTCTACTCGCCCGAAATTGTGAGCGTTGAGTCGATGGGAAATGAACTCATGCCGCGCGAAATGAAGGGCATCGACGCCATCTTCGCAAAGAATAAATGGTGGAGCGAGAACAACACCGTGCATTCAGCCACCGTCGAAGGCCCATTTATTGGTGAGGGCGACAAGTTCGCGGTTTACTACAATTACGATATCACGGCGAAACAGACGGGCAAACGCAACCAGATGGAGGAGATGGCGCTGTATACCGTGAAGGACGGCAAGGTCGTCCACGAGCATTTCTTCTACAAGACCGGACCCTGATCGAAGCCACCGGCGCTGCACAGCGTGCGCTAACGGACGTGGCGCGAATCGCCGAAGCGGCGTCAGTCGCGATTGACGCCGCTTCGTGCACACGCGTACCAACGCCATCTCAAGGCTCAGCGATCGAGGCCCCGGCTGGCCCGACGCTGGTGCTCGCCGGACCGGGAGCGGGGAAGACCTTCTGCCTGATCGAGAGGGTTCGCCATTTGATCGGAAGTCTGAACGTCGATCCCGGTCGAATCTGCGTTTTCACTTTCACCAACAAAGCGGCCGGCGAAATCGCGGAGCGTCTTACTGAGCTCGGCGACGCGAGTGATCGCGTAAAGCGCGGCACCATTCACTCTTTTTGCGCCGAGCTGTTGCGCGAGTTCGGTGAAGAAGTGGACATGCAGCCAGGATTCGGGATCGCGGATGAAGACTACCAGCGATCGGTACTGCGGCGGCTGCGCGTCCCCGCGAGGAGGCATAAGTATCTCCTCAACGCTTTCGCGCGATATCGCTTTTGCGGCGTCACGCTCGAGTGGCCCCAGCGAAAGGTGTTCGAGGCCTATCAGACGCTGACGGTTGGTCGAAACATCGCCGACTTCGATACTCTGGTTCTGAAAGCCGCGCAGCTTCTTCGCATCGACGCGATTGCCGCGCAGGTGCGCGCGCGCTGGGACGAAGTGTTGATCGACGAATTCCAGGATCTGAACGAGATCCAGTATGCGATCGTGCGGCGGCTCGCGATGGATCATCGTCACATCTTCGCCGTGGGCGACGACGAACAGTCAGTCTACTCCTGGGCGGGTGCGAGTCCGCGGGTCTTTCAAACCTTTCAGGACGACTTCGGTCCCGTTGCGCTTCTTCAGCTGGCGGACAATCATCGCTGTCCGCGTGCGGTTCTCGAGACGGCGCGCAAATTCATCGCGCAGAACGAAACCCTCTTTGACAACCGCGCCCCACAGCGCACCGCTCACGAGTCGCCGTTTCCAGTGAGCGCGCTGGCATTTGCGAACGAAGAAGCAGAAACGAATTGGCTGCTTCAGGATCTCCGTCGCGATCGCATCGAGCACGACGGCGCGCTGGAATGGGGGGACGTCGGCATCATTTATCGCAAGCACAAAATTGGGAGTGTCCTGGAATCGGCGTTTCTGAATGCCGGAGTCCCGTGCTGTCTCGCGCAGGGTCACGCGCTGTGCGACGACGACGTCGTCCGCTATTTGATCGCCGCTCTCCGCGTGATCGCGAATCCGCGGGATGAAATCCAGCATGAGCTGTTTTACGAAGCCGTGCTTCCTTCAGCGCTGTTCGATACAGCGCGCGCCGAAGCTGAGCGCGATGGACGCAGTCTGCTCCGCCAACTCGAGCACATCGCCCGGAATTCTCCGGGCGCCCATCCGGATGCGAAGAAGATCTGGCGCGGACACTACGCGCTGCGAAACCTCGAGGTGCTCGCCCAGACTCACGGCTCGCTGCAGTCGCTGGTCGAGGCAATCCTCTCCGAAAAAGTCGGAACGTACCGGACCGTGCTGGAAGATCATCACGACGAGCTATCCGATCCGGAGGCTCACGAAGAAGTCGTGACCCTTGCTGCACGGATTCAGGAAGCAATCGGCGACGGCGGCTCCGTTTGGATTCCGAGAATGGGCGGCGCCGAGATCCCCGCTCGGCGGATCCTGCTCGAGACCGGGTTGCGCGCTGTTCATGTCGGTGGCGCGCCGCCTGTTGGCTCACTGAGAATCACGCCGGCGGATCTACCGTCACTCGGCTTCGCGTTGGGCTTGTTCAAGACCGCGCAGCTAATGCGGAGCGGCGGCTTCGCAATGAGCTTCAGCGAGGATTTCACTGCCATCGATCTTGAAACCACCGGTAATGAAGTCGACGTTGCGGAGATCGTCGAGCTCGCGGCCGTCCGCGTGCGCCACGGAAGGATCGTAGAGGAATTTCATTCGCTCGTCAAACCGCGAGTTCCGATCACTTCCGGTGCGCTCAAGACCCATCACATCTCGGAGAGCGTGGTCGCCGAGGCGCCGTACTTCGAGGAGGTGTGGGAGAAGCTCAGAACGTTCTGCGGCACGGATGTGCTGGTAGCGCATAATGGCTACACTTTTGACTTCCCAATTCTGCGTCGGATGGCGGCGAAGCTGCCGAGGGGTCGCGACCTCAGTGTGTACGACACCCTTCCGCTCGCGAGAACACTGCACCGTACCAGCGCGAGTCTATCGTCGCTGTCGCGAATGTACGGTGTCAGACTCGCGCAGTGGCACCGCGCGTTGGACGACTCGCGCGCGCTCGCCAAGCTCTTTCCCGCGTTATGTGAGGATCGACTCGAATTCGCGCGCAAGACCGCGCTCGTGAACCTTCTCGATCACCTCGGTGTTGCCATCGCGCTGAGCGATCGCGAGCAACTGTGTGAGGAAGCACGGAAGTTCCTCGATTTCGTGCAGCCGTATTCCCTGGGAAGATTCAGCGAGTGCCTGGACATTTACACGCGTGAGCGCGCCGAGTGTGGCGATGCCGACCTTCCGACCGTTGACGAGCTGATCACGCTACTTGGCGGCCATCAGCGGATGGAGCACCTTCGCGCCGAGCGCACGGCGCAGACGCGCTATCCCGAGACAATGGGGAGACTGCGGCGGCTCATCGAAGCGTGTGAGCGGGGGGAGCTGCCGGCGAGCATCTGCGCGTTTCTCGAACGCGCGATGCTCTCGCAGAGCGACGGCGCTCAGCCGAGACCGAATCGAGTGAATCTTCTGACCATGCACTCGACTAAGGGCCTGGAATTCTCACGCGTGTACATCGTCGGCGTCGAGGACGAGCAGCTGATCCCGATTCCGCGCGACGGACTGCTCAGCAAACTGGAGCTGGAAGAAGCCCGTCGTCTTCTCTACGTCGGGATGACCCGTACGAAAGACCGGCTGGTGATGACGAGGGCCAAGACGCGGGACGGGAAAGGCACCGGCGGGCACCGCTTTCTGGATGAGATCGGAATTCCGCTGCAGTCCCTTTAAGTCCGAGGCTCAGACAGGCACAGAAAAAAGGTCGGCAGTTTGCAGAGGCACAGTCTGCAGGTCGGAGTTGTCATACACGCGCCTCGGGGCCGTCCTTCCCCATAGACTCGCGTACAACAACTCCTAACTGCTAACCGCCTTACTGCAGACTGCCGACTTTAGTTCACGGAGCTCGCCGAAGCGTAGACACCCGACTACGGAGCTCTTCGAGAAACTCTCCAAACCGCATTCCCAACATCATCCGCTACTAGCAGGGCCCCATCGCCTGAAATCGCGACGCCGACGGGACGACCCATCGCTTCGCCGTTTGGCTTGATGAAGCCGGTCAGTACGTCGATTGGAGCTCCCGATGGGTGCCCGTCTTCAAAGTGTACGAATACCACCCTGTAACCGCTGAAAGGTTTTCTGTTCCACGATCCGTGCTGGCCGACAAACATCCCGTGTCGAAAACGCTCCGGCATTGCCGAGGCACCAGACCAGGTGAGACCGAGGGACGCCGTGTGTGATCCGAGCGCATAATCAGGTACCAGCGCGCGATCGACCAGATCGAGCCGCTGTGGCTCGACGCGAAAGTCGACGTGTTTGCCGTAGTAGCTATAGGGCCAGCCGTAGAAGGCGCCCTCCCGCACCGACGTGATGTAGTCGGGCACCAGGTCAGCGCCGAGCTCATCGCGCTCATTCACCGCTACCCATAACATCCGGGTGTCAGGTTGCCACGCGAGGCCGACAGGATTGCGTAAGCCAGTGGCAAAAACGCGATGCCGCCCCGTCGCCCGATCGATCTCCCAGATTGCCGCGCGTCCATTCTCGTGGGCGATGCCATTTTCGGCGGCGTTGCTGTTGGAGCCGACGGCAGCGTACAGCTTCGTACCATCGGGGCTGGCGATGACGTTCTTCGTCCAGTGGTGATTGATTCGCCCACCAGGCAAATCGACGAGCTTAACGCCAGATGACGAAATTGTCGTCAGCCCGCGCGTGTATGGGTACCGGACGATGCCGTCGGTGTTCGCGACGTAGAGATCGTCGCCGACGAGCGTCACGCCAAACGGAGAGTGCAAACCGGTGAGGAAGACCGTTCGGATATCGGCAACGCCGTCGCCATCGCTGTCGCGAAGGAGCAGCAGGCGATTCTCACTCGGCGCGCTGCCGCCAGCGCGAGCCTGAAACATTCGGAAGAAGAAGCCTTTGATTCCTTTCGCGTCATCTGGCCGTTTCGGAGCATTGGTCTCCGAGACCAGCACATCACCGTTGGGAAGCACGTACAGCCAGCGCGGATGGTGCAGATCACGCGCGAAAGCCCGCACTGTGACATCGCTCGGTGCAGCTGGCGTCGCGTTCGCACTCCAGCCCTTTGCGGCGACGACCTTCATCACCGGAATGAGTGACGGGCTCGGCTTGGGGATCACCGGTCTTGGTCCCGTCTCCGCCAACACGGGCACCCGGGCCGGGACTCCGCATCCTGTTATTCCAGCCGCCAATACGGCGGCCGCGACGATTCCAGTCGCTCGCCGGCTTTTTGTCATCAGAGGCTCGTCCGCGATACGTTAATCAGATCATTCGCGCAAGATTCACGCACTGCAGTTGGCGTGATAAGTTGAGGTACGATGGCGACGCGTGAACGACAGCGTACGGACGGCGAGTGGCGCGTCCGAGTAGGCGCGGAAGAGACTTCCGCGATTTACGACCCAGCCGTAGGCGCTGAAGGCGCAACCTTCGTGTTCGCGCACGGAGCGGGCGGCAACATGAACGACCGGGCCGTCGTTGCGACTTCGAGAGCGCTCAACGAGCGTGGCATCGGAACCATTCGATTCAATTTCCTGTACAGGGAAAAGAAATCAGGCCGACCCGATCCGATGCCAAAGCTGAGGGACGCGTTCACGGCGGTCGTCGATCGAGCGAGAGCGGAGATCGCGCCGCGGACACTGATTATCGGTGGCCGATCGATGGGAGGCAGGGCAGCTTCGATGCTGGCGTCGGATGGCTTTGACGCTGCTGGGCTGGTGCTGCTCGCGTACCCGCTTCATCCACCCGGGAAACCCGATCAGCTTCGCGACGCGCACCTGCCTTCGATCCGCATGCCCGTCATCTGCTTCAATGGCACGCGTGATCCCTTCTGCACGCCTTCCTTAATGGAGGAAGTGTTGAAACGAGTTGCCACAAATTGGGAGATGCACTGGGTTGAAGGTGCTGATCACAGCTTCCACGTTTTGAAATCGTCCGGAACAACGGATGCGCAGGTCCTGGATCAGATGACTGATACAATTAGAAATTGGGTTGCACGACGTGAGAGGGAGACCAACAAACCAACAGGAGAGGCGCATGCTCGGTGATAGCGTCGCCATCGCGACGATCGCGGTAAAGGACATTGCACGCGCCCGGAAATTCTACGAAGACACCCTTGGCCTCAAGCGACTGGAATCGCCACAGGCAGACGTTCTCAACTACAAGGTTGGGAAATCGAAGATCCTTGTCTATAAGTCGATGTTCGCCGGTACCAACAAAGCGACCGCTGCAACGTGGGAGTTGGACGATGTCGAGGGCGTTGCCCGAATGCTGAAGGAGAAGGGAGTCAACTTCGAGCACTACACCCTTCCCGGGATGACCCTCAAAGGCGATGTCCACGTCGCCGGAGGGCTCAAGGCGGCGTGGTTCAAGGATCCGGACGGGAATATCCTGGCGCTGGTTGGGGGCTGAAACTAAAAACGGCTCGCGGCCGGCGGTCTGCGGCCGGCTGAAATCGGCTTCGTTTCCCGACTTGTCGATTTCCGCTCACCCCGTTCGTCGCGTTTGTATAAGCACTCTAACGAACAGGAGACTCAATGCGATTTATCGTGATGGTAAAGGCGACCCCGGAGAGCGAAACGGGCGCGCTCCCCGACATGGAGCTGCTCACCGCGATGGGCAAGTACAACGAAGAGCTGGTCAAGGCGGGCGTGATGCTGGCTGGTGAAGGACTCCACCCGAGCTCGAAGGGCGCACGTGTCCGGTTCAGCGGCAGCAAACGTACTGTCGTCGACGGACCGTTCGCCGAGACGAAGGAGCTGGTCGCCGGATTCTGGCTTTTCCAGTGCAAATCGATGGCTGAGTGCATCGAGTGGGTGAAACGGTGCCCGAATCCGATGCCCAATGAGGATTCCGAAATCGAGATCCGGCAGATCTTCGAAGCCGAAGACTTTGGCCCCGAGTTCACGCCGGAGATGCGCGAGTACGAGCGCCGCATCGGCGAGCAAATGGCGAAAAACGCCGGGAGATAAGTAAAAATGCGATACATGACGATCTACAAGAGTGTCGAGCGCAACGCTCCACCGAGCCAGGAAGAAATCGCCGCGATGGGAAAGTTCATTGAGCAAATCTCGGCGGCGGGCGTGCTCGTCCGCACCGATGGTTTGCTCCCCAGCTCCCGAGGTGCGCGCGTTCGCATAACCGACGATGGGAGATTTACGGTCACCGATGGCCCGTTCGCCGAAGCCAAGGAAGTAGTCGGCGGCTACGCGATCATCGACGTCGCGACCAGAGAAGAAGCGATCGAATGGACGAAGCGCTTCCTCAAAGTCGCCGGCACGGGGGAAAGCGAGGTTCGCGAGATGTACGAGCAGCCGGCGTTCGATGCCGACCCTACGCAACCGTCTTTGCACAACGCCGCGAGTCGGCGCTAGCACGTACGCGTGTCCGACGTCAACAGCGCGATCGATGCCGTCTGGCGAATTGAGTCGGCTAAAGTCATCGCCAGTCTTGCACGCATCACTGGCGATGTCGGACTCGCCGAGGATTTGGCGCAGGATGCACTTCTCGCCGCACTCGAGCGGTGGCCCGAAACGGGAATCCCTGATAATCCCGGGGCGTGGCTCATGGCCACGGCGAAGCACCGCGCCATCGACATGCATCGTCGCAGCAAGCTCCTCGAGCGGAAGCATGAGCAGATGGTGCCGGAGCTCGAAGAGCGTCAGGAGCTGAGCGTGTCAGACCTCGACACCGCACTCGATGACGACATTGGCGATGATCTGCTGCGATTGATGTTCACCGCCTGCCACCCGGTTCTTTCTACAGATGCGCGCGTGGCGCTCACGCTGAGACTGCTTGGCGGATTGACCACCGACGAGATCGCCCGCGCGTTTCTGGTGCCCGAGCCGACGGTTGCTCAGCGCATCGTGAGAGCCAAGCGCACTCTGTCCGAAGCGCACGTGCCATTCGAAGTTCCGCGTGGCGAAGATCGAGACGAGCGACTTTCGTCGGTGCTCGGTGTCATCTATCTCATCTTCAACGAAGGTTACTCTGCCACTGCCGGCGACGACTGGATGCGCCCGGCGCTGTGCGAGGATGCGCTACGGCTTGGCCGCATCCTCGCCGAACTGGCGGCCAACGAGCCGGAGGTGCACGGTCTCGTAGCGCTGATGGAAATCCAGGCGTCGCGCCTTCGCGCGCGAACCGGGCCAAAGGGCGAGCCGATTCTTCTCCTCGATCAGGATCGTGGCCGCTGGGACCACCTGCTGATTCGCCGCGGTCTCGCCGCACTCGATCGCGCCGAGCGCTTGGGCGGCGAGCGCGGGCCTCATGTGCTGCAGGCGGCGATCGCTGCCTGTCACGCTCGTGCCCGCACGGCCGACGAAACCGACTGGGAGCGGATCGTCGCGCTGTACGATGCGCTCGCCGAATTAACGCCATCGCCAATCGTCGAGCTCAATCGGGCGGTGGCAGTGTCGATGGCATATGGCCCGGCGACTGCGCTGGAGCTGGTCGAGCCGTTACAGACAGAGCCTGCGCTCAGAAATTATCATTTGTTGCCGAGTGTACGAGCAGATCTCCTGATGAAGCTCAAGCGATTTCCTGAAGCGCGCGCGGAGTTCGAGCGCGCCGCGTCAATGACGCGAAACTCACGTGAGCGTGCGCTGCTGTTGGAGCGCGCGCGCGAATGCGGAGCGTAAACCATGTCGATCTTTGATCCCGGCTCACCAAAATGGACAGCGAGAATGCTGAGCATTCTCAGAATTATGGCGGGTCTCGCATTCTTCACCAGCGGAACAATGAAGGTGTTTGGCTTTCCGCCGTTCCCGACTTATGCGCCGCCGATGCCAATGCCCCCGATGTGGGAGTTTCACGTTGCCGGCTGGCTCGAGACCTACCTCGGCCTCGCCTTCACGCTCGGTTTGTTCACGCGACCGATCTCGTTCTTACTCGCCGGTGAAATGGCGGTTGCATATTTCCAATTCAGTTTCCCGATGTCTTTCTGGCCGACGCGCAATTGGGGCATCACGTCGATGCTTTATTGTTTCCTCTTTTTGTATTTCATGCTCGCCGGTGCCGGACCCTGGAGCATCGACGCGCTGATCGCTCGTCGTCGAGCGCGTATTGACTGACGTCACTGCACCTGCAGCTGCGCCCGCTGCGCCGCGAGCAGCGAGCGAAGGTCGGCCCAGGCCGGGTCGCCGGCAGTACGACCGTTCGATAGTCGAGGGGCCGTTGATGCCGGCGGTGTGGAAGCTGGCCTGGCCGACAATGCTCACCAACATCGTCGGTGGGCTGCAGGCGATGGTCGATCAGGTCCTGGTCGGCAATCTGATCGGACCCAAAGCGAACGCCGCGATCGGCGACAGCAATCAGATCTTCCTGATCGTCGTGATCTTCGTCGCTTCGCTCTTCACCGGCATGAGCGTGCTCGTCGCGCGATTTGTGGGGCAGGGCGATCACGACAAAGCGGATCGCACGGTCTACCAGGCGTTCATCACGTCGATCTTCCTCGCGTTATTCATTCTCGGGCCGATCGGGTACTTCGCGTCGCCGGCGCTCCTCGACTTCGTGAACGCAGCACCAGACGTCAAAGCCGAGGCGCTGCCATTCATTCGCATCAGCTTCCTCTTTAGCAGCGGAATGCTTGTCTTCTTCATGCTCGGTGGGGCACTGCGCTCCGCCGGTGATGCCCGCACTCCAATGGTGCTGGGGATTTCGCTCACTGTGTTGAACGTGATTTTGAACGTGATCCTGATTCGCGGCCTCGGTCCAATTCCGGCATTCGGGACCAAGGGATCGGCGATGGGTACGTCGATCGCTTCGGGTCTGGTCGCGGTTTATTCACTGTACAAGTTGTGGCACGGCGGCTGGGTGCTGTCGTTCCCGCGCGGGAAGGGATGGGGGCCCGATTGGGAGATCATTCGCGCGCTATTCCGGTTTGGACTGCCAACCGGAATTCAGGGCATTGCGATGAATGTTGGCGGTGTGTTCATGCTGGCATTCATCGGATCAGTCGCGCACGGCGCAGCTGCCCAAGCTGCGTTCGCGGTTTGCTACAGCCAGCTGTTCTCGCTGGTGACGTGGACTTCGGTCGGATTGATGGGCGCGGCTGCCGCTGTCGCCGGACAGAATCTCGGCGCGGGCAAACCAGATCGCGCCGCCGAATCCGTTCACGTGGCGGCTCGAATTGGAGCAGCGAGCGCGGCGGCTGTCGGAATCATGTTCATGTTCATCCCGCAGCAGCTGCTCGCGATTTTCGGGATGCGCGATCCGGCGGTAGTTCACGTCGGAGTGCAGCTGCTGCGCATTCTCAGCGTGTCAGGTTTGTTCATCGCCGTCGCGCTCACCTACACCGGCGGACTTCAAGGTACGGGCGACACCAAGAGCCCGCTCTACATCTCGATCATCTCCCAGATTCTGGTACCACTCGGCATTTGCTTCGCTGTTCAGCGGGTGAGCACGCTGGATACCATCGACATCTGGATCGCCATTCTAATTGGACACCTGACGAGATGCGCTCTCAGTGTGGTGCGATTCAATCAGGGGAAGTGGCGGGGAATTGCGGTGGATATCAAACGCTGACTACTCGATCCTTTTACATCAACTACAGTCGGCAGTTTGCAGCTACTAGTCTGCAGTTCGGAGTTGTTATACACGCGTCCATCGCGAGATGCGCTGTGAATGCCCGTATAACAACTGCAGACTGTGGACAGTTGACTGCGAACTGCCGACTTTAGTTTTCGAGATGCGCGTTAGGGCTTCGTGACCGTAAGTCCGGTAACCGTGCCCTCGGTATTATGCGCGAAGCGTATCCCGTAAACGCCATCGGTCGACTTCAGCTTCCCGGCTGCGACAAGGTCGGACTTCTTGTACGTCCCGACCACCTGTCCGTTGATCGAGCAGCTCACGTTATCGCCCTTCACCGACATCGCGATATCCTGAGTCACCGGCGCGCCTTGTCCACTGGCTTTGTGCACCGCCGCGTTCGATTCGCCGCCGCGACCATTCACCTGGAATGGCGCCGGCCCGAAGCCGCGCACGATGAAGGTGCCATTGCCGTAAGCTGCGCAGTACAGGTACGTCTCGTTCGGCGTTCCCATGTCGTTGCCGCCGATGATTAGTCCGTACGGATGCGGATGATCGTTCAGGTTCATGTAGTGCGGCTCGGTGAACGTTGCCTTCACCGTGTAATCGCCGGTCGCAGTGTTCGCCGGATTCCAGTACGCGACCGCGGGTCCGGTCGTCACGTGGAACGCGCTTCCTTCCTGCGCAAACTTCGCGTTGCTGAGTAGTTGTCCGCGGCGGGCTTCGCCAGGATCGATCTGCCCGCTCCAGCCATTCACTGAGATTCCGCCGCCGGCGACCTGCCGGGTCGACTCATTCATCTGCATCTGACCCTGCGATGTTGAGCTCGATGTCGAGCTGGCGGTTGCTTCGTTCTGTGCTTTGCCATTGCAGGCGAGAATTGCGATCGCCGCGATCGGCAGCATTGAGTAGTACACGCGATGCATATCAGTCCTCGTGACGTCTGGTTAGGTTCGAAAAAGTTACGCGCTGGACAGCAGCCCGCCACTATTTGTCACGCGTCGCCGAGAGATAGTACGGCAGCATTAGAAACGGACGGTCACCAAGCTGTGCCGTTGCCACGATATAGCCGGTGAGGGAGTCGTTCTGCCGCTGTAACCTCACGCCGAGCTTGTGAGAGACTCCCGCGACGTCCGATCTCGGCAACTCGCCGGGTATAGTCGCCTCCAGGATATGATTCGACACGCTACCATTAGCCCGTTGCAACGGGGTGCTTCCGACTGCCGCCATCATTCCCGTCGAATCGAAAGCAAATCGTATTGGCAATTCACCGTCGGGGGTGCGAATCACGCCGCGCCAATTTCCCCGCCACGCCGTATCCTGTGCGACGGGCACGTCACGGAATTCGGCCGGGATGTCATGATTGCTCGACACGGCATCGGGGTACCCGGCGGCGCGAAGTAGCAAATCACACAACCCCAGCGTGAACCCATCCGGTACGGGGCCGTTGACGAGCACCGCGACGGCCAGTCCTTCCGTGGGCAGGACTTTCATCGACGCAGCGTGACCGAGCGCCGCACCGTCGGCGAGCAACGTCAGTCCTGTCGGACGGAATGGGTCTTTCCACCACCCGCTCGAATAGAACGGATATTCGCTGAAATCAGTCAGCGCGCTTTTGCTCGCAGCACTCAGAAAACGGGAGCCAGGATCGAGTAGTACTCGACGAGCGAGAACGCCAAGGTCGTGTGCACTGGTGTACATCCCGGCGCCGGGCTCTGGATCGAGCCTCGTGAATCCAGATTCGCGCGTGGGATGATCGCGATACGCCAGCGCTCGAGTTGCGGAGGGAAGATCGCCGGCGCGAACAGCGCTGTTCGCCATGCCGAGAGGCGCGAATACACTCTCCGCCATGTACCGCGGAAATGGCTCTCCTGAGATTCGAGAGAGAATCTCGCCGACAATGCCGAGCGATTGGTTGGAGTAGTGGAACTGTGTGCCCGGCGCAAACGCGGCGAAGTGTCCGAGCGGTCGATCGAGACCTGCGTCGCGGGGCTCGTCCGGCCAGTAAAAACGCACCACGTGCGGAATACCGGCGGTCATGTGGAGCAACGCTCGGGTCGTCAGCCGGCGTGCATCGCCCACCGAAACCGTTATCGAATCGCGACCAAGGTAGGAATTCGCGGGCCGATCGAGATCGAGGCGACCTGCATCCACGGCTCGCAGAGCCGCGATCGCCGTCAGCGATTTTGCAACCGACGCCACCGGGTACGCGGTAAACGCCGACGCCTTTCTGCGACGTTCCACGTCGGCAAAGCCAAATGCGCCTTCCTCGACGATTCCTGAACGATCGCTAACGCTGTAAGCAACACTTGGTACGAATCCGGATTGGACGAGCTTGCGCAAACTGTCCGTCGCTGAGGTGAGATCGCGTTGACTCGGAGCCGGTGTCTGCTGATAGATCGCATTGCGCCAATGCCCGCCGCGTTTCACGAAAGTCGACGACACCCAGGCGGGGCTCGGCACTTTGGTCTTGCCGCACGTGGTATTTTGTGTCGCGCGGTAGGTCACGACGGCGACATTCTCGGCGAGCTGCCTTACGTTCATCTCGTCGAGCGAGTAATTGCTGACGGTGCAGGCTCCGCTGGCGACGAAAGACACCACGCTTTGCTTACCGGCGATTCCGGATCCGCCCACCTCGGAATGATCGTCGCTTAAGAATTCGCTGAAGAACTTCCCGTCGTGATTTTGCCAGGCCACCCATGATGCGCGCTCCAGGCGCTCTAGCTCCGCAGTGACAGTCGGACTCTGCGCGCGTGAGACGGACACGGAAAGGGAAACAGCCATGACAGCCAGACAGGCTCGGAACACGTGCATCTCCGCGTGTTGAGGTTTGCTCCCCTACGGCCGAACAGCGGTGTTCGTTACACGCTGCTCATCGCCACCACAGCCCGCAAGTCGTGGTAGCCCAACCTATTGCGTCGCGCGCGCAATAGCTGTCTCGGCGCGGTTAACGTGTCGCTACGGTTTGTTCACGCGCTGATGTCGATTTCTCGAGATGCCATTCGTCGCCTTGGTAGAAGAACCGAACCGACGACGATAAGGAGATCCGAAAATGAAAGCCAATACCCGCCTCTGGACCGCTCAATCACTACTGGCCGCGCTGTTTCTGTTTGCCGGTGTCTTCAAACTTGTCACTCCAGCCGACGTCCTCGCCGCTCAGTCCCACATGCCGGGCGACTTCATCAAGTTCATCGGAATCTGTGAGACGCTGGGCGCGCTCGGATTGATCCTGCCGGGACTGACGAAGATTCGGACAGAACTGACGTCGCTCGCTGCCGTTGGGCTCGTCATCATCATGAGCGGCGCCGTTGTCACCTCGATCATCCAGGGTGTTGGAGTCGCCTCGGCATTCCCCGGCGTCGTCGGATTGCTCGCCTTCTACGTTGCGCGTAGTCGCTGGCAGTCGCTCACGCAACCGGCACCGGTTTATCTCACCGAGACCGTACTCCGCCGAGCAGCATAGAGGCAAGAAAAAACCGTCCGGTGCAATGCGCACCGGACGGTTCTGTTTTTCACCGAAGGATCAGAGCCCTCTAAGAACTGCAGCCAGCAGCCTCACCCTCGCGGCGTCAGAAGACGTCGCTGCATCAGCATCAAGCTGCGCCGCCAACGCGCCGAGTGCCGCGCGAGTTGAAACAGTCGAACTGGCGCCGACCGCTGCCCTGACCTGAGCAAGTCTTTCCGCGCTTTCGCCCTTCGATCTTTCCAGCTGATCGAGATATGCGCGGGCGAGTGCGGGTGTATTCGGCCATACAAACTTCATCTGACCCTGCGTGTTGAAGTAGTCGAACTTCACGGTGTTCGCAGCGTCGATTTCGTTCTGCGTCAGATACGCGCTCGGCTGAAGCTGCAGAATGTCCAGTCCGCGGGCGATTTCAGAGCTGATGATGTTGCCGTTGTACCAGTACGCTGACCAGGTGCCCGCTCCAACCATTCTCGTTGAATCCATCGGGCCACGATCGAAGTACGCAATCTCGCGCGGATTTCTCGGATCGGTCCAATCGAAGACCGAAATGCCGCCCTGATACCACGACTGCACCATGACATCGCGTCCCGGAATCGGAATCATCGAACCATTGTGCGCCACGCAGTTCTCGAAGCGGGTCTGAGGCGCCGGCAGCTTATAGTAGTTCTGGAACTGAAGCTGACTGCCGTTGATGGTGAAGATCGCATCAGCCCCCCACTCACGACGATCTGTCGAGCGGCACTTCGGCTGCCCACCACCGCCCCACTCGTCGGAGAAGAGGATCTTCGTACCGTCATTGTTGAAAGTCGCCGAGTGCCAGTACGAGAAGTTCGAATCGGCAACCGCGGCAATGCGAACCGGGTGCGCTGGATCCGAGATGTCGAGCAGGAAGCCGTAGCCTTCGCAGGCGCCACCAGCGCGACCGATTGCCGGATAGAGCGTGATGTCATGACACTGCGTCGGTCCCGGACGTGTCGCACCCGTGGCAGGTTGAGGACCGACGAGCTTGTCGACAATCGCCTGCAGGCCGGCGCGCAGCGACGCGCTGTCACCGGCAGTGGCTGCACCCGTTCCGCCACGAGCTTTCACGATGCTGTCGAGCAACGGAGTGATAATGAACGGCGGGAGAACTCTCTCGTCTCCGCGGACCATCGCCACGAATCCACCTTTGGCTTTCGCCTCAGCAACCTGTCTGGCATTCTCGGCGACGTCTTCCGGCGCATCGCCGTGACGAGCCGGCGCGTTCAGATCATTGAAGATGCGCGGGGAGCTGACAATCGCTGCCTGCTCCGGGTGAGCGAGCGGAACCTTGATAACTTCGATGCGGAACAACGCGGAGTTCGGATCCTTATCCGGTGTCACGCGAGAACAACCGGCGAGCTCACTCGGCGAACGAACGCCTGCTGAACCGGAGATATAGACGTAAACGTTGTCCGGATCCTTGGGATCAACGAGCAGCGAGTGAGTGTGCGATCCGCGGCACGTCTGGACGTTGCCGACGTTCTTCGGATTCGACAGATCACTGATGTCGAAGATTCGCAGACCGCGGAGTCGATCCTTGCTGACGGTGTCCTTCACGCCGGTGGTGCCGCAATCAATGCGACCGCTCAGCCCCTCACCAGAAACGAAGAGGAGATTGCGATACACCGATACGTCACTCTGCGACGCCGGGCAGACGTAACCTTCTTTCAGAACGGGCGCAGCCGGATTCGAGATGTCCCAGAACTGGAAGCCGTGGTAGTTGCCCTGGATCGCGTAGTTGCCGAGGAACGCGAGGTCGGAATTCGTCTGACCTTTGAATTCGCCGGGCTGGGGAGTCGACGAGAGGACGCGCATGTTCCATAGTGCCTCGCCGGCATTGTCGGCTCCGGCACGGAGTCCGACGCGCGGATCGGGATACGGCTCGCCGGGGGACATGTCGCTGATTGGTGGGATGCTGCTGCTCGTGCTCGTACGCGACGAGCTGGTCGCGGTCGCGCAAGCAGCTGCAGTCAGCACCGCGGTTAGCGACAGCGCGATCTTTGACCTGTTTCTCAAAACCGAGTTCATGGCGATTCCTCGAGTGAATCGATTCCCGGGCGTGCCGGGATGGGTGGGTGGTTGATTGGTGCTACTGGGTATCTATGCCGAGCGTGACCGAGACCAGCAGCTTTTCCATTCGCGCGATCTCGGTGCTCTGATCGACGTTGACGTCAGAAGCGAACTTGAACACCAGCTCGTCCTGACCGGCGCCGTAGGTGCCAAAGAGATCCTTCACCATACTGACAGCGCCCTTGTGGTGTTGAATCATGTAGGTGAGGAACAAGCGATCGAACTCGGGGCCGCGGGCGGCGTCGAGCTGTTTCATTTGTGCTTCGGTAAGCATGCCTGGCATCAGCATCTCGTGCTCCATGCCCGCCATGTTCATCATCACGCCGCCGGGCGTCGCTTCGGGTACTGGCTGACGTCGATCGCGCAGCCACGACTGCATCGTTCCGATCTCGTCCTGCTGGGCGTTGATGATGCGATCGGCGAGACGTTGGACGGCGGGGCTTGCACCGTGAGTTGGCGCCCAACGCGCCATCACGATCGCCTGCGCGTGGTGATGAATCATGTGCGACATGAATTCCACGTCGGCAGCGGTGTAAGGGTGACGTACACTGTCGGCTTTGGCCTGTGCGATTGCAGCGGCCTCCGCTTCGGGGCTAAGCGTCGGCGTAACCGTGACCGGACTGCTTGATGTAGCTGTCGAGCGGGTGGCGGTGGTGCAGGCGGCGAGAGCGAGCGCGGCGCAGATTGCACTAACGGGCGTTCTGTTCATATCAGCTACTATATGATACGCGGCGAGCATAGCGCACAGAAGGGTCGGTAGTTCACCGGACTCCTCAACCCTTTTTGGGAAGCTGTTGTCAGAATCTCGTCACCCTGCGGAGCCACCCGTGCGTTTGTTTTCAATCGTTGGATACCCCGTCGCGGCACTGTGTGTAGCCGTTTCGACGTCTCTCTCTCAAACCGATCTCTCTTCACGCGTTAACAGCGCACCCGACGGCACGGTTCGCGTGACTTTCGCCAGCCGGCCGGGCACCTGCGGCAATGGACGCGATATGATCGGATATCGCAAAGCGCTGTTCGCCGAGAATTTCCAATCGATCGGCGATTGGAGTGCTCCCGATTGCGTTCCGGGGCCAGTGCGAGTTGCGATCACCAAAACAAACGGGCACATAACCCGCATTCGCACCTCGGTCGGCGACACTTTTCCAAAGACAACCGATCGCGTCACCGACCTCGGCATGGTCTCGCCGATCGAGGCGGCGTCGTACTTTTTTGGGCTCGTTCCTCAGATCGAGCGGATTCAAGGCGACAAATCGCGGTTACTCCTCGCCGCAGTGCTGGCGAACGCAGGCGATGTCATTCCTCAGCTGACTACGCTGGCTCGCGACGAAGGTCGCTCTATCGATACCCGACGGCAGGCGATCTACTGGCTCGGCATACTCGGCGACGAGAGAGTGATTCCCACGCTGGTCGCGTATGCCCGCGGCGGCGGGGCAGGACCGGTTGGCCAGGATATCGACGAGGATGAAGGCAAGCCCGGAAAGAAAGAGCTCGGCACCACTGCGATGGCCGCGCTCGCCGAAATGGACAACAATATTGGCGTGCCGGCGATCATCGATCTCTCGCGCACGGGCTCAACCGCCATTCGGAGCGCAGCAGTTTTCTGGCTTGGTCAGACCGGCGATCCGCGCGCATTTGCAACGCTCCACTCCGTGATCGAGAATCCACGTGAAGACGATCGCATCCGTGCGCACGCCGTCTTCTCGCTCGGTCAGGGCGCTGAGAAGGATCCGGCGCAGATTCGGTATCTGCAGTCGATCTATCCGCGCGCCACGAATCGAATGAAAGAGCAGATCTTCCTGACGATGGGACAGAAATCAGGCGGCTCTGATTGGCTGCTCGAGAAAGCACGGGATAGAAACGATCCGATGGACGTTCGCGAGAAGGCGTTGTTCTGGGCTGGCCAGAACGAGGCGACGCCCACGCGCGATCTCGCCGACTTCTACCGGTCCGCTGACGAGCGACAGCTCAAGGAGCACGCGATCTTCGTGTTGTCTCAGCGAAAAGACGAAGCCGCTTTCAACGAGCTGATGCGAATCGCACAGAGCGATTCTGATCGCTCGATGCGTGCGAAAGCTCTATTCTGGCTTGGTCAGAAGGACGATCCGCGAGTCGCCAAACTCATCGCGGACAAGATCAACAAGTAGCGAGAGGCGGGAAGCGGGAAGCGGGAAGCGGGAACCTATCCGCACGCCCGAACGAAAGTGGCAACAGCTGGCGGGCCGCTTCCGCCGTTCTCGGTCTCGTCGTGCTTGAAGAAGACGTAGGTCTCGTTCCAGGTCTGTGAGCTGACTCGTTTGGCCCAGTCGACTAGCTCGCCTTCGTTGTAATCGAGCTTATGTAGTCGGAGATAGCCCCAGGTCGACGTGCATACGACGGGGCAGCGAAAATCGTCCTGCTCCGAAATGCACATCGCGATGTCCCGCTCGCGCATCGCCGAATAGATGTCGTCGTCGAACCAGCTGTCGTGGCGGAATTCGAAGACGTAGCGGCGATCGGACGGAAGGAGTCCGAGAAATCCGCGAAAACGATCGACGTCTTTCTTGAGATTGGGCGGCAGCTGAAAGAGAATCGGACCCAGTCGATTACCGAGCGTCGAGGTGTTCTTTAGAAGGAAATCGACCAGCGTCGCCGATTCTTCCTTGAGCCGCGCGTGGTGCGTGATGCGCTGACTTGCCTTGAGCGCGAAGGTGAACGTCTCGGGCACCTGCGCCGCCCAGTCGCGCAGCACGTTCTCACGCGGCAGTCTATAGAAGGTGTTGTTGATCTCGACCGCGGGAAACCTGGTGGCGTAGAAGCCAAGCATCCCGTCGTCTTTCATTTCCTTCGGGTAGAAGTTGCCCTTCCACTCCTTGAAGGCGTACCCGCTGGTCCCGGCGAGGATCTTCACGACGCCTTGCGCGCCGCCTTTTCCTTTTCCTTGGGCTTGCCGGTCTCGAGACTGGCCTTCAGCGCTTCCATCAGGTCGATGATCTTTGCTTCGCCGCCGACCTTTACGTCAGCGGTGATGTCCTGTCCTTCGACCTTCGACTGGATCGCTTCGAGCACCCGCTCGCGGACGGTGTCCTTGTACTTGTTCGGCTCGAACTCTTCGTTGGAGGTCTGCTCGATCAGCTGCTTGGCGAGCTTTAGCTCCTGTGGCTTCACCTCACCTTCAGGAACCGGGACTTCCGACGTCGAACGGACTTCGTCGGAGTAGTGCAGCTGCTCCATCACGAGCACGCCGTTGAGCGGACGGAGCAGCACCAGATGCTGCTGGCCACGTGCGGCGTACTGGCCGAGTGCAGCTTTTCCGGTGTCCTTCAACGCCTCGGATAGAAGTCGATACGCGCGGTCGCCGCCCTTGTCCGGACCGAGGTAGTAGACCTTCTCCACATACTCGCGGTCGATCTTGGCCAGCGGTACGAACTCGACGACGTCGATGACACTGGTCGCTTTTTCCTCGAGAGCCTTCAGCTCTTCCGGGGTCAGGATGACGTAATTGTCCTTCGAGTATTCATAGCCTTTGACGGTGTCGTCTCTGCTAACGGTGTCGCCGTCCTTGGTGCAGATGTACTGCTGCTTGAGTCGTGATCCGCACTTCTTGTGGAGCATGTTGAACGACACGCTCGCCTTGGATTCAGCCGATGAGTAGATGTTGACCGGGACTGAGACCAATCCGAAGGAGATCGTCGCGGTGGCGATGGAGCGTGCGGGCATGGTCGGGACCGAAAAGGTTGAGCGAGCGCCCGGGAGGCGCATCACAAATATTTCTTACGTGGAAAACTCGGGTACCGTATGCTTACCTTTGACGACGATCGACGCAAGAGCCAATCGACACATGAGGTCACGGTCTGGCGAGTTTGCCAGATAGTGACCCGTCAACCTCGGTTTGCGTCACACTGCGGACTGAGGACTTAACTGATAACTGCCGCGCTGTTAGCTGATAGCAGCTGGCTATTAGCTATTCGCTGCAAGCGACGGGACAGATCGCGATAGAGTCAGAGCAAACGCGTTCAGTTCGCCTTTATGCGATGAGATCTGTCCGGTCGGAGGCAGCCATCAGCTAATAGCCAGCCGCCATCAGCTACGAGCGCGGTAGTTCGCTTTTGTCCTTTGTACAACGGCACCAGGACGACGTGGAAGAATCTTCATCGGATAACAGTCTGGCCGGCGCGGACAACCTGTCGGCGTACCGCGCGAAGCGGTCGACCGACCGCACCCCCGAGCCATTCGGCGGCGCGTTGCCGGCGACGCCTGGAAACCTGTTCGTCATCCACAAGCACGCGGCGCGACAGCTCCATTTCGATTTGCGCCTGGAGATGGATGGCGTGCTGAGATCGTGGGCTGTTCCCAAAGGCCCATCGTACGACATGAACGACAAGCGGCTCGCGGTCAAAGTCGAAGACCATCCGCTGGAGTACGGCGACTTCGAGGGTGTGATCCCGGCCGGGAACTACGGAGCCGGCGGTGTCATCGTCTGGGATCGGGGCGAGTGGCTGCCACTCGAGGATTGGCGGGAGGGCCTCGAGAAAGGAAAGCTCCTCTTCGAGCTCAAGGGCTACAAGCTCCACGGCAAGTGGACTCTCGTCAAAATCAAAAAGAGCGACAAGGAATGGCTGCTGATCAAGGAGCGCGATCAGTACGTCTCGTCGCCGGGCGATGTCTTCAACGAAGAGTCCGTGCTTTCCGGACTCACCGTCGAAGAAGTCAAAGCCGGGGACAATCCCGCCGCACAATTGCGAAAGGTTCTCGCCGCTGAAGACAAGGCTGTCCGTGGTCGAGTCGACCCATACAAAGTCGAGGCGATGCACTGCGAGACTCAGGATGACGCATTCACGCGCGACGGCTGGCTGTTCGAGCTCAAGCTCGATGGTTATCGGCTGATCGCGAGCAAATCGCGCGGTGAAGCTTTGCTGCTCACGCGCAACGGCAACGACTACACGAGTGTCTTTCCCGAGATCGCCAAAGCCGTGAAAGCACTGCCGTGCGACGATTGCATCATCGATGGTGAAGTAGTCGTGCTCGACGACAAAGGCCTGCCCAGTTTCTCGCGTCTGCAAAAACGCGGACGCTTGTCCTCCCCGCTGGAGATCAACCGCGCCGCAGTCGAATTACCGGCGACGTTCTACACCTTCGATCTCATCGCGTACGAAGATTTCGACGTTCGCCCTTTGCCGCTAATTGGGCGCAAGGAGCTGCTCAAGGATCTGGTGCCCGCCCTCGGCGCGGTCCGCTATCTCGATCACATCGAGCGTGAGGGCGAAGCGGTACTCGCGCAGGTGAAGACGATGGGACTCGAGGGAATCATCGCCAAGAAAGCGACGTCAAAGTATCGAAGCGGACGGGCAGGGGACTGGATCAAGATCAAGACGGAAAAAACGGGCGACTTCGTCATTGTCGGGTTCACGAAGCCCGGCGGCAGTCGCGCCCACCTCGGCGCACTGCAGCTCGCTGACTGGGTAGACGGCACCCTGGTTTACGCCGGCAGAGTCGGCACTGGTTTCACCGAGAGCCTGCTCAAGGATCTGCATGGGTTGCTCGAGCCGATTATTCGTAAGGATCCGCTGTGTGCTGGTCCTGTCTTTTCGCCGGAGAGCGACGCTCTGCCGAGTGAAAAGATTCCGGAGACAAAGACCACGGTGTGGACCGACGCGGTTCACGTTTGCGAAGTCCGGTACCGTGAGGTGACGCCGGACGGTTTACTGCGCCACGCCGCTTTCCTGCGCATGCGTACCGACAAGCGCGCGCACGAGTGCGAGCGTCAGGGTTGGATGAAGCGGGAGGCGGGAGGCAGGGGGCGGGAGGCGGACGGGGAACCGGAGGGGAATGCGACAGTGGGCGTCGCCGGCGGCGAGCTGCCGTCCGGTCGAGTCGTTCGTGAGCGGGTGCACGTCGATGCGACTGCGACACACGAACCACCCCCAGCTCCAGCGAAAGCGCCAGTCGAGAAGAAAATTGCGCTCTCCAATCTCAACAAAGTCTTCTGGCCGGCGGATAAGTACACCAAAGGCGATTTGATCGAGTACTACCGGTCGGTATCGAAGTGGCTGCTGCCGTATTTGATCAATCGACCGGTTGTGTTGACTCGCTATCCCGATGGCATCGACGGGAAATCATTCTATCAGAAAGACGCGCCCGTTTTTGCGCCAGAATGGATTCGCACCACCCCAATCTGGAGCGAGGACACTCAGCGCGAGATCAAATTCTTTGTCTGCGACGACGAAGAGTCCTTGCTTTACCTCGCCAACATGGGATCGATTCCGATCCACGTCTGGGCGAGCAGGTGCGGATCACTCGAACTGCCCGATTGGTGCGTGATCGATCTCGATCCGAAGGACGCACCGTTCTCGGCTGTTATTCGCTGTGCTGAAGTCGTCCACCGCGTCTGCGATTCGGTTTCGCTGCCGAACTACGTGAAGACAACGGGCAAGACCGGCCTCCACATCATGTTACCGCTCGGAAGGCAATGCACCTATGAGCAGTCGCGGATGTTGGGTGAGCTCCTGGCGCGGTTCGTCCTGAAAGAGTGTGCGGACATCGCGACAATCACGCGTCACGTCACGAAGCGCGGCGACAAGGTTTATCTCGATTATCTCCAGAATCGGCACGGCCAAACCATCGTCGCGCCTTACAGTGTGCGTCCCTTACCCGGCGCGACTGTATCGATGCCGCTCGTTTGGGCCGAGGTGAATTCCACTCTCGACCCAAAGAACTTCACTATCAGGAACGCAATCGACCGACTGGAGAAGTTGGGTACGGATCCCGTCAGGGCCGTGATTGATGAGAAACCGAATCTCGCGCGCATCCTCGAAAATCTTGCCGAGCTGTGGGCTCAGCAATCGCCGAAGACAACCTGAACAGAAAAAACATTCTTCAGCGTTGTGCGCTTGACCGCGCACTCAAGGCCTTCGTTACACAGTAATCTTTTTTCCCAACGCTTGCTGGCACGATAAGAGCGTCGGGCGGCTTTGCGCGCGAAACACTGCGCGACTGCTTCAGAAAAACTCAACGCTCAATTCAATGGCGATTCGAACGTCTCGCCTGACGTATATAGATGCGCGCCGTCTCAACGGCGTTGCTGGTCGTGAACCGTATTCGGCTATGGTACGCGGTAATTACTCGCGGGCCCGCCGTCGATGGTGCGCCGACCTAACTGAAGTCAGTCGCGCGATTCATGGGTATAACCGTGAACCGCATTGTCACCTCGGGGGCGACGATAGCCCTCGCGTTGCTCAATACTCTTTCCTGCTCCGACTCGACAGCACCCAACGGACTGAGCTCAGACGACCTGTCCGCCGACCCCAGTCGCATAGCGAGCATCAGCGTAACCCTCACCCGCGCTACGGTTTCCGTAGGCGATACCACAAGTGCCGCAGCGAAGCTGCTGGATTATCGGAACCAAACACTCGATCGTGTAGTAACCTGGACGTCTAGTAGCCCGGCCGTTGCTACTGTCGATAGCAGCGGTCTCGTAACAGGGGTATCGGAGGGTGTCTCAGTTATTACCGCGTCTCGAGGATTGAAATCCGGCAGTGCAACGATCACCGTCGTCGCGACCTTCGCTACCGCGGCGGTGAGTCCGGCGCAGGTTCGAAACCTGACGGTGCCGGCCGTGGATAGCGTCAGCGCCACACTCTCGTTCACTCAGGTTGACGATGGCATAGGCCAGCCAGCGAGCTACGACATTCGCTACTCGCCGTCGCCAATCAGCTGGGGATCCGCAACGTCAGTCGCGTCGGGCACCTGCACCGTTCCGAGAGCGGGAACTGCGATTGGAGCTTCGTTGAGTTGCACGGTAGCCGGGCTAGCGCCGTCGACTAAATACGATTTTCAACTCGTGGCATTTCGCGGCACAATGAACCAGGGCGCCGTTTACGGACCGCTGTCGAATGTCGCTACGTCCACCACGACGGCATCAGGTTCACCACCACCACCACCGCCGCCGCCGCCACCGCCACCTCCGCCGCCATCAGGACTTTGGCGGAAGAATGAACCGGCTGGTATGACCTTCATCTCAGATCAACCGTTCTCGTCGATGCCCTCGAACGGCTGGCGCATGCAGAACAACGCCTCGATCGTGGCCGACAACTCGGGGCCACAGTCGCCGGGAGGCATTCTCGACATCCATTACCCGGTTGGACTGGCCGGTGGTTACGCGCCAGGGCAGGCGTGGGACTTTCTCTCCACGAACTTCCCGGTCGTCAACACACTCTACTACGCCGTCTGGATAAAATTCTCAGCGAACTGGGTCGGCCATCCGAGTATCGTAAACAAGACCCTCTTCCTTTCCATCAATGACGGGAACTACTTCTTCATTGCTGGCTACGGCGCCGGTAGCGATCCGTTGATTTGTGCAGTAGGACTGCAGGGAATCCAGAATCTTGGAGTGTCATCGTTCTGGCATCCGAATCTCGTACCAGGGGCGCACTTCACCCGTGGCCAATGGGATCTGTTGGAGTTGGTAGTTAAAACCAACACCGCAGGCAATGCAGACGGCTCGGTCGATGTGTACCTCAATGGGGCTCACATTACGAGTCGACCCGGGATTCAGTGGACATCCGGTGCGTCGAATATCGATCAAGCATCGATATCGCCCGTCTGGGGTGGCGAAGGAGGCGTTCTCAATACCGCTATGGATCTGCAATTCGATCATGCGTACCTGAGCGGCAAGCGGTGAGCAGCCGTTACTGGCCGATCTTTTCCTGCACCAGGCGTAACGCCTCTTCTCCCGGCTGATCCCGCGTAGCGCAGCGCGTACCGCGCATCCGCCAGATCGTCCCGGCGATCGAGAGATTCTCCTCGATCGCCTGGGCGCGCGGTACGTTTGCCGCCGATGCGACCAAACTACGGGTGACCGAATCGAGTGCCGCTGATACCTCCGGCGACGAAACATCGAGACATCTTCTCGCCGCTACGATCGTTCGCTGCACCAACGCTCTACTGCGGCGGAGCTGCTCGTCGACGCCGAGTCCGCGCTGGCCTGGATCCATCGCAATCACAGTGTCGGTGAGCGCCAGCCTCTTTTTGATCACGCTGTCATCCGGCGCGACTTTGAGCGCGGCGTCGAGGTGATCGCGCGCGGTGTTGAAGTTGCCCATCGCCAGTGTCGCATCGGCGAGACCGACATAAGCTTCGGCGTCGCGGGGATTGTGGCGCAGGATAGTGCGATACATGTCGCTCGCACGCTCCGGCGAGCCGGCGACAACGAACAAGTGCGCAACTTTCCGTCGGGCACTGTCGGTCTGGGCTTCGTCCTGCAACGGCAACAACTCTGACAACAGGTCCTGCTTGTCACCGCTCTGCGCCAGCAGATCGATCAGCTCATAACGGCTCGCGGTTCGATTACGCTCGGCGTCCGGGCCTTGCCATGTGCCAATGATCGCGCGGCGATAGTATGACTTTGCTTCGTCGGGTCTGCCTTCTTTCGCCAGTACGCGCGCGAGCTGAAGGTTCGCCGGTGCATCGTAGACGTTGCGCTCGAGCACAGGGCCCAGCAACTGCTCAGCGACCGAGGCTCGCCCTTGCGCGAGAAAAGCCTGGGCAAGAGCGACAGTGTAAACCGAGTGATCGCGATCGAGAGTGGCCGCGGCGCGGAAATGGTCGATCGCGTCGTCGACGTGGCCAGTGGCGAAAAGTCCCTGGCCCTGCTTGTACTCGCTGAGTGCGCTCGCGGAGTTGGCGCGCTTGTCGATGCGCGCCAGGCCGGTGTCGAACCCGAGGAGGAGCAGGATCGTCACCAGAATCACCGCAAAGGTCAGCAAGAACTCCGAGTTGCTCGCTGTCGGCGTTGGACCAGGCAGCTGCTGCGCGGGATCAGTCATTATTCCACCACCCGCGTGCCACGCACGGGCGTCAGCCGCCTGGTATCGACACCGTACGCATTGAGTACATCGACGAGCGTCACGATCCCGACCATTTCGCGAATGTTGCCGCGACTGACGACGGGCAGCGCATTGTGTCCGGTATCACCCATGCGCGCGAGAGCAAGGCCAAGCGGTTGGTCTTTGTGCACGTGCGGGATCTCGGCATTGCCATCTCTGATCAGTGCGCGCGCGCGTTTCATGATCGTCGCGATGGTTACGGGCCGCTGATTTCCTGTCGCGGCATCGACCACGTCGTTCACGCGCACCATTCCGATCAGACCGTCGTCGTCGACAACTGGCCACGACTCGAGGTCGCTGTCGCCGAACCGCGCGGTCGCTTCATCGACCTTCATCTCCGCGGTCAGCGGCTGCGGGGCTTCACGCAGCGCAGTCGTCACCCACAACCCGCTCACTGCGCGGAAGGCGCCCGAAGGAAGATGCAATCCATCCTGCAGCGCCAGGGCTTCATAGACTGTCTCGCGCTGCAGTCTGTGAGAGATGTAGTAAGCAATCAGATTGGCGATCATCAGCGGGACGATGATTGCGTAATCGCGCGTTATCTCGAATATCATGATCACCGATGTCAGCGGCGCGCGCACGACACCCGCAAACGCGGCTCCCATTCCAACCAATGCGTATGCACCAGGCCCGGCTGTCGATGCCGGAAAAGCGAGGTGCGCCAATCCTCCGACTCCCGCCCCAACCATTGCGCCAATGAATAAACTCGGCCCGAAGATTCCGCCGGCGTTGCCCGAGGCGTACGAAACCGATACAGCGATGATTTTGAGCAATGCGAGCAGCAGCACCGTCTTGATGATCATGTCGCCGTTCAACACGCGCTCGATGTGTTCGTAGCCGACGCCCATCACCTGCGGAACGAAAAACCCGAAGATGCCGACGACGAGTCCGCCGGCGACGGGCTGCAGCCAAAGCGTCGACGCCGGCAACTTTTGAAACTTCGATCGGAGCCAAAGGAGCATCTTCACGAAGCCGACAGCGACGAAGCCGCCGATGATGCCGAGCAGCGCATAAATCAGCAGCTCGTAGAGGCTGACGAGTCGATAGCTCGCGACCTCGAAGAGCGGATTGTCGCCGAGGACGAGGTGCAACACCATCCACGATGTGGCGGATGCGATGACTACTGAGCCGAGTACGGGCGCGTGCAGATCGCCCATGATTTCTTCCAGGGTGAACAACACCGCGGCGATCGGAGTGTTGAATGCCGCGGAGAGAGCTGCGGCTCCGCCGACGGGTAGCAGCCATCTGATCTGGTTTCTGCTCAGTCCCAGGCGTCGTCCGATGCTCGATGCGAGACCGGCACCCATATAGACAGACGGCCCTTCGCGTCCGAGCGGGATTCCGCTGGCGAGGGTGAGGGACGTTACGATGAACTTGCCAATGACGGAGCGGAGGGAGATTCGTCCGTCGTGGATGAAAACAGCGGCGCGGGTTTGTGGAATTCCGCTGCCGCGCGCGAGTGGGAAGTAGCGAAAGAGCAGGTAGCCTGCGATCAGCGATCCGACGATCGGTGTGACGAGTCGTCGCCAACCAGGTCCGCCCGCTGGATAAGTGTGCGCGGCGAGTCGTCCGGTGAGCAGGATGAAGCCGACGACAACCAGTCCAACGAGCGCGCCAATGAAAAGGCTGAGCGCGAGCGCGAGACGATCTTCTTTTTTGCGAAGATCCTCGACCAGCTCAACAATTCGCTTCGGAACGCGCGGGAGCTTCCGTCGTGCCATGGGCAAAAACTAAGGGTTCAGCGGTGCCGGCTGCAGTCGGAAGACTACCTTTTATGTATGCAGGTAAAAGTATGGCTCGCTGTCATCTTTGGCGTCGCGCTGCGCACGGCCACGGTTGAGGCCCAGAACGGGCTAATTGCAACACTTCCATTCGCAGCGGACGCGCATCCGGCCATATACCTATCGGCCCATGTCAACGATGGTGAGGCGGGCTGGTGGGCGCTGGATTCTGGCGCGAGCGAATGCCTCCTCGATCGGACCACCGCGCGGAATGCAGGGATGGTCCTCCGCGGGCAACGAAATCTTCACGGGGCGGGCAAGGGAAGCTTTCGCCTCGACTCGATTCGCAGTCGAGTTCGGGTGCGTATCGCCGGTAAGGCGCTCCCATCCTGCGATCACTTTGGCGCCATCGATCTGCGCAGCGCGAACCTCGACCCGACTCATCCCCTAACCGGCATACTCGGCTACGAATTCTTTGCGCGCTACATCGTGCGCATCGATTTCTCCAACCACACTGTCACGCTTTACGACCCTCGGCGCTATCGCTACACGGGAACGGGCGACACCGTGAGGTTGGAGCTGGTTAGACACCAGCCGAGAGTCCAGGTGCGGATTCGCACCGCAAATCGGCCCGAGATAGTGCGCAGTCTGATTGTGGATACCGGTTCTGAAGATTTCGTCGATGACAAGAGCGTTCGTCGCAACGCCAAAGCGCGCGGCGTCACGGTCGCTACGACGGGCCTGGGACGATCATACGAAGCTCTGATCGGTACGCTCGATACGGTGAGGATCGGCCGCTCGCTGTTTACGAAAATTCCAGGAGTCGCGTCAGAGATCGGCATCGTGGGGAACGGCATCTGGAGCAAATTCGTCTGCATTTTCGACTACGCGCACCAGCGACTGATTCTCGAAGAACGCGGTTAGTTCCGGCAACGAGGGCTAAGGAATTTCCGGCCAGCCCTCGAGTGCGAGCAGAGTCGGCCGTCCACCAAGCGAGTCACCGCGCACACGATCAGTTTGGAAATCGATGGTGGTTCCCTTGGGGCGATCGCTCGCTCTTGCCCTCGACTGTTTCATCTGAACGCCGCGCACTGCCGGATACCGATCGACGTTCAGATTGTAAGCGCCCCAGTAGTGCGTGAATTTGAGCGAGCGATAAAGGCGACTCGGAGTCAGGCCGGCGCGGTAGCCGACGTACACACCGGGCACATAGCCGGCGCCTGAAACCGCGGAGTGCCATGCGTTGCAGTAATCAATGACGCGTTGAGGTGGAGTACCAGACGCGACACCTTCCAGATCGCACCAGACGGTTACGCCCCACGGCACGCCCAGGAGCTCGCACTCGCTTGCGGCCACGCCGCCGTTCCTGGTGCCCTTGGCGCCGCTCGGACTCCAGGCAGTTTCCGACTCCACGTATTGCACGATCATCACGCCGATGCCGGCACTCAGCAACGACTTCGCTTCATTCACCTTGAGGGCAGAGGGGTGCGGTTTGTCGCGGCGCACGTATCGAACGCAAAAACGGTAGCCCGCGCGCCGGAAGGCAACGGCGGTGTTCGGCGTTACGCTCTCAGTGGTATCGAACCCGCGCACGCCGTCAGGCGCGGAGAATACGTGACCGGGCAACGACATACCTCATCATACAAAAACAGCCGCCCCGAAGGTTCCCCGGGAACTGTGGGGGCATGCCGGTTGCCCTGAAATGGGCGTTGTCCCTGACGGAGGTTGCGATGACAGAGACCCTGGTAAGGTTCGACCAGCCAATCCCGCGACGTGATGGGACGCCGTACGTCGTGCAGGCAATGACGTGCCGGCGGGATGACAATCTCTGGGAAGGCTGGTTGGTTTTTACGCCAGCGAGGGACGGCGGTGAGTCAGTGTCGTCCGGACGTGAGACCACCCAGCCGAATCGTGACGCGGTGATGTACTGGGCGCAGGGTCTGTCGCGTGTCTACCTGATGGGCGCTCTCGAGCGAGCGCTGGTGCCGACGGCTGCTACCGCACGGGAGCGCGAAGCATTTCCGAGCTAGTCGCTCGACTGCCATTCGCCTAGCGGGTAAAACCCGTTCCGAATCCAGACATCGTTCGGAACGGCCTTCGCGAGGTTGGCCTGCTGAACGAGATAATCGTCCGACAACGCGGTCAGGCTTCTGAAGTCCGTATAATCGACGCTCTCCAGTCCTTCGCGGATGATGTGGGCGATAAAGGCGATCGCGCCAACCGTTGGAAGCGCGCCCTGAAATTCACGGACGATCTGCGACGGAGGCACCGGGCCAGTCGCGATCATTGGAATGCTGATTTTTACGCTGGACACTATTGGCTGGGATGCCGCCTGGCTGTCTCGTTTTCCAAATCAGGAACGCAAGCCAAAACATAAATCACGATTCGCCAGGGGCCATTCCCCTGGGAGATCGATATTCGCGCGCTGAGTGAGACCCCGACGAGTTGTACTAATAAATTACGACAAGTACGGGCGAAAAGTTGCTGCCACTAACACTCCTCCCGACATCTCCCTATACTCAGGTCGTAGAGTCTCCGGGGGTGGATCGTGTTGCAGAGTCAACGATCCGGGTCAGAAAGCAGCAGCAGTAGACGCGGCACCACGTCTTTACGCGCGGCCACCATGCAGCGCCTCGTCGCCGCGCTCCCCAGTCGTTACGAGTTTCGTAGCGAAATCGGTGCAGGCGGTGCCGCGCATGTCTTCCTCGTTCACGACAGCGAGCGAAAACACCTCGTCGCGATAAAGATTTTGCGACCGGAAGTCACCACCGCGATCGGACGAAAGCGCTTCCTGCGTGAGATCGACATCATCCACAAACTGCAACATCCGAACGTGCTGCCGATGCTCGACTCGGGCACCGTTTCCGGTCAGGTTTTCTTTACCACGCCCTACGTCGAGGGCGACACTCTCGAAATGAAGATTCGCCGCGAGCAACGATTGACGCTGGCGGACACCGTGTCGATCGCCAGTGATGTTGCGGCAGCGCTGGACTACGCGCACTCGCGCGGGCTGATCCACCGCGACATCAAGCCCGCCAACATTCTGCTTAGCGGCAATCAGGCGGTCGTCGCCGACTTCGGAATTGCGCGGGCGGTGGCCGTCAAACGCGACGATGCCATCACGATCTCCGGCGTGTCGCTGGGCACCGCGCAGTATATGAGTCCGGAGCAGTGCAGCGCCGTACGTGAGCTCGATCAGCGGACCGACGTCTACGCATTCGGCTGCGTCGTCTACGAGATGCTCACTGGCGACCCACCGTTCACTGGCCCGTCGGAGCAGGCCATCCTCGCTCGACACTGCGCCGAGGCGCCGCGGTCGATGAGAACAGTGCGGCCAGAGCTGCCGAGGCGCGTGGACGGAGTTGTCATGAAATCGCTGGCCAAGGTTCGCTCGCATCGCTATCGCAGTGCTGGCGAATTCTTCGATGCACTCGACGCTGGTGCCCGGAGCTAGCGAATAAAAAAAAGGGCGGCGCCTCGGCCGGCCTTTTTTTTATGGATGTCCAGTCGAGTAGCTAGAAGCAGGGGCTGCAACCAACATGGCTGCAGGTCGCCTTATGGCCATATTACATGCATTCCAGCCCCTCAAGGTTCCCGATCCAAAAACCGCCCGGTCGTATCCAACGTTTCGTCGCGGCGCTGCCGCAACGCTATGCTTTCAAATCGCTGATCGGGAAGGGCAGCGCTGCGTATGTGATCCTGGCCGACGATCGAGACTCCAACACGCAGGTCGCGGTGAAAATCCTGCGGCCGGAAGTGGCGACCGTGGTCGGCGAGAAGCGATTTGAACGTGAAGTCGAGATCCTCAGCAGCCTGGAGCATCCCAACATCCTGCGGTTGCTCGATCACGGCACGCTCGAACATCACGGCCTGTTCATGGTGACACCATTTGTGAACGGCGAGACCCTGCGATCGAGACTGCGTCGCGAAAGACAGCTGCCGGTGAACGCTGTCATTGCGATCGTGCAGCACATCGCCAGCGCCCTCGATTACGCACACAGCCGGGGCGTAATCCATCGCGACATCAAGCCGGCAAATATTCTGTTGCCCGAGGGCTCGGTGATTCTTGCTGACTTTGGCATCTCCCGCGCGATCACCGGCGAGCAGTCGACTCAGATCACTGTCACCGGTGTTTCAGTAGGTACGCCCGAGTACATGAGTCCCGAACAGATCGGCGCGCAGGGCAATCTCGATCAGCGAAGCGACGTCTATTCACTCGGCTGTGTGACGTACGAGCTGCTGGCCGGCAGGCCGCCGTTCACCGGCCGCACTTACCTCGAGATTTTCGCGAAGCACAACAAGGAAACGCCGAAGCCGGTGACCGAGGTAAGGCCTGATGTGCCGGTGCGCGCGGACGCCGCGATCATGAAGTCATTGTCAAAAGCGCGCGCCGATCGTTTCGCCAGCGCCGGCGAATTCGCCAACGCGCTTGCTGCGGCGCGAAAGTAACCGTCCGCTTCCCGCTTCCCGCTTCCCGCTTCCCGCTTCCCGCTCAAAATCCGCTTCCGCCGCCACCACCGCTTCCGCCGCCACTCGATCCACCGCCGCCGGATCCCGATGATGACGGACTCGACGACATACTGCTTGCCGCCGCATTCGACATGGTGCTGATGCTGTGACCGAAGCTCACAGCGTCGAAGCGACCGGTGCCCGTGTACCAGTTTGGCGCCTCGTTATAGATGTCCTTGAACGCATTCGCCCATTTCTCTTCAACTTCGAACGCCATCGCGTAGGGCAGGTACTTCTCGAACAACTCCGGCGAAGTGATCATCCGCTTGTAACGATCTTCTTCAACGCGCGAAAGAAATTCCTTGAAGCCGAGTCCTGCTTCACGCGCACGCGCACCCTCGGTGGTGCGGGCTGGCATCAGTTGCGCGAAAACAACCAGGATTATGAAGCTGATCGCCGTCGCAAACACCAGCGAGGCAGGCGCGAATAGCGAGAATCCACGACTGAGCGACAATATGGTGAGCCCGCCCAGCACAAAACTCACCAGAACGGCGATGCCCCACGCCTTTGCCCTCGCGCGATCCGGACGCTCGACGTAATAGCCTGACTGCACCAGCTCGTCATAAACGGCGTTGGTGATTTCCGGCAGGAATTTGTAGAAGTGATTCCGGAGCTCGGACATGTTCACCTTGTACAGGTCTGCTGGCGCGCACTGGCTGAGGGCATCGAGATAACTCAGCTCGTGTGACTTGAGATTGGTCCACTCCGATCGCTTCTTGAGAATCTCGAAGCAGTAGTCGGCGCTCCTGGTCAGCCCGAAGAGATGTTCTTCCGTCAGCTCGTTGATGTGGATGTACCCGCGCACCGCGAGGTCGACGAGCGTCGCAGTGATGTCGCGGATGTCGGCGTTGTTGTCAACGAGCGTACCGAGCTCCGCCGGCGTTGCGCCCGGCACGGGTTCGTAGCGAACGACGTAGGATCCTTCGACCGGATCCCGGCCGTATTTGTCCCAGCGACGATACGCGAACCAGAAAACGAGTAGTGGAATCAACAGCGGCACCCAGCGAAGGATCTCCATCAGCTGTTCGTGCGCCTCGCTCGGGCGACCGGCAATGTGTCCGGGTGGCCAGCCGACACCGAGCGTCATTCCGTTGTATGGATAGAGCGGATGACGCGAGTCGAACTCGACTTCATTGCCGTCACGAGCGATGGATGCGTCTGATGCGCGAGAGTCCTGAGGGCCAGTGTAGACGGCGACCCTGGTTGGCCGTACGTCGTCGGGGAGAACGACGCGTGCGTGAACGGTGTCGATGAACATCGTCCACGAGTTGCCAGTGACGTTCCAATAGAGCTCGTCGAGCTCGCCGACCTTGCTCGATTTGAAGAAGAAACGAATCGCGTTCTTCAGCCGATAGCGGATGACGATCGTTCGATCGGTATCAACCGCGCCCGAGATGTAGATGTGGTACCGCCGCGTCCAGCCGCCATCCTGGCTCTGGTGTTCGACGACGAGTGGATTGCCGGCCGCATCTGTGATGGGCCCGTCTTCGACGTCGAGTTTGACCCTGCGCCCCCGCGAGGTGTTCTGCTGGAGCGATAGATCGCGATTGAGACCGTGCCATTCGCCAGTGAAGTGAATGCGCAGCTGCTCGACGACGTCGACCGTTCCATCGGAATGCACAGTGAGCAGTGCACCGTAATCCCGAATGCGGATGTCGTGGGCCTGCGCAGTCGCGGAGCTCGCGAGACCGCAACACAGCAGAGCCACCACACATGCGATGCGTTGACATTGTAAAACTTGCGCGAGAATTCTCGCGGCCGCCGGTGTCAGGAAACTCATTCGCTTGGGAGGGCGTACAGGTCGATAAGGCCAGAAGATGTCCATCGACTCGATGACTTGCAAAAAAAGCTTCCGCAACGTTTCAACCAGTCGGGGAATCACTGTGTCGAAAGGGAAGGAACGCGTTCAACCTCCGGAGGCATCATGTCGTACTCCGCTCGAACCGGCCTCCAATTCGCCGCACCCGTCGTCGCAGTTGTAGTACTGTTGTCCTGTGCGCCGCAAGCGAACACTCGCCTGACTCCGCAAAGGTCATTCACGAGTTTTTCCGAGACCCAGATCTCGGCGGTGCGACCGATCACCGCATATGACGCCGTTCTCAGGCTTCGTCCGACGGCGCTGAATCCGGCCGGCGGATTCTTCTTCGAGCCATCGGTCTATCTCGATGGGCTTCGACTGGGCGGACCCGACGAGCTCAATCGTATCTCGGCGATCGATCTGATCGGGATCGAGTTCCTGACTCCGATCGAAGCGTCGGCCAAGTTTGGTCCGACGGGGCGGAATGGTGGGGCGATCCTGCTCACCAGCAGAATCGGTCGCAGGACGAGGCCGTACTAGCGGGAGAGCCCGGCGATGAGCCGAGCTCTTTTTGCGTGCACGCTCAAAAACTCACCTTCGGCACCGCTCGCTCGGCTTCTTCGGCCTGGAAGAACTCGAGCTCCTTGTAGCCCATCGAGTTCGCGAACAGGTTCGACGGGAACGTCGAGACAGCGGTGTTGAAGTCGCGCACGACGGCGTTATAGTAGCGCCGCGCATTCTGGATCGCATCTTCGATAGAAGCCAGTTGCTGCTGCAAATCGCGAAACCCGCCCGACGCCTGAAGTTGCGGATACGCTTCGACCGCGACGCTGAGTCCGCGCAGCGCCGTACTCAGCTGCGCTTCGGCCGCCGAGCGCTCGGCGGGTCCGGCGCCTTGTGCCGCGACCGCGCGCGTGCGCGCGTTGGTCACCGCTTCGAGCGTGTCGCGCTCGTGTGCTGCGTAGCCCTTCACGGTGTTGACCAGATTCGGAACGAGATCTGCGCGGCGCTTGAGCTGAACGTCGATGTCCGACCACGCGTTCTGCGATCGAACGCGCAATGAGACGAGCTTGTTGTAGAGGCCGACCAGCGCGAGCACGACCACCACGACAATGATCAACAGCACGATGAAAGTCATCGAGGCAGGGAAAAGTTGACATGTATGGTCGTGCAGAATCCGCGCAGCCGCAAGGAGCGGCGTTTCTAGAAGGCTGCCTCCAGTTTCTCCAGGATCGCCGTCCAGCCCTTCTCGTGGTCGTCACGCTCTTGGGTTGACGGGAAGCCATCGTGGGTGAGGATGATTTCTGTCGTGTTGCCGCGGTCGATGAAGTCGATGGTGACGACGCTGTTTTTCACGGGGTGATTCCCATCCCAGCCCCAGGTGTAGACGAGACGCTTGGGCGGATCGACTTCGCGATAGACGCCGCTCACTTTGTGCTCGACCCCGTCAGGCTGCTGCATGTGGATCCGGTATTTGCCGCCGGGCCGCGCGTCGATTTCGGCGAGGGATACCGTTAGTGGTCCGGGCGCGTGCCAGCGTTTCAGTTCGTCCGCTTTCGTCCACGCCTCGAAGACGCGCTGGCGCGGTGCCTTGATGACTCGGCGGACCTGGAGACTGGTTGCTGTCGCGGTTTCGGTTGCCATGATTGCTCCGTTGCTGATGGGTTTTCGAGATAACGGGCGAGCGCATCGAGCTCGGACTCCCAGAATCGACGGTAGTGGTCGATCCAATTGAGCGCCTGCTCCATCGGCTTTGGTGTCAATGTCGCACGGCGGACGCGCCCCTCCTTTGCCACATTCGCCAGTCCTGCTGCCTGGAGCACGCGGACGTGCTTGGAGACAGCGGGCAGAGACATGTCGAAGCGAGAGGCGAGCTCGCTAATGGACTCTTCTCCTCTCGACAGCCGGGCGAGGATCTCGCGACGGGTCGGGTCGGCCAACGCTGCAAACGTGCTGTCGAGTGCCGGAGAAGAGTAAACCATATGGTTTAGTATTACAGACGGCACTTATCCTGTCAATGGCAAAAAAGGCGACTCAAGCCTCGATCAGGCTGTGTTCGGCCCGATTCTCTGCGCGAGAGTCTGGAAGCGTGATGACGATCTCAAGATGTCGAGCGCCGGCTCCTGCGTGATCATCAGCATGTAGCCGACTCGCTCGTCGTACGCCTTTTCCAGCCAGTCCATTGCCTTGGACTCCTGACCGAGGTGCGCGTAAGCCATCCCCATTCCCATCGGCCAGACGAATTCTTTCTGCGACAGGTTCTCGAGTCTGTCCAGTAGCTCACTCGCCTCGGCATGCTCACCACCAGCAGCGAGACCGTAGGCGAGACTGACCTGGTACAACGTGATTCCTTCGCCGAGTCGCGCCGCATCGCGGAATGCCTGAATTCCTTCGCGCTTGTCGCCGCCTTGAGCGCAGACGAGTCCATGCGAGAACGCGGCGTAGGAAGACATCGGATCGATCTGGCGAATGTTGCGACACTCTTCGATCGCCTGCTCCATTCGACGCGCGAGGTAGAGCACCCAGGTCGCGTTACCGCGGATTGCCATCGCACTTGGATCCAGCTGACACGCGATGTCGCGGTGGACCATGGCTTCGTCGAACTTGCCAACCGCGCAGAGGTGCATCGCGTAGTACATCCGCAGCATCGATCCGCTCGGGTACAACTCGACCGCTCGCGCGAGCTCAGCTCCTCCTTTCTCGAAATCGAAGCGGTACCAGTCGTAGTACAGACCTAACGACGCGTGCGCACTTCCATTGGTCGGATCGAGCTCGGCGGCTTTGGTGGCGAGCTTGAATGCCTCGGGATGCGCGTCGTGCGGTCGCACGCCCCAATAACCCATACCCAGGTACTGATACGCTTCCGCGAGTGATGCAATCGCTGTCGTGAACTCGGGATCAAGATCAGCCGCTTCCTTTAGATAGTCGACTGCCTTGGCGAAATCGTCGGGGGTGACTTTGTTGTAGTGATGCCTGCCGAGCAGATAGAGGTTGTACGCCTCGATATTCTCGGTTGGCTTCTTCGCGAGGCGCGACGCGTCTGTCGGACTCAGCTTCGCGCGCATGCAGTGCGCGACACACTCGGCGACGTCGGTCTGCACGGCGAAGATGTCGTCCAGCTCGCGGTCCCACGTTTTTGCCCAAAGGTGGTGATCGGTCTCCGTATCGATCAGCTGCGCGGTGACGCGCACCTTGTTGCCCGCTCGGCGAACGCTCCCCTCGAGCACGTGTGAGACACCGAGCTCTCGCCCGATCTCGCGAACGTTCTTACCGTGCTTCTTGTACGGCGCCGTTGAAGTGCGCGACATCACCTTGAGCGTTTGAATCTTCGAAAGATTGGTGATGATGTCTTCGGTGATGCCGTCGGAGAAATATTCGTTCTCGGGATCGGCGCTCATGTTCTCGAACGGCAGCACGGCCACGAATCGATCGAGCAGCGGTTTGTTGATCGCTGCGGTTGGGCCCGAGTTGGACGCGGATACGCTGGCCCCTATTGCAGGCAGCCCCAAGTCCGGCGTGAACGTCCAGTTGACGTGTCCAGCTTCGAGAGCCGTCGCGAAATCCGCCGCAGAGGCAAACCTTCCCGCCGGCTGTTTCGAGAGTGCTTTCCTTATTGCGTCATCGACCGTGACTGGGATGTCGTTCCGTCCCGGTCGCACGCTGGGAATCGGATCGACAAAATGGCGCATCATCACCTGCTGGGCGTTTCTGCCGACGTACGGCGCGCTACCGGACAGCATCTCGAACAGCACGCAGGCCAGCGCGTAGATGTCGGTGCGTCCGTCGACGCTGGGCTCGCCCATCCCTTGTTCCGGACTCATGTACGCCGGCGTTCCGATCGCGGTGCCGGCGCTGGTGAGATTCGGATCTGCGGCAGCGACGTTGAGTGCGCGCGCGATACCGAAGTCCGTGATCATTGCGTGTCCGTCGTGGAGCAGCACGTTGCCCGGCTTCATATCGCGGTGGACGACACCACTCCGATGCGCATAGTCGAGTGCCTGCGCGATTTCACAAGCGAGTCTCACCGCCTCGGGAATCGGCAGCCGCCAATCGCGCTTGAGCCGTTCCTTGAGCGACTCGCCCTCGACGAACGGCATAGTATAGTAGGGAAGGCCGAGCGTCTCGCCCGCCGTGAGGAGCGGGATGATGTGCGGATGCGTCAGCGATGCAGCGAGCTGAATCTCTCGGCGGAATCTCTCCAGCCGAACGGCGGCGCCCATCTCCGGCGGCAGAACCTTGAGGACGACGCGTCTGCCAAGTGCGCGGTCCTCGGCGACGAAGACTCGCGACATGCCGGCACCGACGATTTCGCGCTCGAGGGTGTAAAGATCGCTTAGTGCATCACGGAGATTCTGGCCGAGCTCGGTATCCACGTAGCGCGCCGCTGGTGATTGGAGGGAAATCGTCCCCGCTGGCTTGCACTACGGTCACTCTCGGTTGTGATCTACGCAAGGAGAAACAGGCGAAACCCCGACGCGGTTTGCGCGAGGGCAGCCGCAGCTCAGAGGCTGGTGCTGGTCGAATCGCTATCCAGAATGAGGCGCGGAGCGGTCGCGGGAGTCTCGCGGCGCAGTCCAAGCTCCAGAGGATTTCCGTCGTCGGAACATGCATGGAGCTCATCGACGAAAAGTGCGACGAGCTGTGAAAGCAGCGCATCGCGTTCGACCCCGTAAGGAATTCTCTCCGTGTCCGCCGCCAGGACGAGCGCGTCGACGAATGTGCGAAGGAGCGTTGCTGGCTCGGCGACAGGCATTATCTCGGCGCATATCTGACGGATCGTCGCTCGCTGGTCGGCGTCGATTCGTGAAGCAGTTATCCTCCGTTTCAGGAGGTGGCGAATTCGTTCTTTGTGCTCGTCAGTCAGCATTTCAATCGACCTGTGCAAAGGGATCGCGACCGCCGGTATAAGTGCTGACTTCACGGATCGCGTCTTAGGTCACAAGATCATCGTTCTGCCCAGAAGAAGCGAATCCTTACACGCGAGTCACCGGCAGCGCGTACCAGAGGATCGCGCAGAAATGGGCGATGCTTCCCGCGAGCACGAACACATGCCACACTGCGTGATGATAGCGATGACGTTCGTCGCGAACGTAGAAAACGACGCCTGCCGTGTAGAAGAATCCGCCTGCGACGAGCCACGCGATTCCCCTCGGCGCGACGTTCATGAGAAGTGGCCGCAGCGCGATGACGGCGAGCCAGCCCATGCCGAGGTAGACCGCGGTTGACAGCGCGGGCAGTCGCGCGCCGAACGTTCCTTTGAGCGCGACACCGGCGATGGCGAGAGCCCAAATAATGCCAAATAGACTCCAGCCCCACGGTCCACGCAGGGTGATGAGAGTGAACGGCGTGTAGGTGCCAGCGATCAGAAGGTAGATCGCAGCGTGATCGATGCGCTGAAAGACCGCCTTTGCTGCAGGTGGCCTCAGCCCGTGATAGAGCATCGATGATGTGAACAGCAGCAGCAGCGTCGTTGCATAGACGGCTGCGGCAACGACTCGCCACGGATCGCCGCTGCGCACGGCGATGATGACGAGCATTGGACCGACGACCAGGGTCAATACGACGCCGAGTCCGTGAGTCAGGCTGTTGGCGATTTCCTCGCCGCTCGTTTGTTCGCGCGTCCTCGACATTATCTCAACAAGCTAAGTCGCGACACCTCCGAACGCCTGTCTATGGTGGGCGCGGGTTTTCAGTGGCGACCAGCTCCTTGTAGCCCATCGGCCCGCCCGTTCGCCACATTTAAGGAATGCCAATCCGTGCGCATCCTCGGCGATCTTTTTTCTTAGCGGCCTGCGCCGCGACATTCTTCGCCTTCCCGCTATCGGCGCAACCAGGCGGCGACCGCGCGACGTCGATTAAACCCGGCGAGCAGTGCCCGCCCGGCACAACTGAGATTCGGCCGCGCCAATGTCTCGACCCGCAGGATCCTGCGCCAAGTATTCTCGACTATCGACCGCGTTCGACGCTGGTAGTTCCGGAGCACATGGTGAAGAAGGCGCGCTATCCGGCGATCGATTTCCACGGACATCCATTCGAGATGCTCGGCAGCGTCGAATCGCTCGCGCGGATGGGGGCGCAACTCGACAGTCTCAACGTCCGCATGATCATCGTCGCGAACAACGTATCTGGTGACGCGCTGAAGCAGATGATGGCGACGATCAGGTCGTCGCCGACGATGAAGGATCGCGTGCGCGTGCTGGCGGGCATCGACTTTCGAAACGTAGGACCTGGATGGGCGCAGAGGGCAGTGGCGCAGCTCGAGGCCGACGTCGCTGCAGGAGCGGTTGGAATCGGCGAGATCCCGAAGAACTTCGGTCAGACGATTCGCAAAACCGATGGTACTCGGCTCGCGCTCGACGATCCGGATCTCGATCCCATCTGGCAGGCGGCCGCGCGCCTCAAGCTGCCGGTCTTCATTCACACGGCAGATCCGGCGGAGTTCTATCAGCCGGTGAACTACAGCAATGAGCGGTGGCTTGAGCTCGAGCTATTTCCGAGTCGTCGCGTGTCGCCCACTCAGCATCCCAACTTCGAGGAGCTGATGAAGGAGCGCGACAATTTATTCCGTCGCAATCCGAAGACGACCTTCGTCGCCGCGCACATGGGTTGGCACGCCAACGACCTCGGCCGTCTGGCCAGGATGCTGACGGAGATGCCGAACGTCTACGTGGATGTCGGCGCGGTGCTATACGACATCGGTCGCCAGCCGCGCGCTGCGCACGACTTCTTCATCAAGTATCAGGATCGAATTCTGTTCGGCAAGGACTCGTATCAGCCCGAGGAGTATCCGTATTACTGGCGTGTGTTCGAGACGAACGATGACTACTTCGATTACTACCGGCCGTATCACGCGTTCTGGAAGCTGTACGGGATCGGGTTGCCTGATGAAGTGTTGAGGAAGGTTTATTACAAGAACTCGCTGAAGATCACCCCGCGATTGCCGGCTTAGAACCCGCTCCCCCCACCCCCTCCGCTTCCACCGCCACTCGACCCGCCGCCACCAGACCCCGACGAGCTCGACGACATGCTGCTCGACATCACGCTTGACATGGTGCTGACGTCGTGCGAGAAGCTCGACACGTTGAACTGTCCAGTTCCGCCGACGTACCACGTTGGCGGATCGCGATAGATGTCCTTGAACGCGTTCGCCCACTTCTCTGCGACACCGAACGCCATCGCATAGGGGAGAAATCGCTCGAACTGGTCCGGCGACGTGATCAGTTTCTTATAGCGCTCTTCCTCCACCCGCGCCAGGAATTCCTTGAAGCCGAGCGTAGCTTCATGCGCGCGGGCGCCGGCTTCGGTGCGGGCGGGCATGATCGCCGCGAACACGAACAACGTGATCGTGCTTAGGAAGGTGGCTGTGATCACCGCAAGAGGAGTGGTGGGAGTCCACATTTCCTTGACCACGAAGAACGAGATGAGGACACCCGCCACCATGCTGTAGAAAGCTCCGTTGCCCCATTTCGACCGCACCTTGTCCGGACGGTCGCGGTAGTAACCCTTTTCGACAAGGCTGTCGTAGATGGTGTCTGTGATCTCCGGGAGTGCCTTGTAAAACTCGCTTCGTAGATCGGAGGCCTTCACCGATGATTCGCCGATCGGTGCGAGCTTGGCTAACTCCTCCAGATACCGTTGCTCGTAGGGTTTGAGTTCCTTCGACAGCAATGGATCGCGAAGGAGGTGAATGACGTAGTCCGTGTTGCTGCGCAGGGCGGGCATATAGCTCGCGGTGATCTCCTCGATGCGAATGAATCCGCGCACGGCGAGGTCGACCAGTGTGGCGGTGATGTCAGCCATGTCGGCGCGGTTGTCGACGAGAGTCCCCAGCTCCGCAGCAGAGGCTCCTGCGATGGGCTCGTAGCGCACGACGTACGATCCTTCCTTCGGGTCGCGTCCGTGCTTGCTCCACGCACTATACGCGAACCAAAAGACGAGTAGCGGAATCAGAAGTGGAGTCCAGCCAACGATCTGCATCACCTGCTCATGCGCCTGAGTAGGCCGACCTTCGACGTGTCCGGCGGGCCACCCGACCGCAATAGTCAGCCCCGCGTAGGGAGGGAGGCGGTGACGGGTACTGAACGCGACCTCGTTGCCGTGTCGCTCGATGGCTGCGTCCGATGCGCGCGATCCTTCGGGTCCGGTGTAAACTGCGACCTGCGTCGGCTGTACATCGTGGGGGAGCACGACTCGCGCGTGAACGCTGTCGATGAACATCGTCCAGGCGTTCCCGGTGACATTCCAATAAAGCTCGTCGAGCTCGCCAACGTCGCTCGACTTGAAGAAGAAGCGAATCGCGTTTTTCAGGCGATAGTGAATCAGGATTGTTCGATCGGCATCCACTGCGCCCGGTATGTAGATATGGTAGCGGCGCGTCCAACCGGCGTCCTGTGTCTGATGCTCAACCACCAGAGGATTGCCGGCGGAATCGGTAATCGGTCCGTCTTCGACATCGAGCTTGACCTGTCGGCCCTGCGCGGTTGTATGACGAAGCAACAGATCGCGATTGAGACCGTGCCACTCGCCACTGAAGTGGATAGTCAGTCGCTCAACGACGTCGACAGTGCCATCGGAGTGAACCGTGAGTAGCGTGCCGTAGTCACGGACGCGGATATCGTGCGCCTGAGCACCGGCCGAGGTGGTGAGCGCGCACAACATCACAGCCGCGAGACACGCTCGAGCAGGTCGACAGAACAACGAGATGTCCATTGAGTCGTTGACGTTCAACCACACTGGTCGCAACGCCTCGACGTCTTCGCCAGACGGACGTCGCCGCAGCAGCAGTAGGTATCGGAGACTCTCGCAAACGTCTGGTCAGGCTCATCCATGAGTCTTATGTTAAGGGCGCACTTAATCACCAGACAAAGGAGCATCCCCTGCCCGGTTTCCGGCGCACCGCGCGTGTTGCCTACTCCATTTCCCTCATAGCGTTGCTCGCTCGTTGCGGCGATGCCACCGGACCTGGTGGCAAGCCGGGAGTGCACATCGTCGCGGGCGCGGACGTAACCGACACTGTCGACGTCACGCCCTTGCAGGCGCTGGTGGTTGAAGTGCGAGGGGCGAACGGTTCGGTCGCACGTGGTGTCATTGTGCGCTTCGAGTCACAGCTGACGGCCCAAACGCCTCAGTTTTACCCGCGCCCGGCCGTGCCCCTTTGTGCCCTTGAGGCGCTGAATTGCTTTGGACAGGTCGTGATCGACACAACCGATAGTCGCGGACGCGCCGAGGTCAGAGTGCAGATGGGCGTCATCGCCGGGCCGTATTTCGTGCGGGTGATTGTTCCGGAGTTCGGCTTTGCTGATTCAGCCAAGTACACAATCACACCGGGCGCGCCCGCTGGCGTGCGCGCAGCCGGAGCCATCGATACCGCTCTCAGCATTGGTGGTACCGCAACGTTAGGCGGCCGCGTTGTCGACCGTTACTCGAACGCGCGCACAGAAACGGCAACCTTGAGCCTCGGCGCTGGGAATGCAATTGCGCTCAACGCGGCAACCGGCGTGGTGACCGCACTAGACATGGGCAACCAGTGGGTTCTCGCGAGGTACAATTCGTTCTTCGACTCTGCCAGAGTACGAGTCGTGGCGCCGGGTCGCTTGCTGGTGTGGTCGAGCGATGAACAAACAGTGCGGCTGGTGAACACAGATGGGACCGCCGAGCGCACGATAACTGGCGGCGTCTCGAGTGACTATGGAGCGTTTCCGCAATTTGATCCTACGCGACAGCGGCTCACGCTGCATGCGGGAACCGCGTCTTACGTCGGCGGTCCACCCAACGATCTGATCATCATCGACACGACTGGGGTTGCGCGACGGGATATTGGAGCCGACATCGGGTTTGACCTTATCATGTCCACCCGCTATCTGGCGGATGGCACGGTGCTGGTCGTCGGCATGCGCCACGCCGACTTTTCGCATTCCGACCCTTCACTGTGGCGCGTCGCGACCGATAACACGATCACGTTCGTCGTCGCACTTCCAGGAGTCGGAAGGACTTATGGTGGCGCCGACGTCTCACACGACGGTACGCGCGTCGTTTACGTTGCGTCTACATATCCGGGTGAACTGCGTGTGCTCGATGTCGCCAGCGGTTCGACGACCGTGCTCGACAACAACGTCAACTCCCCACGCTGGTCTACCCAGGACGATCGTATTGTGTATCTCGGCGGCCCCACCTCGTACCAGTCGTACAATGGAGTGGCAACGATAATCAGTGCAGACGGAAGCGGCCGCCGAGTTTTGGGCAGCGTCGATCTGAGCCCGGGAATCGGGTGGTCACCCGACGGCACGTACGTGATCGGTCGCAACGCCGATGCCTCGGGCCTGCGCGTCATTCGCGTCAGTGACGGTGTCTCCGTCACGCTGCGGTTTCCGACGGCGACAGGCTGCTGCCACGATTACTGGCAGCCCGACTGGCGGTAGCGCGCGAACGCAAGGAAGATCGCGCAGCTATTGGATCAGCGCCGTAAATAATTCGATGTGAGCTTTGACCGCCGGCAGAATGGCGAGCAGCAAAGTTGCCATGGCGGAGCGCTTGGCCGAAGGAGCCATCGTGTTCACTCCTTCGGGCAGATGGGTGCAACTCGCTCGTTCTCGGGAGCTAAACCACAGCACGAGCCGTTGCACAGCGTCTTCCATTCCCATAGTGCGACGAACTCTCGACGGTCGTTCGCCGAACACGCACTCGATCTGGTGAGCGAAAATGCGCGGGTGTGTGTAGCCCAGTTTGGCCGCGATGTCTCTCACCGAGAATCCAATGTCCTTCAAGTAGATGTAGCCCCTGAAGACGTGCGCGCCAACGACAAAGCTCTTCGGTGAATTAAGTCGCGCACTCCTGAAACTTCGATAGAGCGCACTCACAGTCATCCCCGCCGAGGTCGCGATCGTCTCGGCGCATGGATATCTGTGCGGTTGCCGGAGCGCATCGATGAGAACCTGCGTCAGACTCGACGGCAGCTGACAGAGCCATTTCTCAAGCGAGCCAACGAGCACCGATAGCTCCGGCATTGCACTCACACGCAGCAACACTTCCCTGAACCGCTCGGGCGTGTCGTTGGCGCGAACGACGACGAGGTCCTGCATTCCATCGTTCGACATGTGCGCGATGCCGCGCGCAAAGGATGCGTCAAGCGGTACGTAAGCGACGAACGGAATCGAGCTGAATCGGCGAATGAGTTTGCACGCGCGCGAGACATCCATCGTTCCATCCGCGGCAGGGCTGAAGACTACGACGCTAAGCGGTTCGCGCCTTATCAGTGTCTCCAGCGCATCCCAGGATTCGGCGACGCACATCTCGTCATGTGCCCCGAGCGCCGCCATTACGTGCGCCGTCTGCGAGTTGGCGAGAAACGCCGCGATTCTCACGCGTATCGCGAACTGGCGGCGAACGTACGTGTTCGAGCGGATGCTAGACCGATATGCATTCGAACACCCCCAGGACTGTTCTTAAGGTGTCGGCGATTTCCCGATGAGGCGATGCCTGTTTCTTGTCAGGAGATGTCGATTCTCTTTCTTTCGCGAATGTTCACGTCGCCGCGATGGACGTATTGCTCGATGCTACCTGACAAAAAAACGACACCGCGATGATAAAGAATGAGCATTGCCCTGTCGACAGAAACGGTTAGCGTCGCGTGTGCAACTGCGCCAAGCCCACGCGTAAAACCAACACGGAGCTTCCCGTGCGATACCAATTAGCCGTAGGCGCCTTCATCGTGGCTTGTGCCGCACCGGTGACCGGCGGCGCGCAGCCTCGCGCCGCGAGCACCGGCAATCAAAACAAGGTAACCCCGCGTTTAGCGTCGGACGTGTTGCTTATGCAAGGAGTTGATTCAAGCCAACGAGTGAGATTACAAAAAGCACTTCCTACCGGAGTCAGCTCCAAATGGACCACTCATTACAAGCGTTCCTCGCAGCTGTTGTTTTTTGCGCATCGTCTCCAGACTCCAGTCGCCGCGAGTGATCTGGCAGATCTTACATCAGCAATTTCCACGATCGAACCAACCGCTCGGGTTCGGCTAACTCGTGGGTTCATATTCAACGATTCACTGCGGGTCTTTCCGACGGGGGAGATAATAGTTCTCTTCGACGATACCATTTCGTCTGCGCGCCGGCGAGCGCTCGTAGCTACGGTAGGACCTCTGAGAATCGAAAGTGTGTCCCCGCTTAAAGCTGCTCCTCGCCGGCGCAGGGAGGAAATGCGCGATTCCTCAGTTGCCGGTTTCTCGGCCAAGGATGCACCTCCCGCTCGTCTTGCGATTCAGCGAACCTGGCCCTCACTCTCGGCTGATTCTGTGGTGTTCGATACTCGGATCGTCAAAATATGGCTGCGAGACGAGCAACGTGCCGACGCATTCGCGATCGCCTCACAACTGCAAGGGCTCAAGGGTGTGCGGCTTGCCGCGGCGGATTTTCACGCTTTGGGTCACCACCTGCGGCGGGTGGAACTGCCGATGGTCTCGGCGAACTCGTTCGAGAGGCGAAATTACGTAGACCTTGCATGGTCCCTGTTAAGGCCTTCGGATTACTATCCCGCTGCCGGGCAGTTCTTAGGGTCACGTCAGCAAGTCGCCGTAATCGATTGGGACTTTGACCCGCACACGCAGATCTACTTCAATTTGATAGGATACGATGCCGCCGACGGCGATCACAATCCTATGACCCCTTTAAGTCTCACGGCGAACGCGACCATCATGCATGGTCTGCTAATGTCCGGCGTCATCGGAGGTGTCGCGCAGGCCTCTAATAACCAGGTTGGTGTAGCGCCCGGAGCGGAGATTATTCCCGTGAGGCCCGACTGGATAACGTCTGCGGATTTCGAAGGAAACCATTGGACACATTTCGACGAGACGGCCGACCACTTCTTGGAAACTTGGGTCGACGCACTTATCCGGATGTGTCATCTCGCGCTTGGTGGGCTTGAAACTGCAAACATGAGCTTTGCCGAGCAGTCGCAGTTATGGGAAGCGGGTAATGTTGCAGACTGGATGGACTGGTGGGTGACAAGCTGTGGCTACACGCCTGGGGTGTTTGCAACCGCTTCTGCTGGAAACAACCCGGCGTTCACTACGACACTTGCTACTCCCGCCGACCAGCCTCATGTCTTTGCTGCTGGATGGGGGGATTATGCCGCCGCGACCATGCTTGGAAGCTCGGGCAATGGGTTAGACGTGGTTGTCGACGATGGCGCTTGGCCATTCTATAGTACGAACGGTACAAGCGTTACTTTCGCCGGGACTGGCAGTGGTGGCTCGTCGGTCGCGTCAGCGGTCGTGGCGGGAACTGCTGCGATCATGAAAGACTTAGACATATCACTCACCCCTACAGAAATCTTCGATATTCTCCAACGAACGACTCGGAAAGCCGCTGGCCAAGCGGCGCTCGAAGACGCGAGTGGTTACACGACCAAGTTTGGGTGGGGGTTCCTGGACTCTTACGCAGCTGTTGATGTCGCAAGACGCTATCGACGGATCCCGAACAGTCCGTTGCCAATCACCTACTCATCGGCGCTGCCAACGGGTGTCTTTGCTCAGCAACGTCTTGGGCCCAACGATAGTTATTCGGGCGCGAATAGTGGAATGTTCTGGGCAATGACCCCAACCGGTGCGGCCGATCACTTTTGGGTGCACGTCCGCGATCCGAACCTATCAACTGCCGATCAAGCAATCGATACGTGGGGTTTGCCCTTTGGGGAGTTGACGGGAGTCGCGGATTTTGATGGCGACGGCACACAGGACGTTGTGCTCCAACTTCATCCGACGAACTTCTGGCCAGCATTTTCCCCGGAACCAGGTTTCAGCTTCCTCGCCTACCATTACGATGCCACGCAGGCCAAATGGGTGCCTCTCGGCGGGCGGTCTCCGAATGCCACTGGTACAGCTTCACCGCAAATTGTCTTTCCGAACAATCAACCAGTGGACGGCGTGACGGTAGCCGACGTTGACGGAACGAGCAGAAGGCTTCTCGTCAGCTGGCAAAATAACCTTATCAACGCGGTACGGTTTGATTTGCCGACGACCATGTTCGTTCGAGCTAACCCCTTGAACTACAGCCCGCCCCTGTCAGGCACTCGGATTAATTCGGCGATGCTGGGCACGACATCGTCCCAACGGATTAGGCTCGTCAGCCCTGTAGGCGTGATTAACGGTCGTCAGGCTTTAGGATGCATCGGGGAGGTCACCAAGCAAATACCTTTGGGGACCGGACCGAATATCGTGCTGACGCGCAAGTATCTCACTTTTTTTGTCCTCTCCTACGATCCCACGTCTCCTGCATGGACGGTTGTACCGCTTTCCGGAGACCCGGCTGATACTCACATACTCATCGAATCCGTCGGACAGAATGTCGTCACCGACCCAAGGTTGCTCAGCGGGAATTTCGAGACATCAATCAATCCCGCTCATCTCAGTTTTGTAATAGACGACGGCCGGGGACAGCTACACTACGTATCACTTCATCGACCTACGCCGACACAAGGGTTTGACGGGTACTCCGTTTATAGTCGCACGCCCTCGACACCAGGAATCGTCTCCCGTATGGTGTCCGGCACTTTCGGGGTGGGCGTGACAGGACGTCAATTAGCCTGGCTTAGCGATGCAGCGCATGGAAATGTTGTTCGATTTCTTGAGTGGAACGAGGCGTTGCGAGACTGGTCGTCGCTTCTACCAACTATCTCGCACGGCAGGAAAGACAATGAGGCGATTGGCCTGAGAGTAATTGAGGGAGTGTCGGTCAATGGATCTAACCTGAGTGTCCCTACACTTCTGATGAAGCGCCCGGCTGGCAATGTCTCGCTGACTTATGTGTGGGACGGTGCGACTGCGAAGTTCAAGTCGCTCGGGGCATTTTGACCGAGGAGAGCCAGCGTCGCGATAAGGTAAGGCAGTCGGCGTTTTGAGCCAGCTGCCTTTCCGGGAAGTCGGGTGCTCCTTTCCACGAGCGCAGGCCTCCCCTTAATTCACTGCGCACTCGTCTTGTGGTGTTCGCGGGTGACGCGTTCCACGAGTCATTGACCCGACCGGTAAGAGAGAGCGACTTTCGCAGCCACAGAAAAAAAATGACGCTGATTGGATCATTGTGGCGGACACAGTTGTCCTTTCCTCCTCTCACGGCAGCACCTGCGAAGGCAAATAACTGTCGCTGAAGCTGGTGTCTCCGAGTTGCCCGAATTCTCCCCAGCCCCAGCAAAATGCGCTGCCCTCTTGCGTGATCCCGCAGGAATGATGAAGACCGGCGGTGATCGAGGTAAACGCGCCACTGATTCCCCGCGGAGTGAGAGCTTGAGCGGTAGTCCCGTCACCGAGTTCACCGTGGTCTTGTATACCCCAGCAGTATGTGCCACCCCCAAGCCGAATCCCACATGTGAAGCTTAAGCCCGCACTTATTGAGGCGAAGGATGCGCCAATGCGTACTTTCGTGGGCGTTGATCGCTTTGTTGTCGAACCGTCGCCGAGTTGACCGGCCCCGTTCAATCCCCAGCAGTAAGCGGCACCAGCTGTCGTTAATGCACATGTATGCGCACCGCCTGCGCCGACTGCTGCGAACGCGTAGCCTCCAACGACTGGGGCTGGCGAATGTGATGCGGTTTGGAGACCGTTGCCTAGCTCGCCGGAATCGTTTCGTCCCCAACAATACGCTGGTTGATTTGTGGGCACGCTTACTACTGCGCACGCAAAGCTACCACCGACGGTCACCGTTATTGGAGTGCCAAACATCCCAGCTGTGAGAACTGCAGTCGGGATCAATTTGTCTTGCGTCGTACCGTCACCAAGTTGCCCAAGTTGGTTTTTCCCCCAACAAAATACCTGCGACCAGATTGCGCACGACGAATACTCTCCGGCAGCAACCATCTTTGGTACGCCTCCGACCGGTGTTGTCACTTGCACGGGGACATTCTTGCTAACGAGTGTACCGTCACCCAACTGACCAAAATTATTCTGCCCCCAACAAAACACCTTCCGCGACACTGTGACGGCACAGGTATGAGTAAGCCCGAGCGCGACAGAGGTGAATAGCTCAGACGATGCAACTAGCGTGGGTCGGGGCCGGTTCGTCGTAGTGCCATCTCCCAATTGACCGAGATAGTTTCGGCCCCAACACAGCAAAGCTCCCAGCGTGGTGATGCCGCACGTGTGGTAGAGTCCGATGGAGATTTTCGAAAATCTGATCGGAGAAATCACTACCGGCGTGGGGTAGCTTGTAGTAGTAGTGCCGTCTCCAAACTCTCCGTTGTAATTTCCTCCCCAACAGAGTACTTCGTGGAGAATGGAAACACCGCAATTGTGCGAGGATCCTGCGCTGATGACGCGAAAGTGTATAATTTGAGTTGGCGTAAGACGCGACGCTTTAGATCCGTCTCCAACTGCTCCAGTGGCATTATTCCCCCAGCAATAACTTGCCGCAAGCGTACTGCCGCACGTGAACGCTCCGCCCGCTGAAACCGCTACGAACGCTAGCGTGGTACTCGTGGCGGTAGGAACCAATCTATTTGTGGTCGATCCATCCCCGAGCTGCCCGCCCCCATTCCGTCCCCAGCAGTAGGGGGTTTTGTCGGTCGATAGCGCGCAAGTGTGAGATGTACCGGCGCTAATCGAGTCAAACGAAAGGTTACCAGCTACGGCAACAGGTGAATGGGAATCAGTGATATTGCCGGTACCAAGCTGACCGAACGCGTTGGAGCCCCAGCAGAATGCTTGTGTGCCGTTAAGTCCACATGTATGGGCTGCCCCCGCGACAATCCGGGGAAAGGAGACCGCGAAGGACATGTGAGTCGGAACATTACGATTGACGGTTGTTCCATCTCCGAGTTCACCCGAGTTGTTTTCGCCCCAACACTGCGTTCCGCTAGATCCCGTTCCACAACTATGCATCCAACCAACCGCTAGGGAGATGTAGGACGCCGATCCCGAAACTTTTGTCGGTTCTAAACGGGGCGTATTGGATCCGTCTCCAAGTTGGCCATACGTGTTGTTGCCCCAGCAATAAATCGCGTGGTCGCCTGTGAGTCCACAGGTGTAATCAGCGCCGGCTGCGACAGCAACGAAATTATGGTCGCCCACCACTCGAACCATCCCGCGTCGCGCGAAAACAGTCCCATCGCCGAGTTGGCCGTAATTGTTTTGCCCCCAGCAATAGGCATCGCCTCGGTCAGTGAGTGCGCACGCATGAAATCCACCGCTCGTGACAGCCGCGAATACTGGTCCGACGTATGAACCAACCCCGGCAGCAATGGAAGCTCGAAGCTCGCTCTCGGCGAAGCTCAGTCGAGGAGGATCAACCTGTTTGGGAAGGCCGACAGAGTTTATAGTGAAGGCTGTAAGCCATATGTGAACACGTGGGCGGAGAAACGCGTGATTCAACTTCACCATGTCACCTCCGAGTTGTTCGACGCTTTGAAAATCCCCACACCAGGTCGCTGTGGGCGGCTAATTCCCCCGCATCGTTTGAACCTGTTGTGAGAAAAGTTGGTGGCAGAGATACTAGCCTGCGGCTACCCAGCGGTGCCCTACGCGGTCCATGCAACTGAAACCATTGGAACAAACGTTCAACACCGCTTGAGGAAGCCCCTGAAAGCACGTGCACCAATGGCAAAACTTTTCCATGGGGGCCTCGCCAAAAGGTTGATCGACGATAGGAGTTTTCAGGAAAACGGCAATAGTCTTGTCGCGCGTGCGTTTCGCATCGAACCGAGGCGTTGCGAAGGTGATGTTTCCTTAGCAGATGCCTGCAGTTTTCTATCATTGCATCGCCGCGAGTGGGCTTCTTTCCGAATCGTGGGGTGTCGGCAGGCAGCGTCCCAACTTCGTGGAGCTGATGAAGGAACGGGACAATCTATTCCGTCGCAATCCGAAGACGACCTTCGTTGCGGCGCACATGGGATGGCACGCCAACGATCTCTCGCGTCTTGGCAAAATGCTGACGGAGATGCCCAACGTGTACGTCGACGTCGGGGCGGTGCTCTACGACATCGGTCGCGAGCCGCGCGCGGCGCACGACTTCTTCATCAAGTATCAGGACCGAATTCTGTTCGGCAAGGACTCGTATCAGCCGGAGGAATACCCGTACTACTGGCGCGTGTTCGAGACGAACGACGACTACTTCGATTACTACCGTCCGTATCACGCGTTCTGGAAGCTGTACGGGATCGGGTTGCCGGATGAAGTGCTAAGGAAGGTTTACTACCAGAACACGCTGAAGATTACGCCGCGATTGCCACAAACCGGCTGGGCGCGATAACTCGGATGCGGCAACCTTGTCCATCCTGACTCGCGTAACGAGTTTTAGCCCAGCAATCCATGCGAGGATACCAACATGGCAGAGAGCGTCTACAAAGTGATCGAGCTGGTTGGCACGAGCAGCGAATCGTGGGAGAAGGCAGCGTCAGCCGCTGTGAAAAAGGCGTCGAAGACCCTACGCGATCTGCGCGTCGCGGAAGTCTCGGAGCTCGACATGGTGTTGAAGGAAGGGAAAGTCGAGAGCTATCGCGCCAAGCTGAAGGTTTCCTTCAAATACGAGGGCCAGTAAATCAGCGCCTGGCACTGTTCAGGAAGTGCTGATTTACCGAGAAGGCGAGAACAAGGAGCGCGAATGGCAGCGCGAGGCCGATCAGGCGCTGGCGGGGTTTTATCGGCTTAGAGTGGACAGTCGCGTTCTGTTTGGAATCGTGGGCCGCGAACAGAATCATCAACAGCTGAAGCAGGGCGAACGCCATCCCAATTGGGCCGTCCTTGTGGTTGTCGCCGAGTCCGGACAGGCTGTAAACCAGCCATGCAAGCACACCAAACGGAATGCCGACAAGAATTGCCAGAGCGTCGCCGGACCGTCGGTTGCCGAATGCCAGGCAGGCAATAACGGCGAGGTGTGGAACAGCAATTTGCCATTGGCCTACTCTGGCTCCGTAACCGGATGGCAACTGCGCGACGATAAACAGAACGGAGCAGACCGCGAGGAGTAAAACTCCCAGCGCTGCCGGCGTGAGATTCTGAATGATCGGGGCACGCGTGCTCACTTCCCCTGGACGACCGGGGCGCGTCGACGGCGATGTCGGAGGTTCGCTCTGGATATCGTAGTAGCTCACGCGTTAAGGACTTTCACCGCGCTATCAGGTCACCCGCGCTCCTTATTGCCATATTGTTCGCGTGGATACTGACCTTCAGAATCAGCTGCAGTCCACGCTGAAAAAGGCGTACACGCTGGATCGCGAGATCGGCGGCGGCGGGATGAGCCGCGTCTTTCTCGCCGAGGAGCGTGCGCTCGGCAGGCGTGTCGTCGTGAAAGTCCTGTCGCCCGATCTCGCCGCGGGAGTGAGCGCCGAACGCTTCAAGCGCGAGATCATGATCACCGCGCAGCTCCAGCATCCACACATCGTCCCGATCCTCAGCGCGGGTCAGACGGGTGGAGTCCCATACTATACTATGCCCTTTGTCGAGGGCGAGTCGCTGCGCGTCCGGCTGATGCGGGTGGGGGCAATGCCGATCGCAGTCGCGGTAAGCGTACTGCGCGACGTGGCCCGCGCGCTCGATTTCGCGCACGGGAAGGGAATCATCCACCGCGACATCAAGCCCGACAATATCCTGCTCACGGGCGACACGGCGTCTGTCTCGGATTTCGGGATCGGCAAGGCGCTGCTCGCATCGCGGGTTTCGTCCGATACCGATGCCGAGGCGTTGACAGAAATCGGGATGACGCTGGGGACACCGCTCTACATGGCGCCCGAGCAGATCGCTGCCGACCCGGATCTCGATCAGCGCGCGGATCTGTATTCCTTCGGCTGCGTCGCGTACGAGATGCTGACGGGCGAGTCTCCGTTTGCCGGACGCGGGCCTGCCTCGGTCTTTCGCGCGCAGCTCACCGAGACGCCGGAGCCGATTCGGTCGCGACGGGCCGACGTTCCCGAGACCCTGTGCAATCTCGTCGCGCAGTGTCTCGAGAAAAATCCGGACGACCGTCCGGCGAACGCTCGAGAAATTGTCTCAGTTCTCGATAGCTTCGCGTCGAAGCAGACTCGTTCGTGGGATTTGCCCGGACGCTCGGAGGTCCCGACGATTGCGGTGCTGCCATTTGCGAGCGTTAGCGCCGAGCCGGACAACGAGCATTTCGCAGACGGGCTGACCGACGAGCTGATCACCGACCTCTCGGCGATCAGGACGCTGCGCGTGATCTCGCGGCAGTCCGCGATGCTGCTGAAAGGAACCACCAAGGACGTTCGCACGATCGCGCGCGAGCTTGGCGCCCGCTACGTGCTCACCGGAAGCGTGCGACGGTCCGGCTCGAACCTCCGTCTCACCGCGCAGCTCGTGGATGCCAGGGTCGACTTGCAGCTCTGGGCGGACAAGTACAACGGCACCCTCGACGACGTGTTCGATATGCAGGAGCGACTGTCCCGTCAGATCGTAGATGCGCTGCGTCTGCGTCTTACGCCAGCGGAGGACAAGCGGCTGGCGGAGCGCCCCATCGCCGACCCGCGCGCGTACGAGTCGTACTTGCTCGCCCGGCAGCAGATCTGGAGCTTCACCGCGCCGTCGCTCGAGCGTGCGCTGCAGCTGGTGAAACGGGCCAAGGACATCGTCGGCGAGAACGAGCTGCTCCTCGCCGCCGAAGGTCTGATCTACTGGCAGCACGTCAACGTCGGCATCGTGCCGGTGACGGATTACGAAGAGTATCTCGAGAAAGCCGAGGCGTGCGTCGCGAGAGTGTTCGCGCACAATCCCGAGTCGTCGAAGGGGTACGGTCTCAGGGGTGCGACTCGCAACAGCCGCGCAGACCCGGCCGGCGCGAGGGAGGATTTCAGGAAGGCATTGGCGCTCGATCCAAACGATCCCGAAGCGCTACTCTGGCTCGGATACGGTTACGCGGTTGCGGGTCGCGTCTCTCTGGCGCGCGCGCTGATGGAGCGTCTGCAGAAAGTTGATCCGTTGACATCGATGAATCTCGGTATGTACGGCATGATCGAGATGTACGACGGTCGCTACGACGAGGCGTTGCGCTGGACGCAGCGTGCCGTGGACATCGATCCCGCGAACCCCACACAGCGGATGCTGCACGCATTGATGTTGGCAGCGAACGGCCGTCGCGACGGAGCAATCACCATTTTCGACGCAGTAGCGCGCGAGACGCCGTTGATGGCCTGGACGCAGCTTGCGCCGGCGATGGCGTGCGCGCTGCGCGGTGATCGCGGGGGCGTGCTACGGACCATCACTCCCGAGCTTCGCGCCGCGGCTCGATGGGACGACATCTTCTCATGGTGGGCCGCGGACTGTTTCGCGCTGGTGGACGAACGCGACGCGGCCCTGGACTGCCTCGAGCGCGCTGTGGAGTTCGGGTACATCAACTGGCCGTTCCTGTCGGTCCACGAGCCGTTCCTCGCGAATGTCCGTGGTGAGCCGCGCTTTGTGCGTTTGATGCAGCGGGTGCACAGGGCGTGGGAGGCGTTCGAGTCGTGATCGGCGCGTATTGCGAGTCGAATGACGACTACTCCAATCGCTACCGTCGGTATCACGCGTTCTGGAAACTGTACGGGATTCGGTTGCCGGATGAAGTGTTGAAGAAGGTGTACTACGAGAATGCGCTGGCGATTACGCCGCGCTTGGAGTCCTTTGCCTCTTGGTGGCGATGAGGCGCTCCGCGGAGGGCGAACTACCTGCCGAGCAATTTCTGCAGGAAGTATATGATCACTTCAGGACCTCCGGAGAATGGCCCCTCCTCAGGCCACTCCAGTTGCGCCATTTCAACACGAATCTACGAGTGCTGGCGAAGCGGATCGGTGCCGACCGGATTGTTTGCAACGAGCAGGGCGATGAGACGCGGTGCATTCTTCAACTCAGCGAGATCGCGAACAGAGCGAACTCCGAAGACGACCAAAAGCATTTCGTCGACGCGATTCGGATCATAGCGGCAGCGTATATCGATCGAGGTCGACAAAATATCACCCTGCAAGAGATAGTCTCGCAGCTGCAACTCTCTGAATTGGAAGCGAAGAAACTATCAGAAATGCTTGGGAGCGCGGGTCAGATCTCAGACATGTATGGACCGCGCGGTTCACTGGATTTCTACCTGCGGCCACTTGATCGCATGCTCTGGTTCAGAGACATAAAATCGATCGACGATTACTTCGCGATGCATGCGACCATTGACGACGAGGAAGCTGAAGGACGCCAGCTCGACAACTCAGGACTTGCGCGAGCGCTCGGTCACAACGCAGAAAAACCGGAAGAACAAACTCCCGATGTCCCGACGAGTGATTACCACCTTAATAACGACTTGCTGGACGGCGTGTATTCGTATGACCGAGCAGAACTTGCACGGACCGTTGAAATAGAGGCTTGGAAAGCGACCGCTGTACTTGCTGGTGCGTGTCTAGAAAGCTTGCTGCTAGACGTCTGGGAAATGAGGCCAGCGGAGGCCGAACGCGAGTTTGGTGAATCCTGGCGCGCCAACACGCGAGCAGATCGCCTAGCAAAAATCGCTATTCGATCGGGGTACCTAACAGAGAACCAAGGCGCGCTCGCTGATCTTCTGCGGCGTTGGCGCAATATCATTCATCCGGTTGCCGCTTTGCGGGAAAGCGCGCCCACAAAGGAATTGGCGAACCTGTTGGTAGCGGCTCTCAACTTCCTCGTCGCCGAGCTGAGAGGGGCCAAGGGACCTTAAGCGTTCCAGGGTAGGCGGCCTATGCTTAGTCTGCACCTCCCTTTTTCTTCCGGCTACCGGGTTCGATCGATTACGCCCGATCCGCTGGAGTCTCATCCGGCGCGAGGTACACGGAACTCTCGATTCGCATGTCCGCCGGATGGAGTGTGAAGTCGAGTTGTTGGATCATAGCAGAATTCCACTCCGTTGGCCGCTCCGACCTGGCCAGCGGAAATCCAGCTGGATCGCACCAACATAAACCTTGTGGTTGTTCGACCGGGATTACGCGAAAAGGCTTGCGCGTGTCTCCAAATTCTCGAAGTGGTTGACTCCGTATATCAGGTATGCGGCGTACTTCTTGTGATGTCTTACCTGACACAAGTCTTCCGGCCCACGCCGTGACACGTCCTGCGTCAAGCTGCTCGTTGGCGCTGAGGACGCTGACATCTGATTGCAAGTAGTAAGACTGCGCTAACGCTTCCGCCTCAGGTCTTGTGTCACTCACTTGGCGAGACAGTAAATAGGCGGCTACGGGATCAAGAGTCCCCCAGTTAACTAGCTCTTTGAGCCAGAATACTACCCATGGTAGTCCGGTCTCAGGCCATTCCTGCATTTCTGTCTTGCGTAATTCTCCATTATGAGAATCGTTGACAGCGAGCGCAATGAAGCTTCCAAGTCCCCACGCGAACTTCCACAAATAGTTCGTTGATACAAACTGGTACCATCTAGAGGCGTCTATGGCTGTACTGGGCTCTCGCGAACCCGGAGCGCGCAGCCACCACGCCAGAATGTCGTCAGAAGTAGTGCGCGCTGGCGGGCGTCCGAGGCCGAAGGTCGGCACTGAAGTAATCCGATCCACTGCTAGACGGACAAATTCCAGTTGTTCTTCAGGAGACATCTCCGCGTACTCGAGCCCAACGGACAGCGCCTCTTTGATATCTCCAAAGGAGTTTACAAGACTAGCCGCTGCGCCTGGTGCGACACTAGACATATAGAGACGTCTACGCCGATGCGCATCTGGGTAAATCGTCCGCTCCAGCGCCGCGCCTCGCGTTACAAACGCGCTGCCTAAACGTTCCTCCTCTGCGGACGCATAGTAAGCGAAGCTGCGCTGCCAGACAGCGGCTAATCGACTTTCCAAGTCAGCGCGTTGTACTTGTTCGGAGTCGATTGCTTCCAGTTCTGTAATCGCGGCCAAAAGCGTTTTGTCCAACGCGTCCACTTCGGCGAGTAGCTGAGGCTCTGAGGCGAGGACGCCTGTCGGTTCTGTGACAGTCACCTCTTCGAGCCATTGTTCAAAAAAACTCGGATCAGCATCGGTTGCGGCTTCCCAGCGGGTACGGATAGACCTAATCAACTCAGCCAAAGGGCTCCGCGCGGGTCTAGAAACTGTTACGGACCTCGCCAAAGAAGTCAGCAGATTTTGATAAACCGCGCGGTCGGGTCCGTACTCGTTTCCTTGCCCAAAAACAACTAAAGCGCGCCCTTCCGTTCCAAAACCCGGCCGGCCCGCGCGACCTATGACATTAGCTAGTTCGCTTGGCGCTATTGCTTTCCCGCGGCGCCTGAGCGAACCAAGCAAGACAGTTTCAAACGGAAGATTTACTCCCTCAGCAAGAGTCGAAGTCGCAACAACGATATGAATAATCTGACGCTCAATCAGTTGTACTAGAAGGCGCGCCATGAGGCCTGGCATCCGGCCGTGATGCAAGACAATTCCGCGCTCTAACAACCCGTACTCATTAGATGATGTACCGAAGTAGTCCGCGCAGCATGCGAGGCACTGCGTCCAAAGCGCGAGGTCCGGCCCTTTTTGCGGCGACACGTGGGCGGCAGGCAATCGCTCGGTAGCCCACTCACGCGTCAGTATTTCCAAGAAATCCTTCGCCACATACTCCGGTTGTTGCGGGAGATACACCATCACTGCCCGTCGATTGCCAGATATATCGGGGGCAGCGAAGTGCAACGCTGCCCAAAGCAGCGCTGGTCGAATGGATTTCTCCGGCCCGGCACTGTCCCACTTGCCGGCGAATGGCATCGACGGAATTGGGCGAGGGATCCACGGTGTATCATTCGCCGCTCCGCCAGGAAAGATTAGACGTGACCGGTCGAGGAGATCGTATTGTATTTCAAACGTTCGGTTTCCACTGAACTCCAAACGGCCGATCAGCTGTCGCGTACTACGGTAGGGCTCGGTTACTGCCGACGCAGTCTCGTCTCCACTAATCCATTTCGCCAATATGTCCTCGACGCCTCCAGCCACCGCGGATAAAGCCACCATCCTTCGCGGGTGAATGGCATTGTCGCTGTAAGCAAGAAGTCGCGTCAGCAGTGATTCTAGAGAGAGCGATCTCGCTTCCGCGATATCAACGTCCCGTCCTGAAAACTGAACAGTGTGGGCTTCGTCAACGACGACGAGTTTCAGACGCTGGACGAAGAGCGGACCTATGAATCGCAGTAGGGCCTCAGCCTTTTCGTAGGTGCATATGAGAACGACCGGCCGATCCGCCGTCAGCCAAGCATCTGTTGGCCCCCAGTCAATACCGCCGTAAAGGCCTGTGACGACGACTGACTCAGCGGCAACACCGTGTAAAACCTGTGCAAGCTTCCGCTCAACTTCCGCTGCTAGCGACCTGCTCGGTGTCATGTACATCGCAATGGGAGCTTGCTCCTCATGCTCAGACTCGTGTCCGGCATTGCCAAACAGACTTTGGATTATCGCGAGTTCGGCGATCGTGGTCTTACCGGATCCAGTAGGTGTGCATAAGGCGAAGGAGCGATTCGCAAGTAGACTTTCTATTCCTCGGATCTGCGAGGGCCACGCGAGGGTGCGTCCGGATACGAATGACCGCCGGAGATAAGCCTCTATCGCACGGCGTCCCTCCTTCGTCAAAGTCGCGCCGATTGGCGAAACAAATCGCCGCAGCGCGGATCTCACGATAACGCTCGTAGCTTCAGTCACAAGTTTTGCAAGCATCCAGGAGTATGCATCTGCGCTTCGCAACATTAGACTCGATAGTGTGCGCAATCGCGTCTGAGCGATCTCAAGCCTTTCGGCGTCGCCCCAGCGCAGGAAACTTGCTACGATCCCAAGAGTTCCCAGTGTTTCCCGAACTACCGCACTTTGCAGCTCCTCGTCTAGCAGCTCCGTTTCGCTTCTTGGCTCATCGGCCGCGTGCAAGGCATCGGGGTATTCGGCCCAGGCTTCCGCTAAGCGAGAGAAGACGCTGGTAAAATCCGCGCTAAGTAGACTATACAACGGCCGCGAATAGAGCTGTTTCGGCCGGGCATATCGAAGTAGTCCTGCGGCGCTTGCGGGGTAGCCAGCCAGCTGGTAAGCAGCCGCCGCCAACATATCCGAAGGGATTTCGTGTCCTTCGATCGCCGGTGCGAGCCACTCAAGAATCTCGGCAGCTCGCTTAAGAGTGAGCTTCCAATTGCCATGATCCGATTCGCGTTGCGTGAGCGCGGCTTGCAGCAGTCTCAGTGCTTCGGACAAACGCTGCTCTGTGTCCGCAGTTGTCCACGAACTTAGCCCAGGTCGACCAGCACGAATCCGAGTGAAATGGCTGTAAAGTTTTGCTTGGGCCGGTAAGAGCGAAAAACCTGCGTGGGACTGGGAAAAGGCCGCCGCATATCCAATCGCGGTATCATCAAGTCCCGGCATCCCAGCCTCCTTCTCTGTAAACCTGATTAACTAACTCACCGACACCAGATACGCTCACCTCGACCGCCTTAAGTTCGTGTTTACCGGTGTAGGTCCGATGAGGCTGGGTCTTTGAGATTCGTGTTCTTTCTGGCGGACAAGGTCTACCGTATACATAAACTACCAGATTGTACCTGTTTTGATCGACGTCCGAGTAATAAAAACTGGAGATAGCTTCATACCAGGAATTGGCCTCTTCTGTGTTGCGCTCCTTGAGAATCTCCAACACGAATGGCGTACTCTTGCCTTTGGGAATCTCCTCACTCGCTTGCTTGTGAGCGGCGTCGATTAGTGCGATCGAATGGCCGCGCGTGCATTTCGACTCTGCAACTATGTAAGCGTCAATATTCCCTGTAGCATCGCGATGGAATGCGAGGCAATCGTCGCCACTCCTTCCCGGAATAGGTGTAGGATTGCGTCCCGTCCGACGCATTCGTTCAAGCTGGTCAAACGCAATGTGATGGTAGCGGAACAGGTAGGCAGGTACCGACCAACTGGTCTGATCGAACAGTTCAAAATTCTCCGCGATCGCGCCAGCCAATAACTCCCCGAGATAACCTTGAAGGGTGGTGTCAGCAAGTCGGCTAGGGTATCCCTCGTATGCGCGTGTTGTCTGAGGGGTACCGAGGGGATCTAGGGTCGGCGTACTTAAGCGGGCGAAATACGCAACGGCATCCGCATGTGCCGCATGCGCGTACCGCTTTAGGAAATCGACCGCCGCCGACCTCGCTGCGATATCTTCTTTTAGGATTACGTGCCGATAGCGCCCGTTCGACGACTTTGTGCGCGCTGCGGGTAGCCATCGCAGCAACGCACCGAGTTGTGACCCAGGCCCATCAACCCCAGCCGACGGAAACGACACGATTTAGCCGTCGTACGCGCCGACAGCTTTTGGCCGAAAATAGTATTGGCCAGTTTTCGCGAGCATTGTTCAGCACCGATGGTGAGCTTTCGCCGAAACGTGGCATGATCGCTACTGCGATTGCAAATGGTAATGAGTTTGATTTGCCTTTCACAATGCCATTTTCGTTTCACCGGAGTGCCGAAATCATATCACGTATGAAATCACGAAGCGCCTAGTAACTATAGGCTAGAAAAAAAGCAGCGCGTTTACCCGCGCTGCTTTTTTGTAAACGGTATCTAAAACTAAATATCCAAATTGCTCACAAACTTCGCATTCTCTTCGATGAAGAGCCTGCGCGGCTCAACATCATCCCCCATCAACCGCTCGAACGTATCGTTAGCGAGAATCGCGTCCTCGATCGTCACCTGAAGAATCGTCCGCGTCTCGGGATCCATGGTGGTGTGCCATAGCTGCAGCGGATTCATCTCGCCAAGGCCCTTGTAGCGCTGGATGTTGACGGTGCTCTTTGCGTCACCGTTGGCCAGACGCTTCACGTACTCCTCGCGCTCCTTCTCGTCGTACGCGTAGAACTCCTCTTTGCCCTTTGCCACGCGGTACAACGGCGGCTGCGCGATGTAGACGAACCCCGCGTCGATCAGCTGCGGCATCTGTCGGAAGAAGAAAGTGAGAAGCAACGTGCGAATGTGCGCACCGTCGACGTCGGCGTCCGTCATCAGAATCAGCTTGTGATAACGCGCGTTCTCGATGTTGAAGTCGTCCTTAATCCCCGCGCCGATGGCGGTGACGATCGTCCGGATCTCCTCGTTGCCGAGGATCTTGTCGATGCGCGCTCTCTCCACGTTGAGAATCTTTCCGCGCAGTGGCAGAATCGCCTGGAACGCTCTATTGCGTCCCTGCTTCGCTGATCCACCCGCCGAGTCTCCCTCGACGAGATAGATCTCACAAAGCGCGGGATCCGAAAGCGAGCAATCCGCCAGCTTGCCGGGAAGATTGCCAATGTCCAACGCTGACTTCTTACGAGTGAGATCACGCGCCTTGCGCGCTGCTTCACGCGCGCGCGCGGCTGAGACCGCTTTCTCGATCACAATGTTTGCTACGCGCGGGTGCTCCTCGAGGTACGCCGACAGCTGCTCGTTGACCACGCCTTTCACGGCGCCTTCAACTTCGGAGTTACCGAGCTTGGTCTTGGTCTGACCCTCGAACTGTGGCTCTCTCACTTTCACGGAGAGAACTGCGGTCAGTCCTTCGCGAACATCGTCACCCGACAAAGTGAAGTCTGCTTTCTTCAAAGCACCGGACTTCGCTGCGTAGTTGTTGATCGTACGCGTGAGCGCCGCCTTCAAACCGGTGAGGTGCGTACCGCCCTCATGGGTGTTGATGTTGTTCACGAACGAAAAGACGTTCTCGTTGTACCCGTCGTTGTACTGGAACGCGAGCTCGATGTCGACGCCGTCGCGCTCGATGTCGATGTACACGATCTCCTGATGGAGCACCTTCTTCTTCTCATTCAGGAACTTGACCATCTCCTTCAGCCCGCCCTCGGCGTGGAAGGCCTCGACTTTCTCCTGGCCTTCTCTCTCGTCCTTGAGCGTGATGGTGATGCCCTTGTTCAGATACGACAGCTCGCGTAGCCGGTTCGCCAATAGCTCATAATCGTATTTGAGCTCGGTGAAGATCTTGGTGTCAGGCTTGAACCACACGGTCGTGCCGCGCTCTTTCGTCGCGCCTTCACTCTTCAACTTGGTGACTGTATTGCCGCGCTCGAAATCCATGTAGTACTGCTTGCCGCCGCGACGCACCCAGACCTTGAGCTGCTCGGAGAGTGCGTTCACTACCGACACGCCGACGCCGTGTAGTCCGCCGGAGACTTTGTAGGAGTTCTTATCGAATTTGCCGCCGGCGTGCAGCACGGTCATCGCCAGCTCGACGCCGGGAATCTTTTCCGTCGGATGAATGTCGACCGGAATTCCGCGACCGTCGTCCACCACTGTGATCGAGTCATCGGCGTGAATCGTCACGTCGACGCGCGTCGCATGTCCGGCGAGCGCTTCGTCGATCGAGTTGTCGACTACTTCGTAAACGAGGTGGTGGAGTCCGCGCGATGAAGTCGACCCGATGTACATGCCCGGGCGCTTCCGAACTGCTTCGAGACCTTTGAGAACTTGTATCTGACCAGCGTCGTACTTCGACGTGTTGATCTCAGCTGCTGCTTTTGCCATTACTCGCGGGAAGATTTTTCGCTGACGAACTCGAAGTTCGCACACAAGACGAACGGCGATTCCTACCTAGTTTGCGCGCTGAAAGGTGAGGGAAATCGACCTGTTCGAGAGACTGCGAAATCTACCCGTAATGACCCCGTTAAGCAAGCTCAGCGGCTAATCTTAAGCCTTTATTTCCCAATAACTTAGAAGATCAGCGCTCCCTCATCCACGCCTGCGCGATCGCGCCCCCTTTGACCAGCTGGTCGACGACGAGAATCAACTGATTGTAATGATCGCTGTACTGCACCTGAATGTTCACGCCAGCGTCCGCCATGCGCCGCGCGAGTCGGCCGAGTTGGCCCGGCTCTCCCTGCCGCAGACGAAGGCTGATCACGTCGCGCTCGGCGACTACCCGCATTCCCGCGGCCTCGAGAGCCTTGCGCGCAGCGTCACCATCCTCGAACAGAAAGTGCGCGGTTGATTTCGTGCTGCCCTCGCACGGCCAGACGCCGCCGCCTTCGACGTTCACGCCCGCTTTCTCCAGCGCTTCTCCCATCTCGGCGAGCGCGCCAGGTCGATTCTCAAAGACGATCTCGAGATCCTTCATATAGGTGACTATCGGGCAGGCAGAGGCAATTGCGTCCACGTCTCACGCAAGTGATGCCCATATATCGCACCGATAATCGAGCCGCCGACGAGTCCCAACAATGCTCCCGCCCCGCCAGCCGCGCCTTTGTCGTTGCTTCTCTCGATGCAAAAGCCGTAACCAGTGGAGCAATACGGGCCGGGTTTCTTGTACGTCAGCACACCAATCGCTGCTCCGCCTACTGCGCCCACTAAAAAACCGATTCCCGTCCACTTGCCAGTCTCCCGGTGGGTTCCAGTCAGGATATCGATCCTGGTGATGTCGGACGGAGCGAGGCTCGTTAGCCCTTCAGGTCTTCGGAACTGCACGGTGTCGCCACGCGCAGATTCAATTATCCCTGACCTTTTCTCGATCCCGAGCGACGGCGCGAGGACTCGCGCTTTTGCTCCCACCATCGGGGGCCAGCGGCTCTCAGGAGTTTGACCGAAGCCTGTGGTCGATATCGCCGCGATCGCAGCGAAAGTGAGGAAACCGAATCTCATGAAACCTCCAGCGATGTGTGTAACGCGAGGAGGCACGATAGCCCTGCTCGTCTGGAGCCCAACATACGTCATGCGACGTAGTCTTCGCCAATCATTTGAAAGAGACGTAGCCGTCGTCGACCATCACCACCGTCCCGTTGATCGCGTCCGCTTCCTCCGAGGCCAGAAACACAACCACTTCGGCCACCTTCTCGGGCGCGATCATTTTTCGCCGTAGCTGTTTGCGCGCGAGATCTCGCTCGAGACCCGCAGTCTTTACCTCGCCGAGCAGGGGCGTGTCGACTGCCCCAGGCGCGACGGCAACGACGCGTATCCCGAGCGGCGCCAGTTCCACCGCCGCCGCCTGGGTGAGAGATCGCACTGCACCCTTGCTCGCGTGGTACCCGATCATCAACGGCGAGGCCATGTACGCCGCGACGGACGCCGTGTTGATTATGCAGCCCCGCGCATCGATCTCGCGCATCGCGCGGGCGCCGGCCAGAAGAGTGTTGAAGGTTCCTTCGAGGTTGACGCGAATGACGCCAGCGAAATCGTCGGACTCGTGCTCGAGCAGTGGTCGCCGACTTACGATCGCGGCGCAGTTGAATATGATGTCGAGCCGATCGTAGCGCCGAATCGTTTCGGCTACCGCGGCTTTTGCTGCGTCGTACTGTGAGACGTCCGCTGGGATGGCGATCGCCGCGCCTCCGGTCTCGCATATCGAGCGCGCGACTTTTGTCGCGCCTTCGGTATCGATGTCCGCCACCACGACCTTTGCACCTCGCGATGCAAACAATGCCGCCGTTGCGCTACCAATTCCGCCGGCACCGCCGAAGATCAGCGCCACCTTGCCTTCAAATCTCACGAACACCTCGCGCCTGGTGGGCGGTGCGCCAATCGAAATGTGCTCCTACGACATCCTACGTATATGAGTGACCGCGGAATGGTCTGAACTTGACACTCTCGTACCGCGACAGCCATGATTGCCGATCGGCGGATTCATAAGTTTCCACTTCCGGAGGAAACCATGCTTGCAGGCGTGCGTCGTCCCACCGCTACGCTGTGTCTAGTCCTCCTGGCTGCCGACGTAAGCGGCTGTCACCGCGTCACAAAACAATCACCCGACATCGTCGCCGCATCGGGCAAAGGGATCGCGCCGAACGAGCACATGTCAGGCGTGACTCTGAACGACGGCACCGAATACAAGTTCGACAAGAGTCCAGCTGCCTTTGTTCGCGGAGACACCATCCACGCGAACGTCGGCAAGCAGCCACTGGGATTCGCGCTGTCGAACGTGCAACGCGTCTGGGTGGAGTCGCTCGATAAGGGGCGCACCAGTCTCATGGTGCTCGGCGTTACGGTCGGTGTGTTGGGAACACTGGTAGCGATCGCTATCGCCAGCAAGGAGTCGTGTCCCTTCGTGTATTCCTGGGACGGAACGCAATACGTGTTTGATGGAGAACCGTACGGGGGCGCCATCACCCGCGGACTGGAACGGGACGATTACTCAAATCTCGAGCAGCTCCGACCAGACGAAGCCGGTAATTACCGGTTGATGGTTACCAACGAAGTAAACGAGACCCAGTACACGAATTCGATGGAGCTGATGGTGATCGATCATCAGCCCGGCGCGCGCATAGCGATGGACGAATTTGGGAAGCCTTATGTCGTATCAGATGCGAGGGGACCGTCGGTGGCGCGAGATCAGGACAATCGCGATCTCACTGCGTGGCTTGCAACGGACGATCAGAGAATCTGGGAGCCGCTGCCCGTAGTCAATCCAACGACTGGCCCCCGGCAGGAAATAGTTCTCGAGTATCCCAAGCCGCGTGGGGCGACTCGCGCGAGACTTGTCGCGCGCGCCGGCACCGGCATTTGGGGATCGCACATGATCCGCGAGATGCTGCAGCTGCGTGGGTCTTCGGTAACCGAGTGGTACGCTTCCCTCGACAATAGCCCAGCGAATCTCGCCGCGCTCCGCGCGTGGAACGTCAACGAGGAGCTGTACGTTCTCAAGCTCGATGTGGACGAAGACGGTGTGTGGAGTACGCGCGGATTGCTTCCCGGAGGCGGGCCATTTCTCACCGAGACGCGGGTGGTTCCGCTCGACGTTAGTCGCGTGAACGGAGATAAGCTTCGTTTGCGGATTCGTCCGCCTTCAGGATTCTGGGCGCTCAACTCGTTCGAAATCAGCTACGACGATGCAACGCCGCCGCTGACAGTGACGCGCGTTGCGCCGATGTCTGCCGTTACATCGGATAATCGGGATGTTCTCGCGGATCTGACCGCTGCCGACCAACGCTACTACGCAATGCCTGTGACGGGAGATCGCGCGCTGCTGACTTTTGCGGCGCCGCCGGCGCGCCCGGGAACAGAGCGCAGCGTATTCCTGCACACGCGCGGTTATTACCGGTTGCATCTGCCGGAGAGTGGACCTGCTAACGAGGCGGCGCTTGCCCGCATTGTGAGCGAGCACGACGGGGCAGCGCGGCTGGCGGCTGAGAGTTTTGCGAAGCGGAGAGTCGCCGGTGTGCCGACGGGCGGCAATTGATTGGTGAATGGTGAACGCTGGGCACTCGTCACCGGCGGCAGTCGCGGCATCGGCCGCGCCGTCGCGTTGGAGCTGGCCGAGCGCGGTTGGGATGTCGGCATTGTCTATCTGCGCAACGACACCGCGGCGCGCGAGGTCGTCGATGCCATTGAGGGAAAGAAGCGCCGCGCGTTGTCGTACTGCGCCAATCTCGGCAAACCGGACGAATGTGCTGATGTCGTGCGCCGGTTTGTCGACGATGCAGGCTCGATCAACGCAATCGTCCACGCCGCGGGGCTCGGCTCGTTGTCACCAGCGCTTTCGACGCGACCGGCGCGCTGGCAGCTGGCGTGGGACACCCACGTTGGTGCGTTGCTCGCTCTTGTATCATCGGCGCAGCCGCACTTCGCCGAGGCCGGATCGATACTCGCATTCACCAGTCTCGGCGCGTCGTCGGTGATGCCCGGCTACGCGCCGATTGCGGCGGCGAAAGGCGCGCTCGAATCGCTGGTAAAATATCTGGCGGTGGAGATGTCGTCCTGTCATGTCAACGTCAACGCGATTCGTGGCGGGCCGGTTGACACAGACTCGCTGCGAAGCTTCGCGACGTTCGCCGACGTCGAAGCCGAAAGCCGTCGACGCACTCCGGGCAGGCTCGGTCGCCCCGAAGACATCGCACCGATTGCGGCGTTCCTGCTCGCACCGGAAGCGCGATGGATCAACGGGCAGGTTATCACCGCCGATGGCGGCTTCAGCCTGAGCTGATGCGGCACTACCACCTCGATCGAGTGGTGAAGATCGAACCCGGCAAGGGCGCGACGGGGGTACGTGTCGTCGCGCTCAGCGATGATGTCTACAACGAGCACTTTCCAGGGAACCCGGTGCTGCCGGGCGTCTATCTGCTGGAAGGTCTGGCACAGACTGCGGGTGTGCTGCTGTGGGAGAGCTGCAATCATTCACGCATAGCGGTCATGGTGAGCATCGACCGCGCGAGGTTTCCGTCGTTTGCGCGGCCGGGCGACAGCGTGAGCCTGGCGGTCGAAATCGAATCGTATGATGATCGCGCCGCGCGAGTGCGCGGAGTTGCGTCAGTGGAGAGCCGCCAGGTAGCCGTCGCGGCTTTCACGTTCAGCATGCAAGAGCCTGACGTGGTCATTCCTCCCTTGTATCGCGCGCATTGGGAACATGCAGCGGATATCTGGCTCGGTCGCTACCCGGGGTCCGCCAACGCGACGTCGAATGGCTGAACGTGTAGCCATAACCGGAATCGGCGTAGTCACTCCGATTGGAATAGGTATCGCCGAGTTTGGTGCAGCACTGAAGGAAGGGCGATCCGGAGCGGCACGCATCCGCGCCTTCGATTGCGCCGGGCTCGAGACCCAGATTGCGGCGGAAGTCGACGACGCAAAGTTCGATGCTGCTTCCTACGTGGAACCGCCGAAGATGGTGAAGCACATGAGCCGCTCGGCGCGCTTCGCAGTTGCCGCAGCGGCGATGGCACGTCGCGCTTCTGGCTTGAACGGAAATCACGTCGATCCATATCGAATCGGGATTTCGCTCGGCGCCGGCGGCATGGGACCGGTCGACATGGATCTGCTCGCTGGTCAGGCGCAGGCCGCGATCGCATCCTCGCGGGACCTTGACTCCGACGAGCTCAACGTACCGGCGTTCTCGCGCGAATTCCGTGCGCGCACCAATCCGATTTCGATGCTCCGTGGCCTACCCAACCTGGCCGCCGCCCACGTCGCGATCCAGCAGGACGCACGGGGGCCCAATAACACGATCACGACTGCATGTTCGGCGGGAACCCAGGCAATCGGGGAAGGTTTGCGCGCGATACAGCGCAGCGATGTCGATGTCATGATTGCCGGCGGTACTGACGCGATGATCAACCCTGTGGGCGTTCTTGGGTTCAGCATGTTGGGAACGTTGTCGCAACGCAACGACGATCCGGAGCATGCGAGCCGGCCGTTCGACGCCCGGCGCGACGGTTTCGTGATCGGCGAAGGCGCCGGCGTCTTTATTCTCGAGCGTGAGTCTGTGGCGCGAGCGCGAGGCGCGAAGGTACTGGCGGAGCTGGCCGGTTATGGCTGCACGTGTGATGCGTACCGCATCACCGACGAACGACCGGATGCAGCGGCGGCGGTGCAGGCTATCAAGCGATGCCTGGCAGACGGCTCGGCGAGCGTCGCCGATGTGAAATACATCAATGCCCATGGAACGGGGACGCAGATGAACGACGTCACCGAAGCGGCCGCGGTGCGCGCTGCTTTTGGAACGAGCGTTCTGCCCCCAATGAGCTCGACGAAGTCGATGATCGGGCATTTGCTCGCGGCAGCCGGCGCGGTGGAGCTGGCGGCGACGGTTCTGGGAATGGTGGAGGGGTTCATGCCGCCGACGATCAACTTCGAGGTGCCGGATCCGGCGTGCGATGTGGATTGTGTCCCGAATGTCGCGCGACGGGCTGACATTGACGCCGCGCTCAGTAATTCCTTTGGCTTTGGGGGACAGAACGCGTGCCTGTTGATCCGTCGCTGGTGACCGACAAAGATCTGACTGCAGCAGTGCAGCGAATCGTAGCGCAAGTATTGATGGTAGATCCAGCCATCGTCCATCCCGAAACCACTCTTTACTCTCTCGGCGCGGAATCGATCGACTATCTCGATCTGATTTTCAGGGTCGAAGAAGTCATCCACAAGAAGGTGCCCGTCAGTCGGTGGGAATCCTTTGTCCGGGAGAGGCTACCCGGCGCCAATCTCGCGCAAGCAATCACCGTCGCGTTCATAGCGGAGTTTGCGGAGTTCGAGCGGGCGGGAGTGGGAAAAGACGCGCCATAGGTGACGCGGGCGACGGAGGAGCAGTCTCCATGATATGTCGTCACTACTGACGCCCAGCCATCCGGCATTCGCCGTTCCGCGCGACACCGCACGCTCGTACCTGACGTGGGCGCGCCGTCTGGCGCAATTGGAAGCCGTTGTCCTCTTCTTTGCAACGTGCAGTCTGGTCACCGCGCCGACTGGCGGGCAGGCGAATGGAGTTGCGGTTGCAATCGTTAGCCTGGCAATGGGGTTCTTGTACCTGGCGCTAGGATACTACGTCGGGCAGGGGAATCCGCGCGCGGCAATCGCTCTGCTCGGTTTGAGTATCGTCCGTGCGGTGATGGCTTTTCTGCCCGGCCAGACTAACCTGGGCGCGGTAGTCGCGCCTTTGCTGCTGGCGGATCTCTTCCTGTTCACACAGGCATCGAGGGCCGCGATCAGCCTCGCTAAGCGGGTTCCCGTGAATCCGTTCACTACAGAGAAGGCTTCCAATTTGGCGCAGAAGCCGGTTGTGCCAACGCCGGTGTTAGCTACACCGGTGGTCGCGACACCAGTTTTGTCGTTCCCCCGCCCAGAGACCGCCCTTCCGATACCGGCCGGGACATTCAAATGGCCAAGGCCATGGGAGGACAATCCAACTGTGGATCCTCCGTCGGTGGATCACCCGTCGGTGAATCCGAGATTCACGTTCGACTTTGTCGTTGCATCTATACTGCTGGTGGTCTCGATGGCCGGGTTGGCCGATTCGTTCGGCCCGAAATGGCGCGGTGATGGTATTGCTGCTCTCGGCGGTTTGATGGGTCTGGCTGTCACCGCCTTTCACCTGCCGATGGCAGCCATCCTGTTCGCGGCCGCTCGTAATTCGGAGAAAAAGAAGTCGTGGACGCGAACTGCGCGCGTCGTCGTGTACTTTTTTCTGGTAAGCGAGCTCCTTCAGCTAATCGAGACGGCGGTAAAGCTGGCATTCGCCTGACGATTCACTCGAAACGTTCTTGCGCCCGATAGTACCTCTCAGCGCATCAACTGTAGGCGAATTTTCTTCACGCGCGATCTCCCCGACTTTGCGTTAAGCGCGCGCAACAGCTGCGGCTCCATCAGCGACAGCTCCGTCATCCAGGCGTTGGTCTTTACGGCGACGAACAACGTCCCATCCCGCGTCACTGAAATCGGTTTGGTCACCTTCGCGATCTGCTTCCCCACGAGCAGGTCCCATTCGGGTACGACGGCAGCCTGCTCGAGGCGTTCTTCAAGCTTCGAATCCTTGAGGAATGCGCCCACGACCTGGCCGAGTGGCTCGGGTTTTCGCTTTTTTTCGTTGGGATCGCGCTTGCGCATGCGGGAGGCGGGAGGCGGGAGGCGGGAGGCGGGAGGCGGGAGGCGGATGCGTAAGCTATTGACCGGCGCGGAAAAAAGAACATTCTATCGCGGGCCGCACGCCCTCTCCTCATTAATCGGGGTTTGTCATGGTTTCGCAGCTTACGCGACGTGGCGCTCTAATCGCCGGACTATTTGCGCTTACTCCAGCGCTCTCCCGCAGTCAGAGCTCGCTGGCGCCGCTTACTCCGCCGGCGGCGATAACCGCGGCGGACTACGCGGCTCGGCGGACGGCGGTCACGGCAAAAGTTGATTCGGGGATCGTGCTCGCCTTCGGTGAGGGGCATCCGCTCGATTATTACCCGGACTTCTATCAGATGCCGAACTTCGAATACCTGACAGGGTTTGATGAGTCGGATGCGGCGATGCTGGTCCTCAAGCGCAAAGGGACCGCGACTTCGACGATGATGTTTGTGCCGACGCAATCGCCTATCATGTCGCGATTCGTCGGCGACCGCACAGCGATCGCCGATATGTCACGCACCATGGGCATGACGGGTCGGCAGCTCGCCACACTGCGTCCGGTTGTCGATTCGCTGATCGCGACAGGACTACCTGTGTATTTCATCCCTGCGGTGCACAGCGGCGACTACTTCGACGAAGATACGGTCACTTTTGGCGCGCGATTCGTCTCGTCGCTGCGCGCGGCGCATCCGAACGCGATCATTCTGTCGCTCGATTCGGCCATCACCGAGCTGCGCGAAAGGAAAACTCGAACTGAGATCGCACTGCTCCATCATGCGGCGCAGATCAGCGTGCGTGCGCATCGCGAAGCAATGAAAGCAGCGGCGCCATCGTGTGGCGAGAACGAGATTCAGGCGCTGATGGACGGCACCTTCCGCCGATTTGGCGCCGCCAGGCCGGGCTACGGCAGCATCGTCGCATCGGGGAAGCACGCCAACACGCTGCACTACATGATCGACAATGACACACTGCGCAACGGCGATCTCATTCTGATCGACGCGGCTGCATCCTACAGGCATTACTCCGCCGATGTGACGCGCACTTTTCCAGTGAACGGAAAGTTCACGCCCGCACAGCGCGACATTTATCAGCTGGTGCGCGACGCGCAGGAAGCGTATGTGCGGCAGATCAAAAATGGCGTGAGCTCGATGATCGCGGACGATTCGGGCAAAGCTGTGATTGGGCGAGGCCTCACGAGATTGGGGCTGATCGATTCGACCAATGCCACGTTCGATGGGTTGACCGGCATGTCGTGTCCGCCCACCGGTTGCAAGCAGTTGATGCTTTACGCGCTTCACGGTTACGGTGGCCATGGACTCGGCCTGGAGGTCCACGATCCGGCGCAGTACTACCATCCGGACAACATCTTCAGAGTCGGCGACGTGTTCACCGTCGAGCCAGGCGTCTACGTTGCACCCGACTACATCGCGCTACTGGCCGATACTCCGCGCAATCGCGCCTTCCGCGCCCGCATCGCGCCGGCGGTGGATAAGTACAAATGGATCGGCGTGCGCATCGAAGACGACTACGCCATCACAGAAAACGGCGTCGAATGGCTATCACGCGGCGCACCACGTGAGATCAACGAGATCGAAGCCTTGATGCGCGAGTCATCACCGCAGTTGCCGGGAGGAGGAACCTGCGGAAAGCAGTGATCACTGGCCCGCCGCTTCCCGCTTCCCGCTTCCCGCCTCCCGCCTCCCGCTACGCCACTGACTCGGCTACCCACATATCCGGGTAGTCGAGAACAAATCCGGCGTCGTTCACCTTGAGATCGCGCTTAAACCGGCCGTTGTCGCTCTCGTAGCGATAAGTCTCGGCGTCGACTCTGGTGTAAGTCTGCTCTAAGGGTTCGAGAGTGAAATCGGGGAAGCGCACCCACGCTGAGCGCACGACGGCGCTTCCACCGATCTCGAGCTTCAATCGGCGGATCGGCAACAAGTTGGTCGCCGGGCTGAAGCCGAGGTCGATGTCGCCGCAGTTCATGACTGAGGTGACCTCGACGCCGTTGAGGGTCCAGCCGTGCGTCTCGCGCCTGACGTCGAAATCGATTCGACCAGTGTCGCCGTGCTCGGAGATCCGGCATCGCAGAGTATTCCAGAACGTGTCGCACTGCACTTCATACTCGATACAGTGCGGAACGCCGTCATTGGAGACGATCGAGACGCCGCTCATCCTGTTGCCGGTTTCAGATTCCGTCACCAGGCAGTACTCGTGGCCCGGCTTGTCGATTCGCCGCCAGACGATGCTCTTGATCATTGGTTATCCGCAGCGCTCGACGAACTCGACCGCGGGGAGCACTCCGGCACGATAGCTTGTCACCGCTTTCCCATCGGTCTCGAAGACGATTCGATGGGTGGTGTCGTTGACGGGGGTGACCGTCAAATAGTGTCCACCCGTCGCGTACTTGTGCGGCGACGTCGTTACTCTGCCACCGTACAGCGAGTTGATACGCGACTCGGTGTCGCCGATGCGCGCGCCCTCAGCAGTCGCGATCGTTCCATTTCTGACTTCCACGCGCGCGATCTTGTTGTTTTCCAGCATCACCGCGAGTCCGTCGGGTGCTTTGGTTAGCTTTGCATAACTGCATGCCGGATCCGCGCCTGCCGGAGCAGCGAACCCGCCGCCGACTGCCTTGTTCGCCTCTGCCACGGTCATCCCCGCGCGTAGCGGACCGATTCCGCCCGCTGTCACTGTCCAGCTCGTGCTCGCTGGTGTTTCAGGTTTCGGTGTTGGCGCGGCGACAGAGGCGCCGATGGAAGGCAACCCAACCGACGATGTTTCGGGAACACTCGCGTTTGACTGGACGCTAGTGGTGCTGGTTGTTGAAGACGCCGCAAGCGTATCCACCGGATTCTCTTTCTTAACAACGCACGCCGCGAGAAGACACACGAGTAGCGCAGAAAGTCTTTTCATTTGGAGGAGTTGTAGTGAGCGGCTAGCAGCCGGCTGAAAGGCGCCAGGCGCCAGCGAGCAGTTTGTAGTTAATAAGCCCCGACCGGCTCGAGAGAGTAGGATGTCGGATCCTGCTGATAAAACCGCTGCAGCTGCATGAACAGGGCCGGGTGATTTCTCCGTAACGCGCGCGGTCTTTCAAAAAATGCTTCGGTAATCACCGCAAAGAACTCGGCGGGATTGGTCGCGCCGTAATCGTCGAGAAAAGTGTCGTCGCCGGCTTCGAGCGCATCGCGCAGCGCCTCGAACTCGTGCGACATCACCCGCGCCCACGCACGATAATCCCCGCTCGTCTGCAGTACCGGAGTGCCGTCAGCGTTTCGATTCTCGAAATCCAATTGGTGCGCGAACTCATGCAGCACGAGATTCTTCCCGTCGTGCGGCTCGCTGGCGCCATGTCGCACGTCGTCCCAAGACAACACGATCGCGCCGAGTCGCTCGCCGGTGTGACCCAATCGATGTTCGCCACCTTCTTCCCATAGGCCGCCGCCGAGGTAACGCTGCTCATCGGAGATGTAGCTGGTCGGGTAGACGATGATCGACGTCAGCTCCGGGTAGTAATCGGTACCGCGATGCAGAAGCAGCAGGCACGCCTGTGCGGCGATGGTGACTTTGATCTCGTCAGTCAGCGTCAGTCCGCCGGCGCCTTCGAAATGCTTTTCGGAGACGAAGACTTGCACGTGTGCAAGGAGCTCATCCTGGTCTTCCGCCGTCAGTCGATTGAAGACCGGCAGATTGCGCTCGAGCACCATGCGCCATGCTTTGGGCGCGCGTTTCTCGCGCAGCCTCGCGCGGCGGCGGGACTTGAACAGATCCAGGACCATCAGGAGCCGGGAATGTTCTCCGGACGGCGACGATCGACCGCCTTGTCGTACTGTGACCACACCCGCTCGACGTCGCCAGGATTCACGTGCATCGGCGCGCCGCCAAGGATTCCGGTGACATTGCGGAAGGCACGGCCCATCTGCATGCCGCCTTTGCCGATCGTGAATTCGCGGATTGCCTTGTCGTGCCCGGAGCCGCGCATCTTGAGCACTGTCAAGCCGCGTTTCATCTCGCCGAACATCTCCACGTAACGGAGAAGGACGATAGAGTCGGTCAGGGTCGAGATGTTTGATTCGGTGATCGAGTCTCCACCCATCAGCGAGCCGGTGGTGGCGGTGAACATCCCCGTGATTTCCTGATGCTTGAGGAACGATGTCAGTCCGATCACGAATTCGCGAAACGCTTTGAGGGTGCCGGCATTTTCCAGCGCGGACAGGCTGTCGAGTGCAACCCGCTGGGGCTTGAAATCAGTGATTAGTTGCTGAATGGTGATGAGCCAGTCCTCGAGACCCGACAGGTCCGGGTAATCGCAGACTACGCGCAACAGTCCATCGCGCTCCATCTTCTCGAAGTCGAAGCCCCACCCCGTCGCGTTTCGTACCAGCTGATCACGACTTTCTTCGAACGCGAGCAGCAGACATCGCTCGCCCGCGGCGGCGCCGCCCTGCAGGAATTGCGTCACTGTCAGCGTCTTCCCGGTTCCGGTTGCACCCGAAACGAGGGTAACGGAATCGCGGAAAAACCCGCCGCCGCACATCTCGTCGAGCTCCTTATTCCCTGACGAGATGCGCACGTTCGACGATTTCATGCTCAATTGCATTGCCGAAAGAGGAATGACGATCACGCCGCCGTTGGGAACGATCGTGAAGGGATATTCGCCTTTCTGATGATCGCAGCCACGGAACTTGAGAATCTCGATCGTGCGACGGCGGGTCTCATCCTCGAGCACATTGCGCAAAATGAGCACGTTGTCGGCGATGAATTCTTCGACGCCAAACCTCGCTACCGGACCGTGATCCTCGGTGCGTTCGGCAGTGAGTACTGCGGTGACGCCCATAGACTTGAGGGCGCTCGCGATTCGGAATAGCTCGCCGCGCACCATCGTCTGATCGGAGAACTGCGAGAACACTGCGCCGAGCGAATCCACGGAGACTCGTGAAGCTTTGACCTTCTTTACCGCGTTGTCGACGCGCGCGAGCAGCGCACCGAGGTCGAAGGCACCTGCCTCTACGGTCTCGATATGGGGATCGGGCGATGCATCGACGAATGCCAGGCGGCCTTCGTTTTCCCACTGGGCGAGGTCCCAGCCGAAGCTCCGCATGTTGGCGCGAATGTCCGCTGCCGATTCCTCGAACGTAACGAACACGCCGTTCTCGCCCTTGGCGATTCCAGCGGCAAGGAATTGCGTCGCGAACACTGTCTTGCCGCTACCGGCGGTTCCCGAGATCAGCGTCGTCCGATTCTTCGGCAATCCGCCCTTGGCGATGATGTCCAGGCTGGAGATGCCGGTGGCCAGCTTTTCCACCGCGCGGTGATCGCTGGTGGCTGACCGATTACTGGGTGTCATGACGCCTCTGGACTCGCGGGGGGTTGATTGCCGGGCGGACGGACCTCCAGCCCGAGCAGGACCTTCTCTTTATCGGACAAGTCGCCGATCACGCGTCGCAGCGGCGGTGGCAGCTCCTTGATCAAGGTCGGCGTCGCCAGAATGCGCTCGTCTTCGGCGCGCTGCGGATGTTCCAATACGTCCACGATCTGCAGCTCATACCGACCGTCGAGCTCCTCCCTGCAGATACGATTGAGGTTTTCTATCGCTGTCTGGGTGCGCGGACTGGTGCCTGTGACGTAGAGCGTCAGCAAGTATTTCGACAGTAGTCCCTCCGCCTTGAGCAGGCGTGGATGAATACAACAGGCCAGGATTAACCAGGACAAGCCGGGCCCGGCGGTTGCAATAGTAGAGCAAGGATTATCCCAGAAAAGGCGCCCGCCCCAGCTGAACTATAACGGAGTTACTGGCCGAATGACGGGGTCCGACGACAACATGACAACCGAGACCGAGCCGCGAACCAGCCAAGCATCCAGCCTCCGGGCGATCATCGAGCGCCTGCCAGACGGGATCGTAGTCGTCGACCGCATTGGCATGATTCGGTTTGCCAATCCGGCGGCGGCACGCCTGTTCGATCGACACTCCGAAGACCTCATCGGAAGCGAATTTGGATTTCCAGTCGTCGTCGGAGAGACCACAGAGATCGACATTGTTCAGCGGGGTGGTGGTGGTGTCGTTTACGCCGAGCTGCGTGTCGTTGAGACCGAATGGGACAACGAGCCGGGAATGCAGCTCATTGCGCTGCGCGACATCACCGATCGCAAGCACGCACAGGAGCGCGCTCAACAGCTGGCGTACGAGCGCGAAGCGCGACTCGAAGCGGAGGCAGCTAGTAAGGCGAAGTCCGAGTTCCTCGCGATAATGTCCCACGAGCTCAGAACTCCGCTCAATGCGGTCCTGGGTTACTCGGAGCTTCTGGAGATGGGGATCGCGGGCCCGATCACGGACAAGATGCGGGACCAGATCGGCCGGATCCGCGTCAGCGCGACACATCTGCTCTCACTCGTGAACGACATCCTCGACCTCGCGAAAGTCGAAGCGGGGCGACTGCAGGTCAGCTCAGGTCCTGCCTCCGCGGTGGGCACCCTCGCGGCAGCGATGGCGCTCATTCAGCCGCAGGCGGCAGCGCGCAGTCTCCAGCTCGAAGTCGTTCCACCGCCGGAGCCCGCGCCGATTTATCGCGGCGATGACGAGCGCGCTCGCCAGATTCTCGTGAATCTGCTGTCGAACGCGGTGAAGTTCACCGCGCCAGGCGGCAAAATCAGGGTGCAGATCCGGAGCTCACATGCGCCGGACTCCGACACCAAGCTTCAGGTTCGTCGCACATATGTGAGTTTCCGCGTCACCGATACGGGCAGCGGAATCCCCGAAGAGAAACTGCATTCGATCTTCGATCCTTTTGTCCAGGCGGAGACTGGCCACGCGCGCTCGCGTGAGGGAACCGGACTTGGGCTCACGATCAGTCGTCGGCTCGCGCGATTGATGGGCGGGGATCTGACGGTTAAGAGCAAGCTGGGCGAGGGGTCGACGTTCACACTCTGGCTACCAGCGGATCCCACCGCCAAGGAGGTCGAGAGCACAGTACCGATCGCCAGTGAAACGGTCACGGCGGAGCCACAAGTTGAAGGCCTGGGAACCATCGGCCGAGTGCTGATCGCGCAGATGGATTCGCTGATCGAAACGATCGTCAACCGCTTGCGATGGGATGAAAGCGTCACGATGAGCGCCGGTCTCAAATTCTCCCAGCTCGCGGATCATCTCGGATCCCTGCTGGCAGATGTTGCCGGTGCGCTCGTCATTATGGAGGAAGCCCAGGGCTCGCCCTCCGGAACGATGGCTGACGCGGTCGAGATTCAGCGATTGATCTCGGAGCGGCACGGAGCGCAGCGGCAGCGACTGGGATGGACCGAGGCAGCGCTCCGACGGGAATTCATGATTGTGCGTGAGGAGATCGGTCGGGTGGTCCGAACCGCGTCCGAGTTCGGCGATCCACTCCCGGTCGAAGATGGCCTGACGGTGCTTGGGCGCTTCCTGGATCAGGCAGAGTATGTTGCCGTGCGAGCGCTCAAAACCGGAGTCGGCTGAGGCTTATCCAGCCGGTGCGTTGGCGCACACCGTTGGCAGCCGCTCCGTTAGCGTGGCGACGCTCGGGTTATCCGCACTGCGATTCTGTTTTCTCATAAGATTTCTGGCGAGCGCCGTCATCGTCGGGCAATCGACTGCGGCGTTCGCCAGTAGAGCGTTCACGACATTTGGGTCTGTCGTCTTGCCCGCGATGTCGACGAGAATGTCTTTCGGTGTCGATGGATTACCGGCGAACCAAATCTCAAGCCCGGTGATCGTTCGCGGCCGGGTGTAGAGCTCACGCAAAATCTCCGGCGGCGTGTTCCGATGCGCCGCCAGCGCCTGAAAGAAGTAATCCGGATAGGACGCAGTGTGATAAATCCGCGCCAGTGTTTCGGCCCGCGTGTTCGGATGTCGCAGCGCCTCCAAGGTTACGTTCAAATCATTCGGACGGGCGAGCGAATCAAGAAGGTCCGGCGAGATCGAATCGTTGGGCAGAGCGGCCAGCAGAAAGGGCTGGTCATTCATGTGCGCCCGAATGGCGCTGTCCAGCCACAGTCTTGCGCGGCCGGGATTTGCCGTCAGCGCGGTGGCAATCGAATCTCGATCGCGCGCAATCTGTGCGGAGAAATTCTCCTGGTAAGCGTCGCGCGTTTTGTTCTTCGCAATCGTTCGCGCACCCTCGCGAATGTTCAGGGCGACAATGACCAGCGCGAAGGTGAGCGCCGCCCACGCCACCACTTTCAGCGGAGGCTCGGCCGAAACTCGCCAGCGACCGAAGCCGAGAGCGAGGAAACCAGAGAGCGCAGCTGCCATCGGCAAGAATAGAAACCCGATTCCGGCCGTGGACGCGCGGGACTGCGTGATCGACCACCACCCGCTGGCAAGGGCAGCAAGGAAGAGAACGAGGCTCACCACGATGCCTCGCGGGTCGCGTTTGACGGCGAGCACGATGAGGACCGCGAGGTACGCGAGGGGGATCGCGAAGATCCCGGCGAGGGCAGTCACCGCGCTCTTCCTGCGGCAGTCGTAGCTTGAATCAGGCTCTTGCTTCGGGCTCCGCTGACTTCTGGGTCGTCATGGACGAATCAGCGATCCTGATCTGCGGCTCGTGCTGCACCGGGATCGACACCGACGCCGCGATGAAACAGAGGTCGTGCGCCGTCTCGTGCAGCTCCATCGCGCGACGTTCGTCGCTCTCGGGCGTGATCGTCACCACCGGGCGCAGGATCACGCTCTCGAAGCTGCCGCCGCCGTCCGGGCGCAGCTTCAGAACACCACTCGCGTCGTCCTCATAAGCGACAACGTTGATCTTGCTGCGCGCGCAAAGCGCGAGATAAGAGAGCAGGTGACAGGCAGAAAGCGAAGCAACGAAGAGATCTTCGGGGTTATACGCATCTCGATCGCCGCGGAACATTGGGTCAGCGCTGCCTTTGAGCTCGGGCTTGCCGTCGATCTGCACCCGATATTTTCGACCATACCCGCCGTAGGTCGAAGTACCATCGCCAAGATTTCCATCCCAGATCAATCGCGCCTTGTAGCCGTGTTCGTTCTTGCGCTCTGCGGACATGCTCGGCCTCCGATCGGTGAGAGACTACTTAATAGTAGTGGCAAAGACGGGTATGAAAATTTGGCGGGCGGGTTGGGGGAGCGTTAGGACTGAGGGCTGATGACTAAGTGCATCGATCATCGAGGACTAAGTGAGAATTGCTGACAACTGCGGGCAGTTCGGAATTGTCATCGCTCCTCGATTCGTCCTCGATGATCGATGCAGTTGGTCACGAGGCCTCAGTCCTCAAGTTCTCGGCGGCAACAACGGCTTAATCGCCCCATTCTGAATGGTCAGTCGGTCGAGGCGCATCAAGCCGGCGGGAATGTCGGCTTCCCGGGGCACAACCAGAATCGTTTGACCGAGTCCGCGCTCTTCGAGCATGACGAGGATTTTGCCAGCGCGATGGATGTCGAGCTCCGCAAAGGGATCGTCCAGCAAGAGCAGCGGCTCCGCGCCGGCTTTCCCGCGTAGCGTCGCGGCCTCCAGCATCCGTAGTGCAATCGCAGCGGAGCGTTGTTGACCGGCGGAGCCGAACATTCTCAGATCGCGGCGATCGAGCGTGATCTCCAGATCGTCGCGGTGTGGGCCGACGTGAGTGAGGCCTCGCCGCATATCGAGCGCGCGTTTTTCATCGAACGCGGCGAGCAGCACATCGCGCCTCGCTTCGGCGTCGGCGAATGGCGAAGAGTAGTGCATCTCGGCGCGGCCTTGCTCGCCGATTCGCTCGGCGAGGCGAGTGAACTCCGCGGTGTGCTCATCCACCCAGCGTGCGCGTGTCTCGATCAAAATCGATCCATGCTCTGCGAGCGCAGGCTCCCATATCGCGACTTCTTCGTAGGTCGACGCGCGCTTCCCGGCGATGCGCAGCGCAGCATTGCGCCGGGCGAGATTCGCGCGATAGTGCTGGAGCGCGTGCAGATATCGCCGATCGGTCAGCGCGAGAACGAGATCGAGATACCGCCTGCGCTCAGCCGGCGAACCGCTCACCAGCTCGACGTCGCGGGGTGAAAAGAGTACTGAAGGAAGTGCGCCCAGTGCATCGCTCAGCCGTCTCGATTCGCCGCCATCGAGGGAGACTTTTTTCCGCTTTGTGGTGCGGTCAAACCCGATTGCTATGTCGTGAGCAGAAGGGGTAAGGGCGTGCGCGGCGACGTGGAAACCAGCGGTATCAAAACGGGTGAGATCCTGATCGCGCGCATCCCGGAACGAGCGAAGGATCTGGAGATAGTAAACTGCCTCGAGGAAGTTGGTCTTGCCGTGACCGTTGTCGCCGACGATCACGGCTCCCTCGGCCGGCAAATCGAGCTCGACTCGCTCCAGATTACGAAAGTCGCGAATCGAAACGTGGTTGAGTCTGATCCGTTCTTCGCTGGTCGCGGTGTCGCCCTGCGCAGTGTCTGCTTCGATTGCTGTGCTCACTTCCCCTTGAACTTCGCTGCCCGCTTTTCCATGAACGCCTTCATGCCTTCGCGCATGTCTTCCGTCGCAGCGAGAAGGCCGAAGTGGTTCGCTTCAAGGATCAAGCCCTCATCGAGCGACATCTCGAGACCGCGATCGATCGCCTCGATGCAAAGCGCGACAGCAAGCGGTCCGTTGGCGAGGATTGCCTTCAACATGTTACGCGCTTCATCCATCAGCTGCGCCGCAGGGACTACTTTGTTGACGAGGCCGATCCGATACGCCTCTGCGGCGTCAATCATCTCGCCGGTCATCAGCAGCTGCAGCGCGCGGCCTTTGCCAACTAGACGTGGCAAACGCTGGCTGCCTCCGTAGCCAGGGAGAATACCGAGTTTGCTCTCCGGCTGACCGAACTTCGCAGCGTCGCTGGCGATTCTGACGTGACAAGCCATCGCCAGCTCGCACCCGCCGCCGAGCGCGAAACCGTTGACGGCTGCGATCACTGGCTTTGGGCACGTCTCGAAGCGACGGAAGACATCCTGCCCCGCGCGCGCACGTGCCTTGCCGAGTACGGGAGATTGCGAAGAGAGCTCAGAGATGTCGGCGCCGGCGACGAACGCACGGCCAGCTCCGGTGAGAATCACGCCGCCGATCGAATCGTCAACACGGATCTGATCGATAGCGTGGCCGAGCTCGGCGATGGTCGCGTCGTTGAGCGCGTTGAGCTTGTCGGCACGATTGATGGTGAGGGTGGCGACGCGATGGGCGACGTCGAGCTTCAGGAATTCGAACGGCATCGGGATGTGTTAGTCGGTAGATTTGCCGGAAATCTGCGGGATGAGGGAAGCGGGAAGCGGGAAGCGGGAAGCGGGAAGCGGGAAGCGGGAAGCGGGAAGCGGGAAGCGGAAGCGGGACTGCTCAAATCTATGCAGAATGGTTGGACGGGTGCGGAGGTAAATGGCGCAGAAGTGGATTGTACGCGACGGCTCGAAAGCGAAGGGGTTCCGCTATAAATCGCCGACTGGAACGGTCGTGAAGGATCGTGCGCTGCTTGAGCGAATCGACGCGCTGCGCATTCCTCCGGCCTGGCGAGATGTGCACGTCTCGACCAATCCGCGCGCTGCCATTCAGGTGTGGGGCTTCGACGATCGGGGACGCAAGCAGTACAAGTATCATCCCCGCGCCGTCGAGAAGGGCGAGCTGCGCAAATACTATCGCGTGCGGCAGATGGCGCGTGACCTACCTCGCCTGCGCGCGCGGATCAACCGCGACTTCCGCCGCCGAGGACTCGGCCAGGAGAAAGTCTGCGCGGGGATCGTCAGTTTGATTGCGCACGGGTTCTTTCGCGTAGGGAGCGAGCGCTATCAGAAGGAGAACAACACCTTCGGCATCACTACGATGCGGAAGTCTCACGTGAAGGTGGTACGCGATACCGTTGAATTCGAGTACAGGGGCAAGCGCTCGATCACGCAAAGGAACGTTGTCGTCGCTAAAGACCTGGCCCGATTCGTCTCCGCGCTATTGAAGACGCCCGGCCCCAGGCTTTTTCGTTATCTCGATGCGGAGGGCAAATGGCAGAACGTCGATTCGCTGGACGTGAACGACTACATCGAGAAGATCGCGGAGTTTCCATATACGGCGAAGGATTTCCGCACGTGGGGCGGAACGTTACGCGCCGCGACTGTGCTGGCCGAGCTGGGGAAGGGAAAGAGCCAGAACGAGCGAAAGAAGAATGTGGTTACAGCGGTTCGCCTCGTCGCTGCAGAATTGGGCAATACGCCAGCGATCGCGCGGAAATCATACGTGCACCCAGTGGTGGTGATGAAATATCTGCGGAGCGGCACCACCATCGCCCTGCCAAAGCATCTCGTGTCCTCGAATGGAGTCGGCCACGCGCCGGAGGAAGAGGCGCTGATCACGTTTCTCGACGAATATTTTCCGGAGCGGCGCAAGGAGCTGAGGCGCGAGTGAGAGCGCTGGCTCTGGTTGGATGCGTGATCGCGCTGGCTTGTCATACGGGGAGGCCAGAGCCGGCGACGGGAACGCGAGTGCTCGGTGCGGTCGAGCGCAGTGGGGATTCGATCATCACGAGGCTCACCATCGTCAATGAGCTGAATCGCGCGCGCGATGTCGGGTTCATGAAATGTCCACCGAGGAATACGGTGAGACTGACCCAGGTGTCGAGTGTGGCTGGCGCGTACCACGGAAGCTGGGACTACGCGGTTATGGATTCGATCCGGCAGATGCGCAGGGATTTCACGTCGCCCGCGTGCGTTCCGTTCGAGCTCGAGGCATTGCTGGGTCCGCGTGCGAGAGTGACATCACGGTTCATCGGATTCAGCGCGCTCGATGTGCTCGGTGATTCATTGCCAAACGGGCGCTACGCCGTCTGGCTATTTCCTCGCATCTATGGCATCGACCCGGGTGGCATTCCAGCCGGCGAGATCACGTTGAGACGCCGTTGACCCGATCCCAGCGTGTCGCTTGCGGCGTGGCCGTCGGACTTGTGCTCGCAAGTAACGCGTTGGTTGCGCAAGGCGTGAAGAAGTCGTCGCATCCGGACCCGTGGTTCGGGATCGACAAAGTCAAACACTTCTTCATGTCTGCATTCCTCACCAGTGTCTCGTACAGCGCGCTCCAGCTCGGGCGCGCCAATCACAGTTCCGCGATGGCGGGTGCAATCGGCTTTTCGATGGCTGTCGGCCTCGGTCGCGAGCTCCACGATATGCGCGTCCCGGGCAACCTGTTCAGCGTTCGCGATCTGACGTGGGACGCGATCGGCACCGCGGCCGGCGCAGCGCTCGTCGCGCATACTATAAGGTAGTGCGTGTGGTCAATACGCTTACTGCGGCCGCGATCGCGATACTCGAACAGGTGCGCAGAAATCCCGTTAGCCAGACGCGCCAGGTAATCTCTGCCTTCGTCGGACTCGGAGTCATCGTCGCTGTCCCTGCGGTTTCTGGTTTATTGGGCGCGCAAGCGGTTTAGGCCGTAGCGTTGGTAGAACCTCGCGCGACCTCGACGCGCGTTGAATACGTCACGTGACGTAGACCCTGAACATCTGGTTGCGCGCGTCCGCGTCCGACGCCATTCTTTTCGCGCCGCAATACGCGCCACCCGAGAGTCGATGAGTCTGGTCACAACTGAACGCGACACAACCGAATCGATGACGCTGGACTACCGGCCGCCGGTGAAACCGCCGGCGCCTTCGCTCTTCTCGAGCGGGTCACGTCCGATTACGGCGATTCGCGAAGACTGGCTGCGTTTTGACAACGCGGCCGACGGCGATATCGATGTCGGGATGCATCCCGTCACCCTGCGGTTTGAGGACGGGGATCTGGAGCGCGAATTTCAGGAAGAATATTTCATGCGCACGCTGACGCAGGTGCGACTGGCGCTCGTCGTCGGTGCGGTGCTGTACGGCGTCTATGGCATCGTCGATTTCTGGCTAGCGCCATTGCAGCGAACCACCATCTGGATGATTCACTATCTCGTCGTAGCGCCCGCAGCGATGCTCGCGCTCTGGTTCAGTTACAGTCGGCACTTCAAACGCTTCCGCGACCTGGCGCTGACGGGTGTCATCATCATCGCCCAGGTCGGCATAGTCTGGATGGCGGCGATCACACCGCAGCCCTTGAGCAGCCTTTACGACATCGGGCTGTTCATGGTGATCGTCTATGCGTTCGCGCTGGTGCGACTGAGCGTGCCCTACGGGATCGCGATCGCGCTATCCACCATTGCGATTTATCCAATTGCCGCGGTGTTGATACATCAACAGCCGCCGACAATTGTCGGCAGCAATACCGGATTTTTGCTTGGCATGGCTGTGCTCGGATTTGTTGCCAACTACTCGATGTGGCGCTACGCACGCGGCCACTTCCTGCAACGCCGGCTGATATCGCTGCGCACCGACGAGCTCGAGCGGAAAAACGCCGAGCTCGTGATGAAGAATCAGTTACTCGCCGAATCGCGCGCCGAGAACGTCAGAACTGCCAAACGGACCGAGCAGATTTTCTCGGCGTTGTCTGAAGCACTGCCGGGTCACGTCCTCGACGAGAAGTACCGCATCGGCGTCAAGATCGGGTCTGGTGGATTCGGCACAGTGTACCGCGGCGAGCACATCCTGTTGCACCATCCGGTGGCGATCAAGATTTTCCGTCCCGCAGTCGGCCGTGAAGGCGTCGAGAGTCTCGACCGCTTCCGTCTCGAGGGAATCTCGGCGTGTCGGGTGAATCACCCGAACGCTGTGAGTGTGCTCGATTTCGATGTCTCAGCGGGCAGCCTCGCCTATCTCGTGATGGAATTGCTGGAAGGACATTCTCTGGCGCAGGAGCTGAAGCGCGTGGGAAGCCTGCCGCAGCTGCGCGCAGCGGAGATTGCTTACTGTGTGTGCGATGCGCTGGCCCAGGCGCACGCAGCGGGCATCGTCCATCGCGACATCAAGCCGAGCAACGTGTTCCTGCACGCGACCAATGAGGGCGAGCACGTGGTGAAGGTGATCGACTTCGGCATCGCGAAGCTCACCGACGAATCCGAGCTGCCCGGCGCGCAAACGACCACGCTGTCAGGGGTTTTTCTTGGCACCCCCGCCTATATGGCGCCCGAACGAGTGTTCAATCTGCCGTACGATGGGCGGGCGGATGTGTATGCCGTTGGAGTGATGATTTACGAGATGGTTTCCGGGCAACTCCCATTCGATACCGCCAGCAAGGGCGGCGGTCACATGTCGTTAATGCGGATCCATGCGATGGAGAAAGCCCGTCCGCTGAGCAGCCTGATTCCTGACGCGTATCCAAAGCTCGAGATCGCAGTAACCAGCGCGATGAGGAAGGAGCCGGAGGAGCGCCCCACTGCGGCGCAGCTCGGCGCGATGCTGCGCGATGTGGTACTCGACGCCAAGGTGCCGGGGAGAAACAGGAGAGCGGGCGACCACCTGAAGGCTAAGGCCGACTGAGGCCCGATGACCAACGGCATTTATGATTGCTGACGAATTGAGAATTCCTGACAATCGAGGATCCTCGATTGTCATCGCTCCTCACTTCGTCCGCGATGATCGATGCCCTTGGTCGGCGGGCCTCGGTCGGCATACCAGCTTCCACCTCTCTATATTTCGCTTGTGAAGCCACGCAGCAAATTCATCATCGGCGGCCTGCTCGTCATCGGTACCGCCGGCTATCTCGCGGCGAGCGCGATCCGCGACACCGGCGTGTATTACCTCACGCCGCAGGAACTGTCGGCAAAGACGAAATCCGATCCGACCTTCTATAACACCGGGGTCAAAGTCGGCGCGCGGGTGGTAAAGGGCTCGATAGTGCGGGACCCGGGTGGGCGCGAAGTTGCTTTTCGCATGACTGACGGTGCGCAAACCTTTCCCGTCGTCTATCGCGGCATCACGCCGGACACGTTCACCGACGGTGTCGATGTCGTCGTCGAAGGCAGGCTCGGCACCGACAACACCTTCCGTGCCACGACGCTCCTCGCCAAGTGCGCGTCGCGGTATGAGAACGCGCCTGACAAATACAAGCAGACTCCCGGATACAAGCAACCGGCGCGCACTGCACTGGGCGCGTAGTCTGAACCGCACCACAGAATGATTCTCGTAGGTGAGCTATCGCTGTGGGTCGCGCTGCTGATGGCGGCCTGGTCGGCAACGGTGTCATTCGCAGGCGGACAAATGCGCCGCGCAGATCTGACCGAGAGCGGCGAGCGCGCGATGTACGCCACCCTGGCGATGGTGGTGCTGGCTTCGATTGGTCTCTGGACCGCTCTCATTACTCACGACTTCTCGATCAAGTACGTCGCGTCGTTCACCAGCGCCAATCTGCCCACGGTATACACCATCACCGCATTCTGGGGCGGGCAGTCCGGATCACTCCTCTTCTGGGCGCTGATTCTCTCGATCTACTCGGCGATCACGCTCTACACCAATCGATCGCGCAATCGCGAGCTGATGCCGTACGTAACGGGCACCCTCGCACTGATTCTGGTTTTCTTCCTCGCCACCATCTGCTTCGGCTCGAACCCGTTCGAGCGCCTCGATTTCATTCCGATCGATGGACGCGGGCTGAATCCGCAGCTGCAGAATCCCGGAATGGCCATTCATCCGCCCAACCTTTACCTCGGCTACGTCGGCACTTCGATTCCATTCGCGTTTGCGATTGCGGCGCTGCTGACGCGCCGCCTGGATGCTGAATGGTTGTCGGCGGTTAGACGATGGGCACTGCTGGCGTGGTTCTTCAACACCGTCGGCATCGTGCTCGGGATGTGGTGGGCGTACGTCGAGCTGGGGTGGGGCGGCTACTGGGCGTGGGATCCGGTCGAGAACGCGTCGCTGCTGCCATGGCTGGTGAACACCGCATTCCTGCATTCGATCATGGTGCAGGAAAAACGGGGAATGCTGAGAAAGTGGAACGTGACGCTCGTTGTGTCGGCTTTTCTTCTCTCGATTTTCGGCACCTTCATCACACGGAGCGGCGTCATCTCGAGCGTGCACTCCTTTGCGCAGTCGCCGGTCGGCAAATGGTTCGCCGCTTTTCTCATCGCTTCGATCGCGGTCACTGCGTATCTGGTGTCCACTCGTCTCAACGATCTCCGCTCGCACGCCGAGCTCGAGAGCATGGTGAGTCGCGAAGCTGCCTTTCTTTACAACAATCTCGTTCTTGTCGGGATCGCGTTTTCGGTACTGTGGGGAACGTTGTTTCCGATCATCAGTGAAGCGGTGCGCGGCACCAAGATCACGGTCGGTCCGCCGTTCTTCAATACGGTGAACATCCCGCTTGGCCTGCTGCTGCTGTTGTTGACCGGCATCGGGCCGTTGATCGCGTGGCGCCGAGCGTCGGTGGCCAATCTGCGCCGACAATTTCTTGTTCCGGTGGCGGTTGCCGCTACGGTAGGGATTCTCGTATTTGCGCTGGGCGTTCACAATCTGGCGGCGTTGTTGTCGTACACCTTCGGCGGCCTCGTTGCGGCGACTATCGTCCAGGAGTTCTACAAGGGCGTCAACGCGCGTCACAAGATGTACGGTGAGTCGAGACTTGTCGCGCTGCCGCGTCTGGTCGCTCGTAATCGCCGCCGCTACGGCGGGTACATCGTCCACGCTGGCGTCGTTGTCATTTTCGCCGCCTTCGCCGGACTCGCCTTCAAACGTGAGTTCGATTTGACCCTGAACGCCGGCGATTCGAAAACGGTTACCGATGCCTGGGGCCATCAGTGGAGTTTCCTGAGCCAGGGAATCTCACGGTATTCGATATTGAATCGCGACGTGACTGCGATCGCGCTCGACGTCACCCGCGATGGAAAGCCGGCGGGCGTCATCACCAGCGAGAAGCGACAGCACGTCGATTCGCGCGGATCACCGACGTTCGAGCCGTCGACTGAAGTCGGAATCAAGGGATCGTTCAAGCAGGACGTCTACGTCGTGCTTGCGGGCGTTCGCGGTCAGGAATCCGCCGAGATTCGGGTGACTTTCAATCCGCTGGTGCGCTGGGTCTGGCTTGGCGGAGCCTTGATGGCGATTGGCGGGCTAGTGGTGATGTGGCCGGCCGCCGATCGGGCCCGAGTTCAGGCTGGGTACGCTGCTGTCCTGAAGCCTAAGCCGGTTGGCGTTCCCGATCTTGTGGGTGCCTGAATGAATCGTCGCGATTTCCTGTTGGGGATTCCCGCTCTCGGATTGCTGTCCACGAAGGGCGACGCTCAGGCATTGCAGACTTTCAATGGGCCGATGGCGGATGCCAACGACGTTTATCGGCCGGTCTCGCTGCCACCAAAACCAAATGCATCGCCGTCGATGACCGACGCGCAGCGCGATGATCTCGAGCATAAGATCCACTGCCAGTGCGGCTGCAACCTCGACGTGTACACCTGCCGCACCACCGATTTTTCCTGCAGCGTCTCGCCGGCGATGCACGCCGACGTGATGGGACTTGTCTCCGGCGGTCACACCGCGCAGGAGATCCTCGCCGCATTTAGGGCGGTGTACGGCGAAAAAGTATTGATGGCTCCCAACAAGAGCGGGTTCAACCTCGTCGGCTACACGATGCCGTTCGTCGCGCTCGCCACCGGCGCGGTGTTGGTGAGCGCGCTACTCAAGCGATGGAAATCGCGCGCGCCTCAAGTCCCGAGCGTTGCGCCGCACGTCGACGCTACCCGTGAAGAGCTCGACGCGATCAACGCCGCGGTTCGTCGCGACGCATGATCGCGCTGTTTGTCGGCACCGCGCTGGCGGTTACATCGCTGCTCTTCGTTTTGTATCCGCTCTTCCGCGCGGAGCCGGCGCAAATCAGACGCGTCGCGCGGCCAGTACCGGTGCAATCGACAAGCGCAGTCGACGCCTTGCGTGAGCTCGAGTTCGACCAGCAGACGGGGAAAATCTCTGCCTCCGATTACGAATCACTGAAAGCTCGATACATGGAGCAAGCAGTCGCCGTCATGCGTGCGGGCAATCTTCCGGTTTGCGAGCGATGCGGGCCGCGGCCGGAATCCGACGCCCAATATTGCTCCAATTGTGGGGCGGGTTTGGTCAGCTAGCGTACGAGCGGGCCCGAAAGTCCACCGGCCCGGAGTGCTGTTTCGTGTCCGGCACCGCCATTTTTCTATCACACACCGTCCAACCCGGTGAATTGGCGCGACTTAGCGTGACTTAGCGGATGTTTGCTCTTGACCGCATGGCCCGATGAAACCAGTATCGGGTCAGGTTCGCCAACCAAAATCCCTGACTGACGCGATCTTCGCGAATTTCGCGTACGATTTTCGCAACAGCAGAGGTCTAGTCATATCCCGAGGAGATTCGGCCGATGGCGGTGAGGGACTTCGTGGACGAAGATGGCACCAGGTGGAGAGTGTGGCCGGTGCTGCGTTCCTCAATCCATCCCAGAACTGCCGCCGAGGATTATCTCGGCGAGTATGGCGACGGCTGGCTTTGCTTCGAATCGGCAAAGGAGCGCCGCCGTCTCGCCCGTTATCCCGAAGACTGGGAAAGGTTGAACGACAAGGAATTGTGTCTTCTGCTCGATAGAGCGGCTGTCGTTCCAGTGCGAGGCAAACACACTCCACCCAAACCCGGCGATTCGATTACCCCGTAGCGCGTTGCTTTAGACCCGGCAACCTTCCGCGACATGCTGGCGTCAAAGGAAGAGTCATGCGCTTAGCTCCCAAGATCTTCATCGCTGTCGCTCTGGCAATTTGCGCGCATCAAGCTGCCGCGCAGGGCGTTGATGTGATCCGTGGTCAGGTACTTGGCCCCGACGGTCAGCCGCTCGAGAATACCAAGGTCACGGCGACATCTCTCAGCGGCAACGTCAATCGCACCGCTCGCACCGACAAGAGCGGGCGCTATACGATCACGTTTCCCGGCGGCGAAGGCGATTATTTCGTCGATTTCTCCGCTCTCGGATACGGCGCACGCCGTTTCGAAGTGAAACGCACCGCCGATCAGGAGATTCTCGTCGCCGATGCGCGACTGCAGCGTGCAGCCGGTGTACTCGACACGGTGCGAGTCGTCGGTCAACGCGATCGACCGGAACGGAACGACTACACTCCCGACATCAGCGGCAGCGAGCGGCCTGTCGATAACAGCGCAGTCGCCGCCGATCAGCAGGGCGACATCGCAGCGATGGCGGCCTCGCTCCCGGGCGTGACGCTGGTACCAGGGCAGGACGGCGATCCGTCGGGCTTCTCCGTGCTCGGCCTTTCTCCCGATCAGAACAATACGACGCTGAATGGGATGAACTTCAGCGGATCCAATCTGCCACGCGACGCGAACGTGCAGACCTCGCTGGTGACGACGCCCTACGACGTGTCTCGCGGCGGATTCAGCGGCGCCCAATTCCAGATTCGCGGCCGACCCGGCTCGAATTTCGTGACGCGGACGATGAGTTTGAATGTCGACGCACCGCAGCTCCAGTGGACCGATCCCGCGGCGCGATCGCTCGGGCAGCAATACAGCAACGTCTCCCTCGGTGGATTGCTCGCGGGACCGATCAAACCCGACGCGTCTTTTTATAGTCTCGCGTACCAGTTGGGGAGGCGCGCCAACGATTTGAGGTCCCTGCTCAACACCAGCGCGATCGGATTGCAGACATCAGGCGTGTCCCCTGACTCTGTCGTACGCCTGCTTTCGATCCTTCGTGGATTCGGGATTCCCACCCGGACGAGCGAGTTGCCATCCAGCCGGCTCGGCGAGCAGGGCTCGATCTACGGCAATTTCGATTTCGCGCCGCAATCATCCAGCACCGGCCAGGCAATCGGTGTCTCATACAACGGCAGCTGGAATCAGCAGACGCCGGCTTCATCGCTCACGAGCGAGGTGCCCGCGCACAGCGGCGACCGAACCAACTGGAATGCCGGACTGCAGGCGCGTCACAACAATTATTACGGCGGCCTCGTCCTCAGCGAAACGTCGTTCGGTCTGAATCGATCGCGCAACTACGGCAGCCCTTATCTGGACATGCCGAGTGGGAGTGTGCGGATCAACTCGGAATTTCCGGATGGAACGAGCAGCATTCGCACGATCGCCTTCGGCGGGAATCCGAATCTCAATTCGGATCAGACGAACACGGGTACCGAGCTGACCAATCAGCTGTCCTGGTTCAGCGCGAGCAACAAGCATCGCATCAAGCTCACGACTGAACTGCGTCGCGATGCGTTCACACTCAATCAGCAGATGAACACCCTCGGCTCGTTTACTTACAACTCGCTCGCCGATCTGGAGGCACAGCAGCCATCGTCGTTCAGCAGACTGCTATCGCCGAGGATCAGGAGTGGCAGCCAGTTCATCGGCGGCATGTCGCTCGGCGATTCCTACAAGAGAACCGACAATCTGCAGATTCAGTACGGCGTCAGGCTTGACGGCAATCACTTTTCGGCGACGCCGGCGTTCAATCCCGATCTCGAGAGTGCATTCGGCGAGCGTAACGATCGGGCGCCAAATCACATTTACTTCAGTCCGCGGGTTGGATTTTCCTGGAGCTACGGCACCGCCCCGCAGATTGCGGGGTTCGCGGGCGCAGTACGCGGGCCGCGTGCTGTGATACGCGGTGGCATCGGCTTGTTCCAGAACATCCCCAACACGACGCTGATCAGCGGCGCGATTGACAATACCGGTCTCGCCAGCGCGCTCCAGCAGGTGCTGTGCGCTGGTCCCTCAACGCCGGTGCCGGATTGGAGCAGCTACTCGGATCCGTCCAACGTGCCGGCGCAGTGCACCGACGGCAGCGTGTTCGCCAGCACCGTCCCCAACGTGACGTTCTTCGCGAACGATTACGCGGCGCCGAGGAGCCTGAGATCGAATCTGAATTGGGGCGGCCCCGTGCTCGGCAATCGGTTTTCGGGAAACGTCGAGCTGACGTACTCGCGCAACATGAATCAGGCTAGCGTTGTCGATCTGAACTTCAGTCCGGTGGTGCAGTTTACGCTTCCCGGCGAAGCTCAGCGACCGGTGTTCGTGCAGACGTCGAGCATCGTGCCGCAGACCGGATCGATCGCGTCGCGCGATGCGCGAGTCAGCCAGCTTTTCTCGCGCGTGACAGAGCTGCGGTCTGACCTCAAGTCAGACAGTCGGCAAATCCGGTTCTCGCTGTCACCTGCGGAATTCAGCACCAACTACAATTGGAGCCTCTCCTACGTCTACTCGAACGTCCGCGAGCAGACGCGTGGCTTCAACAGCACTGTCGGCAATCCGTTGTCCATCGAGTGGGGAAGATCGGCGTTCGACTCTCGGCATCAGATCCAATACAACCTCGGCTACAACTTCTTCGATGCCGTGCGGGTGAACTGGTTCGGCAGCTTCCGCTCCGGTTCACCGTACACACCGGTGGTCGCGGGCGACATCAACGGCGACGGCTACAACAATGACCGCGCTTTCATCTACGATCCTGCCAAGACAACAGACCCCCAGCTTGCGGCGGGCATGCAGTCGCTGCTGGCCAGGACGAGTGCCAGTGCGCACGACTGCCTGTTGAAGCAGCTCGGAGCATTGGCAGAGCGGAATAGCTGTCAGGGCCCGTGGACATCGCAGGCGACCCTGTCGCTGGCATTCAATCCGCTGAAGTTCAGAATGCCGCAGCGCGCGTCACTTTCGCTGCAGATCGGCAACCCACTCGGCGCTGCCGACTTGCTGCTGCACGGAAATAACAATCTGCGTGGATGGGGACAGTTTGCGTTCCCCGATCCGACGTTGCTCGCGGTGCGCGGCTTCGATGCCCAATCGCGAAGATACCTCTACGACGTCAACGATCGTTTTGGCTCGACACAACCTTCACTGACTGCTGTACGAGCGCCTGTCAGTATAACTGCTATGATGCGGTTCGACCTTGGACCGACCCGCGAGCGGCAGGCGCTCACCCAGCAGCTGGATCGGGGCCGGACGCTGCGCGGCAACAAGACGCCGGAGCCAATGCTGAAGGCGATTTATGGAACGGGCGGGATCCCGAATCCGCTGTCGACGATTCTGCGGCAGGCAGACACCCTCGGCTTGAGCGGCATGCAGGCAGACAGCATCGCCAGTATGAATCGCAGATACGTCGTGAGGCTGGATTCCATCTGGTCGCCGGTCGCGAAGTACCTCGCCGCGCTCCCCGACAAGTATGACAAGAACGAGGCGTACTCACGCTATCAGCACGCGCGCGAGACATCGGTGGACATGCTGCTGGCGCTGGTGCCGACGATTCGCGATTTATTGACGTCGTCTCAGCGGCGGAAGCTGCCCGCGATCACCGCGAGTTATCTGGACACGCGTTATCTGGCGTCGATTCGCTCGGGCACGGCCGGCGCCGGGAGTACCGGGCCGACGATGTTCGGTGTTCCGGGCGGTGGGGTCTTCAGGGTGGAAGGCGGTGCAGGCGGGGGAGGGGGAATGGGCGGTCAGGTCATCATCATACGCAACTGATTCTCGACGAGTTTTCAATATGAAAAGCTTCAGTGTGTTCGCGCTTGTTTTCGAGTTGGTTGTAGCCGCATCGACGCGCGCAGTTGCGCAATCATCGCTGCCACCGATTCGTCAGCTCGGTCCCGTAACCGCGGTCGCCAAAGACAGCCTCGGCGCCGTCTCCGGCATTCGCGCGCTTCCTGGCGGTCGGCTGCTGGTGAACGACATCGTTGGTCGGCGGGTGTTGCTATTCGATTCCACCCTCTCGCTCGTCACGGTTGTTGCCGATACGACGAGCGCGACCGCCAACGCCTATGGTGTGCGAGCCGGCGGACTGATCGCCTTCCACGGCGATTCGACACTCTTCGTCGACCCCGCATCGCTCTCGATGCTATTGATCGATGAGAACGGAAAAATCGCGCGGGTAATGTCCGCGCCTCGAGCGCAGGATATCAGCTTCCTGATTGGCGGTCCGTTCGGCTCGCCTGGGTTCGACCCGGCCGGTAAACTGGTCTATCGCGCGCCGCCCAATTTCCAGGCATTCGCTCGCGGCCCTGGTGGCAATGGTATGCCGCCAGGTCCGCCCGCCATTCCGGAGTCCGCCGCGATCGTGCGCTTCGACCTCGCATCGCGAAAAGTGGATACCGCAACCTTCTTCCGGACGCCAAAGGTAGTGATGAACATGACGCGTACGGCCGACGGTGGAATGCGGGTGATAGCGTCAGTGAATCCGCTACCGCAGGGAGACGATTGGGCGCTGCTTCCCGACGGCACCATCGCACTAGTTCGCACGCGCGACTATCACGTTGATTTTCTGTCCCCCGATGGCAAAGTCACGTCGGCGGCGAAAGTTCCGTTTGCATGGGAGCGTCTCACCGATTCCGGCAAGGTCGCATTCATCGACAGTGCGCGCGTCGCGATCGAGAAACAGCGCGCCAGTGGCCAGTTTGGATTTGGGCCCGGCGGTGGCGGCGACGGTGTTCGCGTCACGGTGGATGGACCCGGCGGCGCGGCCGGCGGCGGTGCGCGTGGCGGGCCCGATGGTCAGGTTCGCACGACGGTTGCTTCGGGCGGCGGCGCGCCCGCTGGACAAGTCCCGCCGCTGCAACTGATCCCCGCGACTGATTTGCCCGACTACAAGCCCGCCTTTCTGCCCGGCGCAACCCGCGTCGACCCTGAAGGGAATCTTTGGGTGCGTACCACCCAGAACGTCGACGCTCGGCCGGTTTACAACGTGATCAATCGGAAAGGAGAGTTGGTCGATCGGGTGCAGCTGCCCGCGAATCGGGTACTGGCTGGGTTTGGAGATGGCGGGACTGTCTACCTTGCCGTCCGCGACGCGGGGAGAGTGCACCTTGAGCGGGCCCGGATTCGGTAACTGCCGACGAACTGCAACCAAAGGTGGGCAGATTGCAGAGTTTGCTCAGGCAGCAGGCGACAGCTACGCTATTGGCGTTTGACGCTCTCACGCTGCCTGGGCGACGCCGGAGACACCCTGCGCAGGAGCCCGTAAAGCATTTTCCTCACCTCTTCGATCGAGGCGAGTAAACGGTCGGCAGCTTCGTCTGGGATCGCGTCGATGTCCCGCGCGAGGATGACGTGATACTCCAGCTCCGTATTGGAATTAAGGGAATAGCGCAGGAAACGCGCAAAGTCGCGCCTACTTGATTGACGGCTGCCTTCGGCAATATTCGTTGGCACAGAGGCAGCAGCTCTGACTAGTTGATTTTGGAGCGGCGAGAGGATATGAGGCCGCATCGCTTTCCCGAGCTTGTGCGTGGTAACCGCGACCTCGTGCGACTTCTCCCAAACTTTGAGTTTTTTGAAATCGGTCATTCGGTGAGAATACACGCGTACGATGAAACCGCCTCATCAATTTGTTTCGCGCAGGGCAACTGTGGCTCCGCGCTACATACTGCAACCTGGTACCAGCGCCTCTGCTTCCTGCCTACCTTTGGTTGCAGTTAGCCGGCAATCCGCTGCGCAACGTACCGAGCCAGCGCCATGATGGTCACCATGGGATTCACCCCCGAGGACGCCGGAAAAAGACTGGCGTCCGCAACGTAAGCGCCGCTCATCCCGAACACGCTACCATCCGGATCGCACACGGCGGACGCGCGGTCGGTCCCGATGCGGCACGTCCCCATCTGATGCGCACTGAACAGCGGCAGCCTGTTCGGAGCGACTGACGCGCGCTCGATCGCTTTGCAGAAATCGTCGATCGACTGCCGGCTATCGCGATCCCACGCCAGCCGCTCGCTGTGCAGAGTGATGATCTGGCGTGCGCCGGCGGCATGGTGCATTCGCGCTACTCGCGACATCCCGTGACGGAGAAACTTCTTTTCCTGATTGCCGAGTCGATAATCGAAGTACGCCTGGCCGCGTTTGTTGATCCGAACTCGACCCGACGCCGAATCGCGCGTCAGCACAATGAACGGTGCGGCGCAGCGCACTTGTTGCATGTCGCGCTTATGCTGTCGCGCGTTGGACCATGGCAGCGCCGCCGACAGCAGACCAGGGTGCGCGGGCGCGGCTTCGATGCGATACCCGTAACCGTTCGACATGTTGGAGAATTGGTCGCAAACCACGGTCTGCGGTGCTCCTTTCCACGGGTCGATCGGCGACGAATAGACTCCTGTCACGCCGACTGTCGGGTGCAGAAAGAGATTCTGACCCAGGTGAGGCGACTTCAATCCAGATCGCGCCAGAATCGCCGGCGTCTCGAGCGCGCCCGTGGCGAGCACGACAGTCGGCGCAGCGATGGCGACCGTTCGCGACACGCCATCAGAATCTGTATAGCGTCCTTCGACGCCAGAGACTTTGCCTTTGCTCTGCAAAAGCTTCCGCACGACAAATGGCGCGATGATCTGCGCGCCCGAGCGAATCGCATCCATCAGAAATGTCACTGCGGTGCTCTGCTTTCCGCCGACTCTGCATCCGAACATGCAGTTGCCGCATTGGGTGAGATCGCAGCCGAGGGAATTACGCGCGATGGTGCTCCATCGATAGTTGAGTGATTGAGCACCACGCCAGATAGTCGCGTTGTTCTCGTTCATCTCGCTCTCATCGGTCGATGCGCCAATCCGCCGCCACACCGCGTCCAGGCATTCAGCGAATGCATCAGTGTCGAAGAAGCCGCAGCCGGAAGCTTCTGCCCACTCCTCGCGCACGTCGTCGGGCGTCCGGAAGCATGATTGCCAGTTCACAGTGGTGCCGCCACCAATTGCCGACCCCGCGAGCAGCGACATGCTGAGATCGCGGGTGCCCGCCAGCCCAGCCTGGCGGAAGAGTCGTTGCATTCCCGTCAGCTCGTGCTGATCGAACTGGTCACCCGTCCACGTTCCGCCAGCATCGACGACTATGACATTCTTGCCGCGCGTCGCCAACTCAGCGGCGACAACTCCTCCAGCCGCCCCGGACCCGACAACGCAGACGTCGCATTCGATCCTGGAATCGCTGCCTACTCGCGCGACGGGGATGTGCGGCGCTGTCGCCTTCGGGTTCAGCTGCGGCTCATAGCCGATAGCGGCGAGCAGCGAATCAGATTCCGGCGTTCCATTGGCGGCGTAGGTATGCAGCATCGCCAGGCTGCGCGCGCCTTGATACGCCCCGCGCAGCTGCGGGATTGTGCTGCGCGCCAGTCGCTGCAGCACGCGCTCCCTTGCCTGCTGCGACAGCCGCGAGAATCGCGTCGGCTTCGACCCGACGCTGGCAATGAAAATTGGGTTCTCCAGCAGTCTCAGAAAGAAGCGAAACGCCTCCGCCTTTTCCGGGTCAATGATGTCGAGCGCACTCGCCACTCGGGCACTGACTCCAAGATCTGCCGCCGACATGCTGAATAGGGTCGGATCTTCGTCCTTCTCGAATGCGAGCGAGGGGAAGAACGCGTCACAGAGCGCGTCGAGAGCTTCCTTTTCCCGGGCTGTCAGGTTCACCGTCGGCCTCCCGCGCGCATCTGCTTAAGACGCCTGTAACCCAACTCCAGACTGCCAACTGTCAGTCTGCAGACTGCCGACTTTAGTATTGAAGATGCCGCAGAAAAGCAATGCAGACCCAAAACAATGCCGAACAAACTTGCGGTCCTACGGTCGAAGGCGAATCTTTCTCCCTCGACGAGGACTCATGACAGCCTACGATTTCACAAATCGCGTTCGTGCCGCGCTGATCAAAGCGCGTGAAGAGGCCCACCGGCGCAACCACGAGTACGTGGGCACCGAGCACCTCTTGCTCGGCCTGCTCGCCGAAGACGACACCCTCGTGATGGACGTCCTCGCCAACCTCGGCGCCAGTCCGGCCAGAGTCTTCAATCTCGTCGATGGAATGATCGACAATGGACCACCGACCGCGCGGTCTCGCATTCCCGATCTGCCCTACACCCCGCGCGCGCGCGTGGTGCTCGATCAGGCGATCGCGGTCGCCCACGAATTCGGAGATGGCTACGTAGGGACTCAGCATCTGCTGCTCGGCCTCATCCGCGAGCGGCAGAGCGTCGGCGCACTCGCGCTCGCCAGCGCTGGTCTATCGGAGGCCTCCCTGCGTCGGGAGATCGTCCGACTTCTGCAGGGCGAGGCCGTCGCCGAGGCGCTGGACGGCGACGTCCGGCGTGAGGAGACCCAGGTCCCGCTCAGCATCGCGGTAGAAGTGCGCTACGAGGACGGCACTCTTGCGAAGAGAATCTTTACATCGAAGGACGAGGCGCTCGCATTCATTCAGGAGCGCGGCCGGGAGTAGCTACCGCTCCAGCTCCTGCATACGTCCCACGGCGATCCTGATCGGAACGAAAGTCGCCGCCAGAGAAACCAGCGCTGCCCCACCGAAACCCAGCCACATCTCAGTCGGATCGGGGTCGACTTTCATCATCCGCGCGCTGACGTACTCATAGACCGGTCGCGCTTCCAGCACAATCACCGCGCCAATCAGCACCACCGATGACATCATCAGGATCAATCCGCCGAACGACGTCGGAATCTGCGCCGCGTTCTCCGTATTGAATTTTGGAAACAGCGCTCCGAAGCCGAGGGCGAGCCCGGCGATGGCGAAGGTCATTAAAGTGATCGTGAAGATCGACACCGCCATCATGAAGCCGCTCACCTGGAGCAGGACGTCGGTCGCGAAGACGAGGACGAGCGCCAGCGACAGCAGCGGAATGGTGCCGACCCAGAACTTTGACCACAGCAGCTGTCTCATCTCGAGCGGTGAAGAGCGGAGCAGCCACAGGGTGCGGCCCTCGAGACTGATTCCGGGAAAGATGAATCGCGCCGCGATCGAGGCCAGCACGAACCCGGCGAGAATCAGGTTCACGAATGGGATCACGTTCGCCAGAAAGAACGTAACGCCCTCCCCGCGCAGCGGCAGGAACTTGATGTTGAACACGTAAACGACGACGAGGACGGCCAGCAGAATGAGCTGCGACCACTGTGTCGTGTCGCGGAAGAAGAGGCGGAGCTCCTTTAGTACCAGCTCGCGGCGCATCACTCCCCACGGCGCGAGAAGCCGCGAGAATATCCGTCCGACTGTGCCCTGTCGCGCCCAGCGCTCGCCACTCTCCTGCGACTTGCTGTATCCACGCGTATACAGCCAGCGATGCAAAACCGCGCCGATTACGATCGCTGCTGCAGCAGTCGACCAGAGCAGATAGAAGGGAAGTAGATCCGGCGCTTCTCTCAGCCACGACATCATTCCCTGCGCCGCCCACTCGCTCGGCAGCCATGGCGACGTTGGCCCACGCAGCACCGCGATGAACTCGACCAGCGAGCGGAATCCTTCGGGACGAGCCAGCCGCTCAGGACGTACGAGTCGGAACACCAGCACCACGCCGGCTGCAGCAAGAATCGCGATCACGCTCAGGATATCGCGCGTTCGTCGCGCAGGGAAAATGTTCACGAGCAACAGTGTCACCGCGCTTCCAATGGCAGCGGGAATGAACAGGAACGGAAGCAACGCCATCACCGCCACGATTGGATAGATCACACCGCCGCGGTAGACGATTCCATACGCGGTAATAACCGGTGTTGAGACGAGCACTACCATCCAGCTCGAATGCCCCGTTGTCTCCAGCAATTTTGCGCCGTACAATCGCAGCCAATCAACAGGCGCTGCGACGAGGAGGTCAAGATCCTTCGCTAAAAAGAAGCTCGATAGCGCGGTTACCACGTTCGACAGAATCAGAATGCCGAACAGACTGACGAACATCAGTCCGAGGAGCTTGGCGGCTAGCAGAGCACCAATCTCGGGAATGCCGCGGAAATATTTCAGCAGCCGATAGATCAGGCCGAAAACAAAAACCCAGAAGATTGCGCCTATCAGCGCGAACAGAATCAACCGACCGGAACGGTTCTCGGTCTTGCCCAGCGGACGCGCCTTCGCCGAAATGATTTTCGGCGAGAGCACGTGTATCAGTGCAGGTGTGCTAACTGGGGGGTCCTGACCCGCGTCCGGGATACCGCCTCCCGCCTCCCCCTTTCCGCTTTCCGCCTCAAGCATCCAGAACATCCATTGTCTCGCGCGCCGCGCGCTCACCGGTGAGCTTCAGGAAGATCTCCTCCAGTCCGCCACCGCCCGTCGACTGGGACCGCAAATCCTCGATACTGCCAACCGCCCGAATCTTTCCGTGTTGAATGATCGCAATGCGATCGCACAGCGTTTCCGCGACTTCCAGCGTGTGCGTTGACATCATGATGGTGTGCCCGCGACGCACGTACTCGCGGAACAGATCCTTGAGTATGCGCGCGGCTTTAGGATCGAGTCCTACCATCGGCTCGTCGACGACGATTACGTCGGGGCGATGAATGAACGCGCTCGATATGATCAACTTCTGCCGCATGCCGTGGCTATAGCTCTCGACGAGCTCGTCGGCCCACTCTTCCAGATCGAACAGCGCCATCAACTCCCGCCCGCGGTGCTCGAGCTTGTCACCATTTTGCCCGTACAGCCCACCGACGAATCTCAGGAACTCGGCGCCCGTCAGTTTCTCGTAGATGAATGGCCGGTCGGGGATGAATCCCAGTCGTGACTTCGCCGCCAGCGGATCCTTAGCCAGGTCGATTCCGGCGAGGTGAATGCTGCCCGCGGTCGGTTGCAGAATCCCCGCGATCATCCTTAGCGTCGTCGTCTTGCCCGCGCCATTGGGGCCGAGGAATCCGAACAGTTGGCCGTCGGGCACGGTGAGATCGATCGCGTCGACCGCCGTGAACGAACCGTATTTCTTGGTCAGGCTTCTCAGCTCTATCATTTCACTTTACGAGTTCTTGGTTTGATCGCCGATGTATCGATTGGCGTTTTCGAATTCTTGAACGCGAGCTCGAACGCGGTGCGCGTTGCGGAGAACGCGCCAGCGCTTGCGGCGACAATGCGGCCGGCGTCGTCGACCCAGGCCGAAACACCTGCCGGTCCACCGTCAATTCGCCATGCGCGCACGGTGTCACGGTGCGCCACGACCCAGACGCCGGTCCGATCCAGCGCGGCACTGTCGATGACGGTGAACACCGACTCGGCGCGAATCCGCAGCTCCGGCCGCGTCACGACGCGCTTGGTCGGATCGAACACCGACAGCGTCTGCGTTCGACCGATTTTCGGCGGCCCGCCGAGCATGAATGCGACTGGAGCGAGAGAAGGTGTGAACAGCGCTGGCTTGAAGGTGTACCGCGCCGGCGGATGTCCACCTGTTGTCTTGGTGCCGGCGATGAAAAGGGTAGTGTCCTCTTCGACCGAGGCGTTGATCGACAAAGGCCGTGTGTGCCGAGCGATGTCGATGGTGAGATCGGCGAGCCGGAATCCGCGGGTCAGTCGCGTTTGCCAGCGCGCCGAGGTGCGCTCGGTCGAATCTCCCGCTTGATAATCACCGACGAAATACTCCTCGCTCACCAGCGTGCTCGAGGTCGTATCGAGCGATGATGACGCCGCGCCGATGCGCTGGCCACCTCGCTCGATTACGTAGTAAAACGTCGCCGGCTGAAGTCGCAATGCGACCTCTGCCAGCTGCTGCGCTTCACTGCGATTTGCGTTGCGATGGGCCATCATCGCGAGACCGCCGAGCCACAGGGCGACGATGACGACGGCGAGGATGATTCGGGGTCCGGACTTCACCCCTATAGGACGATTGGGACGCCTATACGATTGTCAGGCTCGTCTCGGAATTGATCCAGCCAAGGTAACGGTCGAGGCCGCCAGTAACCGGCACGGCGAGGAGTTCCGGCACTTTATAGGGGTGCAACTCCTGGAACGCACGCTCCAGCGCATGCATCGCGCCCGAACGAGTCTTGAGCATTACAACGACCTCGATTTCGTCGGCGAGCTTGTCTTCCCAGCGATAAAGGGATCGCGCCGCCGGCAGAATTGTGCCGCAGGCCACGATTCGCTTGTCCAGCAGCGCCCGCACGAATTTCACAGCTTCTTCGGTGCTTGATAGCGTTGTCAGGACAACAAGTGCGTCTGTGTGGCCCACTTCTCGTATCCGGGGTATGAGTAAACACAATCTAACGTTGCAACTGTTACAGTCGCCATGAATTTTACGGCGCTAAGTTTGTGCACGTCTTAAACGATTAATGACCGGCGATTCGTCACTTTTTATCAATCGCGAGCTGAGTTGGCTCGAGTTCAATGCCCGGGTTCTTCACGAGGCATTCGACTCGCGCAACAAGCTGCTCGAGCGCCTCAAGTTCCTGGCGATCTTTTACACGAACCTGGACGAATTTTTCCAGGTCCGCGTCGCAGGATTGCGCCGCCAGATTGCGGCGGGTGTGCAGCATCTGCCACCCGACGGAATTCCGCCGCAACAGTTGCTCACGATGATCCGTGAGCGCGTCAACGAGCTGATGGAGCAACAGCGTCAATGCCTCTACGAACTTTTGTTGCCCGAGCTCGCCAGGAACGGCATCAAGATCGTCAAGATGAACGATCTGACGCAGACGGAATGGCAGGCAATCGACAAGTTCTTCGAGAAGGAAGTCTTCCCGGTATTGACGCCGCTCGCCGTCGATCCCGGCCACCCATTCCCGTACATCTCGAACCTGTCGCTGTCGTTGGCGGTACAGATCTTCGATCCCGTCTCCGGTGAACAGCGCAGGTTTGCACGCCTGAAAGTCCCTAAAAGCCTGCCGCGCTGGGTCCCGATCGGTCGCCCCAATCACTTCGTCGCCCTCGAGGACGTCATCGGCGCCAATCTCGGCGCGCTGTTTCCCGGGATGGAGATACGCGGCTACAGTGCGTTTCGCGTCACTCGTTATTCGGATCTCGAGATTGCCCACGCGGACGACGACGACGATGATCTGATCACCATCATCGAGGAGCAGATCTTCGAGCGTCGCTTCGCTGAAGTCGTCCGCATCGAAGTGGAGACCAGCACGCCGAGTGAGCTGCGCGAGTTATTGCTCGAGGAGTTGCAGCAGGATCAGCCGTCGGAGATGCTGGCGCTCAGTGCGGCCGACGTCGTCGAGACGGGTCCGCTGCTCGATCTCGGAGATCTGATGCTGCTCGCGCAGCTGGACATGCCCGCGCTGCACGACCCTCCTTTCATACCGTCGACGCCACCCGAGCTCCGCGATCCGACGCGGTCGATCTTCGACGCGATCAGGGAGCACGACATACTCGTCCATCATCCGTACGATTCGTTTCCGGCAACCGTCGAGCATTTTCTGACTTCGGCAGCCACCGACGACAATGTGCTGGCGATCAAGATGACGTTGTATCGCACGTCCGGAGACATGGCGATTGTGCGCGCTCTTACCGAAGCGGCACAACGCGGCAAACAGGTGGCAGTATTGATCGAGCTGCAGGCGCGCTTCGATGAGGTGAACAACATCACCTGGGCAAGAACGCTCGAAGGTTTCGGAGTGCACGTCGCCTACGGCCTGCCCGGACTCAAGACCCACACCAAGACCACCCTCGTCGTGCGTCGCGAAGCCGACGGAATTCGCCGGTACGCCCACATCGGCACCGGCAACTACAACTCCAAGACGGCGAAGGTCTACACCGACGTTGGACTCTTCACGAGCAACGAGGCGATCGGCGCTGACCTGACGGATCTATTCAATTCGCTGACCGGATTCTCGCGTCAGAACGTCTATCGCAATTTGCTTGTCGCGCCGCACAACATGCGCGCGCGTTTTACGGAGATGATCGATCGCGAAGCCGAACACGCGCGAGCGGGCAGGCCCGGCCGCATCATCGCAAAAATGAACGCGCTGGTCGACGCCGACATCATCCAGCATCTGTACGCGGCGTCCCAGGCGGGCGTGCATATCGATTTGATGGTACGCGGCATTTGCTGTCTGCGTCCCGGCGTGCGCGGCGTCAGCGACAACATCAGCGTCGTCAGTATCGTCGGGCGCTTCCTCGAGCATTCGCGCCTTTTCTACTTCGCCAACCACGGGAAGGAGGAGCTTTACGTTGGCTCCGCCGACTGGATGCCGCGGAATTTCGATCGCCGCGTAGAGGTTGTAACGTGCGTTCAGGACAAGCGTCTCGCGCAGCTCCTGCGTCAGGTGCTCGAAGTCGGTCTGGCTGATAACCGCAATGCCTGGGATCTCTCTCCTGAAGGCAGCTACACCCAGCGCAAGCCGGGCACGCGTCCGGTGATCGCAGCGCAGGAGATCTTCTTGGCCAACTCGTGGGGCTTTGTCCCGCTACCGACCGCGTCGAGCAATGGCGATTCCGCCGATCACCCGGTGACTACGACGGTGGAGTTTCAGTCCGCGGTGCCGACTTCGTCCTCGTAGGTCGTCACGGTTCCGTCCGGCGCCACGATCTCCACCGGAGCGTGCGTGACTTGAGCCAGCAGGTTGGATTTTCTGCTCGCGCCCCACAGCTCCAAACGCAGGCTGTAACCCTGGCGTGCCGGCACCGCTGTCAATCGTAGCGCGCGCTCCATCCAGCGCGCCTTGATCTCGGTGACTGCGCCGGCGTGCCCGCGATCGAAGCCATCAGCGACGCGCAGTATCGCCGAGAGTTTCTTGATGCGACGGCGCAACTGCTTCTCGAGTCGCCCGTAGTTGACGTGCTTTTTCTTGGGCTCAGCACCGCGATGATACCGCGCGATGTTCGCGACGATGATCTGGTCGGCCGGCGTCATCCCCAACAGCTCAGCGTGCTCGATCAAATGGTACGAGTGCTTATTGTGCTTGTCGTAGCTGATGTGATAACCGATGTCGTGCAGCAATGCTGCATCGGAGAGCAGCTGTCGATCTTCAGCCGTCAGGCCAATCCGGGGTCCCACCGCGTCGAACAACTGCAGCGCGAGCATCTGCACGTGCTTGGCGTGCGGTTCCTCATAATGCGATCGCTCCGCGAGATCGCGTACGGCTCGCTCACGCGCCTCGCCAGGATCCGCCGGCGTCGGCTGCACCTGCGCGCTCTCGAGCAGGAGTCCTTCGCGAATGCCGTACGCGGATACCACCAGCTCCTTGGCTTCGACTCGCGCCGCAACCTCGGCAGCGACCGCTAAACCGGCGACGATGATATCGCTGCGCGCAGCCTTTAGTCCCGGCACGCCCTGTCGCTCGACTACGGACATGTTGTTCAGCGTGTCGACGATGTGCTCGAGCTCGATGCGCGGCACGACAGTGCCGTGCACCGTCTTCGCTTCCGCCATTCCTGTGCGCGCGAGGTAGATCGAGCTAAGCGTTGTGAACGTTCCGCCGGAGCAAATGATCCGCGGCGTGTGCCAGTGACGCACCGCGAGATGCTTGCGCAGCTCGGAGCGAACGTGTTTGCGCAGCTTCTGCAGGCCGTTCTTTTTTCCCGGAGCGAGATACTTCTCAGTCATCCGGATTGCGCCGAGTGGCAGTGAAAGCAGACGATCGACCAGACCGTCGGCACTGAGGGCGAGCTCCAACGATCCGCCGCCGATGTCCATAACGACTGCGCGTCCGATCGCCAGCTCGAAGTGCGCGAGCGCGCTGCGGAAGGCGAGTCGAGCCTCATCGTCGCCGTGCAGAATCTTGACTTTGAGCGCGGTCTCTTCGCGCACCAGCTTCAGGAACTGCTCACCGTTCGCCGCCTCACGCACCGCACTGGTGGCAACGATCTCGGTCCGCTCGACACCCAGTTGCTTTGCCAGCGTCGCCATCCTGCCCAGCACGACGAGCGCGTTCTGGATTGCCACCTCGCTCAGCATCCCGCGCTCGGTGAGCCCGGCACCCAGCCGCGGCGCCGCCTTCATTTCGTCGACGACCCGTATCACTCCCGTCGGCGAAACATCGGCGATCGTCTGGCGAATAGAGTTCGATCCGATGTCGATTGCGGACACGCGAACGGTATGCTCCGGCCGCGGTCCCGCCGCGCCGCCGTCGCTCAGAGTGAGAACCGGGTTCGTCGCCATTGCTCTAAAAGTGTGTGGTCGCTACCAACTGCGATACTGTGAACTTCAAACTGCATGCTGGAAGTAAAGGTAGGCAGGACACAGAGGATGCCCAGGGAGCAGGATACAGCGTTGATATTGGCGTTCGGGCGTCTCCACCTCTGAGCGCCACACTCATACGCTCCAAACTGCATTCTCAGCATTCTCTGCCCACTCCCTACCTTCGGTTAGCAGTTGGTCCGCAGTCCTCAGCGGCAGCGACGTCCTCCAACATCCCAGACTGTCCCGTCCGTCGTCACGAACGCGCGTCGATACTCTCCATTACCCAGCCAGACTTTCAAGACTCCGAAGCGCCCCTGGATTCGCGCAACCGAGTTGGACACCGGCCGGTCAAAGGAGCGGAGAGTTCCGCCGCCGGTACCTGCCACGATTTCCTCCATTCCATCCGCCGAGTCGGCGACGCCGGTCGACGTTTGTGGAAGGAACCGCTCGTAATCGTGCTCGTGACCGTTGAGCACGAGATCGACACCACCATCGTAGAGAATCTGCCAGATCGTTTTCAGCTCGCGCGTGGTGCCATACTCGCCGGAGCTGAAGTACGGGCGATGGAAATACGCGACCGCACACTGCGTGCGATGCTGTCGAAGATCAGCGCGCAGCCAATCCTCCTGTGCTTTCGCCTTCGCGGGGTCGCCCGCGTCGAAGTACAGCTCGCTGTTCAGCGAGATCAGGTGCCAACCGTTGATGTCGAAACTGTAGTAGCCCTTGCCGTGGGGACCCGCGCGGGATCCGAAGAAATCGAAATAGGGATCGCCGCTGCCGCTATCGTAATCATGATTGCCAGGGGAGGGGTGAATGACGTTCATGATCCGCGCATCGCCCCACGACGGCTTGAAGCAGCGTTGGAAGTCGTCGTTCACACCCTGATCGCCCGATGGGTATGCATTGTCTCCAAGCGTGACGATGACGCTTTGGGTGCCCTGCGCGCTGTCGGATCGAATGAGACTGTCGGCGAGCTTTCCGGTTGCCTCGTCGCCGCTGCTACCGCACACCGCGATGTCGCCGACGGCGATCGCGACCGGCGCTCCTGCGAGCACCATCTCCTGCAGCGACGCACCCTCCGCCGTCGGCGATGCTTCCTTTCCTTTGCATCCGGCGAGCACGATGGTGACTATCGCGCTCGCTATCGCCGCCCCCTTTGCTACCGCCGCGATTGTACCGCCACTCGCAGACGTCGAAATCGTCAGAAGGCGAAGCCGAAGTTGGTGTACAGGCGGCGTCCGCTCCGATTGGTGAACAGGATCTGAATGCCGGGAGTCGGATTGCGGTAGCCAATCCAAATGCCCCCGCCAGCCGCGGAATGCCAACCGCCCGGTGAGTCACCGTTGTAATAGACTCGCCCAGCATCAGCAAAGCCCAACGCGCCGACATTCAACGGCAGAATGAACGGAAATTCTGCCAGCGGAACTCGCAATTCTGTCGAGCCGTAGAGAGTCGCGTCGCCAGCCCAGTGCTGTCTCTCCTCGACGCGATAGGTCTCGGAGCCGCCAAGGAACGCCGCGTCGAAGTATGGGAAATCGCCCCACAGTTTCTTCCCGCCAGCGCGGAACGCGAGCACCGGCTTCTTCGCCAGCGGTAGTGTAAAGAACGCGGCCGCCCAGCCGTCGATTGACTCGTACGGTGTATTTACGCTCCACATCCCGGGATAACCGGCGCCGGCGACGTCGAACACCAGGCGCGGCTTCACGGTGTCCGGATAATAGCGGCTGTCGAGATGCAGCTTGAGTTGGAGGCCCGTTTGTCCGAATGTCGAGAACCCGGTCGGATGCAGCTGGGTGATGAAGCGATTGGCGAGACTGTCAGTGGTCGTGTAGCGCAGAACTGGTCCCAGGGAGAGATCGCTGGCCGGGTTGAACGAGTGACCGATCGCCGGGAAAATCTCCCACTGGCTCTGCTTCACGCCATAAAAAAGTCCCTTGAGATCGGGCACATCGTTGCCGAAGCCGTGGAACTGAACCACCTCGTACTGCGAGAAGTGGCCGGTTACTGGGATGTGGGTGTCGGATCCTTCGAAGCGTTTGTCGAGCGCGGCACGAGCCCGAATGCGTCCGGACGTGGCGTACGAAAAATCGGCTTCCTCCATTATCGAGTACGGGACGTCGCGGAATCCATACTGATACCGTGCGACACCTATCACGGGGTAATAGCCCAGCACGCGCTGTGAATGGATGCCGAGTATCGGACGGGTTGTGCCGCCACGGTCCTGAATCGGCGGAATCAACGTACCGTATGCGCGCAGCCAGGGACGGCGATTGAAGGAGTGATTGAACGCCATGTCGACGTTCGCCTTTGCGTCGATCGTGTCCGGTGCGTACTTGACGTTGCTTACCGGACCCTGATCATATATGCGCGTCGGACTCGCTCGGCCGCCGACAGTGGAGATGTCGCGGATGGTGTTGGTGCCGTTGCCTCCAATCACTCGCAACGGAATGCTCGACCGCACGTGACCATCGATCACCGCCTGATCGTCGCCGCCATGCAGGTAGATGCGAATCTCCTTCGTCTCCCCCGCATAGAACCGGCGCGCGAAGTACGGCGCATCGTTTCCCGATTGTAGCACTACGTCGACGATCCCATCGCCGGCACGCATCACGTTGAGCTGATCGTCGGCGTCGGTCGCATGCACATCGGCAACTCGCCAGAGCTCGCCGTAATAACGATCTGCCACGCCCCTCAACCCGTTTCGCCGCGCTTTGAGTCTGCTCGCGATACTCGCCGAATAGCGCGCGTACTCCGACGGCATCTGCGCGACCGCGTTGTCGATCACCGGATCGGTGATGCGTTGCATCAGACTCGTCGCGACTGAATCCCACGTTGCCTTGCCCAGCGTCTGCAGCATCCGGCGATCGAACTCGGTTGCATTTGCCGATAGCGCAGTCGGGTCGGAATAGTGGGCGCGGAATTGTACCAGGCTCGGCACTGCAAACCGCGCGATGTTCAGTATCAATCCTTCGTAGTTGACGAAGACCTTGTCACGGTCGGTCGCGATCGGCTCCCAAACGGCGTTGTCGTCTTTGGAAAACTGCGCCCAATCCCACTGATCAGGGTGACGGTCGTTGTCGCCCAGCAGGAGATCCACCAGCCGCGCCGTCAGCAGCTGTCGCGCGTCGACTCGCGTTTTCGGATCGGTGTTCAGCCGCTCGAGCAGGGTGTCGCTGCCTATGATTTTCTCGGCACCGGCGAACGCCCGACCGTCTTTAGGTGCCGACGGATGCTCCTCGAGCTCACCGAGTACACCCGCGAATGTCTTTCGGAATTCGCCGAGCGCCGGATCGTCGGGCATGTAATAAAGCTTGGGAGATGGATGCAGCACGGCGGCTGCTGCGAGCACTGGGGCGGCAGCCCTCAACGCCGTCGGATGTGACGCGCTCCCTTCATCGCGCACGATGTATTCGACGACCGTATGGTTGTACTCAGGACCAAGTATGGTCCGCACCTTTTTCACCATGCGGAACACCCATTCCGACCCGTCTGCCGCCTCGAAGCGAAGATTCGGCGCCTGAAATCCGCCGCCCTCCTTTGTTGGCTTCAGGCCGCCGTGCGTCGTTTGCAGGTTGAGCACCGGCACCTTGATTGGCGTCGTCCACTCATCGCGCCAGTTGTTGCCGAGCAGCTCTCGATGAAACGAGCCCGCTCGGAAGGCCTCACCGGCGATCACGATGACGGTGTCGTTTCCGATCCGTCGGACGACCGGTGTCTGCGCTTGCGCGAGGAGATCCGGACAGATGAGAAGTGAAAACGCGGCAACGAGGATCGCGCCGCGAGTGTGAATTCTGCATAGAGACATCATGGACGCCATCGGTAAAGCGTGATTTTGGGCGGAGTGACATTGGCCTCGTCGCTCACGATCATCAGGCTGTCCTTCGTGATCGCGATCCCTTCGGCCTGTCGGTGATCGCCGGGAAGCATCTGCGACCGCACCACGTCGCCCTCCGGCGTCACGACCACGTACGCTTTCTCGCGCGAAGCCACTATGACGTAGTTCCCAGTGAATGGATCGATGTTCATGTCCGACGGACGGAAATTCTTCCACTTGTTATGCTGCCGGACTTCGTCAATCGGAATCGTCATCGAGGTCGTTGCTGAGGGATTCCCGAGCGGCAGCGGCAGGATATAAATCCGCAGCTCGTGTCCCTCGTTCTTGTCGAGCAGACGCTTGCACGCCATCAACAGCCTGGAGCTGTCTGGTTCATAGGTGAGACTCTCGAACTCGCATTCCTTGCCCAGGCCGGTGTCATAGATCGAGTACGGAACCTGTTGCCCGTCGGCAGCCTCCCGGAACTTGAAGAGCCGACCATTGCTCTCGAGCAGATAGATGTCCGGGCCCGCGATGGTGATTGCTTCGAAGTCACCCTTCTGCAGGCCGGCCAGGGCAAAACTCTTGACCAGAATCCCCGTTCGCGGATCGATTTCCGAAACGCGCCCGACATTGTCGTCGTGAGTGAGCACCGTTCCGCGCGAGGTTACCGCGAGTCCGGAAATCTCGCGCAGGGATGACGGCATGATCCACTCCGCCACTGGCAGATCCTTGCTCGGATCGGCGTCCGCCTGCGCTTCACGTTGTCTCAGTTGTTGAAGTCGCTGCTGGCTGACTGTCTTCGCCAGCGCCGCTCTCGCCTGGGGTGTGTCGCCGCAACCGTCGAGCGAAATCGCCAGTGCCGCGAGCAGAGCGATTTTCGCCAGCATCATGCGTTATTGCCATCCTTCTTGCTGCTCGCCGGTTGCGCTGTCTCGATATCAGCCGAAGCGATCTTGTTGCCCGACTGCGAGTGGATTTCCGTCAGCAGCTGATCCTGGGGGATCGCCTTGCGCGGCTTCACCAGATAGTAGATCTCGCACGGCTTCCCGGTATGCGTGACGACTTCGTCGAGGTCCCACCGTTTGGTCATCCGCTCGAGCACGTTCTCCACTTCACGCCGGGCGCCTGGGACGTCATCGGTTGTGATCTTCAGGACTGCGTTGAAGCGTGGCTTTTTATTCTTCTTCCCAAGCACGCCGCGCACGCGATCGAAGCGCGCCGCCAATGCCTGTGCGCGCTCCGGAGTCAGCGACAGCACCAGGTCGCGGTCGGGGATCTCCCGCTCGCCAGTCGGCCCCGCGAGAGTCTGCAGCGGCCACGCCCACTGTGCTGATGCCGTCGGCGTGAGCAGGTTGCGGCCGTAGTCGTAACGCCATGTGACCAGCATTACGTAGTTGAAGACGACGGACACGATCACGCCGACGACCATCGACTGCACACCTGCGGCAAAGCCGACGACGATGCTGAGGAAGATGTAGACGAGGTCTCGTGTATCGCGCAGGTTCGATCTGAACCGCACCGCCCCGATCACCCCAGCCAGACTGAAGGCCAATGCCAGACTGTTCTGGACGATGTAGACGATGCCGGCGACAACGATCGGCAGGATGATCAGAGTCTGCACCACCGCCTGGTTGTGACCAATCGCCGGCCGCGCGGACATGTAGACCCACGACACCGGGAGCATCAACGCCAGCGTCCCGAACAGGATCATCAGCGTGTTCACCGCCAGCGACCCGACAGTGCCGACGCCGAATACGCCGCCGACCCTGGCGCCTGCCGCGCCGGTGAGCGCATCGGTAAGAACCGTTGGACCTTCGGCGACATCGCCAAGGCCTTTCTCGGCGATCCCGCGAATGGCGCCCGGGAAGAAGTAGTAGAGAAGGGCAACGACGACGGCCAGGATGGCATAGTATGCCGTCAGGCGTCGTGCTGGGCGGTCTGACTTCAGGGTAAGGACGTCTACAAGCTGTCGCAGCATGTCGCCTCCTGAATGCAAAATGGGCGCCTCGGCTTTAAGCTATGTCCGCTCGTGACAGGCAGATAACACGCAGGCGTACGGTTGGTGCCAATCAGGCCGGCTTGAGTCTCGGCGCGCAACCCGCGACCTTACGAGGCTATGCCGGAAGAGTCTCTGATCGTCCGCGGTGCCCGCGAACACAACCTTAGAAACATAGACGTCACTATCCCTCGCGATAGGCTGACGGTCATTACGGGCCTGTCGGGGTCGGGAAAGTCGTCGCTCGCCTTCGACACCATCTACGCCGAAGGCCAGCGTCGGTATGTCGAGTCGCTGTCGGCGTACGCTCGCCAGTTCCTCGGCCTCATGGAAAAGCCGGACGTCGATTCAATCGAGGGTCTGTCCCCGGCGATTTCGATCGAGCAGAAAACGGCCGGCCACAATCCGCGTTCGACAGTCGGCACCGTTACCGAGATCTACGACTACTTGCGCTTGCTTTACGCCCGCGCCGGCACTCCGCATTGCCCTAACTGCGGCCGCCCGGTCGATCGACAGAGTGCTGGTCAGATCGCCGACTCGATCCTGACCTGGCCCGAAGGAACCAAGCTCGAGATACTGGCGCCGCTGGTGCGCGGTCGCAAAGGCGAGTTCCGCGAGCTGTTCGATGCCGCGCGCAAACAGGGTTTCGTGCGCGCGATCGTCGATGGCGAGCTGGTCGAGGTTGCGAACCCGCCTCGTCTGAACCGGCGGATGAATCACAACATCTCTGTCGTGGTCGACCGTTTGATCGTGCGCGGCGAAGACCGGGGGCGCTTGAACGACTCGCTCGAGACGGCGCTGAAGCTGGCCGAAGGCGTCGTCGAGGTGAATCGCGCCGACGAACGTACCACCCATCTCTTCTCCGAGAGGTACGGCTGCCCGGAGTGCGGCATCTCCTTGCCGGAGTTGGAGCCGCGGCATTTTTCCTTCAACTCGCCGTTTGGCGCGTGCCCGGCCTGCGGCGGACTCGGCTCACGTCGCGAAGTCAGCGAGGAGCTGATACTCGGCGATCCGAGCATCAGCATTCTCGAGGGCGTTGTACTGCCCTGGGGCGAGCCCGATGGCTATCTGAAGAAAGTCATTCTTCCCGGGCTGGCCAAGCAGTTCGGGTTCAATCCGAACACTCCGTGGGGGCAGCTGAGACCCGAAGTGCGCGACAAGCTGCTCTATGGTACCGGCGGCAAAGCAGGCACGCTGCACGATCGCAGCGGTACGCATTGGGAAGGAATCGTCTCCAACATCCAGCGGCGTTACGACGAAACAGAGTCTGATTCGGTGCGACTCGAGCTGGAGGAGTACATGCAGGAGCGACCATGCACAACGTGTGGTGGCCGCAGGCTCAAGCCGGAATCGCTGGCGGTCACAGTCGCCGGACAGAACATCGGCGACGTCGTCGCCCTGCCGATCACGGAAGCGCTCGAATTCTTTGTGAACCTACCGGTGCGCGGCAACGGCAAGCCCGGACTCGATCCGGAAATCGCCGGTCCGATTCTGAAGGAAGTGCGGGAGCGACTTCGCTTTCTGAACGACGTCGGTCTCGAATATCTCACGCTCGGTCGGTCTGCTGAGTCCCTGTCGGGCGGTGAGGCCCAAAGAATTCGACTCGCGACCCAGATTGGATCGCGTCTCGTCGGCGTCCTGTACATCCTCGACGAGCCGTCGATCGGTCTGCATCAGCGCGACAACGCGCGCTTGCTCAATACGCTTCGACAGCTGCGCGATCTCGGCAACACCGTCATCGTCGTCGAGCACGACGAGGAGACGATGCAGGCTGCCGATCACCTGATCGATCTCGGTCCTGGTGCAGGCAAGCACGGCGGACTCGTCATCGCGGCGGGAACGGTTGCCGAAGTGCGTGACAACAAGGAATCGATCACCGGACGCTATCTGCGCGGCGACGTCGAGATTCCCATCCCTGCAGTGCGGCGACGTGCGAACGCCGATCGCGTGATTCGCATCGAAGGTGCGCGCGAGCACAATCTGCGTAACCTCGATGTCGAGATCCCGCTCGGATTGTTCGTCGCCGTCACCGGCGTGTCCGGCAGCGGTAAGTCCACGTTGATCGAAGACATCCTGCATCGCTCGATGGCGAGACACTTCTATCGCGCGCGAGTGATCCCGGGCAAACACGATCGCATCACCGGCTTCCAGCATCTCGACAAGGTCATCGACATTGACCAGAGTCCGATCGGTCGCACGCCACGCTCGAACCCGGCGACGTACACCGGGCTTTTCACTCCCATTCGCGAGCTGTTTGCGGAATTGCCGGAAGCGAAGATTCGCGGCTATGGTCCGGGGCGTTTTTCATTCAACGTCAAGGGTGGACGCTGCGAAGCATGCGAGGGAGACGGTCTGGTCAAGATCGAGATGCACTTCCTGCCCGACGTCTACGTGCCGTGCGATGTCTGCAAAGGAAAGCGCTACAATCGCGAAACCCTCGAAGTTCGTTTTCGAGGGTTGAGCATCGCCGATGTGCTCGAGCAAACCGTCGAAGATGCGCTGGCATTCTTCGAGAATCAGCCGCGCGTGCGGCAGAAGCTGCAGACTCTTTTCGACGTTGGCCTTGGCTACATCCACCTCGGTCAGTCGGCGACAACGCTATCTGGCGGTGAGGCGCAGCGGGTGAAGCTCGCCGCCGAGCTCTCGAAGCGTGACACCGGACGCACCTTCTATATCCTCGACGAGCCGACGACTGGTTTGCATTTCGAGGACGTGCGACTCCTCCTCAGCGTGCTGCATCGCCTCGTTGACCGCGGCAACACCGTGCTCGTCATTGAGCACAATCTCGACGTCATCAAAACCGCCGACTGGATCGTTGACCTTGGACCCGAGGGCGGACTGCGCGGCGGTGAGGTGGTTGCTGAAGGATCTCCGGACGAAGTAGCGAATGTGAAGGAGTCGTACACGGGACAGTATTTGCGGCCGTTGCTGGGTAAGGCACGTAGCAAGACCAATGGCAGAGTGTCTCTCAAGGCGGGGTAAATGGTAAGCCTGCTGGACATCATCGGGCCCGTGATGGTAGGGCCTTCGTCGTCTCATACCGCCGGCGCCTGCCGGCTGGGTCTCCTCGCGCGTTGTCTGGTCGGCGGAACGCCGCAGTCCGCCGTCCTCCAGCTTCACGGCTCCTTTGCGCGCACCGGCGAAGGTCACGGAACTGACAAGGCGTTGGTCGGTGGCCTTCTTGGTTTCCGTCCCGACGATGAACGGCTGCGCACGGCGTTGCAGATCGCGGAAGGCGAGGGTCTCGACTACCGATTCGAGAAAACCACCATCGCTGACGCTGCGCACCCGAACACAGTGCGAATCATTCTCGTGCGGGATGGCGCTGAGTCAACCATGCTCGGCTCTTCGCTCGGCGCGGGCCGGGTGCTGGTTCAGGAGATCGACGGATATCCGGTCGAAGTCACCGGAAACTTACACACCATCGTTCTCGTAGCTGAGGATAGGAAGGGTTCCATTGCCAGAATCACGGGAATCCTCGCCGAGCACGACATCAACATTGCGACGCTGAGGCTGACGAGAAAGGAAAAGGGCGGCGACGCCTTCATGGTGATTGAGTGCGACGAGCAGCCCGACAAGAAAGCCGGCGAGGAATTGCGCTCGCTCGATTGGGTGCGCTGGACGCGTCGACTCGACAAAGTGAGCGGGGGCTGATTTGTACAAAGCGCTCGCCGACGCCATCAAGGACGCGGAACGCGAAAAGAAATCGCTGGCCGAGGTTGCACTGTCTGCCGAAGGGCGCGATCAGGGCCGGCCGATAGCAGAGATTCGCGCCGCGCTCAAGCGAGCACTCGATGTCATGCGCGGGGCGATCGAGAAAGGGCTGACGGGTGATATGAAATCCGCGTCGGGACTGGTAGGTGGCGACGCTGCGAAGCTGCAACAGAATCAGAAAGGACCGCTGGCGCAGACGCCATTTCGCGACATACTGACGCGGGCGCTGGCAGTACAGGAGGTAAATGCGGCGATGGGAGTGATCGTGGCGGCGCCGACGGCTGGAGGTGCGGGGGTCTTGCCCGCGATCCTCACCGGCCTGGCAAAGGCGCGAAACGTTCCCGACGAAAAGGTCGTCGACGGTCTCGCGACTGCTGGTCTTATCGGCGCCGTCGTCGCCGAGCGCGCATCACTATCGGGGGCTGAGGGTGGTTGTCAGGCGGAAACCGGCGCCGCCGCTGGAATGGCAGCAGGTGCGGCGACCGAGATGCTTGGTGGAACGCCATCGCAGGTCGGGCACGCCGTCGCTCTCACGATGCAGGGAACGCTGGGACTTGTTTGCGATCCGCTGGGCGGACTCGTCGAACTACCGTGCGTTTTTCGCAACGCTACGGGCTCGGCGATCGCGCTGGCGGGAATCGAGATGGCGCTTTCCGGAATCACCTTTGCCATCCCGGTCGACGAGGTAATCGACGTGATGGGCGAGATTGGTCGTGAGATGGACGTTCGCTATCGCGAGACAGCGGGCGGCGGACTGGCAGCAACGCCTACCGGGCGCAGATTGGCCAAGGAGAGGTTGTACCAGATCAAGAGGTCGGAGTCCTAGTGAGTTTGCGGTGGAGCTATAGATTGTGAAAAGCAAAAAAACGGGTTGTGGGTTGAGGGTTCCTGGTTGCGAGTTGCGGGATGCTCAAGGCTGAACCCACAACCCGTACCCAGGAACTCGCAACCCGCAACCTGTTCGGTTGCAGTAAAAGCAGCAGCCAAACCAAAACTCTATATGAATATCTTCGACAGAATCGCGATGCTGTTTAGAGCCAACGTGAATGCGGCGATCAGCGAGTTCGAGCAGCCCGAGAAGATGCTCAATCAGATCATTCTCGACATGCGCTCGCAGCTGGTTAAGGCCAAGCAGCAGGTGGCTGCGGCGATCGCCGACGAAAAGCGCCTCCAGGATCAGACACGGCAAGAGCTCAAAGACGCTGAGGACTGGGAGAGGCGCGCGATGCTCGCCGTGCAGCAGAACCAGGACGACCTCGCCAAGCAGGCACTCATGCGCCGTAGCGAGCACATCTCACGCGGCGATCAGCTGAACCTCACCTGGCAGGCGCACAAGGTTGAGACGGATCGCCTCAAGGAATCGTTGCGCACCCTGAACGACAACATCGAAGAAGCGAACCGCAAGAAGAATCTGCTGCTCGCCAAGCAGCGGCGCGCCGATGCAATGAAACGCATCAACGAGACCATGTCCCATATCTCCGAGAAATCGGCATTCGAGGCATTCAAGCGGATGGAAGACAAGATCGACTCGAACGAGCGGCAGATCAAAGCCAGCGCCGAGATCGAGGAAGAGTTCTCGGGCGACCGACTGGCCCACGACTTCAAGCGGCTCGAAGCGTCGAGCGGAAATCAGTCTGCGGAGATGCTGCTCATTCAGCTGAAGCAGAAGATGGGAGTTCTTCCTGCAGGCGCGCCTGTCACTAACAAGGCGCTCGGCGCCGGCGCCCAACAGCACGAAGAGGAAGCCGTCGAAGTCGAAGAGATCCACGACGACAAGAAATAGCATTGGCTACCGCGGCAGCACCGGCATCGAGGGTTAGAGTCGCCCCCATTCTGGCGGGGGTGATTCTGACCCTTTTGTTACTGTGGATGCTCGGCGCCACCGCCGACGTCTTCCTGCTCCTCTTCATCGCGATCATCCTCTCGCTCTATCTCGGAGCGGTGAGAGATCTGCTCGTTAATAGAGCACATGTTCCACCGCGAATCGCTTTCTTCATCTCGGTGGTCGGCTCGGGAGCGATGCTATTTGGATTGTTCGCAATTCTGCTCCCGCCTGTCGTCGAGCAGACTCGCGCACTGATCGTTGTCCTGCCGCAGTACATCGAGACCTGGGAACACGGCATCGACATCTTCGTCGCCCGCTTCCCGGCGATGGCGGACGTATGGAAACCGGGCGAGCACCCGCTGATCAGCGCTGTCTACGATCAGCTCTCACAGCAAGCGGAGAGCGTGGTGCCGCGCGTGTTCGGTTTCGTGCACGTGTTGATCGACTGCTTCGCCGTCGGTGTGATGAGCATCTATCTCGCCCTGCAGCCGGGCGTCTATCGCGAATGGTTGATCGCGCTCTTCCCGCCAATCCATCGCGATCTCGTTCGCGACGTGCTCCGCGATTTGGCTGACGCGTTGCGCGCTTACATCGTGGGCCAGTTGTTGACGATGACCGTGCTGGCAGCTCTCACCGCCGCGGGCTTGTACATGCTCAACGTTCCATACTGGCTGACCTTCGGCGTATTCACCGGACTGGTTGCGGTGGTTCCGTTCTTCGGCACGCTGCTCTCGACAACACTGCCGGCGCTGTTCGTCCTCGGTGGCCCCGGTGGCGGGACGCGCGCGATCTACGTTCTCCTGCTTGGCGTAGTCATTCACCTGATCGAAGGCAACATCGTGTCGCCGCTGGTGATGTCGAAAAAGATCGACATGCCGCCGGTGCTTACCATCATCTCAGTGCTGGTGATTGGGAAGCTGCTCGGCGGGCTCGGGCTCGTCGTCGCGCTGCCGACATTGGTGACCGTGATGGTGATTGTGCGACGGATCCTCATCAACCGCATCTACGAGGGCAAAGGCTTCAGGAAGAGCACGCGCGACCGGATTTTCGTTTTGCGGGTTCCGGTGCCTGACGGAGGCGTACTAGTTCCGCACGCGCCACCGCCGGATCTGATCACGATTCGGGAGAAGCGCCCCCTCCAAAAGTCCGCTTAGCGCTTCCTACGGATTTTCGCGCAGCGCGACTACAAAGACCTGATCCAGCGTGAGCTGGATTCGCGTACCGGACAAAACCTGATCTGCCGCTAGCGACCATCTGCTTCCGTTGGGCACAACGTTGAAGGTCATATCACGCACGAACGTATCGGCAGCCTGAGAGATCGTGACCTTGTTGTCAGCCTCCGACCACGTGCCGGTCATGTCTGCGTCGAATGCCGGGTTGCCGCCGGACGCTGCAACGTGAAGTTGACCTGACGTAGTTCCATCGCCAGCCAACGCCAGGTGTAAAGTGCTGCCTGCGAGAAGCTGATTTGTCTGGCCAGAGCCTCCAGTTGTCACCCACTGCGACGCCACGTAATTGCCGACGATGGCATTCGGAGGTTCGGTAGCGGTGTCACTGCCGCACGCCGCGGTACCAAACAGCAGCAGGGAAAGCGCGATCCTGTACGCTCTACGATTCATTTCCGGCTCCATGGTTTGAAGAGCAAAAGGCTGAAAGAATCACGCCAACGAGACACAAAGGTGTCGCTCGACTCACAACGATTGCTGAGACACCGCGTGCTTGTACGACTGTGTCCGTGCACGTCCACGGAGGATTGCATGCAGAGCGTCGTTCTTTCCGTCAGATCGTTGAGCAAAACCTTTCACAACGGCTCGCGTGGCATCGCGATTCCCGCTCTTCGCGAAGTCTCGCTCGACATCCACGATGGCGAGATCATCGGGCTCGTCGGTCGGCCGGGCGCGGGCAAAACAACATTGTTGCTCTGCCTCGCCGGCCTCGTGCGCCCTGACGCGGGGAGCATCGCCTGGTTCGGCGAGCAGGTCACCGGCCATCACGTCCCGCCTGGCCTTGCTTACGTGCCGCAGCGCGCCGGCTATTACTCTTTCCTCAACGTCCGTGAGGCACTCGAGTACTACGCGACGCTGCATGATCTCTCCTCAGCGAACCGCTCGGCGCAGGTCGAGACTGCATTGCGCGAAGTTGGTTTGCATGTCCATGCGACCCGCCGGGTGAGCAACCTCTCGGCGATTCTGCTACAGCGTCTCAGTCTGGCGCAGGCACTAATCGGCTCGCCGCGCGCAATCCTTCTCGACGAAACGATCTGCGGCGAAGGTCTGCTCTTCGACCGGGAAATTGTCTCGTTACTCACACGCTTGGGTCGGCGCAGCGTCACGGTAATTCTCGCAGCGCCCAACCCCGTGGAGCTTCACCGTATCACGGCGCGCGTGATCAATCTGGTCGAAGGCAGAATCGTCGCTCCGTCCCGCTACCCGCTGAAAGTCGACCCCAAAGACGCGGAGCTCGCCTTCGACCTTCCCACGCCGAAGAGAGTCGCCGAGCAGGAGGGACTGCGGGAGGAGAGCTAACTGATTGCTGCGGGCTGCGGGCTAGTTGCGGGATACGAGCTAGTTGCGAAATGAGGGCTGGGTCGCCGACCAGTAAGCCCTCATCTCGCAATCAGCCGTCATCTCGCAATCAGCCGTCATCTCGCAATCAGCCGTCATCTCGCAATCAGCCGTCATCTCGCAATCGGCCGTCATCTCGCAATCAGCCCTCATCTCGCAATCAGCCCTCATCTCGCAACTAGCCCTCATTTCGCAGCTAGCTCGCAGTTCGCACCGATCTGTTGGCTCTCATCCCGCAGTTTGTACATCTTTGTAATGCCCTCCCGACTCAACGATTTGCCCCAATGGCGCAACCCGAATTTCGCCTCTACAACACTCTTACCCGCAAAGTCGAACCATTCGCTCCCGCGGATGGTGAGACCGTTCGCTTTTATTCCTGCGGTCCGACGGTTTATCGGCCTGCGCACCTCGGTAACTTCCGCACATTCCTTTTTGGCGATTTGCTGCGGCGGGTCATCGCTTTGCGCGGCTGGAAAGTTTATCAGGTGATGAACCTCACCGACGTCGACGACAAGATCATCAAGTCGTCCGCCGAGCGCGGGATAACCATAAAAGAGGCGACCGAGCCGATCACCGAGATCTTCGATGGCGATCGAAAATTTCTTCGGATTCAGGACGCCGAGCTTTACCCAAAGGCGACTGACCACATCCCGGAGATGATCGATATTGTCAGCAGTCTGATGCATAAGAAGCTCGCTTATCTCGCCGACGACGGTACGATTTACTACGCGATCGACAGGTTCAAAGACTATGGCAAGCTTTCGCGTCTCGACACGCGCGAGGTGAAGGCTGGCGCTCGAGTAGCGCAGGACGACTACTCGAAGGAGAACGCGCAGGATTTCGCGCTCTGGAAAGCAGCCAAGCCAGAGGACGAGGCGAGTGGTGCCGCGTGGGATTCTCCGTGGGGACGCGGGCGCCCCGGCTGGCATCTCGAGTGCTCGGCGATGGCAATGAAGTATCTCGGTGAGACCCTCGACGTTCACACTGGCGGTGTCGATTTGATCTTTCCGCACCACGAGGATGAGATCGCGCAGTCAGAAGGCGCAACAGGAAAACAGTTCTCGCGATTCTGGGCGCACGGCGAGTTCTTATTGACCGAGGGCGCCAAGATGGCGAAGCGACTGGGGAACGTTGCCACCGTTCAGGATCTGCGTGAGCAAGGCGTGCCGTCGGCTGCATTCAGACACTTCGTGTTCTCGACCCATTATCGGAAGCAGCTGAACATGTCCGCTGACGCGCTCGAGGGGTCGATGGAAGGAGTGCGCCGCATCGGCGATTTCGCCGAGCGATTGAAGGAAGCGAAAGCGGCAACGCCGGAGCTGGAGAAGATTGCAGACGCGGCGGATGCGGAAGTGACGGCGGCGTTGTTCGATGACCTCAACGCGCCGGCCGCGGTTGGCGCGCTGTTCACGTTTGTTCGCAAGGCGAACGCGGAGCTCGACAAGCTTGGTGTCGACAAGCGTGCGCTCGAGAGAGCACGGGAGGTCTTCGCGCGAATCGATGCGGTGCTCGACATTGTGCCCGAGGCGACGGGACCCGATCCCGAACTTTCGCAATGGGTGGAAGCGAAGCTGACCGCGCGGAAAGAAGCGCGCTCGCGACGAGAGTTCGCCGCTGCTGATGCGATCCGCAGCGAGCTGGAATCAAAAGGCGTGGCGATTGAAGACACGCCACAGGGGACGAAATGGAAGAAGGTGCGTTAGGCTTCGCGAGGTTTCTCCAGCTACTGGTCTTCCCCATCAGTGTGGCGGGCATAGTGGTTGGATTGTTCACTGCCATTCGATTTCTGCTGCGTAATCCGCGGCTTCGTCATAACGCGGGCTTGGTCGAAGCGCTGTCAGTCGGCCTTTGCGGCGGAGTAGCGGCGCTCGGAATACTCGGTCTGGTTGAATCATTCCGGAGCATACGGCCGGATTTTCCGCCGCTTGCTGCCGCGTTCACCGTCGCCATTCTCTTCTGCGGATTACCGGCGATTCTGTGGAAATCCCGCTGGCGCGTTGTCGCTGAGGGAATCGCCACGGTTTCACTTTCAATCGGTGCGATGTTGTCGGCCTTCTCGATCGGCTTCCTGTTCGTGCCGCTCGTTCTTTTGATGATGTGGGTCTGCTACGCCCGGCTGAGAGCCGCCTACCGGTCCCGCACTCTGGTCGAAGCCGCCACCAGCGAAGAGGCGAATGGGTAGGAGCAGGGCCGCCTCTTAGGTTGACTGAGTACTCTAAGTTGGCTATTCTACTTGGCTTGCGATGAAAATCGCTGTTTGTTGCTGACGTAGCTCAATTGGCAGAGCAGCTGATTTGTAATCAGCAGGTTGCGAGTTCGATTCTCGCCGTCAGCTCTGCCGGGTCCGTCGGCGACAAATTGGCGAATCGGTGGGGTTCCTGAGTGGCCAAAAGGAGCAGACTGTAAATCTGCCGGCTTATGCCTTCGAAGGTTCGAATCCTTCCCCCACCATACGAGTTGAGGGGGTTGGATTTTTTTTAGGACTGCAGTTGTTCGCAACTCGCAGCGTTCTCGATTCGCAGTTCGAAGCACTTGCGGGAGTAGCTCAGTTGGTAGAGCGCTAGCCTTCCAAGCTTGATGTCGCGGGTTCGAGTCCCGTCTCCCGCTCTGGCAGAGATGAAGAAGGGACGAAGTTGCAGGAGCAGCAAACAGGGTCAACAAGCCGCTCGCGTAGCTCAGTTGGTAGAGCACACCCTTGGTAAGGGT
>JBJMOW010000005.1:0-1580219 GCA_045803545.1 Gemmatimonadaceae bacterium | reverse complement strand
CGCTTCCCGCTTCCCGCTTCCCGCTTCCCGCTTCCCGCTTCCCGCTTCCCGCTTCCCGCTTCCCGCTTCCCGCCTCCCGCCTCCCGCCTCCCTCAAACAAACCGCATCCAGGCCGCTGGCTCGGTCGACTTCCGTCGCCAATACCAGCGAGACGGGAAGTACAGGGCTACGACGACTATCACGAAGACCAAGTAGAGCATGCCTAGCGACCACGTGTAGCCAGGTGGCGGCGGTGAGCTCATCATCGGGTGATTCTCGAACAGCCAGCCATCCACTCGACCTTCACGAAACAGTGAGACGATCACCGCTGCCAAATGAATAGCAGGAATGTGCAGCAGATAGTAGAACATCGGCACTCGCCCGTAGGTCGCCACGATTTCGCCGAGCCTTCCGCGTGCATGTTCGAACAAGGGCAGCAGCAGGAACATCGGGCCCAGGGTCATCAACAGGAATTGCAACGACGCGGGATACTTGCTGGTGTTGATGAACCGGAAGAACGTCGGAATTGGCGTTGGACTGGTCCCGTGCCAGTGCCGGGGATCGCCGTATACGTCGAGCGCGCGCAGAACGAAGAACAAGGCGATCGCACCCAGGCCAATCAGCACGCACAGACGATCGCGTCTCGTTGGCTCCATCGTAATGATCGCTCCAAACGCGTAACCGGCCGCCATCACGCCGATCCAGGGAACGATCGAGTACAAGACCGCCAACGTCGGCCCGTGCGCACCGAGCTGGATGGGGCCGCCGTAGTAGAGAATCTGCCAGAGCCAGCCAAGCGCGCTCTGCGTGATGCCGTCGGAAGGCGGAGCGACGATGTCCATCACGTTGTGCAGGAAGATGACAGCGACGCCAAACGCGCCAATCGCAGCGACCGGTAGCCAGACCAGCGCTGCCATCAGCACCATGCACCATCCGAGCATCCAGATCACACCAGCGAGGAGATACTCCCCAAAGTGGAAGTTGAAGGTCCATGCGACGCGGATCACAGTCAGCTCGAGAACGACCAGCACTAGTCCGCGCGTCAGCAGATAACGCGAGAGAGCGCGTGTGCTGCCGAGTTTCCGCCCGAGCAAGTAAGCGGAAGTGCCGGACAGAAACGCGAACGCGGGCGCGACGAAGTTGGTGATCCAGCGCGTGAAGAAAACGCCGGGGCGTGGCCCACCCGCCGGCACCCCGGCGTAAACGCGCACGTGGTCGATCGCCATCAGAATCATGGCGACGCCGCGCGCGACGTCGATCGAGAAAACGCGTCGGGTAGTCGGTGATGGCGGAGCCGACGTCTCCGGCGTGTATTGACTCGGAGTGAAGCCGTCCTTTACAGCGACCGTTTGCACGACGCAGAAAGTCGCACGCGCAATTCTCCAACGCTACCAATCAGCGGCGAACGGCGCGGACGCTGCCGCAAGCGGTCAAGAAGCCATGGCGTGATTGCGCGCCGTCGCGGCTCGCGGTAGCGTGGGGCCGTGGAACGATCTCGCCGCCTCCAACCGTGGATGCTCGTCTCGCTCGCCTGGCTCGGCCCGGCGTTGCTCGGGTTCATCACCTCGCTCGGCGAAGCGCACATCTTCGGCGAGCCGATGAATTTGCGCGCAGCGTTCTTCTACAGCAGCGACTGGCTGCTCTACGCGCTGCTGACGCCCGGGGTTTTCTTCTTCGCGCGACGTTGGCCGATCACGCGACCGCATCTCGTCGGGCGCACCGTGCTGCACATCGCGCTGTCGATCATTTTCTCAGCGCTGTGGGCAGGAGGCGGGACTCTGCTCAAGCTGTTGTTTCAGCCCAATTCGTTCCAACACGGCGTCGCGCAGTTCGCGGTGAGTTGGTTCGTCGGTACGCTACCGTTCGGGTGCGCACTCTACCTCGGGATGGTCGGCGTCGAGCACGCGATCAGATACTTCACCGAGGCGCGCACGAGAGAAGTGCAAATGGTGCGACTATCCGAGCAGCTCACCACCGCGCGACTCTCATCGCTCAAGGCGCAACTCAATCCGCATTTTCTCTTCAATGCGCTGAACACTATTGCGGTGCTGATGCGTGAAGGCGACAACGATGGTGCGACCCGAGTGATGGAACAGCTCAGTGACGTGCTGCGACTGACACTCAGTCGCAACAACGAGAACGAAGTGACGCTGGAGGACGAGCTGGAGCTGGTGCGCCAGTATCTCGAAGTTGAGCGTGCGCGCTTCTCCGATCGATTGCGTCCAGTATTCGACATCCCGGCCGACACCCTATTCGCGGCCGTCCCCTCGTTCTCGGTGCAGCATCTCGTCGAGAACGCGATCCGTCACGGAATTGCGCGCCGCTCCGATGCGGGTCGCATTGGGATTGCGGCGAAACGCGACGGTGACATCCTGGAAGTCACAGTCAAAGACGACGGGCCGGGCATCAAAGTGGGTGCTGGCGATGTTGACGGACACGGCCTCGACAACACCCGCGAAAGATTGCGCACGCTGCACGGCACTGCTGCAACCCTCGAGGTTTTTTCGGCGATGGGCGGCGGCACCATCGCGCGCTTACGGATCCCATTCCATGAGCTCGCGACTCCCGGAGGCGGCAGTGTCAGCGCCTAGATGGAAAGTGCTCGTCGCCGACGACGAGCCGGCCGCGCGTCGAGGCGTGCGGCAGCTGCTGACGCCGTTCGCGCAGTTCATCGTCGTCGGCGAGTGCAGAGATGGGCGCGAAGTCCTCGCCGCACTGGATTCACTCAAACCCGACGTGCTCTTCCTCGACATTCAGATGCCGGAGGTCGACGGCTTCGAGGTCATCCGGCGCAAATCGGCGGAAAAGATGCCCGCAGTTGTGTTTCTCACCGCCTACGATCAATTCGCGATCCGCGCGTTCGAGGCCGAAGCGCAGGACTACCTGCTCAAGCCGGTCACCGAAAGTCGTTTCGCGGCTACGATGCGTCGCCTCACACGTCGACTGTCAGATGGTCCGAACGCGCGCGACAAATCGATCGTCGTGCCTACGACGCGTGGCGCGGTGGTGATTCCACTGCACGAAATCGACTGGATCGAGGCGGCAGATTATTACTCGCGGGTCTGGTCGAACGGTCGCAGCTATCTGATGCGCGAATCGCTCGACGCACTGGAAAAGAAAGTTGCCGGCGACGGCTTCGTGCGCGCTCACCGAAAGGCGCTGGTGCGAATCGGCGGAGTGAGGGAGCTGCGACGGACTGCGGACGGGTTGTTGCTGGCTGTGCTGGCGAACGGAGCGAGGATTCCTGTATCGAGACGGAGACGAGCCGGATTCGCGAAAGCGTTGCGCGCTCGCTAGCAGTACTCGGCTAGCTCGTGCTCCCCGGTGACAATCGAGGTCTGATCGCCGAAATTCGCTAGCGACACCCGGCTGTGCCGCAAAACGTCGTGGAACTCGCCAGAGCATAGAACCTTCAGCTCGACCTCGCGCTCCACCGTATACGTATCGCGCTTCGCCAGGTCGGCGTCGGCGTAACCCGGGTGAGTCATCAACTCCGTCGTGCCCGTTGGCAGGTCGCGAACGAGTGCGAAGAGTCGATCGCCGAAAGTCGAGGCACCATGTAGAGAAATACCGACGAACCCGGTGATGTCCGCCGGTGACGCGGCAGAGCGCACGTCCATGTTCGAGCGGCGTGAGCGGCGCGTGCTGAGCAGGAGTAAGCTCTTCTTCATCGTCGCACCGAGCGCACCGGCGTTTACATCGAGCGGCTCGCAGGGAATCCGGAGGTGCGGGATCCGGCGCTGCTGAACTGCGCGGAGTACCGATGGGTAGATCGACGGATGAGTGTGAATGTGGCGATGACTGTCGAGATGGGTGGGCGGGAATCCAGCGCGAGTCATGCGGTCGATCTGCGCCAGGCACTCGCGCTCGACGTCGTTCGCGTCGACCATGCCTAGCGCTGCGGCAGCGAGGAGGCGCGACAATGGATAAAACTCGGCGGTCTTACCCTGGGTCAGCGAAGACGGGCCAGTGAGCGCGTTGCCGACGGTGAGATTGAAATGAAGCCCGACTGAAATGCGAGTACACTTGCGGGCGCGCGCGACTGCGTCGGCAGAGTCGGGGAGGTTGACCATCAGTGATGTCGAGGTGATTCCGCCGGCGCACGCGGCTTCGAAGATGCCGTCGTTTACGCTGCGCGATATGCCGAAGTCGTCGGCGTTGATGATCAGCCGACGCAGGCTATGCATCGAGAAAAGTCGCGTGACACTTCTTTTTTATTCCGAAGACACCGTCGCACAATGAACCGGCATTCGGCATCGAACGCAAGTGCGACCGGAACTTGCCTTGAGAACTAGCTGATCAGCGCCGGAGCGGGCTTCCAGTCGCGCGCGTCTTCGACGGCCTGGAAATCGGAACGCTTCAGGCTGCCGATCGCGAGTGCGATGACATATGTCAACCAGATCCAGCCCAGCCACGACACGCGCTCGGGCCACGACATCGTGGTCAGCATCCGCCAGGCAGCATCGGGAACGGTGAGCGCTACTCCGGCGAAAGCGACAGGCCCAGGCGTGCGACGATCGATGATTCGAACTGCATTCAATCCGCCGCGTAGAATCTCGCTGCGGACGGCGACGTCCAGCTGGGCTGGAGTCATTGCGCGCCAGTTCGGGATCTGCATCACGCTCCACGCCGGCGACGCGCTGGCCCAGCCATGATTGTTCGAGCTCGCGACGAGTGCCTTGTTCTGATCGCGCGCCAGCTGGCCAACGGTTCCGCTCTCCGCGTCACTCTGAGACAGTCCGCGCGGCGCTGCGTCGGAGAGCTCGATGCCGTCGATCGCCATGCCTTTCTCTCTTTTCAAATTACCCGGCAGAGTGAACAGCACGACGGGACGCACCGATCGTGCGGCGATGTCTCGCTGGAAGATGGCTTCCTGAAGATCGCCGGCAGTGTAGGATCTCCAATCGCCGCCATCGGTGCCGAGTACGACCAGGTGGTTGCCACGATCTCTGACCTCGATGCCGCTCAGCATCACCGTGCCGTCGCCAGCGCGCGCCGGATTGTTGACCGCGGCTTCCTCAGCGCCAGCGAACGTGCTGTGGTCGGTAATGTAGGCAACGTCGAATCCGGACGCATAGTGCCAGCGCCGACTTTCCTCGGGAGAGAACGCGGATCGAGCATCCCACGAGTAACGGGTGTGCGAATGGAAATCAACGACGATGTCGTCTGACGATGACATTGCGAGACGCGCCGTCGGCCGCGGCACCAGTGCGCCAACCAGGTAGATCCCCAGCAGCACAAGTAGCCCTTTGACGGCGGTGGCCAGCTCGCAGCGCAACGACGTACCCAACGAACAGGGAGTTCGCTTGCGGAGCACGCGCCACAGGGCAAACGCCAGCGCGTAAGTAATGAGAAAGGCGGCGTGTTGGCGTTGAGAGAACAGTGAGATCGTATCGAGCGTATCGCAGAGTGGTGCGAGCGCTTTGTACGCGAATGAGATTTTGAGCGCGGCACCAGCGGCAACTTTGCCACTCATGCTGTCGGTGAGCGCGGGCTCGGCGAAGAATGCGGTGGCAATGACGAATGCGCTACCAACTAGTGGTATCCAACCAGCGCGCGGAATCACGGTCGCTGAGTCGCGAACGAGTACGAGCGGCGGAGCCGAAGGTATGATTAGCTCCGGCGCTTCCGACCCGATTCTTGCTATGGGAATAGCTGGCGTTGGGACCGTCACGGCAGATGGAGCGCCTCAAGCCGCGGAACGTGACAGGACAGTGTGTACCGGTGTACCACGTTTACTCGCGGTTCATTGTTGGTGTAATCGGGACGACAGGAAGCATCACTTAGAGGGCGCGACTTCCAGAATGATCTTTCATCCGCTGGTGCTAACGATCGGTCTTGCACTCCCGAGGCAGGACACGCTGCAGTATGACGCTTCGATCTACGGAAAGATCACGTCGGCCGACACGACCTTCCTGGCTTCGATCGCTCCGGCTCTGGCGCCGATAAGCTACGTCATCATCGACATCGCCGGACCGGGCGCTGTTCCGCGGCAACTGACGGCAGACGACTCAGGCTCCTATTCGTTAACTGGATTGGCCGGCGGGGTTTACACGCTTCGCTTTATTCGAGCTGGCTATGTGACGCTAAGCCTCGATGTGCGCGTGCCGGAGCACGGGGCGGTCCACCTGGACATCTCGCTCGACCCCGCGCCCCCAACGATGAAGACGATCAAGGTACTGGCGAGCGACGCGACGCCGCGCATTCGAGACAATCCTGTGACGACTGGCGCTTATCAGCCTTGGCGCCTCGACGGCAATCGCATGCGCACCTTGTCGAGCCTCGACTTCCCCGACGTGATTCGCGCGGTCGGAACCTCGCCGCAGGCTCTTGCGGGACCTGAATCGAGCAGCGGTTTGCATCTTCAGGGCGGAGCAACCAACCACACCCTGCTGCTCGTCGACGGAATCCCACTCTACAACGCGGTCCACGCTGGCGATCATCCGAGCGCGATGGATCCCGACGCCGTCGCCGACATCACGTCTTACAGCGAGGCGCCGGCTCGTACTGGCGACAGACTGGGCGGCGTCGTCGAGGTCAACACGCGCAGAGCGCTTCCTGACTCCGAGCACGTCACGACATCCATCTGGCCGACCGGAATCCGCGCGCTCACCGCGCTGCAGTTCACTGGTGGCTCAGCGCTGATCGGCGCGCGCCGGAACTATGCCAGACCACTGGAGCGCGACGAGCGCGAGCCCGTGACGCTACGCCCCACCGATGTCTTCGCCACAGCGTCGGTTCCATTCGGCGGTGGATCTCTGACTGGACTGTTCATCTCGTCGAGCGACGCGATCAGCTTTGATGCTGCCGCGGATCTTCCCTCCGGGAGGGGGAACCGATTCGGCTGGACAAGCGATGCGCGCGGGTTGACCTGGCAGAGGCGCGCAGCGGACGGCGGATTCTCGGTAGATGCACGCGTCTGGCAGTCAGGAACTTCAGTCGGGGTCGACTGGATTCCAGCATCGGAAAGTGAGATGCGCATGGCCAATCAGTTCACTCAGACTGCCGCTGCCGCCAGCGCATCGTGGGGCGAAGTCGGCGCCGTCACCACCATCGGCGGTTCGTTCGAACAACTCCGCGGCGGGTACTCCGTCGCCGACACGGCGCAGGCAGATGCAATGTCCTTCCTGGGCATCCACTCTCACCTGGGGGTTGTGTCGGCGTTCATCGAACATTCACGAGAGCTGGGGCGATTCACTGCGACGCTCGGCGAGCGGATCGCGGTAGTCGGCCAGAGCAGTCTGTTGATGGAGCCGAGAGCGGCGTTCGGTGTGTCGCTATTCAGGGGTGTGAGCCTTTCCGGCGCGTTCGCGCGCACGCATCAATACACCCAGTCGCTCTACAACGACGAGTCAATCGTCGATGCGATGGCCGCTCTCGAGGCGCCGGTAATTGCGGGGAGCGCCGGAGTTCCGATTGCGACATCGACGTCAGGCTCCCTGCAGCTCATGATTCCGGTCGGATCGTCGGCGCTTATCACAGCGAGCACCTACCTCCGCACGTTCGACGCGCTGATTCTCGCCGGTGCGGCGGGCGGTGACCCGTTCGCGGCCACTGCATTCACATCCGGTCACGGCACAGCATACGGCACCGCACTCAACGCGCGCGAGCAACTGGGCCGGCTCAATCTGCAGGGCACCTACTCGATGTCGATCGTGTCCCGTGAGTGGGCAGGGGAGCGCTCGTATCGACCGACCTTCGCGCCCAGTCACGCTGCGTTAATTGCGGCGGGTTACCAGCTGGGCGACAACACGTTGTTCCGCGCTTCCGGATTCATGTCGGCATTGCGCTCAACGTCGCCGCTGTTGGGAGGTGTTGCCTTCGAGTGGCAGGACGTGCTGGCCTCGCAGCGGGAAGTAAGTGGCAGCCCCGAGTACTCTCCATCAACGCTGGGGGCTGGCCGCCTCGAGCCGTACGTGCGCGTCGACGTCGGCATCCGCCACAAATTCACCTTCGGATCGCTGCGGAGCTCGGCGTATCTCAACGTCGACAACCTGCTGGCCAGGCGTAACGCTGCCGGTCTGGTCGAGGATCCGTCGGGGGCCGGCACGCGCACTCTCGGGATGATGCCGCGCTCCATCTCCTTCGGCGTCGGGCTGCGTTTTTAGGCGCTTCCTCCCGCTGTCACAATTTCCTCGCTGGTGCGCTCCATCAGGAGTCACGTGCCAGATCGATCGACTCCTCACCGGATGACCGTCCGCTCGCGCGACGAGACTGACGAGACTCCTCCGGCTTTCGAGGAATCGTTTCGACGGCTGTTCGACGCACAGTATGCATCGCTCTTCCGCTATCTCCAGCGGCTGACGGGAGAGCCGGATGCCGCTGAGGATCTGGCGCAGGAGGTTTTCGTGAGGCTGTACCAGCGTGGATCGTTGCCGGATGATGTGCGAGGCTGGATGGCGACCGTTGCGCACAATTTGCTGCGCGACGAAAAGCGAACCGGCAAACGCCGTCTCCAATTGATCCAGGCCCACCCGCTTGATCTGGAGCGGACGAGCGCCGTCGCCGCCGACGAAAAGGTGCTTGGCGAAGAACGTCGGCGGCAGGTACGCGCGGCGCTCGACAGGCTGAGCGATCGTGATCGCCGGATGCTGTTGCTGCGACAGGAGGGCTACAGCTATCGCGAGATCGCCCACGTCGTCGGCGTAAGCGAGACGAGCGTGGGAACGTTGTTGCTCCGTGCGACGGCGTTGTTTCACACCGCCTACAAGGGAAAGAAATCGTGACCGACGTGCTGTCCTCACCGCATTTGAACGAATCAGAGACGGCCGCGCTCATCTACACCGTCGGACAGGATCGCGATCTCGAGCGGCGCGCGTATTCCCATCTTGCGATCTGCGCCGAATGCACGCGGCTGATCGGAACGCTGCGCGATGCGGATCGGGACACGGGAAGCCTGCTGGCGTCGCTGGACGTGCCCCCTCCGTCTCAGTCCGCGGATTCCATCATTCGTGCAGCGCGTCTACAGAAGAATGGATTCGCATTTGGCTGGCGTCGGGCTGCCGCAGTCGTCGGACTTCTCATCGTTGCGGGCACCGCTGCTGCGGCAGCGATTCCGTTTTCGCCACTCCACCGACTGCTCCTTACGGCGCTCCGCTCTTCGGGAAGCTTCAACGTGGAATCCGGGTCGACTCCAAGAACACCTGAACCCCAACCAGTGTCGCCTGCAGTGTCGCTGGCAGCGAAGCCTGGCGCGGCATTGGAGGTTTCATTTAGCGGCAGCAGTGTCGGAGGAACGCTTGATGTGCACATTATCGACCTGGATCGGATCTCCCTCAGCTCGCCGAGTGCTGGTGCGATTTATCGCGTAAGCGCGAACCGCATCGCTGTCGAGCAATCGACGCCCGCCAGATTTCAGCTGACAGTTCCACGATCGTTGCACGAGCTCCGCGTCCGCGTCGGAAACGATGTCGTGTTCGAACGACGTCCGACCGTCCCGGGCACCGCCGACTCATTTACGATTCAACTCACCCGTCCCAATGCATCTCATTAGCGAGCTCTCCTCCACAGCGAATGCGCAGCGCCGTCTCCGACTGCCCGTCGCCCAGCTCATCGCGGTTTCGTTTCTGGTGATTCTCGGTTGTCAGTCCAAGGATTCGGATTCGGGGACGACGGTTGCATCGTCCGAGACCGCGATGTCTACCAGTGGCAGAAACATCAAGGAACCTGCGAGCGAGAAAGCGATTCCTGCCGAAAAGAATCCATCAGGCGCGATTCCGAAGAACGAGAGCTTTGTTGCGTACAAATCAGCTTCTGGCGGATATCAGCTTGATGTGCCCAAGGATTGGGTGAGCACCGAGAACGGGCCAAACGTGACTTTCGTGAGCAAGTACGACGGTATCAACGTGGCGATCTCGAGCTCCAACTCTCCGCCGACGGCGTCAAGTGTGCGCGACAACGAGGCCCGTTTGATTCAGGCGCAGGGGCGTGCTGTCAAGATCGAGAACGTAAAATCGGTGAAAGAGCCTGGCGGAAACGCCGTCGAGATCGACTACTCGTCGAATTCCGAGCCTGATGCGTCGAGTAAGGCAGTCCGTTTGCAGAATACGGCCTATCTGTTTTTCGACAACGGAACGGTCGGCTGGCTGACCTGGTGGGCACCCGTGGGCGCCGATGTGCACGCGCTCAGCCGCACTGCAAGAACTTTCAAATGGCTATAGACACCACCGCGTATCAAACATCCGAGGCTCCTTCCTGGGAAGAAACGCTCAGCAAAGTCCCCCGCGTCACGCTGGTCTTCTGGGTTGTCAAAGTCCTCGCGACCACGCTCGGCGAGACTGGCGGCGACGCGCTGTCGATGCAGCTCAACCTCGGCTACGCCGTCAGCACCCTGATCTTCCTCGGATTCTTCATCGTCACTCTGATCGCGCAGGTGGGCTCGGGGCACTATCACCCCGTTTTCTACTGGGCGGTGGTGGTCGCGACCACGACCGTTGGAACCACGACTTCAGACTACATCGACCGCACGCTGAAAGTCGGGTACGTGAGATCGTCGTTCAGCTTGCTGGCGTTGGTGATCATCATCCTGGTCGTTTGGCGAGTCACGACGGGAAGAATCGTAGTCGATCGCGTGACGAATCGAACCGACGAAGTTTTCTACTGGGTGACGATTCTGGTCTCGAACACCCTGGGCACGGCGCTGGGTGACTATGTCGCCGACACGCTTGGGTTCGGCTTCGAGCGCGGAGCACTGATTTTCACTGCACTTATTCTCATCGTCGCTGGACTGCACTTCTTCAGTCGGCTACCGACGAGTGTCACGTTCTGGGCAGCCTATGTGCTGACACGACCGCTCGGGGCTACGTTGGGCGACTTGCTCACGAAACCGAATGCGCAGGGTGGGCTCAACATCAGTCGAATCGCTGCGTCGGTTGCGATTGCGGTGCTGATGGTGGTTATGGTGGCCGCGACAGGGTTGAGGAAGCGGGCTCCTCGGAGTACGGTACCCGTCGCGTAGCTATCCGCCGCGACCCGTACGCCGCGCCGACGCCGAGATCGCCTTCTCGACTTTCTTCGCCTCAACCTCCGGCTCCTCGACCTCCACCACCATCCGATCATAATGCTCGTGATCCAGCTCGATCACGATCGTGCGCTCGGGGTCGTGGACATCGTAGAAGACTACGCGGCCGTTCTGGTAGAAAATGCCGGCGGTGAGGATGCCCGGGATGTTGGAGCCCCACAGCCTGATGCCGTGCCACCAGCCTTTCGCGGCTTCCGGGTCGACGCGGACGCTGCGGATGTGCGACAGCGGAAATTCCAGTTGACTGCGTAGCGCCCACATCCGGTCAATGCCTTCGACGTCGAAGTGGATGCGATCATCAGAAACAGAAATCGTAACCATGCGCGCCTCTCATTTCGTGCGACCGGTGAGCTGACGGAGGTCGGTGCCGTTGGCGTTCACGGCCCAAATCTCCATTCTGCCCGACCGATTGCTTTGGAACGCGACGCGAGTGCCGTCGGAAAACCAGCTCGGCATTTCGTCGAGGAAGATCGACTGGTGCGGAATGATCTGCCGCTCACCGAGGGTGCGCAGATCGATCACCCAGAGTGTTGCTTTGCCGCGCGCAGTCAGTGAGTTCGCCTGAAACGCGAGCAGCTGACTGTCGGGACTCCACGCCGGCATCTGCGCCGAGCCTTCCTGCGGCGTTAGATGACTCACGCGATGTGGGTTGGATCCGTCGGCATTCATCACCCAGACAGCGAGGCCACTTTTGTCGCGGGCGGTGTAGGCGATGCGAGTGCCGTCCGGTGACCAGACACCCATCCAGACCACGAGGTCGTTGCTCGTCAGCTGACGACTCGTGCGCTGATTGATGTCGGTCATGACGAGGTGCGACGCCGTCCAGGGACCGACATCGTAGATGACCTGTGCCCGACCGGGAGCGACGTGCACTGCGCGCCCAGGGAAAACGCCGATCTGGCGCTGTCTGGCGCTGTCGGGCCACAGCTCGTACACCGCGCTGCGGTCGCCCTCCGTCACGTAGTAGAAGAGCGAGTTCCCGTCCGCTGCCCAGTGCGCCCCGCTCACACCAGCCGCCTCACTCGTCAACTGGCGCGCGTCGTTGCCGTCGCCGTCCATGAGCCAGAGCTGACTCTTGCCGCCGCTCGGCGATTCGTACAGAATGCGCGGCAAGTTGGGAGCTACCAGCGGCGCTGACGCCGTCGCACTGTTCGACTGCGCACCGAGAGAAGCGGCGGTGAAGGTGAGGGCAGCGGTCAGAAGAATTCTCATGAGCGGATCCGTAGTGCAGAAAGAATGTTAACAATTTGCCCACGCTGGCTGAACTTTTGACCCTTCTTCAGTGTCAAATTTCAACAACCTGTCCCAGAATCAGATCAAATTGCATGCGCTTTTCCAGTAGAAAGCTGAAGAGAACGATTCCCATCGCGCTATCTCTAATAGTTTCCGCCGCCCCCGTCGCCGCGCAGGGCATCGTTGATATGGTGGTGCCCCACGATGGCGCAAACTCCGAGACCGCCCGCTACCACGCCAGGGTCCGCGAGCAGATTGGTGCGATGCTGCAGCAGTGGGCCAGGGCAATCGAACGGAGAGACTCAGTCGCGCTGGCCGCGAATTACACCCCGAACGCGCGCTCGGTAATCGGTCGCGAGCCCGAAGGCTCGACGCCGCTCGGCGTCGTCTCGCAGATGTTCACCACCACTCTGGCGGGCGCGCACGTCGACATCACGGTCGAAGATTTCGACATGAGCGGCGACATGGCATTCGTGTCAGCCGTCCTCATCGCCCCGCTGTCGCCGGACGACGCCAAGCCAGTCTTCGTTCAGTCGCTATTCGTACTTCGATTCGACGATTGGAAAGAGCGCTGGCAGATCAGGCAGCAATTCATTGATTGGCGACGGCAGTAAAGCTTCGGCGTAGAGTCCGCCCAACTACTGGCTGAGACTCTACGCCGAGTCGGCTACTGCGTTATGCCGACGGCGTCGAGCATGAACGCGTATCTGAACGCTCGCTCGTGCAGAACATCGTAGCGGCCTGAAGATCCGCCGTGTCCGCCCGCCATGTTGATCTTGATGTAGAGCGGATTGTTGTCGGTTTTCATCGAGCGCAGCTTCGCGACCCATTTCACCGGCTCCCAGTAGCCTACCTGCGAGTCGTTTAGTGACGTCGTGACAAGCATCCACGGATAGGCTTTCCGCTCGACGTTGTCGTACGGCGAGTACGACCGCATGTAGGCGTACTGCGCCGGATCATGCGGATCGCCCCATTGCTGCCACTCCTGCGCGGTCAACGGGATCGAAGCATCCATCATCGTGTTGATGACGTCGACAAAGGGCACATCGGCGACGACTGCCTTGAACAAGTCGGGTCGCATGTTGACCACCGCGCCCATCAACAATCCGCCGGCGCTGCCGCCGTTGGCGATCAGGCGATCTGTCGACGTGTACTTGTTGTCGACCAGATACTGGCCGACGTCGACGAAATCGTTGAAGGTGTTCTTCTTGTTCATCATCTTGCCCTGATCGTACCAGGCGCGCCCCATTTCCTGACCGCCGCGAATGTGCGCGATCGCATAAGCAAACCCGCGATCGACCAGACTCAGCACGCTGGAGCTGAAAGTGGCTTCCGTCGTCGCGCCATACGAGCCGTAGGCGTACTCGAGCAGCGGATGGGTCCCATCCTGCTTCCACGTTTTCGACACGATCATCGATACCGGCACCATCGCGCCGTCACGCGCTTTCACCATGAAGCGCTTGACGTCGTACTTCGACGCGTCAAACCCGGGAACGTCGACCCGCTTCTTCAGGACTCGTTGCCGACTCGAGAAGGAGTAGTCGTAGGTCGAGGAAGGAGTCAGCATCGACTGGTAGTTGAATCTCAGTGTGTCCGAGTCGAACTCGGCGTTGCCGGTTGGGCCGACGGCGTACGCCGGCTCTGGGAATGTGATGTAGTAATCCGCGCGCTTCGTTTTGAGATCCATCACGCGCAGCCGGCGCAATCCGCCCGAGCGCTGCACCACGACGAGATTGTTCTTGAACGGCTCCAGATACTCGATGAACACCGAGTCGCTGACCGGAATGAACGAGGTCCATTTGTTCGTTCCGAGGTCGGCGTCGGCGATGCGCATCACCTTGAAGTTCTGCGCCCCTTCGTTGGTCGTCATCAGAAACGCGCCGTTGATGTGATCGACCTGATACTCGACGTTGGCTTTCCGCGGCGCGATCACCGTCGGGGTTGCAAACGGATTGCTGACCGGCACCACGCGCCATTCCGACGACGTGAATCCATCGTCACTGATGACGATGTACTTGTCATCCTTCGTGCGGCCAACACCTACGTTGTTCAGCACGTCCTTGTCGTGGAATACTTCGACGTCGCTCGACCGCGGCTGACCGATTATGTGGCGCCACACGGCGTCCGATCGGCGGGCAGAATCCGGTGTCTGGTAAAACAGAACGGTGTCGTTTGCCCAGGCCACCGATGGTACCACGCGTGAAATCGTATCGGCGAGCAGCTTTCCGGTGGTGAGGTCTTTGACATAAACCGTGTAGACACGCAGTGCGGTGGTGTCGTGCAGATACGCCGCGCGAGTGCCACTGGGACTGATTTCGATCCCGGCCACCTGGGAGAACTTCTTCCCGACCGCCAGCGCATTGGCGTCGAGATAAGCCTCTTCCTTCGATCCGGGTGTCGCCTTCCGGCGCATGAAGATCGTATATGCCTTGCCTTTCTCGGTCGCGTTCCAGTAGTAGTAGCCGTGGTCGCGGAACGGGACCGAGACGTCCGTCTCCTTGATGTGCGACAGCATCTCGTCATAAAGCTTCTGCTGCAGCGCCTCGGTGTGCTTCATCTTCGCTTCCGTGTACGCATTCTCGGCGTTGAGATACGCGATCACGTCGGGATTGGTCTTCTCCCGAATCCAGAAGTAATTGTCGGTGCGAATCTCGCCGTGCAGCGTGTCGACTCTTGCCTTCGCTGTCGCCACCGGCGGCATTAGCGTCGGCGCCTGAGCCGTAGCCCGCGAGCCAAAGGTTCCTACTATAGGTAGTACAGCGAGGGCGAGAACGATTCGGGAAGGGCGCATGCGGGCCTCGGAACGGGAGGTCAATGGTCGCGGGTGGGTTGCCACTGTTTTATCCCACCGGGCCAAGTCGTGTCAAGTCCGCATAGCCAGGCGAAGGTTTTGCATTCCCTAGGTGCAAAGGAGTACCGCCGATGAGATACGACACAATCGCTTTTGCTGCTGCAGTCACTGCCGCCACGACGCTCGCTTGCTCACACCGAACGCTCAATTCTTATCCGGGCGAGCCGACCACTGTGGGTGCGTATCCGATCGCAGCGATTGGCGCGGGTGATTGGCCCGCCTACAATCGCACGCTTGCAGGCGACCGATTCTCGCCGCTCAAAGACATCAACACCAGCAACGTCGCGCAGCTGCGCAGCATCTGCAATTACACGTTGCCCGAGGTAACCTCGCTGCAGACCGCGCCAATCGTGGTCAACGGCTCGATGTATTTCACGACTGACACCATTTCGTACGCGATCGACGCGGCGACTTGCAAGGAAAAGTGGCGCAAGGTTCGCCACAGTGAGACACCGAGCGCGCTCGGTGTGAATCGCGGATTCGCCTACGCCGATGGCCGGCTGTTCCGTGGCACTTCTGACGTGCATGTGGTCGCGCTCGATGCGACCACCGGCCAGACGCTGTGGGATCGCGAGCTCGATGTGAAGGGCCCCGGCGTTTCGATTCCGATGGCGCCCATCGCCTATAACGGTCGGGTGTACATCGGCAACGCCGGCGGCGATATCGCGACGGTGACGGGTCACGTGTATGCGATCGAGGCGGTCGACGGACGTCTCGTGTGGAAGTTCGACGTGGTGCCAGCGTCGGGCCCAGCGCGCTCGACGTGGCGCAATTCAAGACTGCCGCTATCCGGTGGAGCATTCTGGACGTCGTTCACGGTCGACGAGTACAACGGAATTCTTTACGTACCGGCCGGGAATCCAGCTCCCGATTTCGACATCGCAGTGCGAACCGGCGAAAATCTCTACTCCAACTCCGTGATCGCCATCTCGCCGCGCAGCGGTCGAATGCTCGCGTACAATCAGCTCGTGAAGCGCGACGCGCACGACTGGGATGTCGACAGTCCGCCAGCTCTGGTGACCACGCGTTCGGGTCGCCAAATCGTTGCTTCGGCGAACAAGGATGGACTGCTGTCGATACTCGATCGCTCCCGGGTCGTACACGATCCGGCTGGTTTATTGGGCGACTTGAGACTTCTTTCGCAGACTCCGACTACGACCCGGCTGAACGTCAACACACCGCTGTCGCGAGACAGCGTGACGCACTTCTGTCCGGGAATTCAGGGCGGCAATGAGTGGAACGGCGCGGCGTACAGTCCCGAGACCAATCTGCTTTACACAGGCGCAGTCGATTGGTGCGCCAACGTGCAGTTGGTTGGCGACACCCTCAAAATCCCGCAGGCCGGCCAAGTCTGGTTCGGGGCCGAGACTCCGCAAGCGCAGATCATGGATCCGCCGGCAAACGCGCGCGGATGGGTGACTGCGTTCGACGCCGAGACCGGTGCCGCACGCTGGAAGTATCAGGCGCCGAAGCCGATTCTCGCTGCAGTGACTCCAACCGCTGGCGGAATTGTCTTCACAGCGGATATGGGCGGAACACTCTACGCGTTCGACGCCGCATCCGGTCGCATTCTCTGGCAGACCGATACCGGATTGTCGACCGGTGGGGGCATCGTCACCTATACCGCCGGCGGAAAGCAACTTGTGGGTGTAGCGGCGGGAATGAAATCGCCGGTTTGGCCGGGTGGGGCGAGTCAGAGCCGGATCATGGTGTACGGGCTGCCGTAACTGAGGTCCACTGCAGCTGCTTGCTGGCCGGCAAGCAGTTGCAGTTAGAGGGTCTCCGCGCGCAGCGAAGTCTGTCTCGGCGTCATCATCTCGGCGCCGTCTTCCGTAATCGCGAGGATATCCTCGAGGCGAATCCCGAATTTTCCGTACTGATAAATCCCGGGCTCGTCGCTGAAGGTCATGCCCGGCTCGAGAATCACGGTGCTGCCGCGGACGAAGTAGGGCCACTCGTGTCCTTCGAGCCCGATACCGTGACCGAGTCGGTGGGTAAAAGTGCGATAGTCGGGACCGTAGCCGGCGTCGGTAATGACTTTGCGCGCGGCGGCGTCGACATCGCCGGCTTTCTTTCCCGGCGCGGCTGTAGCGAGCGCGCGCCCCTGGGCCTCATGCACGATGTCGAAGACTTTCTGCATTTCGGGTGCGGGAGTTCCAAACACCACTGTGCGCGTCATGTCCGATTGATAACCGTGGACACTGAGGCCACCGTCGACGAGCACGACCTGATTCTCCTGCAGCTCCCGCGGGTGCGGCAAACCGTGGGGATAGGCTGACGATTCGCCAAACAATACCAACGCGCCGCCGTCATAGCCCAGCTTCTTCATCTCGGCGGACACATTCGAGGCCAGCTGCGCCTGCGTCATCCCGACGCGCAGCGACTTGAGTGCTTCCCGATACGCCGAGAGAGTCGTCTGATTGGCGAAGCGCATGATCTCGACTTCGTGCGCCGACTTCACGCCCCGACATTGATTGACGATGATGGCTGCGTTGCCCATCTGCATCGATGGCCGCGCGACGGCGAGCTCGGTGAAAACGAAAGTCCGCGCGCTCGGATCAACAGCCAGCCGGCCCGACGCAAAGCCAAGGTCGGTCAGCGTTTGTGCGACGAGGGCTTCCGGGTTCTGATCTTCCTGCCACACTCGCACATCGAATCGTCCGCTGACCTGATCCTCCGCACGCTGCTGCTCGAACGCAGGCGAGATGACGACGGGTTTGCCGGTAACGGGAAGAATGAACGCGAACAATCTTTCGCTGCGGCCCCACTGGATACCGGCGAAGTACTCCATGTTCGCACCCGGCTCGATCAGCATCGCTGAGAAGCCGAGTTGCTGCAGTAAGGTGCGCGCTTTCTCGCGACGCTGCTCCCGCTCGGCTTCGCTAATCGGTGCCGGCGCATCCGCGCGCGTTTTCGCGCGATCGGACGCCGGTATAAGCTCGGTGATTCCCTGCGCAGCGCCAGACGAAGACTTGACGGTAAGCGCAACTGCACCCGCCGCGATCGCCCCGCGCTGAATAAACTCTCTGCGCTTCATACGTCGTCGATCCTCACTTAGTGCGCGATCATAGATGCCGTTTGTCCTCGGGCGGTCAACCAGGCCGCGGTCAGTCTGGCCGCAACCTGCCACGCGAGCGCGCAATCGCATCTAGCGAGTCATAGACAGCCCGCTTGAAGTTGGTGCGCGCGCCGATGTCCGCGCCAATCTCCAGCAGCGCATCGGTCTTCGGGTCGTACTTCGGCCACATCGGCCACTTGCCGCGGGCCGGCGCCGCATTGGGATTCGCCGAGCTCGCGAACGCGACCCAGTAATCGCTCATCGCATCGGCGACTGTTGCGTCGTACGACGTCGTGCCCGCACTGGGCTGAAGGGGCGTCGGCCGACCGAAGACGAAGGTGATCTCTGCGCTGTGGTATGCGCCGCGTTTCTGATTGACGCTGTCAGCTCCGACGCGTGAGAAGATGTAGAGGTAGGCGGGCACGTTGTGCGATGTGACGAGCCGCGCAAATGCGCGCGATGGCGCAGCCATCCACTCATCGCCTTCATCGCGATTGGTGCCGACGATCACGGGAACGAGATTGGCAGTTCCATTCATCAATGCAGTGTCGACAGCGTGCGGCAGCACAGTGCCGTCGACGACTGGGAAGAACCTGGGCGAGTACGCTGGGCCGAGATGAAGCGAAGCGTTCAGCACATCCTTCGCGTCCGCGCCGCGGAGCTGCCTCGCGAGATCGGCGCCGCTGCCCGTGAGGTGGAGCGAATCGACGAATTTTGTAGCGATCGCCTGCGCGGTGTCACGCGTAAAGACGCCGAGTCCGCTGACTCCGGTGCCGCTCTCGAGGATGGCGCGCTGGAAGAGTCCTTTGGCGAGTGGCGATGCGATCAGGGAGCCAACGCTCATGCCGCCGGCCGACTCGCCGAAGATGGTGACGCGATTCGGATCACCGCCGAAGCGAGCGATGTTGTGCTTTACCCATTTGAGTGCGGCGATCTGATCGAGCAGGCCGAAGTTGCCGATGGGATCACGGGAGCTGCCGGCGAGCGCAGGATGCGCGAGGAACCCAAACGCACCGAGACGATAGTTGAGCGTGACGACGACCGCGCCCTTTTTTGCGAGCGGCGCACCGTTGTGTCGTTCTTCGCCGCCGAACCCGGCCCAGAATCCGCCGCCGTGGATCCACACCATCACGGGTCGCTTCACTTTCGGAGTGAGCGACGAAGTCCACACGTTCAGGTAGAGACAATCTTCTGAGACGCCGGCAGTGAACGGATCGATGTCATCGTACGGCTGATGCTGCATGCAGTTGTGGCCGAGCTTGCTCGCGTCCCGCACTCCCGACCAGTTTGCAGCGGGACGAGGCGCGCGCCAGCGCAGATCTGCGACTGGTGGCGCGGCGTATGGGATTCCACGGAAGACGAGGATGCCAGATGCAGAATCGACAACGCCCTGGACGGTGCCGTTTTCGGTTCTGGCTCTGGGGGCGCTTTGTTGATAGCCGGCGAAGCCAGTGACTGTCAGCGCGACGAGGCAGGTGAGCCGCAGAGTTGAGGTAATCATGGAGGAAATCATGCGAGGGGAATCACTGGGCTGGCAAGGGTTCGCCAATGAGGAATGAGACTGAGGTGCGAGCTAAGACCGAATTACGAGCCTATTTCGAGATGCGAGCCACGTTGGACGCGCTTTGAAATGCAAAGAGCTCGTATTTCGCAGTAGGTTCGTATTTCGCACTAGGTTCGTATTTCGCAGTAGGTTCGTATCTCGGACTTAGCTCGAAACTCGGATTCACCATCCCAACAGTCGTCCTCGATTCTCAATTAGTCAGCGATTGTCGATGCCGTTAGTCCAAGCCCTCGGTCCTCAATGAGAAACCTCGCCCTCTGCCTGATCCTCGTCGCCTGCGCTACGACGCACCCCCAATTGCATCTCACAGCACTCCCGATTCTCACTCGCGCTGAACCAGCGGCCGTCTACATGCTGCGTGATCTAAATGCCCGCCTAGACTCCATCGTCACCGTCGCGATGGCGGAGGGTGCCGCACCCGGAGTCGCGCTCGCCGTCGGTAGATACGGCCGGCTCGTGCATCTCAAGGCATACGGCCACATCGATAACACGAATGATTCTCCGCCCGTCAGCGACTCGACGATGTTCGACATGGCGTCGCTGACCAAAGTCGTGGCGACGACGACGGCGCTGATGATGCTCGAGGATGAAGGCAGGCTCAACCTCGATTCAACCGTTCGTTCTTACATCCCGGAGCTGACCGACTCGACGAAAGCGAAGATCACCGTCCGCCAGATCATCACTCACAGCGCCGGCTTCGAGGCGTTCGCTGCGCTGTGGCGGGAGCACAAGGGGCGAGCCGACTACCTCGCGCAAATCAACACCCGGCCGCTCGTTTACAATCCCGGCGACAGTACCATCTACAGTGATTGGGATTTCATTCTCGCCGGACTCATCGTCGAGCGAATCAGCGGCATGACGCTCGATCAGTTCACCGCAACGCGCATCTGGCAGCCACTCGGCATGCACGACACCGGATTCAATCCGCTTGGACCAGTTCCGCCCGACAGCATCTGCACCGCGCCCTTTCGGCGGGACAATCCGACACTAACTCGCATCGCGGTCACCGAGATGGACACCGCGTTCCGCCACATCAAAATCCACGGCATCGTCCACGACGAGAACGCGTGCGCGCTCGGCGGAGTCGCCGGCCACGCCGGCCTGTTCTCATCCGCGCGCGACGCCGCAGTCTTCTCCCAGATGATGCTCAACGGCGGAGAGTACAACGGTGTGCGATTGATTCAGCCGACGACGGTCGCACGCTGGACCGCGCGCCAATCGAACAAATCGAGCCGCGCCCTCGGTTGGGATACGCCCAGCGAGAACTCCAGCGCCGGCCGCTTTTTTTCTCCCCGCTCATTCGGCCACACTGGATTCACAGGCACCAGCATCTGGATGGATCCCGAGCGCGGGGTGTTCGTAGTGCTACTTACCAACCGCGTGAATCCCACTCGCGCGAACCTGCGTCACGAGGCGCTTCGGCGAGATATTGGGAATGCGGTGATGGGGGCGATTGAGGACGCGCCCGTGGTGGAGTGGCGGGCAAAGTAGCTGCGGACTGAGGACTGAAAACCCGCGCTTGTAGCTGATGGCAGCAGGCTGATAGCTAATGGCCGCCTGCAACCAGACAGATCTCATGGCATGAACGCGGACTGAACGCGTTTCCTCTAGATCAACACCGACCTGTCCCGACGCTTGCAGCCAATAGCTAGCAGCTAGCTGCCATCAGCTATCAGCGCGGTACTTATCCGTTCAGTCCTTGCTCCGCAGCTCTTTAAACATGGCGGCGTGATCGTACCTCCCCCTCCGCCGTCGATGAATCGAGGTGCTTATACATCGTGACGTGATCGTACTGCTCGCCATTCGGGCCGATCGTCCAACCCGGCACAACGCCGGCGTCGCTATAGCCAAGCGACCTGTACCAGTTATGTGCGGGCTGGTCCTGCCGCGTATTGAGCAACAACAGCGTGCGACCATAATGCAGAGCGAGCGATTCGATCGCTTTCATCAACGCCGAACCGACTCCCATTTTCCGCACCGCGCGGTTCACGAATACCTTTTCAATCTCCGCGCGATGGGGAGAGTTGGCCCGGTGCGAAGGCACCAACTGTGCGCTGCCAAGCACAATGCCTTCCGACATGGCGACGAGCAGGACCCGCTTGCCCGAGCGCAAGTCGGGAAGCATTGAGATCCAATAATCGCGCGCCATGTCGCTGTCGATTGGCGTCATGAAGCCGAGTGGCGACCCGTCGTTGACTGTCTCCACCAGCCGTTCGGTCAGATCGTTGAGGACCTGAACCAACTCCGGTGCGGCGATTACCCGAACGGACACGTCCTGAGCGTAATCGACGATCGCGTCCTGTTCGCTGAGCATCATTGTACGACCACCGAGCCGCTCATGCCCGGGTGGATATTGCAGTGGTACTGATATGTGCCGGCGACGTTGAACGTGCGCTGCACCGATATGTTGGCGTTCACGCCGCCAATGTCCGCGGGCGTGCCCGCGTTCTGGGTGTCGAAGTTGACGTTGTGGCCGACCGCTTTGAATACAAACGTCACCGTGCTACCCGCTCGGATCGTCGTCTGGCGCGGGTTGAAGGTGTCGTTGGTGTTCGCGTCCACCGTTCCGGAAGGAGGCGGCGGGGGAGGCGGAGGAGGTGCGACCGTTCCGCCATAGCCACCGGCACCACCGCATGCAGCGATCCCGAGTACCAGCGATGCTGCCAGGATTGTTCTCATCATATATACGTCCGCGTTCTGGGGTGATTGTTGACCTGCGCAATCTCGCTCGCACGCGCGGCGGTGTCTTGAATGATTGCGTTGCGACTTTTTGAAGGAAGATGCTGTTTGAGGCCGCCGAAAACGTGATGGCCCTGGCGCGACGCTTCAGTTCGAAGCTTTGATACGCGCGCGCAGAACGGACCCCGGTGTCGTTCCAAACTCTCGCTTGAACAGACGAGTCAGGTGTGCCTGATCGGAGAAGCCGGTACGCTGGGCGACATCCGATAGAGAGACGTCGGGTTTCTCGAGCAGTCGCCGCGCTTTCTCCAGTCTCATCGTCAACAGATAACGATGCGGCGCACGTCCAATCGTCTCCTTGAACGCGCGCGAGAAATGCGCGGGTGACAAGCCCACTTCATGCGCCAGCAGCTCCACCGTCAGGTGCGCGCCGAGATGTGCTTCCATGATCTCGAGAGTGCGACGCTTCGCCGCACTCGTAAGTCCGCCGCGCAACTTGTCCACGCGCTCCGGTTCCGCGGCGTGCAGCGTGATCTGATGGCTGAGTCCGGTTGCCAGCGCCTCGACGAATGCGAGTCCTCCCGGGTTACCCGCATCGGCTTCCGCGACCAACGCATCCAGGATGTGTCCGATCTGTGATTTTGCGATGCAATAGTTGCGGTGCAGCTCGATCGGCGCGCTGTCCGAGCGGCCGACGAGGCGCGAGAAGTAGATCGGATCGATCGATATCCGGATGTAACGGAAATTGCTGTTGACGCGCACCGTGACGTCGTCGCCCGCAGGGACGAACCACGCCGTACCGCGACGCAAGACGACGCGACGGAATACTCCCTGTTCCTTTACTTCGAGCGTGACCGGCCTGTCGTCTAGATTCATCGACACGTAGTGATGCATTCCGGAGACTTCGTCGACACTGACGATGTTGTTCATTCCGGCTTCCAGTCGAATGCCGGGCCAGTCGAAAGCGCGCGTGGTGACGATGTGCGGCACGCCCCCGCGCAGCTGCAGGCGCGCGAGGTCGGCTTGATCGCCGATGTTCATCTCCACGAGTTGTCGCATCACAGTCGCCAAGTTAGACATATTGCCGGGGAGGGTGTGCGTTTGCGGTCTTGCTGCAAACGAAAGCGGCGGGCGAGCAAAGCGAATTAAGTTCGAGAAGAAACAGATGACGGGATGCGCGCCCAACGCACCTCCACTACAATGACTCTTTCCACCGCCGTTCTATTCGTCCCACCTACCTGAGAGAGAGTTGCCAGGTTCATACGAAATCGATCCTCAGCGACGGCTCGTCACGACTCGCATCTGGGGTGCAGTCACGGACCCCGAGATACTCGAGCACAACAGAACACTGCGCACAGATCCGAAGTTCGATCCCACGTACCAGCAGCTGGTCGACATGACGGGCATCACGAGCATCGGCGTCAGCACCAGCATGATCAACGAAACATCGCTGGATCAATTCTTCGAGCCCGGCACTCGTCGCGCCTTCGTCGCCACCGACGACGCCGTCTTCGGCATGGCCCGCATGTTCGCGTTGAGGGCTGAGGGACTGGGGCAGACGATTCAGGTATTTCGCGACTCAGAACAGGCGAGAGAGTGGCTGGGGATCTAGCTGCATCTCGCCGGTTTCAGACTGAACTGATAAGTACCGCGCTGGCAGCTGATGGCAGCCGATGGCTACTCGCTGCAGGCGACGGACAGATAGCGCTAGAGTCAGAGGAAAGGCGTTCTGTTCGCCCCTATGCCATGAGATCTCTCTGGTTGCAGGCAGCCATTAGCTAACAGCCTGCTGCTATTAGCTACCAGTGCGGTATTGCGCTTCTAAGCCCTCAGTCCGCAGCTGCACAAAAAAAACGGGGACGCCCCAGTGCGCCCCCGTCTCTCTCCTACCCAACTAACTGAATCAGGTGCACGTAATCACACCGTTCGTCCTTCTTGTTGCTGGTGTGATAGCGCTCCTCAAAATTTCGGGGTGCCAAGCGATTTGGCACGTCGCTATGAAGACCAACAAACCCGACGCAGGCAACCGGCATTATATGAGGTTGGTAAAGAGGGCTGTGATCTTCGTAACCCGTTGGCTCGCCGTTAGTTAGCTCACTAGGCGAAAACCCCTAAACCAGCCATTTTGCCGCAGTTTGCAGAACCGCTGTGCGATTCGCAAATGTCGCCGGACAGTCGCTTGGCACAGGTCAACTATTTCGTCGCTTCACTCAACGCGCACTGACTTGGCCGTCGCCGGAATCACCACGCGGATCTCGCGACGCGCATCGTTGTAATCGAAACGCGCAGCCCGGCCGTCGACCACTACACGCTGCGGACGCGCTGCATCGTGCATGATGATGTTGAAAGTTCTCACTCCCGCATACGTTCCCGTGCGCGACATCGTCACCGATTGTCCCGACGTCGTGAAAGTGGTGCGACGGAATTCACCACGCTGGTATGCGTATCCGTCACCCGCATCTTCGTACAGCTCGCTCGTCGCTGCTCCCGGATAGATGTCGAGCGTAAGCGTGTCGATCTTCCGCTGCCCCTCGTACTTCACCACCGGCGCCGACGGAATCACCGCGCCCGCTCTCGCGAACACCGGCAGTCCGACCAGAGCCGTCGTGTCGCCGCCATCACTCTCTACCCTCGGCGCGTTCACCGTCACGCGCTGACCACCGTTGTACGCGTCTCCGCTCCCAACGCGATACCAGCGGCCGGCCGGTAGATAGACGCCGCGCGTGTTTTGATTGTGCTCCACCACCGGCGCGACGAGTAAATGATCGCCGAGTATGAACTCATCGTCGGTAAGCATCGCGGTCGAATCGGTCAGCGAGCTCCAGAAAATGGGGCGTATGACGGGCGACCCGTTGCGGACGTGCTGATCGTACGCTGTGTACAACGCTGGCATCATCCTATACCGCAGTCTTATTGTCGCGCGATTCGCGCGCTCGTGCTCGGCGCCGTAGCTCCACGGCTCGCGCCTTGGTGTCTCGATCATTGCATGGGTGCGCATGAACGGAACGAGCGATGCCGCTTGCAGCCATCTCGAGTAGAGCTCGGCGTCAGGCGCACCATTGAAGCCACCGATGTCGCTGCCCGCGAACGGAATCCCCGAGAGACCAAGTCCCATGATCATCGGCAGCGATACGTGCAGATGATCCCACGTCGAGTTGTTGTCGCCCGTCCAGATCGTCGCGTAGCGCTGCACACCGGCGTAGCCCGCGCGTGTGATGATGAACGGGCGCCGATCGGGTCTCAACGCTTTGAAACCTTCGAACGCAGCGCGCGCCATCAGCGTGCCATACTGATTGTGGTACTCGAGATGAGTACCGGGATGACCATCGCCCTCAAACTGCGCGATGTCGGGAATCGTCTTGCCGCCGAACGACGCGGGCTCGTTCATGTCGTTCCATACTCCCCGCACGCCGGCATCAACCAATGCGCTATGCTGCGCGCCCCACCACTGACGCACGGAGGCGCGCGAGAAATCCGGCAGCACACTGCGACCCGGCCAAACGATCGCCACGTACGGACTGCCATCCGGCATTGTCACGTACGCATTTCGCGCGAGACCATCGCGGTACACGGCCCACGCGCTGTCGATCTTGAGGCCAGGATCGACGATGGTGACAACCTTGAATCCCTCCGCGGTGAGCGTATCCATTAGCCGCTTGGGCTGCGGAAAGCGCTGCGGATCGAAAGTGAAATCCCGATAACCATTCATGTAGTGGATGTCGAGATGAATCACATCGGCCGGGATGTCGCGCCGCCGGAATTCGCGCGCGAGATTCTCGACCATCGAGTCGGGATAGTAGCTGTAGCGCGACTGGTGATAGCCGAGTGACCAGCGCGGTGGAAGCGAAGTGCGTCCGGTGAGCCGAGTGTAGCGGGCGAGAGTGCTATCGAGACCAGGGCCCGGAATCACGTAGTAGCGCAGCTCGCCGCCATCGATCCCTCCATCGGCGTTGTACGCAACTGCGTCGCGCATTCGCGCCCCGAAATCAAACTCGGCTTTGAACGGATTGTCGTAGAGGATTCCGTACGAGCGACCATCGCGGACGCCGATGTACCACGGAATCGACGAGTAGATCGGCATCTGCCCGACTCCGTATCCGAACGCGTCGGTGTTCCAGAGAGGATAGACGTTGCCGTTCCGAATGAGCGGCATCGGCTGCTCGCCCAATCCATAGTAGGCGACGCGGCCGGGATCACGGACGATGTGGGTGATTCGATTCTCCCACGTCCCGCCGCCGAATGTCTCGGCGAAAAACTCACGACCGTCAGCATCAGTGACACTGATCCGCGCCGGGTTCCTTGCGACGCGGACAACCACGCCTTCACCGGCGACAAGAATCGTGTCACCAGCCTCTCGTACCGTTGCCGTTCCGAGACCCGGTGCAACATCACCCGTGGCGACGGAGTGAATCGCAGGAAACGTCGCGGTCGCTCCGCCGAACCGAGTGCGTACGCGCGCGCCAACTCCGGCGATTGTTTCGATCGACATGGTGCCGTTGTCGGCGTGCACCACTACGCCGGACGGCGTTCGATCGTAGCTGCGCACGTTGCCAAGGAAGACGTAACGATTGCCGGCTTGCGCGGCGAGCGCGATCGGCACTAGCGCGGAGAAAACTGCGACGGCGAACGACAAGCGAGTCTTTGTCATCGTAATGGACTGCGAATTTGAGGGTCGGGCCAGCGAGAAAACCGAAACTAATTCCCGGCGAACCATCGCGTTAGAGCGCGCGGGGCTGACACGCTATGTTCCTGCAATGACCGCGCAGCTCGGACTCGGCATGGCAGCTCTCGGGCGCCCTGGATACGTCACACTCACCCACGCCGCCGACCTCGGCGGGGAGCTCGATCCCGCTGCGATGGAATCGCACGCCCACGAAGTTTTGGATGCCGCGTATCATGCGGGCATCCGCTACTACGACATGGCGCGCTCATACGGAAAAGCGGAAGACTTTTTCGCGTCGTGGCTGAAGGAGCGGAAGCTTGCGCCCGGTGACGTGACCGTTGCGTCGAAGTGGGGATACACCTACACCGCAGGCTGGGCGACGCGCGCCGAGCGGCACGAGGTGAAGGATCACTCCGTGTCGACTTTCAATCGACAAATCAGCGAGACTCGACAGCGATTGAACGGCTATTTGTCGCTCTACCAAATCCACTCGGTGACGGCTGAGAGCAAAACCCTTGATGATGCTGCTCTGATCGATGCAATCGCGCGGTTGACGGAGAAGGGAGTCAGAGCTGGCATCACCACCAGCGGCCCAGACCAGGCAGACGCGATTCTCAAGGCCATCGACGTGCAACGCGACGGTCGACGCGTTTTCGACTCAGCGCAGGCGACCTGGAACTTGTTGGAGCGCGGGGCCGAATCGGCGCTGGTGAAAGCGCACAACGCCGGGATGACCATCGTCATCAAGGAAGCGCTGGCGAACGGGCGACTGACTCAGAGCAATCCAAACATCGATCCCGTTTTCTCCCACGGCATTCAGCGAATCAGAGAAATTGCCGAAAAGAGCGGCACTACTATAGAAATGCTCTCTCTCGCCGCTGCCCTCGCCCGCCCATGGGCGAATTTCGTACTGAGCGGCGCGGCGACGGTAGGTCAGGTCCAGGCGACCAGCGTCCTACGTGAGCTCGAATACTCGGCGGACCTGGAGGATCAGTTGCGAGAATTAGCGATTAGCTCGAACGACTACTGGCGAGCGCGGAGCAGCTTCCCTTGGAACTGAACGGTTCGCCTGGAACCGAACTCTTCGCCTGGAACTGAACGCGCTACCGCGAGGTGCTCTCAGCGCCGGCGCTAACGGCTGGAGTTTCGCCGGTATCCATCACGTCGATGCTGGCCGTCGGCACAGCCCGCCCGACTACGACGGTAACGTTGTCCGTCCCGCCAGCATCGAGCGCATCCTGCAATAGCGCTTCGCACGCCTGCTGCGCTGACCTCATCTCCCCCAGGCGCTCGGCGATGCGAGCGTCGGAAACGTGCTTGGTGAGACCGTCAGTGCAAAGCAGATGCGTGGTGTTCCACGAATTCGGGAGCCGTTTCACGACAGGCATCGTCTCAGGTCCACCGATCGACGACGAAAGGATATTGGTAAGCCCCGTTTTGTTCACCGCCGCGGCAAACATGCCGCTGTCGATCAGCTCCTGCGCCATCGTCTGATCGCGCGAGATCTGGATCAGGTGACCTTGGCGATACTGGTAGTAACGCGAGTCGCCGACCTGCAGCAAATAGCACCACGGCCACACCCCGATGAACAGCGTCAGCGTCGTCGCCATCCCCTCGAACTCAGGGTGCTTCGACGCTTCCTCGACAACGGTGTTGTGACAGCGGTACGCGGCCTGCTCGAGCGCCGCAGTGAAATCCGCATCGCCGCGCGCGGCGCTGTAGTAGCACCGCACGCTTTCGGTGATATAGTTGGTGAGCGCTGCGACGGCGAGCTGGCTCGCCTCTTCGCCTTTGCGACCCCCACCGACTCCGTCCGCGACCATCATCAGCGACGCAAGCCTGTCTTCGACCAGCGGCAGTTCTGAAAAATCGGGCAGGCTCGACTGCCATACGTTGAATCGCTGCCGTAGTGATCCGATCAGAAAGTGATCCTGATTGCTCGGCCGTTTGAGTCCGACGTGAGTCATACCGAAGACGTCGATCTCGGAGTCGCGTGGCTTTCGGAACATATCTAAGGAATTACACTGACCATCCGGCGCGGTCAAGCAAATGCCAGTTGCTAGACAGCCGTAGGTGTCGCGTCCGCGTGCTCCGGTGATTCTTTCGCCGCCGCTCCGAAAGCGGCATAGCTGGCTTTATGCGCGCGATCGAGAAGATGCTTCATATACTCGTGCGCCCACCCCATGTGCTCGGCGACATCGGGTTGTGACTGTCGCTTCAACAGCGCTCTGGTCTCTTCCTGCAGAATCTCGTACTCCCGGTTCAGAGCGTCCTGAGTCCAGCCCATACGAAACCGCTGCCGGCCGTGCAGCTCGGCGACCAGGCGCTGGATCTGACTGCCGTCTTTCAGCAGGTACGACTCGTCGAGATGCCTGAGCTCGGTGGCCCGCTCGAGGATGACGATCGACTGGAAAACATCGCCGAGGAGGCTCATGGCGTGGTCTTCCAGCACTGGCTGAGAGAGCTCTTTTGCGTTGGGGATCCTCGGCTCGCTGCGCATCCGCGCCACGTATTTTGCGATCAACTCCTCAGCACGATCCCGAAGGCGCTCACCTAACATGAGTGCCGATTTAGCACGTAATGTTCCCGTTACCTTGGTAATAGCCAAACACCCGACAAAATCGATGAAATCAAGGCTCTTCAGCGCAGTGCTGCTCTCCGCAATCTCCGCGTCGCTTCTGGCCGCTACCTCCTTTGCGCAAGCAGTGTCCGATCGTGGCGCCTTCGTGATGATTCAGCGCGGCGATACCGGCGCCATCGAGCGATTTACGCGCACGCCGGACTCGATCAACGTCGATCTCACCGTCAAAACCCAGGCACGGTTCGTCTACGTAGCCAAAACGGCGAAGGACTTTACGATTCCGCAGATGACCCTTCAGGTCTATTTGCTGAACGCAGCGGCCGATGCTCCTCCCGCCCAAACCGCGGTGATCACAATGAAAGGCGACAGCGCAATCGCCGAGATCCGCGGTGGCAGTGGGCAATCGCAGACGCAACGCATCAAGACAACTGCCGGTGCCGTGATGCTCGCACCTTCTTCCATGACTGTCTTCGAGCAACTGACGATGAAAGCCCGGTCAGCCCCCAACACAGGCGTCGAGTCAAGCCATCCATTCACGGTTCCAGTCTTCGCGACTGCTGGCGGCGTCACCATGAATGCGACGGTGATTTCCGTCGGCACCGATTCAATGGTCGTGACCGTCGCCGGCCAGGAATATCGCCTCAAGGTCGATCCCGTCGGCCGCATACTCGGCGGCGTCGCGCCGGCAATGGCCGTGTCGATTTCGCGCGTTGATCAGGCAACTGCGGCGAGCCTCACATTTGGCAAACCTGATTACTCGGCCCCCGCCGGCGCTCCGTACACGGCCGAGAATGTATCGATACCCAATGGGCCAGATGTGATCCTCGGCGGAACACTCACCCTGCCGAAGAACGCAAAAGCTCCCGTTCCAGCGGTCGTTACGATAACCGGATCGGGTCAGCAGGATCGCGACGAATATCTCCCCATCGCCGGTGGTTATCGCCCGTTTCGCCAAATTGCAGACACCCTTGGCCGCCGTGGAATCGCAGTGTTGCGATTGGATGATCGCGGCGTAGGCAGCTCCACGGGCAATCCGTCGACGAGCACCAGTATGGATTTCGCCGGTGACATCAGTGCTGCGGTAAACTATCTGAGGAGCCGACGCGACATCGATCCAGCACGGATTGCTCTAATCGGCCACAGCGAAGGTGGCCTGATCGCGCCGCTCGTCGCTGCGAAGGATCCAAAGGTCAAGGCGATCGTACTGATGGCCGGCTCCGCCTATAACGGGAGGGACATCATTCGCTACCAGCAGCGTTACGCAGTCGAGCACGATACTACGCTAACTGCGGCCAAACGAGATTCGCTGCTGCGACTTGGAGCTATCCAGATCGATTCGCTTGGTGCGAGAAATCCGTGGATGAAGTTCTTTTTGACCTATGCGCCCGACACGACGGCGAAGAGAGTAAAGGCGCCGGTGCTGATTCTTCAGGGAGCAACCGACCGGCAAGTGACAGCGGAACAAGCGGAGAAACTCGCGGCCGCGTTTCGTGCGGGTGGCAATCGGGACGTCACTGTCCGTGTGTTCCCCGACCACAATCACCTTTTCATCACGGATCCCACCGGCAATCCGAGATACTACTCGAATCTCACTACGAACAAAGTTGATCCCGTCGTTCTGGGCGTGATCGCCGATTGGCTCACTCTAAAGCTGCAGCCATAATCACCTCCCGCCTCCCGCCTCCCGCCTCCCCTTATCCCGCCCAATCACAAACCACAGTGAGCACACAAAGCAGATAAGAGAAATTCGAAATCAATTCGGGCGCTGCTCGGTATCGCGTTCACTCAGAAATTCGTCCGGGATGTATGGACGGATTCTTCGGCAACAAACCGCCACACGTTTCCGCCAGGAACACCGCGCTCTTTGGAATGGTCTTGACGGTGTTGATCTATTTCGTCGCCTTCTTTCAGAACGACGACACCGGGCCACTCTGGAAATCACTGCGAGTTCTGCTACCCGCGGCGCTGTTCTTCCTGGGGTGCTTCGCGTTCGTCGTGTACGCACTGCGACGAAAGCCGGAAGAGAAGGGACTGGCGATGGGCATCGCATTCCCCGCGACCGTCGTTCTCCTTTTCCTCTACAGCGTCGTCGATTCGTACGTCCACGGATCGAGCGAGACGCAGATGGGAATCGTCTACAGTTTTCTGTTCTTCTTCACCAGTCCGGCGTGGGCTTTGTTTCTGTGGTTGATGATCCCGACGCTGCTGCGATTGATGTACAAATCCGTTCGCGCATCACTTGGCGTGACTCGCGCGCGACCCCACCTGGGCGCCCTGGCCGGTTTCGCGCTGCTCTCGCTCGCCGGATACCAGTCGGCGTGGAACATGGTCCACAGCTACGACTCCGATACCGGGCCATACTATAGAAGTGATCAGACTGCGGAGACCATCGAGCCGCTCTATCTCTGCCTGTGGTCATTCGGCAACGACGCCAAGCTGAGCCGCGGCTTTCCGGACTCACTCAGCGCCTTGCGCACGGCGAGCGCAACCGAGCGCGGCGTCAATTGTGGAAAGACCCTCGACCGGATTCCCGATCGTGCGTACACAGTGGACTACGCGCGGCCCAGCAAGGCGCAATTCCTGTTGACGCTGGTGGAGAAAACCCGCAGCGGCAGTCCGGTGCACAAGCTTTGGGTCGATCAGACCGGGGTTCTGCGTGAAGCCGTGGATATAGATGGCAAGCTCGATTCGGTGCACGTTGTGAATGCAGCGCCGCTCGCGGACCTGCTGGTCGCGCAACATCGACTAGAGGATTACGCGGCTAAGAAACCGCACCGCGAATATCCGGGGCGGCTTTCAGACGCCTATGTGGAACGTCGTCACATGGTCTACATTCCGCGTCGCAATGCAGCGGGGAAGATCGCATCGTACACGCTGTTGATTCCGAGCTCATCGCGACCGACGCTCGCTCCATTCAACACCCGGCTCGGCGAACGATTCCGCAGCTACCTGCTCGATGAGACAGGCGCCATCCACGCGCGAGGCGGCAATCGCGACGCAACGCGCGCCGACCCTTCGCCTCTCCCGGACGAATTATCCGCCGCACGCGATCGGTTGAATGGATTGAAACCCGCGCGGCTCGATCAACAGCAACGCCAGGCTCAATGGGATAGTCTCAGCGAATACAAGGCGGACTCGACGAGACGAGATTCCGTGAGACGGAGCTGGCACGCGACGCGCGACCTGATGCGCGCGGATTGACTGGCGGCAATGGCGCCCCGGTGCCAAGATGAGTGGCAAGCCATAGCCAATGAAACTGCAGGGAGCAAACGGCGTAGGACTCGTTAGCCCCCATCCGGAGTACCGTTTGAAAATCGCCAGGCTTCCGATACACGGCCTGTTGCTCATCGCAACGACGATCGCCCTACCCGTCGCCGCGCAGGACACCTCGTCCATGCACGTGTCGATCAGCGTTCACGACTCGATCGCCCACGTAGTCGACCGCGTGACGACCGCTCGCGCCCGCTTCGCGATCGTGAGCGAGAACGGAGACGCGGCATTGCTGTTGATGGACACCACCATCGTCGCTCAAATGACCGACCGCGGTCTCCAGCACATGAATTCGCAGGGTTCGAAAGACTCGACCCAGAGCACCATGAACAGGATCTTCGCGAAGATGGCGATCGCTGCCGTCGGATCGCTGTTCGATCACGGAATCGCTTATAACCTGCGTGATCTTGCCGACGCGAAATACGATGACGGTCGTCTCCAGCTGACGCGATCGAATGGCGAAGAGGTTTTCCGTGATGTCGAGATCGACAACACTCCATTAATGGAGAGTTTCAGTCCCGAGGACGCCAAAGCGTTTGCGGCCAGAGCGCGCGCAGCGAGAGCACGACTCACTAATTGAGACGATTCAGGAGACTCGCGCTCCCGCTCGCCTCTCTGCTGTTCGCCGCCTGTCGAAATAGCGAAGCGCCGACCAGCAGCGGAGGCAATCCTCTACCTCCGCCACCACCCAACCAGTCGGTGTCGGTGCTCACCCAGCACAACGACAACAATCGTTCGGGCTGGAATGACAGTGAAAAGGAGCTGACCACCGCCAACGTCAACCTTCAGCACTTTGGATTGGTGTTCACGCTGGTGGTTGACGATCAGGTCTATGCGCAGCCGCTGGTCGCGGGACACGTTCTCATCAACGGCACTTATCGCAACATCGTCATCATTGCTACCGTCAACAACACCGTCTACGCGTTTGACGGCGACAACGGCACGCTCTACTGGAAGAAGAATTTCACCGCGCCGGGAATGCGCCCGCCGCAACGATTCGACATGACAGGCGCGTGTAGTGGCGGGTACCAGGATTTCAGTTTCAACATCGGTATTGTCGGTACGCCCGTGATCGATGCTGGAACGGGCAAGATTTATTTCGTAGCTCGGAGCACGACGGGCACGACGTTCGTTCAGCATCTACACGCCGTGAACATCATCGACGGCAGTGAGACGATCGGCAGTCCGAAGCAGATCACCGCCAATTACGACGGCACTGGCGACGGCAGCGCCAATGGCTCGATCGACTTCGACGCTCAGAAACAGAACCAGCGGCAGGGATTGACGCTCGTCAACGGCAGCGTGTACGTCACGTTTTCATCGCACTGCGATTGGGGGCCGTTTCACGGATGGATTCTCGGGTACGACCCCGCGTCTCTGAATCCAAGAGTCGTCTACAACGACACGCCCAACGGTTATGCGGGCGGCCTGTGGGAAAGCGGCATGGGGATGGCCGCAGATGCCCAGGGAAATCTCTACGTCGTCACCGGCAACGGCACTGTTGGAGACAACGGTGATCCAACCGATCCGACGAATCGCGGCTCGAGCGCACTCAAGCTCACGCCGAGCGGTGCGTCGTTGAGCGTCGCCAGTTATTTCACGCCCTACAACTACCAGTTCCTCAACGATTTCGATCTCGATTACGGAGGAATGGGCGCACTGCTCATTCCCAACTCGAATCTTTATCTGACCGGTGGGAAGGATGGGAACCTGTATTTGCTGAACAAGGACGACATGGGCGGCTACCGGCCCTCCTCCAACAACGTTCAACAAATCGTTACCCTCGGCAGCAACGACATCAACATGCATTGTCAGGCTGCCTACTACAAAGGAAGCTCGAAGGAGTTCGTGTACGTGTGGTCGGAGAACGATCCTCTGCGCGCGATTCCATTCGACCGCGCGAGCAATATGCTCAGCCCACAAAGTCAAACATTGGCGACCGCGCCGGGTCCAGTCGGACAAAGCGGCGCGATCTTGTCGGTCTCATCGAACGGCAATCAAACCGGCACCGGAATTCTCTGGGCGTCCTACGCCGCGAACGGCGACGCCGAGCACGATGTGCGTCCGGGAATACTGAGGGCGTTCGACGCCGACGACGTCACGAAGGAGCTGTGGAACAACCTCCAGGACCCGCGCGATGCAGCCGGCACATATGCGAAGTTCGCCGCGCCAACGATCGCCAACGGTCACGTTTACCTTCCGACGTTCTCGAATCGCGTGGTAGTGTACGGGCTGCGGTAGTGAAGCGGCAGGTGGGAAGCGAGAGGCGGGAAGCGGCGCGCGCGCGATGATTCGCTCTGGTGACGCTATGATTCGCCGGGCGTCGGTATCCGACGCTAATGCGCTGGCGGAGTTTGCGGCGCGGACATTCGCAGAGACTTTCGGTCCCGACAATCGCCCGGAGGACATGGCGCTGTTTCTCGAGTCGACGTTCGGCGCCGAGCATCAAGCGCGCGAGATCGCCGACGCTGCGTACGCCACGCTGCTGGTAGAGATCGATGGATCGCTCGCTGGTTATGCGCAGCTCCGACGCGATCCACCGCCACCCTGCGTCGCCGGGCCGTCGCCGATCGAGCTGCTTCGGTTTTATGTCGATTCAGCGTGGAAGGGTCGAGGCATCGCGCAGCGGCTGATGGCCGAAGTGCGTGCGATCGCGTCAGACCTCGGCGGCGAGACGCTTTGGCTCGGTGTGTGGGAGCACAATCGACGAGCCCAGGCGTTTTACACGAAATGCGGATTCCGTGACGTCGGTTCTCACGACTTCATATTGGGCACCGACATCCAGACCGACCGCGTTTTCGCCGTGTCGCTCGACTAAGGCCTGATCGCAGAGCGCTCCTCTAATGGCGCGGGCATGGAAGGTGTGCGTTACAAATTGTTCACATAATTGATTCTCGCCGGCAACGGTTTTCGCTGCTACCCTGACTAAGTCAGCGATGCCGTCGACATTCCTTAGGATTCTCACGTCATCTCGCGCGGCGCTCGCAGTGTTTGCGATTGCCTGTGCCGATGCAGCGGGCCCAACCAAGGTTCCGCTCTCGTCGGTGCACCTGCTCGCGCTGGAGACATTCGATGGATCGGGTCAGGCAGTGCACCCTGACGCGGCGATCACGCCATCGGTCTGGGGTGGAAGCGACGCCGAGTTGTTCGCGACTCCGTATCCAAACGGAGACGCGAGCAAGGAGAATCCTTCACTCTACACCAGGCGCTCTCCGCTCGATTGGTTCGTGCCGGCAGGCGTGATGAATCCGATCGCGCGGCCGGATGCGGGCTATCTGTCAGATCCCGACCAGGTATTCAATCCGGAAACGAACGAGCTCTGGCTCTATTATCGCGCGGTCAACACCGAGAACCAGATCTTTCTGATCAAGGGTGGAGCACCTGCGTCGTGGAGTGCGCCAACACTGGTAGTGCACGGCATCAACCACACCGTCGTTTCGCCAACCGTGGTTCGGCGCGGTCAGGGAGACTGGCTAATGTGGTCGGTCAACAGTGGCACCACCGGCTGCACGAGTAACTCGACTACCGTGGAATTACGCCGATCCGCGAACGGTGTAAACTGGTCGGATCCCATCACCACCGATTTGACCGAGGCGGAAGCCTTTGCGTGGCATATCGACGTGCAGTGGATTCCCGAGCGAAGTGAGTTCTGGGCGATTTACAATGTGAAAGTTCCCGGATCGTGCACGACCGCGGCACTCCACTTCGCGAAGAGCGTCGACGGCGTTCACTGGGACGTCGCGCCGGGATCGGTGCTGACACGCGGAGCGATTCCCGCGTTCGACGATATCGTCTATCGCTCCAGCCTGCTCTTCGATCAGACCTCTCAATCGGTAAGTCTATGGTACTCGGGCGCGCGCTTCGACAACTCGCGCTACACCTGGCGCATCGCGACCGAGAGCATCACGCTCCAGGCATTTCTCAATCGAATCGCGACGTTGCCACCGCTAGGCGGATCCGCTATCGGACCGACGACCGCGCCGCCGTTGACGAACGCCGATGCACCGTAGGAGCTGACTGAGGGCGGAGGACCAAGGGCATCTATGATTGCTGATTAAGTGAGGATTGCAGACCATCGAGGATCCTCGGTTGTACTCGGCCCTCACTTAATCCTCGGTGATCGATGCACTTAGTCCTCGGGCCTCAATCTTCCCGCGTCCGACCTCTCGGCAAACTCAGTATAAACGTCGATCCCCGTCCCACCCTGCTATGGACGGTGAGATCACCCCCCATCGCCCGCGCGAGGTCGCGACTGATCGCGAGCCCCAGCCCGGTTCCGACGACGGCCGCCGAACGGCCGCGCGCAAGTTGGACGAAAGGCTCGAAGATGTGATCGAGTTTGTCGCGCGGGATGCCGGGTCCAGTGTCCGTTACCCGGACCTTCATGAAATCCTTGGTCGCTCTGCACACCACGGCGATCTTTCCGCCCACCGGCGTGAACTTGATCGCGTTCGAGAGAAGGTTGAGCAGGATCTGCTGCAACCGATCCGGATCGGTGTAAGCGGTGAACTTCGAATCGCAGCAGATATACTCGTAGTGCAATCCCTTCTGCTGCACCTGCGGTGCGATCAGCGCCTCCAGCTCTCCGAGGCGTTCGTTCATCGACACTTCGATCGGATCGAATTGGACGCTACCTGCTTCGACTTTGGCAAAGTTGAGAATGTCGTTGATCAGGCCGAGTAGATGCTGCTGGTTGCGCTTGATCCGCTCGAGATCGGCGTGCTGTGCTTCTGTTATCGGGCCGCGAACCTCGCCGATCATCAGATCCGCGTAGCCGCCGATCGCGTTCAGCGGTGTGCGCAATTCGTGCGACATGTTGGCGAGGAACTCAGACTTCGCCTCGTTGGCGACCTCGGCCTGCGCTCGCGCACTTCGTTCGGCTTCATAGAGGCGCGCGTTGTCCATCGCAATCGCCGCCCAGCCGGCGATCCCTTGCACCAATCGCTCGGCCCGTTCGTCGAAGACGCCCACTTTCGAGTGCGCGAAGAAGAGGCCTCCCAGGACATCGCCCGTACGGGACGTCACAGGCACTGCGAGATAGCTGCGCACCGGCAGATGACCTGGTGGCATTCCGTGAAAGGGTTCCCACTGGCCGTAGCTTGGGTCCTTGGTGATGTCGTCGCTCCGCACGATGGCTGTGCCATAGAAAGTCGGAGCGAAAATCGGCGTCGCGCGCGGATGACCAAAACCTTCGAAAGCTTCCCGTGGTGCGCCCGACAATGTGAAGAGCGTGAGTTTCTCGCCCTGTTTGTCAACGACGTTGTAGAAGAACGCGCCGAATTGAGCGCGGGTCAGCTTGGTCGCCGCATCGGTTACCGTCTGCACGATTTTCTCGACGTCGAGCTGCGAAGCCAGCGCGGTTCCGATTCGGTTCAGGGCCTCGAGCTCGCTACGCGCTGCCTCCGCCTCGGCGCGCGCGCGATCGCGCTCCTGCTCGGCGCGGTGCCGCGCCATCACGACGCTGGTAGCAGTCCGCAGCGCCGCAGTCTGCAACTCTCGCTCTTCGTCCGGATCGATGTTCATTCGCCGTTGATCATCCGCGACGCCATGGCGGTGCCTTCGACCCGCGCCTGAATCTTGGCGAATGCTTTGTCACGCGTGGTGGATCTGTCATCGCTGAACGGCGCGTACCCACAATCGTCGGTGGTACCGAGCTGCTCGACGGGGATGTACTTCGATGCTTCGAGCACGCGCGCGCAAATCTCGTCCGGCCGGTCGACATGCGGGTCGATTGGCGAGACGACACCGACGAACGCCTGCTGATTCGGTCGCAGGGAATCGCGGATGATCTGCAGCACTCGCGGTCGATCTTTTTCACCCGCGAGCGCGATACAGAAGTAGCCAGCCTCGAGCTGGAACAAAGTTGGCAGGAACTCGGCGTAATCGACCTCGGCGCTGTGGGTCGAATCCAGATCGCCGCCCGGGCACGTATGGACGCCGATCAGCTTGCGGTCTGCGTCGGAAAATCTTTCCAGCGCCAGGTTGTTGAGATCGATGAAGGTGCCGAGCAACTCGCCGGATGGATCGAGCTTCATTGCGAAACGGGCTTCCGTGAAATCGATCTGTACCTTCGCCGCGCCGCGTTCGAGGCAGCGCCTGATTTCCTTCTCATGCTCAGCGAGCAGGTCCTCGATGAACTCGTCGCGCGAATAACCGGGGACGTCATCCGCCGGGTACATCAGGCTAAGTGCGGATGGTGCAATGACCGCCTGCTTGAGCGGGCGATGCGCGTACTTGAGTGCGACGTCCAGATAGCTGTCGGCGTAGCGCTTGTAGTGAAACGGGCCGCCCGTGAGGCGCGGCATCCGTCGGGTGTGGCCCGCGGAGAACGGGATCTTGAAGCCGTCGGGCGCGGTGTTAGGCAGTCCCTCGACGGAGTAAGTCCAGAAATTGTGGTACTTCCGCTGCTCGCCGTCGGTGATGATCGGCGAGTCAGTGGCCTCGAAGCGCTCGATGGTGTCTTTGACCGCCGCTTCGTACTGGGGATCCAGATTCGGATCTGGGATCGTGCCGCTGGCGACCGCTTCTATCAGCTCGGGCGGTCTCGGGATGCTCCCGATCGGCTCGGTTGGAATATTGATCATGGTACTTCAGGGGCAGAGCTTCAAATTCTCTGCCATCCGGCACTTGGCGCGCTGGGTTCGATCCCACTGGGGACCGCGCCGGATTAGCTATCAGCGGCAGGCTTCCGGATTAGCTATTAGCGGCGGGGTTATAGAAAGACGCGCTCCACTTCAAGACCTGAATCGTGACTTCGTCCGCCCGCTCCGCGGAGTAGTCGATGTGGCCGAGCGAGGGACCACACGAGTCGATCAGCGACCGCAGGCCGGAGTCGATCTCATTCTGGCTGCAACCCCGCGAGCACTCGTTGTTGACGTGGGCGCGTACGGCGCTGCGCAAAGATTGCAGCGCGCTCAGAGCATCCGAGGTAGCGTGCCCCAGCGCGAGCTCTAGCTCCGCTGGCAGAGAAAGTTTGCGATTTCCTTCTGTTGAATTGGACGTTGGCTCACTCGGAAATGAACTCTATCAAGACCGCGTCGTGTAGTACTCCGCGATTGCCCACTTTACGATTTGATCCATCAATGTGTTGACACTCGAGACCGGCATCTCGTCGAACTCCGGCTGGTATCTCGCAGCGCTATCGAGCGCGCACGTCTTCATCGCCAGAATCATTTCAACGATGCCGACGTCTCCATCTCTCATTGAGTTGACACAACTGCAAACGGCGCTGCGAAGCACCGCCATTGACTCGATGCTGGACGTCGCCGCACCGTGCAGCGCTACGTCGAACTCGCGTGTGGTCTCACGCGTGATGTGTGATTTTGCTGTTGCTCTGGCGACTTCCCGATCTGACATCGATGCATCCAATTGGCTTTCGCAATCTATAGACGGGGAAGGGGATCTGCTGACCGAGGGCCGATGACTAACGGCATCGATCATCGCGGACTAAGTGAGAATTGAGGACAATCGAGGACAACGGCCCTAATCCTCGATTGTCCTCGCTCATCGATTAGTCAGCAACCATAGATGCTCTTAGTCATCGGCCCTCAGTCAGACGCTCTACGGCGAATACCAGCACCTCTCTCCCTGGGAATGATGGCGATGAGCATCCGCCGAATTTCCTCCAGAGAGTCGAGTCGGCCGCGCACGACATCTCCCAGCACTGGCCGCGCGCCCTGGTACCAACTCATGCTCTCGCGCACAGATCCGAGTGCGTACTCGAAAAAGCGCGCTCGGTCTTTTCCTGAGCTGCGCGAGTACCCTTCCCCAATATTCGCAGTGATGGAATTCACCGCCGCGTACAGCTGACCCGCGATGCGCTCGCTCACAGCCTCAGCGCTCAGGCTCTTCGCGTCTTCCCAAGCCAACTTGACCAGGTCAGCCGCCAGCGAGTAGGCTCGCATCCGGAAGAGAGGATCGTTCGCCGTCTCGTGCGAAATGGGCGGCCCGAAATGCGACATTGCGCGAAGATGCGCTGAGGTCGCCATAAACCACGGACCCCTTTGACGCCCAGCCAATCACACCGTTGCTAAACGGATAAGACTGCGGGCCGATGCCCTTAGTCATCGGCCCTCAGTCACCTCCCGCCTCCCGCCTCCCGTCCCTACATTTGGTCGCCAGCCTCAAAGGGCTCCTTGGACGACCTTTACGACCAAATCCAGCAGGAATTCGGGAGCAGCCACTACACCATCACCAAAGAGCTGCTCGCGGGCGGAATGGCGCGCGTCTTCGTCGCCCGCGACGAAGCGCTCGGCCGCGAGATCGTCGTCAAAGTCCTGCCACCTGAGCTTACCTTCGCCTTCTCGGCGGCGCGATTTGCGCGCGAGGTAAAGCTCGCCGCAGCGCTCCAGGAGCCGCACATCCTGCCGGTGCTCAGCTCGGGTCAGACGGCGGGAGGATATCCCTACTATACGATGCCGTTCGTGCGCGGACAGTCGCTGCGCGATCGGATCAGAAAAGGGACGATTCCGCTCGACGAGAGTCTGGCCGTTCTGCGCGATGTCGCCGCCGCCCTTGCCTACGCGCACAGGCAGGGAATCGTCCACCGCGACATCAAGCCCGAGAACATTCTGCTGAGCGAAGGCACCGCGGTCGTCACCGATTTCGGGATCGCCAAGGCCGTCTCGGCGGCGAGGAAAGAAGCGCTTCCTCTCACCAGGCAAAGCGCGGCGCAGATAACCCAGCCGGGCGACAACGTCGGCACGCCGATGTACATGGCGCCGGAACAGGCGGCCGGTGATCCGGGAACTGACCAGCGCGCGGACGTCTATGCGTGGGGCATCGTCGCCTACGAGCTGATCTCGGGGAAGCATCCATTCGGCGATCACATCTCGTCGCCGCAGAATCTGCTGACGGCGCAGATGTCAGACACCCCTCGACCACTCTCTAACTCCGGCTCGAAAGTCCCGCGCGCGATTTCCGATCTCGTATCGGTGTGCCTGTCGAAACAGAAGTCAGATCGGCCGGCGTCAGGAGTCGAGCTGCTCTCGGCAATCGACAATCCATCGCGGATTCGAATCCCCCGCGCGGCGATTCCATCGCGCCGCCGGTTCGGCGTGCTCGTCACCGCGCTCATCGTCGCGCTCGTACTCGGTGGTGGAGCGATCTGGCGGGCGCGATCCGCAGCGGACGATCACCCGCCGCTAATCGCAGTGCTGCCATTCGAGAGTGCAGGTGACGGCGCCGATCCCAGCTTCGCTGACGGGCTCCGCGACGCAATCAGCGGCAAGCTGGCGCGACTCGAGGGCTTGAGCGTGATCGATCGCAAGAGCGTGTCGTCATTGGCGACTTCCTCCGGCACGAGCGTACAACAACTGGGCAAATCGCTGGGCGCCGATTACCTGCTGCGCGCGTCGGTGCGATGGGCCAAGGGCGCCGACAATCAACCGCTGGTACGGGTGACGCCCGAGCTGATACGCGTGTCCGACGCGACGACGCAGTGGGCCGGTGAGCCGGAGATCGTCTCGCCCGCGGATCCATTCACCATTCAGTCCCGCGTCGCGACGAGAGTAGCCGAGGCGCTGGACGTGGCAATGGCGCCGCGCGAGCGGACGACGATGGCGATGCGCGCGACGGCTGACACCGGAGCGTTCGCCGCCGTCGTGCGTGGGAAGCGCATCTATGAGGAAAACACCACCGCGTCGTACGCCGAGTACGAGAAGGCCCTGCGCGAGTTCGAGTACGCGTATCGGCGCGATCCAAATTATGCCGACGCGGTCGGCCTCGCGTCGCAGGCGCTGGCGATCATGTCGTACTCGGGCGGGACGAAGATGCTCGACTCCGCGGCGGCCGTCGCGCGTCGCGCATTGGAGCTCGATCCAAATCAGCCGAACGCGGTGGCTACTCTCGCGTTCCGTGGATTCAATCGACCTGCGGAAGCACTGGCGATTCTGCGACGCGCGTTGCGCGAGAATCCGTCGAGTATCGAGCTCCTCGTCCACGAGCAGCATGCACTGCTCGTCGTCGGCGATTCCGCCGGGGCGTGGGAAGCGGTGAAGCGGATCCTGCCGCTCGCGCCGGCGTCGAAATACGTACTCGCGATGAGCTTCGCGACAGCGATCGCGCTGCGGCGATACGGCGATGCCGCGAACATGGTGGCGCGGGAGCGAACGCTGGACCCTGTTGGAACGGGTCCCATCTATCACGCGGCGACCCTCGCCGAACACGTTGGTGATGTGGCAGGCGTGTCGCGCGCTGTGCGAGAGCTGAGGGCGCGCGGCGGAAGAATCGGAGCAGCCGACGGTGAGATGCTGCGGCACGGCGACGCCGCGCTGCAGAACGAGCTGGCAACGACGCCATTGTCGTCGTTCGCGCCCGGGTCAGCTCTGGACAGCGTCAATTTTTATGCGGAGAAGGCGGAGCTGTTCGCCAGCCGTGGCGATTACAAGCGTGCGAGGACGCTGGCCGATTCAGCGTGGCGTTTGGAGAAGCGGATGACCGACGATCCGAACCAGTCTGCCTACGTGCGCCGCGGTCAGTATGAGGTATTGGCGTGGTTGGCTGCGTTGTACGGCGATCGCACGACCGCGCTCGATCTGCTCGAGAAAGCGAGCGTTAGTCAGACGATCGCGATGTATCCGAGGGGTGTCGAGGCGATCCAGCTGTCGTGCACCAAGGCAGCGGTCTACGGATTTCTGGGCGACGCCGAGGCGATGATGCCATTTCTCGAGCGGTGCTTTACGAGCGCAAACGGATATGCGATCGCGGAGTTGAAGGATCCCGAGTTCGCATGGCGAATGAAGGATCCGCGGGTCCAGGCGCTGATCGAGGATCAAGCCGCCGCAGGGCGCGTGGGACATTGACGCTCTGCGCAATCGTGCACAGCTCCACCCTTACATGCGTGTTAGTGTCCAGCGCGCGACCTCCCGCACAACTGCATCACTATCGCTCGCCAGGCGAATGAGAGTTCCGCGCACCTGAGGATCATCGACGTGAATCATATCCAGAGAGCACGCGGCTGCCATTCGCACCTGCGGATTGTCGTCGTAGGCCAGTTGCCTCGTCGGCGATAGCGCGCGCGACCCACCGATGAGGCCGAGAGCCCACGCTGCCTCGTTGCGTACGTGCTTGCTGGTGTCTCGGCTCGCTGCGATAACGGCATTGATTGCGGACGGATCTTGAAGCTGACCCAGCGACCAGATGGACGCCTGACGCAGGTGCGAGTTCGACGACTGAGCGAAACGCGCGACGATCGGAGTCGCCGACGTCACGCCGCGCCTCCCGAGCGCCCTGAGGGCTGCCTCCTGAACCATCGGATCTGAATCGGCGGTCATGTCGATCAGCGACTGCAACGACGCTGGATCCTGAGCCGCAGCTAGCTCCTCCGCCGCGAGCATCCTCGAGTTTTTGTCGCCCGTGCGAGTGAGCACGGTGAGACGATTGACTGAAGCGGCATCGAGTCGCCTCGAGTTGCGCACTCGCTCGCGCCCTCTCGCGGGCGGCAGCCAGCCCTCCCACGCGCAACGCTCGGCGGGAGATTCCTTTGCCTGAGCGATCGCTGCAGGTTGCCGCAGCTGACCGAGACTTTGCGCGGCAGCTTGTCGAACGTCTTTCTCCGAATCGCGTAAAGCTTTCGTCAGCGCCGGGCCGGCGCGCGGATCACCGATTGCGCCAAGTGCCGAGGCCGCCGCCTGCCGCACGTGTTTCTCGCTGTCCGTCACGGCGATCAACAACGCCGGGACCGCCGTAGAATCGGGGATGCTTGCCAGCGACCACCCGGCGCTCGAGCGGACGCGGGGGTCGGAATCGGCCAGCGCGGCGACGAGCGCAGCTACTGCGCGCCGATCGCGGAGTTCGCCGAGCGCGTCCGCCGCCGCCGTCCGCACCCGACACGACTTGTGATGGAGCGCGTTGATCAGCGGTGCGACGGAGGACGCATCTGCGACCATCCCGAGTTTACGCGAGGCAATTGCTGCGGTCGCACAATCACGCGCCAGGTCGTCGGTGATTCGCGCGAGATCGGCGCGCGTTGGCTTGACGCGAAAAGGGTTGCGGACGAACGGAGGATCATCGGTGCAGCCGCAGTCAGGCTGCGCTGCGACCGGCGACGCACTCGTCGATCCCCGATGGAGCGCGAATGTCGCTATGATCACCGGAGCGGCGAGGAACAGTTTCAATGTCATGGTGATTGCCGGGCATCGAGTGCGCTGAGCGCCAGATTGGCCTCGTAGCGGACGTTTTTGTCTGCATCGTTGGCGAGATCGAGCAGCCGTGGGCGCGCACGCTGGGCGTGGAGCTGTCCCAGTGAGTGCGCGGCTGCCATCCGCACCTGCGGACTCGCGTCGTCGAGCGCCCGAATCAACTCGTCGGCTGCACCGCCGATCCAGGTTGAATTATCTGAGGTCGTCGTGAAAGCGGCCGCTGACTGGGGCGAAAGCCTCACGCAGGCTGCCAGCAAAGCTGCAGCGCATGTGGCTGAGACCACGAGCATTCCCGCGGCGCGGCCGATTTCTCCACGACGCTTCGATTCACGCAGGATGGCGTGGACCCGGTGCGCCAGAAAAGCGCGCCGAGCCAATGGCACCGCCGGCTGGATCAGGGGCAACCGGAGCACACTGCCGGCGACGTTGAGAAGCGCATCGGCATAAGTGGAGGGCCGAACGCCGGCGGAAAGAACGAGATCGTCGGCAGCCAGCTCGGCGTCGCGAGTGGAAAGGTTGCCCAGCAGCCAGACGAGGGGATTGAACCAGTGAATAGCGCAGACGCACATCGCAGCCACGCGGGCAACGATGTCGGCCCGCCGGACGTGCGCAAGCTCGTGGAGAAGAACGATGCGCAGCTCCTCCGCACTCCATTCGCTGACCGACGCTGGCAGGAGAATTACCGGTCGCAGAATGCCAGTGGCGAGAGGGATGTCGATCTGCGTGGAATGGAGCACCGCTACGTCTCTTTGTATTTCGAGAGATGCTCTCGCTTGGGCAAGTATATCGCGCAACAGCGCATGTTTGGCCGCGGTGGCGCCACGCACGAGTCTACGCGCGGCCAGCACCTGGCGAACGAATCGGAACCCGACCAGCACCACCCCCGCCAACCAAAGGGCGATCAGCGCCTGACCGTTTGTCTCGAAGCCTTCAGGGTCGGAGAACCGCTGGGTCGCATCCGATACCTTGGCATTCCTAGCAGCAGGTGCGAGCGACGCGATTGTCGTTGGGGACACCGCGTCCAGGTGTTGAAAGACGAATCGCGCGGGCACGGATACAGTTACCGGCGGCGCGGCGATCCACGCGAGCGGCGTAATCAGGCAAGCAAACAGCGCCGAATTCCAGAGCACGCTGCGGGTGCTCGGCCGGGCTTTTCGCAGCACCACACCCGCGACGAGCGAGAGCGCCGCGATGGCGCCCGTGCGAATTGCGAGCGTGATCAGAAGCTGCCCGGTCATCGCCCTTGCTTCCTTGCGGCGAGCACCGCTTTCCGCAGATCCTTGATCGTCAGCTCTTCGTCTGCGCCCTGCGGCAGCTCCAATAGTGTCGCTACCGCGCGGGCGGGTGAGCCGCCGAAAAAGGTATCGACCAGTTTCCGCAGCGCCGGGCCTTTCGCGTCAGCCGTGTTCACAGTGGGCGAGTAGACGTAGCGGAGTCCATCTCGACGGTGTTTTACGTAACCCTTCTGCTCGAGGAGGGTGAGCATCGCTCTCACAGCGGAGTAGCTGGGTGGAGACCGGAGGCTGCCAAGCACGTCGGCGACCGTCGCTTCCTGTTGGGCGAACAACGTCTCGACGATCTCCCGCTCGCGCGCTCCGAGTGCGTCCAGTGAAAGTTGCTTTCCTTCGCGTTTTCCCAACATCGGCCTCCTGAGGACCGCGGCCATGACACTGAACGGGGTATCGACCTGCTAGCACACTAGCAGGTGCTAATACACTAGCATCTCCGCGGGGCGCGCGTCAAGAGCAAATTACGTTTCGGCAACCCCCCGAAGGGGCAGCGATGGTCGACCAGTGCCACAGTTGCATACGCCTTACGGCTTTTTGCGGAGCTCCAGCAGCGCCTCCAACTCCGGAAGGTGATCGAAGTCGCGCGGTCTGCCCGCCGCGCGCTTGGCCTTTATGAGCCACGCCAGGTCGATGACCTGAAAAGACAAACCGAGTGCGGTGATCTCTTGCGAGTGCTTGCGAACGATTGCGTAGTCGCCGACTCCGGCCACCCGATCCATGATGTCGAGGTCTCCCTCGGTAGTTGCCAGTGTCATTATGGGAGCGCCCCGCATCGTGCGGTCGTCCATGATAAATGGCAAATCTTGCTCGACACCGCGCGGATAAGCCTTCCACCCTGCGAGTAGCCTGGCGAGCGCGGCGACATTCGCTCTATCTCCAGCGTCGTAGCAAATGTCGAGGTCATTCGTCACTCGCGACGAACCGTGGATTGCGGCGGCGACGCCGCCGATGACGACGAACCGAATCTTTATTTTCGTGAGGCCGCCGAGCATGGAAGCGAAGCTCATTTTGACTGGCGCGATGCCGCGCGAACGAATTCCAGATTTGCGTCCAGCAGTTGCAGACGCTCGCTCGGCGTTCGGTTTAGTGCCGAACGCAACAAGCCGACATCGATTCCATAATCGCGGGCTGCCTCGACGGCGTTACCGCGAGTGACTTCGCTGGTTCGGCCACGGCGACGGGGAGTCTCGAGGATGAGCGCACGGGACAGATTGGCAAGAAAAGTCGATTGATAGCGCGGGAGATCGATCACTATTGCAGCGGTGCCAGTCGGATCCTGTTTGGCCGGGGTCGGAGCGTGTCGGCGTGGTCGTCTGCGGTTGGTCTCCGGCAAGGAGCGCAGTGCAGCGGTTGCGACTTCCGCTGCTGTTGCGAGCGTCATTTCGAGGTCGGTAACGAGCAGCCGCACCAGACCCCACCACTGTGCTTCCTCGGGGGTGTGGCGGAGCCGCCGACGCAGCAGCGCGGCTGAGTTCGTCAGCCATTTCAGGTCTGCCCGCGCCGCCGCCGCCGTCTGCCTTGCGATCATGACCAAATATGTCTAGTAACTAGACATATTTCAACTGAACTGAGGCCTGATGACTAAAGGCATCTGTGATTGCTGACTAATCGATGATTGATGACTAAAGCGCTTTAGGCTGCAATCCTCACTTAGTCCGCGATGATCGATGCACTTAGTCCTCAGGCCTCAGTCTGCAGCAAAGCATCTCCCTCTGGCGCGATTTGTTTACTGACATACCTTGGACCCGCGGCCAAACGGCTGAGCTTATCAGAATCCCCAAGACTCACCCACCCGAGGTCGCCATGCGTCGTTTCACGTTGGTTGCGTCTGCGTTGCTCATCGTTGCATGCACGGACAGCCCCGTTGCACCGAAGCAGTCGTTGCGTGTGGATTCTTCGGGCGGGCGGCAGCAGATCACCAATGTCACCTGGGAGAAGAGCTCCACCGGCATCGACGTCGTCGCGATTGGCCAATTCAACGGCCAGTACACGATGCTCGTTGACATCAACGACAACGGGCTCGCCGTCGGTTGGGGCTATACGCCGGACGGTCAGGAGCAGCGGGCGATCAGTTGGCAGAACGGAGTCTTCACTGACCTCGGCACGCTTGGCGGACATTTCTCTCGAGCGTACCAGGTCAATAATGCCGGGGTGATCGTAGGCGAGTCGCAGGACGCCGACGGGCGTTATTCGGCAGTGGTATGGGAAAATGGAGTCATCAGGGCGCTCCCAACACTGGCACCGTACAACCCTTATGGTAGCAGCAGAGCGCAATCGATCAACGAGCACGGCGACATCGTTGGCAACGGTTTCGACGACTTCACCGGTCCGAGCGCCGCTCTATGGCCCGCCGAGGGCGGCGTCGTGGATCTCGGGAAACTGCCTGGGACAGACTTGGCCTGGGCGACGGGAATCAATGCCGCGGGGACTATCATCGGGCAAAGTCTTAACTATGGCGTAGCTTCTGGTCGGCCGCAGATCTGGTCTGGCGGCACGTCGACGGAAATCACGTTGCCAGCAGGTGTGGGCCCGGTAGGGGCGGACATTGCGACCGGGCAAATGTTCAATGACGCCGGAGATTTTCTCGCAGAGATGGCAGGCACCATCCAGTACTATTTCGGGCGCGCGATGGTGTTCAGACATGGCGCATTCGAGACTTTGCCGATGGTGCCAGGCGCATCCCAGTCCTTTTCGCGGGCGTACGGTCTGAACGAAGCAGGCGATGTCGTCGGCATATCGTTTGGGACCTTCAACTTCGCTCCGGTGCTCTGGTCGCACGATGGCACTTTGACTGACCTGGGTGTGCCGCGCTCCGGACCTGCCGCCGACGCACACGGCATCAACAATCGCGGATTGATCGTCGGCCAGGCGCAGGTTCAGTGGACGCCCGGCGGGTTCTATACGAGCGGTGCCGTGCTGTGGCGCGTGTCAGTTGCTGATGCCACGCCACCAACGATTTCTTACTCGACCCACCCTGCCGATTACAGCGTCGACGCGCACGTCTCGATCACGTGTACGGCGAGCGACGCGGAATCCGGCATCGCATCGAATACCTGTGCGCCGATCGATGGTGACGCCTACGTGTTCGGCCTCGGACCGCACACGTACTCGGCGACGGCGACTGACAACGCCGGCAATACGGCCACTGCATCGACGACATTCACCGTGAGTGTGACGTTCGCCAGCCTGACGAACCTGACGCGCCGCTTCGTCACCAACAAGGGAGTCGCCGACGATCTTGCGAGCGATTTAGCGCAGGCGCAGCAAGCCCGCGAGAACGGGAAGACGAAACAGGCCGACGCGAAGCTGAAGGACTATCGCGCAACGCTGCAGGCGCAAACCGGGAAGTCGATCACGGCGGATCGCGCGGCGATTCTGATTGGATTGTCGCAATCGGTCTAGAGTGACCCAATGTGAGCGAAATGAGTAATCATCGCTTTTGCCGAGAGGTGCTTATGGAGTCGAACACTTGGGTCAGATCGTTTGCTCTGCTCGGAGCCCTCATCGCAGCTGCCGCTTGCGCGGACAACTCCGTGACCGCACCGATCAGCCCGCCCTCGCACCTGCGACGCGACGTTTCAGCCACCACGGCTCGACGAGGCCCGACACGCTTCGCCAATAGCATCAAGTATCGCGACAAGGGGAAAAAGAACGCGCGTGGGTTTGCCGGGGCGGCGAGTCTGGAGGCGAGGGCGCTCCTCGGTATCAATGGCAGCACGACCCTCGACGTTGCCACCGGGACTATCGATAACCCCGACGCGTCGCGACTGCTTAACAAGATTCAGCTCAAACAATTCGCGCCGAACGGTACGCTGCAGACGACGACGAGCTACAAAAACCTGAGCTCGCCGACCTATCAAACGACGCTGGCCGGGAGAGTGCGCGGCAGCAAGCTGGGAGTGCAGGGCACTGTTGTCGGCGTCGATGGCAAGCACAGCGACATTGTCTCGGCGACTGAAACCGTGAAGCTGCGGCCCGACGTCTCGGTCGATCGCATCTTCGCTCCGGGGCAGGCGCGGATGGAGACGCCGATCCAGATCTCGGCGTTGATCTCCGAGAAGAACGGCGACGTCGGCGCGAATACTGTCTGTGTCCTCGCGGTGGACGGAGTGGACGTTGGCCGCGGGAGCGGAGTCTGGGTCGATGCCGGTCGCAGTGTGTCGTGCATCTTCAATCACATCTTCACCGAGCGGGGAACGAAGCAGCTGACAGTGCGCGCTGAATCTGTGAATCCGGGCGACTGGGATGCGTCGAACAACAGCACTACCCAGGCGATCAACATCTATGTGCCGAACGATTTCACCTGGTTCGGCTCGTATTTCAGCCTGAGGGATTACGTCGGGACGAAATTCAGCGAGGGTTATTACATCTTCACCGATAACGGCGCTCGCACCGATTATCGCGTGTTGGAGAACTGGCGCCGCAACGAAAGCTGGCAGTCCAACGTCAGCGGTCATCTGCCTCTCATGACCGGTCCGTTGACGTTCGCGTTCCGCGACGAAGTCGACGGACAATTGCTCACCGACTTCCAGTTCGATCCCGCGACAGCGAGTTACCTGGAGTTCAACGGAACCTACGAAGATCCCGATTTCGGCACTGTCGCTCAGCACATCGAATGCATCGACGAGATGCGCCTGGAGCCGATCGTCTTCGAGGGCTTCACTGTGAACGTCTCACCCGCTTTCGTCAGGGTTTGCAGTCAAACCCACACCAGCGCAGCTGGCCCCATTCCCGACCGCGCGTTCACCGACTTCCAGTACGGCACCAATGCGGGCGACGTCTCGTACTACACGGAGGATTTTCAGCAGGTCGACGATCCCGACCCGAATTTCGACAACACCCACATTTTCAACGGTGACGTCGAGTACATGTACGGCAATCTCAAATTCGGCAACGACTACTCGTTCGTGTTCAAGATCTTTGGGGCGGACCAGACCAAGATTGCATCGGGTACGATCCACGCGACGACTTTTCACACCGTAATCTCGTTCCCCTATCGCTGCGAGGACTATGATGCCGGTACCTTCACAGGGCATGACTGTCAGTCAGGGGATTACAGTTACACGATTACCGCCGAAAGCGCGCAGGGAGTCCCGGGCGCGCAGTAGTGAGTGACCCTGCTAGGGCGTGTACGGCGCGGTGATGTGGACTGGAATCGCCGTCGTTCCCCAGTGCAATTGCATCACCGCTTCGTCGCGGAGAACGGAAGGGAAGTAGATCGTGAAGGACTCGACGTGCGAGACTTGCTCGGGTTTGATGTCGACGCGCAGAACTTCGTAGCGCTCACCGGGATACGGTTTGTGAAAGACGTGCGCGGCGCGGCTGAAGATGAGCGTCCACGGCGCAGTCTGTCGCGGAATCAGCCACAGCGTGTACTCACCCGCGCGCAGCGGCTTGCCTTCGACGACGATGTCGTGATTGAAAGTGATGCGTGTCGCCGAGTCAGCGCCCGGGTGCCATATCTGATCCCACGGCACCAGACTGCCAAACAACGCTCGGCCGCGCGCGACTGGGCGGCCGTAGGCGATCGAAATCGTAGTATAGGCGACATTCTGTGAGACAGAGCCGCGCTGACTCGGCGGATAGCCTTGCGCCCAGGAGATGTTGGGCGCAACGCACAGCAACAGGCTCGCCGAGCCGAACAGCGCACGCATCATAGTGCTGAAAAACTACAAGATCGATCGTGGTTTGGGCGAGCCTGCTACTATAAGAAGAGGCGAGCGGCGTGATTCTCGAAGCGTTACGCTGCGCTTTAGCGTAGATTAAGTGTGAATGGTTCCTGCGCCGGACGTCTCCCACCAGCCGGCGCTCTACGCGGTCTCACTGAGACAGCGCCCTGGCGATCCTGGCGACGCCCAAAATTGTCGCCGTTGCAATCTTCGATCGACCAGACCGGATTGACACGCGTCATTCGAACCAAGGAGCACAGATGTCGAATTACAAGGGAATCTCGAGCACCGACAAGCAGCGAATCGTCAGCGCACTCAAGTCGCGTGGCGCCGGCGGTTGTCCGCGTTGCGACGACAGTCAGTGGACGGTGAGTGAGTACTCACGCATCGAGGTGCAGGAGACGAGCGCGCGCAACGGCGCGAGCACTGTGACGATTCCGGCGGTGATGATCGTTTGCCAGCACTGTGGGTTTATCGCGCAGCACGCGCTGCAGCCGCTCGGTTTGTGGAGTCATGAAGCGACGGTGGAGCGCGGGACAGAAGACAGGGAAGCGCTGGCCTAGGTTCGACTCTCGCTCGCCGCCGTCTCATAGGCGGCGACGCTCGCGGCGCGCGCGTTGTTGAGCCGGAGGTTTAGTACATCGATCGCCCAGCTGAAATCACCGGCGCGATCCGCATCCGGCGCGTGTCGTCGCACCAGCGAGTCGACTTCCTCTCTGAGGATCTGATACTCACGTTCGAGTGCGTGCTCTGTCCAGCCAAGCCGGTGTCGCTGGCGACCGTGCAGCTCGGAAATGAAACGCTGGATCCGGCTGCCTTCGGCCAGCAGCTCTGATTCATCGGCATCATCGAGTCCTTCAGCGTTCTCGAGCACCACGAGCGATTGGAAGAGATCGCCGAGGAAGCTCATTGCGTGGGCTTCCAGAACCGGATTGGGCAGCGACTCCGCTCTCGAGAACAACGGATCGGTGCGCAGCCGGTCCACATACCGCACGACGAGGGTCGGAAGATCGTGTCGAAGCCGATCGCCGATGCGGGTGCGGCTGGCTGGTTTCGGGGGTTTGTTTCTGGATGCGGGCATCGGACGCGTCAGGCGAGTTACTACAGGTATTGACAGAGTCAGCGCACGTCTTGTTCCGTGATTTGATGATGGAGCAGGCCTGTGTATTTCAGTCGGAATAAGCCCACCAAAGCGTGTAATGAGTTATATTTAGCACACGTTCTCATGAAGAATGTGTGCGGGAAGATCCCACCAGCCCGCATTTCGATCTGCCTCGATTAAGGCAGCATCCGGCGCTACTGGCGACGCCCTCCATGCCAGGCGCACAAATGAAAAGCAACAACAGGAAGAGTCTAAGACAGACCCTATTCGGCTTTCTCGATCAACGGAAAGCCGCCGCTGCTGCCAGCCCGAAATCGGCCCCCGCGGTCTTCAACGAAAACGGAACCACGCTGCACAAACGCCGTGTCCCACGCATCATCGGAGTGACGGAACAGCGCCTTCGTGCGCGTAATCAGGGCTCCTGGATGATGAGCGCGCGGGCATGGAAGAAATTCATGGCTGGCGATACGACACCGGCGAAGGAGTAGCGGCCATGACCACGCACCCGCACACCAACGGTAACGGTAACGGCGTCTTCAACCTGTGGCGCCGTCGTACCGCGGCAGTTCTCAGCGCTGACGCTCTACAGAACGCAATCTTCAACAGCGCCAACTTCTCCAGTATCGCCACCGACGCGAACGGGGTGATCCAGATCTTCAATGTTGGCGCCGAGCGCATGCTTGGCTACGAAGCGGTGGAAGTGGTGAACAAGATTACGCCTGCCGACATCTCCGACGCGCAGGAAATCGTCGCTCGTGCCAGAGCGCTGAGCGCCGAAGTCGGAACGGAGATCGCGCCCGGCTTCGAGGCGTTGGTGTTCAAGGCCTCGCGTGGCATCGAGGACATCTATGAGCTCACCTACATCCGTAAGGACAAGAGCCGCTTTCCGGCCGTGGTGTCGGTAACCGCACTGCGCGACGTGAAGGACATCATTATCGGATACCTGCTGATTGGGACAGACAATACTGCCCGCAAGCAGATCGAGGACGAACGCAGAAAGCTCGAACAGCGGCTGCAGCAGAAGAACGTCGAGCTCGAGGAAGCTAGCCGGATGAAGTCCGAATTTCTCGCCAACATGTCGCATGAGCTGAGAACACCGCTCAACGCGATCATTGGTTTCTCAGAGGTGCTGGGGGACGGCCTGATCGGAAACCTCACCGATCAACAGAAAAAATTCATCGGCGACATCTTCAGCAGCGGCAAGCATCTGCTGTCCCTGATCAACGACATCCTGGATCTTTCGAAGGTTGAAGCCGGGAAGATGATGCTGGATCTGGAGCCAGTGCAGATATCGTCCCTGTTCGCGAACAGCCTGTCGATCGTCAAGGAAAAAGCGCAGGCGCGCCACATCAGGCTCACCTTGAATGCGCCGCGTGAGCTCGGTTCCATTCGCGCCGACGCGCGGAAGGTAAAGCAGATCGTTTACAACCTGCTCTCCAACGCGGTGAAGTTCAGCACCGACGGCGGCGAAGTCTCACTGCAAGCGAGCCGCGTTTCGAGAGCCGAGGTTGGCCGTCTCCAGTACGACGCGACCGGCCGCGTCTTTCCGCTGGCCAACAATGGCTTCGCTGAGTTTCTCGAAATCAGCGTCACTGACATTGGAATCGGCATCACGCCGGAGGGCATGGAGGCGTTGTTCAAGCCGTTCAGTCAGATCGACAGCGGTCTCGCCAGGAAGTATCAGGGAACAGGACTTGGCCTGGCGATGATCAAGCTGCTCTCAGAGCTCCATGGTGGAACGCTGGCCGTGGAGAGCACCGAGGGCAAAGGCTCGCGATTCACGGTATGGCTTCCCTTGAGATCCGAGGACGAGAAAGCCGTTGAAGAGCAAATCAACGTAACCGTCGCCGTCGAGCTTCTGCCAAGCGATCGCATCGCTCTCGTCATCGAGGATGATTTCAAGTCCGCCGAGCTCATTCGAGTTCAGCTCGAAGCCGAGGGGTTCACGATCCTTCACGCCCCGAGTGCGGAAGTGGCGCTCGTCCTTGCCGAACAGCAAGCGCTATCGCTGATCACCCTCGATCTCATGCTGCCAGGGATGGATGGCTGGGAGTTGCTCGGGCGCCTGAAGCAGATGCCCTCGCTCAAGCACGTACCGATCGTGATAGTCTCCATAGTCGCCGACCGAAATAAGGGATTCGCGCTCGGCGCCGCGGCGGTGATGCAAAAACCGCTGTCACGTCAGGAGCTGTATGAATCGCTCGTCGCACTGGGGCTGGTTCCGCTGAACACTGGCGCACAGCTCAAGATCCTGATCGTCGACGACGACCCTCGCGCAGTGGACCTGGTCGCATTCCACGTTGAGGGGCTCGCGAGCAATGTCCTGCGCGCTTACGGCGGCGGCGACGCGATTGAAATCGCGCGACGAGAGCTGCCCGATCTGATCGTGCTCGATTTGATGATGCCCGACGTGACCGGCTTCGACGTCGTAGCAGCGCTTCATGAGCACGTCGGCACCGCGAGCATACCGATCGTGATCGTCACGTCCAAGACAATCACCGCCGAGGATCGAGGCAAGTTGAACGGACTCGTAGCCACCATTCTGGAAAAAGGTGACTTCACCGGCGGTCAGTTCGCGAGCGAAGTCCGGCGAGCCATCTCCCATCGCCACGCGGCAGTTTGATATGGCGAAAGTGCTGGTAGTCGAAGACAACCCCGCCAACATGACCCTCGCCACATTCCTGCTCGAGAACGCGGGACACACGGTGCTCAAAGCACTCGATGCGGAGGCAGGAGTTGCGCTGGCAGACAACGAGCAGCCCGATCTCATTCTGATGGATATTCAACTTCCCGGCATGGACGGCCTGAAGGCGACTGCGCTGCTCAAGGCCGGCCTCGTCACCCGCGAGATTCCCGTCATCGCCCTGACCGCGTTGGCGATGAAAGGCGATGAGGCACGGATTCGCGCCGCGGGCTGTGACGGCTACATCGCGAAACCGCTTTCCTACAAGGATTTTCTGTCCACCGTTTCTCAGGAACTTGCCAAGCGCGCTACGGCCCAGCGCGCGACGCGCATGTCCGGGACCGAAGTAAACGACCAATGACATCCATGGGTTATCTGACCGCCCGCTACACACAGACCTGAATTCCTTGCAACTACCCGCGCCCGCACTCATGCCACAGACGGCAACCGCCGCGGCCAATACGATGCGGCTGGCCGATTTCATACTCGGAAATCGCGAACTCATTCTGGCGGAGTGGGGGGCGTTCGCGAAGACCTGCGCTCCAGCGAGCGCATCGATGGGTATTACTGCGCTCAGCGACCACGCCAGCGAGATGCTGATGGTGATTGCAAGGGATCTTCAGACACCGCAAGGCGATCTCGAGCAGTCGGCAAAATCGAGAGGGCTCGCTCCGCTGCCAACCTCCATGGAGCGAACCGCTGCCGAAAAGCACGGCACCGGCAGGGCCGAAAGTGGATTCACCATCGACCAGATGGTAGCGGAGTACCGCGCGCTGCGCGCCAGTGTGATCCGTCTCTGGATACGCGGTCAGTCGCAACCAACCCAGACCGACCTCGACGACCTGACACGATTCAACGAAGCCATCGACCAATCACTCGCCGAGTCGGTGATGCGCTTCACTGAGGATCTCGACAGGTCCAAGGAGATGTTCCTCGCGATCCTCGGTCACGATCTCAGATCGCCGATCGGAGCAGTGTTGACGTCGTCGAAGTTCATGCTCGAGACGAAGGAGCTCGAGGAGCCGCATCTGACGCTAACCACCCGCATAGTCAGCGCGACCACGCGCATGAACAACATGGTTGGCGCTCTGCTCGATTTCACGCGCGGCCGGCTCGGCGGTGGTATTCCGATCACCCGTGCCAGCATGAACATGGGTAAGCTGGTGCACGAGGTGGTGAACGAGGTTCTGGCCGCGCATCCAAAGCGCAGAATCAAGGTCAACGCTCGCGGTGCGCTCACGGGCCACTGGGACTATGAGCGAATGTCGCAGGCGGTGACCAATCTGCTTGGTAACGCGCTGGAGCATGGATCGGAGCGGAGCACCGTCTCCGTCGATGTGCAGGGAAGCGATGACGAGGTCACCATCGCCGTGCACAATCACGGCACTGCTATTCCTGAAGAGCAGCTGGATGGGATCTTCAACGCGATGAAGATGCAGACAACGCCGAACCAATCCACTGGGCCCTCGGCTAACCTCGGGTTGGGACTCTACATCGCAGATCGAATCGCCCACGCGCACAAGGGAAGAATTGAAGTGATGTCGTCCGACGAGCGGGGGACGGTTTTTTCGGTCCATCTCCCACGTCAGTCGTAGTCTCGCCTGTGCCAAAGCGCTTATGAACAAGCCGCCGAACAGTATCCCACCACTCTCGCGTCGCCTCGTGTCCAACGACGGCGGCGGCATTTTCGCATTTATAAGAACGTTGCGGCTGGCGGTACAGACGCGAGTCGCGGCGGATCAGAATCGGGGAGTGCCGTTCGCCGAGATCGTGATCCACGTGCGTGAGATGATAAGCCTCAGTGAGGACTCGGCCGGGCAATCGGGAGAGCGCCCGTCACCGGAATTCCGCGCCATCGCCAAGCAGGCCGACGCATGGTGTGTCGAAGCATACAGGCGAATCGATGAGGAACGCGCGCCACGCCAACCCGGGCAATTTCACACTCGAGAGAACTGAATGAAAAAGAGCCTCAGGGAGCGACTGTTTGGGTTAAAGAATAAGCACCGCGATGACGACATTGCGGCCAGGAAAGAGAAAACGCTGGCCAGCGTCAACGAATCAGAGACGACCGCGGACAAGCCACCGCGCGTCAACCGCACGATCGGGCTGACCGAGGCGCGGCTGCGTGCGCGCAACGAGCAATCGTGGAAGACGAGCACCAAAGGCTGGAGCGATTTGTTCGGCCGCTTCACTACGTTCGGCTCGCGGAATCGCTAAGCTACAAGCCGCAACTACGATTCTTATTTGAGGGTCTGCGCCGACAACGCTTGACCGACCCGTTAGCGACAAATACATTCCCAATCCGCAACCGGCAGACGGCGGCTTGCGTTTCCTGCTTCGACATTCGTTCAATGCGCGCTACGGGCTCCCGACTTTCTATTCTTATTTCGAACCTCGTTGATAGGGGCGGTCTGTCTGTGCGCGTATAAGATTTCTCGCGAATTGCGGCAGACGGGCCCCCGGAAAATGTCGAGGGGCCTTTTTTTTTCCGTTACGCGTAACGCGTAACGCGTAACCCGTTGCCCGTTGCCCGTTGCCCGTTGCCCGTTGCCCGTTGCCCGTTGCCCGTTTCCCGCTTCCCGCTTTCCGCTTCCCGCTTCCCGCTTCCCGCTTTGCCACAAACACTCGTCGACAAGATTTGGGACGACCACGTCGCTCGGGCCGAGACCGAGAGCACGCCGGCGGTACTTTACGTCGATCTGCATCTCGTGCACGAGGTGACGTCGCCGCAGGCGTTCGCCGAGTTGCGGCGTCGCGGTGTTGGGGTGCGGCGACCCGAGCTGACGCTGGCGACGATGGATCATTCGACGCCGACGACGCCCCGGGCGCATGGCCGTCTGCAGGTGCTCGATTCCCAGGCGGCGGCGCAGCTCACGCAGCTTGAGACGAACTGCGACGAATTCGGCATTAGCCTGTTCGGACTCGAAGACAGTCGGCAGGGAATCGTTCACGTCATCGGACCGGAGCAGGGGCTTACACAGCCGGGCATGACCATCGTCTGCGGTGACAGTCACACCAGCACCCACGGCGCGTTTGGCGCGCTGGCGTTTGGAATCGGGACGTCGGAAGTGGGCTACGTTCTCGCAACCCAGACGCTGCTGCAGCGCAAGCCGCGCAGCATGCAGCTGTCCATCGATGGAACGCTTCCTCCCGGGGTTACGGCAAAGGACATCATCCTCGCCATCATCGCCAGGATCGGCGTCGGGGGCGCAACCGGACACGTGCTCGAGTACACCGGTTCAGCGATTCGCGCGCTAGGGATGGAAAACCGGATGACCATCTGCAACATGTCGATCGAGGCAGGCGCGCGCGCCGGCCTCATTGCGCCCGACGACACGACTGCCGAGTACATAGCCGGCCGGCCGTTTGCGCCGGCGGGCGGCGACTGGGATGGTGCGGTCGATCGCTGGCGGCAACTCGTCAGCGACGATGACGCGTCGTACGATCGCACGCTGAATCTGCGGGCAGACAGCCTGGCTCCAATGATTACTTTCGGCACCAACCCGTCGATGGCGATTCCCATCGACGGACGTGTTCCTGACCCCGACTCTGCGGCGAGCGGGACCGAGCGCGCCGATCTCGACAAGGCGCTCCGCTACATGGCGCTCGAGCCGGGGCAGGCACTGCTCGGCCGCGCTGTCGACGTGGTGTTCGTGGGGAGCTGTACTAACTCGCGTATCTCCGATCTGCGCGAGGCGGCAACGGTAATGCGTGGACGTCGGGTTGCACCCGGAGTGCGGATGCTGGTCGTGCCCGGCTCGCGCAATGTCAAAAGTCAGGCAGAAGCGGAAGGGCTCGACCGAGTGTTCAAGGAAGCCGGCGCAGAATGGCGTGAAGCAGGCTGCTCGATGTGCATTGCGATGAACGGCGATCAGCTCGCGCCGGGCCAGAGCGCGGTTAGCACCAGCAATCGCAACTTCGAAGGACGCCAGGGCAAAGGCGGCCGCACTTTCCTGGCAAGTCCGCTGACAGCAGCGGCGACCGCGGTGACCGGAGCGATCGCAGACGTGCGGAGCCTGTCGTGATCGAGACGGTGATGCAACCATTCACGAGGCTCACGTCTTCGTGCGTCGTGCTGCCGGCCGACAACGTCGACACCGATCAGATCATTCCGGCGCGCTTTCTCAAGACGATCGAGCGTCGCGGACTCGGCGCGCATCTGTTCGCCGATTGGCGAGTCGATGAACGCGGCCAGCCCCGCGCCGACTTTCCGCTCAACTCCGCCGACGCGCTCGAGGCATCAATCCTCGTCGCCGGCCACAACTTCGGCTGCGGCTCGTCGCGCGAGCACGCGCCGTGGGCGCTGCTCGATTTCGGCTTTCGCGCCATCATCAGCACCGGTTTCGCGGACATCTTCCGCAGCAACGCGCTCAAGAACGGACTGCTCCCCGTCGTCCTTACCCCGGCTGCGCACGTTAGTCTGGGGGACCAGCTCGCCAAGTCGCCGCAAGCCCGCGTCACGATAGAGCTCACCACGCTGACGGCGACGTTACCCGACGGGTCAATGCACTCGTTCCCCGTGGATCCGTTCGCGAAACACTGTCTGCTGAACGGGGTCGACGAGCTCGGATTCCTGCTCGGCGAGGAGACGGCGATCGCCGCCTACGAGGCGGCGCATCCCGCGCGCGTCTCGACACGCTGACAGTCAGACTTCCTCGCCGCTCGTGGCGTTTCTAAAGATTGCCGTCCTTCCCGGCGATGGCATCGGACCGGAGGTTGTCGCCGAAGGCGTGCGAATTCTGCGCGCGGTGGCATCACGATACGGTCATACGATCGAGCTGGAGGAGGGGTTGATCGGCGGCTCCGCGCTCGACGTACGCGGAACCCCGCTCCCGCCGGAAACCATCGATCTTTGTCTGAGCGCCGACGCCGTCCTGCTCGGGGCGGTTGGTGGTCCGCGTTGGGACGATCCCGCCGCGCACATGCGCCCGGAGCAGGGACTACTTGGCTTGCGGCGGGAGCTGGGGGTGTACGCCAATCTTCGCCCGGTAACAGTTCATCCTTTGCTCGCGGCCCGGTCGCCGCTACGGACCGAGCTGATCGTGGGGGTTGATTTCATCGTCGTGCGCGAGCTGACGGGCGGCATCTACTTCGGCGACAAGCGGCGCGAGCGAGTTGATGGCGGTGAGCGGGCGGTCGACGTCTGTTCTTATACGACCGGCGAGATCGAGCGTGTCACGCGTGTCGCCGCGCGGCTGGCGCGCTCACGCGGGCGCAAGCTGACGTCGGTCGACAAGGCGAACGTGCTCGAGACGTCGCGGCTGTGGCGATCGACCGTCACGCGTGTTTTGCGGGAGGAATTCCCTGACGTGGCGCTGGAACACGTGCTGGTCGACGCGTGTGCGATGATGCTGCTGCGCCAGCCGCGGGACTTTGACGTTATCGTGACCGAGAACATGTTCGGCGACATTCTCACCGACGAAGCCTCGATGCTCGCCGGGTCGCTCGGCGTGCTTCCGTCGGCGTCGTTGGGCGACGAGGCGGGAGACGCGAGACGGAAGGGCGCAGGCGGGCGATGCGGACTGTATGAGCCGATTCACGGGTCGGCACCGGATATTGCGGGGCGGGGAATTGCGAATCCGATCGGGACGATTCTCAGCGTGGCGATGATGCTCAGGTATTCTTTCGGGCTCGAGCGGGAGGCGGTGACGGTGGAGACTGCTGTCGGTGCGGCAATCGGGAAGGGCTGCGTTACTGCGGACATTGTGCAGATAGGAGGGAGGGCGTGCTCGACGGTGGAGGTTGGAGAGGAGATTGAGGGATTGGTTGTCCGCGGATAACACGTAATGCGTTTCCTGTAACGCGTAACCCGTAACGCGTTACCCGTTACCCGTTACCCGTTACCCGTTACCCGTTACCCGTTACCCGTTACCCGTTACCCGTTACCCGTTGCGCGTTGCGCGTTACCCGGAGCCCGACATCCGAAGTTCGATGTCCGAAGCCCGATAGCTGCGGCCAGATTTCCGCTGATTGGAGCGGGGAAATGATGGAAGCGCCGGACGGGCTGCGGTGTAGGGTTCGGCGTGGCTGACTTCAGGAAACTTCGTGTCTGGGAGGCGGCGCTGCAGGTCGCGATTGATGCGGAGCGAGTCACTGCGCGCATGCGCGGAACTCGTAGCGCCACGGTGCGCGACCAACTCTTGCGCGCCGCGATGTCGGTGCCGACGAATATCGTCGAGGGCAGCGCGCATACGAGTCCCCGTGAGTTTGCGCGTTATCTCGGTTACGCCATTGCTTCAGCAACCGAACTCGAGGGACACGTTCAACTCGCTCGCGATCTTAAGCTGATGACCGAGCAGGATTTCACGAGCCTTCTCCCTCGCATCATCGATGTCCGCAAGATGCTGCACGGTCTTCTGAAAAAACTGCGGGGCGACTCGAACTAACGCCCGTAACTGGTAACTGGTATCGGGCCACGGGCCACGGGCAACGGGCAACGGGTAACGGGTAACGCGTTACCGGTTACGCGTTACGGGTTACGCGCTACGGGTCACTCCGCTATCCCGCCGCCCGCTTCGCCGCCTCCGTCCTCCATCGCACGTCCTCCCTCAGGGTTTGTGATCGGGCTCCCCGACCAAGACTCCATTTCAGCGCGGGCGGCGTTATCAGCGTCGTCATCATCACCACAATGACGACCGCAGAGAACGTCGCCGAATCGACAACGTGCTCGTTGCGGACGACCAGCGTAAGTCCGATATTGGCGAAGATGAGCCCAACCTCGCCTCGCGGGATCATGCCGATTCCGATCGACAACGCGTCGAGCTTCGCACCAATCGCGCCAATCGCGCATGCCTGCTTGCCCACCACCGCCGCAGCGGTGAGTGCCGCCGCCAGACCGACGATCTCCAGTCGCGCAAATGCGCTCAGGTCGACGCGCATTCCCATCAAAACAAAAAAGACCGGGACCAGAAACGACGAGATCGGTCGAACGAGTTCCTCGAGTCGCCTCTCCTCCTTCGCCATAAGGTCGCGGTAGTGCAGGTCTTCGAGGACGAGCCCCGCAGCATAAGCGCCGACGATCGGCGCCAAGCCGATGACGCTGGCCAGCCACGCTAGCGTAAAACAGAAGACGAGCGCCGTCGCCAGCAGCACACCGCTTCCGCGGAGTCGTGACGCGAAGCCGAATAGCCGCGGCGAGAAAACGACGCCGAGCGACAGCGCGCCGAACAGAAAGACAATCGCTTTGCCGAGCACGATCACCAGCGCGCCGTACGATAAACCGGCGCCGCTGTCGGCGGCTGAAATGAACGCGGCAACAGCGGCGAGAACGACCAGGCCGAGCACGTCGTCGATCACCGCCGCGCCGAGGATGATGCGCGCTTCCGCCGATTGTGCGTACCCCAGATCCTTGAGCACTCGCGCCGTAATGCCGACACTCGTTGCGGTCAGCGCCGCGCCGATGAAGGCGTGAACGTAGACACTTTGCTGCGGGAGGAGCAGCGCACCGACCCACCAGCCGAGCGCCCACGGCGTGACGACGCCGAGCACAGCCACCACCAGCGAACGCACTCCGACCTTCATCATGTCGCGGACCGTGGATTCGAGTCCTACTTCAAAGAGCAGGATGACAGCGCCCAGCTGCGCCAACACTCCGACGGTGGCGTTGGTGGTGATGAATCCGAACCAGTCCACGCCAACGAGGGTGAGGTTGCCGACAAGCACCCCGACGACGAGCTCGCCAAGAACCGCCGGTTGCCCCACACGCTCGGCGGCGTCGCCGCCGAGCTTTGCCGAAGCGAGGACGATCGCCAACGCCAGCACCACCGGGGCGAGTGTGTCGGCCTGGATCATTGCGGCCTCATCAATACACAAAGATCACGTTGAGGCCGATCGTCGTCTGCTTGTCGCTCAGCGTTCCGCGCTTGGCGAGGATTGGTTGGTTCGCCTTGTCGAAGCGAACTTCTCCGCGCGCCAGTACGTGATTGGTGAACTTGTAGACTGGTGTGAGCGTAGCTTCCGACAATCTCGCTTTCGTATCGGTGCCGAGTCGGACGCCACCGTCGTCGTGGAAGGTCTCGCCGCGTAAACCGACGGAGAGATTTTCTTTGAGTCCGAGCACGGCATAGCCGGCGATGCCTTTCCAGATCGCATCAGAGCCGGGATTCACTCGACTGGTGCCGTCCTCGATCCCGTAATCACCGTTGACGCCGAGCGTCAGCCGATTGGTCGGTTTGAGTATCGCGACGACGTCGAAGACGTTGCGCTTGGTGTGATTGTCGTTGGCGAGCTCCGGTCCGCCGATCCAGTTCAGGAGTACGCTGAACGGCGCTGCCGGTGTCAACGTGAGCTGTGCGCCGAGCGACTTCGAGCGGTTGTTGTCGCGCAGCAGATCCCACCCGTTCACCACTTCGAACATGCCAGCGACTTTGCTCGAGAAGGCGTAGGTCGCTTTGACCCCGGTGTGAGTGAACGGGATCGCGTAGCCGAAGAGAATCGACCGGCTGTAGTTGTCGTTGTAGCCGTCGTAACCCTCGATCACCTCGTACCCGAGGTGGGTGACGTACTTGCCGACGTCGAAGCGGAGACCGGAGCCGATCGGCGCGATGTAGGTGGCGAATGCTTGCTGGAGATCGAACTGAGTCGCCGTCTGATCCTGAGTTTTCGCGATCTGCGGAATCGAATTTCCCGCATCGACGTCAACGCGAAAGCCGGCGTCGTTCGGTTTCGATGCGGCGATCTGCACGACGACTTCGGCGACGTCGAGGTTGAACGAGTTGTCGTTGAAGTCGAAGACGCGGTAGCTGTTGGTGCCGGGAGCGGGGCGGTTGGTGTTGTACTCGTAGGCGGTGGAGACGAAGGCGTTCAGCGCAAGATCCTCGAACCACTTGGGAAGCGCGGCGGCGGCGTCGGCTTTTGCGGCCGCGTCGACTTTTGCGGTGGTGTCGGCGGGAGAATACTTGGAGTCGGCTCTCAACACTGCCGGAGCGACTGAATCGCTGGGCTGGAGCTTCACGCCTTGCGCGTTGGCGACGACGGCGACAAGAAGCGCCAGCATCAATGCAACAAGGTGAATCAGCAAGGGCCCCGCTCGGGATGGGGGAGGCGATACGCGAGCAACTGCGGATGTTCGGTGCATCTCGTGGTCTCCTGTGAGGCGTAGGGTGGCGTTCGTTTAAACGGCTGAGAGCGCTAAGCCGCGCGCGCGGCGCTGGACATCGTCGGCGGTAATGGGGGTGAGCGCGGCGTTGTCGCGCTCGCCGGTGCGAATCCGAATGACTTGCTCCAGCGGCTGGACGAATATTTTTCCGTCGCCGACTTCGCCGGTGCGAGCTGAGGACAGAATCGCCCTTATTGTCGGCTCGACGAACGGCTCCGAGCACGCCATCTCGACTTTGACTTTCTCGCGGAACTCGAGCACGACCGACGAGCCGCGATAATGCTCGACGACCTCGTGTTCGCCGCCGTGTCCGCTGACGCGGCTGATGCTGATTCCAGTAACACCAGCTTGAAACAAGGCTTCCTTCACCGCCCCCAGTCGCTCCGGGCGGATGACGCAGCTAATGAGTTTCATTAGATCCTCGTTGCGTGAAAAAATGAATTCAGATCTGTTGCCCGTAACCCGTAACGCGTAACCGGTAACGCGTTACCCGTTACCGGCTTCCCGCTTCCCGCTTCCCGCTTCCCGCTTCCCGCTACGCAGCGGGACGGACGGCGTCGGTGGCGATCACGACTCCGGACGACAGATCGGCCTGATCGGGATAGGCGAGTGCTCCCATCTCCGGCAGATCGAGTCCGTGCTCTTCGATAGCGGGCGATACGCGATGTCCACTGGTTAGCCAGCCGGTGATTTTCCAGGCCGCGTAGCCGGCGAGTCCGACCCAGACGATGTTGGTGGTGATGCCGATCAGCTGGGCACCGAGCTGGCTCGCGTCGCCGTAAAAGAGTCCTCGCACGTTGCCTGCGACACCGTTCAACCCGTCGCCATAAGTGCCGTCGGCCAACAATCCGACTGACAGAACGCCCCAGAGGCCGCAGACACCGTGGACCGAGCTCGCGCCGACGGGATCGTCGATCCTGAGCCTGCGCTCGATGAAGACCACGGCGAAGCAGACGAGAACTCCCGCGACAGCGCCGATGAGAACCGCCGACGGCGCAGTGACGAACGCGCACGGCGCGGTGATCGCGACGAGACCGGCGAGCATCCCGTTGGCGAGCATTGATGGATCGGGCTTCCCGTATAGTCTCCAGACGTAGATCATCGCCGCGATCGCACCGGCGGCTCCCGCCAGCATGGTGTTGGTGGCGATGACCGCGATGCGCGAATCCATGCCGGCGAGCGTGGAGCCCGGGTTGAAGCCGAACCAACCGAAGGCCAGGATGAACGTGCCGAGCAGCGCCATTGGGATGTTGTGTCCGGGAATGGCGTTGGCAGTTCCGTCGGCGTTGTACTTGCCGCGCCGTGGACCAATGAGTTTGCCGGCGACCAATGCGAGCACGCCGCCGGTCATGTGCACCACCGACGATCCCGCAAAATCGACGTGGCCGTGGCCGAGCCCGGCGTTCTTACCGAGTGCGGAGAGCCAGCCGTTGCCCCAAACCCAGTTGGCGTAAATCGGGTAGATGACGGCGGCGATAAAGACTGAGAAAATGCAAAACGCCGAGAACTTCCATCGTTCCGCCGCCGCGCCCGTGGGAATCGTCGCCGTGGTGTCCATGAACACCATCTGAAACAGGAAATACGCGAAGATCGACGCGTTGTACGCGACGCCGGTGAGGAAGAAGCCCTGCATCCCGAACAAGCCCCACGCGTGACCGCCGATGTTAACGGCGAACTCGGTGTTGAGCTTGTCGTAGCCGCCGAGTGTCGTGAGCGCGCCGATTCCGCCAGCCTGCAACGCGAAACCGATTGCCCAGTAGGCGAGCATGCCGATCGCATAGACCATGAAGTTCATGGTCATGGTGTGACCGGCGTTCTTGGAGCGGGTGAATCCTGTTTCGACCAGCGCGAACCCGGCCTGCATGAACATCACCAGGAACCCGGCGATCAGCGTCCACACGAAATTGATCGACGTGGAATTGGCGGTGGTCTGTATTGCTACAGAGTCGATTTTTGCGGCCTCGGCCGCCTGCGCAAACAACGCAACAGGCGACGCGAGCAAACCGAGTACGACCAGCACTGCGCTCCATTTGAACCACTTCACAGTTTTCCTCCGGCGCGACGGGTGAGAGTTGTTGCTGCGAAAAACAAAAAGCCCCGCGTTCATTCGATCGAAACGCGGGGCGATGACAGCTGGAGCTTGGAGTTGCTGCTTATCTCATTGCGCTCATCCCGGAACGATCGAAGACGTCCCACAGGTTCTGTGGGAGCTGGCGATTGTTTCCCGGGTTATTGGAAGAGACGCGGCGAGCGAGAATCATGTGCGGCAAAGCATATTCGGCTGGTTTCAAGTTGTCAAGCAGAATTTGCAACTTTTGCACAAACCCAAGCTCAGCCATGCACAAATCACCGAGCAACTGAGCAATTCTGCCACAATGAGTGCAAGACGCGCACGACTCGGGAAGCGGGAAGCGGGAAGCGGGAGGCGGAGGCGGGAAGCGGGAAGCGGGCAACGGGCAACGGGGAAACTGGTTACTGGTTACTGGTTACTGGTAGCGCATCATTTTGATCAGATGGGCGCTGTTTGATGGACACGCGCAATCCGTAACCCGTAATCAGTAACCTGTGTTCGGTTGCCTGTTACCCGTTTCCTGCTGACCGTTACCCGTTGTCCGTTTCCGGCGTCCAGCTTTCCGTTAGCAATGTTTCGCACTTGACAACGTTCTCGATCGGGGGTTATGCTGCCGCCGACGACGCAATTCACATTCGCACATCGACACGACCATTAACGTGATCCGCAGCCAGCTCCTCCTCGGTCTCATTTTGTCCCTCCTGCTTATTGGGGTGGGACTTATTGGCACTGGGAAGAGAACTGGTCTGAACACGATGTAATCACTCACAGACACCGCCTCTTCCCCTAAACGGGAGAGGCGCTCGGTTGCAACTAGAAAGAGGGCCTCTCCCCAAAACACGGGGACGAGGCCCTTCGATTTTTCATGACCAACGTGCAACCGCCGAGAAGGCAAAAACCGTAAATGCGCTCCGACACCATCAAAAAGGGATTCGAGCGCGCCCCTCACCGCAGTCTGTTGCGTGCGACGGGACAGATCCGCGAACGCGGCGATTTCGACAAGCCGTTCGTCGCGATCTGCAATTCGTTCGTCGAGATCATTCCCGGTCACGTCCACCTTCAGGAGTTCGGTCGCGTGGTGAAGGAAGCGGTGCGCGCCGCCGGCGGAGTGCCGTTCGAGTTCAACACCATCGGCGTCGACGACGGCATTGCGATGGGACACGACGGAATGCGTTTCTCGCTGCCGTCGCGCGAGTTAATCGCCGACTCCGTGGAGACGATGGTGAACGCGCACTGCTTCGACGCGATGGTGTGCATCCCCAACTGCGACAAGATCGTGCCGGGAATGCTGATGGGCGCGGCGCGCGCCAACATCCCGACGATTTTCATTTCCGGTGGACCGATGCGCGCCGGCGTCGATCGCGGCGGTCAGAAGGTCGATCTGATCTCGGTGTTCGAGGCGGTGGGCGCGCGGGCCGCGGGCACCATCGACGACACTCGGCTCGAGGAGCTCGAGATCGCCGGCTGTCCGACGTGCGGAAGCTGTAGCGGGATGTTCACCGCTAACTCCATGAACTGTCTTTGCGAAGCGCTGGGCGTCGCGCTTCCCGGCAACGGAACCATTCTCGCCGTCTCACCCGATCGCCATCGTCTGGCGCGTGCCGCAGCAACGCAGGTGCTGGAGCTCCTTCGCCGGGGCATTCGCTTCCGCGACATCGTCACCGCCGAAGCAATCGACAATGCAGTCGCGCTCGATGTGGCAATGGGCGGCTCGACCAACACACTATTGCACGTAATCGCCGTCGCGCATGAAGCCGGCATCGAGTATCCGCTGGCGCGATTCAACGAAGTCGCTGAGCGCGTGCCGCATCTGGCGAAAGTATCGCCGGCGTGGGACGCCGATCGGCAGTGGCACATTCAGGATGTCGACGCGGCGGGCGGTGTCCCCGCTCTGCTGGCGGAACTGGCGAAGAAGCCAGGCACACTGTTCCCCGATGCGCTCACTGTCACCGGAAAAACCATCGCCGAGAATCTCGACGGCGTGCGCAACCTCAACGAGGAGTGTATTCGGCCGATCACTCGTCCGCATGCGGAGCGGGGCGCGCTATGCGTCCTGTTCGGCAATCTCGCTCCGGGCGGCGCGGTGATCAAAGTCGGTGCGGTCGAGCAGCATCAGATGACGTTTCGCGGGCCGGCGCGTGTTTTCGAAGACGAGGAGTCGGCGGCCGCGGCAGTGCGCGCGAATGGAATTCGTCCGGGCGAAGTGCTGGTGATTCGCGGCGAGGGTCCGCGCGGTGGTCCCGGGATGCGCGAGATGCTGGCGCTCACCAGCATGCTGAAGGGAATGCCCATCGGCGCCGAGGTGGCGTTACTCACCGATGGAAGATTCTCGGGCGGCACCCGCGGGCTGTGCATCGGTCACGTCTCGCCCGAGTCCGGCGAAGGTGGTCCGATCGGTCTGCTGCGCGATGGGGACATCGTGTGCATCGATCTGACGAATCGCAAACTGGATGCGGAGCTCGATCCGGCGGAACTGCGTGCACGTCGCGCCGAGTGGACTGCGCCAAAGCCACGGTATACGCGCGGATGGCTGTCGCGTTACGCGGCGATGGTGACGAACGCAGGTCGTGGCGCTGTTCTCGAATGGCCTCACTCATCGAACGGCGCGAGCAACGGCGTCGAGCCAACGACAAAGTCAACGACGGTCGCGATCGACGCGCTCACTCACTCGATGCGGGATACATACAGGCCGACTCCGGCCGGAGTCGGACGATGACCGACGCGCGCTCTCCGTTTTCCGTACCCGTACCCGCTGTCGGTCTGCCGTTGCCCACCTCCGGCTTCCCGCCTCTCGCCGCCCCCCTCCCGCCTCCCGCTCGCGAACGCACTGGCGCGCAGGTGATGTGCGAAGCTCTGCTCCGCGAAAATGTCGAAGTGATGTTCGGCATTCCCGGGGGCGCGATCATGCCGTTCTACCACGCGATGTGGGAGTACCGCGATTGCCTGCGTCACGTGCTGTGTAGACACGAGCAGGGCGCGGGTCACGCCGCGGAAGGTTACGCTCGCTCAACCGGTAAGCCCGGCGTCTGCGTCGCGACCAGCGGACCAGGTGCGACCAATCTTGTCACTCCGATCGCCAATGCCTGGATGGATAGCACCCCGCTGGTGGCGATCACTGGACAGGTGTCGAGCGCTGTGCTGGGGAAAGATGCGTTTCAGGAAACCGACATCACCGGCATCACGCTGCCCATCACCAAGCACAATTATCGAGTGACGTGCGCCGATGACCTGCCGAGCGTGTTTCACGAGGCGTTTCACATCGCGCGCAGTGGGCGTCCAGGGCCGGTGCTGATCGATGTCACCAAGGATGCCCAGCAGGCAAAAGTGGTCCCCGACTGGAACGTCTCGCTCGGCGTGCGCGAGGGGCGGGAGGCGGGAGGCGGGACGCGGGAGGCGGTGAAGCAGGCAGCTCGGCTCCTTGCCAACGCGAGCAAGCCGTTAATTCTCGCCGGGCAAGGCGTGATCATCTCGGGCGCCGCAGCGGAGTTGCGCGTGTTTGCCGAGCGCACCGGCATTCCGGTGATTACGACTCTTCAGGGAATCGGTGCGTTTCCCGAGGATCATCCGCTCAGCATTGGCATGCCGGGCATGCACGGCTGGGTGCACGTCAATCGCGCGATTCAGGAGTGCGACGTGCTGATCAACATCGGCGCGCGCTTCGACGATCGCGTCACCGGCAAGGCATCCACATTTGCGCCGCGGGCGCGAGTGATTCACGTCGACATCGATCCGGCGGAGATCGGCAAGAACGTGAAAGTCGCCGTCGCCATCGTCGGCGATGCACGCGCGGCTTTGCTCGCGTTAATCGAAGAAACTCCGGCGCGTGATGCGCTCGTTTGGCTGCAGGACATTCGAGATAGTCAGACGACGCACCAGCACCGCCAGCCGTATCTGCGCCGGCCTGACACCGCGGAGCTGATGCCGCACGATGTCTATGCTGCGCTGAACGCAGCGCTCAACGAACGCGGCGGCTATCGCGTCGTCACCGACGTCGGCCAGCACCAGATGTGGGCGGCGCAGCTGATCGAGTGGCGACGTCCACGCACACATATCACCAGCGGCGGCGCGGGCACGATGGGGTTTGCCGTACCGGCGGCGATGGGAGCGGCGATCGCGCATCCCGACGAAACGATCTGGGCGATCGTCGGCGACGGCGGATTCCAGATGACCAACCAGGAGTTGGCGACGATCAATCAGGAGGGAATCCGGAATGTGAAAGTGGCGATCGTGAACAACGGCTACCTCGGCATGGTGCGTCAGTGGCAGCAGTTGTTCGAGGGCAAGCGCTACAGCGGCACGCCACTGTCGGGTCCCAGCTTCGCCGGTCTCGCCGAAGCGTACGGACTGCGCGGGTTCACCGTCGATCGCATCGAGCAGGCGCACGATGCAATCGAGTGCGCCTGGAATCACGACGGCTCGGCGGTGCTCGACTTCAGGGTCGAGCGCGAAGCGAACGTATTTCCGCTGGTGCCGCCGGGGAGCAGCATCGGCGAGATGATCACCCGCGAGGGGGCGCAGGCGCACGCGTGAGACACACTCTCGTCGCGCTGGTGGAGGATCGACCCGCGGCGCTCAATCGCTTGCTTGGATTGCTGCGCGGTCGTGCCCTCGCGGTCCATAGCATCGCCCTGGGGGACAGCGAGACTCCGGGAGTGCGACGTATCACCGTTGTAGTGGAGACGCCCGATGTGCAGCTAACGATCAAGCAACTCAACCGACTAATCGAAGTACTGGAGGTAACTGACGTGACGAATGGGGAGTATGTGGTGCGAGAGACGGCGCTGGTGAAGATCCACGTGCCCGAGCCTCGACGCGAGGAGATCAGAACGGTGGCGGAAGGATTCGGCGCAAAAATCGTCGGGACCTTCGGCCCGACCGTTGTTTTCGAGATGACCGATACGCCGGCCCGACTGGGGGAGATGATCGAGCGCGCCAAAGTGTTCGGCGCCTGCGAGACGATGCGGTCCGGAAGCCTGGCGATGGCGCTCGACGTCAATATGTCGCCGGCGGAAACCGCGGCGCGCGAAGAGGTCGCGCGACCGTGGTGGCAAGCTGACGGGGCGTGTTGAGGACACCATGACGAAACTCTTTTACGACGGTGACGCAGATGTAGAGCGTCTGGCGGGGCGGCGAGTGGCGATCATCGGTTACGGCAGTCAGGGACACGCGCACGCTCTGAATCTCAGAGATAGTGGGGTGGATGTCATAGTGGGCTTGCGCGAAGACTCGCGCAGTCGTGCCGCTGCACAAAACGCCGGGCTCGCGGTCGTAACGGTGGACGATGCGGCGAAGCAATCCCAGGTCATCATGATTCTCACTCCTGACACGGGGCAGGCGCGACTGTACTGCGATCACATCCAGCGCCATCTCGGTCCGGGCAAGACCCTGATGTTCGCGCACGGATTCAACATTCGCTTTGGTCAGATCGTTCCGCCCGCCGGTGTCGATGTCAGCATGGTCGCGCCAAAGGCGCCGGGCCATCGCGTGCGCGAGGTCTTCACACAGGGCGGCGGCGTTCCCGCATTGGTGGCCGTGCACCAGGATGCGTCGGGACACGCGCTCGATGACGCCCTCGCATACGCCAAGGCGATCGGATCGACCAGGGCGGGCGCGCTGATCACCACCTTCGAGGAAGAAACCGAAACCGATCTGTTCGGTGAGCAGGCAGTGCTCTGCGGCGGGGTCTCAGCATTGGTCAAGGCCGGCTTCGACACACTGGTCGATGCCGGATACCAACCCGAGGTCGCCTACTTCGAGTGCATGCACGAGCTCAAGCTCATTGTCGATCTGATGTACCAGGGCGGACTCAACTACATGCGCTACTCGGTGTCGGACACCGCCGAGTACGGCGATTACGTGGCGGGGCCGCGCATCGTCGACGAGCGGACCCGCGCTACGATGCGCGACCTGTTGTCGAACATCCGCGACGGGTCATTCGCGCGCGAATGGATCGCCGAGAACGATTCAGGACTCCCGCAATTCAAGCGCACGCGTTCGGCGGAGACCACCCACCGCATCGAGGATGTGGGCCGTTCGCTGCGCCGGATGATGCCGTTCGTCAACGCCAAGGAAATACTGCCGGGGGCGGCGAGCGCATGACAACTGATGACGGCCGTGTCCGGATCTTCGACACTACGCTTCGTGATGGCGAGCAGGCGCCCGGGTGCACAATGTCGCTCGAGGAGAAACTCGGGGTCGCGCACCAGCTCGCGCGTTTGAGGGTGGATGTGATCGAAGCGGGATTTCCTGCCGCGTCGGACGGAGACTGGGCCGCGGTGCAGCGCATCGCGCGCGAAATAGGCTGCGCCGATGATGCGCCCACGATTTGCGGACTCGCGCGTGCCGTCGAGCGCGACATCGATCGTTGCTGGAGTGCCGTGGAGCCGGCGACGAGCGCGCGTATCCATATCGTTCTTGCGACGTCCGACCTGCACATGCAGCACAAGCTCGGGATGACGCGTCGACAGGTGATCGAGGCGGTAACGGTGGCGGTCGCGCATGCGACGTCGCTCGGCGCAGAAGTGGAGTTCTCCGCGGAAGACGCGGCCAGATCCGATCCACCGTTTCTATACGAGGTTTTTACCGCCGCGCTACAATGTGGAGCGACGACATTGAACGTTCCTGACACGGTCGGCTATTCGACACCCGAGGAATACGGTAGCCTCATAGCGGGGGTTCGCGACAATGTCCCTGGCATCGAGGGAGTAACCATCTCGGCCCATTGCCACGATGATCTCGGCCTCGCCGTTGCGAATTCTCTTGCCGGGGTGCGGGCGGGCGCGCGACAGGCTGAGTGCACCATCAATGGCATCGGCGAGCGCGCCGGCAATGCAGCGCTGGAGGAAGTTGTAATGGCGCTTCATACCCGTCGTCCACTCTTCGGTCTTTACACCAACATTGAGACCCGCGAGCTCTCTCGCGCGTCTCGGCTGGTCTCAGAGTGCACGGGAATCGGCGTGCCGCCCAACAAGGCGATTGTCGGCGCCAACGCTTTTGCGCACGAGGCCGGGATCCACCAGGATGGTGTGATCAAGAACCGATCGACCTACGAGATCATGAGCGCCGACACCGTTGGTTGGAACGGCATTGGCCTTGTGCTCGGGAAACACTCGGGGCGTCACGCGCTTCGCGCCAAGACAGAGTCGTTGGGCTACGAGCTGAGCGATGCGGAGCTGAGTACTCTGTTTAGGCGATTCAAGGAGCTCGCGGATAGAAAGAAACTGCTGAATGAGCAGGACATCCACGCGCTGCTTGTTGCAGACAAATACAGTTGCAGTTGGAGTCGAACGCTTGACACGTCCGACCACGACCGATAACTATTTCTTTATCCAACGCTCTTCAGTCGAACAGATGACTACATTCGCGCTCTACACCATGTGTCCCATTTGCCCGTGCGCCTCTCTCGGAGAGACGGACCGGCGCGTGCGTGCGTGGTGCACCAGCGCGTGAGCTGACCAGAGAAGTTTCTGTAACGCTACCGGCCCTCTCTCAAAGAGAGGGCCGTTTTTTTTGGGTCAATTGTCGCAGCACCCCGCAGTACCACTCATTCCGGAGCAGGAAACATGAGCACCACGATCGATCAGGAGCACGTCGCCGGGCTTGGAACCCGCGCGATTCACGTCGGCCAGGAAAACGCCGCGCCGGGGACGAACGCGCGCGCCGTCCCCATCTACGCCACCACGAGTTACGTCTTCGACAGCCCGGAGCACGCCGCCAGTCTGTTTGGACTCCAGCAGTTCGGAAACATCTACACCCGCATTATGAATCCCACTACCGATGCGTTCGAGCGACGCATCGCCGATCTCGAGGGCGGGGTAGCCGCTATCGCAACGTCAAGCGGACAGGCGGCGCAGACGCTGGCGCTGCTCAATCTCGCGCAGGCGGGCGATTCGATCGTCTCTTCATCCTCTTTGTACGGCGGGACGTTCACCCTCCTCAAATACACCCTCGCGCGTCTCGGCATCACCACGCGCTTCGTCGATGGAAACGATCCATCGTCGTTCGCGGCGGCGATTGATGAGACGACCAAGGCAGTGTACGTCGAGACCATCGGCAATCCCGGGCTCGACGTGTCCGATCTGCGCGTGATCGCAGACATTGCGCACGCAGCGGGAGTGCCGCTCGTCGTCGACAATACATTCGCGACTCCGTTCCTGAATCGCCCCATCGAGCACGGCGCGGACATCGTGGTTCACTCGGCGACCAAGTGGATTGGTGGTCATGGCTCGAGCATCGGCGGAGTGGTGGTGGATGGCGGGCGGTTTGACTACACCGCATCATCGCGATTCAAAGGCTTCTACGTCGATCCCGAGCCTGCATACCACGGACTTTCATTTGGCGGAGTATTCGGGAACTTCAACGGCGCCAACATCGCGTTCGCGATTCGTCTCCGCGTGCTACTGCTCCGCGACATTGGAGCCGCGCTCTCGCCATTCAATTCGTTCCTGTTTATTCAGGGTCTCGAGACGCTTCAGCTGCGCATCAAGCGTCACTCGGAGAACGCGCTCGCTCTGGCGCGATTCCTGGAGGGTCACCCGGCTGTGAAATGGGTCAGCTATCCGGGCCTTCCCTCACACCCGACGCATGAGACGGCGAAGCGCTATCTCACCGGCGGCTTCGGCGGCGTGCTGACCTTCGGCGTCCTCGGCGGCGAGGAGGCAGCGAAGAAAGTGATCGCGGCTTCCAAACTCTTCTCGCTCGTCGCGAACGTCGGAGATGCGAAGAGTCTGATCATCCACCCGTGGAGCACGACGCACCAGCAGCTCGAGCCGGCCGAGCGCGAGGCGGCTGGCGTTACCGATGATTTGATCCGGCTGTCAGTGGGAATCGAAGACGTCGACGATTTGCGGGAAGATCTCGACGCCGCGCTGCGGGGAGCGCTCGGACTGTGACATTTGGATCTTCGGTCCTCGACGCCGACGCGCAGTTGCGTGTTCCGCTTGCGTCGCCGTCGGGGATCGGCGAGTCGGCGCGTTATCGCCGAGTGCAGCTCCTCGACCGCTTCGAGTTGGAGAGTGGTGAGGTGCTGCCCAATGTGGAGCACGCGTACTTTCTCGATGGAAAGCTCAACGAAGCGCGCGACAATCTGGCCGTAGTCTTCCACGCGCTCACTGGCTCCGCCGACGCGAAGGGAGATTGGTGGCGTGACGTCGTCGGATCCAGTCTCGCCATCGACACCGATCGCTACGCTGTGTTGTGTACCAATCTCCTCGGCTCTTGTTACGGGACGACGGGGCCATCCGATCCTGCGCGTCGGCCATTTCCGGCGGTGACAACGCGCGACATGGCTCGGCTTGTGGGACAGCTGGTGGAATCGCTGCACGTGCCGTCGGTGGCGCTGGCGATCGGCGGCTCACTGGGTGGAATGGTGGCAATGGAGTTCGCGGCGACGTACCCCGCGCTCGCGCGTAACGTCGTCGTTCTCGCTGCGCCCGCCGAGCATCCAGCATCGGCGATCGCCTGGAGTCACATCCAGCGCCGCGCAATCGCAACTGCGGGTGACGAGGGTCTCGAGATCGCACGCATGATCGCGATGATGACGTATCGTACCGCGGGCGAGCTCGCCGATCGGTTTGGGCGCGACGAACAGGAGGGTGGAGGATTCGCGGTGGAGCGCTACCTGTCGAGGCAGGGCGAGAAGCTTCGCGCGCGCTTCGATGTGTATACCTACCTCACGCTCCTTGCCGCGATGGACAGTCATGATGTCGGTCGTGGTCGGGGCGGCGTTGCGAGCGCGCTGCGTCCGGTCGCTGGGCGGATCATTGGAGTTGGAATTCCTGGAGATCTGCTTTACGATCCGGTACTCGATGTCCAGCGGTGGACGGAAGAGGCGGGGGCGGAATACCGGGAGATCCAATCGCTCAAGGGGCACGATGGGTTTTTGCTCGAAGCAGACCAGGTGACCGCTCTGCTGCGCGAAATTCTAGGCGGGAAGCGGGAAGCGGGAAGCGGGAAGCGGGTAACGGGTAACGGGTAACGCGTTACCGGTTACGCGTTACCCGTGACGCGCTACGCGTAACACGGGAGTGAGATTAAAGCGTTCGCCCAACAGCTCTGGCAACGGGTCCTGCCGCGCGCATCAGCTCGCCGAACATCTCGATCGTCAGCGACTGTTCTCCATCCGACAGCGCTGACTCCGGATCGGGGTGCACTTCCACCATGATGCCGTCGGCGCCGGCCGCGATGCTCGCCAGCGCCAGCGGAATCACCAGTCGCGCCCGTCCGCCGGCGTGACTGGGATCGACAATCACCGGCAAGTGCGTCTCCTCCTTCAGCACCGGAATCGCTGAAACATCGAGCGTGCTTCGCGTCGAAGTCTCGAAGGTGCGGATTCCGCGCTCACACAGGACGACGTTGGAGTTGCCCGCCGCCATTACGTGCTCGGCGGCAAGCAGGAGCTCCGTCGTCGTCGCCGACAATCCACGCTTCAGCAGCACTGGCTTGTTGCTTCTGCCGACTTCCTCGAGCAGCGAAAAGTTCTGCATGTTGCGGGCGCCGACCTGAAGCATGTCGGCACTGCGCGAGACGAGCTCGACCTGTCGCGTATCCATCACCTCGGTGACGACGGGGAGCGTGCTCGCGTTCCGCGCCAACTCCAACAGCTCGAGCGCCGATGCACCGAGTCCCGAGAACGAATACGGAGAAGTGCGGGGCTTGAAAGCGCCGCCGCGCAGCATCACCGCGCCGAGCTGCCGGACGCGGTTCGCGACATCGACGATCATCTCGCCATTTTCGACGGAGCACGGTCCTGCAATGACCGTGATTTGCGCGCCACCGATCGTCACGCTGTCGTTCACGCGCACCGGCCGAGTCGCGTGCGCGGGCGATGAGTGCGCCGCCAGCCGGTACGGCCGCGCATGATCGCGCGCGGCGGCGGACGCGTTGTGCGCGTTATGCGCGTGCGTTCGTGCGACTGACGTCTGAAGAATCGACTCCGTTCCTGGCATGACACACATCCCCGAGTGATGGTGAGAGATCGGGTCTCGTTCTCGCGGGCGCCGAAATAGAAAAAGAGAAAGGGCCCCCGCGTTCGGCGAAGGCCCTGGTGGTGTTGCTGCGCTTTTTCCTGCTCGTTGCTATTTACCGCACGCGCGACCCGGGGCCCCCTATCGGCAAGTAGCCGATAAAGCCAGCGTAGTAGGTCACTCCGAACCACAATGCGGTCATTTGCACCGAAGGTAGAGTATGTCGGCGGAAAAGTAAAGCGCGAGGCGGGAGGCGGGAGGCGGGAAGCGGGAAGCGGGAAGCGGGACGCGGGTAACGGGTAACGGGTAACGGGTAACGGGTAACGCGTTACGGGTTACCGGTTACGGGTCGCCCGTTACGAGTCGTCCGTTACGAGTCGTCCCTTACGGAAAGCGCGCCGGTTATTGCGCTGATCGCACCCGCCGGTTAACATGCTGGTCAATGACGACAAACACCTTCACCAACCATGCGCACCCGCGCCACGGCCATTTCGGGCCGCGGACGCTCTTGCGCGTGAACGTCAGACTATAGAAATCAGCTAGTCAGACTCCACTAACAAAGCTTCCGCAGCCCGTCCGATTCCTGGACGGGTTTTTTATTTCCCGATTCTCGTAGCCGCGTTATCCGCTTCCCGCTTCCCGCTTCCCGCTTCCCGCTTCCCATGCTTAGAATCGCGCTGCCAAACAAAGGACGGCTTGCTGACGATGCGCGCGAGCTCTTCAGAGACGCCGGACTGCCCGTGCTATCAGGCAGCGACCGGGCTCTTACCGCATCACTCGGCGGAGAGTTCGAGGCGCTGTTCGTTCGGGCCAATGACATTCCGGAATTCGTTGCCGACGGTGTCGCCGACGTTGGAGTCACCGGCTGGGACCTGGTGCGCGAATCGGGACGTCCCGTCGAGCGAAGGCTCGATCTCGGCTTTGGCGATTGCCGACTCGTCGCCGCTGTCCGCGACGACAGTCCAATTATCACCGTCGACGACATCGCGCCGGAAATGCGCATTGCGACTTCGTTCCCCAACGTCACGCGGGAATTCTTTCAGGAACGAAACCAGAACGTCGTAATAGTGCCGATCTCGGGCGCTGCGGAAATCGCGCCGCTGCTCGGCATCGCCGACGTCATCGTCGACATCACCTCGACTGGCTCGACTCTCAAGGTCAACGGACTGCGGGAGATCGGCACGTTGCTCTCCTCCCGCGCGCACCTCGTCACGCGATGCGACGCCGCGTTCGAGCGCGACCGGCGAGAGGCGCTCGATTCGCTCATTATGGCGCTCGATTCCGTTGTCAGAGCGCGCGGCAAGAGGTACTTGATGGCAAATGTGCCGCGGCGATCGCTCGATGCAGTGAAGCAGGTCATCCCTGGGATCAACGGTCCGACGGTGATCGACATCCTCAACGGCGGTGATCGCGTGGCGGTGCACGCGGTGGTCGACGCGGGAACGGTCTACAAAACGATCGGTGCGCTCAAGGCTCTCGACGCCAGTGGCATTCTCGTCACGCGGGTGGAGCGGCTGATGCCATGACCCAGACAATCGAGGACACCTGCTGGAAATTTGCAGGCGCGCTGAGCTCGTTATCCGCCGGCGACGGCAGGTCAGTGCTGCGACGCTCGAGCGCGACCAGCTCGCTGGTGCGCGAGGCGACTGAACGAATTATTGGGCGTGTCCGGTGCGATGGCGATCACGCGCTGAGGGAGATGGCGCTCGCGTACGACGGAGTGTCGATCGATGCGCTCGAAGTTTCGCGTGCTGTGCGACGGCGGGCACTTGATGATGTTGCTCCCCCTGTGCGATCCGCGCTCGAGCGTGCGGCGCGGAACATCGGGTCTTTTCACGGTGCGTTCCCGCCGCGGACCGTCGAAGTCGAAACGGAACCGGGTGTGACCGTCGGGAGATGGTCCGATCCATTGGAGCGTGTCGGCATTTATGCGCCGGGCGGACGCGCGGCGTATGCGAGCAGCGTACTGATGGCGGGAATCCCCGCGCGCATCGCTGGTGTTGCCGAGATCGTGCTCTGTTCACCGCCGCAAAGTGATGGAAGCCCGGCGTCCATAGTTCTCGCGGCGTGCGAGATCGCCGGAATAGATCGCGTTTTCTCCGTCGGCGGCGCAGGCGCAATCGCCGCGATGGCCTACGGCACTGAAACCATTCCACGAGTCGATCGAATCGTCGGGCCTGGCAATGCCTACGTCGCCGAAGCGAAACTGCAGGTGTGCCGGGATGTGGCGATCGACTCTCCCGCGGGCCCGAGCGAGCTGCTGGTGATTTGCGATGCGACTTGCGACGCCGACACGATCGCCCACGAGGTCGTGGCGCAAGCGGAGCACGATGTGAACGCCTGCGTCGTCGTCATTTGTATAGATGATGCGACAGCGGTGTCGATCGCCAACGCCGTCGAACAGATCCTCACCGATGCGCCGCGCGCCGATGTAATTCGTGCAGCGCTCGAACAATCGGGCGTTCTCGTCACCGCCGCGTCGATAACAGAAGCAATCCGGTTCGCAAATGAATTCGCGCCCGAACATCTGCTGCTGGCCTTCGACGATCCGGAGCGAGTGCTTCCCGACGTGCGCAACGCCGGCTGCGTGTTTGTCGGCGAGTCTTCGTCGGTCGTGTTCGGCGATTACCTCACGGGCGGCAATCACGTTTTGCCCACCGGCGGTCTGGCGCGCAGCTACTCCGGACTCGGCACCCTCGATTTCGTTCGCTGGACCTCGTACCAGAAAGTGACGCCCGAAGCGGCGCAACGACTCGCCAGTGACACCGCGATTCTCGCATCCGCTGAGGGTCTGCCCGCGCACGCAGCAGCGGCGCTGGCGCCGCGTGCGCAGGCAAAGCGAAGTGAATTCCGGGTCAATCAATGACAACCAACGTCACTTCAGGAGCTGATTCGATCGCTTCGCTGTTGCGCGAGGGCTATCGCGACATTGGGCTGTACTCCGCGCCGCGCGAAACCGTCGCACTGGATCTGAGCGACAACACCAATCTGTGGGGCGCGCCACCGGCTGCGTTGCGGGCGATCGCCGCGGCGCGACATGGAAGTATCGCCCGCTACCCGGTCGCTTACGAGCCGGCACTCGCCGAGGCACTCGCGCGGTACGTCGGCGTGTCTGCAGAAATGATAGTGTGCGGCTGCGGCTCGGATGATGTGCTCGATTCTGCAATCCGCGCTTTCGCCCAGCCGGGCGAAGTGCTGTGCCTGCCCGATCCGTCGTTCAGCATGATTCCCGTTTTTGCGCGCACCAACGGACTCGTTCCCGTCGCTGTTCCGCTGACCGATTCGCTCGATGTCGACGTCGACGCGATGGTAGAGTCAGGTGCGCGCATCATCTACCTCTGTACACCGAACAATCCGACCGGTAGTGCCCTTTCGCGCGAAAGCGTAGAGCAAATCGTGGAGCGCGCACCGGGGCTCGTCATCATCGATCAGGCGTACGTCGAATTCGGTGGCGATGACTTTGTAGATCTTGTCCGCAGCGGCCGGCCGGTAATCGTGACGCGCACGATGTCGAAGGCGTTCGGGCTGGCGGGACTCCGCGTTGGCTACGGAGTGGGCGCACCAGAGCTGGTCGCCGAGGTAATGAAGGCGCGCGGACCGTACAAGGTCAGCTCACCCGCCGAGCGTGCCGCCATTGCTACTCTCACCAGTGAACGCGCATGGGTCGGCGAGCGAATCAAGCAAGTCGTCGTCAACCGTTCGCGCCTCCGCGCCGAGCTGAAGATGCGCGGCATCGACACATTCGAGTCGGCCGCAAACTTCCTCCTCGCGCCGGTCACCGAGTGCGTGGCACTCGCGTCTCGTCTGGAGCGGCTCGGAGTCCGCGTTCGTGCACTGCCGCAACTTCGCGGCATCGGCGACGCCATCCGTGTCGCGGTTGGACCTTGGGAGATGATGCATCGTTTCCTCGACGCGCTCGAGGAGGCTACGTGATCTCGCGCGCAATAAATGGTGGCAGACGGAGCACAATCGCAGTCTACGATTACGGCGCCGGCAACCTGCACTCGCTGCTCAAGGCCATCGCCAGAGATGATCGGGACATCTCCGTCGAGACCGATCTGAGGCGCGCCATCAGCGCGGATCTCCTGGTGCTGCCGGGCGTCGGAGCTTTCGGCGCCGCGGCGCGGGCGATGCAGAGCGCGCGGCCATCCGTCGCGTCCGCACTCGAGGACGGCCTGCCGTGCCTCGGCATTTGCCTCGGCATGCAGCTTCTCTTCGACGGTAGCGAGGAAGGACCTGGTCAGGGTCTCGGTTTCATCGCCGGCAACGTCACCAGGCTCCGCACTCCGACCGTGCCGCACATGGGATGGAACGACATCGAATGGCGCGACGACGTTGCCCCATTAGGCCGGTTGCAGACGGCGTATTTCGCCAATGCTTATGTCTGTCGCCCGGACGATCAATCCTTCGTGCTGGCATCGACGACGCACCAGGACACGACCTTCGCGTCGGTCGTTCGCCGCGCCAATACCGTCGGCGTCCAGTTTCACCCGGAGAAGAGCTCCGCTGCCGGTCGCGCTTTCATCAACGCCGTCATCGACGATCTCCTCGATTCGGAGATTCGAGTCGTCGATGCGGCGCGTGATTCAATGACATGCAAGTGATTCCCGCCATCGACATCCGCGACGGGGCCTGCGTGCAGCTCGTCGGCGGATCGTACGCCGAGGAACGCGTCAGGATCGCGGATCCTGTCGCCGTTGCAGGCGAGTGGACAAGCCTCGGATTCTCCCGCATTCACATCGTCGATCTCGACGCCGCCACCGGACGCGGCTCCAATCGCGAGACCGTTCGAGAAATCCTCCAAGGAGCGGGGAGCTTCCAGTGCGGTGGCGGCGTGCGAGATCTCGATACCATCGATGAGCTGCTCGACGCCGGCGCATCAGAGGTCGTGCTCGGCACACGTGCTGTCGAGGACGGCGCCTGGCTCGAGGATGCGGTGAGGCGCTACCCAAACCAGATCATCGTTGCCGCCGATGCATCGGGGCGACGAGTGCTCTCGCGCGGCTGGTCGCGAACCAGCTTACGCGATGTGATCGAATTCGTCGAATGCCTCGCGCCGCTTGCGCTCGCTGCCGTTCTGGTGACGGCGGTCGAGCGCGAGGGTCGCCTGGAAGGCCCCGACGTCAGACTCGTCGAGGAAATCACTGCGCGATCGACGATTCCAGTTCAGGCCTCGGGTGGAGTACGAAGCATTGACGACATCCGCGCGCTCGCCGACGCGGGAGCTGTCGCGGCGATCGTTGGCATGGCGCTCTACACGGGTGCCCTGAATCCGCAAACACTCATCGAGGAAATGTCCGCATGGGCGTGACGAAGCGAGAGACGAACGAGACATCGATCAGCGTCGAGATTCTGCCGGGAGACAACGGCGCGAGCAGCGCAATCGAGCAAGCCGCCTCTGGCAAAAAACCGATCGACACCGGCAACCGATTTCTCGATCACATGCTCACCGCGTTCGCCCGCTACTCCGGACTCGGTCTGAGGGTGACGGCGCGCGGCGATCTCCCGCACCATTTGATCGAGGATGTCGCGCTTACCGTCGGTCGCGCGTTTCGCGACATCGTCCCTGCGGGTGCCGCTCGCTACGGCAATCGTGTTATCCCAATGGACGATGCGCTGGTTCAGGTTTCGGTCGATATCGGCGGGCGCCGTTACTACGAAGGACCGCTGCCTAGCGGTTTGTACGATCACTGGATGCGATCGTTCAGCAACGAGGCGCGCGCGACCATCCACGTCGTGGTACTGCGTGGTCGCGATCGCCACCACGTCGTCGAAGCCGCATTCAAGGCGCTCGGCCTCGCGCTCCGTGATGCGCTCGTCGATACTGGCGACACGGTCAGCACCAAGGGGACTGTCGCGGTCAGTGTCGACCGCCCACGATGAGAGACCAGCGATGCTGACGCAGAGAGTGATCGCCTGCCTAGATGTAAAGGACGGGCGGGTCGTCAAAGGAACCGGCTTCGTGAATCTTCGTGACGCCGGCGATCCCGTGGTCCTTGCCGAACGGTACGAGATGCAGGGCGCCGACGAGATCGTCTATCTCGACATCTCGGCGACGGATCAAGGTCGAAGCACCCTGCTCGACCTCGTTCGACGCACCGCTGAGCGATTGTTCATTCCGCTGACTGTCGGTGGAGGAATGCGCACGGTCGATGACATCGCGGAGGCATTGCGCGCCGGCGCCGACAAGACCGCCATCAACACCGCGGCGGTGCGTCGCCCACAGATACTGAGCGAGGCGGCCGACTGGTTCGGATCACAGTGCGTCGTGGGGAGCATCGATGCGCTGCGACAAGGCGCGCGATGGGAGGTTTACATCAACGGCGGGAGGGAACCGACGGGGATCGATGCCGTCGAGTGGGCAGTCAGGTGCGCCGAGCTCGGCGCCGGCGAGATCCTTCTCACCAGCATCGATCGCGATGGTGCTCGCTCGGGGTACGATATCGCGCTGACCGCCGCGGTATCGGGCGCGGTGTCAGTACCGGTGATCGCATCCGGTGGCGCCGGGTCAGCGGCAGACGTCGTTGCCGCTTTCGTAAACGGTGGCGCTCAAGCGGCGCTGCTGGCTGGAGTTCTCCACGATGGGACTGCCGATATTCGCGCTGTGAAGTCCGCGCTGGCGGCGTCGGGCATTCGTGTAAGGAGCGCCGCGTGACGGAAACTCGCCTTCTGGAACTCGGCGCCGACAACACGCAAACATATATGGATGCGGTCGCCGAAGTCGCGCGTGTAGCCGGCGACGTCGCGAAGAATTATTTCGGAAGGAATCCGGAGACGCGTATCAAGAGCGATGGATCGCCGGTGAGTGTCGCCGACGTCAACGCCGAACGCGCCGCTCGTGAGTGGATCGAGCGGAGATTTCCCGACGACGGAATCCTCGGCGAAGAGCTGCCGCAGTCGAGACCCGAGGCGGTGCGACGCTGGATTCTGGATCCGATCGACGGGACCTTCACTTTTCTGCAATCGGTGCCGCTCTGGGGAACGCTCGTCGCTGTGGCGGAAGGCGACTCCGTGATCGCGGGCGCAGCGTATTTCCCGGCACTCGACGAGACAATTCTGGCAGCCACGGGGCAAGGCTGCTGGTGGAACGGATCGCGCGCGCGAGTTTCGACGACGGATCGACTGACCGACGCGCGACTGCTTACGTCCGACGCGAGATTTCTGCGCGACAGAGCGCGTCGCGAGCGTTGGGTGCGACTACAGACCGAGGTAGGCGCGATGCGGACGTGGGGCGATTGTTACGGTTACCTGCTCGTCGCCACCGGTCGCGCCGACATCATGGTTGACGAAGTTGTCTCCGACTGGGACGCCGCCGCGCTGCTGCCGATCATCGTCGAAGCGGGTGGCGTTTTCACCGACTGGCGTGGTCGTGCGACGTCGTTCGGCGGCGACGCCATCGCCACCAATGCAAACCTCGCGGAGGTAACACGCGAATTTCTGGTGAGCGATCAGCGATGACCCTGCGATTGGATCTGGATGAGTTGCGCTTCGACGCCGACAAAGGAACGATCGTCGTCGTCGCACAGGACGCAGTGAGCGGACAGGTATTGATGGTTGCGAACGCGGATCGGGAGGCGCTCGAGCTCACCCTGAAAACGGGCGAGATGCATTACCGCTCCCGCACCCGCGGCCTGTGGCGGAAGGGCGCGACGAGCGGCAACCTGCAACGGGTCGTGTCGCTCACCGCCGATTGCGATGGCGACACGGTGCTCGCCCGCGTTATCTCTGCGGGGCCGGCCTGCCACTCCGGTGCCCAATCGTGCTTCGATGATTCGCTCGCAACCGCAAGTGCCTGGTCTGCGCTCTCGAAGATAATTGCCAAACGCGTCGCAGACGTGGAGACGAAGTCAGCGAGTTACACGAAGAAGCTGCTCACCGATCGCAATCTCCGGCTCAAGAAGATCGGCGAAGAAACCGGTGAGCTCATCGCCGCGCTCGCCGACGGCGACGCCAATCAAGCCGCGGAGGAAGCGGCCGACCTGGTCTACCATGTCGCAGTCGCACTCGAAGCCGCCGGCAGCTCGCTGGACGCGGTGGCGCAGCGACTCTTTGATCGAGCGGGAGACTAGTAGCCACCGAGAGATTCCGGCCGCTCGCCAAACATCGTGATACACTCACCCAACCTCTGCTCGTGCTGGGTTGGTCCACACACGACGTTGGGCGCAAATGCCCAACGCCACCGACGAAACAAGATCGAGTTTTCCAGTCATCGTGCTTGCAGTGACGATCGCCGCCGCCGTCTCCTTTGCCGGCTATGGCTTGATCCACGCGCGCCTGCGCAAAAGCCCTGGGTTTGAGGAACGCGCGCAGCAGGCTGGGATTGCGTTTCAGATGCACAATCTCAACAGCGAACAAGGTGAGCGTTTCCGCATCAATCTGTACGATCACGGTTCCGGGCTCGCCGTCGGCGATTTCGATGGCGATGGACGCGACGACATCTACTTTCTGAATCAGCACGGTCCGAACGCTCTCTACCGCAACAAGGGCGACGCTACCTTCGAAGACGTCACCGCCAGGGCGGGTGTGGCGCTCGGCGGCAGTGTCTCGGTCGCCGCGACCTTCGCCGACTACGACAACGATGGATTCCAGGATCTGTTCGTCACCACCACCCGCGGCGGCAATGTCCTCTTCCACAACCGCGGTGATGGCACCTTCGAGGACGTGACCGCGAAAGCGGGCGTTGCTCATGTCGGTCACTCGCAGACGGCGGTGTTCTTCGACTACGACAACGATGGACGGCTCGATCTTTTTCTCGCCAACACCGCGGCGTGGACTACCGACAATCTCGATGCCGCCGATCATCATTACGAAGGAAAGGCAAGCCTCGAGGGGCTGATGACCAGCGCCCACGAATCCAACATCCTCTATCACAACAATGGGGACGGCACCTTCACCGACGTAACCGACAAGGCAGGAATGCGCGGTCGTGGCTGGGCAGGCGACCTCGCGGTGTTCGACTATGACGATGACGGTTTCATCGATGTGTTTGTGCCGAGCATGTTCGGCCGCGGCCAGCTCTATCGCAACAACGGCAATGGAACCTTTACCGACGTCACGCTCGAAACGCTGGGCGCCACTCCACACGGCGCAATCGGTGCGAAGGTGTTCGACTACGACGGCGACGGGCGTCTCGACCTATTCGTCGTCGACATGCATTCCGACATGTGGATGGGACTCGACTCGCATCAGGCATCGTTGCCGGCGGCGACGCAGTTTCAGCATCAGCGCTTCCGCTCGCCGGGGGGCCCAACTGGCGACGAGAATGATGCTCGCTTCGTTCAGAATGAACGGAATGAATTCGCGGTTCACGGTGAGAAGTACGACGAATTCCTCTTCGGCAACGCCCTCTACCGTAACCTCGGCAAAGGACATTTCGAGGAAACAGCGCTTGCGGCGGGAATGGAAACGTTCTGGCCGTGGGGAATCGCCTCCGGCGACTTCGACAACGACGGCCACGAGGATGCGTTCATTACTTCGGGCATGGGCTACCCATTCTACTATTGGCCCAATCAGCTGATGATGAACAACGGCGACGGGACCTTCGCGGAGCGAGCGGCGATGTTTGGCGTCGAGCCACCAAGTGGAGGGACGTACCAGGAAAAGGAGATCGCCGGCACGAAGGCGGCACGCAGCTCACGCAGCGCGGCAGTCGCTGATTTCGGCGGAGACGGCCGACTCGAAATCGTCACCAACAACTTCAACGACCGTCCATACTTCTTCGCGAATCGATTTCCGCGCCGCAACTACATCGAGCTCGCGCTGACGGGAACTCGCAGCAATCGCGACGCCATCGGTGCCGTCGCCCGACTCTGGATCGGGAATACGGTAATGATCCGCCAGGTGAATCCAGCCGGCGGATATCTCGCTCAATCGAGCAAGGTGTTGCACTTCGGACTCGGAGATCAATCCAAAGTCGACCGCATCGAGATCAAGTGGCCGCGGGGCGCGGTTCAGATGCTTGAGAATCCAGGAATCAACACTCGACTGCAGATTCGCGAGCAATAACCCACCTTTCGTATAACGCGCCGTTGGTTGCTTGCGTGCCGGGCGCGGCGAGCCTAATGTCGATGCCGAGACCAAAGGAGTCACGATGTTTCGGTTCATCATTTCCGCTCTTTGTTTCGCCGCCGCAACGCTCTCCGCGCAAAGCAATGTGCCGCTCTACGACAACCTCGGCACGTACCACAAGGACATCGGCACCACAGTTCCGGAGGCGCAGCGTTACTTCGATCAGGGCTTGCGGCTCGCCTACGGCTTCAATCACGCGGAAGCCATCCGCTCTTTCACGCACGCTGCAGAACTGGATCCGGCGTGCGCGATGTGTTGGTGGGGAATCGCGTACGCTTATGGCCCGCACGTCAACGCAGGCATGGACTCGACTAGCGGAGTCAAGGCGTTCCAGGCCGCACAGAAAGCGCTTTCGCTCGCTGTCACGAGGCCAGCCTGGCAGCAAGCTTATGCCACCGCGATCGCCGCGCGGTACGCCGCCGTTCCTCGGGACGACAGAGCGAAACTCGATTCCGCCTACGCTGGAGCCATGCGCGACGTCGCCGCGAGATTTCCGAATGATCTCGATGCGGCGTCACTTGCATCGGAGTCGATGATGGATTTGCGGCCGTGGAATTACTGGACACTCGACGGGCAACCGTATCCGGGCACGGATCAAATCGTTCGACAGCTCGAGTCGGTAATTGCCAGGAATCCGAATCATCCGGGTGCCTGCCACTACTATATACATGCAGTCGAGGCGGTTCATCCCGAGCTCGCTGTTCCGTGCGCCGAGCGGCTCGCGTCGCTGATGCCGGGCGAAGGACACATGGTCCACATGCCCGCGCACATTTACATCCGTGTTGGTCGGTACAACGATGCCGTGTCGAGCAACGTTCACGCGGTCCACACGGACGAAATGTTCATGGAGGGGCAGAAAGAGCCGTCGTTCTACTCAATGATGTACTACCCGCATAACATTCACTTTCTGGCGTTCGCCGCGATGCTGGCTGGGCGGAGTGCAGACGCGATTTCAGCGGGCGAAAACGCTCAGCGACAAAATCGAGGCCGCGGGCCCGAGTGCTGTCGAGATGTGGCAGGAGGTGATGCCGTATCACGCGCTGATGTTGACCACGTTCGGACGATGGAACGAGGTTCTCGCCGAGCCGTTGCCGCCGTCGCAGACGCGCGTGCGCACGGCGTTGGCGTACTACGCACGAGGCATCGCGTTGGCAGCGATGGGCGATTTCGCGAGGGCGCAAACGGCGCTCGACACTGTAAAGGCGATCGATGCTGGGACCGCGGCGGACAACGGATCCAAGCCGGTAACTTCGATTGCGATGCACGCGTTGATGGGAGAGATCGCCGCTCGCAGCGGAAAGTTTGACGACGCTGTTTCGCATTTCCGTCAGGCGGTCGCAATTGACGACTCGTTGGTCTATAATGAGCCGCCACGCTGGTACTATCCGCTGCGTCAGTCACTCGGCGCGGCGCTGCTCAAAGGCAATCATCCTGGAGAAGCAGAGACGGTTTATCAGGAAGATCTCAAGCGCTTTCCGGAGAACGGCTGGTCGCTTTATGGACTCGCGCTGGCGTTGCGGGCACAGGGGAGGATTGGTCAAGCCGCTCAAGCAGAGGAGAGACTTCAGAAAGCCTGGGCAAACGCGGATGTCAAGCTCGCCGGATCGCGCTTTTGAGCGGGCTCAGTCATCAGCGACTCCCAGCCGGGCGGCCGCAAAAAAAACGAGCCTCCGCAGGGACGCGGAGGCTCGCTCAAGGTCAACCTGGACTGCCGTTGCGCCTACATTCCCGGGCCGACTATCACCTGGAATGGACCCATGCCGTGCAGCTGAATTACCGATGCACCGGTGGACGGACTGCCGCCAAAATGAGAGTGACGCGGCGGGATATATAGGTAGTCGCCGGGTCCGTAATTCCGGAGCGCGCTCCAGTTGGCGGTATTTCCCATCGCAAGCTGGAACGTTCCCGAGACAACGGTCAGGTTCTCGGCGCTGGGATGCCAATGCACCGGGAATCTGTAACCGGCTGGGAACTGCAGTCGCACCGTGTACGGACCAGCCTTGCTCGGATCACCGCTGATGACGGCGAGCTTCATTCCGGGATCGAAGCCCGGCGGCGTGAAGGCGTTCCAGGCGAGACCGCTGTTGGACACTATCTGGACGTCAGGCGGATACATTGGACTCGCCATTGCGGTTGCGCCCGCCATCGGCATCGGTGTCGACGTTACCGGAGCGTCGAGAGCAATTCGCCACTGACCGTCGATTTTGCGCCATAGCGTTGTATAGTTGCCGCGATCAGTCACCTGGCCTTGCGGCGTATTGAGATTGAGGGTGTAAGTCCCATAATCGTACGCGGTCGTCGGGCTCGTGACTTCGATCCTCGTCGGTGTAAAGCTCAGTGTCGGTGATTCCTGGCTGAAGAGGTCGCTGAAAGAGCTTCGCATAGCGGTAGCACCCGTCGACAACGGGGCGTTGGCCACCATCAGAACCGCATCGGGCGTGTGAACCGCGAGGAGTCGATTGGCGTCGTGCGCATTGAACGCCGCCATGTACTCGGCCTCTGCGGCGCGTATCGCCGCTTCCTCGCTCGCCTGGTTGACGGTCATCGTTGCGCACGCACTGAGCGCAATGACCGCCGCGGCGCCGGCGAGTCGTATTCCCATCAGGTCTCTCATATCACACCTCGGGTGGATGGTGGTTTATCGATTCGGCGATTACGCCGCTTCGTTCGATACGAGTGAGCCCGCTTGACCAGCGAGATGTCCTGCCAGCTCTCAAATTGAATGAAAAAGCCGAAAGGTTCAACGTATGGTCTCATTCCACCCGTCGGAGAACCTCCACCACCGTGTCGCGTCTCGTGCGCCCGTTCGCATCGGTGCGCTCCGGCGATATGTAGCTATGCGTCCACTGAGTTCGCGTTGTCTTACAAGTCGCTGGCCACTCCTTACCAATGAATGTCGGATCCGGAAAAGCCTCGATGCGCTCTATGTAGTTGTTGCCTGACAGCCTGTAGGTGCCGTAGCCGCCGGCGTCGTTGAATACGCGCGCGGTGTCCTGAAAGGTTCTGAGTGGGAGGGTATCACGCCGATTCTCCTGCTGCACCCACATGAAGTGATTCTTCGTCACAATCTTCACTTCCATCGCGGCCGTGTAAGGCTGTCCATTTACCGTCACCCTCTCGGCTTGCCACACCCCCTGAACGTTGCAAGACGCCGCGCTTGCCGCGCGAGTATTCGAGTGGGTCGCGGCGAGGCCACCGCCGCCTACTACCAGCGCCAGTACAATGAGCGGATTCGTTTTCATGTCGGCTCCGCCATCGCCAGGACCTGGTCGCGACTGAGGTCCATGCGATGCACGTCCTGCGCGTGCTTTTGCACCGCCTTCACCAGCTCGTCGTCACTCCGTTCGGTAATCGTCTTGCCGCAATCGCACGCCACTTTCTTGGTCGCCATGGTGTCTTCCTCCGTCTATTCATATGTTTTGGGACTCGGAACGCGAAGATAAGTAGACGCTGTTGCGATGAGGTTGGTGGAGGGATGGAATAAGCTTGGAGTCACATCAGGTAAGAATTCATCTCGCCGGCCGTGTGTCGCTCGAAGTGTGTGGTCAGCTTTTCGATCAGCCCGAGTTCCCCGGCCAGCAGGGACGAGTCGCATTCGCCTATCTGGCCGCCGAGCGTGGTCGACCGGTCGAGCGCACCGAGCTGGCCGATGCACTATGGCCGAGCGAAGTACCGTCTTCGTCCGACACCGCGCTCAACGCGGTGATGAGCAAACTCAGAGCGCTGCTTGTCAGAGCGAAATTGTCGTCGGGCGCACTCACCGGTGGCGCGGGCTACTACGAGCTTCATCTGCCGGAGTCAACGTGGCTCGACCTCGAGGCAGCAGCCGACGCGATCCACGAAGCGGAGACTGCGATTCGCGTCGGTGATCCCGGACGTGCCTATGGGCCGTCAGCTGTCGCTCACCACATCGCTCGGCGACCGTTTCTTCCGGGTTGGCGTGGGTCATGGATCGAATCACGTCGCAACCGTCTTCGCAACGTGCTGCTACGTGCGCTCGAGTGTCGCGGCGAAGTCTATCTGTGGAATCATGAATACAGCCTCGCCGTCGAAGCCGCGCACGAGTTGATGGGACTCGAACCGCTACGCGAAAGTGGTCATCGCTTGCTGATACGGAGTCTTGCTGCAGCTGGGAATACCGCGGAAGCGCTCTGGGCGTACGAGAAGTGCCGTCGGTTGATCGCGAGGGAAATTGGAGTCGCTCCCTCGAAGGAGACCAAAGCGGTCTACGACGCAGTACTCGGCGCGTGCAGCTAGCGTAGTTTGCCCTACTTCCGCAATCTTCCTTTCAGCTCTTCGAACCAGTTATCGACAACGATCAGCTTGTCGAAGCCGCCAGCGGTGAGCGGGCGAATCATCAGGAAGCGGCGGTCGTCGGGCGAAACCGCGTAGCTTGGATCGAAATCGCTGGAAAAACCGGAAGTCGAAAACAGCGGCACTGATCGACCGACGGCGAAAGCCGGATTGGTCTCGACCTCCACCGCGACTAGGTTGCCTTTGCCGTCGCGGTAGAACAGCTCGCGTCCGGAATGAGCCCACCGCGCCTCGGTACCGCCGCGCGTCGATATCGCCCACTTGGCAGCGCGCGTGTTGGGAAACGGCACGACGTAAATCTCGAACCTGCCAGTCTCGTTCGATTGATAGGCCAGCCAATTTCCATTCGGTGAGACGTCGGGAGACTGATCGGTGAAGCCGGTCGAGACGATTGTAAGCGGAATCGTGTCGATTCCCGGGCGGATGCCGAAGATGTCGCCGAGGTTGCGATCACCGATGCCGGTGTTGAAGAGCAACCATCTACCGTCAGGCGACCATCGCGGATTGAACCAATCTTGTTTCGTGGCGAGTTGAATCACCGGTTGCGCACTTCCATCGGCGTGCTTCGTCCACAGATCGAAAAACCCTGCCGCGTTCGATACGTAGGTAACCAGCTTGCCGTCTGCGGTCCAGGCTGGGCCATAGTGATCGAGTCCATCGAGCGTCAACCTGCTGGCCGGCCCGCGATCGAGGTGTTTGATCCAGATGTCTGATGTCTGACCACTGGGTCGCACTGTGACGGCGAGCTCTTTTCCATCGGGGGAAAGCGCCGGATACATAAACCCGGCCTGCCAATCCGGATCGATACTGTTCTGACTGCCGTCGCGCGCTACCCACACGAGATCGCGTTTGGTCTGCTCGGCGCCCGTGGCATATACGAGCGTGCCATCGAGTGAGACGACCACATCGGCAGATCCGTAGGCGCCCATTCGGACGCCCTGGATCAGGGAGGTCGGAGTGCCGGTGAGTTTCATTGTGTTCTGATCGAATGGCACGATCATCAACGTCTTGTTTGCTGTCACATAGAGCAAATGGCCCGACGCGGCGTAGCGCGCGTACATGCCGTCGTTTACGATCACGCGATGTTTGCCCGACGGGATTTCGGCGACGGCGATGCTGAATATCGATCTGTCGCGGTGTCCGCTTTTCGCGCCGAAAGTGTCGGTGAACAGCACACCCTGGCCATTGGGCAGCACGTCCGGCCAGGTGTGATCGATCTCCCCGGCCGCAGTGTCCAGTGTTGTGAACAGCTTTGGTGTCGCGCCTTGCCTGGCTTCCACTCGAGACAAGGGGAGAGGGCCGCGCGAGTCGATGTAGATGTATCCGTCCGCGCCCCACGAGGCCCCTGCCACGCTGACCAGCGAATCCGTCACCAGCACCGGCGGACCGCCGGCAACGGACACGATGTGCAGGTCAAAAACAGTGCGGATCGTAGAGAATCCAACCTGATTGCCGTCCGGCGAGAAGAAGGGCGTTAACGCGCCCTCTGTCCCGTTGAGCGCGGTGGCGTGCAGCTGATTTCGTGGTCGTATGAAGATCTGTCCGAGCGGCCCGCCGAGGTAAGCGAGTCGGGATCCATCTCGCGAGATGTCGAGCCGCCCCCAATACGGAGCATCCGGAGCCAAGGCCTCGGCGGAATCGAACGCAATGCTGTACCGCACCACCGCTCTCGGAGATGCGGGACGAGCGAGGGCCCAGATGGAGATTCCCAGAAAAAGCCCGGCGAGCGATGCGGCGCCGTACAACATCCACTTCGTGCGATCCGTCGCGACCGCCTCGCGACGTGGGGTGCTCGCAGTCACGGACGACGGATTGTTCAGTGCTTCCGCGAACTCGTGTGCGGAGGCGAACCTGTCCGCTGGCACCTTCTCGAGCGCGCGTGAGACGGCTGACGCAACGTGCAGCGGAACGCTCCGACGCTGGCTCGTGAGCGGACGCGGCTCCTGCGTCATCACCTTCGCGATGACTGCCTGTGCGTTAGCGCCGCCAAAGGGCGGCTCACCCGACAGCATCTCGTAGGTGACGGCGCCGAGCGAATAGATATCGCTGCGTGGAGTAACCGAGCGCTCACCGGACGCTTGTTCGGGACTCATGTAGGTGGGCGTGCCGAGTGAAATGCCGCTCTGCGTCATGCGCGCGCCGCCAGCCTGAGTTAGCGCCAGCGAAATTCCAAAGTCGGCGACGATTGCGCTACCATCGTGCAGAAGAATGTTTTCCGGCTTGATATCACGGTGGACAACGCTGTGTCGGTGCGCGTAGTCGAGCGCGCCGGCAACTTCTGTGGCGAGGCGGACCGCATCAGCAATCGGAAGCTGCTGCTCGTTGTCGAGGCGTTGACGGAGCGATTCACCGTCGAGATACGGCATCACATAGTATGGCCGTCCTCTCAGCACGCCTCCATCGTCGCCGATCAACCCCGAATCGATCAGTCCGAGGATGTGCGGGTGCTGGAGGTTGGCAGTAACTCTGATTTCCTGGAGGAAACGGTCCGAGCCGAGTATTGCGGCCAGGTCAGCGTGCAGAATCTTGATCGCTACTTTGCGATCGTGTTTTCTGTCGTGGGCGAGATAGACCGTAGCCATCCCGCCGCTGCCGAGCTCGCGTTCGACAGTGTACGCCGTAAATGCGCGTTGAGCCTGTTCGATGCGATCAGGCATGGTGAAAGAACGTGCACCAGAAGCCCGACATGGTCAATTGCGGCACAGCTAAACCCGGCTGTCACAAAGCGAGATGTAAGGGCGCTCCACTGACTGAGCGCCCGCCATCATCGTTTCGCTTTCCCTCCGGCAATTGAAAAAGAAAACTGTCGGCAGACTGACGTCAGTGATTGTCGTCGCAGGAGTAACGGCCTGCGGAAGTAAATCCGATTCCAGCCACACTGCGTTCGCCGCGGCTTCGAAGGCGGGCGCGAGCGTGAACATCTATGCACTGACGGGCGCCAACGAGCTCGCTCCAGCCGCGAGGCGCGCGCTGCCGATGGTCTACGTTCCGAACTCGAAGTCGGGGACGGTCACCGAGATCGATCCGCGCACCTACCAGGTCGTGCGCACCTTTCCGACCGGCAGAGTCCCGCAGCATGTCGTGCCCTCGTACGACCTGTCCACACTATGGGTCGCCAACAACTCGAGCGGCACACTGACGCCCATCGATCCGAAAACCGGCATCGCAGGCAAAGCTGTGAAGGTTGATGATCCGTACAATCTCTACTTCACTCCCGACGGCAAGTACGCGATGGTGATCGCCGAGGCAATTCGTCGCATCGATTTCCGTGATCCGCACACCATGACGCTGATCGAGGCGCTGCCGGTATCGTGCAAGGGACTCGACCAGGTCGAGTTCACCGCCGACAACCGCTACGCCATCGCGACGTGTGAATTCTCCGGACAGCTGGTGAAGATCGATCTCGCGACGAGGAAGGTTGTCGGATACCTCGTGCTCGACCCCGCGGCATGGCAGAACTATGTTCCGGCGCCCATCGCGCGGTTCTTCGGGCGCAAGCAGCATCGGACGGCCGGATTTGCGGCGATGATGCGGGTGCCATCGATGCCTCAGGATATCCGCTCATCCGCGGACGGCTCCAAGTTCTACGTCGCGGATATGAAGTTGAACGGCGTCTTCGTCGTCGATCCCTATAAGTTCGAGCGAATCGATTTCGTCGAAACCGGCGTCGGCACTCACGGAATCTTCCCGAGCCGGGACGGCAAGCTGCTCTACATCACCAATCGCGGCTGGAACAGTCTGAAGGCCGGGCGTCACGGCCCGGGTTCCATCTCCGTGCTCGATCCGGAGACTGACAGCGTCGTCGCCAACTGGCACGTTCCCGGCGGGGGCAGTCCGGACATGGGCAACGTCTCGGCCGACGGCAAAGAGCTATGGGTGTCCGGTCGTTACGATGACGAGGTGTACGTGTTCGACACGAAGACTGGCCAGCTCACTCACCGGATTCCGGTCGGACACGAGCCCCACGGTCTGGCTGTGTGGCCGGAACCGGGCCGGTTCTCACTGGGCCACACGGGTAACATGCGATGAAACCAGGTGTGATGGTTTTCGCCCTGATGGCATGTGGTGAAGCTCTTGGTGCGCAGCAGTCAGTCTATATAGAAGATCTCACCTGGCCGGAAGTGGAGCGCGCAATCGCGGCGGGCAAAAACAGTGCGATCATTTACACCGGCAGCACCGAGCAGAACGGCCCGCACATGGCGATCGGAAAGCACAACTTCATCGCGCGCTGGGTCGCCGGGTCGATCGCCATCAAGCTCGGCGACGCGCTGGTTTATCCGGTGCTTCCATTCGCGATCACCGGCGACTTGTCGAAGAAGACCGGGCACATGCGCTTTCCGGGATCGGTGTCGTTCGATCCCCAGACGTTTCAGCGAGCCGTGCACGACATCGCCGTGAGCGCGGCCGACGCCGGATTTAAGAACGTCTTCCTGATGGGCGACCATGGCGGTGGCCAGGCCGAGCTGGCAGCCGTCGCAAAGGAGCTCGACGCGCAGTGGAAGCCGCGCGGTGTGCGCGTCTTCTTCGTTGCGGATCTCTACGCGAAAGAAAAGCAGCAGGCAAAAGCGTATGCGACTTCACACGGACTGCCGGCCAACGATGTTCACGCCGGCCTCGACGACACGTCGGAGCTGATGGCGCTCGACGGACAGCATCGTTGGATCAGATCCGACAAGCTGGCGCCGAGCACGGGCGCGCGCACCGCGGCAACGGGTGTGGATGGCGATCCTACCAAAGCCTCGGTAGCGCTGGGTGACATTTTTCTGCAGTACAAGATCGACGACGCAGTCGACCAGATCAGGCGACTCGAGTCGGCGCGATGAGCAGTTTCGTAAAGTGACGCGCGCATGCACGAAAGACTTTGCGATGCATGCGCGTTCAGTTTACCGACTGTAACTGTACGTCCCGTCCCAGGCGAAGATTGGGCCGCCGAGTGGCGTGACGTCGACGCTCGCATTGAAGAACATGAATTTGCCTGTCCCGCCGGAAAGCACGCACACGCCAATGCCGGTCACCAGGCTGAGAGTGCAATGGCCGAACGCGGCGTTGTTGCCGGGCCCTGGCGGGTCGAGGACAACGTCACTGCTCAAGGTGAAGTCAGGATTAGCCGCCTGGAGATAATGGATCGTCGTACCAATCCCGATCTCCTTGAGGTTCGATTTCGTGATCGTGCACGTGTCGCCGGCCCGTAGCGCGTAGGCGGTGCAGTCCTTCTGGATGTTGACAGTTCCACTTCGCGCGAATGCCTCGTTGTTCGCCCTCGAGATCCCATCGGGACTCAGGGACCGGTTTAGATCGCCGCTGCACGCGGCGGCGACACCCAATGCCGCGAGAGCTACAGTCGTTGTACCGTACTTCATAAAGAGCCTCCATCAGGTTGAGGCTGCCAGCAGGTCCAGTTCCCCGTTGACCCGGGCGGCACTGAGGCGCATGATAGGAGCGCGGAGTCAGCAGAGAATCACGTAGAAGTCACAGGGCTCCAGGCGGCAAAATGTTGGTCATCGAGCTTCTCGGGACCCTGTCTTTGCGGGCTGATGTCGGTTCAGTCCCGCTGGTCGCACAACAAAAGCGACCGTTGGCACTCCTCGCAGTCCTCGCCCTGGGTGGCAAGCAAGGTCTTTCGCGCCACCGCATCGAATCATACCTCTGGCCGGAAAGCGAGGCCGACCGCGCGGGTCACGCCCTCAATCAGGCCGTCTATGCGATCAGGCAAAGCCTTGGCGACGATCTAATTCTTTCCACGTCCCAGGATCTCAGACTCAACCAAGAACGCGTCAACGCAGATGTATGGTTGTTCGACGAGGCAATCGCCGCGAATGACTGGGCGCGAGCGGCGAGCATCTACAAAGGAAGTCTTCTCGACGGCGTGCATTTCGGCGAGGGTCGCGAGCTCGAATCGTTGATCGATGCGAACCGAACGCGCCTGCGACAGGACTATCACAACGCGTTGGAATATCTCGCCAATGCCTCGACCGAGGCTGGTGATCGCTCACAGAGCGTGATCTGGTGGCGCACACTCGCCAACTCCGACTCGCTCTCTCCGCACGCCACGAAAAAGCTGATGCTCGCTCTGGCCGCCGCCGGAGATCGCGCCGGGGCGCTGAGACAGGCCCGTCTCTATCAGGAGCTGGTGCGTCAAGAGCTCGAGATGGAACCAGATTCAGAAATCGAAGCGCTGGCAAATCGTTTGAGTCGCGCTGCGGCCCCGGAGAGCGCGGGGTCCAAGGTGGTTCCAAAGGGCGCCAACGATCCGGTGGCATCAGTTCGCGAGTCCGCTGACTCCGTGAACAATCCTTCCACCCGTCCATCGCGAGACACCTGGACCACGAGTAAAAAAAGCGGAACCGGTTGGGAGAGAGCGCTTCTGTTTGGAGTAATATCTTTGGCAGTCCTGATGACCGGCGCGGCAATCCTCGGGTGGATGCGGCCGTCTTCGTCGAAGTCGATCGTGCGGTCCAGGTTGGTAATGGATTCAACGGAGGCGATCGCGAAAGGCTCGTCCTGGTCGGGACGCATCGCGCTTTCTTCTGACGGTAAGCTGCTCGCCTACATCGGCGGCCCGAGGTCGCAGCTCCTGATTCGATCTCGCGATCAGCTGCACGCGATCGCCTTACCCGGCACAGAAGGGGTGACCAACCCTTTTTTCTCTCCCGATGGTAAGCACGTTGGCTTTCTCCAAGGTGAAGGAGTTCGAATCGCGTCGATCGAGGGTGGTCCACCGATTACTCTCACCCAAGGTGGTCCATCGATTACAGTCAACGACACGTTGACCGGATTGGCGGGCGCGTCGTGGGGAGCCGACGGGATGATCTACGCAGACAATGACGGAACTGCGGGTCTCGTTCGTGTGGAAGCAAAAGCAGGCGCCATCCCAAACCGGTTCACCACTCTCGATACCGCGAACGGTGAAATCGATCACACCTGGCCCGATGTGCTCCCCAACGGCAAAGGTGTGCTGTTCACAGTCACCTACAGCGGAAAAAAGGGCGTCAAGGGGCGTTTTTCTTACGCGATTGCGGTCGCCAAAATCCCATCGGGCAAACACAGGGTAATCGTTCAGGACGCAACCTTCGCCAGGTACGCGTCGTCCGGCCATCTACTCTACGTGACCGATGACAAGACATTGATGGCAGTGCCGTTCGATCAGAATTCCATGACCCTCACAGGTGAACCGGTCGCGCTTACCGAAGGCATTCGCGCGGGCCTTGGCGGCTCGGCGGACCTGGCGATTTCAGCGACCGGCACACTGGTCTATTCGACTGGCGCGGAAGCTGGAAAGCAGGAGCTGGTGTGGGTCACGCGCCAAGGCATAGCAGAAGCGGTCGACCCCGACTGGTCGGGCGAATTGTTGAGTTTCCCGGCGGTCTCACCGGACGGGAAGCAGCTCGCAGTGACGCGGAGCGCCCGCGGCGAGCCGTTCAAGATCTGGATCAAGCGGCTGGATCGAGGGCCGAGCATCCTATTGGCTGGTGACGGAAATGAAAACTTTCAGCCGGCCTGGTCACCGGACGGTAGGTCGGTGGCGTTCACATCGAACCCAACGAAGGGCTCCAGCTATGTAGAGATCGAGCGCGCTGACGGTGGCGCATCGCGAGCAGTGCAGTTTCGCCGAACCGGTAATCTGTTCAATGCAGGATGGTCGCCGGACGGGAGGTGGTTGATCTTCGAGACGGATAGGCCGAGCGCGGGCGACATACTGGCGATGCGGCCCGGAGTTGATACCGCACCGATCCCGCTGGTGGCGACCACATTCACGGAAACAGCGCCAACCATTTCACCCAACGGACGATGGTTGGCGTACTCTTCGAACGAGGCCGGAACGGACGATATCTACGTGGTCCCTTTTCCGAACACGCGTGGAGGGAAGTGGCCGGTTACGACGGACGGTGGGACGGAGCCGGTCTGGTCCCATCGCGGTACAGAATTGTTCTATCGCGACGCATCGGGCGATCTCGTAGCAGTCGCGGTGAATGCCGACGGGCCATTCGCGGTCGGCCGCTCGACAACACTTTTTCCTGCCGCGGGATACGCATCCATGCGATACACCCCGCAGTATGCAGTGTCTCGGGACGACCGGCGGTTCCTCATGATTCGGCCTCTGGAGACAAACGCGCCTGACAACATCATCGTCGTCGACAACTGGTTCGAGGAGTTGAAGTCAGCCAAGGCACTGCCGGCTTCAAGGCGATAGTTGGACGATGTCGCGCTCCGAGACTATCCGTTCGGATCATCTCCGATGTTGTCACACTTGCTGCGCCGAGTCTCGGCGATGTCGGGCGAATGCGGATCGTTGACGATGACTGTCTTATAGTCGTGTACCGATCCGGCGCCCCACCGGTGCTGCGGGGTTCTGGTCGACTCGATGATCGCCCTGAACGTGACCTGCGATGGAATCGTCGGAAAAATGTTTCGGACCGCGTCAGCACCACGGACGATAAAAACCAGCCGCCCGTCCTCGAGTGTTGCGAACACGTTCTTGCGATCGACTTTGCGCACCGCTTCGACGTTGGAAAGGTCCTTCGTGCTTCTGACCATCGGCTCGATCCTCAGCCACTCGATCAGCGCCTTGAGCGGCCCATGTCGCGGCCCACCGGACTTCGGATACTGAACGACCCAGAGCGCACACGGATCGATTCCTTTTCTGTCGGCGGGAGTCTCCCAGCTCACATCCCACACGTAGCCGCCGCCGCCGTGATCCTCGGAGATTGGCACGTCCCACTCGTACGAATCATTTGCCTGACGCGGGAACACGAAGCGCGCCGAGTCGGGAGTGATGAATGCCTGCGCGCCGGCCAGGGTATTTCCCGGAGTCGCTTGTTGAGCAGGAGCGCTGCCAACGATCGCCGACGAGGCGGCGATAAGAACTAAAAAGGATTTGGTGCGAGCCAGAGGCACTACTAGCTCCTCGAATTCGAGCGTCAAGCGGAACTGAATTACTGGTGTTATAAGACGATTTTGCCAAGGTCGCGGCCACCTTTTTCTTACCTCGATCGCGGTCGAAGAAGCGGTTGCGCGATATCGATCGCGACCGTCTTAGAGTATGCCAAAGCGTTACGCGCTTGTCCTGACTGCGCTCTGTGTGCCGCTCATCATTTCATGTGAGCGCGCAGCACAGCCCGCACGCAATGCTGCGCAGGTTTCGCCTCAACCGGCCTCCGCGCAACCGGGCACGTCACAATCGTCTGCGACTGTCGGCTCGGAGGAACCTTCGGATACCGTCATCGTGATCCCGAACGATTCGCTCGTTGTCACCGACACCACGGGCACCGACTTCGGCCGCGAAGATCTCACGGCAGTTAAAACGGTACTCGAGGCGCGACTCCACTCCGAGGAGTTCACTGCGAGTGGACCGTCGCCCCAATATGGAAATCCTTGCCGATTCTACGACACGACTTCGGTGCGACGATATACAAGTGCCGACGTGCGCTTCGCATTCGTTCGTCCGCGCGTGATAAAGATCGCTTATGCCGGCGATGATCATTATGTCAGAAGAGTCAACGCGGATGCGGAGATTACACGCGTTGCCTTGCTGCAGCGCGGCGTCGATGCAAAATGGCATGGCAGCGTCAACGTGACGCGGGACACCGTCTCTCTGGTCGTAAGCAGCAGCGTGAAAGACAGTACCTGGACGGTCTGCGAAAAGCCGGCCCACCTGACTGGCTGGAACACCGACGGATCATTAAAGCCTTACACTCCGTGGCTTCCCGTTCGCTCGTCGGATGTCGAAAGAATGGCAGTCGTGTGGGATGAGCGTGTCACGACCGAAAAACTGCGACAGCTTGCCGATTCGATTTCGAAGCTGCCCTCAACATTCCTGGTCGAAGGCAATCCAGAGCCGAAGGTTCCGATGGTTTACAAAGACATCTGCCAGTACGAGGGTTGCTCATTCGGTGAATGGCTGACGTGTGATACGACGCGGATTTTCGCCGAGCCTGGAACGACGGCGCGCACGGCGTTCATGCTGAAGCGAGGTGACAGGTTCACCGCCGTCACCGGCGAAATGCATGTGATGCAGGCCGGGATGGTCGTCTTCAGGCGAAACGTGAAGATCGAGGCAGAGGGATGGACGTATTATTTCACGCCGGCGGATACTCTATACCCCCTGATGTATGGTTCAGAGGGCGGTGGACTTTGGTACTTCCGCGGCAAGGAAGCCGGCGGCGACTTTTTCTTCGGCAATGGCGACCCGGATGACATCGGGATGTATGCCGAGCGTGGATACGATCTGGTACGCCCGATCAACTCGCAGTGGTGGGTGAAGGTGCGTGCGAAAGATGGGCGCGAAGGCTGGTTCGTTCCTGGTGCCAATATCTATGGCCGGCAACCGCACTACGAAACCATGCCGGAGAAGTGTCCGACCAACGGCGCGGAGTAGCATGCTTCGACGGGCTACGCCGGCGCTGTCACCTCATTTGCGATCGTAAACCATTCGGAAATGGAGCGGATCGGTGCTCGGACCGGCCAGCGGCTGGATGTCCATTTCGCGGGTGAGAGTCTTCTTATCCGCTGATAAGTACACGCGACCGCTCTGAAGCGCGACAGCTTGACCTTGTACCGATATTTTGCTGACGAACGTCGCCGTGTCGTTAGCGAGCTTGGTCGTGGTCTGCATTGTCGCGCCATTGCCAAGATCAGTCGTCGTCTCTCCTGCGCCGACCGGCCACTTGATCACGCGATGTTGAGTACCCTGGCCGCCGAAATCATTCGTGGCATCGATCTCGTACATTGTTCCGACGCGGGTAACGACCGAGGAATCAATCGTCGGCGGCGGCAACGTGCCGAAATCGCTCTTGGCGCGGTTGATGATCCAGGTTCCCGTCAGGTCGAGGGCAGCTGGTGGCGACGCCTGTTGAGCGACGACATCGCGTGGCGAAACAGCGATGAGGGATGCAACGATGAAGAAACCAATTTGTGTTTTCATACCCGCAAGGTATGCCGCTTCAATCAAGGTGTCGAGGAAGCCCGCCGCTGCTGGTTCAGTTGTTCGATGCGACTTTTTGGGACGCGACAAATCGGACATGGCCCCATCTTCGGCTCGTTACCATAGATCAGTGTCACCGGTCCGAGCAGGCGATTGGTATCAGTGAGCATGACAGTCAGCGTCATCGTCTGTCCGTTGATCTCTCCGGAAAACTTTGCCGGATGCAGAATGCCGCGATCGACCGGGTAACGGCATCGAAATCTTTTTCCCGGCACTCTCCTTAAGGAGATCCTATGCACCGGAAGACAATCGTTCTACTCCTATCACTCGTTGCCAGTGTCGGCGCCTGCGGTGGCCTGACGTCCTCGTCGAGGCCGACCGCGACACAGGACATGCGCCTCACGCCAGCCGAAGACTCCATCCTGGCGCTCCAGGCCGCCTGGGTCCAGACGGCGCTCCGAGGTGAGGTCGAGGCCTCCGCCGCCTTAATGGATGATAGCTTCCGATTTATCGCGCCAAAGGGCTTAGTATTCACGAAGCAGCAGTGGGTCGAGACCAGCCGTGCACAGCATCAACAGCCGTACGACTCGGTGACCTACGCCCATGTGCATGTTCACCTCTTGAGTGATTACGCCGTTGTCAGCGGCGAGTACACGCAGCGCACCACTGCGGTCGGACAGAAACTCCGCGGCAAAGGTGTCTTCATTTCCACTTGGGTGCGCGAGGGCAACGCGTGGCGGTTGTTAGCGAGCGTCTATCCCGGGCCAGCTCAGCGTCCGTAAAGCGCGGGCGAATCGCGGAACTCCTCGCGTGCCGGGCCTCAACCACGTTGCTGCTTCAATCACCCTTCTGCTGCTCGCTTCGTTTAAAGTGCTTGCCAGAACCTGATCATCACCAAAGGGTTGCACTACGCCAAACAAATGTTGGCCGCAAAGCTGGAGCGCTCCTACATTAGGATTTGCAAGTAACCGGGGGACTCCGCGACGGACCTGAGGGAGCAGCTTCAACGCACGCTTGGCAACAACTATATAGTCGAGCGCGAGCTTGGCGGTGGCGGGATGTCGCGCGTGTTCCTCGCCGAAGAGGTTTCACTCGGGCGAAAAGTCGTCATCAAGGTACTCCCGCCCGACCTTGCCGCCACAGTAAACGTCGAGCGCTTCCGGCGCGAAATTCAACTCGCGGCCAGGCTCCAGCACCCGCACATAGTCCCGGTTCACGCAGCGGGAATTAGTGACGGTCTTCCCTACTACACGATGCCGTTTATCGAGGGGGAATCGTTGCGTGCGAGACTCGCACGAACGGGAGAACTGCCGGTGCAGGACGCAGCGAGAATTCTCCGGGACGTATTGAGTGCGCTGTCTTACGCGCACGAACACGGCGTAGTTCACCGCGACATCAAGCCGGACAACGTGCTTCTAACCGGCAGTCACGCGGTGGTCGCGGACTTCGGTGTTGCGAAAGCCTTGAGTGCTTCGACCAATCCGGGATCCTCGCTCACTTCGCTCGGCGTTGCGCTAGGTACTCCGGCGTACATGGCGCCCGAGCAAGCCGCCGCTGATCCGACCACTGATCATCGCGCAGATCTTTATGGCGTGGGCGCGATGGCCTATGAGATGCTCACCGGGCAGCAGGTATTTAGCGCGCGCTCCCCACAGGCGACGTTCGCTGCACACATGACGGAGCGGCCGGAGCCGATCGACGTGAGACGTCCTTCGGTGCCACGCGAGCTGTCCTATCTCATCATGCGCTCCCTGGAGAAGCGCGCCGCCGATCGTCCCCAGTCAGCCGCGGAGATGATTGCCGAGCTCGAAGCAGCAGTGACGCCGAGCGGAGCAACGACGCCGCACGTCGGCGCGGTCGCTCCGCTCGCGAAATCCGATCGACGGGGAATGTTCATGGCGATGGCGGCGGCTGCCGTTCTCGCGCTACTGACTTCGTCCACTGTGTACTGGCGACGGCACCGCGCGTCTGAGGCGAACACCGCCGCAGCTACTGACAGCGCTCCGTCGCTGGCGGTTCTTCCCTTCGATAATCTCGGCGGCAAGGATGACGAGTACTTCGCCGAGGGGATCACGGACGAGATCTCGAGCAAGCTGGGAACGCTCGTCGGTCTCACAGTGATTGGGAGACAGAGCTCCAAGGCTTACGCGAACACTACCAAGCCCCCTCAGCAAATCGGCAAAGAGCTGGGCGCGACCTATCTGCTTACCGGAACCGTCCGCTGGGATCGGTCGCGCCCGGGTACCAAGCTGGTGAAGATCACGCCAGTGTTACAGCGCGCCAGCACAGGAGCACAAGTCTGGTCGGAGCCGTACCAAGGCGAAGCGACCGGCGTGTTCGACATTCAGGCAAAGGTTGCCGAGAGTGTGGCGCAAGCGATGCGAGTCAGGGTGAGTGGGACCGAGAAGGAAGCGCTCGCATCGCGACCCACGAACAATGCGGCGGCTTACGATTATTACCTGCGCGGGATTCGCCTCGCCGGCAGCACGGGCAGCAGTGCAACCGGCTATCTCCGTGGCTCGGCGCTCTTGCAGCGCGCCGTGGAGCTCGATCCGCACTTCGCGCTAGCCTACGCGTGGATGGGTATCGCCGAGCTGAACGCCTACTGGTATCGCGACAACAACCCACGCCGGCTCGAGATCGCGAAGGCGGCCATCGACAAGGCGTTGTCGCTCGATCCGGCGTCCGCCACGGGATATCTCGCGTTGGCGAACTATTACTATCACGGTCTTCTGGACTACACGCGCGCGCTCGATGCGCTGGACAGCGCGCAAAAACTGGCGCCGAACGACGCGGACCCATGGAATCTCCGAGGTCTCGTTCACAGGCGGCAGGGCAAGTATGACGAGGCGCTTGCCGATATGGCGCGCTCGACTCAGCTCGATCCCCGCAACGCGACGTTCGTAGACGCCGTTTGTGAAACCCAGATATTGAATCGCAGATACGACGATGCCGAGAAGAGCTGCGGACGGCTGATCGAGCTCGAGCCTGAGAAGCTTTCCGGGTACACCTACCTGTCGAGGGTGGTCATGCTTCGGTCCGGCGACGTCAAGCGCGCGCTCGCAGTCCTGAAGGAAGCCCGGCTTCGTGTCGACCCTGGAGAATTCAAGGAACAGGTAATGGCTGACGACAGTCGTAAGTTCTGGCCGTCGGTCACCGATGCGGATTTGTTGAAACTAATGGAGAGCGGCGGCGCTCCGAGCGGAATGGACGGGACGGCTGGGTATCTGGCCAGCCGCGCGATGTTGGCGTTCTACACCAATCACCGCCAGCTCGCCTCCACGCTCGCGGATTCCGTGATCGCTGTCGCTCCGCGCTCCCTGAACGGAACGTTCTTCGATTCGGAGCTGCACGCTGATCTCGCGCTCGCCTACGCGGTCGCGGGCGATCCGCAGCGAGCTATCGCCGAGGGGAAGCTCTCGATGGCGAAGACCCCGGTATCGGTTGACGCACTCCGCGCGGCGAGGAACCTCGAGTTGATCGCTAGAAGCGAAGTCATTGCGGGCGCTTACGACGAAGCGGTGGCGACGCTCGAGCAAGTACTGAGCATTCCCGCCGATCTATCGGCGGCCGAACTGCGTGTCGATCCGTGGTTTGACCCGTTGCGCAAAAATCCGCGCTTTCAGAAGCTGGTCGCGAGCTCGAATTGAGCGCGGGGTTCAACAATGACTGAGCGTCTTGAACAGGTGCAGCGTGCTTTCTCCGCCTATAGGATCGAGCGCGAATTGGGGAGTGGCGGGATGGCCATCGTCTATCTCGCTCACGACAAGAAGCACGATCGCAAAGTCGCCATCAAGATTCTCCACGCCGAGCTCGCAGCAGTGCTCGGCGCCGATCGGTTCCTGCAGGAAATCAGAGTCACCGCCAATCTCCAGCATCCCCACATCCTGAGCCTGATCGATTCAGGAGTAGTTGGCGACGACGCGGGCGAGCTGCGCGGAAGACCGTATTACGTGATGCCTTACGTCGAAGGAAAGTCGCTGCGCCAGAGGCTCGAGACCGAACAACAACTCCCTGTCCCCGACGCCGTACGCATCGCGACTGAAGTCGCCAGCGCGCTCGATTACGCCCACAGGCACAACATCATCCACCGGGATATCAAGCCCGAGAACATTCTTCTGCACGACGGCAGTGCGATCGTTGCGGATTTTGGAATCGCGCTCGCCGTCACCCAGGCGGGCGGCGCGCGCATGACGCAGACGGGACTCTCCCTCGGAACGCCGAGCTACATGAGTCCCGAGCAGGCAATGGGAGAGCGCACCATCACCGCCCGAAGCGACATCTACTCGCTCGGCGCCGTTGCTTACGAAATGCTTTCCGGCGAGCCTCCGTTCACCGGGCCAACGGCGCAGGCGATCGTCGCGCGCGTTATGACGGAGGAGCCGCGGAGTCTAACGCAGCAGCGCCGAAGCGTGCCGGCGCATGTAGATGCAGCAATCTCGCGCGCATTGGAGAAACTGCCCGCGGACAGATTCGCCTCCGCACGCGAGTTCTCGGATGCATTGAACAACGCTTCGTCGGCAACTGTGGGCTCCTCGGCCAAAACGGGGCGTTCTTCCGGCCGTTCCCGGAGACCGCTGTATGCCGTCAGCACATTAGCGGCGCTACTGGCGATCGCTGCGCTGTGGGGATGGATGCGCCCGACAACCGCGAAGCGCGTAGTGCGCTACAACTTCGTTCTGGATTCCAGTGAAGCGATGGTTGGGGGTGGAGGATTCTGGGGCCGCATGGCGTTATCCCCCGACGGATCTTACCTGGCGTACGTCGGTGTTCCCCGCGGGACGCTATGGATTCGCGCGCGCGACCAGCTGCACGGGATCGCCGTCCCAGGGTCGGACGGAGCGAACACGCCGTTTTTCTCGCCGGACGGTCGATCGGTCGGGTACATGAGGTCGGGGTACCTGCAATTCATTCCGTTATCGGGCGGCGCGCCGACTGTCGTCACCGACACCCTGGTGGGCGTCGCCGGCGCTTCGTGGGCACGCGACGGTTTCATTTACGCCGACGGCTTTGGCGCTGCTCCTCTTCTTAAGGTAGAAGCAAAGGCGGGCGCGCACCCGAAATGGTTCACGATGCTGGATAGTTCGGCGGGAGAGACCGACCACATTTGGCCCGACGTGCTGCCGAACGGGAAGGGCGTTTTGTTCACGGTGGTGTACGGCGGGAGGAACGACGCAAAGGGAAGAAGGCCCCTTTCTGTGGCGGTAGCCGAGGTGCCCTCCGGCAAGCACAGGATCCTTTTGAATGGCGCTACGTTCGCTCGGTACTCTCCCTCCGGGCACCTGCTTTACGTGACGACGGACAGAGCATTGATGATGGTTCCATTCGATCAAAATTCGATGACGGTGAAAGGTGAGCCGACCACCGTTGTCGAATCCGTGCGTCTGGGAACGTCAGCATCGGCAGATTTAGGCGTGTCATCGGATGGAACTCTCATCTACGCTACCGGAGCGAACGCCGGCAACGGCGAATTGGTATGGGTGACGCGAGACGGAAAAGCGCAGCCTGTCGATTCGACGTGGGTGGGATATTTCTCGTTCCCGACGTTGTCGCCTGACGGAAAATTGCTTGCCCTGACGGTCGGTGATGCCGGCAGCCGCGACGTGTGGATCAAGCAATTGGACAAGGGACCCGCGACGAGACTCACGCTTGACGGTCGGTCCAACATCTATCCCGCGTGGACACCTGACGGACGATCGGTCATGTACACCAACGGCATTCAACAGTCGCTTGGTGTTTTAAAGAAACGTGCAGATGGCAGCTCGCAGGCCGTGCTTCAGCTGAAAACGAAGACGGCGGTTGGCGCGACTTGGTCACCTGATGGTAAGTGGCTGATTTATCGCACCGACAGGCAGGGCCCTGGCGCGAGCGACATCATGGCAATCAGACCGGGCGTCGACACCGCGCCAATACCGCTTGTCGCAACGAGGTTCACCGAGTTCACCCCGGCGATCTCTCGGGACTCGAAATGGCTTGCGTACGCATCGAACGAAAGTGGACGCTACGAGATCTACGTCGTGCCATTTCCCAACACGAGCGCCGCCAAGTGGATCGTGTCCACCGCTGGAGGAACCGAGCCACGCTGGGCGCATCGCGGTAACGAGTTGTTCTACCGGGATGCCGCGGGCAACATGGTAGCGGCCGAAGTACGCACGAATCCGGTGTTTTCGGTGACGCGCACGACAATCCTTTTTTCTGCGACTCGCTTCGGGTCTTTCGAGGCAAGTCCGCAGTACGATGTGGCGGCGGACGATCAGCGGTTCTTGATGCTCAGGCCGCTCCCTGGTTCTGAGCCCGAGCGGCTGATTGTCGTCGAAAACTGGTTCGAGGACCTCAAAGCGAAATCGCGCCGATGAACAACACCGCGTTCCGAAACCTCTCTCCTCACTCTGCGATGCGTCTATTGATCTTCACCGCTGCCGCCGCGATCGCGTCGTCGTCCATAGCGGCGCAGCAGGCCTCGAGTGACTATCTCTACGCCTGGACCGCGTCGGCCGACTCGGCTCGACCCGATTTTCTCGCTGTGTTCGATGCGCGCGTATCATCCGCGGCGTACGGACAGGTGATTGCAACCGTGCCCGTCCCCGGCCACAGGAACCGGCCGCATCACACCGAATACGAAATGCCGGCCGATCACCGGCTCTTCGCGAATGGGTTTGCCACCGGTCAGACTTTCATTTTCGACACCAGTGATCCCGACGCACCCAAGAATCGCTGAACAGTTCGGTGACGTCGCCGGCATGATGCATCCGCACAGTTACGTGCGACTTCCGAATGGCCACGTGCTGGCGACTTTTCAGATGCAACACGATTCTCTCGGCGTCGAGCCGGGCGGAATCGCCGAGCTGACGAATCGTGGCCGGGTGGTAAGATGGACTTCCGCAAACGGTGCCGGCATCGACCGGCGCGTGCGTCCCTATTCGGCGGTGGTAATTCCGCGCCTCGATCGCATCGTCACGACGACGACGGATATGGACGGCACCGCCGAAATTCCGACGCTTCAATTGTGGAGGCTCTCTGACATGAAGCTGCTGAAGACCTTTGAGCTGCCGCAGGGCGCGCGCGGTGACGAAGCGTCGATGACGGCGGAGCCAAGGCTCCTCGCCGATGGACGCACGGTGTTGGTCTCTACGTTTGCGTGCGGGCTCTACGTGCTGCGTGGGCTCGACGGGTCAAACCCATCAGGCCAGCTTGTGTCGTCATTCCCCCGAAGACCAGGCACGTACTGCGCGGTGCCGGCAATCGCCGGACACTACTACCTGGTGACCGTACCCGCGTGGAGCGCAGTGGTGAGTCTCGACATTTCCAATCCCAATGCGCCAAGGGAAGTATCACGCCTGGTGCTCGGCGCGAACGACGTTCCGCACTGGCTCGCGCTCGAGCCGAACCATCGTCGTGCAGTCGTCACCGGATACGGCGATCTCGTGCATCGGATAGTCATCGCGAACTTCGACGAGAAAACAGGACAGCTGGGACTGGGCTCGCAGTGGCAGGTGGCCGGAACTCCGCATGGTGCGCTTTTCTCGCTACCACGGCGCCACGCGCCCGCGCAGCACCTCACCGGTAGGCGACAGGCCAGATGACCGAGCTGCGCGAACAGCTCCAGAAATCTTTGGGAGAAGCCTACACCCTCGAGCGCGAGCTCGGTGGTGGCGGCATGTCGAGGGTTTTCATCGCCGAGGACAACTCGCTCGGCCGCAAGGTCGTAGTGAAAGTACTGCTGCCGGATCTGGCGGCTACCGTCAACATCGAGCGCTTCCGGCGCGAGATTCAGCTCGCCGCGAAGCTGCAGCACCCGCACATCGTTCCGGTTCTTAGCGCCGGGATCAGCGATGGACTCCCCTACTATACTATGCCATTCATCGAGGGCGAGTCGCTGCGCGCCCGGCTGTCGCGGTCGGGCGAGCTTCCGGTACACGATACCGCGCGAATTCTGCGCGACGTTCTGAGCGCTCTGTCCTACGCACACGAGCACGGTGTCGTTCATCGCGACATGAAGCCCGACAACGTGCTGCTCACCGGCAATCACGCGGTCGTCGCCGATTTCGGCGTTGCGAAAGCGCTGAGCGCGTCGACCAATCCCGGGTCGTCGCTCACCTCCCTCGGCGTTGCGTTGGGCACGCCCGCGTACATGTCGCCAGAGCAAGCGGCGGCGGATCCTGCTACCGACCATCGCGCCGATCTCTACGGTGTTGGTGCAATGGCGTACGAGATGCTCACCGGGCAGCAGGTGTTCAGCGCTCGCTCACCACAGGCGATGCTCGCCGCGCACGCGACGCAGAAGCCGGAACCAATCGACGTGCGGCGTCCTTCGGTGCCGCGCGAGCTGTCATCTCTCATTACGCGCTCGCTGGAGAAACACGCCGCGGATCGACCGCAGTCTGCCGCGGAAATGTTGGCCGACCTCGAAGCAGCCGTCACGCCGAGCGGTGCGACGACACCGCATATCGGCGCGATTGCGCCAGGTCGCGCGTACCCTTCGAGCAGACGCGGAACGTTCATGGCGGTCGCGGGTGCGATCGTCGTCCTGCTGCTCGCATCGTCAACCGCCTATTGGCGAACACATCGAGCTGTCGATGCTGGCCCGGCGGTTGTCGCGGATACCACTCCATCTCTCGCCGTTCTTCCCTTCGACAATCTCGGAAACAAGGATGACGAGTATTTCGCCGAGGGGATGACCGACGAAATCTCGAGCAAGCTGGGAAGCGTCGGTGGACTCACAGTAATTGGCAGGCAGAGCGCAAAGAGCTACGCCAATACCACCAAGCCTCCGCAACAAATCGGGAAGGAGCTCGGCGCCACCTATCTCCTCACCGGAACCGTTCGTTGGGATCGATCGCGAAATGGGCATAGTCTCGTCAAGATCACACCCGTTCTGCTGCGCAGCAGCAGCGGCGCCCAGATATGGTCAGAGCCATACCAGGCGGAAGCAACCAACGTATTCGACATCCAGGGAAAGGTGGCGGAACACGTCGCCGAAGCAATGAGAGTGAAACTGAGTCAGTCCGACAGAACGCAACTGTCCGCGCGGCCCACAGCTGACGCACAAGCCTACGACTATTTCCTGCGCGGAAAAAGCCTGATGTCCGGCACTGCGACGAGTATTGGCAGTCCGTCGGGTTATTTAAGGGCAGCAGCATATCTGCAGCACGCGGTAGAGCGGGACCCGAAATTTGCGCTCGCCTATGCCCAGCTCGGTAACGCACACCTGTCCGCCTTCTGGTTTCAGGCGGACGACAACCCGCACCGATTGGCGCTGGCTCAGGCGGCCATTGATACCGCGCTCGCTCTCGACCCAGACCTGGCCGCCGGGTACATCGCGAGGGCGACCTACTACTACCGCGCGAAGTTGGACTACGACAAAGCGCTCGAGACTCTGCTTCTGGCGGAGAAAATCTCGCCAAATGATCCCGAGGTACTTTACCTGAAGGGTTTGATCGAGCGCCGGCGGAACAAGTGGGGCGAAGCGATCACGGATTTGGAACGGTCTGCACAGCTCGATCCGAGGAATGCGAGATACGTCGCAGATCTGTGCGAAAGCCTGACGCTCACACGTCACTACACTGAAGCCCAGGCAGTTTGTGAAAGAGCCATCCCGCTGGCTCCGGACGAATTGCTAGGCTACGGCAACCTTTCCAATCTCATTTTGCTTAGTACAGGTGATGTGAACAAAGCCGTGGCGATTCTAACGGAGGCGAAAAGACAAGTAGATCCCGACCAGTGGAAGCGCGGAGTGCTGCTGCTGAACTGGCCCGCGCTGACTGATCCGGAAATCCGTCGCGACATGCAACAAGCCCTTTCTGCGAAAGACATCCAGAACCGAATGGTTTTCCTTGTCGCGAGTTTGACGTTCAGTGTGTACACCAGAAACAAGCCCGCTCAGCTCGCGTTCGCTGATTCGTTGATCGCGGAGGCACCAAAAGCGATGCGGGGAAATTTTCTCGACGCCGGCCTCCACGCCTTCCTCGGCGAGGCTTACGCGGCGAAGGGTGACAGGAAGCGCAGCCTGGAAGAGGGGAGGCTCTCGTTGCAGACCACGCCCCTTTCCGCCGATGCGATACGCGGCTCGAACAATCTCTATGCTATCGCCAGCAACGCGGTGCTCGCCGGATCGTACGACGAGGCGATAACCAATCTCGAGCAGCTTCTTGCGATTCCGAGCGATGTGTCCGTTCCGCAGCTGCGCGTCGACCCGTGGTGGGATCCGCTGCGCGGCAATCCGCGGTTTGAGCGTTTGCTTGCCAGATAGTCCATCTGAACCGCCGGCGTGTCTCGCCATCGATGAATGGAGGATCAATGGTGTCAACCAAGGATGTGATGGAGTATGAGCGAATCTGGGTGGAGGCATTGAACCGTGTGCTATTGCTATCGCGTAGATTGGGCTCTGCGTGGGGTTGACGATGTCGGTAAGCTTGTCTGATACCGGACAGAGAGCGAATTGTCGATTTCCTACGACATAGATAAGAAGAAGCAACTGGTGACCAGCCGCTTGTCGGAGGTAGTGACCAACGAACAGGTGGATGACCACAATCGGACATTACGAACCGATCCCGACTTCGATCCGGGTTATCGACAGCTGATCGACCTCACTGCCATAACGGAGATCCGCATCACGACGCCGAAGGTGACGGCGGCGGCCCGCGACCAGTATTTCACACCGGGCACTCGACGGGCGTTCGTTGCGCCCACGGACGTGACGTTCGGTATGGCGCGGATGTTCGCGATTCACGCGGAGGCGAATGGTCAGACGATCGAGGTATTTCGTGATCGACAGGAGGCCGAGGACTGGTTGTGGAGCTAGGCAATGGCCGGTCGATGATTGCGCCCCGGCCGAGTGGTTTTAGATTGCAGTTCCCGCCGATTTCGGCGAAAAATCTAGGTACTGCCCCTTGGTGTAACTGGCAACACGCCTGACTCTGGATCAGGAGAGTCCTGGTTCGAGCCCAGGAGGGGCAACTTTGGACGAGTCAAGCACTTATGCTGATTCGTCCTTTTTTTGGGTCCTCAACGTTCGGCCCGATCCTCCCGTCTAAGTCAGAGCAATGAAGACAGCTGCATGCATCGTCCTCGCCGTCGTCTGCCTGACGCCGTTGGTCAAAGGTCAGCGTGTTCCCCCCGCGGCTATCTACATCGCGCACGTGTCAGTAGTAGACGTGATCGCCGGCAACGTGCAGCCCGACATGACGGTGGAGATCGATGGCAGAACGATCGCCTCGGTCAAGCCAACTCGCGACGTCCGCATCCGCGGCGATGCGCGCGTCATCGACGGCCGCGGCAGGTACCTCATTCCCGCGCTGTGGGACATGCACGTCCACCTCAGCTGGCCGGCCGGCGCCGCGAAGATTTTTCTGCCGGTGCTCGTCGCCAACGGCGTGCTCGGCGTGCGCGACATGCACAGCATCCTGCCCGTCATCGACTCGATCAGGCGCGACGTGGTCAGCGGCAGGCAGATCGGTCCGCGACTCTTTATCGCGGGACCGGCGATCGACGGTCCGAATTCATATCTGCCCGTCGCCCGGATCGTCAACACGCCTGAGGAAGCAAGAAGGGCAGTGCAGGAGCTCAAGGCCGGCGGCGTCAACTTCATCAAAGTCTATTCTTCGTTGCCGAGGGATTTGTACTACGCCGTCGCCAGCGAAGCGAAGAGCGAAGGAATTCCTTTCGCCGGTCATGTGCCGTATGCATTGACGGCCGCCGAGGCGTCAGATGCGCGGCAGAGAAGTCTCGAGCACCTCACCGAAGTCGATGTTGGAACGTCGAGCGATGAGGCGAAGATCAAAGCCGAGGAGCTCGAGGCGGTGGCGCAAAAGCATGGCTACCTGCCGGACGCCACTCGGCTCAGAGCGACATTCGACTCTGCCAAGGCGGCGTCGCTGTTCGATCGCTTCCGGCGGAACGAAACCTGGCAATGTCCGACTCTGATCGTGCTGCACGCGCTGCGTGATCATGCGCAGCGCGGTCACGTCGCGAGCGATTCGCTCATCGTCTACATCCCGAAGATGCTGCGCAAATTGTGGGAGTCGATGCCTGCGGATTTGAACGCGCGCATTGGCGCCCTCGGAGAATTCCACTCCACACTGATTGCGCCGATCAATCGAGCGGGAGTTCCGATGTTGGCGGGCAGCGACCTCGCCAACGCTTACGTCTATCCAGGATTCGGTCTGCACGATGAGCTCGGCTTGCTCGTGCGCGCCGGGCTGACACCGGCGGAAGCGTTGCGCACGGCGACGATCAATCCAGCGCGATTCCTCGGCCTGACCGATTCACTCGGCGTCGTCGCGCCTGGGAAGGTTGCCGATCTGGTGTTGCTGGATGGAAATCCGTTGCAGAACATCGCCAACACCAGGAAGATTCGCGCGGTGATTCAGGGCGGGCGATTATTCGATCGTCGCGCCCTCGACGGATTGTTAAGGAGCGCAAAGGAGCTGGCGGCGATAAGCAAGTAGATTAGGGCCAATGAGAAAGCTCATTGCGATTGTCCAGCTCACGGTCGACGGCGTCATGCAAGGACCCGGTGGCCCCGAGGAGGATCCGACCAACGGGTTCACCCATGGCGGCTGGGCGATGCCCTTCATTGACGACACACTGCGCCAGGTCATTGACGAGATCATGGCCGCCGAGTTCGATCTGGTTCTGGGGCGCCGAACCTACGAGATCTGGGTGGGCTACTGGCCGAAGCAGACTGGCAACATCGCGAACGCGTTCAACAAGGCGACGAAGTACGTCGCCACGCGCACCCTCGACAAACTCGACTGGAAGAAATCGGTGCGCATTGGCGACGATGTCGTGGGCGAGGTCCGTCGGCTGAAGGGATCGGATGGGCCGGATTTGCACATCTGGGGCAGCAGTAACTTGCTGCAGACCTTGATGGGTGCCGAGCTCGTCGACGAATATCGACTGTGGATCGTTCCGGTCGTGCTCGGCGAAGGGAAGCGGTTGTTCGAAAACGGGGTCCCAGCGCGTGGTATATCGCTCGTTGAAACGCGGAGCACGCCAAAGGGCGTCCTCCTCAACACTTACCGCTCCGCTGGTCATCTCCACGGGGCCTGATGACGGGCAAGTTCCGTCGGGCTGGGGGTTTCCTGTTGGCGGTGGCGCTTGACCCGCGCAACTCGGAACCATTCCGGACGGTAGCCTCATATCCACCTCGCCGGACGTCGAAATAGCCGTAGGCACGGCGATCTTCTGCGAGGATTAAGCCTCAGATGAACGCGACCAGCGTCCCGGGCAGGATTCGCCGACCAGCAGATTTGAATGAGTAGCGATTTGACTTTACATTGGGACAAGAGTCGTTCTGCCCCTGACGTAACTCGCAACACGTTTTGGTCTGGATCACGCGAGTTCTGGTCCGGACGCCTAGCAGGGAAACCTCATCCCGGCGAGCACACGCCGTTTTTCTTTATCCGCATGGGTCGTTCTCAGCAAATCGGAAGGAGAGTTCCGCGGTTCTCCAATTTTTCGTCTAGCTCGCCCCATGCGTCGCGCGCAAAGCAAGGCAATCGAAGCTCGAATACTAAGCCTGAACGAATCCTTCGCACTGCGTTAAGAAGTCGCGGTTTACGAGCAAAATCTGCCTCTTCCGGTTTCTTGGGGCGACCGGACTTCGCGTTTCCTGAGGATCGAATAGTGGTGTTTCTCGACGGCGATTTCTGGCACGGGCGCCACTGGAAAGCGCGACGTGAACGGCTACTCAACGGGAGTAACGCCGACTATTGGATTCCCAAGATTGAATCAAATATCAAGCGTGACCGCCGGATTAACCGGCTGTTGCGGGCCGCGGGATGGAAGGTCATACGAGTGTGGGAAACCGATTTGCTTCGCCGCCCTTCGAAGGCTGTTGATAGGATCGAGAGACTTCTTCGCCACCGCGCATGTTCGAAGTCTATCGCGTAAGCAAAGCCGCACGAGAGCCGATCGCCCGCTTCATCTATAGGTCCCTAGAAGTCTGTGGGTGCTCTATAATCCGCGCCTCGCAACCGGGCACCGCTCCATTCCAAGTGACCTTCGAGACTCCTTCGGGATACAGGTTGGGAATCGTTGCTTATGCGTTCTTAGCCAATGAAAGGGTCACCAAGAATCGCCCCGCCGACGAGCACCGGTTTCAGATAAAGTATGGGTCGAAAGATGGTGTGCTTCATAACCTCTGGCAGGATCCGTACGGTCTTTACACGACTCTCATGCTCGGCGTCAACCCCGAGCAAGACTTCTTCGTTGGCGTCGACCCTGTCCTAAATAGTCCCACACGCTTTTTCATCTCGAAGGAGTTCAAGCAACATCACGTGGACGAAATTCTTTCGCAGGGCTGGTATGCGTGGGAGCGTGATCAACGCGGCACGCCTGATTCACCTGTCGAGGTCGTTGTGGGTGGCAAGCCGGAGAACTTCCTCCGATACATCCTTTTTGAGCGTGAGGTGCTTGGGGAGGATCAAGGGCATCGCCAGCTAGTCGCCGAACGTTTTCGATCTGTGACACTCGAACGGGAGTCAGATCCGTCCAATGTGCTGCCGATTGTCTCTCTCGAGCGAGTCCACGCTCTCGAGAAAGAATTCGATCTTCCTCGCTCTGAAATTCTCGACTTAATAAGCCAAGCGCCGCGCCTCAAGATGGCGGTACGCGGCTGGGTAGCTGAGCGCCACCTCGCAGATGTATTAAAGCAGTTTAAGAGACTAAAGCGCTGCGAGCAGTTAACTGGAGACGGATCGCCCGATTTCCGTGTTGTTATGACTCGCGGTAACCCCGTTCTTCTCGAATGTAAGAACGTACTGCGTAAGCCCGATAAATTTGGGAATGCGAGGCTCGATTTTATGCGGACGAGGGCGTCGCTCGCCAATCCGTGCTCAAGGTACTATAGCCCCAGCGATTTCGACGTTGTCGCGGCATGTCTGCATGCCCAGTCAGAGACGTGGACCTTTCGGAGCAAGACTACGCAGGCGCTTCAAGCGCATCCAACCTGTGTTGGAAAGCTATCGAACAAGGTGTCCGTCGACGATTCATGGTCGAACGATCTCGAAGAAGTTCTAATGAAAGCAGCGCAGGGGTAACACTCAAACTCTAGTGAGTGCGCCGTATCCTTTTCCCGTTCCGGGATGCGCCGCGTGTTCGCCTTCGAGATGTAAGTATTTGTCGGGAACGGACTGCGGCTGTTCGGGCGGCGGTGGTGCCCCACGTCTCTTCGGAAAGAGAGCGGCGGCGGATATGCACTCACCTCCGTCGAGAAGCTGTTTGCGAATCGCCGCTCCCAGCTGTGCAGCCAGCGCCGACGGAACAGCGTTCCCCAACTGTCGTTGAATCGAATTACGCCGCCCCGCGATTTTGTATCCCTCCGGGAAAGTTTGCAAACGGCAAAGCTCAGTAGCCGATAAACGCCGATTTTTCCAATGGAACGGTCCGATCGCGGGTCCGGGCTGCGCCGCGATGGTCCAAGACGGAAGAGCCTTCGCGAGTTTTAGAAGAAAGCTCCAATAGCGGCGCCTCCAACCAAAAAGAGCAATTCCATCGCCCCGCATCGTATGGAAAAGGTAGTTCTGACCTTCGGGGATCGAAGGTAGCAGATCTGCCCACTTACCTGACAGCCGAAGCGATTCGTCATCGTCTGATTCGAGGTCTCCTATAGCGTCCCATGCCGTGAAATAGTGCGAGTCTTGCGATACTGCAGAGTGCTCATCGGGCGCGTAATGTGTCTTGGCCGGAAACTTGAACTGCATGCCGTCGCGGTGGCCTACGATGAATACGCGTTGCCTCTCCTGCGGGACGCCGTAGTCGGCGGCGTTGAGAAGCTTGGGTCTGAACGAGTAGCGAGTTCCGATTTCTTTGTTGATGGAATCGATTGACCGTTCTAAAAATTCGATGCCTTCGCTTTTGGCGCTGAATGCAATACCCGGCACGTTCTCAATGACGAACGCTTGAGGCTGAATGTCGCGCAGAACCCGCAGATATGCAGCGAGCGTTGAGGCACGAGGATCGTTCAGCCGCTTCGAGTCACCGCCTGCCCAATAACCCGATTTACTAAAAGGCTGACAGGGTGGCCCGCCCGTAAGCAAAGCTGCTTCTCCGACCTTCAGGCCAGCTTGTCTAAGAATATCCTTTGAGGACGCTTGGGGAGAGTTGATATCAGCCTGTATGACTGGCCAGGTCCGATTCAGTCGCAGAGTGTCGCAAGCATCGGGATCCATCTCGACCGCAAGCGCAGTCTCAAATCCACACGCTTCAAGGCCAAGATCTAAGCCACCGGCACCGGTAAAAAGGCTAACTAGTTTGGGAGCACCGTTCATGTAAGAAAACTATCTTGCCGTACCGGAGCGAGCGAATACAAAAGACCCCCGCAGTGATCAAGCTCCTCTAATCGAGCCGTTGACCTCCCAGCCATATACATAACCCTGCTGATGAGAGGGGTGTATGCAGTCGGTGAAATCGGCTGACACACGTTGCCCGAGCGCAATCCCACAAACCTGTGGTGCGATCAGTTCAAAGCTGCGAATGGCTGGCTCCAACGGAAGCTGCGGAGGTGTATGTTCAAACCCAAATACGATAACGGCCTTCTTTTCCGCAAAGGTTGATTCCAGGAGCTTGTAACAATCACCAATTGCGCTCGTCGTCCCGCTATAAGGATAAAGAATATTCTCGGCCCAGTGTTCTGCAGGGCGACCATTGTCGCCAAAGGGTCGTACGAGCTTTACTTCAATTGCCCAGGCCCCCGGGATTAACAGGTCGCAAATTTGGCGGCTGTTGGGATATGTTGCTGGCGACGCGTGCTCGTACTCGCGGCTGAACTTTCTTAGATGTCCGAGGGCAGCTCCCACAGCTGCAACTTCCGTCAGCGGTCCGACGCCCGGCTTGTACCTCCGCGTCCGCGAACTACCAACTGGCGCCTGCGTATCGACAGCCTTCAATGCGCGCGCGAAATCAGCGACGATATCTTGGAGCGTCAGCATGTATCCCTGACCTGTTAACCCTTAACTCGCCGAGAGCGGGGAATTCTCGCGTTCCGGACACGCTCGCACCGCGTTAACGTAATCTTCAAGCTCGTTATTCTTGTTGCTGCTCGACGCACAATAATACTTCGATACGTGGCGCGGGGATTCCAAGATTGTTCTGCGGCAATGACTTCAAAGACACGTAATGCAGACTAACGCGCGTCGGATGAATGAATTCTGCCCATGGTGAACGAAAAGGCTAACATCCACTGGGTTTCGTGCTTCCATAATTGGCGTTGCGCAGGTCGTAATCGCCCTGTCAGGTAGATCATATTCGCATGAAAAGAAACACCTAAGCTATACGTCGGCTCGCCAATGATATGAAATGTGCATTTGGGTGATAGAGAATTGACCTTTCGTCCCCCTGAAGTTTCCGAAACATTACATCTACCCTTTGCAGGTGTAGATGTGTGCTGGCGTCCCAGCCATTGACAAAGCGCCTCCCCCGTTGGACCAATGCATCGGTGCTATCGTTGGCCGGAGATGTGGATCCGGTCGCGGCCGTGACTGAGAAAGCACGGGAGACCGTCGCACGTGCGCTTGATCGGGGATGGAGTGGACCTCCGTACGATCCAGTCGAATTGGCGGATTTGTTGGGAATCAAGACAGTGCCCAACGCCGACGTCCGGGATGCTCGTACGGTTCCTACAGGGAAGTCGGCGCGCATCGAGTTCAACCCGACCCGACCGCGCGGCCGCCTGAACTACTCTTTGGCTCACGAGATCGCTCATACGCTGTTTCCGGATTACGCGGATACCGTCCGACACCGAGCCACGAGGACGGAAGTCAAAGGGGACGAATGGCAGCTTGAAGCATTGTGCAACATCGCGGCTGCAGAATTACTGATGCCTTTTGGTGCAATGGCTTCCCAAAAAGCTACACACACCGATATCGATCAGCTCGTCAATCAACAAAAACTGTTCGACGTTTCTACCGAAGCGCTTTTTATACGATCTGCACGGTTGAGTGATCTGCGGATCGCAATGTTCTGCGCAGCGCATATAGACGATGGTCTTCGGCGCGGCCGCTATCGGCTTGAGTACTTGATCGGGTCGGATTCTTGGCCTAACGACTTGCGGGGAGCCCGAGGAGACCTACTGCCCCAGGGCACTATTGCGGCACGCTGTGTCGGCGTTGGATTTACAGCGAAAGGCCTGGAGTCGTGGCAGCTGGTGTCACAAGAGACGGATGCTAAGCAATTCGTCGCTGAATGCGTGGGAATCCCTCCCTATCCGGGAGCGCGATTGCCGAGGGTCGTTGGAATGCTGCGATTCGCGGACTCGGAGGTCGCTCCATCAGAGCCCGTGCTGACATATGTCCGAGGCGACGCTACCAAGCCAAGTGTTGGTGGCCGGCGAATCATCGTGCACGTTGTGAATGACGCGACGCCGAACTGGGGAGGAGGCGGGTTCGCTTCGGCTTTAAGGAGTGCGCTCCCCTCCGTGCAGAGCGACTTCCAGCAGTGGGTTTCGGATGACCGCCGCCACCTTTGCCTGGGCAACGTAAGAATCGCAGATGTGAATTCCGAATTAATGGTTGCTAGCATCGTTGCCCAGCACGGATACAAACCATCAGTCCGGCCGAAGATCAGGTACGACGCATTACGTAAAGGGTTAGCAGAAGTCGCAAAATTGGCGGCGTTGACGCGCTCGACAGTCCATATGCCGAGAATCGGCTGCGGTCAAGCGGGCGGGTCCTGGGATGTGATAGAGCCGTTAATTCGCGCATCGTTTGGCCCGGAGGGCGTGAGGGTCACCGTGTACGACCTTCCTAGCGCGCGCCCGCATAACACACAGCAGTCGGAACAGACTGCGCTATCACTCAATTAGCACTCCACGTAAATGCAGCGTTTGGGGCTGGTCGTTCTTCTCTCGGGCCCCGTTGCTGGCGGCAAGACTACACTCGCCGAGAACCTGAGTGACACTTACAAGTTCGCATGGCTAAAAACACGAGAATTAATTTCTGCACTTAAGGATTCCGCCCTCGAGCGGACAGCATTGCAGGGTGGCGGAGCCGCTCTTGATGAGGCGACAAAGGGCGCGTGGGTAGGCGATGCGCTTGCTCGCTATGTGACGAGTGTCCCAGACGGGACAAATGTGCTTGTGGATGCTGTTCGGACGGCAGGCCAAATCGAGTCTGTTAGAAAGGGCTTCGGTCCGCGTGTCGTCCATGTTCATGTGACTGCGCCGATCGAAATTCTCGAGCGTCGCTACCTCCATCGTAAAGGGGCGGTTAAAGAGCTGGAAAGCTATGATGCAGTTCGGTCAGACCCGACTGAAGCAAATGTCGAAAGCCTCGCGGCGCTTGCGGACATTGTAATCGACACGGCGCGTTCCCGTCCCGAAGACGTATTCGCTAGAGTTGCTGCTCGCCTCGGGTTGTATGGTCGTTCATACCAGCGTCTCGTAGACGTTTTGATCGGCGGTCAGTACGGGAGTGAGGGTAAGGGGAACATCGCAGCTTATCTCGCCCCCGAATACGACGTTCTCGTGCGAGTTGGCGGACCGAACGCCGGCCATACCGTATATGAGGAGCCGAAACCCACGAAATTCTATCACATTCCCTCGGGCACAATGAGGGCGCCAGGTGCTCAAATCGTGCTTGGCCCAGGATCAGTGATCCGTCCTTCGAAGTTTTTTGAAGAAGTCAATCAATGTGGACTGGAAGTGGGTCGGCTTTTTGTGGACCCACAAGCGATGATCATCGAGGATGAGGACATTGCATCAGAGGGAAAATCTCTCAAAGGCTCGATTGGCTCTACAGGACAGGGCGTGGGCTTCGCGACTGCGAGAAAGGTTCTTCGGGGTGCCTTACCCCCACCAGTCCGCTTAGCTCGAGATATTGAAGACTTCAAGCCGTATGTGCGCCCCACTCTTGACCTTCTGGACGACGCGTTCGCACAAGGAAGACGCGTTTTCCTAGAGGGAACGCAGGGCACTGCGCTCAGCTTACACCACGGCGCGTACCCCTTCGTCACGTCGCGCGAGACTAGCGTCAGCGGCTGCTTGGCCGATGCGGGAATTGCTCCGTCCCGGGTTCGACGTGCAATAATGGTCTGCCGGACTTACCCGATTAGGGTAGAAAGCCCTGCCGGGGGAACATCAGGCCCAATGGGTACCGAAATTACTTGGCAGGATGTCTCCCACCGCTCGGAAATTCCTCTCAAAGAACTCACCGAAGCTGAGATTACAACAACAACAAAACGTAGCCGACGTGTTGCCGAGTTTGATTGGAAGCAATTGCGGCAAGCGGTTTCCTTGAACGGACCGACGGACATTGCCCTAAGCTTTACGGACTATCTCGGGATAGAGAACCGCAAGGCAAGGCGTTTCGAGCAACTCGATGAAAACACAATTCAGTTTGTGGAGGAAGTAGAACGTGTCGCAGCTGTACGTGTGTCGCTGATCGTTACACGATTTCACTACCGGAACATTATAGACAGACGAATTTGGTAGTCGGATCAACCTGTGTTAGCCTCGCTCGATGAAGATCGACCAGTTTATAAGCGAGTACCCGTGGCTGTATCACATGGCTACGCACGGGAGCTGGCCAAGCATCCGACAACACGGGTTGCTTAGCACGAGCGCGATACTCGATCTCGTGTCCGTTAGCGCTTCAGAAAGAGCAGCGCTCGAATCGCAACGGCGCCACGAAATAAATCGGCTCTCCCGACCTGGGATCGGTAGCTTTGAGCTAAGGGACAATCTTCCACTTGACGACCGCGGACTCTTACGCTGCCTTCAGGACGGTCTCACGCCCAAAGAGTGGTACGAAACGATAAATCGCCGAGTGTTTTTCTGGGTTAGTGAGCACAGGTTGGAGGGCATGCTTGATGCGCGCGCGTATCGAGATAGACAGCACACGGTTCTAATTTTAGATACCAGCGCTCTTCTCGGTGTTCACAGCGACTGCGTGACAGTCAGTCCGATGAATACCGGCGCGACGAAGCCGTACCCATTCCCTCGCGGACGACGAACGTTCCAAAGAATTCAGGACTTTGATTGGTCTGCGCGCAGAAAGATTGCCACGAAGCGCAATGCAGTTGTCGAACTGACGGTAGACTACTCAATTCCAGACGTTCGCGACTTCGTTATACGAGTAGAGACTCGTCAATCTGGCCGGACACCCCGACCAGAATGGAGCGCCTCCGATGCAGCCAAGCCGCGGAAATAAATTTGCTTAAGCGTCGCATTCGTGTCGTCTTTTACGTCACGGTCCTAAGGCTTGTCAGGCCCCAAAATGAACGCCGAACCGATGAAGTAGCTGCATGTAATGCCTGCTAATGTCGATAGCGACGGATCCAAGTCGTTCCATGATTTTTTCGAATGACTTATCTGACAAGAATTCTTGTGCAGGAGGATCGAGTTGCTGTTCGTTTTGGCGATTCTGAATATCTGCTCTGAGAAGACCCCGGATCTCGCCGCCAGATTTGATCTCGATGTAAACCGAATGCAGAATTCTGTTCCGGACCTGTCGAAGCTTATTGAAGCGAGCCGTAGTCTCATGGAAGGATGCACGCATTTCGCCTTCATGTGGGAGATGCATGGTTGAAAGTGCTTCCTCGTAGAGTCGCGTGACCTTTTTTAACAGTTGCTGCGTCGTCTCATTGCGCAGCGCGGTAGGAGGCCAAACAGTTCGATTCGGATCCAGGATGAACTGACCGATCTGCCGGTACTTGTCTTCGACCCATTGGTAACTAACCACAAATTCTCCAATGCGTTGATAGACTTTGTCCGTGTTCATATCGATATTGGCGAGGATTGCCTCGGCTAGAGTATTAGGATGGTCAATCAAAGCGCGGCGAGGCGACGCTTAGAGCTTTATGGCACCTGGGGGCGTACCCAGTTGTGCGCCCGTCGGCAAACAACTAAAGTAGCCGTCCGGACTCAGTGCGATTTGCCTCGCCTGCCAATAACGTCGGAGGTCTTGGCGTGTTTGATCCTTTGACTAGCTATGACGTCACTTTTGATAGTATCCCGCTTAGGGACTTCTACGCCTACTGGGATGATTACGTCGTCCGCCCGCCCTACCAGAGGAAAAGTGTATGGAGTCGTAAAAAGAAGTTAGCGCTCCTGGACAGCCTTTTCCGCCGATATTACGTACCTCGAATAGTGGTGAGATACGTTCGGCTTTCCGATCAAAAGATTGCGAAGGAAATCATCGATGGCCAGCAACGGATCACGACGGCCAAGGAGTTCTTCAGCGATGAGCTGGTCCTGCCTTCATCGCTCAAGGATGTGCACGCATCATTACCGGGGAAAAAATACAGCCAGCTACCAACGGAACTCCGAAAGTTTGTCGACAAGGAGCTGAAGTTTAATGCCGATGTCGTCAAAGGGATCGAAACTCCCACGAACCCTGATCACCAACGAATTGCAGCTGACATTTTTTGGCGCCTCCAACAAGGAGAGAGCCTTACTTTCATGGAAATAGCCCATGCGCGCGTAGCTAGCTTGTCACGGAATTTCATAGTCAAATACGCCGACGATATAAGCTTCGATTATACGTCGTACCGTCCGCTCGACAAAAATCCGCACAAGCATCAATTCTTCAAAGTCATCGACAGAAACAACGACCGTATGCAGCATCTCGCTCTGCTCGCGCGGCTAGTAATACTCGAGGAGAACGACGGTGTTGCGGACATCAGAGACACTGAAGTGGGCGACTTCATTGAGAAATGGGAACAGCCTACAGGCATAGGGGACGAGTCATTTGAGAGTTTCCCAATTGCCAAGGACACCCTGAAAATCATGAATGCTTTTTACAAAGTTTTCGCGGCGGATCCGATGGTAAAAGGCGGGGATGGAATGAAAGAGTTTCGGATCGAGTACTTCATAATCTCGTTCTATCTTTTGTTGCGTCACCTTTTACAGTACTACGTATTCGGGCCAGACGAGAGCAAAGACTTCCTCAAGTTCACAATTGCATTCCATCAGCGATGGCGCGAACGGCGAGAAACCGATTTAGATGTGTTGAATTTCTCGGATCACCGGCAACATTCGGCGAAGGATATTGAGATTCGACTTCGGGTCCTGAGGCAACTGTTTTTTGCGGACCTGACCCGCAGGAAGAAGTCACTCAAAACGAAGGATCAAAAACGTGAATTCGACGAGAGCGAGCGGATCGCGATCTATAGACGCGACAATGGGCTCTGCAAGATGTGCCTCTCTGAAGGAAAGACTCCTGACGAATCTGAGGTTGCGTGGCGCGAGTATGATGCGGATCATGTTATACCGCATAGTCGAGGCGGCCAGACAAATACAGCCAACGCTCAGGTTCTTTGCCGCCCGCACAACTTGAAAAAAAGCGCGAAAGTCTCTTGAAGAGATAGCGCCCCGAAGAAAGCCCCCGATTCGATCTGGTCGAAAAATGGAAAAAACTCTAGACGTGTGGCGGCCGCGCCACCGTGCACGGCCGCAATCCACCCACCCTTACACCCATCAACGCCAAGTATCGACGGCTTTTCTACCCGCCCGGGTTCAACGCTCTCCACTAAAGCCACAGCGCAACGCCGCCGTGATGCGAGCAAGTGCCCCGGCGTGATCGGCTGAAGCTGTACGTGTCGTCTCGACACTTCGCGCTGGCTCCCGCAGGGGCTTGGCCGGTCAGCGTGCGCGTCGGCGATTGGACCCATTCTCCCTGCGAGTTTGTGTAGCCGCGGCCACTGGGTGGCGCTGACTTCAGTGTTTGCGGCGCAGCAAGTGGCGCAAACCGCAAGAAGACTTGTATGACGTGCCCTGTGCGGTTTTGATATTCCACCGCGCACCACCCATCGGTGCACGATGACACGTTCACACTGGTCTTCGGCGGTATCGTCGCAAAGGCGGCCGATTCTACCGATGGCCCCTCACGCAACGGGGTGGCGACGCGTGTAACTGCGGCGCCCTGTGATGTTTTTTCCTGACCGACCAGCGAGTGAGTCGCCAGGCAGAGCGATGTTACCGCGATAAGTGCGCTAATTCGCATACGTCCTCCAGCTCTTCCGAACCTACAACCGGGATGTCCGGGAAGCCATAACGTGTTGGCTCCGCAAGGGTTCTCCGAATATGTGGCTTGGAATTACCCGCGATATGTCGTTTTCATATCACTGGCAGGTCATTTTTCTATCAGTCGACGTGTGTCGGACTGGCGCGGCCACTTGTCGATGTGTTTTCGGGTTGCCGTGAAGTCTGGCTGCGCGTCTTAAGGTAGTTCTTCCCCTCCCACAATTACGATGACAATCCAATCGCTCTCACGCGTCGCGCTAGCGACGTTTTTCGTTGCAGCCCCCTCCCTGGCGCAGACGCGGTCTACACAGCCTGCGAATTCACTCGCGAGCTATCCTGCCCGTTACGCTACAATCAACCGAGAGCTCCCCAGCTATCGGACGATTGCGGTAGACATGGACGCACTCGGCATCGACCGTCGGTCCACTGATGGTGGAAAGTTGGAGGTCTCGTGCAAGGCCACTGATACTCGACGTATTGTTGCGACTGATTTCGGCGAGCATGGAAGCAGCGTTACCACATTTTATTTCTGGGACGGCTCGCTGTTCCTGGTGCAAATCGAGAGTCAGCGCTCCGATCAACTGTATGGGCCGGCGGTGGAGAGATCAGATGATCGCCTCTACTATATGAATGGCAGGTTGGTGCAGTGGCTTGACGGAAAGAATGCCGTTCAGCCAATAACCAGTCCCGACGCGCGGGAGACCGATCGCGCAGTTAGAAAAGACGCCGCGGTTTTCTTCTCTCGCCTCAACGGATGTCCGACCAGTTTGCTCTCAGCCGCGGATGCGGACACCGCCGCGCCTGCGATGGCGCCGGCTCCGCCCACGTACGACACCGGGATGAAACAGCAAGCGATAAGAACGGCGAGGGGTGAGTCCGGTAGAACGGAGGATCTTCGTGAGCGCGCATTCATCGCCGAGATGAAGAGTGACCTGCGTAATCTGGCCACATATGAGGAGCAATTCTCCGCCGACAACGAAGGCGCTTACTTCTCCGGCAAGGCGACCGCCAGCAAACCTCTCAACGGATTCACGCCGTCAAGCAACGTCACGATTCGTGCGATTGCGACGCAGGGTCCGCCACCGAGCTGGACCGCGACTGCGACTCATGGCAAGTCGTCCGCGGTGTGCGCGACTGAAAATGGAGTCATCAACTGCGGCTATCCAACGCCGGCGACGCGCCGTGTTGCAGAAGGTCCCTCGCCGAGCGTAACGCAGCTCGCATTGGATACGGAGATGGTCATTCCAGCCGGCTTCGTGCAAAGCTTCAGATGGGAGGCGACTTCGGCGCAGCCGAGCTGTCAGGTCACCGGTCATGTTGAAGTGATCGCCGGTGGGAGCAAGGACGTAAACGTGCTGGTGATGCCTGCCGATGATTACCAGAGCTACGTGAACGCCCACGAAGCCAAAGTCTACTTCGAGTCCGGGAAAAAGACGGCTGTCACCCTGAATGTGACCACTGGCCAACCTGGTGCGCTGGTGCTCGTGCTGTCCAACGCATTCTCGGTGGTTTCAGGTAAGACCGTAAAGCTCACTAACCTGCAGGCTGTCTGCCGTTAAGCCCGGTGCAGTTCTGTAGCCATTCTCTTGGGCGGAGTTGCAGGGAATGAAGCGACAGTTGATTTATCTTCTCGTCATCGGTGTCGTTGCCGTATCTACGACGGCGGGAGTCGTAGTGCACCGTCGAGGCGAAGCGTGCGCCGTTCAGGTGCGGGACCATTTGGCAGTCCTTGCGGTCAACGGCCCGAATGCGAACCATGTCTGTGCAGCCCTTATCGCCAAGCACCCGGAATTCTGGCGGGAATATGTGTCGCCGCGTGTGACCCGGAACTACGACACGCCAGAAAATAGCGTGGACGTAGTCTGCACCGGTGACTGGCTACCGCGACATTATACCATTTACGATGTCAATTACGGCCATGTATTCCCGGGCAGCTACGGAACGCGACTCTGCGAACTGCTCGAGGATCACGAGCCGGCGAGTCGGTTTTGACCCAGCACATGCTCGCTGTGTCACCAGTGGGCGACCATTTCGCGGGTACATCGCCTCACCGTCTTGATTGGTGGCGACGTTTTGGGCGGCGCCAGATCCCGCGGCGTCGTCACCAACGCCTTGTAGATACTACCCAAGCGAACGTGCTGAGGATCGAAAAAGTCTCGCTGATCTCCACCGCACGACTACTACGCGCAGGCGGTGTTCAACGTCTGCACCGAGTTCCAGCCAACAACGAGTTCCTACGCCACCAGCACCGCACGGTACCTGATCTGGTTGTTCCTCACTCGATCGAGCGCAGTATTTACATCCGCCATCGCGTGACGTTCGACCAAGGGCCTCACGCCCTTCTTGGCCGCGGTGTGCAACATCGATTTGATTCCGCGAGCGCTGCCGGTGTTGCTGCCGATAATCTTCTTGCTGCCCGCGAGCAGCGGGAATGATTGGAACTGCACCGGATTGGGCGGGATGCCGAGTATGCATAACGCTCCCCGCGGACGTAGAAGTCCGATGAGTGTGTCCCACGGCAAATCCGTCGGGGCCGTCGTCATCAGAAAATCCAGTGAATTCATTCGGGCTTTGACTGCATCGGCATCCGTGATGACGGCAAAATCCGACGCTCCCATCTCGCGACACTCTGCCTCTTTGCTCGCTGATGTCGAGAACGCTGTCACTTTGCACCCACGCGCTCGGGCGAACTGGACGCCGAGGTGGCCGAGGCCGCCGATGCTGACGACTCCAACTCGGGCGCCGTCCTTCACGTCGTTGTCCTCGAGTGGACTGAACATCGTCGCTCCACCGCACATGAGCGGACCGGCTTCGTCCGACTTAATTTCTTTCGGGAGCTCGAAGGCGAAGCGGTGATCTACGCGCAGCTTGTCGGCGAACCCGCCCGCTCTGCCGACGCAGGTGGGCTGCCATCCAGCGCAGTTGTTCTCGTGGCCTTCGGTGCATTGCTCGCACGACCCGCAGCTCCCCGCGAGCCAACCCACACCGACACGATCTCCCGGCTTCAGCGACTTCACCGCCGAGCCGAGTGCGACTACTTCGCCGGCGGCTTCGTGGCCGGGCGTCAACGGGTATGAGCTGAATCCCCAATCGTTGTCGATGAGATGAAGATCGCTGTGACAGATACCGCAGTGGCTGACGTCGATCTCGACTTCATTGGCGCCGAGCGCGCCGAAATCGAATGTGTGCGGTTTGAGGCTCTCGTGGGGAGCGAAGGCAGCGTAGCTGTTGACGGACATGAATCCCTCCAGCGGTGGGATTCAGAACATGGGGTGCGTGAGTGAACATCCGCCAGCGGAGGGAAGGTGGGTCGACTATGGACGCGTTTGAAGCGCGCCTGTGTGGGCCCGATGCTCGCCCGTCACCTCCTTCTCTCGTCGAAGCGGCAGGGCCAGCAAAAAGATCGACCCCTGCTCCGGGTACTCGGCCCACGCCCTTCCTCCCTGCGCTTCGGCAATCTCGCGCACGATGTTGAGGCCAAGCCCGGTTCCCGTGATCGCCATGTTGCCTTCGTGAGCACGATAGAATCGCTCGAAGAGGTGCTCTCGCTTGTCCGACGGCACTCCGATTCCGTTGTCCGCGACGCGCACGATCAGCTCGCGCTTGCCAGTGATCTTCTCCTCCTCGACGGCGCTGATCTCGACGAACCGGTTGCCCCTCGCGGGCTCGGCGTACTTGAGCGCGTTCGAGAGGTAGTTCTTGATGCACAGCTCTATCACCGCGGCGTTGACTTCGATTGCGGGAATGTTGGCGTCGATACGGACATCGACCTTGGCAGACTGCGCGGCTTCGCGAAGCTGACGCACTGCTTCCCGGATCGCTTCCGGAAGCATGATGTTGCGGTGCTGGCGCGCGTCGTCGGTTCCGACGCGGGAGAGAACGATCACGTTGTCGACGGTGTCACCCATCTCGCGCGCGTTGCGTCCGATGATGTCGACCAGCTCGTCGTGCTTGTCGACGGGCAGATTGGGTACTTCTCTCAGCACGCTGCTGGCGCCGAGCACCGCGCCGATGCGGTTCTTGATCTCGTGGGAGATGACGCGGTTGAACGCGCGCAGTCTGTCTTCGCGCTCCGCGACCACCTTGTCCGCGAGCACGAGAAAGTGCGTCATCGTCGCCTGCTGGATGATGGTGATCGCGCGGAAGAGTCGCGATCCGCACGCCATCAGCTCCGCTTTGCCGCAGGGCTCGTCGATTTCGTCGACCGTCTTCGTGAAGAATGTGAAGAGGATCCCGCCGAGGAACTCGTACTCCTTGAGGATCTGATAGGCGTCGAAACCCTGCCCGTGACGCAGCGCGCCCAGCTCCATCGCCTTGGCGACGACCGGCATGTCGGCGCCGATCTCGGCCGCGGGATTCTGGACATACTCGGCCACTCCGTCGATGAGGAGCGGGACGTGGTCGAGCAGATCCTCAGTCGGGAAGACTTTGTTCGGGTCGAGCGCAATGCGGCTGGAGATCCGATCGAGCCAGAGCGCGGTGAGCTCACGCCGGGAAGCCCTGAGCCGCTCGGCGAGCACGCCGGCGAGCGGACAATCCTCTTCTACGCGGGATACCTGAGACGCGGTTCAGTCCTGGTTGGAGTCAAGTTCAATGCACCTGCTGCAACCTATCGGATGGTCGGGGAGAGTTCAAACTATCTACAGGTCTTCCGACTGACTTAACTGCAAAATAAAAACAGGAAAAACGGACTGACGCGATTGTTTTGCGCGTAACCGCTATTGTTGCCCTAGCACTTTGAGTGGTGTGCCACTGGAATTGCTGCTTCCGACGCCGAGCGCGCCTGTTTCGTTGTTTCCCCAACAATACCAACCTCCCGCCGTAGAACGAGCGCAGGTATGCGAGCCGCGTACACTCAGCCTGTCGAAGGTGAGGTCGCCGATAACACGTTGCGGAGTCTCGAAGAGTTCCGTTGTAACGGTTCCAATACCGAGCTGGCCACCCTCATTGAATCCCCAGCAATAGGCGTTACCAGTCACGTCGAGAGCGCACGTATGAGTGGGTCCGGCGCCGACCACCGAGAACTTAAGATTGGTGATGACGGGTGCTGGCACGTAGCTATTATCGAAAAACGGTCCGGTTCCCGACTCGTCGAACGCGTTGTGTCCCCAGCAGTACAGTGAGCCGCTCAACGTCACGCCACACGTGTGCGCATCACCAGTAGTGATGGTGGCGAACTTCAATCCGCCGCTGACCGCTACTGGAGTATCCATCCGATTGCCAAACTGCCCAACACCAAGCTGACCAGCGTTGTTATCGCCCCAACAATACGCGGTCCCGTCTGATGTGAGGCCGCAGGTGTGGCTACCACCCACGCTCAACGTTGCGAAGTTGATTCCACCATAGACGGCAACCGGAACGCGGCTCTCCATCACGCCGGTAATTCCAAGGCCCCCGACGCCCCAGCAGTAGGCCTTCCCGGAGGACGTAAGCGCACAAGTATGGTTGCCGCTGCCCGCGTCGATTTCCACAAACGAAAAGCCACCGCTGACAGCCACTGGCCGCCACGAGTCATCAGCGTTATTCGAGCCGAGCTGGCCGGAATCGTTACGCCCCCAACAGTAGGCCGCGCCCGCTGCCGTCAAACCGCATGAATAATTGCTACCTGCGGCGAGTGTGACAAAGGCAAACCCCTGCGCAACGGGGACGGGTTTTCGATAGAAAAGCGCCGCCGGCTGAAAATCACTTTCAGCTACTGTCGGTCGTCCGACCTGGCCAGCCCAGTTGGCTCCCCAACAGTATGTGGCCCCATCCGTTGCAATCCCGCAGCTATGCCCACCAGCATAAGTATACGAACCACCAGCGTTCAATGATTCGAATGTCACTTGGACAACGGTGACGCGCGTGGCCGCACTGTAAGTGTTCCAGTGAGCGGTGATGATAGCAGAACCCGCGGCAGCGGCGACGACGAATCCGTTTACATCGACCGTCGCAACAGCAGGGTTCGAGGATTCCCACTGGATCTGCGTCGCTGGTATCTCTGCGCGTCCACCCGCAGAATTCACACTCGAGCCCATCAACGGCGCCATCTCGCGTAACAACAAGGTAGCCGTATCTGGGACGACAAAGCCGACGACCGGGAATGAGGAGCCGACCGTCACTACCAACGTGTCGCTATGGTTGTCGATTGTCGCGACAATCCGAGCGACGCCGTTTGCAACGCCAGTCACGTTCGCCCAGTAAATCGCGGACGCTGTCGCTGGGTACCCCTTGAACCACGCGCGGTTGATGTCGGTTTGTGGAGACTGATTGAACGCGGCTACAGTAGCGATCGCAGCATTAGTGGTGGACCAGTGTACGACGCGTTGCGGCAGCAGGTTTCCATCTGCATCCAGGGCTAGAGCAGCTACCTGTAATGTGCCGCCCGCCGCAACGGTGCCTGAATCGAACGCAACCATCACTGACGCTACCGGCCGTAGCGCGTTCGAAACGCGCACGTTGATCGAGGCTGTCAAGCCGTCCACCTCGGCAAACACATTCTCGCCTCCTTCATCTCGCGCCGTAACCAACCCGGTGGTTGTCACATCCACAGCGGTGAGAGTGTCGGTGTACCACCTGATTGCATGACCGATCAGCTCGTTTCCTCCGGCATCCTTTGCGACGACTACCGCCTGGAACTGATCTCCGACCCGGAGATTCGCACCATCAGGGATGATACTCAGCGACACGACCGGTCCCTCGATCGACGTACCCGTGGTGAATGAAACTCTCACGGTCGAATCGGCTGCATCGCCATCGAGATCGCGAACGCCATTGGTTACGACCAATTCGTAGTCGGTGTTGGCTGCAAGGTTAGCCGCTGGTTTGAACACGACTGCCGCCGTAACTCCCTGCAGAATCGTGGCGGTGCCGGAAACCTCCGCGTTCCCCTGGAACAGCCGGATTGATGACGGCAGTGAAGCCTGTGCGACCGGCTCAGTGAACACGACTTCGATGGTCTTATTAAGCGGCACGCCCGTTTTGCCGCGGCCAGGAAGGGTGCGCACGATTTTGGGCGGCCGCCGGCTAGGAACGGAATTACCGAGCGTAACAAGCGCCGCCCCCGACGCGGCCTGCGCCTCGATCGTTATACTGTCGCCGGCAACTGCAGGCACTGGAATGGGATCCATTCCTCCGTCCACCATCGAAGTCGTCACGCTTGCGCCCGATCGGACATTACTGACGATGGCTGTGACGCCGCCGGGAACTGTTTGCGGTTGCAACGAGATGAATGCGACGTTGGCGTCGGCGGCGCCAACCGACATCGAACCGAGTCCGCCGCGGTAGCCGGAAACTCCTGCAATAGCGGAGTTCGCGCTCGATATCGACCTGGAATTGGATACATACATTGGGGACGACGCGGCGCCGGGACGCGGGCCCGGGTCGGGAGGACCCACGGTATCATGCGAGCAGCCCGCGGTAACGGCTGCGAGAATGGCGAAGCCGAGATTACGAAGAGAAAGCCTGCGCGAAAACATTGGTATCATCCTAGCTCCCGCCCGTAAGAACGAACCCTGCCCAATAGAACGGACCGGAGGTAGCCCGATTGCGCAGCGCTTCTCGCTGCGCCTGCGAAAGCGCCCGCACCACCGAGCCACCGGACCGCAACCGTGGGAACGCGCGCGCTGGTGCTCACCAAAACCATTCCGCCACGGTCGCTACCGCCCGACACGAAAATGGGCGAAGCAGATCAAGTTCCAAAGCAAGCTGCTTCGGCGTTTCCCCCTTCACACGAAATGGGTGAAGCCGACGAAGGTCTCCGCTCCCTCAGCAGCGTGACGGCGAGGCCGTGCTCTGGCCCCGCCGTATCCTCCCTCTCGAACCGGAAATCGTTTAACGGAACTGGAAATTCGCGCGGTGGGTTGTGCCGTCGGTGAGCTTAACCACCAATTGGCGGCATGTCTTGCCCCACGCTTTCTCGGTCTTCCACACGTAGATGTACTGCGTGCCGTCGTATTGAAGACCACTCGTAGTCGCAGCGACCGTCTGTTCGATGTCGTCTTGAGGCGCGCTGACGCAGGCGTAGGCCGCGGAGGACGGCGATCCCTGCGCTAGAATGGACAAACCTCTGTTGCCTCCCAGGCTGAACTTCACTGGGATGGCAGATCCTGCCTGTGCAACATTGACGACAGGAAGGTTGTCGACGGGCGAGAAGAACCCGACAAATGGAAATACGATAGAGAAGCTTTGAGTTACTTGTGGTGCTGCGTCGTAGCCGGCGTTCCCCGATTGGTTACTGCAATCGTGCACGTTCCAACGTTGCTGAGACTCACGGTACTGCCGGATACTGCGCAAACCGAAGCGGTCAGCGAACTGAATTCAACGGGGTTCCCTGACGCTCCGCCGCTCGCACTTGGAGAGTAGCTGCTACCAATTACAGCCGGGTTGGGTGGACTCGACGTAAAGCTGATACTCTGTGGTTGCGTGATCGAGACTTTCCAATACACCGGTGTCCCAACCATCGTACCTACGATTTCTCCAGCGTTGTTGATGTGCCGCGCTTCGCCATTTGTCGATCCCCACGCTGGATTAGCGGGGAGCGCAACCATTTCAGTCGGACTCCAGACCACCGGGACCGTTCCACACTGGCCAGCGACCCAACCCAAATCATTCACGCCGTACGCGTAACTCTGGCCCGAGCAGCCAGGAGAATAAGTATTGAGATCGATCGGGGTGGACTCGCCATTCCTCCATAGGGTCGCGTGTAGCGTACCATCCGCCGCGGTGCTGTACCCGGCGACATCACCATTATTGTTCACCCCGCGCGCGTAGCCCAAACCAGACCCGCTGAGAGTGGGAAGCTGCTCAATCCCCGTGCTTGCCGACCACTTCACCGCGCGCGGCGTGAAGGTCGCTGCATCCCGCCAGCCAACGATTAGACCGGCATCGTTAATATCGTTCGCCTCGCTCCTCTCCGGGCTCCACTGATCGCCAAGGTCGACCAGCGTTCCGAGCGTTCCGTTGGCAACGTTCGGAGTCCACATCCACGCGTGGTCTGAGCTACCGGGCATATCCGCTTGGCCCACAACGACTCCTGCACTGTTAATCGCGTATGCGCGCGTGCGATCGCCTAAGTCAGGCAAGCGAACTGTGCCCGACGCCTGCGTCCAGATGAATGCTCGATCGCCTTCGACTGCGGTCCACGCATAACCGACGACTGCACCGGCGTCATTCACTCCCATTCCCGTACCGTACTGGCCGCCAAGAGTCGGGATGTCGATGTTGTCGGTAGATGCGTTGGCCCAAAACCGCGCGTGATGGCCGGGATATGAGACACCTCCGATGCGGCCCGCCCCGCTGATGTGCATTGCTTCGCCAATCATCCCCGCGAAAAGCGCGCGAACCTCGATTCCGCCGACAACAACTGATGACATATCACCGCTGACGCGGGAGGGTAATGGTAACGTCCGCGCCGATTCCGTCGGCGACTGCAAGTCGGTACAGGCGCCGAGACAGCTCGCCAGCAACAGAAAAACTGTGCGCGCCGCTGGTTGGGCGCGGAGCTTAGCAACCCGATGGTTGAACCTCAACATAGTACTAGCCCTCGGAAACGGTGGACGCCGAGCGAGGTGAAACGATTCGTCGGCGACTCGGTGGCGGTCGTCGAGGGAGTGGTCGGCGTAGCGGCATTGCGTTGCAATTCCGCGTGGTCTATACTCGACGCCGGCCGTCACAAAGCCGTGAGAATCCCGTGAAAGGGGGCGCGTTGCTCGAAATCCATATGCTCGGTGGGTTGTCGATCGCGAGTGACGGCAGGACGATGAGCGGAGCAGCGGCGCGGAAGAAGCCGCTGGCGGTTCTAGCCCTACTCGCCTGCGCTGGTGAGCGCGGCATGAGTCGCGACAGGCTGATCTCTTTTCTGTGGCCTGAAGCAACGATGGACGATGGACGTTCGTCCCTCCGGCAAACGCTGTACGGCCTCCGTCGCGACCTTGGGGAACATGCGCTCTTCGTTGGCACCACCGAGCTGCGCCTGGATGGCCGCGCCGTAAGAAGCGACGTGGCCGCGTTCGAGGATGCACTAGTACGCGGTGCGAGAAACGAGGCGGTCACCCTCTACAGGGGACCTTTCCTCGACGGATTTCACCTCACTGAAGTTCCCGAATTCGAGGAGTGGGTCGCATACCAGCGCCAACGCTTCGTACAACTCGTGCAAGGCGCGCTCGAAACATTGACAGCGGATGCAGAACGCGCCGGCGACCTTCGAACAGCTATTTCATGGTCGAGGCAGCTCGCGAATCTCGATCCGCTGAGCACGCGCACGGCGCTGACGCTGACGCGACTGCTCGCCGCTTATGGAGAGCCCGAGAGCGCGCTCCAACACGCGAGAGTTTATGAGCGTCGTGTGCGCGGCGAGCTCGGCACTGAGCCCGACCCTGAGCTCACCGAGTTCACCTCGCAACTCCACAGTCTTAGAGAATCGCGTTCCAAACCGGCTGGTAACCTACAAGTCTCGCTGCACAACGGCGCCGATGAGAGCGCTGCGCAGATCGTGCATCCTGCTGCGATCGCCTCCACATCGACATTCGAGACAATTCGCGCACCTTCGCCGGCAGTTGTAGGGAGTCGTAACATAAGGCGGTTGCTTGTTAGTACCTTCGCCGCTGTCACGCTTGGTCTTGCGGGAGTCGGCATTCGTGGTTTTCTGTGGCGAGCGAATGGAGATTCGACCGCCGTCGATCCCAACAGGCTCGTCGTATTCCCGTTCGTCGTACACGCCAGCGCCGCGAACAGCTACCTGGCTACCGCCCTCATGCAGCTGGTCAGCCGAAATCTCGACCGCGCGGGAACCCTTCGAAGTCTCGACACCCGCGCAATCGTGCGCGTGTTCGGAAGCGACTCGCTGGTTTCGTCGGACTTGTACCGGGCTCGGGAGGCGAGTCGCCAGCTAGGTGCGGGAAGAGTTGTTCTCGGAGATGTGGTTGATGCAAACGGCCACCTTCGAGTCTCCGCCGCTATGTACGAGGTCCGGGGAAAGGGTAACGCCGTGGCGGTGGCGGACGTGGAAGGAGACGAGTCTCAGATCTTCGTCCTTATCGACCGGCTGACGGGTCGTCTGCTCGCAGAGGCGTCACTCGGCCCGAGGATGTCCCGTCAGGACGCCGGTAGCGTGATGACCGATTCGCTCGCTGCGCTCAAGCTTTTTCTGGATGGCGAGCGCGCGCTCGCCAAGGGCGAGTTCGCGCAAGCGGCGCGCGCATTTCAGAAGTCGACGGACATCGACAGCACATTCGCGTTGGGCAGCTACAGACTTGCCTTCGCGTCAGAATGGGCGTTGGACTACGATCGCGCGAGGGCGGCATCAGCGACGGCACGCCGACACATGGCTCGCCTATCGGAGCACGACCGCGAGCTCGTAGAGGCCTTCGACGATTACCTCAATGGTAGACTGGCGGAGGCCGAACAGCGGTACCGACACGTGCTCAGCAGATTTCCGGAAGATGTCGAGGCGTGGAATCAGCTGGCCGAGGTCGAATACCACGGCACTTCCGCGCTGCTACGTCCATTTGAAGCATCCCGCGCCGCGTGGGAGAAGGTGCTGGCCTATGAGCCGGGCCACGTCAGCGCGCTCATCCACCTGTCGCGAATCTCGGCGTCGGAGCATAGACGTGATGAGTTTGACACACTTGCCGCTCGCCTGAGTCGAGTTGCTGCCGGGAGTGATCGCGCGTTGGAGACGAGAGTTCTTCGCGACGTGGTGTTCGGTGATGATGCAGCAGTTGCAAAGCTGGTAGCCGACCTGCGGCGGCAGGATGAAGCGACGGTGCTTCTGGCAGCGACGACGGCGCTCGCATACTCCGAGAACTTTCCCCGGCAACGCAAACTCGCATTGATACTGGCCGATTCCGCGCGCGCTCCGGACAGTCGTGCGAGCGGCTACTTATATCTCACGTACATTGATGCTGGAGCCGGACAGTGGACAGCGGCGAAACGAGATCTCGATGACCTCGAAGCTCTCCGTCCGGCAGAGGCGCGTGAACTTCGCGTGCTGATAGCGTCGCTACCATATCTCCGCGTTTCCAGCGTGGAGCTCGCGGCCCTTCGGGACCAGGTCCGCGGTTGGGGTGCAACTCCGCTTCCGAGCAGCCCCAGTGCGATACGATGGTTTTCTACGGCGTATCCCAATCCGACGCATGCGCGCCTCTTTCTCATTGGCCTAACGAGCGTGCGACTCGGTGACATGAAAGCTGCGCGCCTCGCGGCAGACTCGCTTGAGTACTTCGCGGCTGCCTCCCACAAAACGATGACGTGGGAACTCGCACACGCACTGCGGGCGGAACTCGCGGCGGCAAAGGGAGACAATGCCGAGGCGCTCGAGCACATGAAGCGTATGCGGCGAGAGGTACCGATCGAGAGGCTTGGTAGTGGCTTTTTCGCATATATGCCGGAGAACGTGCTGCAAGCGACGCTTTACGTACGCACGGGCCAGTGGGAGCAAGCGCTTCTTGCCTATGCGTCTCTCTCACGTCCGATCCTTCTCGCTCAAGCTGCGTTGGGGCGCGCGGAAACCTACGAGCGCCTCCGCAAACCAAAATTGGCCGCACAGTCGTACGCTCGCTTTCTCGAGCTTTGGAAAGACTGCGATCCGCAGCTTCGGCCGACTCTGACGTACGCACGATCCCGACTGCTGCTGTCCGGCGCCAAATTGCCGGTGGTAACCGCCAGCGATTCTAGTAACCGCTAGTCACGTGAGCATCTTCCAGCCATCGCCTCGCTCACTGAAACCCCTTCGGCGTTTCGCCCTTCAGGAAGGGCTCGATGAACCGCATCACCACGTCGACCTGCGTGATCACAGCGGTGTGTGACGTGCCCGGTAGGATCGCAAGACGCGACGCCGGCAAAGGCTTGCCCATGTCACCCATTGCGCCGCCGCCGAGCAACCGGAAAAGCGAGACGATGTGCTCGAGCGTATACCCGTCGGCGTCTCCCGCAATGAGCAGCACCGGCGTCTTCACGCGCTTCACGTCCTCGCCCCATGACAGCGGCTCGCGCTGGGCCGCGATCACCTTTTTCACCAGCGCCGGGAAGCTGTCAGGCGTCGGCGACAACTTGCGATACTGCTCGGCGAACGGCATGTGGAGGAACATTTCCACTGTCATCTGCGGGATCATCGCTTTGAACTCAGGCTGGAGACCGGAACTGTCGTAAGCGACCGATGCGGCGACGAGCTTGTTCACTTTGTCGGGGTGCCGGATCGCCAGTTGTAAGCCCGTGCCGGCGCCCATCGAATATCCGAGGACGTCGGCCTTTTTCAGACCGACCGCGTTCATGAACGCTGCGACGTCGTCAGCAAGGTTCGGGTAGGTGATCGGACGGTTGATATCCGTGGTGCGACCATGACCCTGGGCCTCCAGCGCGTAGACGCGATGCGTTTTGGCGAGCGCGGGGATGATCGCTCCCATCGCCGGGATGTTCATGTACGCGCCGTGCAACACGATCAGCGGCTCGCCCTCGCCGGAAACTTCGTAATACATCTGCATCCCATTCACAGGAACGCGATGGCCTATGGGGACGGTGCCGCGAGAAACAGCTTGCTGACTTTTCACAATCGAGGGGATGAGGAGTAGTCCAAGCGTCGCTATCAGCACGCCGCTCCTGAAGAATCGGATCACGTGAAACTCTCCAATGGCCGGGTTACTTAGAGCGTCGAACGGCAGGCGACGAAATCGACAGAGCTTGGAAACTTATCCGTATCCGGGCGCATCAACAGATTTGCGCTAGTCTATGCCGCCTTACGGGTTTCTTCTCCATTCGGGCTCAAATCCGTCCGTCGTAAGCCTCTGCTGAATTCCGGTGCTCAGGTTTACGGTGTAGATCGGATTTGTACCGGACTGCGTCGGTGACACGAACACAAGATGCGAGTCATCCGGCGACCACTTTGCGCCTGGACCAGTTGGCGCATTCGAAAGCGTGTTCGTCTTCAGATCCAGGATCGCCGGCTGCAAGGTGTTGTCGGGCCGCGGGTAGGCGAGCGCCAGCCTGTCTGGAGAAGTACGCGACCAACTCAGTCCGCTCACGCCGCGTTTGAACTCGCGTAGGAAAGCGGCAGTCCTGCTCGCGACGTCGATCACCAACAGACTATCGACCATCGCGGTTGTCGACCTTTGAATGAGCGCGATACGCGTTGACTGCGGATTCCAGGCAATCCAGATCATTCTGTTGTCGCGAGGCCCGACATAAATGCGGGTCTCGGTAAACGGACTCACTGGCGAGACTGGAATGAGATAGACACCGACCGGATCTCCGAGGTTGACCGGACTCTCGCTGTAAGCAATCTGCGGGTTCGACGGATCAGGAGCCCAGGCGATGTCGAATGCCAGATGCGTGATCGGAAGAGACATCGGCGCACTGGCCTGCGGAACCCCATTCGCAATGGAGACATCTACCCGACTGATGTCATACGTAGTGGTATGGTACGCGATGCTGTGACCATCAGGTGACCACGCCGGATGGGGCGCGTCGCTGCTCGCTCCAAAGGTGGTCTGATTTGTACCATCTGCATTCATCACAGCGAGAAAATAGGACTGACTCAAACCCTGTTTGATCTGGGTGCGATAAGTAATCGCCGGATCAGCGGGCGGCGTCTTTATCGTAAACAGTTCAGAGCCGATGCCTTTTTTTCCGGATGCGGTTAAAACGGCAACGTCGTATTTGACCGACGGCGCGTCGGGCGCGATCGTGACGTTCGCAACCAGTTGGGTCGATTTGACGTAGCGCGTGCTGTTGACGTGGACACGCGGATCATCTACGCCGTTAAGCGGAAACGATGCCGTCGCGCCTTTGTCGAAACCCGATCCGTTGATAGTTACGTCGAGCGTGGTTGCCTGAAGACCGTCCGAAGGAACCGTTCCCGATATCGCCACCGGGGATGGGGCAGCGGCGTGCGCCATGCTCACACTGCCAATTTCCGGCTCGGATTGAGTGCCGCTGGGATCGGAGCAGCCAGCGATCCACACCGTGACGGCAAATGTCAGCACACTGACAGCGGATCGATAACGGAACATTGGCTGGTCTCCAAACGGGGGTTCAAGCCATGTTATACGGACACGCGCTCCGAATTTGCGCACGCTTTTCTGACTGGACGATTATCCCGGCAGATATAGATTCGTCGGGAAATCCCGCAAGGGTTGCGGATGGAAGCTGCAGTGCCACTCGAGCTCGGCCCGCTTCTCACTGCCGCGGATTCGTCCAGTCGCGAAGCAGCCTGGGAAGATTTGATCGAGCGCCACACTCGCTTGCTATTGGCCATCGCCCGCTCATTTGACGGCGGTCACGATGAGACAATGGAACGCTACGCGTACGTGCTCGAGAAGCTCCGCGAAGATGCTTTCCGGCGGCTTCGCTCGTTCGACGAGAACTCCGGCGTACGTTTTTCCACCTGGCTGACCGTCACCGCACGCCGCCTGTGTTTGGACTATCTGCGCGGACGCTACGGACGGCTACGCCCCAAGGCAAACGGTGACACGTCCGACTCGCTGCGGAGTATTCGTCGCGCTCTCGCCGATTACCTGCGGCCTGACATCGACGTCGATCTCATGGCCGACGAAGAATCGATTTCCGTCGTCACCGCTGCAATCATTCGCGAACGAGACAGAGCGCTATCGGCGGCGTTACTCAAATTGCAGCCGCGCGAGCGTCTGCTCATCGCACTTCGGTTTCAGGACGACCTCTCCGCGCTAAGAATCGCGCGGCTGCTTCATGCGCCCACGCCGTTCCACATCTATCGACAGCTCAAGACGGTTCTCGACAAACTGCGCCGATACCTGATCGCCCGCGGGATCGAAGGTGTCGACGGTTGATCACCTGGGACGGCACTTTCGCCACATGAATGAGCGTGGAGAGCATATGGACGATGTAAGAATTGCAGCCTATCTGGACAATCAACTCCGCGGGACAGAACGAGAACGCTTCGAGAGCCATATCGCGCAGTGCGCGGACTGCCGCCAGGCCGTGGTCGATGCCGAGCAGCTGCTCAAGACCGTCAGGCCGCGTCGCGGAAGAAAGAGCATTGTGCTGCTGGCCGGGCTGGTTGTAGCGCTGGCAGGAACCCGGATGATCAGTCTCAGACGCGATCACGCCGACCGAGTACGCGCATCATCCGATCTCATGGCGATACCTGTGTACGCGCCAGTGGGCAATGTGGGGCACACGGTGCTTCGATTTGCATGGGCTCCTTTGCCACGAGCCCTCTCTTACAAGCTGGAAGTGACCGACGCAGCCGGCCACAGTATTTGGACTGCATCACCGGCCGACACCACTCTTACTCTGCCGCCGGCCGTCGTCCTGCACCGCGGCACCAGCTATTTCTGGAGCGTCGACGCGATTGCCACGGACGGCAGTGTGCGTTCGACCGGGGCACACGAGTTTCGCCTGACGAACTAGTGCGCACGCTGTGCGTCGTAGCCGCAATTGTGCTGTCACTCGCGTGTCGAGCTGAAACCGGCGTTGTCGGCGGCGATGTCCAACCGGCAAAGCGATCTGTCCCGCAGCTGGATCCCGAGCGTCTCGCACACGCACTGGCAATTCCACAGGACTCACTCGCCGCTGTTGCTCAGGAGCGTTACTCCGATCAATCCTTCGACACCGCCCAGGCGCTATTCCGCGCCGAAGCGGCGCGCGCCCTTCGAGCCCACGACGCCAAAGCGGAGGCGAGGGCGCGGATGTGGATTGGGCTGGCCGCGTGGCGCCTCGGCGACTATTCCACTGCCCGCACAGAAGGTGAGCGCTCGCTGACTATGAAACGCGGCCTGGCGATGGACGACGAGCTGGCTCGCTCGTTCAACGCCCTTGGCCTTCTCGCGTGGAACGAAGGGCGGCCGCGTGATGCGCTCGAGCTATTTGATTCGGCAGTGACAGCTGCACGGCGGCACCATGATTTGGCGAATGGTGCACGTGCTGCCGCAAATATTCCGCTCGTCAAAGTCGACCTCGGAGACTTCGACGGCGCCGCGCACGATTTTCCCGCGGCACTGGCGATTGCACGCGCAGCCAAGGATGAAAAAGTCGCGGCCAACGATCTGGCCAATTTCGCGATGCTGCGCATCCGGCTGGGAGAGCCGAGGAGCGCGGCGGTGCTTCTTGATCGCGCGCGCGACGGCTACGCGAAAATCAAATACGTCGCCGGCGAGGCCAACGCGCTGGGACAACTTGCCACCGCCTGGAGCGAGCTTGGCGACTTGCAACGCGCAATCGTTGCGGCGGATAGCGCGCTCTCAATTGCGCGCAACCAGGGATTACAGCAGGAAATGGCCGCCGAGCTCGAGGTCCTGTCGGATCTGCATGCGCAGGCAGGTGATCTTCGCCTGGCATTGCGCGATTTGTCGGCAGCCGACAGCCTCGACGAAAAACTGGGTCTGGCGATCGAGCACGGGAATAACCTGCGCCGCACAGCCTCGATTCTGGAAACCTTGAGTGACCCCGCAGGTGCGGCCAGGCGTGCTCGACTGGCGCTTGCAGTGCATCGCAAAACCGAGTCAGTGGCAGAAGTGATCTATGATCGGCTAATCATTGCGCGCGTGAATGCGGCCGACGCGCGGGCACAAATCGATACGGCAACACTGGAATCTGTTCGGGAGGGCAACCACGTCATAGCGCACGACGTAGCGATCGAGAGTGCGAGATATGCGCTCGCCGCCAGCGATCCGCGACGAGCGCTTGCAACGCTGGATCGATCGCCGCCCAACAGTGAGCTTACTGACTGGCAAACTCCTGACCTGCGTGCGTCAGCATATCAGCAGCTGGGGGGATTGGTTGACGCCGATCGGGAGTCGGCGCGCTCACTAGGCGCATTGGAGCGGGAACGCGCGTCACTCGGCCTTGGGCCGCTGCGTTCGCGATATCTCGCTGATCGTGTCGGGCCCTTCTCTCGCGCAATTGCGATCAAGTTGGCGCGCGGAGACACCGTTGCGGCGTTTCGGATAGCCGCCTCTGTACCTGGCCGCTCGCTACTGGAGCGGCTTGGGACAATCGAGGAACCCAGCAAAGCGATCGCGAGCTACGCGGCCGGGGAGCGGTTGCTGTTGCATGCGGCGTCGATCGAACAGGAGCTGAGCGAGCTTGCGAACGATTCCTCCAGCACTCAGCGGCGATTGGCGTTGCAGAATCAGCTGCAGAACGTGCAAGCGGAATACACCGCATATCTCGGCCGAAATGCGACAAGCGGTGCAATTGCACAGGCGACGGCTCCCTCCCTAAGCGACATCCAGTCACGGCTATCAGGCGATGAGGCATTATTGCTCTTCGTCGCGGGCCCTGATCGCACCGATGCCTTTCTCGTAGGCAGAGGTCAAATCCATTATGCAGCCGTGCAAGCGCCCGGCCCCGAGTTGGTGCTACGCGTTCGCGCGGTGCGCGATCTCATCAATCGTCGAGGAGCCAGGACGGCAGCCTTGCAGGCGCTCGGCGAATTGCGCGCGCAATTATTGGGAGGTTTCGTTGACGCCGGAGACCTCAGCGAAATCAGGCATCTCGTCATCGTGCCGCATGCCGCTTTGACGGCGCTACCGTTTGCAGCGCTGTGGAATGCGAAGACACATCGCTTTCTCGTCGAGGATTACACGATCACTACTTTGCCGTCGGTGGCCGCCGTCGCTTCAACGAAGTCGGTTGGTCCGTTGATTCAGGATCTGCTTGCAATCGCGCCGCAACCCGCTGCATTGCCGGGCAGCGAGAGGGAGGTAAAGGCGATCGCGCGTATTCTTCCTGGCGTCGAGGTCAAGATCGGGGAGGCCTCGACCGAACCGCTCGTACGATCTGCACTAACGAGTGGCCGGCCATTACACATTGCCGCACACGGCATTCACGAGCCGCAGAGTCCACTCTTTTCCAGGCTCACGGTCGCAGCGCACAACTCGCCGCTGCCTGGGGTCGACGGCTTCTTGCACGTTCACGAAATTGTAGGCCTTACCATCCGGAGTTCTCTCGTTTTTCTGTCGGGATGTGAGACCGCGCTGGGGAGTGGAGTCGACAATGCATTTGTAGGTGGAGACGACAACTCGATCGCTACCGCCTTTCTACTGGCAGGAGCCGAGACGGTAGTCGCCACGCTCTGGAAGGTTGGGGACGAAGATGCAGCCAGGATGGCTGCAAGCTTTTACGCGCAACTTCGATCTGGTAGGTCAGCCGCGGAAGCGTTGGCAAAATCACAACGGGCGCTGCTGGCGAGCGATTCATCATTCGACTGGGCTGCGTACACCGTCGCGGTGACTGGAACGCCCAGCGCTTCGCAATGAAAGGAACGACGCAAATCCTGAAATCCTGTCCGTAGAACTGGTATTAACCGGTTCTGTGGAGTGAACAATGCGTCGCACATCGATTACGTCTGCGGTCCTTCTTCTTCTATTAACCGCGGCGTGTGCGCGCGATGTGGCCGGTCCTCGTTCAACTGACGGTCAGTTTACAGAGGTCGCGGTTTTGCGCGCGGCGGCCGACGTCACGACGCAGTCCACTCCAGCTGCGGATCCTGCGATTGCTTACGGGTCGCAAAGCGGCAAACCGAACCACGTCGTCTATGGGCTCTACGTCATGAACAGCGATGGGTCGAACCAGACAGCGCTGCTTACGACCGCCTCGAGTACGCCACATCCATCGTGGTCACCAGACGGTCATAGCATTGCGTATCACGCGGCAACGTATGACATCACCCGAGCCGACGTTTCCGTCGTAAACGGCGTACCGCGTGCGGGCACGCCAGTCGCTCTTCCGATCACACACACTGCTTTTGACATCGCGTGGTCGCCTGATCCGACCAATCCACAAATCGCTTACACGGAGTCGCAGGGCAACATCGGTGCGCCGGCGGGGATCTACGTGATCTCGACGACGCCAAGTGGTTTCAGCGAGCGCCTGGCGTATCTCGGCCCACAGGGGAATCGGATGATCTGGGTGACGTGGAACCCGCAGGCAACAAAGCTTGCTTTCGTTCAGCGCTCGATCGACGTGGCAGTGGATTCCGTCTTCGTACTCGATGTGGCGACATCAACGACCACGTTCGTGCGTTCGTTCGTCCGCGGGGTGCTGGGTCTCAGCTGGTCTCGCACGCCGCCGGACAGACTGGCGCTCGCGATTCCACAGCCGAACAACGCATCTGGCTATGACCCGTCAATTCTCGATCTCTCGACGAACACGATAACGCATGTTGCGAGCGGTCCCTCGGCGAAATGGTCGCCGGATGATTCGTATCTCGTCTACCTCGCGCCGCAGAGAAATGCTTCGTCACCCGTGTACAAGGTGAATCTTTCGACAGGTGTGCAGACTTTGCTTGCAGCGCAAGGAACGGAGCCGGAGTGGCGCAGGAATCCGTAGTGACGATGGAAAAGGCTACTGTGCGCACTCGATGAATCGCTGAGCGTCCGCAGGCAGCATTTGCGCGGCGAAGCGGTCAAGACCCGTCACGACCAGGTGGTTCAGGTTGAAATCGAGTCCGTCGACGGTTCCCTGAATCTCGGTCTGATTGATCATCGAAAGGAACTCGCACGCGGAAAGCCAGGCAGTTGCTCGACGCCTGATGCGAGCCTGTGGCAGCTCACGGACTCGCACAAACCGCTGTTGGTCCGGAGCGACCACGATGTTCTCCAGCATTGCGCGCGGCCGAGTTTCGAGCTCGACGTGCTGTGAGACAGAGAGTGAGTGTAGGTCGATGCGGTTACCCACAGGGATCGTCAGGGTCGGATCGGTGACAATATCGAGCCGGTTCAATGAGGCGGGGTCAACGTAGTCGTCAGACTCGAGCTGCACGCGGACGGAATCTGGAAGATGCGACGCAACGTGGCCGTTGAATTGATACGACACAACGATGGTGTGTACGGCCGGCCGCAACAAAATCCTGTGCAGAAGGTCGCGCTTGCCGAGCGGCGCAACAAACGCGGCGGTCGTTTGATTGAGAACGCCGTCAAAATCATAGGTGACTTCGCCAGTGAATGCTTCGCTGCGAGACGCGGGCAACCACGTGCGCTGCTGGTCAGCCTCGTAGGAGCTTGCGAATGTCCGATGCTGGGCGAGCAGCATCGCCATTACGAGAGCGATAACTGCCTTCCGCACGAACCGCTCACCGAGATACGGCGGCGCGCCGGCTCGATCGTTCATCATTTCAACTGCGCCGGATGACCTTCCTGGTCAGCACTCGACAGCATCTGTTCGATTACTTGACGGAACGTTTCAATGGTCTGCGCGCCGCGAATCGATTTGCCTTCGACGAAATCGCCCTTCCTTGTCTTGCCAATCACGAAACTCGGTGTGCCCTGGAGTCCAGCGGCGGTACCATCAGTTACTCCGCGGCTTACAAGCAACGCATTCCGACCCGATGACAGACACGCGTCGAAGATCGGACCGTCGATTCCCACGGATCGAGCATACTCCCCCAGTTGCGGCACTTCGAGCGCGCTCTGATTCCGGAACAAAGCGTCGTGCATCTCCCAGTATTTGCCTTGCTCGCCGGCACAATGCGCTGCTTCGGCAGCTTTGCGCGCGCGCGGATGGAGCTGGTCGAGCGGGTAATCGCGGAACACGTATCGAACTTTGCCGGCTTCGATGTAGTCCTTCGCTAACGTCGGCAGCGTGGTTGCGAAGAACCGCTGGCAAAACGGACATTGGTAGTCCGAGAATTCGACGATCGTCACCGGCGCATCTGGCCGACCCAAGGACGGAGCGTCCGCCACAGATGCGCGTACAGAGCGCGCTGTCACGGGGCGAACCTGAGAAGAAGGTTGTTTGTTCAACACGCGAAGTACCTGGCCAAGCTGACTCTTGACCAGATCCAGGTCCGACTTGATGCGTTCCAAGTCGGTTCGCATCGCCGCGAGCTGACGCGTGCTGTCGGCCGTATTTTGGGCGGGTGCCGTCGGTGCGGCGAAGACGACTGCCAGGGCAATCACGGTGAGTCTTGCAGTAAATATCTTCATGGCTGGCTCGGCGGCGGAGCCTGGCAAATTCCCCGGAAAGCTCCTGGTGTGTAGACGCAGTTGTTCGACGCGCAATCCCAATTGCCCCAGCACTCCTGATTTAGCTGGCAGGTGTTGCCGCACCCTCCGCCACAATCGACGTCGCTTTCGTCGCTGTCACGGTAGCCATCGCCGCAGCTAGACACGCAAAAGGCGCCGTTGCATATGGTGCCCGACCCACAGGGGTTGGCATTGCAGTCCGTCAGCTCGCCACAAGCCGGGTCGTTATAGTCGACGAGGCCATTGCAATCATCGTCCAGATTATTGTCGCAGACTTCGGTGTCGCCGGTCGGCACACATCCGCCGGTCGTAGTGGCAACGTTGGAGAAGTCTGACAGGCCTTCGCGCTGCGCCGCGATCCGGTACCAGAATTGTTTGTCGCTGCTCACCCCGGGCTGGTGGAAGCTTGTCGTATTTGCGGGCACGGTGGCTACGTCATAGAACGTGACGCCGTCGGTGGCGGCCTGTATCAAGAATTTGAACTCAAAACTGGAGTTGTCCTGCCAGGTAAGCTGGATGCCGTCCGAGACGGCAGCGGCAACCAGATTGGTCGGACTCGCGAGCGGAGTAGTGCAGTCGACGTTTGACGGACCCGATTCGCCGCCGGTATTCAGTGCGACGACGCGGTAACAGACAATTTTCTCGCTCTCCCGCCCGGCATCGATATACGACCGTGCCGAGCTGGACGTCGTCGCAGCGGTCTGCCAGGGTCCTGTATTGCTCGCCGAGCGTTCAACTCTGAATCCGCTCGCAGCTCCAGGACCCCAGGTCCAGGTGACGGCGACGGTGCTGCTGCCCTGCGCAGTCGCATTGGTCGCCGTTGGCGGACTAATTCTGGTCGTCGCGCATGCGGGAGCAGAATACGCCGAGTATGTCGTGTTCCGCCCGGCCGTTTTGAACGACCGAATCTCATAGCAGTAGCTCGTCGATTGGGTAAGCCCGACGTCGGGGTAGCGCGTGGCAGTAGCTGCGACGCTTGCGATTTGGAAGTAGCTGCCGGTGGGTCCAGTCGTCGAGCGGAAAATCTGGAAGCCACTCAGTTGCTTGGGTGAAGCGTCTTGCCAGGAAAGATCGATGTCCGTCGGAGAAACCGCGGCAGCGGAAACTGTCGACCCACTAGATGCGGCGAACGCGACGTGATCCGGAACGGTAACCCCGTTCTCGGAACGTAGCTCCGTCGGTGATTTGGTGTCGCACCCGGCGATAGCGAGAGCGATGAAGAAAGCGCGGCTCGTTCTGCCTCTGATCGACAACGGCATGGTCGCTCCTTGATTTGCTAACAGGAGAAACGGACCGACCGCGACGACTTGCGAAAGTTTTTTTCGGGCCTGTTTGCCGCCTATGCGACGCGCAGGGTCACCGCTGTCCGAGAATCTTTGACGGCGTGCCGCTGTCAGTCGTATTGCCGACACCGAGCACGCCGCTCTCATTATGGCCCCAGCAATACCAGACCCCCGCCGTTGTCGCAGCGCAGGTGTGCGAACGGCCGGCACTCAGTTTCTGAAATGCGAGGCCACCGCTGACTCGTTGCGGAGTCGCAAACAAATCGGACGTACTGCTTCCGATTCCAATCTGCGCATTGAGATTCTGTCCCCAGCAATAGGCAACATTGGTCGCGTCGATCGCACACGAGTGCGACGTACCTGCGCCGATTTCGATAAAGTTCAGATTGCCGGCGACGGCCGTTGGCACGGCACTCGGCGTCGACTGGATTCCATTCCCGAGCTGGTTCTCGAAGTTCCATCCCCAGCAATACAGTGAGCCCGAGCGCGTGATACCGCACGTGTGAGATTCACCCGCGTTGATCGAAGCGAACGTCAATCCGCCGCTCACCAGTAGCGGAGTCGCGCTGCTGGTAACGCTTTCGCCAACTCCGAGTTGGCCGCCGGCGTTTTCGCCCCAGCAATACGCAACGCCGTCAGATGTGAGCGCACATGTATGGGAGCCGCCGGCGCTCAACGATACGAACGCGATGCCGCCGGCGACAAGCAGCGGGCTCGTGCCGGATTTCACTGCGGAACTTCCGAGCTGCCCGCTGCTGTTTGACCCCCAGCAGTACGCACTACCGGCAGCCGTGATCCCGCACGTGTGCTGCGATCCAGCATCCAGGCTAACGAAGGAGTGACCGCCGGTAACAGCTACTGGGCGCCAGGAGTCGTCGTGATTGCCGGCGCCTAGCGCACCGTAACCGTTGAATCCCCAGCAATAGGCAGCGCCCGCAACAGTCAAAGCGCACGAATGAAAACCACCGGCGGTAACTGCGGAGAATGTGAGTCCCTCAGCAACTGGTATTGGCGTCGGAAAAAAGATTCGCGCAGGAGATCCCAATGAGCCGTAATCGACAATCCCGGGCCTGCCTGCCTGGCCGAAGTCAGTCGCGCCCCAGCAATAGGCGTTACCGCTTGCAGTGAGTGCGCAAGTGTGAGTGCGTCCAGCGCTCACCGCACGGAACGCGAGTTCGACCACAGTGACGCGAGTGGTTGCGCTGTAGGTGGTCCAATGGCCTGTGATGGTTGCGGTGCCAGCGCCGTCCGCGGTTACCAGTCCGCTAACATCGACCGCCGCCACCGCAGGGTTGGAGCTCTCCCACTGGACATCTGTTGTGGGGACAGCCGCGCGTCCACCCGCAGAATTCACCCTCGAGGCCACAAGCTGTGTTGTCTGACGCAATAACAGGGTTGCAGTATCTTGCGACAACGTCAACCCGACGATTGGTGGTGAGTTGGCGACGGTGACCACGATCGTATCGCTGTGTCCCTCGATTGTCGCGACAATACGCGAGACCCCATTATCAAAGCCGGATACGTCTGCTGGATACATCGCCAACGGAGTGACGAAAAGTCCGTTAAGCAGCACACGGCTGACATTGGTTTCCGGCGGTTGGGGTTGTGGAGCGCCGGCGACCTTCGCGACGTTTGGATTGCTGCTTGACCAGGTTGCCAGCCGGTGCAACAGCAGATTTCCGTCGGCGTCTGTTGCTATTGCGGCTACGCGAAGCACGCCGCCCGGTGCGATGTTCGCGGAGTCGAATGAAACAGTGACAGACGCCACCGGACGTAATGCGTTGGATACGCGAATGGAGGTGGCGACGAAGAAACCGTCGATCTCCGCCAAAACGAACGCAGTGCCTTCACCTCGAGCAGTGACTAGTCCAGTGTTGGTGACGACTGCCACCGTTGAATCTGTGTACCACCAGGTAATCGGACGACCGGTGAGCAGCGTACCGTTTGCGTCTTCGGCGACGACAACCAGCTGGAATTCGTCTCCCGCTCTTACGTCTGCTGCGTTGGGCGTGATACTAAGCGTTGCGACCGGACCTTCCGTGGTGGTTCCCGTCTTGAACGGAACTGTTACCGCGGAGTCGAGGACCTCACCATCCTGATCACGCACGCCGTTGGTTACAACGAGTTCATAGTCACTGTTGGGGTCGAGTTGTTGTGTCGGCTTGAAGACGACGGCAGCAGTGACACCCTGCAGGATTTCGGCGGTTCCCGCGACCTGTGCGCCGGCGTGCAGAAGTTGCACGGATCCAGACAGTGAGGATTGCTCGACCGGCTCGGTGAAAATGATCTCGATGTTCTTGTTAAGGGGCACACCAGTTTTACCGCGCCCAGGAATCGTGCGCACGATTGTGGGCGGACGACGCTTCGGAACGGTGTTGGCGATCGTTTCGACGGTTATTCCACCGGTGGTTCTGATGGCGATTGTCACACTGTCACCGGGGTTAGCGGGCAAGGGAACCGGATCGATTCCGCCGTCAACCATGGGTGTAGTAACGCTCACGGCTGTTCGCACGTTGGTGATGACCGCAGTCGTTCCGGTCGGAGCAGTCTGAGGTTCCAGCGATATGTAGGCGACGTTGACTTCGTCTGTCGTGATCGCGACGCTGCGTGATGCCTTTATGTTGGGCTGCGCTGTCGAGCGCGTGACCGACGCAGTCGCGATTGAAGCGTCCAGTGCCGCCGACTGCGAGTTGGATATATACATGGGCGACGGAGGCGCGCCTCCGCGCGGGCCCGCGGTATCCTGCGAGCAAGCGCAGACGCAGATCGCGAGGACGCAGAGAGCGGAACTACGGAACAACATTTGGGTCGCGTGCCAGGATGGGCGTGTAGAATCCACCGAGTAGGCCGCTGACGTAAATCTTGCCGTTTGAGCCGACTGCTACTCCAGTCGCGCCGTCATGCACTGGAGTGCCGAGCAAACGAACTGATAGCAGAGAGCCATCCGGGGAGAGCTTCGCGAGAAACGCATCCCAATCGCCTTGTGCTGCCTCTCTTATCTCGCCGTCGGGAGGAACTCCCGGAACAGTCGGCGGACCAAGCGTATAACCGACGACGTAGACTCCGCGCCGATCCACCGCAATTCCTGTAGCCTGGTCGCTCCAGTGGCCGCTCAAGCTACGGACCCATCGGATAGTGCCGTCTGCGCCAGTGCGTAGCACGAGAACAGTGGCCCGTATCTCGGAGTCGTAGGCGTTGCCTAGCACATAAACGCCACCATCGGGATCAGGTGCGAGCTGGACACCCTGCGTGTTATGGCCGACCTGTCCGGCTTGGCGCGCCCAGAGCCGATTTCCATCGCCATCATATTTCACGAGAAAGAGATCAAACGCACCACCACTTGGCGAGCCGCCGATGCTTCCGTTAGTGAAGCCGACCACATACACACCGCCGAGTGGATCGACAGCGATGCCGCTAACGAAAGCGAAGGTCGTGTCAGGCTGGCTCCGGAATTGGCGCGTCCAGGTTGCGCCACCGTCTTTATCATACTTGACGATGAAGATGTTGAGGACGCCATTGGCGGAATCGCTCACCGAGCCAGCGACATAAAAATTCCCCGCTGCGTCCGATGCGGCCACACACGAGTCTTTCGACCAACCTTGGATGTCGATGATCTGCGTCCGAACGGTCGCGCCGGATCGGTCAAAAAGGTTGAGGAAGCAATTCTTGCGGAGGCCGACACCGGAATACACGTCTCCTGCGATGTACACTCGGCCTGAACCGTCGACGCCTGCGGCGTCGACGTGCTGAGTGTTGGACCCACCGAACGTCCGAATCCAGAGCCGATTGCCATCCGCATCATGTTTGATCAGAAACCCGTCTGTGTGGCGAACCGGCGTTTCCACCTCGTTGTCGCCCGCTACGTACACCGCGCCGTCTGCATCGGTAACGACGAACGGCCCGTAAGCACCTCCCTTCTGAATGTCAGGGATGGTGCGAATGACATCCCATTGGATATCTACCACGACATCCATCGCTGCGCTCTCGATGACGTTCCCCGTCGCATCGTAAGCTTTCACGGCGTAGGTCTGTTTGCCGTTGTTCGCTGAAGTTACCGGCACGCTTACGACGTATGGCTGCGACTGCGGCACGAGCTCCGCGACCTTCGCGTCACCGTTGTCGACCTCTATTCGAGCGACCGCTTTGTCGGTCACCACCGTGAACCTGATTTGTCCCGGTGTAGTGATGCTGGTTTGTGAGACGTACACGCCTGGGCTTAACATCGGCGTGTCAGTTGCCAGCTTCACCGCGACCATCACCGCATTGCTAATTCCCACGTGTTGCGCAGCGTCGTAGGCTTTGGCGGTATATTCTCGCGTGCCGTTGTCTGCCGAGCTTTGTACGTCGCGGGCGAACGCATAGGGAGGCTGGGAATCTTCGCCGATTTTTCTAGGACTCGCATCTACGCCTATGATTCGTTCGTAAAACTCCACCTTCTGGACCGTTCCTCCATTGCCGTCCGTTACTGATGCGCTGAGAACTATTTGAGCGACGCTTGTCACACTCGTCGGATTGGCTATAAGGGTTACTTGCGGCCCAGTTGTAGCCGGACCAGTCGCATCGTGGCTGGCGGACGAACACCCAGCTGGGCCAAGCAAGGTGAACGCCGCGACGTAACTCGCAAGCGCCAGGAAGCCGAGCCTATGGAGTGACATCTCGGTGCCGCGCGAGGAACGGGTGATGGAGAGTTGCCGACTGGTCGTACATAAATCCGCCGGAGACGTAGACATCGCCGTTCACTCCAATGGCGACGTCAGTGGCGAAATCCGAATCGCGAGTTCCGAGCAGTCTGACAAATAGTCGCTCTCCATCGCGGGAGAACCTTGTCAGCAACGCGTCGAACGAGCCCTGTCTCGGCTCGGTTATGTCGTGCGAGGAGTCGCCAACGTAGGTCTCTCCGACAACATTGACGCCGTTTCGATCAGCGACAACACGGTACATGTTATCCGTCCGCCCCCCGTCGATCGTACGCGTCCACGACAAGACTCCATCGGAGCCATATCGCTGAACAAAACCGTTGGAGTTGTAGAACCTGTTATTGGCATCGTCCGTTGAGCCGACCACAAATACACCACCGTCGGGGTCGGGCGCGATGCCGTCACCGAAGGTCAGAACCCCTGCAGTGCCGTATTGTCTCGACCATACGCGATTGCCATCCACGTCGAACTTGAGCACGAATCCGTCGCGCGGACCGCGATTTGGCGCGCCGTCGAAACTCAGTCCGGTATAACCGCTAACGTAGATGCCGCCAAAGGAGTCGACCGTAATCCCGGCGACTTCGTCTGTGGGAAATTCACTGGCCGGGAATGCTTGCCCGCCGAACTTGCGGCTCCAAATGAGCGCGCCGTCGCGGTCGTATTTCAGAACGAACTTGTGTCCATCAGTGGGTTCCGCAGTGTGACCGACTACATAAAAATTTCCAGACTCGTCAGCAGCAGCAGTGCAGCCTTCCGCGTTTGTTATCGAACTGCCACTAATCTGTTGGGTGCGTATAAGGCTTCCCGCTGCATCGTAAAGCGTAAGAAAACAACTTCCTTGCGTCAGGTTACCTGATACGTAAATGCTTCCCGAGATATAAATCCGACCCGACGCATCTACGCCGATCGAGTTTGGATACTCCCAGTTCGGGCCGCCAAAAGTTCGCCGCCAAAGCTCGTGTCCAGCGGCATCCTGCTTGATAAGAACGAGGTCGTAGGGGGGCGCAGTCGGGCCCGTCAAGTAGACGGAATTCGTGGCGTCAGTTGCAACGAACCAGTTCCGTGTGGAGCTGATGTCGTTGAAGGTGTGGACGAAATCCCAGCGGATGTCGACGTCCACACTCATTGGTGCGGATTCGACGACCTGACCTACGAAGTCGTACACTTTCACGACATACGCCTGCGTGCCGTTGTTGGCTTGGGTGACGGGCAAGCTGAGGACATAGGGTGCGGTGGGGTTCGTAATCTCGGCGACTCTTGTCGTTCCGTTGTAAAGCTCGGCGCGGGAGATCGCCTTGTTTGCAGAGATAGTGAAATTGAGGCGGCCTGGAGTGGTGATACGCGTCGGGGGCGCCGGCACCGTTGCTTGCAATGGCGTATTGTCAGAGATGATGGCGACAGTGACCATGACCTGATTACTAGTCCCGCTATGCCCGCCGGCGTCATACATCCTGGCAGTGAACCCGATGTCGCCGTTCTCTGCAGGGGTCGACACCGTGCGCGTCATTTCATAGGGAGCATCGAGGTCCTCGCCGGTTTTTCTCGGATTCGGATCGATGCCAATGATTTGCTCGTAGAACTCGACTTTCTGAATGCTGGCCCCACTCGTTCCTGTAGCGGCGGCGGACAGCGTGATGTCACCCGGCGCCGTCAATCGATTCGCGCTTGCGGACAACGCGACAGTCAAGGGAGATTCGGGGGGCCCGCTCGCATCGGCGCCACCGCAAGACCACACCGAGAGCGCGATAGACCAGACAACAGCCACACGACTGGGCGCTGTGTGGATACGCGCGAAAAGCGTTGACATGGCCATCGTCACCGTCCATTCCCTCCAACTGAAATGAAGCCTCCCCAATAGAACGGACTGGAAGTACCCGGATTGCGCAGCGTTTGGCGTTGTGCCTCTGATAGGGCACCAACCACCGAATCGCCCGCCCGCAACCGCTCGTACAGGCGTCTCATCACGTTGGCCGTCGACCGATCTTCCACCGCCCACAACGTTGCTATCACGTGCTCTGCGCCGGCACCAAGGAATGCCCGGGCAAGCCCGACCCAGTCATCACCGGCGGGCACGTCAGAGACGGCACCTGATGCGAGCGCTGTCTGGCATGCGCTCAAAACGACTAACCGTGCATGAAGCGTCAGGCCAAACACTTCGTGGACTTCCAACCGACCATCGTTGGCGGGATCGGCGGTCAGCTCGACGAATGAAAAGAGAGGATTGTGCCGATTCAGTACGCCATTGGTGGCGAGATGCACAATGCCGAAACGATCCGCATTGATGCGGAATGCGTTCTCGGTCGCTTCGCTGTTACTCAGAATCGTCGCGTCAGTGCCGTACAACGATTTTATAGCGACAACTTCATCTGCCGATCCGGGCAGCGTTTTCGCGAGCGGAGCCAGCGCCAATACCCTGTTGCTGGCCGACGATCCTCGCGCATTCAGCTTCAGCCACAATGAGGCCGACGGAGCGTAGCCGATGTCAAACCGCTGAACCAGAAACTCATCGCGAGTCGGCCCCCGTAACAGGGCGGCGAAGGGCAGGTAGTGAAGATCGGCGTGCGGAATGATCACGAGCTGGTGCACGTCGTCGAGTAATCCGGACTCTTCCACTGGAGCAATGAGCTGCGCGTACAATCTCCGCAGTGGCGCGCGCCACGCCGCATGCGACGAACCTCTGTTCGAGCCATCGAGAGTACCGCGGGCGAAATCGACCAGCGTCAATAGCGCTCGCCTGCCAACGCCGAGGTCGAGCGCTTGGATAGTGTCCGATTTCACGACAAACACCAGGGTCGTTGAATCGGTTACCAGATATTCGAGCAGCGCCTGATCACCCGCCAGGTGCGCCGCAATACTCCTCCACTGGCTCACATCCGTGCCGCCACTCGGCGCAATCCGGTTGTCATTCAGCTCAATCAGCACATGCTGATATTCTCCCTGTGCCTGTGCCAGCGCTTCTCGCGTCACACCGCTCGCGTGGTCGGCTAAGTCAGGGCCGCGCAGTCCGCCAGATGCGGTTCTTTTCTCGAGACGCTCTGTCAGTACAGCGATTCGACTGCGAAGAGTCTGAGCACGCTCGATGACAGCGGAATCCGTAGCGGCAAGCGCGACGCTGCCGCGATTGAAAAGCTCCAGCATCTGACGGGAGCGCATCCGTTCGCTGGCAACGAACGCAGCTGCAACATCGCCTCGCTCGCGCTCGATGAGCGCGAGCCGGGCATAGGGTTCCCATTTGTCGGTGAGGAAAATCGAGCGACGCTCGGCAGTCGGAAGTGAGCGAGCCTGGCGCTCGACGTCAGCAATCGCGGCGCGCAGCTCGGTAGCCGCAGCGGATGCAGCGCCTCGATCGTGCAGCGCCTCGCCAAGAGCGGCGTGCAGCTGCCACGACAACGCCGGTACATCATGCGTTTTGACTAGGATTAATCCGTTACGGTACTGCGATTCTGCGGCGAGCCCAAAACCGGTGGCGAGCTCGAGATCGCCAAGCGCGAGAAAGGCCGCTGCCTGCCCAATGTCATCACCAAGCCCACGCAGACTATCGAGCGCCTGTCGCATTAGCCGCCGTGCACGCGTAGTATCGAGCGCCTGCTGATATGCCCGGCCAAGGGAGAGACGCGTGAGCGCGGCCGACCGACGTTCTCCGGCGGCAGTTTGTGCGCGCAGTACGGCTTCGAGCTGCGCTTCCGCAGCCGGGTATTGCTCCCGTTGGATGAGAAGACTCGCGGTTCCCTCGCGTGCCTCTACCTCACCGCGGGCGTCTCCGGCCTGGTGGTAAAGGCTTTGCGCACGGGCGTATTTGCGATCGGCATCGGTAAAATCAGTCAGTTCTACCGCGAGGTCCGCTTCCGCGAGCGCGACTGCGCCGGCCAACTCATACGCGCGAGGCATTCTGTCGACGAGTTGCCCGGCGCGGCGAAGCTGCACGAGAGCTTCGTGCAGGTTACCCATCGCCGCCTCCGCTGACGCGAGGTCTCTGCGTATTTGCACGAGATCCTCCGTTGTGCCGACACGCAGGAAAATCGCGAGAGCCTGGTGCAACCGGTTATGGGCGGTGCGATACTCCCCCGCACGCAACGCCAGCAATCCGAGATTGTGCAGAGTGAGTGCAGCATCTGCATCGTTACCAAGCCGTCGATTCAAAGCGAGCGCCTCGAGGTACGATTTCGATGCCTTGCCGTAGTCGCCTTCGTTGCTGGCAAGGTTGCCCAGGTTTACCAGCGCAGTGGCACTGGCGTCCTCGAGGTCATTGTCCCGCGCGATGCGAAGTGCATCCGTGAAATGGGCGCGAGCATCGTTCGCGTCACCGAGCGAGCTGGCGATCAACCCAAGGTTATTGTGATCGGCACTCGCACCCTCGACATCGCCGATTCGATTGCGCAGTTCCAACGCTGTCACGTACGATCGCTGCGCCACACGCAGGTCCCCGCGATCCTTGGCGACGCTCCCCAGGGTGCCGAGCGCGTTACCGGCAGTGCGTCGATCGCCGATCGATTCGGCGATCTCGCGAGCGCGCGTCAGATATAACTGGGCGCTATCGAGCTCGCCGGCGTGATAAAACGCGGAGCCGATATTTCCGGTCGCCGCCGCGACGCCGGGCGTATCCGCGATCGCGCGTGAGCGTCGAATTGCGTCTCGCCATAAGGCGACGGCGGCGTTGACTCCCTTTTTGCCAAACGCGCGGTTGCCGGCGAGCCGCAGGCTATCGGCACTGATTTTGGCTCGGCGCTGGTCCGCGCTCATTCGACTGAAGCGGGCGAGATTCGTTATCGGAAATGGATCGTCCCACACGGTGCTATATGCCGATGCCAGTCGATACGAGACGCGAATGATCGAGTCGCTATCGATCGTGTGCGCGCGACCCGCCTGCACAATGAGATCGCCCATCAGATCACGCGCGTCGCCTGGTCGGCGCCGCACCTCATTGATTAGCGCGGCGCTGTCATTGCTTTCGATCAGCGAGCGCAGATGGGCGACTTGCGCGTTCGCGCCCGTGGAAATGCTGAGAGTGAGGAAGATGACAGCGCGCCTCATTAGCGCGGCCCACGAATGGAGAACTCGACGAGATCGGTCGAAGCACTGCGCTCGAATCCAGTTTGTGCTTCCACCTTCCAGTAGTAGGGCCGGCCAGCTTTCAGCGTGATGCCCGGCGGTGGCACCAAAACGGTGTCCGCGGCTTCACCACGCCAGACCACGGATCCCTCGGAGTCGAAGACTTGAACGGTGTAGCGGCTGGCGTGCGGTACCGACGACCACGTGAAGACACTCGCCGATTCGACTGCGCCAACCGGTGTGAGAATCACCGGCGAGACTGTTGTGGTGATTGCAGATTCGCGATGTTGGCCGCCGGTATTATCACGGTCGACGCGAGGCCATAGGAACACGAGCACCATTGCCGCGATTCCAGCCGCCGAGACAATCACGCTTCGACGCGCGCCGCGTGAACGAGGCAGAGTGGCGATGATCCGCGCGGCATCACTCACCTCGGCGCGGCATTCAGCGCAGGTTGCGAGGTGCGATTCGATGCGCGCTCGGTCGCTCGGCGTTGCAGCACGATCGACATACGCCGCGACTTCCCGCGGGTCGAGATGTTGGTCGGTCACGCGGACCGCCTCGGCCAGCTGCATCGCCATTCCGTCACCTGTCCGTTGGAGTTCCAGTCACTCATTCGAACGGACCGATGTGCCGGTTTTGCGGAGAAAGCTTCATGGCTCAGCCGCATCCACGCCGCGGTTCTCGAGAGCGCGGCGGAGCATGGACAGCACCACCCCGAGGCGGCGATAGACGTGAAAAACGCTGGGCAGAGCAAGAGTACGTGCGATTTCGCGTACAGGTCGCTCGTCCTCAAACCGAAGGGCGAGTAGCAAGCGATCAGCGGGGTCGAGCTCGTCGAGCGCGCGGGTCAGTGCCAGCTCGAGCTCCCGTCTACGTATTAGAGCATCTGGCGCCTGCGTTTCACCGACGATCTGATCGGGATCGATTTCATCGGCTACGAGATCCTCGAGGCGTCTTCGCGTTGTCTGAGCTTGTTGGCGATCAGTGTCCTTGCTGCGAGAGCGTCCGTAGCGCTGTCTGAAGTAATCGAGGACGAGGCGTCGTGTGACTACGACCAGCCACGACGAAAACTGTACACCGGGCGCGGGAACGTACGCGCGGAGTCTGCGGCACTCATCCTCGCGCAGAGCTGCGAGCGAGTGTGCGTATGCATCCATTGCCGCGTCGCGATCGTGCGCGACTAATCGGCACGTGTGGAGTACGGTGTCGCTGTACTGGGCGAGGAACTCGTCCCAGACAGCGTCGCACTCTGTCGAGCCGGTCGCGTTTTGCAATCGCGACAGGGGATAGGGAAGACTGGCCGATCGCACGCTGTCACTCGTAGCGTCCTCTCGTCCGGCACGGGGAGTTCCTACCTTATAGTATGCCGCCCGCATCCGCCAGTCTGTGCGGTCTGAGCACAGACAGACTAGCGTCGGATTAACACGCGCCCGGACGTTGTCTATGTGTCTTGACTTATGACTGCGGAATCGGCACGTCTAAGTAACCGGAGCGACGAATGTCACAACAAATACTGCAAGTGAATATGAACTTCAGCATCCCGCGCGCAGATCTGGAAACCGCCTGGCTTGGCGCGACCCAGCCGATTGCTGATACGCCGGGTCTCCTCTGGAAGGTGTGGCTGATGAACGAGGAGAAGAATGAAGCCGGCGGGATATACCTCTTCGAAAGCGAAGAGGCGGTTCGCGATTACATTGGCGGTCCAATCGTAGCGGCGCTCAAGGCGAGTCCAGCCGTGAGCAACATCTCGGCGAAGACGTTCGACGTACTTGCCGATCATAGCGCCATTACCCGCGCGCCGTTGACTGCCGCCGAGACGTCGGCCGGCTAACATAGGAAAGATCGCCCAGAAGCCCGGAGCATCACCGCGCGTACATTCATTTTCTTATGCCGCGGCTTTTAGACGAAATCAGACATACCACTTCGCTCGGCACGTGGTCGCTCACGCGCGCGCAGCCGGCTGACCATTTCGCGGGGATCGTAAAGGAATACTGGGAAGTCAAAGGCAGACTCTCGCCATTCCGCGAGGCGCTGCTTCCAAACGGATTCGTCGAGATCATGTTCAACCTCGGGCCGGCACACCGGGTGTTCGAGGGATCCGGAATGGGACTCTGGGAGCGCAGCTGGTTCTCCGGCCTGCAGGAACGCTCGATCTTCATCGAGTCGCTCGAAGGCACTCACCTGGTCTCGATTCGCCTGCACCCGCTCGGCGCGACTCAAATACTGGGCGTTGCTGCGCCGAGTGCGGCGAATTCGATCGTCGATCTCGAGACTTTGATTGGCGCGGACGCGGGTGCGCTTCGCGATCGACTTCTTGCCGCGGATTCTCCGACAGCCCGCTTTATGATCCTCGAAGACTTTCTGAGTGGGCGCTTGAGCGACAGCGCGATTCCTGAATTTGTGCGCGAAGCAGTCGAACGAATCGAATCCACCCATGGCTCGCTGCGCGTCGCCGATCTGCACCAGGAGCTCGACGTCAGCAGAAAGCACCTCGCTGTCTCCTTCACTCGCTACGTCGGTATCTCGTCGAAAGCATACGCACAAATCGCCCGGTTCTTATGGACTCTCGGGAAACTTCGCGATTCTAGCGGAGTCGATTGGTCGCGATTGGCGGCCGAGGCGGGATACTCGGACCAATCACATCTGGTGCGCGACTTTCGACGGGTAGGCGCAGCGAGCCCGACCGAGTATCTCAGAAAATTCGCACCCGGTCGGGACGCGCTACTCGAAGCAGCCGGCTAGCATTCGCTTCGGTTCCACACGCCACCGAAGGGGGGCTTTTTGCGCACTACGCGTCAGTTATTGCCGGGCGATCGTGTGGAAATCCACAGATCGTTCGCTCCGTAACCACCCAGCCGGTTCGAGGAGAAGATGAGCGTGCGACCGTCGGCGGACAGGCTTGGCTGCATGTCATTGCTGGTGGTATTCATCGACGGGCCGAGGTTCACTGGTGTGGACCAGGGCTCGTGTACACTGCGGCGGGTCGACGTGTACAGATCGAATCCGCCGGAACCGCCGGCGCGATCCGAGGAGAAGAAAATCTCTCTCCCGTCTTTCCGCATCGTGACGTGCTGATCGTTGGACGCGGCGACATTGAGCTCCGGGACGAGTACCGCCGGTCCCAAAGTTTGACCGTCGCGCGTAATCGCTACGGTGTAGATCTCCGGTTGCGGCGTGGCCAGCGTCGACCGATTGAAATAAAAATTTCCCGGTCCGTCTTCGGCGCTTTGCAGGTAGAAGGCAGCCTGTTGGTTTCCGTCGGATGTGTTGACGTCGGGGCCGAGGAGGACTGGCGTGCTCCAGCCAAAGTCGTCGTTGGGGTTATCGCGTCGCGAGAGGTAGATGTAAGAGATGCCCGCATTCCGTCCGCGATCGCTTTGGAAGAAGAGAAGGTGTCCGTCGTTTGACAATCTCGGGCCCGCGTCCTGCCCCGCGCTGTTGAAGGGCTCGCCGAGGTTCACCGGTACTTGCCAGTCGCAACCGATGCAATCGCGGTGCGCCACCCAGATATCGGTCGCGCCCAAACCGCCAGCTCGGTTCGACGTCATGTAAAGACTCAGCTCGTCGGTTGAAAGCGCTGAGTTCACGTCGCCGCCGGTGGAATTGATGATCGGACCCATGTTCACCGGCTCCGACCAGCCGTCGGGTGCAAATGAGAAATTCGCCTGCACGTTCGCGGAAGGCCGCGGTCCAGCGGCATCAGGTTGACAGGCAAGGAGTAATGAGAGAAGTATCGTCGTTACTCTGTGAGCGAGCGCCGTTCGCATAGCTACCTCCAGTGAGAGTAAGGGAGGGCCTTCGTCTCGAACGATTCTACTTTCGATAGGAATACCCGAGGTTTATAACGCCATCTTGTGGGCGGGTAAGAGCGGTCACGCTCGTACCGTCCGGGTTCATTGTGAAAGTCTCCGCGTGGTTTTGGCTCGCGACACTGAACATGATTCGCGCGCCGTCAGGAGATGGTATAGGTAGGAAAGTGGCAGTCGAATTATTCGTTAACTGAGTCTCGCCTGTCCCGTCCGAGTTCATCACGTAGATGTTTGTTACGCCCGAACGATCGCTGTCAAACAGAATCTTGTTCTGGCCAAAGAAGACTCCCCGGAATGCCATGGCGGCATCATTGGTCACGCGCGTCTGTCCTGACCCGTCGATTCCCATGACGTAGAGTTCCCAGTGGCCGTACGGCGGATTCGGGCTGGGAGCATCACGATTGCTGACGAAGACGATCTTGGTACCGTCCGGAGAAAAGCTGGGATCGTTGTCGCCCGCGGAGTTGTTAGTGAGCTGCACAACGTTCGAGCCGTCTGCGTTCATGAGATAAATCTCACTACCGCCCGTCCGATTACTCTCGAAGCCGATCTTTGAGCCGTCCGGCGACCAAACGGGAAACCGATCTTGTTGCGGCGCAGGGGTGCTGGTCAGACGCACGACGCCCGATCCATCCTGGTTCATTACATAAATGTTGAGAGCCCCGTCGCGGTTCGATACGAAGGCGATTTTCTGGCCGTCGGGCGACCACACTGGAAAGGCGTCATAGAAGCCGTTCCCTTTCGTGAGCGATGTCAGCGATCCGTCGCTGTTCATGACGCTGATGTCGTACGAGTTGCTGGATCCAGTCGGGTCGGCGTTGGTCATGAGCGCGATGCGGTACGACCCGCCGGGCGTCGCAGTGCAGACCACGTGAAAAGCGGCCGTCGCCTGTTGCCCGGATTGAACCTGGACGGTGACAGGATTGTCGCCTGTCACCGCGCAGTTGGGTGCGATGCCGTTAAGTGTGACTGACACTGCGCCCGTCGCTACACCACTGACGGTTATCGCGCCGTTCGCTCCCAACGCACTCGGGGAGCTCGCTCCGACCTGTACACTGTAGCCGTCGGCGTCGACCTGCGTACCTTCCGTTTGAGCCGTTACCGTAAGATGAGTGTCGGGCCCTGACAGCGAATCTCCGCCGCCGCAAGCGACGACGAGGATCGAAATGGTGATGCAAGCGGTCAGGCAACCAAGCCGCGTCATGCACATCGTATTGTCCTCAATCATGGCCCCTGATCCCAGTCGTGCACGATCTTGCCGTTGCGGATCTCGTAGATCTCGAGATGGGGCGTTCGCTTGCCATTCTCGATGAAGTCGTAGAGTTGCACTACATACCGCCCGCTCACGATCTGCTGCTTGAGCTCCACGCTGACCTTGTTCTTCGTGAGATAGTCCGACATCCCCTCGAACATCTGCACTGGCGTCCCCTTGTATCGTCCGGCGGAATCGCCGAGCAGCTCGTGGACGAAGACGGTGTCGTAGTAAGTGGCCATCGCCGTCACGTCATGGCGGTTGTACGCTTCCAGCGCCCGCCTTGCGACATAGTCCGGGAGCGTATCGCGGCCGTTCTGCGCGCTGCTTCCGGTTTGCGCGTAGGTGACTGTTGGTGCCGATAGTCCAATGAGGAGGGCGATCAGCAACCGCCTGCTGATATACGCGTAATGAAGGGGAACGACCGGTGCGCGAGTTGAGCTCATTGAACCTCCGGTTTATTGCCTCCTAGAGGAACGGACCGCTTGAATCAGTTTGCGAGCGAATGCCAAAGTTTTCGGAGTCTACGGCGGCGGATCGTGACTTCGCGCGACGTTTGCCTAAGCTCCTTGTCCAACAATTTCAGAGGCATCTGCCTCCTCCGAGCTCGTCCAAGCTGTGCTGTCGCCTACGGATGTAGGGTTTTCCCTTTGGTCAATAAGCAGTTTTGCGGCGCAGCGTTGTAGGCTTTTGATCGTGCAATGGTGGTAACAATTCATCAAGACGCGCGCGGCTTGGTGAGCGATAATTCCGCTCCAACCTCAGACGGGAAACATGAGACGCTCATATATGCGCGCGATCGTGCTGATCGCGATGGTGATTGTTGCACGAACATCCGTTGCCCAGACAGGAATTGCGGGAGGCGGGAGGGGAGAGGCGGGAGGCGTCGTCCAACTGCGACCGCTGGCTTTTCTCGCGGGCAGTTGCTGGAAGGGAACTTTCACGGGACGGACCGTCACAGACGAGCACTGCTTCAAGTGGATATACAACGGTCGGTTCCTGCGCGACCATCATATAGTAGTGGGCGACTCCATACCCTACGAGGGCGAATCGACCTACGCGTGGGATGCGGCGACTAAACAGATCGTCTTCTGGTACATCGCTCTACCAGGCTTCTACAGTCACGGCACCGTCGCGCCGAGTGATAGTGTGCTGCTCTTTCACGACAATTTGCAGACGGCGGATGCGCGACAGATGCGAACGACGTGGCGGCGATCAGGAGCTGACGCTTACATCGTCCGCGTCGAAGAGATCACTGGCGGCACTTCCAAAGTTTGGTGGACGATGGAGATGAAGCGATCACGCGCTGCTCCATAACATCGTTATTGCTACGCGAGATCCGGGAGTCCGCCGTTTCCGACCGGCGCAGGGAGTATCACCCTCGATCCAGCTTCCAGCCCTAGCTGACGAATCTCCGCCCGTTCGCGCAGAGTTACAAACGCTGGGTCATGATTGAGTTGATTCATATCGGCCCAGCCCAAATCGGCCGCCTTGCGCAGTGCGGCGATACACTCCGCAGTCTCGTCCCGAACGGCGTGAGCGGCCGCAACTTCGAAATACGTCTCAGCGTCAGCGGCGCCCATGATCCAACCCCACACGAATCGCGGTCGTTTATGATGCATGGTGAGCGCCTCGATCAAAGCGAGATCGGAGCCTGCCTTGTCCCCGCTTCGCCAGGCGATACGCGCGAGACCGAGCTTCGATTTCACCCAGTGCGCGCCCACTGCCAAACGGTGATCGTTCGACTCGGCGGCATCGCAGCTCTTACGGAAATGGGCCGCGGCCGTGGCGTCGTCGCCGCGATGCTCCTCGAGCACGCCGCGGATGAAATGCGCGTAAGCCGTCATCGTCACAGCATACACGTGGTCCATCCGAGGATAAGTACTCAGCGCCAGATCCAGCAACGGAATCGCTGAGTCGAGCTCGTTGGAATAGGTGTGTAGTGCCGCGCGCTGCACGAACGAGCCGAGAAAGATGAGGCGGGTGTTACGCTTCTCCACCGCCACCGCTTTTTCGACAACCTGGATCGCGTGCGCATACTGGCCGCGCAGCAGATATAGAGCGCCCGCGACCATGAAAGTCGGATGGAAATCCGCATCGATACTGGCCGCGCGAAGCAGAGGAGGGATGGCGCGTCCCATATCCGGCAAAACCCCGTCTTCGACGCCGCGCATGCCAAGGGTGATGCCAAGTAGATACCACGCCATCGTCGCGCTCGGCTCGCGCTCGACCGCCATCCGCGCCGAGGCAATTGCATCATTGTGCCGATGCTGCCTCCCATACATGTATGACAGGTAGACGTACGGCTCGCCCATCGACGGATCGAGCTGCATCGCGCGCTGCAGCGCGGTCACGCCCTCGTCGAGATCAGACGCGAGACCGGACGCGATGTACTTGGGCATGAGCAAGCTGCCGAGCCCTGCCCACGCCCGCGCGTAATTCGGATCGAGCTCGACGGCTTTGCGGAAAAACTCCGCCGCCATTTTCGCGCTCTCCTTCCCGAAAATGTTGAACGCCTGCTGTCCCTTCGCGTACAGCTCGTACGCCGTGAGCTGGCTGGTCTCGGAGCGGGCAATCTCGTCGACCTCTTCGCTCGTCAATTTGATGCGCAGCACATCGGCCAGTCCCATGACGATCCGATCCTGCAGTGCGAAGATGTCTTCCATTCCCCCGTCGATTTTCTCCGCGCTGACGATCTCGCCCGTTTCGGTGTCGCCGAAGTGCGGTGTGAGGCGAATGCGCGTTCCCGCTTTCTGGAATGCGCCCCAGACAACCCACCGCGCGCCCAGCGACTGGCCGAGCTCGCGGGCCGTCTCCGCATCGAGCTGCCGTTCGCGCCGGATCGCCGCCACTCGTTGCCGGGTCGCGGGGTCGCTACCGATAACTCGAATGCCGGACACCTTCTTCAGGTCCACGCTAACTGTCTCGGCGATGCCCGTAGAAAGCCATTCGATATCTACAGCGCCAGAGATATTGGTGAAATCGAGCACGAACACCGCTTTGCTTTTCTCCCGGTCACGCTGAAGTGCCTTGAGGCGTTCATCGCTCTGAGAGGGAGCTCTCGCGCGCATCGCCGCATCCTCCAGCACCGTCGCGAATTGGCCGGCACTCTGGTATCGCTCTGCGGGATCCTTCGAGAGCATTCGCGCGACCGCACTGACGACTTCCTCGGCCAGCGTCTCGCGCAGGCTGCTTACCCGCGGCGGAGTCTTTACGATGTGCTGACTGAATAGCGCCATCGTCGACTCGCCATGAAATGGTGGACCGCCGGACAGCATCTCGTAGCAAACACACCCGAGCGAGTAGAGATCACTCCGGCCGTCGATGTCGCGTTCGCCACTCGCCTGTTCGGGACTCATGTAAACCGGGGTCCCGAGGGTGGTGCCGGCGGCGGTCAACGTGGCGGAGTCGTCGCTCGCACCGCGCGCAATACCGAAATCGGCAAGCAGCGCCTGCCCGGTGGAGATGAGAATGTTGCCGGGCTTGATGTCACGATGTACGACGCCGCGTGCGTGCGCATAGTCCAACGCATCGCCGACATGACGAATTATCACGGCCGCCTCGGCGAGCGAAAGTGATTTCTCCCTCTCCAGTCGGTCGCGGAGAGATTCACCCTCGACGTAGGGCATCACGAAGAACAGCTCGTCACCGACTTCGCCGGAGTCGTAAAGGGGCAGGATGTGTGGATGTTGAAGCCGAGCGACCAGTTTTATCTCGCGCTCGAACCGATCCGCGCCGATCGCCGCCGAATAACCCGGCCGCAGAATCTTGGCGGCGACATGTCGCGAATGCTTGCGGTCGTCAGCGAGGTATACCGTCGCCATGCCGCCTCTGCCCAGCTCGCGGATAAGCTCATACCGTCCGGCGAGCGTGGACCGGGGCGTCGCGCCGTGGGGAGGCTTCTCGAAAGATGTTGGAGGAGTCATCCAGTAATTGGTGCTCTTCCCGAATCAACCACAAATGTTCGAGGCCGTCCAGAGTATGAATCCGTTCTGGTCCTTCGGGCGCAGTCTTGTTCGTACCTCAGCGCGCGTATTCTACTGGATCGAGAAAGCGACGATCGTCGCTCCGCGGCCGCCGAGCGAGCCTCCACCGACTGCGATCACGACGTACTGCTTCTGATTCTTTCCGGCGCGGTACGTCATCGGCGTCGCCTTGCCGCGGCCGGGTAAGTCCGCGTACCAGATCTCGCGACCGCTTTCGATGTCGAATGCGTGAATCCGCTGGTCCGACGTCCCGGAGATGAACACCAATCCTGTCGCAGTGATGATCGGGCCGCCGTAAGTGGTCGTGCCAAGCCTCGCGTCGACTTTCGTGCTATCGCCGACAATCGTCAGCGTTCGCTGCATGTCGCCGAGCGGAGTCTCCCAAATCTTTCGACGAGTCACGAGGTCGACTGCGACGAGTGCCGACAACGGAGGAGGCGTGCACGCGACCCCCGACTTACCAGTCAGGCTTTGGCGCCGCATGATCCACGGTGTGCCGTCCATCGTAGCATACTCCCAGCCTTCCTCCAGCTTTGTCGAATCGACTGACGTCCTCGGCAGCAGTTGCACGACTACAGCCGAGTGATTCATCGGTACCACGGCGATGTGACGTACCGGATCGTACGCCATTCCTCCCCATTGCGCGCCGCCGACGTTCGACGGCCGATAAACCGTCCCCTCAACGCTCGGCGGCGTAAATGGCGCGCCATTCCGGAACTTTTGCATGCGCGCACGACACTCTTCACGCTCGGCGGAGTTGATGCCAAACGCATCGCGAGACGAAAGAGTGTTCGGAGTGAGATTGGGCAGCGCACTACTATATGGTTGCGTCGTGGCTGCGATTTCACCGGGCACGTCGCTCTTTGGTGCCGGCCGCTCCTCGACCGGGAGCACCGGCACTCCGGACACTCTGTCCAGCACGAACAGCTGGCCGCTCTTGCCTGTCTGCATCACTACCGGAACATCGCGACCGTGGACAGGCAATGTCGCGAGTAATGGCGATGCGGCGACATCGTAATCCCACAAATCGTGATGCACTAATTGAAAATGCCAGACACGCTCGCCAGTCGAAGCGCGAAGCGCGACCACCGAATTGGCGTAGAGATTGTCCCCCAGCCTTTCCCCGCCGAAGTAATCGACACTGGGACTTCCCGTCGGAACGAAAACAAGATCCCGCTCGGGATCAGCTGCCATGATCGACCACGCGTTCGCCGCGCCGGTGCGATGTGCCTTCGGCCCGATCCACGTCCTCCACCCTGGATCCGTGGAATCCTGCGGCACCGGATCCCAGCTCCATCGTAGCCTTCCCGTCCGCGAATCGAACCCCCTCACTACCCCACTCGGCCCATCGATCCTATTGTTGTCGGCGATAGCGGAGCCGACGACGATGATGTCGTTCACTACCGTCGGCGGCGATGTCTCTTCATACTCGCCCTTGTACTGCACGCCGTTGCGCAGATTTGTCGAAAGCTCGACGACGCCGTTGTCGCCAAAATCCCTGCACGGTTTGCCGGACGCAGCGTCGAGCGCGATCAGTCGCGCGTCGATTGTAGCGAGCAGAATTCTGCGGCGGCAGACAGCGTTGGCCGGCGCACTTTTGTCGAGCCAGGTCGCCACCCCGCGATTGGCGTTGTCGCCGTAGTTGCCGCTGATGTCGACTTTTCCGTCGTAGGTCCACAGCTCCGCTCCGGTCGTGGCGTCGAGCGCTATGACCCGGCCGAGTGGGGTGCTGAAGTAGAGTGTGCCATCGATGACGATCGGCGTCGTCTCGAAGTTGGGCGGTTTGCCTTCCTTTGGACGCGTCGTTGCTTCGATCGATGTCGGGCCCGTACTATAGGTCCACGCGACTTTGAGGCGCGCGACGTTGGCGCGAGCGATGTCGGTCGCCGCGGAGTAGCGGCTACCCTCCGGGTCTCCGCCATACACGGGCCAGTCGATGGCCGTCGGCGGAGCACCGACAGTACGACAGCCGATGCCGACAAGGGCGCACACCCAATACCTCGATTTCATCCGCGAAACGATCACGCGTCGAGCCCCAATTCGCAACTCGATTTACAGGATGTAGACCGGATAGCGTCGCGACAAGACTCACTCGCGAATGAGTTGCCGCCTCACTCATATCTGAGTGCGTCAATCGGATGCAGCGCCGCCGCCTTTCTCGCGGGATAGAGCCCGAAGAAGACCCCCACCGCCGCCGAGAAGCCGAGCGCGATGAGCACCGCTGAGAGCGGTGTCGCTACCGGCCATCCGGTCATGCGCCGGAGCAGCGCCGCGCCCACATAGCCGGCGACGAGTCCAACCACTCCGCCCAGCACGCTCAGCGCGATGCTCTCCGCCAGGAACTGGCTGAGGATGTCCGCGCCGCGCGCGCCGATCGCCATCCGGATTCCGATTTCGTGCGTTCGCTCCGTCACCGACACCAGCATGATATTCATGATACCGATGCCGCCGACGAGGAGTGAGATCGACGCGATCGCTGCCAGCAGCGCCGACATCGTACGCGTGGTGCTGTTCATCGCCCGTGTGATTTCGATCTGATTGCGCAAAAAGAAATCGTCTTCTGCCTGCGGCTCAAGTTTATGAGCTTCTCGGAGGATGCCGGCGATCTCCTCCTGCGCCGCGGGCATCTGGCTCGCGGAGAACGCGCTGGCGAACATGTGCCCGATGTCCACGTCGCCCTTGAGCCGCGTCTGCGCGGTGGTGTACGGCATCACGACGACGTCGTCCTCGTCACCACCGCCGCCGCTCCCGCCCTTCGACTGCAAGATGCCAACGACTGTGAACGGCACTCGGCCGACCTGAATATGCGCGCCAATCGGATCGCTGTCGGAGAACAGCTTCCTCGCCACGGTCGCGCCGAGTAGCGCGACTTTGCGGCCCGAGCGCACGTCAGCGTCGGTGAAGATCTCGCCCGAGCTGGTGTTCCAGTCGCGAATCTTGAAGAAATCCGTCGACACGCCGTTGATCCGCGTCTTCCTGTTGCCCTGACCACCGATCACCTGCGACTCCGTCACGACCACCGGCGATATCGCCGACACCAGTGTTGCCTCCCGCTTGATCTTCATCGCGTCGGCGACGGTGAGCTTGTTGTAGGTGGCCGCGCCGAGGCTCGCGCCGGCGTGGGTCGTCGACGTCGGCATGATCATAATGACATTGGTGCCCATCTTCTTGATCGACGATTCGATCTGCAGGCTCGCGCCATTGCCGATGGCGACCATCACGATCACTGCTGCGACGCCGATCACGATGCCGAGCATCGTCAGCAGCGAGCGCATCTTGTTCCTGCCGATGCTCTCCGTCGCCACCTTGAGCAACGTCGATCGTTTCATCAGCCGCCTTTGTCCCCGCCGCTTGGTCGCGGCTCCTGGAACGGGTTCTTCGACGGCGCATCGCCCGAGGTCGCGCCGGCGTCCATCACTCCGATCACGATTCTCGTTCCTGCGGTAAGGTTTTGTCCCGCGACCTCCGTGTGAGTTTCGTCGCTCAGCCCGGTGTGCACGCGCAGAGGCTTTGGCATTCCGTTCTTGTCGAGCGTCCAGAGAATCGCCGAATTGCCGTCGGCGGGGACGTCGATAGCTCCCTGCGCCTGCGCCAAAGTTGTCTGCGCTTCCCGCTTCCCGCTTCCCGCTTCCCGCTTCCCGCCCAGTCTCACGCGTAGCGCCGAGTTGGGCACGATCAGCACGTTCTCCGCGTCGCCGGTGAGGAACTGCACCGTTGCCGTCATGCCGGGGAGCAGCTTGCCCGTGATGTTCTTCACGCCGACCACTGCGGTGTAGTTGACGACGTTGTCCTGAGTCCTGGATTGCAGCCGCACCTGCTGTACCATCCCAGTGAACGTCTCGTTGGGATACGCTTGCACTGTGAACTCCACCGGCAGACCGTTCCTGATCGCGCCGATGTCGCTCTCGTCAACCAGAGCGAGGATCTGCATGTCGGAGAGATCGTTGGCGATGAGAAAGAGCTGCGGCGTCGAGAAGTTCGCGGCGACTGTCTGGCCGACGTCGACATTGCGCTCGACGATTACGCCGTCGATTGGCGCGTAGATCTTTGTGTACGCGAGATTCTGTCGCGCGCGCTCGAGGGCGACTTGCGCCGATTTGACGTCGGCCTTGTGCACCGAGTAGTTGGATTGCACCGCGCTGAACTCGCTGGCGGTAATGGCCTTCCATTCGAAGAGCTGCTTGCTGCGCGCATAGTCACCCTGCGCCTGGTCCATCGTCGCCTGCGCGCGCTCGACCTGCGCCTGCGCTTCCGCCACTGCCTGGTTCTGCAGCGCAGGATCTATAGTGGCGAGCAGTTGTCCCCTTCTTACGTGCTGGTTGAAGTCGGCGTAAATCGCCGAGACCTGTCCGGAGACCTGGGTGCCGACCTGGATCGTCTTCACGGCGCTGAGGGTACCGGTGGAGGAGACGGTCGGCTTCACGCTGCCGCGCTCGATCACGGCAGTGCGATAAATTGGCGGTTCGCTTCTGTCAGCCCGTTTGTAAAACCAGCCGCTGCCGGCGAGGATGATCGCGATGGCTGCGGGAAGTGGGAAGCGGGAGGCGGGAAGCGGTAGTTTCATTCGCGGCATCACGGTGATACTACGACTGAGCGCGAGCGGCACTCGGCGCGGTGTTACGAGTGGCGGATAGGTGTTACGAAATGGCTGACAACCAGCACGAAGCAGGGGACACAGGCAGTTCAATCGGGCGACTAACGCGTGGCGAGATCTTCGCGATTCTCGCGTTCTGGGCGTTCCTCGTCGTGCTCACAGCCGCCGGCCTCCTGATCGACCCGCGTGTCGCGGCCGTTGCGGCGATGCGCGCCGCGCTGCGTCCTGATGTCACATCGGGCATCGACAAAATTGCGCTGGTCGAGTACGGACTATGGGCGGTGCTGACGCTGCCGATTTTCTGGATGACTCGGCGGTTTGGTGGCGACCGGCCCACACTCGATCGCATCCTCGCGTTTCTGCTGATTGGACTCGTGCTCGCCATCGGCGTGGACGCGCTGCTCAAACTGATCAGCCACCAGGTGCTGGCGACGCCCACGGCCCCGGGCGCACCGCTTCCCCCGTCCCGCCTCTCGCTTCCCGCGTCCCGCTTCCCGCAGCCCGGCCCCCGCAGTCTCTTCTCCCGCTTCTCGTTTCTCTACGACTTCATAGTCTACGTGGTCGTGCTCGGCGCGGGACTCGCGCGCAACTACTACGTGCGCTATCAGGCGCGGCTGGAAGAAACGCGGCGGCTCGAGGCCGAGGCGACGGAGCTTCGTGCGGAATCGGCGGAGCTGCATGCGCAGGTTGCGGACGCGCGGTTGAACGTGCTGCGCGCGCAGCTCAATCCGCACTTCCTGTTCAATACGCTGAACGCCGTCTCCACGCTCGTCGATGAAGACCCGCCCGGCGCGCGGCGCATGATCGCACGCCTCAGCGATCTGCTGCGTCACACTCTCGGTGAAGGTGACGAGCAGGAGATCACTCTCGCTCGCGAGCTCGAGATGTTGCGACGCTATATGGACATCATGGAAGTGCGCTTTCAGGGCAAGCTCGATGTGTCCATTGAGAGCGAGCCGTCGCTCGACGACGCGCTAGTCCCGAACCTCGTGCTCCAGCCGCTCGTCGAGAACGCGTTTCGGCACGGGCTCGCGCAGATGCAGACCATCGGACGCGTGACGGTGCGCGCGGTGCGCGACGATGGCGATCTCGTGCTCAGCGTGCGCGACAACGGCCGCGGCCCGGCGAACCCCGTGCGTGAGGGCGTAGGTCTGACCAATACGCGTGCTCGGCTCACGCAACTCTACGGCGAGCGCCAGCGACTCGCGCTGACTGCTGATTCAGGCGGCGGCGCCCTCGTGGAGGTTCGTCTCCCGTATCACACGACGTCACAGCGCCGGAGCGTACGCAATGCCTGAGAGCACGCCGCTTCGTGTGCTGATCGTCGACGACGAGCCGCTCGGCCGCCGGCGCGTCGCGGGTCTGGTGCGAAAGGAGCCTGGCGTGGAGATAGTCGGCATGATCGGCGACGGCGTTTCAGCCGTCGACGCAATTCTATCGCTGGCGCCCGATCTCGTTTTCCTCGACGTCCAGATGCCCGGCATGACCGGCCTCGAGGTAGTGCGCACCGTCGGGCCCGCCGAGATGCCGACCACCGTGTTCGTGACGGCGTATGACAAGCACGCGCTCGAAGCGTTCGATCTGGCGGCGATCGATTATCTCGTAAAGCCATTCGACGACGAGCGCTTCAGAGAGGCTTTTCAGCGCGCGCGGCGCATCGCGCGATTGGAGGCGGCCGATCGCCTCCGTGAAATGTTGTTGGCGGTGTTGCAGGAGACAAGCGAGGGCGGTTCGCGCCTCCCGCTTCCCGCCTCCCGCCTCCCGCATTATCTCGAGCGCATTCCCGTCGAGTCGCGTGGCAAGGTTCGCTACATCGCGGTGTCGGAGATCGATTACATCCTTGCCGATGGACCGTACGCCGAGCTGGTGGTGGGCGACCGCAAGCACCTCATTCGCGAAGCGATGCAGAATCTGGAGAACCAGCTCGACCCCGCGCGCTTTTTCCGCGTCCACCGCTCGGCCATCGTGCAGCTCGATCGCGTTGACGCGCTGCTCAAGTCGCCGAGCGGCGACTGCGAAGTTCAGCTCAAAAACGGCGTCAAGATCAAGATCGCGCGCTCACGGCGCGAAGAGCTGGAGCGGCGGCTCGCTATGTGAAGTGCCTTGGAGTCGCTAGGATCAACCTGAGGTATGGCCGTCAAGAGCAGTAGCCAATCTGCGAAACAATGCCGATGTTAGGCGGACGCCCAACAACTAGCGTATGACATCGATTCCATCCGTACAGTCACTGCAGATCCGCATGCTTCGCACAGCACTGGCGTTCACTGCTGCCTGCCTTACGAACTGCGCGGTGTCGCCCGCGACGGTCCCGCCTCCGACAGCGACCACGCAGTCGACTGCGACTGCCGGTCGTTACGCCGTCGCTCCGCACGGAATGGTCGTCTCCGCCAGCAGCATTGCCAGTGACGTTGGCCGCAACGTTTTGGCGGGGGGCGGAAACGCTGTCGACGCGGCGATTGCCACCGGCTTCGCGCTCGCTGTCACCTTTCCCTTTGCCGGCAACATTGGTGGCGGTGGCTTCATGGTCATCCGCTTTCCCGACGGCCGCGCCACCACTTTTGATTTTCGTGAGGCGGCGCCACAGCTCGCCGGGCCCGAGATGTTTCTCGATTCCGCCGGCAATTATTCCTTCACCATCCATCATCGCAGCTACAAATCAGTCGGTGTCCCCGGTACGGTCGCTGGCTTCGCGCTCGCGCACCAGAAGTACGGGAAAACTGACTGGGCTCGACTCGTTGCACCGGCCGAGCGACTGGCGAGGGAAGGTTTCGCCGTGCCGTCCGGACTTGCGGGTTCGCTGGCGGGGATGCAAAAGGACTTTCAGGAGTATCCGGCGAGCGTCGCTGCCTTCAGCAAGAACGGTCAGCCGTACGTGGCGGGCGAGATCTTTCGCCAACCGGATCTCGCACGCACGCTCGCCCGCATTCGCGATCACGGGCGCGACGGATTCTATCTCGGCGAGACGGCGCGTCTGTTGGCCGATGACATGCGCCGCAATGGTGGGCTGATTACGGCGCAGGATCTGGCCAATTACCAGGCGAAGGAGCGAGCTCCGATTCGCGGCAGTTACCGCGGCTACGAAATCGTCTCGATGGCGCCGCCGAGCTCTGGTGGTACCGCGCTGATCGAGATGCTCAACATTCTGGAGGGCTACGATCTCGGCTCCTACGGTCATAACTCGCCGAAGTATGTGCACCTTGTCGCGGAAGCGATGCGGCGCGCGTTCGTCGACCGCGCGCGATACCTTGGCGATCCCGACTTCGTCGAGGCGCCGATCGATCGCCTGAAGTCGAAATCGTACGCTGCCGCTCTGCGGCGTACGATCGACGATAATCGCGCGACGCCATCGTCGCCGGCTCAGATCGCGCGCGGATTCGAGAGCAGCGAGACGACGCACTATTCCGTGGTCGATGCCGGCGGCATGGCCGTCTCCGTCACCTACACTCTCGAATTCGGGTACGGGCTCGGCGCGGTCGTGTCGGGTGCCGGCTTTCTCCTCAACAACGAAATGGGAGATTTCAACGCGCGGCCAGGTGTCACCGATTCCACTGGATCGATCGGAACTCCCGCGAATCTGGCGCGGCCGGGCAAGCGGATGCTGTCCAGCATGACGCCAACCATTGTCGCCAGGAATGGTCAACTCGTGGCGGTGGTCGGCAGTCCCGGCGGACGCACAATCATCAATACGGTGTTGCAGGTGATCCTGAACCAGGTCGATTTCAAGATGGGCATTCAGAATGCGGTGACCGCACCGCGCTTCCACCATCAGTGGGAACCGGACATTCTCTCGATCGAGGACAATGGTGTCCCGCTGTCGACGGTGTCGGCGCTCGAGGCGATGGGATATCGCATCAGGATGCGCGGCACGCAGGGAACGGCGCATTCCATCCAGATCGATCCGCAAACGGGAAGTCGACGAGGCTTCGCCGATCCGCGGGATGCGGACGCGGGAGCAGCGGGCTACTAGACGTTTACAACGCAATGGCGATGTCTCGCTGTTGCGTGTCGTCACCGAAGCCAGGCGTGGAAGCATCCGTTGTTGCGCATCGAGGCACAGGAGTGAGTATTGGGTTCACGTGGCGTTCACCCGCCCGCCCGGCAAGTCTCACATCCTTCTCCACCGGGGACCTCCCATGCGTACGATTGATTGCAGGACACTTTCACCTGCGACTCTGGACAAACATCCAACTCCGCGCAGATGGGCGGCGTTGCTCTCATTTGCTTGCCTGCTTTCGATTCCGCTCGAAGCGCAGACGACATCAGGCATCAGCGGTCGCATCACGGATCGCGATAACGGACAGCCGCTTGCCGGCGCGCACATATCGCTGCCCGGCACGACCCAGGGAACTGTCTCGCGCTCTGACGGCACCTATCGTCTTCCCGTCGGACCCGGCCGCCACGTCGTATTTGTCAGTTACGTTGGCTACGCCCCCCGTCGCGACACGGTCGACGTTCTCGCCGGCGAAAGTGCGTCACGCGATTACGTGCTCGAGCGCGGCGTCTCACAGCTGGATCCCGCCGTTGTCGTCGGAACGCGCGCGCACGATCGCACCGTGCTCAACTCGCCGGTCCCGGTCGACGTTCTCACTCCAACGGAGATTCGCGCGACGGGCCAGGTCGAGACGAGTCAGGTAATTCAGGCGCTGGCCCCGTCTTTCAATTTCCCGCGGCCGACGATCAGCGATGGAACTGATCACGTGCGCCCGTCGACACTGCGCGGCCTCGGACCCGATCAAGTCCTGGTGCTCGTCAACGGAAAACGCCGTCACACCAGCGCGCTCGTCAACGTCAACGGCACCATCGGACGCGGATCGACGGGCGTCGATCTGAACGCGATTCCCGTCAGCTCGATCGAGCGCATCGAGATTCTGCGCGATGGCGCGGCGGCACAGTACGGATCCGACGCCATCGCCGGCGTCATCAACATCATCCTCAAATCGGACGAGTCGACCGACGTCGAGTACGAGACAGGGCAGAACTACACCACTTTCAAGCGGCTGCCGGGTGACAACAAGTTGCGCGACGGCTACGTCAACGCCGTCTCTCTCAACGCCGGCTCGCTCTTCCGCGACAATGGTTTCGTTCACCTCACCGGGCAGTACGAGAATCGTGGATCTACCAACCGCGCGCTGCCCGATCCGCGCCCACAATACTTTCCGGGCGATCCGCGCAATACGGATCCTACCTTCCTGAACAAGGTCGACTTCCGCCAGGGCGACGCGCACGTCAACGACCTCGGCGGATTCTTCAATGCCGCGCTGCCGACGTTCGCCAACGGCGCGCAGGTCTACGCCTTCGGCGGCGCCAGTCGACGCAATGGACAGGGTGCGGGCAACTGGCGCACCGCAGCCAACAACAACACGGTGCGGGCGATTTATCCGGACGGATTTTTACCGCTGATCAACAGCAAGATCGGGGATTACTCCGGAACTGTCGGCGTCAAAGGCAATCTGGTCGGCTGGGACTACGACCTGAGCGGAGTCTACGGTCACAACCAGTTCGATTTCACGATCACCAACTCCGTGAACCCGACGCTCGGCACGGCAAGCCCGACCAGCTTCAATTCCGGCTCGCTCAAGTTCGGAGAGGCAACGGGCAACCTCGATTTTGTGCGCGCGTTTCCGATCAGCATGTTCGCGGCTCCGCTCAACGTCGCGATCGGCGCCGAGGCGCGCCGCGACAGCTATGGCATCGTCGCCGGCGAGCCCGACTCGTATCGTGATGGCGGAGTCAAAGTTCTCGACGGTCCGAACGCCGGCGCGCAGCCGACTCCGGGCGCGCAGGTATTTCCTGGATTTCAACCCGGCGACGCCGGCGATCACAGCCGCACCAACTTCGCGGGCTACGTCGATTTCGAGACCAGTCCGCTCTCGCGGCTGCTGCTCGGCGTTGCTGGACGCACTGAGCACTACAGTGATTTCGGATCGGCGACGATCGGCAAGGTGTCGGGTCGTCTCGAGCTGTTCCCCGGTTTTGCAATCCGCGGCGCGTTCAACAGCGGATTCCGCGCGCCGTCACTCGGTCAGGAGTTCTTCTCGTCGACTGCGACCAATTTCATCAACATCAACGGTGTGCTGACCGCCGTCGAAGTGCGCACGCTTCCGGTATCGAGCGGACCGGCCCAGGCGCTCGGCGCGAAGCCGCTCAAGGCGGAGAAATCGGAGAATGCTTCGCTCGGCGTGGCGCTGCAGCCGCTGCGCGCACTGTCACTGACCGCTGATTACTACCACATCACCATTCGCGATCGCATCGTCCTGTCCGGCAATTTCGTTGGCCAGGCGATGACCGATTTCCTGGCGTCGCAGGGATTCCCGGGAGTGGGTAGCGCACGCTACTTCACCAACGCCATCGATACGAAGACCAACGGCATCGATGTCATTGGGCGATATCTGCTGGACTGGGGCAATCGCGGAGTCACCAGCCTCACCAGCGGATTCAACCGGACCGGCACCGTCGTCACGCACGTCGATCCAACCCCGCCCGCGCTGGCTAGCCAGAACGCTGTTCTGTTCGATCGGTTCGAGCGGTCGAAGCTGGAGGAGGCACAGCCGCATCGAATGTTCAATGCAACGCTGGATCACACCATCCGGCGCTTCAGCGCTACGGTGCACACGACGCGCTACGGTCAGATCGGAACGCGCGGTCCGACCAACCCGGCACTCGATCAGACCTACAAGGCGAGATGGATTACCGATGCGAGCCTGTCGCTGCCGGTCGTTCCGCATTTCGGCGTAACCCTCGGCGTGAACAACATCGGCGATGTCTATCCGTCCGAGAACATTCCGGCTAACAACAACTCTGGGATTCTGCCATACACGGGTTTCTCGCCATTCGGATTCAACGGGCGGTTCGCATACGTGCGGGGAAGATTGGAGAGGTAGATCTCTAACGCCCGTGCCCGCGCGGGCACGGGCCTAAGTTGGAGCTTCGCTAGTTGTTGGATTTCTGGTAGCAGGCTACGTCGTACTGCGATACTGCGTGTGAGTTACCATTCGCCAGAGATGGTGTGCCGTCGCTCCCGGCGTAGTGGGCTTCGGCGTTCGAAAAACCACCGGTACCGAAACCATTGGGCCCAGTCTGGGCGGTGGCGGACCCGCAACTCTGGCTCGGCTGACCAGTGCCCGAGGGATTTCTGGCTTCGCTTATCGTCGCGGAAGGCACGGACAGCCGATTCGCGCGAGCGTTCGTTTGCGCTAATGGGGCAGTGGGACTCTGGACACAAGCAGCGAGCACAGCCAATGTCAGAAGAAGTGACAATGCTTTCATAACAACTCCGTTCTAATGAGTGGAAAGCTGAGCGATATAATTGCCGCATTGATTTCAATACGCGGGGCCGCCGAGGCGCATTTCAAAGGCCATTCACCACCATCGGCACCTGGCATTAGCCTCGCGGCAGAATACGTTCACCGCAGCACCGAGCTCGAATCGTTCGGCAGTAGCAGCCGCCTTACAATCTTGATCGGCGGCGCACCCTGCTTCACGAACGCATCGTGGAATTCGCGTAAGGAGTAATTCGCGCCACGAAGCTTCTGATAATCCGACCGCAACTTGTAGATCTCCAACTTCCCCAGCGTATAGTAGAGATAGGTGGGATTGTACGCGCCACGACGCGCTTCCTCGTACGCATTGGCCGGCTGCTGAAAACACTTCTTCGTGAAATACTGATCCGCACCCTGCTGCACGGTCAGGCTCATCGTGTGTTCTCGCATCCCCACCACCCAGCGACAATCGCGAAGCAGCGCCTCCGACAGCTGTGCGAGACGGGTCTTCGGATCGCCGTTTCCGAATCCTTCCTCCACCATCATCTGCTCACCATAGTGCGCCCAACCTTCGGCGTTGCTCGAGGCGCCGAGTAGCTTGCGTGTCTTGGTCGGGAACTGCGGCGCGTAGATGAACTGGAGGAAATGGCCGGGAAAAACTTCGTGCACGGTGATGATGTTCATTACGCTCTTGTTGTACAGTTTGAGATGCTCTTCGACGTGCTTGGCGTCCCAATCCTTCTCCGGCGGCGTCACGTAATAAAAGGCTTCCGTCGCCTTGGTTTCGTACGCACCCGGCGTGTCCATGCTGGCGAAGGTTCCGCTCCGCGCATAGGGCGGCGTCTCGCTCACGATCGGACGCACACTGGATGGAATGTCGACGATCTTCTTGTCGATGAGAAATTGGCGCAGGCCTTCGATAGTGGATTTGGCTGATGGAAGCAGGTTCGCCGCAGTCGGATGATCGGCGTTCAAGGTTTCCATCGCTTCCTGCGGCGTCTTGCCTGGCGCCACTTCCTGCGCCGTCGCCACGAACGCCTTGTAATCCTTGTCCAGCTGCGCCTCGCCAATCGAGAGCAGCCTCGGCAAGGGTATGTCTACCATCTCGTCATAACGCAGCTTGTCGGCGAATGCCTTGGCGCCGATCGCATACTTCCCGTTGGACTTGGGTAGCATCGTCGTCTTGAGCCAGTCGGCCGCGCCCTGCATCGACGTCACCACCGAATCGTTCACCTGCGTGAATTCGCGCAGCGCCGCCGAGTCGCTGCCCGCCGCGCCCTTCGCCCATTTGGCGACGTCGTCCTTGAAGAATCCCACCGAGCCGGCTGCGATCCGCACGGCCAGGTCGGTGAACTCCCTGGGCGGATTGACGACGTTTGTGCGCATCTCGCCGAGCACAGCGGGCATTCCGCGCAGGCGCGCGGTCACCGATCTCAATCTCTCCACCGACGAGGCGAAGTTGCGCTTCATCAGGAGATCGACGGCGTTGCCAGGCAGGCCGACGTAATTCATCGGATTCTTTTTCCAGTTGCCGATCTCTTCCTCGTCCTGGAGCTCCGATCTGATGGCGCCGTCGATGATCGCGGCGTCGATCGAATCATCGAGCACGAGCTTGGTCGCGCGGATGGAATCGAGCTGATGCAGCTCCGCATGCAGCGTCGTAATTCTTCGCCTGACATTCGCTGCCGAGAAGTCTTCGACTTTGTTGTCGTACTGGTGGAAGCCGGCAGCTGTGCCTCCTGATGGAGCGAAGGCGTAGGTCGAGTCGAAGTAAGTGTCGACGAAGCGGGCGAATGTCGGATCCTTTCCGGACAACGCTGTCGTAGAAGACGAGGTGGTTGATGACGCGGTGCTCGAGGCGCCGCTGCTACCGGTGTCGGCGGTGCAGGCGAGCGTTACTGCGCAAAGCGCCAGGATCGTTGTCAGCCGCAAGACGCTGTAGTCGTTCTCTCTCATAGTCGATGGTGTGTGAGAAAATAAGATGCGCAAAAAGGCGGGCGGCCGGATGCACGTCGGTTGTTACAACATGAATATCCGGTAAAACATCGCCTCGTCGCGCATCCGAGCGTTGCCGCCACCATGCACGCCTCTGATATTCGAAGTCCCTTTAAAGGAGGCTATCAATGCCTCGTGTTCGACTTTTCTCCACTGCTCTCGCATTCCTTCTCACGGGAGTATTAACCACCAGCACCATCACCGCGCAGGCACCGGCTGCCATTGCCGCGGCGATACCCTGGCACGCAAGCTCGATCGGCAAGTCTTCGCCGGCGGCGCGCGATGAATTCTACCAGGGATTGCGCGACCTTGACGCCGAGCGGTTCATCGCCGCCCGCACTCACTTCGACAACGCCGTCGTCGCGGATCCAAACTTCGCAATCGGTCAGCTCTACGCGGCTTTCAATGGTGCATCGCTCGCCGACTATAAGACGCATCTCGACGCGGCAGTTGGCGCACTCGATGGTGCGACGCCGGCCGAGCAGCTGTGGATTCGCGCCGAGCGCAAGAATGCGGACAATGATGTAACGGGTCAGATCGAGCTCGCCGAGCAGGCAGCACGAGCGATGCCGGAAAACCCGCGCGTGTATTTGTATCTGGCGGGCGCGCAGTTCAATGCCAACAAGCGCGCGGAATCACGGGCGACGCTCGCGCGCGCAACGCAGGTTGATCCGAGTTACCCGCAGGCGTGGATCCAGCTCGGCAATTCCTACCTGCTGACAGAGCCACGGGACATTGCCAAGGCCGATGCCTACATTCGAAAGGCGGTCGCGCTGCAGCCGAACGAAGCCGTAGTGCACGATTACATGGGTGATGTGTACCGCGCCGAGAACAAGCTCCCGCAAGCGCGCGCTGAATACACTCGCATGGCCGAGCTCGCGCCGAATCGCGGTGAAGGCTTTCAGCAGCGTGGGCATGTCAACTCATTCCTTGGCAACTTTGCCGAGGCACGCGCCGACTACGACCGGGCCATCGAGCTGTCGGATGCGACACTCAAGCCGCAGTATGCGGTATTCAGAGCGCTGGTGAGCGTGTACGCCAATGATCCAGCTGCGGCCGAAGCAGAGCTCGAGCAGGTAGCAAGCACCGTCGATCAGAACATTCCCAATGCGCGCGGAGCGCAGCTCTTTGCACTGGCGTCGGAGGCGAGAATTGCGCTGCACAATCGCCATTTCGATGTTGCGGAGCGTGCGATCGGTCAGTTGCGGGAGATTACTCGAACGCAGGCGTCAGAAGAGGGACGTTCAGACGCATTCCGTCGCAATGGTGAAGTCACTATTGCGTATTGGGAAGGCATGTTGGCGGCGCGTCGCGGTGACTACGCAGCCACACGCGCCAAGGCGAAGGACATCATGACGCTGGTTGCACAGGATCAAAGCCCGCGCAAGAACGAGACAGCGCATGAGCTCCTCGCGTTGGCTGATTTCCTACAGGCCAACTTCCAGTCAGCCTCCGATCATTACGCTGAAGCGAATCGGGATGATCCGTATCTCTGGTACTATCGCGGACTCGCACTGGACGGAGCAGGACGCAAGGCGGAGGCGAAGGAGTATTTCCAGCGCGTGGCAGGCTGGAACTTCAACGGTGCTAACGCTGCGTTGGTGAAGAACGACGCGCGCAAGAGAGCAGGCTAGCAGCGTGAGGGGGAAGCAAGGAAAGGCTGGCCGCGAGGCCAGCCTTTTTTGTTCGAGACCCTTACTATAGCCTTTTCGCGGTCACCTTTCGCGGTGCCGATGTGACTAACTCGGCGTCAAGACTCGCGGCTGGTCGGCATGAAGAAATCGATCGTCTGTGTTCTCGCATTTCAATTGGCAGCGCCGTCAATTTCCTACGCGCAGTCGAGATCCACTGCCACGGCGGATAGCGCGCGACTTCGTGTCGGAATGGCGGCGCGACGAACGGGAAGCATCATCATCGACGGCAAGCTCGATGAGCCGGCATGGCAAGCGGCTCCAGTAATCGATGCCTTTACCCAGAGCTATCCACAGCAAGGTGCGAAACCCACCGACCCGACCGTAGCCCGCGTTCTCTACGACGATGCCGCGCTTTATGTCGGCGTCCGCATGTATGACTCTCATCCGGATTCGATCGTCGCCCAGCTCGCGCGCCGAGATGCGTCGGGTATTTACTCGGACTGGGTGCACCTGATCATCGATTCGTATCACGACCGGCGAACCGCGTTTCGCTTCACGACCAATCCACGCGGCGTGAAGAAGGATGTCTACACCTCGAACGATTTCAACGAAGACACCAACTGGGATGCGGTGTGGGAAGTCGCAACGCGCATCGACTCGCTCGGGTGGGTCGCCGAATATCGGATTCCCCTGTCGCAGCTTCGCTTCGGTGGTGAGACGCGGGGACAGGACCACGTCTGGGGCTTTCAAATCATGCGCGACGTCGCGCGTCGCAACGAGCGCGACAGTTGGTCTCCGTGGACGCCACAGTCGTCAGGATTCGTGTCGCGCTTCGGAGATCTTACCGGGCTCAGCGACATTCCGCCGCGCCAGCGCTTGGAGGTGCTGCCGTACGTGAGCACGCGATTGACCCGCGCTCCAGTCGTAGCCTCCAACCCGTTTTCCAAATCGAATCAGATCAAGCTCGGTGGAGGCGCCGATCTGCGTTACGGTTTGCCCGCGGCGCTGACGCTGACGGTAACGTTGAATCCCGACTTCGGCCAGGTGGAAGTCGATCCGTCGGTGGTCAATCTCTCCGCGTTCGAAACTTTCTTCCCCGAGAAGCGGCCGTTCTTTCTCGAGGGATCGGACGTGTTGAACTTTGGCCAGGTCGTCCTCAACAACGACTATGGGTTCGTCAACTACTTCTATTCACGCCGAATCGGTCGCCAGCCTCAGCTCAATGCGGCTGCGCCGGGCGTGTTGTTTGTCGATCAGCCCGAGCAAGCGACGATTGCCGGCGCTGCCAAAGTCACCGGGAAAGCCGGACCGTGGACCGTTGGTCTGCTCGATGCCGTGACGCCCAAGGCCCAGGCGCGGATCCTTACGACATCGGGCATCTCGAATAGCGCTGTCGAGCCGCTCACGAATTATTTCGCCGGCCGGCTCAAACGCGATTTCCGCGAGGGAGCAACCGTCATCGGAACGATGGTGACATCGACCGCGCGGGACTTGTCGGATCCGGTTTTCAAATCGGCACTACGCGCAAACGCGAGCTTTGCCGGTCTCGACTTCGAGCACGACATGCAGCAGAAGAACTGGGTTCTGAGCGGCTTTCTCGCCGGCACTCTCGTCGAAGGCAGTCGCGACGCGATTGCGGAGACCCAGCTCAATAGCACCCACTACTATCAGCGGCCCGACGCGTCGTATCTCCATTTCGATCCGACCCGAAACTCGCTCGCCGGTCACACCGGCGAGGTTGCGCTCGCCAAGCAAGGCACATGGTACGGCTCGCTCGCCTACAAGGAGCTGAGCCCGGGCTTCGAGGTCAACGACATTGGCTTCGTCGGTCGCGCCGATGTGCAGGCTTTGTCCGCTTACTACGGGTACCAGGATTATCAGCAGGGCAAGCACTTCACCCAATTCGGTTACGCCGCGTACGCGAACGAGGCGTGGAACTTCGGCGGCACATCGACCTTCAAGGAAGTTGCGCTCAACGCGTTCTCGACGCTGACCAACTTCTGGCAAACGAACGGGACAGTGGCGTGGTATCCGGCGTACTTCAACGATCGGTTCACGCGCGGCGGACCAATTGCCTTGAGCCCGGCCGGGGGCAGCGTTTTGGTCAATCTCACCTCGGATACGCGCAAACCGATTTCGATCACCGCCAGTCCATCCTACTCCTGGAACAACGCCGGCGGCAAAACGGTCGGCTACACTCTGGGCGTCGACACCAGACCATCGAGCTATATCCACGTCGTACTCGGCCCCAGCTACACTTTGAGTCACATCACCGGCCAGTACGTCCGCAGCGTCGCGGACCCAATGGCGACCGACACCTACGGTACGCGCTACGTCTTCGCCGATCTGCATCAGTCGACGCTGGCGCTGGACACGCGAGTCGACTGGACCTTCACGACGGACGTGAGTCTGCAGCTCTACGCCCAGCCATTCGTGTCGGCGGGTCGTTATTACGATTTCAAGGAGTTCCTCAGGCCCAGTCAGTATGCGTTCGGCATTTACGGCGTGGACAAGGGAACGATCTCTCGCGCTGCGGATGGCGTTTACACCGTCGACCCGGATGGCGCGGGTCCGTCGCCGTCATTCCAGTTCGGCGATCCCGCGTTCAACATTCGCAATCTTCGCGGCAACGCCGTCCTTCGCTGGGAGTACCGTCCCGGCTCCGCGCTATTCGTCGTATGGCAGCAACAGCGCAGCGCGTTCGAGCCGTTCGGTGATTTCAGCGCCCGCCGAGACGTCGACGCGATCTTCCGCACCGTGCCGACGAACGTCTTCCTTATAAAGGCGACCTACTGGATCGGGCGCTGATCTCGTCGAGGCTCAGGGCGTTATTGACTTCGGAGTGACACCTGCCCGGGGCGAAGTTGCGCGGCCGTTGAGCACGCAGACGACCGACGCTTTCGCGCCCACGCTCTCCATCGTGATTCCTGCCGTCGACGAGTCTCCCGCCTTCGCCCAGCTCGTGTACTTCTTCGCCTGCGGTGAGATCGACCAAATCAGCCCCGGCTTCGCGATTTGCGTCGTAACCCAGGTAGCGGGGACGGCTTCACCACTGGGCGCAATAATGTCTGCCGACAGGAAGTAGGCGGGAAACTTCACACCACTCGAGTCGATCATTTGATCGGACTTGACCGCCCAGGCATTTGCAATCCTGAAATCCTTTCTGATCAAACCGCCCGCAAGATCCGGCATCAGATCAGAAGAGAATTGAAGACATGGTTGTGGTGCGGAAGACGTGCGGCTGCATGAGGCGCCGACAATCATCACCGGCACCAATAACGCAATCAAACCGCACCACTTCATTCGTAGTTCCGCCAGTGAGCGCTTCACTGCAGCTGATGCCATAAATAGGTATGAATGAGAGCCCAATCCTTTGCCTGCTGGTCGATGGTGACCGCCACTTCCATGCCCACAATCGGTATTTTCAAAGTAATAAAATGGGTAGCCCATCGACCCCATCTTCGCGGCCATCTTGGTACGCGCAATACATCACGTTAATGACACACATCGACGGAAGTCGACCGGAGCTGCTGCGCGCGAAACAGTTCGTGGCGGCTCGATAAGGGAGCGGACGACTGCCAACGCCGAACATGACGTGCAGGTTACATCAACGGGTGCCGGAGGTTTTTTCTCGTTGACTCCGCGAAAAAGATGGCTTAGCGTGGCGGGCTGAGGTAAACCCTCAGCTTGATCCGGTACTGGATCAAGTCGCAGTTCGAGGAGGTTCGTATGACCGTCGCGTCTCGCGCTCTCGCCGCAGTGCTCCTCCTCCTCGCGGTTCAAGGCTGTACGCGACTCCACGCAGCGTCCGCCCCCGCGCCGCAGCAGGCGAAGGCCCCGGAGAAAAAAGGCCCGTTCGCGTCCTGGGACTCGACGCTCAAGGACAGTCGGCGCATCGATGGATATTTCATTACCCATCTCAAACGCGACAACACTCTCTACATTGAGCTGCGGCCCGAACAGTTCAATCGAGAGTTCGGGCTCGGCATGCACTTGAGCCACGGCATCGGCGATTATGATCTGCATCAGGGACTGCCGCTTACCGACTTGCAGCTCGTGCACTTCGCCCGCGCTGGCGACCAGGTCCGACTCGTTCGCCGCAACCCGCGCTTCACCTCGGATTCAGCATCACCGATGCGCACATCGCAGGAAGGCAACGTCGGCAATTCGACGGTAGCGGTCTTCAAGATCGAGAGCGAGAACGATACGACCAAAGCAGTTCTTATCAATGCAACGCCTTTCATCGCGTCCGACTACGCCGATATCAGCACCGCGCTGAAGTTCGAGTGGGACAAGAAGCCGGGAACCTTCGATAAAGACCGCAGTTATGTCGGTCACGTAATGGGCTTCCCGCGGAATGTGGAAATCGACGGCGAGCTCACCTTTGACGCCGCCGAGCCGCCCCCACGCGGTTCCGACGCCCTCTCGGATTACCGCTGGCTGCCAGTGGGTGTGCGCTATTCGCTGATCGCGCTTCCCGAGAATCCGATGCGTCCGCGCATTGCTGACGATCGCGTTGGACAATTCCTCGAGGCCGTCGAAGACTTCTCACGAGACCGCCAGCCCGATCCGTACCTTCGATACGTCGATCGCTGGCGTCTCGAGAAGAAGGATCACTCGAAAGCAGTTTCGGATCCGGTGCAGCCGATCGTGTACTACATCGACCGCAGCGTGCCCATGCAATATCGGCAATACGTGCGCGAGGGCATTCTGGGATGGAACCGCGCCTTTGAGGCGGCGGGAATCTCCAACGCCATCGTCGTGAAAGACGCGCCCGACGACACGACGTGGAGCGCCGAGGATATGCGCTATTCGACTGTGCGCTGGACCGCCGCGCATCGGATGGGATACGCGATTGGTCCGTCGACGACGGACCCGCGCACCGGCGAAATTCTCAACGCTGATATCCTCATATCATGGGAGTTTGTACGGGCGTGGCAAAACGAATACGACCGACTCTCCGGCCCGCAGGCGTGGAAGGCTGAGATCTTCCCCGCTTTGAATTCGAGGTCGCGGCTTCCTGCCGCGCTCGCAGCACGGGAGTGTGTGGCGGAAGCTTCGATGGGACATCAGCTCGCGGTCCAGTACGCATTTCTGACCGGCTTGGGGACCCTCGCTCCTGGCGAACCGATGCCCGAGAAGTACATCGGAGACGCGTTACGCTGGGTCGTCATGCACGAAGTTGGACACACGCTTGGACTTCGACACAACTTCAAATCGTCAACCGGCACACCATACGACCGGCTGAACGACACGACATTCACCCACCGCAACGGGCTCACTCTGTCGGTAATGGACTACCCGCCCGTCAATGTTGCGATCGACCCCAAACGTCAGGGCGACTACTTCGGAAAGGTCGTGGGCTCGTATGACCTCTGGGCGATTCGCTACGCGTACGCGCCCGTGTATCAACAAGCCAGTCCACCGACTTCAGGGGACGGAGTGCTTCCCACGAGCGGAATGCCGGTGTCCCGCACTGAGGATGAAGCAATTGCACTGCGGCACATCGCTGCCGAAGCGGCGGAGCCCCTGCACACCTACGGCACCGACGAGGACAACTGGCTGGGTCCATTCGCCGTTGATCCGCTGTCGAATGCGGGCGACCTCGGCTCAGAACCAGTGGCATATGCTCGCGACCGGATCGCTCTCATCCAATACGTTCAACCACGACTGCAAACTCGCTTGATTGCTGACGGTGAAGGCTATCAACGACTGCGCAACGCTACTACGAGTCTGCTGTTCGAGCGGCTAAACGCGTTGCTGCCTGTTACGAAAACCGTTGGCGGTCTGTATACCGCTCGCGATCACAACGGTGATCCGAATGGGCGCGCGCCGTTCGTCCCAGTGCCTGCGGCCAAGCAGCGGGAAGCGGTGAAGCTCATAGTCGACGGCGCATTCGCCGCAGGCGCAATGAAACTCGATCCCGACCGACTGAACCATTTGGCACCGAATCGTTGGGCACATTTCGATCTCGGAGACTCGTTCAACGGGCCGGTGGACTATCCAGTGCACGATATTGTCGCCGGGCTGCAAGGGGCGCTGCTTGATGAACTGCTCGCGCCGCCAAGACTGCGACGGATTGTCGACAACACCGCGCGAATGCCCAACGGCGAGCCAGCTTACACTGTCGGTGAACTGTTTGAGACATTGACTAGCGCGATCTGGTCCGAGCTCGGCACCGGCGGCCAACGCCTGCGGAATGTCGATTCGTTCAGACGCAATCTGCAACGCACATATATAGGACGGTTCACACAGATGTTGATGCCGAGCCACGATTCAGCGACGGCGGGCGGAGCCGCGCCGCTGTCCGATGCGCCCGAGGATGCGCGGGCATTGGCGCGCTACGAGCTGACGCGTCTGTCTCGGCGACTGGCAGCGGCACAAAGTTCGCCTGCTCTCGATCTCGAGACGCGCGCGCATTTCGCGGAATCCAAAGTGAGGATCGATCGAGCGCTGACAGCAATATCACTCGCACAGTAGGTGATGCAGGCTGCGCCCGCCGCGGATCACCCCGACAACGAATAGATAGCAATAAGGCGAAGGGCGATTAGGGGTGCGACCTGTGGTTAGTTGCTTCGTACTGGCAGCGGCTTTGGCCGCGTCAGTCCCGATTGCCTACGCGCAGCAGCCGAGTCAGCGGAAGGAATCGATCGCGGACACCGGGATCGCCGGTCAGTCGATCCGACTCTATTTGTCGCCCATTCGGGTCGATAGCGGTTACCGCCTGACGCCCAACGGCTACAGCGGCGCTACTCACGTCGAACAAAACGAGGAGCGTCAGGATTCGGCTCGCGTCGCGTCTGTCATTGGCACACCGACGCGAAAAATCGATACCCGGAACGGAGTGCAGTTCGTCAGCCCACCGCTCGCTGGCCCGTTCGAGCTGAGCGGAGTTTTCTCCGGCCGCCTCGAGCTCATCTCCAACAAACAGAGCTTTGATTTCGAGATCTCACTTTACGAGCTGACGCCGAGCGGCGACTACGTTCTTGTATCGAGCTACTCGACACACCAGGCCGCCCTGGTCGAGGGAGCGCGTCACATGTCACTGCAACCGGGAATCCGACAGTTTGTCGATTTCAACACCGCCGGCTTCGCAAGTCGTCTGATTCAGAATGGCAGCAGGCTGGTCGTGCTTGTCACCCTTCTCATATCGCCAAAGAATCAGATCGCCGCTGCGAACGGCATCGCCGATCTAACAACCGACAGCACCAATGTGCCGCTCAAGATCGGGTGGTACGGCAACAGTTACATCGACCTGCGCGTCCGACACCGCTAGTCGTACCTACGCGAACGGTCTCCATCACATCCGAATTAGGCCGGTTCGTCACATTCGGGTTGTGACGCATCAACGATCTTCGAGAGTTTCGTGTCCAACGATCGTCGTCCACCCTAACGGAGCTCGGATCATGATCTCACGGCCACGAACTCGCGCGCTCGTCCTTTTCGCTCTGGCCTGCGCGGCGTCGGTCCTTCCTCTCCGGGCGCAAACTCGCGATTCCGGCAGCGACATCGTCGGGCTCTGGAAAGCTAAACGCTACTCGGGAACGCCTGCCAACGGTCCGCTTCTGATCGAGCGTAGCGGGACGACCTACACCGCCGACATGGTGGGCTTCACTTTCCCAGTCACCGTGGCTAATGGTGAATTCTCATTCGAGCTGCCGAATCACGAGGGAGGATTTCGCGGCAAGCTCGTTGGAAACACCGTTCGCGGTATCTGGTTCTCCGCTCCGCCCGGCGAGCTCGGCGCGGGTCACCCGGTCGTACTCGTACCAAAAGGAGCGAATCGCTGGTCGGGCCAGCTGGCCCGGCAGGAAGGCACCGAGACCATATATCTGCAGGTAAGCAGACGATCCGACGGCACTCTCGCCGCAGTCCTGCGCAATATCGAACGAGACTGGGGCGGGTTCCTCGGCGCGAGAAGCGTGATTCGCAACGGCAACGCGATCACTCTGGTCGGCGGGCGAGCGCAAAACGGTGACAGCGTCCTCGCCAAGGGGACAATCGATTCCGCCGACAAAATAATCAGGCTCGACTTCGGCGGCCGCGGCGGGAGCTATGAGTTCGCTCTCGACGATGATCCACTCAGCGATTTCTATCCTCGCGGCAAATCTCCCGGCCGCTACGCTTATCGGGTTCCGCTCGCGCTCGACGATGGCTGGCCGACGGCGAGCGCGGAGCAGGTCGGCATCGACCGCGCGGGAATCGAGAGCGCGGTGCAGGCGATCGTTGACATGTCGATGGATTCGATCAACGCGCCACAGGTTCACTCCGTACTGATTGCGCGCAACGGCAAGCTCGTGCTCGAGGAGTACTTCCACGGCGACGATCGCAACTACCTGCACAACGAACGCTCCGCTGCGAAAAGCGTATCCGCGACGATAATTGGTGCCGCAATGCTCGCCGGTGCGCCGATCAAATTGTCGATGCCTGTCTATCAGGCCATGAACGGCGGTGCGATACCCGCCAATATCGAGCCGCGTAAGCGGGCGATGACTCTCGAGCATCTGATGACGATGTCGTCCGGATATTTCTGCGACGATAACAACGACGATGCGGCCGGCAACGAAAATCAGATGTGGGAGAAGCAGACCGACTTCTACAAGTTCACGCTCGGCTTGCCGATGGCGTTCGCGCCGGGTGATACGGCGATCTATTGCAGCGTCAATCCCAATCTTGCGCTCGGCGTTGCCGGCCGAGCGGCGGGGGAGTCACCGTTTTATTTGTTCGATCGGTTGGTCGCTACTCCAATGGGCATCACGCGGTACATCTGGCCAATCGATCGCGTGCGGAATCCCTATGGCGGTGGCGGTATGGGTCTGGTCACGCGCGACTTCATGAAATTCGGCCAACTCATGCTCGACGACGGCACGTGGCATGGTCGGCGAATCCTCAGCCACGATTTTGTCCAGCGAGCTTCGTCGACACTGACGAAAATTGGCGGCCGCGATTACGGACTTCTTTGGTGGCCGCAGTCGTTCACAGTCGGCAATCGCACGATCCGTGGCTACGCTGCACTCGGCAACGGCGGTCAGATCGTGATGGTCTTCCCTGAGCTTCGACTGGTGGTGGCGACGAATGGCGGAAGCTATGCTAGCCGCGGCTGGCGGTTTGTCGGTGGAGATCTTCTAACGAAATACATTCTGCCGGCGGTCAAACCTTAGAAGTTACGTTTTGCCAATAAAAAGGGAGCGCCTTTCGACGCTCCCTTTTTCATTATCTGATCGGGCTAATTACACGCAGGTAATTACACCGTTGGTCATGTCGCAAACCTTCGCAGACTGCGAGTGCGTGGCGGTTGCGCTCCATGAAGGCGGCGGGCCAGCGACGTTCGTGACTACGACCGTCACGTTCTGCGAAGGCGTGAAGCCCTGCAGAGGAGCCGCGGAAGTCGCGGTGCCACCGAAATACGCACCACCGTTGTCGGCAGCGTACTGCTCTTCGTAGGTCGCCATGTTGCGCAGGTCAGACTTCATCGCGGCGACGTACGCCTTGTCCTTTGTATTCGCAAATTTCGGAATCGCAATCGCGGCAAGAATGCCGATGATGACGACGACGATCAAAAGTTCGATCAGGGTAAAACCCTTTTTGTTGCTCATTGTGTATCTCCTTTGGGCCCGGCGAGAATTCACCGTTCATGCATTGGACTCAGGGGCTCGCGGAGCGGCAACCACTAATCGAGGAAATTCCTCGTCACCCGAGCGGTTTTGTAACCGCTTGTCGCCCAATCGGTTAGCCCCTTAATGGTATACCCGCTACCGAAGCGGTTTGCCGCGAAATGCAAATCGTGAGCGGGTTGCGGCGTATGTTTTAGCGCAAGGATGACAGTGGGATTACGGAATACTAAAGCCGTTTAGCAAGTGCACGGTCTCGAGCTAATCCTGATTTGCCTCGCCGTCGCCGCCGGTCTCCGCATCGCGGCCGAGCGAGTGAACATCCCTTATCCGACGGTGCTGGTAGTCGGCGGATTCATCCTCGCCCTCGTGCCCGGCCTGCCCCGTGTAAATCTCTCGCCGGATGTTTTGTTTCTGATTTTCATCCCGCCGCTGCTCTACGCCGGCGCTATCCAGTTTCCGCTGCGCGAGCTTCGACAACAAGCTGGTCCGATTCTGCGGCTGTCGGTGGTGATGGTCCTGGTGACAACGCTGGCCGTAGCTGCAGTCGCACACGCACTCCATCCTGCCTTCACCTGGGCGGCGGCGTTCACACTCGGCGCGATCATCTCGCCGCCCGATCCGGTCGCCGTGTTGTCGGTGCTACGCGCGATGCGATTGCCGCGCACCGTCGAGAGCATTCTCGAAGGCGAAGGTCTGTTGAACGATGCGACGGCGCTGATTCTCTATCGCTTCTCCGTGGCGGCCGTTGTGACAGGGGCGTTCTCGATGTCCCACGCGGTGATACAGTTCCTTATCGCCGGCGCCGGCGGTGTCATTATCGGGCTCGCGCTCGGCTGGGTGATCGCACGCGCGCATCGCCTCGCTCGCGACATCACCGTCGTCTCGAACACACTCTCTCTGCTCACGCCGTTCGCCGCGTATCTCGCGGCGGATTTCCTCGGCACATCTGGTGTGCTGTCCGTGCTGGCGTGCGGTCTCTATCTGGCACGCACACTCTGGCCCGAGCAGCCAGCGGCGACACGACTGCTTGTCGCCAGCACGTGGACAATCGTGACTTTTCTACTCGAGAGTCTGATTTTCATTCTTGTCGGCCTCGAGCTACCGATCGTCGCGGGTTCGCTCGAGAGGGTGCCGCTGGCGACGCTGTTTAGAGAAGCATTGGTGGTTAGCGTTTTCGTAGTACTAGTGCGAATCCTTTGGGCGATTCCCAGCACTTATATCTTCCGCACACTTGGACGCTGGGTCGGACTGGGCGACGATCCGCTGCCGCCATTGCGTGTGGTCTTCTTCATCTCATGGACAGGGTTGCGCGGCGCGGATTCCCTGGTGCTCGCACTGGCGCTCCCGCTAACCACTGCCAGCGGCGTCGCATTCCCCGCACGCGCGCAGATCATCTTCATCACCTTCGGGGTCATTTTCTTCACGCTGGTACTCCAGGGTCCAACGGTTGCGTGGCTCGCGCGGCGATTACGCGTGGGCGTGGATGAAAACGAAGGCGCTGAAGAAGCACACGCTCGCCTCGCCGCTGCCGAAGCCGGGTTGCGCGTCATCGATGACTTCGCGAAGGCCGGCAAATATCCCGAGGTCGCACGTTACCTCGCGGTCCGCCACCGCCAACGCGCCCGGCGCTGGGCGGCCAAGGAGCAGAAGGAGCGCGCACACGAGGTCCACACCGGCGACGAGCCGCACGAGCATCTAACAATCGCCCCCTCACACGAAGCCGCAGTGATCGACGAGCGTCGGGCTGACGAATACCGGCACCTGAGATCCGCAATGCTCAAGGCCGAGCAGCAGGCGGTGCTCGGCCTGCGCGATCGCGGGGTGATTGGCGACGATGTGATGCGTCGAATCCTCCGTGATCTCGATCTCGAGACGATTCTGCTCGAGTCCAACGACCCCGTGATAGAGCCGGCCAGCGAAGTGCCGAGCGCGATCCCAGCCTCGACGCCATAGGATAGCGTCGGACGCGTCGCGGCGCCGATACGCCTCGGGAGTCACTTCCGTACCGGACGAGGATTGCGCTATCGCGGGGGAAGGCTAAAATGAGATTATGAGGGCGGGGCGGCCGGATTCTGCAGTCACTCACTCGCCATGCCGGAGCTTCAAACGCGACGACGTGACGTGGATCGTGCGCGAGGCTGATGGGCACGGCGTGCCCGGGGCACAGGGAGCTGTCTCTCTGGTTTTCGACTCCCGAGAAATGGTGCGGCGGCTCTGGATTTTCCCGCGGAATTGGCACCAGCTCAATGAGCGCGAGCTGTGGGCGCTTTCAGAGAGGGCCAGCAGAATCTCCGCTAAGGTCAATGGCAGTAGCCGCACCCTCAGCTCCGCGCTTTTCGCCCACCTCGTCAGAATGAACCGCGCTCAAGCGCTCCACGCCCATGCTAAAGCCGCGTTGGAGGAAAATTTTGTCCAACGTGTGGAGCGCAGCAGGTTACTCCAATCCTGCCGCGTCGAGCGTCTTCGCATGCGCGAAATGGTCGAGGCTCATGCCACCGGGTTACGCACCGCCGGCCTGACGGCTGAGGACGCCTCTCTCTGTGTCGCCAGCGCGGTACGCGAAACGGTTGCCCAACTGGGAACCAACACCGGAGCGACGATTCAACTCGAGAACGACACGAGTCGATGGTGCGCTAACGCATTCCGCGCGGCGTAAGTCAGTAACTCCACAAATTGCTGCCGCGCCGCGCGGCGATCAACGCAGCTGGATGTCGGCCGTTAGTCGAGTCCCATGCATTGTCCTGCCGGCATCGCGACGGCCTGACCCGTCGGCGTCGGAGTGCCAAACGCCGGTGATCCATCGGCGGCCCAGGTGAACTTTTGCGCGCGAATCGCGCGATTCCAACCGGGCGCAGGGTCTTTCTTCGAGTGGTACACGATCCAGTCTTCGGTGCCGTCCGGTGAAACGGTGAAGCTCGCGTGACCGACACCGTAAACGTCGGTGGCCCCAGAGAAGACAGGTCCTACTTTCGTATAGCTGCTCGCGCTCAAGGGATCCGCAGTCGATGATGTCATTCGCAGCTCACCGAGCTGATACGACGGCAGCCACGAGTCGTTGGTCGAGTAAATGATGAAGGTGTTGCCGTTGTGTTCCAGGAATTCGGGTCCTTCCTCGAGCGCCAGCTCGGGGCCGCTCTCCCAGCTTTGATCGGGAGCCGCCAGCTTTACGCGACTCGTTGAAATCGTAGTCGGGCTCGACATCCGCGCGATATAAAGATTCTGCGAGATCTTGTCAGTCGTCGGATTGTTTTGATCCCAACCCGACCACACCGCGTACTGCTGACCATTGATTGTGTGAACGGTCAGATCGATCGCCCAAACGTTGTTGGTCCCACCCTGAACATCATCACCAGTGTACAGCATTCCGCGATCCGTGTAGTTGCCCTGCGGATCGTCGACATCTGATTCGAGCACGCCTGCATGCTGCGTCGTAAACGGCGCGTCCTGTCCGTTCGGATGACGCTGGCCACCGGCATAGTAGATGTACCAGTGGGTGCCAATGTGATGTAGCTCCGGCGCCCAAATGTTGGTCTCGTTCCACCCCGACGCCGGGGCAGTCCACACCTTCACCGGATTCTGCTTCGGCGCCGTCAATGCAGTCGAGCGATAGACATAAATGCCATTGTCCTTCGACTCGACGTAGTAATAGTTCGTGCCGCTCTTGACTATCCACGGATCCGCCCCGTCGTCGATTGGATTCTTGAAAGTGCACCCGACGGGCGGAGGCGCAGTGGTGCCATTGTGCGCGGCATTGGAGCATGCGGCGGCAACGAGCAGAAAAGCTGTGAGCTGCAAGCTTTGACCGAGGCCCGATGACCAACGGCATCTATGATTGCTGACTAATCGAGAATTGCAGACAAAAGCGCGCTTTAGTCCAAGATTCTCACTTAGTCCGCGATGATCGATGCACTTAGTCATCGGGCCTCGGTCCCGCTTCAGTCTCACCATCCCGGATTTTGATGCATGTTCGGATTCAAATCGATCTCATTCTGTGGAATCGGCAACAGCACTTTGAATGACGGGAAATTCGTGAACTCCGGATCATGAGTCGATAGAGCCGCCGTCAGCATGTCGTGTCGAGCCAGATCCAGCCAGCGCGACTGCTCGAGTCCCAGCTCCATCAGACGTTCGTGCAGGATGTAGTCGCGCATCGTCGCCTGGTTCATTCCTGCTGGCACCGTGCCAGCGCCCGCTCTCGTACGCACACGCTGTATGAACGGAACTGCCGCCGCTGTCTGTCCGCTCTCGTTGAGCGCTTCTGCATACATCAGCAGAACATCGGCGAAGCGGATCACCCTATAGTTGATCGGGTTGTCCCAGTTCTGATCTTCGATCAGGTAGTACTCTCCCCACTTCTTCCAGTACACCACGTCATTCGTCGCGCCGTACCGCGCGGTATAGGGCGTTCCGTAGACGTCCATCCCTCCCGGCCGGTTCCAGAACAGCGTCGCGTCGAGACGCGGATCATACACGGCCCGGTTCAACGTGTCGGCGAAGAATTGGTTGAAGTACCAATGCGTGGGCAATCCATCGCAGTAGCTGGGATCGACACCGGCATTTCCTCGACAGGCGCCGACCATGCGCGCGATGTTGAGACCCGACACACCTTGCGACAGCTGGTCTTCGTCGGCGAACTGGACCTCGAAGACGGATTCGACGTTGTTCTCGAACTTGTCGGTGAAGTTGTCGGCGTAGTTGGGCATCAGATTGTACTGCGGCATCGCCACCACCTGTGCCAGCGTCGCCGCTGCTTCGGTCCATTTCCGTTCCTGCAGCTGCGCTTTACCCAATTGTGCCAGCGCCGCACCCTTCGTCGCGCGACCGACATCGGTCGCCGAATACGATGTCGGCAGCACGCTGGCCGCTTCGGTCAGATCTGTCTCGATCTGCGTGTAGATTTCGGCGGGCGTCGCGTTGGCCGGACGATCGGTCGGTGCCGATGGCGCGAGAATCAGCGGCACGTTGCCGTACAGATTTACGAGGTTGAAATACATCAGCGCGCGCAGGAACTTCGCCTCGCCAACGATGCGCGAGCGCAGCGTCGCATCCATGTCGATATTCGGCACGTACGCAATGACCTGGTTGGCGCGGAAGATCGTCCAGTAGGTGTGCCACCAGATCTCTCGGCTCGGCTCGAAATTGTAGTCGCCCTGAACGAATCCGTTCCACTGGCGAAGCTCCGTCCACGGACTGAGGCTCATACCCTCATCCGAGCGAATGTCAAATGCGAAGGCCAGCCAGCGCTGGTACGTGCCGCGCTGCTCGAGTCCGCTGTAGGTGGCGTTGATACCCGAGATTGCGTCCGCCTGGGTCCGCCAGAAATCAGCGGTGTTGGGCGCGTTCGGATTGGTGATGTTCAAATCCTGGGTGCACGCAGCGAGCGCGGCACCGACAACCACCGGCCACACCAACGCGCATAAAAACTTCATTCTCATTGTTGATCTCGTCTGATTCTGTGTAGTCGATTTCATTGGTCACATCCTCAGATCAAGCCCGAACGAGAACGTCCGGACGTTTGGATAGATGCGCCCATCGTCGATTCCTCTTGCCAGTGGATCCGCCAGGCCGAGGATCTCCGGATCCCAACCCGAGTAACTCGTAAACGTGTGCAGGTTCTGAATGTTGAGATAAATCCGCGGGGCCGAGCCGATGCGTGTACGCTGCATCATCGACGTCGGAAGAGTGTATCCGAGCACCAGGTTCTGAATGCGCCAGTACGATCCGTCTTCGATCCAGCGATCGGAGTTCTGACGGTCGTTCGAGAATCCAGCCGGGCCGAACACCGCGCGCGGCGTGGTGGTGCTTGGGTTCGTCGGGGTCCACGGCGAATAGTCAGACCGATGATTCTGTGGATCGTCGGTGCGATCGGACCAGTACCGCTCGACGTTGAAGATCTTGTTGCCGTGCGTACCGTGCATGTTCAACGCGAAGTCAAACGCGTTGAAATGCCCGTCGAAGAAGAGGCCGCCGGTCCATTTGGGAATCCCGCTTCCCGCCGCGTAGCGATCGTTGTCGTCGAGGACGCCGTTGCCATCCCTGTCGACGAAGATCACGTCACCAGGCTGGGCACCTGCCTGCGCCGGATGGGCAGCGACGTCGGCGGCTGACTGGAAAATCCCAGCCGTGTGATAAACCCAGAATTCGCCAATCGGGTGACCGACGGCGGTACGCGCGACGTTGTCGAAGCCCGCATAAATCGGCTGCCCGCCATTGCCGAGCGATACGACACGGTTGTGAATGGTGGTGAAGTTCAGCGTCGTATTCAGCTTGAACGCTGATTTGTCGAGGTGGTGCGCGACGTTGAACTCGAAGCCGGTATTGCGTACCGATCCGGCATTGACCACCGGGTTTTGCGGCACGATGAACGGATAATCGGGAACCTGCACGCTCGAGCCGAGACTCCACGGAATTGGCGCGGTAACGAGCAAGCCCTGCGACGTCGAGGTGTAGTGATCGGCGCTCAGAGTAAGGACGTCATCGAGCAGGCCGAAGTCGAAGCCGATGTTCGTCTGCTTGTTGCTCTGCCACCGAATACCGGGATTGGCGAGACTAAGCTGCGTCGAACCGGCGACGACGTTGCCGCCGAACATGTAATTCTGATTCTGAATGATCGGAGAGCTGTACTGGTAGTCGCCGATGTCCTGATTACCGAGCGTGCCGGTACTGGCGCGGATCTTCAGGTAGTCTACCGCGCGGTTCACAAGCGGAATGCTCTTGTAGAATCCTTCGTCGCTCAGCACCCAGCCGACGGAGCCGGCGGAGAAGTTCGCGTAGCGATTGCCCGGTCCGAAGCGCGACGAGCCATCACGTCGGACGCTGCCGGTGAAGAGATAGCGGTCGAGCAATGTGTAATTCGCGCGGAGCAGCATCGCGTTCAACCGGTTCTGAATGAGCCAGCCGCGGTTGTTCAGGTTTGACGTCGAGCCGGCGTCGATCTGCGTCAGACTCTCGTCGGTAAATCCCTGACGATAGACGTAGAGCTCGTTGTCGTCCTGACGCTGCGATGTGATCCCCGCTGCCGCATTCAGCTTGTGGACTCCATTGCGGAAGCTGTTGTTGAACAGCAACAAGTTCTCGAACAGCAGAGAGGTGATGCTGCCCGTCTGTTCGCTCAGCGTTGCGCCGTTGATCTGCGGCGTGCGATAGCGGAGCTGCGCGATGCTGCTGAAGTTCCGATTGAGATTATTTGCGTAGTTCAGGCCGAGGTTGCCGCGGTAATGCAGACCGCCAAACAACGCGATATCGCCGTATGCCGTTCCGATGACCTGGTTCGACCTGTCGGTGTTGCTGCGCGCGAGCTGCTGGCCAACCGGATTGGTACCAAAGTTCGGATTGGCATCAGTCCCGTATCCGAAACCGCCGACGTTGCTCGGATCGTACACTGGAATCGTCGGGAACATCCGCATGGCATCGATCAGCGGAAATCCGTTCAGGTTCGTCCTGTTCGACTGCGACAATGCGAGGTTCTCACCGATGGTGAAGCGGTTCCGGCGTGCCTCGCTATTCAGTCGCAGGCTGAAGCGCTTGAATCCGGTCTCGACGATGGTTCCTTTCTGCTCGAAATAGCCGGCGCCGAGCATGTAGTCCTGCGCTGGTGATCCACCGGAAAACGACAGGTTGTGATCCTGAATGTTGCCCGTCTGGAATACAGCGCTCTGCCAGTCGGTACTGACCGTCGGATTCACGACGCCCGTCGGTGGAGTCTGTCCGGCTGCCGCGTAAGACGCTGACGTAATTGCCGCCCACTCGGCTGCGTTCATCATCGGAATCTTCCTGGGCAGGCTCTGCGAGCCGTAGTAGGAATGCACCTCGGTCCGCGTTTCGCCGGCGACGCCGTGCTTGGTGCGGATGACGATCACTCCGTTCGCCGCCTGCGCTCCATACTGCGCGGCTGCCGACGCGTCCTTCAGCACCTCGATCGATTCGACATCGTCGGGATTGAGATTCGGATTCTCGGACAGGTACATCCCATCAACTACATAGAGCGGAGAGACACCGCCGCTGATGAAGTTCTGTCCGCGAATGATCACCTGTGCCGGTCTTCCTGGCTCACCTGATGCCACGACGTTGACGCCCGGCACGCGGCCTCGCAGCGCTTCCTCGAGGGTCGCGACTTTCTGGTCCCTGAGCTCGTCGCCACGCACGCTCGCCACGGCATCGGATACATCGCGTCGTTGCTGGGTCGTGTAGCCGACGACCACCTGCGTGGTGAGCGTCGTCGCGACCTGGGTCATGCTGAAACTCCCGGTGACGACCTCACCGTTGAGGACGGTGACTTGTTGCGACACTGGCGCGAAGCCGATTCGTTGGGCGCGAATCGTGTAAGTACCCGTCGGTACTCGGCCAATGGTGTAGCGGCCGTTAATGTCGGTTGTCGCGCCCATTCCGCGATTCACCAGCGTCACCTGGACGCCGCTGACGGGAACTCCGCCCTCTCCGGTCACCACGCCGGTGATCGTGCCCACCGTGCCTTGAGCACTCAGCGAGGAAGCGAAATAACAGAGCGCGGCTCCGATCACGCCGACGAGCGTGAGGAAGCTGGCCACTCTGCGTAGTGCACGGCTAGAGTTGTTCTTCAAGGGTTACCTCCGGTTGTCGCGGGATGCGGGAAGCGGGATACGGAAAGCGGTGCTGTCGATTTGCGAATTACCAGTGTTGCATCGAGATAGTGACGCTGCGGTGTCACCGCCTCTCTCGATTCGATGTGATCGATAAGCATGCGGGCGGCGCGATTGCCCATGTCGAACTTGGGGACACGCACCGTCGTGAGAGGCACGAGGAACGTCTCGCAGAACTTGATGTCGTCGAAGCCAATCACGGACAGATCGTCCGGGACTGTCATCCCGAGATCGATGATGGCTTTCACCAACCCCATCGCGACGAGGTCGTTGTAGCAGGTGATCGCGGTTGGCCATTGATCTCTCGCGCGAGACTCGAACAAAGTGCGGCCGCAGCGGAAACCATCCTCGAAGTGCGCGCCGGCGACGATGATGTCCTCCGGCGCGAGCACGAGGTGCGTGCTGCTATAAGCGCGGCGGACGCCATTCGCGCGCTCTTCGCTGTGCAACGAGTATTTCGGCCCGGCGAAGTGCGCGACGCGGCGATGGCCGAGCGAGAGCAAATACTCGACAGCCTTTTGCGAGGCGCTGATGTTCTCCAAATCGACCAGACTCGCCGGAACGCCGCGCACCTGCTCCAGAAAAACGAACGGAAAGTTCCGGCGCTTGAGCTCGTAGAAGTGCGAGAGATCGGCGTGCTCGTCCATCACCGGCGCGGCAATCAAACCGTCGACGCCTTTCTCGCGCAGTAACTCCACCGCGCGTTTTTCCGCGGAGTAGCTGCCTTCGCTGCTGACGACGAACAACATGTATCCCTGAGACTCGGCGTATTCGCGCACGCCGGAGGTCACTTCGTCGTAGTACGGGTTGTCGTACTCTTTGATGATGAGCGCGATACTGCGGTAGCGAGTCGCGGCTCTCAATCCCGACTGCTGCGTCGGCCGATAGTTGAGCGACTCGATGGTGGCGAGCACACGATCGCGGGTGTCGATGTTGACACCTTCGCTGTCGTTCAGCACTGCGGAAACGGTGGCTTTAGAGACACCGGTCTGGCGTGCGACGTCGGAGATGGTGGGACGCTTTTCCGTCATAATCGGGATCGACAGGACTCGCCTCCGAACCGCCTTGAACTCATTCAAACCGGTTCGGCCAGAGAGCATGGCGCGCCGCGGAAGTGGTGTCAAGTGACAGCTCATCCGTTTGCGGTTGTGGCGTTATGGGGCTAGTTTCGCGGTCGAAGTGGGATGGGGATGGGGGATGCGGGCGGGCGCGGCGAGATATGCGCGCCCTGACCGCGTTTCGCAGTTCTCATCCCCCATCCCTCATCCCCATCCCGCAATGACCCATCTCACAAGCATCGACTACCTCCTGATGATCGTGTATTTCGCGGTCGTCCTCGTCGTCGGCTGGATGCTGCGAAGGTCGACGCAGACGAGCACGGACTTCTTTCTATCGGGTCGCTCCATCCCGTCGTGGGTCGCGGGACTCGCCTTCATATCGGCGAATCTTGGCGCGCAGGAAGTGATCGGAATGGGTGCGTCGGGCGCGAAGTACGGCATCGCGACGAGTCACTTCTACTGGATCGGCGCCATTCCGGCGATGGTCTTTGTAGGCCTGTTCATGATGCCGTTCTACTACGGCTCGCGCGCGCGATCCGTCCCCGAGTATCTCAAGCTTCGCTTCGACGAGAAGACCCGCAGCCTCAACGCGATCTCATTCGCGGTGATGACGATCATGTCGTCGGGAATCTCGATGTACGCGATGGGAAAGTTGTTCAACCTGCTGCTCGGCTGGAGCTTTCACTTCAGCATGATCGTCGCCGCGCTGATCGTGCTCGCCTACATCTTCCTTGGCGGGCTCACCAGCGCGATCTACAACGAAGTACTCCAGTTCTTCCTGATCGTCTTCGGATTTGCGCCGCTCGTATTTCTCGGGCTCCGTGCGGCGGGAGGATGGACCGGACTCAAGGCCAAACTGGCTGAGGTCGCTGTGGGACGCGGGTTCGAGGCGGGCGCCCTGACACACACCTGGCGATACATGGCGGACTCGTCGCAGAATCCAATCGGAGTGGAGTGGTTCGGCTTGGCGATGGGCCTCGGCTTCGTGCTCTCGTTCGGCTATTGGTGCACCGACTTTCTGGTCGTGCAACGAGCGATGGCGTCGGAGAACATGGCGGCGGCGCGTCGCACTCCGCTAATCGCGGCGATCCCGAAAGTCTTTTTTCCGTTCCTGGTGATTCTGCCGGGAATGATCGCGCTGGCCGTCGACTGGCACGCCCACGGCGGAAGCGGACCACTGTCGGTCGCTGGCGGACAGGGAGTCATTCCGCCGAAAATCGATCCTGCAACCGGTGCCGCGCTTCTGGATCAGGCGGGACACGTCGTGCTGGACTATGACCTCTCCGTGCCGATGATGCTGATTCGGTTCTTCCCGTCGGGAATGCTCGGCCTCGGACTCACTGCGCTCCTCGCATCGTTCATGTCGGGAATGGCGGGCAACGTCACCGCATTCAACACTGTCTGGACCTACGACATCTATCAGAGCCACATCAAGAAGGGCGCGAGCGACGAGCACTACCTGTGGATGGGACGCGTGGCGACCGTATTCGGTATTGTGCTGTCGATTGCGGCAGCGTACGTCGCGAATTCCTTCAACAACATTCTCGATCTTCTGCAGCTGGTGTTCGCGTTCGTCAACGCGCCACTGTTTGCCACCTTTGCCCTCGGAATGTTCTGGAAGAGAACGACGGGCCATGCAGCATTCATCGGTTTGTTGTCAGGAACGGTCGCCGCTGCGATTCATCACGGCATGTCGCTGGCGGCCGGCGCGACGCCGGGCGTCAAAGGTGGCTACTTCGGCGCACACATCATCTACCGCAGCGAGCTTGGCCAGACTTTCTGGACCGCGATCGCGGCGTGGGTCACCTGTTTCGTGGTGACGATCATCGTCAGCCTCGTTACCCGACCGCGCCCTGACGAAGAATTGCGCGGGCTAGTGTACAGCCTCACGCCAAAACCCTCCGAAGGCAACGTCGTCTGGTACGAACGTCCGAAGGTGATCGCTGTATTCGTGCTGGCGATGGCGCTGCTGCTCAACATCATCTTCTTCTAGGAGACGCCGACCATGAGCGGAGCCGCTCGTTTCGATATTCGCCTTCCGATCGGGGCCCTGTTTCTCTTGCTCGGCGCAGTGCTCACGGTTTATGGCGCTGCAACGCGGTCAGACACTCAGCTTTACGCGCGCTCGGAAAACATCGCGATCAACCTGTGGTGGGGAATCGTGATGCTCGTGTTTGGAGCACTGATGTTCTACTTCGGTCGACGGGCGAAAGAGAGACCGTTACACAGTGCGGCGGGAGAAGAGACTGAGATTCGAGAGCACAGGACAGGGCTCGAGCATGAGTAAAGTCTTGACCGAGGCCTGAGGACCAAGTGCATCGATGACCGCGGACTGAGTGAGGACCGAAGACAACCGATGGCAGGACGCTCGAATCCTTGGTTGTCCTCAATCCTCACTCAATCCTCGATAATCGATGCACTTGGTCCTCGGCCCTCGGTCCAAAAGGCGGTCGGCCGCAATCCATCGGTTCTCAATCTCCCCCGCGCGTTTGTAATGACCCTGCGGATAAACTGGACTTCGGCTTGATCGTACGGCTGTCCATTCGCCCTGAAAATGTCATGGAACCACACCTTCGGTTCCGCTGTGTATTCGTTGTTCCACGAATCCCACGGATAAATCGTCTGCGTCTTTCCTGAAACGAATCCCCAGTTGATGGCGCCCACGTGCCGCCGCGCGAATATCGGGAGAATCGCCTGGAACGTGCTGCCGCGGGGGCGAGCCATGTACTCGGAGCAGATGATCGGTCGCCCATAGCGCTCCAATGCAGTAATCAATCTCTCGACCGTCGCGCTGTCGTCGTAGCTGTGAAAGGTGATGACGTCCGAATTCTCGAGCATGAATCTCGTCGCCGGCCGCATTCGCGATGGATCCGCGTAGTCGCCCAGCCAGGGCGCTGCAGTCAACGGCTGCGATGGATTCATCGCGCGCGCCCACGCGAACGCTTTGCGCATCAGGATCAGCGTCAGTGCAGGCTTATTGACTGGTTCATAGCCAATGTACGCGGGGCGATTGGTGTTGTCGGGCTCGTTGAAAATGTCCCACGCAACTACGCGCGGATCGTTTGCAAATCTTCCAACCACGCCCTGGACGTAGGGTCGTAGCGACTCGTAGCGACTCGTATCGGACAGAATTTCCGCGCCCGGGCTCTGCACCCAACCCGAGTTGTGCAGGTGCGGGATCGGCTCGCGCTGTCTGCCGAGGTGCGGCAGCGGATCCCACACCGCATCAAACAGAACGAACATCGGCTTGATGTGATGACGCTGCGCGATCGCCAGAAACTGGTCCATGCGCCTCAGGAACCCGGCAGAGTCCTGCTGCCAAAGCAGATTGTGCAGGAACACGCGCATGGTATTGAAGCCGAGTGATTCGGCCCAGCCGAGCTCGCGATCGATGGTGCGCGGATCCCACGTCGCGGCCTGCCACATCTCGAGCTGATTGATGGCGGTACTCGGCGCGAAGTTGCTGCCGACCAACCATCCGGCCGATTGACCCCATGCGCGTGCACGCTGCTGGGTCCACATCGGTCGACCCGGCAATCCCGCATCGCCAAGGCGCGGCTGCGGGCGCTGCGCCGGAAGGCTGCCTGCTGCGCATAGTCCGAGCGTAAGAACAAGTGCAGAAATGCGCTGGCGCGTCATTGCTTTCATTGCGTCACTCCAAACTTGAAGACGGTGCGTGACCGATACTGTTGTCCCGGACGCAGAATCGTGGAGGGAAAGTTCGGATGGTTCGGTGAATCCGGATAATGCTGTGTCTCGAGCGCCAGACCGTATCGGAAGTGATAGACAGCACCGCCTTTGCCGGTAATGCTACCGTCGAGAAAGTTGCCGGAGTAAAACTGGATGCCCGGTTCGGTAGTGGAGATGTCCATCGTCCGACCAGAGGTAGGCTCGACCACGCGCGCTGCCAACACGAGTGCGTCAGAGGCAGCAGCGCCGCGATTCAACACGAAGTTGTGATCATAGCCGTTGCCAAAGCGAATCTGAGCGTTCTGTCGCTGATCGACTCGCTCGCCAATGGCGTGCGGGCTCCGGAAGTCGAACGGCGTCCCCTGCACGGGCATCATCTCGCCGGTCGGGATCAGCGTCGTATCAACTGGCGTGATCGCGTCCGCATTGATCGTAAGCACGTGTCCGAGAATGTCACGCGATGCGTTGCCGACCAGGTTCCAATACGAATGCTGTGACAGATTGATTGGCGTGTCTTTGTCCGTCGTCGCCAGGTAATCAACGATCAATCGATCGTCGGGCGTCAGCGTATAGGTCACGGTGGTGCGCAGAGTGCCTGGATAGCCTTCCTCGCCGTTTGGGCTGGTGTAGTCCAGCGCAACACCGTCTCCTTCCTGATTCCGGAACGGCCGCGCGTTCCAGACGACCTTGTCGAAGCCGCGCAGTCCACCGTGCAGACTATTGGGGCCGTTGTTGACAGCGAGTGTGTACGTCGCGCCATCGAGCGTGAAGTGCCCGCGGGCGATGCGATTCGCGTAGCGCCCCACGATCGCGCCGAAGTACGGTGAGCTCGCAACGTAACCGGCGAGATTGTCATAGCCGAGAACTATGTCCGAGAAATGACCGCTGCGGTCGGGAGTTTTGAGTGAGGTGATGATCCCGCCGTAGTTGGTAAACTGCATCTCGATGCCGTGCGCATTGCGCAGCGTGAAGAGCCGTGCGCCTTGTCCATTCGCGAGAGTGCCGAAGGCTACCGAGTCAACGCTTTGACTCATGGTTGGGGAGCTCGATCGAGAGGCGGCTGCGCAGCCGCTGAGGGAAAGTGCGACAACGCACGCGAGCGCACGTGAGACGTGATTCGCTGGGACACTACTGCCATCCATTGCTCCTTCTCCTTCCGGTGATTCGGTAAAAAGTACCACGCAATGCACTCGCAGGAACTGCGTTGCGTTGTGCAACCGAAGTTCGCAGATCGCGACTTAAGGGCCCCATTCCTCCGCCGCAGGTCCGGATTCAGGGGCTTAACTCGGTCCCGCCACCCGTTTTACCGGGGTAAACCCTTAGGAGTCTATGTAGTGAAATAGCCATGTTATTGGTTATCGCAATCCAACCGCTGCAGGAGAATTAGCGTGTCAAACAAAAAAGGCTTCACCCTGATCGAGCTTTTGATCGTAGTCGTGATTATCGGTATTCTTGCCGCGATCGCGATTCCGAAGTTCGCCAACACGAAGGACAAGGCTTACGTCGCTGCGATGAAGTCGGACCTTCGTAACGTTGCTACGTATGAAGAGCAGTATGCCGCTGACAACCAGGGCGCGTACTTCTCGGGAACCGCGACCTCCGCGGCTCCGCTGCAGGGTTTTAGCGCTTCTTCGAACGTCACGATCGTTGTGACCGCAGTTGCCGGCCCGCCTCCGTCATGGAGCGCGACCGCGACGCACTCGCAGTCCGCCAAGACGTGTTCGATGATCAACGGTGTGATCGCCTGCACCTGATCCAACGACTAACAGATTGGAACGAGAAACCCGGGATCGTCTCCCGGGTTTTTTGTTTCTCGTGAGTCGGGGACCAGCACCAGGGGTCCCTTGTAAGCTGGTTGAGTATTGACGGAATCCCATTCCGGCAGTACCGATGATCAACCCGTCCCCCAAGCCAATGCTCGCAAATCGCGCATGGGCTCAAACGCAGCATGGTGTCGCAGTCGTCGCGATCAATATTGTCCTGATTGCGATGGTTTTGACTCCGTGGAGGCGAGTCTGCGCGAGCCCCGATGAAAATGACCAGCAACGCGTGTCGCTACCTGCCGGTCCGATCGACGTATTTGCTGGCGAGATCACTTACGACTTCGACAGCGTGCTCAACAAGACAACCGCGAGTTATACCGCGCCGCTCGGTAAACGCGACTTTCTGCACCGCGTCTTTTTCTCGAGGCCGACGGTGCACACAATCTCCGCGAGCTACGTGTTTGCTGGTCGAATTGCTTCGCGCGTTCCGGACACGATCAGCGTGAGGCTCGATTCTGATGAGTACATCGACGTTACTTCGGAAAGCCGGTTCGATATCGCGCACCGAACCATGACCCTCGACCTCGGTGAGCACTCGCCGCAACACTTTCTTTCGCTTTCGCAAGGAATCGAAATCGACTCGACTTCGCGCGCGGGTCACAGCAGGCGGGGTGCCGATGCCCGGATTCAAGACTCTTTCCGGCTGCCTGAGATCAAAGAGGCTCACGTCAAGCGCAGGGCGACAACCTGGTTGTCGACGTGTGACTTTCTGTCGCTGATCAATCAGCGCGAGGTTCGAGGCACCGTCGCCGATCTCGACTTCGTCTTGTATCGCGAGGTTGTTACCGGTCTTAGGCTGTTCGCAGCGCAAATGTTGCCGGATAGCGCCCGCGAGCGATCCGTCGATTGCTCTTCGCGCTAGAGATCCGTTCGATAGCAGCGCGCGGAACCCGGACGATTATCCTCTGGCGATCCGTCGCTGACTCCATAGCTCGTACGCGGCGATGATCGCGGAAATAGCCGACATGGTCCCGAGCATGATGAGGGTCCAGACCCAGAAGAATTGCCCGCTGGTATTGGCGATCCTGCCACCCACCATTCCTCTGCCGCCCATGTGAAGGAAAAGAACGGCAAACCCAAAGAGTCCGGCGACGAACATGAGTACGTATCCAGCTCGTCGTGTGCCAAGTAGCAGTGGTCCGCAGAGCCACACGACAAGGATCCCGATCCCACCGATGCCTTGCCTGGTGCCCGGCTCGAAGCCGCGGGAGATCTCATCGACCCAATGACTGATGAAGAGCAGGGCCGAAAGTACTGACGTGACGGTCAAAGTAATGTTGCGTTTCATGGCCGGGAGGAGGAGGAGGGAGGCGGAGGCGGTAGGATCAAGCACTCGCGCGGCGTTTTTTTGCTGCGGACTTTTCCGATGCAAACCGCAGAATGTCGCCTGGCTGGCAGTCGAGCACTTCACATATCGCCTCGAGCGTCGAAAAACGGATCGCGCGGGCTTTGCCGGTTTTGAGAATGGACAGGTTGGCGAGAGTCATGTCGACGCGGTCCGCGAGCTCGGTCAGGGTCATCCGCCGTTCGTAGAGCAGGTCGTCGAGTTTGACGGTGATCGCCATGTCAAACTGTCCATTCGAGATCTTCGCGCATCAGCGTGCCTTCGGCAAAGACGCGCGCCAGCAGGAACGTCAGGAGGACGGCGAGCCAGCCATTGATCGAGAAGCCGGCACTGATATGTAGCGGATGCTCGCGTGTCGAGACGTGCTTGGCGATGCCGCCGATGATGAGGCTGAGTATCTGCAGCGCGAGCAGCGCCCACGCGATTGTCTGCAACCGATATGCGTTTGCGGCGACGAACGGATCGCCCGCGCGGACGGTCCTGACCATCGCGAGCAGTCGCTTGAGTACAATATCGTTGATCGGTGTCGCGACGACACCGAGTCCGCCGATTGCCTGCAGCCCCAGGATCAGCCGGTCTGCTTGCGGCGACGGAGTGAGATCGAGCGCGCTGATGATCCACTCCCTCGTTGGCATCGCGACCAGCAACACCACGATCGAGATGCCGATTATCCAGTTGAGGACGATCAGAATCCGCAACGTCATGTACGCGATCGGAAGGGCTGCGGATGGACGAATTCTGGCCGGCATGTTTATCGCCTATCGATAATATCGATAATCGATAAAACAGTTTGAGCCCGCCGTCAAGCAAAAGTTTTAAGAGGAATCTTCACGCATTCCTAATCCGACGCTCATCCCGACCTGACTCGCCGCTGCTAACCTTGCCTCGCGAATCGGTAGTGCAGCTGACTCCGGCCCTACTCGACGCAGGTGACGGTAACGTGCTGCAGCTGGACAACCTTCGCCGCGGACTTCGATGAGCGATTGGACACGACGAACATGTAGCGGCCCGGGTCGTTGATGTTGACGTCGAACGCAATCAGCGGCCTGTCGTTGCTCTCGTAATCCGTGCGCACCGGTTGATCGTGTGACCACTCGGTGTACGCGATCTCGTTCATGATCAGCACATTCACATTTCTGTCGCCACCGGAAAGGACCTCGACCTGACCCATCGCCAGGCAGCGGGTGCGTTCGTACGGAATGTCAAAGATCCACTTTCGCGTTTGTCCTGGCCGAATGCCGACTGGCTGTTCGTCACCGACCTTGATGACCGTTGCGTTCTCCACGGCCGTTGAGTCGCCAGCTGCCGCTGCGCCGGCGCTGATGGTGGCAGTGGGCGAAGCACACTCGATCGGATCAGGCAGTTTGTAACTGCACCTTGTCTGCGATCTGGCATGAATCGCAATGGCATTCCATATCGGAGCACCGGCAGGGACGCTCACGTTGATGGTCACACCGCGGGATGGTGAAAAACCAAAGAGCGGATTCGCGGCACTGACCGTCCCGGAATAATAGGCGGAGTGATCGACGAAGTACGCCTCCTCCGCCGTCGCCAGCATCTTGAGATCGGTCCGCATTGCCGACACATACCCGGCCTCAGCGGCCTGAGCGTTCGAGGCTTGCTGGGGAGATAGCGGAGTGCTCTGAGACAGGAGTGGCGCTGCGATTACGACGAACAGCGCACCGAGGAAGGCGGTAGGGGTTTTCATGTACCTACGACTGCCCATCCTGCGTGACGGTCACGGCGTTGCCGCGACCTGAATCAGCTGTCCCTGTTTCATGCGTAGCACGATGCGCCTCACATTGCTGAAATCGGCGATCGGATCACCGGCGAGCACCAGGAGGCTCGCTTCGTATCCGCGAGCAAGCTTGCCGATCTTCCGCTGCGGGAAGATTGCGTGGGCGGTTTCGTCGGTCCACGCGCGCAGGAGCTCCGCGTTGGTGAGCACGCCGAGTTTCGAGAGCCACATCGCTTCGGGTACCGACGTGGTGCGATATGAATCGCTACCGACGATGACCTTCACGTGATGCTTTTTCATCATCGCCAGGTTGAGCGAGTCGAGCTTGATGAAGCGCGCGAGGAGGCCGGTATCGGGCAAACCATCTGGCCCACTGAGAGTGGTAATGACAAATACGCCTCGCTTCGCGGCGAGCTCCGCGTCGGCATCAGTCATCAAAAACGGAGCGAAGTCAGGAAGCTGGGTTTTCGCGTTTCCTCTGAATCCAGGCGTGTGACCGATCTGATCGACGCCGGCGATGACTGCATTGCGGAAATCGGCGGCAGTTTCGATGTGAGTCATCACTCGCAATCCGGCCGCATGCGCGCGACGAACGATCTCGGGTAACAGTGCCGGGTTCAGCCCGCGCCAGTTGAAGAATGCACTATCAGATTTTCTCCGCTCGTATTCCTCCGAGTAGAGAAGCATGGTCTTGATGAAGTCCGGATGGCTGGCGAGGATCTGCGGCCATTTACGATCCAGATCGCCGCGATCGGCAATCGTCCACAAAAACCCGCTCGTCGAATTGCTGTCCGTCGCGACCATCGCACCGCGGCCGAGGTTGCGAAGGAACAAGCCCATCGGATGACCACCGGGACCGGTGAGAGCGGCGTTGGCAAAAGTGGCGTCGATGCCGGTCGGAACGTTGATGAAACCGACGAGGCCCGAGCGCGCGCGAAGCACGTTGGCTGGATTCTGAACGTAGAAGACGCCGTCGCGGAAATACTTGTCGACCACGACGCGAGCTGCAGCCGCAGTCGTTGCATCGACGTTGTGATTGTGCGCTTCAGCGAACGGCGGAACGACATAGCCGTGCTGCAGGTCGATCACCGTATCCACGCGCGGCGGTTTGTTCTCCGCAAAGAATCCATCGACGCTGTACATCGTGCGATCGACGAACCTGGTGCCGTCGAACCATTGGCCGTTGCGAATCTCGATGGTGCGGGAGGCGGAAGGGGGGAGGCGGGAGGAGGTGCTACTATGCGGTGAACAGCTTACCGCGACGAGGCAGAGAGCGAGAGCGTATTTGGGCATAATGGCCTTACGACAAACGGCCGCTCCCAGGTTCGAGCGGCAGCTGCGAGGAGTGAATAGCCACTTTATGGTTAACGCGGTAAGGGGTGAGAGCAGCATAGGCACCTGATACCAGGAAGCTCGCAGCCAACCTGGTTCCTGGCACCTTCGCTACTTCTCACCCCTTACCGCGTTAATCGTAGGCGAGCAGTGCCCAACCTTCCCTCACAACCAAGTCGCGACGCCGCCGTGATGCCCGCAAGCTCCGCGGTGGTTTCTCGCATGCGAGTAAAGTCCGTCCTTGCACTGCGCGATCGCCCCCGTCGGGTCGTTGTCGTCAGCGGCACCGGACCCAACTCTCGTCGTCGCCGACGCGCGTGTCGCCGCCGGGGCGCGCGTCACTCGCTGCGAGCGCGGTGCTACCGCTGTTCCGGGTGCAGGAACAACCGCACCGGTCGTCGCCGAGTTCGTCGTCGCTGCTCTGACGCCGCCATGATGCGAGCATGCGCCACGGCCAGTGTTGGTCGAAGTCGTGCCGTCGCCACAGGTCACGACGGCAACTGTAGAACCGTTGGTCGCCTTGGCGTCGACCTTCGCTGCTTTCACTTCTTTCTTGACGACGGCCTTCGTTTTGGCCGTTGCCTTCTTGCTGACGCCGCCGTGGCCGGAACACGCACCGCGGCCTGACGCCGTCGAAGTAGTTCCGTCTTTGCAGATCGTCGCCGTCGATTGAGCGTACGCAGAATCGAGTGCGAGGAACCCGACTGCACATACCAACGCCGCGAAATAGCGAGTATGGAGTCTCACCGTTCCCTCCGAATAGGTATTCCATTTTGAAGGCAACTGATGTGCCCCGCAAGGAAACGATGTTGCTCGTTGCGTAGACTGTAATATCGGTGTCAGCTTCAACGGGGCTACTATTGTTAAGTCGTTGCCTGTTAGCTACCCGCCAACCCGAAAGTCCCAATGACCCCCGAGACAATCGAGACCGAATCCAAAGCCTCACCGGCCGAACTGCTTTATCCCGACGCTGACTCCGAGCTGTCGACAACGCGTCGTATGCTCGAGCGCGTTCCCGACGGCAAGGAAGATTGGAGGCCGCATTCCAAGTCGCGCTCACTCGGCGAGCTCGCCAATCACATCGCGCAGCTTCCAGGATTCGGCATCATGCAGCTGACGCAGGACGAATTCGAAGGCGGCAGTCGACCGCCCTCTCCCACTCTCGCGAACACCGCCGAGCGTTTGAAGATGTTTGATCAGGTCAGCGGCGAGTTCAAGAGACAGCTCAAGAATCTGACGTGGGAGCGCGCACAGGCACCCTGGTCTCTCAAGGTCCAGGGGCGCACGGTGATCAGTGCACCGCGGGCGCAGATTCTTCGCTCAGTCTACTTCATGCACGCCGCGCATCATCGCGCGCAGCTCGGGGTGTATCTGCGGATGCTCGACGTTGCGGTGCCGTACTCTTACGGCGACAGCGCCGACGAGCGGCCGCCAATGGCGCAAGCGGACGGAGCGCCGCGCTAGGGCAACTTCTGGAAAAAGAATCTGTCGAAGGTATTTCCGTCGACGTAAATCGCGCGTCCGATGGTGCCAAGACCGAAGACGGTTACACCTTTGTCGGTCGGGCTCTCGTACGTCGACCGATTCATGAATGCACCCTGAAAGGTCTCCGTCGCATTGGCGTAGACCTTGGTCGCAGTGGCGAACGCACGATCGATCCTGCCGTCGCGAAGAGAGAACTCGCGCATCACGCCGTCACTGATCTGCTCGTATCCGGTGCCGGTGAAACTTCCGTCGCTCTTCACGTTGAGCTCGAGACGCATGTGCAGGTCGGGGACTTCGTACGCGCCTGAATAGTCGGCGGGATTCGCAAGAACCGCGGGCTTGCTCTCCACCTTCAGATATTTCTCTTTCTTGATGCCGCGCTTTTCCTTGCTCAGGCTTTTGAATTTGCTGAACGAAGCGGCGATAGCGCTGCTGTTTGCATCAGCGGTCGCGCGAGCTTGAGCTGGCAGAGTGGAAGCCGAGATGGTCACGACTGCGACGGTAGCGCAAAGGAGGTTGGGTCTCATTGGAATTCCGGATCGGATATTAACTGAGACAACGCGGATCCAGAAAGCGTTGAAAACCGCGCCAACCTGAGGGGCGAGTCTTACTCTTTTGATCCAGCTCGTTCGAATGAAGCTGCCGCTCGGCGACTTCCTAGCGCTTCCGCAACTGCAACCAAACTGAATTTGGCTCGCGCCCCGTCAACTGCGATGCGTATGTATTGGTCACGATCTGCACCTCGCGTCCATCACCGTGGAGCAGATTCGCTACGAGCAGCTCGGACAACAGCGGAAGGTCATCCTCTCTGCTGAAGATCATGGCGACCCCCGTATCCGGGACGGAGATACTGCGGAAGCGGTCGAACGCGTCAACCTCACGCGCCATGGTGCGGCCGTCGGGAGAGTAGACGTATCCGCGCTCACCGCCGACCGTTGTTGACCGGGGAGCCGTCACCGATCCGATCGGTACGAGCCAGACCTCGATGCTGTCACCATCGAAGCGGAACGACAGCGGGGCGAATTGGCGTTTGGCGCCCCGGAAAGAAGGAAAGCCTTTTAGCAACGCCTCGTGTGCCGCTTTGGCTTCACCGAGAACTGAAGCTGTATCGATCACGCCCGAATAAGTGCTTTGGCTGGTAAGGTCGACAACACTCATGTGATTTGCAGTGGTAAAAGTGCTGTCTGGCGTGAAGAAAACTCCGTACGGACGATCCGAGATCCGCAGACATTGTCCGCGTCGTCCCGAATCGTTGGGACCGAACAAACCCGCCGCTCGCGCGCGCGCTGTCTTGCGCGCGCAATCGATCGTGGAGAGCATGGTGCGAGCTTCACGATCCAGTCGGTCGAACGCCACCGCGCGAATGGAATCAGAACGGTTCGCTCTCGTCTGAGCGGCTACCGTCGCGGCAGAAACCACTGTAACTGCGACAACGGCCGCCATGGAGAAAGCCCTGCTGACGCGCACCATGCTATCGCTCGGCCTACGCCTCCAGTTCCTGAGGCTTGTGCGCCTGCTGCAACTTCTGCTGCAGGATCGTCGGCGCCGGCTCGTAGTGAGAAAACTCCAAAGAATACGAACCTCGCCCCGCGGTAATTGATTTCAGTCGAGCTGGGAACTGCTCGAGCTCCGACAACGGCGCCTGTGCCGTCACCTGCACGAATCCCGGCCTCGGCGAATCGGAACCTTTGATCTGCCCGCGATGGCCCGACAGCTCGCCCGCGATATCTCCCATCTTGTCTTCGGGCGCCACAATCTCGACGTCGACGATCGGCTCGAGCACAATCGCCCGCGCCTTCGCCAGCGCATCGAGAAAAGCTTTGCGACCCGCCGCCTGAAAGGCGACATCCTTCGAATCGACCGGATGCGTCTTGCCGTCGTACACGATCACGCGCACGTCCTGCAGCGGGAAGCCGGCGATGTAACCATGCTCGAGAACCTGACGCACTCCTTTTTCGACCGACGGAATGAACTGGCGCGGTATCGTCCCGCCTTTCACTGCATCGACGAACTCGAATCCTTTGCCGCGCGGCAGTGGCTCTACGCGCAGATACACTTCGCCAAACTGTCCAGCACCACCAGTCTGCTTCTTGTGCCGATTGTGTCCCTCGGCTTTCGCGATGATGGTCTCGCGGAAGGGAATCGAGGGCGGCTTGGTGTCGAGCTCGATTTTGTACTGCGATGCCATCTTGTCGAGAATCGCCTTGAGGTGCATCTCGCCAAGGCCGCGCATCACCGTCTCGTTTGTCTGCGCGTTGTGCTCGATGCGGAAGCACGGATCTTCCGCCGAGATCTTGTGCAGCACATCGGAGACCTTCTGTTCGTCCTTGTGATTCTTGGGCGTCACCGCGAGACCGAACACCGGTAGCGGCAGCTCCAGCGGACGCGCGTGCAAATTGGCGTCGTCCGCCGAATCGTGCAGGATGTGATCGAACTGGATCTCTTCGATGCGCGCGATCGCGACGATGTCGCCGGGCAGCGCTTCATGCACTTCGTTCTGCGTCTTGCCACGCAACATGTATAGATGACCCGGTCGGATCGGCTTTCGACCGTCGCCGATGTACAGCTGCATGTTTGGTGTCAGTCGCCCCTGATGCACGCGACACACCGCGATGCGTCCGATGTACGGATCCGACTCGATCTTGAATACGTGGGCGAGTGCGTGCGCTGTGGGATCGGGCGCCGCCTTGAGCGGGACTGGATCACCGCCCTCGATGGGGAGACTCAGATAAACCGGCGGATTTCCTTCGAGCGGATTCGCGAGCAGCTTTACGATCACTTCGAGCAGCTCACTGATTCCCGCGCCTGTCCGCGCAGACGTGAATACAACGGGAATCAAATGCCCCTCGCGCAGGGCCTGCTCGAGGGGCTCATGTAGTTCTTCGGGAGTAACCTCGCCTTTCTCGAGGTATTTCTCCATCAGGCTCTCGTCGACTTCAACCACCTGTTCGACGAGTGCCCTGTGGGCTTCATCCACACTCGAGAAATCCGCCTCCCCATCGGGCGCGAAGAAGCAGTCGGAGACTTTCGTTCGATTTGCAGACGGAAGATTGAGCGGCAGGCACTCCTTGCCGAACATCTCCTGGATCTGACCGAGCAGCGCCGCGCAATTGACGTTTTCGCCGTCGATCTTGTTGACGATGATCAGTCGGTCGAGACCACGCTTCTGTGCCGCCTGCATGTAACGGCCTGTCATCATCTCGATGCCGTTTACGGCGTTGATCACAATCGCCGCGGTCTCGACCGCTGCCAGCGCCGGCAGCGAATGCCCGAGGAACTCCGGATAACCTGGTGTGTCGAGGAGGTGGACGCGGGTTGGGTCACCGCCATTCTTCACTTCGAAGCTCGCCACCGAGAGCTTGAGGGTGTGTTGCACCTGCTTTTCGAGAGGACTGTAGTCTCCGACTGTAGTTCCTCTCTCTACTGAACCGGCCGAGGCTATTGCTCCTGCCTTCGCGAGCAGTGCCTCGGCCAGAGTAGTCTTGCCGCTGCCCGCCTGACCGCACAGTGCGATCGTCCTCACATTGTTGATACTGGTTGGCATCATGCCTCCTTGCTCTTGCTGTGAGTTACTCCGGAAATCGGAGGGAGGGAAGGGGGATGCGGGAGCGCAGAGCTGGAACAACAATCTGCCCGCTCGCCAACTCCGACCGGTATTTTATGGGCAACTCAGCGGGGAGCTCGACTGAACGGTAGACCGGCCGGAGATCTCGCCGAGCGACTGCAGCGCGCGCTCGGCGAAGGCTATGAGGTGACGGATGATCTGGGTGGCGGGATGGCGCGCGTCTTCGTCGTTCGCGAAGTCGCGCTCGGCCGCCAGATCGTCGTCAAAGTCCTGCCGCCCGAGCTCGGCGCTGGGCTCAACATCGATCGCTTTCGCCGCGAGATCCAGCTCGCGGCGCGACTGCAGCATCCGCACATCGTGCCGCTACTGTTCGCCGGCTCGAAGGACGATCTCCTTTATTACGCGATGCCGCTCGTCGAAGGAGAGACCCTCCGCTCGCGATTGAAGCGTTCGGGCGAGCTGCCGATCGCGGAGACTGTACGAATTCTGCACGACGTGGCCGACGCGCTCGAGTACGCGCACCGACAAGGCGCAGCCCACCGCGACATCAAACCTGAAAATATTCTACTCTCGGGGCATCACGCTCTGCTCACCGATTTTGGTATCGCCAAAGCGGTAAGTGACGCGGGCGACATCAGTCTCACTGCTGTCGGTGTCGCGATCGGCACGCCGGCGTACATGGCGCCGGAGCAGGCAATGGGATCAGAGACGACGGATCAGCGCGCCGACATCTATGCGACAGGCGTCGTCGGCTATGAGATGCTGGCTGGAATGACGCCATTTTTCGGCACGAGTCCACAGCAGCTGATGGCGGCGCACCTGAGCGAGCCGGCTGCTCCGGTCACGAAGTATCGGCCGAACGTTCCGCCATCGCTCGCCGCGGTGATCATGCGCTGTCTCGAAAAGCGGGCGGCCGACAGGTTTCAAACTGCGAGGGAATTGTGTGCCCAGCTGGAGACCGTCGTAACGCCAAGTGGGACGGACGTAACGACGACGGTGACTGCGCCTGGCATCAGCGCGCCGACGCCAACGGCTGATCCACAAACTGCTCCGCCGCGATCCGTCCCATCTTTGAAAGACACGCTGGCGCACGGTTCGCCGCGATTCGTCACACCAGGCGCGCAGACTGTCGTCACTGAGCCTGACAGACTCCCGACGAGTAAACGGCGAAGAACGATCGCGCTGATCGGGATCGTCGCAGTGTTGCTGGTCGGGAGTCTGATCGCGAGTCGCTATCTCACCGCTGGTGAGGCGCAATTCGAGGTGAGAAGCACGAGGCAACTCACCAACGATCTTGGCCTGGAGATTACGCCCGCGTTCTCACCCGACGGCAAGATGATAGCGTATGCCGCGGGATCGCCGGGAATAACCAGCATCATGGTGCGCCATATCGGTGGCGGCGATGCGATCCGTCTCGCCGATGGTCTCGCTCCGCAATGGTCTCCGGATGGTTCTCGCATCGTGTACGCTGATACCGCCGGGATCGCGATGGTGCCGGTGCTTGGCGGGACCCCACAGCGACTGGTGCGCAATCCGGACAAGGAATACTCGGTGAGCCCCGCGTGGTCTCACGACGGAAAGCATCTCGCCTATGCACAGGTGCGCACTATCGGTGGCTTCGGCACAATCTGGATTGCGAATCCCGATGGCAGTTCGCCGCACAAGCTTCGCGATGCCAACGAGCCCAACGCGCTGGCGTGGTCCCCCAACGATGATCGACTCGCATTCGTCGAAGGGAATCTGCTTTACATCTATTCCGCAGTGCAGTTTGGAAACATCGCTCCATCGCGGGTGTGGATCGTCGACACGGATGGAAGGAACGCGACGGCGCTTTCCGACTCTCTCCAGCAGACCGTAAGTCCAGTCTGGGCAGCTGACGGCAAAGGTGTCTTCTATGTGTCGAACGCACGCGGTGGCAGAGATCTCTACTACCAGCGCGTGGGTGGAACTGGAACGGACGGAGTGCCGCAGCGGCTGACGTCGGGACTCAAGATTCACGGCATTGCCAGCACCGTCGGAAATCGAATCGCGTATTCGGCGTGGACGACCAATGTCGGGATCTGGTCGCTGCCGTTTCCGCGTTCGGGAGCGGTCTCGGTTTCGACGGCGCATTCAATCATGTCGACGACGGAAAGCATCGAGGTCGTGCGACTCAGTCCCGATGGTCAGTGGCTGGCGTTCGACTCCGATCGCTCCGGCAACATGGACATTTACAAAATGAAGGTCGACGGGACTGGTCTTCAGCAGCTGACCAACAATTCCGCCGACGATTTCAGACCGTCGTGGTCGGCGGACGGCCGCGAGATCGCTTTCCATTCGTGGCGGAGTGGCAATCGCGATTCTTATGTCATCGCCGCCGACGGCTCGGGTGAACGAGTGATCGCGTCTGGGCCCGCGCACGAATTCGGCGGCACGTGGTCTCCGGATGGCAGTCAGATCGCATTTGAATCCGATCGCACCGGGCAGATCGAGATCTATGTCGTCCCCGCGCGCGGCGGCGAGCCGCGTCGACTCACCACGGGCGGCGGCAGTCTGCCGCGCTGGTCGCCCGACTCGAAATTCATTGCCTACACGATCACTGCCACCAACACGCCCGGCGTACAGCCGCAGGCGCCGCTGCGCGTGATCCCGGCCGCTGGTGGACCGGTGCGCGCCATCCCAGTTCCCGCATCGTTCGGGCAGATGGTGGCGATCGAAGCCTGGAGTGCCGATGCCAAGAAGCTCTACTTCCGGGTGATCGCTCCGAACGGAGATCGCAATATCGCCGAGTCGCCGATCGATGGAGGCGCGCCGACGACCCTGGTGCGGTTCGACGATCCGGAAAGACGGCCGTTCAACCCGTTCTTCTCGACTGACGGGAAGACGATCTACTTTACGCTCGGCAGGCACGAAGCAGATCTCTGGGTGATGGACCTCAACACAAAGTGAGGGCCGATGAAAGCTTCAGTTCGATTTTGTCTGGGGGCGGCATTCTTGCTCTGCGGTTTGTCGGCGCGAGCCCAATCGAGTGCGCGGCCGATTGGTATCGAGCCGGGCGCCTCGATCCGGTTTCAGGTTTTCGGCGACTCTTTGTTTCGGTCGGGCGTTCTCTCGCGCTTTACACAGGATTCGCTGATCGTCGAACGCTGCCCGACGTGCTACGGCCGACTAGACTACAGTCGCGCCGAGCTCACCCGGCTGGACGTGTCCAAGCGCCTGGGGAACGGCGGATCACGAGCGCTCACGGGATTTGCTATCGGCGCCAGCGCAGGCCTTGCACTCGGCTATCTCGGGGCTATCAGCTGCAAAGGCGGAGACAGATGCGACGGAGGAATCATTTTAATTCCGTTTGGCGGAATTCTCGGCGGGCTGATTGGCGTCGCGGCGGGGTATCTGACCGCGTACAAATGGGAGCCTGTCTCGCTGGCCAGGTGATGGTCGCGCGCGCGCTGAACTATAAGGTGCTGTCTTGAGTTAATCCTCAGTAGTAAGGCGGACCGTGTCGCTCCGCCTCAGCGCAACTGAGGAGTCAAAATGTTCGATGTGTGGAATGAGAGATCGCCGCGTTGGTGGGCGGCAGTACCCCTGCGATTGATTGTCGGATACGGCTTCATTGCCCATGGATTCGCGAAATGGAGCGCCGGTCCCGAAAAGTTTGGGAAGCTCCTTCAGGTGATCGGCACTCCTGCGCCGAGCGCAACTGCCTGGGTGGTGATGCTGGTCGAGATCTTTGGCGGCCTTGCGATCGTTGCGGGCCTGTTCGTGGAGATAGTCAGTATCCCGTTGATCATCTCGATGTTGGTCGCGATGTTCACGATTCACATCCACTACGGGTACAGCTCGGTCCATACCATAGGATTGACTGCCGCGGGTCCTGTGTTCGGACCGCCGGGCTACGAGATCAATCTCCTGTACGTCGGGGCGCTGCTCACAGTTGCCATGATCGGATCAGGTCCGCTTTCGATGGATCGATGGTTGTTTGCGCGGGGCAGGTCCACACGCTGATGAATTCGCTCAGCGAGCTCGGTGACCAGTTGGTGGTCGAAGTCTTCGTCAGTAATCTCGACCGATCACTGGCCGTGTACACAGCGCTCGGATTTACCCTCCAGCGACGCGATGGACATTTCGCCGCGCTGCGATGGAAAGGGATGGAGTTCTTTCTCGATCAACGACCGGATTTACCGGTCGTCGATGCATCGCGCGCCAACGTTCGCATCCTGACGCCTGAGGTCGACGCAATGTGGGAGCTCGTTCAGCAACTCGGATTGCGCGTCGAGCGACGGATCGCGGATCGGTATTATGGACTGCGCGACTTTACGGTGCTCGACCCCGACGGGTTCGGGCTGAGATTCGCCGGAGCCAGCTCGACGGCGCGCTCGCGATAGCGGATGCCCGCCGATGCCAGAGCGGCGAGGGCGGTCTGAAGTCTATCCGCGATTTCCGGATTTGCCGCGATCGACTCGGCGCTCGCCATCGATCGTGTTAGCGACAATAAAGGCGACGCCTCGGAAACAATCTCAGTCGACATCGTGCGCAGCGTCTCCACCAGCGATGCATAGGCATGGACCGAGCGCGACGAGGAGTTGAGTACACCGATCGGCTTGAATACCATCTCAGGCGCGCTAACCAGCCAATCGAGCGCGTTCTTGAGTGAGCCCGGCACCCCGTGCGCGTACTCCGGTGACGAAATCAACAGCGCATCCGCTCTACGAATCTCAGCGCGGAGATTTTCGACTGTCTCCGGCAGCACTGCTCCTTCGAAGTCGAGGTCAGGATTGAAATGGGGTAGTGTGCCGAGTCCGTCGTAGATCCTGATGCTGATGTCGCCGGGTGCGACAAGGACACACGCGCGCAGCACTTCGGTGTTGGAAGAATGCGCGCGCAGGCTGCCGGAGATGGCGAGGATGTCAGTGATGTCGTCGTTCACGAAAGATTCCATGTGTGAAGCCCGGCCAACTATATAGGTGGCCGGGCCCTCAGAAGCTGTGCGGCCCCGCCGCAAGATATGCAGCGGAGCCAGCACATTGAAACTCAATACGCCGCCAGTCCCATGAAACCGGATGCTGCAAACAGGCCAGCGGTCTCGCCCAACGACGTCAACGTCCCATCGCTGTTTACGGCGAACCCACCGACAACTCCTCTTCCATTCTCCAGCACGTACAGGAAGTGACCGTTGCCGCCAAAGTCGATGTCGAGCGGCTGCGCGCCAGCGCCCAGATAGGCAGTGCGACCGCCTGGTGTGATCAGCGTCAGGCTCCCATCGGTACCAATCGCGAAACCGGAAATACTCGAGCCGCCGGCATTCGCGGTGTACGCGTAACGACCGCTCGGATCGACAACCAACCAGCACGGTGCAGCTTGTCCGCCGTTCGATACGACAGCGCTGATCGGAGTCAGCGCACCCGTGCTCGACTGACTATATGAAGACGCCGATGTGCTTCCTGCTTCCGAAGCCACCAGTACGCCCTGCGGAGTGAACTGGAATCCGAACGGCGTGTTGCCCGCCGATGCACTCTGGATCGGCGCACTTAGAGATCCATCCGCAGCAATCCTGAAAGCGTCGATCTTCTTGGTCAGGCGTTCGGTGACGTCGAGCCAGCGGCCGTTTGGAGAAACGCGTACCTCAGTGCCGCCGGTTGCCGCGTTTGCGCTGAGTGCGGCGGTCCCGCGCGCGCTGAGGTTACCCGACTCGTTATAGCTGAAGATTCCCACATTGTCACTGTGAGCGTTCAGTACATAGATGATATCGTCAGTCGTCGCAATGCTGACGGGAAAGGAACCGTTAGACGGCTTCCGATCAACGAGCTTGATGTCGTCGTTTCTGATACGGAACACCGACACGTCATTGCTGCCGGCGTTGACGACAAACAAGAACTTGTGATCGGGGCTGAGCGCCGCGGCGCCTTGTGAAGTGAGAGGATCGCCCGTTCCGCCTACGCCAGTGCCACCAGTCGCGAACGTGCCAATTGCCGTGAGCGATCCGTCAGCTGCTCTCCGGAATGCTTTCACTTCATTTCCGGTAATGCCGTTGGTGGTTACGAACACGCCGCCTTCGCCGCTGCCACTCTCGCCAGCGCCGCGATTCGCGACCGCTTGATCGGGTGCAAGGGGGCTAACCGTTGATTGATCGGCGCAAGCTGCGAGTAGTGCGGCGCCAGCGAGCGTCGCCAGCCGCGTAAATGCTTTCAGTTGAAAGCGGGTGCTAATGTTGGCCATGAGGATTCCCAGGAAGGAGGTTTGTCGTACGGATTGACGGAAGAATCGGCGATGATCTGTTTTAGTTCCCGGTGCGAACGACTTGTTAAATCGCGAGGCCGTTGTCGGTGAGTGCGGCCAGGACTCGCGCACGCAGTCCGTCATCCGCTTCCACGATTGGACGTGCAGCGTGCACCGCATCGAGAAAGGCCTGGGCGTAGTCGAAGTGCGACAGACAGTCTTCACACTCCTGCAAATGACGGGTGACACGCTCCTTGTCAGACTCGCCGAGTACGTCGTCGAGATAAGGCCACAAGCGGCGCACGATTGCCTCGCACTCGCTGCGATGGCTATCCATTGTCGGTCGCCTCTGCGGCCGAGCGTTTGCGCGCAACCTTATCGCGTCCGTAGCCGGCATCGAGCGCGTAGACCATCAGCGCTTCCTGGAGGGGGCGACGCGCGCGGAAGAGGCGTGAGCGCACCGTTCCCATCGGAATACGGAGGGTCTCCGCGATTTCCTCATACGAGAAACCTTCGACATCACTGAGCACGACGACTTCGCGAAAGACGGGATCGAGCCGATCGATGGCGGCGCGAATGGCGGGACCGACGTCGAGCCTGGCGTAGATATCATCGACTCCCGCCACCCGGGCAGCGTTATGCGTCCGCGCCGCCGCAAGCGACTCGAGCTCGTCGTCTTCAACAGCGACCGATCTTTCCTCGCGCCGAATGTTCGTGGTGAAGACGTTACGGCAGATGGTAAGGAGCCACTTGCGGCAGTCCGTTCCGCCCTGGAACGTCGACCAGTAGCGATGAGCGCGAAGATAGGTTTCCTGAACGATGTCGTCGGCATCTGCTTCGTTGCGCGTGAGTGAGAGCGCGTACCGCTTGACGTCCGGGATCAAGGGAAGCGCACCCGCCGCAAACTCGCGGTCGCGCTTCTGGTTGGACTCCGGCGTCAATACAGGCGGTTGATGCGTGGTCTCTATCATCGGCCGCGACCTATGAACCTGCGGCGCGCTTCTTTAGTTCCTGGATCGACGGCGCTCGATGCGTCGTCTCCGGCATCGTCAGCGCCAGATCAACAGCGCGCGCAGCTATCATCGCCTCGCCGGCAGTGACCAGCGCGCCACCGAGAAACAGGATGTCCTTGAGCAAAAAGCCGCTCCATGGACTGTTGGCGGCAAATGCGCCTGGTGTCGTCACCAGAAAGGACAGCGTGATGGCGAAGATCACGCTCGCTGACAGCGAGCCGTACGCCGAGATACGTGGGAGCCAATGACGCGTAGCGATGAGAAGTCCCGTGCTCGCCTCGACGATGCCGATGATGTTCGAGGTGCCGCGCAAGCCGAAAACCGGCAGCATCCAGCTGAAGAACGGGCTGTTCCCAACAAGGGGTTGGATCGCCATCGCCTCGAAGGAGAAGAACTTGAAGCTGCCCCACAGCAATAGCAGGCCAACCAGGCCGTAGCGCGAGATTCCGATTCCTGTGCTATAGTAGATGTCTTCAGAGCGCCGCATGGAACTCCTCCGTTCCAATTGTTTGTCGTGTGTGAGATTTCCTGATGCTTAGTCCACGAAGTCCGTCAGTTGTTACAGCCGAATCGGAATTGGCTTCGTTATCGATGCCGCTGGGGACATCGCGCGTGGACAAGGACGCTGATATCGTCGCCGGACTCAAACGCGGCGAGGAGCGGGCATTCGTTGCACTGTTGCAACGTTACCAGCCGCCGTTACTGCGGCTTGCTATCGTCTACTGTCGCAACCTCGCTGTCGCCGAGGAGATCGTGCAGGACACGTGGCTCGGCGTGATTCGCGGGATCGGGAAATTCGAGGAGCGCGCTACGTTCAAGACGTGGCTGTTTCAGATTCTCGTCAATCGCGCTCGAACTCGTGCGGCGCAGGAAGGCCGTGCCGGTTCTTTCTCTACACTCAACGAAGAGGCTGAAGCGCCGGGCGAGCCGGCGGTGTCTCCGGAGAGATTCCGCGGTGCGGACGACCAGTGGGCGAATAATTGGGCGGTCCCGCCCCAATCCTGGGGCGAGTCATCCGACGCGAGATTGCTGGGAGGCGAAATAATGGAGCTGATTCAGCAGGCGATCTCGACCCTGCCGCCGGCGCAGCAGCAGGTGATCACACTGCGCGACGTCGAAGGCTGGCCTACCGAGGATGTTTGTAACGTTCTAATAATCAGCGAGACCAATCAAAGAGTACTCCTGCACCGCGCGCGCAGCCGTGTCCGAGCGTTGCTGGAGAGGCATTTCAAATGACCGATATTTCGACGACGATGCCCGACCTCGGTGGACTCACATGCAAGGAGATGGTCGAGTTGGTGACCGACTATCTCGAAGATGCGCTCACATCGGAGCTGCGTGCGCGCTTCGATCGCCATCTCACCGGCTGCCCTCCGTGCGTCACGTACGTCGAACAGATGCGGCAGACAATCGCGGCCCTCGGCTGTCTGCCTGAAGAATCGATTTCCGAGAAGGATCTCAACACGTTGACTGCGCATTTCCGCCGTTGGCGCGCGAAGGCGGATCAGTAGGGAACTGTAGGGCGGGATGTGGAGTTTCCAAAGCATGTCCACGGAAACTCTTTCTTATACGATTGCCCTGGCTCGTCCTTCTGACATGTCATATCTGCCGGGCATCGAGCTCGCCGCTGCCAGACTCTTCGAGGGCTACGCATCGGAGTCATTGCTTACTCAAACGACGAGCGAGGAATCGCTTCGTCGCGGCCAGCGCAACGGCCTGCTCTGGGTCGCGCTCGCTGACGACGTTCCCGTGGGTTTTGCGCTCGTGGATCTGATCGAGTCCGGCTCAGCACACCTCGACGAGCTGGATGTGCACACCGATCACATGCGACACGGTTTGGGGAGCAGCCTGGTGATGACGGTCTGCAGGTGGGCCGCGCGCCAGGGTTACGGTGCGGTCACGCTGAATACCTCCCGCGACGTCTCGTGGAACATGCCCTTCTACATGCGACTGGGCTTCGAGGAAGTTCCGCCCGAAGAGTGGTCGCGGGCGGTGCGCAGGGTTTTCGAAGCTGAAACCGCTCGCGGGCTCGATGCCACTCGCCGGCTCGTGATGCGACGCACACTCAGTACACGATGATGAAATTCACTCCGGCCGTCGTCTGTCTGTCGCTCGAAATCGCCGGCATTAACAACGACGACACGCGCTAACCACGAATTCGGAACCGAGTCCAAAGGACTATTGTGGTGCAGCTGCCACCGTTTCTGACGTACTGCGCGGGAGCCGTACCGCTCTGATAAACCTCGGCGGCCACTACCTCGCCGCCATTGACGAAGTTGTTGATTTCACCCGGCTCGATTTCCACGAAGGGAACGTCATCCACCCAGTAGTCGACGCACGACCCTCGTATATCGCGTGTGCTCGTTACGACTGGCTCGCCGCGCGGACCGTACCCGACGCGCAGTCCCGGCACCTGACGCAGGATATCCGACACGTAGAACGGATGCATCTTCGAGATCCGATCTGCATCGAGGAAATATCCGAACGCTGACTTCTTGCGCATGTTGAAGCCGACTTTGTCGAGCGCCACGTTGCGACGCGCGGTCACCAGCACCGGATCCATCACTGCGACATACCTGGGCAGCTTGATGGTCACGTGCTCTTGTTCACGCGAATTGAGATCGACGGTCGCTGTCTGAACGGCGTATCCAAGGTGACGCGCGATGATGTTGCGGGTACCGGCGGGAAGATTGCGCAGCGTGAATTCTCCCTTTGCATTCGTCACGGCTGCGATGTTGGTACCCTCGACTTCCACGCGACTGATCATTTCCGGTGGATTTCCCTCGAGGATAACGACACCGGAGGCAGTCGCACTTCCAGTCCTGGTAGTCGAATCATCCTTCGACAACAACAGGCTTCGTCCCTGAACTTCGATCGCGCGACCGCCGAGTGAGACCGGTATCTCGCCGGTGACCGCGGCCCCGCGCCGCGCCTTGAGAGTCGCCTCGAGCGAGCTGGGCAGGCCGCATAGTTGGTAAGCGCCGTTGGTGTCGGTGGTGTCGCTCAACAAGTGCGGGGTGTTGCGGATGCCAACCGACTTGGAAACCTCGACTTCGCTCCAGGCGACCGAGACTTCCGCCCCGGCGACTGGCTGCAGCGTTTCGGGATCGCTGACATGGCCGAGGATCGCCGATGATCCAGCCTGGCTTGCCAGATTTCCGCAACGACTGTGCACGATAGTCGCTGGCGACGGCACCGAGAGAATCACCACGTTCGCGCTGTCCGCGGCGGCGTGAAATGGTCTGGTGGCGATCGAGATGTCGAGTGCGTCGAGGACCGGATGAAAAACGCCGAGCTGGTAGGTGCCGGGCGGTACGCTATCGAACTTGAAACGGCCGGCGGAGTCAGTCTCGATGGTCCTTTGCGCTCCCTGAAGGATCACAGTGGCGCCTGAGAGGAGTCCGCCATTGACGCTGTCGAGAACCGCACCGACAATCTGCGCCATTCCTTTATTCGCCGGCGCTGAATTGGTCTGGGCGCCAAGGGGTGCCGCGGCGATCAGCGCGATCGCAAGAGTTCGTCTAATCATTCCGCGGGCTAGCATCACGTCGGATTCAACAGGCCTTGAGTGAGTCTACTACCAGGCGTGGAAGTCTACGTCAGCATACGTATGGCCGCGCGGTTTGCACAAGCACAATGTGCGGCCGTGAAAAAATTGCTTCTCATCCTTGGTCTGGTGGGCGTAGTGGGAACACCCGACAACGCTCGAGGCCAGCAGACTTCGATCGCGTTCGTGCATCCAACCGGGATCCAATCAAGAACCAGTAAAACGGGCGGCATCGACACTGTTCGACGAGACACGGTAAGGAAGATCGCGGTAGACGGACCAAGTCGAGCCCCATACGTAGTTTTTGGAGCAGTCCTGGGTGGTTTGGCCGGGGCAGGGTTGTTTGCGTACGAAATCTCAGAAGGTCTCAAGCACGGCGGAGAGTGGATGGCGTTGCCGACCATCGGCATCGCGCGTGACGTCGGGGGTGGACTAGTCGTGGGTGGCTTTCTCGGGCTCGTCTACTACTACATTCGAAATCCGTAACGTTGCGCCACCACGGACATCGAAGGTCGGGACCAGGGAGGCATCCTGTCTGGACGCGGCGTCCGCCGATTGTTCAATTCTTCTTCGAGCTCTAACTGAACCCGAAACGGGAAGTGTGCGATGAATCTTGATAGGCGGCATTTTCTTGAGCTGAGTGCGCTGGGGATTCTTGGCACCCTGGCCGACATCGGATGCTCGACCCAGCGCGATCGCCCGCTCGACCAACCATCCCTGATCGCGATGCTTGGAGCCGATCGCGTGCGCGAGCTGGGCGCGCGTTATCGCGCCCAGGCACCCGCGGAGAGCACCGCAGACGCGTTGCGAGCAGCCATATCGGGAGATCGCAAACCTGTATTTGGCGCATCGCTCGACAACATGATCGAAGAAGACTTCGCGAACGGACGCGTAGTGATCGTCGATGGTTGGGTGCTCTCTCTGACGGAAGCCAGGCAGGCAGCGCTCTTCTCGCTCAGTCGCGCGTAAGGTGCACACCGACGCGAGAACACTTCCCAACGGAGCGGTCCTCGAGGGCGACGTCTGCATCGTAGGCGCGGGAGCGTCCGGAATCACCATCGCGCGTGAGCTGAATCATGCAGGCCTGAATGTGATTCTGCTCGAAGGTGGCGGCTTCGAGTTCGATCCGAAAATGCAGGATCTTTATCGCGGCGATATCGTGGGGCAGCCGTACTTCCCGCTCCAGGCAGCGGCGCTGCACTACTTCGGCGGCACCACCAATCACTGGGCAGGCTGGTGCTCGACATACGAGCCAATCGATTTCGAGAAACGCGATTGGGTTCCCCACAGCGGCTGGCCGATCTCGCGCGCCGATCTGGATCCATACTACACCCGCGCAGCACCGATTCTGGACCTCGTTCCAAATAAGTGGGGCGCTGCCGACTGGAAAAACGGCGATTCAGAGCGCGTGCCGCTGCTCGGCGATTCGAAACTAATGTGGACGAAGATGTGGCAATTCAGTCCGCCTACTCGAATGGGCCAGAAGTATCGCGCCGAGATCGTGAGCTCGCCGAACGTGCACCTGTACACCAATGCCAACGTCGTCGAAGTCGAAGCGAACGAGAGCGTGCATGCTGTTCAGTCAGTGCGGATACGCTCCTTCGACGGCAAGGAATATCGGGCGCGGGCAAAACGCTTCATACTCTGCTGCCACACCATCCAGAACGCGCGACTGCTACTCGCGTCCAATCGGCAGGCAAAAGCGGGTTTGGGCAACGATAACGACCTCGTTGGCCGCTATTTCATGGAGCACTTCGAGATGCCGTCGGGCGAGCTGGCGCTCACCAGGCCCGAGTCGACCGGGACCAAGCTCTACGAGTTTGTCGGCCTTGGAGGCACACCTCGCGGAGAGTTGGCAGTGACGCCGATGGCGCAGCGCGAGCAGCGAATTCTCCACGGCACCTGCTCGGTCGAGGCAGGGAATTACGGTGATCCGGTTCAAAGCACCTTCCAGTTCATCGATACCGTGCTAATGAATCAGGAGCGTGCGTGGGAAAACGGCGGACGAAAAGGCCCCCCGCCAATAGCGATCAAAGCAGCGAGCTCAGCGCCACGGACCAAGGGTCCGCAGCGCTTTTTTCATCTAACTACCCGCCAGGAGCAGGCGCCCAATCCCGATTCACGCGTGACGCTGAGTACTGAGAAGGACGCGCTGGGAATGCCGCGTGCAAAGCTCGATTGGCGCGTAACGGATTTGGACAAGCACACCATGCGCACCTTCTACCATCTGCTCGGCCGCGAGATGGGCCGCACCGACACTGGTCGCGTTCAGATCAAAGACTGGCTGCTGAGCGACGACAAGACGTGGCCGAGTTTCATCAGTGGCGGCTGGCACCACATGGGGACTTTGCGGATGGGGACTGATCCGAAGCAAAGCGTGACGGATCCTGATTGCAGAGTGCATGGGATCAGCAATCTCTATATTGGCGGCGCGGCAGTCTATCCCACTGCGGGTGCGGTCAATCCCACCCTTACCCTCGTCGCCCTGAGCCTGCGCCTCGCCGATCATCTGAAAGCCTCGACCTAGGCTTTCAACCCTGGCGCGCGCGCCGGTATCATATTGGCGGACATTTTCGGCGGTGCGAATGCAATATCGCGGTCTTGTAGTAGTCGCCCTCTGGGCCTGCGGCGCGGTTCCGGCCAGCAACTCGAAAGACAACGCCGTGAATCAATCGAAGACGGTACAACGGCGCGCCGGCACCCACGACTGGAGCCGGTTCGGCTGGGATGCAGGTCGCTCCAACGCTTCAACGGATGCAACCGGCATCACTGCTGCCAATATCGGTTCGATGCGGCGACAACAGGTGCAGCTCGATGGTACTGTCGACGCGTCTCCGATTTATTTGCACGGCGTCCGCGTGAACGGCGCGGATCGCGACGTGTTCTTCGTCACGACTACATACGGTAAGACCGTCGCGATCGACGCCAACGATGGATCGATCCTCTGGCGCTACACGCCGCCGCACTACGACCGCTGGGCAGGGTCCCGCCAGATCACTACCGCCACGCCCGTCGCCGATCCTTCGGGCAATTTCATCTACGCTGCATCACCCGATGGCAACATCCAAAAGCTTTCGGTTGCAGACGGACGCCCAGTGTGGAGCACTCCGATTACCCTATTAGCACAGCGGGAGAAAATCGCGTCATCGCTGAATTTCTTTCGTGGTCGAGTCGTTGCCACGACCGGCGGCTATATCGGCGACGCGCCGCCGTATCAGGGACACGTGGCAATCCTCGACGCAGCATCAGGCCGATTGCTTCACGTATGGAACTCACTCTGCGCCGATCGCCACGAGCTGATCGAGCCTTCGTCGTGTGAACAAAGCGGCTCGGCGATCTGGGGTCGCACCGGCGCGGTCATCGACACGACGACGGGCGACATCTACATCGCGACCGGCAACGCTCGCTACGACGGGCGCAACAATTGGGGCGACGCCGCTGTCTCCATCGACTCCACCGGCACCAATGTTCTCGACAACTACACACCCACCAACACCGACGATCTCAACTCACGCGATGCCGATCTCGGCTCGACGTCGCCTGTGTTGATCGGAAACGGCTACGTAATTCAGGGGGGCAAGGACGGTCGCATTCGGCTGTTGCAGTGGGGACGTGCCCGAAACGGCGGACGACGCGGCGGCGAGACGCAAATCGTCTCGACTCCGTCGGGCGACGATCTCTTCACATCGCCCGCGGTGTTGCGCGGCGCGACAACGTGGATCTTCGCCGCCGACAATGGCGGAACCGCAGCGTGGACCTTTGCTAATGGACGTCTGCAGGACAAATGGCACAACCGGAACTCAGGCACCAGTCCGGTTGTCGCCGGTGGACTGCTTTACGTCTACGATCACCGCGGTGGTGGGCTCCGTGTCTATGACCCGGAATCAGGACGACAGGTCGGCCGGCTCGAAGCCGGAGACGGCCACTGGAACACTCCGATTATTGCCGACGGCCGCATCGCACTTCCCGAAGGAGATTCGAACTCCCATCGGACTACGGGCATTCTGAATATCTGGCGCGTGCCGTAAGGCGAACCCGCGCTGCTACTGCCGGACGTAGACCGCGTTTACTCCCTGTGCCGCCAGGGTGAGCTTGTCGCCGCTTATAACCGCCGTACTCACGCTGCCATCCGCATTCGACGTGACGTCGACCTGATTTCCGTGTTGACTCCAGGTTCCATCGTCCTGTTCGGTCGACGTCGTGACGGTGCTGCCGTTGGTTTCGCGAACGCTCGATGTTTCGGCGTAGGTTCCGTCGGCGTTCACAAGGACCTGATCGCTGAGGATTTCGAGTCGATAAACCGGTGAGGCGACGAAGATCACAGTGTAGGGCAGACCCGAGCCGTTCACCGTCTGCAGATTCCATGTGCCGACAGCGCTTGCTGACGGACCAGTGGAATCACCGCCGCAGCCAAGTAATGCGACCGACGCACACGCGAGCAGTAGCTTTCTCATCCTGTTAACTCCCTGAAAGGTAGCGCGCCCTAGACGCATGTTTCCGGCCACCGCCGGGCCATATTACGACGGCTGTCGGTTCAACTATCGGAGCTCCGTTGATCCCATCTCTTAAAGCTCGCCTCGTCTTGGTCGCACTCGTGATGTGCACCGTCGACCTCGGCGCGCAGGCTGATTCGGCGGCAATCCTCCCGCTCGACTACCAGTTCACGATCGATCTGCCTGATTCGGGAGCAGCAATCCACGGAGACGCGCGCATAACGTTGGTGCGACGAGCGCCTGCCGACAGCCTGACGCTCGATCTGATCGGCCTCCACGTCCAGCGCGTCGACCTCGAGTCAAACAGCGGCGTCAGATTCCGCCGCACGGGCTCGGCGATCGTGATTCCGATTCCAGCTGGAATCCCAAAGCGATTTACCGTGCGCGTGGTCTACGACGGTGCGCCCACCGACGGGCTGATCGCGAGCAAGGACAGCGCTGGACGCTGGACTTATTTCGGCGACAACTGGCCGACCCGCGCGCGCCACTGGCTTCCGACTATCGATCGGCCCGACGCCAAGGCAACCGTGACGTGGACGGTCACGGCACCGATCGGAAAGACCATTGTCGCCAATGGCGCGCTGATCGAAGAGCACAACGTGACGCAGGCGCAGCGACAACGCGTCGTGTCACGCTGGCGTGAGTCGAAGCGCATCGCACCATACTTGATGGTCATCGCTGCCGCGCCACTCGTGAAAATGGACCTCGGCGAGAGTGCGTGCGGCCACGCCGAAATCGTGAGCTGTGTACGCCAAACCGTCTATGCGGAGCCGGAGCAGGCGAAGATGCTGCCCGGTGCGTTCAGCCACGCTGGGGACATCGTCGACTTCTTCGCCAGGACGATCGGCGCGTTCCCATATGAGAAGCTCGCTCACCTGCAATCTCGAACCCGCTTCGGCGGGATGGAAAATGCGACGGCGATTTTTTACGCCGATGGGTTCTTCCATCGCAACGGCGTACCGGAAAGCATCATCGCGCACGAGACTGCGCACCAGTGGTTCGGAGACGGCGTCACCGAGAGAGCGTGGTCCCACGTCTGGCTGTCGGAAGGATTTGCTACCTACTTCGCTGCGCTTTATACCCAACACGCCCACGGCGACAGCGCATTCCGCGCCGAGATGTCGCGCATCCGCACCGACATTCTGAATGATACGGTTGCGGTTCCAACGCGTCCCGTCGTCGATACGACTCAGCCAAATCTGCTGGAGCTGCTAAACGTGAACAGCTACCAGAAAGGTGGATTCGTCCTTCACATGCTGAGGACGGAGCTCGGCGATTCGATTTTCTTTCGCGGAATACAGGATTACTACGCCGCGCACAAGGACATGAACGCGCTGACCGATGACTTGCGTCGGAATCTGGAGTACGTGTCGCATAGAGATCTGCGCGGATTCTTCGATCAGTGGCTGCGTCGACCCGGGTTTGCCGAGCTGGCAGTGTCCTGGACATACGATGCGCAGCGTGGAACCATGCTCAATGTGAAACAGGTCGGCCGCTATGGATTCTTCGCGCTCACGCTACCCGTCCTCATTGTCGACGGCGACGGTGCGCGACGCACGATGAAGATTCCGGTCGCAGCCACGAGTGAGACCAGCGTGCAGATCTCGCCACGCGGCACTCGTGTGCGCGATGTGATTATCGATCCTGATGTGACCGTGCTTATGCGACTGGTTCAACCAACGGGCTGAGAGAAACTAAAACTCTCGCCGCCATCTCCTGAGCCGCTGATCTTGTCGTGCTTGCGCCCGCACGCGCTCGAGGAGGTCGCGCATTTGTCGATCCTGCAACAGCCGATAAGCCTCGCGCTCGACGTTGCGCCGTATCTCGTCGCGCCATTCCGGCATCGGTGTTACGGGCGTCGCAGGCAAAACGACTTCCACCGGATCCGGATACATCGCAGGCGCTGCCGGCTCCGGCTCGACAAGCGCCACCGCCTCTTCCTCCGGCTGCCTCGGCGCGATGTAGCGATAGCCGTTCCACGATGTCGACTGCATCCGGTTGCGGGTGGTCTTCGGCGTGTGGGACAAATCGACGACCCGCTGGAACTTCGATTTCGGCTTGTGTGGCGCACTGAACGACGTCAACGCGACGACCAGCATCGCGCCGAGGGCGAGACCCGAGAGCTGGCGCCGCATCCGCGACAGTATCCAGACTGCGATCAGTGATAGTCCGAGCGCGCTGAGAAAGAGCGGGTTGGTGAAGGCGCCGCGGAAGCTGTCCACGACCTGGGGCGCTGCCTGCGCGACGCTTTCCGAAGCTCGCGTCAGCACCGGGCGCTGCGTTGCGTCGATGGTGCGCGCCGTCAGCGCATCGCTGCTACCGGGGCGCACCACGAAAGTCCCCGGATCGCTCCGACTCATCGCATAGTGATGAGGATAAGGCATCGAACGACCTCCAATCCCCTCTACGGTGCCAATCCGGGAAAAGTTTTGTCGGCAGGTCTACCCGGCATTGGACAAAGGAATCTGAAAACCGGTTTACACGCTGCAGGTGTGGGACCAGCGGATCAGGCCCATGGCGGAGCCTTCCAGCAAATGGCCTTACCGAACCCGATGGGAACGATGATTCTCGCGCCAACACAAGGATTGGACTCCTCAGGGTCGCGGGACGCCGGCGGCCGTAGACATTCCTCTGGTTGAGTAGTCGACGCAGACAGGGTTAACTGCCACGGCACCACATAGGGGGCCGGCCTCGCATACGCGTTCTCCCTCACGAAAAAGCCGTTAAAGCGCCAATACTTCATGGTGCTCGGAGGATTCAGTTCTGGCGCGTAAAGACACTTGAACTCGTGGCCACCGCGGAGCCTCAGTTGCTGCTCGGTCGAATCCCTTTCCCATGCCCAGTTGACCGAGTCAAATGCAGGCCAACCTCGTCCCGCCACGATCACTTGGCGCGTAAGTGCGTCGACGCCTACCATCGCGAAATCCGAGCGGGAGCCGAGTCCGCGACAAGTGATCAAGCCTCGCGGGAGCACTCGCCATCTGGGATGGGAGTACACGCCATCGCAGTGACGGTGGGTATTTCCCCGCTGGCCAGGAAGGCCGATCGCCGAGAGCATCTCGGATTTCCTGTAGTACTCCTGCCAGGCGATCAGCAGTAGCCCGCCCAAGAAAAGAGTTCCAAAAACCACCGATCGAGGCTGCAGTTTCATCGCGAGAAATCCTAGTGCGACATACCAGGCCGAGGTACTTTCGTGTTGCTCCTATCAGACACCGATGACTCGAATCTGTTCTGGCATTGGCCTCCCATTCTTTGTGCTGGCCCTGGCATCAACGGGCGTGCGTGACGTAGTCGCCAACGGTGTCCAGGTTCTCAGGAACGGCGAGCACACTGGCGCGTTATCGGGTCGGGTGGTTCGCGGGCCAGCTTCGGCGGCGCGGAAGAATGCGTAGTAGCATCGCTGCCTTCGTCGCACTAGTCGCGGCTGCTGGCGCTGCCGCTGGCGCGCAGTCGCTGCAGCAAGTGGCGGATTCGTCCCCATTCCAGCCGCTCATTCTTCCCGCGCCCAACGAATATCGCAGTGCCAGCGGCCGGCCCGGCGCGAGATACTGGCAGCAGCACGTCGACTACAGGATCAACGCGATTCTCGACTCGGCGAAGAACGAGATTCGCGGGCGCGAGACGATTCACTATGTGAATCACTCGCCAGATTCGCTGCCGTACCTATGGTTGTTCGTCGAGCAGAATCTCTGCGCGCCGAACAGCATCACCAATCAACTCAATCAGCCGCCGCTCGTTTTTCTCGACGTCGCGTTCGATTTCTCCTGTCAGAGATTCAGTGGCGGGCTGACACTGGACTCGCTCCTCGTGGCCGGCGTGAACGCAAACCGCACGACTTTCGGGACGACGATGCGGATAGATCTTGCGACGGCGCTAGCGCCCGGCGCTGCCATTGACATCGACGCCGCCTGGAAGTTCAACGTGCCGGAGAACGGCGGTGGAAGAATGGGCCGCGACGGACCACTCTACGAGATCGCCCAATGGTACCCGCGCATGGCCGTCTACGACGACGTGCGCGGCTGGAATCACGAGCCGTACATCGGAGCCGGCGAGTTCTATCTCGAGTACGGCAACTTCGATGTGTCGCTGACCGTTCCGGCGTCGTATATCATCGCCGCCACTGGCGAGCTGATGAATCCGGAACAGGTGCTGACCGCGATTCAGCGCGCGCGGCTGGCTCTGGCGCGAAGATCTGACACCGCCATCGCGATCATTCGCGGCGATGAGGTCGGCAATTTCGACAAGACACGTCCCCGCATTTTCGCACAGGGAGAATTGTCAGCGCTGCATCCCCATTCGTCGCTCACCTGGCACTACATCGCCAGGAACGTGCGCGACTTCGCTTTCGCGGGTGGTCCCAATTTCCGATGGGACGCGAGCGGATACAACGGCATCCTCGTCGAGGATCTCTATCGACCGAACGCTGGCAAGTGGAAGGAAGTGAATCACATCGGCCGAGAAACGATCAAGTACTTCAGCGAGCGGTGGTACCGCTACCCGTGGTCGCACGCGACGACGGTCGAGGGGCCAATCGCTGGCATGGAGTACCCAATGCTGACCTTCACACCGAACGCCGGTACTCGGGAAGATCAGCAGTGGGTGATCGCCCACGAATTCGGGCACGAATGGTTCCCCATGATCGTGGGCTCCAACGAGCGTCTATATCCGTGGATGGACGAAGGCTTCAACACGTTCATCGATCTGGGCAACGCCGCGTCCTACTTCCGCGGCACGCCTTACGGCGACTCGATCGAAGCGCATCCACTGCACTTGTACGCTGATCACGCCAAACCGGGCGAAGAGCAGCCGCTGATAACCAACCCGACCCAGGTCCGCGATCTGTTCTGGGTCGGTTATCAGAAACCGGCGCTCATGATGCAGACACTGCGCTACGAAGTGCTCGGCAAGGATCGTTTCGACAAGGCGTTCCGCGAATACATCAAGGCATGGGCGTTCAAGCATCCGACGCCAGCGGATTTCTTCCGCATTATGCGCGATCAATCGGGAATGGATCTCGAGTGGTTCTGGCGTGGCTGGATCTATTCGACGTCGCGTCTCGATGTCGCGGTCGATTCTGTGCGGTTCGTACCGGAAGGGGGCGGGACGCTTGTTCGCCTTTCCAATCGCGGGACCATGATCCTGCCGACGGAACTTACCATTACCTTCGCCGACGGCTCACAGAGCACCCCGAAGTTGCCGATCGAGATGTGGAATCTCGGCTCGGTGTTCGTGTACCGCGTTCCGGAACAAAAGACAGTTGTGCGTGTGGAGGTTGACCCGCGACACGTCCTGCCCGACGTCAATCGATTGAACAACGTGTGGCCGCGGTAGCCAACCTTACGTTCGCGGCTCGACTAACGCCTGGTAGACGAGAGTTCGGAAGTTGTCCCCCACGTCCGGGTGACGCGGCAGTCGATTCTCCATGTAAACAATGATCAGATGCTCCTGCGGATCGACCATGTAAGAGCTCCCGTAAGCACCGCCCCAGAAGTAGGTGCCCTCTGACGAGAGGTCGTCGCAACCAAAGCGATCGTGGACGCCGAAGGTTAGACCGAAGCCCATGCACGCATTCCCGGCTTTGAGCAGCGTATCAACCTGATTGGTGGTCATCAATCTCACGGTGCGCGGCGCAAGAATACGGACGCCACCGAGTTGTCCGCCGTTGGCGACCATCTGCAGAAAGCGTCCGTAGTCGCGAGCGGTCGACAGCAATCCCGCTCCACCGGCAAAATTTCGTCTAGGCCCTTCGACATAGTGTCCCTGACCTTTTGCACCCGCGGGCGCTCGCTGCAGGCGACCTGCGCTGTCATTCATGTACACTGTGACCAGCCGCTGCTTCTTGTCCGACGGTATGAAAAAGAACGTGTCTTTCATACCGAGCGGATCAGTAATTCGGGTGCGGATGAACTGATCGAGTGGCATTCCCGACGCGCGCTCAACGACGCAGCCGAGTACGTCAATGCTGTAGCCGTATACCCATTTCTCGCCGGGCTGCGAAACGAAAGGCAATGACGCGAGCCGCTCCATCGTCGTGCAGATTGGCTCGTTCTTGTCGGCAGTGTACCAACCCCAACCAGCAGCCGGACCCAACGTCCTCGCAGCGTAGAGCGGAGCTACAATCGAGTCGACGCCGTAAGAAATTCCCGAAGTGTGAGTGAGCAAATCGTGAATAGTGATCTCACGTTTCGCCGGAACGATCACCCGACCGGTGTCGGATCGTGTCGCGACGGTGGTGTGTGCGAATTGCGGAATGAAACGGCTTACCGGATCCTGTAGCCCGATCTTGCCTTCCTCGACCAGTATCAGCACCGCCGTGCTGGTAATCGCTTTTGTTTGGGACGCGATGCGGAAGATCGCATCGGTCGTCATCCGTCGACCGGCTTCCTTGTCCGCCCAGCCGACTGCCTTTTCATAAACCGGTCGCCCGTCGCGGAGGACGAGTGCGACAGCGCCGCTGATTTCGTTGCTGTCGACGTAGCGCTGAAGGGCTTGATCGATGCGCGCCAGTCTGGACGCATCGAAACCGTTGATTGTCCGCGGTGCCGGTACGGTTGTCGCGGATTGCGCCCACAGCAGGGAAGGCGCAAGCGCAAGAATGACCAGGGAGTGGACGAATCTTCTCATCGTGATCTCCTTTGCTGCCTATTCTAGAACTTTGAAATCCAATCGCCAGTACCGAAGCCAATGACTGAAGAAAAAGTCGACATTCGCACTTCCGACGGCGTCTTGGACGCGACACTGGTTCGCCCAGACAACGACAGCAATCCGGGCGTAATCGTCCTCACTGATATCTGGGCAGTCCGCCCGGCTTACGTCGACCTGGCGAAACGCATCGCCGAGCACGGCTACACCGTGCTGCTGCCGAACATTTTCTATCGCGCCGGCAAACCGCCCTTCTTTGAGAACTTCGATTTTCAGGATCCGAAGACGAAGGCGCGCGCCGGGGAGCTGACCGCTCCCCTCACCCCCGATACAATGGAGCGTGATGGCCGGTCCTACGTCGACTTTCTCGCTTCACAAGCGTCCGTGAGCGGTGGCCCAATGGGCGTTGTAGGATTCTGCTATTCCGGGCAATTCGCGCTGCGCATCGCAGCAGCTCGACCCGATCGCATCGGCGCCGCGGCGTCCTTCCACGGCGGCGGTTTGTACAAGGACGAAGACACCAGCCCGCACCGCGCACTGCCGCGCGTAAAAGCCCGCCTCTACTTCGGCCACGCGACCAACGACAATAGCATGACCGCGGGCCAGGTCGAGATGTTCGAGTCCGCTCTGGAGAAATGGGGCGGCGAATTCGCCAGCGAGACTTACAATGCGCGGCATGGCTGGATGATCCCCGGCCGCGAGATGTTCGATCCGCGGAGTGCGGAAAGAGGGTTTGATAAACTCATCGAGCTGTTTGATTCCTCGCTGAAATCGAAGGCTATTGCTGACTGAGGCCCGACTACTAAGTGCATCTACGATAGCGGACTAAGTGAGAATTGCAGACAACTGAGGACTTTGAGCGCTCGTTCTCGGTTGTCATCGATCAGCAATAAGTCCGCGATGATCGATGCACTTAGTCCTCGGGCCTCAGTCAAAACGCTGTTAGTCCTCCGCCGCCAGTCATTGCCCTAAGCCGCGAAGACCCCAATATTCTCGGTACATCGGCCGTCCTGACCTCGGCCGTGAACATGCACGTCCATGACCGATACCCAGTACCCCGACATCGGCAAGTACAAGATCGTCGAGCTCGTTGGCGAGGGCGCGATGGGAGTCGTGTATCGCGGACGGGATACCGTGCTCGATCGGTCGGTCGCGATCAAAGTCATGAACGAGTCGATCGCGCGGCAGGACGATCTGCGCCGCCGCTTCCTCCACGAAGCGCAGGCCGCAGCTTCCCTCCAGCATCCCAATGTCGTCACCATCTTCGACCTGGGCGATGTGGACGGCCACCTCTTCATCGCGATGGAGTTCGTCGAGGGAATCGATCTCGAGAAGCTGATGGAGTCGGGGCAGCTGCTGTCGCTGCAGGCGAAGCTGGATATCATGATCGACGTCCTCACCGGGCTGTCGTTCGCGCACAAACGCGGAATCATCCACCGCGACATCAAGCCGGCGAACATTCGCGTCACCGGCGATGGCCGCGCCAAGATCATGGATTTCGGCGTTGCCCACCTCGCCTCGTCGAGCATGACCACCACGGGATCCCTGCTGGGCACGCCGAGTTACATGGCGCCGGAGCAGATCACGGAAGGGAAGACGACGGAGCAGACTGACATCTTCGCCGTCGGCGGCGTTCTCTACCAGCTGCTGACGAACATGAAGCCGTTTGAAGGCCCGACGCTGCAAAATCTCTTCTTCCGCATCATCACCGAAGATCCAAAGCCCGTTTCAGCCCTGATGCCGAATCTGCCTCGGTCATTCGACTCGATCGTGCAGAAGGCGATGGCAAAGGATCCCAAGGATCGGTACGCCAACGCACTGGTTATGGCGAACGAGTTGAGCGCCGTCCGCGCGAAACTCAGTGGGCCAGCGTACCCGGAATCGGTGTCGCTCAGCGCCTCGGTATCAAGCGCAATCGAACAGGCGCGGAAGAAGGCGGAGTCGCGCTCGAGAAATTTCATGATCGCCGGCCTGGCCGCCCTGGCAGCGGTGGTATTGTTGATAGTCTGGTCGGAAGTCGGCAGACCTCGCAACGCCAATTCAGCGGTCACGAGTCAGAACGTGACGCGCGACTCGGTTGTGCCCGCGGCGCCCTCCACGACAACGGCTCAACCTCCGGCCACCGAAGTGAGCGTCAGCAACGCTTTGCCAACACCGGTCTCGGCGCCTCCAGCGCCAAAGAACGAGCGCAAGGAGACCGCGCGTAATTCACGCACGACAACCACGGCTCAGAAGCCGACGCCGCAGCGAGTGGCGGCCACTTCACCGGCGAGGCAGCTGGCCCCGCCCACCTCTACGGCGAACACCGTCACCCAAACGCCGGCGCAATCCGCTCCGGTGCAACAGCCGGTGGTCACAACGCCACAGCTCGTGGTGCAAAAGCCGGTGGAGACGCCGAGGGAGACGCCACCCGCGCCGCCGCCGCCAAAGCCGGCAACCGCGAGTGATCTAACGCCAGTGGTAGACGCTTATGCGCGGGCGATCGAGACGAAGGACATGGCCGCCGTGCGCCGCATCCATCCCAACATCAGCGCATCGCAAGCGCGCGGGTTGCTCGATTTCTTCCAGCGCGCGAAAACCATCAACGTCACGTTCCGTATCGAGGACCTCTCGAGTACGACTACTTCAGCCGAAGCGACGCTGGCCGGCCGCTATGACTACGTGTCCGCCGAAAACGAGAGCAAGCACGAAAGCGTCAGCGTCGCGGCGAGCTTCCAACGCGACGGCAATGCGTGGAGACTGATTTCGATGCACTAGAAGGTGTACTCGATCCCCGCGGTGTAGACGAGATTCGGGCGCAGCCCACCACGATTGAGTGGGAACAAAGTATTCAGCACGATCGTTGTCTTCCGCGCCGGCGCGATCTTGAAGCCGAAAGACCCGTTCACGATGTCATCCCGCATCTGTGGAATGTTTGTCGGGTTGAGCGTCCGCCGGAACGGTGAGTCGTAGGTGACGATCCCCGGCAGTGGCAGCTTGCTGTCTCCCACCTGCAGCTCGGTCACGAGGTCGGCAGCCAGCGTAAACGCGTCAGCGAGGCGTTGATCGAAACCGATCGTTCCCAGAATGGCGTCGTTCTGCGTCCTATCGGCGTGATACAAATAGCCGGCGTTCAGGTGCGGCGAAAAATCCGCGATCTTGGAATTGAAGATCATCAACGCGCGGCCGGAAAATTTGCCCGAGCCGAGCAGGTCTTCCTGGCTGCCGGTTGGGAACCGGCCGTCGACAAGGAGCGCGAAGCCCCCCTCCGGTGCGTTTCGGAGGTTCAGCTTGAAACGCAGTGCGACATCGCCCAGCCCGGCGGCGGACCCAAGACTTTCGCGATGCGCCGTCAATATGGGATTGGAAGGCGTGCCCGCGAAGTAGTGAAGTGCGCTATCGCCCCCGAACGGCCGGATCTGCGCATCGCTCTGTCCGCGAAATTCCGACTGCACGATCGGGACGACGACACCGAAGTCGAAGCGATCTCCGACGCCGTAAGTGAAATACATCGACGTGACTCTGACGTCGAGATCCATCGACAGATGGAAATCCATCGCGTCGTTCTCGAGGCGCGGGACGCCGTACAGCGCACAGTCGCCGCCGAACTGCGCACTGCATCCCGGGAAATCGACGTTCTGGTGAGTGAACACGAGATTGATGTCGCCCATGTCGACGCCGCGCAGAGTCGCAAACCGGAATCCGGTCCTGCTGATTCCGGCCAGCATGTGCCCGCGTCCCAATGTCTGCGCTCGCTCGGCGAAGATCGGACCCGATGAAGTAGAGACGAGCACCGGCAGCCCCGCCTCGAACCGAAAAGTCTCGCCACCGCTGGTCGATCCAATTGGAATACTCCCGATGCTCACGCCCAACGCATCGGTGAGGAACGAGATCAGCGCGGCGTTCTCAGCGTTGGAGGCGGGAATGAAATGCGCGCCGTGCGCCTGAATCGAAAGCGGATTGTTTGGATCGCCGGAGCCCGCGAGAAACAGCGGTTGTTGCCCGGGTCCGAAGATAAATAGATCGGAAATCTTGTCGCGCAGATTCTGCGCGTTTGCAGCGGGTGCTGCGACAAGACAAACGAACGCGAGAAGAGAGAGACGCCGCACTTCACACCTCGGAGCCAAGGTTCGTCCAGCAACAGCGCGCTAAATCATACGCCCACCGTCGTGAATCCTCAATTAGTCCGCGATCGATGCTGTGAGGCTTCTGCCCTCAATCAAACTCGCGCACCACGCAACGCTCGCACTAACGTGCCGCGCTCTCCCGGCCGCTCATCTCCCCATAACAGCAGCAATGCAAGGATGCCGTAAGTCGGCAGATGGCCCACGAGCTCCCGCCATCCCATGAACGGGAGCGTGAGATTGAACGGAACCAACGTGATCAGAATCACCAGCCGCACGTATGAGCCCGTAATCAGCATCAGCCCCACGATCAGCTCGATGGTCCCCGCGATCAGCACGAACCTGACATTGTCGACCGATGTCATGCCGATGTAAGGAAAGAAATTGAAGTGATGGTCCTGCAGGAAGGCGACGGCCATTGGGACGTTCCAGATCTTCTCCGTGAACGCAACGACTGTGAGCGCGATGCCGAGGGCGACGCGCAGCACCGGGACGGCGTAGGGAATGAGCTGATCGACCGGCTTGTTGAGACGATCGAGCGCCTGGTCGAACGCGAGCGGACCACGTCCAGTCGCGAAAATGAAGAACGCGATGCCGAGTATCTCAGTATGCTCGATGAGCCGGAGCGGACCGAATACCATCGTTCCAACGAGCCAGATAAACGCCAGCACCGCCGCCGCCGGTCGCGCCAGCGCACCGTAGATGAAACTGAGCGCGATCGCGATCTCGATCATCCCGAGCACGCCGCCGAGCAGGTTGAGCGGCAGGACGAGATTAGGGATGAAGAGTTGGCGGCTTACTCCGCTGACCAGCAATGTGACACCGAGATGCACGCCGATGACGAGCGGCATCCAGCTGAGAAGCTTGATGTAGTTCTCCCAAGGCATGCCGAGCTGGATCGGGCCGGGGATCACGTTGTGCCCGCCGCGCATACGGTAGATGATCGTCGCGATGGCGGTGACGCCGACCGCAATACCGACCGGGATCAGCGCCTGCGGAGTGTTCCAGGTGTCGAATTGAACCGGAAACTTCGATTCGTCGAGAAACCAGCGCTCGTGCAGGATCATGGCCGGGCTAACGTAGCACTTCTTGATTGCGTTTACAAAACCGAGACACGGCGTCGCGGTCTATAGAGAGGCCCGCCGCGCAGTAGATGAAACCGCGCGTTAGAATACCTCGTTCACGAGGTACATGGCAGTTAACACCAACTCTTATGGATCTCCGAATGCGCCTGCACGCGCTTGGACTCGTAATCGTCGCCGCTGTCGGATGCGCGCCCGCACCCATCGTCTCACCAACTCCGTTAACGACGCCGGCGACTGCGCTCTACATGCCGCGCAATATCCAGCGTGCATTTCGCAACGGCACCCGCTCGGCCGACGGGCGCCCCGGCCCCAAGTACTGGCAGAATCGCGGTCGCTACGACATCGCGATCACGGCGCTTCCGCCTGACCGGAACGTCCGCGGCAGCGAGGAGATCACCTACTACAACAACAGCCCCGACACCCTGCGGAACCCGGTGATCAAGCTCTTGCTGAACATCCACAAGCCGGGCGCACCGCGGATGGGTGGTGCGCGAGCCGACTATCTCACCGAGGGAGTGACGGTCGAGTCATTCGCGGTGAATGGGCTCAGCGCAGCGTGGCCGGGCGGCGCGCAGACTTTCACCTGGCAACGTTTTCCGTTGTCGACGCCACTGCTGCCGCACGACTCGGTGCATTTGAGCTTCAAGTGGCACTATCCGATCTCGCTGGAGAGCGGGCGCGAGGGAATGCTCGACTCGACGACGTATTTCCTCGCCTACTTCTATCCGCGTGTCGCGGTGTTCGACGACTATGATGGCTGGGACACCATGAACTTCACCGACATGCAGGAGTTCTACAGCGACTTCAATGACTACGATGTCGCGATCACGGTGCCGGCGAATTTCGTCGTATGGGGGACGGGCACGCTGCTCAACGCCGCCGACGTTCTCCAGCCGGCGATCCTCGATCGTTTCAATCGGTCGATGACATCCGACCAGACCATCAACGTCGCGACCCTTGCCGACATGACTGCGAAGAGGGTGACGAAGCAATCACGGAATACCTGGCGATTCCGCGCCCGCGACATTTCCGACATGGCGTTCAATCTCAGCGATCATTACGTGTGGGATGGTGCGAGTGTCATCGTCGACAGCACCACTCGGCGCCGCTCCATTGTGCAGGCTTCGTATAACGACACGGCAGCAGACTATCATCACATGGTCCAGTACGGCCGTCACAGCCTGGAGTGGCTCTCCCACAACTGGCCAGGGGTGCCCTACCCATTTGAGAAAACGACGGTGGTACAGGGAACGGCGGACATGGAGTATCCGATGTTCGTCAACGACGAAGCCTTCCCCGACACCGTCTTCGCGCGCTTCGTCGTCGAGCACGAGATCGCGCACAGCTGGTTCCCGTTTTATATGGGGATCAACGAGACCCGCTACGCCTACATGGACGAAGGCTGGGCGACGGCATTCGAGTATCTGATCGGCGTCTCTGACCTCGGCGTCGACCGCGCCAGCGGATTCTTCAAGCAGTTCCGCGTCAGCGGGTGGGCGGGCAATCCCTCCTCGCTCGAGGATCTTCCAATCATCACGCCCACTGACGCACTCACCGGCGCCGCCTACGGTGACAACTCGTACGGCAAACCCGCCCTCGGCTACCTTGCGCTCAAGGACATGCTTGGCGACACCCAGTTCCGCGCGGCCTTACACGGCTTCATGGATCGTTGGCACGGCAAGCATCCGATCCCGTGGGATTTCTTCAACTCGGTGAACAACATCACCGGGCAGAATCTCAATTGGTTCTGGAATGGATGGTTCTTCAATTCGGGCAACATCGACCTCGCGCTCCTGGCAGTCGAGAAAACTGGCAACGGATACGACGTTCACATCGGTAACGTTGGCGGGATGCCCGTTCCCGTCGACGTTGTCGCCAAGTTCACCGACGGAACGACCCAGACATTCCACCAGACCGCCGGTATCTGGGCGCACGACCCGAAGCACACTATCGTCCCGATCAGGACGAGCAAAACCGTTCAGTCCGCGACGCTCGACACCGGTATCTGGGTCGATGCGGACTCAACCAACAACTCCTGGTCGCCGAAGTAATATTCCGCACTCCTCAGTTAGTCCGGACTCCGGACTGGCCGTTGGTCCGAACGGCTCAACCCCGTCTGGTAACTCCGATTGGCTGTGACGCTCAATCCTATTTCGGAACCCCGGTATTGAGTTGAAACGGCCCCTGCCCGCTGATCTGCAGCACGGTCGTCCCGCTCGCGCGACCGTAGTGCGACTGGCGGGCGGGAATGAACGCGAAATCCCCGGCGTGGAAATGTTGCGTCGAGCTCATGTCGACCGCGTTTCCCATCCCGAATTGCGCTTCGCCCGAGATCACCGTTACGTACTCTCCCGTCGGATGCCAATGCAGCGGAATCTGATACCCATCCGGTAACTGGAGCCGCAGCACAAACTGGCCAGGACTGAATGGATCGCCTTGCAGCACGGTGATTTTCCCGCCCGCCGGGAATCCTGGCGGCGAAAAATCGTTCCACGTCAACTGCTCATTGGACCGCGCGACCATCTGCGACGTTTCCGCTGGCCACGCTGCCGGCATCGGCACGGTGCTGATCGGGGCATCAACTGCGATTCGCCACTGACCGTTCACTTTGTGCCAGATCGTGACATAGTTGCCGCTCTCACTGGTCCGTCCGCGGGACGTCTCGTAAGACTGATTGTAGGTTCCGTATTCGGTGGCGACGCGTGGACTGGCGATGTCGATCTTGGTCGGCACCCAGTGAAGCTTCAGCCCGGGCGTATTTACGAGATCGTTGTACATCGCCCTGATCGACCCCCCTCCCTTCGCCACTGGAAGGTTCGACGGCATCACCACCGCATCAGTGGTATGCAGCGCAACAATGCGATCAATGTTTTTCTCGGCGATGTATTGCTGCCACTGCTGGGAAAGTGAGCGAATCGACCGTTCTTCGGTTGATTGCCCGGCGAGCGACTGGGCGCTGATGGCGAATGCGACGGCGCAGCTGAGAGCGGTCCTGCTGATCATGCGAAGTGTCCTCCGTGGACCTGTAATTTAGTTCCACGTTCTAGACACTTCAGGCGAATAACACCCGGCGGTTTTCGGCGGCGCTACGATGTCTTTCGGGAATTCCTCGCTAGCGGGTCGATGGTATAGATGCCGCTTCCCATCTGGCGTCTTCCAAAGCACCAAACACCGTTCCGGCGAGTAATCCGGCGACGGCGCCACCAATTATGAAGCGGCCGTGGTAGTTCCAGGGGTCCGGCCGAGATAGCCTCCACATGAAAACATCGAGCAGAAGACCTAAGCCAGCGCCGGCCGCAAAGCTCACAGCGTATAGCTTGCCAGCGGGCGGCGGATTGACTTTGATCCACTTGTCGACGTGGGTGATCGACGCCCTGGGCACCGTCAGCCGCGCCTGATCACGCTCGGCTCTTACCCACAGCGCGTCGTCTGTCAGCGAGTCCTCAACACCGATTATCGGGTTGGCGCAGCATGGACTCCGATGCCAAACTCTGATTCGGTCGCCGAAGGCTGTCGTCTGCGTTGGCGCCGGCCCCGTCGAAAGCCGAGGAAGACAGGCTGTCGTTAACAGAAGGGTGGCGGCGCCAACGCAAAACATTCGCAATCGCGTCTCCGTTACTTGGGTGCTCCGAGATTGATGGCGAACGGACCGTTGCCATGCAGCTCGATGACGGTCTCGGTCTGCGCTCCACCAAAGTGCGCATGGCGCGCCGGCGCGAAGATATAGTCGCCCGGACCATAGGTTTTCACCTGGCTCCAATCCGCAGTATTGCCCGGTGCGAACAGGAACGCACCAGAAAGCACCGTTAGATTCTCGGCGCCCGGATGCCAGTGCACCGGGAAACGATAGCCGGCCGGGAATTTCAGGCGCAGCGTGTACTCACCGGCTTTTGTCGGATCACCGTTGATCACAGCGAGCTGAGTTCCGGGATCGAAGCCTGGAACGTTGAGTGGCGTCCATGTCACGGCGGCGTTGGACGTCATCTGCACGTCCGCCATCGTCGCCGCCATTTCCGGCGCTGCCGGCAGCGGCGCCGTCGTGTTCGGTGCATCGAGTGCGACCAGCCACTTGCCGTTCACCTTGTGCCAGATGGTGACATAGTTGCCGCCATCATTGACGAGTTTCCCATCCGGTCCCGTGTATGACTCAGTGTAGGTACCGTACTCAGTGGCGACGCGCGGACTGGCTACGTCGATCCTGGTCGGCGTCCAGTGAACGTTGTAGTTCGGAAGTTTGATTGCTTCCGACCATCCGCTGCGGATCGCTACGGCGCCCTTGATCAGCGGCTGGTGCGACATCATGTAGATCGCGTCGGGTCTGTGAACCGCGAGAATCTTGTCGAGATCCCGCGCGTTGATCGCATTCTGCCATGCTTCATCCTGGGCGCGGATCGCGCGTTCATCCTTACTCTGGGCCGAGGCGATCTGTGAGATCGCTCCGAGCGCCAGCAGTGCGAGCATACGTTTCATCCTGCCTCCGGGATGCGGTTGAGGACATGCCACGGCGAGATTGCACCGCGCCATCCGCCGCGTCAAGATTGGCGGATGGCGGAAGCGTCAGTTGTGATTGTTGGCGGTGGCGCGTCGGGGCTCTCGGCGGCCGGCGCGCTCAAGCAGCAGGGAATCGACTCCGTTGTGCTCGAGCAGGATGCGCAAGTCGGCGGTACCTGGGCCCGACGCTACGATCGATTGCACCTGCACACAGTGCGCGGATTCTCCGGGCTCGCGCACTTCGGGATTCCGCGCCGTTATCCAAAGTACCTCTCGCGCGATCAATTCGTGGAGTATCTCCGCGAGTACGTTGATCACTTCGGGCTCAAGGTTGTCAACGGCGCGACGGTGACTGCCATCTCGTCGGATCCGCAGAAGTCGCGCTGGAAGGCGACAACCTCCAACGGCCAAACGTGGAGCTCTCGCGCCGTCGTCATCGCCACCGGTCAATACCGGCGGCCGATCGATCCGCACTGGCCGCGCACGCTGGATTTTCGCGGACAGCTTTCACATTCGGTGGGATACTCGAACGCGAAGTCGTTCGTCGGCAAACGCGTCCTGGTGGTCGGCTCCGGAAACAGCGGCGCTGAGATCGCCGCCGACATCGCCGAGAACGGCGGCAAATTCGTAGCGTTGAGTATCCGCACGCCACCGATGATCGTGCCGCGTGATCCGTTCGGAATGCCCGTTCAGCGCACCGGAATCATCCTGAGTCTTCTGCCGCCGGCGGTCGCCGATCGCCTGGGCCGCCTCACCGCGCGGATCACGCTGGGCGATCTGACGAAATACAAAATTCCTCAGCCGGCCTGGGGTCCATATTCGGCGAAGCGGATTCCATTGATCGACGTCGGATTCGTGAGCGCGGTCAAGCGCGGATTGCTCCACATCCGGCCGGGAGTCGAGCGCCTGACGCCGGCCGGCGCAGTCTACGCGGACGGCGTCGAGGAGTCGTTCGACTCAATCGTTGCCGCGATCGGATTCGAGACGGGTCTTGCTCGTCTGATCGACGGCAACGGCGTGCTCGACGACGTCGCCGAGCCGATCGCGGCGTCGGGCGAGCCAACGTCGCGTCCCGGACTTTACTTCATCGGCTTCGTCCACAGCTTGCGCGGGCACCTTTTCGAGGCGAACCGGGCGTCGAAGCGGCTGGCGGGCAACGTGTTCACGTACCTTCGTCGGGCTGCGGACTCAGGACCTTAACCGCGGACCTTAACCGCGAACTACCTCGCTGAGCGCTGACCGCTACACGCTGACCGCTGTTCGCTGCAGGCGACGGGACAAATTGCGTTGAAGTCTGGGAAGCGCGTTCTCTTTGGCTCTATGCAATGGGACCTGTCCCGTTGCAGGCCGCGGCCAGCTAACAGCGTGTAGCGGTCAGCGCTCAGCGAGGTAGTTCGCTTCTAAAGTCCTCGGTCCGGAGTCTTACCAGATCTGCACCCGCACGGAATCCGGCCGGTACATCGGCTGTCCTGGCTTCACCCCAAACGCCTGATAAAACTCGGGCACGTTCGAAACCGGGCCGAGCACGCGCCACTTCGCGGGCGAGTGCACATCACTCAGCAGCTGACTTCGCAGCGATTCGTCGCGCTGCTGTGACATCCAGCCGATGGCGTAGCCGAGGAAGTAGCGTTGCAGCGGAGTGAGTCCGCCGATTTTCTTCCCTTCCTGGTACTGTTTCGTCTTACGGAATGCATCGAGGCCCAACAGCATTCCGCCGTAGTCGGCGATGTTCTCGCCTAGTCCAGCCTTGCCGTTGATATGGAGGCCCGGTAGCGGCTCATAAGCGTCGAACTGCTTCGCCATCACGTCCGCGCGTTTTTGGAAGTTTGCGGCGTCGGTAGCAGTCCACCAGTCGGTGAGATTACCCTTGGCGTCGAACTGGCGGCCTTCGTCGTCGAACCCGTGGGTGATCTCGTGGCCGATTGTACCTGCGGCTACGTAACCGTAGGCCACTGCATCATCGACCGCCGAGTCCGGAACTCCGGGAACGGTGAAGATTGCCGCCGGCAAAACGATTTCGTTGTTCGATGGATTGTAGTACGCGTTGTACGTCTGCGGCGTCATGCCCCATTCGGTACGATCCACCGGCTTGCCGAACTTCGAGATATTATCGTTGAACGCCCAGCGATTTGCGTTCATCATGTTCTCGGCGTACGAACTGCGACCGACAACCAGCGCCGAATAATCCTTCCACTTGTTCGGGTATCCGACCTTCGGATACACCGTCGCCAGTTTCTGCAGCGCCCGCTGTTTGGTCGAATCGCTCATCCAGGTGAGACGATTGATGCGCTCGCGATACGCGGTACGAATCGCCTCCACCATGTCGGTGTAGCGCTGCTTCGCTTTGGGCGAGAAATACTCGTTCACGAAAAGTTTGCCGAGCACCATCCCCATGGCGTTGCCCTGAATGTCGAGCACGCGCTTCCAGCGTGCGCGTGGCTCACGCTGACCGTTGAGCGTCCGGCCGTAGAAATCGAAGTACTCGTTGTAGAACTGATTGCTCAGATAGGGCGAGTACGTGGTGACCAGTTGATAACGCAGATAATCCTGCAGCACCGGAATCGGCGTTGAGTTGACCAGCCCCTGAAGCGCGGTGAAGAACTCGGGCTGGCCTACGATGACTGAATCGGGACGCAGGCCCCACGAACTGAGTCTGGTGGCCCAATCGATGTTCGGGGTGTACTTCGACGTCAGCTGTGCCGGCGTCATTTTGTTGTAGTTCGCGACCGGATCACGCAGGTCCTCGAGCTTTCGCGATGCCTTCGCGAGCGCAGTCTCGAAGGTCATGATGTCCTGCGCCGATTTACTCGCCGACGTCGGATCGCGTCCCAACAACTGCAACGTGCGCGCGATGTGCTTCACGTACTCGCCGCGAATGCGTGCGACGCCGGTATCCGGATTGAAATAGAAATCGCGCTCCGGCATTCCCAGGCCACCCTGAGATAGATGCGCCGCCTGCACGTCGCTGCGCCGCTCATCCTGGTAGACGTAGAACCCGAAGAACGGCCCGACTTGCAGCGGACCCTCCGCGAAGGTGACGTCCATTACGTCGCTCGGCGTTTTGATCGCACCGATCCGCGCGAGCTCGGCGTCAAGCGGGTGAATGCCTTGCTGCTCGATCTTCGCGGTATCCATCGCCGTCGCCCAGAAATCACCGATCTTCTGCGCTTCGCTTCCCGGGGCAGCCGTGGCTGCGGCCGACTCCTCGTTGATCTTGCGCAGGTTCACGTAGAGCTGCTCGCGCACTTCGTTGCCAATTCCCCACGTCGCTTCGGACGCCGGAATGGGATGCCGCTTCAGCCAGCCGCCGTTCGCGTATTGAAAGAAGTCGACTGCAGGGCTAACGGTTGTGTCGAGGTTAGCGGCGAGAAAGTCGCCGGACGCGGGGGCGGGCGCGTTGTTGTTGGTGACGGCTGGAGTGCTGCACGCCGCAGCGAAGGCGAGGACAGCGAGGAGGCCGCTTCGATTGACGGTGTTTCGCATTAGTGGGTGAGAGAGCGGACGGAGCGGTGTGCGACGGGGAGCATCACCATTACGCGCGGACTCAGTTTACACTAGTCCGCAGACTGTTTTACACGATACGAACGATGTAGGTGCCAACCGAGTTTCGCGAGTCGTGCCCTACCGGAGCCGCCCACAGAAATATCCCTTGAAGGGGTAGGTCGGGCCACTTCCACTCTCCCACTTGCCGAAGAACTGGCGACCATTGACGCGCAGGATGGTTAATTGTTCGAACCAACCGTCAAGGGTGTTCGGCTGGAAGAACGCGATGGTCGATCCAGCTGGCCTGAATGTGAGCTCCCCGAGATACTTCGACGCATTGCCGACGCTATCAAATTCCTGAACCGTCGCGAGCTTTTGTTCTCCCTGAAGGCGTTTTGCCGGCCTCTTGTCGCCTTTGAAGCTGGGCAGCCAATAATATCGGTGAAGCGTGTCGTTCGGGGTGAATCGATAGCGCGTCGTTCCGCCATACTGTCGCAGGCCCGATGACGTCGGAATCACGGTTATGTCTGCATCACCAACAAAGCGCTCGAGCTGGTCGAGACGCAGTGTGGTCGGAACGGCATCAACCGGCTCACAACGACCAGCGATCATTTCGCCGGACGTTGCCTCGTCTTCTACGTGTCGCTGGACGACCCGCCAGGCACCGCGTTCCTTGTGGAGAATCATGGTCTCACCGAAATCGTACGGTTGATCGGTCTCGGTGACTTGCACCAATGCCTGGTTCATTGCCCGGTTGTAGACAATTCGGCTTAGAGCGCGGATTTTGTCTGCGCCCGGATATGCTTCTTTTGCCATTCCCAGCAACGAAAAATCCCGCTGTTCTCCTGCGTAGCTTATTTCGGCGGCTTGCTCCTCGAGGAAGGCCCGCTCCGCGGAACCGAGAATCACAACCTTCCGTCCGAACGACACGCCAGGCCGTATCCAAACTGAATCTTTGGGGAGTGCGGCCAGTCGACTCGCTACGGTTGAATCGACGATTCCCTGTTTTTGCAGACGAACAAGTTCGGACTCAAACACGTACGGCCAAATTCGGTGCACATATGGTACAAGAAGCACCGGGCCTCGAGAGGCTGGATAAAGCGCCTCGAAGACTCCTCTATAAACTGCGGCGTCAGTCGCGTCCGGATAACCCGAGGCAAGCGCCTGTGGTCCCGGTTTACCGCCCGCCAGCGCCTTAGCGCGACGACCGAGCAGACACCGCCTGAAATCGACCGGCACCCTCACACTCGAATCGAGCCCGGGGTGGGTGGTGAATTCGGCAACACGCAGCGGTCGCGAACTGTATTTCCGTGGAGCATCAGGTAGCATCGGCTGCCGCTGACACGGAACGCCGAGCCAGATGCCGCCCATCAGGGGTAAACTCCTAAGCTCGAAACCACCCTCGTTGTCCGCTTTCCTCAGTGACGAGTCGCGATCGATGCTCGTGGTGAAACGGAGTCCGGGAAGTGGAGCTCCGGTCGACTGGTTGACAAATATTCCACGAACGCGCCGGTTCCTGTATGCTCGCGGATCAGCATCGGCGCCCAGATAGCGCAACGAGTCAAGCTCCCAATCCTTGTCCGCCAGCCGCGGAATGCGCTCGGCGATCCGCCATTTCGTACCGTCGCGCTCGAGGAGCCAGTTGTCGTCGTTGCGGCAACTCTGGCCGCACGCGTGGCTGGTGAAGACAAGCGCCTCGGTTCGACTGTCGTTGAAGGCAGCACGCGTGAATCCAACAGTGCCCCACGCGCCGGGGTACTGCATTCGAAACCCGAGCCAGAAAGGTGAATTCTCGGTCATCACCATATTGTCGAGCGCGATTTTCTCCAGTGGTTTGCCACGAAGTTCTATTCCCGGCATCGAGTCCCGGGGCAGCACCGATACCGGCGCGCGCAGTTTGAGACTTGTGTAGAGCGGCGCGCGCACGCCTCGGAAGAATTTGTACCGCGCCAGTGTCGAAACCTGAATCGGACGCTTGTGAGGAACCGAGTCATAGGTCCCGCCGTCCACTGCAAACCAATCAGTGATTACGATCCGGCGCGGAAATTCGCCGTGAAAGCTGTAAAGGCTGTCGAGCACCGTGTTATAAACTTCCGCGACGTCTTCTCCCTCGGGCCGCTCAGACGCGGGCGGATACAAAACTTCCGATTCACTCGGGCTGCTGCCCGAGGGCCCGCGATATCGCATACTGGAGAACGGTTGGAGCCCCTGGCTCGAATTCGGGATGCGTTCCACCACCACCCATCGTTGCTCGACCTTTTTCAGGAAAATGTTTTCGTCAGCATCGCAGGCGAGGCCGCAATAGAAGTGGACCGAAATGAGCGCCTCGGTGTGCGCATCGTCGAATCCAACTTTCGACAAGTAGATGAAGCCCCATGCGCCCGGGTATCTGTTCGCGAATTCGACCTCCCACTCCTGACCTTCGACGTTGCCGCCCTGATGGATTTGCGGGCGTGCTCGCCCTGCCTCTCTCAGCTGATTGTATTGCTCGTAGGAGATGAACGTGATCGGGATGCGATATCCGAACGGAACGATCCTTGGTCGCTTCGGACTGAGCTTCGCGAAGGAAAGCATCGTGCTCTCCTTGATTCTCGATTTGTGCAGCCAGGCTTCCGGGCACTGCATTGGGCATGGCCCGCCGCTCCGACCTTCGGCGGTGTCGTGCATCACGATGACGCTCGGACGATCAGAGCCTTCGCTGAAGTAGAGATCGAGTACCGCCGTGTACACTCCGATCGCGTCGCCGACCGGATAGATGTTCGACTCGCTCGCCGTATCAGCCCACGGCGGTTTGCCGGGATAGCCGCGCGGCCTTTGCACCTGCGCGGTCGCCACACTCGACGCGAAGAGCGCAACGACTAAAAGGATGCGGCGCAGGGTCGCTGAGGTTATACCCTGACGCGACGGATTCAAACTGAATGCAGGCACATCTATAAGACGATTCTCGGCGCGGCCCTTTCACAGTCCGCCGGGTGGCATTTTGGCGCGCCGAGTCCATGAAAACACAATCGCGGCGATGGGATCTCCATCGCCGCGATTGGTGGCTACACGTCCGTTATCTATTGAGCCAATAGCTCGCCTTGATCAGGAACGTGTTTGCCGGATGCAGCTTGAAGAGGTCGCGCATGTCGCCGCTGAACGCTCGGTCGCCCTCAATGCCGTTGAATCCCTGGCGACCCTGGTTCCAGACCACGAACAGTGTTGAGCCTGGATTGTATTCCCAGCGCAGAACGACATTCGACTGCAGCGCCTTGAAGTTGAAGCCGCCCGGATCGCTCGTGACCGAGGGATCATTGTAGGCGGTGTAGCGATCGTCGTAGTTGTCAGCGCGCGGCGTCGCCGAGACCTGGCGGACGTTGCTGTACGTTCCCTTCGACACGAACGGCGATGCGTAGGTTTGCAGCGACAGGTTCGGCGTGAACGTGTAGTTAAGCCTCGCCGTCACCGACGTCGTGGTCTGATCGAGGTGCGCGATAGTGTAGTGAGGAGAATTGGCAGCGTCGGTGAAATTCCCGTAAAACTGGTTGTCCTGGACGTTGTGGCTCCAGTTCGCCGAGATCGCTGAGCTAAACCGGCCCAGCACCTTGAAATCGACTTCGGGGCCAGCGTTCACCGACCAGTTTCTCCTGTTCGAGCTCTCGAAGTAGCTGCCGTTGAAGTACGGCACGATTGCTTTGCGATCGTCGCCGTTGATCGAAAGCCACGGCGCGATGTACCTGTCCTGGCGCACCGCCGGACCACCACGTAGCTGACGATCATCGTAGGTCTTACCGAGCTGACCGATCGTTCCACCCTGGTGGAGGCCCCAATAGTTCTTGAGCGTAATGTGGGTGTTGTAGTTGTAAGCACGCTCGAGCGGCAGGCCTTCAGCGGTCCACCACTGCCACCAGTTGTTGTTCAACTGGAAGCGGTGATAGAACAAGCGATCCCGACGATCGAAGAAGCCGGCCCAGGTACTCCATGACACCTGGTCCGCGCGACGCAGGTAGCCGAGGTCGTTGACGTCGAAGCCGGGCGAGCGGCGCGAGTAAGCCGAATTGAACATCATGTGCTGCCCACCAATCTTGCCGACCGCGAATTCTTCGGCGTCTCCGCCGAGCGAGTTGCGCGTGCTGTCGAGCGGAAGATTTGCATCGGGCCGCTGATACTGGTGCACCCCATTGTTCTGCAACGACGCGATAACGCCAGTCGAGCCCCGCACCACGCTCCTGTCGAGGTTGCCGGTGATCTCGTACGTGTTCTTGAAGAAGCGGTGACGGAAATCGAGCGAGCCGACATAGGCGCTCGTTGCGAGATATGGCGAAGACCACTCATCCATCCGACGATTCACTGCGGTGATCATCGTACCGATTCCGCTGCTACCGCCGCGGAAGTCCTGCGTTGCGCGTAGCACCGCGTAGTTGGTCGAAGGCGAGTAAGTGGTGTCGCCCGGATTGGTCTCGCGCTGCGTTGCAGCCTCCAGCAATCCGACCGTCGTTCCCTTGGGGAATCTCGCCAGCAGCTTGCCGGCGCCGAGGATGGTTACCGGCTGCTGCGGAACGGTGTCACCGTAAGTGCCGGCGAGCTCGGGGGTGCGACCGATGCGTCTACTATAGTATAGAGACTCCCCCCAGCAGTTGACGGCGCTGCAGTTGACGTCGGCGCGGAACAGTCCGCGACCGGCGACGAAGAACGGACGCCGCTCGTCGAAGAAGCTCTCGTACGCTGAAAGATTAAGCACCGACGGATCCGATTCGACCTGACCGAAATCAGGATTGATGGTCGCGTCGAGTGTGACATTGGGTGCGATGCGGTATTTGAAGTCTCCACCAACATCCAGATTCGACTTTTGTGTGAACGCGTTATTCCTGATCGTGGACGCGTTCTTGGTCACGACGTACGGCATCGCTTCCAGCCGGCGCGGATTCTCCAGATCGTCCATTCCATGCAGGGAGCCGAACTGCGATACGAAGCCCGGCTTCGACTGGCGCAGTAGCGGCCAGATATAACGCTCGTTGTATCGATAGACATCGCGGTCGACCATGATGCCGAAGGTGTGCTCGCGGTCGCGACTGTAGCGCATCTGTGATAAGGGGATCTTGAACTCTGCCGTCCACCCCAGTGAGTCGATGCGGGTGGCGACGTCCCACACCGCGTCCCATGCTCCGTCCTCGTTGCCGTCGTCGTAGACGGCCTGATCCATCTTCACGCCGGCGGCGTTGACGCCGAACTCGTATCCCGTGCGCTTGTCATGATAGGAATCAACGAAGATCCAAATCATGTCGGACGAGGTGAAAGTGTCACGACGCTCGAGGATCTTCTTGATACTATCTGGGTGGGGGTCGAATGCCCGCACGAAAACGTAGAGGTTCGCCGCGTCGTAAACGATCTTCGCTTCGGTCTTGAATCGCGCCGCCTTGCCTTCGTTCGGACGCCATTCCTGAAACTGCGTGATCGGCGGCGCACTACGCCACGCCGCATCATCGTCCTTGCCGTCGATGTTGATCGAGCCGTCCGCACGCACCGCGGTCGCGCTCGTATCTGTCGGCGCCGCTACCACCGACGGTCTCGGTTGACCGCTGTCATTGCGGGAAGCCTGACTGTTTTGGGCAACTGCCGTCTGAAGATTCAGGGCGAGGCCGATGATTGCGAACGCGGGAGTGGTAATGAGCATACGGTTGCAGTCCGTAAGGGTTAGCGGATTCCGGGAATACCCCTTTGATACCTTATGCCCGAAAAGGGTTGGAAGTTTCAGCAGCACCGGCCGCTTCTAATCGGTTGTTCACCCCCCAAGGCTTGACAGGTGGGCGTCAGCACAGAGTATTGGCGATCCCGCCACACCTAGTTTAAAACTCGCATGCGACGCCTTTTCCCACCGCTGGTCATCGTCATAACGCTTGGCTGCGGTGACTCGTCCGGTCCGCGCGTCAAGCCGGCCTCGATTGAGATCGTGCAGGCTCCGGGCGGACCGTTCTACGCTGGACTGCCGCTGCCGGTCGAGCCGGCCTTTGTCGTGAAGGACCAGAATGGAAACCCGATTGCGGGAGTCGCGCTTTCGATCAGTGTCAGTGCCGGTGGCGGGACCGTAACCAACGCGCCCGCCAAGAGCGCCACTCCAACGACACCTGTCGGCATCTGGACCCTCGGCAAGTCACCAGGCGTCAATTCACTCAAGATCTCCGTCAGTGGGCTTGCTCCCGCCGCCGTCGACGTCCCCTCCAATCCGGGCGTGGCGGCCAAGCTCGTCGCCACCGGAGCGACAAGCCTGACCGGCACCGTCGGCCAACCGGTCGCTTCAGCGATATCGGCAATTCTAAAGGATGCGTTCGACAATCCGATTGCTAACACCGACGTCAACGTGACTGTCGTCGGTGGTGGCGCAGCTATCGACAAACTCACCAGCGACAATGCCGGGGTCGTCACCGTGCCGTCGTGGACCCTCGGGACGGTAAAAGGAAATCAGACTCTCACGCTTTCATCGTCAGCTGCAACAGTAGCGTACACAGTTGCAGCCGCTGCCGGTCCGGTAGTTTCGTTCGATGTCATAAATGGAAACAATCAGAGCGGGCTCGCGGGCACGACGCTAACGCTGCCGGTCGTCCTCGCCGCCGCTGACCAGTACGGCAACAAAGCAGATGGAGTCGTCGCCAATTTCTCGGTGACTACCGGCGGGGGAGCGCTCGCCGGCTTTACAGCACCCGCAGCGGCGGACGGCAGTATCACCATGCCGCGATTCACGCTCGGCAAATCGGCATTGTCACAACAAGTCATCGCCAGCATCAGCGGCAAATCAGCAATCGTCTCCGCGTCGGCAACGTCCGACTATGTGATCGACGTGCGACTGTGGGGGCCGCCAATGACACCCGCCCAGCAGGCGTTTTTCACCACTGCTGCAGCAAGAATCCGAGGATTCATAGTCGGAAGCGTGCCAACCGTCGATGCAACTGGCGCTGATCCAACGACGTGCGGCGTCACCGGCATCCCGGTTCTCGCCGAGCAGGTACCTGGCGTGATCATCTACGCGTCGGTTCAGCCAATCGACGGACCAGGAAAGGTTCTCGCGCAAGCGGGGCCTTGCTACCTGCGCGACGCCAATGATCTGCGCACGGTCGTTGGTGTGATGGAATTCGATCTCGACGATCTCAACACCTTGTCGAACACCGGCAGCCTGCAGGATGTCATCACTCACGAGATGCTCCACGTGCTCGGATTTGGAGTTTTCTGGAACAATCTCAATTTGCTGACAGGATTCGATACGCCAACCGTTGGGTATCTCGGATCCGGTGGAATCGCCGGCTGCATTTTGACGGGCGGCACCAACAGTTGTCTGAACTCAGTACCGGTGGAGAACACCGGCGGCGCTGGAACTGCCAACTCACACTGGCGCGAGACGACGTTCGGCACCGAGCTGATGACGGGATTCGCGAACGCATCGCCGATGCCGATCAGCGTGATGACCGTGCGGTCGATGGCAGACCTTGGTTATGGAGTGAACACTGCGGCTTCGGACCTGTATGCGATCTTTGCCGGGAGTCTGCAGGCGGGTGGCAATCGTGTCGTGACATCCGGCGCATGGGAGCGAAGCTTACCAACGGCGCCGCAAGTGATTCCGTCGCGGAGAAATCAGCCTAAGCGATAGCCCTTTCGCGGGAGCGGTCTTCCGGATGGTTCTCGCTCGATGCGACGTAGATCGCGGCTCCGACGACCAGCACCCCGCCAACCAGCGCGTACGGGCCGAGTATGTCGCTGAAGATCATCACGCCCAGGATGGCGCCGATCACCGGCTCGAGATTGATGAAGACGCCCGCTTGTGACGCCGGCACATGCGAAAGTCCCCAGTTCCACAGATAGGTTGTCACCGTCGTCGCGCAAAGTCCCATCGCGGCGACCGACGCCCAGGTCTTGAGAGTTAGATGGATGGGCGGCGGTCCTTCGGTCGCGACAACCCAGATCGCGAGTAGCACCGCGCCGAGTGTCATGACGTATGCACTGGCGGTGACGGGCGTATAGCGACCGCTTCGCATCAAGCGTTGTGTGATCAGGATCCAGACTACGGCTGCCAGCAACGATGTGGCGACGAGTAGATCGCCGAGTACCGTTGCGTGCGACCCGCCTTCACCGGTGGAGGCGCCGAGTGCGATGAGTGCTGCGCCGACGGTGGATGCGATGAGCGCGATCCAGCGACTAAGCGTCACACGTTCGTGAGCGAACAACGCGGATCCAGCGGCTAGCAGCACCGGCAGTCCACCGACCATCAGCGATGCGTGGGAAACGGTGGTGTGGGCGAGTCCCTCGAACTGAATGATGAACTGAATCGGAACGCCGACGAGCGCGCAGATGAAGATCAGCCAGAAGTCGTTGCGAGGGATGCGGGATGAGGGATGCGCAAACCCACGGATCACTGCGGGGGCGAAGCCAAGGGAGGCGAACACAAATCGGTAGAAAACCATCTCCCCGACCGACAGCTCTTCGAGCGCCCACTTGCCAAAAAGAAAGCCGGTTCCCCAGAGAGAGCCGGCAGCTGCGAGCGCGGCGAACGCCTGCGCTTTGGTTGGTTTCGTCACGCCGAATCTTAATAACGACCGTCCGGCGAGCGAAGTCGATCAGTTCGTCAGTTCGTCAGGACAGTGATTTTCGCTTGGCGCTGCGCGGAGTCCGCTTCGCTTGCGGATGATCCTCGACACCGGCGTGGTGGCGGAAGGTGCGCACGATCTCGAGCAGCTGATTCTGGACGTTTTCCAGCTCCTGCTTTCCACCATCCTGATCGAGCCGCCCCTTCTTGATATCGATCGCGAGGCGATTGAGGTATTTGATGGTGTTGATCATATCGTCGGTGGCGTCGCGAAGTTTGTTGAACCGACGTTTTTCCGACAGCGCCCGATGCAGCCGTTGCTCGATCTCGTTTGGAGAAAACTCCTTCGCCTTTCGTACCGTCTCGAGCATGCTGGCGCCGGGGATCGACCCGTGATCCTGGAACGACAGATCGGGACTTGCCGTGTCCGTAAAGCGCATCCTGCCGACATACTCAACGCCGTCGTAACCGACGCGAAGCACGACGTTGTACTTCCGTCCGTCGATGGTAATCGTGCGGATTGTGTGATCGGTGCTGGCGGCGGGAGACATGGTAAATCAAGACTCTCGCCGGGACTCAACTGTAACAGACTCCCGCCCCTACTCTAAGGCCGGCGATTGGTGCACCTTTCTACCCTCGCCCTGCGCCCGTCTGGAGGACTAACGGTGGAAGTTCACGAAACGTCGATAAATGAAGCTCTGCGCCGCTGGCGGATCATTCCGGTCATCGTCATCGAAGACCCCAACAATGCGCTGCCGCTGGCAGGTGCTTTACTAAGCGGCGGACTGCCGATCGCTGAGATCACGCTGCGCACGCCGAAGGCGTTCGAAGCGCTGAGACGGATCAAAGGCGAGCAGCCGGAGATGTTCGCGGGCTGCGGGACCGTGCTCAATGTCGAGCAGGCAAAGCAGGCGAAAGCGGCCGGCGCCGAGTTCGTGATCTCCCCGGGATTCAAGCGCGATGTCGTCGACTATTGTCTCGAGCAGGACATACCCGTTTTTCCGGGTGTCGCGACGGCCTCGGAGATCGAAGCCGTGCTCGACACCGGCCTCAAACTCATGAAGCTGTGGCCGATCACCACCCTCGGCGGGACGGAGTACCTGGAGCTGCTGAATGGTCCGTTCAACGGCATCCAATTCAATCCGTCGGGCGGAGTCACCGGGGCTACGTTCCCGCAATACCTGGCGATGAAGAACGTCGTCGCAGTTGGCGGCAGCTGGATGGCGCCCTCGGACTGGATCGCGGGCGGCCAGTGGGATCGCATTACCGACACGGTTCGACAGACGGTGAGCCGCGTCAACGCGCTCGCCCAGCGCGCGAACGCGGGCACTTTCGCGCGTCCGTTCGGAGCGCGGGAGATCCGTCTTCAGCAGTAGACTGGGACTGAGGACTAAACTGCAGCAAGGTAGGCAGGTAGCAGAGCAGCACAGGACTGGGTTCCCAGCGTTGAATGTGGCGTTCTGGCGCAAGTCGCTACAAACGCCAATCATACGCTGCATCCTGCCCTCTGAGCTTTCTCTGCAGTCTGCCTACCTTTTGTTAAACCAACCGGGAGGAACGATGCGCATTTCGAGCACTATCGCCTTGGTTGCAGGACTCGCGGTTATTCAGTCCGCCTGCTACAAAAGCACGCCCGCCTCGGCCGACTCGACCGCAGCCTCATCGACAGCGAGTGGCAAGTCCTTCGACCGCAACGCAGCCAGCGCCGAGATACTTGGCAATGACTCGGCGTTCATTCGCGGTATGGTCTCGAAAAACGTCGATTCAGTCATGTGCTGCTACGACAACGACGCTGTCTCGATCGGCGGTGGGAAGACCGTGAAAGGATTGGCCGATATTCGGAAATCGTACGTCGAGGCCGTCAAGGCAAATGTGAAGGACGTCACCTTCCACAGCGACGGCGTGAACTTCTCCGACGACGCCACGATGGCGTGGGACTACGGTACGTTCTCGCAAACGGCGGACGTCAAAGGCAAGCCCACAAAGCAGTCCGGCAACTTCCTCAACGTCTGGAAGAAAGTCGGCGGAAAGTGGAAGCTCGTCGCCGAAATCGGCAGCCCGGCGCAGTAGGAGTTGCCGGGCGCTGACGGCTAGAATCCGCTAGCGGGCGGCGGAGAACCTGGTGGCGGGCCTCCCGGTGGCCGATTTCCCGGCGGCGGCCCGCCCGGTCCCAGTGGACGCGGCTCGCCTCGATGGCAGGTGAAACAATTCACCACCGGCTGCGGACTGGCGCTGTCGTGCGGCACCTTGGAGATGTATTCGCCATTGATGGTCTGGACCATCGCGAACATTAGCCGTGCGGTGTTCTTCTCTTCCTTGTCGTCGAGATCCCATTTGCCAGGCACGTGACAAAAACCGCAGCTGACGCCCAGTGAGCGGCCAAAGCCGTTGTTCATGATGTTGACGAGCCTGCCCGCCGGCACGCCTTTGAAAATCTTGATGTTCTTGAAGACGCTTTCGGCGGGCTGATTCTCGCGGCCGGCGATAAATCGCATCACTCCTGCCGCGCCGCTGTCACGACGAGCCGCAGTGACACTGTCGCGCACTCTGCGCGCCGAATCAGTAAGAGGCCCCCGGAATCCGCCGCGGCCACCGGGTCCACCGAGGCCGCCCTGCGCGTTGGCGGCAACTCCGCCCGCGGGAGACGGATTGGTGTTGGTGGTGGTTTGTGCCGTTGTACAAGCGTACGCGATGATTACCAGAGACGAAACGACGGCGACTGCAGACGGGACGCGCTCGTTCATGAAACCTCCGGCTGACTTCCGTTATGTACCTCTCACTGCAACATCAACGGTGTAGCCGTCCTTTGCAAGCAACATGCGCAGCATCTCCACCGCGCTTTCATTCGCGTGTTTGAGCAACTCCATCTGCGAGCCAGCGGCGAGCAGCTGAGCTCGCGCCTGTCGCTGAATCGCGTCGCGATCTTCGGGCGTAAACGGATTCCACAATCCGCCGTGCTCGTCGTAGGTCTGCATGTCTTTTATCTCGACCGCGATCAACTTCGCGGGCGGAATGCGAATGATGATCCGGCGATCGGCGTCGTCGATGCGGACGTCTGGATTGTCCTTGAGGTCGATGCCCGCGAGCAGCCTGCCGGTGACGACAACCAGCGAACGCTTCGTCGATCCGTACCACGTATTCTGATACGACACGACGTCGCGCACACTTGCTTCGCTCGAAACCAGTTTTGCGACGTTGCGTATTTGCTGCACGACAATGTCGTGCGTGACGACCGGCTCGCTTCGACCGAGAAACGGGTTCCTCGCCACTCGACTGGCGCAATAGCCAAACGCGATCAACAGCAAAAGTGCTACGACTACCAGTATTGCTCCGGGACCAAACGGTCGCCGCGGAGTCGGAACCATCGTCACGGTTTTTGGTTCGAGAGAAGACATTCGCTATGTAATCTCGGATAAAAGGCGTCGAATTTGTGCTGGTGGCACTTTTGTATGCGCTATACGTTAGTACCCGTTCGAGGCTGCCTCATACACGCAGCTGGACTCGGCACTCCGCATTTCCCCCGTCACGGACTTTCCAATGAGAATTCCCGTCACTCTTCGCCCGCGGCAGACCCTACGCTGGTCTCTCGCGGTTGCGATCGCATTTACCACTCCGGCATTCTTGCCCGCCCAGAACGGCAAGCTGCCACCGCTCATCGATCGCGAGCTGTTTTTCGGCAATCCGGAGATCTCCGGCGCGCAGATATCGCCCGACGGGAAATACATCTCGTTCCTCAAACCGTACAAGGACACGCGCAACATCTGGGTGAAGGGCGTCAACGAGCCGTGGACGGCGGCGAAGCTGATCACCAACGACATCAAGCGTCCTGTAACCCAGTATTTCTGGAGCAGAGACGGCAAGTACATCCTCTATGTCCAGGACCAGGGCGGCGACGAGAACTTCAACGTTTACGCCGTCGATCCATCGGCCGCAGCTGCGACAGGCCAGGAAGTTCCGGCCGCCCGGAATCTCACGGAAGCGAAGGGTGTTCGCGCGATAATCTACGCCGTGCCGCGCAACGATCCCAACACCATGTACGTCGGCATCAACGATCGCGACAAAGCATGGCACGATCTGTATAAGCTGAACATCGCGACTGGTGAGAAGACCCTGCTCAAGCAGAACACCGAGCGTGTATCGAGCTGGATCTTCGACAACGCCGGCAATCTGAAACTGGCGGCACGCAGCACGGATAAGGGTGACACGGAGATCCTGCGCGTCGATCCGAGCGGTTTCACGCAGATCTATTCGTGCAACGTCTTCGAGACCTGCAATCCGCTTCAGTTCGATGCGGCTAACGACAAGCTCTACCTGGAGACCAACAAGGGAACGCCAGACCTCACCCGGTTGGTTCTCTTTGATCCCAACACCAAGTCAGAGCAGCTCGTCGAATCCGATCCGCTGAACCGCGTCGACTTCGGTGCTGCGACTTTCTCGGAGGTTACCAACAAGCTTGTCGCGACTGCCTACGTCGACGATCGAACGCGGGTGTACTTCAAGGATCCGCAGTGGGAGAAGGATTACGATCTTATCAAGAGCAAGCTGCCGGGGAAGGAGATCAACATTACGTCTACCACTCGCGACGAGAATGAGTGGATGGTCGTCGCGTCCAGCGATCGTGAGCCGGGCGAGCGCTACCTGTACGATCGCAATAGCAAGAAGCTGACGTTCCTCTACCGCGTATTCGACAAGCTGCCGCGCGAATCGCTCGCGCGCGTCAAGGCGATCTCGTACAAGTCATCTGATGGCTTGGTAATCCCCGCCTATCTCACGCTTCCCGTCGGCGTGCCGGCCAAGAATCTCCCGCTCGTCGCCTGGATTCACGGAGGTCCGTGGGGGCGTGACGTGTGGGGATACAATCCATACGCGCAGTTTTTTGCCAATCGTGGTTACGCAGTGCTGCAGCCGAACTTCCGCGCTTCGACCGGTTACGGCAAGAAGTTCCTCAATGCCGGCAACAACGAGTGGGGCCAGAAGATGCAGGACGACATCACTGAGGGTGTCCGCTATCTGGTCTCCCAAGGCATCGTAGATCCGAAGCGTGTTGGCATCGCGGGCGGGTCGTACGGCGGCTACGCGACCCTCGCCGGCCTCGCATTCACTCCCGACGTCTACGCAGCCGGAGTGTCTTACGTCGGCCCGTCCAACCTGATCACGCTGCTCAACTCGATTCCGCCGTATTGGGAGTCCATCCGCACGGTCTTCAACGAGCGAATGGGAAATCCAAACACCGAAGCCGGCAAAGCCCAGCTGATTCGCCAGTCTCCCCTTACTTCGGCGAACAAGATCAAGGCGCCGCTATTGGTGGTGCAGGGAGCCAACGACCCGCGAGTGAATAAAGCAGAGAGCGAGCAGATCGTCACCGCTCTGCGCGACCGTGGATCGCCCGTCGAATACCTGCTCGCGCCGGATGAAGGCCACGGCTTCGCGCGCCCAATCAACAACCTCGCGATGTTTGCGGCCGCTGAGAAGTTTTTGGCGAAGCACCTGGGCGGTCGTTATCAGCAGAGCATGACGCCGGCGATCAGCACGCGTCTCGCGCAGCTCACTGTGGATCCGAAGACAGTCGTCGTCGCGAAGAAGGTGGAAGTCGCGCCCAGCGCACCGAAGCCGGCGTATGACCTTACGCCTGGCGTTACGACGTACAAGGGAACACTCGAGGCAGGTGGTCAGACGATTCCGATGGATCTCACGCACACCGTCAAGGACAGCGGCGGTGTCTGGCTGGTGACTGAATCCGCGTCGATGCCGATGGGCACCATGTCCGACGAATCGACGGTATCGAAGGGATCGCTGTTGTTGACCCGTCGTATCATTCATCAGGGGCCGGCGACCGTCGACATCCAGTTTGCCGACAACAAGGCCACTGGCACGATGTCAGTGAACGGCCAGGATCGTCCGATCTCGGCTGACCTGGGCGGCGTACTATTCGCCGACGGCGCGGGTGCTAACGACGCGATTGCGGCGCTGCCACTTGCAACCGGCTACGCGACGACGTTCCGCAACTTCGACATCATGTCGCAGCAGGTGAAGCCGCGGCAGCTAAAAGTCGTCGGCACCGAGAGCGTGACGGTTCCGGCCGGTACTTTCGACGCCTGGAAAGTCATCACCACCCCTGCCGAGGGCACTGGTGAGACGACGACGCTGTGGGTGAGCAAAGCCGACCGTCGCGTAGTGAAGGTCTCTAGCGTGCTGCCGCAGATGAACGGTGCGGTGGCGACGGCAGAACTGGTGAAGTAATGAGGTCCGCGATATTGGTGGGTAAGACTCCGCTGCTGCTCGGCCTCGCCGCCATAACTCTCATCATGGGGCCGGCCGACGTCAGCGCACAGACGCGGCGGCCCATCTCGGACACCGATTTGTTCAAGTTTGTCTGGGCCGCTGATCCACAGATTTCTCCGAACGGCTCGCAGGTCGCGTTCGTACGCGTAACAGCTGACGCCGACAAGGATCGCTACGACACCCAGATCTTCATGGTGCCCGCGGATGGAAGCGCAGCGCCGAGGCCGTTGACGTCGGGCCGCGGAGACCGGGGACCGCGCTGGTCGCCGGATGGACGCCAGCTAGCCTTCGTGCGCACGCCAGACCCGGTCGATGGCAAGCCTCGGCCGCCGCAGATCTATCTGATCACAATGGATGGTGGCGAAGCGAGGATGCTCACCAATGCGCCAAAAGGCGCGTCGTCGCCGGTGTGGTCGCCCGACGGTCGCACGATTGCGTTTACATCGGTTCCCGACACCGCTGGATCGGATTCGGCGAAGAAGTCGACCGACACCACGAAGAAGCACGTCAGCGATGTTCGGGTGATCACGCGGGCGCAGTACCGTTGGAACGGCGCCGGTTACACCGACGTCACCGCGCATTCGCACATCTGGACTGTGCCCGCATCATTCACCGCGAGCGGTGGACAGCCGAGTGCGAAGCAGATCACCAATGGGACGTTCGACGAGAGCGAGCCCGTCTGGTCAACCGACGGATCGCGTCTCTATTACACGTCCGATCGCCATCTCGAGCCGTACTACGAAACGGCTGCCGACGAGCTGTTCTCGGTTTCAGCCAGCGGCGGTACGCCGACAAAGGTCGCGAGTCTCGATGGCGCCGTGGGCTCAATTGCGATCTCTCGTGATGGAAAGAAAATCGCGTTCACCGGCAACGAGAACGGCAAACCACTCCGCTTCTACGACGAGCGCGACGTCTACGTCATGGATGCGACTCCGGGAGCGAAGCCTGTCAATCTCAGCACGAACTACGACTACGACGTCGAAGGCGGCCTTACCGGCGATCAACATCCGCCGCGTGCCGGCAGCGGCGGCGGAATTATCTGGAGCAGCGACAGCCGCAGTGTGATCGTCGTCACCACCGAAAACGGCCGCGCGAACTTGCGCCGCTTCCCAATCGATGGTGGCACATCCAGCGCGGTGACGACCGGTGACGAGGAAGTCGTGTCATATGCAGCCGACAAGAGCGGTTCAAAGCTCGTGACTCTGGTGTCCACCCCGGTGAACATCGGCGATCTGTTCGTGATTGACGCCTCCCGCCTCTCGCCTCCCGCCTCCCGCACCATCGCCTCCCGCCAAATCACTCACGTCAACGACGCACTGTTCAGCACCCTCGACATTCCGGCGCCGGAAGAGTTCACCTACAACAGCTTCGACGGAAAACGCATTCAAGGGTGGATTCTCAAGCCGCCGGGTTTCAGTGCCTCGAGAAAGTATCCGCTGATTCTCGAGATCCACGGCGGGCCGAACGCCGCTTTCGGCTACACTTTCACTCACGAATTCGATTGGATGGCGACCAAGGGTTACGTCGTCCTTTACGTGAATCCGCGCGGCAGCACGTCGTACGGCCAGGAATTCGCGAACATCATTCAGCACAACTATCCCGGCGACGACTACAAGGATCTAATGGCCGGCGTCGACGAGGTAGTGAAGCGCGGATACGTCGATTCGACGAAAATGGGCGCCACCGGTGGCAGCGGTGGCGGCGTTCTCACCAACTGGATTGTTGGCCACACCCACCGCTTCGCGGCCGCCGTCTCACAACGATCGATCGCAGATTGGACCGGCTTCTGGTACACTGCGGATTTCACTCTCTTTCATCCGACGTGGTTCTCCGGGCCGCCGTGGGAGAACCAGAAGCAGTTCGCTGATCTTTCGCCAATCACCTATGTCACCAACGTCACCACGCCGATCATGTTTGTCGAAGGCGATGCTGACATGCGCACGCCGCCGGTTATGGGCGGCGAGCAGATGTTCCGCGCCCTGAAGTATTTGCACAAGCCGACGGTGATGGTTCGTTTCCCCGACGAGACTCATGAACTTTCACGTTCAGGGAAGCCGTGGCACCGTGTCGAACGCCTGCGGCACATTATTGGCTGGTTCGACAAGTACCTGATGAACAGGCCCGAGCCGCAGTACGACATCCAGTAAGCTCTTTGTTCGAGATCGCGGCACTATCTGGCATCGTGAACCAAAGGCAGACAGGTTGCAGATGCGCAGTGCAGAGTGTGCAGCGTTTGAATCGGCATTCCTGGCCACGCTTCGCAACAAACGCCACGTTCATTAGCTGCACACTGACCGCTGAGCAATCTCTGCACCCTGCCTACCTTTGGTTGGCTCAATCCTCAGCGCACAAGAATTCCAACGGAGAGTCAAAATGACCAGAGTCGCCCAGTCCGTCGAAGTAAAGTGCACGCCCGACTCCCTGATGGAGTACATCGTCGACGTCACCAATCACCCGGCATTCATCGGCCCGCTCAAGTCGGTGACCAACGTCAAAGGTGATGTGAGAACGCCCGGCACCAGCTGGGATTGGGTCTACAACATCGCCGGCGTCGAGCTGACCGGAAAGGCCGAAACCGTTCGCTTCGTGCCCGCAAAAGAGTTCGTCTACAAAACCACAACTGGCGCCAAAAGCACCTTCACCTATAAGGCTGACGGAGCGGGGCCCAGAACCAGGCTCAGTCTCAACGTCGACTACGAAGTGCCGACCAACGCGCTCGGAAAAATGAAAGCGTCGATGTTCGAGAAGCTCAACGAGCAGGAAGGCAAGCGCGTCGTCGAGAATCTGAAAGCGCTGCTCGAGGAGTAGCCGCGACCTAAGCTCTCCCACAACTCCATGCTGCCGTGGCTTGGCGCGTATGCGCTGGTGCTCGTGGCGTGGGCGCTGATCATCGCGCGTCGCCCGTCGCCTACACTATGGAAGGGAAGCTCCCTCGTGGTCGTCAACGGCATCTTTGTAATGGCGACAATCATCCATGGTTTCACTCAGCGTGGCTCGCTCAGCGGCCCTGGTGCGCGAGTGCTGCCGATCTCAATAGTCATCTTCGACGTCGCGTTGATCGTGATCGCGCTCTGGGTGCGGCGGCGATGGCTGCTCGTTGGCATCACTCACCAGCAAGCGACGGAGATTCTCGAGCGCTGCTTTGTACAGACGCGGTCCTTCAGTAGTCGGCGGGGAAGCGAGCACGTAGTGAAATGCGGCGAGATCGAGATGATCGCCGGAATCCACAGGAACCGCGTTGCAATTGGAAATCTCGGCTGGCCGCTGCCTGGGCACGTCGTGCGGTTCAAAGGAGCGGAACGATCGAAGAAAGGAGGTTTGATCCGTTCATTATTCAGTAAACAATTCGGAAGCTCGTTCCCAACCCTTCATATGAAGGCTTAACTGCATCCCAGCTACGTCACTGTACGTATCCCGCCGTACTGAAGCGCAGGGTAGAATCTCGCCATGAGCAAGCGCCAAATCGGAATCGAATCGATCGCTGAGTACCTGCCGCCGGGCGTTGCTACGGTCGCGGAGCTCGGTGCGCGCGGGCTCCTTAATCGATCGGGACTGACGCTGCGCTCGTTCGGATTCGAGACCGTCCATCTGGCGGGTGAGGAGTCGAATCTCGACATGGCCGTCGCCGCCGCCGAGAAACTGCTCGCAGAAAGCGATGTGGATCGCGACGACATCGGCATGATTCTCTACGCCGCCGCGCTCAACTCCAGCTCTACGCTTTGGAACGGCAACGGCGTCTCCCGTCCGGGATCGGTACTCGACCTCGGCAACGTCCATGACCTTTTCAAATACCCGGGGTCGGTGCTGCAGACCCGTCTCGATCTTCCGAACGCCGCGGTCGTTGGCGTCAACCAGGTCGGCTGTGCATCGATATTTGCCGCGCTACGCATGGCTCGCGCATTGATCTCGACCGAAGACAATCTCAACGCGATCCTCTGCGTCAGCGCCGACAAGTTCCCGCCTGACCAGCCGCGGGACCTTGCCTACAATCTCGTCTCGGACGGTGCGTGCGCCGCACTGGTGCGACGCGGCGCCCAGCGAAACAGAATCGTCGAGTGCGGTCATGTGACGAAAGGCGCGCTGTGGGATAGCGACACCATAGAGAACGAGATTATTGCCGCGTATTTCCCGACTGCGGCGGCGCTGATCGAGCGCACGCTGAAGAATGCGGGCCTGACCATCGACGACATCGCAGCAGTCATTCCACACAACGTGTCGCTGCGCAGCTGGGAGATACTGGGCCGGCTGATCAAATGCCCCGCTGACCGGATTTACACCGCTAACATCTCCAAAGTCGGCCACACCATCGCGTCGGACAACCTGCTCAACCTGCGGCACGCAACCGACGCCGGGCTGGTGAAGAAAGGCGACTACATGCTGCTGTTCACGTTCGGGTACGGATCGAACTGGGCGAGCATGGTGGTGCAGCACTGATGCGACGCGCGTCAATTCTGCTCACCGGTGCAACGGGCGCGATTGGCAGCGACCTGCTGCGTCGACTCGCGGCACGGGAAGGTCTCGCCGTAAAAGTCCTCGTCCGCCGCAGCGACAGTGATCCTATCGAGCGCGTGCGCTCATTGCTCGCTTATGCAGACATCAGCGCGACCGTTGATGTCGTCGAAGGCGACATCGGCGCCGGGCCCGACCTTGGCGTTCGCGCTGATGCTCTGGTTCATCTGCAACGCGACACGACCCACATCATTCACTCCGCTGGCTCGACGTCATTCACACTTCCGATCACTGCTGCGCGCAGGGCTAATGTCGACGGCAGTCGCAACGTTCTCGATTTCGCGCGGCACTGTCCAGCGCTCGAGTGCGGCGCGTTCCTGAGCACCGTCTATGTCAGCGGCAAGCGGTGTGGCGATTTCGCCGAGTCCGATTTCGGCGACGCAGGACTCGGCTTCGTCAACTCGTATGAGGAATCGAAAGCCGAGATGGAGGACATGATCAGCGCCTCGATGTCGGAGCTTCCGCTGATTCTGGTGCGGTTGAGCACAGTCATCGGAGATTCCGGTACCGGTAGAGTGACGCACTTCAATACCATCCACCACGCGGTCAGGCTCCTCTATGGCGGTCTGGCGCCGATGATTCCCGGCGATCCGAACGAGCCGGTCGACATCGTCAGCTCTGACTTCGTCGCCGAGGCTGTGCTGCACCTGGCGGAGCACGCAGCGCGTCCCGGGGTCTTCCACCTCGCGGCGGGCCGCGAATCGAGCAATACGCTCGGCGAAATCATCGACGAGACGATGAGCGCGATCGCGACGTACCGGCCCCAGTGGCGCAAGCGAGCAGTCGAGAAACCGTTGATCGTCGATCTCGATACGTACGAGTTGTTCGTCAAATCCGTCGAGGAAACAGGGAATCCAGTGCTGCGCGAAGCAACGAGATCGATTCGTACGTTCGCGTATCAGCTCGCGCATCCCAAGGTTTTCGAGACCGATCGGGCAACGGCCACCCTGGCGGGCAACGGCATCGCGCCGCAGCCGTCGCTCGATTTCTATCCGCGAGTCGTGAAGTACTGCCTCGAGAGCAACTGGGGGACACGTCAATGTTGACCGCCCACGAGCTCGAGCAGCGCCTTTTATGCTTCGTCCGCGAACAGCTGGCGGATGGTCAGATCGCGCCTTCGATCACCGCTGAAACGCGACTGTTCGAGGACCAGGTCATCGACTCGCTCAAGATCCTCGAGCTGATCGCGTTCCTGCAATCCACCCTCGACCGCAAGATTCCCGATTCGCAGATCGTTCTCGCCAATTTCAGGTCGATCGAGACGATCGCCCGGGTTTTCACTGGTGTCGAGTCGATCACCAGAAGGTCGACCACTCGCCGGCGCGGCACTCTTCGCACGGAGACGTCCGGCTCCCCGGTCGGGAGGCTGATCGCAAAGGGTGATCTCGAGCTGACTGGTCAGGGGGCCCTGGTGTTGCACGGAGCAGTCGCCGAACTGCGTGATTGGCTCGATGCCACTGTTTGCGACTGGGCCGATCACCTCGGCGCTACCCGACTCGCCTTCCCGGACGACATCTCGCTGTCATCCCTCGATCGCGCGGGGTTTCTATCGGCATTTCCCGAGAAACTCGTTCGCAATGGTGAGAACGCTAGACCCCCCGCTGTTTGCTACCACCACTATCCAACTCTCTCTGACTGCACGGTTACTGCATCTGGCTCCATGGTGACTGCGCTCGGCCGGTGCTTCCGGAACGAGTTCGAGGAGCAATCACCCACTGCGGTTGAGAGACTGCGTGAGTTCACGATGCGGGAGATAATCACCGTGGGAACACCACAAACAGTTGAAATGGTGCGAGGCGAGTTGATGATGCGCGTCCACGCCTGGACGAAAGAGCTGGGACTCGATGGCGCTATCGAGATTGCAAACGATCCGTTTTTCACCGCCGAGTCGCGCGGAAGAATGTTGATGCAGCAGATACTGCCGCTCAAATACGAGCTGAGGCTGCGCGCCAGCGACGACGGGCGCACGATCGCCGCCGCATCGTTCAACAACCATCACGATCACTTCGGCAAGGCATTCCGCATCAAGCTCGACTCCGGCCAGCCTGCCAACACCGGCTGCGTTGCGTTCGGCTGGGAGCGCTGGGTGATCGCTATCGTGAATCAACACGGTGCCGATGAACGGAATTGGCCTTCGACAGTGAGGAACGATGTCTCGGCCACAGCATGAACTGACTGCGACGCCAATCGCGGCGCTGCCCAATCGCACGCGCCGGTCGGCCTCGATTCCACGCCGATTGGTCTCGGAGGGGAAGTATCACCTGCTCCCCGTCTACGCCTTGCTGACGACCAGTGATCTCGCGCGAGAGGGAATCAGAAACTCGGGTAGCTTCCGCTTCGCTGATCACATCTACAGAAATGAGCCCAGCGGACGCTTTGGCGTTGGCCGGATGCTCGATCGCTTGCTGCTCAAGCTCAAAGGCTCGCGCTCGATGCGTAGTCGCTTCCTCCATTCCCGCCTGGAGATCATGCGTGCGATCGAGGCGATTGACGATGATCGGGAGCTCACCGTCGTTTCGATTCCGTGCGGCATCGCGCGCGATCTGTTCGACGTCGCGGAGACGCTGCGGCGCAGCGATCCCGGTCGCTATGAGCGCACGACGTTCATGGGTATCGACATCGATCCGGAGCCGTTGGCGTTGTCGCGCAAGCTCATCGACGGACATCAGTCCTTCGAGTTCAGCTGTGGCGATGCGCTGAAACCTGGCACTATCCCAACCGGTGTTGACGTCATCGTGTCACTCGGCTTCGGAGAATTTCTCGCGGACGGGATCCTGTACGATTTCTATCGCCGCGCGTTGTGCGCGCTGCGGCCTGGCGGCCGTTTCATAACCTCGGCGATGAACCGCGATCGGGTTTCCGACTATCTCGCGCGAGAGCTCGCCGAGCTTCATACGCACTATCGCTCAACTCAACAGCTGAGAGCGCTTCTGACCTCTGCTGGTTTCACCAGTGTGCGGACGACGAACGACACCGTTGGCTTGCAGACGCTCGCCGTTGCAGAGAGGGGACATTGATCTACGAGGAGCATCTGCGTGCTGCCGAATCGTCGGCATGGTCGATCGACAGCATCCGCTGGGGAGCGATCGACCACCGGATCGCCCGCGACGAAGCCGAGATTCACGCCGGTCTGCGCGATGCGGCGATTATCGAGGGCTATCTGCCGACGTTTGCACCGCGCCTGATGCTCATGTTGTGGGACGACGTCGACGCCACCGCGATTCTAAGTCTGGAGCTTTACGAGGGGCTCAAGCACTACACCGCGCTGCGGCGATATCTGGATACCGTTGGAGATCAGAGCAGCAAGTCGAGTGTGCGCGACCTTGTCGAGGCGCGCGGTCGCACCAGCTCGATCCAGTACGATCGCGATTCGGCGGTAACGTACCTGACCCACTTCATGTGCTCCGAGCTGTTCGCCGCGCATTTCTTCAGGCGGATTGCTGCGCAAACGCGCGAGCCGGTGCTTGCCGAATTGATGGACTACATGAGCAGGGACGAGCTTCGTCACAGCGCCGGCGCTGGTGCATTGCTCAGGAAGCGAATAGACGCTGATCGATCGATTGTGCCGGAGATCATCAGCGCCGCTGAAAACTTTCGGCATTACGGCAGCGACGTTGTCGAAATTCCGCACGCCGAGGAAAATGATTTCGACGCCATCATGGCGATGAACCGGAAGATCCGACAGCTCTGCGGCCTTTCGCCGACGGAGCATTTGATGGAGGAGATGAGCAATGGCTAGCTCAATTGCTGTCGCACATTCATACGAGCCACCGACGCCGGGCAAGCTGGAGATCAGTGAGAACGAGCTGTGGCTACTCAGCTACTATCGCGAGTCCGAGCTTGCCGGCGGACTGCTGATGGGACGGCTCGCGCGTGAGACCGATGACGACGATTTGCGTGTGCGGCTCACCGAGCACTGCGCGGAAGAGGCGGGGCACGCGTGGGCCTGGACCCAGTGCATTCAGAGAGTCGGTGGCACTCCAAAGAAGGTAAGAGAGACATATCAAGCGCGATATCACGCGGCAGTCGGTAATCCCACGAACCTGCTCGAGGTGTTGGCGCTGACGCAGGTGTTCGAGCGGCGAGTAGTTCGACATTTCCGCGCGCATCTGTCCTGGCCAGGCACCCATCCCGAGGTCAAGCGCACGCTTCAGCAGTTGATCGAGGAGGAAACCGGACACATTCGCTGGGTGAAAGACCGGCTCGACGCCTACGCCGCGGCGAATGGTCAGGCTGTCGTCGACGAGATGATGGATCGTTTCAAGCGCGTCGACGAAGAGGTGTACAACGGACTCAAGCAGTACGCCCATTGTTTCGAGCAGGTGGTCGGTCCGCATCGCGTCGCACCCGATTCAGTCGAGCAACGCCTGCGTCGCCTCGCCGCAGACTCGCTCAGTCGCGACGAATCCGAAATCCGCTTTGACGCCTCGCTCCTCGAGATGGGTATCGACTCTCTCGATCTGGTCGTGCTGATGATGGCCGTCGAGGAGGAGTTTCGGATAGAGTTCACTCGCGAGCAGCAGCGTGGATTCCGGACCCTGAGCGACGTCGCGGCTGCTCTCAACGGCAACTAGACGTTGGCCGCGAAGTATCGGTCGATCGCGATCGCAGTCGCCTTCGATACAGTGTGAGTCAGCCTCGACTGACTCTCGCGGTAGCCGACTCGGTAGTGAAACGCGACGGGGATGGCGGCGATGTACTTGATCCGCTTGATAACGTCCTCCGGTTTGTCGCCGATCATCTTGAGGTCGTCAGTCACGTTCCAGACAGCTGCGCGGAACGCCCAATCGGGCTTGTCGGCGCCGGTGAATGCGGCGACGAAATAGCCGCGCAGCGTCGCTTCGAGCGTGGAGAGTCTGGGCGGCTGGTGCGAAGGAGCGTCGGTGGTCTTGAAGGCGAGTGACATTTTAGTGAACCGGTTGTGTGTTAGAATGCTTTCTGATCTCTCTACTTGCTTCTGACACACACCGTTGTTGTTCACTCGCCTTCGTTGTCACGAACTACACCGCGCAGTCATAGTCTGCACGTAGACGTCACAAGCGAGTTTCACCGCCCAAATGTTTCTCGACAGTGCGACTGAGATACGCCTGGGTGCACTTCACGCTGTTTGATTTGCCCACGCCCTCCGGGACGGGGTATCATGGGTCATGAGCGAAGCATCCCCAGCCGCAGAGAAACGGTTCCGACTTAGTGGCGTAGAGATTTTCGGGATCTTCGCGTTCTGGACTCTGTTGGCGATATTAACCGCCGCCAATCGACTCGCCGATCAGCGCGAAGGCTTCACCGCGGTACCAACCGCGGTGCCGATCGCCCTGGCATTCCAGCAGATGTATCTGTGGGCGCTGCTGACACCGCCACTCTTCTGGCTTGTCAGCCGGTTCAACGTTATCGAGTCGCCACCATGGACAAGGATCCTGGCGCTCATCGCAATCGGACTTGTCATTGCCTTCTTTGTCGACCTGATCAACTCATCGCTGATACAGACCCTCCAGGGTTCGGATCGCGGCAGAGGAGCGCCGGGTGGTGTCGGGCGTTTTGGCGGCGGTGGAGAACGTGGAGGCGGGGTTCGGCGCGGACTCGGGGGTGGCTCGCCGCTGAATTTCTTCCACGGCCCGATGATCCTCAATCACTTCCTGATATTCTGCGGCATCCTGGCCGCCGGTTTCGCGCGCGAATATTCGCGTCGATTCCGCGCCCACGAGAAAGCCGCCGCGCAGATGGCGGCCGAAACGGCTCAACTCCAAACGCAGCTCGCCGAAGCGAAGTTGTCGGCTCTCAACGCGCAGCTGAATCCGCACTTTCTGTTCAACACGTTGAACGCGGTGTCGTCACTGGTCGAGCGCGATCCGCGTGGGGTACGCCGCATGATCGCCCGCCTCAGCGAGCTGCTGCGGTATACCCTCGAAGGCGGTACCGATCACGAAGTGCCGCTATCGCAGGAAATCTCTTTCCTCGAGCGCTACCTCGAGATCATGCAGGTCAGGTTTCAGGGCAAGCTGGAGATCGACATGCAGATCGAGGATGACGCGCGCAATGCAATGGTGCCCAGTTTGATACTGCAGCCGCTAGTGGAGAACGCGGTCAAGCACGGCGTTGACAAAATCGCGGCAGCGGGCAAAATCGGGATTCGTGCTCGAGTCGAAGGGGAACGACTCGTGCTCACTGTCACCGACAACGGTCCCGGCCCTGCGAAAATCGCTCGACTCGATGACGCGGGAGTCGGACTCGCCAACACTCGGCAACGTCTGGAGCAGATGTATGGTAGTGAGCAGAGCCTCGCTCTCACGGAAGCGGCCGGCGGCGGTACCATCGCGAGAATCGCGGTTCCGTATCGCACTTCCGCGGAGCTCCGCACGGTGCTGGTGACTAAATCTCAGGCCAGTCAGTGAGCGCCAAGCCACTGCGTGTACTGATCGCCGAAGACGAAAAGCTCAGTCGCCAGCGACTGGAGGATTTGCTCGCCCACGAGAATGGTGTCGAGATCGTTGGCACCGCCGACAATGGCCTGACTGCGGTCGAAGCGATCCGTGAGCTGAAACCCGATCTCGTTTTCCTCGACATCCAAATGCCTGGCAAAACCGGACTCGACGTCGTGCGTGAGATCGGCGTCGACGATATGCCACCGGTGATCTTCACGACGGCGTACGACTACGCTGTCGTCGCATTCGATCTTGCCGCGCTCGATTACCTGGTCAAGCCCTTCGATGACGAGCGATTCGAGAAGGCATTTCGTCGAGCGCGGAAGATGATCGAGCTCAATCAGGTCTCGAAGCTTTCCGACGAATTGCGCAGCCTACTCGGAGGCTCCGAAGCTAAAGCGGCGCCGAAGACCCAGTACCTCGAGCGCATCGCGGTAGAGATGAAAGGCCAGGTGCGTGTGGTGCCGGTCAAGCAGATCGACTATATGATCGCCAGCGGACCGTACGCGGAGCTGTTTGTCGCCGACAAGCGCTACCTGATACGGGAGCGGATGCAGACGCTCGAGGACCGCCTCGATCCCGGGAAATTCTTCCGCATCCATCGCTCCGCAATAGTGCGACTCGATCTCGTCGAGACCTTGATCCGCAATCCCGGTGGGGATTACGCGGTGGTGCTGAAGGGCGGACAGAGGCTCAAGGTTTCCCGCAGCAGGTTTGAAAAGCTCGAGGAATTAATGGGGCTTCACATCTAGCTAATGACCGAGGCCCGAGGACTAAGTGCATCTATGATTGCTGACTAAGTGATGAGCGAGGACAACCGAGCCCACCGTACTTCGAGTTCTCGGTTGTCTGCAATCCTCACTCAGTCCTCGGTGATCGATGCCCTTAGTCCTCGGCCCTCAATCCGCCGTTGAGAAGTGCGATTCGTAACGCCCTCGTGCACTTCATGACATAGCCGCAGAGAAGTCCCCCTCTCACGTGTATTCTGATCAGAGCACAACGCACCGATCATCTCACGGGACTTCAATGTCGAACAAACTCATTGAGACAGAATCTCCAAAAGCCACGCGACTGAGCCGGCGCGAACTGCTCGGGTTCGCGGCGAAGGGCGCGGCGAGCGTGCTGGTTTCGCAATCCGTCCTTGCGAGCTGTGCAGCCGCCGCGACCAACGCGACCGATACGACTGACACCACCGCGAGTGGTGGAACGACGATTCCAGCCACCGGCAGCTCGACCTGCGTTCTGACGGCGTCGCTGACCGAGGGTCCGTTCTTCGTCGATGAGAAGCTCAATCGGTCCGATATCCGCACCGATCCAGCGACAAGTGTGGTATCGAGTGGGATTCCGCTGGCGCTCACCTTCAACGTTTCTCGCGTTGCAAGCAGCGCCTGCACTCCGCTCACCGGAGCGTACCTCGATGTCTGGCATTGCGACGCGGCAGGGGTGTACTCCGATGTCTCCGGCTCGTCGAGAAAGTTTTTGCGCGGTTATCAGATAACGGATGCGAACGGCGTTGCAGCGTTCACTACGATTTATCCGGGGTGGTACAGTGGACGTGCCGTTCACATCCATTTCAAGCTCCGTCTATATGCAGGCTCGACGAGGACCTACGAGTTCACCTCGCAGTTCTTCTTCGACGACGCGCTGACGGATTCGGTTTACACCCAGAGCCCGTACAGCTCGCGTGGCAGTCGCGACCTACGCAACGCGAACGACGGGATCTACAACAGCCTCTCGACCACCGAGAAGGCAGGTCTGACCCTTCAGACCAGCAAGACCAGCGATGGCTACGCCGGCATCATCAACCTCGGCGTCAACGTCGCCTGATTCACTCACTTTCAGCTACAGGAGCAGCAATGAAGCTTTATACAATCAAAGAGCGCGTGGCACGTTCAGGCGTCGTAGCGTCAGCAGTGGTGGCGCTCGCCATCGCCGCGTCGACTGCGTGCGCCCAGTCACAGGGACAGAACGTTCCGCAGCAAAGGCAGGAGCGAGGTGAAGGCCGCGGCCAGTTCGATCCGCAGCAGCGCATCGATCGTCGTATTGCGTCGATGACGCAGGACCTTCAGCTGAGCGCCGTTCAGCAGGCACGAATCCGCACCATTCTGACCAACGAGAGCACGCAGATGCAGGCGCTCCGACAAAAGAATGGGTTCCAGGGTCCGCAACGGGGTGGCGAGCGTCCCGATGGACAGCGTCCCGACAGTGCGCGCGCCGATCGCGCCGATCGCGGCGGTCGTGGCTTCGGCGGTCAACGTCAGCTCCCGCCTGAAATAAAGGCCCTGCGCGATCAGACCGACAAACAGATCGACGCAGTTCTCAACTCTACTCAGCGCGCGAAGTATCAGCAGCTACGCCAGCAGCGCGAGCAGGAGCACCAGAAGCACGAAGGCGATCGCGCCGGTCAGCGCGCGTCATAAAGTAGCAGGAGAAGTAGCTCGGTTCAGGGCGGCCTCCCAGCGTTAGAACTGGACCGAGCGAGCCCGGCGACCTAAAAAGTCGTCGGGCTTTTTTTTTTCGATATTGCGGGCTGAGAGCTACCACGATCGTTTCGCGCCGTACAGCTCGTGCTGACACACCGCGACCATTCTCGCCAACAGCTCGTTGCGCTCGGCGCCGGGTGGGAAGCCGAGCTCCATCGCTGCCTCCACCAACGCGAGTCTCAGACTTGACATCAATTCGTCATGCGACACCCGGGCGATATCTGGCGAATCGAGTATCCGGCGAACGACTCGCCTCAGTTCGGGCTCCAGCGCGATCCCGATACCTGCATTCTGCAGGGCTCCCTTCAGGACGTGGTGAAACGGGCGGGGGAGAGCCCAACGCAGGGTACGTTGCGGGTGTCGGGTGGCAAGTCTTACCATGCGCTGCTTCCTCGTCGAACGATCACGTACCTACCCAAGAATCGAGTGTATCAGTGAACCAGACGGCTCCCTGACGCGCGCAGAAAAAGCAAGTTGCAAGCCGTCACAGCTTGACGTGCAGCGCCAACGACTTAGTGGGTCTGCTATCGAACATTTTCAAAAGCGACACGAAAAAAGTGCGAGAGAAACGCGCGGAAAACTCACCGCTAATGCCGCGCTCTGCGGTCCGTTTACGTCCTGGCGAGATGAATCGGCTCTTCGTTCTCAGCGCCCACGAGCTCGACGCGGCGACTGCTCTCTTCCAGGAACTTCGGATCGGTCTTGCAGGACCCATTTACGACCAGGCGCTTGCCGTTTGCGATCACCTCCTGGATGTCGAGCCCGTCTCGCGTCAGCACCAGCACGTCAGCGTCGCATCCCTCCTCCAGCTTTCCCTTTGTCGTCAGCTTGAGTATTCGCGCGGTGTTGGATGTCACGAAGGGCAGCACCAGTTCGAGCGGCATCTTGTGCTTGACCACCAGCTCGCAGATCTGCCCGTAGAAGATGTCTGGCGTTGACGAGTCAGCATCGGAGGAGATTGTGAAGTTCTCGCGCGGACCGCCGTGCTCCAGATAATATTTCGTCCATTTCGCCGCGTCTTCCTCGACGATATCAATGTTGACGGGCATCCCATCGATGGCGAATGCGATCGCCTCGTCCATCAATTCTTTCGTGCGCTGAACGTGCGTCGGGAAAAGCCAGTCAGGCTTGATGTCGTAACACTCGAGCAGGTTCATGATCGGCGCGAGGCGCTGATCACTGTCCCCGACGTGGAAATGCGTGAGGCCGGCCTTCCCGGTCAGGATGCCACCGATGTGCGCATCGTAGACAACTTTCGCCAGCTCCTGTGAGCTCGGCGCCATCGATCGCTCGTCTGAGATCGCGACCTCCCCGGCGCCGATCACTTCGTCAATGAACATCATGTCCTGCCTCACGTCGGCAAGCATCGTCGTCGGCGGAACGTTGTATCCGCCGGTCCACAAGAACGTGCTGAGACCCTCTTCCTTGAGTCCCTTCACACGCGCCAGCAGCCCTGGCAAAGTCTTCATCGTCGTGTCGACGCCTAACACTCCAACGACTGTTGTCACACCAGCGCGGCAAATTTCATTGACGAACAGCATCGGACTCTGCTTGGCGAGGCTGCCCTCGCCACTGCCGCCGAGCAGATGCTCGTGCGGATCGATGACGCCCGGAACTACAACTCGATTGTTTGCGTCGATGACCTCGTACTCGACCCCAAGCTGATCGAGCCCACGCCGCCCAACCTCGCCGATCTTTTCTATGCGGTTGTTGGCGACGAGAAGATTCTTTTTGCCTCGATACTCAGGGGAGTAGAGCTCGCCGTTCTCGATGAGGATCAGCATATGTTCCTGATCAGGAAAAAAGCGGGCCTGACCGGGGTAGCGGTGCCCAGTGCCTCGGCTGCTACCGGCCTACCTACCCTCGATCCGTTTCTGTCCGGGATCGGTTTTGCGCTTCGGCACCGGCTTCGCCGTGCAGCACCATTGCTCGATCGTCTCGTCGTCGGCTCGGTCCCAGCCCTCGGGGACTGGCGCCAGGCGGCGCTTCTCGCCTGCCGTCTCGAAGCACAGCCAGCCATAGGTGAACTCCGGAGCGATCGTGGCGCGGGCTGCTGCTTTCGCCTTCTCACTGGCGCGACGGTCATCGCCGGTCCGACGCTCGGAAGTGTCGCTTCTAGGCTCGTCTTTCACGCGCCGCTGAACGAAGCGACGCTCCGCGGCGGACGGGTGGACCTGCCACACGTCCCAGATTCTTCCGTCTTTGTCTTTGAACGTTCTGTGTGTCACGGTGCGCGATCGGGGGATTATCCCAATCGCTGCGAAATTCTTGCCAGCCTAAATCCGGGCTGACGCCTCGCTTCGTCCGGCGCTCCCCGTCTTTTCGCGGGGAAGGGGCGGATGCGTTGGACCCGTACCCGCTCCAGTTTGGTCGATCGCCTTAGCAATCTCGTCGAGATCCGTCGCGGTCAGAGTCAGTGTTGCCGCTTTTAGCCAGCCTTCGACCTGTTCGGCGTTGCGCGCGCCGACGATGGCACCCGTTACACCCGGCCACGCCAGCGTCCACGCGACCGCCACTGCTCCAACCGTAGTGCTATGCCGTTCGGCGACGGGACGCAGCGCGTCGCGGAATTGCAGGTTGCGCTCGAGGTGGGGCGTCTGAAAATTCGCGTTCGTTCTGCGCCAGTCTTCCGGTGCCATCTGCTTCACGCGATCGACGGAAAATGAGTCGGTGAGCAGCCCCGCCTGCTGCGGGCTGTACACGATCACGCCGGTCCGATGCGCGTGGCACCAAGGAATCTCGGAGGCCGCCACGTCGCGCCGGATCAGTGAAAACGGCGGCTGCAGCGACTGCACGTGGTGCAGCGCGTCGATTCGCCTGAGCAGCGAGACGTCGAAGTTAGAGACCCCGCAGTGCCGGACCTTTCCTTCCTGCTGCAGCAGCTCCATCACGCGCCACGAGGCCTCGACCTGGGTGTCGGTCGAGTCGTCCGGCCAGTGAAACTGATAGAGATCGATGCGCTCGATGCCGAGCCGGCGCAGCGACGCCTCGCATTCCCGTCGTATGGAGTCGGGCGTGAGCACGCGTTTCACGTCGTTCCGGTTCTTCTTGTCCCAGACGAGGCCGCACTTTGTGAAGATGTACGGCCGGTCCTTGCCACCACGACCCTGAAGGAACCGTCGCACGACCTCCTCGGAGTGACCGTGCCCGTAGATCGGCGCGGTGTCGATCCAGTTGATTCCACTATCAAGGGCTTTGGTCATCGCGCCGAGCGACGCCTGGTCATCCTGTGGTCCCCACTCGCCGCTGCCTGTCGCCCACGCGCCGAACCCGACGCGGGTAATGTTCATGTCAGTGGTGCCCAACTGGCGCTGCGGGAGTGTTGACGGCATGGTTAGCATCCTGATTAGAAGCACAGGAGCCCTTTCGTGAGAAGGGCTCCGAAGGCCGCCGCGGTCGCGGCGAGGGGACGATAGCGATGCAATTGGCAAAAGCAATGATCTTGCCTGAGCTCGATCTGAAGGCGTGGTCGGATACCCAGACAACGCTTCACCGCTGGACACAGATCGTCGGCAAGACACGCCTGAAGTTCGCGCCGATGCAGAACCACTGGTGGCAGGTCGTGCTCTATGTCACTTCCCGCGGTCTGTCGACGTCGCCGATCCCCTATGAAGGACGCACCTTCGAGATCAGCTTCGACTTCAACAATCACGAGCTGGTGATCATCACCAGCGAAGGCGAGACGCGGACGATGCCGCTGCGCTCTCGGTCTGTTGCGGATTTTTACGACGAATACATGACAACGCTGCGTTCGGTCGGCGTTTCGGCAAAGCTGTGGCCGGTACCGGTGGAAATGAGCGATACGCTGCGGTTCACGGATGATCACCAGCACGACACCTACGATCCTGATGCGGCGCATCGAGCGTGGCAGATACTTGTCTTCACCGACCGCGTGCTGAAGGAATTTCGCAGCCGCTTCGTCGGCAAATGCAGCCCGTCTCATTTCTGGTGGGGCGGGTTCGACATCGCATGTACGCGATTCTCCGGCAAGCCGGCGCCGCCCCATCCCGGCGGGATTCCGAACATCGCCGACTACGTCACGCGCGAGAGCTATTCATCTGAGTGCATCAGCGGCGGCTGGTGGCCCGGGAACGTCGGTGGGCCCGTAAGTGAATCCGCGTTTTACGCATATTCGTACCCAGAGCCGCCGGGCTGTGATAGCGCGCCGGTTCAACCGGACGGCGCATACTATCATCCTCAGTTGCGGGAGTGGATCCTTCCTTACGAATCGGTGCGCAACGCGGTGGACGCCGAGCGCGCGTTGCTGCAGTTTCTCGAGAGCACCTACAATGTCGCGGCGGGGCTGGCGAAATGGGACAGAGCCAGGCTCGAACGACCGCGCGACTGGGTGGCGCCGCCGTCAGCGGCTCACTAGTTGCCTACTCAGCTAGGCATAACGGAGGAGGGAGACATCGAATGAGAGCTAGAGATATTATGACGCGGGATCCTTCTTGCCTTCGTCGAGATGACACCGCACGCACCGCCGCGCAAGTGATGCGCGACAAGGACTGCGGCGTCATCCCAATCGTTGATGATTCGCGTCGCGTGATCGGGATAGTTACCGACAGAGACCTGGCGATTCGCACCATCGCCACTGGCAAGAGCCCGGACACCCGGCTCAGTGAGGTGATGACGCCGAACGTCCACTGCTGCACGGCCGACGACGATCTCCGCGATGTAGAGCGCAAGATGGCCGAGCTGCAGGTGCGACGCATCTGCATCGTCGACGCCGGCGGTCGCTGCATGGGAATCATTTCGCAGGCCGACATTGCCCGCGCCGCCCACGACAACGCCGTCTCGGAGCAGGAGGTCGCCCTGGTGGTCGAACAGATCAGCGAGCCGTCCCAACGGACCCGCGTTAAGCGCGACACCGGTGTTTCGACCGAGGCGACGGCACAACTCTGAGGTCAGAGATCGTCACGAAGTGAACTAAAGGTAGGCAGAAAGCAGAAGCTCAGAACGACAGACTGCAGCGATGGCCGCGGGATTTAAGCCCATCGCAGCCCACGGCCACGAACGCAGCTGCGAACTTCAGCCTGAGCTTCTCTGCATCCTGTCTACCTTTTTTTGCCCGCAGTCGTCGACCCCGACTAGGCCCCGTGCGCGCCGGGGCTGCCCTCCGACCGGTCGCGCCCCTTAAGAACATCCACCCGCAGCTCGTACCAGCCATCCGCCTGGTAATACTCGACGCGCAGGTCGTGGTGGCCGCCGGTGATCGGAGCGTAGTCGACTGCTGATTCGTGCTGCTGCCAGTTGTGGATCATCAGCTTCCCATCCACCCATACGCTGATCCCGTCGTCGCTGATCGTGCGCAGAGTGTATTCGCCCGGCGGCAGGTTGACCGAGCCAGTAGCGTCGAGCGCGAAATTCTCACGGGGCAGTCCGGGTAGCGCTCGGTACCCCTGATAGTCGAGTCGCGGCGCGCGTCCGCTGATGAGCGGCGCGGTCTTCACCAGTTCGGCGAATCCGTCTGAGCCCTTCCTCAGATCGGCGATACTGTCAGTCCACTTATAGAATTGAATCGACCAGTCGATGTGCGGCTCGAAACGCTCGTAGGAAAAACGATACGGGTCTCCGCGCCCGAATTTCTCGCCGCGGGGTGATGTCACGGATACGCCGGTGTACTCCAGTGTGATCGTCCAGTCGCCAATCGAGTCGGGCTTCGGCGTGACAGCGATGGTGTCGCCAACCTTTCCTTCCATACGCGACACCGACGCCACACCAGTCTGCGTGCTCACGCGCCACTTGCCCGTGGGGCCGATGACGCGCAGGCGAAGCGGCGATTCGCGAGCACTGTCGACAGGCCACAACTTCGGCGACCGATAGTCAAAGGGGCCCCACTCATCGACGACGATCGCGGAACGCGGTCGACGCGACAACGCTGTATCCGAACGCGGCGGCATCCACGCGCCAGGAATCGGCTTCGGCGCCATGCGCGAATACTCGGCCGGGAGCGTCGGCGTACGCGGCGCTGTGCTGCCAGATCCTACGCGCACAGCATTGCGAATAAACGTGTAGCCGGTCGAGTCGTGAATCGCTGCGGTCGAGTCGACGCCCACGAACCGATTGTTCTCGACCGTCAAACCCATCGTCGATGCTGCGCGAATGCCCACGCGATTGCCGGCGAAGAGATTGTCGTTGATCTGGTAATCCCTGCTCCGCGTATCGCGGTGCTTCGGATATCCCCAGTCACTCGGCGCGATCGAATCGGCCCAGACATTGATCGCGGTCGAGTCGTCGAAAAAGCTGTTCGACGCCATCAGATTGTTCTGGCCGTGCTCGATGGCAATGCCGGTTCGGTTCCGACGAAAGTCGTTGCCGACAAACTTCGAGTCGAAGCTGTAGCCCGCCCACACGCCGTACTCGCCGCCCTCGACTCGATTCGCGATGAAGGCGTTCCGGCTAAAGGTTGCTTCGATACCGTTCGCAGCCGCGAAACTGAAATCATTGCCGTAGAAGACATTGTCGTTGGCGCCACCGACGCCCCTGTCCATTGTAGTCTGTCCGGCCCAAAGAAAGACGCCGTCGCCGCCGTGGGTGAGCGAGTTGTAGGCGATAAAATTGCTGGCGCTTTGCTCGTACATCAGCAGGTCGGCCGCGTCCTGCCCGCGACGGTAGAAACCGTCGCTGTACCCGCGGACATTGTAGTCGACCCGATTGTGCACGACGGTGTTGCCGGCAGATCGGTACATGCCAATGCCCACTCCGGAGTTGAATGAGAAATCGTTTCCTTTGATCGTCAGGCCATTGCTCCGTGTCAGCATCAGGCCATTCATCCCCTGACGAACGGTGTTGCCGCGAATCTCTCCGGCCTGGACACTGTCGAGATAAATACCTGCGCCGTAGCGGAGCCATTCGCCGTTCTCGTTGTGATGATAGGAGAGCCAGTCGATCAAACTCTCGTGCTCGATCACGCTGAACAGCCTTGGCTTCCAGTTGCAGCTCAGATCGTTGTCGACGAGTGTGAGACCAACGGTACCGCGCGCGAGGATCCCAATCCTGTAACCACGGACGCGCGCGTTGAGAATGCGAACGTTGCTGCCACGGTCGACGAGGATGGCGATACCGCGGGCGAGATCAGGATTCGAGTCGGGCGATGTTCCCTGCAGGGTCGCGCCCGCGAAGTCGACGGTGATGTTGTCGCCGCGAATTACTACGATCGGGGAGTCGGCGAGGGCGGTCGAGGGCAGGTTATAAAGGTTCGGCGACACGCGTGCCGATTGGGTAATGACGAGGCCGGGTTTCAGCTCGATCATCGGCAATGTGCGCTGCTGCGCCGACGCAATCGTCGCGCAAAGGAATAAGCCGGCAGTCACAGGCCGAATCATGGCGCCATTCTACGGCGACACGTGTGTTTGGTGCTAGAGGCAGGGAATCCCCATGTTCCCGGATTCCCAATCGCTCGTCTTCATCGGTAGGGACAGTCCAGAGAAAACGATGAAGATGCCGATCAAGATAAAAAAGAAGTTTTGCAATTTCTGCGGCGAGCCAATGCAGCCGGAGGACAAGGAGTGCAAACAGTGCGGCTGGGACGTCTCGCACGACGGCGCTCCAACGAGCGATCCTGCCGACAACAAAGCTCGCGTTGGTGTCGCAGCGGGACTGATTATCGTCTACGCAGTCACCTGGTTTCTGATCCAGGGAACTCCGGGGCTGGCGAGCGCCGAACCGCCACGTACAGCGCGATTCGTCCCTGACGTCGAAGAGTCCGTCCCAGTAGCGGACGCTCCGACGATGACTCTTTCGCCCGCGATGGCGGCGGCGCCAGCTGCCACGACGAAGGCTTCCCTGATCTCCATCAAGGTCGCGGACGTAAAAGCGACGACGGTGCCGGCGCACGACGCCTTGCAGTATTCCTTTGAGCTACCGCAGACAGATCAAAAGTGCCGGCTCGTTGGCTCGACCAGGGGCGTCAACGGTTTCGGTGGCAACGTCGAGATATTCCTGCTGACTGACGACGAATACGTCTTCTGGCACGCCAACCCGGCCGCGATCGCACAGTCGTCCTGGGAGACGTTCCGAGGATCGGAAAATACTCTCGACTACGACCTGCCGACCGCGGGCATATATCATTTCGTGGTGTCGAACGAGATGGGTTTGGCGCCCCAGACGATGGCGGTCAAAGCCCAGGTCAAGTGCGCCTGGTAGCGTCTCCGCGCACGGCCTTCCGCTAGAGGCGGGCATTAGAAAACCGTAGCGAGGACATAAGGCCTAGACCCTAGGTGACGGAATCCTCTTTGCAGAAGTCAACCCAGTGCGTCTGCTGAGGCGAGAGAGTGAACCGGATTCTGATCAAGTGCCCGAACACCGGCAAAATGATTTATACAGGCTACTCGATGGATCCCCAGACGTTCGAGCTTTCGCCGATCGAAGAGATGGATCCGGTCGAGTGCCCGGCGTGTCACCAAATGCATCGCTGGACCAAGAAGCAGGCGCTATTCGAGCGCGATCCCAACGAGTAGCACCTCAAGCGTGACCGGTTAGCGAAGTCCATAAAACGGATTTTCCGAAAGTTTGCGGGACGATTCTTGCGGCGGATGGCGGGATTGTTTCTCGCGGCACTTCGTTGGCGAATCAACCAGACCGAATTAGCAGTCATAAAGCAGAGACACTGGCGGCGGCGCGACTACACATCGCGCGCCGTATCGCTCGCTTCTGCACTTCGCTCTCCCCTGCCGAGTTCGAGCGACTGCTCGACAAGATGGTCGGCATTCACTGGAAGTACGACATACTTCCGCACCTCGACTCCATTGCCCTGGACAACGACGAGGCCGAGACCTTCCTCGAGAGCTGATCCCGGCCCGTATCAGCCGTAATCACAAATCGACAATTCACAGTTCGCTAGCCAAACGTCCACCGTTGATCGGCTGAATTTTGGGTCGGCTCCGACCCATGTCGAAACGCGTTTCGTTTCGCCCGATGCTTCGTGTTGATAGGTACAAGCCGCGCCGCGCCAGCGGCGCATTCAACATCAGGAGCAATGCGTTTATGAATTTCAGAAATCAAATGCGCGCTGCCGCGGCAGTGTTCATCACTCTCGGAACAGTTGCCTGTAGCGCCGATCTCCTCTCTCCGCCGACGCTTGACGATGCGCAGATCACTGCCGACGTTGCGGCGAGCTCCGGCGACGCGATCGCATCACAGGTCGCTGGCTTCAATGACAATGTCGCCGCAGCCGGCTCGTTCTCGAGAGTCGCGCCCAGCTACAATGTGACGGTCGGGTCCGGCACTCAGCCGACTTTTAGCGGCATCTCGCCCACCTGCAGCTACACCTCGGGGCGCTACAGCTGCTCCGCGACCACCGAGAACGGGCTGTCAGTCACCAGATCCTTCGCTTTCTACAATGGGCAGGGTCAGACGGTGCAGAACTGGGACGCGACGGTCGTCGAGTCCGTGAACTTCCAGGCGACAGTTGACGGAACCTGGTCGAAGGATCTCGTCTGGAACGCCAGCATTCACAGGACGGGCGACCTCACCGTCAGCGGTCTGATCAGCCACGCGCCGCAGCGCATCTGGAATGGCACCGGTACCGGTGACGACCAGATTTCGCACATCGGCCTCGACGGTGTCAGAAGCCTGACCGGTACGTCGACTGTGACAGTCACCAACGTCACGATGCCTGGCAAGGATGCGACGAGCCAGATTCCGCTGAGCGGGTCGATTAAGCTCGACGTTCAGTACACCGCAGGGCTGCAGGGCGCCGGCGGCAACGCCAGCAAGGAAGTCAACACTTCGGTGACGGTGACGTTCGATGGAACGAACACGCCGGCGCTGCAGATTGGCTCGCTGCACTGCCTGCTGCACCTCGACACCCACGGCGTCGACAGCTGTCAGTAAGCGTGTTGGGATAGGTATCGAAAACGCCGGGGAGAAATCCCCGGCGTTTTTCTTTTCGCTTCAGCTCTCGTCTCGCAGTGGGCTCTCATCTCGCAGCGGCCCCTCGTCTCGCAGTGGGCTCTCATCTCGCAGCGGGCTCGCATCTCGCATCCAGCTCGCAGCTCGCAACAATCAGTTAGCTCTCACCCCGCAGCTCTATTGTGCAAGCGGACGCCCTCTGATTCGAAACAGCGCCGACTCCATGATGATCGCCGCAGTATTCAGGCTGGGAATGCCGGTCGATCGCTGCGTTCCTTCGTAGACGCCGCCACTCCACCCGTTCGGTGTTCGAGCCGGCGCGACCGTACGAAGTAGCAGCTGAGTGTAGGCGCTGGGGAAAACCGCGTTCCAGCCAAACGCTGCCTTGCTGCTCACCCAGCGTGGGCGATCGACTTCCTTGTTCTTGCCGGGGCCTTCGACAACGAATGGCCGATCGTTGTGCCAGAGACTGTAGTAATAGAAGTAGTACGGCGCATCCGGCATCGCGTCTTCCGTGACGGCGGTGACGACTCCGGTCTTTTGATAGCGCGCCTGCTGCGCCGCCAGTACCTGACTCGCCTGTCGCGCGAGCTGCGGCGATCGGAACCCGGTCTCCATGCCGATCATGATGAACGGCTCACTCATCACGCGGTCGTTCCCGCTGTTGTTGGTCAGCAGCTGCACGCCGTAGATCTTGATCTTCGCGACATCGTTCTGAACATCGAGCGCGTCACGATCGACGCGGGCACCCCACATCGCGAATCCTGACAGCGCATACTGCTGATAGCCGATCTCCTGCTCCAGAAAGTCGTCGTGCGACCGACCGTTCGGTGAAACGTCAACCGCGTGCAACCGGCCATCGTCGAGGATTTTTCGGAAATTCAGACGACGTACGATCTGTGTCGCCTGCGGCGCGTACTTTGGCTGACTGATTGATATGATGCGCAGCCAGATCAACAGTCGCCCGATGTCGACCGACGAATACCCGGCGCCGATTTGGGAGATCTTGGCCGGCGTAGCGTTGTCGACCATGCGTCCGGTTTTCGCGTCGTAAATGCGATTGAACGCAGTGTTCTCGAACAAGTCGACCGTAGCGAGCGTCGCCAGGATGCGCGTGATGTGCGCGTCGTAGGTGACGTCGTTGATGAATCCCAGTTCGCGCGCCACGTAATTCGCGGCGATGACGCCGGCGATGTCCCACAGCGTCACGAACGAATATCGCGCGTGTGCCCGCGCCAGGCCCGTGGACGGCTCGGTGATACTGTTGACGAAATTCCAGGACGACTGCGCCGCGTCCGTGTAGAGCTGCCGCTCCTGCGGCGACAACGGCGCTTGCGTGGACTGACCGGCGGCAGCGCGCGCGCCACCATTGGACGGCTGTTGAGCTTTCGAGCAAGCTGAACTGACGCAGACTGATGTTAAGAAGATGACAGCTACGCCGAATGAATTTCTTAAGCGCATTGGTAGATTCGTTGGAGTCAATTTGCCGTGTACGAAGCAACAAGCGTGCGATCCGTCCACCAAAGACCCCTGGCCGAGCTTACTACCGAGAGAGGAAGAATGCGTAAATCCCTACTGCTGCTCACCTTAGTCGCAGCCCCGTCGCTCTCCGCGCAGACCTATGCTGTGACCCACACCTACGCCGTCGGCGGCGAAGGAGGCTGGGACTACGTGCTTCCGGACGCACCGCGGCACCGCCTTTTTGTCGCGCGTGGTGACCGGTTCACGGTCGTCGACATGAACGACGGCCACGTAATCACCGAGATCAAGGGCTTCAACGGCGCACACGGCACCGCGCTCGTGCCGGAGATTGGACGCGGCTTCGCAACGTCGGGGGAAGACAGCTCGATCATCATGTTCGACATGTCGAGTTACAAGCCGCTACTCAAGATCCGCGCGGCCGACGACGCTGACGATATCCTCTATGACCCCGCGTCGAAACGCATCTATTCCTTCAACGGCGACGCGAACTCTGCGACCGTCGTCGATCCTCGCCGGGGTACCGTCATCACCTCGATCCCACTCGGCGGCAAACCCGAGGCTGGCGCGTCGGCGCGCGACGGAAAGCTTTATGTCAACCTCGTCGACAGCGCCCAGATAGTTGAGATCGATACCAAGACCAACAAGGTGACGAGACGCTGGTCGACCGCGCCCTGCAAAAGTCCGGTCTCGATGGCGATCGACACTAGGACTCAGCGCTTGTTCACGGGTTGTCGCAGCGGAGTGCTGGCGGTTTCGAACTACGCCAGTGGCCGAGTTGTTACCGCCCTACCGATCGGTCAGGGCGTCGATGGCGCCGGATGGGATGCGCGGCTGCGAGACATCTACACGTCGAACTCCGACGGGACCTTGACCGTCATTCACCAGGACGCGGCCAACAAGTACCACGTCGTCGAGAGCGTGCAAACTGGCGAGCGCGGCCGCACCATGGGAATCGATCCTGCAACGCACCGCATTTACATTCCGGTCGCGAAGTTCGGCCCCGTCCCAGCTGAGTCCACCGCGACCAATCCTCGGCGGAGAGCGCCCATGCTACCGGGCAGTTTCTCTATCGTCGTGGTTGAGCCCGTCTCGTCACATTGAGTCACAGCTGAGTGGGGAACTCTCACGGGAAACATTGGTATTTGTGGTTGGCGAACAATTGCTGAAATGACTAGACACGAAGACGATCTACGAAGGGTGTTCGAGCGCGCGATTGAGGGCAGCGGCTCACCTGAAGAGGTGAGAGCTGCCGCGCGTGAACTGGTGCGCGACCTCGAGATGGCTGGAACCCCGCCCGAGAAGATCATTGTCGCGGTGAAGCAGGCGTGCGGTGTTCCGCTCGTCACCATTGCGGGTGATACCGATGCGCTGGCGGACATCACGCCGTCCAAGCAGGTCTTCGATCTGGTGGTGCGGACGGTTATCGACGAGTACTACAGCCGGCCGAAGTTCCAGACGAAGCCGGCGTAAATCGCGTGTGGCTGCGGCCCGATGAGTGGAGTGATGAACCCCGCGTCGAGTGCCAGCCAATCGCGAGCGAGAAAAGTCGGCCCGAGTAGAAGTGCAGCGGTGGCCTCGCTTCCAGCGGGGCCACTCGTGCTTGGGAACCCGAATATTTCCGCCGTCGCTCCGATCGGTCCCTGTATCGGGAATCCGAAGGAAGCCGTCCAGATCGTGGCCGTCATCGGTGTCTTCGTTCCATCGCCGCTGCGACGTGTCGCTCCGGCATTCAGATCCATCGCTACCGGCCCGAGCCGGCGACTGGAGATGAACAGCAACGAGAAGTCGGTGGTGCCGGTGCCAGCGTCTCCTGATGCGGTAGGAAATTTCACCGCCGGCAGAATCGCGAAGTCGCCAAGTATCGAATGGCCGTCGATAATTCGATACTTCAAGCCGAGCGTAAGATCGCCGAGGCTCACGGTTCTTGCCGGCGACGCGAGTGTCGTGAATGACGTTCAACAGAATGTTGAGCTGCGCGTGTGATGCGACGCCGATCTTGAGATTCGTAGGCGCGAAGAAACTGCGTCCGTTACCGGACCATTTATCCCATTCGCCCCCTTCCTCGAGCTCGGTGTAACCGGGAGCTACAGTTCCGGCGTGGGTCGCGACTGTCGGACGCTCAGGCTGCACCGCGCGCGGATTCGCGACGGAGTCCCTTTGTGCGTGCAGGATACTCGCGCCGCTCACGAGCGCCAGCAGGGCAAGGACGTTGCGGGACATGTTAGCGTTCACGGTGTAATGAAACTACTTGCGCTCTGGAATCGGTCGAGCGCGCCCCCGTAAGTTTGCGGTCCCTTAGACCCCCTTTGGTAAGAGAATGACCACTGCCACGCAGCGCTTTGCGCTCACTCTGCTTCCAGCCGCCGCCATCGCTGGCGCGTGTGCGCCAGCGACGACTACCAATACGGCCGCCGCTCCTGCGCCTTCCGTCGTTGCGTCGAATCCGCTTTTCGTCGAGAGCACGCTCCCTTATGAGGCGCCTCGGTTCGATCTCATTCGCAATGAGCACTACCAGCCCGCCCTCGAGGAAGGAATTCGCCAGTGGCTGGCGCAAGTCGACTCGATCGCCAAGCAGACGACGCCCCCATCGTTCGACAACACCGTCGTCGCGATGGAAAAATCCGGCGCGCTGCTGACGCGCGCGACCAAGACTTTCTTCGGCGTCGTCGGCGCGAACACCAACGACACGCTCCAGAAAGTCCAGGAAATCGTCGCACCCAAACTCGCCGCCGCCAACGACCAGGTTTATCTCAACGATCAGCTCTATCAACGGGTGAAGAGCGTTTATGATCGGCGCAATGACGGTGGCTTCACGCCGGAGCAGATCGCGCTGATCGAGCGATACAACCGCGACTTCGTGCGTGCGGGTGCTCAGCTCTCGGAGCAGGACAAGATCCGCATGCGCGCGATCAATCAGGAGTTGTCCAAGCTCTCGACCGAATTCTCCAACAAACTGCTGGCGGGAACGAAGGCAGGAGCGCTGGTCTTCGACAACGTCAGTGAACTGGCAGGGTTCACCGACGCCGAGATCCAGACAGCTGCCGACGCGGCGAAGCAGCGCGGGCTGGCCGGCAAGTGGGTGATCCCGCTTCGCAATACGACACAGCATCCCGCGCAGGCAGAATTGACCAATCGGGCAGTGCGCCAGCGTTTGTTCGAGAACTCGACACTGCGCACCTCGCGCGGCGACAGCAATGACACCCGCAACACAATTCGCCGAATGGCGGAGCTGCGCGCCGAGAAGGCGAAGCTACTCGGCTTCCCGACGTGGGCGGATTACGTGCTGGCAACGCAGGGCGCGAAGAATCCGCAGAACGCAATCAAGCTGCTCACCGATCTCACCGCGCCCGCAACTGCTCGCGCGCGACAGGAGATCGCCGACATGCAAAAGCTGATCGACTCGCAGGGCGGTGGTTTCAAGCTGCAGCCGTGGGACTATCAGTACTACGCCGAGCAGGTGAGGAAAGCGAAGTACGATCTCGACGAGTCCCAGATCAAGCCGTACTTCGAGCTGAACAACGTTCTGCAAAACGGGGTGTTTTACGCCGCGAACAAACTTTACGGGGTGACCTTCAAGGAGCGCCACGACATTCCGGTCTATCAGCCGGACGTGCGGACCTTCGAGGTGTTCGACAAGGATGGATCATCGCTCGCTCTGTTCTACGTCGATTACTTCAAGCGTGACAACAAAGGTGGCGGCGCGTGGATGGACAACTTCGTCGATCAGACGAAGTTGATCGGTACCAGGCCGGTGGTGTTCAACGTCGCCAACTTCACGAAGCCTGCAGAGGGTCAGCCGGCGTTGCTGACGTTCGACGACGTAACGACGATGTTCCACGAGTTCGGCCACGCGCTGCACGGCATGTTCTCCAACGTCACCTACCCGACAGTGTCGGGCGTCAACGTGCCGCGCGACTTCGTCGAATTTCCATCGCAGTTCAACGAGCACTGGGCGCTCGAGCCGAGTGTGTTCGCGAACTACGCCAAGCATTATCAGACGGGCGCACCGATGCCGCAGTCGCTCGTCGACAAGATCAAGAATTCGCGCACGTTCAATCAGGGATTTTCGACGACGGAGCTGATGGCGGCATCGCTACTCGATTTCGCGTGGCACACCCTCCCGGCGGGCACCAACGTGTCGGATGTCGATGCCTTTGAGAGACAAGCGTTGCAGAAGTACAACGTCTCGGTGCCGGAGATTCCGCCCCGCTACCGCAGCACGTACTTCTCCCACATCTGGGACGGCGGCTACTCGGCCGGCTACTACGCTTACACCTGGAGCGAAGTGCTGGACGACGATGCCTACGCCTGGTTCCGCGAGCACGGCGGGCTCACCCGCGAAAACGGCGATCGCTTCCGCGACATGATCCTCTCGCGCGGAGCGACAGTAGATGCCGCAACGCTCTATCGGAATTTCCGAGGGAGGGATCCGAACGTTGAGGCGCTACTCGAAGAGAGAGGGCTCAAGCAGTAAGCGACTGAGGGCCGAGGACTAACGGCATCTATGATTGCTGACTAAGTGAGGATTGCAGACGATCGAGCATCCTCGATTGTCATCGATCCTCACGTAGTCCTCGATGATCGATGCACTTAGTCCTCGGCCCTCAGTCGCTCTGCGGCTCCTGCCAATAGCCGTGCCCCGCGAGTCGCTTTCCGGATGCTTCGTATCCGACCGCGGGCATATCGCTGACACCCGTAGCATCGATCCAGTTGTTATAAAACTGGAATAGCGCGCAAACGGTGATTGCGTCGTAGAGCGCTTCGTCTGACCAGCCGGCCTTTTTCGCGGCGTCGACATCGGCCTGACCGATCGACGTCGAGTTGGCGACCATCTTCCTTATAAAGGAATAGAGCGCTCGATCTTTCGCCGTGATCGGCGCCGAGTCGAGGTCCTCCAGGATCGCCTGGATTACTGAGCGATCACCGTGCAGCTCCGCCGCGACCGCGGCGTGCGAGCCAATTCAAAAGAGGCATTGATTGAGCTTTGAGGTGAACGCTGCAATCAGCTCGCGCTGCCACGGCGGCAGCGGAGAGGTGCCGCGCATCACGCCCTGCGTAAACCGCGAGAGATGGTCGGTCCGGTCAGGTTTGAAGGCGAAGAGGTGCTGAATCTGTGGGATCGGCAGCCCCGCCTCGCGCATCATCCTGAAGCGCGTCTCGTACGGCTCGGGCGCGGCATGGGATTCTACGTCGTGCAAGAACATCGGGTGCATGGGCGGATTTTAATTCGTCGGGCGAGGCTGGGGCTAGAGTCGAGAAATCGGGCCGAGGACTGAACTGATAACTACCTCGCTGGTAGCTGATAGCAGCTGGCTGTTAGCTATTCGCTGAAAGCGACGGGACAGATCGGCACAGAGTCATAGGAAAAGCGTTCTGTTCGCGTTTATGCGATGAGATCGGTCCCGTTAGCAGGCAGCGATCAGCCATTAGCCAGCTGCTACCAGCTACCAGCGCGGTAGTTATCAGTTCAGTCCTCGATTCCGTACGCTATCCGACCCTCACCTGTCCTCAATCTGAAAATGCTTGACCAATTCCTTTGTCTTGACAATTCTGTGACAGAGGCGCATTTAAGGAAGCCAAAATTTGATCTGCGGGGGACGAGGCCCCGCCGGTTCACGTTTTCCTAGACGAATCGGCGGTATTTGCACACCCGCAAGTCGAGGGCTCGAACAAGTCCCACCTCAATACCCGTGGAGGACCCCGTATGGCAGTAGTTCGTCGCTTTACTCTCGCGCTCCTAGTCGGCCTGCTATGGTCGACCAATCTGGGCGCACAAAACCCGGTTCCGCCAAGCGGCACCATCACGGGTCGAGTCGTTGACGCCGACACCCAGCAGGGTGTACCTGACGTAAGCGTATTCGTCGAGGGAACCCGTCGCGGTGCTGTTACCGCAGCCGATGGCAGTTTCACGATTGGCGGCGTTCCCGCCGGCTCTCAAACTGTCCGCGCACGCCGCATTGGATACGGTGCGCCGGTCCAGAGTGTAAACGTTCCCAATGGTGGCTCGGTCAGCGCGATTTTCGCGATGAGCAAGCAGGCCGCGGTGCTTGAAGAAGTCGTCACCACCGGCTACGGAACGCAGCGCAGACTCGCGATCACCGGCTCCGTCGCCACGGTCGATGCTGACCAGGCTAAGGTCGCCGTTCCGACCAACGTCACCAACCTGATCGAAGGCCGCGCGACTGGCGTCCAGGTCACCCAGAACAGCGGTGAGCCCGGCGCTGGCGCTCACATCCTGATTCGTGGCGGTACGTCGATCTCCGGCGGCAACGAGCCGCTCTACGTCATCGACGGCGTCGCGGTGTCGGGCAATCAGATCGAGCCCGGCGGCGTCGGCATCGGCGGTGATCCACCGCTTCCGCGCAACCCGCTCGACCTGATCAATCCTGCCGACATTCAGTCGGTAACGATCCTCAAGGATGCTGCCGCAGCCGCGATCTACGGTGCGCGTGCTGCCAACGGCGTGATCCTGATCGAGACCAAGAAGGGCAACTCTGGCGGACCGAGCATGGAGTACGAGTTTTCGGCCGGCACCGCCTGGAATCCGAAGAGCATCGGACTCGCCACGGCTTCGCAGTTCCGTGACTTCATCTCCGCGAACGTCCCCGCTGCCGCCGCTGGCGAAGGAACTGCCAATACGGACTGGGAAAGTTCGCTGATGCGCCACGCTCCGACGGTTAATCACAACCTCTCGTTCGCCGGTGGTTCTGCCAGCACGACCTATCGTGCTTCGCTCAACTTCTTCGATCAGGAAGGCGTGGTAATCGCCAACGGCATGAAGCGCTATCAGGCGCGCGTCAACGGCACCCACCAGGCAATCGACGGCAAGCTCCGGATGGCGCTCAATCTCACGGGCTCGCACGTCATCAACGATTATCTACCGTTTAACGAAAACACCGGCTTCGAGGGCGGTGTTTTTATTAACATGGTGAACTTCAACCCGACTCGTCCGGTCACCGTTACGGATCCGACGACGGGTAACACCAGCTTCTTCGAGATCGGCCCGGGTGGTCAATCGGTACGTAACCCGGTCGCGCTTGCCAATCAGGTGCTCGACAAGGGTGTCTCCGATCGTACCCTCGGCAACGTGTCAGCAGACTACGATCTTTTCTCGGCTCTTACTGCGCGGGTGAACATCGGCATCGACCGCACCGCGGGTGATCGTAACTTCTACGCACCGCGTATCAGCGCCTTCGGCGCCGGCTTCAACGGCATCGCCCAACGCGCCAATCGCGACGAGCTCGCGAAGCAGCTTCAGACGCTTCTGACCTTCCACCCGACCTTGGCAGGCTCGAAAGAGGTCGACGTGGTGGGCGGTTACGAGTTCAACGCCAACACCGTCAACGAATTCGGCGTCCAGACACGCAACTACCTCACCGACGCATTCACGTTTAACAGCCTCGGTAGCGGAAACACTGTCGAGCCACCGTATTCGTTCGAAACCGACACACGTCTCGTTTCTTTCTTCGGCCGGGCAAACTTTGGCCTCGCTGAGAAATACTTCCTGACTCTCGTTGCGAGAAAGGATGGAGCGTCGCAGTTCGGTGAGAACCACAAATGGGCAACCTTCCCGGCGATATCAGGTTCGTGGCGTCTAAGCCAGGAGTCATGGATTCCGACGGGACCGTTCAGCGAGCTCAGACTTCGCGCTGGATGGGGCAAGCAGGGTAACCCAGCAGTGCCAGCCTACTCTTCACTAATTCTGCTCGGCGCCAGCGGTGGATCACGTTATCCGTTCGGCGACAACCCGGCGACGGGAATCACGCCACTCAGAAACGCTAATCCTGATCTGAAGTGGGAAGAGACGGCGCAGACCAACGTTGCGCTCGATTACGGCTTCCTCAACAATCGGTTGAACGGCAGCCTCGAGTACTACGTCAAGAACACCCATGACTTGCTGCTTACGGTGCAGGTGCCGCAGCCGGCAGTCGTCGGTGATCGTCTCGAGAACATCGGCAAGCTCCAGAACAAGGGAGTTGAGTTCTCGCTCGACGGTCTCGTCATGCAGCGGAACGAGTTCACCTGGAACGCGGGCTTCGTCTTCTCGCACGACAAGAACAAGATCGTCGACCTCGGCGCGCGAACCTTCATTCCGGATGCTCAGGCCAGCGGCCAGGGTCAGTCCAACCAGTTCACTCAGCGTATCATGGTTGGCCAGCCGATCGGCACGTTTGTCGGTCCGCAATTCGCCGGCTGGAACGCGAATGGTATCCAGCTCTTTAACCACTACACCGTTGACGCTAACGGCGTCAGAACTCTTCAGGGCCAGGTCACGTCGGCTGGAATCACCGGCGACGATTACGTGATCCTCGGTAATGCGAACCCGAACTACACTCTGGGTCTCCACACCAATGGCCAGTGGAAGAAGTTTGACTTCAGCATGCTCATTCACAGAGAAGCCGGCCAGAAGATCTTCAACAACACGGCGCTGGTTTACTCCACGAAGGGCAATGCGCTGCAGGACAAGAACTTCCTGGCGTCCGCGCTGACGGATCCAACCGATCTGCACGAGCCGGCGATCTATTCGTCGCGCTGGATCGAAGACGGTTCGTATACCCGTCTAGCCAACGTCACTATCGGCTACACCTTCGACATGCCAGCCTTCACCGGCCTCGGCAGAGGCGCTCGCGCCTACGTCTCGGGTGACAACCTGGGTCTGTGGACTCCGTATAGCGGATATGATCCGGAAGTCCACTCGCAGTTGCCGGGCATTGCACCGCGCGGCATCGATTACCTGCATTATCCTCGTCCGCGTACGATTACGGGAGGCCTCCGTGTCGCATTCTAACCGACTTATGACCAACAAAATGCTCACTGCCGGTGTCTTCGCACTCATCGCGCTCGCACCGGCCTGTACGGACCTCACTGAGGTTCCGAAAAGCGCAATTACACCAGAGAACTTCTACCAGAACGCGGACGAAGCTCTCGGCGGACTCGCATCGGTTTATGCACAACTCCGTGCGACGTACGACAACAGCTACAACATCTCCGAAGTAACCACCGACGAGATCATCGTTCCGACTCGCGGTCAGGACTGGTACGACAACGGGAAGTGGCTGGATCTCCACCGCCAGACTTTCACGCCAAACAGTCCGGCTGGTCTGGACCTCATTAACAACTCGTGGGTTGACCTGTTCATCGGCGTAGCGCGCGCCAACGTCGTGCTGCACGGTATCAGCGGCAACAATTTCGTGGGCAAGCCGGCAATGGTGGCGGAGCTGCGTGTTCTTCGCGCGTTCTACTACTACATGCTGCAGGATCTGTTCGGCGGCGTGCCGATTGTCTGCGAAGAAGCAGGCAATGCGCTCTGCACCGGTACCGACATCGCCGAGCGGCCGAGAAACACTCGCGCTGAAGTCTTTGCATTCATCGAGAGTGAGCTCAAGGCGGCGAGGACCGATCTGCCGGCGACGTGGCCAGCGGAAATGAACGGCCGGGTAACTCAGGGTACGGTTGACGCGATCCTGGCGGAGCTATACCTGAACGCTCAGGTCTTCACTGGCACGGTGACGACCGCGGGACTGCAGGCGGGCACGGCGCATTGGCAGGACGCGCTCACTTCAGCGAACGCCGTCATCGGCTCGGGTAATTACACTCTCACAACCAACGCCAATCAGGGTTGCGCAGGCGCAGGTTGCGGTTGGCGCAAGAACTTTACGGCCGACAATAACAAGTCGCCGGAAATCATCTTCGCCATCAAATTCGCCGCCGTCACGGATATGGGCAACAACTTCCTGATGCGCGCGCTGCACTATCATCAGTACAGCGGTTCGAACGAGCCGTGGAACGGTTTCTCCACGCTCGCCGACACTTATGCATCGTTCGATCCGAACGACGCACGCAAGCAGATTTTCCTGGCAGGTCCGCAGGTCAATCTCGTGACCGGCCAGCCAGCGACTGATCGTCAGGGCAATCCACTCGTCTTTGATCCGAATATTCCGGACGTCACATCGGCGACCGAGGGTCAGGGCGTGCGTATCGCCAAATGGCCAGTCGATCCAGCACACGTCAACCAGGATGCCGGTAACGACTATGCCTGGTTCCGCCTTGGCGAGATGTATCTGATCAGAGCCGAGGCTGAGAACGAGCTGGGTCAGACCGCGCAGGCAATCGTAGATATCAATACGATCCGCGCCCGCGTCAACGCACCGGCACTCGCGACGACGCTAACCCAGGCCGAAGTCCGTGCCGCGATCCTCAAGGAGCGCCTGTTTGAGCTCACAGCGGAAGGCAAACGGCGAACTGACCTGGTCCGTTTCAATCAGTTCACGTCGGGAACCTGGTACGCGAAGACCACAAACGCGCCGTACAAGGTTCTGTTCCCGATTCCGCAGACGCAGATCGAGACCAACTCGAAGCTAGAGCAGAATCCGGGTTATTAATCTCGCGCAGTAACACTTACTTCCCATCATGGCCTGCTCTCTTCGGAGGGCAGGCCATGATGTGCTAAGGTGCCAAATATTTGAAGTTCCGGTTTGCTCTTCCCGCCCTCTGTGTGCTCGCCGCCTGCAGCGGCTCCGATAAAAAACAGGGAACCATCAGCGACGCGAAGGCGCCAGCCGTCGACGGCACTCTCTTCACCTTGCTTCCTTCGAGCTACACTGGCGTCAATTTCGAGAACCGGCTGCAGGATTCGCCGGAGTTCAACGTCTTCACCTACCGCAATTTCTATAATGGCGGTGGGGTAGCAGTCGGCGATCTCAACGGCGACGGGTTGCCGGAAGTCATGCTGACCTCCAATCAGCACGGCGGCCATCTCTATCTGAACAAAGGCAATTTCCGCTTTCAGGAAATCACCAAGGAAGCAGGTGTCACCGGCCGCCAATCGTGGCTGACCGGCGTGACCTTCGCCGACGTCGACGGCGACGGCAAGCTGGACATCTATGTCTGCTACGCGGGGCCGACCGCAGGATCGGCGCGCGCCAACGAGCTCTACGTCAATCAGGGCAACGACCGGAACGGCGTGCCCACCTTCAGGGAGATGGCGAAGCAGTACGGCCTCGCCGACGAAGGTTATTCCACCCAGGCCGCATTTCTCGACTACGATCGCGACGGCAAGCTCGATCTGTTTCTCGTCAATAACTCGTACCGGCCGGCCAATAGCTTCGGCATGCGTAACACTCGCAACACCCGTGATCCACTCGGCGGCGAGAAGCTCTTTCACAACGACGGGAACGGCCACTTCACCGACGTCAGCGTCAAAGCAGGTATCTACGGGCCGGAGATCGCATTCGGACTCGGCGTCGTCGTCGCCGACGTAAACCGCGACGGCTGGCCGGACATCTACGCCTCAAACGACTTCTTCGAGCGCGATTACCTCTACATCAACAATCACGACGGCACATTCGACGAGCGGCTCGACAGGGAGATGCCGTATCTCTCGTACTTCTCGATGGGTCTCGACATTGCCGACATCAACAACGATGGCTGGCCTGACGTCTATACGACCGACATGCTGCCAGAAGACGAGTACCGCTTGCGTACGACCTCGAGCTTCGGTGACTGGCAAGCCAGTCAGCTGATGGTGCAGAACGGGTTTCATCACCAGGTGATGCGCAACATGCTGCAGCTGAATAACGGCGACGGCACATTCAGCGACGTTGGCCAGATGGCCGGCGTCGCTCGCACCGACTGGAGCTGGAGTGCGTTGGCCGCGGACCTGGATCTCGATGGCTACAAGGACATCTACGTCACGAACGGCATCGCCAAGGACGTCACATCGCAGGATTACGTGCGCTATCTCGCCGATCCGCGCACCATGGCGGCGGCAACCGCCAACAGAGGAAAGAAAGTCGACTTCAAGCAGCTGATCGATGCGATGACATCGACCAAGCTGTCGCACTACGCGTTTCACAACAACGGCAATCTCACTTTCACGAATGAAGCAAAGTCGTGGGGATTGTCCACGCCGAGTTTCGGCAGCGGCGCAGTGTACGCAGACCTCGATGGTGATGGCGCGCTCGATCTCGTCGTCAACAACGTCAACGACGAGGCGTTTGTCTACCGCAACAACGCGCGCAAGATTCTGCCGGATAATCACTACCTGCAGGTGAAGCTGGAGGGGGACGGTCAGAACCCCTTCGCCATCGGAGCCACGGTTACGGTGCAGGCCGGGACGCAGACCCTGTATCAGGAAGAATCACCGACGCGAGGATTCCAGTCGAGCGTTGACTACGTCCTGACCTTCGGAATCGGCAAAGTGGACACCGTGCAATCCGTGGTGGTGAACTGGCCGGACGGCCGCGTCAGCAGGCTCGCAAAGGTGCGGGCGAATCAGCGTCTGGCGATCAAGCAGAGCGAGTCGGCAAAAGCAGTCACCGGCGCCGAAGCCGTACAAACTGCTCGACAGATTTTCACCGATGTGACCGAACGAGTGCGCTTGCCGTTCCTGCATCAGGAGAATGATTATGTCGACTTCAATCGCGAGCCGTTGATGCCAAAGAAGCTCTCGATCGAAGGACCCGCGCTGGCGGTGGGGGATGTCAATCACGATGGGCTCGACGACATCTTCATCGGCGGCGCCAAGGGCCAGCCAAGCGCTCTGTTGATCCAGCGGCAGGATGGCAGCTTCGTGCGGAGCAACGAGAAGCTCCTCGCCGAGGACAGTACTTCGGAGGATGTGGGCGCGGCGTTTTTCGACGCAAACGGGGATGGCAATCCCGATTTGTACGTCGTCACGGGCGGGAACGAGTTCTCTGAAGGCGCCCCCGCTTTGCTGGATCGGCTCTATCTCAACGACGGCAAAGGCAATCTTCGGAAACCGGTCAATGCGATACCGGCAATCGCACAGAGCGGGTCGCGGGTCGCTGCGGCGGACTACGAGGGCGATGGCGCGGTTGATTTGTTCGTCGGCGGGCGCAGCGTACCCGGCCGCTACGGGGCCGACCCGCAGAGCTTGCTTCTAAAGAATGACGGCAGGGGACACTTCACCGATGTTACGGATCGAATGGCACCGGGGCTGTCACACATTGGGATGGTGACCGACGCGATCTGGAAGGACGTGGATGGCGATGGCCGACTCGATCTCATCGTTGTGGGTGATTGGATGCCGGTCACGGTCTTCCATAACTCGGGCAGCGGACGGCTACAAAAGATGGAGGCGCGCGGCCTCGAGAAAACCAACGGCTGGTGGAACAGAATCGTCGCCGGGGATTTCGACGGCGACGGGAAGGTCGATTTCATAGTTGGGAATCTCGGGCTGAACACGCGCCTCCAGGCAAGCCCCAACGCGCCGGTCACGATGTACGTCAAGGATTTTGCGAATAACGGATTTCCGCAGCAGATCCTGGCCTATTACAACAACGGGAAGCAGTATCCGTTGCCGTTGCGCGACGAGCTACTGCAGTCGATTGCACCGCTTCGAGATCGCTACCCGACCTACAAATCATTTGCAAATCAGACAGTCGCCGATGTATTTCCCGCGAAGGAGCTGGAAGGGGCGCTCGTGAAGAATGCCTATACCTTCGCGACCTCGTTCATACGCAATAACGGCGACGGATCGTTCAGCGTGACGCCGCTCGCGGCCGAGGCGCAGGTTGCTCCGGTCTATGGTTTACTGGCCGGCGACTTTGCCGGCACTGGCAAGACTGATCTTTTGTTGGCGGGCAACTTCGACGGCGTAAACCCGGAAATCGGGACGATGACTGCGGGCTTTGGCACTTATCTACGTAACGAAGGCAAGGGACACTTTACGCCTCTTCGCGAGCAGCAAAGCGGATTCGAGGTTCCCGGGCAGGCGCGCGATATTCAACGCGTGCGCACACGAAGCGGCGTGCTTTACATCGTCGTGCGGGACAACGACAAACCGCTCGTGTTTCAGGCGAGCGGCGCGCGCTAGTTCGACGCTTGCTTGGTCTTGATGACGATTACGCCGTTCGCCGCGCGAACGCCGTAATACGACAGACTCGCGGCGTCCTTGAGCACTTCGATCGACGCGATATCGTGCGGATTGATTCCGTTGAGCGCGCCGTTTGGTCCGGCCTGAACCTCGGTGCCGTCGATGATGTACAATGGCTCGGTGTTGCCGTTGATCGAGCTGGAACTGCGGACGCGAATCGCGAGACTGCCACTGGCGGTCATGCTTACCCAAACGCCGGGCACCTTGGCGGAGAGTGTTTTCACGATCGCGTCATCGCCTGCGCGATCGAGCTCGTCGCTCGTTACAGTATTGGGCGAATGAGGCGCGATCGTCTTGCCGTCATCAGTGAGCTCTTTAGGATGAACGGCACCGCTGGAGACGCACGCGGTGGTGAGCCAGGAGATCGCGCAGAACGTAGCGACGCGAGTATTGATTGACACCATATGACGGTGGCACAAGGCCAGGAATGCTCCAATTAACATACGTGCATTAGGCATGCCCCGTAACAGTTTTCTTTTGTTTAGGGCGCCGTTCGCCGCCCTGCTGCTGGCGTCCACCGCCTGCGAGCGTGGAACGCAGTCCCAACAACCGAAACTGTTCGACCTGCTCAAATCTGAGCAAACCGGAATCACCTTCTCCAATAACCTGCCGGAGAAGGTCGACTTCAACATCCTCAATTATCTCTATTACTACAACGGGGCTGGTGTTGCGGCCGGCGACATCGACGGGGATGGGCTCCCCGACCTTTACTTCACCTCCAACCTCGGCTCCAACAAGCTCTATCGAAACCTCGGCAACTATCGGTTCGAGGATATCACGAACAAAGCCGGCGTCGCTGACTCCATCGGATGGAAGACGGGCGTAACGATGGCCGACGTCAACGGCGACGGAAAAGTCGATATCTACGTCTCAGGTGTCGATTACCTCGGCGAGCGCGGACGAAACGTGCTCTACATAAATAACGGCGACGGTACCTTCACTGACCGTACCACCGAGTACGGCCTTGAGCATCGGGGATTCTCGACCCAGGCGCTGTTCTTCGACTACGACGGCGACGGCGACCTGGATATGTACCTGGTTGATCATTCGACGCATAAAGTGCGGGAGGCGGGAGGCGGGAGGCGGGAAGCGGGAAGCGGGATGGGGGAAGGGGGAGGCGGTCGTTCGCCGATTGGCGACCGACTCTTTCGGAATGACGGAAACCATTTTGTCGATGTCACTGCGGCGGCGGGGATTCACGACGACGTTGATGGATACGGCTTGGGTGTGGTGGCGAGCGATCTGAACGGCGATGGGTGTCCCGATCTGTACGTCACCAACGACTTCCAGGGCGACGACTACGTCTACATCAACAACTGCAACGGCACGTTCAGCGAGCTTATCGCGAACGCGCCTCCCGCTTCGCCCATCCCGCTTCCCCCCTCCCGCCTCTCGCTTCCCGCTTCCCGCTTCCCGCCTCCCGCCTCCCGCCTCCCGCCTCCCATCCAACACACCAGCCGCTTTTCCATGGGAGTGGACGCTGCTGATTTCAACAACGACGGGCGGCCGGATATCGTCTCGCTGGACATGATGCCGGAGCGCGAGGACATCCTGAAGACAACCGCAACCCTGGAAGGCTGGGACATCTACAATCGCCGACTGCAGGCGGGCTATCATCCGCAGTTTGCGCGGAACATGCTGCAGCTGAATCGCGGCGACGGCCGCTTCAGCGAAATCGGTTACTACGCCGGCATGTTCGCAAGCGACTGGAGCTGGTCAGCGCTGTTCGCGGATCTCGACAACGACGGGGAGAAGGATCTGTTCGTCACCAACGGCGTGTATCGGCGGCCGAACGACATGGACTACATCACTTACGTCGGCCAGGAAGCGGTGCAGCGGTCGCTTGGCGATACCATCATTCAGGCAAACCTCGAGCTATTGAAGAAGATGCCGAGTGTTGCGCTGCCCAACTACGCGTTTCACAACAACGGGAATCTGACATTCACGAACGTCGCCGATTCGTGGGGACTCGCGCAGCCGGGATTTTCGAACGGTGCCGCATATGTGGATCTGACAAACAGTGGCAACCTCGACCTCGTCGTGAACAACATCAACGCGCCGGCGTCGATATACCTAAACAATGCGCGAGCTATCGATGGAAACTCGTATTTAAGCATCGTTCTCAAAGGCACCGGCGGCAACACGGAAGGAATCGGCGCGAAAATCATCGCCAGGGTCGGTGCGACGACTCAGTTGCTCGAGCAGCAGCCCACTCGCGGATTCGAGTCATCGGTAGATCCTCGGCCGCATTTCGGACTCGGCAAGGCGGCGAAAGTCGACTCTCTCACCATCGTCTGGCCAGACAAGCGGTATCAAGTCCTGACCGATGTTCCGGCAAACCAGTTCCTCACCGTGAGTCAGTCTGACGCGCGGGGAATGTGGACTTACCAAAGGCGCCTCCCGCCTCTCGCCTCCCGCGTCCCGCCTCCCGCGTCCCGCCTCCCGCTTTTCTCCGACATCACCGACGAGATCGGCGCCACGTTCACCCATCACGACGACACATTCTACGATTACAATCGCGAGTCGCTCATCCCGCAATTGCTGTCGCGAGAAGGACCAAAGCTGGCGGTTGCGGATGTGAACGGCGACGGACTCGACGACTTCTTTGTCGGCGGCGCGAAGTGGCAGGCCGGTCAAGTGTTCGTACAGCAGCGCGACGGAACATTTCGGGCCAGCGACCAACCTTCGATTGCAGCGGACAGTATCGCGGAGGATGTCGGCGCGGTTTTCTTCGACGCAAACGGCGATGGCGCGGCAGATCTGCTCGTTGTCAGCGGCGGCAATGAATTCTCCGGCAGGGAGGACGCGCTGCGTCCGAGACTGTATCTGAACGACGGTCGCGGCAACTTTACGCGTGACCGCATTGCCCTGCCTGACATCTTCGAGAACGCATCTTGTGTCGCCGTTGGCGATTTCAACGGCGACGGCCATCCCGACGTTTTCATTGGTAGCAGGTTGGTCGCGCACAGGTACGGGATAATTCCGCACAGTCACTTGTTGCAAAACACCGGCAGCGGTCAGTTCACCGACGTTACTGATGCAGTCGCGCCGCAGCTCGCCGACGTCGGCATGGTGACGTCAGCGACGTGGGTCGACTACGATCATGACGGAAAGATCGATCTGATCGTGGTCGGGCAGTGGATGCCCGTCACGATGTTTCACAACGAGAACGGCAAGCTTGTCGACCGCACCAAGGAAGCAGGTCTTGCCAACACCAATGGGTGGTGGAATACTGTGACCGCGGTCGATCTCGGTGGTAACGGGCGTCCGGATCTGGTGCTCGGCAACCTCGGCACCAACTCCTACATGCAGGCGTCGGCTAAGGAGCCAGCCCGGTTGTATGTGGGAGACTTTTCGCACAGCGGCGGCGACAACATCGAGCAGATTCTCACCTTCTACAGAAATGGCGTGAGCTATCCGCTGGTGGGACGTGATGAGCTGGTTGCGCGGATTCCATCGCTGCGCGACAAGTACCCGACGTACAAGGATTTTGGCGCGAGTCGGATCGAAGACATTCTGCCACGCTCCGACCTCCCAACGGCGCAGGTGCGGGAAGCCTACACGTTTAGCAGCGCAGTGGCCATCAACAACGGTAAGGGCGGATTCACGCTAAAGCCGTTGCCGGCGGAGGCACAGCTCGCGCCAGTCTACGCCGCAGTCGCCGGAGATTTTGACGGCGACGGAAAGATCGATCTCGTCGTCGGCGGAAATCTCTGGGACGTGACGCCGATGCTTGGACGTTACGACGCGAGTTACGGACTCATGCTGCGCGGCGAAGGAGACGGAAACTTCACCCCAGTCGACATGCAGCACAGCGGACTCTCGATCGACGGTCAGATCAGAGACATGAAATTGGTGCGCGATGTCCGTGGACCGATGGTGGCGATCGCCCGCAACAACGATCAGCTAATGATGATTCGCGTTGGCGGGAACGCTGCGGCTAGGCCGTCGCAGAAGTCTCGGAGTGCGACGCCGAGTAGGTAGCGCCTGGACGGCGATCCATCCGTGACCACGGCTCATGCGAGTGGGCCCACGCAAACAATTCCGGATGGAAAATGTGCGCGAGAAGCTCGATGCCTTCCGCGACGCGTGGCCCCGGCCGAGCGAAGTAGGCGTTCGCGTCAACTGCGTATACGCTTGCTGATGTGCGATTCCGGAGATTGCTCGCGATCTTCATCGAATCCGCGAGTCCATACCCACATGGCGCAACGATGATCATCTCGGGCTCGGCGTCGATCACGTCGTCCCACGTCATTCGGTGCGAATCGCCGCCGGCTTGGCCAATCGGATCAACGCCACCTGCTGCCGTTATCATCTCCGGCACCCAGTGACCGGCGCAGAAGAAGGGATCGACCCACTCCAGAAAAACAACCCGACGCGGACGAGCGCCACTCACAGCATCCTCCACGCGTGCGATTCGCCGCCGATTGCGCTCGATGAGCTCGGTCGCAGTTTCGATGGTTCCGGTTGCGTCGCCGATCGAAAGGATGTTCTCTTCGATCTCGCTGAGGTTACGCGGTGTCAGCCAGATCATCGTCGGGCGAGGTGACATCTCTGCCAATGCGCGTGTCAGCTCGTTGCCCGACGGAGCGCAGACCTGGCAAAGGTCCTGGGTGAAGACGAAGTCCGGTCTCAGCTTTCGCAGCAGCTGCTCGTCGACGAGGTAAAGACTCTGGCCGCTCGCCAGCTTCTCCGACACCGCCGCATCGATCTCGCTTTGTGCGAGCTGATCGATTGCCAGCGACGGACGACTCACCACCGGCAGTTCCTTCACCTGCGGCGGGTAATCGCATTCATGAGACCGGCCGACGAGGCAATCGCCCGCACCCAGTGCGTACGCGATCTCCGTCGCGGCAGGGAGGAAACTGACGACTCTTACCGTCATCCGTAGCGCAGCTTTGCCGTCACGAGTGTTCCGTTGAGTACCACCATTCCGATGTTGGTCAGGATCACCGGCCAGTCATGGATATAAATCCCGTAAGCCAGCCACAGTGCTCCAGAGGTTACCAGCAGCGCGACCATACCGAGCGATAGATCGCGCGTATGGCGAGTGCGCCAGGTACGATAAACCTGGGGCACGAACGCCGATACGGTGATGAACCCACCCATGAAGCCGAGGTACTGAAGCATTAAGCTGCCCCCGCGATGGCAGTGCCATCTCGAATGGTTAGCCAATCCGTTCTGACGCGGTCCCACTCCTGAATCAGCAACCCCTGTTCCTCGAAAACCAGGCGGATCTGGGTCGGATCGAAGCCAGCAATCTCCTCGAGCACCGGAATTAATACGCTTAGGGCGTCATCACTGATGACCGTGCGGCGGGCGATCTGAGCAATGTGGCGCGTTTCCGACGCGGCGATGGTGAGTCCGTCGCCGCGGTTGACGTGCAGCATCACATGAATGTCAGAGCTACCGTCGCCGACGTACACGATTCGATCGCTTGGAACGCCCAACCGCCACCGCAGCGAATCGACCGCGGCGACTTTGCCGTACCCAGCCGGTACCTGGATGACATTCTCGATCTCGCCAGTCTGTTGACTGAACTCAAAGTGGCCACCGATGATGTGATCGGGTGGCACGATACCGTTCAAGGCCGAGTTCACGACGAGCCATGGCGCGGCGGACACGACATAGAAATCGAAACGGAATCCGTCGATGCCGTCTTTCAGGAACTCGGCGAGCAATGCGATGTTGCGCTTGAGACGAATGCGACGCCCGACTTCGATCAGATGCTCTTCGCGCACCGCTCGGAAATCCGGATCGTGCCGCAGTAGGTAGGTGAGCTCGGCGCCTGATTGCACCAGGTTGAGGCGCGACAGGTTGGCGACTCGCTCCTGGAAATCAGGAATGCCCATCATCTCAGCCAGCACCAGACCCGAGTCGTTGAAACTCAGAGTCTGATCGAAGTCGCTCACGAGCAGGTAATACTTCCTCATTAATCCTCCATTGGCGCTTTCGAGTGAATTAGTCACCGGCGCGCCAGTCCGGTGTCCAAAACGAAGACGCCCCCGCATCGATGGGTACGAGGCGGGGGCGTCTTACTGATAGCATGGGTGTTGTTAACCTCTTCGCCATCGCGCGCCACTAGCCTCGCCGCCGCAATTCTGAATTGCGCCGTCCGGCATCTTTATGGTGAGCGTGTGTACGAAAAGGATTGTCATGTCTGTATGTAAGTTGAGCGCAATGTTGATCTTGCGCCCTCACTTGCAACCTATTGACGCTTGTTGGATGCGTCAACCAATTGACGATTATCTCCAGGTAAAGGGCTCAAACTCGAGTGTATCGACTGAGTAACGCGCAGATGTTTGGGGAACCTTCACTATAGTAGGTGCGGACTGAGGCCCGACGACTAACGGCATCTATGATTGCTGACTAAGTGATGATTGCAGACAAAGCGCGCTTTGGTCATCGCTCCTCACTTAGTCCGCGATGATCGATGCACTTAGTCCTCGGGCCTCAGTCACGTTCAAACGGTGCAGATCGCGATTGCTTCCGCCAGAGATTGACGAGGATCTTTAGTGGGCATGAATTCCTGCGCAACGAACCCTTTGAACCCCGCGTCTGCAATCGCTTTCATCACGGTGTGATAGTTGAGCTCCTGGGTATCGTCGATCTCGTGACGGCCCGGCACGCCGCCGGTGTGAAAGTGGCCGATGTATTGGATATTGTCGCGGACCGTGCGGATGACATCGCCCTCCATGATCTGCATGTGGTAGATGTCGTAAAGGAGCTTGAAGCGCGGTGAGTTGATTCGTTTCGCGAGCGTGATGCCCCAAACGGTGTGATCGGCCTGATAGTCAGGATGGTCGACCTTCGAGTTGAGCAGCTCCATGCACAACGTGACGCCGTGCTTTTCTGCGAGCGATACCAGCGGAGCAAGGCCCTTGGCGCAGTTTGCCCATCCTTCCTCGTCGCTCTGGCCACGACGACTGCCCGGGAAGCAAATCACGTTCGGCACTTTCGACGCGGCGGCGAGAGGAATTGCTTTTTCGTAGCCGGGGATCAGCCAGGCGTGATTCTCGACGCGATTGAATCCGTCGGTGAGCCGATTCTCCGGATGCGCGACCGGCGCGTATCCCATCGAGCACACCAGGCCGTACCGTCGCGGCACTTCCCAGTCCTCGGGCTCCAGCAGATCGACGCCTTGCATGCCGAGCTCTCGGCACATCTTGCACATCTCGTCGAGGGTGAACTTTCCCCACGGCCAGCGCGAGGCGGAGAGATTCAGTCGGCCGGGTTTGGCGACTTTGGTGAACGTCGTTCGCATGCCAGCTTCCAGCTCCTCGCTGCCTGCGGTACGAACCAAGGCTCCGCCAACGCCAGCCGCTCCGGCGGCCGCCAGGAATTTTCTGCGATTCATTGGGCTCTCCGGTTGATGGCAGAATGTGTTGATCGGCTCCCGCGAGTGTCAAATTGAGGCGTTCGGACCAGCTCACCGCGGATCAATTGACGATTGCGGGTCCGAATCCCTCGATTAATCCGCACTCCGGACTGGCACTTGGTCCGAACGCCTCAATCCGCCCGGATAGCGCCTGCCCGCCAAAGTCCTCAAATTTGCCGATCCCCGCTCGGACCCCCTTTACCCGGACCGAACGCCATGAGCAATCTGAGCTTCATCGACATTCTCGTCATTGCCGCCTACTTCCTGCTACTGGCGGCGATCGCCTGGTGGGCTGCGAAGCGCGAGAAAAACGTATCTGCCGACTTCTTCCTCGCCAGCCGAGATGTGGGTTGGCTCGCGGTTGGAGCGAGTCTGTTTGCGTCCAACATCGGTAGCGAGCACCTCGTCGGTCTCGCGGGGACTGGTGCTGCGAGCGGATTAGCGGTCGGTCACTTCGAGTGGCTAGCCAGCTTCATCCTGCTCCTGCTCGGCTGGCTGTTCGTTCCGTTCTATCTGCGAAGTGCCGTTTATACCATGCCGGAATTCCTGGAGCGACGGTACAATCCCGGAGCGCGCTCCTACTTCACGTGGGTATCGATCGTCGGCTACGTGCTCACGAAAATCAGCGTAACTCTTTTCGCTGGTGGAATCGTGATGCGCGCGGTCACTGGATTCGACTTCTGGACCAGTGCCGCAATCCTCATCGTTATCACCGGTCTTTACACGATCTTCGGCGGCCTGCGCGCGGTCATCTACACCGAGGTGATGCAGGCGGTGGTGCTCATTCTCGGGTCGGTGACGTTGATGTTCATCGGCCTTCATGCCGTCGGTGGTTGGTCGGGTCTCCGCGCCGCGGTGCCGCCCGACTTCTTCTCCATGTGGAAGCCGATGCACCACAAGGATTTCCCCTGGACGGGTGTCGTCTTCGGCGCGCCCATCCTTGGCATCTGGTATTGGTGCACCGATCAGCACATCGTGCAGCGCGTGCTTGCGGCGCGGAACATTCAGGAAGCCCGCCGCGGAACCATCTTCGCCGGCTACCTCAAGGTCCTACCCGTTTTCATCTTCGTGCTGCCAGGCATTATTGCGGCAGCGCTCTATCAGGATGTGCGCAACGGCCAGACTGATTCCGCGTACCCAATTCTGGTCACGCGTCTGCTCCCGATCGGTTTCAAGGGACTGGTGCTGGCGGGAATGCTCGCCGCGCTAATGAGCTCGCTGGCGTCCGCGTTCAACTCCGTGTCGACATTGTTGACGTGGGACGTCTACCGTAAGTGGCGGCCTGACGCGACTGAAGCACGGCTCGTGTTCGTCGGTCGTATCACGACCGTCGTACTCGTCGGAGTAGGCCTGGCGTGGATTCCGATGATGAAGTACGTCTCACCGCAACTGTATATCTACCTGCAAAGCGTGCAGGCCTACATTGCTCCACCGATCGCTGCTGTTTTCCTGCTCGGTGTGTTGTTCCCGAGGCTGAATGGAAATGGCGCATTGGCTGCGCTGTGGACCGGTTTCGTCCTCGGGTTCGCGCGACTGGTGCTCGAGCTGGACAAGTCCCATCTCACGCAGGGATCGGCGCTTTACTGGTACGCGGACATCAACTTCCTGCATTTCGCGGCAATGCTGTTCGTTCTCTGCAGCCTGATCCTGATCGTGGTGAGCGTCATGACACTGCCGCCACCGCCTGAGCGCGTGGCCGATCTCACGATTCAGACTGTCGCTCCATCCGCGGAGGTCGTTGTGGCGCCAAGAGAGCGCTCGCTGCAGATCACGCTATCGGTGTTGCTGGCAGCGCTGATTGGGGCGCTGTGGATCGTGTTCAGGTAAGACTTAAAGCAACAGAACGGGATGCGGGTTGCGTGTTAATGGTTGCCGGTTGTCGGTGTTGTTAACCGAAAACCCGTAACCAGCAACAGGCAACCGGCATCCCGTTCTGTTGCAGTTTCATCTCAGGACGCGCCGACATCCTCCGAGAGACGGATCGCACACTCGATGATTCCCGACATGCAGTAGGTCTGCGGGAAATTCCCCCACAGCTCGAGCGTCCGCGGATCGAGATCTTCGGCAAGCAGGCCGTGACGATTTCGCGCCGACAGAACTTTCTCGTAAAGCCTTCGCGCTTCGTCTCGTCGTTCGCCTCCCATCCGCGCTAGCGCCTCGATGTACCAGAAGGTGCAGACGAGGAATGAATTCTCCGGATATCCGAAGTCATCGCGCTCGACATATCGATAGATGAAATCGCCGTGTCTGAGATCGCGCTCGATCGCGGCGACAGTTCCCGCGAAGCGCGGATCGCTTGCGTCGACGAAGCGGAGCCTCGGCATCAGCAGCAAGCTGGCATCGAGTGAGTCGCCATCCATTGTCGCGGTGAAGGCATTGAGCTTCGCATTCCATGAGCGGCGCGAGATCTCGTCGTGAATGCGCGCTGCGTGCGCGCGCCAGTATCCAGCGCGATCTTTGAGCTCGAGCGCTTCCGCGTAGCGTCCGAGACGATCGCAAGCCACCCAGCACATCACGCTGGAGAACGTGTGCACACGCCCAGTGCCGCGCAGCTCCCACAATCCCGCGTCGGGCTGATCGTAGAGACGGGCGGCATGCTCGCCGAATTGTTCGAGTCGGCCGAACAGCGACTCGTCGCCTTTTCGGTTTGCACGCGGCTGGGTGAACAGTGGCTCGGCGGTGAGCACGGCTTCACCGTACAAATCGTTCTGGTTCTGCTCGCTCGCCTTGTTGCCGATTCTCACCGGGCCCATCCCGCGATAGCCCGGCAGACAATCTGCGACGTGCTCGATTGGAATTGGACCGCCGTCGATGTCGTAGATCGGAACCAATCGAGACTCGCTTGATTGTTCCGCGACGCCAAGGAGGAACGTCAGATAGCGCTCGATTGCGCGGACATCGCCCACTCGACAAAGGGCGTCAATCGTGAAATACGCATCGCGCGGCCAGCAGTAGCGGTAGTCCCAGTTCCGGCCGCTGTTCGGCGCTTCGGGAATCGACGTCGTTGTGGCGGCGATGATGGCGCCGGTACTCTGGTAGACATGTAGCTCGAGAGTCATCGCAGCTCTCACGACAGCGTCACGCCATTGACTCGGCGTGCTCAGCTGGCCTGCCCATCGCCGCCAATAGGCGGTGGTCTTCTCCAGCATTCTCGCGCCCATCTCGCTCGCATCGCCATCGATCGTCTCGCTGCCGATGACGAACGTCAGGGTTCGATCCACCACCAGGGGTTCGGCGTTGGTCACCGCACTTACCGGCGCGTCGGTGATCAGGCGAACTGCAGGCTCGCCGTCATAGACAATTGTGCCGTCGACTGCTCTAGCCGATCGTACGTCGCATCCGTAATTCGCGGCTGGCGTAACCATCGCCACGATTTGCGGGCGTCCTGCGAGCGGGCGAATCTGTCTCACCAGTAGCGACGCAACGCGCAAAGCATCGTCTTCTTCGTACCGCGGACAGAAATCGGTAATCTCGATGGCGCCGCCGAACGCATCGTAGAGTCTGGTCACGAGTATCGGCGTGTCGGCGAGATACTGCTGCTCGCGCCGGATGAGGTTCCTCAGTTTGATTCCAAACTCGCCGGCACGACTTCCGACCTCGCCGCCGCCGAGCAGAGAGCAGAAGACCGGGTCGCCGTCGAGGCGCGGCAGGCAGCACCAGACGACAGACGCATTCTCGTCGATCAGGGCGCTCAAAGTGCCATTGCCAACCAGGGCCAGGTCGAGCGAGCCCACCGAACTCGCTTTCTCGAGCAGATCCCGCGCAGGGGATGTGGTAGTCATCGTCCAACCGTAAGCGGCCGCCCATCCTCGACGCAAGCGCCTTCTCAGTGCCACATTATTGCCGATGCCGCAGATGCTCCGTCCCGCCTCTCGGTCGGCGCCCCTTGGGGCCGCCGCCGCCCTTTTTACCGCGACCATTGTTTCACTCTGCCCTGCGCCCGTTCTGGCGCAGACGCGCATACAACCCGTCCTGGGATTCCCCGAGGCGGGTCTCGATGACCCCGCGGCCTATCAGGGTTATCAGACGCGATTCTATAGAGACACCAAGGGCAATGTCGTCCAGATATACCTGGATGCGCGCAGCGGACGAGTCGTGAACCTGCTCGCCGACGCTGTCGACGAAAGCGCCGGCTTCACGGTGCGCGACGGCAGCGGAAAGCCCATTCGGCTCGAGTGGGGGTCCGCTGACGCCGTTGTCTCGCAGAACGGCGACAATCGCACCATTGAATATCAGCTCGTCGCCAATTCCCCTCAGTTACAAATCGGCTGGATCCTCCTCGGATCGATGCGCGTCGAACGCGATCTCGGATATTCTGGGCGGGGGCTCGAAGGCTACGATTGGCCGACGTTCCGCGTACGCGAGGAAGAAGAGCTCGTCGCAAACATGGATCGGCTCGACCCGGCGGAAAAACAGAAACAGCTTGGGATGGTGGGTGCCGGCTTCGTGTCTGACCTGCGTGCGCGACTGGAGCCCGACATCATCACGACCGGTGCGTTCGGCCCTCGCTCTGTGACCGCAACGAAAACGACGCTCGATGGCAGGAACACCCTCCAGCTCGAGATTCTTCCGGATCCGCGAGACGCGTCGCTCGTCGTCAACCTGCCCGTCGTTCAGATTCGCGCGCTCACCAATCGTTCGATCCGGCTCACCGTCCGCGTTACGACCGACGGGCCTGCGCTCGATCCGCTCTCACGCGATCAGATCTTCAACGCGCCGTTCCTGCGCTTTCTGAATGACGCTCGCGTTGCCGCTGGCAAGGTGTCGAGGAATTCGCGTGTCGCACGAGATGCCGCAACGGTCTCGCGCTACCGGCTGCTGGAGCGCGATGTGAGGGGTACCGAACTACTGAGCTCCAAGCAAAAGCTGATGGCGGGTTTGCCGAACTACGCAACGTATTTCGGTCGCGACATGATGATGACGTCGCTGATGATGCAGCCGGTGTGGACCGACGCCATGCCGGAGTTCGTCATCGCCAGCGCTCTGAGGAAGCTCGGGCCCGAGGGCGACGTCAGCCACGAGGAAGCGCTTGGCGGACAGGCGATCCGGGAGAACTCCGCCGAATACAACGCGCACATGGCCGAGTATTTCCGACTGCGCGGGCGTAGCACGAACGCAGCCGACACCGCGCTAAGGAATGCCCGCGCACTGCTTGGCAATCTGCAAACCGTGCGTGAGAACTACCACATGCGGGACGATGAATTCCAGCTGCCTGTCGTCGTCGCGCGTTATCTCACCAATCCGGCCGTGACAGCGGCGCGCAAGCGCGCGTTCCTGATGGACGCATCCGACGGAAGAGGCCCACGGCTCAATCTCCTGCTGAAAGAGCTCGGACTTGTTGCGACGCTGGCAGCGCCTTACGCGCGCGAGCCGGTTGTGCAGAATCTCATCGCATCACCGCGGCTTGATGCGACCCATTGGCGATCGATCAGTTGGCGCGACAGTAATGCCGGATATGCCAATGGCCGCTTCGCGATGGACATCAATGCGATCTGGGTTCCGCAGGCGCTCCGTTCGATCTCAGAGATTTTTGCGGCGCTGCGAACCGTCGGCTTCACATCGCAGCAGCTGTCGACCCGCCTGCCCGGCGGTTTTGGCGGGAGCGTGCTCACCGACTTCATGCGCGACTCGAGCTCGCTCGGTCGCGCGATTCAAAACTGGAGTGGCGCGGTCAACCACTTCGTGGTGACGCTCACGCCCGAACAAATCCGTCCTGCGGTTCAGCAGAAGTTGGCGTGGCTGCCGGCCGACGAGCGCGCCTACTGGGGCGATGTATTAGCGAAAACTCGTGCTGATAGCGCCGCGCTGAAGTTCCTCGCCATCTCCCTCGATTCGGCGGGGATACCGATTCAGGTAGTCAATACTGATCCCGCAACGTGGCTTCTGCTGCGCGATGCCAGCGACATCAGTCCCGATGCTTTGGCGGCGGTGCGGCGCGATGTAGCGGCGATCAGGAGACCCTATCCGGTAGGGTTGTTTATCGACCGGCTCGGTCCGGTTGTCGCCAACGATGCATATGCTCCGCACTCGGTTTGGGAGGCGTTCAAGCAGGACACCTATCATTCTCCACACGTGGTGTGGGGCAGAGAGGTGAATCTGATTCTTTTGGGACTCACCAATCAGATCAACGGCGCCACCGACCCTCAGGGAGAGGCCAGAAAGGGCACGGGGGACGGAGACGTCACCTTTTTTGTTGATGAGATGAAGGGAGCGTTGATGCAGGTCTATTCGGCTGTCGACAGTTCAGGTCTAAAACACAACGAATTGTGGAGCTATGAGATCGAGGGTGGCCGCCTGCGCCCCATCAGGTATGGCGCGAGCACCGATGTCCAGCTGTGGAACGTGACTGATCTCGCTGTGCAGTTCATGCTCACCCGGCTTCACTACCCGTTCTAGGAACCCGTTGCCCGCACGGGTCACGATCGCGATGCGCATGGCGCTGGCTCTGCTCGCCTGCGCGACGGTCGCCGCCTGCTCGTCCAGCTCGACAAAACACGAGACGGTTCTCACCTTCTCGGGGTCGGCGCTCGGAGCAGAGGGAACGCTCGTCGCGAAGCAGCTCAAACGATTCACGCAGCTCAATCCCGGTATCCGCGTCGAGCTGCAACGGACGCCCGATGATGCGTCGCAACGCCATCAGCTGTACGTCCAGTGGCTCAATGCGCGCGTTGGAAATCCGTCCATCCTGCAACTGGATGTCGTTTGGACGCCGGAGTTCGCCGCAGCCGGTTGGGTGTTTCCGCTCGAAAAGTATGGCCCGGCCAAAAGCGAGTTCTTTCCGGCGACAATCGCCGCCAACACATGGGCAGGAAAGCTCTACGCGCTTCCGTGGTTTGCAGACGTCGGACTGCTCTACCGCCGCACCGATCTCGTTCCGCGTGAGCCTCAGACGCTCGAGGAGCTTGTCACTGACGCAGAGCGGGCCAAGTCGCAGCGTGGTGGGCCGCGCTATGGACTTGTCTCCCAGGGCGCGCGTTATGAAGGCTTGATCACGGGATTCGTGGAATACCTGGGTGCGTTTGGTGGAAGAATCATCGACGACAGTGGAGAGGTGGTCGTCAACCGGCCTGAGGCTGTGCGCGCGCTCGAGTTCATGCGCGACGAGCTGTACAAGTGGAACGTCGCCCCGCTCGACGTCCTCACCTGGCATGAAGAGGAGGCGCGGTTCGCATTTGAAAACGCGAACGCTGTCTTCATGCGCAACTGGCCCTACGCGGTTGGCGCGATGAGTGACACTGCCCAATCCAAAGTCCTGGGCAAATTCGCGGTCTCACCGATGCCAAAATCGGCGACCGCGCCGAACGGTCATTCCACCGCTGCCCTCGGTGGCGCACAACTCGCCATCAACGCCTACACCGAATTCCCCGACGCCGCCTACAAGTTGATCGCGTACCTCACCGCGCCCGAACAGATGCTGGAGCGCGCGCAGGCGGTCGGCCAATACCCAACCCGTTCGGGACTTTATGATGACGCGCGATTGCGGACCGCCATCAACATCCCCCTCGAGAGCGCACGCCGAGCGATCGAGAGCGCGACGCCAAGGCCGGTGACACCGATCTACAATGAGCTGTCGGAGATTCTGCAGATCCAGGTGCACCGTGCGCTGGTTCGGCAGGCGGAGCCGAAACAGGCGTTGGATGAAGCAGCGGCTCAGATCAACACGCTGATCGAGCGAACGGGAATGCGCAAACTGATGCGCGGCGCATTGTGAGAAAAATCTCCCGGCTCGGCGCCGAAGCCAAACTCGGCTGGGCTCTGGTCGCGCCCGCGCTCGGTGTTATTGCGCTGATCGCGATTTTCCCGCTGGGCTGGACGTTCTGGGAGTCGTTGCATCTGCACGAGCTGCGGATGCCGTGGCTCGGGAAGCCGTTCATCGGTCTGGCAAACTACGCTGAGATTGCAAAGGATCCGCGTTTTTGGGCGGCGCTCGGCCATACGGCGTTCTTTACGGTGGTGTCGATCTCGCTCGAGCTCGTGATCGGCTTGTTCCTGGCGCTCGCCATGAATCGGGTATTTCGCGGCCGGGGGTTCGTGCGCGCCGCGGTCCTGGTACCGTGGGCGATTCCGACTGTGGTGGCCGCGTTGCTGTGGCGATTCATCTTCGAATCGCAGGGTGGAATCCTCAACGCGATGCTGGTGAACCTCGGCATGCTCAAGGAGCCGATGGTCTGGTTCATCGAAGCGAAAACGGCGTGGGTACCGGTCATCCTCGCCGATGTCTGGAAGACGACGCCATTCGTCGCGCTGCTGTTGCTGGCTGGACTGCAGAACATCGACCTGAGCCTCTACGAGGCGGCCGCAGTTGATGGGGCAAATGGGTGGTGGCAGTTGCGACACATCACATTGCCACTGCTCAAGCCGGCGATCCTGGTGACGCTGATTTTCCGCACCCTCGACGGATTTCGAGTCTTCGATCTGATCTATGTGCTGACCGGAGGCGGACCGGGCACATCGACGGAGCCGGTCGCGCTGTACACGTTCAACGCCCTGCTCCAGAACCTCCGATTCGGCTACGGCTCGGCGTTGTCGGTCGTCATCTTCGCCATCACCTTCGCGCTGGCGCTGTTCTACGTGCGCGGCCTCGGTGTTCGGCTGGGAGGGGAGGAGTGATGGCGGGAGTCGTGAGCGGGGAGGTGGGAGGCACGACACCCCGACGGCCCGCGCCGGTAAAGTGGGGGACATGGATCTTCGCTGCAGCGCTCGTGCTGCTGATGATCTTCACGCTGTTTCCGTTCTATTGGGCGATCGTCGCGTCATTTACTTCGGACGCTGCGCTGTTCCGGAATCCGTCGCTCATCCCGACGCAGGCGATCTTCGATCACTATCGCGCCCTGTTCACCGATCGCGATTTCATCACGCCGATCCGCAACTCGCTCGTCGTCGCCGGCACCACGACGCTGTTCTGTCTCGTCGTCGGCACTCTCGCTGCCTATGCCCTCGCCCGGATCGAATTTCGCGGCAAGGCGCCGATCATGGCGTTCATTCTCGCCGTGACGATGTTCCCACAGATCTCGATCGTGAGCCCGCTCTATCTGTTGCTGCGTTCACTGCATTTGATCGACACCTATCCCGGCTTGATCATGCCGTACATGACGTTTGCGATGCCCTTGACGGTGTGGGTGCTCACTGGCTCGATCAGACAAATACCAAAGGATCTCGAGGAAGCAGCGCACGTCGATGGCGCTTCGCGTCGCCAGAGCTTTACCAAGATCCTTTTGCCCCTCGCTGTCCCCAGCCTGGCGACGACCGGCATTCTTACCTTCATCTACTGCTGGAACGAGTTTCTCTTCGCATTGTCTTTCACGCTCGGCCCCGAGCGGCAAACAGTGCCGGTGGCGATCGCGCTATTCCGCGGGCAGTATCAGGTGCCGTGGGGTGAGATTCTCGCCGCGGCAGTTGTTGCCACGGCGCCGGTTGCCGGACTCGTTTTGGTTTTCCAGCGGAGAATCGTGCAAGGACTAACTGCGGGAGCGGTTAAGGGATGAGCGGCCACTATACACTTAGCCTCAATGAAGTAAACACACCTCGTACATTATGGCGCGGATCACTCTAGAGAAAATCGACAAGGTCTACCCGAACGGGTACGTCGCAGCGCGCGATCTAAGTCTCGAAGTGCGCGACGGCGAGCTGCTCGTTCTCGTCGGTCCATCGGGCAGCGGTAAGTCGACGGTGCTGCGGCTGATGGCGGGTCTCGAGCGGGTCACTGACGGCGTAATCCGCATCGGCGATCGCGATGTGACGGACCTGCCCCCGCAGCAGCGCGATATCGCCATGGTGTTCCAGAACTACGCGCTTTACCCGCACATGACCGTGCGCGACAATCTCGCATTCGGCCTCGCGATCAGAAAACAGCCTCGAGAGGTAATCGATCAACGAGTGAACGCGGTCGCGGCATCACTCGGCCTGGATGCACTGCTCGATCGCAAGCCTGCCCAGCTCTCCGGTGGACAGCGTCAGCGCGTGGCACTCGGTCGCGCGATCGTGCGCGAGCCGCTCGCCTTCCTGTTCGACGAGCCACTTTCCAATCTTGACGCCCAGCTACGCGTCGAGACCCGGGTAGAGCTGGCGCGCCTGCACCGCAAGCTCGGCGCAACGATGGTGTACGTCACCCACGATCAGTCGGAGGCCCTGACCTTGGGCGATCGCATCGCCGTGCTCAAGGAAGGGGTTCTGCAACAAGTCGACACACCGATGGAATTGTATCGACGGCCCGCGAACAAATTCGTCGCCGGTTTCATTGGCAGCCCGGCGATGAACTTCATCGAAGGCGTGATCCAACGCTCAGATGCCGCCGTCGCAACCACCGGTTTGTGCACTTTCAAGGGAATCGATCTCACCATCGACGTACCCTGCGACGGCGATCGCCGCGGTCGTGTATTTCTCGGCGTCCGCCCGCAGCACATCGAGGTGAGCACCAACGGCGAGAATCGCCCGCGCGGCGAAGTTGGCGTCGTCGAGCCAATGGGCAACGAGCAAATAGTCTACGTGACGTTGTCAGGCGGCGATAAACTCGTCGCCATCGCACCGCCGGAAGCCATGATCAAACCGGGCGATACTGTATCGATCGACATCCGGCCCGAGGGCGTCCATCTATTTGATGCTGAGACTGGCCGGCGGATCGAACCGACTCCGCAGCGGATCTAACCGGACTGCGAACTTCACGACGAGCTACCCGTGCTGTTAGCCTGATAGCAGCTCTTGTGACCGGCTAGGCGTTGGCGATTCTGCGCAACGCCTGAACCGCGTCCACAACTTCTTTGCTTGGCATTGCTCCCGACATCACCTGCGGCACGAGCTTGTCGTCCCGGTTGTAAAGGTCATTGCCGAAATACAATTGCCCGTTGTTGATGAATGTCGTGAAATACGTGATGTAAACGGGAATCTTGTGCGGAATCTTGACCGCACGGTTGTCCGGGCCATCGCGCATCGACTGCTCCACTTTGTCCGCCGGCCATCCCAGGACCCACTGCGCCAGCTCCGCCGGTTTTTCCAGGCGAATACATCCGTGACTGAACGCACGCACATCCTTGTTGAACAGCTCGTGATTGGGCGTGTCGTGCAGGTAGATATTGAAGTCGTTGGGAAACAGAAACTTGACGAAGCCAAGCGCGTTCTTCGGACCGGGGCGCTGGCGCACCGCTCGCTGCCCACCGTCGTTGTAGACCTCCATGTTGTTGCTTGCCATGTAAGCCTCGCCCTTCGGAAAAATCTCCTTCGCTGCAATTGTCGGCGGTACGTTCCAATACGGTCGAAACACGACTGTCTCCATCGAGTCGGCGAAAACCGGAGTCGCCTTGTCCTCGTACTCCTGGCCAACGATCACCTTCATCTCCAGCACTTTCTGCCCGCTGTCGTACGCCTCGAGGTGGAACGCGGGGACGTTGACGAAGATGTACCTGCTTCCAAAGCTCCTGGGCAGCCAGCGATACCGCTCCATGTTGGCCGCGATCTCCGCGAGACGGTAACTCGCCGGAACGTTGAGCGCTTCGATCGTTTCTTTGCCGAGCGCACTATCGACATTGATCGAATGTCGCGTCTGGAACTCGGCTACCGCTCCGGCGAGGCCGCGGTCGTACGTCGTGGAACTGGTCGCGGGACCTGGCTGGGCGCTGTCGGCCGGGACGGTGAAACCCTCGGCAGCGAGTCTGGCGCGGAGCGCGCTCAAGACCGCCGGGCTCGTCGTCGAACCCGGTTTCACGTTTCCGCTGGGCGCGGGGACCGGCTGCCAACCGCCCTTTGCTACGATAACGCGCCACCGCTGCAGTTCCTTGCTCAAACCGGAGTAGTCGTCGTCGGTCGGACGCATGGTGGCCAACGCGCGGTCGAGATGTTCATAGCGAAGGTTCCTCACCAACGCGCTGTCGACATTCTCTTCTTCAGGGTCTACGTGCCAAGCCTGCGCCACCGTCCGCGGATCGATCTGTCCGGTGATCAAATCTTCACCGAGCGCAACGTACGAAGCCGTGAGTAGGACGTCCGCGGCCGCCAGCTGGTCTGCCGTCGGAGTCTTCGTCTGCTTTAGGGTGGCGATGGCCTGGGCGAGGGGACCGATCGGATAGTCTTCCATGCGCATGCCGTCGTTGTTCGCGGCCAGGATTGCATCTGTGAGCGCCTTGGTCCGAGTCTTATGCAACCCGTCGGACGACAGCCAGAGTGGGTTCGCCCCATACAGCTGATAAAGCCTCTTCGTGTGCCCCCATTGATCGTCGTCGAGCTTTGCCGGCTTCGCGCCATTGAGCTTTTCCTTCATTTTCGCTTCGATCTCGGCGGCAGGGACTCCGTTCACAGAGCTGAGCCGCTCCGGCGCCCACGTCTGTGGGTTTTCAGGCTTGGCCTGAGCGGTGTTGCTTTCCTTGCAGCCGGTCGCGACCAACGCCGCTAGCGTAAGAGTCGCCAAGGCGCTGCGCATGCTGACTGTCAGAACGGGAAGTTGGTTCGCCATATGACGTTAAGTCTGTGAATGGAGTTTTGATCGCCGCGGTAGTCCAGGGCGAAAGTCGGGCCAGCCGGATGATTACCGAAATCCCTGATTTAACCTGATTGACGGCAGTTACTACCAAGAAAAAGGCAACTGCATTTGCAGTTGCCTTTTGTCCCCTGGGGCGAAGGAATCTTCTACTGAACGCACTGCCCTTTGGGATCCGGCTTGGCCTTATCGACCACCGGGCGCTGCGACAGGTCGCCAACTTTGGTAGCAAGATCGGCAACGTACTGCGCCACCCGAGCCATGCGATCGTAGTCGATATACTGCGCCTCGTCGGTCACCTGGTGATAGTCGGCGTGACCACCGGTCGTAAAGAAAATGATCGGGATTCCGTATCGCGCGTACTCGTAGTGATCGCTGCGGCAATAGATGTTGTTCGGATGACCGTTTGCATCCATCGCGTAGTCGAGCGAGAACGGCTTTTTCTCGCCCTTGTTTACAGACTCGGCGAGGTTGCCGAGCTCGGTTGAGAGTCGGCGCGAGCCAACCAGCTGCAGGTAATTCGGACTGCCGTTGTAGCGTTGACCTGCGACAGTAATGCCGGTGTTGTCCGCCGCCGACCCGCGGCCGACCATGTCCATGTTCAACTGGGCAACTATCGAATCACGGCTGACCGTCGGATGATCAGTGAACCACTCGGACCCGTAGAGGCCTTCCTCTTCACCGACGTGCCAGACAAAGAGCAGAGACCGCTTCGGCTTCATCTTCTGTGTCGCGAAATACTCCGCAATCTCGAGTGCGCTGACGCTGCCCGAACCATCATCGTCGGCACCGTTGTAGATCGAATCCCGACGTGCTGACGCGCCGTTGCTCCGACGACGGATGTCGGCGAGAACCGAGTTTACCTGCGCCTGCTGCTCCGGCGTGAGCTGGGGTGGCCGATCTTCCGCGCCACCGGTGCGGAAAAGATGATTCACGACGTAGATCGAGTCGTGCGCGACCGCACGATTGCTGGTGCCGATGTGGTCATTGTGCGCGCCGATCGCGACGTACTCGTTGCGAAGCACTGGGTCGCTGCCGGGAATCATCGCCACCACATTGCGTGCGGGGTATTTGATCGCCGACTCGGCGAACGACGGCGAGGAAGTGACAGTGGTGCCGGTCGCACCGGTTTTCACGCTGTCGATATCGGCGTTGAGCAGCGCGCTGGCCGTCTTCTTCGAGACGTAGATGAACGCCGGCCGATCCGGGTCGGCGCCGTCTCTGATCAATTGATTGGGTTGCTGATAGAGTGGAATGAACTGCTTCGGGAAGAGATCGAAGCTGGCGATTGCGATACCAGCGGCGTTGGCGAAATGACCTGAAACGCGCGCACGATCGACACCGCCGGGCGGTCCCTGCGTCGCTGCTGCCGGACTGTAGCGCAGCACAATGAGTTTGCCAGCTGCGGCGGTCGGATCGATCAGCGACGTCGAATCACCCCAGGTGCCTCCAAACACAACTTGCGCTCCGTCGATTTTGCGGGTGGCGGCACCCTGATCGCGGGGCAGGTAATCGGTCCAGGGAGTGAAAGTGTTTCCTCCGGCGGCGAAGCGCGACGCTGAGTCAAAAGTGCGCTCGACCATGTTGAGGGACTGGAAGTAGCTGCCGTTATCGCCCATTGGTACGAGTCCCAATCTCTTCACCTCGCTGGCGATGTACTCGACCGCCTTGACGTTTCCCGGTGTCGCGATCAACCGGCCCCCCATCGAGTCATCCGAGAAGATGTACAGGCGCGTCTTCAAATCCTCGGCGGTGATGGCGCCGCTCGTCCGGGTTGGAGCGTGACTGCGGGCGCGCAGCAACACGTCCCACGCCGGGGCCGCTGCGGTTCCTTCCGATGAATTACGTGCCTGCTGTGCCGCCGCTGAGCCGCTGATAACCAGAGCGGCGAGGGTGATGACTGAAGAAGTTTTCATGTTCTGGAAAAAGAGGAAAGGGTGATGAAAATTAGACACCGGAGCAGCTCAGGTGGTCGTTTTGACAAATGATTTACAGGGGCATATCGAAAACGGATCGATGCGTGTCGGTGTTTCGTCCAATCCGCCCTCGCCACTGGCACTCGCGTGGCTACCGGAATAAGCTGAGAAGAATCCACATAGAGGTCGTGCGATGTCTGCTCCGATGATTCGCCCTCTCATTCTTTCCGCGCTCATTCTTCTAACGGGCGACGCCGCGCGCGTAATGGCACAGCAGGCTCAAACGCTCGCCCCATTAGCCGTAACAGAATGGAAAGTGCCATGGGCCAATACCCGACCGCGCGATCCTTACGTAGCCGGCGATAACAAAGTTTGGTTTGTCGGGCAGGCTGGGAATTACGTCGCCACTCTGGACCCGGCAACGGGCAAATTCCGCCGCTATGAGATCGAGGAGGGCACGCATCCTCACAACCTGATCATCGACAACCAGGGTCGCGTGTGGTTCTCGGGAAACACCAACGCGCGAATCGGCCGGCTCGATGCCACCACCGGAAAGAGCACGATTTACCACATGCCCAATCCGGCGGCGAAAGATCCGCACACGATGACCTTCGATCGCGCGGGCAACATCTGGTTCACTGCGCAATTCTCGAACTTCCTCGGCCATCTCGATACAAAGTCCGGCGTGGTTCATCTGTTGCCGTCGCCGACAAAGGACTCACGTCCTTACGGGATCGTCCTCGACCCTAGCGGCCGGCCCTGGTTTGACGAGTTCGGCGCGAACAAGATCGGCACCATCGATCCGACGACGATGGCAATCAAGGAGTACATACTTCCAACGCGCGCGCGTCCGCGGCGGATTGCCGTTACATCGGATGGCGCGATCTGGTACGGGGATTTCATGCAGGGCAGACTTGGTCGACTCGATCCGCGCACCGGCAACATTCGCGAGTTCGAGTTGCCCGATGCCGCGACATCGTTGCCTTATGCAATGGCGTCGGACGACCGTGACCGGATCTGGCTGGCCGAGACCGGTGTGCAGCCGAACAAGCTCGTTGGCTTCGATCCGAAGACAGAAAAGTGGATATCGGTGACCCCAATCTCGGAGAGTGGAGGCGGAACGATTCGCCACATGATCTACCACGCAGCGACGAAGTCGTTGTGGTTTGGGACTGACGCTAATACGATCGGCCGCGCCCGAATTCCCTGAGCTACGTGGTCTGGACCGCTCTCTTCAGGATTGCGACCTGCCCTTGGTGATAGGTGTGCCAGTTCGAGATTATGGCGCAGGGCATCGAAATCAGACTTAGGTCGTTCCATTGCGTGGCCGAGTTTGTTGCGCGGTAGCTTCGATCACCTTGCGAAAAACTCGAATGCCGCGGTCGAGCTGCGCCAGCTCGGCCTCATTCAGTCGCTCCACGGCTTCGGTGAGCGATTTTACTCTTCTCGCTCGACCCGCGATGAGAATTCGTTGGCCCTTGGGCGTCGCCACGATTCTGGTGAGGCGTTTGTCGTGCGCGTCGGGTTGACGCTTGACGAGTCCGTCTTTCTCCAGCCCGGTGACGATCCTGGTCATGGTCGGCGGCCGTACCTGCTCGGCGCGGGCGAGCTGGCCGAGGGTGACCGCACCTCCGCCTCCGAATACCACGACAGACAGTGCCGACAGCCGCGGCGCGGACAAGCCGCTGGCGTCGTCTTCTTTGCGCAGCTGGCGCAGGAGATGAATGGCGGCGGAGTGCAGCTGGTCTGCCAGCTCCGCGCGCTTAGGTAGCCGCGACCTCACTGATCAGGCTGACGAAGTTGCCCTGCCCATCGCCCAGCTCGGCGATCCATACTTCTCGTCCGTTCATCCGCGCTATGATATGCGGCTCGGCATGGCTCGGTGCGCCCGCCGCTCTTACCGACGCGTAGGTCTTCTTGATGTCGCTGACATCGTAGAAGAGTACGGCGTGCTGTCTATCCCCGTCCTTACCCTGCGCCGCCGGTCCCGACAACATCAACCGCACTCCTCCGCAATCAAAGAACGAAAGCGCCGGTGGCGCATCGAACAGGTGCTGCATGCCGAGTACTTCTTTGTAAAACTCTTTCGCTTTCTCCACATCGGTAACGGGCAGGGCGATTTGTTTTATACGGGAGAGAGAGACTGCAGGCATCGGGACTCCGGATCGTTAGCTTGGCTAACGATATCGCGGCTTGCGCGGCACCGCAATGCTGTCGTTGACTGAGGACTTAACTGATAACGACCTCGCTGGTAGCTGATGGCAGCTGGCTATTGGCTATTCGCTGCAAGCGACGGGACAGATCGCGCTAGAGTTAGAGGAAAGGCGTTCTGTTCGCCGTTATGCAATGAGATCTGTCCTCTTGCAGGCAGCGATCAGCTAACAGCTAGCTGCTATCAGCCACTAGCGCGGTAGTTATCAAAAAAAAAAGGCGAGCGCACCGCGCTCGCCGTTCCAACGCCGTCCTAATCCGGCGGCGCGACTTTTTTCTTGCCCTTCGCTCGCAACTCTTGTTCAACCATCCCACCGAGATCGCGCAAGGTTTCGTGGTCCTCCTCGGTGAAGTCGCGAGGGGCTTTGTCCATCACGCATATCGTGCCGACGATGTGGCCGCCTGGTCCATGGACGGGTTGGCCCGCGTAAAAACGAATATGGGGCTCCTCGAGCACCAGCGGGTTCTGCGCGAAGCGTGGATCGAGCACTGCATCTTCAACTACGAAACTGTCTTCGCCGTTGATCGCGTGACCGCAGAAGGACAGGTCGCGGGAGCTGTCTCCGATTTGCAGGCCCTGCTTCGACTTGAACCACTGCCGGTCGCCTTCGACGAAGGAGATGCCCGCGAACGGAACGCCGAAGGCGCGCAATGCGATGCGAGCGATCTTGTCGAAGCGCTCTTCCGGCTCGCCGTCGATGGCGGCGCTGAGGCGGAATTCAACCAGTCGCTCCGCCTCGTCCTGCGGAATCAGCGGCTTCATCACTTCCTCGGGGTCGGACCACAGCCCGCGTGAGCGCAATACCGACTGGATGCGGGAACGGAATCGAGTGGCGTCCAGCGGTTCATAAAGCACGTCGTCGACGCCCTGAGACAGCAAATCCGAGGTCTCGCCTTCGCTGCCCTTCGGCGCGATCACCAGAACCGGCATGTCGATCAATCCGACTACAGTGCGAGCTGCGTGCACTACCTGGCGACCATCGAGGATGGGCAGCTTGAGCCCGATCACCAGTGCATCGGGCGGATCCTGCGCCAGGATGCCGAGCGCAGCTGCACCGTCGTTCGCCATTTGCACGGCAAAGCGGGACTCAACGAGGATGTCGTTGAACCGAACCCGATCCTGTTTGTCGCCGACCGCAAGCAGCACACGCGACGGCTTCTTCACGCCGTCAGCATCGAGATCGCCGAGCTCTTCGTTGAGCCGCGGCGTCGGATTGCGCGGCGTTCGACGGCGCTCGAATTCGGTGTAGGGGATCACCTCTTCGGCCGTCGTGTCGCCTTCGGCGATGTGCCAAAGCGCGTCGGTGTCGAAGGTGTGAAGCGCACCGGTACGCAGCGCTTGGGCGCGAATATCATCGCCCTGCTTGCCAGTGGTGATCATTCCACGTAGCTCGGGCGTGATCTCGAGGAACTCGATCAGGGGCAGCCGGCCCGTATAACCGGTGAACCCGCAATCGGCGCAACCGGTCGCTTTGACGTGGCGTGCCTTGCCGTAAACTCGCTGCTGTGCAGACCGAATCATCGGATGCAGCTCCTCGATCGGCGCCTCATAGCGGCAGTGCGGACAGACTTTACGCACCAGGCGTTGTGCGGTGACGCCGATAAGACCGGCGGCGACTCGGAAGTGCTCGACACCGATGTTGGCAAGTCGTGGTATAGCGCCGATCGCATCGTTGGTGTGCAACGTCGAGAGCACGAGGTGACCAGTCATCGCAGCCTGGAACGCGATGTTCGCCGTCTCCTGATCGCGGATCTCACCCACGAGAACGACGTCAGGATCCTGGCGCAGCACCGATCTCAGTACGCCCGCGAAAGTCAGTCCCTGTTTCTCGTTGACCTGCACCTGATTCACACCCGAGAGTCGGTATTCGACCGGGTCTTCGACAGTGACGATGTTCACGCTCTCGCCGCGGCGTGTGTTGAGCGCTGCGTAAAGCGTTGTCGTCTTTCCAGAGCCCGTCGGCCCCGTCACGAGCAGGATGCCCTGCTCGCGCATCAGCAAAGCCTTGAATCGCTCCAGCAGCTCGGGCATGAAGCCGAGTGTGCCCATCGAGACCTGGACCGCCTTCTCGTTGAGCAGACGCATCACGACCTTCTCGCCCACGCGCGTCGGCAGCACCGAAACGCGCAATGCGACTTCGTCGCCATTGACGCGTACTTTTGCGCGGCCGTCCTGCGGTCGGAATCGCTCAGCGACATCGAGCTCCGACATGATCTTGATGCGGGAAACCACCGGCCCTACGCCGATGAAGCGCGGAAGCACCATGATGTTCTTGAGCAGGCCGTCGATGCGGAAGCGAACGAGCGTATTCGCCTCGTCGTGCTCGATGTGGATGTCTGACGCGCGCAGCTTGACGGCGTTGGCGATGATGGCGTCGACGAGCTTGATGACGGGCGCATGGACGCGCGCCATCGCCGCTTCATCTTCCTTGGCCTCCTGCACCTGCTCGAGGCCGACGTTCTGATCGAGCTTCTCGATCAGGCCGTAGATCATGGCGTCGGGCCGGAGCGTATCCTGAACAAGCCTGTCGAGTGTACCGGGCGGACAGAAAAGGGGCGTGACTTCGCGGCTGGTCGCCCACCCTACACGCTGAATCGCTTCCTGGTCGAGCGGATTTGCCATTGCCAGGTGCACCATGCGCGCGTCGACTTTGACGGGTAACACACTGAAATCCCGGCAAAGCTTCTCGGGCAGGATCTGCATCGCGTTCTTGTCGATCGCCCCCGGCGAGAGGTCGACGTAGTCGATGCGGAAGGCGTCCTTGACGACTTCCGCGATCTCCTTGAACGAAAGGATGTCGCCGTCGATCAGGGCCTGACAGATGTAGGGCTTCTGCTGGAAGCGCCAGCGTTTGATCAGGTCAGGCGTGACCCCTGGCATGGTCCCCACAAGTGAGACCAACCACTCGTCCTTGAAGCGGAATTTTCGCTCGTTGGGCTGCGGGTCAGCAGGTATCGTCATGTCGTTTGGAGGGGCGCTTCAAAATCCTGCTGGTCTGCTTCAAAATCCGGCTGCTCTATAGATGGCAGGGGCGTCTAAATGACTGTTTTGTCCCTTCGAACATAACAATAAGGGCGGCTCCGCGATGATGCTGTATTGGGCCGGTCTAAAACCTCGAACTGACGAAATAAATGTGACCTTGCCGGGTCAACCACGCGGCACAGGGTTCGGTTCACAATTTGCTTATCAGCGGGGCGTAAGCCACCAACCACTCTGCGACCACTTTCCGGTTCGACATGGCCACATCGATCCTAACCACTCGCCACGTCCGTGACCGAGCCGCTACTGTCCCGGCTGCCGCCGTCCGAAATCATCTTCTGGCGCTGTTGCCGGAGCGCGAGCTCGAGATCGTCCTTTCGGCTGCGGAGTCCGTCGACATCGCAGCGAAGCAGCTCATTTGCCGCCGCGGCGAAGACATGCGGTTCGTCCACTTCCCGCACGACTGCGTGATTTCCCTGGTCACCGAGCTCCAGGACGGCAGCTCCGTCGAGGCGATGACAGTTGGCTGCGATGGCTTCGCCGGGATGGCTGTCTTCCACGGCGTTTCCGCATCCCGCCTGACTTCGGTGGGTCAGATCAGCGGAACGGCACATCGCATCCCGAGCACCGAGTTCCGCCGCTTACTCGAGGAGTGCGCTGCGCTCGACCGGCTGATCCATCGCTACAGTCAGTTCGTGTTCGAGACTGTCTCCCAGTCGGCGGCGTGCAACCGGATGCACGTCATCGAGCAACGCTGCGCCCGCTGGCTTTTGATGTCGGAGGATCGCGTCGGGCGAAACCATTTCGACCTGACCCAGGAATTCCTCGCCGAGATGCTGGGCGTGCGGCGTCCTGGCGTAACGGTGGCGATGGGAGCGCTCGAGAAAGCCGGCCTTATCTCGCACGGCCGCGGCCGGATCGCCGTTACTGATCGGCCGGGATTAGAGCGCGCGGCGTGTGAGTGTTACGGGGAGATCAAGTCGCGGCAGAGGGAACTGCTCTCGTAGTACGCTCGACCATCGGCATAACGGTCTCCGCAAAACGCTCCATCTCCTCGAACTGCGGGCTGAACTGGAGCAGCAGCAGATCCACTCCTACCGCTTCGAGCGCGCGGATTCGCTCGGCGACCTGCTCTGGAGTTCCGACGAGGCCGGCGCGCAGACCGCGATTAGAAACCGAGTAGTCCTCGAGACTCACCTTCTGATCGAGTGCGGTGTGCGAAATGAAATCCTGGTAATTCTGATAGCCCGGTGAGCCTGGCTTGACGTTGGTGATTCGCTCCAGCTCGGCGCGGGCTTCGGCTTCGGTCTCCCGTACGATCGCGTAGGCGGCGACGCCGTACTCCATCGGCCCCAGACCCAGCGTCTCCCGGCGAGCGCTCATGTCAGCGATTTTCGGCGCGACTCGTTCAGGCGGATCGCCGTGCATCACGTAAGCGTCGCAGTCGCGCGAGATGAGCTCCTTGGCTGCCGGGCTCTCGCCACCAGCGTAGATAGTTGGCCGCGGGCGCCTCACAGGCTTCGGCTCGAGAATCGTTTCCTCGACTTTGTAGTGCGATCCCTTGTGGCTGAATCGCGACTCCTTCCAGACTCCGTTGACTACGCGCAGCCATTCGTCGGTCCGCGCATAGCGGTCGTCGTGTTCCTCGAAATGGATTCCGTAGCGACGCGCCTCGTCCTTCCACCAGGACGAGACCACGTTCAGTGCCAGTCGGCCGCCAGAGATGTGATCGATATTGGCCGCTTGCTTGGCGAAAATCGCGGGCTCATGAAACGTCGGACGCACCGCCACCATCAACTCCAGCGTCTCGGTCACGGCTGCCAGAGCCGCCGCCGTTGACCACGCCTCGAGAGAATCAGCGTCGATTCCCTTGATGTCGTTCATGAACAGCTCGGCGATCAGCGTGATGTCGAAGCCGATTTTCTCGCTCCGCTGCGCGAGATGCTTCACGTAATTCCACGACGCGCTCATTCCCTCGTCGGGAACGTTGCGCAGCCAGCCGCCGAATACTGGGAGCCAATAACCGTATCGCATTAGCGGGACGCGGGGAGCGGGAGGCGCGAGGTGGGAGCCTCGGCGACCTTGGTCCTGGGCGCGGAGGATGCACGCGCTTGTTCTCCGCGACCGCTTCCCGCCTCTCTCCTCCCGCTTCCCGCACGCTCCTCGAGATAACCCACCAGCCTTGCGAACGGATCGAAGCCGACCACGTTCGGTCCATCGGCGACGAAGTTCGAGAGCGCGTTGATATCGTAGAAGTAGTGCTTCCCGTCGCGGTCGTCGATCAGATACTCGATGCCGCCGACGTCGAGATCGACGCGCGATGCAATGCGCTCGACCTGACGAATAATTTCCCGTGGCGGATTTGCCTGCTCGACGCGCATGCCGTTCTTTTGCGCGTCGACAGCGCACGCTGCGCGCGACAGCTCGACACCGCCGGTCGTCTGGCAGATGTCTGCCGGGCAGAGATTGAAAGAATTATCGGCCGGATAGACGTTGATAGCGTATAGGAATTTCCCGTTCAGAACTTCCACCCTCGTGATGTGAGCGTCCCGGAGCGGGGCCAACTCCTGCACCAGCGCCACGCGATCGATGCCGAGGTCAATCGTCCCGCCGGTGACGGCCTCGCGCAGAGAGGCGGCGCTATCGAAGCGTGTGATTCCGGCACCGCTGCCACCGATGTTGGACTTCACGATGACCGGGAAGCGCAGTCCTTCGGCCGCTTGCGGAGCCAAAGCTGGGTCGTTGATTACACGCGCGCGCGGATAGGGCAAGCCGAGCTCGCTAAGAATATCGAGCTGCAACGCCTTTGAAGTTTCCATCTCGTAAGCGGTCGCACCGTTCACGACCGGAACACCGATCCGCTCTAAATGGCGTAGCCAACTCTGGGTATGGAACGTGACCTGGCCGTGCCCACGCAAGTACGCCGACGGGCTGGCTCGATTGAAAACCAGGGAGTACGGGGAGTCGGTCTCTCCCGGGTCGTAGGAATGCGCGGCCGCGTCGACGCGCTCGTATGCGATTCCGCGTTTATCCAGCTCGGCGAACAGCGGACGAAACCAGTCCGGATGCTCGTAATAGATCGCGATCGGTCCATCAGGTGTTGCAGCCATTCCTGCCTCTTGCCGTGGTGAGAGAAAGAAGACCGCGCGAAACACGGGGCGCAAGTCATTGTTGCCTCCGGCACGGCTCTGGCTACCCATAGTAAACATGGAGATCCGAGAACCGCTCCGTCTGCCACCGACACGCGACCTCGTACGCGTGCTGGCGATCATTTTCGGCTTTTATATCCTCGTCCGGCTGCTCTGGATCGCGCACCCGATCGTCTTTCTGTTTTTCCTCGGGGTTCTATTCGGGTTGCCCCTCGCGCAGGGCGCCGACTGGCTACAGAAACGCCGCGTTCCGCGCGGCCTCGGCGTCGCCATAATTCTTACCGCATTTCTCGGCCTGCTCACGGCGGGCGGCGTCTGGATGGCGCCCATCCTCCGCACCCAATCGAAGCAGCTGCAGCAACAGCTGCCCGAGGCGATGGACAAGATCGATGCATGGCTCGGTCACCGCGCCAACGGCGCGCTCGGCATCCTGTTCAACGAAGAGAGTCCGGCTGACAGCCTGCGGACGACAGCGCAGAAGCCGGTCGCCGAATCCACCAAAGTCGTGGCTACGTCGCAGACTCAAGCGACCGACAGTGTTGCCACCGCCACCGCCGTCGTGAGCCATACACGGGCGGATGATGTCGCCGCCGGCGGCAACCTCCGTCGCGAGATCGCGAAACAGTTCAAGGGTGCGCAGCACTCTTTTCTGCGAGTGTTGACATCAACCGTCGCCATTTCTGGAGCCTTCCTGCTCGTGCTGTTCATCGCGGCTTATATCGGCGTCGATCCCGCGCTGTACCACGGCGGTTTGCTCGAGCTGGTACCGGCGCGCGAGCGCGATCGAGCGGCGCTTGCGTTGACCCGTCTGGCGAATGTGCTGCGGCGCTGGCTTGTCACTCAGCTCATTGCGATGACGGTTATCGGCGCAGTGACGACGCTGTTCCTCTTTGCGATTCGGGTGAGGGCGGCGCTACCGCTCGGTATTCTGGCGGGAATTCTGAAATTCATTCCAATCGTCGGCAGCATCTTCGCCGTTATACCGGCCATGGCCATGGCCTTTATCGATTCGCCACATAAAGCCCTGCTGGTTGCAATCGGCTACTTCGTCATCCAGTTCCTCGAGAATCATCTGCTGGTGCCGATCCTGATGAAGCACGGCGTGAATCTCCCTCCGGCGATGACGCTCGGCATCCAGGCGCTCATGTCGCTCCTGTTTGGCTTCCTAGGCCTGCTGGTCGCGGTTCCACTTCTGGCTGCAATTCTTACAGTAATCCGCACCATGAATGCGAGCGAGATGCGCGAGATCTCGGCGGAGGCCGACGCCGTCGTCCTCGCTGACGCCACGCGACGACGAGACATTCGCGTCGACCGCTAGTCGATCAGATCGCCGAGCGCGTGCTCGATCATCGGACCGACGATGATCAGTGATTTGAGCGAGTGCGAGGCGAACGGAATTATGGTGTAACTCATTCTCGCGCCGCCGGCGGCGATGAAATCGCGGTCCGATTTGCGCTCTTTATCACTGGCGCCGCGCATGAGAGCGATGCGGACGCCGGGAGGCGTATTACGGATTTGATCCGCGACTGCGAAGCTTCCCGGCTCGCTGGGCTCCCCCGCATTGATCTGATCGCGTATGGTGACCGTCGGGTGATCTCTCTTTGTCGGGCCGAGCGCGAGTATTCCGATGACACCGGGTATTCTCGCATTGGCTTCCGTCCAGAAAGCGAGATCAGCCCCAAAGGAATGGCCGGCGAGCACGATTGGGCGAGAGTCGGCGCCGAGCTCGTGGAGCGCTCTCTTCATGAGTGGCGGCATATCGTGGACGAGAATGCTGTCCCGCAATGGCGCGGAGTCCGGATAGCGCTCCAGGAAAGCTTTTATATCGAAGCCGACAACGGCGTAACCATCGTCCGCCAGCCGCTGCGCGAGCTTCTGGTGTGGTCCCCAGAACCCGAGGTCATTGCCAAGGAAGAACACTCCTGCTTTCGGTTTCAGCTCTCCATGAGCGGGATAGAAGTACAGCGGCTCGCGCTGAAGCTCGGGATCGCGAGGACGATAGCTCGAATGCGCGCGCGCGCAGGAAAGCGTCGCCAACGTCGCCAGCAACACCAGGCTGATGCCTGGTCTGAAGTTCGGAAAGAACCGCATTGACTTCATTTCGTTATGACCCCGGCCAGCCCGCCCGAGATCAGCGACGCGACATTGGTAAGAATTCTTGGCAGAACGAGGCCACCCGGAGATGCCAGATATCTGGGCTCCCACATCGGATCGAACTTCTCTTTGTACAGTCGGAGCCCCTGAAAGTTGTAGAAGGGCTCGCCGCGACTGAACAACAACGCGCCGACGCGATTCCAGAGCGGAGCGAGGCTGCGATTCTCGATTCCAGAGAGGGGCGCCATCCCAAGATTGAATCGATTGTAGCCGTTCTCCTTGCCCCAGAGCATCAGCTCGATCAGCAGAAACTCCATCACGCCGGGCGGCGCGACGGCGGTGTACCGCATCAAATCGATAGAGATCTCATTCTTGTCGGCGCCGAGCCACACGTTCGCAAACGCGACGACGGCATCGCCAACGCGAATCAGCGCGATCGGAAAGCAGTTGACATAGCGGTCGTCGAATCGGCCGAGCGAGAATCCCTTCTCTTTGGTGTGCTTGCTCGAGAGCCACTCGTTTGAGATCCGCTTGAGATCGGGAAGGAAGGTCCGGGTCTCATCGGCGGGAATCATGTCGAAGGTCGCCCCTGCCTTCACTGCCTCCTTGCGAGTCCTGCGCAGCGCCTTGCGATTGCCGCCATCGAGCGAGAAGTCCCAAAGCGGAATGATCGCTTCCTCACCCAGCTTGAACAGAGTGAGGCCGAGATCGATGTAGATCGGCAAGTGACGAGCACTCACTTCGTAGAATACCGGCCAGCCGCCGTGATGGTCGACACTTTCGCGGAACCGCCATGCCAGCTCACCCCGCTCGCCGTCGAGGCCGAGCGGATCGCCGAGTGCGACCCAGCTGCGACCCTCGACCGCATACATGATCATACTGCGACCGCTGTCACTGAAGAGAAGCGACTTGTCGCCGAGCAGGGCGAGGTTTGCGATTGTCTCCGATGACTCGGCGGCGATACGTGCCGCGAGATCGAGCTCGCGCGCCGAAGGCAGATCCGGATCGGGCGAGGCGTGACGTAGCTTTCGCGATAGCGCAAACAACATAAGCACGCCGAGCACGCCGATCATCGCACGCAGTGATCGTGGCGCATCGCCGCGACCACTGAATTCCCACCACACGGGACTGGTGAAGTCGACGTTGCGATAGGAGAAGAACGCAAGCCAGGTTGTGACCACGCCAACGACGACGACGGCAGCAATCCAGCCGTTGGTGAACGGCTCGCTGGTGATCGCAGCTTTGCGATAGAAAGCGCGACGCGATGGCAGAACCGCGAGCAACACCAGCGTTAACGCGAAAGCTTCCTCCCAGTCCAGTCCCTTGAGCAGCGATGCCACGATGCCGATGCCGAGCGTGGCGATGGTGAGGGTGTAAGCAGCGTCGAGTCTGCGTTTGATGGCCCAGGCGAGCACTACCAGAGCGGCACCGGCGAGACTGGCGGCGAAGTGGGAGAGCTCGATGATCCCCAGAGGCAGTACCGAATCGAGAGCGGTTACTCGGCTGCGAATGGCGGGAGTCGCGCCGGAAACGATAAGAATTACACCGGCGACGAAGGTCGCAATGCTAAGCAATTGCGGTAGTAGTGCGGGCAGCCAGCGGCCGACAAACTCACCGGCAATAGTTGCCATTTCGGCGACGCGATCGCGCTTACGACGAGCCTCGATGGCTATGAGCAGGGCGAGCGCGATGACGAGCGGAAACAGGTAATACAGCGCGCGGTAGGCGAGCAGCGAGCCGACAATCGACGCCGCAGGCACGTAGGGTTTCAACAGCAGCACCACGATCGCTTCGAACACACCGAGCCCGCCCGGAACGTGGCTAAGAATTCCGATGAATTGCGCGAGCAGAAAGACGCCGAGTACCGGCAGTAACGACAGGCGGTAACCCGGGGGCAGCAGCACGTAGAGTACGGCACCGGCGGCGGTCCAATCCACGATCGCGACTCCAAGTTGGGCCAGCGCGAGTCGAATCGACGGGACGGGAAATTCCCACTCGAAAAAACGCAAAGAATTTTTGCGGGTCGCCGCAAGGACCAGATAGGCAGCGACGAGGAGGAGACAGATCGCGCCAACGGGTTTCAGCGACGCTAGAGGAAGCCGCAGCAGCTGGATAGTTGATGTCGGCTCGAGCAGGAAGACTATGCCCGCGACAGCGATCATGCCGATGATGAACGTTGCGCCCGCGAAACTGATCGCCTGCGCAATCTCTGACGTCGAAAGTCCCCACGCGCTCCAAAACCGATAACGGACCGGACCGCCACTGAGCAGCGGAAAGCCGAGACTGTGACTCAGCGCGTAGGCGATGAACGATCCGAATGCAATTCGTCTGACCGGTAGCCGATGATCGACGTATGAAAGTGCAATCGCATCGTAGCCGGGGAGAACAGCGTACGCGACGGCGGTTAGCAGCACCGCGAGCAGCAAATGTTGGTGTGGTAGCGTCCACACCTGCCGCATTAAGTCGCGATAGTGATAAGACTTTAAATCACGCGCGAGGAGATAAAATGCGGCTGCGACTGCGGTTCCCATAGCCGCAGGTCCAATCACGCGTGATAGCTTGCCGTTCATTCGGTAAGGGCGTAGCGACCCAGGACGTTAGGTGTATATAATCCAAACCCGTAACATCGTTCCGTCCGCTGTTGGAGCGATTACACCACTTCATTGTGACATACGGCAGTAAGGAGATTTTCATGCACCGTTTTACGGTTCGGTTGGGACTCTTTGCGTTCTTTGCGGTTCCGTCGCTCGCATTTGCACAAGCGCCCTGGCGCCAGGTTTATAAGGATTCGGACGTGACGGTGATCTTCGACACCGCGAGCGTCGCGCAGCAGTCTGCGGGTACCTGGACGACGGTGACGAGCTGGGATTATTCGCGGCCGCGCGTGCTCGAGAACAAGCGGCAGTATTCCCGGCTGGTGGAACGAGCGTATGTGCGTTGCTCGCCGGTGCGCATCAAGCGCGTGCGCAGCACAGTCTACACTTCGGCCAATGTGCTAGTGCGCGACGAAGGCGAAGTTGATCCGCGCGACCAGGCTCACATGGTCTGGGATAAACCCAAGGCGCGAACGGCTGGCAAGAATGCGTGGGATTCGGTCTGTGGTATTCTGACCAAGAAAAAGGCGAGCACCGGGAAGGGCTAAAGTACGGAAGTTTTTTGGGCAGTTTCAACCCATCCTTTCAGCGTGAAAAACCGTCCGAATTAACGTCTGTTTCACGGCCCTAACCCCATGGGCCGTTTTCGTACAAAGGCTCTGCCGAAATTCCTCACCGTGCGGGGTATAGGACTCAGCGGTAGCTCGTTGACTTTCTTTGACTTAGACTCCTCTAGCACCGCTTTTCAAGCCTTCGCGAAATCATGCCAACAATTGTGATTTTGGAAGACCGAAATTTACGCATGTTTGGCAAGCGGTTTGCTCTATAAGAAGGTGCGTTTTTAACAGGGGAGCCTTCAATGATGCGACTACTAGAATCCAAGAAGTCAGTCACCAAAGCGGGAAGGTCAGCAGGCGGGACCCTCTCGAGTATCATATTGCACGTCCTGATCATTTTCCTCGCCGTTTTCGCCACCGCACGCGCGGGCACGCGGAAGGCTGAGAAGCCAAAGGACGAGCATCTACGCTTCGTAAATATCAAGAAGGAGCCGCCTCCTCCGCCTCAGCCGAAGAAGGAGCCACCTCCTCCGCCCAAGGTCAAAGAAACTCCGAAGCCAAAGACCCCGGAGCCGCCTAAGCCCAAGCTCGTCGTCGAGCAGCCGAAAGTAGAAGCGCCGGCGCCGCCGAAGGGTTTCCAGGTCGTACCGACCCCGGTGACCGTCCCGACCAAGATCCCGACGGTTGACCTGTCGAAAGCATTGACCAACGAGAACGACTTCAGCGGCAAGGGCGTCGCTGGCGGGACCGCCAACGGAGTGAAGGGTGGCACCGGTGACGCAGACTCCAAGGGCAAGGAAGCGGGCGCCCCGAAGGCGGAAGAGCACTCGGGCCCCTACATGGAGTTCCAGGTCGAGAAGCCGGTCGAAAGAATCGGCGGCGAGGCCCCGGAGTATCCGGCGCAGCTCAAGGACAACGGCGTCGAAGGCTCAGTCATCGCGCAGTTCGTCGTAAATGAGAGCGGCCGCTACGAAGGGGGCACTCTCAAGATCCTCAGCTCCAGCAACCCGGCGTTTAGCGCCGCCGTCAAGGAAGCGCTCCCCCGCATGAAATTTTCGGCGGCGCAGATCGGGGGCAAGAAAGTACAGCAGCTCGTTCAGATGCCGTTCCAGTTCCACCTCCAGCATTAAGCGAGTAACCCGATCGAAAAACGAGCCGCGGAGGATGTTCTCTCCGCGGCTTTTTTTCGGTGTATAACTGCTGATCCGATAGATTGAACGATTCATGAATCGACTATTCCTCGTCGGGGCAGCTGCTTTGCTCGCAGCGACTCCGGTGTTGCACGCGCAAAATCGAACGCGCCCTCCAGCTCGACCCAAGCCGCAGAAGCCACTCGAGGTTCCACCGGCGGTGGTGGTGCTGCAGGTCGACACCACGCCAGGTGATTCGATCCGCACCATCATTCAGCGCGATCTCGACTACGGCGATCGAATTCAGCCACTGATCCTCGACAGCGCCACCCTCGCCGACATCTGGCAGCCGGGCGACAGAACGATCAACTTCGCGCCCCTCGCGCAGACACGCGCGAACTTCCTCCTCCGCATCAGACCGATCAGCACAGGGCTCCACGTCGAGGTCTACGATCCCACCCGCGGGCTGCTCAAACAGGAGGGCAACTTCAGGCTGCCGAGAATGCCGGCGAATCGTCTCGCTGCGACCCGCGATTCACTCACCGAGACACTGAGCGACAAGGCACTGGCGACTCAGGAGGCTCTGGCAGCCAATCAGGCTACACGTGATAGCCTTGCGCGCGCAGGACAACGCGCAATGCCAATGAAGACGACCCGAGATCGCGCGAACGCGCGCCGCGCCGCCGCAGCAAGAGATTCACTGCTCGCGGACCTCGACCGCAACGACCTCGCCCTCCATCATCGCGCAGCGCAGGACTCCGTGCGCGTCGATTCGCTCTATTCGCGAGCCGTGGCGCGCGACTCAGTAGCGCGCGATTCGGTCGACCGTGAGCGCCGACTCGGCATTCACGTCGTGAGCGACGAGATCGAGCGCTGGATCACGGGTGAGCGGGGAATCTCCGCCACGCGCATCGCTTTCGTCGACGGCACGAAGCTCAAGATCATCGATAGTGATGGTGCCAACGAGCGCACCATTCCAACCGCCAATGCGGCGTTATCGCCTGCCTGGCATCCGTCGGGCAGGTACATCGCCTACGTCGACGCCGATGATCGCGGCACACGCATCGCCGTGGTCGATCTGAGAACGATGCGACCGCGGCTGCTTGCTGCGTCGAGCCGTGGATTGAACATCACTCCGGTCTACACAAGGGACGGCAAGAATCTGGTGTGGGCCAGTGGAGGAGATTCGCCCGCCGAGCTGGTGATGGCGAGCACTGGCAGCGACGACAGCGTCGCGGTTCCCTATGTTGGCCGTCAGGGTGCGGAGACTACTTCGCCGAGCTTCAGCCCCGACGGGAAGCAAATAGTGTTCATGTCGCCGGTGCCGTTGACGCCGCAGCTGTACACGATGAACGTCAACGGCACCGGACTCAGGCTGCTGACGCCGCCGATTCCCGGAAAGCGCAGTTATCGAACAGGGCCGGAGTGGTCGCCCAAGGGCGATGAGATCGCGTATCAACAACAGATGGGCGATTTCCAGGTTTGGACGATTGCGCTCAAGGACCGCGCGATGAAGCAGCTCACCTTCGACGGTGAGAACGAAGATCCGTCCTGGGCTCCCGACGGGCGCCACATGGCGATCACGCGCCGGCTCGGCGCGATCGGTGATCCGCGCAGCATCTGGATTCTCGATAAGCAGACCGGTCGCCTGCGGCAGCTGACTCTGACGGGCGATGCGCGGCTCTCAGACTGGTCGCCGCCACTCAAGCCCAATTACTAATCAGCGACCTGCTTTGACCGTGGTCGCTCTGACGCGCGACGTGTCTCTTTCAGCCAGTGAGCTGGTCGCGATCATTTCCTGCTCGATCGGTGCGCCGGCGCGACGAACGACGTATGCCTCCATCGCGAAATACTCCGGCAGACCAAGCCTGTCCACGCGGTGAGCAGTGTCACGATTCCGTTCCTCTACGCGTTGCCAGAACTCGCGATCGTCCTGGCCAGGGAAGGGAGCGCGGTCTTTCTGCGATTGGTGCTTGAAGATCGCCATCTTCTTGGCGCGCAGCTCGTCTTCCGATAGCGGTACCAGCACGTCTGCCTCACTGATTTCCCATTCCTGCCAGGCGCCGCGGTAGTACCACATCTCGGGCGATTGGCCTGAGTACTGGATAAGCGCCTGCTGAACCGCCTCCAGGCACATCCGGTGGGTGCCGTGCGGGTCGGATAGATCGCCGGCGACGAAGATCAGCTCCGGCTGCCGCTCCTCTAAAAGGTCGAGAACGATGCGCACGTCCTCGGGACCGATCGGATCCTTGCGCACCTTACCTGTCTGGTAGAACGGCAGGTTGAGGAAACGCGCCTGCTCGCGGCTCATGCCGAAAGTCTCGATACCGGAAACGGCTTCAGCTTCGCGAATGGCCCGTTTCATCACTTGCACCGGGAAAGCATCGGTCTCGCCGACTTTCTTGGTATCGAGGAAACTCTCCACTTCCTCAACAAGCGCTCCGGCCGCGTTGTCGTTGATATCGAAATCGTTGCCGAAGCGGCGAATGAAATCCGCGTATCGCCGAACTTCGTGGTCGAAGACGGCGATGTTTCCCGAAGTCTGGTACGCGACGATGATGTCGTTGCGGTTCTGGTGCAGCTTGTTGAGCATGCCGCCCATCGAGATCACATCGTCGTCGGGGTGCGGCGAGAAGACGATGATGCGCTTGCCCATCGGCAGCTTGCTGCGGCCGCGGATTTTGGCGATCAGTGCGTTGAAGACTTCGCCGTTCAACGGTCCCGCCTTGCCGTGCTTCGCCAGCAGCGGGCTGAGGTGGTGCTCCCGATAGTCAGTCTCATCGAGCTTGAGGACAGACTTGCCCGTAATCTCGCTGAGCCAGATTACGGCATCGATTTCCTTGTCGCGCGTCCATTTCACTTCGCCGAGGACCCACGGTGTCTTGACCCGCGTCAACTCAGCGGCCGCGGCTACATCGACGTAGAAGATCGCGTGGGGATGCGCCTGCAAATAGGTCGCGGCGACGTCGGGGTCCGGCTCACCCTCGACCGCGCGCTTGATGATCGCCGCCTTGTGCTCGCCGGTGGCGATGAGCGCGATTTCACGCGCATCCATGATCGACGCCACACCCATGGTGAGCGCTTCGGTGGGGACGTTGTCCTCGCCGAAAAAGTCAGCGGCGGCGTCGCGGCGTGTCACCGTATCGAGCGCGATGCGACGCGTGCGTGAGTCGGCGCCGGAGCCAGGCTCATTGAATCCGATGTGACCCGTCTTACCGATACCGAGAATCTGCAGATCGATTCCGCCGGCTTTCTTGATTGCGGCTTCGTAGCGCTCGCATTCCACCTCAACGTCGTCGCGCGGCACGTCACCGCGCGGGATGTGGATGTTTTGCGGCTTGATGTTGATGTGGTTGAACAGATTCTCCCGCATGAACCGGTGATAGCTGTGGATGCTGTCCGGGTTCATCGGGTAATACTCGTCGAGATTGAAGGTCACGACGTCGGAGAAATCGAACCCATCTTCGCGATGCATTCTGATCAGCTCGCGGTAGATGCCGATTGGGGTGCTGCCGGTAGCCAGTCCAAGCACCGCACGCCCACCCTCGCGCCGGCGTTCCTTTATGATCTCGGCGATGCGGTGCGCGATGGTCTTCGCGATCTCGTCATACTCGACGATGATGACGGGGACGCGCTCCTTCGTTGATGCCATACCAGAAAATTATATCACTCGGAGTGGCCGTGCTGCGGAGTGAGGACTTAAAAGCGCACTACCTCGCTGCTATCAGCTAATAGCGAGGCAGTTGGCAGTTATGTCCGCAGTCCTAGCGTGCTTCCCAGTTAACTATCCGCGCGCCCAAAACGGCCTGCTGCACGGCATCCGCGACATCGCGACGCAACTGCACGTGGCGGGTGTTATTCCGAGATGGGTTCACGCGGTTGGTCAACACGACCACGAACAGGTCTTTCTCGGGGTCGATCCAGATCGAGGTTCCGGTGAAGCCGGTGTGGCCGAAGCTCCACGGCGAGAAGAACTGGCCCGCGCTCGAGCCGCCTTCTGGCGAGTCCCAGCCGAGCGCCCGAGTGGATTCTCTGCCCTGACGCGCCGTCCAGCGGGCGATCGTCGCGGGTTTGACTATGCGGACGCCATTCACACCTTCGCCGCCGTTCAGAATCATCATCGAGAAGAGCGCCAGATCCTTTGCTGTCGAGAAAAGGCCGGCGTGACCCGCAACACCACCCAGCGCGTACGAGTTCTCGTCGTGCACCGTGCCCCACAGCAGGCCGCCGCGCGCGTCGTCGACCTGAGTCGGTGCGATTCGTGGACGAAGCGAAAAAGGTGGGTTGAACTGAGTGTCGACCATACCGAGTGGCTTGAAGATCTTCTCGGTGGCGAGGACGTCCAGAGTTTTCCCGCTGATGCGCTCCATGACCAACTGCACCAGGATCATGTCCCAGTCGCTGTAGATCATGTTGGTCCCGGGAGTGTACTCGAGCGGGCGTGCGTTGATCTGAGAGAGGTACTGATCGCGTCCCTTCGCCGTTTGATAAATATTCGCACCCGCTTCGAGTCCGCCGCTGTGCGTCAGCAGCTGCTTGACAGTGATCTGCGCTTTTTCAGGTGAGTTGAACTCCGGCAGATATGACACGACGGTGCGATTGAGATCGAGCTGTCCGTTCTCCTCGAGAATCATCGCCAGAGTCGTTGTAGCGATCACCTTGGTGAGCGACGCCAGATCGTAGAGCGTATTGGTGTCGACAGCCGGCGAGCCGGGCTGATTCCAATCGATGTAGCCGTAACCTTTCATGTAGGCGATGTGGCCGTTACGGCCCACTGCGATCGCGACTCCGGGAGCGACAGCTTCCTCGATCGAAGTCTTTACAATTTTGTCGAGCTTCGGCGCCAGCGACGTGTCGAGTCCTGAGTTATTGAGACCGACTTCGGGCGCGATGTATTGATGCTGCACCGGAATCGGCGCGACAACTTTGGCCGGCGGCGGTGGGGCGCAAGCGGTGATCATGGCAAGGCCGAAGAGAATATTCGAGGCAGAGTACTTCATGCGAAATCGACGAGGTTACTGGCTTGGCCGGACGATGGGATGGCCCACCTCAGTTAGGACGATTTTGTTGGCGGGGCTTAACACCCGTCGACCGAGGGCGAGGACTAAGAGCATTGCTGATTGCTGATTAAGTGAGGATCGAAGACAGAGATAATCAGGACCGAGGATCCCCGATGGTCGGCAGTCCTGCTGTTCGGCTTGTCCTGGATCCTCACCTAATCAGCAATCATAGATGCTCTTAGTCGTCGGCCCTCAGTCCATCTGTCCTCGGTCTTACCTGCCCGGCGCCCGGATGCAGTTCCTGATGATGTCGCCAGCGGAGACGGAGTCGGCGTGGGTGGTTAGCACGGGACAGGGCGGTGGGACGGCCGCTGTCAGCGAGCGGTGTCCGCTTGCCCCGACCGACCTGACGGCCGCCCACCCATCATCCAGCTGATCGGGGAGAAGGAACGTTGTCCCGGTCGCCACCGGATAGATCTTCTCGTAAGTCGGCGATGTCGTGCGCCGGAACAAAACTTCATAAGAGGTCGCCGTCGGCACCGCGCTCCAGGTCAATCTCCATTTCGCGCCCCCTGATTCGCGATCGCGTACCGCCAGCGCCAACGGCGGCGCGGGTGCGTTCGCCAGCGATCCGATGACCGACGCATTGTTGCGGGCGACATTGGCGACGTAGCTGAAATTGACGTGAGCGAAATCGTCCGTCGGCAGATGCTGACGCTTGTAGTTCTCCAGCCGCTCCGTAAAACGCAGACCCGGGTCGCCAAGGCTGACGTACGGGCTGTGGTCGCCACCGCGCGAGATTCGATCGAGTCGGAACACCGGCAGCACCCTGAACCGTGGATTGTAGATCGTCCCGGTTGCCCACGCATACCGCGCCAGCTCTCTGCTCGGCCCATTGTCCGGCTCGGCGCCGAAGATCCGGACACTGGTTGAATCGACACTGCCATCTTCGGCAACTACGTTGCCGACGATGTCGTCGGTGAACGCGGATACCACTCTGTATCCCGCCGCGTGCAATCGCTGCGCGAGATGGGTGGACCCGTAAAGTCCCTCCTCCTCGCCGGAGTAGGCGACGAAGATGATCGACGACTGCAGTCCGCGCGGGAAATGCTTCGAGAAAACGCGCGCCAGCTCGACGATGGCGGAGGTACCGGAGCCATCATCGTCAGCGCCAGGTGCGTCCTGAGTCGCCTCGAACCTGGCGAGTGGACCCACATCGGTCCGCGCACAGCCGCAGGAATCGTAGTGTCCACCCATGACGACGACGCGGCTGGTGTCAGCGCCCGGCAGCCACGCCACGACATTGACGATGTTCACGGTCGGTCTGTCCGGGTGACCGCGCATCTCCATCAGTGCTGGGTCGTATTCGACGCGCAGGCAGCCGCCACAGGCCTGACTGTAGCCATTGAGCTTGGCGAACAGATAACGCCGAGCGGCGCCAATGCCGCGAGTGCTGCTGACCGTGTCGCTCATGGCGTGCCTGGTACCGAACGACACCAGCGCGGAGTCGGTCGCCCGAATCTGCGCGGACGAAATGTCGGCGATGGTGGCCGCCAGTGCGGGGTCGCGTTTCAATCCAATTGTGACATCGCCAGCTGCCAATGTCGTTGGCTGCTGCGCGAGCAACAGCGAGGGAAACGAAGCGCAGAAGAGAAGCGCGAGTTTACGCAGCGACTTGGCGGTCATTTAAGTTTATCCTGATGAGGACGGAGTCGACTGCGCAGAATAGAGGCCGGAATTGAGCAACACAAGCGCATCCTGGCAGCTCGCTCGTTTTCGCGATCTCACAGTCGACGACCTTTACGCAATTGTCCGATTGCGCGAAGCAGTCTTCATCATCGAGCAGAACTGTCCCTATCCGGACTCCGATGGACGCGATCCGCTCGCCTGGCACTTGCTCGGCTGGCGCGACGGACCAGACGGCAAGTCACTCGGGGCTTACGCAAGAATCTTCGAGCCGGGTATCCGGTATCACGAAGCGTCGATCGGTCGGATCGTGACTGCACCCGATGTGCGCGGAACCGGACTGGGCAAGCAGCTGATGGTAGAAGCCTTGCGTAGAACGGAGCAGCTGGTGCCAAACCAACCCATCAAAATCGCTGCCCAGCGTCGACTCGAAAACTTTTATCGCGGCTTTGGATTTGAGAGCATCTCGGAGCCTTACGAGGAGGACGGAATTATCCACGTCGACATGATGCGGGAGGCCGCAGGGGCGAAGCGGGCGGCGGGAACGGTCGGATGACGCTAATTACGAGAACGCGGTACTACGACGGCGAAACGTTTTCCAACTTTCTTGCCCGGCCGACGGTGAATCACGAGCTTTGGCTCGCCCTGGCGCAACGAGTGATGATACCAATTGAATACTCGGCGCGGGTCGAGGCCCTCCAGGGACACTGGCACCTGCTCGTTCTGAGTGAAGACTGGTGCGGTGACGCGGTGAACATCGTGCCGATCGTCGCCAGACTCGCCGATTCAGTGAGCAACATGGACATGCGCATTCTCGCGCGCGACCAGAATCTCGACATCATGGATGCGCATTTGACGAACGGCAGGTCGCGATCGATCCCAATCGTGATCCTGCTCAACGAAAAGTTCCAGGAATGCGGCTGGTGGGGCCCGCGACCCCGCGCGCTGCAGCAGTGGGTAGTCGACAGCGGTATGCAGCTGCCGAAAGATGCTCGATACAAGGAGATCCGCACCTTCTACGCGCGCGATCGCGGGGTCACAACGATGCGCGAGATAACGGAGATGCTCGAACAGTGTTGCGTGAAAGCACCTTCTATTTCTTCGGCGACAGCCCCAGCCAGTCCTTGATCTCGTGCTCGGGGTGATAGCGGGGACGGCGGGCTTTCAAATCAAAGGTGTCAGACTGATTCAGAACGTGTAATCGTACACCGTAGATGCAGAGCGATGTCTGGGGATCGGCTTCGGTAAGATTGGTGAAGGTGACTTTGCCGGCATCGAGAACGTGTACCGCGTTTGAGCCGAGCACCTGGAATCGGCCGCGATGCACGAGAATGCCACAGTCTTCGTCGAGGCCAATGCCGAGCATGCGCGGGTTTTGTGCGACAGCGCCGAGCAGACGACCGATGCGACCGCGCTCAGAGAAGTGCTGGTCGACGATGACGTTCTGAAGCAAACCCAATCCGGGCGCCAGCTGCAGCAGGGATTTGATCTTGTATGTCGAGTCGCCGTCTCCGCTGACCATCATCGTATCGCTCATCACCGAAGCGCCGGCGGAGCTACCCGCAATCAGACCACCGGCGTCGAAGATCGCGCAGATGCGCTTGTAGATCGGCGTATCCCCGATCTGACTGGTGATTTTGAGCTGGTCGCCGCCGGTGAAATAGACCGCATCGGCATCGCCGAGTACTCGTAGCTTCGACTCCGACATCGCCTCTTCACGACTCTCGATGCTGAGATGATGGACGTGCCTCATACCAAGACCGCGCAGCGCGGTCTCGTAGTCATCGAACATTTGCCGGGGTTCTGTTGAGGCGAGAGTCGCGACGACGACCTTCGATGATTTGCCGACTTTCTTGACGAAGGCGCGCAGAATGATCTTGTCGCCTTCCTTGTCCTCATGTCCGCCGATGATCAGCAGACTCCCATAGCCGGCCCGCTTTCGCATAACGAGACGGAACGAAAGAAGCGGGCCTATAGACCCTTTAGGTTCCGCTTGTCGCCAGCGAATCGTTCGCGTTCGCGGGCGGGGCGGACTTCGAGAAAGCGGGAAGGATCAACGTGAACGTAGATCCTTCGCCGGGGATGCTCTCTGCGAGCAGTTGGCCACCCATAACCGTTGCCAGGCGCCGGCTGATCGGCAGGCCTAGTCCGGTGCCGCCCAGCGTCGCGTCTCGGCTGCGGATCTGGACGAAAGGCTCGAAGATGGCTTCCAGCTTGTCCGGCGGGATGCCAATGCCTGTATCGCGCACCTTGATGTGAACGCGCTCGTTGGTGCCCGCGCATTCGAGCGATATCGCGCCGCCGGCCGGTGTGAATTTGATGGCATTAGCCAACATGTTGAGCACGATCTGTTCGACCTTCGCTGCATCAGCGTGAGCAACGAGTGAGTCGTCGACACATTTATAGTCGTAGCGGAGATTCTTGCTCTCCAACTGTGGCCCCACGAATCCTTCCATGTTGCACAGAATTTCGTGTACGGCGACAGCGGTCAACTGCACCTCAATGCCTTGACCGCTCTCGAGGCGTGCAAAATCCAGAATCGCCGTGATCAGCCCGAGTAGATGTTGCTGACTCTGCTGAATCCGCTTCAGGTCGCGCTGCTGCGCCTGGGTGAGCGGACCGTGGATCTCGCGCTGCAGCAATTCGGTGTAGCCAAAAATCGCCTGGAGGGGCGTGCGAAACTCGTGACTGAGTAGCGCAAGGAAGTCCGACTTGACCCGGTTTGCGATTTCCGCTTCCTCACGTGCTCTGCGCTCACTAAAAATGAGCTGATCTTTCTTGAGATTCGCTGCGGCGAGCTGCGCTGTGCGCGAGGCAATACGCAGCTCCAGGTCGCGGTTCAACTCGCGCAGGGCATCCTCGGCGTTTTTCTGACGGGTGATGTCACGCAGGATCCAGCGGTATCCCGATTTTTTATCCTGGCGCGCCGGGGTTCGGCTCAACGAGAGTGAGACTGGTGTGCGGGATCCTTTTCGGGGATTGATCCAGACCTCCCAATCATCAATTCGGTCTGAGTGACAGAGTTGATCGAGCTGCTTTTGGTACTGGCTGCGTGATCCCTGTTCGAAAAAGGTCTGGATCGGCTTGCCGACAAGGAATTTTGGCTCGACGGACAACAGACGTCCGGCTGCGACGTTCGCTTCGCGGATAGTGCCGTTCACATCAGTCACGACGTAAGCGTCCGGTGCGAAATCGAACAGTTCGCGATAGCGTGCGCGCTCGCGATCAATTAACTGGCGGCTGCCAATCAACTCTTCGTTCTGGGCGCGCAGCTCCTCGTCCGCGACGCGCAGCTCCTCGATCAAAGTCAGCAGCTCGGCTTCGCGCTCGTCGGGGGGAGATTGCGCGTGACCGTCGCGTCGCTCGTGGCGCTTGACCGTGGCACGCACCTGCCGCGAAAAATCGCGCAGGTCGGAACTTCTTGGATGCCCTGGGTCCGTCATTTGCGACTCAAACCTCTATATTCGCTTCTCCAAACAACTGATACGCAACTCCAGGGCCGCATTGGCCCGAAGAGCGACGCGACCGGCATGGACCGGCAATGGTGAAGAAAGACATCGTGGTGATCGGCGCGTCCGCTGGCGGAATTGAAGCGTTAACGGAGTTGGTGTCGAAACTCCCTTCGACAATCCCGGCCAGCATTTTTGTCGTCGTGCACATCCCCGAGGGCGCGACCAGCGTGTTGCCAAAAATTCTCGCGCGCCACGGGAAACTGCCTGCAACGCACCCCCGGGATGGCGACCGAATCGAGAAAGGACGTATCTACGTGGCACCGCCGAGTTCGCACTTGATGCTTGGCACAAAGCGGATGCATCTAGTACGAGGTCCACGCGAGCACGGCGTTCGGCCCGCTGTGGATCCATTATTTCGTTCTGCTGGACTGAGATTCGGGCAGCGCGTCGTCGGAATCGTTCTGTCAGGCAACCTCGATGACGGCACTGCCGGTCTGGAGACAATCAAGGCGCGGGGCGGCACGACGCTCGTTCAGGATCCCGAGGAGGCGCAATACCGCGGCATGGTCGACAGCGCAATTCGCAACGGCTGCGCTGACGAAATTCTGCCGGCGGGGAAAATCGCGGACCGCCTTGTGGAGCTGGCTGGCGAAGAGATCGATCAGGAGGAAATGGTTATGGCGGATAGCGACGACACAATAGAGGAAGAGAAAGAGCTTGCCATCAGCGAGCTTGATTTCGACCAGCTCCATGGCGATGACCAGCCGGGTTTGGTAAGCGCGTTCGTCTGCCCCGATTGCAGCGGGACGTTATGGGAATTGACAGACTCCGATACTCTGCGCTTTCGCTGCCGTGTCGGCCACGCGTTCGCCCTCGACAGCATGCTGGCGAGACAACAAGACGCAATCGAGACTGCGTTCTGGATTGCATTGCGCGCCCTTGAGGAGCGCGGCGCGCTGATGCGCCGGCTTGTCCGTAGGGCAGAAAGGAGTGGACACCGGGCGGGAATTCAGCGATATAATGAGGAGGCGAAAACAGTGGCGGAGAGGGCCAAGACCATCCGCGACATCATCCTCAGCGGAATCCTCACCAATGGTGCTGAAACGCCCACCTCGTAAGTCTGTCACGTTATAGGCCGGTACAATGAGTAGCGGCCAAACTTCAAAAGAATTCGACGAGCTGCTCAATCTGCTCAAGCAGTCGCGCGGCTTCGACTTCACCGGCTACAAGCGCCCGAGCCTGTTTCGTCGAGTTCGGAAGCGCATGCAGGCGGCCGGAGTGGACAGCTTCGGCGATTACATCACGCTTTTGAACGGTGAGCCTGCTGAGTTCGAGCGGTTGTTCAATACTGTTCTCATCAACGTGACGAGCTTCTTCCGCGACGGGGTGCCCTGGGAGTACCTGGGGGATCAGGTCGTTCCAAGGATCGTCGAAAACAGGGGACGTGACGACACAATAAGGGTGTGGAGCGCCGGCTGCGCCACGGGTCAGGAAGCTTACACTTTGGCGATGATTCTCGCCGAGCGGCTTGGCGTCGACGCATTCCTCAGACGGGTCAAGATCTACGCGACTGATCTCGACGAGGAGGCGCTGGTGTATGCAAGACACGGATCGTACACGCCGAAAGAAATCGAGAACGTTCCGGAGGAAATGCGTGAGCGATACTTCGACCGGCAGAACGGCCGATTCTTTTTCAAGAAACCGCTCCGACGCTGCGTGATCTTCGGGCGCAACAATCTCATCGATGATGCTCCCATCTCCAAGATCGACTTGCTGGTCTGCCGAAATACGCTCATGTATTTCGACTCGAAGACGCAGACTCGTGTTCTGAACCGATTTCATTTCGCGCTGCGCGAAGGCGGCTTCCTTTTTCTGGGTAAAGCCGAGACTCTCTCCACGCACACCAGCATGTTCGAGCCCGTCGATCTCCAGCGGCGGATTTTCGGCAAAGTGCCGTCGAAGACAGCCGTCAAATATGAGCCGAGAAACGGCAACACGGGTAACGGCATTGCGTTCGAGCGCGAACTGGTTTCGACGGCGGCGTTCGAAAAAGCGCCGCTGGCCCAGTTTGTCATCGATGGGGCAGGGAACCTCGCGCTTTCCAACGAAAGGGCGCGGCTGCTCTTTCAGCTCAATCCGGCCGATCTTGGCCGCCCGCTGCGAGACCTGGAGCTTTCCTACCGGCCGCTGGAGCTGAGATCCCTCATCGATCAGATCCATCACGAAGAGCGATCGGTGCGAGTCTCTGAAGTGGCGTGGATGATCTCCGGCGAGGAGCGATGGTTCGAGGTCCACCTCCTTCCGCTTTTTAACACGATGCGTGAGTTCATGGCAATCAGCGTGACCTTCAACGACATCACCGATTCGCGTAGTCTCAAACTTCAGCTGCAGCGGTCGCATGCGGACCTCGAAAGTGCCTACGAGGAGCTGCAGTCATCGAGTGAGGAGCTGGAGACAACCAACGAGGAGCTGCAGTCGGCAGTGGAAGAACTCGAGACTACGAACGAGGAGCTCCACTCGACCAACGAAGAGCTCGAAACGATGAACGAGGAGCTACAGTCGACAAACGAGGAGCTGGGCACGATCAACGATCAGTTGCGGAGTCGGGGGGCCGAGCTCAATGACCTGAATCGTTTTCTGCGATCTGTGTTCGCCAGCCTCGGCGGCGGAGTCGCGGTCGTCGATCATGACATGCGGATCAGAGTCTGGAATCATCGCGCCGAGGATTTGTGGGGTGTGCGACCCGACGAAGCCGTGGAGAAGCGGTTCAGTGATCTGGATATCGGATTACCGGCGGCCGATGTAAAGCCTCTTGTCGACAACGTCTTCAAGCGCAATGGCGGACCCTCGCAGCTGACGATCGGAGCGACGAACCGGCGGGGCAGGAAAATCCAGGTGAGTGTTACCGCGACTCCGCTGATCGAACCGGGCCACGATGACCCCAAGGGAGTGATTCTGTTTATGGAGGAGATCTCTGGGTGAGATCCATCGCATCCTGAGAGCGACGACAAAAAGAAAGAGGCGCTGAGAGAATCTCAGCGCCTCTTTGCGTAATCGCCGTTCCCGGCTGGGTCAGCGGTTCGCGTCGGTGGACGCGTTTTGTCGGTTGCGCCCGCCACGCGAGGCTTCGCCGCCCTTGCGACCAGCGATTCTCGCTTCCTCGCTCGTGAACTCGTGGGCAGTTCCTTTCTGGTGAGCGGCGCGTCCGCCTTTGGCGGCGATCGCGCGCTGCGCCTGCGGATCCATTGCCGCGAATCCACGTGGAGTTTTGCGACTCACACTACCGCTACTGCGTAGTTCCGCTCCGCTATCGTTCCTGTTACCGATGATCGTACCGGCGCTTCCTGAGAGCGCGCCGTTGCTCCCAACGCCACCAGAGGCGCTGCGTCCGCTCCGCTCGTCCATTCTGTCCCCTTGGTTGTCCGCCTGGTCTGCCATTATCCATCTCCTGCCGCAAATTCGAGTGTGAAATGTTGTCGTGGCTGCTTCACAATCCATCATGTGAGTGAGGGATTTTTTTGGAAGCTAACCGCGTCGTCGGGAAACAGGTGCGCAAGCGTCAGGCCGCAATTTCTAGACGAGCGCGAGTGCCCCGCAAGCCCATGTCACAATGTGGATTACTGGCTCGTTCTCATTTTTGTGTCAGGCCAGGGACCAACGCGGCAACTTGTTTGCATGCAGATTAACTTCTCGTCGCGATCCGATTGGTCGCTGCGAGTAGAAACCCGTCTTCGAGGTCGCTTTGCATAACGTCGAAGCAGCAACACTGTCGAAGATCGAAGTGCTCGCCGATCTTGAGCCAGTGGTAGCGCAACTCATGACGTCGCACGAGGAGAAGCGCGTACTCTGGTTTCCCTCCGAGTTACTCGATCCACCGCCTGGCGAAGATCCCGATCATCATCTTCGCTCGCTGCGAGAGCGGGCGCGAGGAATAAGTGATCCGGCCCGGGTCGCCCTCGCGCTGAACCTTCTCACTGAAGAAGGGCTGCCACACTTCCATCGGCTCCTCGCCGTATACCTCGGCACCGATAGCATCTGGGCGAAGTGGAACAACCTGTGGACGGCCGAGGAGGACAGGCACGGCGCGATCCTCCACGACTACACTCGCGACGCGCGAATCTTCGATCCCACGGTCATCGAGAAGATGCAGTTCGATTATCTCAGGGCCGGATTCGAGCCCGAGTGGGACCGCGACCCGTATCGGGTCTTCGTATACACATCGTTACAGGAACGTGCCACCCAGGTCTCCCACGCGAACACCGGGAAGTTCGCGTCGGAGTACGAGCCCACGATCGGCACCGTCCTGCAGAACGTCGCCAAGGAGGAGGCGCGGCACTACACCTTCTATCGGTCAGTGTTCAAGGCGGTGATCGAGCGCGATCCCAACGAAGCGCTTTTCGCCGCGGCGAAGCTGATGCCGGCGATCGACATGCCGGGCGTCAACATGCCGCACTTCCGGGAGCTGGCCGACGTGGTGCGTCGCGCCGGGATTTATGGACCGCGTGACTATCTCAAGATCGTCCAGGAGCTGATCAAGTTCTGGTCGATCGAGACACTCACCGGACTGAACGAGATCGGTCGCAAGGCGCAGGACAAGATCATGGGGATTCCGGAACGACTCGATCGCATCGCGGATGCGATGGAGCAAAGATCGCGTCCCAAGAGTTTCGCGTTCGACGTGATCTTCAATCGCGCATTCGCGATGGAATAGGGCTGCGGGCTTCGGTCTAGATCGTCGCGCGGTCAGTCGGCAACGTGCCGGGGTTGTCGGAGCTTCTCGCCCCGCTTCCCGGCGAAATCGATAGGAGTGGCGATCTGAGACGACGCGGGGCTGCGCGACCTCCGCCAACCCCGCCCGTCGCCTCCTTCCCCGACCGGATCTTTACTCAGCGCGCATGACGTTGCATCGCGAAGGCGATTGCGGGCGCGTCGGGGGAATGGGCGTCGCGGGCGTGCAAACAGTCTCGAGAGGGAGGCGTGGGGCGTTCTCTGAAAAACATCGCGCATACCTGCCCACACTCAGAACGCCACCGACAATGATGTCGCGAGACAGCGGGCGAGCAGTTTTTTCAGAGAATCCCCCTCGCCGACCCCAACCGAGATGCCTAGGTAACGCCGGCGAGTCCTAAGTCGTCCGCCCGCAATTGCATCGAGGCAATGACGAAGGAGATGTGCTCATCGAGATCGACACCGAGCTCGGAGGCACCGTTGATGACGTCGTCGCGATTGACGCCACGCGCGAACGCCTTGTCCTTCATCTTTTTTCTCACCGAGCGCGCGTCCACCTCGTGCACGCTCTTGCTCGGGCGCACCAGTGCGGTCGCGGTGATCAGGCCGGTCAGCTCGTCGACCGCGAATAGTGCCTTCGCCATCTGCGACGTACGAGGCGTATTGCAGTAGTGCGCATGGCCGAGTATCGCGTCGAGCACATCTTCGGGGTAACCCAGTCCGCGAAGAATGCGCACGCCTTCGGCGGGATGCTCCTCGGTTGCTGAATGGGCGTTGTTGGGAAACCGCTCGTAGTCAAAGTCGTGAATGAGCCCGGTGACGCCCCATCGCTCCTCGTCCTCGCCGAACTTTCGCGCGTAAGCACGCATCGCTCCTTCGACCGCCAGCATGTGCTTACGTAACGAATCGCTCTGGGTGTACTCGCGCATCAGCGCCAGCGTCTCGTCACGGGAGGGGAATTCGGTCATCAGCGTCCTTTCTTGCCTGGAGGGTTGGGAGTCGGCGTCGATCCGACCCGTCCAAAATCTATGAAGCCCCGCTTCGGATTTGTCGAGAGCAATTCGACGTCGATCTCGTCGCCGACGTCGACTTCAGCGCCACCGCGCACCAACATTCCTTCAACCGGCGGATTCAATACTCGGACGAACGTCCCGCTCGGCTTCTTGCCCGTTACGATCGCCTTGAACCGCTCGCCGATCCGGTTGCTGAACAACATTGCCGCCGCAATCTTCCGCACCTGGCGCTCGACTTTGCGAGCGGCGTCTTCCTTCAGTGTGCAATTGCGAGCGATCGCTGCGAGGTCGTCATCGGAGTAGGGTGGCGGAGCGCCGGCCAGCACCGCCTTGATCACCCGCTGCGTCACCAGATCGGCAAATCTCCGATTGGGCGCCGTCGAGTGAGTGTAGTCCTGGACCGCGAGCCCAAAGTGTCCCGGCTCCTCGACGCCCGGTTGGTCAAGAATGTATTCGCCCGGTCCGAGCAGTTTGACGATTGCGAGCGAAAGATCGGGGAACCGGTCGGGATCGGCCTGACGCCGTTGGACCATGAAGTCGTGCAACGCGACTGGATCAGGCTGGACCGGCAATGCCTTCCCGAATTGTCTTGCGAGATCGACGATGCGATCCCAGCGCTCCGGACTCCGCACGATTCGGCGAATGCATGACACGTTGTGAGCTTCGAGAAATCGCGCCACCGCGCCGTTGGCGGCGATCATGAAATCCTCGATGATATCGGTCGCGGTATTCTTTTCCGTCTTCTCGATCGCGGTCACACGGCCATCCTGCGACACCGCGCGCGCTTCCACAGTCTCTATCTCCAGCGCGCCGTTGTTCACGCGCGTCTGACGCAGCGCACCAGCAATTGTCGCCTGGAGCCGAAGCTGCGCTTCGATTCCAGCCACCGCCGTGACTGCCGGCGGCGTGGCGGCTCCGCGATCGAGCCAGTTCCCAACGGAGTTGTACGCCAGCTGCGCGCAATTCCGTGCTCGGGCGCGATAGACTTCCGCTCCTGTAACTGTGCCATTGGTGTCGATGTGCATGTCGACGACAACCGCCTTGCGGTCGACGTCGGCGAACAGGGACGTAGCACCGGCCGATAGCTCGGTTGGAATCATCGGAAAGATCACTGCGCCGGTGTAGACAGTCGTCGTCTGCTCTTTGGCATGGGCGTCGATGGCCGAGTCCTTTGCAACTTCCGCGTCGACATCGGCAATCGCGATCATCAGTCGCCAGCCACCGTCAGGCGCTTGCTCCGCGTATTCGATCTGGTCGAGGTCGCGCGTATCGTCGTTATCGATGGACGACCAGAGCAGGTTACGCAGGTCTCTTAGTGGCGCCCCGGTCTCTGGGTGCTTTCCGATATTCCGCAGCTCCGCCTCCATCTCCGGCGTGTAATCGGGTTGAAAGCCGCTATCGATCATCGCCTGGCGTGCTACGGTGCGCAGATCCTGGGTCAGCATTTGGGCAGCGACTTGAACAGCAAGTGCGCGACGTCGATGGTGAGCTGAAGTGCCAACAGAGCGCCGAGCATGATCGCGAGATCGAGCCACGGCCGTCGACGGACGGGTAAAGTACGCGCGTATGCGATCGCTCCGATCGCGATCACGATGCCCTCAGCAAAAAAATCCGCGATCGGGTGCGAGTAAAGCTGGAGGCCGATCGTTGGGCCACCCGGCCAGGTCGGCTTGATGCCGGTGATCCAGTCCAGCACCATGTGCGAGATGATCACCGCGGCGATGAGCGCACCGCCAACCCGATCGCGGGTGCTCAGGGTGTAGGCGATAAAGCCGCCGAGAGCGAAGATAAAAACCGCTGGAATCGAGTGAGAGAGCATTTGGCGCGGATCGTAGCCGCCGACGATGCACAATCCGCTGTCGATCCAATCGGGCGCATAGGTGGCAACCAGGAGCACGAGCAGGCCCACGCTCAGACGCAGCCGCTTGGCGGCCAGCGCTACCCCGACATGTCCGATGTACATCTAGCGGCGCAGCTTGCGGTCGATGAGAAGAGTAACCAGCGTCGCGACGACGAGGGCGCCGACCAGGCGGAAAGCGTAGAAGAAGCGGTCGGCGGCGTAGGATGCGAATGTCATTAACTTTGCGGTAAACTAATCTGCGGCCGCGACGTACGCGTCCACTCCACAGCGAAGACAAGAATGCACGTCACGAAACTCGAGTGCTCGTCCTGCCATCGCGAATACGAGGCGCGCAAACCGCACAACGTGTGCACCGAATGCGGGAAACCGCTGCTGGTGCGCTACGATCTCAAACGGATCGCGAAGTTTCTTACCAGACAAGCCCTCTACGCGCGCCGGTCCGACATGTGGCGGTACCGGGAAGTGCTGCCGGTTCGGCGCGAAGACAACATCGTCTCCCTGGGCGAGGGCTGGACGCCGCTCCTTCACGTCAAGAATCTCGGGGCCGCGCTTGGGCTCTCCGAGCTTTACGTCAAAGACGAGTCGCTGAACCCGACGCAGAGTTTCAAAGCGCGTGGAATGGCCACTGCGGTGTCGATGGCAAAGGAGCTCGGCCTCAAAAAACTCGCCGCGCCCTCCGCCGGAAATGCTGCTGGCGCGCTGGCCGCATATTGTGCGCGCGCCGGGATGGAAGCGCACATCTTCATGCCCCGCGACACCCCGCGCGCCAACATCATCGAATGCGAGGTGACTGGAGCTCACGTCACTCTCATCGACGGATTGATCACCGACTGCGGCGCCGAAGTCGCACGCCTGAAGGAAGCGGAAGGGTGGTTCGACGTCTCGACCCTGAAGGAGCCCTATCGAGTCGAAGGGAAAAAGACGTTGGGCTACGAGCTCGCTGAACAGTCATCGTGGTCACTGCCCGACGTGATCATCTATCCCACCGGCGGTGGCACCGGTCTCGTGGGAATGTGGAAGGCATTCGACGAAATGCAGCAGTTGGGTTGGATCGACAGCAGGCGTCCACGGATGATCTCGGTCCAGGCGGCCGGCTGCGCGCCCATCGTGCGCGCGTTCGAGAAAGGTGAGAGTGCGGCTGAAGAAGTTCAGAACGCGCAAACCCTCGCGTCGGGTCTCCGGGTGCCCAAAGCGATCGGCGATTTCCTGATTCTCGATGCGATTCGCCAGTCGGACGGGATGGCGATTGCGGTGAGCGACGAAGAGTTGCTCGCCGGCGCGCGCGAGCTTGCGCGCAGAGAGGGAATCTTCGCCGCGCCTGAAGGCGGTGCGTGTGTACCGGCGCTGCGCAAACTTCTTGAGCGCGGAAAGGTGAGTCCGACGGAGCGGGTGGTGCTGTTCAACACCGGCTCCGGAATCAAATACCTCGATCTATTCGACTCCGCGACGAGAGCACAGACGCCGCGGAGCCAAAAAAAGAGCGCGCTCGGCCCCGCGCTCCGGAGCTAACTCAGGGCCTTGCTTCGGGCGCGCCCGGCTGCCGCGCTTGCGTCTGTTGAGTTCTCCTGGCCAACGCAGCCATCACGATCGGAATCAGTGCCTGGAGTATGCGCGCTGCTTTGTCCTTGTCGATTCCGGTAGCGCCGGCAACCTCATTCTGGATCTCAGCCTGTCGTGAGCCGATGATTTTGCCGAGTACCCCTCCCATACCGCCGGCTTGGTCCCCGAGCATGCCGGAGAGACCGCCGAGAAGCGCTGACGCTTCACCGGAGTTTGTTGCGTTTGGTTGTGCCGCGGTAACGTTCCCAGCCTGTGATGCCTGCTGATTCACGGCGCCAACTATAATCGGCAGCGCAGTGTCGACCGCTCGCTGAGCGACGCTGGGATCTACGCCCGCATGTTGCGCAATCTGCTGGATCGCTCCACCACTAAGTTCTTGTTGTACCATTTCGAGAATGCTGCTCACTTTAATCCCCGGTTGCAGAAGAGTTAGTTTCGCGCAATTGACATACCGGTAACACGAGAAAAAGCCGTGGGATCGTTGATCACTCTCGCACAATCGTTGGGTCTGGCGTACCTGTCGGGCATCAGTCTTTATGCTACGGTCGCGATTCTCGGATTTGCGCAGCGCACCGGGTGGATCCATCCGATCTCGGGGCCACTAGGCGATCTGGCGAATCCAATCGTGATCGTACTAGCGACCATATTGGCGCTGGTCGAGTTTCTCGCGACGCTGATCCCGGGAGTCGCATCACTGTGGGAGTCGGCGCACACTTTTATTCGCCCGCCTGCCGCAGCAGTGCTGGCGGTGGCGACAGCATGGCACGGCGATCCGTCGCTCATTTCTTGCGGCTGGACTACTGGGTGGCGGGCTTGGGCTGGCGACGCACGTGACGAAGCTCGGTTTGCGCGTGGCAGTCGATACCTCGCCGGAACCGGTGACGAATGGCATTCTGAACATCGCCGAGCTGAGTGTCCTGGCGAGCCTTTCGTATCTGGTGTGGCACCACCCAGTGCTGGCGCTCGTCATCGCGTTGACTCTGCTGGTGCTGACGGCGCTGTTGGTGCGCGCGGTTTGGCGAGCGCTGAAAAGTTTCTTCACGCGAGGAACAGTTAGCAGTTAGCCGCCTCCCGCCTCCCGCCTCCCGCCTCTCGCCTCTGGCCTCTGGCTACCGCACTCCCACGAGCTTGTGCGTCTGGATACTGAGCCTCCACTGCGGATGCCGTAGGCAATACTCGATCGCTCGCTCAGTGTTGGCTGCGACGTCGGGGCCGTCCATTGGCTGCAGGAAGAAGTGCTGAAAGTCGAGCGCGGAGAATTTCTCTGGCGCGGCGTTCTCCTGCGGGAAAACGAGCTTTAGCTCGTTGCCCGAAGTCTGGACGAAGGGAGCGCCGGCTTTCGGACTCACGCAAATCCAATCGAGTGAGGGAGGAGCAGAGCGGGTGCCGTTGGTTTCGACGGCGACTTCGAATCCACGTCGATGCAGCTCGTCGATCACAGGCTCGTCGAGCTGGAGTAACGGTTCGCCGCCGGTGCAGACAACGAACTTCCGCGCGGAGCTTTCATATCCTTGTTTGCCGCCGCCCCAGCACCGATCAATCGCATTAGCAAGCTCGTTCGCTCTGGCGAACCTGCCGCCGTCCGGTCCGACGCCGACGAAGTCGGTGTCGCAAAACTGACAGACTGCTCTCGACCGGTCTTCCTCGCGACCCGTCCACAGATTGCAGCCGGAGAAACGGCAGAAGACCGCGGCACGGCCTGATTGAGCACCTTCGCCCTGCAGCGTGTAGAAGATTTCCTTGACCGTATACGTCATCGCGCGACCCCGGCCCCGCGCGCGCTCGCATAGGTGACTGGATCCTCAACGCCTGCTTCGCTAAAGCCCTTTAGTCGCAGCTGGCAGGCATCGCACCGCCCACAGGCCTCACCGCCGGGACCAGGATCGTAGCAGCTCGCGGTCAGCGAGTAATCGACCCCCAGCGATTTTCCCAGCGTGATGATCGCGGCTTTTGTCAGAGACATCAGTGGGGCACGAATATCGAGGCGGGTTTGGCCTTCGACGCCGGCGCGCGTCGCCAGATTCGCCATTTTCATGAACGCTTCGATGAACTCAGGACGACAGTCTGGATAGCCGCTGTAGTCGAGCGCGTTCACTCCGATGAAGATGGTGGATGCCCCGATCACTTCGGCGAGCGCGACCGCGTACGCGAGGAAGATCGTGTTGCGCGCGGGCACGTAGGTGACGGGTATCTCACTCGAGACTTGCCGCGATGCGAGGTCGCGATCCTTTGGCACCGGAATGTTGGCGGTTAGCGCGGAGCCGCCGAACGCGCGTAAATCGATGTCGACGACGTGGTGATTGCCTACGCCAGCCTTGTGCGCAATTCGCTTCGCGGCCTCGATCTCGAGAGCGTGACGCTGCCCGTAACGAAAACTCAGTGCATGGACGTCGAAGCCTTCGCTCTGCGCGATCGCCAGCACGGTTGTGGAATCCAGCCCGCCGCTCAACAGAACGACAGCCGGCGCGCCCGATGGGGTCACTGAATAATTCACGGAGGTCACTCCGTGAAAATTACCTTACGAGCGCCTAGAGTACGCCTTCCAAAGCGGCGAACAATTCGTCAGGGACGAGTGGCTTGGACAGCGCGGCCGCGGCTCCATGCTGAACAACGGGTGGGTCCCTTTCTTCCACATCTCGTTTTCCAGAATCGGATCGCGTCGTCAGTCGTCTTTCTGCCAGCGCTTATCCACTCAACGTGCCGCGCTCGTCACTCGGTTTTGGAGGATGGCAGTCACTTGAGCGGTCGACACGAAGTTTTGTCGCTAAAGGCCACGCCACGCAGCAGTCCCGGCGTGCTTTCTTCGGCGCGTCGAGTCGGGCATCCCGAGCGATTGCTGGCGGGCGGTGACGCTTACCCGATGATCAGTACGATCCCCATTCTGACCGGCTGGGTAGTTCTTGGAATGGCACTCGTCGTTCTGGTTGGCTGGGCGTTTGACATGGACGCGGCGAAAACGTTGTTCGCCGGTCGGGTAACCGTGAAGGTCAACACTGCGATCGGACTTGGGTCGGCGGCAGTCTGCCTGCTGCTGCGACCGAGAACGGCGGCCGGCGCGGCATGGCGACGCCCGGTGTTGGCGGTTCTCGCTATCCTGGTCACCAGCATTGGGGTGCTTACGATTGCCGAGTACGTGTCTGTTATAAACCTCGGAATCGACGAGCTGGTTTTTCCCGCGAGGCAGGACTGGGGACATACCGCGACCCCCGGCCGCATGGCCGCGGTGACTTCCAGCGCCTTCGTCCTGCTTGGGCTGGGACTAGTGACCCTAGACTACCGCACCCGCAAAGGCCGGCGGCCTTCGATTTTTGTTTTGGTCGCCACCGCAGCCCTCGGTCTAATGGCGCTGCTTGCTTATGTGTATGGCGCGATTCCAACCGCTGGTCTGGGCCAGGGAATTCAGATCGCGATTCCGACTGCCATTGCACTGGTATTCCTCTCGGTGGGCGCGTTAGCTGTACCGCCGCATGGCACATGGGTAGAGACGCTCCTGTCTGAGCATGCCGGTGGGATGCTCGCCCGACGTCTACTGCCGGTCGCTTTCCTCGTGCCCTTGGCGCTGGGCGGACTGCGGGTCTTCGAGGACTGGACGAGCCAATACAGTCTTGCCGCTCAGAACGCGTTCTCAGCGGTGCTCACGATGGTGATCTTCGGAGCGGTGGTGTGGTCGACGGCGGCGCTGCTGGACGCGGCGGACAAGCGTCGACAAACTGCCGAACAAGAGCGAGTGAACCTCGTGGTCAAGGAGGAAGCAGCCCGTGCGCGCGCGGACGCCGAGCGAGCATCGCGGTTTGCCGCTGAAGGCGCGCGCGAGCAGGCGGAGCGCGCGACGAAGGAAAAGGCGGAAGCGCTCACTGTTTTGGAAATCGTTCTCGCTACCGCGCCGGTCGGCTTCGCGCTGTTCGATCGCGAGGCCCGCTATATCCGGGTCAACTCCACCTTCGCGGGATTGTACGGCACCTCGAGTGAATCGCACATCGGACGCAGTCCCGGTGACATCTCACCGGAATTCGGGGCTCATATCGAGCGCTCAGTCCGCGAAGTTGTCAGAACGGGCAGCGCGGTTCGCGAGAAAGAGCTCGCCGGCGATGCCGGTTTGCCGACGGACGTCGGACAGATGTCCAAACGTCACATCATGGTGAGCTACTACCCACTTCGGGCGAGTGACGGAAATACCTTCGCCGTTGGCTTGATCGCGGTCGATACGACCGAGCTCAGAATGCTCGAGGCCCAGCTGGCTCAGTCTCAAAAAATGGAGGCAATCGGACAGCTGGCAGGTGGCGTCGCACATGACTTCAACAACCTGCTCACTGTCATCATGAGCTACAGCGCACTTTTGCACGATGACTTCGAGCAAACCGACCCACGCCGGATGGACGTCGACGAAATCACTGCTGCCGCGAGACGGGCATCGGGGCTTACGCGGCAGTTACTCGCATTCAGCCGCAAGGAAGTTCTTCAACCTCGGCCGACGAACGTCAATAACGTCGTTAATGAGACCGAGAAAATGTTGCGTCGCCTGATCGGTGAAGACATCAAATTCGAGATCAGTCTCCAGCGCGACCTTGGCTTGATCAACGTTGATCCGGGTCAGGTGGAGCAGGTGCTGCTAAACCTCGCGATCAACGCGCGTGACGCGATGCCCGATGGTGGCGTGCTGCGTATAAGCACCGCAAACGCCAATGCGAGCGAGCACATCGGTCCGCTGCAGCCCGGGCTGGCTCACTCCCCTGCCATATGCTTGTCGGTAAGCGATACTGGGACGGGCATGTCAGCCGAGGTCCAAGCGCGTGCCTTCGAGCCGTTTTTCACCACCAAGCCGCTAGGAAAGGGAACCGGCCTTGGCCTCTCGACCGTGTACGGAATCGTCAAACAACTCGGCGGCGACGTGTCCTTGAAATCAGAACCCGGTCGCGGGACGAGTTTCGACATCTATCTGCCCTGCTGCGATGCGGTCAAACAGAACACTCCGCCGCATACCGCGCTGCAGGGTGTTGTGCGCGGGTCGGGAACGATTCTTTTGGCAGAGGATGACCAATCCTTGCGCATACTGTACGAGCGCGTTCTAGCCAGCGCAGGATACAAGGTCCTTGCGGCGCGCAGCGGTGCGCACGCGCTGGAGCTTGCGGCGGCAAACCATCACCGCATCGACCTCGCGATCAGTGATGTGGTGATGCCCGAAATGAGCGGGCCCGAATTCATCGAACGCTTACGCCTTACACACCGTGACATCGATGTGCTTTTCGTTTCGGGCTACACCGACGACGAAGTGATGAAGCGCGGCGTACTCAAGGGCGAGACCGCCTTCCTGCAAAAACCCTTCGGCCCCGACCAGCTACTAACGAAAGTCCGCGAAATGCGCGCGGCGAAAGCCTAACCCGCCCGACGCGGGTCGCCGTTTACGCGACCTTCTTGACTGGCGGCTGTGGGTGTGGCGGAGTGAATCGCGGGTGCGGAGTTGCGGCGTCCGCTTCGGCTGGTGCGGTCGCTTCCGCTGCGACAGGCGTCTGCATCTCCGTCGTGCCGACGACTCCGTCGGTCTTCAGCTCACCCACCAGATCACGCAGTGCGTGGCTGCCGTGGAACAACTGCGTCGACGCCATGCTCATTTGCTCACAAGCGGCGCTCTGTTCTTCGGTCGAGGCGCTGACCTCCATAGCGGCGGTCGCATGACTCTCCGCCGTGCGAGCAACGAGACTGAGGTTCGCGGCCGCGGAGTCGACTGCGCGCGCGTTCTCCGTCGCTGCAGTCGTCACCATTGCCGCAGCGGCGCGAGTGCGCTCAGCGGCGGCGAGAATGGTCGACAGGGCGCTGTCGAGATCGTGGCTTAGGCGCTCGATCTCGCCGACGTGAGTTACGCCTTGCTCCATCGCCTTCGAGGTAGCCAGAACTCGCGTGGTGACGCTGTCAGTCATCTTGACGACGTCGTCGGCAGCGGCCTGGGTCTGATCGGCGAGCTTTCTCACTTCGCTGGCAACGACCCCGAAGCCCCGACCTGCTTCACCGGCGCGCGCTGCTTCGATCGCGGCGTTCAGCGATAGCAAATTGGTCTGCTCCGCGATGCGTCCGACGGAAATGACGAATTTGTTGATTTCGCTGGCGCTGGTGTTCAGCTCGCGCACCTGGGCAGCTGCCTGCTCGACGATCGATCGAACATCGAACAGGATTTTCAACGCGCGGTCGATCTCGATGCGCTTGGCTTCTGCTTCCGCCTCGATCGCGCTGGCAAGTCCGTGCACTTCCTGCGCGCCGCCGACGAGGTTATCGCCGCGGGTGCGAATGCCGTCCAGCGCTTCGTTTACCTGACGCAGCTGTGCCACCTGTGACTCGGCGCCGTGCGAAACTTCCTCGACCGCATCGGCGACTTCGCCGGATGATGCCGAGATCTGTTTGGAGGCAGAGGCGAGGTCCGCCGCCGACTGTGCGACCTCGTCGGCCGTTCTTGCCGCGCCCGCAGCGATGCGGGACAATGCGATTGTTGCGTGATTCATTGCGTCGGCCAGGGTGCGGAACTCACCGGGCATTTCGCTCTCGGTCCGCTGCTGCAGATCGCCGTGGCTTAGTTGAACTGCGTGCTTCACCAGGAGGCGCAATGGACGCGCAACTGCCCGGCCAGTGCGAATTACGATCATGATTGCCAGCAAAGTGGCGACGCTGATCACTATCACCAACAGTCTCGAGCGCGCCGTTGCCTGTGATCGCAAATCCGCGGACATCGACGCGAGCTGCTGCGCACGCGAATGCTCCAGTCCGGTTAGCTGTTCGAGTAGTCCTGGCACCATCTTGCGCGCGCGCTGCGCTTCGGCGTGCGCCTCGTCGAGCCGGCCGAGGTCGGTCAACCTGTGTGAAAGGGCAAACGCCGCCTCAACGCGTGCCAGCGTAGTATCGATCGCGACAGTGCGAATGATTTGCTCGGCCATGGCATCCCGGCGCGAGCCAAAGTCGCGGTGCAGGCGATGCGCTTCCCAGCCCAGACGACGGAACTCGGCGTCTGATTTCGCGTCCTGGTCGCTGAGGTAGGTGTTCGCTGCCTGAATTTCCTGGGTGACGACGTTGGAGAAATCGGAGGCCTGCTTCGCATCCTGCTGGGCGTCGGACAGCGTCTGCGAAACCTGGTCTGCCATTCGATTCATCGACATCCAGCCGACAGCGCCGGCACCGAGCAGCAGCACGATCAACAACGAGAATCCAACGGCCAGAACCTGTCGGATCGTCTGGAACTTGAAGGGGAGTCTCACTTGCCCTCCGCGACGGTCAGCGATCCGTCGTGCACGCGGAAAACCTTGAACCGCATGCCAACCGGGTCTCCCGTGTCCTCGAAGAAGGCGGGGCCAGTCAGGCCGGGGTAGGCGGTCTCACGATTTAGAGAGCGGAGATAGTCACGAATGCCGCGCCGGTCGGGGCCTCTGTCTTTCAGCGCCTGCGCGATGAGCATCGTCGCGTCGTAACCGAGTGCAGCGTGCGCGTCGGGCGCCGTCTTAAACTTCTTGGTGAACGATGAAACGAAAGTCTTCGCACTCGGCGATGGATCTGCCGGCGTGAATGACATGCCCATATAAGTGCCTTCGGCGATCGACGTATCGGCGAGAATTCCCTGCCAGCCGTCGCCACCGACGAAGATCGGGGTGAATCCCTGACGTTTCGCTTCCTGCAGAATCTTGAGGCCGGAGGCGACGCGACCGGCGACGAACACGATGCGCGGCTTGCGTGTCTTGAGATACGATACGTACGGCTCGGCGGTCGTGATGTCGGCGTCGATCGGATCGAGGCTCAGGATATCGCCGTGAAAGGAGCGACGGAAAGAGTCAGCGAGCCCTCGGCCATAGGTGTTGTTTTCGTAAAGGACCGATACGCTGGCGGGAGCACGCTGACCGAACTTCGATGCGAAGTTGGCGAGGGCAATGCCGTTCAGCGAATCACTGGAGATGATGCGGAAAACCCAGCTCGAAATGCCGGTGAGATCGGGAGAGGTGGCGCTGGTCGCCACTGCCGCGAGCTCGCCGTCGTAGACTGGTGCGGCCGAGAGCATCCCGGATGAATTGACGTGACCGATCACGGCGGAAACGGCGTGATTGGCTACAAACTCCTGCGCGATCTTGGCGGCAGTTGCGCCATCACCATCATCATCGCGCGTGATCAGGCGAATGGTGTGGCCATTGATCCCGCCCGCTTTGTTGATGTCTTCGACAGCCAGTTGAACGCCCTGCAGGTTCTGCAGCCCGTAACCCTGCTTCCAGGGACCGGCGGCACCGACCACGTAGGGATCCTTGTTGACGGCGCAGCCTGCGAGCGCTAGCAGGGCGACTGACCAAGCGGCTTTGGACAACACCTTCTCCTCCCACGGCGTCTGGGCTAGTTGGTTCCATAGAGTGAACTGAAAAGGCAGCCCAAACGGCGAAGCTCCTTCGTTCCTCGAAAGACGAGGCCAAAGCTCAGGCGGTCACTGATTTTTGCTCTCGATGGCCGGCGCATGGCACCCAACCTGCCCCTCTATGGCCAAGGGGAGGTCCGCGTCACGATTCGTTGAGATAAGGGGCAAGGCTGAATGAAAGTGTTGGTGACAGGAGGAACCGGCGTCATTGGCCAGGCGGCCGTGACTGAATTGCTTGGCTGTGGTCACTCGGTGCGACTACTCAGTCGAGGCGCTGAGGAAGTCGCCACCCATTGGCCTGAAGGTGTCGAAGCGTGGCCCGCCGCGCTCACTGACCAAAGCGCGCTGCGCGGGTGTGCGGAAGGCTGCGACCTCGTGCTCCACGTCGCGGGCATCATGGAGGAGTCACCGCCCGACAGCACCTACGAGCTCGTAAACGTCGAAGGAACCCGGCTGATCGTGCGCGAGGCAGAGCGGTGCAAGGTGGGCCGTTTCATCCATATGTCGTCACTCGGAGCCGACACGGGGAACTCCCCCTACCACCGTTCGAAACGCCGCGCCGAGGAAGTAGTTCGTGGGTTCGCCGGGGGGTGGATCATCCTGAGGCCCGGCAACGTCTACGGTCCGGGCGACGACGTCATATCGCTGCTCCTGACGATGGTACGTACACTCCCCGCGGTACCGGTGGTGGGTGGTGGAGACCACCAGTTCCAGCCGATCTGGGTCGAGGATCTGGCGACAGCAATCGGCGAGTCGATAAGGCGCACCGATCTTCACGGACAAGTTCTGGAGGTCGCTGGCGAGGAGCGCACGTCGCTGAACGACGTCCTGACGCGAATCTGTGAGATCACCGGACGCCAGCCGGCGCGACTCCCGATTCCAACTTTCCTCGCCAGTGCCGGCGTCACTATAGCCAGCATGCTCGGTGTGAAATTGCCGCTGACGGAAAGCCAGGTGACGATGCTCACCGAGGGTAACTGGATCAAAACGCCTGGCACCAACGCGCTAACTGGTGTCTTCAAGATCAAACCGACGCCGCTCGATAGCGGGCTGCGCAAGCTCGCCGACTCTTTGCCCGAACAAACTCCGGAGAAAGGTGTCGGCGCTTTCAAGAGAAAGCGCTACTGGATGGACATCGACGGCAGTCAGCTCACCGCCGAAGAATTGTTTGCCCGGTTCAGGATGCGATTCGCCGAGCTGGTGCCATTCACAATGGATGTGCGCGCGGAGCCCGACACGCCGACGGTTCTGGAGAAGAGCAGCACCATCACCATGAAGCTCCCCGTGCGCGGCAACGTGCAGGTTCGCGTCGAGCAAGTGACCAACCGGGAAGCCGTGCTCGTTACTCTGGCCGGCCACCCGCTTGCTGGCGCGGTGCGTTTTCTCTCTGAACAGATCGGCGACATGCTGCGGTTCCAGGTCCAGTTGTACGATCGTCCGGCGAATCTGGCAGACTGGCTTCTGATGCGCTCCGTCGGCGAGTCCGTCCAAGCCAGCTCCTGGGAAACGATGTTGCAGAAATTGCTGGCGGAAAGCGGGGGAAGCGCGGCTTCGCCGGTGCAGCACGAAGAAGAATCTCTCGACGCCGATAAGACGGAGCGGGTGGAGAGCTGGCTGCGGGACTTGATCGCGGCGCGCAAACGCGAACAGAACTCCGCCGCAACGCAGGAAACGGCAACGAAATCATCCACGAAGTACAATCGCACTGAGTCGACGTTCGGCGAAGACGCGACGATTTAGGCTTGGACCATGAGATTCGAAATGCTGCAAAGGAGCCCGGTCATTGTTTTCTTGGCGCTGACGCTTGCCTGTGCCGGACGCTCCACCTCCACCGATGCGGGAATTGTGCAGGACCCGCGTTGCGCAGCGGTGGGAGACTCGCTCTCCAAGTACGTATCGGAGGACGCGCTCCCAAACGCGCAATTGGTGGGGAGTGACATGCTACCTCGGCCGGCAGGCGTCCGCGCCGGCGATAGCGTCGCCGTCGATTTTGTGGTATTCCCAAACGGCATCGCCGACACCAGCTCAGTCGAGGTCCTCGGCGCGAGCGACCCTCAGTTCGTGCGCAACGCCGTGAGGTTTGCGGCCAGGCACCGGTTTGCCCCCGCCCAGGTTTCCGGTTGCAACGTTATCAGTCGTTATAGCGTGGTAATGCGCGCAGGCAGCCAGCCGTAACACTCAGGGAAAACTCTGGCTGGGGTCGCGCGTCTTTAGAAAGACTATGCGACTCAAACTCATTCTCCCGATCGCGGGCATCGCGCTCATCGCAGCGCACGCGTCCGCTCAAGACCTGCACGTCGAAGTAGTGGAGGCCGGTACCGGCAAGCCCGTTATCGGCGCGAACGTTTCCCTGTTCGATTCCGCGGGCACCATACCGATATTCGGCGGTTTCAGCGACCAGAACGGCCGCATCGATCTACGCGCGCCTGCGCGCGGACAATACCGCGTGAAAGCCGACAAAGTGGGTTATGAGAGCTGGTTGTCGGTGCAGCTGGCAGTAGTCGATCGGACCGTCTTCGTGAGAGCTGGCATGGCGCCGGCGCGCAATCCTGCGACGATGCTCGTGCGCAACGAAAACTCCTGTCAACAGATGGTCGGTCCCGGCACTGCGATCGGAGACCTCTGGTCGGAGATAAAGAAGGCACTTACCGCTAGTGCGCTTACCGAGGCGCAAGGACTGGTACCGCTCGACGTCGACCTATACGAGCGCGCCCTCGACACTAACGGTGCGGTGGTGGCTGAGCGGGCAGAACAACGCAGTCGAATCGGCCGGCGTCCAGTCGTCGGGATTTCATGGGATCAAATCGATACCACCAAGCGCAACGATGCGGCTGGCACCGATGTCTTCCGCGCGCCTGACGCAGCATCACTCGTGTCCGATCAGTTCGTGAGGTCGCATTGCTTCGCCGCGATTCGCGGCTATGGAGCCGAAACCGGGCTCACAGGTCTGGAGTTCAAGCCGTCGAGAGTCGGCGGTATGCCGGAGCTGACCGGTGTGCTCTGGATGGATCCCAAGACCAACACCCTGCGAGCACTCAATTTCGACTATGTGAATCTGCCGATTCCGCTGCGCGTTGCGCGCACGAACGGCCGGCTCGAGTTCGACCAGTTGCCGAGTGGTCAGTGGATAGTACCACGGTGGTACATCAGAATGCCCCGCCTCGGACACATCGCATCGAGCGATCCGCGCGTATCATCGCGGGATACGTTGATCGGATATCAGGAAGTTGGAGGGGTGGCGCGTCCCGCGGGTTCTCCGCGTCCAACGCAGGGCGCGCAAGCGAAGAATGCGTCCGCGGTAACTGAGCCAGCCGGTCAGACAATCATCAGCGGTTTCGTTTACGACAGCACTGCCAACAGTGGGCTGGCGAACGTGCGGGTGTGGACGGCCGGTGGTCGCTACAAGGCGATGACCAACTCTGCCGGACGTTATGACCTGGCCATTGATGGTCCGGTCGACGATAGCGTGGTGTTCGATCATCCGAGACTTCGATTGCTCAATGTGCCGAACGTAGTGCAGGGAGTTTCGCTTCCGGCCGGTGGTCGGGGCCAGGCGTACCTGATCGTGCCCTCGTACGCTACGCTGCGCGCATCGGTATGCGGGCGTAACGTCACCGGCACCGAGTCGCAGGGCATGCTGGCGGGCTACGTCCGTGACGCTGCCGGCAAACCAATCGCTCGCGCGCACGTCTGGGCGGCGTGGCCGCTGCAATGGGTCGAACAGAACGGGAAGCTGGTCGCGAGCAATCGGCAGATGACTGTGGAGACCGATACCAATAGCGACGGCGCCTATCTCATGTGCGGTTTCACTCGCGGTGCTCAGATCACCCTGAAGGTCGGGGTGGCGGGACACAACACTCTCGAAGAGCGCATAGTTCTTCCCGGGACCCTCGTGCTCGAGCACGACATAAGATTCGGCGCCAGGTAGTCAATCGCCGGTCGGCACGATTTCCTCGCCCTCGACCATCAGAATGACAGCGCGCTCCGGAGCGCGCGTGCGATGCGTCACCCCCCTCGGCACGACGAACCCCTGCTGAGGGGTCAGCTCGATGGCGCGATCCTCGAGATCGATGTAGAACTTGCCTTCGACGACGTAGAAGAACTCGTCCAGATCGATGTGCTTGTGCCAGTGATATTCGCCTTGCACAACACCCATGCGCACAACTGAATCATTGACTTTGCAGAGAGTCTGATTGAACCAGCGGTCTTTGACCGCCTTGCTCTCCGCCGCAATATCGATGAGCTCGAGTGCCGGATACTTGACGTCAAGGCGAGTGACATAGGAATAGTCGGCCATTGTTATCTCCCGTCGAGCGAAGGCTTCCATACACTGTAAAAATGCAGCGAGCGTGAAACCTTCGCGGGTTATTTGTTGTCTTATCAAGTGTCAGCGGCGTTTACGCCGAACTGACTCGGTTCAATCCGAAATGCGCACCCCAGAGCGATCGCAGACGCTCACCTACACGCGCCTCCGTGAGGACAGCCCTCCTCACGGAGGTTTTTTTTGTCGCGTGCTGGCGACCGACGCCGAGATATCTACATAGCGACCCTCTGTAGCACCCTGAAGTAGCGAGTCCACGGTCCGACAGCCTCGGTGTACGCGCGCGCCATTACCCGCGTGATCTGGGAAATGTGCGACAGGTCGTGCACGACCCATGTCGCGAGCAACTGGCGCATCGTGACAGAACCGAACTCGGGGTGCTCGCCGGTGAGCTCGAGATCCTTCTCCTTGAGATTCCAGCCACGCAGGGTCGCGACACTCTCCGCACGCACCTTGTCGAATTCGCTGAGCAGAGTGCGCATCGGCTGCGTCGAGTCGAAACCACCGATGCGATCGAAGGGATCGAAACGACGGGATTGACCTTGCTTTAGAATGATGCGCGCGCGGGGAATCCAGTCGGTTCGCTCGCCGTTGATCAAGTGAAGGATGATTTGGCGGGCACTCCAGGTGTCGGGCCCTTCATTGATCACGGTCCAGTCGCCGGGAAGCTCGGCAAGCAGCTCTGATAACACTCTCGGCGTTCGCTCCAGAATGGGGATCGCCTGGTCGAGTTTGAAATCCATCGTCTGGTCTCCGTTGAATACCCGAATCATACGCTGACGCGGGCGCATCAACTACTTTTCTCTTGCTGCGTCGGTCAACAAAACGTCTGGCAATTCTCTACCGGAGTCGTAATGCGCGCCCGTCTTCGACTTTTCCTTTCTGTCACTGGATCAGCGACACTGTCCTACGCTGCCAACGCTCAAGCAGCGGCTCCATCCGCAGCGACCACAGGTCAAGGCACTTTGCCGCCGGTTTCGGCAACGCGACCAATCAGGCGTGACATTCCGCTGACGAACATGATCAAGCGCGCATTTTCGGCGGGCACGCGCGACATGAGTGGCCGGCCGACATCGCGGTACTGGCAGCTTTGGACCAACTACACGATTCGCGCTCGGCTGGACAGCGCGACGTCCACGGTGACCGGAACGGAAACCGTGAGCTTCCGGAACAACAGCGATTCCGCGATGCGAAGCATCGTGCTACGGCTCGATCAGAACATTTTCCGGCCGGATGCGCCGCGGACCAGCATCATGGACGCGGTCACCAGCGGTATGAAAGTCACGCGATTGGTAGTGAACGGGCAGTCGCTTTCCGTGAGTGACACCGTCGGCGCCCCGGTACCCGGATCCGATCGGCGCACGACCCCTTTGTCGCGAATCCTGCGCGGCACCTCGGCGCGTATCCCGCTGGCAACTCCGATTCCCGCGCACGGCAGCGGCACTTTCGAGGCTGACTGGAGCTTCGAGGTACCCCGGATGGAAGGCGCGCGTGGATTCCGGATGGGAAGATGGGCCGACACGCTTTATCAGGTAGCCCAATGGTATCCTCGCCTCGCTGTGTTCGACGATCTGCGCGGGTGGGACTCCGATCCGTACCTGGGCGACGGTGAGTTCTATAACAACTACGGTCATTTCGACGTCAGCATCGACGTTCCCGCAGGATGGATTGTCGGTGCAACGGGGGTCCTACAAAACCCGAACGACGTGCTGACGTCGACAGCGCGCGATCGACTGAGCCGGGTACTCTCATCGGATTCAACGATACGCGTGGTCGGCGCCGCCGAGCGCGGCCCAGGAAAGTCGACGGGGCTCGGCAGCAACGGTCGACTGGTCTGGCGCTTCGCGGCGGACACGGTCGGTGATTTTGCGTGGGCGACATCGAACCAGTTCGTGTGGGATGCCGGCCGCGCCAACATTCCGACAAGGGGCTACGTACCCTTCAACGTCATGTATCTGCCGGGTCACACCCAGACTTACGCAGATGGTCCACGCCACGTGCGTCATGCGCTCGAGTACTACTCGAACCTGTGGATGCCGTACGCATATCCGCAGCTGACGATGGTCGACGGGCCCGAGCTGGGAATGGAATATCCGATGTTCATCATGTCGGCGGTCTTCGCGGCTGATCACGAGACCGGACATCAGTGGTGGCCGATGATGGTCGGCGTCAACGAGACCTGGTACGGCTGGATGGACGAAGGGTTCAATCAGTACATGAACATTCTGTCCGATGCCGATCGCGACAAAAAGCCGTACACCCTGGATAGCCTCGGTCTTTCGTACGGGCAGGTGAGCGGCGATGAGCGCGAGCCGACTATGATGTGGGACGAGAACTACGATGGCCCGCTTTACGGATTCGCTGCGTACGGCAAGGCGCCGTTGATGCTCTCGTCGCTGGGCGGGGTTGTAGGCGACAGCGCTGTGCAACGCGCGATGAGTGATTACGCAAAGGCGTGGCGTTTCAAGCATCCCTCTCCCTGGGACTACGCCAACTTCATGAACAACGCCTTGCACCGCGACCTCGGCTGGTTCTGGTACTATTGGCTGTTCACCAACGAGTCCGTCGACGGCTCGATACAAAGTGTGGTCGCGGCTGGACGGCAGACGCGAGTGACGGTGCGCCAGGATGGAGAGATGCCGTCGCCAATCGTGTTAAAGGTCGAGTTTGCGCCGGGGACCGCGACCACCAAGCCCGCCAACTCCAGTCGCACAGTGCTGGGTGTTTTCACCGAATCGATCGTGTGGCAGGACGCGAGCACTGCGGTGATTACCTATCCGGCGGATGTGTGGTTCTCCGGCAGTCGCACGTTCACCGCGAATCTGGATTTTGCCGGCCGACGCATCACACGCCTTACGCTCGATCCCAATCAGCGATTCCCGGATCACACTTTCAGCGACAATGTGTGGCCGCGGATGGCGGCGACGAAATGAGCACCGTCGCACGAGCCGCCAGCCGCTGGCTGAAAGCCGCCGGCAGCCTGCAGGCAGTTATGCTTTTGCTTTTCAGCGGGTCTTCTGTCGGTGCGCAGGTAACCGTTGCCGATTATGCGCGCGCTGAGCGCTTTCTGATGGACAGCGTCACCCCGTACGTCAGCGGCATCGCAGTCCAGCCTGTGTGGCTATCGGGGAACCGCGTTGCATATCGCAATCCGGCGCGGGGGACAGCCGGAATCATCCTCGTGGATCCGGCGCGCGGCAGTCGTCTCGCCTGCAGCCCGGACACCGATCGCTGCGGCGGCGCGCTCGACCCGAGCGAGCTGTCCCGGTTACAACCGACGGCGCAGCGAGGAGCGAGCGGACGCCCTGAATCGCTCTCGCCCGACGGAAGCAAGGCCGCATTCATTCGCGACTACAATCTCTGGGTGAGAGACGTCGCAAGTGGCCGTGAAACTCAGCTCACGACGGATGGGCAGAAAGACTTCGGGTACGCAACCGACAACGCGGGGTGGGTGAGAAGCGATCGCCCGGTGCTCTTGTGGTCGCCGGACTCGCGCAAGATTGCGACGTTCCAGCAGGACGACCGTCCGCTGGGCGAGATGTATCTGGTGCGCACTAAAGTCGGCCACCCCGAGCTCCAGGCGTGGAAGTATCCGTTGCCGGGCGACAGTGCGATCTCGATGATCCGTCGCGTGTTGATCGACGTCGATGCTCCGAAGGTGATACCGCTGCGAATGGCGCCGGACGCCCATCGATCAACGCTATGCGACCACATCGTGTGTCGCGGATCACCGAACTGGGTTGACGTCGAATGGTATCCGGACGCTTCACACGTCGCGTTCGTATCGACATCGCGAGATCACAAGCACGAAGTGTTGCGCGTCGCCGATGCCAATACGGGCGCGGTGCGCGATGTCCTGCGCGAGGATGTCGCCACTCATTTCGAATCGGGCAACGGCGCGGTCAACTGGCACGTGCTGCCGGCGTCCAATGAGGTGGTCTGGTTTTCCGAGCGCGACGACTGGGGCCAGCTCTATCTCTACGATCTGACCACCGGCGCGCTCAAATCCAAAATCACCAACGGCGAAGGCAGCGTTGCCCAGGTGCGGCGCATCGATGCCAAAAACCGGATCATTTACTTCGTTGGAAATGGGAAGGAGCAGGGACGTGATCCCTATTTCCGGCACTTCTACAAGATCCGGATGGATGGGACGGGGCAAACGCTTCTCACTCCCGAGAATGCAGATCACGAAATCAGTCTCGCCCCATCAGCAGACTATTTCGTCGACACTTTTTCGCGCCCCGATCAAGCGCCGGTGACCGTGCTGCGCGACTTGAACGGCAAGACTGTCCTGACGCTGGAGCGTGCCGACATTAGCCGGCTGCAAGCCCGGGGCTGGAAGCCGCCGACGCCAATCACCGTCAAAGCGCGTGATGGCAAGACCGATCTGTACGGGCTGATGTACCTGCCGACCAATCTCGATCGCAACAAGAAGTATCCAATCGTCAATCACATTTACCCCGGGCCGCAGACCGGAAGCGTGGGTGGTCGCAGCTTTTCTCCGGCGCGCGGCGACGCTCAGGCACTCGCCGAGCTTGGCTTCGTGGTGGTCGAAATTGATGGTATGGGCACACCGTGGCGGTCGAAATCGTTCCACGATGCCTACTTCGGCAAGATGGGCGATAACACCCTACCCGATCAGGTTGCGGCGATGCGGGAGCTCGCGACTCGGTATCCGTTCATCGACATCAACCGCGCCGGTATCTACGGCCACAGTGGTGGCGGGTTCGCTGCGGCCGATGCGATGTTCAGATATCCGGATTTTTTCAAGGTCGGGATCTCGGAAGCGGGAAATCACGACCAGCGTAACTACGAAGACGATTGGGGCGAGCGCTATCAGGGCCTGCTCGTGCGCACGCCGCCCGGCAGCGACAGCTATGCGAACGAAGCCAACGAGATCCACGCGAAGGATCTCAAGGGAAAGCTGCTGCTGGCCCACGGCACCATGGACGACAATGTGCCGCCTGACAACACGCTCCTTGTCGTCAACGCGCTGATCGCCGCCAACAAGGATTTTGACTTACTATTGCTGCCCAATCGCCCGCATGGCTTCGGCAACGAGCCCTACATGGTGCGGCGGCGCTGGGACTACTTCGTCAAGAATCTCCTTGGCGCCGAGCCTCCGAAGGAGTACGAGATCAAAGCGGGGCGGAGATGAGGCTAGGCGCTCTGTGTTTGTTATTGCTGCCTACTTTCGCGTTGGCGCAGGAATCGCCGCGCGTCTTTACCCGCGCCGACACCCTCCGCGGCTCCAACGGTGCGCGGCGCTCCTGGTGGGATGTCGCCTTCTACGATCTTCACGTCAAAGCCAATCCCGCAGATAGCGGCATCGTCGGCTACAACGCGATCACCTACCGCGTGCTGAAGCCGGGCGCCGAGATGCAGATCGATCTCCAGATGCCGCTCGTCGTCGACAGCATCGTACAGGACGGCCGGCAACTGACCTCACGTCGCGACGGCAACGCATTTTTCGTCACGCTCATCGCACCGCAGCCAGCGCGCAGTCTCGAGACAGTCACCGTGTACTATCACGGGAAGCCCGTTGTCGCGACGCGTGCGCCGTGGGATGGCGGCTTTGTCTGGGCCAAGGATAGTCTGGGTCGCGACTGGGTGGTCACCGCCAACGAAGGACTCGGCGCCAGTGTCTGGTGGCCGGACAAGGATTACCTCGCGGACGAGCCCGACAGTCAGCGTGTGGCGATAACGGTTCCGAATTCGCTATTCGATGTCTCGAACGGACGACTACGCGCGACCACGCGCAATTCGGACGGCACAACGACTTACGAGTGGTTCGTCAGAAATCCGATCAACAACTACGACATCGCGGTCAACGCCGGTCACTACACGCACTGGAGCGACAACTATCAGGGTGAGAAAGGGAATCTCACTCTCGATTTCTATCCTCTCGATTATCACGTCGACACCGCGCGCGTACAGTTTCAGCAGGTAAAACCGATGCTGCAGTGTTTCGAGAGCTGGTTCGGGCCGTACCCATGGTATGAGGACGGCTACAAACTCGTCGAGACTCCTCACCTCGGGATGGAGCATCAGAGTGCCGTCGCTTACGGCAATCACTACAAGAACGGGTACCTCGGCCGCGATCGCTCTGCCACCGGCCACGGATTGCTGTGGGACTTCATCATCATCCACGAGAGCGCGCACGAGTGGTGGGGCAACAGCATCACCATGAAGGACCAGGCCGACATGTGGATTCATGAGAGCTTCGCGACTTACGCCGAGGGACTCTTTACCGAATGTCAGCAGGGTAAGCGGGCGGGGCAGGAATACACGATCGGCCAGCGCAAAATCGTTCGTAACGACGAGCCCATCATCGCCTCCTACGGGGTGAACGCCGAGGGCTCCGGCGACATGTATGACAAGGGCGCCAACATGCTACTGGCGATACGTCAGCTCGTCGACGACGACACCCGCTGGCGCGGAATCCTGCGCGGACTGAACAAGACCTTCTGGCACCAAACGGTGACGACAAAACAGATCGAGGACTACATCAGTCGCGAATCGGGAATCAATCTCGGCAAAGTCTTCGATCAGTATCTGCGAACGACGAAGATTCCGACGCTCGAATACAAGCTCGAGGGCAACAAGCTCAGTTACAGGTGGTCGAACGTCGTGCGCGGCTTCGCGATGCCGGTCAAGATCACGACAGCGACAGGACGCTACGACTGGATTCGCCCGACTGAGCGCTGGAAGTCGACGGCGATAAAACTCGACCGGCCTGAGGACTTCGGCGTTGACGAGACTTTCTACGTCAACGCGAGAGATGTCCTCAAGCCAGTCGTGGATTCAACTAGCGTGCGTAGAGCCCAGTAATCCTCGCGCTGGCAAGCTTGTTGGCGTTGATGTTGTAGCCAATCATGGCCGCCGTTGCGTTGCCGGGTACGTCGAGCTTGTCAGTCTTCAGCGCGTAAACGGTGAAGTGATAGTGATGTGGCTTGTCGCCCTGCGGAGGACACGGGCCACCATATCCCTTGCTACCGAAATCGGTGTTGCCCTGCTGACTGCCACGCGGCGCGTTACGGCCGTTGCCCGCTCCCGCCTGCAATCCCGTTGCATCTGCCGGAATGTTGTACATCACCCAGTGCCACCAGCCGCTGCCGGTCGGTGCGTCCGGATCATAGGCGGTTACGGCAAATGATTTGGTTCCCGCCGGAGCGCCGCTCCAGGTCAACGCCGGAGAAACGTTCTGGCCGGTGCAACCCATCCCATTGAAAGCATGCTCCTGGGCAATTCTTCCCTTCGCCGTCAAGTCTGGCGCGGTGACCCGGAAGTGTGTGGGGGCGACCGCTTTTGCTTTCGCTTTACCCTTGGACGCAGCTGCCTGCGCGCCCAACGATGCGACGGAGATCGCCAACATCGTCGTGCCCAGTATTGCCGTGCGGTAGTGGAGTGAACCCAGCATCATCGTCCTCCTCTTGGATGTTCACGAACTCGAACGAGGCGCTACCTCGGCTAGTGAGCGGTCGCGCCCATCCACCCCAAGATAATTGCGCCGGCGAGTACAAACGACACCAGGTTGTAGCCGGCGTCGATCAGCCATAATTGTCGCGGCTTCATTGAGAAAAGTGACGTGGCGAAGGTCGTCGGAAGAACGAAACCAAACCAGCAGAAGAAGCCGAGTTTGATGCCACGCATCACACCGCCTCCGCCGCCAGGTTGAGGTGGAAAAGCGTTGCCGAGGACCGCCATCGCCCACGCGATGATCAGCGCGGTGATGAATGCCATCAAGTACATCATCGGCATGTTGGAGCGAGCAGCGTCGGCCCGCATCTGCTCCTCGGTTCGACCCTGTAACGCGATCCACCTCTTGGCAAACAGCACCGGAGAATACCAAAGGCCGCCGAGTACAAAGAGGACGATGGCGGCGACGATTACGGCAAGGTAGTTCACCTGGAGCACCAGCATGAAACTCCTCCCTATGTGGACTTGGCGGAACGAATCTAAGTGCGACTGACCAATCCCGCAGCAGTGCAAATGAGATCGATGGCCGCGCGTGCAGCGGATCCATCTGTATCCGCGTTCGGGTCAAAAGCCGATAGCGTGATTGCGCCGATTTCCAGCCTCTCGGCGATCGTCGTCAAGGCGTAGCGCGCATCATCCAGCGTCAAGCCGCCACCGACGGCGAAAGTGTTGGCAGCCGCGACCGCCGCGTCGAGCACGTCGAGATCGAGGTGGACGTAAATTCGCTCGACGTGCTCGCTCAAAAACTGTAACCGCCGCGAAAGGCCGTCACGAAGCTGACGAGGCGTCACGACACTCACCGACGAATCATCGAGCAGTGCGCTTTCGAGCGAGTCGATGTCGCGCGTCCCGATCAGACAGATGCGCTCGTCAGTGATTGGCGAGAATCCCGGCACTGTTGCGGCGAGCTGGGTCCAGCAGCGTCCGCTGATGATGGCGACGGCAGTGCCGTCGAGAAAACCGCTGGTGGTTGTCTCGGGAGTGTTGAAGTCGGCATGTGCGTCGAACCATGCGACGCCGATTGAATCAGCTCCGAGTCCGGCGAGAGTGCCAACAGCGGTGTTGCAGTTGCCGGCGAGCACAATTGGGAAGCGGCCGCCATCTCGGGCTTCGCGTACCGCTACCGCCAGCATACGCATCAACTCGAAGCCCGATTGAATCTCCGCTTGCCATTGATCGGGGTCGAGCTCGGCGAGTCGAACGCTGACGTTGTGACCGGCACTGCGCAGTGCATCGACGAGCCCGGCTTGCAGCAGCGCCTCCGGTCCGGCGCCCATACGCAGCCCGCGATGCCCGGAGTCGTAGGGGACGGCGAGGATTTGAATTTCCACGGCCGCAAACTACAAAGAAAACTGCTCGCTCGCGGCTTGCCCCCCTCAGCCGGCGGCCCGCGGCTTCCGACTAATCTCTGTAGATGTCCGGAAATTCTTTCCTGAGCGCGACCAGCTTCGGCTTGTCGTTGATCACGATGTACAACTGGTTGGGGTGCTGCTCCAGATAGTGCTGGTGATACTCTTCGGCCTCGTAAAAGCCGTGCAGCGCGCCGACCTGAGTCACGATCGGGCTCGAGAAAGTTTTCGCAGCGGTCAGCTGCTTGATGTAGCTCTCAGCTACCCGCTGCTGCTGCGCGTTGCGATAGAAAATCGCCGACCGATACTGGGTGCCGTGATCCGGTCCCTGACGATTGAGCTGCGTCGGGTCGTGCGCAACGGAGAAGAAGATCTGCAGCAGCTTGCCATACGCCACCTGCGACGGGTCGTAGATCACTTCTACCGACTCGGCGTGCCCGGTGTCACCAGTGCTGACCTGCTCGTAGGTCGGGTTCGCAAGATTGCCACCGGCGTATCCCGAGATCGCTTTCTTTACACCTTTCACGTGATCGAACACTGCCTCGATTCCCCAGAAGCAGCCGCCAGCGAATACCGCTGTGTCTTCGGCAGGTGCGGCGGAGAGCTCGGCGCCGACCACCGGCGCGCTGACGGACCCGTTTGTCCTGGGGGCCCCGCTCGTGAGGCGTGAAGCCAACAGTACCAGCGCTATGGGAATGACGACGACAAAAGCAAAGAAGCCGGAGAGGGAGCGATTCATCTTATTCTCATTGAAGGCAGTGACACCATATGAAACCGGAAACGGCATGCATTGTTCCCGCACACATCTGGTTATCGCGACGAGCCGAGCTTGCGGCATGTATCACTATGTGAAAATTGGCGGCAACCGCCGCTCCGATGCACGCCGAAATGGGTAACTCTGCGCCAGGCGTTCATCGATGTCCGGATCGGGCGCGTTGTCACCCGACAGGAACAGCCACTCTATGTCAACGAATTCCCCATCCCGCCACAGGCCGATTGCGATCTGACGCTCCAGATCGAGCTCGTGCTTCGATGCGCGAGCAAGGCTGTCCAGCGCGTCATAGCCGCGATCGAGGAACTCCCGGGTCAGCGGCAGGATGACGAATCCGCAGCCAGTCTTCGACGACGCCATCCTATATGGCAGCTCGAACCTGTCCGCCCGCACCGATTCCAGCGCCAGCCGCAGTTGTTCGCTCAAAGCGCGCAGCTCATACCGGCCGAGCATCGACAGCTCGCTCAGAATCCGGTAGGAGTCACTGTCTGCGAAATCGTCCTCCTCTGCCGCAATCACCGCCGCCAGACTGTCGAGCATAAAAGTGAATTCGCAGACGGCCGGACTCCTTCTCGCGCGTGCCGCGGCGTCAAGACGCTGATCCGGCGGCGATTCGAAGTCCTCGAGTAGATACTGGCCAATCAGCGCGGTCTCGCTCACTGCCGTTGTCGGCGGATCCCATCCCAGGAGGATGTCGCGACGGAAGTTGAAGTAATCGAGCAGCTCGGCCGGCGTCACGAAGTGGTCGCAGATTTCGAAGAAATCTGTATCGCGAAGGATGTGGACGAACGTGCCGTTGCGTGCTCGCTTGAATCGCGCAACCCGGAACGGCCGTGTCTTAGGCGGCACCCGATAGACGACGATGCCGACGAGCGATTCCGAATCTTTCGGCGAGACCGTCACTCTGTGTCCGAAATGATTGACCAGCGAGATGGCGGAGTATGTAGCCAGCAGCTCGCGGGTGTTCTGAATCAGTCTCACGCCCTTTCGCACAACCTGGGTTGCCGCCCATCGCTCGAGCTCGCCGGCCCTGACGACGCCATGCGGCTCGCGCTCGCACAGCTGGAAGATGAACCCGATGTTGTTGGTCATCAGCATTCGATCCGCCAGTTCGGGTTGACTCTCAGCGCCGTGCGGCAGCTGATTTGTCGACACCGCAAACGCCCTGGCGAAGACGTTCGCGTGCTGCTGCGCGATAAAATCGTGAAGGAGGGTGGCGGCTTCCGGCGCGCTCTCTTTCACACGCCGTCTAGAATCGGCGCCGTCGTTCCCACGCCAGCAGGAGCGCCGCGCCGAGGATTCCGGTGACGATGCAGAATAGATAGAGAACCTGGATGCTCACGAGGCCGAGCAGCGGATTGGCATCGCTGAACGGACGCAGAGGCCGCATGTCGGCGTGCATGATTCCATCCAGGAACGAGTGAAAGACTCCCCCGAACAATCCGCTGTAAGCTGCAATGAGTAAGCGATACTCAACCGCCAGCGCTTCCGGAATTGCGTCGCGCGGTTTCGCCCAGGCTCGGCCGATCCGTGAAACAATCAGTCCGCAGACGAGACCGATCAAGCCGCCGAGAAAGAATGTGTGCGCCTGACGATGGACCGGGTAATCGCCCTTCAACAGGTAGTATCCCGACTCGATGTCGATGACGACCTGCGCGACGGAGTATGCCGCGAGTGAGAAGGAGCGCGGCGCAGCGGCCTTGATCAGCAGGCCTGGGCCAAGGTGGAATGGGGTTGCCGGCATTGATTGACCTCAAATCTAGCCTCTGGGCTGTTTTTTTTCGGTCGCGGGATCACGCGCGGACCGCTGGCTGACTGCTGGACACCGCCGGCTGGCAGTTTTCATTTCACAGTTTCCCACTCGACCGGGTCCGAATAGCTTAGGCCCATGCCCGCCCACGAAATTCTCGGCAAATGGGAAAGCTTCTACGTCATCGTCGGCTCGTCGGCGGGGGCGCTGACGGGTTTACAGTTCGTGGTTATGGCGATCATCGCCGACCAGCCGGGACGGGGCGGTCACCAGGAGATTGCAGCGTTCGGCACGCCAACGGTAGTTCACTTCATGGCGGTGCTGCTCATTGGCGCGATCATCAGCGCGCCGTGGGAAGAGCTGAACCATGCCGCGTTCGTAATTGGATTGTTTGGCTTAACCGGAATCATTTACAGCGCGATCGTTACGCGACGTGCCGGGCGTACCGAACGGTATCAACCTGTACTCGAGGACTGGATTTTCCATGTCGTGCTGCCGTTTGGCGCTTACATTCTGATGTTGGTCGCCGCGCTTGCGCTGCCACGCTTCGACACCCCAGCGCTCTTCGCTATCGGGGCCGCGTCTCTGATTCTGCTGTCGGTCGGCGTTCACAACGCGTGGGATACGGTTACCTACCTCGCGCTCGACATGCCCGGCTATGACCAGGCTCCCAAGTCCGACTCGCCGACGGCAAACCAGTAGCGACATGGGTGACACGTCCGAGTTCGCCGTCCCAGCGACGACGACGCCCGAGCCTGCGCCAGGGTACTGGGAGAACATCAGGGAAGCGCTGCGCGGCGCGCACCACGACTACACCAGTGGTCCCATTGGCCGAGCGATCTTCCTGCTTGCGGTGCCGATGGTGCTCGAGACGGTTCTGGAGAGCGTCTTCGCTGTGGTCGACGTCTTCTTCGTATCGCGACTCGGCGCTGATGCAGTCGCAACGGTCGGCATCACCGAGTCGATGATGGTCCTCATCTACACCATGGCGATGGGCCTCGGCATCGGTGCCACCGCAACCGTGGCGCGACGCATTGGCGAGAAGGATTCCGAAGGCGCCTCGCACGCAGCCGCACAGGCGATTTTGCTTGCTGCTGGTATTGCAGTGACCCTCGGAGTACTCGGCGCACTGACAGCGCCGGTGCTGCTGCGGGCGATGGGCGGGTCGGGCGGCGTGCTCGCCAACGTTCTCTTCACTCGCATCATGCTCGGCGGAAACATCGTCGTGCTGCTGTTGTTTCTGGTGAACGCGGTGTTCCGCGGCGCCGGTGATGCGGTGATTGCGATGCGCGTGCTGTGGCTGGCAAACACCATCAATATCTTCCTCGGCCCGATGCTGATCCTCGGCGTCGGTCCGTTTCCACGACTAGGCGTCGTCGGTGCCGCAGTGGCCACGACCATTGGACGAGGAACTGGTGCCATATACGCGCTCACCCGCCTCTTCCGCCCCGGTGGCCGTGTGCAGGTACGCCGACATCATTTCAAGCTCGACCCGACCTTGATGTGGCAGATGATTCGTTTGTCGGGATCGGGAACGTTTCAGATTCTGATCGGCAGCGCGAGCTGGATCGGGCTCGTACGAATAATCTCAGTCTTTGGCAGTACTGCGTTGGCCGGCTATACCATCGCGGTGCGAATCATTATGTTCGCACTACTTCCTTCGTGGGGCGTCAGCAACGCTGCCGCGACGATGGTGGGGCAGGCGCTCGGCGCGAAAAAACCGGATCGGGCTGAGCGCGCGGTGTGGATGGCGGGCAGGTATAACGTGGTATTCCTGAGCTCAATCGGACTCATCTTCGTTGTTCTCGCCGGACCGATTGCATCTCTGTTCACGTCCGATCCGGCAATTGGCGGTTACGCCGTCGCCGGCCTGAGAACAGTTGCGTTCGGATTCCCGCTGTACGCATACGGAATGGTCCTGAACAGTGCGTTCAACGGCGCCGGTGATACCTGGACTCCGACGTGGATCAACCTGTTCGTTTTTTGGGCGTTCTGCATCCCGCTTGCTGCCTTGCTTGCGCTGCCGTTGCATCGCGGACCGCGCGGGGTGTTCTTCGCGATGCTACTGACTTACTCGGTACACGCGATAGTGAGCGCGTGGTTCTTCAGAAAGGGTCGCTGGAAAACGCGGAGAGTTTGAGCGCGGCTATTTGCGCGCCGCGAGTCGCGTCCCTAGATACGACGCCCAGGTCGTTCCCCTGTGCTGGCCAGAGTTGGAGAGAACGACGACGATAGTTCCGTCGGCCAGCATTCGTGCGATCGAGGTGTTGCGGGCGTCGCCGCTTCCCGAGTGCATCACTTCCGCGACCCGGCCGTTGCGCACGTAGATCCGATTGCCGTAACCGTAATGAATCTCGTACGGCGGCTCGCTGCGCACGTGCATCAGCGGAGACTCGAGCTCCTGGCTTTCGGTGCGGCCGAAGAGTTTGCCATCGTGAATGGCTGTGAGCCATCGATAGAGATCGCGCGCGGTGCTCCGCATGCCATTGGCGCCTTTGTGTCCCCAGTCGCCGCCCTGGAAGGTCGTTGAGTTCATGCGCGCAGGAGTCAGCAGCTCGCGATCGATGTAGTCTTCCCACTTGAGGCCCGAAGTTATCTCCACAACCGCGCCGAGCAGCTCGTAATTGTCATCCTGATACTGATAGTGCGTGCCCGGTGGGTATTCGAGTCTTTGCGCGAGGATTGCGGTGACGGCCCCATCGCGGCGCACGATTCCCGTACCTGCCGAATGTCCGGCGAGACCCGACGTGTGGGTGAGCAAATGATAGATCGTGATATCGCGCTTGCCAGGTGAGGTGTATGGAAAAAAGCGCGAGATCGGATCACTGAAGGACAGTCGGTGTGTGGAGCGGAGCCGCAGGACCGCCGCGGCGGTAAAGCTCTTGGTGATGGACGCGATATTGAATTGCGACGTCGTGCGGAGGGGAGCCCCGTTTCGCGGTGAGTACGCCTTCTCCATGATGATGGTGCCATTCCTCGCCACCAGCACCACGCCTGAAAAGCCGCTGTCGCGCTGTGCTTCGACGATCGCATCAAGTCGCGCCGCCGTCATTTGCGCCGACGCGCACGGAGCCGCGACCGACAGCAGCGCAGCGCTTAGCGTTATAACGCTAAGGAAAGCGCCGTGAGAATGATCGCTGTGACGAACGATTTCGCGTAGACCGCGCGTGCCTGCCGGCGCAGCTGCGCCAGCTCCACGCTGTTGTCGACGCTTTGGGGCCCGGTGTCGAGATCGCGCTGACCGCGCGATGCAAGCCTTACTCACGTCTTGTCGCGAGATTGGAACACTCCGAGGGCGCCGAACAGGAAGGGGAAGAAGAGCAACAGTCGCCACAGCGGTGGCGCGCGCATGGCGATCAGCACCGCGGCCAGAACGATGCCGAGAGCGAAGCCAACCACTCCCGCGCTGAGTCTCTTGAGTCGTTCGCGCGGCCCAATGTTGACGGCTCGCGTCGACGGAGCTGTTGACGTCAGGGTTGCCTCCCGTGATAGCCGCTACGCGGCGCTCCACAAGTTTAGCGTCGCTTTTCAGAGACGGCCAAGCTCGACAGCGATAAGCTCGATGGCTCGGTCAAGCAGGGTTTGGTTGTCGTTCTGGTAAAACCAGCTACTCGCGCCCGACGGGTGCGGCAGCGGAATCACGGTTGACTGCCCGCCGGCGTGGACAACGCTGCGTTTGGTGCCGATGAGCTGGTCAAGCGGGAGTGCGGGCAAAAACCGCTCAATTGCCAGTCTGCCCACCGGAATCAGCAGCTTGGGCCGAATGATCCGAAGCTCCGCTTCGAGCCAATCAGCGCAATGCGCTTGCTCCACTTTGGACGGCACTCGGTCGCCGCGGCCGCTCGGATGAGGCCCCGGAAAGCACCTCGTGACCGCCGAGATGTAGATCTGCTCGCGAGCATCGTTCTCGTCCAACCCGGCGCGTGAGAGCCAACCAAAAAGCGTCCGCCCCGCGCGACCTGAGAATGGGACACCGCCCTCCGCCTCAACTTTTCCCGGCGCCTGCCCAACGAGCATCGCTCGTGGATTGCGCGCGAGTGAGGCGACCGGGGTGACGTCGGAATGCAGCCGACAGCGGCGACAGCGCAGCAGCGCGTCCCGATGTTGGTCCAAAGCGCTCGGTCTGAAGGCCGAATTCATGGTGGTTAATACACTCGCGGCGGTGACGTGTTACGGCGGTCCAGTGAGAGCGTCGAGAGGGTAACTGTGAGCCTCCTGACCGTAACTGCGACCGAAACGAACACCGAAAGCTGGGCGAGCAGCTGGCCCGATGCCATTGCTTTCGCCATTGGACTTGCCGTCGCCTGGTGGGCGCGGTGGAGTGCTGGCGATCTGATCTGGTCGCTGTGGCTCTCCAGCTTCGTTGTTGGTTACGCGACGATTGTGTGGATGATAGTCCAGCCTGCCTCGGAGTTCGCAGAGGTAGCCTGGCGCGATCGCGCGATGCTCCGCGGCAACCCACGCGCAATCGCCGCGCTCGTGCTGATCCTCTTCGTGGGCGTCGCGTTCTTTCTAGGATTTTTCACGATCCACTTCGGCGGATTTCACTACGTCCATTCCCAGATTCTGATTTCGTTCTTTCCAATCGAGACCGGACATGGCCGCTCCACCGACGCGAACATGTCGACATACGTGGAGATCGTCAGGCGCTACTGGCCATTTCTGCCGTCGGCTTTCATCGCCCACCGCGCGGCTTTCATGCGCAAGCCATTCTCGATCGATTCGCAGAAATCGCTTTCCTTGACCGGGACCCAGAACCGGCGATTTGGCGAGTTGTTCTCCGAGCCGTATCGAAACGTGATGCGAATGCACATGCTGATGTTCTTTTTCTTCTTCGCGCACTTCGCGCGGCTCGAGAACTTTGCGGTCTACGCCGTGATTTACGCGATTTACTTCTTCCCGTGGCGCTTGGTGCGCCGCGCCTCGCAGAGCGGCGCAATGTCCGCCGCCGGCGTCAACCGGATCCCTACTTCCGCGTAATCCTGCTTGCCACCGCGGCCTGCTGTGCGGCGGCCGTCTCGAATTTGGGAGCTTTGTTGTAGGTGGCTGATTGCCCGGGCGGGATGCTGAGGTAATTCCACGCAGCGCCACGAAATCCCTTCGCGATGTAGACCATCTGGCCGACGTGATATACGGTGTGCGAGAGCGAGCGATGCAGTGCCTCATGAACGATCAGGGGCTGCTGCCGAATCGTCACCGTCTTCCTGAGATCCTCATCGGTCAACTGTGCGATGGTGTCGAGTAATACCTTCCACCCGCCGTTCCACTTCTCCAGCAGATCCGCGCGGCTGACCGTTCGCGCCTGGAACTCTTCTTCGCGGTCCCGCCAGGGTTTCTCTCCGTCGCTGGTGAGGAAATCGGAAAACCTGGATTTGAGATTGCCGCTGATGTGCCAGCACAACGTCGCGATCGAGTTACCGCCGTTCGGGCCTTCCTTCGTTAAGTCGGCATCATCGAGTTGATCGATTGCGCCTTCGGCCAGGGTTTTGTAGCGGAGATATTCCGCACGAATCGACTCGACAATGCTACTCATGACTCTCCCGATCTCACCGCGAACGCGGTCGCAGTATCGCCCGCGCCGGCGCGCCTTCGTGACCGCCGACCTTTATCGGCAGCACAATCAAATCGTAATCACCGGCTTTGACATGGTCGAGTGCGAGGCCTTCCACGATCGGAATGTTTCTCCCCAGCAGCGTGCGGTGGGTCAATGGTGCCGCCGCGCCGAATTGTTCCGCGGAGATGTAGTCGATTCCAACCAGCTGAACGCCAGCGTCCGCCAACATCTTCGCTGCATCGGGCGCGATGTACGCGAAATCCTTGTGGAATGTCGGGGACGACATCCAGCCATGAAGCGCGCTGCGGGTGCGGAAAAGAACCCTCGGCACGCCGCGCCAGCTGTGCTTGTTGAGCTCGGCGGCGTTAATGGCTTGAACGCCGTCGGGAATGTCGATGATGCGAGCGCGGCCAATCAGCGGGCCAAGCGGCACTCTATCGATTGCCGCGCCGTTGCGGACGAAATGCATCGGCGCGTCGATGTGGGTGCCGCTGTGCGCGCCGAGCGAGTATGCCGATAGGGTGAAGGCGTCACCTTTGCGCATGTCGTGGATGAAATCGAACTTCATCGGCGCGTCGCCCTGATAGATCGGCGTCGTACTCGGGTCGAGCGTCGCGGTCGCGTCGATCCAGCCATCGGTTGGCAATGACTGTTGCGAAGCCACCGTATCGGCGCGCGAGGCGGAGCAGGCAAGAGCGAATGTTGCGGCGAGCCAGCTCAAATTCCGGTGCATGGCTGAAATCCTCGAACAGAGGTTAGGCGTGGACGACGAGACTGAGCATGAGGGTAAGAACGAGTCCAGTCACCCCGATGATTGTTTCGGCGACAGTCCACGTCTTGAGGGTCTGCGGGACAGACATATTGAAAAACTCCTTGATCAGCCAGAAGCCCGCGTCATTGACATGGGACAACATCAGGGATCCGGCGCCGGTTGCGAGGACGAGCAGCTCGGGACTCACGCCGTGCATCGCAGCGGCGATCGGTGCGACTATGCCGGAAGCCGTGGTCATTGCGACCGTTGCTGATCCCGTCGCCACCCGAATCAGGGTTGCGACGCTCCACGCCAGAAGCAGTGGCGAGATACTGGCACTCACAGCGGCGTGTGCGATCGCAGTGCCCACTCCGCTCTGCACCAGCACCTGATTGAAGCCTCCCCCGCCGCCGATCACCAGCAGGATCGCCGCAGTTGGCGCGAGGCAGTCGTTGCAGAACTTCATGATGTCGTAGCGACTGAAGTGCCTCGCCCGGCCCAAAGACCAAAACGAGAAGATCAAGGCCAGAAGCAGGGCCACGATCGGGTTGCCGACAAAGTGAGTCAGCGGTGCAACCGCGCTGCGCGGGCCGAGCACGAGGTCCGTCACGGTGCTGAGCAGCATGAGGATGACCGGGACGGTAACCGTGAATACAGAAATCCCAAAGCCCGGCGTGGGCGTGCTGTCGCTTGCGCTGCCCTCGAGCTGCGCCGCCATCGGATTCTCGGCGGGAAGGATGATTCGCTTCGATATCCACGAGCCAAAAATCGGCCCTGCCAGTGCCGCCGTCGGCAACCCGACGAGCAATCCGTAGAGAATGGTGCGGCCGATGTCAGCGTTGTAGGCAGTGAGCGCCAGCATCGCGGCGGGATGCGGCGGCAGCATGCCATGTACAACCGAGAGCCCGGCGACGAGGGACAGTCCGACTTTGATCAGCGAAGCGCCGGTCCGCCGCGCGAGGGTGAATACCAACGGAATCAGCAACACGAAGCCAACCTGAAAGAACACCGGAATGCCGACGATGAACGCGACGATCATGATTGCCCAGTGCACCCGCTGTTCGCCGAAGCGATCGATCAAAGTCGTCGCAATCCGCGTTGCCGCTCCCGACTCCGCCATCATCTTGCCCAGCATCGTACCGAGCCCGACGACCACTGCGATAAAGCCGAGTGTAGTGCCCACGCCGTCCTGGAATGCTTTCACCGTGTTCGCGAGCGGCATTCCGGCCGCAGCTCCCATCGCCAATGAGACGCTGACAAGCGCAACGAACGGATGAACTTTGACCTGCGCGATCAGCAGAATCAGCGCGATCACCGCGCCGAGTGCGCACAGCAGGAGCCGCGCGTCAGGGCTCAAGCGGATGCGCGGGCGATGAGTGAGGCAGCGATCGCTTCAGGCGAATCATCGATATCAACGATCCAGATATTTTCCTCGCTCGATGGCTCCTCGAGCGCCGCGAACTGGCTGTCGAGCAGCGACGGCGGCATGAAATGTCCTTTGCGACCACGGATACGTTGCCCGATCAGCGCCCGCTCGCCACGCAGAAAGACGAACTGCACCGCGCCCGCCTCGGCGCGGATGATTTGACGATATGACCGCTTCAACGCCGAGCAGGACACGACGACGCCTTCACCATCGTCGTTGGCGCGTTTGATTCTCTCGCCAATTGCATGTAGCCATCCCCCACGGTCGAAGTCTGTGAGCGGAACACCGGCCGACATCTTCTCAATGTTCGCCGGCGGATGATAGGTGTCACCCTCGACAAAATCGACACCTAATGCGCGGGCGAGCAGCGTGCCGATGACGGTCTTGCCGGAGCCGGACACGCCCATCACGATGTAGCTGCGGCCACTCGCCGTCGTGCGCTCGCTTGTCAGGGCAGGGCGAAAGCTACGTACGCATCGCCCGACTTCGTGCCGAGCTTTCCGCCTCCCGCCGCGATGACGACATACTGTTTGCCGTTTACCATGAACGTGCTGGGTGTCGCGTAGCCCGCGGCGGGAAGCGTCGTCTGCCAAAGTAATCTGCCGGTGTCCTTGTCGAAGGCGCGAAATTTCTCATCCATGGTTGCTGCAATGAAGACCAGCCCGCCCGCGGTCACGATTGGTCCGCCGTACTGCTCCGCGCCCGTATCAGTGATTCCGCGCGACGCGAGCCCCGGATGCTCACCGAGCGGAATCCGCCACCGATACTCGCCGGTATTGAGATCGATAGCGCTCAAAGTGCCCCACGGCGGGGCGATTGCGGGATAGCCGGCAGAATCACGCCAGCGCTCGTAGCCGACGAAGTCGTATGGTAAAAGCTGGTGACGCGATGCTCGCGCGCGTCGCGTCGCGGAGTCTGCTAACGCAGTATCACGCATCGCTGCAATCCATGGAACATCGCTGGCGTTCACGTAGATCACGCCCGTCAGTCGATCGACCGCCGCGCCGCCCCACTCTCCGCCGCCATCAAACCCAGGCAACACTACGGTCCCATTCTGACTTGGCGGCGCGAACAGATCGTCGTGACGCAACTTGCTGAAGCGCTCGACGAGTGCGCTCCGCGCGGCCGGATTCAGAGCATTGAGGGTCGCTTCGCTGATTGACTGCCGGGCAAACGGTGCCGGCTTGGTAGGGATTGGCTGAGTCGGCCATGCCTGCTCCCCGCGCAGGTCCGACGGCGGAGCCGGCCGCTCCTCAATCGGGAACAGCGGAGCTCCGGTCTGACGCTCGAAGAGAAAGACAAATCCGCTCTTCGTGATTTGTGCGACGGCACTGATCAACTTTCTGTCGCGCGTAATCGTCAGCAGATTGGGCGCCGTCGGGAGATCGCGATCCCAGAGATCGTGATGCACGGTCTGGAAGTGCCATAGACGCTGGCCGGAGCGAGCGTCGAGCGCGAGCAGCGAACTCGAAAAAAGGTTTCTGCCGTGGCGCGCGCCACCGTAGAAGTCAGGCGTCGCCGAGCCCGTAGGGATGAAGACAATTCCGCGCGCAGCGTCAACGGTGATTCCGGCCCATGAGTTCGCCCCACCCGCGGTCCGCCAGGCGTCGGGCGGCCAGGTGTCGTAGCCGTATTCGCCGGGATGCGGAATGGTGTAAAACGTCCAGCGTATTCTGCCGGTGTGGACATCGTACGCACGGATGTCACCCGGCGCCGACCCTTCGCTTTCCCCAACTCGCGTGCCCTGGATCAACAAATCCTGGAAGACGGCACCGGGACTTGTCGCCAGCACGTCGGTGTTCGACACATCGCGACCGAGGCCGGCGCTAAGGTCGATCGAACCGGAATCGCCAAACGAACGGTCAGGCTGTCCATTCGCGGCGTCGAGTGAATAAAGGCGGCGACCCGCGGTGAAGAACACCCGCCGCTGCGCCCCGTCTGACCAGAAAGCGACACCGCGATTTACGTGGGTCGCCCGTTCACGATTGGAAAACGGATCGAATCGCCAGATCGCCGTGCCGTTGTCCGCTCGGAGCGCGATGACGTTCAGCGCAGAGGTCGTCGAGTACAGGACACCGTCGACGATGATCGGTGTGGCTTGAATCTGCGAACGGCCGCTGGCTGGCGCGTCAGCAGTGTGATACGTCCACGCCATGCGGAGCTGCGCGACGTTGAGGCGATCTATCTGATCGAGATACGAGTAGCGACTATTGCCGGCGTCACCGCCTGTCGTTGCCCAATCAGCATTGGTGCTCGTCGTTGGCCGCGGCGCCGGGGCAGCGCAGGCAATCGCCAACAGAACTAGTGCAGCGTAGCGCGTGGTTTTTCCCGTTATGGACTATTCGCCATAATCGAGGTTAGAAGGCCTCACCGCGCAATGCTCACCGCAGCCAAAGTGGTAGCGGTTTCGAGCGAACCACCGGTAAAACCTGTCTGCGAGGGGCCTTACGAACGGAATCTTGAACAGCCACGAGAATAGCCAGCCTTTGGGCAGGACGTTGAGAAGTTCTTCGAGGGCGGCCGCAGCCTGCCACGTCTTTCCATCGCGATTCCTGATTACCTGAACCGATTCTATGTACGCTCGCGGTGGAATCCACGGAAATCGCGCTTGCACTCCGGGCGCCTGCGATGGCGCTATCTCCAGGATGTGTTGCTTGTCCCATTTGGTGAGCAGCTTCACCAGCCGGCCGCAGACCTTGCAGTGTCCATCGTAGATCACGGTGTACGGCCGCCCAGGCTCACCGATGGTCGGCGCGACAGACTCGGTGTCGTGGTCCGCATATGTAAACCGAACGACCTGAACGCTCACGTCGTGACTCCTTCGATCGCGGGACTCTCGGCGCCGACCGCGTCGACATTCACCTGCACGCTGTGACTAAGGGTCTGATGGATTCCGCACACATGCGCCGCGCGCAGAGCTCGCGGCCACAGCTCGGCGGGCAGGGACGGCCATTCGATTCGCGCATCCATTCGCTCGAGTCGATGTTCTCCCTCCGCGAATTTCCACTTCACGTCGATCTTCAAATCGTCAACGTGAAGATCCTTGTTCGATGCCCAGCTTTGCAACACGGAAAACGTGCAGCCGGCAAGCGCACTGCCGAGCATGTGAAACGGTGAATAGCTGCTGTCGGATGAAGGTGCTTCGATAGTCAGCATTCCCGGTGTCGGCTCGAGCCGCAGCGATTCTTCGCCTGTCAAAAGGATCTTCATTTCCGTTTCGAGCTTCGCCCCCCGGTTGTCGGCGGCACTGGCTGCTGCTGCGTCAGGCAGTGCAGAGTCCCCAATCCCCAAACCAGATCGACGGCGTGAATGCCGATGACGGTTCGACCGGGAAACGCCTCGGCGATTCCATTGAGTGCTACCCGGTCGTTGGGATCATTGAATGTCGGTACAAGAACGGCGCCATTCGCGATGTAGAAGTTGGCGTAGCTGGCGGGAAGCCGTTCGCCGTTCATTATCACCGGACGCGGGAAGGGAATCGTGACGATCTTCAGGTCGCGATCCTTCGTCGCCGCTTTGAGCCGCTCGAGGTTGGCGACTGAGCGAACGTGATTCTCGTCCGACGGGTCCTGCTCGTAAGCGAGGATGATCGTGTCACGCGCCGCGAAGCGCGCGATGTCGTCGATGTGTCCGTGAGTATCATCGCCGACGGCGCCCTCTCCCAACCATATAGTATCGGTTACACCGAGGTACTTCGCGAACAATTCCTCGTACTCCTGCGCGGTCAGGCCCGGATTCCGTACCTGCACACCGCTTAACAGCCACTCCTCAGTCACCAGCATCATTCCGCTGCCGTTGACCTCGATTCCTCCCCCTTCGAGTATCAGCCGATTGCCATTGTCTTCGCGTTTCGCTTCCGTGCGCGGCACTCCGGTGATGCTCTCGATCACGCTGCCGACTTTGGCGTCGCTGGCGTAGTTGTCGTATTTCGCCCAGGCATTGAATCCCCAGTTGATCATCTCCAGCACACCGTCGGCTCGGTACACGAACGTCGGCGCGGAGTCGCGCAGCCAGACGCGGTCATTGGGCGCGATATGCAGACGGTATTTCTCGGGGCGATCAGCCACGCCGTGCGCAGCAATCAATAGCCGCGCGTTGTCGGCGACCGCCTGATCGTGGCAAAGGATTTCCACGCGCTCGAACTCGCTTAGTGCGCGTACGATTTCGGCGTAGACCCAGGGAATGGGCGCCAGCTTGCCTGGCCAATCGGGCTCGTGATGCGGCCACGCAATCCACGTCGCGTCGTGCTTCTCCCACTCGGCCGGCATTCGACGCGCCAGCGACATCTCCATAGTAAGAGCGCTACTTCCGAAGGGAGCGTGACCCTTGCGCTTAGTTCCTGTAACTGCTCGTCCGGCCAACGCCTCCCGCTTCCCGCCTCCCACCTCCCGCCGATTCATCCGATGTAACGGCTCAGGATCGGGGCATAGGCATCGATGCGGCGATCGCGCAGGAACGGCCAGTTGCGACGCGTGCTTTCGATCAGGGCGCGATCACACTTCGACACGAGCACCGCCGGCTCGGTTCCAGCTTCCGCGATGATGCGACCAAACGGATCGGCGATGAACGAGTGGCCGAAGAACTCGATGCCGTCGGTGCCCGGCTCGTCTTCGTGTCCGACGCGATTCGGCGATGCGACGTAGACGCCGTTGGCGATCGCGTGCGCGCGCTGTGCCGTGCGCCACGCCTCTACCTGCGCCTCGCCGTGCTCCGCTTTCTCTGATGGGTGCCAGCCGATCGCTGTCGGATAAAACAGAATCTCGGCGCCAAGCAGGCTGGTGATACGCGCTGCCTCGGGGTACCACTGGTCCCAGCAGATCAGCACGCCGATGTCCGCGTACCGAGTCTTCCAGACGCGAAAGCCGCCAGCTCCGCGCTGATCGCCATCGTCAGGTACGTGCGAGTCGCCTGGAGTGAAGTAGAACTTCTCGTTGAAGAGCGGATCGTCGGGGATGTGCATTTTCCGATAGGCGCCCAGCACTCTGCCATCGGCGTCGATGACTGCCGCGGAGTTGCGATACACTCCCGCCGCCTGCCGCTCGAAGATCGGTACGATGATTACAACCTCGAGCTCGCGAGCGAGCTTGCGCATGCGCTCGATGGTGGGTCCGGGAATCGGCTCCGCCAGATCGAAGCGCTCGTGCTTTTGCGATTTACAGAAGTACGGCGCGTTGAAGAGCTCCTGCAGGCACACGATCTGTGCTCCTTTCTCAGCCGCTTCTCGAATGCGAGATTCCGCACGCGCGACGTTCTTTTCCACGTCATCGCTGATCGCTTCCTGCACGATGCCGACGGTGAATGACGGTGATGTAGCCATAAATGGAAGGTTAACCTTTTGCTGCAGCGCAGGTAGTGGCCGCCGGCTTGCGTTAGGTTATCTCACCTCCAGCCAGTCGAGAAATGCAGTCAGACGAGACCGCGCCTCCGACGGAAGTACCCACCGAGCAAGCAAGAAGAGCGATCAGCGCTGAGCGCCGGCGTCGCCGCAGCACGGACATCAACAAAGTTTTCCGTGCGATCAAGGCCCAACACGCGTCGAATCGTTCAACGATGGAGATATGGGCCGATCGCATGATCGGAGTCGCGAGCTCGAGCCCGTTTCTCGTCATACACGCGGTCGGCTTCATCGTTTGGATCCTGTGGAACATCCCCGGTTTCGGATTGCCGCAGTTCGATCCGTATCCATACGGCATGCTGACGACGATCGTCTCACTCGAGGCGATCTTCCTCTCGATCTTCGTGTTGATGACCCAGAGTCGCGAGTCGCGCATCGGTGAGCTGCGCGAAGAGCTGACGCTGCAGGTGAACCTCCGCATGGAAGAAGAGATCACCAAGACTCTGCATTTGGTGGCCGGTCTATACTCGCGTCTGGGTCTACAGCTCGCCGACGACCCCGAGCTGCGTACGATGCTGGAGCCGCTCGATCCGAAAAAGATCGAGAGCGATCTTACCGAGCAGATCAACGCATCTTCGCCGCATTTTCACCTTAGGAAGAGAAAGGAGATTACGTCGACGCCGACTAAACCTCTTTGACTGCGGACTGAGGACTTTAGAAGCCACGACCTCGCTGGTAGCTGATAGCAGCAGGCTAGTGGCTGATGGCTGCCTGCAACGGGACAGATCGCGATCATCCTGAGGAAAAGACGGTTGTTAATGGAATGCGAAGGAGGCCTGTCCCGTCGCCTGCAGCGAATAGCTATCAGCCAGCTGCTCTCGGCTAATAAGGGAGGTAGTTATCAAAACAAAAAGGGACGAGCGAATGCTCGTCCCTTTCGATTGTCCAGGTCTCAGTCCGCAGTCACCGTCCAGAAACGAGCTGCCGCAGCACGTACGGCAGTATGCCCCCGTGCCGATAGTAGCTCAGCTCCTCTGGCGTATCGATACGCGACACGACCTTGAAGGTTTTCTCGCTTCCGTCAGCTGCCCGTGCCCGAACCGTCAACGCGGAACGCGGTTTTATTTCGTTGGTCATGCCCTCGATCGAGAACGTCTCGAAACCGCTGAGCCCGACCGTCTGCCGCGTTTCGCCCGGCAGGAACTCGAGCGGCAGCACGCCCATGCCGATCAGGTTCGAGCGATGGATTCGCTCGAAGGACTCGGCGATCACTGCGCGCACGCCGAGCAAAAGCGTTCCCTTTGCTGCCCAATCGCGTGACGAGCCGGTTCCGTATTCTTTGCCTGCGACGATGACGAGCGGTGTGCCCGCCTGCTGGTACTCCATCGCTGCGTCATAGATCGTGATCGGCTTCCCACCGGCTGCAAGAGTTGTCCAGCCGCCTTCAGTTCCCGGCGCGAGCTCGTTGCGAAGCCGAATGTTTGCGAAGGTGCCGCGCATCATTACCTCATGATTGCCGCGCCGTGCCCCGTACGAGTTGAAGTCCGCGGTCTTCACACCGTGCTCGATCAACCACTTGCCCGCCGGACTCGACGCCGGAATGGAACCCGCCGGCGAGATGTGATCGGTGGTGATCGAATCTGCGAACATACCAAGCGCCTTCGCGTTGGCGATTGGACGAACGCCTGGCGGCGTCAGCGTCATTCCCTCGAAGAATGGCGGATTCTTGACGTAGGTCGAGTCCGCGTCCCACGCGTACAAATCGCCCTCGGGAACGGGCAGTCCCCGCCAATTATCATCGCCGTGGAAGACATTCGAGTACTGCGCCTTGAACATTTCGGCCTTCACAGAGCGCAAGATCTCTTCTTCGACTTCCTTCGGGCTCGGCCAGAGGTCTCGCAGGAAGACAGGACCATCCTTCCCGACGCCAACCGGCTCGGTGTTGAAATCGATATCCATCCGACCCGCGAGCGCATACGCGACGACCAACGGCGGTGAAGCCAGATAGTTGAAGCGCGTCAGGGGATTGATGCGTCCTTCGAAGTTGCGATTGCCCGACAGAACCGATGCGACCACCAGCTTGTTCGCTTCGACTGCTTCAGCGATCGGCTGCGGCAACGGGCCGGAGTTGCCGATACATGTCGTGCAGCCGAAACCAACGACGTTGAAGCGCAGCTGCTGTAGCGCGCCCATCACTCCGGCTTTCTTGAAGTAGTCGGTCACGACTTTGGAGCCCGGCGCGAGGCTCGTCTTCACCCACGGCTTCGACGCCAAACCTTTGCCGACTGCGTTTCTCGCCAGCAGTCCTGCCGCGAGCATCACACTCGGATTTGACGTGTTGGTGCAGCTCGTAATCGCCGCGATCACCACCGAGCCGTGACGTATCGAAAAAGTCTCGCCATTCATCTGCACTGAAATGCTCGAGTGCTGACCCGCCTGCTCATCCGGATCGGTGGCGACGACGGATGGAGAAAGCTGAGGCGACGCTGCCACCTGCATCGCCTGCTTCGCCGCCGCGACTGCTGCGACCGTCCCGGTGCGATCGAGATCAGCTCGCAACGCCTCTCTGAACATTTTCTTGGCGAGTTTGAGCGGCACTCGATCCTGAGGACGCTTCGGGCCGGCGAGGCTTGGCTCGACGCTGCGCAGATCGAGCTCCAGCGTGTCGCTGAAAGCTGGATCCAGCGTCTCGTCGGTGCGGAAAAGTCCCTGCGCCTTGCAGTACGCCTCGACGAGCTGCACCTGCGACTCGTCCCGTCCCGTGAATCTGAGATAGTTCACCGTCTCGGCGTCGACCGGGAAGAATCCCATCGTCGCGCCATACTCGGGCGCCATGTTGCCGATGGTCGCGCGATCTGCGAGCGAGAGCGAAGACAAGCCCGCACCGTAAAACTCGACGAATTTCCCGACCACTTTTTTCTTGCGCAGCATCTCGGTGACCGTGAGCACGAGATCGGTTGCGGTGGCGCCCGGTGGCAGCTTGCCGTGCAGCTTGAACCCGACGACTTCGGGGATCAGCATCGATACCGGCTGGCCAAGCATCGCCGCTTCCGCTTCGATTCCCCCTACGCCCCAGCCGAGCACGCCGAGGCCGTTGATCATGGTCGTATGCGAGTCGGTGCCGACGAGCGAATCAGGGTATGCGTAGGTCTGCTTGCCGACGACTTCGGTGAAGACGCCTTTGGCCAGATACTCAAGATTGATCTGGTGGACGATGCCGGTGTCCGGCGGCACCACGCGAAAGTTGTGGAGCGCTTTCTGTCCCCAGCGCAGGAATGCGTACCGCTCCTGATTGCGGCGGAACTCGAAGTCGGCATTGATCAGGAGCGCCGCCTCAGATCCGTACTCATCGACCTGGACCGAGTGGTCGATCACGAGATCGACCGGCTGCAGCGGGTTGATCAGTTGTGGATCGCCCCCGAGTCGGGCGAGCGCATCGCGCATCGACGCGAGATCGACGACCGCGGGGACGCCGGTAAAATCCTGAAGCAGAACCCGCGCGGTTCTAAAAGCGATTTCTTTTTCGGTCTTTCCCTTTACGTCCCAGCCGGCAAGGGCGCGGATATCATCCGCCTTGACGAACTTGTCGTCTTCGTTTCGCAGCAGATTTTCGAGCAGGATCTTGAGGCTGAAAGGGAGCCGTTGCGCGTTCCCACCCGCGATCTGGGCGAGGGAATCCAGCCGAAAGATCGTGTACTGCCGACCAGCAACGTCGAGCGTTGATCGGCTACCGAAGGAATTCGGGTGTGTCATTGCTTTGTCTCGTACTTTGGCCGCGGCATTGCGCTGGCCGGTAGGAGCGGAGCCACTGCAATCCGCAACGCGAATTGCAGGCTAATGGCAATTTAATACGGGATTGAGGGGTTGGGACTGGAAGCCGAGTCCGAGTTGCGAGCTGAGTCCGAGTTGCGAGCCTATTGCGAGTCGAGAGCTAGACCGCGCGAACCGCTCGCAACTCGTAATGGGTTCGAACTTCGGACTTAGCTCGAAACTCGGACTGCCTCTAATCCGCTATCCTTAATTAGTCCGCAGTCCGGACTGGCGGTTAGTCCGAACGCCTCAATCAGTCCTTGTGCTGCGCTGGTGCTCCCTTTCACCAGCGCCGGCAACCCTTCCTCTGACAGAGCAGTAGGAGCCCGTCGATGAAAATCGTTCTCTTTGGTGCGACCGGAAACATCGGCCAGCGCATCACGGCCGAAGCGCTGCGGCGCGGTCACGAAGTCGTCGGAGTTGTTCGTGAGCCGTCGCAAAGTTCGTCACCCGATCCGCGAGTGAAGCTGGTGAAGGGTGACGCCACCAGCGCCGACAGCGTGGCCAAAGTGGTGAAGGGGGCTGATGTCGTAGTCAGCGCGATCTCACCGCGGCCAAATAGCCGAGGATTGCCGGCGCCAAGATTGGCGGACGCAGCGCGCGCCTTGATCGAGGGGACGAAGAAGGCGGGCGTGAAGCGACTGCTTGTAGTTGGTGGTGCATCAACGCTCGAAGTGGCGCCGGGGCTCAGGCTGCTCGACGCGCCCGGCTTTCCGGATATCTACAAGGCCGAGGCAATTGAAGGCGCCGAGAGCCTCGACGTGTATCGCAGCGAAGGCGAAGGTATCGACTGGACTTTCATCAGTCCCGCCGCCGAGATCTTTCCGGGCCAGCGCACCGGCGAGTACCGCACCACCGCCGAAAAGCTCATCACCGACCAGAACGGCAAAAGCCAGATCACTATGGAGGACTACGCCGTCGCGCTCCTCGACGAGATCGAGAATCCGCAACACGCGGGCGCGCGATTCGGCGTCGCTTATTAGCTCTGAGCCGCGGACTCTTGAACGGGGCCGCGGCGCAGTTCTCACCCGGTCTTTCGAGTCGTCGGCTCGCTTGTCGGATCCACAGTAGGGCGTGCAATTGGCGCATCTTGCGAATCGATCCGCGTCGCCTCGATTGCGTACGTCGGGCAGTGGTGCACGAAGTCGCCGTCCGCAGGTGACCATTCCACGATCGGCTGGAGCGGATAGGCCTTCTGCTGCGAGTCCATCGCCATCAGATCGGGCGCCATCGCTGTGCACAGCGTGCAGCCGATGCACTTCGCACGGTCTACTGTGATTTGCATCGCGCGCCGCGGAAAGACGCCAATTCCCCAGGCGATGCATTCCTCATAGTGCTTGCACGCTTCCAGCGCCGCGGTGTAACCGGCTTCGAGCAGCTCCTCGGTGTTCGAGAAGCTGAACCAGCCGATGTGATTTACGCGCGGTCGAATCAGAATCATGGGCGGCCGTGTCCAGCCATTGAACGGCGCCAGCTGCAGCGCGTGCATCATCGTCGATGCGGCCCGCATGTAAATCGACGCGAACCCGGCCGTTGCAATGTCGTTCTCCGGCTCCATGTCGCTTGAACCGGTGTCGACTGCAATCACTGCATCCATTCCCAGCGACGCAACCGATACCGGCAGATTGTCGAGAACACCGCCATCGACACACAGACGCCCGTCGATCTTTCCCGGCGGATAGAAACCAGGCAGTGCGCACGATGCGTAGACCGCATCAGCGACGCTCACGTGACGAAGGCCTGGCAATCCCCACACGACCTGACTGCCGCGCGTGATGTCGACGGTGTTGACCAGGAGCGTCGTTTTCATTTGTTCGATGCGCTTTTCCGTCGCTACCGATTTCACCACTTCGCGTAGCGGCTCCTCCAGATAGATCGCCGGTGAATGCTGTCGCTCGATCAGCATCCCCATTCGATTGAGGCGGAAGAGATCCCGCCGCTTGAGGCCGCGGGCGCGATCTGCCATCTCGTCGATCGGCATCCCACGGGCGTACGCCGCGCCGATCAGCGCGCCGATGCTGGTGCCTGCGACTACGGTCGGCACGATCCCCATCTCGTGCAGCGCGCGAAATACCCCGATGTGCGCGAAGCCCTTAAGACCACCGCCGCCAAGAACGAGCGCGATCTTGTGAGCTTTGCGGCGCGGCTTTACCGGAGACAAGCGCGATATCCGTGGTTGTGGGGTCATGCTAAGGGGACGTTCCGGGAGCTATAATGTAAGGACTACCATCACACTGACTGAGTAATCGATGAGACGCGCAATTCGTTTGCTTGTCGCACTTGTATTCACTACGCTCCTACCCGCCTCATACGTTTCGGGGCAATCAGGAAGTCCTGCTGCTATTACACCGGAGGAGATCGATGCGCACCTTCGGTTCCTCGCGTCCGACCTGCTGGAAGGCCGGGCCCCCGCTACCCGAGGCGGACGCCTGACCGAACAGTATCTCGCCACCCAACTCCAGACCTTTGGCGTAAGACCGGGTGTCGGCGACAGCTCGTATTTCCAGCGCGTCCCCATCGATGTTGTTAGAGCCGACCCCCAAACCATCCGAGTGATCGCATCGGGCAAGGCCAGCGCCAACCTTCGCTTTACCGACGACGTTGTCGTGTGGCCCGGCTCAGCGACCGAATCCAGCAATGCCCGTGGCGAGCTCGTTTTTGTCGGCTACGGCGCCAGTGCCCCCGAATACAAGTGGGATGACTTCAAAGGCACCGACGTTCGCGGCAAAATCCTGCTCGTTCTCGTGAACGATCCTCCCGCCCCGGCCTCCGAGCCGAACCTGTTCGGCGGGAAAGCCATGACTTATTACGGCCGTTGGACCTACAAGTACGAGGAAGCAGAGCGTCGTGGGGCGGCGGGAATGCTCATCGTTCACACGACACCGGCCGCCGGCTACGGTTGGCAGGTCGTCACCGCCTCGAATTCAACTGAACACCGCCTGCTACCGCGGCCTGCCAACGCGCCAGCTCCGCTCGGCGTTCGCGGCTGGATAACCGACAGCGCTGCCACGGCGCTGCTCGCACAGGCAGGACTCAACATGGCGACGCTGCGCAAACAGGCCGAGTCGCGTGATTTCCGGCCGATCAACACCGGAATCATGATCGATGCGTCGATGCAGAATAGCCTGCAACACCTCTCGGCGAACAACGTCGTCGGAGTCGTGCGCGGAATCGACCCGAAAGTGCGCGACGAGTACGTCGTGTACTCCGCGCACTGGGATCACTTCGGGATTGGACCAGTCGTGAACGGCGATTCGATCTACAACGGCGCGGTCGACAACGCGTCCGGCGTCGCCACCGTTCTCACGATCGCTCATGCCGCCGCCGAGGGCGTGAAGCCGCGACGGTCTCAGCTCTTCATATTCGTCACCGCCGAAGAATCCGGATTGCTCGGCTCACAGTATTTCGGGGAACATCCAACCGTTCCCGCATCCAGGATCGTGGCTGCACTCAACATGGACGTGGTGCCGGCCAACGGCCGAGTGCGTGATCTGAATGTGATGGGCGACAACAAAAGCACGCTGGGCCCCGCACTCGCTCGGCTGGTTCGAGCGCAGGGAATCACTCTCTCACCCGATGCGCATCCGGAAGCTGGCCATTTCTATCGGTCCGACCACTTCTCATTCGCCAAGGTCGGAATTCCATCGGTCTCGATCGGTGGCGGTATCGACTACGTCGGTCATCCCGCGGGCTGGGGATTGCAACAGGCAGAGGACTACACCGCGCATCGCTACCATCAGCCCTCTGACGAGTATCGCGCCGACTTCGATCTGACTGGCGCCGCCCAGCTCGGTGAGATCGTTTACCGCTTCGGAAGCAGCCTCGCGAACGCTGAGACCGTTCCGACCTGGAACGCCGATGCCGAGTTCAAGGCGCTGCGCGACGCATCGCGAAAAGGACTCTGAGCTCCGCGCCGAGTTGGCCAAGCACTCCAGCGTGACGCAAAAAACCGTAGCCGGACGCGGAGATCCGCTGCTTGGCTTCCGCGAGGAGTTTCCCATCCTTGCGAAGACCAACTATCTCGTCTCGAACTCGCTCGGGCCGATGCCTCGCACCGTCCCCGAGAGACTTGCCGAGTACGCGAGAGATTGGGGCGAGCTGGGAGTGAAGGCGTGGAACCGAGGCTGGTGGGAATTTCCGGTCGAAGTCGGCAACGAGATCGCGCCTTTGATCAACGCTGACCCTGGCGAGATCGTGATGATGCCCAACGTCACCATCGCCCAAACCGCGGTGCTCTCGGCGATCGATTTCCCGAAAGGTCGGGACACTATTGTGATGACCGATCTCGACTTTCCGTCAGTCCGCTACGCTTACGCCGAGATGGCGCAGCGGCTCGGCGCTCGGATCGTTTCGGTCAAGTCGGACGATGGGATCGGCATCGATCTCGAAACCCTGCTGTCAGCTATCGATGAGCGCACGCGGCTGGTCGCCGTGTCACACGTACTGTTTCGCAGCGCTTTCCTGATGGATGTCGACGCGATCTGTCGCCGAGCGCATGAAATGGGCGCGCTGGTTTCCCTCGACTCGTTTCACGCTGTCGGGATCGTTCCTGTAGACGTGAAACGAAGCAACGCGGATTTCCTGACGGGTGGCGTACTCAAGTGGCTTTGTGGCGGGCCGGGCGCCTGTTTCCTTTACGTCAGCTCGGATGTCCGCGATAAGCTCAAGCCGGCGCTCACTGGCTGGCAGGCTCATTCGCGGCCGTTCGCCTTCGAAGAAACGATGGAATACACCTCGGGTGCTTTCCGTTGGTTAAACGGCACCCCGATAATTCCAGCTCTCTACATCGCGACCGAAGGAACGCGAATCATTCGTCGCGCTGGAATCGACGCGATCAGGGCGAAGAGCCTCCGGTTGACGACAAGGCTGATCGAGCTGGCCGACGCGCGCGGCTACAAGGTGACTGCGGCGCGGCGCCCTGAGCGCAGGGGTGGCACGGTAGCGATGGATGTTCCCCACGGTTACGAGGTTACTCAAGTCCTTCTGTCCAAGGACATCCTCGTCGACTATCGGGTCAGCGCTGGTATCAGGATTGCGCCTCACTTCTTCACGAAGGACGAAGAGGTGGAGCAGGTCGTCGGCGAGATCGATCTCAGTCTTGAGAGCGGTAGCTGGCAGCGCTTCGTGGAAAAAATTGCGGTCGTCACCTGAACAGTCTGAAGCGGATGTTACTCCTTGAACAATAGCGTGTCTAAGGAGTACAATAGGTTAAACGCGACTCCTCGGAGGGTGCTTAGAGATGCCAACACCTTTTTTGAGTTCTGAAGAGTACGACGAACGAGCGCATCAGCTATACAACGAAGGCCAGTACGACGAAGCGCTTGACGTACTTAAAGAAGGACTCGGCCTCTACCCGAACTCGGTAGAGCTCCACATAGGGGTTGGCTACGCACACCACGCACGCGAAGAGTACGCGTGGGCCCGGCGCAGCTTCGAAGAAGCGCTCGTTCTCGATCCGGACCACGAGGACGCGCTCGCCGGACTCGGTGAGACACTCTTGAAATTCGGACAGGACGAGTACGCGGTGCGCAATTTTCGCCGCTGCCTCGAGCTTGGTTACCAGGACGACGTCGAGCTGATGCTGCAGATCGGTCGCGCGCTTTTCCGCGAAGGCATGATCGAGGAGTCGAAGGAATTCTTCGAGATCGCCGCGCAGCAGACACCGGACGCAGCTGAAGCAGTCTCGTGCATCGGTTACGCCGAGCACCGACTGGGCAACGACGAATCGGCGATTGCTACGCTGCGCCGCGCGCTCCAGATGGATCCCGATCACACTGAAGCCCGCATTTATCTGGGCAACATTTTTTACGATCGCGGCGATTACGAAGCCGCACTCTATCATCTCGACCGCTCATCGCCCGACGATCACTGGGACGAGCTGGGCATTTGGAGATTGATTGAGCTGAAGAAAATGATCTATCGGCTGCGTGACAACGATCCAGAGCTCCGTCCTTGGGAGGACAGACTGCGTGATCTGTCGGGCGAGCTCGATGACATCGACGAGATGCTCGCCGAGATCGAAGCAAAGGCGATGGAGACGGCCCAGACCGAGGCGAAGGGGCAGCTGGAATTGTTCGGCGCGCTGCTTTCGAGCTTCACCGAGACCAAAGCGATCCCCGAGAACCACCGCATTAAGACCGACGATGGCAACACATTTGAAGGGACCTGGGAAGAAATCGTCGACAAGATGCGCGATGCAAATTGCCTCAAGGAAAGTCCGAAACCGGAGCAGGATGCAGAGAGCTTCATTCGACGTAGCGCGGATGCAGGCCTTTTGCGCATCCTGAGATGAGTCCTCAGAACAACCAGGCGGCGCTCGCCTCATTGAATGGCGCGCGCCCCGTCCTGGCCCACTTCGATCAACCGCGTTCGGCGGAAGATCTCGCCGCCGACATCATCGACTTGTGGACGGGTGTCGAGGCGGCCCTCCAGACTCTCGTCGGCAACTCGTCCCTCAGCGGCCAGCAGTTGATTCGCGCCGCGCGACAGGCGGAAGTCATCACGCTCGATCAGGCGCACTCTCTTCTCGAGTTTCTCGCGGCGCGAGACCGCGCCAATCGCACGAGTTATAAGCCGACGCAGGCGGACGGGGACGCCGCGGTCGATGGATTCAAAGCCCTCGAATCGGGATTGAGCGGCGCGAAATCACCGACATCCTCGAGCTCGCGTCCCACACCCAGCAGTCCGCTCCAGGCTGCGTACACCCCGCGCTCGCGTCCAGCCGCTCCACCTCCGCCGCCTCCGCCACCGTCCCAACCAGCATCACCTTATGCGCCGCCGTCAGCTGGCGGTGGCTATCGCCAGCCGCCGGCTTATGCCGGGCGCAAGATGGCGGGACCGCCCACGATTGAGATGCCGGGAGCCTTCATGTCAGAGGGAAGGTCGATGAGCGCCGACAAGACGCCGCCCGGCGGCGGCGGCGTTGGACGCGGTCAGGTCGAGCATGCCCTCGCGGCAGCACAGAGCCGGAGTCGCTTTCCGAACATTTCGCTCCCAGTGTGGATTGGTATTGCCGTCGCCGCGCTGATTCTGATCGGCGGCTACTTCCTGTTCGGTCGTGGCGGCGGTACCAGCGACAGCATGACTGCCGGCATTGCAGCGATGAAAAACGGCCAAAACGAAACCGCTCGCGGCAACTTCGCCAAAGCAGTGAAGGACGATCCGAATTCTGCCACCCCTCACATTTTTCTGGCGCGGCTCGCTCGCAACGATGGCGATCTCGCCACTGCGCGCGCCGAGCTTGACACTGCACTGCGGGTGGAGCCAAAGAACACCAACGCGCTCCGCGAGATGGGTCTCGTACTATTTGCCAGTCGACAGTACGATCTCGCGCGGCGATTCCTGGTGCGAGCCGTAACAACGAATCCGCAGGATCGCGCATCACAGGGATATCTCGGTTGCACGTTGATGCGGCTGGGCCGGGTTCCGGAAGGAACGAAGTTCATTACCAACGCCGGTACCGGAGCGTGGCAAAATTGCCTGCAGCCGGCGACACCAACCGCCGCGCCGCCGCCCTTGTGATCGAGTTCAGGAACGTCGGGAAGACATACAAATCACTCCTCGGCAACTCTGTACAAGCGGTCGAGGAGTTTTCGTTAGTAGTCAACGAAGGCGAGATACTCGGCATCGCCGGCCCCAATGGCGCCGGCAAGAGCACTCTGATCTCCATGATGCTCGGCTATCTCAGACCGACGACCGGCACGATTGAAATCAGCGGCCGGCTTGCGCGCACCTACGTCGAGCAGAACGGCATCGGCTACCTCTCCGAGCTGATTTCGATCAATCCAAGGTGGAAAGCAGAATCGACGCTCAAGCGGAGCGCGATCCTCGCCGGCCTTTCGGATGACGAGATTCCGCGTCGGGTCGAGTACGTGATCGATCTGCTTGGACTCGGTGAGCATCGCGACAAGAAAGTGAAAGCTTTGTCGAAGGGAAATCTGCAACGATTAGGATTGGCGCAGGCGCTCCTGCGCGACGAGCGAATCCTGGTGCTCGACGAGCCGACCCACGGGCTCGATCCCGTCTGGACCCAGCGCTTCCGCGACATTGTTGGGGAGTTGCGGCGACCTGACCGCACCATGCTCATCGCGTCACACAATCTCGACGAGCTACAGCGATTGGCGGACAGAGTGGCGATCATCGATCGCGGACGACTGCAGCGCGTGGTCAGCACCGGATACGAGTCCGCGGCGCCTGTTGCGACGCGTTTCCGTCTGACACTGGTGAGCGGGTTTGACCTCGTGCAATCGATTTTCCCCTCCGCCGAGGACGCTGGAAGGGGAGAGTACGATGTGACGGTGCAGAGCATCCAAGAGCTCAATGCGTCAATCGCGAATCTCATAAGTCGCGGTGGGCTGATAGCGAGCGTGGTGCCTGAACGCTCCGTGCTCGAACAGCAATTCCGCGAAGCGGTTGGGGAATCGTCGTGAGGGGGAGACTCGGCAAATACTCATTGTGGCAGTTCCGCGATTTCTTCATGCAGCACGGGATCGGCATCGCGGTCATCGGATTGCTGTGGGGCTACACATTGCTCGCACCCCTGCGCGCGGCGATGAATCCTCAATCGCCAGTTCCAGTGGCAGTCGGCTCGCCGATTTGGGGGATAGTGCTGCAGATCACCTCGGCAGTCGTATCGGTGTCGGTGCTGATCGCGATGAATGGCATTGTTTCGAGTGACCGCAAGAACGGCTACTACAGGTTTCTGTTTGCAAAGCCGATCAATCGCGTTCTCTACTACGCGCAGGCCTTCGTGGTCTACATGGTAGGCGTACTGCTGATCATGGCGGTTTTGTCCGTGCTGCTGCGCACGATCCTCCCCAGCTTCAACGTCTACTACTTCGTTCTGTACGCGACGCTTGTGTACCTCGCGATGGGCGGCATCGGCTTTTTTCTTTCAGTGGCCACTCGCTACGACTGGCTGAGTCTCGCCGCCGTCTGGCTCGGCTCGCGAATGTTGCGCGCCATCTACAGCGGGCCGCGGGCTGGCTGGAAAGGAAAGCTCGTAGAGATTCTCCCGCCCGTCCATCGCCTCGATGACGTGGCAAACTCCTTGATCGGAACTGGCTCGGCACAATCGAGCGACGTCGTCTGGCTGGTTGGCTATGGCTTGCTCTGCTTCGCCCTCGGGCTCGTGCTGTTGCGCTACGGATCGCTCGCAGACTAGGCCAGCCCAAAGCAATTACCGTTAGAAATGGATCAACAAAGCGTTCATCGCACCATCCTGCCCAACGGTCTTACCGTTCTCGTCCAAGAGGATAGGTCCGCGCCAGTCGTCGCGATCGTCACATATGTGAAGGCGGGCTATTTCGACGAAACGGACGAAGAGAATGGGCTCGCTCACGCGCTCGAGCACATGTTCTTCAAAGGAACGCAGAAGCGCGGCGTCGGAGAGATCGCGAAAGAGACCAAAGCGAGCGGCGGCTACCTCAACGCGCACACGATCTACGACAACACCGCGTACTACACGGTGTTGCCGTCGAGCAGCTTCGCCAAAGGTCTGGAGATCCAGGCCGATGCGTATGCGAACTCGGTGATCGACGGCCGGGATCTCGCGAAAGAGATGGAGGTCATCATTCAGGAGGCAAAGCGCAAATCGGATTCCCCCAGCGCGGTCGCCACTGAGACTTTGTACGAAGTGCTACACGATGTACATAGGATGCGGCGCTGGCGCATCGGTCGAGAGCCGGGTCTGCGCGCGTTCACGCGCGATTTGATGAATGGCTTCTACCGGAATTTTTATCGTCCCAGCAACACGATCCTTGTCATCTCGGGCGATGTCGATGAGGCCGAGGCGTTACGTCGCGTTGAAGAGTTTTATGGCGGTTTGCAAAGCGGTGACCCCAATCGCCGACCCGGGCCGAGCGAACCGGACCATACCGGATTTCGATACCGTGAGCTGGCCGGCGACATCGCGCAAAGTCAGCTGCTGTTTGGTTGGCGAACGCCGGGCACATTGGACGCGGACACAGCGGCGCTCGATGTAACGGCCGCATTACTCGGCACTGGTCGCGCGTCCAGGCTCTATCGAGCGGTGCGTGAGAGAAAGCTCGCCTCCTCGGTCAGCGCCTATGACTACACGCCCACCGAGCTCGGCGTGTTCGTGGTGCACGCGGAGACCGAGCCGGAGACGACTGTCGATGCAGCACGTGTGATCTGGGATCAGCTGCATCAAGTGCGCGTTGGTTTGGTGGATGACAGCGAGCTGGCGCGTGTGCGGCGGATTTTCGAGGCGCGCTGGCTGCGCCGCTTCGAGACGGCAGAAGGCCGGGCCAATTACCTCGCTGAATGGGAAGCGCTCGGCGGCTGGCAGCTCGGCGACGACTATTTCCGACGCTACTTATCGGTAACTGCTGATGATGTGCAGCGTGTCGTGCGTGAGCACCTTCCGGAGGAGAAAGCGGCCTCCCTGATCTACCGCCCGTCCAACTCGCCAGTGGTAGCGCAGGACGCTGCCGACATGAAGCGCTTGCTTGGTGAGGGTGGTACGGAGCGCCTGCCCGAGATTCCGGCGCGCAAAACTGCGCCGCGCGCCGAAGAACACACGGCGACCTTCGAGAGCGAAAAGGCGGGTGTGTCGGTCTTTAGAACCGAAAACGGCATCCCAATTCTGGTTCGGCGAAAGTCGGGATCACCGATCGCGAACATCGCGGTCTACATCGTCGGAGGGGCGCTCGAGGAAGAGGCCGAGAAAGCGGGACTCACGTTATTGACCGCGCGGTCGATCTTGAAAGGCACCACCTCGCGCAGCGCCTCGCAGATCGCGGAAGACTCCGAGATGCTCGGCGGTACCATCTCGGCGAGCGTAGGCAGCGACAGTTTTGGCTGGTCGTTCTCAGTGCCAACCGAGCGACTCGGGGAAGCCCTGGAGTTGATGGGCGATGTCATCCAGCGGCCAACGTTTCCGCAGGAAGATTTCGAGACCGAGAGGACGGTCGCGCTCTCGAATCTGGCGATGCTGCGCGACGACATGTTCCGCTATCCTCTGCGTCTGGCGATGACCGCCGCATTCGCAGGTCATCCCTATGGCGTGCCGACGATGGGAAGCGAGGACTCGCTGCGCGGAATGAGAGTCGAAGAAGCCCGCGAGTGGCATCGGGTGCACGTGATGGATTCGGCGGCAGTGATTGGCATAGTCGCTGACGTGGATCCTCAACAGGCAGCCAATCTCGTTGCGCGCGAGTTTCACTCACTCGAGGCAAGCCGGCCTCCAAAGGCAGGGAAGCCGCGTTGGCCGAAGCGCGTAAAGATCGCCGCGGAATCGCGCGACAAGGCGCAGACGGCGATGACGCTGGCGTTTCCGGCTCCATCGCGAACCGAGGATATGCGATTTGCCGCAACGCTGATTGGGACACTCGCAAGCGGACTGGGAGGTCGGTTCTTCGACGAACTTCGCGATCGTCAATCACTGGCGTATACAGTGCACGCGGCCGCGAGCGAGAAAAGGCTTGCCGGCATCTTCATTTCGTACATTGCGACATCTCCGGAGAAGGAAGGAGTCGCGCGGGCGGGGCTGCTCAAGGAATTCGCAAAGTTGCGCGAGGCCCCGGTAACTTCTGACGAACTGAATCAGGCGAAAGAATATCTGGTTGGTTCGCACGCCATCGCGCAGGAAAGCGGCGGCGCTCAGCTGGGTGAAATGCTCGATGCCTGGATGTTCGGCGAAGGCCTGCACGAGCTGCTCGAGCACGACGACAATGTGCGCTCTGTGACCGCCGAGCAGATGAGAGAACTGGCGCGGAAGTACTTCGACCCGGAAAAGCGCGTGGAAGGAATCGTGCGCGGAGTTGGCCGCACAGTCTAGCGCGGCCGCTCTTCGTTACCCGAGTTACTGGGGACTGGCGCGGAGTCCTTTCTCGGCTTGAACCAGCTTGTCGAAGACGGGGCGCAACCGTCCGCCGGATGCGCGAATGCCGCGCACCGTGTTGTAGTCTCCGCCCTCGTACACAACCAACCCCTTGATCGGAGCCTGCGCAGTCGCCCAGGCAAGCGTCCCCCAAACCGCGCGCAGTTGACTCATTTCGCCATGGACCAACGGGTAGCCACCGGTCGCGAACACCCAATGCTCTTTGGGTTTCGGGAATTGCTGCATCCATCGCCGCGCAACTCGCATGTCGGTGTCCATCGAGCGCGCACCGTCGAAGCCCGCGAGCAGCGAGAAGCCCACTACGTCGATCGGTGAGCCGGGTCGCGCTGCCCAGGCGTACAGGATGCTGTCGCGCGTTCCATAACTGCTCATTGGTACCGCGACTTTGATGCGTGGATAGATGTAGTGTGCGAGCCGTGCTGCACGCGTGAAATAATCGATCCAATACGTGGGATCCTGACTGCCGAGTATCCGAAATCCCTCTTCGGTCGGATCGGTCGCAGGAATGAGGTAGTCGGGCTTCAGTCGGCGAGCAATCTGATCGACGTCTTTCAGGCGAGCTGTCGTGTATGCTTCGCGCGAGCGCTTGAACTCGTCAGCCCCCTTTTTGGGGTAGCCGAGCGCGACGATCAGAACGGTGCTGTCGGATCGCGACTGTTCGATCGACCGCGCGAGTGAATCGAGCGCAATCCCGCGCGCCCCTTCCGGATCGACGACGACACTTATCGCGTCGATGTCGAGGGTGTCGGCGAGTGAAAGATCGTCGTCGAGCCCGACCGGCGGCGGTCCGCTGCGAAGGTCGGGGAAGACTTTAAGCCCAAGCTTGAAATCGCCTTCGGGATGTTCCTGCAAGCGTACGGCCGAGTATATCGCGTAGCTCTTGACGGCTGCGTATGCACCGGGCAGCTCTACCAGCAGCAACGCAGTCAGCGCGATCGCGGCGCCGGCCATCGCCACGCGCGCGAGGCGGGTGACTCCCCAGCGCGCCGGCAGTGATGGGGCGAAAATCGGCACCTGCAGGTATATGGGATTCCACAACGCGGGGGTGCCGAAAACGCTTCCAAGCATGCTCGCCTGTGCGGCATTGAGAGCGAGACCGAAATCGAGCGGCGTCAAGCCGCGCGAAATCATGAATTTCGTGATGGCGACGACCGCGATGATCGTGTTGTACACCAGCAGCGGAAAGCCAAGGGCCGGTGTGACGAGCCGGCGAGTAAGTGCATAGATGGCCTGGACAACGAACAGCAGCGCGGTGAACGGCCACAGCCACGAGACCAGATAGATCGCACGGCCGTAGAGAAGCGACACCGACGTGTACGCGACGACCAGTGCGGGGACGAGCAGCAATCCCGCTATGCCGGTGATCGCCTGGAAGCCGCGCGGCATGCGTCGCAGCTGCGCGATGCGACCCGCTCTCAGGATGTCCCACGCGATCATCGCAATGGAGAGGGCGAGATACAGCGCGCCCAACAGCCTGTGCGAGCTCATCGAGCGAACCTAGACACGCAGTGAGTCACCCGCAAGCAGGTTCGCATGCTGGTGTGCGCTGGCACGCGCCGTAACGCACGGGTACTTTTCGCTCGCATGCCACGCGGTCTGGTCACGCTTCCGAACACGATCTCGCTGTCGCGCATTGTGCTGGCGCTCGCATTCGTGCTCGTACCCGACGCGTGGGCTCGCGTGGTGTTGATTGCGGTCGCCGGCTTCACCGACTTCATGGACGGCTGGCTGGCGCGCCACCGCAAAACGGAATCGACTGCCGGTGCGCTGATCGATCCGCTCGCCGATCGCGTCTTCGTTTTCGTTGCGATTTCCACTTACCTCGTTGAGGGTCAGCTCACAACCGGCCAGTATTTCCTGTTCCTGACACGCGACATCGCGACGGCAGTCGGATTCCTAGTCGCCAAAATTATTCCAACGCTGCGTCCAGCCGTGTTCAGGGCGAGAATGTTGGGAAAGATTGTCACCGTATTTCAGCTGATTGCGCTGGTGACGATCCCGATTCTGCCCGAGCTCACTGACTTAATGATCCTCACCATCGCAGTCGTTTCTGCCGCATCGATCGTTGACTACACGATTGCGCTGTGGCGGGGACGCACGCGCTCTACCATTGCCTGATTCGTGCTCAAGGCGCTCTTCCGGCTGGGTTCCTGCTTCGCGTTCTGTGCTGCCAGCGTCCGAATGGGAGCGCAGACTCCCCAACAACAGGTACAGACCGAATGGCGCGTTGACGGACTCTTCGCGCGGACCAGCGGAGTCGAAGCCGGTTTCGGGATAAGCATCCCGTCAGGCATCTACGCTCGCACAGGATTCATCACTGGGTTGGGCGTTGGTCGCCACGGTGTGGAGGGACGCACCGACTTACTGTCGCGCTTCAGCCTGGATCCATTCCGCCAATCGCGGTGGGCACTGTACGGTGCTGGAGGAATTAGCGGCCGGTATCGCAGCGAGGAGGATGGCGGTTCGCGAGCGTATCTGTTGGTGGTCGTCGGCCTCGAGGGCCCGCTGCCGCTAGGGCGTACGTCCGGTTGGGTACCGACAATCGAGGCAGGCCTCGGCGGAGGTGCGCGCATCGGCGTTGGCCTTCGACGCGGCATCAACGCTCGGAGGTAGCAACAAAAAGGGGCGCCTCTTCGCGCCCCTCTAATCAGACTGCTTTTCTCGCCTTGGGCGGCTGAGCGAAACGCTCGCCGAGTACCCTAAGCTCATCTAGCTCCGAAGGTGCCAGTTCGTGATAGCGATCAGCCAGGTATTGCAACGTGTTGTCGAACCAATCCTTCTGGTCCTCAGCTGCCGCGTCGATAACTCCGCAACGCATGATCTGCTGAAACAGCTCGTCCCTGGCTTCCGCAAACGGACTTACTACCCTTACTGGCTCCTTCCGGAATCTGTTTTTAGTGGTGGTGTTCATCAATCTCGGTTGGAGAAAATCCGGTGAAAATCGTGTCTGGTAATCTACTGTTTTTGAGACACTTTTCACAGGAGAAAGGTTCATGCCGCTGCTCGTCGTTTGATAAAATCGAGTAGCAATTCCGAGAGATGTTCGGGGTTTTCCTCAGGAACGAGCCTCGCCACCCCCGCCAACCTGACGAGCCTTGCTTCCGGAATCGAATTGGCCAGTCGATCAGCTAGTTTTGGGTCGACCCAACGGTCTTCGTCGCCCCAGACGATCAACGTGGGCGCTTTTATCTCGCCGTACTCATCCTCATCGAGATCGCCGCGGTGGACCGCACTGGCAAGCGTTAGGAGATGGTTTGCTCCATCCTTCCCTACAAAGGGTGCGAGATAGCGGGCAATGAGCTTCATGGGCATGTGTTCCGGGTCGGCAACACTCCCTTTGAGCACACCCTCCAGCAGTGGTGCGGCTCCCATTACCCCCCGCTGAAGGCTGAACGCAAAGCGCGCCGTACGACGCTGCATCTGAGTGATGTCCCGTGCGGGCAGCTCGTCGAAGGCTGGCGTGTTGATCAACACCAGTTTTTCGACGCGTTCGGGACGATTCGCTGCCAGCTTCATGGCGACATCACCGCCGAGATCGACACCGACGACAACGGCGCGTGACACGCGCAGCACCGTCATCGCCGCATCGAGATACTCTGCCTGCGCGGCGATGCCAAAATCGGCGTCGAGCGGCCGGTCCGATTGGCCGTGGCCGAACAAATCGACAGAATAAGCGGTATGCCCTGCAGCGGTGATCGCGGGCGCGATCGCGCGCCACAGGAAATTGCAGGTTCCGAATCCGTGCAGAAGAATCACCGCAGTTCCGCCATGACCATACCGATCGACGTGCATCGCTCCCGGTCCGACTGGAGCACGCAGTATGTCAGCTTGCATCTGTAAACCCCTCTTTTAGCTTTCGCGCAACGACGCTCTCAGCGTTCACGCACAGGAAAATAATCCGACGATGTCGCCAACCAACGACTCATCAAGACGGGGCAACGCACCTCCGCCGCCCCCTCCTCCCAGAAACACCGTCAGAAACAATCGTCAATCAAACCGGCCAAAAGCCTTCATCTGGCTGCTCGGCCTCATTGCACTCGTTGGTGTGGCAGCGCTCGGTTACGTCGCAACGAAGCCAAAATCATCATCGCAACAAGCGCTCGATACGACGGACACTACTAATGCCGGTCCGGCGCAGGGCTACCTCATAGGCAAAGTCGATGCCCCGGTAAAGATCGTCGAATTTGCCGATTTCGAGTGCCCTTCGTGCGGCGGCTGGGCGACGGTCACCGAACCAGATGTTCGAACCAGGATCATCAACGCCGGTTTGGCCAACCTGACCTTTTACGATTTTCCGCTAACGCAGCATCGAAACACAGTGGCGGCTTCCAATGCAGCTGCGTGCGCGGATGCGCAGGGCAAGTTCTGGCCGATGCACGACCGACTATTCCAGGCACAGGATGAGTGGAACGGCGAGGCAACTGACGCACCCAAGGCATTTTTCAAGCGCTACGCCGGCGAGGCAGACCTGGATGTCGCGAAATGGGAGAGCTGCTTTGACGGGCGTAAGTTCCAGAAACGAATCGCCGCCAATCTCGCGGAGGGCCTGCGGCGCGGAGTGAATTCGACGCCCACGTTCGTCATCGGCGGTCGGCTCTATCCAGGAATGCGCACTTACGACGAGCTGAAAGGCATCGTCGACTCCCTCGCCAAAGCCGGCGGGACGACCGCCGCCAGTAGCACGCCAGCCGCGCCGAAGTGACGAAGCGGATGATCGTGGCCGCGCTAGCGCTGGCCGGGATCTTTATCAGTCTTTACCTGACGCTCTACAAAATGGGGATCATCGGCGAGTTGAGCTGCAGCATCGGCTCGTGCGAAACGGTGAACACCAGCAAATGGTCGCGCTTCCTCGGTCTGCCCGTCGCCGCCTGGGGCTTGTTGTTCTACCTGGACGTATTCGCCGTCGCCACGCTCAGCACTTTTCCTCGCTTCGAGGACGAGCGCGCCTTCTCGATCGTGCTCGTCGCCCAGTCTGTAGTGGGGGTTCTGTTTTCTGCGTGGCTGACCTATCTCGAGCTGGGTGTGATACACGCGATATGCATCTGGTGCGTCACGTCGGCGGCGATCGTGACGCTCATACTCGCCGTCAGCGTCCTGGATATGCGGGAGTTCAACAGAACGGACCCGGCTGCGGGGTGAACGGCGAACTACCGCGCTGGTAGCTGATAGCAGCTAGCTAGTAGCTGATCGCTCCAACAGCGAGACAGATCGCGACCATGCTGAGGAAAGCGAGTTTTGGAGAAAGAATGCGACGGAGGTCTGTCCCGTCGCAGGCAGCGATTAGCCATCAGCGAGCTGCGATCAGCTAATAGCGCGGTAGCTCGCTTCTAAAGTCCTCAGTCCGCAGTCGCTACGCTCGCTTGATATCCCCCGCCCGGGCCGCTTCGTCAAGGCGCAAGCGAGGCTTGTTCTCGGCAGCAGCGTCCTCACCCTCGCGCTGCATGCGGCGACGGAAAGGAACGAGATCGCGACCGAGATGCACCAACGCGCGAGTGGCGACCGTGCTCGCGAGCGGCTCGGGGATGCCCATCACCCGAATGTAGGTGTCGATCGCGCGATCGAAGGAGAGGTCCTCGGCGAGGGTGTCGACGAACATGAGAGCGTTGTCGACGTGACCACGTATGATCGTCTCTTCAGCGCGTGCCTGTGACAGACGCAGCCGACGCTCGGCGTTTGGATTCAGTTTGCGGCCGAAGATCGATTCGGGGAACAGATTGCGCAGGCCCATTCTCACCATCCGGGAAGATTCTATTGGATGTTAGGCAGGGAGCGTACCAGCGGCCAGTTCTTGATTTCATCTGCGCCGGTAGTCCGCAAACGAAAAAGCCCGGGACAGAGTCCCGGGCTTTTTCACTTACGCTAGACCCGTTGATCAGGTGCAGGTAATAACACCGTTGGTCATATCGCAGGTCTTAGCTGACTGCGAGTGCGTCGCGGTCGCGCTCCATGACGGAGGCGGGCCGGCAACTGCGGTCACGACGATCGTGACGTTCTGCGAAGGCGTGAAGCCCTGCAGCGGAGCCGCAGACGTCGCGGTTCCCGAGAAGTACGCACCCTGGTTGTCAGCGGCATACTGCTCTTCATACGTAGCAACGTTACGAAGGTCCGACTTCATCGCAGCGACGTAAGCCTTGTCCTTCGTGTTGGCGAACTTCGGAATCGCGATCGCGGCAAGAATACCGATAATGACGACCACGATCAGGAGCTCGATCAGCGTGAAACCTTTCTTGTTGAACGACATTTAGATCTCCTGGAGCGGTTTTAGGTTGCCAGCGGTCTTGTAAGCCGCGTGCAAGCAAAAGACGCAGGGCCAGTTCCACGGGCAACGGCCGGGTTAACTCGTTAATGGCCGGCGTAAACCCTGATTCCAGTGGACTAACAAGGCACCCCAACTCGCCTTTTGCGCTGATCTTTGCAAACTGCAACCGACAAACCTGCTCTAACTGACAGGAACTAGGGGTAAGTACGTAGCAGTCAAGGGGAGGTCAGTGTCAGAACGATGGACAGGCTGTAGTTGCCTGGCGTGTCCAAAGCCCAGTCGTAGGCGGTCTGGAAGTAGAGCGTGGTCGCGCTGTTCGCCGTGGCGCTCCCATTCACCAAGCTGGCGTCTGTTGCGCTCAAAGCGCTGAAAATCCCGCCGCTCGAAATGCTCCACTTTAGATCGCCCGCCGGCTTGTTGATGCGCGCAGCCACACCGGTCGTGGTATTGGTGCCGGTCCAGTCTGCCGACGCCGCGCGAATGTTGAGCGTCCAGGCCGCATTGGCGCTAACAGTCAACGTCGGACCGGTGGACGAGTTGAACCCGGCATCGAAGTCGGCCGTCGTCGGGGCGGTGAGCGAGGTCGATCCGGCGCTCATCTGCAGGCGTACGACGCGACCGGCTGTCATGGTCACGCTTCCAGCTTGGCTGCAATTCGCCGGCGCGCCCGACGCAGTGCATTGAGCGTCCGCGGAACCCGCCGCAACACCGACGAGCGCAATCGTAATTACGATAGTCCGCAATCTTCTCATCGCTGACGCTCGACTCTAAATGTGCCCGTCGCCATCGGCCCACCCGATGACGTGCCGACCCAGGTACCGGAAATAGTATCGGCCACTAACTGGCCGACGTGTCGCCTCGGTGTCGATTCGAGATCTGCATCGAAGTCGATCACGCTGCCGTCACTCTCCGCGCCGCTTACCAATCCTCCCATTACCGTGCTTTGGCCGCTCTGTGTGTTCGTGGCCACCAGATCGAGCCTTCCCTGAAAGCTCGTTCCTGACTCACGCGACACTGTCAGGGTCCCCGACAGATTCTCGCGAGTGGGAGACGTTTGGACGCCGGTGTAGTTCCAAGTCCCGTTCAACTGCAGCAACGACGGCTGCGGCTCGGTGGATTTGAGACACGCCGATGCCGAAAGCAGTAGCACCATCAGGAAGAGACGCGTCATCGGGACTTTCCGTTCCACATCCGGATCGGGCGTGGGTCGAGCGTGATCGTGATCGACTTGGATTCCTTGCCGGCGATGAGCAACGGTGGGATCGGGGCGCGCGCAACCAGTGGCTCACTGACATCGGACAAATCAAAGTCCAATTGGTACGTGCCGACCGGGAGAGATTGGAACGTGGCAGTCGTCGGTCCTGTCATCACGGCCACCCACTCACGTCCAGCGCTGTCGCGCGCGATCACGCGTGCCTTGCTCAGATCTATTTGTACTACCGCGATTCCGGAGCGTGGTGCGACCACCAGCTCAACTTCCGCGGAAGTCGACAATGTCACTCCGAGGTCACCTCGCGGTGCGCCGATCGGCGACCAGCCATCCGGCAACGAAGCTTCGTCGATTGTGATGGGCTGCCTGGTGTCGCCGCCCAAATGGTATTTGCCGTTAGCATCGGCAGTGGCTGACTCGCCGCCACGCCGCACAACCGCTCCAGCGACGCCTGGCTCGCCGTCGTCACGGCGCTGATTGCCGTTGAGATCCTGATAGACATGCCCGGTGGTGCCCGGCGTGCGCAGCATTGGCACCACCAGCGCGTGCTCGAAGCGAACGCCAAGGACCCACGGCACCTTGCCGCTCGTCGAGTGGAAAATTGAATTCCGTTCAGCGTCGATCTTGATGGCGAATCCACTCACGATCGGAACCGCCAGACCGGCGCGAATGATCGAAGACTTCTCGTCACCGAATCCGTTGACGCGCTGCAGCTCGCCTTCCCCGCGGACTCCGCCCAACCAGGGCATCACGACTTGCTCGCCGCGTATTCCAAACAGACTCTGCTGATTGACGAAACCGCCGCGATCGCGCGTCTGCTCCATTCGCAGCTGCAGCTCGAGAACGCCGCCAGCGCCGGACCAACCAGCATTGGTCGTCCAGTAATTCCGCGGGGTGCGATCGGTAACCATGGCCAGTCCGAGCGGCGTGACTGTGCGAGTGACGTTGCCGAGATAAGCAGACGTGTTGATGTAGTACTGGCTCAGGTAGCTGCTCACGCCAATTCCGAGCTGCTGCTCTTTGCTGCCGAAAGCGCCACCCTGTCCCGCTGCGATGGAGCGCGAGTCTGCGTTGAATTCGTAGCTTCGTGCCTCGAGCGCCACGGTGGTTCCACCAATCACCGTAAACTGAGGCCGTAAAGAAAGACCGTTCGACTTGAGTCCGCTGAAGACCGAGGTCGCGTCAGTCGTGCGCCACGCGCTTGCGCTCAGCAAACCACGTGACGACACTCGCTCGGAGAGGTTGGCAACCACTTCATTCGTCGCGCGTGCAAACGCGTCGCTGCCGCCCGGTGCGTGCGTCACTCGCAGCTGCTCGTTTCCTTCACCCGCGATTCGCTCCAACTCGCTGGACCAGCCAATCCCATCGCCGCCATCGAACCGGCGTTCGGCTACTTCCGCCTTGAGGGTGCTGCCGAGAACGACGGGAACAGCGGCGCCAATCCCTGCGGCGTCGAGTTTTCTAGGTGACGGGCCTGCATCCTCGAGATGGGTCACCGACGCATTTAGCTGCGCGACTCCGACCTGTCGCTCGGCGCGCAGTCCAACCATTGGCTTGCGGTGTGGAAAAGCAGGCTGGCTCATCGAGGCGGCGCCGAAGCCGAGCACACTCCACGACGGATGCTGGAGATGAAGCAGTAAACCCTGGCCGTAGGGGTACAGACCAGTCACATCCGAGAAGGAGGTGCCGGTATTGCCAAGACTGAGCTGGGCGGATGGCGCCGTGAAGTTGACCGAGGCGGATGATTGGTAAGTGCCGAGGTGCGCGAACGCATTACTCGCCGCGCCGCCAAGCGCTGATCCCTGTGACATGCGGGCGTCGACGTGCACAGAATCGAACAACGCACCCGTTGCGCTCAGACTGAGCAGCCGGTTTGGTCGACCGTTTTCGTCAATTGCCTGCGACACCGCGGAGGTGATCAGCGGGCCTGACTCTCGGCCGATGGTGCTCGAATTGAACACCTCCACGGTCATCGTCTCAGCGGCGAGGGTGTCGCGACCACCGAGCAGAATCACGTAAACGAAGGAGGAGCCGGTGCTCGACAAGGACGGGACCTTAAGTCGAATCCGACGCTTGTTGGTTTCGCCCGGCGAGAGAACGAGCGAGGCCTGGTGAACTTCTCGCAGCGCCCAGCCTGTCGGCAGATCGAGCTGGGGACGGATCGTCTCGACTGCATTGCCGGCATTGACGATCTCCAGAGGGAGAATTACATCGCTTCCGGCTTGCGCATTCAGCGACGCTTTGCCTCCACGCAGGAGAACCTTCCGCACGAGACTGACGTCGACTTCGATTGGCACGACGAGCGTTGGTGAGCCAAGGGCAGAGAACCGCGCTTCGGCGGCGACGACACGTCCGGCGAGTGCACTCGCTGGAATGCCGATCGTGACTGCCATTTTCGCCTTTCGTTCCCCGCGCGGATTGAGATCGCGGCTGCGTGGCCCAAGTACGACGAATTCGCCGCGCGGGATGATCACCAGCTGTACGTCGGACAACTGAGCCATGGCCTCAGGGACTGGCACGGATACGACCTGGTAGCTGCGCGGTGCGCCGGTCACAATGACGGATGCCAGCGCGATCTCGATATCAGCGCTTCCAGATTCAGTCCGGCTCACCGGCGAGACAGCCGCGTTTCCACTCGGCATACCTGCACCGACAACGCTTTGCGCGGATATCTCCCCTGATACGCTCAGAAGCAATACCGCCACAACCAGCGCAGCGCGACGCTGCATCGCGCGCGTCACGGTACTGTTTGTGATAGCGTGACCTGATAGTTTGCGGCGTACGTTGCCGGTGGGTCAGCGGTCCAGCTCAACTTCATGCGGAAAAAGATCGTGTTGCTCCACGGGTCGTTGAGCAGGCCGCGAACCATGATCTTCTGCTCCACCTGGGTATTGGTGCTCGCTATCGGATTCCACGTCGCGAGGTCAGAGCGCCGCCACTCCAGATCCGTTAGTGGCTTGGCGCCGCCCAGGTTTGCCGACGTCGCGCGGAACGAAATCGTGGCTGTGTGCGACGCGGCTCCGTTTGTCGCGTCAATCGTATAGCTGACACCGCTCGCCGAGTAGACGTAGCCGTTGATGTAATCAGTTGCTGTCGGCGCCGGGAACGTGACGGTGCCGCCACCGAGCGTCAGATCGGTTTTAGGATTTTGCGCTCGCGCAGGCGCGGCGATGACCACCAGCGCCATTGCGACGCTGGTGCTGACGCCACGAAGCGTCCGCGCGATGCGCATTGGCTGCTATTTCGCCTGGTAATCGATCTGGCCGGCGACAAGCTCCGCGCCCCCAAAATCGATGAGAGCCAACACCACGTAATCGCCGGCTGCGAGATCGGCCGGAATATCGACGAGAATACGTCGCGTGGCGCCCGGAAGAGTCGGGAACTCTTCGACCGGAACTTCTCGCGCCAAGGAGTTATCGAGGCGGCGGAACTCGAGGTGGCCTTTCGCGACCAGGTGGGCGCCGCCGGTATTGTGGAATCGGATGGCAACCTGTTTCTTCGCCGCGATGGATGCAGTGCTCGCCGGGCGAGCTGCGTTGGCAGGCTTCGTGACCGCATCGACGATTTCCATGTTCTCGATGCCGCCATCGCGCGGAAGTCCCGGTGGCGCGACGTAGACTTTCACGCCGGTGCGGAAGATGTACTGGAGCGAATTGCCTTTGCCTGCCGGGCGCTGAGGGACTTCCTCGACGAACACGATGTTCCAGCATTCGCGGCTGAGCGCTGCGTTTGTCTGCACGCCGAGTCTCACGACCCGGGATGCGTGCGGCTCGATGCGCACTGAGAGCGGCGAGACGCTCAGCATCTGTCCGCACGAGTTGCCAGTCGAGCCGGCGGCGAGAAAGCGGTTGTCGCCATTCTCCAGGCGGTCCCAGTCGGAGCGCGAAATCGTCGCCTGGACGGCCGCGTCGGACGTATTCGTGAGCGAGAAGCTCGCGGCAACGCGATCGGTTCCCGCCGCGAGGATCGACACCTCGAGCGGATCGACGAGCAGTTGTGCCGCGACGGGCCGCGAAACCACCGCCCCTACAGCGCAGAGGGCGAGCACGGTACGCCGTACTCGCCCTCTGCGCTCTACGCCCGCCCTTGCGGGCGAGCGAGAGCCAGAATTCTGCATCGGATTACGGAGCAGTAAGGGTGAAAACGATCGGCAAGCTGTAGGTACCAGGAGCATTGCTTGCGCTCGTGAAGTCATTCAACCAGCTCGTACGGAAGAAAACCGCGGCTGGTGCACCGTTGCTCGCGCCCGCTCCAGTAGTAACGGTCGCATCGCTGCCGCTGATCGCGGCGAAAGTGCCATTAGCAGCCGTCGACCACGCGAGGTCGCCGATCGGCTTCACACCGGCATTACTGCCGACGTACGTCCAGTTCGTTGCGTTCTGTGACTTGATCTTGAGGGTCCAACTTCTGTTCGCCTTGACGGTGAAGGTCGGGCCAAGGTCAGCTATCGTCGCGCCGTTGTCGACATCATCCGCGGTCGGATTCGTCAGCGTGGTGGTCGCCGAGCTCATGCCGAGCTTGACGAGTGCGCCGACTGTGACCGACGCGGTGTTGGTGGTATTGCAGCTACCAGCGTTGCCGCTGCACTGCGCACTGGCCTGGGTTGCGCCGATGGCAGTGACAAGCACCATCGCGGCCAGGTAACGGGTCGCCTTCATTGTGTTTTTTCTCCGAGAATTTGATGGTGCCGGCGCGAGCAAGGGGGTGCTGAAACCGGACCTTTTCAAGCTTGTTATGTCTGCACCTATAAGACGAAAACGGACCCTGCCTGCAACGGGGTTTTCACCCAGTATTCGGAGAGAAGTCCGTTGACTTTTTCGCGAAGTCACTCCGCGAAAGCGGTTCTGTTTTCGGCGGGTTTTCGGGGGTTGCCGCGCGGAGCTAACCTACGGGTTTGCCCTGAGGAGTCAAGAAATATTTTTGCACTTCGTGCCGGTGCCAAAATGCGTCGGCCTTTGTTCGGTTTATCAGCTTAACCTTTTGTTGAGCAAGAGGATTGCGTCGAGACTACTTCGCGCGATTGGGTGATAGAAATCAGCCTTCCTTCTCTTCGTACTGATCCTTCAGGCTGGCGACGACGTTTGGATCGGCGAGTGTCGTGGTGTCGCCGAGCGCGCGTCCTTCGGCGATGTCGCGCAACAGTCTTCGCATGATTTTTCCCGAGCGTGTTTTGGGCAAATCCGCGGTAAACAAAATGTCGTCGGGCCGCGCCAGCGCGCCGATTTTTTTCGCGACGAATTCCCGCAGCTCCTCGCGCAATTCCGGGCTCGTTTTCCGACCGTCTCGCAGCGTTACGAAGCACGCCAGGGCCTGACCTTTGAGGTCGTGAGTTCTGCCAACTACCGCTGCTTCAGCGACTGCCGGATGCTCGACCAGCGCCGACTCGACTTCCATCGTCCCGATGCGGTGACCCGCGACGTTGAGCACGTCATCCACGCGGCCGAGAATCCAGAAGTAGGAATCATCATCGCGCTTGGCGCCGTCGCCAGGGAAGTAGAGGTCCGGCCGACCCGGCCACTTCGAGAAGTAAGTCTGCACGTAGCGCTCGTCGTCGCCCCAAATCGTGCGCAGCATCGAAGGCCACGGCTTCGTCACCGCCAGCAGGCCGCCTCCGACTTCAATTCGTTGCGCCGTGGAGTCGAGCAGATCCGCGGTGTAGCCGGGCAGCGCCTTGGTCGCACTGCCTGGTTTGGTAGCGGTGATGCCGGGCAGCGGCGAGATCATGATCGCCCCCGTCTCCGTCTGCCACCAGGTGTCGACGATGGGGCAACGATTGCCACCGATGTGCTCGCGATACCACATCCACGCTTCGGGGTTGATCGGCTCACCAACCGAGCCGAGCAGGCGCAGATGGGAGAGATCGTGCTTCGCCGGCCAGTCGTCGCCCCATTTCATGAATGCGCGAATCGCCGTCGGCGCGGTGTAAAGGATGCTGACCTGGTGACGCTCGCAGATGTCCCAGAAGCGATCGCGTTGTGGCCAATCGGGTGCGCCTTCGTACATCACACACGTCGCGCCGTTCGCGAGCGGTCCGTAAACGAGATACGAATGACCGGTGACCCAACCGACATCTGCGGTACACCAGAAGACGTCGTCCTCCTTGAGATCGAACACCCACTTGCTGGTCACCGTCACGCCGGTGAGGTAACCGCCGGTGGTGTGTACGATGCCTTTCGGCTTGCCCGTCGTGCCCGACGTGTAGAGGATGTAGAGCACGTCTTCGGCATCCATCGTCTCTGGCTCGCACTTCGTCGCTGCATCTTTCATCAGATCGTGATACCATAGATCCCGGCCTGCCTTCATTGTCGCACCCGCGTCGCCCGTCGCCGCTTTGGCGCCTTCGATTCCCTCGACCTTCACTCGGTCTTTTCCTGACAGCTCGCGCTTCACGACGATCACGTGCTCTATCGAATCGGTTCCCTCGAGCGCAACGTCCGAGTTTTTCTTGAGCGGGACGAGATTGCCGCGGCGGTAGCCGACATCAGAGGTGATCAGCAGCTTTGCCGCCGCATCATTAATTCGATCGCGTAGCGAGTCAGGTGAAAAGCCGCCGAATACCACTGAGTGAATCGCGCCGATGCGGGCGCAGGCAAGCATCGATACCGCAGCTTCCGGAATCAGCGGCAAATAAATCGCGACCCGGTCCCCCTTCTTCACACCCAGCTTCTTCAGAACATTCGCGAACTGCTGCACTTCGCGGTGCAAATCGGCGTACGTCAGCGTGCGACTGTCGCCCGGCTCTCCTTCCCAGATGAGCGCTGTCTTGTTGGCGCGACCTCCGCTGACATGGCGATCAATGCAGTTGGCGGCGACGTTGAGCTTGCCACCGATAAACCATTTTGCGTGCGGCGGCTTCCACTCGAGTACCTTCTCCCACGGCTTGATCCAATCGAGTTGTTTCGCCTGCTCCGCCCAGAACTTCTCCGGGTCGCGAGCTGCTTTCTCGTAGATGCTCGCGTCGGGAATATTTGCCTGACGGCGGAATTCAGCGGTGGGCTCGAAGGTTCGGTTCTCTTCGAGAAGTACGTCGATGTCTTCAGTCATTGGCTATGGCACGCGTAAACGGTCGAGGCTGGATTTTGCGCCGCTCTTTCCAGCGTGGCAAGTTCTAGACGAATGTCCTCCACAATCTCTCAATCCGAACCACCGGTCGTCGAGGTGGCCGCGCTCACGCGCGCCTTCGCTTCGCGATCGGCTGTCGCCGGGGTCTCGTTCTCGCTCGCCGCAGGAGAGTGCCTGGCGCTGTTTGGCCCGAACGGAGCAGGGAAAACTACACTTTTGCGAGTGCTCGCAGGTCTCCTCAAGCCGACTTCGGGCACCGCGCGGATCTCAGGGATTCCACTCCCCGGTGGGCCGCTCGCACGCTCGCGTATTGGCCTCATCTCGCACCACACCATGCTGTACGATTCTCTGTCGCCACGCGAAAACGTGTCTTTTGCGGCGCGCCTTTATGGCATCCGTGATCCGCGCGCCCGCGTCGACGATGCGCTGAGGCGCATGTCGATGATCGAGCGAGCCGATACTCCGGTGCGTTTCCTGAGTCGAGGGATGCAGCAGCGGGTGTCGATAGCGCGAGCCATGGTTCATTCGCCGCAAATCGTCCTCGCCGACGAGCCGTACAGTGGCCTCGATGACGGCGGCGCGCGCGCGCTTACATCGCTGTTGCGGGAGCTGCGGGCCGCGGGGACGTCCATCATCATCGTCACCCATAATCTGGCGGAGGGATTGTCGCTGGCGACATACGCTGCGGTCATGAATCGTGGCAAGTTCGTCCGCTACGACGGGACCGATCGCATCGAACCGTCTGCTTACGGGACGCTCTATCGCGAGGCGCTGGCAAAGGGTGGCTGACATCCTCTCGTCCGCGTGGTTGATCGCCCGCAAGGATCTCACGATCGAGTTTCGTACCCGCACCGCGTTCCTGTCCGCCGTCGTATTCGCGCTGCTCGGCCTGGTAATCTTCTACTTCGCCTGGGATCCGACGGCGGTTACGACGACTGATCTCGCGCCCGGTGTCATGTGGGTCATCTTCACTTTCTCCGGCTTGCTGGGGCTCCATCGATCATTCGGCGTCGAGATGGCCGATCACGCGATCGATGGCATCCTCGCCTCTCCAGTCACTCGCGAGGCAATCTTCCTCGGCAAGTGTATCGCGAATCTCGTGTTCGTTATTGCGGTGCAGCTGATCGCGATTCCGGCGCTGGTGGTGTTCTACAACCTGCCGCTCGGCACTGTCGCCGGGCCGCTGCTGGCGATCGCGATTCTTGCGGCGATCGGTTTGACTGCGGTGGGGACGCTATTCAGCGCAATGGCCGTCAACACCCGACTCGCCGAGCTGCTGCTCCCGATGCTGGCGCTACCGTTTTTCGTCCCGATCGTGATCGGCGCTGCGCAGGCGACCGCGAAATTGATTGGCGGTCGTCCGGTGGTCGAGGTCGCTGCCTGGATCAAACTACTGGTGGCGTTCGACATTGTGTTCATTGCAGCGTGCGCGGTGGCGTATCCGTTCACGGTCGAGGATTGAGGACGCCGACTTCAGTTTTGGAGATGCTGAGGAACCCGTGGGCAGCCCGATTGCCCCACGAAGTAGATTTGTAGTCATGAGAATTTCCTGGCTCCCGCTTGCGGCAGGAGTGGCGGTGGTCGGCACCATCATCAGGGCCGCGTTCTACACACCGCTCGAGGCAAAGCAGGGAGCGGCGCAAAAAATTTTCTATTTGCATGTTCCCGCCGCGTGGGTGGCCTTCCTGGCGTTCTTTCTCGTTGCGGTCGCCAGCGGAGTCTACTTGTGGCTCCGCGATCAGCGCCTCGACCGATTCGCCGAGAGCTCGGCGGAAGTCGGAGTGGTTTTCACCACGGTGGTTTTGATCACCGGGCCATTGTGGGCGAAGCCGATCTGGGGAACCTTCTGGGCGTGGTGGGACGTGCGACTGGTCTCGACGCTCTTTCTGTGGTTCATCTATCTCGCGTATCTGGTGCTCCGCGGTGCAATCGACTCGCCCGACTTGCGTGCGCGCTATTCCGCGGTACTCGGCATTCTCGGAGCACTGTTAATCCCGTTCATTCATCTCAGCGTCTATCTGTTCTCGACGATGCATCCGATGCCAATCGTCGGTAAGCCCAGCAAGCCTTCGTTGCCGGGCGAGATGCTGATGACGTTGATGCTCTCACTGTTCTCGTTCACCCTGTTGTACTTCGCATTCTTGCGCAGTCGGTATGCGTACGCGGTCGAGCGAGATGCGTGGAGCGCGAGGTTCGAGCATGCCTGAGACGTCGGCGTACTATCACATAGCATATACGATCGCGCTGTCTATCTACACGCTGTACGCCGTAAGCCTCTGGCTGCGCAGAAAGAGAGTGAGGGCACGGTGACGTCGGTTCACGCTCCATCGGCTGCGATCCCGACCACAGTGTCGGATCCGATCAACGCGCGTATCCTGACCGTGTCTGAGGACCGGCTGCCGGGGTTCATTGAGGAGCCGTTTGCAGATATAGCTGCTGCAACTGATCTCTCCGAGGAGACAGTCGTCGAGCGACTTCAGGCTATGCTCGAAGCTGGCGTCGTGCGTCGCATTCGTCAGACACTGATGGCGACGAATCTGGCGCCGGGTGCCCTGGTGGCCTGGCGGCTTCCCAACGAGCAGCTCGATTCAGCGTTCGAATTCATGTTCCGGGAAGATCCATTCTCTGGTCACGTCGTGATCAGATCGACTGATGCGGCAACACCGGGATCGGTTTATCGGCTGTGGACGACTCTCAAAGTGCCAGTTGGTTTCTCCATGGAACGGCACTGCGTGTTCCTCGCTGGTAAAGTCGGTGCCAACACCTTTCGTGTGATGCCAGCCAAGCGGTTATTCGCACTGGGAGTCGGACACGTGCGCCGTCGCGGAATCGAGCCGGGCTCACGGAGTGAGGAGTTGGGTCGCGTGATCGACACCAATGTCGTTGAGCTGAGCGCGCGCGAATGGCAGGTCCTGACCGCGCTAAAGCGAGAGTTCGGGATCGATGAGATTCAGTCGCACCCGTGGCGACGGCGGGCGGCGGAAGTGGGGGTTTCGTACGACGAGTTCCTGCGCGTCGCTCGGTCGCTGCACGATCGGAAAGTCATCGGACGGTTCTCGACTTTTCTCGAGCACGTGAAGCCATCGGCGACGGGCGAACGGGTCACGCGTTACAACGCGCTGTTCCACTGGCGAGTGCCGGCGGGCCGCGAGATCGAAGCGGGACGCGAGGTTGGCCGCCATCACATTCTCACCCACGCCTATTGGCGCGAGGGTGGGCCCGAGTTCAGCAACGTAAATCTGATGGCTGTGGCGCACGGCACCGACAAATCCCTCGTCCTCGAACACAAGGCAGCGATCGATCGTCACCTCGAAGAAGCTGGCATCCCGGTTTCCTACACCAACGTCTTCTGGGGCGGGCGTAGCGAGATCAAGCCATCTGAGATTTCGCCCGTGGTCTACGCCGAGTGGGCGGTCAAAGTCGGACTCTCAACCGACGCTGCATAATCAATCGTGAGCGAGGGAAAGATCTTTCTCGTCGGTGCCGGTCCCGGTGATCCGGGCCTGTTGACTGTGCGCGGAAAGCAGTTGATCGACTCTGCGGACGCGGTGGTATACGACGCACTCGCGAACATGGCGCTGTTGCCAGCGCGCGCACGGGAGACTGGCAGGCCCGAGCTCTTTTACGTCGGGAAGCGCGGCGGGGACAAAAACTCCGTCACTCAACAAGAAATCAACGAGCTGATGGTGAGGCTGGCGCGCGAGGGCAAGCGAGTCGTGCGACTGAAGGGCGGCGATCCGTTCGTATTCGGCCGCGGCAGCGAAGAAGCGCAGGCGCTCAATGACGCCTCGGTTCCATTCGAAGTGGTCCCTGGCATTACCTCGGGAATCGCCGCTCCGGCATACGCGGGAATTCCGGTCACTCATCGTGGCCTCTCCACTTCGGTCACCTTCGTCACGGGTCACGAGGATCCGTCGAAGCCGCATTCGCAGACCAACTGGAGTGCCCTCGCCAAGTCAGGCGGCACCATCGTGCTCTACATGGGCACCAAAACGCTGAAGACCATCGCTTCGACGCTGATCAAGAATGGAATGCCGAGTGAGGTTCCCGTCGCGGCGATCCAATGGGGTACGCACCCGAAGCAACGTACCGTCGTGGCGACGCTCGAGTCGATTGCAGACCGAGCCGAGAAGGAGAAGCTCGCCGCACCGGTCATCATCGTGATCGGCTGGGCGGTCGTCTTGCGCGACGAGTTGAACTGGTTCGAGACCCGACCACTGTTCGGAAAGCGGATCGTGGTCACCCGCGCGACACAACAGGCCCCAGCGCTCAGCGACCAGCTTCGCGAGCTCGGCGCCCAGGTCGTCGAGATGCCGGCGACCCAGATCGCCAGACTCGATCTCCAGCCGCTGCGCGAAGCGATTCATCGCCTGCCCACTTTCGACTGGCTGATTTTCTCGAGCCAGAACGCTGTCTCGATTTTCTGGGAGCAGCTGCTGGGGGAGGGTCGGGACGCACGCGCGCTTGCCGGTGTGAAGATCGGCGCGGTCGGCCCGGCAACCGCGGGCGCACTGCTGGAGCATGGGATCAGGATCGATGTCATTCCCGAGCGATTCGTTGCGGAAGGGTTGCTGGACGTTCTGGGTGCGCGAGACGACGTCGCTCAGTCCAAGGTGCTGTACGTCACTGCAGAAGGAGCACGTGACGTTCTGCCGCGCGGACTGCGCGAGCTGAACGCGGAGGTCACTGTCATCGAGGCATACCGGTCGATTCCGGATGGCGACGGCGCGGACAGACTCGTCAAACAGCTAGAGAGCGACAAGATCGACCTCGTCACCTTCACGTCCGGTTCAGCCGTGCGCGGTTTCGTCGCCGCCGTGGGCAGCGATCTGGCGCAGAAGGTTGGCGCAGCGTCGATGGGTGAGCAGACAACGGCTGCTCTCCAGGAGGCGGGAATCGAAGTCAAGGCGGAAGCGGATCCGTCGACGCTGGATGGCCTCGTTGCCGCTGTGCTGAGTGCCGTCTAAGAAGGTGGCGGATCGCGAAATCATTCGCATCGGCACGCGTTCATCCGAGCTCGCCCTGCGTCAGGCCCGACTGGTAGAGAGTGCGCTCAACGCGCGGGGGATCGACGCTGAACTTGTCACGTTCAAAACCACCGGCGACAAGAAAATCGACGAGCCGCTTTCCGTGATTGGCGCAAAAGGTTTGTTCACTCACGAGATCGAAGTTGCTCTCAGCAAAGGCAAAGTCGATTGCGCCGTTCACTCGCTCAAGGATCTGCCCACCGATCTGCCGGAGGAGCTGGAAATCGTGGCGCTGCTGGAGCGCGAAGATCCGCGCGACGTTCTCGTGGTGAATCGGCAGATCGGCGCCGAGGGATTGGACGATTTGCCGGCGGGATCGCGCGTCGGCACATCGAGTCTCCGGCGGCGCGCACAGCTGTTGGCTCGCCGGCCTGATCTCGAGGTCGTCGAGCTCCGCGGCAATGTTCCGACACGACTTGGCAAAGTCGAGAAGGGGAGCGTCCACGCCGCTGTTCTTGCCGCTGCCGGATTGATCCGTCTCGGTGTGCAACAGCGAATCGCAGTGTTCCTGGATCCGCCGGAGTGGCTGCCGGCTCCCGGTCAGGGCGCGATTGCAATCGAGGCGCGGAAGGACGACCCCCCGACCCAGGCGCTGCTCCGGCAGCTCGATCATGCGCCAACATCGCTGGCGACTCGCGCCGAACGCGCATTTCTGGCCGCGCTCGACGGAGGGTGTCAGGTGCCGATCGGCGCATTGGTCAGCGCGGTGACCGGCACGCCTACATTATATGGTATGCTCGCCGATCTCTCGGGCAAACACATCGTCCGTGGGTCGCGTGCACTCGACGCCACAGATCCAGAGGCGACGGGCGAAGCATTGGCAGCGGAAATCCGTTCGCGCGGCGGCAGCAGCCTGCTCGTCAAGCTTCGTCAGCATTCAAATATCCCATCGCCACAGCCGGAGTAGTCTTGTCTCGCTTTCCGCAGTACCGTCCCCGCCGTTTGCGCCGCACCCCTGCATTACGCAATCTGGTGCGCGAGACCCACCTCGCACCGTCGCAGCTGGTGCTGCCCGTTTTCGTTCGCAATGGGAACAAGGTCCGTCGAGCGGTCGATGCGATGCCCGGCGTCAGCCAGACCTCAGTCGACGAGATGCTGCGCGACGCGGAGGCGGCGGCGAAAGCCGGAGTCGGCGGGATAATTCTGTTCGGCGTACCAGACACCAAGGACGCGACCGGGACATCGGCGTGGGACGACAAAGGCGCGGTGCAATTGGGTGTTCGAGCGCTGAAGAAGGAATTCCCTCAGCTTGTCACGATCACCGATGTCTGCATGTGCGAGTACACTGATCACGGGCACTGCGGAGTGCTGCGCAACGGAGAAGTGGATAACGACGCGACTCTCGAGCTGCTCTCGCGGGCTGCGCTCTCCCACGCCTGCGCTGGTGCGGACATCGTCGCGCCGAGTGACATGATGGATGGCAGAGTGGGTGCAATCAGAACGGCCCTCGACGAGCAGGATTTCACCAACGTCGCCATTCTCACCTATGCGGCGAAATACGCGTCGGGGTATTACGGCCCGTTCCGCGAAGCCGCCGAATCAGCGCCGAAGTCTGGCGATCGACGTGGCTATCAGATGGATCCTGGCAATGTCGAGGAAGCGATGCGCGAAGTGCGCGCGGACATCGAAGAAGGTGCCGATGCTGTGATGGTAAAGCCCGCTGGGCCGTACCTCGACATCGTGTCGCGAGTCAAAGCCGAAACGGGCTATCCGGTCGCCGCGTATCAGGTGAGCGGCGAATACGCGATGATCTGCGCGGCCGCCGAGCGTGGCTGGATCGAAAAGGAGCGTGTAATGATGGAATCATTACTCGGGATTCGGCGAGCGGGGGCGGATTTCATTGTGACGTACTTCGCTACTGAGGCTGCAGTGCTGGGATCTGTGTAAGTAGCCGCCGTCCACAGAACTAAAGCCGGGAGCTACCAGCTTTGGGAGCCATTTAGCGCCGAGCTAAGGTTGGAAGCAGGGGGCACCTGATCGGGCCGAAATCTTTCCTTGAGATTAACTTCAGGCCATGCGCTATAGAGAGTTCCCCGGCACCGAAATCGGCGTCAGCGAAGTGGGATTCGGCACCTGGACAATTTCCACCGGGTGGTGGGGCGAAAAGTCTGACGAAGAAGCCGTTGAGATGCTGCGCGCGGCGCTCGATGACTACGGCATCAACTTCTTCGACGCCGCCGACACCTATGGGAACGGTCGGAGCGAACGCCAGCTGGCGACGGCGTTTCGCGGCCGGCGCGACGACGTCGTTTATTCGACCAAGATCGGCTACGACATCTATGATCCCGCAGCTGAAAATGCTCGACGCGGTCAAAACGAGCTGCCGCAGAAGTTCGATCGCGACTACATGCGCTTCGCCGTCGAAAAATGTCTCGAGCGTCTGGAGACGGATCGAATCGACGTCCTTCAGCTGCACAATATCAAGATGGAGCACGTCCGCGACGCGTCGATATGGCAAGCACTGCGCGAGATGAAGGACGAAGCAATCATCGGCGTCTGGGGCGCGGCGTTCGGACCCGCAATTGGTTGGCTGTACGAAGCAGTCGAGCTGTGCGAGCGCGAGCCAGACATTGGTACCATCCAGATGATCTGGAACATCCTCGAGCAGCACCCGGGCACAGCGATGATCGACGCGGCGAAGAGCTACGCTCCCGCCTGCGCCTTTAACATTCGCGTTACCCATGCGTCAGGGATGCTCGAAGGCAAGTACACCGAAAACACGGTGTTCCCGAGCAACGATCACCGTCGGCATCGGCCGCGGTCGTGGCTGACCAACGGGTTGAAGAAAATCCGCACGCTCGATTTCCTCACCACCGACATGACACTCGGCCAGGCTGCCCTCAAATGGCTGCTCGCCGAACCGAGAGTGGTGACGACGCTCCCCAATATCTACGATCTCGATCAGTTGAAGGAATTCGCAGAGGCGTCGGACAAACCGGACCTGTCGGCCCCGCAATTGGAGCGAGTGGGGGACCTCGCCGGGCGCAATTTTGGCGTAGATGAAGAGCCGATGACCTACAAGGGAACGATGGAGCGTATCACAGCGTGATCAATCTGTGGCACGAGCTGCCCGCGGGCATACATCCGCCGGACAACGTCACTGCTGTGATCGAGATTCCCGCCGGCAGCAGAAACAAATATGAGCTCGATAAGACGAGTGGCATGATCCGGCTGGATCGAGTGCTTTATTCAGCGGTGCACTATCCGGGAGATTACGGATTTATTCCGCGCACGTTGCATGAGGATGGCGACCCGCTCGACATTCTCGTTCACGTCAACGAGCCGACGTTTCCCGGCTGCCAGATCGACTGCCGTCCGCTCGGCGTGCTGAAAATGCTCGATCGCGGCCAGCCCGACGACAAGATTCTGGCGGTGCCGTGTCACGACCCGTATTACCACGAATTCTTCGACATCGCCGACCTTTCTCAGCATTATTTGAGGGAGGTGGAGCATTTCTTTCATATCTACAAGGATCTGGAAGGCAGGCGCGTCGAGATACTCGGCTGGGAAAAGAGCGAAGTCGCGGCGCGGGTGATCCATGAATCGATCGAACGCTATCAGGAGCGATACCATCAGGTCGGAACGTGATGCCTCGAAAGGGACCGGACGGACACGGATGTTGAATCGAGCTGGGTCGAAACTGCTCGGATTTGCGGCGATGATTGGAGTCGCTGCGTTGGCGTACGGGTGCAAAGGCAACGATCAGACATCGGGCAAGAACGGCCCCGCCGCGGCACACGACACTCTCAGCGACGTCACCGTCAACGAGGACGGGTTCGGCCAGATTCAGATCGGCATGACCCTCGACGACGCCGTCAACATGGGATTGCTCAACCGCAATCCGAACATGAACAGCCAATGTGATTACGTGTATCCGGCGGTCGGGGCGGGTGTGCCTGAGAACGTTGGCATCATGGTCGTGAAAGGCAAAGTCGTGCGCATCGACGTCGACACCGGTGCGGTAACTACTGACGATGGCGCGAAGATCGGTGACACCGAGGACCGGATCAAGAACATCTACGGCGACGATGTAAAGATCACGCCGCACAAGTACAATCAAGGCTGGCACTACATGACTGTACTCGGTGACAGCGCTAGCGCAGGAAAGGCGATAGTCTTTGAGTCTGACGGCAGGAAGGTGACGCGGTATCGAGCGGGAGAGCTGCCAGAGGTTCAATGGGTGGAAGGGTGCGGATAGGTCCGCACCTTTTTTTCGAGTAGGAATTCAGCAGCGATATGAGCAGACCATTTCTAAAGGCTCAGTGGCGTTACCTGGCGATGCTCAACTTCGAAGTCGATCCGGCTGTTCTGGCGCCGCTAGTGCCCAAGGGGACACTGCTCGATGACGAAGGTGGCCGACACTACATCAGTCTCGTCGGATTCCTCTTTCTCGATACCCACATCTTCGGTTTTCCGGCGTTCTTCCACGACAGTTTCGAGGAAGTGAATCTGCGCTTCTACGTTCGCCGAGAGCTGGCGGAGGAGTCGAGACGGGGCGTCGTATTCATTCGCGAAATCGTGTCACGACCGCTGGTCGCCGAGACGGCGAAGCTGACTTACAACGAGCCGTACACGACTACGCCAACCCAACACACCCTCGTGCGCAGCGCCGACGCGCTGCAGAGCGTCGAGTATTTGTTTGGCCCTTCGGATCGCGTGTGCCGCCTCAGTCTTCACCCTGACGGGCGGCCGGTGGCGCTACCGGCCGGATCCCACGAGGAGTTCATAGCGGAGCGCGCGTGGGGCTTCACCAGGCAGCGCGACGGCGGCACCATCGAGTACGCGGTCGACCATCCGCGATGGAACGTGTGGCGAGATGCGCGTTGGGAGCTCGACGGTCCGCTCGGGGATTTCTTCCAAGGGCCGTTTTCGAGTATACTCTCTGGAGCGCCTGCTTCGGCGTTCGTTGCCGAAGGTTCCGCTGTGGCAGTGCATCTGCCGCAGCGCATCGCTTAACTCTTTCGCGCACTCCAATGGCAACCACCGCACAAGAGACGGATCTTCGTTTTCCCGTCGGCAAGTTCAGTTTCGATACACCGATTTCCGAGTCCGAGCGGCCTCAGCTGATTGCAATCATCGCTGAAACGCCAGGCAATCTTCGGAACGCGGTTGCCGGATTGTCGAGGGACCAGCTGGAGACTCCATATCGACAAGGTGGCTGGACCGTGAAGCAAGTGGCGCATCACGTCCCCGACAGCCACATGAATGCGTACTGTCGATTCAAGCTCGCGCTCACCGAAGACGAGCCGACGATAAAGACCTACAACGAAGCCGCATGGGCGGAGCTCGCTGACAGCCGACGAGTTCCGATCGAAGTCTCGCTCGATTTGCTCGATGCGCTGCACCTTCGCTGGGTCGCGCTGCTTCGTTCGATGGAGTCCTCTGATTTTCGACGTGGCTTGCGTCATCCGGAGCAGGGTCGCGTTTTGACCCTCGAGCAGATGCTCGGTCTCTATGCCTGGCACGGACGTCATCACGTCGCGCACATCACTGCCCTGAGGAAACGCGAAGGCTGGTAAGTCGCACCGCTGGCTCGGCCTCAAGCTTGCCTCTCTCGTTAGCTCAAACATGAGGGCAGCTGACGTGAAAAAGACAATCAATCAAAAGAAAATCAATCCGCGCCGCGCGACCTGGTTGCTGGTCGGCGCTGGTGCGGCGATGGTCGCCGGCAGACTGGTGGAGCGTGGACTCGACAGCGGCTGGCGCGCGTGGAAAGGCGAGGACCCACCCGAGAAACCGTGGCGCACCGACGAGAGCTGGCCAACCGCGCTCGCCTGGACCGCACTCTCTGCGGCTGCTGTCGCAACGGCCGAGCTGGTGGCGCGCCGCAGCGCACATCTCGGCCTCCGGCAATTGACCGGCAAGCGGGTACCAGCCGGATTGTGAAGCATTCTCCAGCGTTTCTCAAGCTGGTAGACGAAGCGAAGTCTCGCGTGCGCGAGATTGGTGTCGAGGAAGCTCGTCGAGAGCTCGAGAAAGGCCGCGCACATGTCATTGACGTGCGGGAGGAGAGCGAGTGGGCAGCCGGTCACATCAAGGGAGCGGAGTACATGGGCCGCGGTGTCCTCGAGCGCGACATCGAACAGAAGATTCCCGATAAGAACGCCCAGCTGATTCTGTATTGTGGCGGCGGATTCAGATCAACCCTGTCCGCCGACAACCTTCAGAAAATGGGCTACTCCAACGTCGCTTCGATGGCCGGGGGTTGGCGCGAGTGGACAGGGAAAGGACTGCCCACCGAGTAAGGCTGCGGGAGGAGAGCTAACTGATCGGTGCGAGCTGCGGGCTAGTTGCGAGATGAGAGCTAACTGCGAGGTGCGAGCTAACTGCGAGGTGCGAGCTAGGTGCGTGCCAGCAGCTTTTGGTTGGCGATGAGGTAGAACAGCGCCAGAAGCGCATGCGTCGCCATCAGCAATCCGGCGAGGACCGGCGCCATTTCCATGTCGGCGTGTTCGATGTTGTGGATGATCCCTGCGATCAATCCGCCGAGACCGACAAAACCTGCAAGGCCCTCACCGGCGAAGAAGGCTCCAGTAGCGAGGTCGCCCCAGCGACTGAGGCCACCTTGCAGGTAAAGAATGGTGTACGCTCCCTGAATCAGCAGCGACGCACCGATGAAAAGCACTATGACTGGGACGCGCTGCCACATGGCCGCCCAGGTAACAATCAAAACCAACCCGCCTGCGCAGTTCGCGAACGACGCAACGTTCAAAAGTGCTTTCAGCATACCGGCTCCGTTTAGGTCAGCGTCTGAAAGCTATAAGCTGACTTTATAACGTCAAGTACTTTGCAAGCTTGGTGGACACGTTTCCTCCCACCTCGCAGTTAGCTTTCATCTCGCAGCTAGTTCTCATCTCGCAGCTAGCTCTCATCTCGCAGCTAGCTCTCATCTCGCAACTAGCCCGCAGCTCGCATCGATCAGTTAGCTCTCCTCCCGCAGCCCTACTAGGGCTTGAGCTCCCCATGATCCACCGGCTCGCGCCCTCTCCTCATAAACAAATACTCGTAGAGAAGCGCGGCGATGACTCCGCCCAGGATCGGTGCTACCCAGTATAGGAGCTGCGCTTCGTAGACTCCGCTCGCCACCGCTGGTCCAAATGACCGCGCCGGATTCATCGACGCGCCGGTCAGCGGCCCGATCGCAAGAATATCGGCCGCGACCGTGAATCCGATGGCCAGGCCGCCTATCTTCGGCCCGCGCAAATCAACCGCGGTTCCGAAAACTACGAAGACCAGAAAGAACGTCGCGATTGCTTCCAGCAGAAATGCCTGACCGCCCGTGATGTCGAGCGCGACGGTCTGCCCGCCGCCCCGAGTGGCGACGAAGACAGCGTCAGGAAAGCTCGCCTTGAGCGCGTAGCCGGCTATCACTGCGCCCAGCACCTGCGCCACGATATAGAGTGCCGCCATCATCACCTCGATGCGGCGGGCGGCCAACATGCCAAGCGTCACCGCTGGATTGAAGTGGCCGGAGATGCGCATCAGCGCACTGACGAACACCCCGAGCACCAATCCGTGTGCCAGGGCCACCTCGACGAGCGCGGCACTGCTCTGGCTGATGCGCGTCGCCATGATCGCGCCGCTCCCGACAAAAACGAGAGCAAAGGTGCCGATGAACTCTGCTAGAAAGTGGCGCCAGGAGTCGCGCATTACCCGTCCTCTGAAAAAAGTGAACGGGAATCGGGCGCGCTCAACTCAAATCACTCGACGCAAAACCAGCGCGGCGTTGATTCCCCCGAAGCCGAAAGAGTTGGTGAGCACGTGCTCAACTCTCTGCTTCCGCCCTGTTCCCGGCAGAAAATTAAGATCGCAGGCTTCGTCCGCAACCTGGAGGTTCACCGTGGGCGGCAGCCATTCACGCTCGATCGCGAGCGCGCAAATTGCCGTCTCGATCGCGCCGGAAGCGCCGAGTGCGTGGCCGTAGTAACCTTTGGTCCCGCTGAGCGGAATTTGATACGCCCGATCGCCCAGTACTTGTTTGATCGCCGACGTTTCCGTGGAGTCATTGAGCGGTGTCGAGCTGCCGTGAGTATTCACGTAGTCAATCTCGCCGGGAGACAGTTCCGCGTCCTTGAGCGCGAGACGCATTGAGCGCGCTGCCTGTGAGCCATCCGGACGCGGAGCTGTCATGTGATAAGCGTCGTTTGACGTCCCGTAGCCCAACACCTCGGCGTATATCGGAGCGCCACGGGCCTTTGCGCGCTCATACTCCTCGAGGATCATCACAGCCGCGCCTTCTCCCATCACGAAGCCATCGCGGTCCTTGTCGAACGGACGCGATGCCTTCTCGGGATCCTCGTTGCGCGTCGACATCGCGCGAATCAGCGCAAACGCGCCGAATGTGAGCGGTGCCAGCGGTGCTTCTGATCCGCCGGCGATCATGATGTCCGCGTAATCGTCACGGATTTGTCTGAATGCATCCCCGATCGCAATCGTGCCCGACGCACAGCTCATTGCATTCGTCGAATTCGGTCCCATCGCCCCGAGCTCGATCGCGATGTTACAGCTGGCGGCGCCGCCGAAGACAGCCAGTGCAAGCGTGGCATCGACTCCGCGCAATCCCTGCGTCATGTAGTTCGCCAGCTGTCCCTCGGCGTAGCTGACGCCGCCGAGCGCAGTTCCCATGTTGGCGCCTACGCGCTCGCGATCTTCCTTCGTCAGATCGAGGTCCGCGTCTGCCAACGCCATTTGGGCCCCGACGACCGAGAACTGCGCAAAGCGGTCGAGCCGCTTTGCCCGCTTGGCTTCGAGATGATCGGTCGGCACGAAGTCGTTGATTTCGGCCGCGTTGTGACTGCGGAACGGAGAGGGATCGAAGCGACTGATCGATCGAACCGCGGACCGTTGGCGCTGCAGTCCTTCCCAGAAACAATCACGAGTGGTGCCGATCGGGGTGATCGGACCGACTCCCGTTATCACAACTCTGCGCTTTTCCACGTGTACCTCAGATCACCACTGTTGATTCTGGCGGCTTTCGGCGACTCTCGCCAATCCCGCCAGCGTTCGCGACGCGATGCCATGAATGAAGATTGGCCCGATCACGAACACTGCTGCCCATATACCAACCACAGGAACGGCTGGTCCATTCCATAAGTGCACGATTCGTACGTGAGTTCCCCCCGGCGTCGGGGTGAAGCTCCATTCGACATCCATGCCTTTCGTTATACCAGCGATGTGGCGAAACCGAATCGACGGCGCGCGCTCGTTCACAGCCATCTCCGAGAGCCACCAGGTGGGCCAGTTCAGCCTCAAACGCGTAAAGGGAATCGCAAAAGGGCGATTGGCTGACATTTCTACGATTCCCCCGCCGTCGGAGCGGTCCTCCCGAAAGCGAACGAAGCGATAGTGTGAAAGATGCTCTGGCCATGCCTCAACTCTTTTTGCGAGATCGAACATTGTGTTGAGGGGCGCTCGCACTAGCTGCTCGTCAACCGTTTCCATCCGCCGGCGACCGACCGGCATCGCACCGAGCTCGAACGGACTCGCCACTTCCTTTGCCACTAATGAACCGGTGCCCAGCTGGTCGTGACGCGGAAGCCACGGCGCCGGTGAACCACCGGCCGTCGCAGCACCGCTGCCTGCACAGTATCGGCCAGCTCACTCGTAGTAAAACCCCGCATCACCGAAACGACTCCATCGTGACGGCTAACAGCATGAAATCCGAGGGGAAAAGAGACCAGCCAGATGCCAGCGGCGGAAATCCAGCTACGCTTGAGATCAGTCACGATGACGCGATGTCGCGCGACACGATTCATTTCGCGCAAAAGGGTCAGCGCATCGTCTTCGGCAAAGTGATGCAGCACCTGCGAGCACATCACGACGTCGATGCTGCTATCGGCGAATGGCAGCTTCAAAGCATTGCCGCAAACCGACCACTCGAGCGCTTTTCTGCATGCTTTGGCCAGCACGGGCGCGGAATCAAGTCCGATCGTTGTCAGCACTATTTGCTGTTTCGCCGCCTCGGCGCGCACGCGCGCGGGGATGTCGCCCAGTCCGGTGCCGACGTCCAGCAAGGTCGCGTTGCGAGGCAGATCCTTCATAAACTGCCGAAGCTCGTCGACCGCCGAGCTCGTGCCTCCGAAGAGCGAGTTTGCCTTCGAAACGTCAGCGAGTGACCGCGTCACGATTTCCGGGGCGACCTCCGGGGAATCGAGAATCTCGGATCCGCGGCGCCGCGGGGGCGTCAGCAGGCTCGACATCCGTCAGTGCTCGAGCTGCGCGTAGCCGCCTCTGTAGTAAAGCAGCGGCGTGCCGCTCTCCGCGCGCATCGCTTCGACTTCACCGAGAATAATGGTGTGATCGCCACCGTCAAAGAGCTTGTGCCGGCTGCACTCGATCACCCCGAGCACGTCGTCTAGGACAGCGTAGCCCCGAGCGGAGCGTGTGAACCCAACGCCTTCGAATCGGTCGATGTCGACGATGGAAAAGCGTCGCCCAACCTGCTCCTGGCGAGCCGACAGGATGTTGACGACGAATCCAGGCGATTTCGTGAGCGCATCGTGGGCCGACGCCGTTTTCTCGATCGAAATGAGAATGAGCGCGGGCTGAAGGCTTACGGAACAGAAGGCACTCACGGTCATCCCCTGATCGTCGCCCGCGGAGTCGGTTGTCGTCACTACCGTCACGCCTGAGGGAAAGCGTCCCAGTACAGCTCGGAATTCGTCTTCGCTGACGCTCAATTTCTGAACGCCGGCGAGATGAACAGCGTGAACAGGAAGCGCGGACTCAGAACCAGCCGCGGCGGGATGAAGTCACCGGCGACTCCGACCAGCAGGTCCGCCAGATCTTTGCGCCGCGACAAAACCTTCGCCGCATTGTTGAGTAGCCAGGGATACTTGATCGCCGTTCCAACGATGCGCTCGAGCTTCCATTTCCCGCCGAACTGCCGCTTGCGAGCGCGATCGTACCCGGCGAGGATGCGCGATTCGTCGGAATCTGATTGATAAAAAAGAGCTTCGGCAATGTAAGGAGCGACTATCTCGCCTCCACGCAAGGCGGCGAAAATTCCTTCACCGGTAAATGGGTCGAAAAAATCGGCAGCATCGCCGACAAGCGCAGCGCCTGGGGCCCAGGCTCGTCTTGTCGAAGATGCGAACGGCCCTGTCGCGCGCACCGGCGTGATTCGCTCCGCGTTCCGGAATCGCTCGGCGAGGTGTGGACGCGCGGCGATCCACTGCTCGAAGAATTCCGTTTTATCCGCAATCTTACTGGCGCGCGACAGCGGGACGACGACAGCAACGTTCATCAGGCCACCGACATCTACGACGCCAAAGTAGCCGTCGTAGTCGACGTGCATCTCGCCCATCTCTCCAACGCCTTGCACGTTGTGATAATGGGCAACCAGTGCAATGCGTCGCGGCCAGATCCGACTCGTTTTCGTCAGGCCCAGTCTGCGCCCGATCACTGACCGCAAACCGTCGGCGCCCACGACGTATCGCGAGCGGAGGGCTCGCTGCCTGCCATCGGCGTCGCGAACCATCACCCCGTCGACACGCCGCGATTCGTTGCGATGGACGTCGGTGACGTGAGTCTCTTCGAGCACCCGCGCGCCGACGCCACGCGCGCCGCGCAGCACGATCTCGTCAAGTATGGTGCGACGCATGGCAAGCCCGCGATCGCGGAAGCCCCGGAAGCCGTGATTGGAGGCGAACTCGCCATCGGCGATGAGCCCGTTGGGTGCGCGCACCCGCATTCCAGCGAGGTGGGCGGGATTCGCCCGCTCGATCTCGTCGAGCACGCCCATGTCCGCCAGAATCCGGGATGCTTCGGGACTCAGATACTCCGCGCAGATCTTGTCGCGCGGAAAACGTGCGCGATCGAGAACGAGCACGTCGATGCCGTCTCGTGCCAGCGCCCACGCTGTGGCGGCGCCCGCTGGCCCGCCACCAACGACGATCACTTCAGCGTCCAGATTTTCGGCCACTCTATCCGATCGCGCGGGCTACCCGCTGAAAGAGACCCATGTATTGCCAGTGAGGCCGGGGTAAATGCAACACGGACGCCGCGCGAGTGAGGTAGGGTAGAACAACCGATCTGGAGTCGGCGGAAAACATAAAGCGCGGATGGTCTGCCGCGAAAAGTTTGAGTCGTGCCACCGTTCGGTCGAAGTCAAGCTGACTGGAAAAATAAAAAGCTGGATCGAGCAGGGTACTGTCTGCCGGTACGACGCCTTCCGTTATCGCGATGCGGTGGAGCGTAGTTCCGGGATAGATCCGTAACCCGACGGTGAGATAAACTGCGTCGCCGCGACGAAGCCGCCAGGCAGCAAATTCGAGGGTTTCTTCGAGTGTTTGCTTTGTCTCGCCTGGCCCGCCGACGAGGAATATCCATAAGGCCCGGATCCCGTGCTTCTCCACCCGCACGGCGACCTCCCGCGCTTTGGCAGCCGTAAACCCCTTCTCGAGGCGCTCAAGCACCGGGTCGCTGGCGCTTTCTGCAGTGATCCCCAATGTGCGGAAACCCGCGGCCTTCATCGCGCTCAACAGCTCGGTCGAAGCCGTGGCAGGAGTGAAGTTGGTAGTGTCGAGGTGTGCTCCGATTTTCCGCCGGATGATCGCTTCACACACCTGAATCGCGTGCCCGGGTGGTGAGTTGAAGGTCGAATCGACGAAATCGAAGTGATTCACTTTCGCTATGAGCTTCAGCTCGGCGATCTCGTCGGCCACCAGCTCGGGATCGCGCGTCCGGTAACCCCAGCCTTCGACGTTGCGGTACGTGCAATAGATGCATTTGTAAACACAGCCGCGCTTAGTCTGAATTGGAATCGTCGCGCCGTGACGCTGGTACCGCGCAAGGTCGATCCAGCGATGAAGCTGTGGACTCGGCAATGAATCCAGATCGGCATCTTCGCCGGGCGGGGTGAACACGACTCTGCCGTCTCGGGAGCGAACGAGCCCGGCGATTGATTCCGGCGTGGTCCCCGTGGCGAGCGCATCGATGATTGCTACGCTAGCCCGCTCACCGTCTCCGGCGACCGCGTAGTCGACGCCCAGCTCACGGAAGAGTGCTTCCGGAGCAACGCCAAAAGCCGCGCCACCGGCGATGATCTTTGCGCTCGGCGACGCTGTTCGCAGCTCGCGCAGAATGTCGCGTGCCTCAGGCGTGTAGTGTCGAAGCGCGATGGCATCGCTGTTGTCGATGTTGCGGACCGAGACGCCGATGACATTGGGCTTGAACCTGCGTGCCGTCTCGCGCGCGACGGATAGCGGATCTTTGGCGAAGCAAAGATCCAGAAACGAGACATCGTGTCCTGCCGCGTCGAGGGCGGACGCGACGCAAGCGAGACCGTTCGGCACCACTGGATAAGGTTGCCGCTCGCGATTGGTGCTGACCAGCAACACCCGCGCGCCGTTCCTCGCCGAAATCGAAGCGGCGGCCATCATCGTCTGCATGTCCTCACTATACGACTAAAGCTATCAGAGCGCCGATCGCCGAGCAGGCGGCGTTAACCGTGTCGTTGTCGAGCCCGCGAATACCGCCATTGATTCTCGTCTTAGTTCCACAATCGTGAATGGTGCGTTCAGTAGAAGTCATACAACGATCGCACCAGCGCCGTTCCTGAAGCGTTGCGCCAATGAAGGAGTCTGCCAACGCGGCAATTACTCCGCCCAGTACGACCCCGGCGAAAGAAACCGGCCAGGCGGCGAACATTGCTTCCATCGCGACGAACAGGGCGCCGCCGATCGCGCCCAGTGTCCCAATCAGGGAGATTCCCCCGGAAGTTCCAACCGGTACCCGGCCGCCAATGATGGAATAAGGATCGCCCGGTGAAAGGATACCGATCTCTGTCGCCCAGGTGTCTGCGGCCGAGAAAGCGAGGGCACCGGCGCCGATCGCGTACCACCCGGTTGCCGGAGCGATCAGGCTGGCGAGCGCCGCGGCGGTAAAGACGGCGCCATTGGCAATGATCTGTGCGGCATCTCGCTCAGCGCCTTTCTCAAGGATCACACCGACTCGTTTTGCCTTTTCCGCCGCGCGGACACGGGACAGCAGAGTGACTGACGCGAACAATGACAGGAGCAGAAATCCCCAGCTCCATCCGGCGGTAATGGCGACAGTGCCGAGGACCACGCCGGCGACTGAGCCACTGGTGGTGAGGGCGTGCGCACGACGCCCCCCGAGACACACAAGAAGCGATACGACCACGCCGACGACCGCGCGAATCATCAAGTCAGACAGGTGCAATCCCTCCTTCGCTTTGACGCTGTGGTATAGGTGCCTGCTGCTTGAAGGGGATTCGAGCGACGGTTAGCTTGCGCTCTCCGCTTACCAACTAAATGCCCGGCACCGTAAACGCCATAGTCCCGCTCAGTCTCCTCGAGTCAGTCCGCTCGGTCGATATTCCGGAAGGAGGAGACGACGAGGTGGAGTACGTGCAGGAGCATCGCAACAAGCGGCTGGGTCTTAGTGACACGGTTATCGCGCAAATCCGTCGTTACAAGGATGCGCTGAAACGCAATCAGCAGATCCCCATTCACGAGGCCGCTGGCATCTCGCGCCTCATCGGCCGCCGGCCGGATGCGGAGAGCATCTTTACGCGAGCCGGCAACATCGTCGCCGACCGCATGTACGAGATGATTTCTGCGTCGACACGACAAATCATCCATCTGCTGCCGGGATTTCTGGCGCGCCCGCTGGCCTTTCGCCAGGTGCGGCGGGCGGGCGAGCGATATCTGGGCGCCAAGGTGAGGCGAGTTGGCGCTTCGATCGTGCTGAGCCTCTCCGAGTCCGTCACCTTCGGCACTGCGCCCAAAGGGATCGGCTGTCTCTACTATGAATCCGCGCTGCGCCAGCTGCTAAAGCGCCTCGTAAATGCCGGCGGCATGATCGATCACGTGCATTGCCGCGAGCGCGGTGAAGACATCTGTGAGTGGCGCGCGGAATGGCGCGCGGTGAAGGCATCGCAGTAAAGGAGACAGTTTGCTGGACAGCACTTCGCTCGCAGCGATTCAATCCGCCATTCGTGACGCCGGCGCAGACGGCTGGCTGATTTACGATTTCCATGGCCTCAATCCAATTGCGGTCGGAATGCTGCAGCTGCAGGGGATGACCACCCGCCGCTTCTTCGTCTATGTGCCCGCCAAGGGCGCTCCGACCGCAATCACCCACAATATCGAGCAGGGCCCCTGGAAAACGTGGCCATCGACGTGGGGGAAAGAGCGCTACAGTAGCTGGCGCGAGCTAGAGGCGAAGGTTCGCGAGCTGGTGCAGGGAAAGAAAGTCGCGATGGAGTATTCGCCCGGCGACGCGGTGCCTTATCTCGATCGTGTGCCAGCGGGTGTGATCGAGCTCGTGCGGAACGCAGGCGCGACAGTCATGACCTCCGCCGATCTGGTTTCCCGATTCTACGCGGTGTGGAGCGACGAACAGCGCTCGTCGCACGAGCGCGCAGCTCGCGCGGTGTCGACGATTGGGCAGGAGGCGATCAGACTCGCGGGTAGTCGCGCCGATAGTGCATCGCCGCTTTCCGAATATGCGTTGGCATCGTGGATCAGAGAGAAATTCGCCGCCGGCGGACTCGAAACCGATCACGGGCCGATCGTCGCGATTGGGCCGAACGCGGCGAATCCGCACTATGAGCCGACCGCCGAGCAGTCGGCGACGATCAAGCGTGGTGACGTGCTTCTGATTGACCTCTGGGCGAAGGAGAAAGACGGTGTCTTCGCCGATCAGACCTGGATGGGATCACTCGGCGAGCCGACGGACCGCGACATGGCGGTTTGGCTCGCAGTACGTGACGCGCGCGATGCAGCGATCTCACTCCTCGAAAAAAGAATCTCCACGCACAAGCCTGTAAGTGGCGGCGAAGTCGACGACACCGCGCGGGCCGTTATCGTCAAGCGGGGGTTTGGTGAGTTCTTCGTTCATCGCACCGGGCACTCCATCGATCCGCGCGATCTTCACGGCTCCGGCCCACACATCGACAACCTCGAGACGCGAGAAGACCGGACCCTGATTCCCGGCATCGGTTTTTCGATCGAGCCGGGAGTCTACCTTCAGGACGATGTCGGAATGCGCAGCGAGGTGAACGCCTACATCGGCACCGAAGGTGTGCTGATCACTCCCGCCGACTATCAGAAAGAGCTGATAGTAGTCTGACCTCCGATCAGGTCCCAAACTGCGGGATCTTCGAGACCAAGTCGCCACAAAGCAAAAGTTGTTACGCCAAGCTGTCGCGCTTCGCGCACCAGCGTCGCGAGCAGCGCTCGATCGGTTACCCAGATCTCCCAGCCTTCCGGCGAGAGTGCGTGCAGCGTACCCGAGGCGTGGTCACGGGTGAGAGGAATATTTGTCATCGTCGTCAATCGTCTGGCGTCGGCGTAGCTGATGACTTCGGTCTCCGCCGCTTTGCGCCAGCGATAGCCGTAAACCGGGAGCGCGGCCACGATTCTCGCCGCGCCAACTTCGGCGACTCGCACTCCAAGATTGCGCGCGACCCAATCAGGCGCCGCGATTGGCCCGGGGGGTGATGCGCTCCAATGCTGATCATAGAGAATCGGCATCAGGTAATCCGCCGACTGCAGCAACAGCGCTGCCGGATAGGCGGCGGTGTCACCGCTCGGCACGGCTATCACCGTCAACACGCCACGCGCTCGAACGGAGTCAGCGATCGCTTTGGTTACGGTTACCAACTGATGTAGATCGCGCGGCGTCATGCCTTCGAAATCGATCACCACCCCGCGATAATCACCGGAGTCAACGAGCGTCGCGATATTCCCGGCGGTGAGCGCCGCAACCTGTGGATTGTCGCCGAGCCCGCGAACGATTTCCGGGTGGAAGCGGCTTCCGAAGTACGTCGTGATTAGCGCTGTCTTGCGTGCGCCGATCGCCCCGGTCATCCCGACGGTGTCCGGGTACAGCATGACCGGCCGGAAGCTTGTGGTATCGAGCGCGATCCAGCCTGTTATCACCCTCGCCAGCGATGAGCCATGCGCGTCTACTGACTGATCGCTGCGCGGATCCCATGGTCCGGTGAATCCCCAATAGTCAGGCTGGATGCGCGGCTGCGGCGGCAACTGCGCGCACGCTCCGATTAGAATGATCGAGAGCAGTCTGAATTGCTTTCCGGTGATCGCGAGCATCTGGACAGGTGTGCGCAGGCTCTTAAACTCCGCGTTCATGAAACGTCTCTCAACCTACCTCGCACTCTGCGCAATCGCACCAGTTGCGCTTCATGCGCAGGCAGATCTCGTTCTCACAAATGGTCGTATCTATACCGTCGATAATGCACGACCTGTCGTAACGGCGATGGCGGTCCGCGACGGCAAGGTGACGTTTGTCGGGTCGGACGCCGAGGCGCGAGCGCTCGTCAGGCCGTCGACACGAGTCGTCGATCTGCACGGGTCTGCGGTCTATCCCGGCTTTACGGATGCGCACGCACACCTGCTCGGCCTTGGGACAATGCTGCAGCGCGTCAATCTCGCCGGATCGACATCATACGACGAAGTGATTTCGCGCGTGAAATCCTTCGTGAAAGACGTCAAGCCTGGCCAGTGGATTCAGGGACGTGGCTGGGATCAGAATCGCTGGGCAGCCAAGGAGTTTCCAACACAGGATGCGCTCTCGCGCGCTTTTCCCGACAATCCCGTTGTGCTCGGTCGCATCGATGGCCATGCGTTGCTCGCCAATGCGAAAGCGATGCAGCTGGCGGGAGTTACGTCGGCGACTCACGATCCGGCGGGTGGCCGCATAATTCGCGATGCTTCGGGGCAGCCTTCGGGTGTCTTCGTGGACAACGCGCAGGACCTGATCGACCGTGCAATTCCGGCCGCGACGCGCGCCCAGACCAGATCTGCGATTCTCGCGGCGATCGCTGAAGCAAATCGCTGGGGTCTGACTGGAATTCACGATCCCGGCGAAAACGCGCAAACGATCTCGATTTACGAGGAGCTGGCTAAGGCAGGCAATTACTCGCTGCGCAACTACGTGATGATCAGCGATCCCGGCGAGCCGAACTCTGCCGCCGCACTCCGGAATCCGTATATCGAGCGCGGACCGCAAACGGCGTTGTACGATGCTCATCTCTGGGTCCGCGCTCTTAAACTCTACGCCGACGGCGCGCTGGGCTCCCGTGGCGCAGCGCTACTCGCTCCGTACAGCGACGAGCCGACGAATTCCGGATTGCTCGTCTCACGTCCTGAGCACATCGAAGCGTGGGCGGAGGTCGCCTTGCAGCGTGGATTTCAGGTAAACGTCCACGCCATCGGCGATCGCGGCAATCGCATCGTGCTCGATGCATTCGAGACTGCGCTTCACAAATATCCCAAGGCCGATCATCGGTTCCGCATCGAACACGCGCAGGTGGTGAGCCCTCAGGACATTCCGCGCTTCGCTCAGCTCGGCGTCATCCCGTCAATGCAGGCGACCCATCAAACGAGCGACATGCGCTGGGCCGAGGCGAGAGTAGGGCCCCAGAGAATTCGCGGCGCCTACGCGTGGAGATCGTTGTTGAACACCGGCGTGATAATTCCGAACGGGACAGATTTCCCGGTCGAAGAGGTCAACCCGTTGCTCACCTTTCATGCGGCTATCACACGACAGGATCCGACGAACTGGCCGGCGGGCGGTTGGTATCCGGACCAGAAGATGACTCGCGAAGAAGCTCTTCAGTCCATGACGATTTGGCCGGCCTACGCCGGTTTTCAGGAGAAAATCCTCGGCTCCCTCACGCCCGGGAAGTACGCCGACTTCGTGGTGCTGGATCGCGACATCATGAAGGTGCCGGACACGGAAATCCTCGGTGCCCGAGTAATTTCCACCTGGATAGGAGGGAAGCCGGTTTATCAGGCGAAATAACCTCGGCACATCGCTTGCCCTTTGATGTCGCGAAATAACCTCGGTACGATAAAAATGCTCCGCCGATTTTTCGGCTTCTCGATAATTCTCGCCGCGACGGTTTCCTGTTCGCGCGACGACACAGCGTCGGCTCATCCTCGCAAAAACGCGTCGGGTGGCGGCGACGGTGTTGCGCCACGGCCGTCGGTTGTCGCGTCCGTGTCACAGCCATACAAGGTCGTTTCTGTCTCTGCCGGAGGAGCGATCACCGGAACAGTCGACTTCGACGGAGCTCCGCCGGCGCCGCAGGTGATTCGGCCGACCAGCGATGCCAATGTGTGCGGCAATAGCATTACCGCCAACAACCTGACGATGTTGGGCACGAAAGTCGTCGGCGCGATCGTCTGGCTCACGGATATCCGCAGCGGTAAAGGCTTCCCGCTGGAGAGAAGGTTCGACCTGACTAACGACGGATGTGTGCTCGATCCATTTGTACAGGTGATCTCGACAACGAGCACCCTCAACGTCAGCAACGACGATCGCGCGCTACACACCAACAAGTTGATCAACGTCGGCACCGGCGAGATCGCCGCGGTCGCGCCGTTCAACGACGATGGGGAAGTGGTTCCGATCGATCGGCTTAAAGAGCCGATGGAGGTCGAGGTTGTTTGCGAGCAACACCCGTGGACGCACGCCTGGATTGCGGTGCTCGACCACCCGTATTATGCGCAGACCTCGAAGGCCGGTACGTTTACGATCGACGGCATTCCGGCGGGCAAGTATCGCGTCCGCTCGTGGCACCCGAGCCTCGGCTTCGTCGATGACAGCGTGACGGTAAATGCGGGCCAGCAGACCACCGTCGCATTCCACATTCGGCCGGCCGCGGGAGCAGCTGCGCCGGTGCCGGCTGTCGTACCCCCTGCGGCTTCGAGTACGCCGCCAGCAGCGTCGAGTACTCCGGCGGCTTCGAGTACGCCGGACACGCTTCGGAAATAGACTAGTCTGCGACGAGGATGTCGCCGGGCCGGAACTGCCCGCGATACAGCCTCGAGTACACTCCCTCCGAAGCGAGAAGCTCGGAATGCTTACCCTCCTCGACGATTACTCCGCGGTCGATAACCACTAGCCGATCCGCGCGCAGCACCGTGCTCAGCCGGTGTGCGATGATCAAAGTCGATCGCGCGCGCAACAGATCTTCCATCGCCTGCTCGACCAGTCGCTCGCTCTCACTGTCGAGGCTCGAGGTTGCCTCATCGAGGATCACGAGCGCGGGATCCTTGAGAAAGACACGGGCAATGGCGATGCGCTGGCGTTGGCCACCGGAAAGCTTGACGCCGCGCTCGCCGACTCTCGTATCGAAGCCGTCCGGCAGTCGCTCGATGAACTCCATCGCGTGCGCAGCTTTCGCGGCTGTGCGGATCGATTCCTCGTCCGGCCGATTGCCGTCGGCATCTATACCCGCGTATGCGATGTTCTCTCGGATGGTGCCGCTGAAAAGTGTCGGCTCCTGCGGCACGATACCGATCGCTCCTCGTAGATCAGACAGTGAAAGATCTTTGATGTCGAAGCCATCGAAGGTGATTCGCCCTGATGTGACATCCCAGAAACGTGGAAGCAGCGACGCGATGGTGGTTTTACCCGCGCCGCTCGGACCGACCAGCGCGACGACTTCGCCGGCGCCGATCCTCAGCGAGACATCCTGCAGAACATCAGGAAGTCCGTCGTTGTAGCGGAAAGTGACATTGTTGAAGACCACTTCTCCACGTAGAGGATGTGGCAGCTTGAGCGGGCGCACCGGATCCTTTACATCCGACTCCGCTCCCAGCATGTCGAATACTCGGCGAGCCGCGCCGACCGCTTCCTGATACGCGCCGAACAACGACGCGAGGGAGCCGACCGCACCAGCCACGTAGAGTGCGTAGAGCAGGAAGGAAACGAGTGCGCCTGCGGTCAGACTTCCCTGCAGTACCTGCCGACCGCCCTGCCACAGGACGGCGACGACTCCGCCGAAACCGCAGAAAGTAAGAATCCCGAAAAACGTTCCGCGAATTCTGGCTCGTCGAAGGGCAGCTGAGACCACTTCGGTCAGATGCGATCCGTAACGGCGGACCTCTTCTGCCTCTGCGGTATAGCTCTGAACCGTTTTGATTTGCGAAAAGGCTTCATCGGCCGTTCCGGTCGCCTCCGCAATGCGATCCTGTACTCCGGTGCTGGCGCGGCGAAGCGCGCGTCCGAACACCAGCGCCGCACCGACGACGATCGGCACCACGGCGAGCGTCGTCGCGGTGAGACTGGTGTTGGTAAGAATCAGCAGGATGATTCCGCCAACGAGGAACAATGACTGCCGCGCGAACTCCGACAGATTGTAGCTGAGCACCGTCTGCAACACCGTGGTGTCGGACGAGAGCCGGCTGGTCAGCTCACCGGTCCGCCGCTCGGTGAAGAAACCTGGCGAGAGCCTGACCAGATGCGCGAACAGCTCTTCTCGCAGCTTCGCAATCACCAGCTCCGAGGTTGAAGTGAGGAGATAGACCTGGACGAAGTTGAGCAGCGCCTGCAAGGCAAACAGCAGGAGCAAACTCATCGCGATGCGATTGAGCAGTGATTGATTCGCCGAAATGAAGGCGGCGTCCAGCAGATGCCGGACGATTTGCGGGAAAGCGAGTGCGATGCTCGCACTGAGGACAAGGCAGACGAATGCGAGTACGAGCCGCCATATGTACGGCCGAATCCTCGGCAGCAGTCTGCCCAGCGGACGGGGAGACGACACTGGCTCGGTGGCGCGCGGCGTCGGTCGCTGCGCGGAGACGGCGAATGGCGGCGGCGATGTCACGCCAGAAAAACCTTGCGGTCGATCACCATCGCCAGAAAGAGCAGTGCGAGGTAGAGCAGCGAGAATTTGTAGACCTGCCACGCCGGCTTCGTCCATTCAGGCGTCGTCATGATTCTGATGACGCCGAGGAGTAGAAGAACACCGAGCACCAGTGCAGAGGCAAAGTAGATGATGCCAAATGCCCCGAAGGCGAAGGGGAGGAGCGTCAGGACGATCAAAATGACGTTGTACCAGAGCATCTGGCGCATGGTCTCGCGTTCGCCCCAGACGAGCGGCGCCATCGGTACTCCGGCGCGACCGTAGTCTTTCTGCTTCAACAGCGCCAGCGCCCAGAAATGAGGAGGCGTCCAGTAAAACACGATCAGGAAGAGATAGACGGCGGTGAGATCGAGAGTGCCCGTCATCGCGGCCCATCCGACGAGCGGAGGAAAAGCACCGGCGGCGCCGCCGATCACGATGTTCTGCGGCGTCGTCCGCTTGAGCCAGCGTGTGTACACGAAGACGTAGAAATAGAAGCCCGCGAGCGCGAGTACGGCCGTCAGAACGTTGGTGAAACGGGCCAGGATGTAGGTGGCAGCCGTTGCGAGTGCGATACCGAATGCGAGTACTGCTTTCGGTCCCATGCGTCCGCTCGGAATCGGCCGCAGTCTTGTGCGGGACATCTGGGTGTCGATGTCGCGATCCAGATACATGTTGACCGCGTTCGCTCCGCCGGCCATCAGATAGCCACCGATGAGCACTATCACCACCGACAACCAGGTTGGATTGCCGGCCACGAACATCGGCGCCACCGTCGTGACCAGCAGCAGCGAGATGATGCGCGGCTTGGTCAGAGTCACCATGTCACGCAGGAGTGACGAATGCGCCTGCTCGTGAGCGCGGACTTCGGTCACGTGCTGACTCCTTCCGGTGTGGCGAATTCGCCGCGCGATGGCGACTCGTACGCGATTCGCTCGATGTCAGTCACTCCGTGACTGCCTGCCGCCAAGGCAGTAAGCGCTACCACAGAAATCCAGAGCACCGTACCGACTGCCTGATGCAGTGATCTGAAACTCGCCGGCAGGTTCATCTCGACCATCGCCGCCGCGACCACGATCTGAAGCACGACGACGCCGAGCGCCGTGGCGGTTGCCCGGCGGATCACCGGTGATTCACCCCGCTTCCTCGACGCGAAGAACATTCCGGTGAGATGACCGAGCAGCAGTAAGGCGATGATGCGATGGGTGACCTGAATCCAGAATGGTGTCCCGCTTCCAGCGGCCACGCGACACCATGGGAATCCGAGGCACGCTTGCGGAGCGCCGGGGGTGTTCGCCGTCAGCGCACCAAACACCAGCGCCAGAAAAGTCAGGCCTATCGCAGCCCGCCCAGAACGGAACGTTCTCTCGTAGCGCGCCGGAACACGCGCGGCGCCAAACCCCCCCGCTCTAACCGCCGCCACGACCAGCACGGCCAACAGCGACATCGCAATCGCGAGGTGCGTAACCACAACAATCGGCTTGAGATCCATCTTGACCGTCACTGCGCCAAACAGCGCCGCGACGATGACAAGCAACATTGCGAGCAACGCCGGACGCAGCGCACCGCCGCGACCCGCGACTCCTTCCGCATCGCGCTGGCGCTGCGCGATTAGCGCCAAAACTATGATCGCTATCGAGAGCGCCGCTGCGCCGTAGCGATGTGAGATCTCGACCAGATGGGGCGTCGCATTGCTCGTCGGCGTGTACGCGCCATAGCAATCCGGCCAGTGATCCCCGCAGCCCAGGCCCGATCCGGTGATGCGCACAATGGCTCCGAAGACGACCTGGGCGAAGCCAATTATCAGCGCGACATAAGCCACTCGCCTGACGGTCAACATCTCAATCCGGCCTGTCGGCGCTCAACGCAGTCATCTGGTGCGCGCTGTGATCCATCTGCATGTGATGATCGCGCAGCTGAATTCTCCGCCAGGTGAAGAATAGCACTAACGCCAGTCCGATTGCGGGCACGACTCCCCAAATCAGCTCAGTGATCGGCGAACCTGCGGGAACCAGATTCGAATGTTGCGCGCGCCGGTGCGCAATGAGCGATCGGAGGATCGCGATCTCGGCCACCGCGCAAGCGAGCGCGGCAACCCAGAAGATTGTCTCAGCCAGCGGCTGATTCATTGAATGGAAGTGAAGTGTGCGGCGGCGCGAACATTTCGCAGCGCCGTTAAAGCTACTCGCGGATAATGTGCCTTTGCACTACCGTAAGAGTCAGCAGCCGCGTCCCGCTTACCCCTTCCCGCTTCCCGCAATGGCTGACCCGATGCCGGTCGAGAGATTCTCGTCGCCGCCGAATAGCGACGAACAATTCGAGCGCGCCTCGGCGTTGCCACGACAGCTCGGGATGTGGAGCGCGATCGCGGTTCTCGTCGGCTCGACAATCGGCTCCGGAATTTTTCGCTCGCCAGCGAGCCTCGCGAACAAGCTTCCCGGCCCGCTGCCGCTCCTCGCTATCTGGCTCACCGGTGGTCTGTTCGCGCTCTGTGGCGCGCTGACGCTGGCTGAAGTTGCCGGCGCCTTTCCAAGGACGGGCGGCGTCTACGTCTTCATTCGCGAGTCCTGGGGCAGACTACCCGCATTTCTCTTTGGCTGGTCGGAGCTGGTGATCATCCGCGCCGCCGCCCTCGGCGCCATCTCGACGACCTTTGCTGAGTACTTGCTGCGCGTCCTCGGCCACGACCCAGGCCTCAGTCCTTATAGCGGCTACGTCCACTTCATCGCTGCGGCCGCAATCATCTTCACCGCGGTCTTCAACTACGTCGGGCTGCGTTGGGGATCGCTCGTTCAGAACGTTACAACGCTGGCCAAGACTGGCGCTCTCGTGCTCATCATCGTGCTGGCGCTCGCAATCGGCCTACCCAGGACAGGCGGTCACTTCACGCCCGCATTTCCGGCGGGCAGCTTTTCCTTTGGAAAGTTTGGTCTGGCGCTCGTATCGGTGTTGTGGGTCTATGACGGTTGGGCCGATGTGAGCTTCGTCGGCGGAGAAGTGAAGGACGGCGCGCGGAATCTTCCAAAGGTCCTGATCTTCGGAACGCTGATCATCATCGCCCTCTATCTTCTAGCCAACGCAGCGTACCTCGCCGTGCTGCCGATCGAGCAGATCAGGCAATCGAAGCTCGTGGCGGCCGATGTAGCGGAAACCCTGATGGGCGCACCTGGAGTTGCATTCGTTTCCGTTGCGGTGATGATCTCGACGTTCGGTACTTTGAACGGTTCGGTGATGACGGGCTCGCGCGTCCTGTTCGCGACGGCAGCTGATGGATTGCTATTCCGTCCGATAGCGCACGTCGATCGACGCTTTCAGACTCCGTCGGTCGCAATCTGGTTGAGCGCCTCATTGGGCGTCGTTTTCGTGCTCGCTGGGACGTTTGAGCAGCTGGCCGATACCTTCGTGACGGCGATCGTTCCGTTCTACGCACTGGCTGTCGCCGCCATCTTCGTACTTCGTAAGCGAGCGGATTACAATCCGACGTTTCGGGTCCCGGGATACCCCGTGGTGCCCGCCATCTTCATCGTTGCCACCATCTTACTGCTTAGCAACGCCCTGCTCGATCCTTCCAGCCGCCTCGGCACCCTCGCCGTGCTCGGCGTGATCCTCCTCGGAATTCCGGTTTTCTTCATCACAAAAACGCGGCGCACGGCGAACAACATCTAGAAAACGGCGAGTGTCGCGACCGTTGCCGAGCGGTGACAAAACTCTCTTGCCGGGCATGAGATCTCGTCACTAAGTTTTGGCTTCCCTCCACCAATTTTTTCCGAGACAACATGCTCAAGACACGTCTATTCTTGACTGTCGCTACCGCTTTGGCACTGGTGACTGGAGCTTCCGCTCGTCTCCTCGCGCAGGGCATTACGACGGGCGCAATTAGTGGTACCGTGACCGACGCCAATGGCGCGGCGGTCGAAGGTGCGCAGGTCCAGGTTCGCAATCCACGAACCGGCGCCAGCGCCGGCGGCCTTACACGCGCGAACGGTCAATACTATATCCAGGGAGTAGAACCCGACCCGGGTTACTCGCTGACGGTTCGCCGGATCGGTTTCGAGCCGCAGACCCAGAACAACGTCCTCGTCAGCCTGGGCCAAACGACCCGGACCGATTTCCAGCTCAAGCAGCAAAGCACTGTCCTCGAGACGGTCACCGTTTCTGCCGAGGCGACTCCTGTCATCAACCCGAGCAAGACTGGAACGGGCACGACGGTTGGCGACTCCCTGCTGCGTCGTCTGCCGACGCTCAATAGAAACTTTGCGGATTTCGTTCAGCTCGTGCCGCAGGTTTCGACGAGCACCGGCGGTCTTTCCGGCGGCGGCGTCAACCTTCGACAGAACGCGATTCAGATCGACGGCGCGGCATCAGGCGATCTCTTCGGCCTCGGCACCACTGGCCAGCCCGGCGCCCAGGCGAACGCGAAGTCGATTCCACTAGACGCGGTGAAGGAGTATCAGGTTCTGCTTTCGCCGTTCGATGTCCGTCAGGGAAACTTCGGCGGCATGTTGATCAACGCGGTGACGAAGACCGGCACCAATGAATTTCACGGCTCGACTTACGGCTACACTCGAAACGAGAGTCTGACTCGCAGCCAGCCGTACCTCGCCGAGTTCAAGCAGCAACAGTACGGATTCTCGCTCGGCGGTCCGATCATCAAGAACCGTCTCTTCTTTTTCGTGAATCCGGAGTGGCAGAAGCAGAATACTCCGGCGACGGGCTCATTTCTCGGATCTCCGGATAGTGTCGCGAGATCGGCGGACGTAACAACGTTCCAGGACTACGCGAAAGCGCAGGGCCTGACCAACCCAGGTAGCGGCGCTCGCGTCCTCAAGCAGAATCCTTTGACCAACGTATTCGGGCGAGTCGACGCTTACCTGCCGGGATACACCCGACTGGTATTGCGCCACAACTATGCAGCGGCCGATAACACGACCTTCAGCCGCAGCTCTTCGACTTCGTCCAGTCCGCTGTTCAACCTCACGTCGAACTCGTACCTCTTCAGCTCGAAGACGCACTCGTCGGTCGCTGAGCTGTTGACCAATCTTCCGAACGGGATCTTCAACGAGCTGCTTCTTAACCTGACCACCACGCACGACTTCAGAACCGTGCCGGTGAATTACCCGCAGATTACGGTTCGCGGATTCACTACCACTCAGGGCGCGAACACACTCGCCATGGTAGCAGGAACCGAGGCGTCATCTCAGGGCAACTCGCTCGATCAACGGACGTTTGAGCTTACTGAAAACTTTACAGTTCCTGTTGCGTCGCATCACGTCACATTCGGTACAAAGAACTTGTTCTACAAGCCGATCAACCTGTTTGGCCAGAACTCGATGGGCAGCTGGACGTTTGCTGACACGACCCAGTTCAGGCTGGGGAATCCAGTTAGCTACTCCGTTAGCGCTCCGTCGGCGACCGATCCGGCGAACGGACTCGCAACGTTCCGCGCTAACATGTACTCGTTCTACGTTCAGGACGCATGGCAGAAGTCCGATCGCTTGACTATCACAGCTGGCGTTCGTCTCGAGAAGCCAAAATTCCTTGATACGCCGCCCGAGAATCCACAAGTCCTCACTGCTTACGGACGCAGCACCGCCGCCGTACCAAGCAAGCGCACGATCTCCCCACGCTTCTCTTTCAACTGGGACGCGACTGGCGATCAGCGCAACCAGCTTCGCGGTGGACTCGGATTATTCACCGGGACTCCGCCGTTCGTTTATCTCTCGAACGCGTTCGGCAATTCGGGCTTGAGCGGATACGCGTCGCTTACCTGCGGTGGAAACGCCGGCAATCAGGGCACCAACGCGACATCGACGATTCCGCCACCGTTTAACGCAGCGAACATCGCCAACCCTCCGACGGCGTGCGCGCCGTTCACGCCCGCTGGTGGTGGCGCCGCGCGTCCGGGTGCGACGACGGCTGCAAGCTCCAACATCGCTACGATCGATCCGAACTTCCGCTTCCCGCAGTATCAGAAGATCACCCTCGGCTACGATCACCGTTTTGGGAACGGTCTGGTCAGCACGGTCGAAGGGTTGTACACCAAGGCCATCTCGAACGCGTTCTATCAAAACCTTGCACTCGCCGGTCCTCAAGGCGTCGACCGCAACGGCCGGGTCCTGTACGGAACTCTCACCGCAACGGGCGGCACTGCGACCCTGGCACCAGGCGGCCGTCAGCAGGTGATCGACGTGACCAACGTTCACGGCGATCATACCTACAGCCTGACCGGCCAGCTGCAGAAAACTTTCTTCGACAGCTTCCAGGGCTCGGTCGCGTACACCTATTCACAGGTGCGTGACGTAGCGGCGACGACGAGCAGCACACAGGGCTCAAACTATCGCTATCAACGTGACTGGGCAGGCAACCTCGCGGATCGCAGCCTCACCCGCGGCAAGGAAGACATGCCGCACCGCATCATCGCGACGGGCACGTGGACCCTGAAGACGTTGACCGACTTCTCGTTCATCTATGTCGGCAACTCCGGCGCGCCTTTCGATTACGTCTACGCAGCTGGTAGCGGATCGGGATCAGGCGATGCCAACGCCGATGGTCAGTCACAGAACGATCTCGTCTACGTGCCGAAGGATGCGCACGATCCGAACGAGATTCTCTTCACTGGTTACAACGGTGTGTCACCAGGCCTAACAGCGGCACAGGCGGTTCTTGATGCACAGGCGCAAGCCGATGCATTCGATCGCTTCATCGATCGTGTCCCATGCCTCAGCAAGAACCGCGGGAAGCTCCTTGGTCGCAATACCTGCCGCAATCCGTGGCAGAACGACGTCGACGTCAGTGTCGGCCAGAATCTGCGGGCGTTCGGCCAGCAGAACCTGCAGCTGCGCCTCGACGTCATCAACTTCCTCAACCTGCTCAACAAGAGATGGGGATGGCAGAACTTCTCTGATCAGAACAACACCTGCGGCCCGATCTGCAGCGCGACCACTCTGTTGACTCAGAGCGGAAACGTCACTGCCGGCCGTACGCAGCAGACGATCCAGGGCATTTACACCTTCAACAAGGCAATGAAGCCGTGGAACGCGGATAACGCGTCTTCCAACTATCGCATGCAGCTTTCGCTGCGGTACAGCTTCTGACGGATGCGCCGAGCCTTCAGCGCTCGGCGTCTCTGGACCGTAGAGAAAATGCCGGCGGAGAAAACCCCGCCGGCATTTTCGTTACTCTAAGCTTTTACAAGCCACGTGACTTTCTGACATGAGCGCGATCGAGATCTCCAGCTACTTCGGCCTCGCGGCGATGACGCTGCTGACGCTCAACATCCTGCTTGGGCTGGTGATGTCGGTGAAGTACAATCCGGTCCGCGAATGGCCCCACCGGCGGATCAACACCTTCAAGATCCACAACTGGACCGCCTACATCGCGCTGACCATCGCCGCGATCCACCCGGTGATAATTCTTTTTTCGTCGACCGCGAAGTTTGGGTTGATCGACATCATCTACCCGGTCAACGCGCCGAAACAGCCGTGGATCAACGTCCTCGGCGCGCTCGCGCTGTACTCACTGGCGTTCGTGGTCCTGACCTCGTATTTCCGCCATGAGCTTGGTCGCAAGACATGGAAGTCGCTGCACTTTACGGCTTACGCGACGGCGTTGCTATTCTACATCCACGGCATCTTGACCGACCCAAACCTCAAGGACAATCCAATCGACTTCCTGGACGGCGAGAAGGTCTACGTGGAGCTGTGTATGCTGCTGGTGCTATTCGCCGTGGCCTGGCGTATCCGCTGGCAGCTCCGTCAGCCGCCGGCGCGTGTGCATCGTCCCAAGACGCGGCGGGCGCAAAGGCTGGACGAAATAAAAGCGCGGGGCTGAGCTAGTCCGAGTTGCGAGCTAAGTCCGAGTTACGCACCTGGTCCGAGTTGAGAGCTACCTCCGAGCTTTGCTCGCACTTCGCAATCGGCTCGGACTTCGGATTCAGCTCGAAAGTCGGACTCAGGATTCGAACCGAATCAGCTAGAAGATCTTGACGTTGATGTACCGTTTCGGATTCTTCTTGATGTCCGCGAGCAACGAATCCATTCGCGCCAGCAACCCACGCACGTCGTTGTACGCACCCGGATCGTTCAACAAGCGCGCAGCAGATCCGGGCCCCGTATCGACTTTCGCCAGAATCGCGTCGAGCTTGGTCGTCGTCTCCTTTACCTGCCCACTCAGCTGCGCGAGGTTAGCGCTCGTCGTCCGGAAATTTGCGAGCGTCGAATCGACCTTTGCCGGATCGATTGCCGTAGTTGCGCGTCGAACCGATTGCATCGTCGCCGTCAATTGACGCGACTGCTCGTTGGCGATCGACGAAAAATCATTGACTAGCCGATTCGTCGACGCGATGGTGCTCCGCAAATCCCGGATCCCACCTGTACCCACCATCTCTCGTTGCAAAGCGGTCGTGATTGCGTTGACGGAGTTCATTACTGAATCCGCCTTCGCGGTCAGCTCTGCGATCCCCGGCGTCGATGGTCCAATCGGAACGGTGTCGCCCGACTTGAACGAGACTGGATTCGGTTTCGACGGCGTCAATGCCACCGCCATGTCGCCGAAGATTCCGTTTGGAATTACCGTTGCTTTGCTCGTGATCGGCACCTGATAGTGATTCTGAATGCGCAGTGTCGTCACCAGTGTGCCGTCCTGGTGAAGATCGACCTGGTCGAGGTAACCCACGCTCACGCCGACCAGCAGCACCGGCTGTCCCTGTTTGAGTCCTGCGCCCCACGGGAACTTCGCGTACAACGGATATCCCTTCGACAATCCGCCGCGCGCCAGCCACAGCGAGCCGAGCACGGTCACGACTATCGCCGCGGTCACAACGAGTCCAACGAGAACTTCGTCTCTTGTCTTCATGCCTGCAGGTAAGGAGCGAGGAGGACGGCGATCAGCGCATCAAGCACCAGAATGGCGACCGAGGTAATGACAACCGCTTGCGCGGTGCTGCGTCCGACGCCTTCGGCGCCGACATTCGCGGTGTAACCCTCGTAGGAGCAGAAGAAGGCTATCGCGCCTCCGAATATAGTCGCCTTGATCAGGCTGTACACTATTTGAAACGGAGTGAACGAGAGCCGAAGGCCCGCCGTGAAGTCCGCGCTTGTGACGTCCGTCGCCGAGACCGCGGTTACCATTGCCGTAACGACACCAATCGCGTCGGCGAGGACAGTCAGGACTGGAAGCATGACGAGTGCCGCGATCAGTCGCGGCACTACCAGATACGCAACGGGATCGTACGCCAGCGTTTCCAGTGCATCGATCTGCTCTGTTACACGCATCGTCCCGATCTCGGCGGTGATTCGCGCGCCGACTCGACCTGTGAGCACCAGACCTGTCAGCAATGGACCCAGTTCCAGAATCACCGACTGACGTGAGATCAGCCCCACAACCGAAAGCTGCACTCCGCCAAAGAGTTGATATCGCGTCTGGATTGCGGTCACTGCGCCGATAAACGCGGCAACGATTGCCGCCAGTGGAAGCGAGTCGACTCCAATGTTCCGCATCTGGCGGATCGTTTCCGCGCCGTAGGTTCGAAAGTCGGGTATCGCGCGCCCGATGTCTCGCGCGAAATACGCGCGCTTCCCAACATTTCGGAACGGCTCGAGTGGATCGCGAATCAAGTTCTGACGCGCGCGAAGAGAAATGCGCCAATAACTCCGAAGATCATACTCGGTAGCCAGGCCGCGAGATCGGCCGGTATCATCCCTTTGCCGCCGATGCCCTTGGTCAGCTGAATCAGCATCAGGAAAATCACCGTTGTCGCCAGACTAAGCCCGACTCCGTAGGCGGCGCCGCCGCGCTGGGTGCTCGTCGCCAGTGGCGCGCCGAATAGCAGGATCACAACGCAGGTGACCGGAATCGCGATTTTGAGCATCCGCTCGACACGCAGCTCGTTCACGTCGGCGCCCGAGCGCTCCATCGATGCTATGAATCTCCCGAGCTCCTTGAAGCCCATATCAGCCGGCGCTTTCTGCGCCAGCGTCAGCTGCTTCGGCTGATCGGTGAAGTGCTTGTCGATGAGCGAATCGAAGGTGATGGTCATGTTGTGAAGTGTGTCCGGAATAACATGCATCGCACCGCCCTTGATCAGCCATCCCTTGCCCGACCGATATTTCGCCCCATTCGCCGAGATAAGGTATGAGGGATAGTCAGGTCCCTTGCCTTTGCGTTCGATCACCATTCCCTCGATCGAGGCGTCGGTCAGATGCAGCGCGCCGATCTTGTAGACGCGACCATTGTCCGCGGCATAGGCGAAATTGTATCGATCGTTGCCCAGGTTGACCTGATTACCCTGCAGAATCTCCATTCGCTTTTTGTTTGTAACAGGTGCCAGCTCTCCTAGTACGAGTCCGAGCATTGTCGCAATCACTGCACCGGCAAAAATCGGCGCGATGAAACGATAAAAGCTAATTCCGGACGCCTTCGCCGCGGTGATCTCGGAGTGGCGAGTGAGTGCCCCAATTGCGAATACCGTGGCGAACAACACCGCCGCCGGCAACACCATGAACATCGAATCCGGCAGCCAGTAGATGTAGCTGAGCGCGATCCGACCGGGGCTCAGTTTCTGCCCGAGGTATTTGTCGAGATTGTCTGTGAGATCGATGATGTTGACGAGGATCGGAAATCCGAGCGCCGTCGTGACGAAGATCTTCCAGAATTCGGTAAATACGTAGCGGTCCAGGGCCCGCACCATTTTCTTCAAGCGGCCATTCGCTCCCGCTGTACTCGGCGATCCTTCCAACCCAGCTTCGAGCGAACGGCGCCTCTGATGGTGCCGATCATCTCCCGCATGTCGCCGCCGCGTGAGGTGCTGCCTTCCTTGCCCATCCTTGACAACAGCCACAGCGCGATCAGCGCGAAGATCACATTCGCCATCCACATCGAGATGACGGCGGGCATCATCCCGCGCTTCGCGATCGACTCACCTGCGATCAGGCAGACGTAGTACAGCGCGAACACGAACAGGCTCACGCCGATCGTCAGCCCAACGCCCCCCCGCGGGAAGCGCAGCGCGATCGGCGCGCCGAGCAGCACGAACACGAAGCAGGCGACGGCGAGCGCAAACTTTTTGTGAATCTCCACGCCATAGGAGTTCATGAGTTGTGAGCTGTCGATCAGCCGCAGGCGCAAGCCCTCGAGCTGTGAGAGGGCGACGGCGTCCACGGCTGGTGGCGGTGTTGCCTGACCGGTCGTCGGTACCGGATTTGGCGGTCTCCTCGCCGGCACCGGAATCTGCGCCGTCGTTATTGGAGCTCGAATCGAAGTGCTGGATGCATTCTGCTTGGCGACTACAGCACGCGGCGTATCCGACACGCCCTGCGCCTGCGCGGTTTTCGGCGTTAGAAACGAGAACAGCTTGCAGTAAGCCCTGCCCAGCCCCACGTCCCAGGGTACATCCAGTTTGGCCTTGAGCAGATCCTCGGCGAGAATTGTCTTCATTCCCTTTATTTCGGGGATGCGCTGCATGAACTCCCGGCGCGCGAGCTCGTGATCGCGACGGGCGCGGTCCTGGGCCTGCTGCATCTCGCAAACGGTCATCTCGCGATCGCTCTTGTACGAATCCGCGGTGGTCTTCTGGAATTGATTGCCGACGCCTTTCACTCTTACCAGGTCGACGTCGAAGTAGAGCCGACGAAGCTCCCCCGCATTGGTGGTCGGGACGTCTTCTGTGTTGCCGTGGTAAAGCAACAGCTCCAGGTCCGACATGTTGTGGACCATCCGCATGTTGCCGCTGTCGGCGTAAATGGTCCGCTTCACGGCCGGGTCAGCCATGTCGTAGATCGTCACCTCGCGCATCAGATTCGACGATTCGTCGATATGTCCGGCGCGGAGGTAAAACTTGCCGGGGCTGACTTCATTGATCACCTGCTCGCGCAAGCCGAACGTCGGCTTTTTCTGGGCGATGTCGCGCTGGAGCACTGCCAGCTTGTGATTCGATCGGGCCAGGAGCTGATCGTTGAACGCGATCATCACGAATGTCACGCCGACCGCCGCCCACAATACGGGCTTGAGCACACTGACCAGACTGACACCGCTTGCCTTGAGCGCGGTGATTTCATTTTCGGCGGCCAGCCGGCTGAACGCGTAGAGCGTCGCGACCAACACGGCCATTGGAAGGGTCAGCGCCACCGTCAGTGGAATCGACAGCGCAAAAAACTCGGCGATCACGAAGGTGGGCAATCCTTTTCCCACCAGCTCGCCGAAATGCTTACCGATGTATTGCAAAAGGAGGATGGAGGTCAGCGCCGTAAGGGCAAATGTCAGCGGACCCACATGTTCCTTCAGCACGTACCGGTGCAGTATCTTCACTATAGATGTGGGAAAAGGCAGACTGCCGGGCGAAGCTTCACAGGGTGAAATATACCGTGCGCTCGTGGGTAAGCGGCACGCAGACAACGAGTTCCACGCTTCAGCATCTAATCCTGCTCGTCAGCGTTTCGCTGCTGTTGACGACGCGGCCGGCGCACGCGCAGGATCCGCGCGATACCACACGCAAGGTCACCCCCGCACCGCCGGCATCGCCCCCCACAGGTACCCCTGGTGCCCCGGGCATTCCACGCCTGCGCCTGGGTCGTGACACACTGCCGCTCATTCTGCCGTCAGTAGTTTCGCGAAGCGATCGCGAAGCTTTCCGTCAGGCACAGGCGCAGATCGATGCCGCGCGCGCAACGGCCTTTCAGCAGAATATGCGCACGATCATGCAGGCTGTGTGGGGTGAAATCGCCACCAGCAACTTTGCCACTGCGACACCATCGCCTTCGTTTCCCGGTGAGCTGCCGCCAAAGCCGAAGCCGACTGTTCCGACAAAGCCGCTGCCGATCATCGGCGAATACGCCGATCTGGGCTTACAGCTGGATGGCCGGCTCGAGTTCCGTAACGAGAAGACTCAGACCGCGGTTTGCTCGTCGACGTTCCTGTTCGATCCATCCACCAACTGTCGGAGCACCTTCGAGCCGCTGCCACAGGTGGACTTTCAATTCGCCGCCAAGTCGGGAGGCATCGTCGCCGACCGCGTCCACGTCAACGTCGACTACGATACGCAGCGCGAGTTCGACGCATCGAACAACATCTCGATTTACTACGAGGGGAAGCCGAGCCAGTTCATGCAGCGCCTCGAAGTCGGCAACGTCGCTTTCCAGCCGCCGGCTTCGCGCTACATAACTGCGGGCATTCCAAGCGGGAATTACGGCGTTCAGGCGCTCACCAAAATCGGATCGCTGCGCGTCAAGACCATCCTCGCCCAGCAGAAGGGCAACGTCGTTCGTGATCGGATCTTCACTGTCGGTGATCGCACACTCCAGGCAATCGATCGGAAGATCGAAGATTACCAATTCGAGCCCCGCCGATTTTTCTTCACTGTTAATCCGCGGCTGTTCGCCGGCGCTTATCCGAACATCGACATCCTCGACACCCGACGGATGTCTGCGCTCGCCGCGTCGCTGCCCGACACGTTGCGTCCGACGAAAATCTTTCTTTATCGGTTATTGATCGGCGGCCAGCCGCCCAACCCGAATGGACCACAGTTCCGGCTGATCGGCAATCCCAGATCACGTCGGGGACAGGTCTACGAATATTTGCGCGAAGGCGTCGACTACTACGCCGATCCATCGCTGCTGTGGATCGCGCTGGTGCGCCCGCTCGCTCTCAACAACGAACGGCTCGTCGTGGCGTATCGGGTGCGGATCAATGGTCGCGACACCACCTTCGTGAGCACGGGCGGCACGCCAGATCTGCAGTTCACTCCGAATCGCGACCAGTTCGCGAATCTGATCTGGGGTCCTGACGTGCAACCCGGCGACCCGGCTTTCGATCGGGAGATTCGCAGTGTCTATCGCCTCGGCGGATCGGATCTGCGCCGTCAGAGCGTGATTCTCAAAATCGTCACCGGCAGCAGCGAGGATCAGGAGAAGCCGGTCGCTGGAAATGCCGACACCTATCTCAAGCTGTTCGGACTCGCCCAGGCGACCAATAGCTCGAGCTTCGATCTCGAGAATCGAATCTGGCCGCGGCCCACCGATCCAAACTTCGAATTGAGTCTCGGCTCCCCGGGCGCGCACACCATTCAGGATCAATTCCTGATTTTCCCTTCAGCGAAACCATTCGCATCGACTGGGCTCGCGGTCGCGGGAAATCCAACCAACGATACGATCTACACCACGCCGCCCGAGTACGTCCGGTCTGCGCAGCGGCCCGAAGCGGTCTATCACATCCGGCTTCGCGCCCAGTCTGAAGGGAGCGGTGACGGTGGAGCGTTAATGCTAGGCACAGTGCAGATCCGCCCGAATTCGGAGCGGCTGCTCGTGGACGGAATCTCTCTCACTCGAGGCACCGATTACTCGGTCGATTACGATCTCGGCCGAGTCTCGTTCAATCGCCCCGACACGCTGTTCCCCAGACCGCGACAAGTGATGGTGCAGTACGAAGAGAATCCGGTGTTCGAGGAAACCCCAACATCGATTCTGGGCGCCACCGCCGAGCTGCCCTTCACCAACGGCCAGCTGAATTTCACGGCGATCTCGCAGAGCCAGCACACCAACTTCACGAGACCTCCACTCGGCTTCGAGCCGTCTGCTTCACTGGTTGCCGGCGTCAGTGCGCTGTTCAACTTCGAGCCCGATGCTCTTACCAGTCTCGTTTCCAAACTTCCTTATGGGCCGACGTCGGTTCCGTCGCGCATCGCTTTCTCGGCGGAGCTGGCTGCCAGTCGTCCCCAAACCAATAAATCCCAGCAGGCGTACCTCGAATCCTTCGAGGGGGAAGGCGGATTACCGATCTCGCTCAACGATCCGCAGTGGTATTTCAGTAGTCAGCCCGCGCTGGGAACGAGAATACCGGCGAGATTCGGCGCCGGCGTGTTCGATCTCAATCGTGCGACCACGATGGCGTGGCAGAGTAATGGCGCTGACGCGAACGGTACGCCGGTCACCTACAGCATCGACAAGATCGACACCGCAATTACACAGAGCGGCGTCGGCCCTTCAGGCCCCGAGTCTTTGCTGTGGCTGACTCTTTATCCGCTCAGCATCGGCGGTCAGCTCGATCCTTCCAGCGGTCGATTCCTGTGGACACTTCCGAATGCACCGGCTGGGCGCCGGTGGCGCTCGATCAGAACAGTGTTGAATCCGAGCGGCGTCGACATCTCGCACGCCGAGAACCTGGAGTTCTGGGCGCAGATCCCCACGGGCGCCGATCAGGCGAAGAATCCGATCCTCGTCTTCGACTTTGGTGAAATCTCCGAGAACTCGGTGTCTTTCGGTCCCGACACACTGATCATTCGACTCGGCACACTGCCGGGGCAGATCGATTCGTCGTGGCACAGCAAAGGAATTCAGGGCCTCGACACTCTGAATAGCGAGCGTGATCCATTCTCCCGCGCCTTCAACGTTTCGTCCAACGACAACGGCTTGCCCGGCGACGTGATGGATTCCCTGGTGATCGAAATCGATACGGTGCCGGGGCGTGCTCCCACTTTTACGACGGTGCGATTCGCGCGCACATGCCGGGGAGGATACGGCATCCGTCAGATACTCGGCGATGCCAAAGTGGATTGCACAATCAACAACAATCGGTTGGACGAGGAGGACATCGACGCCGACAACGTTCTCAACCTGACTACAGCCGAGCGTGACCAGGAGCAGTGGTACCGCTACGTAGTCAATCTCGCCGATCCGACGAAGCGCACTCGGTTGGGTCAGTGCGGGCCACCACCGCAGCTAACGGGTCAGCCAACTGGCCCACGCAACAACGTCTGCTGGGTGTTCTTCCGCGTTCCGTTCGGCACGCCTGACGACTCGCTCGGCCATCCCCTGCTGCGACGGGCGCGGGCCCTGCGCGTCACCATGATTTCCGGGGATGCCGAAGGCGACAACGATTTCAGCACCGTCCCTTTAGCGCGCTTGCGCCTCACCGGCGCGCCATGGCTCAAGGTCAGCGATCACACCCTTCACGGAATCGCGGACGATCAAACGTCGACCGGCTTCGTCCAGTCCGGCGTCGTCGGCACTCAGGACAAGCGCGTGCGCGCCGGGATCGACTACGAGTCTCCGCCGGGAGTGACTGACGCGCCGACCAGCAAGACCGTCGCGTTCCAACCCGGTCGCGTGCAAATCAACGAGCGTTCGCTGCGATTGCTGGTCACTGATCTCGCGCCGCTGGATCGGGCGGAATCCTATTACCGATTCCCCGAAGGCGAAAAGAACTTCATGACCTACAAGCAGCTGCGTGTGTGGGCGCGTGGCGTGAGCAGCGGCTGGGGAATGGACGGCGAGCTGCAGTTCTACATCAAGATCGCGCGCGACGCCAACAACTTTTACATGTATCGCACGCCGATCAACTCGGGCACCTCGAAGGCAGCGTGGTTGCCGGAGATCACGGTCGACTTCTCCCGATTGTTCGCATTGCGCGCCAGGATCCAAAACGCATATCTGCAGGGCGGACAGCGTAACAGCTGCAACGGAATCGACTCGGTAATGATCGCAAACACGCCGTTACCCGCAGGGGCGACCGCTGCTTCGCGTTATGCCGCGTGCGACAGCGGCTACGTCGTGTACACCACCGATCCGGGAACCAGTCCTCCCAATCTGGCAGCGGTGCAGGAGTTGGCGGTGGGCATGATGCGGCTGCCGGTTCCTCCCGGCGCCAGTCCAGTCATTCCAAGCGACACCCTCGAGCTGTGGGTCGATGACATTCGACTCGCTGGCGTCGTGAACGCGACCGGCTTTGCCGGCGAGGCGGGCCTGACAATCACGGCGAGTGACTTCGCCGACATTCGCGTCAATGTCAGCAGGCGCGACCCGAATTTCCGGCAACTCGCGGAAGCTCCAACCTATCTGACCGACAATAACTGGGATCTGAGCTCTGCGTTCCGGCTGGAAAAATTGCTGCCCGCTTCGCTCGGCATCTCGATGCCATTCACCGTCAACTACACCTCGGCGTCCGAGCAACCGCTCTTCGTCTCGCAGTCGGACATCCAGGGTGATGCGATCGAAGGACTGCGAACGCCTCGATCGGCGGCTGCATCGGTCACGTTTGGACTGCGACGCACGAAACAGTCGACGGGATCCTTCTGGTCGCCCATCCTGAACAATCTGGCTCTGAGCTCCTCGTACACCACCGGCGTCTCCCGCAGCGAATATCAGGACGGCAAGGCCAAGAACTTCGTCGTCGGTCTCGACTTCAACTTGTCGCGCGCCTTGCTGCCGGATCTCGGGCGCTGGTCGCCGACGGAGATTCACATCACGTCGGCCTACACCAACGGTCATGACGACCGCTCGTCGTTCCTCAAGCCAGCATTGGCAGCCGATGACTCAGCGCGGCTGGTGAAAGGCCGTACGCGAAGTTGGCGCAATGGTAGCAGTCTCGTCTTCCAGCCGTTCAAGGCCGCGTCGGTACGGTGGGACATCACATCAGTTCGCGACCTCCGTGGTTATGGCACCGATTCGCCCCTGGGGCTCGTTGCAACGAGCGATCGTGATCGCATCCTCGGCGGCGATGCAGGACTGGAGCGGGAGCGGGCGATGCAGGCGGGCATCAACATCTCGCCACCGATCACCGCGTGGTTCCGGCCGCGACTCGACTTCGGCACGTCGTACAACATGCTGCGTGATCCAAACACGCTCGACTTTGCGCGCGAAGGCGATAGCACCGGAGCGCTACGGATTCCGCGCCGGCTGGGTAATTCTCAGACGACGACGGCGGGACTGACGCTCGATTTGCCGCGTGCAATCAAACTCCATACGGACAGCAACAGTTTTATGCGCGGCTTGCTCGGCGGCCTGCAGCCGCTCGACCTGAATTTCAACCGCAGCATTCTTTCCGTTTACGACGGGAGCGCTGCGGGTGCCTCGCTCCTGTATCAGTTCGGACTCGGCGGCGTGAACGGATTCCGGCGGATTGGTGACGAGCTCGCGACTAGCGTTGGGCTCGTCAATCAGTTCTCCGTAAATCAGACAGTGAATCTTCCGCTCGGTGCGACGATCGCCGCGCGCTATCAGCGCATCAACACCCGTAACTGGACGCGGCGGCTGCAGGAGACCCAGGAGATCGTGGATGGAACTCAGACGATGTTCCCGGATATCTCCCTGCGCTGGGCAGGCCAGCCAAAAGGGTTGCAATGGTTGATCTCCAGCCTCGGCGCCAACGCGCGCATGCTCGAGACGCGGCAGTTAAACGGGACTCAACCGTTGTTCGGAGAGGAAGTGGACGATCGCGGGGAGATGAAGGTGCGGAGCTATCCACTGAGCGGCTCGATCGTGTTCGTCGGGCAACGGCCCTTATCTGCGACCGTAGGGTATTCGCTCTCGAAGCGTCTCGACGATCGACCGGGTCTGACGAGCAACGGTGACAACTCGGATTTCAGTATTGACGTTTCCAAACCGTGGGGTCTGCCGGCCAGCTGGAAACCCCGCAGCGATCTGCGCACCCGAGTCAGCTATCAGAGGAGTCAGGGACAGAACTTTGTCTTCAATCCACTCGCGCTGACTGGCGAGAGCAGGCTGACTGATAACGGCCGGCGCGCCTTCAGCATGAGCGCCGATACGGATGTCGCCGAGAACCTGTCTTCGAGCTTTGTCATCTCGCGCGTTCAGAGCTTCGACCATAACCTTAACCGGCAATTCACGCAGACCGTGCTCAGTGCGGTTATGCACCTGCAGTTCTACGCTGGGGAATTCAAGTGAGATTGATGCTGTTTATTTTGTCGTTCTGTTTCATCATCAGCTGCAAGCGCGATGTGAAGGAGGGAAGCGCAGCGACTGCGTCGAGCGGAGATTCAACGTCAGGTGGCTCGACGACGACTGGATTCAGTGGCAGCGCCGCGTACAACTACGCAAAGGCGCAGGTCAATTTCGGGCCACGCGTGCCGGGCAGTCCGGCCGCGAAGAAGGCTGGTGACTGGATCATCAGCCAGATGCGCACGCGCGCCGACACCGTAGTTGTGCAGGCGTTCAACTACAAAACCAAAGACGGGAAGATTCTGCCGCTCCGAAACATCCTTGCGCGGTTCCGGCCCGAGCTCACTGAGCGGGTACTGTATCTCACCCACTGGGATTCGCGGCCGATTTCAGAGTCGGCGGCGACGGAAGCAGAGCGGAAGATGCCCGTGCCAGGGGCCAATGATGGCGCTTCCGGTGTCGGGATGTTTGTCGCCATCGGCGACGTTCTCAAAAAGACAAAGCCCAACGTCGGAGTCGATCTGCTGTTTACTGACGGCGAGGATTATGGCGACTTCGGGCCGCCAGAAGTGGATGTTCTCATCGGATCAAACTACTTCGCCAACCATTTGCCTTCCCCCGGATACAAACCGTTATATGGGGTGCTCTGGGACATGATCGGCGACAAGGATCTCCGAATTCCTTACGAGATGAACTCCTTCCAGCAGGTGCCCGAAGTCGTTTCGCGCGTTTGGCAAACTGCCGCCGATCTTGGGTACGGCAACATCTTCGTGCAGGAGGGCGGGCAACTGGTGACCGACGATCACATCCCGTTGCTCAACGCCGGATTGCGTGTGATCGACGTCATCGATCTCACTTATCCCCCGCACCACACGCCGCAGGACACGATGGACAAGATCTCAGCCCGGTCGCTTGCGATTGTTGGAGATGTTGCGACGGCGCTGGTGACGCGGAAATAAAATGAAAGGGAAGCTGACGGTCCTCATGATCACCGCCTTCGTTGACATGCTGGGCCTGGCGATGATCATCCCGCTGCTTCCCTTCTACGCCACGAAAATGGGCGCATCGGCGACGATCGTCGGCGTTCTGATCGCCGCGTTCTCGATCGCGCAGCTCGCCAGTGCTCCGGTTTGGGGACGATTTTCAGATCGCTACGGCCGTCGGCCCGCGCTGCTCGCGGGCCTGCTCATCTCCGCGATCGCTTACGTCATATTCGCGTACTCGAGCACACTCTGGCTGCTCTTGATCTCCCGCGTCGTACAAGGGTTCGGAGGCGGGACGATCGGAGTCGTTCAGGCTTATGTCGCCGATGCCAGCGATCCAAACGACCGCGCGAAGAGTCTCGGCTGGTTGTCGGCGGCAACCAGTCTTGGCGCTGTCGTCGGACCCGCAATAGGGTCGGTGCTGATTCACTGGGGAAGGCATGCTCCAGGAATCGCGTCGGCGATTTTCTGCGTGCTGATAAGCGTTTTCGCCGGTATCTACCTCCGCGAATCGAACGAAGACGCATTGACGACCGGCGAGCTCCAAGTCCCACACCAGACAAGCTCCAGCGCTGTCTGGAGCGTAATCGCGCGACCAAAAGAGCCGGCGCAACGTCTGATTTGGATTTACACGGTCGGTATTGGCGCGTTCTATGGCACCGCTCCGACCCTTCCGCTGATTCTCGCCGACCGTCTACCGATCACTGAGGCGAACGTCGGCTTCTTCGTTATGTACCTGGGCGGCATGGGCGTGATCGTTCGTGCCGGAATTCTTGGCCGCATGATCGAATGGCTTGGCGAGGTGCGGCTCACACGCCTCGGGCTCGTACTACTATCGGGCGGGCTCGCAATGGTGGCTGCGGTACATTCTTATCTCACTCTGGCCATCGCGTTGACGCTAATGCCACTCGGCACTGCGTTCATATTCCCATGCGTGACGGCGATGTTGTCGCGAGTCGTTCCCAAAAAGCACCGCGGCCTCTATATGGGTGTCCAGCACACCTTCGGCGGAGTGTCGCGCGTGGTGTTCCCGCTCGCCGCCGGAATCGCGATGGACCACCTCGGGCTTGGCTTCCCATTTGTGGTCGCCGGAGTGCTGGTTCTTTCGACGCTCCTCCTCACGACTTCGATGGAACAATACGCACCCAGCCGCGCTGCTCCGGTGACGTAAAAAGTGCTTGCACGGCTAGGGTCGGATCATGCCGACACCCGCCGAGCGAAAGGCACTTCTTTTCTTCTCGATCGTCCTTGTTTTAGGCGCTTCAGGCAGGGCGATTCGTGCGCTTCACGGCTCTAGTCCAGTCGATGCAAAGGCGCGATCAGCGCTCGAATCCCAGATCAAAGCTGCCGATTCGGCGCGCAAATCCGGCCTGCGTAAGTCGAAGCGAGATAAAGCGAAGAAGCGCCCACCTGCGCCAAAAGGGCGGGTCGATCTCGACATCGCAACGGTCGAGGAGATTGTCGCGCTCCGGAACGTCGGTCCAGCGCTCGCCAAGCGCATTGTAGCGGACCGAGATTCGTTCGGCCCGTTCGGATCTCTCGAAGGTTTGCGGAGGGTGAAAGGTGTCGGACCCTCTATGGTAGAAAAACTGGACTCTGCCGTAACCTTCTCATTGGTCCCGCGTCCTACCAACACAGTCATACCCAGGCCATCCGAAGTGCTGAAAGCACGCAGGAAGCCGCACCGGAGGGACCCGCGTCCTTGACAGCACCTGCCGCGAAAACGCCGAGGATCGGCGATCTGCTGCTGAGAGAAGGGCTGATCACTCAGGATCAGCTCAATAAGGCTCTCCAGGAACAGAGACACAACGGCACTAGAGTCGGCTATAACCTGGTCAAGCTCGGTTTCGTAAAGGAAACCGACCTCACCAGAATGCTTGCTCGTCAGCACAAAATGCCCGCTGTCGACCTCACCAAGTTCCAGGTCGATGGACGCATTGCGAAGCTCATTCCCGGTGAGCTGGCGCTCAAGCACAACGTTCTCCCGCTCAAGCGCGACGGTCGCACTCTCACCGTCGCCATGTCGGATCCGGCGACGATGTCGGTGCTCGACGACATCAAGTTCATCACCCGTCTCGACATCTTCCCGGTAATTGCCGGCGAGTTCACGCTCCGCAACGCGATCGAGAAGTTCTACTCATCGGGCGAAGCCCAGATGGAGAACCTCCTCGCCGAGATCGATGACGACGACGATATCGAGATTCTCGAGAGTGAGAACGAATCGGCAGCCGACAACGCCGGTGGCGCCCTCATCGACGAAGCGCCCGTCGTCAAGCTTATCAACGCAATCATGACCGACGCGCTAAGAAAGGGCGCGTCGGATATTCATTTCGAGTGCTTCGAGAAGGAGCTCCGCGTCCGCTACCGCATCGACGGTGCGCTCCAGGAGATCATGAAGCCGCCGATCAAGATGCGTCCCGCGCTAATCTCACGCTTCAAGATCATGGCGAACCTGAACATCGCCGAGCGTCGAGTTCCGCAGGACGGCCGTATCAAGCTGAAGATCGGCAGCAAGGTCATCGACTTCCGTGTCTCGACGCTGCCGACGCTGTTCGGCGAAAAAGTCGTGCTCCGTATTCTCGACAAGGGCAACCTGTCGCTTGATCTGAGCACCTTCGGCATCGAGCCGCGCGCAGAGCGGGAGCTAATGGAAGCGATCTCGAACCCTTATGGAATGGTGCTCGTCACCGGTCCGACCGGTTCTGGTAAAACGACCACGCTTTACTCAGCGCTGTCAAAGATCAACAACATCGACGTCAACATCATGACGGCCGAGGACCCGGTCGAATACAACCTCTTCGGCATCAACCAGGTGCTGGTGAGAACCGAGATCGGAATGACCTTCGCGGCCGCGCTGAAAGCATTCCTTCGTCAGGACCCCAACATCATCATGTTGGGAGAAATTCGAGACCTCGAAACCGGTGGTATCGCCATCAAGGCCGCACTCACCGGTCACCTCGTGCTCTCGACGTTGCACACCAACTCGGCGCCGGAAACGGTGACCCGTTTGATCGACATGGGTCTCGAGCCCTTCAACGTTGCATCGGCACTCAATCTGGTGCTCGCTCAACGTCTGGTGCGTCGCGTTTGTAAGAATTGCGGCGAAGCCTACAAGATGGATGAGGCCGAAGCCTCAGCAGCGAAAGTGGGTGGCGGCGTCACACTCCGCGACATGAAGTTCACGGACATGGCGCTCAACGACGCGAAGGTACGCGCCAGCGACGCTGCCAAGCCGTACATGGAACGCCTTACCCTCGACACCAAGATGGAAGACATTCCGATCTTCCGCGGCAAAGGCTGCGAGCAGTGCGAGGGAAGCGGACTTCGTGGCCGTCAGGGACTATACGAAGTCCTTAATCTGACGCCGCGCGTCAGAAAGCTGATCATGCAGAGCGCCGGCGCGGCTGAGATTCAGAAGGCAGCCATTGAGGAAGGGATGCTAACGCTCCGCATGGACGGTTGGCTGAAGGTCCTCAAAGGAATTACCACTCTTGAGCAAGTCGTCCGCGAGACAGCGGCTGATTCACACACCACGCATCACCATTAAACGATGACTTTACCGTTCATTGATACCTCGTCCCCGTCCGGACCGCCGAAGCCGGCGGCGGGAATCAACCTTCGCGCGCTTCTCGAGGAGATGGTCTCGCGCAACGCATCTGATCTTCACATCGTCGCCGGCGAAAAGCCAAAGCTGCGCGTCGATGGTGACATCACCAATGCGACTGCCGAGTACGAGCTCAACCCGAAAGACACCCTCCAGCTCGCCTATTCAGTTCTCACCGAACAGCAAAAGAAGCGTTTTGAGCTCGAGGACGAGCTGGACTTCTCGTTCGGTATTCAGAACCTCGCGCGATTCCGTGGCAACGTCTTCAAGCAGCGCGGCTGCGTCTCGATGGTAGTTCGTCAGATTCCGTTTGCGATCAAGACCTTCGATCAGCTCGGCCTGCCCGGCTCGATCGCCAAAATGGCGGAGAAGCCGCGCGGCCTGGTGCTAGTCACCGGCCCGACGGGTTCTGGTAAGTCGACGACACTCGCCGCGATGATCGACAAGATCAACCGCGAGCGCAAAGGCCATATCATCACCGTCGAAGACCCGATCGAATTCATTCACAAGCACCAGAGCTGCATCATCAACCAGCGCGAAATCGGCAGCGACACCAAGTCGTTCGCCAACGCTCTGAAATACGCGCTGCGTGAAGACCCCGACATTATTCTGGTAGGTGAAATGCGCGACCTGGAGACGATCGCAGCGACGCTGACTATCGCCGAAACAGGTCACCTCGCATTCGCCACCTTGCACACCAACTCCGCGGCAGAAGCGATCAACCGTATCATCGACGTGTTCCCGTCCCACCAGCAGTCGCAGGTCAGAGCCCAGCTGGCTTTCGTGCTCGAGGGAATCGTCACTCAGACACTGTTACCTAAGGCGAGCGGCCGCGGTCGTGTCATGGCAGCTGAGATTCTCGTAGTCACCCCGGCCATTCGCGCCCTCATTCGCGACGACAAAGTTCACCAGATCTACTCGTCGATGCAGGCGGGTAAGAAATTTGGCATGCAGACGCTCAACGATGCGCTTTATCAACTGTACATGGCGCGGGAAGTTACGGCTGAGGAGTGCCTGCGCGTGAGCGGTGATCCGACCGAGTTCCAGCGCATGATCGGACAGCTGCCGACGGATGATGATGGAAGTGGTAAGCCTGGAGGCGCCAAACCGGCGACTGCCCGGCCAGGAGCCGGTTCGCCGGCCAGACGTTAAAAGAGGGTTAGTTAATGGCTTCGTTCACTTATACCGCGAGAGCATTCAATGGCGATCTTCGCACTGCGACGATCGACGCTGCCTCTCGCGATGACGTTATTGCACAACTCCGTAAGCAGCGCCTCAGCGTAGTCAAAATCGATCAGGGCGGATCCGCGAAGATCGGCCGCGGCTCGATCAAGACCCGCGACGTCGTCATCTTCACCCGTCAGTTCTCGACGATGATCAACTCGGGCTTGCCGCTGGTGCAAGCCCTCACGATTCTCGCCGAGCAAACCGACAACAAAGCGCTGGCTGAAGTCACCAAGAAAGTGGTATTCGACGTCGAGTCCGGTAATACAGTCGCCGACGCCCTTTCAAAACACCCACGCGCGTTCACCAACTTGTACGTGAACATGGTCGCCGCCGGTGAAGCCGGTGGTATTCTCGACACCATTCTGATGCGTCTGGCGACGTTCCTTGAAAAGAACGACGCCCTGGTGAGAAAGGTGAAGGGCGCGATGATCTATCCTACAGTCATCATGAGCGTCGCGGCAATTGCAATCGTGGTGCTGCTGATTTTCGTCATCCCGGTATTCGAAGGCATGTTTGCTTCAGTGGGACTCGCGCTGCCTCTGCCGACACGTATCGTCATCGGCGCCTCGCGCTTTCTCAAGAGCTACTGGTGGATGGTGCTCGCCATCGGCGCGGCCGCCGGCTACTTCTTGAAGAAGTACTACGCGACCTCCAACGGTAAGCTGGCTATCGACCGTTTGATGCTGAAGATGCCGGTCCTCGGTGACGTGCTCCGCAAGTCGGCGGTGTCACGCTTTACCCGTACGCTCGGTACGTTGATCAGCTCCGGTGTCAGCATTCTCGAGGGCCTCGAAATCACAGCGAAGACGGCCGGCAACCGCGTCATTCAGGACGCGATTATGGACTCAAGAGCGTCGATTGCCGGCGGTGATACGATCGCGCAACCTCTGCAAAAGTCGAAAGTGTTCCCGCCGATGGTTATCTCGATGATCGCAGTCGGTGAGCAAACCGGTGGTCTGGACGAAATGCTTTCCAAGATCGCCGACTTCTACGATGAAGAAGTCGACGCAGCCGTCAGCAACCTGCTGTCCCTCCTCGAGCCGATCATGATCGTCTTCCTCGGCGTGGTGGTCGGCGGCATGGTGGTGGCGATGTATCTGCCGATCTTCGACATGATCAACGCGGTCCAGTAAATCAGTAACAGAACAAAAAAAGGCCAGCCGACTACCGGCTGGCCTTTTTGTTTGCGCAAGCGTTAGAACAGGACACCAAACGTCAGCGGTACAAAGCTGAACGTTCCGGGATTCATGTTGACGCTGTGGTATCGCGCTTCGATGAACGTCTTGAAGCTGCTACTGAACGGAATGTTGACGCCACCGCCGATGTTCCAGCCGAACTTGTTCTCGGCGCTGGTCGATCCGGCGTTGCCAAAATCCGCACTCGGGCGATAGAGGCCCGCGCCACCGATCACGTAGGGAGAGAAAGACATTCCCAGTGGCAGACCGACTTCGATGTTGCCCGTGAACGCGGGGATGTTGATGTTGTCGCAACCGACTGTGTTCTGACAGCCAAACGCGTTGTAGGCGGCCTCACCACGGATCGCGAACGGCGTGAGGTGCGGCCGATATCCGACCACCAGCGCGATGTTGTAGCCGGTGTTGGTGCCGGTTCCCAGATCGCCGGTCGGGAACGCGATACCGCCCGACGCGCCGATCTCGAACGGGTTGTAGCTGCCGTACTGCGCCTGTGCGCTGGAGGAGACGGCAATCAGCGCTCCAGCTCCAAGTAAAGCAAAGAATCTGTTCTTCATGGTTTCTCCGTTTGTGCGTGCTTCGTGAAATCCGCCCGTCTTGATTAGTACTCGCTCTCCGGGCGGTGAGAACGTTATGCAGACACTCGCGCTACTCCTTTCCCTACTAAACCGAGAGCTGCGTCAATTTCTTCGAGATTCTGCGAGGTGAGCTCCCAGCCCGCGGCACGCACGTTGGCGCGCACTTGCTCGGCGGAGCTAACGCCTGCGATCACCGACGCTACCGGTCGATGCGCCAGCAACCAGGAGATCGCCAAATCGAGAATAGTGTGCCCCTTGGACTGCGCGTAATTGATTAGGGCCTCGACTTTCTCGATGTTTTCGGCGGTCAACATTTTCCGATAGCGTTCGTATTTGGCGACGCGGGTGCCCTCAGGTATCGGCTGACCCCGGCGATATTTCCCAGTCAGAAGCCCACTCTTGAGCGGGAAGAAGGGCAGGAACGCGAGTCCTTCGCGCTCGCACTCGTCGAGCACGCCTTCTTCCGGCACGCGATGCAAAAGACTGTACTCGTTCTGCACGCTCACGAAACGCGCTGATCCTCGCTTGCGACGCGACGCCGCCTGAGCCTGTCGAATGTGTTCCGCGGAAAAATTGGAGCAGCCGATCTCGCGCACTTTTCCAGCCTTTACCAGATCGTCGAGCGCCCCGAGCGTTTCGGCGATCGGAACATCAGGATCCGGCACGTGTTGCTGGTACAAATCGATGTAGACGGTGCGCATGCGGCGCAGACTCGCTTCGATCGCCTTCCTCACGTATTTCGGTCGGGCGCCGCTGCCTTGACCAGGCATTTCGTTGCCGAATTTCGTAGCGATGATCACGTCACCACGACGTGGCCCGAGGAACTTGCCGATCAGCTCCTCGCTGCGACCCTCGGCGTACATGTCGGCGGTGTCGAAAAAGTTGACGCCCTCATCGAGCGCTGCGTCGATGACTTCGCGAGTGCGCGCCTCGTCGATACGGCCACCAAAATTATTGCAGCCGATACCGACGATCGATACTTCGAGCGATCCAATCTGTCGCTTTTGCAAACGGTTCTCCCGCGTTAGACTGCGGCAGTTTCTCCAAGCTCGACGCGAGTCGTCTCCTCGTCTGGTTTTTCGCCGAGAAACTCGACCCACTGTTTCTTGAGATTCGGGTAGTGCTTCGACGCTTCCACCAGATCGATGAAGCAATCGATTGTCGACTCGAACCAGGTTTGCAGCTTGCCATCGGCGATTCGGCCGGCGTCGTCGAACGCATGATGCGCCTGCGCCAGCGCAAACATGTCGGGATAGATGCGGGCGCCAAGGTGTTCGAGCGGCTGCCGGAGCGCCCACAGGCCAATCTTGCCGCCGTCATCGACGGTGACGCCGCGACCAGCAGTCCCTGCTTGCCGTTCAAGGGCTGCGGATGAAAGCGTGAGACCCAGTCGATGGTGTTTTTGAGCACGCCCGGCATCGACGCGTTGTATTCAGGCGAGGCGATGATGAATCCGTCGCTCGCAATGAGTTTGTCGTGTAGTGCCTGGGCGCCGCTAGGCAGACCAGTCCCGACCTCGACATCCAGATCGTACGCGGGGCATTCGAAATCACTCATCGTTGCGCGATCGACGGTCGCGCCCTTTTCCTCGGCCACCTGAGCCGCGAGCGACGCGAGTTTGTCGTTCATCGATCCCTCGCGCAGCGATGCGCCGAACACCAGCAGCCGGACGGAACAGCGTTTTTCTGTCATTGCAGCCTCGACAATTGCACTCTTCAATTACGCACCACGCCACTGAATTGGAGCGCGACCGTTAACTGATCAGGCAATTCGCGCACCGGATTCGAGCAATGGTAGCCCGTTGCAGGCGCGCCAAAGCCCATAACTCTACTCTTCGTGCGCTACAGTATTGGCGCCTGCGCCGACGAGACACGCAGCGACATCGTCGGTTGATTCAGTTTGGCAGGCGCGTCTTCTTGCGGGCAGGTCCGCGAAGAACCCGGCGATTTGTTGTCCAATGCCATTCCAGCAATGCACCCGATTGTCGCCAGCCGGAAACGATTTGCAAAAGCCGACGCCGCGCGGCAGCTCGCTGGGAGCATATGCCAGGTGGCGAACCGCACCCTGATAGCAGAATGGCTCACCGAAGGATGAAGCCAGCGTACAACGTTTCTTGATTCCGTTGTACTGAAATGCGGATGCGCCCGACGCGTTTCTTCCCAATCCCACATAGCAGAACGCGACGAGCTGAGGCGAGCCGGCGTCGTCGCAGACCGCTCCTGCTTTCCTGTAGTCCTGCTGCACCGCAGGCAGAATCAGATCCGACTGGAGCTCGTAACAGGCGTAGCGATACTTCGCCGCTGTGGAGTCGCATGGAAAATGAAGATCCTTCGGTCGAAACAGCACGACCGATCCGGAGGGCATCGAGTGGCGGTGCATGCCGAACTTACCGTCACCAAACACCATCATCCGCGCGCCCATGTTGTGCTCCATGAACACGCCACTCCAGCAACTCCGTTGATCCCACGTTGACGACAGGCGATCGCAGTCGTGCAGCGATGCATTCACATCGTAGCCGTGGTACATCATCAGGCCGTGACCCGTCCCGTGCAGGCAATCGAATAGCCGGAATTGGTCGGCGGTGCCGCGCAGCCCATCACACGGCGCGGTGAGAAAGCTCTGAGAGATCGGCATTCCCATTCGCGCGTCGAAGTAGCGCTGCAGGATGCCGTGATAGCATCCTGACTGATACCGGTCGTCACACTGCGACAACAGTCGCGTCGCAGTTGCCGGAGTCGACCGCACCGCGTAGCCGAGCGCATGCGCGAGTGGATGGCTGACCAGAATCAGCGATGGGTCATCGTGCACGACCTTGTCGAGCGCTCCCATCGCCAGCGCAATGTTGCCGGCGGACGATAATGCGCCGATTCCATCGCCGATGCATGTGGCGTAGCTGTCCGTCGACTCAGCTCGGCGCGGCTTGCACAGCGAGAGGAGGGAATCGGCGACGACGGCGGAGTCGGCAACGGGACGCGTCGGCTTGACTGGTGCACTCACCGATGTGTCCGATGCACCCATCTGCATGGCGTGGTGCTCGTGCTGCGCGAGCGCTCGAGGGGCGCCTGGAAATGTTACGATCGCGACGACGGCAACGTGCATCGCTGCGCGCGGGGCGACGAGCTTGTTTTTGGTCATGCTCGCAGTATCACAGGGCCTACGACGGGTTTCAACCGCTTCAATCACGCACTTTCCCGGCGCGGAGATATATCGGCCAACGGATGATGCGGGCTCGATCGGCATCACCCCATTCTGCCGCGAGAGTGGGCTGGACGGTTGCTACGGGATCGACACCGTGCTGCTCGATGTATCTCGCGGTCGATGACCACGTGCGCAGGTATCCGAGAAGCTGATCGAACGTCCACGTAACGCGCAGCTCAAACTCGGGTGACGTGAGCTCGACGAATGGAAATTCGACGGTGCGATAACCGTCGAGCAGTGTCTGTCGCTCGCCGGCCCAATACGGCTCGAGCTTTCCGCGGTTGAACTCGTGCAGTATGTCCTGCAACGGACGAGTGTCGAGCATCGGATCGCCATACCCAAAGACAGCGATCGCACCATCGCGTTTTAAAACACGTGTTGCCTCGGCGAAGAATGCGGGAGCGTCGAACCAATGCAGCGCCTGGGCTGCTGTAACCAGATCTACCGACCGCGCCGCCAGACCGCTGTCCTCGGCGCGAGCGACTCGGTACTCGATATTTCGGCGGCGGGTCGCTTTCTCGATTTGCGCCGAGCTTGGGTCCGTGGCGATGACGCGCGAAAAGTGCTCCGCGATCTCGACCGCCGCCTGACCGTTACCCGTCCCGCAATCGAGAGCAAAATCGTGGTGCCGGCATAGCGTAACCAGGTAGCTGAAGAGCGATTTCGGATAGTGCGGCCGAAAGGTCGCGTACTGCGCAGCGCGATTTGAGAAGTGGTCCTTGAACTTCACGCGCGTCCGCGGTCCGGACGCGCGAGTATCAGCGCGTTTCCAAACTCAGTGTGCGATTGAGCGCCGTTGCGACATAGACCATGTCTATGCTCTTGAGGAAGTCGTTGAGTGTCGGCGGCGCGCGATGGGCCATCTTCCCGGCGGAATCCTCCCACACCAGGACAACCACTCCCGGAAGGTTTGCCGCACTGGCGCTGCGCTGAAACGCTTCTTGAATGCGCGCCTGCTCGGTGGTAGATCGCTTGCCAAAAGCGCGGTCTACCGGCACGATGACCATGTCCTGATCCCCGTGTCGCAGGTGCGCCACCTGAAAGGTAGGCATCGCGTCGACTCGCTTTGCGGCAGCTTCTCCCATGTATCATGGACGTTTTCACTCGTACGCAAGGAGGTCAATGTCACTTCTATATCCCAAAATGTCGGTTTTCTATCAAGCCAATTCTGTGCTTTCACTGTCCCGCCGAGCTTGTACCTTCACCCGCATGAAGAAACGCGCGCTGTTCACGATGATTGCTGCGCTCGCCGGATGCTCGGAGAACGGGGCGCGACAGCGACCGGAGACCGGTGGTACCATTGTCATCATCGCCGTTCAGGATCCCGGTACGCTATTCCCTCCACTGGTGCTTACCACCCAGGCGAAGCAGGTGTCCGAGCAGATCTACGATTATCTGGCGGACGTCGGGCCCGATCTCAACACCCTCAGCGATCGCGGCTTTCGACCACAGCTAGCAAACAAGTGGAGCTGGTCGACTGACTCGATGCAGATCTCCTTTGAAATCAATCCGCGCGCGCGCTGGCATGACGGGGAGCGCGTCACCGCGCGCGACGTCGCGTTCACCTTCGCTCTCAATAAAAACCCCCAGCTCGCGTCGCGGTATGAGTCGTCGCTCGGCAACATCGATTCTGTCACAATCGTCGATTCGCTGACTGCAAAATTCTGGTTTCGTCGTCGATTGCCGACGCAGTTCCTCGACGCCGCTGCGCAGTTGCTGATACTGCCGTCGCATCAACTCGAGCACATTCGCGTATCGTCACTGCGTGAATCGCCACCACCTTCGGTCGGCAGCGGACGGTTTCGTCTTCGCAAACTGAACAAGGGGGAAAGCATCGAATTGGTTGCCGACACCGGCAACTACCGCGGTCGTGCACGGGTCGACCGAGTCATCTGGAGCATTGTGCCCGACTTCCCGGCCGCGCTCACCCGACTGTTGCGCGGCGATGCGGACGTGTTCGACGGACTACGCCCTCAGGATCTCGCCGAACTTGAGCATCAGCCTGCGCTGCGCGCGGTGATAGTGCCGGGGATGGACTACGTGTTCATGCGCTTCAATCTCCGGGACCCGAACGATACGACGAAGCCGCATCGCCTGTTCGCCGACCGAGAGATGCGTCGCGCGATTGCGCTCGCGCTCAATCGCCAGACGTTGGCCAGAAACATCCTCGATACTTTCGCAATTGTGCCCGCGGGTCCGACGGTGCGCGTTTATCCCACGACTGATCCGAAACTTTCTCAGCTTCCTTACGACTCGGCGCGCGCAAGCGCACTGCTTGATTCGCTCGGCTGGTTGCGCGGGAGTGCTGGCATTCGAGCGAAGAACGGCAGCCAGCTCGCATTCAACATCGCCATTCCCACCAGCAGCCTGAACAGGATGCGCGCTGGAGTAATTCTTCAGGACCAGCTGAAACGCGCGGGCATACGCGTGAATCTGGAACAGCTCGATCCGAGCACGGAGACTGAGCGCGAGCGAAAGGGCGTCTTTGATGCAGCGCTGGACGTTTGGACCATGAGTGCTAGTCCGGACGGGACCTGGGACGCATGGAGCAGCGAAGGCGCCAGCTCCAATGGAGTGAATTACGGTCATTACAGGAACGCTGCTTTCGACAGCGCTCTCGACACCGCGCTCAAAGCAGATGCCACACACGCGCGCGACTTGTTTTCCAGGGCGTACTCAATCATCAACGATGACGCGCCCGCAATCTGGCTGTACGAAGCGCGCAAGATTATCGCGATTCACCGTCGCATCCACACGAATGTGATGCGACCGGATGCATGGTGGTTTTCGCTGGCCGACTGGTATATCCCCATGGAGGAGCGCGTTTACGGGACCGGATCCCGCCCCCCAAATAAGGGCACTTAGGGGCCTGTAGCGAGGCTTAAGTGACACGAAATCGCCCCTCCAGTGATACGAAACAGGCATTTCGGAAACGGGTGCACAGTGGCATTTTTGAGTCACCAAAAAACCAGCCTACCCAATGATCCGGCATCAAGTCTTCTTCGATACGCTTGGTACGCTAAGGGAGGATTCAGCCTCCTGGCGTTCTGTGTTTGCCGGACTCTCGGTCCTGCGACTGGTCGATTCCTATACCGACAATTCGGCGTCGGTCGACCCGGCGAACTGGGCACAGCTGCACAGTGTGCGCAGTTCAGTGGAAGAGGTGAGCGCCGGGGATCCGATTCGCGGCGTCCTTACCACCGTACTCGAGGAGACGATCGCGCGGGGCACGATTGACGAGATCGTGTGCCGATCACTGCTCGGGTACGGTCGGGCGCTCGACTACGACGCGAACTGGTCGCTCGCAGCCGATGTGTACCAGACCGTCGCGAAGATTTCGCGTCCGGAGAAGAACGCCAAGCTCGCCGTTGAAGCGAATGTCGCTGTAGGGGGTGCTGCCCGTCGCAATGGCGATTGGGAAACCTCGGCGCGCGCGTATTCGCAGGCCGCGTACATCGCTGACACCATGGGCGATCGCCAAGGTGTGCTGACGGTGCAGGTCGGTATCGCGAACACCTATATGGCGAAGGGAAACCTGCCGCAGGCACAGAGCATTCTCGACGACGTGCTCACGCAGGCCGCCGACCTCGAAATTCGGGAAGTGCAATCGATTGCATTGCACAGTCGCGCGGCGCTGGCGCATCGCCGCGGTGATCCGGCTGAAGCCGTAAAACTGGCGCACGACGCGCTTCGCCTCTCGAGCGCACACGCAGATCGCGAAGGCATTCTGGGCGACCTCGGTGCGTTTTTTGGCGAGCTAGGTATGAGAGATGCCGCGCGTGATTCCTACCTTTTGATGGCCGCGACAGCGCAGACTAAATGGGTTCGCTGGCAGGCGATTATCAACCTTATGGAATTGGCTTCGTTTGATGGTCAGGAGACGGCGTTCGACGACTACACGAGCGAACTGAGACGTGAGCCTCTCCCGCCTTTGCTTAAATCGCATTTTCTGCTGATGCTTGGAGAGGGCCTCGAACGATTCGACCGATACGAAACTGCGGCGCAGGCTTTGTCGGAGGCCAAGAGTTGCGCGGATCATAATCAGATCTTCTCAGTTTCTTTTAAGGCGGACGAAGCCCTCTCCGCATTGCGCTCCAAGGCTCGCAAAGCGGGAACGCAGCCCACGTTTGCACCACTGACGCACGACGTCCTTGCGGCAGCTCACGACATTTCGGAGCTGCGCAAGGCCGCTGTCGCTACCGGCTGAGTCTAGCCGCCGGGCTTACTTACAGGTAGACGACCCGGTGCTGACCGGGCAGGATGCATCATTCGTCGGAGCCGTCATGTCTGAGCAAGCGGCGAGGACGACGGAAGCGACGACGGTGGCGACGATGAGAAGGCGACGGCGGATCATTTGAAGCTCCTGAAAAAGAATGGGTTCGTTGGCGTACTGACCACGCTCAACGTATGACCCACGGCGGATGCCGAAATGGCATTTTCTTATCAGAAAATGCTTGTTTCCTATCAGAAACAGCACTTTTCTTATCACCTCCCCTCCCGCTGTAGAGGTTTAGCCGCCAGTTTCCTAGGATCATGCGCTCCATCCGCTATTGAGCGTTGCGGCGTTCCTGCCGACTCGACTCCTCGCCCACGTCAAGCACGTTTTCGCCGAGGAGCCCGAGCTTTTGATTGCCGACAACTGGCAAGAGCTCGAGTCGTTTATCCGCCGCAAACCCGTCAGCGTTGTCATCCTCGACCCGGCCGCTGACGGGATCATGAACGTCGGCGCGGTCGCTGGCCTGCTGAAGCGGTATCCGTCGCTACCGCTGATCGCATACGTAACCCTTCATGCACCTCAATTCAGTGCGGTAGCTCAGCTGGGGCGGCTGGGATTGAAGGAGGTCGTGCTGCATCGTTTCGACGACGAGCCCGAGGGGTTCAAGGAGCGCGTCGAACGGCTGGAAGGAAATGCGCTGACCCACGACGTGATCGAGGCGCTTCGCGGAAGGCTCTCACAGATCCCGAGGCAGCTTTCAGTCACTATCGAGAATCTTTTCGAGCAGCCACACCGCTACACGAGCGCTTTCGACCTGGCGATGGAAGCGGGGATCGCCATTGTCAGCGTCTACCGGAATCTCGATTCGGCGCGGCTCGGCTCGCCGAAGCGCCTGCTAATCGCAGCGAAAGTGTTGCGTGGCTTTGGCTATTTGCGCGATCCGGGTTATTCGGTTCTCGACGTGTCAATCAAGCTCGGATACAAAACGGCGCGCATCTTTTCGCAGCACTGGGTCAGCGTCTTTGGGGAAACCCCGGCGCGTGTCCGCACCAGGCTTACTGACGAAGCCGGGATTGCTGCGGTGCTGGAGTGGCTCCGCGCGGGTGACGACGGATCGCTGGAGGACGACCCTGGCCACCCGCCGGGGCACAATGGATCACATCGCCGGCGACGCCGGAGACGAGAGCCGAGCTAATCCCACTCCAGGATCCCCTTCATATGGTCGAGGAGGGGGATAACCGCCGCACGCTTTCGGGGTGCGGCGGGATCGCGCGCCTCGTCAGCGACGCGAATAAACTCGCTCCACAAATCGCCCAGCCGCACCGCTATCGGTCCCGCGTCCGCGTTGCCAACTGAGTCGGCGACGACCGGGTGCGGCTTTTCAAGGTCGCTGAATGGGCGGAGTTCGGACTTGGAGTCGCTCATTTGGACGGTGGAGGGGCGCTGTCGGGGGGATCCAGGTGGTCGAACGCGATTACGGACCCGCCAGCCAGTGCATTGCCGAAGGTATTACCAAATATGCGACTGTCACCAGTTACCCGTCTAGCGGCAACCAGATGATCGGCGAACCAGCTGCCGCGGCGTGTGTTAAAGTCGTCATATCGCACGCCGCGTCCGCTGGACGAAGAGTGGATGAAACGTCCATTGCCCGCGTATATCGCGACGTGACTGATCTGCCCGCCCTGTTGAAACAGTAAGAGGTCGCCAACCGCGAGCGCCCGGGTAGACACCGCAACGCCGGTCCCAGCCATCTGCCGCGACGTGCGCGGCAGGTCGATCCCGTTTTGCCCATACACATACTGAACAAACCCCGAGCAATCGAAGCCGCTCCGGGGCGATGTTCCACCATACACGTAAGGGACGCCGATGTACTGTTCCGCGGTCGGCACAACTCTGCGAGCGGCGCCGGCCGCAGAGGTAGTGTTGACTACTGGCCAGTTGATCCTGGTGCGCGATGGTGCGCGTGTTGGACGAGATGCACTCGGCGGTCGATCGACGGTGCGACGCGAGTAAACCGAAGATCGCGAACGTCCGCCGCCAAAGTGGAAACCGATTCCGACGCGGTATTCGACGCCGCGCACGAACTGCGAGTCGGCGTAGGTCGCTGGTGCAGCGAGGCGTTTGAATCTCGCTTCACCGTTCACCGACACGAGGCTGCCCAGGCCGAGCTGGATTCCGCCACCATATCCCCACGTACGGATCGCGTCAGTAAAAGTGGTTGGCTGTGCCGCGCTCTCGAGCCCAAGACCGATGAAAGTGTAGGGCATGAACCCCTCGCCAAGACCGGCGTTCATTGGACCAAGCAGGAGGTCGGCATTCGTCGACCAGACGACGTCCGATGGCCCGGCGGTCGTCCCACCGAACTGCGGAGTCAATGTCGACTGACCGATCGCCCCGCTACCTCGGATTCCGACATACGGCGTTCCCAGACTAAGCGATAATCCGCCGAGCGTACGGGTTACGGGGTCCGAGCTATCGAGGGCCCCGAACAACTCAACACCCCCGGCTGCTTGGGCGTGAAGAGCAACGGGTACTGCCAAATACGATAGGACTCCAGAGAGGCCTACCAAAACGCGTCGCAGGTGGTGCATAAGCGACTCCACAGAAGAGGTTGGGCCCCTTATCTGGCATGAGCAAAGCCAGCCGTGCCAAAACGCTAAGTTATTGAATGCCCACCAGTTAAAGAGCTAACAAACCGATATCCGCGCTCATCTGTCACCTGCCAGGGACAGGCGAAGAGGTCAGCGGAACGATCTCAATTGAGCGGGTATAGCCGAAACGACCACGTGACGCGTGGAATCGACGCGTGTCACCATCCCGCCTATTCGAGTTGGGGGACAGCAATGCCAAAAATTGACTGGCGGTCCATCCTCGCATTACTCACAGCAGGATTGATTGTGAGTACGGGTACGACTCCGCTTCAAGCGCCGTCGATCGATGAAGTGGTGTCGACCGCCGCAGAAACCATTGCTGACGATCTGTCCGATACCGGTCCCCACCTCGGCTTCGACACTTTCGCTTACCCGGGTGACGATGCGATGAAGGCCTGGCTCACGGCCGACAAGCCATACAGCTGGGTCGGCTACTATTTATCTGCGCCTTGTCACACCGACGACACCTGGGAAGGAAAGCGCCAGACTCTGACAGATATGGGCTGGGGAATGGCGGTGATCTACGTCGGCCAACAAACGTGGGGCAGGATACCGGGACAGAAGGTCACTGTCACCCGGTATGTGACGAAAAGAGTCCGCACGACAGTGAAGCTGAAAAGTGGCAAGCGGGTGGTGCGTTACGTCAATAAGCGCGTGGCGGTGAGAGTCGTCGTCGCGCCGCGTGCTACGCCGAACGCGTCCTGCTCGAGTCAGTTCGTGAGCGCGTCGCGCGGAACCGCCGACGCGAGCGACGCGATAACCAAGACTGCAGCCGAAGGATTTGCAAACGGCACGGTCATCTTCCTCGACATCGAGCGCATGGAGACCGTGCCCGGGGCGATGCGCGGCTATTACGAAGCGTGGACCCAGCGAGTTCTTGCCGATGGCCGCTTTACGCCCGGTTACTACGCGCACAGCTACAACGCGAATCTCATTTACCGCGATGTGAAGCAGGTTTACACGGCGGCGGGCATTTCCAAGGATCCGCCATTCTGGATCGCGAGCGGTCGCGGCTTTGCGCCCGACAAGAATCCGACCGAAGTCGGTCATTCTTTCGCGCAGGTGTGGCAAGGTATCCTCGACGTCGTCGAGACTCACAACGGCGTGAAGCTCCCAATCGACGTCAACGTCGCCATGCTTCCGTCGCCTTCGGTGCCAGTGGGCGAATAAAGCGGTGACAAATTGAACGGCGAGACTGCGATGTCTCGCTTTTTTTTATTTCACCCGTGTGATGAAGTCTTCGCGGCGCTGTGGTCGAAACATCAAGTCGATCGCCAGCCAGGTTGTCTTGGCGAACGGATAACAGAGAATCGCGCCAAGAATGGAGAGCGCGACGCCACCCCACTCCAGCGCATCCCACGGCGGCGTCGGCCAGGTTACCAACATCACAATCAGGAACGCTGAGGCGAGCAGGACTTCGACGACGATCAGATTTAGTGTGTAAGCCCCGATGAACGCGTCTGATTCACCGCGCTCCAGCAACATCCCGCAGTTCGGGCAACGCTCTTTCAGACCAAAGAAGCCGGTGAAGATGTGCTTTGCACCGCAGTTGGGACATCGCAGTAGCAGCGCACGTCCCAGCAATCTCCACGGCGACTGACGCGATATGTCGGGGTGCGGAGTGTTCTCGACCTCAGGCGGAGTTTCGTCAGGTCTGGACATGCGCGGCACAGTGTATCACCCGCAGCCGCGCATGTTCCAGACCCTTACGCCTGAAGAACTACCTTAAGACAGTCGTCTTCCTTGTGGTTGAAGATGTCGTAACCCACAGGCGCATCTTCAAGCGACATTCTGTGCGTGATCACGAAGCTTGGATCGATGTCACCGTTCTTGATGTGCTCCAGGAGCGGCTTCATGTATCGATGCACATGGCACTGTCCTGTCCTAATGGTGAGGGACCGATTCATCACCGACCCGAGCGGGAACTTGTCGTCGTAGCCGGAGTAAACGCCGATCACCGAGACGGTGCCGCCATTGCGACAGGACAGTATTGCCTGGCGGAGTGCGCTGATGCGGTCGCTCTCCCATCTCATTGATTGCTTAGCCTTGTCATACAAGCCTTGCAAGCCGGGCGTATGTGCTTCGAGTCCGACTGCGTCGATACAGGCATCGGGGCCGCGTCCTCCGGTCAGCTCTTTGATCGCCTCGAGGACGTTCGTCTCCTCGTAATTGATTGTTACATCAGCTGCTGCCCGTTCCCTCGCTATCTGCAGGCGATACGGAAAACGGTCAATCGCGATGATGTACTCGGCACCCAGCAGTCTCGCGCTCGCAATCGCGAATTGTCCGACCGGCCCGCAACCCCAAACCGCGATGGTGTCGCCACGCTTGATGTTGCACATCTCGGCGGCCATGTAGCCGGTCGGAAAGATATCGGACAGGAATAGCACCTTTTCATCAGAAAGATCTTCAGGAATTTTCAGCGGACCGATGTCCGCGAATGGGACTCGCGCATATTCCGCTTGTCCGCCGGCGAACCCGCCCAGCATGTGCGAATAGCCAAAGACGCCGGCAGGCGAATGACCCAGCATTTTCTCCGCGATCCACGCGTTCGGGTTGCTGTTCTCGCACAACGACCACATGTCATGCTGACAACTCCAGCACGCGCCGCATGCGATCGGGAACGGCACGACGACGCGATCACCGACTTTGACTTTCTTCACCTTCCTGCCGATCTCGACCACTTCGCCCATGAATTCGTGTCCGAGGATGTCGCCGTGCTCCATCGTCGGCATGAAGCCGTTGAAGAGGTGAAGGTCGGAGCCACAAATCGCGGTTGATGTGATTCGCACGATCGCGTCGCCGTCGTTCAGGATCTTCGGATCAGGCACGTCCTCGACTTTCACGTGCTTGGCACCTTCCCAGCAGGTCGCTCTCATCGCTCAAGCCTCCATTTCGCTGTACTTGGGTGGCCGAGCTGGGTGCAGCCCCGGAACGGCGGTAGCGTCGGACTTCACAACTTCACCGATCTCGATCAACTGCTTGAAGCGACGAAGATCGTTCGACAATTGGGTCTTGGGAACGGTGGAGAAGAGCTGCGCGATCTTCGCTCCCACCGGACCGGCTTTTGGTTTGAACTGGGTTTGCAGCTCGACTTCGGTGCCGCGATTTCCAGCGGCCTCTTTGAACCGTACCGTACCGGTGTTGTTCACATCACCATCTACAGACTCCCACGCAATGAGCTCATTCGGCACGTCGTTGACCATCTGCGCATCCCACTCGACGGTGAGGCCGATCGGTGCTTTCACCTTCCAGTGCGAGCTGCCATCGCCGGTGACGTGTACGGACTCCAGCGAGCTCATGAACTGAGGATAGTTGGTCGGATCTTTCCAGAACGCGTAAACCTCGTTCACTGGTTTGTTGACCGTGATCACGGCGCTCAGCAGCTGAGTGCCATCGACAGTCTCGGGGAGCATGAAGCTTCCCGCATCGTGTCCCGTGCTCGGCTTGTTCTCGCTGGTGAGCTGAACGCTACACGCGATATCCATCGCGGTAACGCCAAGAACGGCGACGGTTGCGGCAGCGAGCTTCACGCGATTGTTGCCGGGCGTGCCCATCGCGCGGTAAAGTGACGCGAGATCGACGCAGTCGCCCAGCACACGATTCCACATCCAGTAGGTAGGCTTCGGCCGACTGACGATGGCGACGCCGGCGATTAGCTCCCGTACTCCGTATGCGCGGAGAAGGCCGCGATTTTCTTCCTCGTCCACGCCAATCACTCGCGCGACCGCGCCGGGAGCGAGAAGCTCGGCAGCGCCGAGGGCGATGCTGAACCATCCAAGCGCTTGGGTGACCGGGTCCTTATCAGTCTCCTGCGTCTCGCTGTAGTGGTCCGGAGCTCCTCGAACCGCTGCCTTCGTATTCGTACGTTGTGACCGCCGGGGTCGATGCGAGAGTGGAAGCTCATTCGTCTCGACTTCGCTGTGAATCTCGGTGCCCATGTTTACCCTCACTTCATAGCTGCAGGTTCTGCGAAAGCCTTTCTCTCGCGCCCAAAAAGGAGATAGACAAAAAGCAGGGCGCGTGCCTCGGCGCGGAAAACTCGCGAGCGTTCAGGAACAGCAGAGTGAGAGGGTGTATCACCATGGAGCGGGTGCGGTGAGTACCGCGCCGTCGCTTAACGGATTATATCTCGCCGATCACGGCTGTGGCTCTCTGGTCACAGTGCTCGTGAGCGTTTTTGCCTGCTATGCCGCGTACTCCTACTGCGCGCACTGCAATGCGCGCGCACAATTCCGCAAGAGCTCGCAACGCTACCTCCGTAGCGCTGGCGATAGCGGTGTGTTCGCTGGCGAGCACCCGGCCCGTCACTGCCCAGACGGTGAGTCGCGCCTTCATCAATCTTTTCTCCGGCGCCAAGCTCTTCGTGGATCCCGCTTCCTCGGCAAAGCGCCAGGCCGACGCGTGGCGTAACAGCCGTCCATCCGATGCGGCGCTGATGGACAAGATCGCCGCACAGCCGCTGGCGCAGTGGATGGGTGGATGGAACGTCGACATCGGCCGCGATGTCTCGAGCGCGGTGTCACGAATCACCGGCGCCAACGCGTTGCCGGTGTTCGTCGCGTACAACATTCCCAATCGCGACTGCGGTCAATACTCGGCGGGGGGCGCGGGGGGCGCAGATGCGTACAAACGCTGGATTCGCTCATTCGCCAACGGCATCGGCAACCGCAAAGCAGTCGTGATTCTCGAACCCGATGCGCTCGCGGGGATGAGCTGCCTCAATGCGCAACAGCAGCAAGAGCGAATGGATCTCATTCACGACGCGGTGCGCGTGCTCAAGGCGAAAGGCGCGGCGGTCTACATCGACGCCGGTCACGCGAAGTGGGTGAATCCCGCGGACATGGCGAACCGGCTGACTCGCGCCGGTATCGCCGACGCCGATGGATTCAGTCTCAATATCTCCAATTTCCTCGGCACCTCGGTGAACGTCGCGTACGGCATGGAGGTCTCCAAGCGGGTCGGCGGAAAGCATTTCGTGATCGACACCAGTCGCAATGGCCAGAACGCGACCAACTCCGGCAACTGGTGCAATCCAACCGGCCAGCGAATCGGTCAAACGCCGACCACGCGCACGGGGAATCCGCTCGTGGACGCATTCCTGTGGATCAAAGCTCCCGGTGAGTCTGACGGAACGTGCGGGGGCGGGCCGGCGGCGGGGAAGTGGTGGGCGGAGTATGCTCTCGGCTTAGCGGGGGGAGCCTGGGATAGGCTGCTCGGGCGGAAATAGGCCCGCCCTGTCTCGGCGCAAAGATTGGCGCTCATGGCGGGCAATCACAAAACAAAAGCCCTGAGCTACCAGCTTTGGGAGCAGCTAAGCGCCGAGCGCGGTTTGATTTTTTCGCGGCGCGCGATCTATTGAAGCGTGCTTTCAACCGTGCTCGGCGCTAACTAGCTGCCTCGCCGGTAGCTCCGGGCTTTTGTTTTGTGATTGGTAACTACGTGCCGAGGCCTCTACGCCGCCCTTAATGGGAACCTCAACCCTTTCCCCCCAACCATTGTCAGAAGTTCGACAATGCAACTGGTTGCCTACGAGTCTCGGAGCTCGGTGAACGATACCCAACTCATCACGCGTGTGGTTGCTGGCGATGCGGCCGCCGAGCGTGAGTTATACGAGACATATGTTGATCGGATCTACCGGCTGACGTTCCGGCTGGCGGGTGACGACGAGCTGGCGCGTGATTTCACGCAGGCGACGTTTATCCGGGCATTCGAGAAGATCGGCGGCTTTCGCGGGGAATCATCGTTGTCGACCTGGTTGCACTCGATCGGTCTCTCGGTGACGCTGAACGGTTTGAGAAAAACGAAGCGTCAGCGTAGTCGGGAAGCGCCGATTGAAGAGGGAATAACGGTTGGTTTCGCCAGACAAGAGGCGGAGCCGGATCTGAAGGAGAGACTGGCGAGAGCAATCGACTCGCTGGCGGAGAAATACAGAACAGTGTTCGTGATGCACGACGTGGAAGGCTACACGCACGAAGAGATCAGCGAAGCGATGGGAATCCCGATCGGGACATCGAAGTCGCACCTGTTTCAAGCGAGAAGCAAACTGCGCGTCATGCTGGCGGACTTTGCACCGGAGTGGGTGTCATGACTGAAGAGAATTTCGAGAAGTTTCTCAAGAAGACAACACAGACCTATAACGTTCCGCCGGTTCGGGTTCCACGTGAAGAGATGTGGAGTGCGATTCAGGCGAAGCGTGCGGCCGGACCACGTGTGGTCTATGGGGGCGGAGCATCGTCGCCTGTTCACGAGAGACGGTTCGGAACGCGGGTATGGCTGGGGGCAGCAGCGGCAGCGATGCTGCTGATTGCAACCGGTGTTGGAATCGGTCGCCTGACGGCGCCGCAAGCGGCTCCGTTGGTTGCAGCTAATCCTTCAATCCCACAGCCCCCGGTAACGGTAAGCCCGGATCAGACCGACTCCGGTAGCGCCTCGCCTGCGCAGGTTGCAACGACGGGCGGCGAGAGCTCACATCAGCCGCAACCCGCTACTTCGAATGGCGGCCAGCGCCGCAACACTGATGTTGGTGGCGCTGAAAGTCGCGTGGCGGTAGAGATACCGCGGGCGTCGACTCGTTCGAGCTCCGCCTATCAGCTCACCGCAATGCAGAATCTCAGTGAGGCAGAAGCACTCCTTACTTCATTCAGAAGTCGTTCGAGTGCCGACCAACAGATGGATGCGCAGCTGGGCACGTGGGCCCGCCAGCTGCTCACCAACACGCGTCTGCTAATCGACTCTCCAGTCGGCGACGATCCGCAGCGGCGTCCGTTGTTGCAGGACCTGGAGCTCGTACTAGTCCAGATCGTCCAGCAGCTATCGCCCGGCAGCACGCCACAGGATCGCGACCTGATCGAAAAAACGCTTCAGCAAAACCACGTAATGACGAGGCTGCGCACCGCGATTCCAGCGGGCGCGCAGCATGGTAGTTGAGGACCCTCCAATGACTATGAGAACCCTACTCACGGCAGCAGCAATAATTTCGTCGGCGATCGGAGTGCAAAAAGCTCCGGTCAGCCCTTCAACCATTGACTCGAGCCTTGCGCGGCTGGGATTCAGCACCGCGCAGCCGCAACTGAGCGACGAGTTCAAGTCGCTCGATCAACAGGCCAATCCGCTTCCCCCAGAGCCGTGGGCGAAAGCAGATCCGGCTGACTCTCTTTACAGACTGGCACGAGAAGCGATGGCGCGCAGCGACTGGAAGCGTGCGGCGGAGATCTTCCACCGCATTCCCGAGCGTTATCCGCAGTCGGCGTACGCAGGCCAGGCGATGTACTACGAGGCCTACTCACTTTATCGCAGCGGCGGCGACGACGAGCTGAGCAGCGCACGCGATCGCCTCAACGAATTGAAGACTCGGTTTCCAAGTATTGCCAGCTCTTCAGACGGCGCGACTCTCTTTACTCGTGTCTGCGGTGAGCTGGCGAAGCGCGGTGACGAATCCTGCGCCAGGACCATCACCGAGAAGGCAGACCCCGGCACAGTCGGCACGGCTCCGCAGCAGGGCCGCAGCTGTCCATCTGACGACGACGAGGACGACGACCGTATCGCCGCACTGAACGCATTGCTGCAAATGGATGCGGATCAGGCGATGCCGATCCTCAAGAAAGTGCTCGAGCGCCGCGATGCATGCTCGGCAGCGCTGCGTCGCAAAGCAGTGTTCCTGGTGTCGCAGAAGCGGACGCCCGAGACGGCGAACATTCTGATGAACGTCGCACGCAGCGATCCGGATCAGGAAGTCCGCGAGCAGGCGGTATTCTGGCTATCGCAGGTTCCAGGTTCGACCGGATTGCTCGAGCAGATTCTGCAGGGCAACGGCGACGAGAACATCAAGGAGAAAGCGTTGTTCTCGCTGTCGCAGCAGAACGAGCCGAGGGCGCAGCAGGTTCTGCGCGATTTCGCAATGAGAGAGAGCGAATCGTCCGATTTGCGCGAGAAGGCGATTTTCTGGCTCGGGCAGCGCCGCTCGAGCGACAATACGGAGTTCCTGCGCACTCTGTATACGCGGCTCACCGACCAGGATTTGAAGGAAAAGATTCTGTTCTCGCTGTCACAGCAGAAGGGTGCGGGCAACGATCAATGGCTGATGAACATTGCCCTCAATACGAAGGAAGACATCGAGCTGCGCAAGAAAGCGTTGTTCTGGGCCGGTCAGAATGGGATCGCGATTCCTCAGCTGGCGCAGCTCTATGACCGGATGAACGACACCGAGATGAAGGAGCAGATCATTTTCGTTCTGTCGCAACGTCAGCGCGAGCCGGCGGCGATCGACAAGATGTTCGACATTGCAAAGACCGAGAAGGACGCTGACCTGCGCAAGAAGGCGATCTTCTGGCTGGGTCAGTCGCGTGACCCGCGCGTGCAGCAGTTCCTTCTCGATCTAATCAACAAATGAGTGCGCGCGGATTTGCACGGGTAGCGACAGCGGCGATTGGCGTCGCTACCATCGCGGCGGCTGCCGCGCAGGCACAGAGCATCGCCAGTCAGGTCGCAAAGGTTTCGGATGGAAGTGTACGGATGTCCTTCAACGTTCGTCCGGAAATCTGTGGCAGCGGCAATTCAATTTCGCACTCGGGCGGTCGTGGCCGAATGACGTGGGGCGACAGCAGATGGAACACCTCGCGCGACGTGGAGTGGGAGGACGATTGCAGTCACGGTCCCGGGCGATTGGTGATCGACCGGCGGCGTGGTGAGATAACCGACCTGAGGTTTTACGTTGGCGGTCGGTGGCGTCCGGCTGCGTCAGACGTTGTAGATCTTGGCATGGTTCCCGCTCGCGAGATCGCCAACTACCTGCTCTCGGTGGCCCAAACTGAGCGCGGAAGTATGGGAGAGAAGGCAATCCTTCCCGTGACGCTGGTCGATAGCGCGGATGTCTGGCCCTCGCTGATCAAACTCGCGCGCAACGATAATCTTCCAAGGTCGACGCGCACTCAGTCTGTGTTCTGGGTAGGCCAGGCGGCAGGTGAGGCGGCGACGCGCGGTCTGTCGGATATCGTCGTCGATAATGGCGTCGATCGGGAAGTGCGGGAGCAGGCAGTGTTCGCACTGTCACAGCGTCCGCGCGAAGAAGGAATTCCCGCGCTGATTGCGATAGCCAAGAGCAACAAGGATCCCGAAATCAGAAAGAAAGCAATGTTCTGGCTTGGGCAGTCGGGGGATCCGAGAGCGCTGGATTTGTTCGAGCAGATTCTGACCAGGCAGTGAGCGGCTAGACGAAAGGACCAGCTGGCGGCCGCGAGCTTTCAGCCGGTGGCCGTGAGGTTGAATTAGTCGACCAAAGGGTCGGTGCGCAGGCGCCGACCCTTTGTTTTGTTTAATGTCGAGGCTGGGCATGAGCAGCCAACCCGAGCCTGGCTATGAGCAGCCAGCCCCAAGCTAGTAGTTTTTCCTCTGCAAGTTTCCTCAACAGAAACCTTTGGACTTTACTGGAATTTCCCAGCGGTTGTCATCGAATCCGCTAACCGCGCTGCCGATTCTTTTCATCGCCGGCGTGCTCACGAGCCTGGCGCCCTGCATCTATCCGATGATTCCCATCACTGCGGCGATCGTCGGCGGGAATTCAGTTCGAATCGGACCGAGGCCGCGTGGACGAACAGTGCTGTTGACTTTCACTTACGTCTTCGGCCTGGCGCTGGCCTATGCGTCACTCGGATTGTTCGCTGGATTGACTGGAACCCTGTTCGGGTCCGTGAGCACCAATCCGTGGCTCTACTTCGCGATGGCGAATCTTCTGATCGTTGCCGCGCTGGCGATGCTGGATGTGGTGCCGGTGAGTGTGCCATCGTGGCTGCTGACGCGAGCGTCCAGCGTTGGAGAGGGAGGGACTCCGTACGGAGTGTTTCTGATGGGCGCGGTGTCGGGACTGGTCGCTGCGCCTTGCTCGGCGCCGGTGATGGCAGCTGTCCTGACGTGGGTGACGACGACAAAAAGCGGAGTGCTTGGTTTTATCTACCTCTTCGTATTTTCGCTCGGGATGTGTACGCTGCTCGTAATCGTGGGTCTGTTCAGCGGCTCGCTGGCGAGGCTACCGCGCGCTGGTACATGGATGCTATGGATCAAGCGGATCTTTGCATTGATCATGTTGGGCGTTGCGGAGTATTACCTTGTGCAAATGGGACAGCTGATCATCTAGACAGACTGCGAACTTAAAAGCGCAATTCACCGCTGGTAGCTGATAGCAGCTAGCTGATAGCCATCCGCTGCAGGCGACGGGACAGATTTGAATGGCATTCAGAGTTAAGACACTGGCAATCGCCGGCGGACTTGTTGTCGCTGTGGCTGGTACGGGTCGCGCGCAGGATCTTGGCATCGACGTTGGGGCGGCGGCACCGGCGGTGACAGTGAATGCGCTCGACGGAAAAACAGTCGACCTCAGCAAGTACATCGGCAAGACGCCAGTGCTGATCGAGTTCTGGGCTACGTGGTGCCCGAACTGCCGGGAGCTGATGCCGACGCTTCTCGAGACGGAAAAGAAGTATGGCAAGCGAGTGAAGTTTCTCGCGTTAGCCGTCGCGATCAATCAGTCGCCGGAAAAAGTCCGACGCTGGCTGGCTGCGCATCCGTTGCCGCACGAAACTCTTTACGACACCGATGGGAAAGCTGCGGGCGCATTCGACGCGCCGGCGACATCGTACGTCGTCGTGCTGGACAAGACCGGAAGGGTTGTGTACACAGGACTGGGTGGCAAACAGGATCTCGACGCAGCGATCCGGAAGGCGTTGTAGCCGAGATAGCCAGGCGACGGCGGTTGGCCGTAGGCAAAAAAGCCGCGGACTCAAAAGTCCGCGGCTTTTCTATTTGTCGGACGTGCCTTTGGCGGCGGGCGGCGCGAGACTGTCCACTACCGCCGCAAGATCCGTGTATGCGGACGGCGTCAGCACCTTGAACGGCTTCGCTACGTAAGCGATTCGGCCATCAGGCCTTATGACGAACAGCGAGCGGTTGTCGAGTTTGTTCTTCTCGTCAAATGCGCCGTACGATTTGCCAACCGTTCCACCCGGGTCGCTGGCGAACACCACCGGGAAATCCTCGTCGCGCGCCCATGACGCGAGTGCAGTGTCCGGGTCGACGCTGATGCCGATGACGGTTACGTTGCGGCCGTTGTTGAAGAGCGTGGCGTACTGATCACGGTACGCCTCCATTTGGATCGTTCAGCCTTTGGTCCGCGCCTGAAAAAAGAAGGCAAGTACGACGGTCCGGCCGCGATAGTCGGAAAGTTTGACCGGGGTCTTGAGGACGCCGTAACGATCTGCGCCGGTAAGCGAAAAGTCAGGCGCGAGGTCATTGATCGCGGGGCCAGCGCTTGCCGCTGTGGCGGTGGCAGCTTGTGCACCGGCGACACCGGACGCCGTGATCGACGCGACTACGAGCGCGGTGAGCGCTGTCTTTTTCACCATGTGTTACTCCCCCATGCGATATTCGAGTCAAAGAATACACCGCACTCGCGTCCTCTGCCACCCATAAAGCTTTGATTCTTTTTCTGCTCGCGCAGCTAATGGTCGGCGCACAAGCCATTGGCGTCGTAACCAGAGTATCACCTGCCGTTCACGACCGCGCTTTTACTGAGGGGTACCTGACGCAGCCGGCAGTGATGCTCGACTTGAACCCGTGGCGGGACCTGCTGTCGATGAAAGCGACACTCAATCTCGAGGGTCTCACCATCAAGCGAGGTGAGCTGACTCCCGGGATCTACGGTGAAGGTTACGTCGATCGCCGTCATCCGCACACTTACCTGCACGAGCTGATGCTGGTGTCGATGACACGGTTCGGCGGTGAGCGATCAAACGCGATCTCGCTCGCTGTGGGCAAGGGCTTCGCGGCCTTTGGCACCGACGATCCGATGGCGAGACCGATCGAGAAGTATCCGATCAATCACCACTTGTCCCAGATCCTCGAGCGCGCGGTTGCAGTTGGTGCGCTGCGGGTCAGCGATTTTGTCTTGGAAGCCAGCTCGTTCAACGGCGATGAGCCAACCGGTCCGGGCGATGTGCCGAATCAAAATCGGTATTGGGATTCCTGGTCTGCACGCGTGTCTTACACGCCGTGGACTCAGGCAGAGCTGCAGACGAGCTACGCGCGTGTAAAATCGCCGGAGAACCCGGCTGGCGGCGGCGCTGATCAGCGCAAGCACAGCGCATCGATCCGGCTCGAGGATAACCAGCACTCCGGCTACGCGTTGGTCGAATGGGCGCGTACCAATGACTACGCCGGCTCGGACCAAATATTCGCGTTCACATCGATGCTGGCAGAAACCTGGGCGAAGTACCAGCGCGTCAATGGCGCGATTCGAATTGAGCGTACCGAGCGGCCCGACGAGCAACGTCTGCTCAACGAATTTCGCTCGCCAGTTCCTCCGACCGATTTGAGTATCTCCGGTCGGTCACGGTGGACCATTCTGACTGCTCGCGCAGCAGTGGAGCTATCGACTAACAGGATCTCATACGAGCCGTTCGCCGAAGTTGCGCGCGCGCGCGTTGCTCCGACACTGCAACCGGCCGGATTCGATCCTCGCACGTTCTACGGTTCGAGCACCATCTGGAGTTTGTCGGCGGGAATGAAGATCGGCTTTGGGATGGAGCACATGCGGATGGGCCGGTACGGCGCCGCCATAAGTGCGCGGCCATCGGAATCAATGCGGGGTATGAACATGCCGCAGTCACATGACAAGAACTAAGAAGTCGCGTTCACTCTTCGGACCGCCAAAGTGAAAGGAATCATCTTCGCCGCTGGCATCGCCGTTCTCATCGCGCTCTCAACTGGATGTGAAAGTGGGCAGTCCCTCCAGGCGCCGCCGCACGGATCCCGGGCTCTCACCGTGCTGGGCAACGGTTCGGTGCAGGACCGCTTCACCGGCGAGGTATGGGCGGTCGGCAGCGTCGCCTACACCACGACCTGGGGAAATCGCGGTACTCCAGGGAACGCGGTGAAGATCTGGGATGTGAGCGGAGACATTCCTACTCTGATCGATTCGCTGATCGTGCCGAACGCTGTGACCCTCGGCGACATCCAGACGAGCGACGACGGCCAGCTGTTGGTCGTTGCGACAGAGTTCAGTCCCGGGTCGATCGTTCTGTACAGTCTCGCCAATCCGCGAAAGCCGCAGCTGATCACGCGCTACACCACCGGGCTCACTGATCCCGGTGTGCACACAGCAAACGTGGAGCGCGTGAACGGCCGCCTGTACGCTTTCCTCGCCGTCGACATTGGCAATTCGGGATTGGCGCGGCTGGTAATAGTCGACATCACCGATCCTGCCACGCCGACTCAGGTTTACACGCAGACGATGGGTGCGCCGTACACGCACGATACTTTCGTCCGTGACGGCATTTTGTTCATCGCAGTGTGGGATGCCGGCATCAAGATCTGGGATATCGGCGGCGGGGGCAGCGGAGGCACACCATCCAATCCGGTCGAGTTGAGCAGGCTCGCAACTGTTGGCGGCGAGGCTCACAACATCTGGTGGTACAAGAACCCCAACACCGGCGAAAAGCGTTACGCATTCGTGGGGCAGGAGGGCCCGGGTTTCGTGGGCTCGACGGCAAGTGGCGATATCCATGTCGTCGATGTCAGCAACCTCGCATCGCCACACGAAGTCGCGTTCTTCCACATTGACGGCGCCGGTACCCACAATTTCTTCATGGACGAGAGTCGCGCTCTCCTGTACGCCGCTTATTACAACGGCGGTGTGCGCGTGATCGACGTCAGCGGCGACCTCTCATCGTGTGATGCATCACAGCGAGATCTGATCGGCCGTTGTAATCTGGCTGCAATGGGCCGCGAGGTCGGTCACGGTTTGGTCGACGGCCCGCCTGTTTACATTTGGGGCGTTCAGATCGCCGGCGGCAAGCTGTACGCGTCAGACATGCTCAACGGCATTTGGAAGCTTTCACTGCTCCCCTGAGCTATCGCTGAAACCGTCGGGTCTACAAACCGTACAGCATGTAGGGTTGTCTAACCCGGCACACCTGAACGGAGTACCCATGAAGCGGCAGTTTCGAGGCGCAGCGGTAGCGGCAGCGCCCTTTTTGATAGGATCAGCGGCGCACGCCCAGGGCGCGTATACTGCGCCGCGCAATGCCGTCGTAAATGCGAACGGTGCGCGCATCGTCCAGGTGGAAGCCGCGGCGGGCAGCCTGCGCGTCGAAGGCAAGCCTGGTCTGACGCAAGTCGAGGTCACCGGCACTGCCCGCGCTTCGTCGCAGGGCTTGCTCAACGACATTCGATTGATCGCCGAGCGTGATGGCGATCGCGTCTTTATTAAAGCGGACATCCCCGATCAAGACGGGTGGAACGATAACGGCGAGGCCGCGCTTGATCTCGTTGTTCAGGTGCCGCAAGGAATGAACGCCGACATCTCGGACGGCAGCGGTGACGCCAAGGTTTACAACGTTGGCGATCTCGAGATGGGCGACGGTTCGGGCGAGCTGTTGATCGATGGCGCACACTCTGTGCGTGTCAGCGACGGATCAGGATCACTCACGATCGAGAACGTCGGCGGCGACGTTAGCGTCAACGACGGCTCGGGTGATATAGACGTGCGCAACGTCACTGGCTCCTTCACGGTCGAGAGCGACGGATCGGGCGGAATCAACGCCACCGATGTGCGCGGCTCGGTGATTGTCCGCAACGACGGCTCCGGCGGAATCGAGGTTCACAAGGTCGGCAAGGATTTCCGCGTCGAGAACAAGGGCAGCGGCGACATCGACTACGCCGATGTCAGCGGCACCGTCGACATTCCGGACAGCCGGCGCAACCGTCATTATCGCAACAGGGGCCAGTAAGGCCCGCGTGCGCGTGCGCATCGTGCACGTTTATTGCCGCAAGGGCACTCCGATTTCCTGAAACAGGAGACGCAAGCGCGTCTTCGGTCTAATTGTTTCCTCGAACGGAGAAAGAAATGCGCTTTTTGGCACTCAGTGTCTGTGCACTTGCATTAATCCCCGGATCTTCCAACGCGCAGCAGGTGTCCCGCAACCAAGCGAAGGGGCCGACGCTACAGTCGGCGGCGGTCGGCTTCCAAGTCAGCGAATCGAAGGTCAACGCTTCGACCAAGGTCACTGCTGCGCCGTGTTGTCGGAACCAGGGTCAGGATGTCGCGATGATGGCTGTCGGTGTGGGTGCAATGATCGTCGGCGCCATCGTGGGTGAGACTCCGGGTACGATCATCATCATTGCCGGAGCCGGCGTGGCGTTGTACGGTCTTTATCACTATCTGGAGTAGCGACACCGCCGTGAGCTGAGGCCGGCTGTCATGAGCAAACCAATTTCAGCGCGTGTGCACGGCGTACTCGATTATGCTGTCGCCGCTGTGTTTCTCAACGCGCCAATGGTGTTTGGGTTCCAGCACACCACAGCCAGCAAGATCGCGTACTGGCTGACTGGAATTCACCTGCTGCTGACAGCGTGCACTGACTTTCCACTCGGCCCGTTCAAGTGGATTCCATTCAGGATTCACGGCGCGATCGAGCTGGTGGCGGGGCTATTCGTGCTCGTCGCACCGTGGATCTTTGGGTTCAGCGGCCAGGAAGTGTCACGCAATTTCTTTGTCGTGATGGGTGTCCTCATTCTCATCGTCGCTGCGCTCACCGACTACACAGCGCGCGAAACTTTGCCACCGCGGCAGCCGGGCGATCGGCGACGCTGGGGAACTAAAGAGCCTGTGCCGGGCGAGTCGTCGAAGACGACTTAGGCTTCGCCGTCGACGTAAAGAGTGCCCGAGCTGACCAGCACCGACGACCCACCGACACGGATCGCTGCCACCTGCCCACGCGTCCGATCCACTTCGAGCTCCAATCGACTCGGGCGTCCCATCTCGACTCCCTGATCGACAGTCCAGCGCAGCGTCCCATCGCGGGTGTCGGCGCGCAGTGCGAGGAATCCGGCGAGGGCTGCGCAGGCACTTCCGGTAGCTGGATCCTCACCTATTCCCAAACCAGGCGCGAACATTCGCGCGCGAATATGTCCACCCTCGAAGATGTGACTCCAGTCTTCGGTACTGTAGATGAACATCTCCGGCGCCCAATAGTCGTGCAGCGCCTGCTCCCACTTCGCGATGTCGACCTTTACCCACGACAACATCTCGGGCTTCTTGATGGGGATGAAAAGGTAGGGCACCCCGCACGACACTGCCTCAGGCTCCAGCATATCATCCGCGACGATGTGGCTCGGCTCGAGTGAGAGTATCTCGCAGAGTACCTCCGGTGGAGGCGGTGGGTCTTTTATCTCCGGCAACTTGGCCGACGTCAGCTGCGCGAAGACCGGCTTGCCATTGCGCGTGCGAATCGAGACTGGAATCGGTCCGACTCCTTCCTCCAGCACGATTCGTTGCTCTTCGCCGTCGAGCGGGACCTCGCCGATGGTCGCCAGCACAAAAGCGCAACCCACGGTCGGATGGCCCGCAAACGGCAGCTCTCTGCCGGGAGTGAAGATCCGTACGCTGCGCGTGTGTGCCGTCTCACGCGGCGGAAAAACGAAGACCGTCTCCGAGTAATTGAACTCTTTGGCGATCATCTGCATTTGATCGTCGGTGAGCCCGCGCGCATCGGGAACGACGGCGAGCGGATTGCCACCGTGCAGGTGATCGGTGAATACGTCAGCGGTGTGGAAAGCGTATGGCATTCGCCAAAAAATGTGCGAAGACCTGGCGTCGATGGCTACCACAGGCGACCGGGCAAATGGCACTGAACAAGCATTAATACGGTTATGATCCCACGATCCGCCAAAACCAGCCCAGGCGCGAAATCCCGGCGCAAAAGCGGTACGGCCGGTCATGCGACGCTGCGTTTTGGACCGGCGGGCTGGATGTACAAGGATTGGGAGGGGGTGGTGTACCCCGAGGAGAAGCCGCCCCGCTTCGATCCGCTCCGTTACATCGCCGATTTCTTCGATACGGTCGAGATCAATTCCAGTTTCTATGGTCCGCCCGTCGCGCGCACGGCCGCGTCGTGGGTAAAGCGCGTGGAAGAGCATCGCGCCTTCCGCTTCACCGCCAAGCTGTGGAAGCGGTTCACCCACGAGCGCGACTCGGCGTGGACCACCAAAGAAGTCGACCAGGTGCTGGCGGGTTTCGACGTCATGATGGACGCAGACAAGCTCGGCGCGGTGCTGCTCCAGTTCCCGTGGAGCTTCAAGAGGACCGACGAGAGTCGCGAGTGGCTGGGCGATGTCGTGCGGACCTTCAACCGCTATCCGCTCGTCGTCGAGGTGCGTCACACCTCATGGCTGGCACCGGAGTTCATGGCGTCGCTGGCGGACGATGGGGTTGGATTCGTAAACATCGACCAACCCCTCTATCACAATTCGATCGGCCCATCGGCACACGTGACATCGCACGTCGCTTACGTCCGGGTGCACGGGCGCAATTATAAGGACTGGTTCCGTGATAAAGCGCCGGTAGAGCAGCGGTACAACTATTTGTACAAGGCCGACGAGTTGGAGCCCTGGGTCGAGCGGGTAAATGAGATCGCCGCCGATCCGACCGTTAGCGACGCGTATGTAGTCACCAACAATCACTACAAGGGAAAGGCAGTCGCCAACGCAGCAATGCTGAAGTCGATGGTGACCGGCTCAAAGGTCCCGGTTCCGAGCGGCGTTTTCGACGCCTATCGCGACGCGGTGGAAGGGTACACCGAGCCGGCAAATGAGCCAATTCCGGCAACTCAAGCGCGTTGACCACAACACCGGATCCGACTACATTAAATCCCTCAAGCGCAACTCATTGCGCGAGAGCTGGCAGGATACCGTTATGGGGACCTGGGGTGTTGACGGGTCCTTTTTTGATATCAAGCCTTAGAGCGGTCACAGTGATCGCAACACACGAAGTCGGATCGGTTCCGCAACACGGCACTTCCGACCCAATTGAAGAGGAAGTACCGCAATGCGTACCACCGGAAAGGTTAAGTGGTTCAACGATGCCAAGGGTTTTGGCTTCATCACGCCAGAGAACGGACAGAAGGATTGCTTCGTTCATCATTCATCGATCCAGGGCCAGGGCTTCAAATCCCTCGCCGAGGGCGAGCGTGTTGAGTTCGACGTCGTGCAAGGCCAGAAGGGTCCTGCCGCGGAGAACGTCACCAAGATCGGCGCGTAAGCGAAGCTTGGCAATTGCACCATGAAGACGAGGCCGGTCTGGACAACTCCAGACCGGCCTCGTTGTTTTTCAATAGCTCAATTATTTGGAGGAGTATGGCAAAAGAGGAAGCAATCGAGCTGGAAGGTATCGTCACCGAAGTGCTGCCTGACGCGACGTTTCGCGTGCAGGTGAACAACGGCCACGACGTTCACGCCACCATCGCGGGCAAGATGCGGAGATTCAGGATCCGTGTGCTCGCCGGTGATCGCGTGACGCTCGAGGTCTCACCCTACGATCTGACCCGCGGACGCATCACCTTCAGGCACAAAGCCTGACGCGCTGCCGACTACTGCACGTAGCGCAGTATGTCGTAGTAAAACCGCAGCCCGTACCCGACGTTCTCCACTGAGAGACGCTCGTCGTTGCCGTGCATCCCGCGTTGGATCTCCGCGCGTGGAATCCTGAACGGGCTGAATCCGTAGGTCACGATTCCAAGTTTGCGATAAGTCGGTCTGTCCGTCGCCGCTGTTTCCATCGGCGTCGTCACGAACGCCGCTGGCTCACGGTCGTGGGCGGCGCGCTCGATCGCGCGAAACAGGTCGGTCTCGACCGGGCTCTCGAGCGGCGGCTTTGTGTTGGCGAGATGCGTGAGATGCACCGCCGTATCACCGATGATCCTCTTCAGGGTTTCGCGGAACTCCGTCGTGTCCTGATCGGGCAGCAGCCTGATATCGATTTCCGCCATCGCGACGCCGGGAATGACGTTGGTCTTGTTGGAGCCGGTGAGGCTGGTGAGCGAGATGGTGTTCCTGAGGATGGCGTTCCACGTGACGTCGCTCAGAATCCATTCTCGCGTCCGGGGATTGTCCAGCGCGATACGTACATTCGAGAGCCAGCGGTGCTGCGGCTGCGGATAAGTGCGAGCAATGTCGCGGAAGAACTTGTCGACACCGGGCGTGACATGAAGCGGTGTCTGCCATTGCGAGATCTTGTAGAGGGCGGTGACCAGCTTGGGCACCGGGTTCTGAGGAGTCGGCCGAGATCCGTGCGACGGAACTCCGTTGACGGTGAGCCGCTGCCAGAATGTTCGCTTTTCCGCCACACCGACTCCGAAGTACACGACCTTGCCGGTGGAATCGAGCACGTTGTCGGCGCCTTCAGTCATCAGGTACTCGACGTCGCGCAGCAGATCGGGATGCCTTTGCGCGAAGACGAGCCCACCGGTCGAGCCGAGCTCCTCATCGGCGTTGCCGATGAAGACGATGTCGCGGTTGAGTGTGGCACCGGACCGTTTGAGCGCGATCATCGCCATCAGCTGAGCGACGCCGTTGCTTTTCATATCGATCGCGCCGCGACCCCAGATATACCCGCCCTTGATCAGCCCCGAGAACGGATCGACCGACCACGACGCCGGCGTTGCAGGCACGACGTCCATGTGGTGCACCAGAGCGATCGCTTTCTTGGTGCCGTTGCCGCGTAACCGCGCATAGAGGTTCGCCCGGTTCGCGCCGAGCTCGACAGTGTCGAGAATCTGCGTCTCGATACCTTCACGATCGAGAATGGTTTTTAGCCAGCGTGCCGCGGCCAGCTCATTGCCGGGCGGGTTGGTGGTGTTGATCTGGAGGTAGCTTGATAGCGTACGTAACGTCTCGGCGCTGAGCGAATCCCAGTTGATGGCCTTTGCTTGCGGATATGCTGTCGCTGGCGCGGAGAATAGAATTGCAACGACAAGCAGACTGAATCGTTTCATTGGATAGCTCAAAAACTACCGCACACCACGAATAGTGTCAGCACCTGCAATCAAGTATCCGCCCAAAACGCCAGTCGCACCCTACACGCCACTGGCTCGCACCCGCATCGATTCAGTAGACCTGCTCCGCGGCATCATCATGGTGATCATGATGCTCGATCACACCCGCGACTTTGTCCACTTTCAGGCAACCTTGTTCGATCCGACCGACGTGGCGAAGACGACGCCGATGCTGTTCTTCACGCGGTGGATCACGCATTTCTGCGCGCCATTGTTCGTCTTTCTCGCCGGCACCGGTGCGTACTTCCAGACGTTGCGTGGAAAGCCTACGCCGTCGTTGTCCCGGTTCCTGTGGACGCGTGGTCTCTGGCTGATCTTCCTCGAGCTGACGGTTGTGCGCCTTGTGATCTTCTTCAACGTCGACGTGCTGACGCTGGCGTCCTTCCTCCAGGTGATCTGGGCAATCGGCTGGAGCATGATCGTGCTCGCAGGTCTTATCTATCTGCCGCTGCCGGCGATTGCGGGAGTCGGGATTGGGATGATTGCCCTCCACGATCTCCTCGACGGTGTGACCGTTACCTCGTGGGCCGGCCCGGGCACGCCGATTCCTGGATTCTGGGCTTCGGTGTGGCACGTACTGCACGTGCCGGGATTGATTTTCCCGTTCGGCGCCGATGGTCCCAAGGTGTTCGCGCTTTATCCTCTGATCCCATGGGTCGGCGTGATGGCAGCTGGTTACGCGCTTGGCTCGGTGTACCGGCTCGAATCCGGCGAGCGTCGACGATACCTGATGCGAGCAGGGTTGCTGCTGACGGTGGGGTTCATCGTGCTGCGGTGGATCAATGTCTACGGCGATCCGTCGCGCTGGTCGTCGCAGGACACGCCGGTGAAAACAGTGTTGTCTTTCCTTGCCGTCTCCAAGTATCCGCCATCGCTTCTCTTTTTGTTGATGACGATAGGTCCCTCGTTGATGTTCCTGGCGTGGGCTGACGAAAAGCCGACTGGTGGCTGGCGGAGTTTCTTCATCACCTACGGGCGAGTTCCGCTTTTCTTCTACGTTCTGCAATGGATCGTCGCGCACACCATCGCAATCGTCGCCAGCGTGCTCGCGGGAAAGCCGACCGACCACCTCTTTGGAAACCTTGTGCTTGACCCGCCTGCCAAGCCCGGCGCGGGCTTCGGCCTGGTAACCGTTTACGCGATGTGGGCGCTTGGGGTGCTGTTGCTCTACCCGCTATGTAAGTGGTACGCCGATCTCAAAGCGAGAAGGAGAGATTGGTGGCTCAGCTACCTATAGCGCCCCGTTACGGGCCTTGTCCCGGGACCTGCGCTGGCTCTGGCGGAACGGGTAGAGCGGCGACTCGATTCTTGAATGCGTGAAATTCCGGGGTGTCGGCGAGGAATTGTTTTCCTCTCGCCTCCGGCAGCGTCTTGATCAACTGATCCGCCTTCGAGATTCGCGCTTCCTCCAGTGGATGATCCATGAACCATCCTTCCACCTTCGTCGGCTGATATTCGCGCTCCTTGAGCAGCACCTGAAACAGCTCGGGAATTCCGTGCGGATCGTAACCCGCCCTCGAGACGTTGACGACGCCTTCGGAATCAGCCTGTAGCTCGTCAAGCCGGCTGTGCCGAGCGAAGTACGCCGAGCCACCAACCTGCACCGCCGCCTGCGCGATCCCGCTGTGACAGATGTTGGTGAGGGTGCACAGAACACCGATACCAATGTTGGTCTTCTGGGCTTGCTCCATCTGCTTTACCGAGTGTCGCTCGACGACGTGGCCAATTTCATGGCCGAGTGTGCCAGCCAGCTCGTCGAGGCTGTCGGCGCTCTCTATCAGGCCGCGATTGACGTAGACGAACCCGCCCGGCAGCGCGAATGCGTTGACTTGTTTTGTATTTACAACATAGAAGTGCCAATCCAGATCGCTGCGGCTCGTCTTGCTCGCGATCGACATGCCGAGGTCCTGGATATAGTTCGCGACCGCGGGGTCCTGGATGATTGGCAACTGCGCGTTGATCTGGGCAGCGTTTTGGCGGCCCAGCTCGACTTCCTGATCCTGCGATACGGAGCAACCAACCATCGCGCAGAGGTAGGCCGCGGCGATCAATCGATACAGCTGCGTATTTAGAGCCGTGTTCATAGCAGTCGTGTGAACCATCTCGGACTCGAAATGGTAGATTCCTGAAGTGGGCAAGTCATGTTCCAGCCCTACCTTCCAAATCGCAGATTCTCATCGTGACAACCCCTCAGGCGCAGCCTAAAGACCACCGTGTCTTCGAGCAGCGCCACCTGACAGTTCCCCGCTCAGCGCGCTATGCGATGCTGGGCTCGCTCGAGGCGGATCTGAGCGAGGTCTGGTTTGTTTGTCACGGACACGGGCATCTCGCAGCGCGATTTCTCTCTCGTTTCCTTCCGCTCGAGAGCCCGCGACGCCTGTTCATTGCGCCGGAAGCGCTCTCACGCTATTACCTCTCGCCTCCTAAAGGCGGGCCGCATCCTCCGGGAACTCCTATCGGCGCCAGCTGGATGACGTCGGAGGATCGTGAATCAGAGATCGACGATTACGTCAGCTATCTCGACCTGCTTCATGACGAGGTTTTCAGTGTCGTCGATCGCGCGAAAGTGCGGCTCTGGGTGCTCGGGTTTTCTCAGGGTGCTTCGACAGTGGTCCGCTGGGTCGTGAGAGGGAAAGTCGAGCCGGACCGCCTTGTCGTGGCCTCCGGTATGTTGCCTGCGGAATTGGATGAACGAGCCGCGGCGCGACTGACATTGCACGGACCGGTGACGGTGACATTCGGCGACGCTGACGAGTTCGCGAGCGTCGAACGTATCCAGAGCGAAGAGGCGAAACTGAAGCACCTCGGGATCTCGTATGAGATGATAAGGTTCCAGGGCGGACACACGATTACTCCGGCCCTTCTCGACCAGCTGACGCAGAGCCCGGGCAACTGAGATGCGAATTTCCAGAGCTGTCCTGCCCGAGCTTTCCTGGCGCAACGCGATCATCGTGCTGTTGCTTGCATCTCTATTCGTTCCGCTGATCGTCGGTTCCGGTTTCTTTTTCCCCTACGTTGTACCGCGCAACATTTTCTTTCGCGTCATCGTCGAGCTGGGCATCGGCGCGCTCGTTCTCGCGGTGTGTTTCAGCGGCAAAACGATCGATCTGCGGGATGAGCCGATCTTCTGGACGCTCCTTGTCTTTGTTGCCGCTTCATTTCTCTCCGCGCTGTTCTCGCCGGCGCGCATGCATAGCCTTTTCGGCGACTTCGAGCGGATGGGCGGAGTATGGGCCTGGGTTCATCTACTGCTCTTCTTCCTCCTACTGCGCACGCTGCGCGATGAGGATTGGCGGTGGGTTTTGAATGGGGCACTCGTCGTCAGTCTGATTGTCAGCGTGATCGGGATAGTGGAGCACTTCCAGCTCGCAGCGTCGCCGTCGCCCGCAGATTATATCGGCGCAAGCAGCGCGACGATCGGAAACCCCGGATTGTTGGCGGCGTACCTGCTGATGGGAATTGCGACCGCTGCGTACCTCGCTTCCATCAGCGCGCGCTTTCGACTGCTGTATCTCGCCGCCGCGCTTACCAATCTTCTCGCACTCATTTTCGCCGAGAATCGCAGCACAATTATCGGATTGGTAGCAGCAGGATTGTTCGGCGCGGTCATCTACGCCGCAATCAGCGCGGGACGCAGGATTCGAATTGCCGTACTGCTGGCGGCAGTCACGCTCAGCATCGTAGTTGGCGGCAGCGCGATCATCGTCAAGACATTCCCCTCGAGCGCGTTTTCTCGGAACATGCCAGAAGTGTTGGAGCGACTCGCGGCGACCAATCCGGCGGGTAGAGATGAGTCCCGCACAATGCAATGGCGCGCCGCGATCGAGGGTTTCAAGGATCGCCCATTCCTCGGTTACGGTCCCGAGGCACACAATCTGGTTTGGAGCGCGCATTTCGATCCCAATATTTATCGGCTCGACACTGACGTCTTCGATCGGACTCACAACGAGTACCTGGAGATGCTCGCTACGGGCGGCCTGATCGGAATCCTTGCATTCGCCGCAATCTGGATTGCGATCGGTGTGACTTTGTCGCGCGCGTATCGGGCTGGTCGACTGAATGTCGTATCGCTCGCGGTGCTCAGCGGCTTGCAGGCAGCGTACGCGATTTATCTGGTGTTCTGGTTCTTCGATTTGAACTCGACGATGCTCTGGATCATGCTGGCGGCACTGATCGCGTCGCGCGGAACGGTCGGGTCGATTGTGTTGGAGCCGGCCACCAGCGAGACACCGGTCCCCGTAAGCAAGCCGGTGCTCGCGATTGCCCTGATGTCTGTGCTCGTTGGTGCGCTAATCTGGGAAGGCTACGCTCCGCTGCGCGCCGATCGTGCGCTCGCAAAGATCGACTCGCCGCGCGGGACAATCGACGCGACACTTTCGCAATACGACATCCTCGCTCGCTCCCACGCGCCCCAAACTGCACACACGCCGATGGTCATGGCGCAGTACCTCAGCACTTTGCGGTCAGATCTCGCCGAGATTCAGCGCGACCAACCGGAACGCCTGGAGGTGGATCGGGCAATCAAACAGTCGCTCGACGCATTTGCAAAGGAGATAGCGCACGACTCATTGAACGACAGGCTCTACACCCACGAGGCCGGCTTGCTGATGTTCGCCGCCGAGTTCTACCACGCCTCGGCTTACCGACAGCAGGCGATTGACGTGCTGCATAAGGCGATCGATCTGAGTCCGCACCGCGTCGAGCAAAGGCTTGCGCTTGCGAACGTATATCTCGACCAGCGCGATTACGAGCGGGCGATTGTGGTGCTCAACGATGCAGTGAAGAGTGATCCAATGCTCGGAGAGCCGCGCTACCGTCTTGCCAGTGCTTATCTCGGGGCGCGCAAAAGTGACTCCGCCCTCGTGATGCTGCAAAGCTCGCTGCGTCACGGCTATGTCGGCTCGCCCGACATCTACCTCGCGATGGGCAAACGACTCGAGTTCTCCGGACGCAGTGGATCAGCAGCGAAGCTTTACTCGGATTATCTCGAAGCCAAGTACACCGAAGCGGTGTGGGATCGGAGCGAGCCGATCGACCGTCCGATTCCGAGCGCCGATCTCGCGGTGGCGGCGCATCTGCCGCTGCTCTACGTTCGGTCGCGCGAGAGTGATCTCGCAATCAAGTCTGCGGCCGCGCTCTCGGCATTCGATCCGAAGCGAGCGCCATTGGTCGACCGGTTCGTCTCCGATCTCGGCGCGCGGCGGCGCGGCAACTGGGTTGCGCGCGCATCGCTCCTGCCATGCAGCATCGAGCGGGCGAAACGCATGCGCGACTCCACCGCGGTCGACGCGTGCGGGGTCTTTAGAAGGAAACTTTAGGCCGGCTGTGCCACCGGCGCCGGCTGTCTGACGCCGGCCCGATGAATTCTCAACGCCGCGATGCGGCGACCATCCATCGCTACGACTTCCATCTCGCCACCCGGAATCTGAATCCGGTCTCCCATCCGCGGCAGGCGACCAAGCTTCGCGAACGCGTAACCGCCCAGCGTCGTCCAGTCGCCTTCAGGAATCGGAATGCGGTAGTCGGAGCGGACGTCGATCAGCGACATCGATCCGGCGAGCTCGAGCACGCCATCAGTCACGATCGATTCACGCGACGCGAAATCGTATTCGTCGGAGATGTCGCCGACTACTTCCTCGACGAGATCCTCCATCGTTACGATCCCGGCGGTGCCGCCGTACTCGTCCAGCACGACTGCCATGTGCGCGCGAGTGCGGCGCAGATCGTCCAGCACGCGCTCGGCCGGTCGACTATCGGGAACGTACATCGGCTCACGGACGAAGTCGGCGAGATTGAACGGTGCGTCTCCCGAATGAAGCCACAAATCCTTGGCGAGGAAGACGCCAATGACATCGTCGAGTGATTCACGGTAGACCGGATAACGGGAATACCGCTCGCGACGCAGGGCTTCCCAGACTTCTTCTTCTGTAGACTCGATTTCGAGCGCGACGATGTCTGTTCGAGGCCGCATCACGTCCCGCGCTTTTTTCTCGTGGAAATCGAGCACGCCCGCCAGCATCGCCCTGTCCGACTCATCGAGGGTGCCGCGCGCGTGCGCCTGCATCACCAGAAAACGTATCTCCTCGGGACTGTGGCCTTCCTGATCGCTCGCTGGCTCGACGCCGAAGATTCGCAGCAGTCCGTTGGCCGCTCCATTGAACAACCAGATCAGAGGCGACATGAAACGGGAGAAAACCATCAACGGCCGGGCGACTGCCTTGGCGGTCCTCTCCGGACTGGCAAGCGCGATTGATTTTGGCGCCAGCTCGCCCAACACGATATGGAAGAACGTCAGGAGGAAGAAGGCGACCGGGACCGCCGCGACGTGCGTGGCAGTAGCCGACGGATTCAGACCGATGAATCGAAACGTCTGGTCGAAAAGGTGAGCGAGTACGGGTTCGCCGACCCAGCCCAGCGCCAGTGAAGCGATCGTGATACCGAGTTGAGTGGCGGCGATGTAGCGATCGATTTCCTTGAGGGCGGTCTGGACGACCCTTGCACCACGGTCGCCCTTCGCGATCATCTCGTCGAGCTTGCTGCGTCGAGCAGCCACCAAAGAAAACTCGGCGGCCACGAAGAACCCGTTGATGGCGACGAGTCCCAGTACTGCCAGTATGCTGCTCGTCGCCACGGTGATACTTGGAGGGTCCGCGGCCTCCACGGCAACTAGTCCCAGGACCATATTCATCTAATCTATATAGTAGTAGAGACTTAGGAGCCCGCCGAAGCGTCTTATTGACGTCAGTCTCTAACCCACGCAGCTTGGAATACTTGCTTCCGGCAGTCCCGGTCAGTCCCGCGGCCCCTCAGCCAGCGCTAACGCTTCCTGCTTCCAATAGCGGGGGGCGGGAGAGGGTCCTTCGAGTCCTCTATATCGGCCGGCTTTCGCTGGCATCGGCAATCTTCATTGCGGCCATCGTCGTTTGGCGGCGTGCCGACAGTACAGCGACACTGCTGACGACGCTGGCGTTTATCGCGAGCATGTTCTTCACCGGCGGCTCGATGTTGTACGCCGCGCGCCGGCCGAACGGTCTTGGCGACACGTTCTTCTATCTGCAGACGATCTTCGATCTGCTGCTTGTGACAGCGATCGTTCACGTCACGCAGACCGCCACGCTATCCCAATTGGCGCCGCTGTACATCCTGGTCATCGCCATCAGTGCGCTGTTGCTGCCGCCGGCGGGCGTCGTGCTGATCGCGTTGCTGGGCGATGTCTTCTACTTCTCGATCACGATCGCGGATCGTTCGACGGTGTTCGACACGCCAGTATTGGTACAGCTGGGAATCTTCGGAGCGGTAGCTCTCGGATGCGGCTATATCGGCGCGCGGCTGCGCGAGGCACACGGCAATCGGGAAGAGATGGCCGCAGAGTTGGCCGCGTTCAGGCTTCGTGAGGCTGACGTCGAGCGTCTTCATACCCGCGCCGAGCGACTTGAGGCCGTCGCCGAGCTGAGTGCCTCGCTCGCGCACGAGATCAAGAATCCGCTGGCTTCAATCAGAAGCGCCGCCGAGCTGCTGGCGAAAGTGCCGGCCGCAGACGAAGACACCAGAACGCTGACCAAGCTCGTTCAGCGCGAGTCGGATCGATTGTCACGTTTGCTCTCCGAGTTCCTCGATTTCGCGCGCACTGGCGTTACCAGCGTGCGGAAGGCGGACCTTGTCGAGATTGCGCATCACGCTGCCGATCTAGTCGCCCGCCATCCGAGCAAGCCCGAGAACGTGCGCATCCGCGAGGTGTTTCCTTCAAAGTCACTGGTCGTCGTTGGCGATGACGATCTGCTACACCGCGCGATCTTCAACCTCCTGTTAAACGCAGTGCAGGCTTCTTCTCCTGGCGACGAAGTTGTGATCGAAGCTTCCGAGATCTCGCACCAGCATTTGCCGCCTCAGGCGTCGCACTTCACGCGCGGCGCGCTGATGATCCAGGTCAGCGACAACGGCCGCGGTATCGCAGACTCTATCAAGGAAAGATTGTTCGAGCCCTTTGTGACGACGAAGACCGGCGGGAGCGGACTTGGCCTGTCGATCGTCCATCGCGCTGTCGAAGCACATCACGGCTTCATCCTGGTCGATAGCAGCGGCAGAGGAAGCGGCACGAAATTCACGGTGATCATCCCCAAGCTGGGTGAGGAAGTAGCATCGCGTCGCCGCACGCCGAGGGCAAACCTCAAGAGGCCCGCGTGACAACCGTCACCAGCTCCGCCCCGTCGGTCCTCGTCATTGACGACGAACAGGGAATTCTTGACGCCGTACGCATTCTTTTGAAGAGCGAAGGATTCATTCCCTACACTGCACTCGGCGGCAAGAAAGGCCTCGAGCAGATCGCGGCACTCAAGCCCGACCTGATCATCACCGACGTCAGAATGCCGGACGTCACCGGTCTCGACATCCTGTCCTCGGTGCGCGCGCACGACCCCGACGCGGTCGTGATTCTGATGACGGCGCAGGCGAGCCTGCAGTCGGCGATCGGGGCAGTGAACAACGGCGCCTTTTACTACATCCAGAAGCCGTTCAAGAACGAAGAGCTGGTGACCATCCTCCGCCGAGCAGCGGAGCATCGCAATCTCAAACGCGAGACTCGCGTGCTGCGCTCGGATGCCAAGAGGAAAGAGAAGGGCGGCCGGCCCGTCGGCAACAGCAAGACGTGGCTGGACGCGCTGCAGGTGGCGGAGTCAGTGGCGACCACGGATTCGACCGTGTTGCTGCAGGGAGAATCTGGGACGGGTAAGGAAGTCGTCGCCCGCTACATCCACGAGTTGTCGCCCCGCGGCAACAAGCCCTTCCTCTCGATCAACTGCGGCGCGCTGCCGGAGAGTCTGCTGGAGAGCGAGCTGTTCGGTCACGTCAAAGGATCTTTCACCGGCGCATCGCGCGACAAGGAAGGACTCTTCTCGGCGGCTGGCGAAGGCACCTTTTTCCTGGACGAGATCGGCGAGACGACCGCGGCGACGCAGGTGAAGCTGCTGCGGGTGCTGCAGCAGCGTGAGATCATCCCCGTCGGCGCTACCGAAGCAAAGCCTGTCAACGCGCGCGTCGTCGCGGCGACGAATCGAGATCTCGAAGACGAGATCAAGCGCGGCAGCTTTCGGAGCGATCTCTACTATCGACTGAATGTGATCTCGATCGTGCTGCCGCCGCTGCGCAATCGTCCGGGCGACATCCCGTTGCTGTCGGAAGCGTTCCTGAGGCGCGCGGGAGAAGCGAGGAGCGAGCCGGCGAGAACCCTGGAGCCCGATACGTTGGAGGCGATGCAGCGCTATTCGTGGCCTGGTAACGTGCGAGAGCTCGAGAACGCGCTGGAGCGCGCGGTAATTCTGGCCAAGGGCAACACCATTCCGCTGTCTGCATTGCCGGAGCGCGTCGTCGAGCCGAAGTCCGACCCGCTGGTGAGCGAAGCAGTGCAGACCAATCCGACGCTCGATACGATCGAGCGCGCATACATCATGTGGGTGTTGGAAAACGAGGGCGGCAACAAGCCGCGCACGGCTGAAGTCCTCGGCATCGATCCCTCGACCTTGTATCGCAAGCTGTCGCGTTACGGACTGGCCACCGAGCCCAAGTGATTTGATTTCGCGCGCAACGCGCGAATGACGCAGACAGTGGCAGCTTCGACTAGAGTCGTCGCGTGCCTCACGGATACACACTGATCGAAACCGTAGTCGCGGTGTTCGTGTTCTGCGTTGGCGGGCTGGCGCTCGCCAGCACCAGCGCTGTTATTGCGCGAGAGCTAAGCGGGGACGCTAGAAGGGCCGCTGTCGCGCGTGAAGCAGCGAACCGCACCGAGGTGCTGATCTCCCAATGCGCGCCGAGGAGACTGCGCTGCTAAAACGGGCGCGCGGGTACAGCTTGATCGAGCTCACGGCGGTGTTGGCAATTGCCGGCATCATTGGCAGCACAATCGGCTTGCTGTTGCTGCGGCAGCAACGTTTCTACCTCGGCGGCAGCGAATTGATCACGACGAGGCAAAGCGTTCGCGACGCGATCGAAGTTCTTAGCACTGACTTGCGCGGTATGTCCGTGGCCGATACCGCGCGGCTGCTGGCAGATTCAGCGATCGAGTTCTTCTCGGCCATTGGAAGCTCTGTCGTTTGCCAGCGCCTTGGCGACTCGGAGATAGGACTGAGTCCGGCCGCCGGTCTGACATCCTTTGCGATCCAGCCGGATACGGGTGACCTCGCGGTCTTCTACACCGACTCGGGACCTTCTTCTCAGAGATGGCAGCGGACAAGGATTGTAGCGTTCAGTAGTCGGGTGGCGGCGACAACGTGTCCGCCGGAGTCCGCTTTTTCGGGTGGCTCGGAGTTGGGAGGCAGCGCGGGCGCGGCGTTCTTCGTGTCGCTACAAGCTCCTTTGAACGGCGAAGTGCATCCAGGCTCGCCAGTGAGATTCGTTCGTCGCAATCGCTACAGCTTGTACCGCGCGTCGGACGGTGAATGGTATCTCGGTTATCGTCGCTGCAACGCGATCGGGCCATCGATCTGCGGTACCGTCCAGCCAGTAAGTGGCCCTTACCGCCCCTATAGCCGCGACCCGACCCAATCCGGGCTCGTGTTCGAATACTTCGATCGTGCCGGCGCTCGAGTTGCCACGTCACCGATGTCCCTGGGACGAGTCGACGTCACTGCGCGTGCCGCCAGCCGGCAGAGCCTCCTCCTCGAAGGACGCCGTTGGGTACCGAGTGATTCGGCGCGGGTGTCGGTTGCCATTCGAAACCGCCTCGAATGAGAAGGGGCTTTGTGCTGGCCGCTGCTCTCCTTGTGATGCTCCTGATCGCCGTCCTGGTTGCGGGTGTCTTCGTCGCCACGACGGAAGAGACACAGGTCTCCAGCGCATCGGCGAAGCGAGAGCAGGCGCTGCTCGCCGCGGAGTCTGCCGTTGCGAGCACGATTGGCGGCTGGACGCGTCGTCCTTCACAGCAAATCGGTGTCGGCGGAGCGGAGTTATCCACAATCTTCGACGGTGCGATGCCGGTTTCGCTATCCATCACCCGCCTCGACTCGACTCTGTACGCGATTGTGGCGGAGGCACGATCAGCATCGTCTCACAGCCAGGCGGTGCGACGTATCGGAGTGGTCATCAGCGTCAAAATCAGCGCCGATTCTTCGATGGTTGTCGACCCGATTCCTGACTTTTGGTGGTCGGAGCTTTTGTGAGCTTTCGGGAGCCCATCGTTACTTTCGCGCCAATTGAATCGTGTCTTAGTTCGAACGATGGTGACGGACTCAGGAGGCAGCAGTGCCACTCGGTTGGTCTCCATGGAAATGCAAGCAAACAGGGTTCTTGGGTTGTCACGCCTCTAGCTCGTAGAAAGGCGGCGCGCGCCCGAGTAAAACCCGCTTCTTATTTCATAGAAAGGGCCGCGATGGGGTTATTTGGCCGGAAGAAGACTACCGTAGGGCTCGACATCGGATCCGGCCTGGTCAAGGTCGCCGTGGTCGATCACTCGAAGTCCACACCAGAACTGGTCAAGGTCGGCATCACTCCGCTCCCCGACGATGCGATCGTCGAAGGCGAAGTGATGGATCCGCACATGGTCTCGGACATCATCCGCCAGACCATCGAATCCGTTGACGCCAACACCAAGGCCGTTGTCGCCGCCGTCGGTGGCCGCGATGTAATCATCAAGCGAATCAAGACTGAGCGCGTCAAGGAAGCGCAGGCGCGCGAGTTAATGCGCTGGGAAGCGGAGCAACACGTGCCCGACGTCGACTCGGTGGAGCTGGATTTCCAGATTCTGGACGAGAACGGCGACAGTCGTGACGAGATGAGCGTGCTCCTTGTCGCAGCCAAGCGCGATCTGGTCGAAGCCAAGCTCCGCATCCTCGCCGAGGCTGGCATCACACCAATGCAGATGGATGTCGACGCTTTTGCGCTCCACAACGCCTTTGAAGTGAACTATCCCGCCGCGATGAGCGGCGCCGTTGGCCTCGTCAACATCGGCCATGAAGTAACCAACATCAACATTCTCGACGACGGAGTTCCAATTCTCACCCGCGATTTGCCGGTGGGCACCCGTCGTCTTCGTGAAGATCTGCAGCGCGAGCATGGACTCTCAGCCGCCGACGCCGAAGCCCTCATTCGGGGCTACGATCGTTCACCGCAGCTGGACTCCGTCATCACCGCGCGGACTGAAGAAATCGCAACCGGACTGGAGCGCGCGATCGCGTTCCTGTCGACGTCGCTCAAGGGCGACGGCCAGATGAAGGCAGTCTACACCTGCGGCGGTGGCTCGCGCACACCAGGCCTTACAGAGGCTCTCGGTCAGCGCCTCCGCAAGCCAGTGGAGCTCGCCAATCCGCTCGCCACGATGACGGTGCGCGATGGCGCCATGGATTCGCTGGTGACCGACGAAGTCGCGCCGCTGCTGATGCTGTCGATCGGCCTCGCGCTGCGAAAGAACTGATCCGGAGACGCATAGAAAATGATTGAAATCAACCTGCTCCCCGGCGACGCCAAGAAGAAGAAGCGCGGCAAGGCCACCACCGGCTCCGGCTTCAAGATGGAGATTCATCCGGCACAGTGGTTCGCCGGTCTCTCCGACAAGATCACCGACAAGTACATGCTGGGTGCGATCGGCGCTGCCGGCGCGGCTGGCGCTCTGATCGTCCTGATGTTCATCAGCCAGACGGCGAGAGCCGCGATGCTCGACGCGCGTGAGAATCAGGCAGTCAAGGATTCGGCGCAGTACAGCGCGGTGCTCAATGCCAAGGCGAAAGCTGAAGCGACGCGCGACTCGCTGTACCAGCAGATCGCGATCATCAAGTCGATCGACGACTCGCGGTACCTGTGGTCGCATCTGATGTACGAGATCAGCAGCGCGCTGCCGCAGTACACCTGGCTGGTGGAAGTCTCGCAGACGAGCGCGGCAAAAAGCGTCGCGATGGCCGACACCGTGGTGAAGAAAGGAGCCGCTGCCAATCCGGATACTGCCGGTCAGGCGACGAAGTCGCCGAGGCAGAGACAGCTTGAGCGCGATCGCGCCAAGAGAGTGAGATCGGATTCACTCCTCGCCGACGCCAAGCAAATCAACTTCAAGATCATTGGTCACACCGTCGACATTCAGGCACTGACGCGATTCATGAAGTCGCTCGAGGCCTCGCCGTTCATTCAGAACGTGCAGCTGACGCGGTCGGACCTGGTGCAGGCGGAAGGGAAGGAAGTAACCGAGTTCACGCTGCAGGCAGAGACGCAAGCTCCGCCTCCATTCGTGGTCAAGACAGTTCCACTCGTAGTCTCGGCGGTGCGGTAATGGCTATCGGCGCAAACATGACCAAGCGCGAGCAGACGCTGGTCGGCATCGGCATCGCAGCCGTGCTACTACTCGGTGCTTACTGGTACTTCCTGTACAAGCCGAAATCGAAGGAAATGGCGGTGGCTCAGGCGCATGTCGATTCTCTCGACAAAAAGAATCAGCAGGCGAAGGCGGACATCGCGCAGGGAAGCCTGCAGAAGCTCAAAGCGCAAACGGCGGAGTACGATCAGAGCCTGAAGGTGATGCGCCAGCTCGTTCCGAGGAGCAATGAAGTACCGGCACTGCTCGAGGATATCTCGACGGCTGCGCGTCGCGTCGGACTGGACCTGGCCACTGTTGAACCGATGCCGGTTCTCCCCGGTGAGCAGTTCGATACTTACCGCTACAAGCTGGCGGTGATCGGCGGCTATCACCCGGTGGGACAGTTCCTCAGCAACGTGGGATCGCTGAACCGCATCATCGCTCCAGTAACGATGTCAATCAAGCTTCACCCGGTCGCCGACAAGACCAAGGCGAGGGTGAAGAAAGGTGAGTCACTGGTCGACACCGAGTTTCAGGTGCAGACGTACGTCGCTCGCTCAACGCCTTATGCACCAGCCTCAGCGGTGAAATAATAATGAAGCAAGTATCTCTCGGACTCATCCTGGTGACGGCGCTCGCGAGCGGTGCGTCCGCACAGGCGCACGCGCAGTTATCGCGTCCGGGCGCGAACGTCGCCAAGCCAGTAGTCGCGCGTCCAAATGCGCAGCCGGCTGCTTCAGCTCCTACTCCGACGACGACGAAGGTCTCGAATCCTGCCGCGAATTCAAAGGCAGCGGCGACGCCACCGTCCCCGCTCAAGCCGTTGAACAGTGCCGCGCCCGTGACTGCGAAGCCGGCCGCCGACACTGCGCCCAAGGCTTTGATCAACCGCGAAGTATTCGCATACGAAGGTTCCGGCCGTCGCGATCCATTTGTGTCACTGCTTACAACGTCTGATCTCAAACCGTTGCTGCAGGACCTCAAGCTGGTCGGTGTTGCCTACGATCCACGCGGGCAAAACTCTGTTGCGGTTTTGCGCGATGTCACGTCTAAATACGACCAGTACAAGGTCAGAGTTGGCCAGACGATCGGCAGAATGCGGGTCGCCGCGATTCAACCGAAGGCAGTGATTTTCACGATCGAAGAGTTCGGTTACAGCCGGCAGGAGCTTCTGCCGATCGCGCCGCCCGATTCGACTAAAATGAGGCAACGTCAATGAGTTTGTTGAAAGCGCTGCCAGCGGCGGCGCTCCTGTTTCTGCCCTCCACGGCTGCAACCGTTCACTCGCTCAGCGTAGTCCCGTCATCCGGGAAGGCTGAAGTGGTGATCGGCGTAAATTCCGCCGTCGATGTGCAGGACTTCACACTCGACGCGCCCGCTCGAGTTGTGGTGGATCTCAAAGGAGCAACGCTCGACATGTCGCACCGGACCTACGACATGGTCTCGCGCGGCGGCATCACCAACGTCAGATACTCGCAATACCGTCCGAACATCGTCCGCGTCGTCATCGAGCTGGACGCGAAGCATCCATATGAAGTGAAGCGCAACGCGAACGAAGTTCGCGTCGCGGTGACCGGTGGCAAGACCGCCGAATACAGCTCGTGGGCGACCACGTCGCGTCGCAGTTATGCGGCGGCCACAGTCGCACCGAAGCCAGCTCCTAGACAGTACACGGCGTCACCCGCACCGGCGCGTCAGATCCCGACCCAAACTATCCAGACAGCAGCGCAGACCTCTCAACAGGCCGACGCACAGGACGATCCCGCACCGGTTGCCGTCGAGCCGGAGCCGCTGCCGACGCGCAGAGCGTCAACCAGCGACAAGCCGATCGCGCTCTTCTCGCAGGTTCAGCAGTCACAGCAGCCGCCGATCACCGTCACGTTCCAGGACACCGACATTCGTGACGTGATCGCATCGTTCGCCGCATTCTCGGGACGCACGATCGTCGTCGGCAAGGATGTCAACGGAACGGTCACCGCCGAAGTCAGAAACCAGCCGTGGGACGTCGCGCTCCGCGCGATCCTCCAGGGCCAGGGCCTGGCAGCCTCGGAAGATGTGATCTCCGGAATCATCACCGTCGACAGCTACTCCAACATTCTGAACCGCCAGGCGTCGGAGCCGCTGCAGACGCAGCTGGTCTCGATCAACTACGCGCGTGCAAGCGCGCTGGTGCCGACGATTCAGCAGCTTCTCCAGAAAGATTGCCCGCAAGGCACCGGCCTGGGTGGCGCTCCGTCCAGCCCGAACGTCGTGAGCTTCGGCCGTCCGAACTGCGTTGCACGCGGTCTCGTTGCGGCTGACAGTGTCACCAACACCTTGATCATCACCGAGACGGCTTCGCGCCTGACCGACGTCCTGCAGTATGTGCGCAACCTCGACATTCGCACCCCGCAGGTCGGCATCAAGGCCAAGATCATCTTCGTCAACAGAACCAACATTGAAGACATCGGCCTCTCGTACGATCTCGGCACGGGCACCGATCAATTCTTCAGTCAGCTTATCAAGCGTCCGGATCCTTCGACCCTCAAGCCAATCGACACCAACGGCGACGGAGTTCCCGATGCCCTCGGTGGCGGCACGCCTTTCAACGGTGACAGAATTCTGCTCGGCGGAAACGCGCTGTCGGCGATCGCGAACGCAAACTCACGAGTCATCAATCCGGCGCTCAGCGTCATTTTCTCGACGGCGCTCGGCAAGTTCCAGCTCACCAGCTTCCTCGACGCGTTGCAGGAAGTTCGCCTCGCCGATCTTCAGGCCGAGCCGAGCATCGTGACGCTCGACAACCGACAAGCCTCGATCCAGGTCGGTCAGGAAATTCCGATCCGCGTGCTCGACGCGAACACAGCGAACCTGTCGGGTGGTGCCAACCCCGCGGCGCAGCCACGCGCGACGGTGCAGATGAAGCAGGTCGGTATCATCCTCACGGTGACGCCTCATATCACCAACAACCGTCAGATCCTCCTCCTGCTCCACGCCGAGAACTCGGATGCCCAGCTCGCGTCGTCAGATGCCGGCTACATCTTCGGCAAGCAGGCGGGCGACACTCAGCTCCTCGTCGGCGACGGCGAGACCGCCGTTATCGGCGGTCTGACCGTCACTCAGACCACGCAATCCAAGTCGGGTATTCCGCTGCTCGTCGACCTGCCATTGATCGGCAGACTCTTCGGCGAGACGCGTACCCAGGACGAAAAGCGTGATCTTCTGATCCTCGTAACTCCTCACATCGTCGATGATGGCGCGCCGCTACCCGGCTCGTCGTCCCCGCCACCAGCCACCCGTTAAAGGTGACTCGCATGTATAAAGCTCCTTTCGGCGTCCTGCGCCGCGGTTTTGTAGTAGCCGCGGTTGCGGCGTCGGTGTCTTTCGGAATCGTCGCGTGCAATGACAACACGTCGATCGATCCGCTAAGAGACCGCATTCCGCCCACACTCTCGCTTACTCCCCGCACCGGCCTCGCTGATACGGTGATTGGCTTCAACACCGAGGCGAAGGACAACCTCGGCCTGAAGACCATCCACGTTCAGGCGATCGGAGCCGTCGGCGCAGTCTTCGACACGACCTTCACCAGCACGGTTACTGACATTCAGTTGCCGTTCACGCTGTTTGCAAGCCGCACGGTTCCACCGGGAACGCCGGTCACGATCACCGCTCAGGCGATCGACGGCGCCGGAAACACGTCTGGCGTCGACACCCTGATTATGGCGACGGGAAACCTGCCGCCCCCGCAGGTGCAGGTCCTGAGTCCATTCTCGGGCAGCTCCGCGGTCGTCGGCAAGTCGATCCTGGTCACCGTGATGGGCAAGGCGGCGACGAAGGTAATGTCACTCGGATTGAATTCGACTGGTCCTGTCGTCCGCGCCGACTCGGTGCTGTTCGCGAGTCCGCTGCTCGATTCGACCACCATGCAGGATACCATCGCGATACCGGCCAATGCAGCGCCTGGTACGCTTACTATCACGCCGTTCCTGCGCGACTCGCTCGGACAGCGGGCAGTTGGTCCAAGCATCACCATCAACGTTCAGACCGCGGCGCAGATCAACTCGGTGCCGGTGGTCAACCAGTATTGCATCGGTAACTCCGCGTATGACAACGCATGCGGTCACGTGCGTCGCGTCGAGGTCACGGACACCGTGCACGTCGAAGCTGATGACCCAAGCGGGATCTCGCAGCTCGGTTATGAAGTCAGAAGCACACCGGGCGGAGCGATCGACGACTCGTCGACGTTTGTCTCGAACGGTCAGTTGACGTTCCAGCCGCACACCTTCACGATGAGGCTGCCGTACACGACCTTCCCGACGACCGCCTACATCCAGGTCTTCGCGCGCAATTCAAACGGCGTGAGAGCCTATGCCAAGCTGGCCAGCGGTCTCGATCGTGTCGACACTGTAACCGTAGTGGCGGGTGTCACACGCTCGCTGCCGTTCGGCGGACAGGTTGCCGATGCTCTGTACCATCCGGGCAAGGATCGCCTCTACCTCACGAATATCACGAAGAACAGAGTCGAAGTCTTCAATTTGGCCGACTCTTCGTTCAAAGCACCGGTTATCGTGGGCTCGCGCCCGTGGGGTATCAGCGCGTGGCCACGCGATCGTAATGGAACCAAGGGCGACACGCTGCTCGTTGCCAATTCCGGCGGTACGCAAATCAGCTACATCGATCTCGATGCGGGAGCGAGCGGCAGCGGTCTCGAAGTGTTCCGCTATCTGCTGCCGAACCTCATCGTAGCAACAATCACGACGACGACGTCAGCGACCAGCGGTCTGCCAATCAGAGTGCGTACGGTCTATGACTTCAGCGATCGTCCGCAATACATCGGTGCGACCTGTCATCAGGTTGGTGGAGTTTGTCAGGACGTGATCCTGACGTACTCGACGACACCGACGCCTGGACAGACGCCGCCGTTCGACAATCTCAATGGAACGCTGCGCTGGGAGAACCTGACCAAGGGTGTCACGCCCGCCGGTCACTCCGATTCGACGACGTCACACTTCTTCTTCGAGCAGGCGATCGGTCAGGCCGGCGCTCGCGGTGATACTTTGGAAATCCTCCGCCGGGATGCAGATGGCGTTGGACAAGTCATTATTGTACCGGCGTTCAGTCCCCTCGGCTCGACGGTCGTCAGAGCGCAATCGCTGGCATTCCGAGATACGACATTCGTGCGGAGCTCGGGCGACTTCCACCGCTCGGTATTCGGCGAAGGTGGCAGTGTCGTCAACAGCCGCGCCATGATGTACGACGTCGAGCGTGGCTATGACGCGACGGAATGGTGGATCGACCTCGGTGTCTCACCGCCGGTTGACGTCTCCGACTTCATCGCCAATACGTCGGCGAGACTGTTCGGTGTCGCGATCAACTTCGACGGTGGCCTGTCGGCGATCCGTGCTGACTCGACCTACGTGCTGAACCCGGCGCTGCGGTTGATGGGTATCTTCAACACCACCGCCAGCAACGCGGGACTCGACTTCCACCCGCAGAACACCGGCTCAAATTCGTTCCCGCTCAACACCCGACTCGTGTTCGCCGCGTCGTCGGAGCCGTTGATCGAGATCTACGACACGAACTGCTATCTCAGAGTCGGAACCATTCCGATCAGAGACCCGATCATCGGTCCGGTCACGGCCGCACTGCGACCCAGCGGACAGCTGGTGCTCGTCGGAGCGACCGCGAAGGGCGTGGTAATCGCACAGCTTCCGAACACCTTTACCACAACCTGCCCGTAATCGATTAAAGCTCGTTCAAAAGGCCCGGCCAATCGGTCGGGCCTTTTGCTTTTGTATGGCGTCGGCACGGCGGGGGTTGTCCCAGCGCACGCTCGTGGTTCTCTTTGGGGCCGATGCTCCGAATCACTACCGCCGGCGAATCACACGGTCCAGCACTCATCTCCATTCTCGAAGGAATGGTGGCCGGACTGCCGCTTGTCGCCGGGGACGTTGACGTCGAGCTGGGACGCCGCCAGCAGGGCTACGGGCGAGGCAGACGCATGAAGATCGAGTCGGACCACATCGAGTTCCTCTCGGGCGTCCGGGCCGGCCAGACGCTTGGCTCACCGATCGCGATGATCATTCACAATCGCGACTGGAAGAACTGGCAGGAGATCATGGATCCTGCGCCGCGTGAGGGCGATCCGGAGCGAAAACGAGTGGTCACTCGTCCGCGCCCCGGACACGTCGACCTCTCCGGCATGCTCAAGTACGACCGTGATGACGCTCGCGACGTGCTGGAGCGCGCGTCGGCACGGGAGACGACCGCTCGCGTCGCCGGCGGCGCGATCTGCAAGCGATTCCTTCGCGAGTTCGACATCACGCTCGGCAGTCACATAGTTCATCTCGGTGGTGTCGACGCGAAGCGGCCGGGAAAGATGCCCGGGGACCTGAACGCGGCCGCAGACCAATCGCAGTTGCGCACCCTGGATGCGGACGCCGAAAAAGAAATGATCGCACGCATCGACACCGCCAAGGCTGACGGGAACACACTCGGCGGAATCGCCGAGGTCATCTGCGACGGAGTACCGGTCGGACTCGGCTCGCACGTCTCGTGGGATCGCAAGCTCGATGGGCGCCTGGCAGCCGCTCTAATGTCGATACCCGCGGTGAAAGCGGTCGAGATCGGACTCGGCGTCGAGGCGGCAAAGCGAAAGGGATCCGACGTTCACGACGAGATCGATCCCGACGAAAAAAACGTCAAAGCCGGTCGCGTGCGCCGTCGCACCAATCGGGCGGGCGGGCTCGAGGGCGGCATCACCAACGGCGAGCAGATCCTACTCCATGTGTCGATGAAGCCGATCAGCACGCTAATGCGTCCACTCGGAACCATCGAGATGAAGACGCGCGAGCAGGCCCAGGCAGTCGCGGAACGAAGTGATGTCACGGCAGTTCCAGCGATGGGAGTAATCGCCGAGTCGATGACAGCATTCATCGTGGCGCAGGCGTTTCTCGAGAAGTTCGGCGGCGACTCGCTCGTCGAGACAAAGCGGAACTACTCCAGTTACATTGCGGCGCTCAGTGACAGAAAGGGCCGTTAGAAACTCTTTGCCGCATCTGATCCTCGTCGGGCTTCCTGGAGTTGGAAAAACGACGATTGGAAAGGCGGCGGCGCGTCAGCTGGGACGACCGTTTCTGGATTTCGACGCCGAGATCGAAAAGCGGGCGGGAATGAACGTGCGGGACATCTTCAAGCTTCGTGGTGAAGATGCGTTTCGCGACATGGAGCTGGAGCTAACGCGTGAGCTGAGCTCCAGCGAGGGAATGGTGCTTTCGCCGGGCGGGGGATGGATTACTCAGCAGGGCGCTGTCGAACTTTTGCGTTCCGCTGGACGTATCATATACCTTAGAGCGTCACCCGAGTCGGTCGCTCGTCGATTGCGTCGGGTGGAGACGCGTCCCTTGCTGGCGGGACGCGACCCGGTGGTAGCGCTTCGGGAACTGTATGAGAAAAGGCGGGCTTTATACGAGACAGCAGATGCTGTCTTTGACACGGAACGCCTTGCCAGACAACAACTTATAGCCAAGGTGGTCGAGCTCGGCTCGATCTCCAACAGCTGACTGGGTGGAAATGGACGAACGAACTCCTTCACATACCACATTTCGCGTGATGGGCCCGCACGAGCGGGGGCGTTTTGCGCCCGAGGCGTGGGGCCACCTGCTGTCGCTCAGCGGGTCGGGAGCGATTAGTGGCCTGGAGCTGGAGCACATCATCGAGCGCGCTTTGATGCAATTCGATGGACGCATCGCACTCGATGATTTGCGCGGCCTGCTCGAAGGAACGGGTCTGGAAGATTCATCCGGAAGCAGCGACAACAACACGGTACACTAAAAAAATGGCGCGAGCCAAGACAACTAAAGCAACATCGAAAACACCGGCTAAGACGAAACGGGCGACCAAGACTGCGTCGCGCGCTTCAAAAGCCAGGCAGGCAGGGCCCGAGATCATCGAGGAGAGCAACGGCAGCGAGCCGGGTGGTACTTCGCTCGTCATCGTCGAATCTCCAGCCAAGGCAAAGACGATTGGCAAATACCTCGGTCGGGCGTATCGCGTGCGCGCGACCATTGGTCACGTCCGCGATCTCCCCGAAAAAAAGATGGGAATCGACATCGAGAACGGCTTTGAGCCGGAGTACGTGACGATCCCCGGGAAAGAAAAGACTCTCGCCGAGCTGAAATCGGCGGCGCGCACGTCCCGCGAAATTTTCCTGGCGACCGACCCTGATCGCGAAGGCGAAGCCATCGCTTGGCACGTCGCGCAGCAGATCAAGTCCCGCAACGGGGCACCGGTTCGCCGCGTGTTGTTCCACGAGATCACGCGCGATGCGGTGCAGACCGCAATTCAGAACGCGGGCGAGATCGACGAGCGGAAGGTAGATGCGCAGCAGGCGCGTCGCGTGCTCGATCGGCTCGTCGGCTACAAGGCGAGCCCGGTTCTCTGGAAGACGGTGAAGAAGGGGATTTCAGCCGGACGCGTGCAGACAGTCGCGCTGCGTCTGCTGGTCGAGAGAGAAAGAGAAATTCGCGCGTTCAAGCCGGTCGAGTACTGGACGATCGAGGCGCTGCTAGAGGAAGACGGGCAGCAGTTCACCGCCAAGCTCCATCTGCTCGACGGCAAGAAGCCAGTCATCAACAACGAGCGCGAAGCGACGTCGATTCTCGACGCGCTGAAATCGCGCAAGACTTTCCAGGTCAGCGAGATCAAGCGGCGCGAGCGGAGAAAGAATCCGGCGCCGCCGTTCACGACCAGCACTCTGCAGCAGGATGCGGCCAAGAAGCTCGGCTTCGGCTCCAAGCGCACCATGCGCCTGGCGCAGGATCTCTATGAAGGCATCGAGCTCGGCAACGAGGGTGCGGTTGGTCTCATCACCTACATGCGTACCGACTCGACGCGCGTAGCGGCATCGGCAGCGATGCAGGCGCGCGACTACATCAAGATGATGTACGGCGCCGAGTATTTGCCTGACGCTCCGCGTCTGTACTCGGACGGCAAATCGAAGAATGCGCAGGACGCGCACGAGTCGATTCGCCCCACGGATCCGACGCGCAGGCCCGAGCACGTTCGCAAGTTTCTCAAGGAAGATCAGTGGAAGCTGTACGAGCTGATCTGGCAGCGCTTCATGGCGTCGCAGATGACTCCGGCGATCTTCGACACCACCACAATCGATTTCGAGTTCGATCGCTTCCTGTTCAGAGCGACCGGCAGCGTGGTCAAGTTCGACGGCTACCAGAAGCTGTACAAGGAATCGCGCGAGGCGGAGGAAGGAAAGCCGCTCGAGGCAGAGCAGGGGCTCCCGAGCGTGCAGAAGGGCGAGGAGATCCCGGTCAAGGCGATCACTCCGTCACAGCACTTCACCGAGCCGCCACCGCGCTTCTCGGAGGCGAGCCTCGTCAAGGAGCTCGAGCGACTCGGCATCGGCCGTCCGTCGACCTACGCGTCGATCGTGTCGACCCTTGTCGATCGCCGCTACGCGAATCTCGAGCAGCGACGGTTCTTCCCGACTTCGCTCGGCGACCAGGTCGAGAAAGTGATGGTGAAGAGCTTCCCCGATGTCTTCAATGTCAGGTTCACCTCGCACATGGAAACCGATCTCGACAAGGTCGAGGACGGCGATGTGAACTGGCGCAAGATGCTCAAGGACTTCTACGGGCCGTTCGATAAATCCGTAAAGGGCGCCGACATCGAAGCGTTGATTGGTGAGGCGCACGATTTGTCCGCCGTGGAGAAAGAGCGCTGCCCTGATTGCGGCGGCAAGCTTGTTCCGCGCGGTGGATTCTTCGGCCCGTTCCTCGCCTGCGAGAATCATCCGAAGGCGTGCAAGTACACGCGTCCCCTGCGTGGCGATCGCAAGCCCGCCCAGCCGACCAACGAGATTTGCCACGAGTGCGGCGCTCCGATGGTCATTCGTCACGGTCGCTCCGGCGAATTCCTCGGCTGCAGCAAGTTCCCGAAGTGTCGCGGTACCCGCTCGATGCCGACGGGGGTGAAGTGTCCGAAGGATGGCGGCGACATTGCGGTTCGGCGCTCGAAGAAGCGCGGCAAAGCGTTCTACGGCTGCTCCAACTATCCGAAGTGCGACTTCGTGGTGTGGGACAAGCCGGTGGCGGAGAAGTGCCCGGAATGCGGCTACGTCGGCGCCGAGGCGAAGTTCACCAAGACGCGCGGCGACTATCGTCGCTGCATCAAGTGCGCGAACGAGTGGGACGTCGCGCCGACGCCGGAACCTGAAGCAGTGGCAGTGTGAACCGGCGGGAAGCGGGAAGCGGGAGGCGGGAGGCGCGACTCGGGCCGGCCGCCGTTACCGTCGTGGGGGGCGGGCTCGCCGGGTCGGAAGCGGCGTGGCAGCTCGCGTCGCGCGGGATTGATGTAAAGCTCCAGGAAATGCGGCCGGTCGTGACGACGCCGGCGCACAAGACCGACCAGCTCGCCGAACTGGTGTGCTCGAACACCTTCAAGAGCACTGAGCTCACCAACGCGCATGGACTCCTCAAGGCGGAAATGCGTTTGCTTGGCTCGATCATTCTGGAGGCGGCCGACCTCGCACGAGTGCAGGCGGGAACTGCTCTCGCAGTCGACCGCGATGTTTTCTCGTCGACAGTTTCAGAACGCATTGCTGGTGAGCCACGCATCACCGTAGGCCGCGGTGAAGTGTCGACGCTGGATGGGCCGTGCATTATTGCAACCGGTCCTCTCACGTCAGACAAACTTGCCGAGGCCATTCGCGGACGGCTCGGAGTCGGTGCCCTGGCGTTCTACGATGCGATTGCGCCGATCGTCGCGCGGGAATCGATCGATGACGCCGTAGTCTTTCGCGCCTCTCGTTATGGGAAGGAGACAATGGATGGCGCGGACGATGTCGGCGCCTATCTCAACTGTCCGATGTCGCGCGAGAAGTACGACGCGTTTCTCGATGCGCTGATCGCTGCGGATCAGTATCACGGGCATGAATTCGACGAAGTCCCCTACTTCGAAGGCTGCATGCCGGTCGAAGTGATGGCGAAGCGGGGGCGCGACACTATGAGATTTGGCCCACTGAAGCCGGTCGGGTTGCGCGATCCGCGGACTGGGCGCGAAGCGTACGCTGTCGTGCAACTGCGTCAGGAAGATCGCGCCGGGCGGATGTGGAACCTCGTAGGCTTTCAAACGCGGCTGCGGATTCCGGAGCAGCAGCGAGTGCTGCGAATGATTCCGGGTCTCGAACAGGCGGAATTTCTCCGCTACGGATCGATCCATCGGAATTCCTACCTCAACTCGCCGGGTGCTTTGAGCGCGCATCTGTCGACTCGAGACGATCCGACGATTCTGTTCGCTGGCCAGATCACTGGCGTCGAGGGCTACACGGAATCGTCCGCTACAGGTTTGCTGGCCGGGATCAACCTCGCGCGCTTGCTCAACGGCGACGAGCCTGTGATCCCGCCGCCGACCACGATGCTGGGGGCGCTTTATCGCTACATGCGAGAAGCAGATCCTGCGCATTTTCAGCCGATGAATGCCAACTTCGGTCTGCTCGACGATCTCGGCGAAAAGATTCGCGACAAGAAAAAGAAACGGGAGCTATTCGCCGAACGTGCGCTACGGGATATGCAGATTTGGATCGAGGCGAACGATGTGCTCGGCGCGATGGTGAACCGGTGAGGGCGGGAGGCGGGAAGCGGGCTGCGGATGCAGGGAACGATGATCGGCCGCAGCCAGTCTCGGATTTTCTAACCCACCTCGAAAAAGAGCGCGACGTTTCTCCCAATACCGTCGTCGCCTACAGACGCGACCTTGATGAGTTTGTTCAATTCCTTGGCTCCTACTACGGTGCGCGGGAGTGGACGTGGCAGGGGCTCGATCGCCTGGCTATTCGCGGCTTTCTCGGACACCTGACGCGCAAGAAACTCAACAAGCGCTCCATCGCGCGCAGCTTGTCGGCGATTCGCAGCTTCTACAAGTATCTGCATCGAAATGAGATCGTGGAGGCGAATCCAGCGCGCGGCGTGAACACACCGAAGCAGGACAAGTACCTCCCGGCGTATCTCGATCGCACGCAGATCGATCTGCTATTCGAGAACGCCCAGCTGCGCGCGCAGGCAGGCCGATTCACCGATATCAGGAACTCGGCGATCCTCGAGCTGTTTTATTCAACGGGTATGAGATTGTCGGAGCTCCGCGGTATCAATCGGATGGACATCGATCTACTGTCGCAACAAGTGAAGGTGCGGGGGAAGGGCAGGAAGGAGCGCATCATTCCAATTGGCGATCACGCGCAGCTCGCGTTGAGAAACTACGAGTCGAAGCGCGACGAGCTGCTGCGCGCGATTGGGCAGGCTGGGGACCGCACCGCCTTCTTTCTGAGCAGCCGAGGAAAGCGCATCTCCGTGCGGGCGATCCAGAACGCTGTTAAGAGCTTCCTCGATCTCATCGACGAAAGCTCCGGACTTTCGACCCACTCGCTGCGTCACTCGTTCGCGACACATCTGCTCGACGCCGGCGCCGATCTGCGGGCCGTGCAGGAGCTGCTGGGTCACTCGTCGATCTCTACCACCCAGATTTACACTCACACGAGCATTGAGCGCTTGAAGCAGGTCTACAACAAGGCTCACCCGCGGGCCTAGCCGGCAGTAGTTTCTCGCTGTGCACACAAAGCCGGCAAAACGCCATCATTGGATCGTTCGCGTCACCCATTGGGTGAACGTGCTTGCGATCATCATTATGGTCGGCAGCGGACTTCGTATTTTCAACGCATATCCCGCGTTCGCTCGCAAGGGCGAGATGTTTTGCTGCTATCCGTTCGAGCACAAGCCAATTCCGGCCTGGCTGACGTTCGGTGGCTGGCTCGGTGGCGCGCGCCACTGGCACTTCGCGGCGATGTGGCTGCTCGTCGTCAATGGGCTTGTTTACATCACGTTCATTTATCTGCACGGTGAATGGCGCGATCTGGTCCCGCGCAAAGGCGATGTTCGTGACAGCTGGCAGATGGTCAAGTTCTACACCTTCCGTCGCAAGGACCATCCGCATCAGGGCAAGCACAACGCGCTGCAGAAGACCGCTTACTTTCTGTTGCCTGTGTTCGGGCTCCTTGCCGTGCTCACCGGTCTCGCGATCTGGAAGCCTGTGCAGCTCGCGCCGCTCACTGGATTATTTGGCGGTTACGTGTGGGCGCGTTACTGGCACTTCCTCGCCATGCTGGGGATCGTGATCCTGAGCGTGGTGCACGTCTTCATGGTGTTTGCGGTAGATCCGTATTCGATCCCGTCGATGATCACGGGGAACTACAATCCTGAGTATTCGCCGGAGGTGCGCAACGCGCGGCCGTTCTACCATCTCTTTCCGCGACGACGATCACCTTCCGTGATCCCGGCGCCGCCGTCGGAGCCAACGTGAGCGAGCGCGATCCCGATCGCCGCGAGTTCATCTGGCGCAGCAGCGGACTGATCTCCGCGGCTCTAATCGCTGCGTGCAATTCGCGCGGACCAAAGGCCGCCGACCGGTTGCTAAAGTACGCAGAGCGCAAGAATCGCGGCCTCGAGACGAAATTGTTTCGGCACACGCGAATGGATGTCGTGCGGGGAGGGGCGTACGATGCGGGCAACAAGCTTCCATCGTACTATGTCGCGCCCACGGTTCCGGTATGGGATGAGAGCGCGCGCGGAAAGTGGTCGCTCGAAGTAAACGGCATGGTTGGCATTCCGCTGCGATTGACTCTCGATGACCTACAGCGGCTGCCTCAGATATCGAATCGGGTGAATCACTACTGCGTCGAGGGATGGACGGCTGTCGAAACGTGGACGGGCGTTCCGTTCAAAGACCTCGCCGCACTCGTGCAGCCCGATCCGCAGGCGAAGTTCGTCGATTTCCAATCATTCGACGACGAATATCACGAGAGCTGGGACATGGAGAGTGCGATGCACCCTCAGACCGTCGTCGCTTACGGGCTCGACGGCAAGCTACTGGAGCCAGCGCACGGAGCTCCTGCGCGGGTCTACTCGCCCGTCAAACTCGGCTACAAGAACACCAAGTATCTCACCCGAATCGTGTTCATGCCGACGATGAACGGCGGCTACTGGTCGGACCGTGGATATGAGTGGTACGGGGGCGTTTAGGAACTGCGTCAGCGGATCCTGGTCTTGGGCGGCGTCTGATCGATCCGCGAGTGCGACTCCCCTTGACCCCTGCGCGCGGCTCCGCGGAAGAGCAGCACTTCCTTTAAATAAGCGCGGTTCATGAACGACCCGACGATAAGCAGCGCCGCGCCCGTAAGCACCGCGATCGTCCCCCAGCGCCACGTATCTCGGCCGAACAGCGCGGCAGCCATGCATAGCGTACCCAGGGCAATCAGCGTCTGACCCCCTTTATTGGGCACGGCGCGGACACGGCGGCGGCGCTCGCGGAATGGGGCGACACCCCCGGTTTGCCAGGCGTCCAGAAGGATCGTTAAGCCAACCAACGCTACCAGAACTCCGAGTAGCAGGGGGAATTGTTCGACTCTCATAGGAAGCTTAAGAGCAAGATCGGGGCGAAGGAGCGGGAAGCGGGAAGCGGGAGGCGGGAAGAGGGAAGCGGGAAGCGGGAAGCGGGAGGCGTAGCCTGGCGCTCGGGGTTTCCCCGTTCCCCCTCCCGCTTCCCCCCTCCCGCTTCCCGCCTCCCGCTTCCCGTTACTTTCATCCATGCTCGAAAAGGTCAGGTCGACGACCATTCTTTCTGTCCGCCGGGACGGGAAGGTGGCCCTCGGCGGGGATGGACAGGTCACCGTTGGTCAAACGGTGATGAAATCGAACGCCCAGAAGGTGCGGTCCCTACACGGCGGCAAGCTGCTGGCGGGATTTGCCGGCGCGGCGGCCGACGCGTTCACGCTGTTCGAGAAGTTCGAAGAGAAGCTCGAGCGCTATCCCGGGAACTTGCCGCGCGCCGCGGTCGAGCTCGCCAAGGATTGGCGCAGCGACCGGGTGCTGCGCCGGCTCGAAGCGCTACTCGCTGTCACCGATCGGGATCACAGCTTTGTAATCTCCGGAACCGGCGATATCATCGAACCCGACGACGGCATCCTGGCGATTGGCTCGGGCGGATCCTACGCGCTCGCTGCTGCTCGCGCCCTCTTGCAGAACACCGACCTGGCGCCGCGCGAGATCGTGCAACGCGGGCTGGAGATTGCCGCCGAGATCTGCGTGTACACCAACGCCAACATCACAGTGCTGGAGCCAGGCTGATGGCATCGCCCCGCACCCAGCAGGCGCTGGAGAAGCTGACGACGCTGACTCCGCGACAGATCGTTGAGGAGCTCGATCGCTACATCGTGGGTCAGGCTGATGCCAAGAAAGCGGTGGCGATCGCGTTGCGCAATCGCTGGCGGCGTCAGCGCGCGCCGGAAAAAATCCGGGAAGAGATCTCGCCCAACAACATCATCCTCGTCGGACCGACCGGCGTCGGAAAGACAGAGATCGCTCGTCGGCTGGCTCGACTCGCCGGCGCACCCTTCGTGAAAGTAGAGGCGTCGAAGTTCACCGAGGTCGGCTATGTCGGCCGAGATGTCGAGTCGATGGTGCGCGATCTGGTGGAGAGCGCCATCAATATGGTGAGGGGTGAGCGAGAAGGCGAAGTGCAGGAGATCGCGAAGCAGAAAGTCGAAGAACGATTGCTTGATTTGCTGCTGCCTGTCCCGCCGGATATCAAAGAGGCAGCAAGACCCACCGCTGCCGCCGGCGGTGGCGCGCATCTCTTCGTCGTCTCACCTGCCGGTGCCGTCTCGAGTGAGACCGATGCTTCCGAAGTTCGCTACAAGCGCACGCGCGAAAAACTGAAGGCTCTGCTTCTTAACGGAGATCTCGAAGAGCGCGAGATCGAGATCGAAGTCACTGCCCAAGCGCCGGTGATGTTCGACATGATGGTGCCGCAGGGTGCGCCGGAAGGCATGGACAATTTGTCCGAGATGCTCCAGGACATGCTGCCAAAGCGCAAAAAGAAAAGAACGGTGAAGGTCTCGGAAGCCCGGCGGATTCTGCTCGGCGAAGAGCTGGAGAAATTGATCAACAAGGAAGACGTCACCGCCGACGCGCTCGACCGCGTGCAGACGATGGGGATCATCTTCCTCGACGAGATCGACAAGATCGCCGGCCAGCGCGGGCCGAGCACCGGTGGACCCGACGTCTCCCGGGAGGGCGTGCAGCGCGATCTGCTGCCGATCGTCGAGGGGTCCAACGTTCAGACCAAGCACGGAATGGTAAAGACGGATCACGTGCTATTCATTGCCGCCGGTGCGTTCCACGTCGCCAAGCCGAGCGATCTGATTCCCGAGCTGCAGGGAAGATTTCCCATTCGCGTCGAGCTGGATTCTTTGACGGAGCAGGACTTCGTGCGGATAATGACCGAGCCGGAGAACGCGCTCACCAAACAGTACTCTGCACTGATCGAGGCCGACGGCGCATCGCTCGAATTCACGCCTGATGGAATCGCCGAGATAGCGAAAATTGCCGCCCACGTAAACGAGCGGATGGAAAACATCGGCGCGCGTCGATTGCATACCGTGATGACGACGTTGCTCGAGGAAGTTCTGTTCGGATTGCCTGACAGCGAGCAGAAGGCCATTCGCGTCGACCAGCAGTTGGTGCGCGACCGCCTCAAGACAATCGCCGACGACGAAGATCTGCGTCGCTACATCCTCTAGTAAATCGTGTCGATGACCATTGACGCGGCCGAAAAGCCGGAGCGTCTTTTTATTGCCGTGCCGCTCACCGACGATGCGCGACGAGGTCTCCAGAAGCTGCTGCCATCAAATCTACCGGGCAAACCGGTCCCGCCGCCGAACTGGCACTTCACCCTGCGGTTTCTCGGATCGACTCTGCCTTCAGTGCGCGAAGACATCATCCCGCGACTCAAAGCGGCGACTTGCGGCGCGGCGTTCACGGTAAGGTTCTCCGAGTTGGGCGCGTTCCCTCACCCTCGTCGCGCGCGAATTCTGTGGGTGGGCGTCGACGAGGGCGCTGAGCGTCTGATTCAGCTCGGCGCGATCGCCGAAGCCGCCGCGCGCGGCGCGGGATTTCCCGCCGAGTCCAAGGAGTTCAGGCCGCATCTCACCCTCAGCCGGATCGAGCCACCCGTCTCGGTGAAGACGCTCGTCTCGCCCAACACGAGAATTGGACTGCGAATGCCGGTAGACGCGGTTGTCCTGTATCGAAGCCGACTCGGCGGCGGTCCCGCTCGCTACGAAGAAGTCGCTCGCTTCGAGCTATCACGCTGACCCGTTAGGGCAGTATCACCGGCGGAGCCGCGGGCGCATCGAATGTCATCTTCTTGATCAACTCGTCGAATCGAGAATCGCCGCGCAGCGGATCGACGAGCGGATGCACGCGCAGGTACGCCGCCCATCCGCGTCGCTCGGTGATCGAGCGATCGATCCAGCCAAGTGCAGGGTTGTAATTGCCGAGACCCATCTCGAGCATCGTCATATCGACCGGCGAGATGTACTCGGTCTGCCGTCGGCGCTCAAATTCGGCGGCGACTTCGCGCGCGTACGTTAGATCTCCGCCGCGCGCAAGAGAGTAAGCCAGTGTCGCCTTGGTAGTCGCACCACTCGGTGGCGCGAGCGATAGCGCTTCCCGTAGCACACGCTCCGCGCCGACAAAGTCGCCGGCAAAGGTCAGGATCAATCCCTGGATGCGGTAACTCTCCTCAGCCACCGGGTTCATCGCGATGGCGCGATCGAGGTGATAACGCGCCGCCTCATAGCGTCGGGCGTAGAGATAGCAGTAGCCGAGGCTGCGTCGCACTGAGACGGATGCCGGATCGTTATCGAGAGCGGTGTGCCCTTCGATCAGCGCCTCGTCGAACTTTCCCTGCGATGCAAGGAGGAATGCGTACCACTGGTGCGCCGGCGCGTAGCGCGGATCGAGCTCGATGGCGCGCCGGAACTCACGCGCCGCCTCATCCCACTTCCAGTCGTAAATGAAAAGACTCCATGCCAGCGATGCGTGCGGCTCGGCGAGCGACTCGTCGAGCGCGATCGCTTTGCGGGCATAGAACTTTGCTTTCTCGTGGCCCTCGTGCACCGGCACGTTCCGATAGTCCAGCCACAGCGAATAGGAATCAGCGAGGCCGGTGTAGGCGAGCGCGTAGGATGGATCGAGTGCGATCGCCTGCTCGAAGAACTTGATCCCTTCAGCGACAGCCTTCGACGTGCGTTTGCTCCATTCATAGCGCCCGCGGAGATAGAGCCCGTAAGCCTGGATGTTGTCGGTGTGCCGGCTTTGCGGGGCCAGCACAAGGTCGGCGAAGGTCGTCGCGCGCAGCGTCGTCACGATCGTGCGTGAGATCTCGTCCTGAATCTCAAAGACATCGTGGAGCTTGCGGTCGTATCGCTCCGACCACATCAGGCGCCCATCATCGGTCGACGTCAGCTGCACCGTGATGCGCAGATTGTCGCCCGAGCGACGGACCGATCCCTCCAGAACTTCGGTTGCTTCGAGCAGCGCACCAATCGCGCGCACGTCCTGGGCTTTGCCCTTCAATGCAAATACGGAGGTGCGCGAGGCGATGCGCAATCCTTCGACTTTCGCGAGGGCGTTGATCAGCTCGTCGGTGATGCCATCGCTCAAATACTCGTTGTCGGGATCGGGGCTCAGATTTACGAACGGCAGCACCGCGATGGCGCGCGTCGTCGTGGCAAAGTGTCGACTGGGCTCGACTCGCGCTCGATCGAGAGCGCTACAGAATTCAACGACGCTCTGGTATCGTTGGGTGGGATCCTTAGCGAGCGCCATCTCCAGCACGCGCTCGAAGCCGGCGGGCGCATCGGGGCGCAAGCTGCGCAGCGGACGCGGTCGCTCGGTCACCTGCTTTGCCATCGTTGCGCGCGCTGTCGCACCGCGGAGCGGCGGCTCGCCGGCAAGCATTTCGTAGAACACACACGCCAGTCCGTAGACGTCGCCTGGCACGCCGATTTCCGCATCTCCAGCCGCTTGCTCGGGACTCATGTACTCGGGAGTACCGAGCGCGAGCCCACCCCCGGTTAGCGATCGACCGGATGTCGCCGTCGATACATGCGCGATGCCGAAGTCGGCGAGCAGCGCGTGATCGTCGGCGAACAGAATGTTCTCGGGCTTCACATCGCGGTGGACGAATCCGTTGCGATGCGCGTAGTCGAGTGCGGTGGCGACTTCATGGGCGATGCGCATTGACTCATCGATCGCCAGCCGCTTTTCCTTATTCAGCTTGTCACGCAGCGAGCCGCCCGGGATAAACGGAGAGACGTAGTAAAGCGATCCCTCCGATTCGCCCGAGTCGATCAGCGGGACGATGTGCGGATGCGAAAGGCGCGCGGCGATGCCGATCTCGCGCAGGAATCTCTCCGCGCCCACCGACGCCGCGAACTCCTGGCGCAGCACCTTGATCGCGACCTTGCGACTGTGCTTGCGCTCCTCGGCGAGGTGCACGGTCGCCATCCCGCCGTGGCCAATAAGGCGCTCGACGGTGTAGCGCTCGTTCAGGGGGGAGGAGGGCGAAAACGTGGTGTCGCCTGAGCCGGATGCGTGAAGCGGAGGAAGCGTCACGCGTCGGAAATGTTGCGGTGCATTTCTACCAACATATGATGCGCGACGGCGGCGCGCACCCCTTGGAACAGCCGTCTATCCGCGCTTGAAAAACTGCACGGCACGTTCGTGTTTTTTGGCCGCTGCCAGCGATTTGAAGGTGCCAAGGTTGCGACGGCGTCCCGTCTTCGGGTTTTTCTTGCGCGAATAGAGTCTGTATTCGCCCGATTTGATCTTCCGAATCATGCCTCGCCCTCCATCAGCCCTGCGCCAGCTTGAGAATGGTGTTGCCGGTGATCATGTACAGCTCTCCGGCGAAATCGACGCCAAACGACGTCACCGAGCTGTTGGTTATTCCCCAATCCTTCTGGTCAACCGCGGTGCCGTTCGAGTAGCGAAGACTCTTCAGGAAACCCGTGCAGTAGTCCGAGTAGAAGTAGTGGCCGCGAATGTCGGGAATGTCGTTGCCGCGGTAAACGTATCCGCCAGTGATCGAACATCCCTGGCTGTGCGGGTAATCGATGAGCGGCTTCTCGAGGCCCGTCTGGTTGCAGCCGGAAGCGGGACTGTAGCAGCTGAATCCCTCCATGATGTTCCAGCCGTAGTTGAGCCCGCCGCGATTGGTAGCCGTGACGTCGATCTCTTCATGAGCATCCTGACCGACATCGGCGATGTAAAGCAAACTGGTTGCAGCGTCGAACGAATAGCGCCACGGATTGCGCAGTCCTTTCGCCCAAACTTCTCCGCGCTTTCCGGTCTGGTTCACGAATGGATTGTCGGCCGGGATCGCGTATGGATCGCCGTGATCCACATCAAGGCGTATCAATGACGCGAGCAGGGCATTGAAGTTCTGACCATTGCCGTTGGGATCGCCGCCGCTGCCACCGTCTCCAACTCCCGCGTAGAGCATTCCGTCGGGTCCGAAGGATACCAGTCCGCCGTTGTGGTTGGAGAACTGTGAATGCGGAATGGTTATGATCAGTTTCGATGACGCTGGATCAGCAACTTCGGCATTCGTTGTCGTAGTGAATCGCTCGATCCGAATGTCGCCGTTGGTCTGAGTCGTGAAGTAGACGTAAAAGTAGTGATTGGTCGCGTACTGAGGATGAAACGCGACGCTCAACAATCCGCGCTCGCCACCACTCAACACTCGACTCGAGATGTCGAGGAACGGCGTCGCTTGCAGCGCGCCATCACGTACGACGCGAATGCGTCCGCCTTGTTCGACGACGAACATCCTTCCGTCGTTCAGCGGCTGAGTCAGGAATACAGGTCCATTCAGACCAGCCGAAAGAAAAGAGTTGAATTTGAGGGTCAGTCCTGGGGGTGGAGTGGAGCCGCCATCACCTGGACCGGTCGAATCACTGTGACAAGCAGTAAGCGCAACAATCACCGCGCAATTGAAGAATCCACGAATCAATGAATCCATTGTTCGACTCGGTGTGAGAGTGAGTTGCCACAATCGCTTCCCGCTTCCCGCTTCCCGCTTCCCGCCTCCCGCCTCTCGCCTCCCTCTATATTTCCGACGCACAGAACCATCCAACGTTTCGCGCAACTCATGAGCCAATGACCCGAAGGTTGACCCCTACATCAGAAAAGCCGCACCGCGACTTCCTGCAGATTCCCGATCTTTCGGCGAAGGAGCTCGACCATCTGTTCGCGCTCGCCGAAAAAATGCGCACCGGCAAATACAAGAAGAAGCCGCTCGCAGGTAAATCGCTGGCGATGATTTTCATGAAGTCTTCGACGCGTACGCGCGTCTCGTTCGAGGTCGGCGCGTGGCAGCTCGGTGGGCACGCGCTGTTTCTCTCGCCGCGCGATGTCCAGCTCGGACGCGGTGAGCCTATCGCCGATACTGCACGCGTGCTGTCGCGTTACGTCGACGGCATCATGATAAGAACTTTCGCGCACGCCGAGATCGAGGAGCTGGCGCGTTACGCGTCGGTGCCGGTCATCAACGGGCTCACCGATCTCGTGCACCCTTGCCAGGTTCTCGCTGACGTCCTCACCATCAAGCAGCAGCTCGGCGACTACAGGGGAAAGCGCGTCGCGTGGATCGGCGACGGCAACAACATGGCGAACTCCTGGCTGAACGCCGCGTTCGCCCTCGGCTTCGAGCTCAATGTCGCTTGCCCGGAGGGATACGATCCGAACCCGATGATTTTCCAGCGCGCGAACTCCAAGGCCAAAGTCCAGCTATTCCGGGATCCCGCTGAAGCCGCCGACAAAGCGGACGTGGTGACGACCGACGTCTGGGCGTCGATGGGTCAGGAGGAAGAGCAGGCGGTGCGCGCCAAAGCCTTCGCGAAGTTCAAGGTCGACGACTCAATCATGGCCCGCGGGAAGAAGGACGCGATCTTCCTGCACTGCCTGCCGGCGCACCGCGGGGAGGAGGTATCGGCTTCGGTTATTGATGGCCCTCAGAGCCGAGTGTGGGACGAAGCCGAGAACCGGCTGCACGTCCAGAAGGCGATCATGGCCGCGCTGATGGGCGGCGAGCGGATCTAGGTAGTTCCGCGCAAAGGAGCCCCGGCACCCCTGACGACTCACGCACGCCAAAGCAAAGGAGCGCAGCCGGTTCCGCAGAAATGTGAGATCGCTCGAACACAAATCTGCTACTCGAAATGTATCTGTGAGAAGGGGTTAAGCCCAGCCAGCGCGGCGTAACTCCTGTTGAGCTTGGACTCGGTGGTCGTCTTATAGGTGTTACCCACCAGACCCCTTCACCGAGTATACGATGCGTCGCACGCTTGGCATTTCGGGCTTTGTACGGTTTCTTGGAACCATGACTTTGAGCACTGCGGTGCTCGCCGTCGTGTCATCCTGCTCCGAGAGCACGGCTCCGGAGATGACCCCTCAGCCCTCGAGCGACGACGTCACCGTTATCGAGTACAGCTATCCCGACTCGCTCAAGAACCCGCTGGTCGCCGCCGCTGCATCCAGACTCGGCACCAACGGCTTGAGCGCGAACCTGGTCGCTCCTTCCGACGGCTCCTTCTCGGCGGCCACCGGCGCGCCGACGTACACCGTCGCGGCTGTCGCCTTTGCGCCCGAAGCGGCGCCCACAGTCAGGGTGCCCAAGATCTGCGACGACTGCGTAATCACCGGCGTCCCGCTCGGGTTCACTTTCGCGTTCTACGGCCAGAGCTTCGACAAGCTGACGATCGGCAGCAACGGAATCGTCGGATTTGGCGCACTCGATGCCAACGGCAACCCGACCAACATGACGGACGGCTGCTGCTGGAGCCGGTTCATTCATCTCAAGGACGTTAACAACAACATCATCGCGCTCGGCTGGGCTGACTGGGTTCCGGTAACTACCAACCAGATCAAGTACGAGACGCGCGGCTCGGCGCCGAATCGCCGCTTCATTCTGCAGTTCACCAACATTGGTGAGAACGGCGGAAACGGCCACATCACCGCACAATTGGTGTTGTACGAATCATCGAATGAGATCGCGCTCTACACGACAGAGTTGAGCACGACGGTCGCGAAGCGCGCCTTTACGCAGGGCATCGAAAATCTCGCCGCGACAGAATCCTATTTCGTGGCCGGTCGCGACAGCGCGAAGTTCGCTTTGACTAACGACGGGCTAAAGTTCACGCCTGTTTCGCCGAACAAGCCGCCGGTCATTACGGCGCCTTCGAACATTTCTCTCGACGCTGATGCCAAGGCCTGCGTTGGCAGCTCCACGCTGTCGGCGCCGGTGTTCACGGATGATGCGCCGGGCGCGACAATCACCGGCGTCCGCAGCGACGCGCTCGAGCTGAGCGCTGCGTATCCGAAGGGCACGACCACGGTGACGTGGACGGCGACCGACGTCGAAGGACTGAAGTCGAGCGTCACTCAAACAGTTACTGTCGCCGATAAGGAAAAACCGGCGCTGACCGCTCCGGACAACATCTCGGTGAGAGTGAACGTCACGGTGTCCTTCGCTTCGGTGAGCGTCGGAACTGCGACAGTCACCAGCGACAACTGTCACGATGCCGTCGTGTCTGGTGCGCGCAGCGACAACGCTCCGCTCAACGCCGGCTACCCTCTCGGTGTGACGACGATCACCTGGACGGCTCTCGATGCGTCTGGTAATTCGTCGTCCGCGACTCAGACCGTTACTGTTACCCCGAACGTTGCGCCCAAGCTGATGGTGCCGGCGAACATCGTCGTGAGCACGGATGCGCGCGCCTGCCTTGCGAACATCGCAAGCCTGGGTACGCCCGTCTTCAAGGACGATCTCGATGGAGTCAAACTTGTCGGCGAAAGAAGCGACAAGCTTGCCCTGGATGCGGCTTATCCAAAGGGCCTGACCAAGGTCACGTGGACAGCGACCGACGCCGATGGCGCAAGTGTGTCGGCTGACCAGCTCGTGACTGTCAACGATCTCGAGGCGCCATCGCTCGAAGCCGTTTCCAATATCTCAGTGAGGCAGGAGCGCGGCGTCCCGCGCGCCACCGTGGCGCTCTCTCAGCCAGGCGCGTCGGATAATTGCGGCAGCGTCGAGGTTTATGGCGCGCGCAGCGACAACCAGCCACTCAGCGCGGTATTCCAGGTCGGTGTCACAACCGTCACGTGGACCGCAAAGGATGGTTCACAGAACATCGCCAAAGTTTCGCAAACCGTTACCGTTGTTGGCAACGTTCCGCCGGTCGTAACCCCGGGCGCGAACATCGTCGCCAACACTGATCGCGGTGTGTGCGTCGCCAGCGTAAACGTCGGCGCTGCCTCTGTGCACGACGATATCGATGGCTGGTCGCTGGCTGGTGAAAGAAGCGATGGTCAGGCGCTCAACGCTGTCTATCCGAAGGGCGTCACCACTGTGAAGTGGACCGCCACCGACTACGACTACGCAACTGCGTCGGCAAGTCAGACGGTAACGGTGCAGGATAAGGAAAATCCAAGCATCACGGCGCCGCGCAGTCTATCGGTGCCGAATGATCGTGGCCTGCCGAGCGCAGTCGTCGCCACCGGCTCGCCGTCGGTCGAGGAAAATTGCCCGCTCGTAAGAGTCGATGGCGCGCGTAGCGATCGTGCAGCACTCTCCGCGGCGTATCCTGTCGGCGTGACTACCATCACGTGGACAGCGACGGACGCGTCTGGCAATAGCGCGTCGGCCACGCAGACCATCACCGTGCGCGACGAAGAAGCACCAGTCGTCACCGTGCCGAGCGATTTCACCGTAAACGCGACTTCGCCGAGTGGTGCGGTGGTGAAGTATTCTGCAACCGCGACGGACAACGTTGGAGTCGTCTCCTTCGTCTGCGAGCCGAGTTCTGGCAGCGTAGTGGGAATCGGCTACAAGGAGATCACTTGCGTCGCTAGCGACGCCGCTGGCCACAGCACGACGGGCAGATTCGGCGTAGAGGTGCTGGGCGCACATGACCAGATCATCAACCTGGTGAACTACATCGGCTCGCTAAACCTGAGCAACGGTGTTGCTAACCCGCTCGTAAATCAGCTGAATTCGGCTGACCGCGATGGATCGGGCGCACAGGCGTGCAAGAAAATGGACGACTTCGTCCACCTTGTGTCGGTGAAGAACGGCTCGCTTTCAACCGCGCAGTCGTCGAAGATGGTCACCGACGCCAGACGCATTCAGTCCGTACTTGGCTGCGCCGGAGTAGCGGCGCCGGCCAGCACCCGCAGCCTGGGCTTCCGCGGATAAACAGGCGAGGCTCTACTCACAAATCTGATTCTCGCAACGTATCTGTGAGACAGCGTTAAGGGCCTGTAGGCGCCCTTAACGCTGTTGAGCTTGGGGGTCGTGGTCGTCTATCTGGTAACCCTCTTCATGAGAGTTACGATGCGCCGCCCCACCGCCTTCTCGACCGCTCTGATGTCTTTCGCCGGGGCACTAGCCCTGGTCGCCGCGGTCTCTTGCGACACATATACGACGTCAACGATGCTGACACCCGACGGCTCGATCCGCGTCCGGGTGCATCCGACGAACTTCATCAGCTATACCGCCGCCCAGAAGGATTCGATATCCGCGGCGTCGATACCTGGCAGTTCCTCCACCATGGTTCCGCTCGAGCCAATCAGCAACGTCGTCGGAGCTTCGAAGTCGGCGGCGGCCAGCGCGGCCGCCTGCGGTAGTGGGACTGGCACCTTCAACGGCTACAGTAAGTCGAAGCCCGGGTTCGCCTGGGAGGACACCGTCAACGTTGTGCCTTACCCAGTGCTCGACGACATGTTCATTCCGGATAGCGACGTGCCGCTTGGCTTCAGTTTCAACTTCCAGGGGCAGACATACGACAAGGTCAACGTGTCTTCGAATGGTCTCCTTCTCTTCGGCACCGTTCCGTCAACCCAGAGGGGCCAGGACGGATATCCGGGCGCCGGCCCCATCCCGTCGACGTCAGCTCCCAATAACATCATTGCCGTCGCGTGGGCGGATTGGCAGGACGATATGGTTCCTGATCCCATCCGCTGGGAAACACGCGGCACCGCTCCCAATCGCAGATTCATTCTTCAATACAACAACATCCCAGAGTACAACGACAACAATAGCGTAGGGGCGATCTCGCCGCAGGCAGGCCGTCTGACAGCACAGGTGGTTCTGTCCGAGGGGTCGAACGACATCACCATCAACACCATGCAGATGTCGACCAGCAGGGTGGTGCTCACGAACCGCCACACCGTTACTCAGGGCATCGAAGACGCGACTGGGTCGGTTGCCAACTTCGACACCTTCTGGAGCACCGATTTGCTTATGGACCAACCGCGTGTACAGCGATTTTTCTCGCTGCAACGTGACGCAGTACGCTTCTCGCTTATTCCGAGCAGCGACCTCCAGAAGCCGGCTTTCACACTGCCTCTGCCTGCCAACGATAGCGTCGACAATGATCCCGGCGCGAATTACGCGATGGTTGTCATCACCCCACCCACTGCGACTGATAACTGCGGCGACGCCAACGTCACCATTGCCGGCACGCGTAGCGATGCCAAGCCGATCGATGCGCCTTATCCTGTCGGCATAACGACGATTACATGGACGGCGTCCGACCGCGCCGAGAATGCAGTGACGACGTCGCAAGACATTCACGTCTACGATGTGGAAGCACCGGTTTGGGACATGACGAACACTGCGTCGGTTTGGACCGTAGACGCCACAAGCCCGAGCGGCGCCCTCGTGGAGTTCGATAACGTTCCTGTGACGGATAACGTCGGCGTGACCGCGCGTTCCTGCGAGCCCGCCGCGGGCAGCTTATTCCCAATGGACACGACGCCCGTCAAATGCACAGCGTGGGACGCCGCTGGTAACAACTCGTCCATATCCTTCCTGGTCGTCGTGGTCAATGCGCACCTCCAGATCGGCAACCTGATCGACTGGGTTAAGTCAAGGAACTTCCCAGATGGTACGGTCCAACCATTAGTCAATCAGCTGCAGTCTGCCTCCGATGACAGTGCAGGCGGTTCTCCGGCATGCAAGAAGATGTATGACTTCATGAGCATGGTGCAGAAAAAGAACTCGAACATCTCGACTGGTGACGCCGCCTACATGCTCAACGCGGGAAGCAGAATCCTGGCAGTGATGGGTTGTGCGCCGGCGAGCAATTCAGACGTAATCAGGGGCAAGGTCCGCGGGGGTTCATAAAGCCTGCGTACATGAACCAGCTCAATCGTCGGAAGAAAGGCTCACGAAAGTGAGCCTTTCTTCTTGGGCTTTATCGGCACCCTTAATGCACAATTCGTGGGCATGCCGAACTCAAAGAAGATCGACGAGTTGTATGACCTGATCAGGGGAATCGAGACGGCGATGTTTACTACTCGCCGCCCCAATGGCCAGCTCGTCTCCAGACCGATGGCGACCCAGGACCGCATCGATGGCGCGGATCTGTGGTTCGTGACGGATAGCGACACCAACAAGCTCGACGAGCTCGCTTACGATCCGCACGTGAACCTCGCTTACTTCAACAACAAGTCACGCGAGTGGGTGTCAGTCGCCGGCGTCGCTCACGTCTCGAAGAACAAAAACCGAATTCGCCAGCTGTATAAGGAAGACTGGAAGGCATATTTCGGTGACGCAGGTGGCGAGCGCGACGGTGGACCAAACGATCCGCGGATTACGCTGATCATGGTCGAGGCCGAATCCGCTACCTATATGAAGGTGAACAAGCCGAAGCCGGTGGTGCTGTTCGAGGTGTTGAAGGGAATGGTGACCGGCTCGCGCGTAGATATCGGCGAGGTCCGCGAAGTCACCGCTGGAGAGCTGGTGGACTAGCGGGAAGCGGGAAGCGGGAAGATCTGAGGGGCGCGCATCTGTCGGATGGGCGCCCTTTGTTTTTCTCTGCTGCCAAATTGTCACGGTGGCACTCCAATTCACCTATTGGATCGCGCATATTGGGGCAACGACCCCTTTGCGATGACCCAAGCCACTCTCAAGCGGACGCCACTATACGAAACCCACGTCGCCCTCGGCGCCAAGATGGTGCCGTTCGCGGGGTTCGAGATGCCCGTCCAGTACCCGACCGGGATCACCGCCGAGCACAAGGCGGTGCGGGAGAAGGCGGGGGTGTTCGACGTCAGCCATATGGGCGAGTTCATAGTGCGCGGACCGGAGGCAGTCGACTTTGTGAACTTCGTGACCACCAACGACGTCGCATCGCTCAAGCCGGGTCAGGCGCAGTACTCGACCATTCTGCGTGAAGATGGAACGATCGTCGACGACTGCCTGGTCTACCGCTCGGACAATCGTGTGCTGATGGTGGTCAACGGCTCCAACATTGAGAAGGATTTCGCGCACATCTCACAGTACGTCGGAAGATTCGATGTCACGCTCGAGGACATCAGCGACGACATCGCGCTGCTCGCATTGCAGGGACCGCAGGCGCAGAGGATTCTGCAGCAGCACACCGACACAGACCTCGCGCAGATCAAATACTACGAGCATCAGACCGGGACCGTCGCCGGGGTCGACAAGGTTTACATCTCGCGCACCGGCTACACCGGCGAAGATGGATTCGAATTGTATTTCCCCGCCGAACACGGGCCGCAGATGTGGAACGCGCTCACGAAGTCGGGCGAGGTGACGCCGGCCGGGCTCGGCTCACGCGATTCGCTGCGCCTCGAGATGGGGATGGCGCTTTACGGCAACGATATCGACGATACCACGACTCCGCTCGAGGCGGGACTGAGCTGGCTGGTGAAGTTCAAGAAAGGCGACTTCGTCGGGCGCGACGCGCTCGTGAAGCAGAAAGAGCGGGGCGTGCCGCGCAAACTGATTGGATTCACGACGAGCGAGCGAGCGTTCCCTCGTCACGGTTATCCGGTGTTCGTGAACGGCGCGCCGAGTGGGGAAGTGCGAAGCGGAACGATGAGCCCGACGCTGGGGATTCCGATTGGAACCGCGTATGTACCTCCTGCGTCCGCGGCGGAAGGATCTGTTTTGGAGATCGAGATTCGCGGCAAACGAATTCCTGCGACCGTCGTGAAAATGCCGTTTTACAAGAACGGAAGCCGGCTGTGAGACCCCCTCCCGCCTCCCCCCTCCCGCCTCCCGGTTAATGCGTGTTGCGGTGGTCACAGTATCCGATTCAGTGGTGAAAGGCGAGCGGCAGGATACTTCCGGCGCTGTCGTCGTTGGCTGGGTGAAAGCAAAGAAGTTCGATCTGGTTGCCGCCACCAGCTGCGCTGACGACACGGTGGAGATCGTGCGAACACTGATTCAGGCGTGTGATGGTGACCGTGTCGATCTGGTGCTCACGACCGGCGGCACCGGGCTGGCGCCGCGCGACGTGACACCGGAAGCGACGCGGGCAGTCATCGAGCGCGAGGCGGAAGGAATCGCCGAACGAATTCGGGTGATGGCGCTGCCGAACTTCGCGCGCGCGGCGTTGGGCCGCGGTGTCGCCGGCGTGCGTGGCAAATCGTTGATCGTGAATCTTCCGGGCTCGCCCAGCGGAGTGCGCGACGGCCTCGATGCGTTGGATCCGATCATCCAGCATGCGTGTGATGTCCTGAGCGGCAGGGTCACCGAGCATATTCCGGCTGGGGGCCCGGCGGTCAACGCCGGTCCGCACCGCGCGTGAAGGTCCTCGTTACCCTCACCGACGTCGAGCCCGCCGTCCGTCTTAACGCACAGCTCGAAGCGAACGGCATCCAAACCACTGTCGTTTCCCCGTTTGACGACCTGCGCGGCGAAATCAAGAGGTTCAAGCCGGACCTCATTGTCATCACCGGCAACCTGCGTGACGCCGACAGTCAGCAGATCGTGCGCGATCAGTTGTGGGAAGGTGTGGCCGTGATCGGACTCTCCGATGTCGAAGACCCGACCCTGCGCGAGCAGCTACTCACACTCGGCTTCACCGACATCTATACGAAGCCGATCTCGGCCGACGACCTCTACCTCGCCGTTCGTCGCGTGCTGGATCGCAAGCGACTGATGGAAGCGACCGGATTGATTGGTCAATCCGAAGCGATTGGCGAAGTGTTGCTCAAGGTCGAGCAGATCGCGCCAGTGTCGAGCACGGTCATCATCGAAGGCGAATCAGGTACCGGCAAGGAGCTCGTCGCGCACGCGATCCATCGACTGAGCCCGCGGCGTAACAAGCCTTTCATAGCGGTGAACGCCGGCGCGCTGCCGGAGACACTCATCGAGAGCGAGTTATTCGGGCACGAGAAGGGCTCGTTTACCGGAGCCGCGGAAAGACGCATTGGCCGCTTCGAGCTTGCCGACGAAGGGACGCTGTTCCTCGACGAGATCGGCGAGATTCCGCCATCGACGCAGGTGAAGCTGCTGCGAGTGCTCGAGGAGAGAAAACTCACTCGTGTCGGTGGCACGACGCCGATTCCAATTGATGTCAGGGTCGTCGCGGCGACCAATCGTCCGCTGCGCGAGATCGTCGAGGAAGGCTTTTTCCGCGCGGATCTTTATTATCGGCTCAACGTCCTGAGCATGTACCTGCCGCCGCTGCGTGAGCGGCGCGAAGACATTCCAGTGCTGGTGCGCCGCTTCATCAAGGAATTCTCGTCGCAGCACGATCGGAAATTTCATGGCATATCCGCGGAAGCGATGCAGATCCTGATGAATTTCCCGTGGCCGGGCAACGTGCGCGAGCTGCGCAATCTGATCGAGAGCATGGTGGTCCTGGCGCCGGGCCGAGAGATCGGGGCGGCCGACATCCCCCGCATGATCAGAGAGGGCGGTGCAGGGCGTTTTCTGCCGGTGCACGTTGGGCCGCTGGTGCGCGGCGCCGTCGGCGCGGAGGGGCGCGAGCTGGAGTTTCTCGTGCGAAGCATGCTGGAGCTGCGACTGCAGGTTGAGGAATTACGGCGCCGGATGGATGAGGGGCGTGATCATCGCGAGCTCTGGGGAAATGGCAATGCGCGTGAGGTCCATGCACCGGCGCTCGGTTCGGGTACCAGCGCGATTGCAATCGAGCCGCCGAATCAGCCTTCGCCGACGGCGACTTTGACGCTCAATCCCGGAATGACGATGGCGCAGATCGAGCGCGCTGCGATCGAGGCGGCCCTGCGCGAGACGCGCGGCAATCGTCGCAAAGCCGCCGAGATTCTCGACATCGGCGAGCGGACGCTCTATCGCAAGCTGCGCGACTATGGTATTGCGCCGGACGAGGTCGGCACTCGCTGATGCGAACGCCGACCAGTCGCCTCTAGAAAAGCAGAACCCTCAGGAAGGCCCAATTTGGATCGAAAAACTGGATGCTCAAATAGCCGCTCTTATAGGGAAGTCGATCGGCAACTGCGGTATAGCTTCCGACCTTGATCACATAGACATCTCGTGGCGGCATAACCGACGGTGCTCTCGGGTTCGTCGCTTTCACAACTGAATCCAACACCTGAAGGCCGCGCGCACAGGTGAGTGAGTCCGTAACGAGATAGACTTGCGATGGGGCAACAAGCGGTAACATTAGCGCCACGCGAGCTTTCTCATCCTGAGTGCTTCCGGACATGATTCCCTTGATTCGTCGAACCATTTCTGTGCTCGTGTCATTTGCGGCTATACAACCTTGGCCGTTCGCTTGTGCTGCCATTGTCAGCAGACACAAGAGGATCAATTTTTTTTTCATAGTTGGCTAGGGCTTGTACAGGCGTGGCCAGACACATTTCCGAGTGCCCGGGCCGAACGCTCGCCAGTGGAAAGGGTTGAGGTAGAATGCGGCCGTATTGCCGGGATCCAGCTTGTAAACCGTTCCATCCTTCCAAATAACGTAGACTGGAATCGTATGTAACTTCGCGAACGCCCAGTCGCCTGGGCTTCCCCCACCTTCGTCCTCCATTTTCGGAAGTATCGCCGGTCGACGACCGTCGCCTGGATAGTCGGAGAGGTAGATCTTTTGGTCGACATCATAGCCGCAGCCATATGCGCTGTCCGGATATGTGTACGCGTGGGCATGATAAATTCCCGCCGAATCGGTTCCCGTCGGCGGTGTGTACCCCGCAGTCGGATCCATTTCGCACTCCGTTGAGTTCGGGTCGTCTACGGGAATCGTGTGATACCCCGTGCCATCCAAGTATCTGACGATCCGGCCGCCCTTTTCGCTCTTGTCACCATGATGATTGAACTCTGATAACCCGCTACCTGCTGGCAAATCAGGATGTGACGCGTCCAGAGCCTCTAAAAGCGCCGCGCGGAGTGCGAAGTCTCCCGGTGAGTCGTTCAAAACAAAGTCGCCAGGCCCTGTTTGGCATTGAACTGTTGCCGAGCTTGTTTGTTCCCATCCTCCTGTAAACGCCTTGACTACCATCCTCCCGGATTCACCAACTGGATACGTGCAATTCAAGTTGGCCGTCGGCGCATGACAGTAGGCACCGACGGAGTCTGCATTCCTAGAGCTATCTGCGCCGATCCAGAATCGCCGCGTGACGGTGATCGGCATGCCGATCGCGTTATTCCAAGGAAGTTTGGCGGGAGTCCGAGATGTGCTGAACGTTACGGATGCTCGCCAAGTGGACTGGGTGGTGTCGGGAGTAATCTTGGGGACGTTTACTGTGGGCGTGTTTAGTTGCACCGGAACGGCAGATTCCACGAACCAAGTGGTGGCTTTCGGATCCTGCCAGTGGCACACTGCGGTCGTCTGGCTGCAATCACCTAAATAATCAAGTGGCATTGATCCACGTGTAGCATAGCCATGCCATCGGGCATTAATGGTGTCAGGTCTTTCTGGTCCACCGCAGTTTCCGAAGCCACTGTTATTCCCATTGTAGCTAACAATCACATTGAGATCACATCCATTGCGACCGCCAGCGACGCCTGTCGCGTACACTGTCCCGTTAAAAAATGGGATTGCGCTGCTATTAAGGCTTTTCAGTCCAAATGAGCCCGCAGGCGTTATCACCACCCACGTGTCGTATGGGTAATATGTCAGTTCAACGGTCTTACCCGGGTCAGATGCTAGGAAGTAGGTGATTGGATCAGGCGCGCCTGTTGATCTCGCAACAGTTAAAGGAGGGCGAACGCTTCGGGAGAAAGGCGCATCGATCTCGTGGCAGGCCGTCACCGAAAACCCTGCCAGGACCAAGAAGAGTGCTCTGGTGATGTTGCGTGGCACACAGGGTCTCAGCATCCATGTCTCCTAAGCACGCGGTGAGTAGTATTTAACGAAACAAATTCTCTGCATTTGTCTCCATCCGGAAATGTTCATTTTCTATCTCGAGATGCTTTTTTTCTATCATTAGTCGATTTGAGCGTTTGGCAGGTGGCGTGACGTTACCCCGCAGTTGTCTCGCTGCACTGTGGTCATCAAGTGGTAATGGCGGCGGAGACTGAGTACGATCCATACGCGGATCGAAGTGTCGAACGTCCTGTAACCCAACGTGCCGCCCACCCGTGTGGCAATCATGCAGGCAACACCAAAACCGGCCGCCGACTTAGCGCGACCAGCAAAGCCCGTCCGCGTCTTCGTTGACGTGGGGAATGGGGCGCTCGCTAGTTTCTCGTGACCGTAGCTCGCGAGACATCGGGGAAGCCAGTCGTCCTGAGTTGGAGCGGCGGCAAGGACAGCGCGCTTGCCCTGGCGGAGCTTCAGCGCAGCGACGAATTCCAGCCGGTGGCACTGCTCACGAGTGTGACGCGCGTGTACGATCGCATCAGCGTGCACGGTGTGCGTCGGGCGTTGCTCGAGCTGCAAGCGCAGAGTATCGGACTCCCGCTCGTCGAGATTTCGCTCGAGCCGAATTCATCCAACGATGCGTACGAGGCTGCGTTTCGCCTTGCCGTCGACGAGATTCGCGCTCGCTGGCCAGAGGCCAAGCACATTGCGTTCGGGGATCTATTCCTCGAAGACGTGCGCGCGTATCGCGAAGGTTTGCTCTCAGGTTCAGGCTTCGACCCGGTCTTTCCGATCTGGGGGCGCAATACCGCCGATCTCGCGCGCGAGTTTATCGATCGCGGATTCAATGCACGGCTCGTATGCGTCGACACCACTCAGCTCGATGAGAGCTTCGCTGGACGAGCCTTCGATTCCGCGCTGCTAGCGGATCTGCCCTCCTCCGCAGATCCATGTGGAGAGCGAGGTGAATTTCACACTTTCGTCTCGAACGGACCCATGTTCGCCAATGCTGTTGCTTGCGAGGCCGGTGAGAGAGTGTTGCGCGACAACCGCTTCATGTACTGCGACCTGCTCTAAGGTGGCGGCCGCTTAGTTGCACCAGTTGTCGTCATGTCGCTCGTCATAGACAACACCGCGGTTTTCGGCAGCCACGATGAAAAGACTCTCACCCAGCTTCGGGACGTAGCATCGCGCGCGGAGCGCGCGGCGCTGATGGCCGACGGACACGTCGGGTATGTGATGCCGATTGGTGGCGTCGCGGCGTACCGCGACAAGGTCTCCGTCGTCGGCGTTGGATTCGACATCGCGTGTGGCAACGCGGCGATCATGACCGACCGCACTATCAGCGACTATACCCGCGAGGAGCTGGAGCAAATCGCTGACGAGATCCAGCGCACCGTGTCATTCGGGATGGGTCGCAAGAATGTGTCGCGCGACGCACCGCGCGCCGATGAACTGTTCGAGGACGCCGCGTGGACGGCGCTGCCGCAGCACATCCAGGGCGAGCTGAGAGAAAAAGCGCGCAATCAGCTGGGCACTGTCGGCAGTGGCAACCATTACGTCGACATCTTCGCGGATGAAGACGGCCGCATTTGGGTCGGCGTGCATTTCGGCTCGCGCGGGTTCGGACACACCGTCGCCTCAGGCGTGCTCGCGCTGTCGGCGAACGAGAAGTGGGGGGCGCGCGTACCGGAGCGCGAGACGCTGCTCGACATCAGATCGCCGCTCGGAGACGCGTATTGGTCCCTGATGGAGCTGGGCGGCAAATACGCTTACGCCGGCAGAGAATGGGTGGCGCGGAAAGTCGTAGACATATTAGGCGCCAACGAGCTTGACCTCGTGCACAATCATCACAACTTCGCCTGGAAGGAGACGCACGGCGGCGAAGAACTGATCGTCGTGCGCAAGGGAGCCACACCGGCGTTTCCGGGCCAGCGCGGATTCGTCGGCGGATCGATGGGCGACGACGCAGTCATCCTCGAAGGCACACGTGATGTAGCCGAGAAATCCGAGGCCGCGCTCTGGTCGACGGTCCATGGTGCGGGACGAGTGATGTCGCGCACCGAAGCCCGCGGCAAAAAGAAAGGCTGGGGACCGAAGGCGCGCATCGTCTCGCCCGGCAAAGTCTCATGGGAGATGGTCAACCAATGGCTTGGCCCCAAAGCAATCATTCTTCGCGGCGGCGGGCTCGACGAAGCCCCGCAGGCATATCGCAGGCTGCCGGAAGTTCTTGCTGCCCAGGGCGAAACCGTGCGCGTTCTTCACACTCTCAGGCCGCTGATCGTGGTAATGGCAGGGGAGAACGAGTACGATCCTTACAAGGATTAGCAGTGTCGAAACGTCTGTAACCCAACGTGCTGCCGCACCGTATGGCAATTATGCAAGCAACCGCAAAAGCAGGCGCTGACGTAGCGCCAAAAGCCAAGCCGGCCGTCCACGTCTTCGTTGACGCGGGGAATGGAGTACTCCGAACGCAGACGTTGGAGATACCCAAGAGCCACGACGACATGATGGCGCTGCTCACCCAGCGTCGAGTAATGAACGAGCAGCTGGAGCAGGCGACCGACCATCGCAACGATTTGCTCGAACAGTTGAACGCGGCACCCGAGTCCGCCAAACCCGGATTCCAGGCGCAGCTCAACGTCCTGAACGATCGCATCGTCCAGCTGGAAACGAGCCTCAATGTGATCGGTCAGGAGGTCGCCGGCGCGTCGCCCGACCTGATGTCGATGGCAGCGGAACCGACCCCTGCGCCCGACGAACCGGGAAACTTCGAGGATGGCGTTGCTGTCGGCGTCTTCAGTACTCTCGGTGGCGTGGCGGTGGTACTACTGCTCGCGCGCTGGATCTGGAAGAGATTCGTTCGTCGCGACGTGCCGTCTCCGCGCAGACTTCCCGCTGAGGATTCCGAGCGTCTCAAGAGGCTCGAGAACGGAATCGAGGCAATGGCGATCGAGATCGAGCGCATCTCTGAGGGTCAGCGCTTCGTGACGAGATTGATGTCGGAGTCGCGCAGCAATGAGCCCGCACCTCGCTAGCCGAAAACTTCATGCAGGCAACTACACGCACTCAATCAGCCGCCGACGTCGCGCCGCAGGTGAAAGTTCCGACCGTTACCGTATATACGAGTGACGGCAAGGGTCAGGCTCTTCGAATCCCGAAGAGCCACGAGGAGATGAACGCGCTGCTCGCCCGCCGTCGCGAAATCTCCGACCAGCTCAACTCCGTCACCGATCGACGCAACACTCTCATCGAGCAGCTGCGCGTCGCACCCGACGGGGCGGCGCCAGGAATCCAGGGGCAGCTGAACCTGCTCGACGCGCGCATTCTCCAGCTCGAGACGGACCTCGGCACGGTCGGTCGTGAGGTAGCGGCGGCATCTCCTGAGCTGATCTCGCAGGCGCAGCAGCCGCGCGGCGGAGACGGCGATAATTTTGGCGAAGGGCTCGCCGTCGGAATGGGGACGACTTTTGTCTTGATGTCCGCGTTCTACGTCTTCGCGCGGCGCCGCTGGCGGAAGTCGCGCAAATCGGCGCCTGCATTGCCCGGCCCAGACTCCGACCGGCTCCAGCGACTCGAACAGGGCATGGAAGCGATCGCAATCGAGGTCGAGCGCATCTCCGAGGGCCAGCGCTTCGTTACGAAACTCCTGTCACAAAACCAGACGCCGGAATCAGCGCCGCGCTAATCGGGAGCCGGGCCGCATGACTGAGTCCACAAACGAAATGCATCCCTCGCCGAGGGCGATTGGAATCTTGTGGCTGGTGTACGTTGTGGTTGGAATTCCATCGCTGTATCTGCTAAAGGGAATCGTTGTCACCGGCGCTGCGGTGGCGACGGCGCAAAACATTCTCGCGCATCCCGCGCTGTTTCAGGCTTCAGCCTCGATCGATCTCGTTGCCAACGCGCTCTACATCGCACTGACTGCGTGCCTTTACGGACTGTTCAGGCCGGTGAACCGAAGCTTCGCGCTCACCGCCGCCTTCTTCAGTCTTACCGGCTGCATCGTGCAGATCGTGGCCGGCCTGCTGCGCATCGTCCCGCCGATCATACTCGGCGACGCTCACCTCGCGAGCGCGTTCACGGCCGCGCAACTGCAGTCGTCGGTAATGCTCGGCCTCGCGCTGTATTCGAAGGCTTTCTTCATCTCGTTCCCGCTGTTCGCGCTGTTCGAGCTGGTTACCGGCTATCTGATGCTCAAGTCGACTTTTGTACCGCGGTGGCTGGGAGTCTGGTGGGTGATTGCGGGGGTGTTCTGGCTGATCTTCCTCTGGCCGCCGCTGGCGGTGCTGGTGCAGCGTTACATCATCGCGCTCGGTGGCCCCACCGAAATAGCGTTCGCGGTGTGGCTGATCGTCAAAGGCAATGACGCCTGGGGACGACGGCAGATGTCTACGGCCTGATCGCCGTCAGCTTGCAAAGCGGGTTGGAAGCGGCAATTTCCTCCTTACCAACGGAGGATGCCAATGTCAGCCATCACCACCCGATTCCTCACGTTCATCGCCTGCATCGTTCTTACAGTTGGGTGCAAAAAGAATCCTGATCCGTACCACCTCGACGTCGCCAGGTTCAAATCGGGTAAGCAGCTCGCCGATACTCTGAAGTACCTCGTAGGCATGACCGAGCCGGGCGTCTGGGAAGCGATGCAGCGCAACGATTTCAAGTGCGCTGAGCGACATGCCAGCATCGTCAAGGATGGAAAACTCGCTCTCGGCAATGCTTACCTCGACTGCTGGTACGAGCACCGAATCAATCTTGGACTGCGACGCCGGCTCTGGAACGTGACTTTTCCGCTCGACAGCTCACGCGTCCTCGAGGTTTACGCCAACTTCATCAATCAGGACATGTGACGATGAGAACGCGACTACCCAATCTACGAAGAGGTGCGCATGTATCTCATTCTGTTGGTGCAGGACGCAACACCCGCGACGGATGTCGGCAAGGCGGTGTATCAGCTCACCGACTTTCTGCTCAAGTATCTCACCCCGCTGATTGCCATTGGCGCGTTCTCGATGGCGTTCATCGAGCTGTGGAAAAAGCTGCTCGATAAGCGCACCAAGTTTCAGGCGCGGCGGTGGACGGAGTGGATGATGAATAACGCGAAGTCCGCGAACTCCGACCCGCATCGAGGTGAGCATGCGCTGACGCAATTGCTGCAGCTCACCACCGGCGTCTCGCCTGAGGATGGCACTGTCGCTGCCCAGCAGCTGATCCAACTCCGTGGACTCTCGGGCGGCTACACCCAGAATCGCAATCCGGCGCACGCCGTCTTTGCGCTGGAGCTGGAGCGGATGATGGGCAGCATCCAGGAAGTATCGGATATCGTGCTCGCCAATCCGCAGCAATACGAAAGCCTGTATCGCGTTCTGACTGTGGGTGCAAGTCGCGGTGATATCGAGAGCTGGCTGCGCAACGGTCCGTCGGCGCTGTTCAACGCGGCGAATCTTCCTGAAGAACAGCAAAAGGAAGAGGTCAAGCGACAGAGCGAGCTGATCGCTCGTCTCAGACAGACTGTAAAAGGAAAGCTGGATGGATTCCAGCTCTATACGTCGGACAGCTGGGCCAACTGGAATCAGCTGGCGGCGAACATCACGGGCATCATCGTGATGCTGGTGTCGCTGATGTTCGCGCGCTGGGCCGCCGAGGGCAGTGGGGAAATCACCTGGGGCGCGCTGGCCAATTCGTTCTCGATGTCGATGATTCCGATCTCACTCGTCGGCGGAATTCTCGCGCCGGTGGCAAAGGATCTCGTCACCGCGCTGCAGAAAGTCAGAAATGGGTAAGAATTCGAAGCGTCCGTGCGGCTACTCGCCGTGGCTCGAGCTTTACCTGCGGCGCGAGAAGGAAGGCGGCAAGCTGCTCGACCCCGCCGTCTTTCACGGCCTGTTGCCGGAAGCACTCGCTCGCAGAAGCTGTCTCGTACTTGTGCACGGCTTCAATAACAGTGACGGCGGTGCTGCTACTGCCTACTTCGCATTCAGAAAACGCGAGCGCGCGCTATTCGGTTCGGTCGATCCCGACGCATTCGAAGCACTGTTCAGCGACACCTTCTGGCCGGGCGACGCGCAGTGGGGATTCTTCGACAAGCTCGACTTTCTGATTTATCCGACCGCGGTGCACACCGCTATCAGTGCTGCGAAGGATCTCGATTCATTGCTGGCGAAGCTCCCCAATCTCGAGCGGGTCGACTTCATCGCCCACTCACTCGGGGCGCGCGTAGTGCTGGAGACGCTGCTGCTTCTCAGAAAGCGCGCACTACCGAAAGCTGGGCGAGTGGTGCTGATGGCGCCGGCAGTGCCGTCGGAAATGCTCGAGCCGGGTGGAAAATTCTTCGACCTGCTGATGCAGCTGTGGGCGGAAGGCATAGAAGTCCGCGTGCTGCACTCGCTCGACGACAAGGTGCTGCACTGGGCATTTCCCCCCGGACAATCGCTCGCCGGCAAGAGCGAGGCGTCGCAGCGCGCGCTCGGCCGCTACGGTCCGAGCGTGATGATGCCGGGTTGGAACAGGACCCTCAAAGGCGTCACTATCACCGGCGCCGATCACAGCGACTATTGGGGGGACGGCGCGGCGAGCCCCTCGCTGCAGTCGACCACCGAAGCCGGAAATTTCCTTCGACTCGGCGAGCTGCGACGTGATCTCAGCGCGGCGCGTAGCCTGTCGACACCGGTGACGCCATCGACACCGCGCTCACTCGTCGACGGCCGTTCATTGCCGACACCGCGCGCCGACTGCAGGTAGCAGATCATCGATGCATTGGTGACTGACGTGCACAAACGGCTGGCCTGGATTTTCGCAGGCGTATTGCTCGCGACTGTAATCGTCGGGGCGGTTTACGGGCAGATCGGTGAACGCAACGACGCGCGACGGCTGCCGAGGATTGGGCGCGCGGTGGACATCGGTGGTCGGAGCCTCAACATCGATTGCTCCGGCGAAGGAGCTCCCGCTGTCATCTTCGACTCCGGCGCCGGCTTTCCTGGCTTGCAGTGGTCAGATGTCCAGGCCGAGATCGCGAAGCAGACTCGCGCGTGCTCGTTCGATCGCGCGGGATTCGGCTGGAGCGACATCGGTCCATTCCCGCGCACCAGCGAGGCGATGTCCTCCGATTTGCACCAGCTGCTTCATCGCGCCGGGATCCCGATGCCTTTCATTTACGTCGGCCATTCGCTCGGCGGACTGAATGCGCGCATCTACAACGCGATGTACCCAACGGAAATCGCTGGCGTCGTATTTGTCGACGCCGCGCACGAGGATGAGCCGCGCCGCGCGCCGGCGTTCATGCTCGGCCACACTGCGCCGAGGGTTCTCTGGCATCCGATCTGGATTGGCGCGCAGACCGCGCGCTTGCTCGGCGTCATCCGATTGATGACGCCATCACGATCGCTCCCGAGCGATCCGGCGCAGCGCACCCGCGCGCAGATCCTTGCTGCGCTGCGCAGTCAACCGAAGACGATGGCCAGTCTCGCCGACGCGTCGGGACCCGAGAGCTATCGCGAGGCAGAGTCAGCCGGGGGTTTTGGCGACCGACCTGTCATCGTGCTGACGAGAGGGAAAGTGCAGCAATCGGCGCCGGTGACCGATATGGATAAGCAGGGCGTCGCATATGAGCAGGTCTGGATGCACGAGATCCAGCCGAAGCTGGCGCGCCTGTCGACGCATGGAAAGCAGGTGATCGTCGCCAACAGCGGCCATGACATTCCGGCTGAGGCGCCGGAGGCGGTGATTGGCGCGGTTCGTGAAGTTCTTCGTGACGTCAGACAATGAGGAAGAGTATCACAGCATGACCTCTCACCCGAACGACGTTGCGCGCCGCTCCCGAATGAGCTCGTGGGCGCTGATGGGCGCGTTTCTCATTCTCATCGGCGCTTTTTTCAAAACCCAGGTTTTACAGCACAAGCAGTATGTCCTGCAGTCGCAGGAGAATCGCCTGCGACCAATTCCTCTGCCCGCGCCGAGGGGAATCATCTATGACCGTCATGGCCAGGTGATCGCGGAGAATCTTCCTGCTTACTCGGTGTCGATCACTGCACCAAGCGTCGATAGCTTGCGAGGCGCACTCGCCCAGCTCGCGCCGACGCTTCAGCTGACCCAGAACGACATCAACCTGGCGGTGAGGCGATACCGTCGCGCGCCAACTCGACCGACGGTAATCATTCCCGATGCCTCGATCGATATCGTTTCGGTTCTCGAGGAGCATCGGCTCGATTTCCCACGGCTGATCATTCAGTCCGTTCCCAAGCGGTACTATCCGGATGGGCCGATGGTGGCATCCTTCGTCGGCTACACCGGTGAGATCACCGAGAATGAGCTGAACGATCCGAAGTACGCGACCTACAAGCCGGGGCAGGAGATCGGGAAGGCGGGTCTCGAGAAGCAGTACGAGAACATTCTGCACGGACGCGAGGGCGTGAAATTCGACGAGGTCGATGCGCGCGGCCGTCCGGTACGGGATGAAGGCGCGCGGCCGGATCTCGATCCCGTTGGCGCGCCACCGCTCTACACCAACATCGATCTCGATCTGCAGAAGTTCATGGCCGACATCTTTGCCGACTCACTGCAGGGTGGTGCGATCGCCATGGATCCCACCACCGGTGAAGTGCTGGCACTGTACTCGGCGCCGAGCTGGGATCCGAACAAGTTCACCGGCGGCATTCCAGTCGACTACTACAAGTCGCTGCTCGAGGACAAGCGTCGTCCGCTCGTCAACAAGACGATTCAGGGACGATATCCGCCCGGCTCAACCTTCAAGCTTGCCACGAGTATCATCGCACTCGAGGATGGTCTGGTAACTCCGACCGAGCACATGCCGGTTCCGTGCACCGGCGGTTATCAGTACGGCAGCCGTTATTTCCGCTGCTGGGACCACAGCGGACATGGATCCGTGGATCTGCTCGGTGCGATCAAGCATTCGTGTGACGTGTATTTCTATCAGCTCGGTCTCAAGATTGGCTTGACCAAGCTGATCGCCGGCGGCATCAACCTCACCATGCGCGACAGATCGGGAATCGATCTGCCGGAAGAGAACCAGCCGTACTGGCCGTATGCGATCCAGTACTACAACGACAAGTACGGCGCGCGCGGGTGGAGTAACGCTGAAACGTTGAACCTGGCGATCGGGCAGGGCGCGAATTCACAGACTGTCGTGAACATGGCGAAGTTTTATACCGCGCTCGCCACTGGTGGAAAAGCAGCGCGACCTGAAATCGCTCACCTGGTGCCGCAGCGCAAAGAGATTTATTCGCTACCACCGCAACTGCAGGCAACGCTGCTGGAGGGATTGAAGGCGGTGGCACAGGAAGGCGGCACCGCGGCTGTTGCCGGATCTCAGTTCCAGGGCGTGATGGCAACCGGTGAAAAAGCAGTGCTCGCCGGAAAAACGGGAAGCGCGCAAAACACCGGCGGCCCGGATCACGGCTGGTTCGTTGGCTTCGCACCCGCCGATCATCCGAAGATCGTAGTGGCAGTGCTGCTCGAGTTCGGGTTGCACGGTTGGAGGGCGGCGCGCATCGCCTCCGCGATCATTTCGCATTTCCTCAAGGTCTCGCCGATTCAGGCGACGATGGACGAGGGGTGAGGCGGGAGGCGGGAGGCGGGAGGCGGGTAGAGCAACCATCCGTGATAGAAAACTGACCATCCTTGATAGAGAATGAGCGTGGATTGCGTCGGTCCCGACGCACATACTGGTCAGTAATGGAGGGTTTCTCACTGATGATTGCGAAAAACGGGTACGCGAATCGGGGTCTTGTCTTTTCATTGGTTGTGGCATTGTGCGTGTTGCCGAACGCCGTACGCGCGCAAGCAGGGGACAGCGGGTTCTCACTGGGGCTTTCAAGCGGCTTCGTGCGGGCGTCCGACGCCGGACTTCCTCTTATCATCGGCGGTGTTCCTCAGTTCGAGCCGGGCGGTTTCGGCTACTACATGCAGACAACGCTTACGATGCCATCGCCGCTGCGGATGATCCGTCCGCGGGCTGACCTGTTATTTGCGGACTGGGGTCAGCACCTTACCGCACTAACCGGTAACCTGGTTTTCACGCCGATCTCGTCGAAGAAAGTTGCGCCGTATCTTCTCGCCGGTGCGGGCGCTTACGGCATGCAGGGAGCTGGGGTGAAAGCTGGATGGACACTTGGCGCCGGCCTGAGATTGCCCGGCGAGAAGTGGTCGGTCACGATCGAGAGCAGAGTCCACGCTTTCATTCGCGCGAATGCATGGCCGGAGGGTTCCAAGCGATCGAGGTCCGTGTTCATGCCGATCGGTCTGGGGATTCACTTCTAGCGGCTAACTCACGGCCAATGGCCGGCGCGTAAGCGAGACACGAACGTTCTCCGTTTCGTTTTCAGATTGGATGGCGGGGAACCCCTGATTGGCTCGAACGCTCGGCGTATCTGCCGAGGCCCAAAGACGTGGCGAGGCGCAGCGCTTGGGCGTCTTTATGGGGATGATCTGGTCCCGTCTTTTGACGAGAGCGCGCAGGATTGGCGCTGCCTCGTGCATCATAGCAGTTGCCGGCTCGATCGCGTGTGAGCGCGCGAAATCTTCTGCGACGCTCGATACGTCGAAGGCGGCGCAGCAGGTGTCCGCGTCGTCGTCGACTCCTGCGCAGGGTGTCGTCGTTCCGGAGTCGAGCCCAGAAGCGATGCACGCGTTTGCGGCGGCGCATCTGCGGCCAGGAGTGAAGCCCGGCGATTTCCTCACCAACAAAGCCGATTATCCAACGGGTGACACCGCCGACGTTTATCGCGCGGTGCTCGACATGCTATACGTCTCGAAGGATGGATTTCCCGGCCAGGTCGTGCTCAACGACTTCGCGATCACCGGGGTCTGGACGTGTTCAAAGATGCCGTGTCCGATCCTTCCAATGGGGACGGGCAGTGAGCCGAAGCTCGAGACCGTCGACGCCTATCGCATTGCGAGGCTGAACCGTCGACACATCACGCCGAAGTTCAAGTATCACATTCCGCTCACGCTGATGGGCGAGACGGAGCAGCGTGAGATGGAGATCGATGGACGCGAGATCGCAGCGCGCGACAGCGCGGCAGGCAGGCGAATCGGAATGCGCGAGGTGCCGTTCTGGCTCGGATTTCAGGCGAGGTATCCGCACGCATGGGGCGTCGCCGTGCTCTCAGTCGTCGGAATGAATCCGCAGAAGAACGAAGCGATTCTGCAGGTTCTGCATCAATGCGGAACGTATTGCCACAGCACCGAAACGATGGTTCTGTGGAAAGTACGCGGGCAGTGGCACGTGATCGAGCGCGTTCCGGAAGAAGGAGACTCGACCGATCTGGGAAATGAATCGTTGCGCTACCGCGGAGTCGGAAAGCACACGCCGCTCAACGAAATAAAAGAGTCGGCGCGGCGCGATTCGATTCGTCAGGCAGCATTGCCGCGCGACATCCATGGTCGGATCACCACACGCGATGGCAAGCCGCTGTCGGGCGCGAAAATCGAGCTCCATATGGATGCCCAACCGAACAGCGTCTGGTGGGTCGACTCGGATTTCCGCGGGGACTATCGCTTCGACGGTGTCTTAGTGGGCGGTGCAGGCCTGATGGTGCGGTGTCCAAAAGCGAGCAGTCGCCCGGACACCCTGGCGGCAGTGACAGCCACGGACGTCGCCATTGGTCAAAGCGTCGAGGTAAACGTGCAAATAGATCGCGCCATTTGCGACGATACACCATCAGCCGCGCAGCAGCAGGCGATGACGCCACCATCGCAGCCGCAGATTATTCAGCCGAAGGTAAACGTGCCGATGCAGAACGAGTTCGACGCTGCGCGAGCTCGCAACTCGGCTTACCCGAACGCCGAGGAAGGTGCCGTTTACGCGGCTGCGCTCGATCGGCTTGGATCGCCGGACCCGGGGAAGATGATCCTGGTGTACGGTGCGACGCGCTCCGCGTGCAACCGCGCATCGTGCAATCAGGATTACCAGCGTCGCATACGTTACGAGCCGCGGGTAATGCTGTCGGCGATGGAGAACTTTCTCTCGGTGCGTGAGCAGCGGCGTGATTTCCGCCCCGACTTTCCGGCTCGGCCCGGTGTCGTCGTTGTCGGCGATTCGGCGATCGTTGCGCTCGAGCGAGCCACCGCGCGCGGCAACGCGTTCAGCGACGCGGACGTCATGCAGCAGGCCTGGCCGAACGCTCAATATTCGCTCTCGTTCAGCGCGATCGGCTTGAGCGCTCAGCGCAAGCAGGCGATAGTCGAAGTAATGCGAAGTGGTTCTGAGCGTTTGCTCTGTATTCTGAATCGAACGGCGAGCGGCTGGCAGGTAGTTCGGTGGGTCAACCTGTGAGCCGGATCGGAGCTGTCGTCGCCTTACTCGCTTGTCTCTGCTGCGAGCGCGCGGCGACTCCGGTAAAGCAAACCGCGGCATCGTCGACCGCATCGGCAGCGGTGTCGTCGCCTCCGGTTGCATCGCAGCAAAACGGCGACGCTCTGGAGGAGAACGCCCTTCCCGAGTTTCGGATCGTGGCTCCCGACTCGAGCGAGGGAGATTGGTACCTGGAGACGGGAGACCTGCAGTCGGTCTCGGCGGAATTCCTCGTCGGCTCGCACGTTCGGCGTCCGTCGGGCTTGATGGTGATCTGGTTCGACACTGCTGTCAGAGCGACCGACGATCACGGCGTTGGTCGCGCGCGCGCCGACAGCGTGGTGGTCGAGGGGATGCAGCATCTCGAATACCTTGCGCGATTCTGCGTCGAATCAAACGGCTTGACTGTACCCAGAGTGGTCGGCCTGGTGACCGAAGCCGATACTACGGCGCGTCCTCGGCTAGCCTGGCGATTCAACGCGCAGACATTTCGGATCGAGCGCTATCCAGTCGACTCTGTTCGTTGCATGGTGAACGAGCCGGTCGACGAGGTCGACTAATCGTCGGAGCGCCGCTGTTGCGCTGATAGAAAATCGGCAGTGCGGTGATACAAAATCGACACTTTTCTCTTCTTTCTGTTTTGGCAATAGCAAAAAAAATCCGGTCGACTCTGCAGTGAGCAAATGGCTGCGGGTATCACCGGATTTTTGCTTGATTAAAACTCAGTCGTCCACGATATTGGCCACCTGTTTCCAGCCGCCCTAAATCCCCGACAGCGTTGAACTTGAACAACATCGCCGGCAGCGTACTCCCGATCAAGCGTGCCGAGGAGCTCATTCTCACGCTGCCGGGAGTGGTTTCGGCAAAGATCATCGAGAGTGAGAGTGGCGCGGTCGAACAGATTCATGTGCTGACGACGGCGGAGCTCACGCCGAAGCAGGTGGTGCGCAACATCGAGAGCGCGTTGATGGCGCACCTGGCGATGCGGGTGGATCATCGGAAGATCTCGGTGGCGATCACCAGTGAGCCGAAGCCAAAACCGCAGGCCGCTCGGCCGACGCCGCACACTCAGTTCGTGGCGCCGCAGTTTACGCCCGCCGAGGGGGTCCGAAAATACACCGGCAGGCGGCTGTACTTCGAGGATGTCGAGGTGCGGGGCAGTCGCAGCAAGGGGGTTTCCTGCCGAGTTACGCTGCGGAAGGGTGAGGAGTCGTTCATAGGTGAAGCCCATGGGATCGAGGGCGACCGTAGTCGACTCGATTTAGCAGCGCGCGCGACGGTATTCGCGATTGGCAGTGCGGAGGGCAGGGAAGGACAGCTGGCGGTGGAGGGTGTGAAGGTGATGGAGGCCTTCGATCGCGAGTACGTTTTTGTGGGAGTGACAGTTCGGGCTGGACGAGACAGCCAATTGCTTGTAGGTAATTGTGAGATCAAAGGGAGCGCGGAAACAGCGAGCGCTCTGGCAGTCCTGGCGGCAACGAATCGCTGGGTCGATCAGGTAGAGTAAGCGACTCCAAGGAGTCGGTGCAGGCTAGAAGGTGGAAGTGGAAAGCAGATCTAGTCAGATCTGGTAAAAAACTGTCTGTGTAAGCGATTTCACCTTTAACACGGATTCTATAGGAATACAAAACCCCCGTTCCCGGCTTAGAGACGAGTTGAGCGGGCAAACTTAGTTACAAGAGCGGAGCCAACCATGTAGCGCGTCGTAGCGAATGCTCGATGCGACTGAATTTTGGGAGGTGACGCGAATGTTTGCTGCCTTTTTGAGATGGTGTTTCCCTGACACAATCCTGTGGTAGCCGAGTACGGGGGTTTTCCAATTATGAGCAGAATTGCCCGCTACGTTCTCCTAGTTTGCATCGCCGCTGTCGGCGGAGGCGTAGCCGTGTTTGTGAGAGATCCCTCGTTCGCGTTGCCCTTTGCTCAGGCAGCGTTGACGTTCGGCTTCGTCGGAGTTTTGACGAATCTCTTCGCCTACCGCACCGGTCATGGCTCTCTCGGGTCGGTGTCTTTTATTCCTGTGCTTGCGAGCGCGGCAATTGCGCCACACTGGCTAACAGTCGCCGTCGTCGCCGTAGCTTCGCTCGCCGGGCAGATGATTGCCAAGCGAGAAGCGATCCGCGCGGTCTTCAATGCGGCACAGCAAACTCTCGGGATGTCGCTCGCGATTCTAACCTACCTTGCAATAGGCGGCGTCCCGCTCCACAGTGTCGCCGAATCCAGTTCTCCCTCGCTGTTCGCTCTGTTCCTCGTCTTCTTTATGACGAATACCATTTGCGTTAGCGGGGCTCTCGGCATCGTTGGTGATAGAAGCGTGTGGGCGATTTGGAAAGAGAACACGTTCCGTGCTCTGCCATATGATTTTCTTTCGCTGCCCGCCATTCTCCTGATTGTCTGGACCTATTCGAAATTCGGCCCAGTTGGGGTATTCGTCTTTGCGATTCCTTTGTTCGGTTTGCGCCAGCTTTACAAGGTGACAGGCCAACTCGAACAAACGAATCGAGAGTTGCTCGAGTTAATGGTTGCCGCAATAGAGGCCAGGGACCCGTATACGTCGGGACACTCTCGGCGTGTCGCTGACAAGGCTCGAGTCATCGCGAAGTCATTCGGATTGAGCACGCGCGAAATCGAGCGGATTGTTGCCGCCGCGCTCTTGCACGACGTAGGCAAAATCCATGAAGTGTTCGGCCCAATCCTCAGCAAGCCAGGGCGACTGACGCCGGAAGAGCAAGTCATTATGCGTACGCATCCAGTCAAGAGCGCAGAACTCGCATCCAAGGTCACAGAACTGAGAGACGTCGTGCCGCTCATTCGTCACCATCACGAAAACTGGGACGGCACGGGTTACCCTGATGGCCTGAAGGGTGACGCAATTCCGCTTGGCTCTCGCATCATAATGTTCGCGGATACGATTGATGCGATGACGACCGATCGTCCCTATCGCGCCGCGCTTGATGCGCAGTCTGTGCGCAAAGAATTGCTTCGCTTCAGAGCCACGCAATTCGATCCAGCCATCTGTGACGCACTTCTTCGCAGTGCTGATTTCGCAAAGCTATTTGCAACGCTTGCCCAAGAGGGTGACTGGGAGGTCCGCACACCTGAGCGTGGCACGGTTTTGAGAGCAGCCGTTTCTGCCTGACGTTGGTTAGGCATTCGGCCTTCTTCCGATTTTCCGCGACTGAGCCGCGCACCTGAATGGGGTTCAGGGGGTCGCGGGTTCAAATCCCGCCGTCCCGATTGATATAAATGCTTCAACTCGCAACGAGTTACGCTCGTGCGGGTTTTTTGCTTTTCCAGCCCCGCTACGGTTCCGCAATTTTAGCAATACTTTGGGGCTGCCGTCGCCATTCGTTAAGAGCAGTTCGCTGTACTGGCGACGTATGAACAAAATCATTCCTGGCGACTTGCCCGCTCTTTGGAGAGAGCGAGCGGAGACCCTTCGCAGTTTCGGCGATGCTGCTTGCGCCCGACTCTGGGACATCGCCGCCGTCGAGCTTGAACGCGCGCAAGCGTTGTTCGCCGCCGAAACTCTTTCGCTCACAGAAGCGGCCCGCGCCTCAGGCTACACCGCTGATTATCTGGGCAACCTCGTCAAACGCGGCAAGATCGCTAACGCAGGTCGCACCAACGCGCCGCGCATCCGCCGCCAGGACCTCCCTCCCCACAGCCGCCCGGTGGTCGGGGAAGGCCAGCGCGCACGAAGTCCGTTCCAAGCAACGCCACCGTCCGAAGCATTGCTAGATCACACCATCTCAAGGAGAACAAATGAAGACGAAACCGAAGAGACTTGGTCCGTTCAGCGGATCAAGCACCCGCTTCACCCCGAGTTCACCGTTCGCGTCGGCGAGTTTCGACGTGGCGAGATTCTGCACATTTTCCGCAAGGTCAACGGGAAGCAGACGAGTTGCTCGGTCAAGTGCCGTCGATCCGATCTCGGGGTTGGTGACAAGGCGCAAGAAACAGAAGCCCGTCGGCTCGCATGCGAATACATCGAGGCACTGGCAAACCCGGACGCGGTTGTGGAGTCGCCAGAGGACACTGAATTGAATCCGCCGCGCACAGGCGCCAGGAACGAGCTTACGATAACAGCCCTCGCCGATAGGTGCGAGGTCGACGGAATGCTGAGAGTGACGGCGCCGTACAAACGCGACACGGTTATTACGGGTAGCTGATCCACTTGTGCAGGACGGCAGGCCCGGGCGAGCCGCCAAGTTTCTATCCGGTTTCTAAGGACCGAACAGCGGAAGACGCTGTAGATCTACGGATTGAGCGCTATAATCGAAACCACAGGATCGCGTGATGCCTTACAGAGAATTTCTTGATTCCGCTGAAGTTCTTTGGAGAGTTTGGGCGACTCTACCCACAGTAGGAAAGATTCTCTCCAAAGGATTTGAAAAGGGTTGGCTCACTTTCGAATCGAGCAACGAGCGTAAACGTCTCGCACCGATTCCCAAAAACTGGGAAAGCTTTTCCGATGCAAGGTTGCGCGCGCTTTTGAAAACGGCTTCACCAACGCGACCGCAACCATCGTCAAACGGGAAAATTATTCCGTCAGGAACCTAGTTGCCGTTTGAACGCTCGAAATTCCTCTTGTATGGCAGTCTCCAACTCGGCCAGTTGAGCGATCTCCGGTATGTGCGGAAAAATGTCGTACTTGCAGTGAATCGCGGTCATTCGATCTAAGAGAATCTCGAATTCCGCTTCGGGCAGCGTTCGACAGACGCGCGCTATGCGCCTTTTTATCTCAGCACGAGCCTGCGCGATACGTTGTTCCTTAGTTCGTTTATCCATCGTGCGTTTGCATGAAAGCGGCACTGGCTGTGCTTCAGAGAGTCTTGTCTGGGACGCTCTTGGAGGCCAGCCGAAATGGGTTACAGGAATTTCCGGGATTCAGACAATCGCCGGTGGGAGGTTTGGCTCGTCCTACCGACAGCTGCCGAGAGACGCAAAAAAGAGCGCAGAGCCGCCGTTGGTACCTCAGCCGCGCCTTACACCGGGCCCGAACGGCGAATAACCCGGCGCAGGTTAAACCCATTTCGACGCAGCTTTGTCGTACCGGCAGGCTACGAGCTCGGTTGGCTTTGTTTCGAAAGTGAGAACGGGGAGAAGCGCCGACTCGCCCCGGTCCCCGAGGATTGGGAGGCGAGTTCGGCCGAGCGCCTACAGGTGTGGTGCAGGCTCGCCGTCCGCGTTGTGAAGTGCGGACCGGCATGGTAAGGAGGTACTGCGCTTGCAGGTGAAAAAGCCTCGCATTCACGCGCACACACTTGAATCGAATTTTCATAAAGTGTCCAGCGACCGGCAAGCTCGTTTTCACCGGTTTCGCAATGGATCGCTCGATCTTCGAAAATTTGCCCGCTGAACTGAGTCCGGTGAACTGCCCGGCATGCCGTCAAGAGCACCATTGGGGAAAAGCGGACGCCCTCTTTGAACCCGCCATCCAGCCAAAGCCTTCGTCCCAGTAGCAGAAGCGAAGCACACGGCGAACCACGATTCTTGCAGCGAGGAGCGCCGAACTTCGAATCGGATTCTACCATTGTACTTCTACTATAAGACTGCGAAAGGCGTGGTCAGTATAGTTCAGCGAAAAGGCCGATGGCACGTGCTCTTCGAGGACTCTGACTTAGGTAGCTACGTCTCCGCTCACATGGCTGCCGATGATGTTGCTGGTGGTCACACATTCACACCTCCATCAGGAATTGATCTAGGCTCGCTTGGAATACCGAAAGACCTTGAAGGATGGACCTACGGCAACGGCGGGGCAGAGAAATGAACGCTGCTGACCGATTTGTCGAAGAGTATAAGAGAGCGCAGGGCAACAAACCTGCATCACCGTTGCTCACCGAAGCTGCACGCCACTACGTGCTGGTGGCGAAGGGCATGGGAGTCGGCCAAGGTGAGATCATAGATGCGTTAGTAAGCTTGATGGAGAACGTTGGCGGCCGCACTCCCGAAACTGCACGGCTCGACGACGATCTAATCATGCGCTGCGTCGAAGAATACGCGCGACCATGGGACGCACCGCCTGAGAGCCTGACTGTTTCCAATCGCCCTCCCGCAGATCCGCTCCGGACAGCACGAAAATTTTAGTCCATGACCTTGGCCTTGATATTCCTGTTGCGACTTTGGGTATTTCACAGTGTGAAAAGAATTGATATCAATACTTCGGAGCCGAATATTTCCGAAATTCTCACGTGGCAAGTCACGGAATTGCTGGCCCAAATGTCGATATTCCCCTATGGGAAGCGCGCGATTACAACGACTTACAATTACAGTGCTGGGGTCAATGGGGTTCAGGGGGTCGCGGGTTCAAATCCCGCCGTCCCGATTTACAACGCTAAATAAACCAATGGGTTAGCCTTCCGGTCCAGCACTCGCCTGGCCCAACAGATGTTGGGCACCAGTCGGGGACGGTAGAATATCCATTGCGGAGCCGGGCTTCTACGCCCGCTTCTCTAACCTCTATCCCAACGCTGCAGTGTTCGAGCAAGCCTTCAAGAACATCGATGACGTCCTAAGGAAAGAAGCAGGCTGCACGACCGAGTTGGACTACACCGAGCAGACATCGTGGCTGCTATTCCTGAAATACCTTGACGCGCTCGAGCAGGAGAAGCGGTTGGAGGCCGAGCTCCACGGAAAGAAACAGACTTTCATTCTTGATAAGGATTACCGCTGGGAAAGTTGGGCGGCGCCGAAAGGCAGCGATGGCCAGATCGATCACAACAAAGCACAAACCGGCGACGATCTCCGCGATTTTGTCAACGGCAAACTCTTTCCCTATCTCCACGGCTTTAAGCAGAGTGCAACTGGCCCGAACACGATCGAATACAAGATTGGTGAGATCTTCGGGGAGATAAAAAACAAGATCACCTCCGGCTACAATCTGCGCGAAATCATCGATCAGATCGACGAGTTGAGATTCGGCTCGCAGACCGAGAAGCACGAGCTGTCGCACCTCTACGAAGCGAAAATCAGAAATATGGGCAACGCCGGGCGCAATGGCGGAGAGTATTACACTCCCCGTCCGCTGATTCGAGCCATCGTGCAGGTTGTGCAGCCGAAGATTGGTGAGCGTATCTATGACGGAGCCGTTGGCTCTGCCGGGTTCCTATGCGAGTCCTTCGAGTACCTAAAAGGGAAGCCTGGGCTATCTACGAAGGAGTCGAGGACGCTCCAGGAAAGCACATTCTACGGGAAAGAAAAAAAGCCGCTCGCCTACGTGATCGGGATCATGAACATGATCCTGCACGGGATCGAGGCGCCGAACATCGTGCACACAAACACCCTTAGCGAGAATCTGTCTGACATTCAGGAGAAGGACCGCTTCGAAGTTGTGATGGCTAACCCGCCATTCGGGGGGAAGGAACGGAAGGAGGTGCAGCAAAACTTTCCCATCCGTACTGGAGAGACGGCATTTCTCTTTCTCCAACACTTTATCAAGATTCTCAGAGCGGGAGGGCGGGCAGGCCTCGTAATTAAAAACACGTTTCTATCGAATACCGATAACGCGTCCGTTAGCCTCCGCAAATTGTTGCTTGAAAGCTGCAATCTGCATACGGTGTTGGACTGCCCAGCGGGGACTTTCCAAGGAGCGGGAGTGAAGACGGTTGTGCTGTTCTTCGAGAAGGGTGCCCCGACGAAGACGATTTGGTTCTACCAGCTCGAACCGGGTCGTAATCTCGGCAAGACGAATCCGCTGAATGATAAGGACCTCGCAGAGTTTGTCGAACTGCAGCGAGTGTTTGCCAATTCGCCAAAGAGCTGGACAATTGAGGCCAGTACTATTCACACGAAAAGTTTTGACTTGTCGGTCAGGAATCCGACGAGGGGGCCGGAAGCCGTCCATCGTAGTCCGCAAGAGATCATCAACGAGATTGCTTCTTTGGATGCTGAGGGCGCGGAGTTGCTCGAGAGTATCAAGGCAATCTTGTGAATGATTCGTGGCCAACCGTTCAACTCGCGAAACTTTGTGAAGTCTTCACGGATGGCGACTGGGTGGAGAGCAAGGATCAGTCGTCAGAGGGAATTCGACTTGTTCAAACTGGGAACGTAGGGGAGGGAGTTTTTAAGGATCGAGGAGAGAAGGCACGGCATATCTCGGAGACGACATTTAAGAGGTTGCGCTGCACAGAAATCTTCGAAGGCGACTCCCTTATCTCCCGACTGCCCGATCCCATTGGTCGAAGCTGCATCGTACCGGATACAGGCAAGCGCATGATCACCGCCGTCGATTGCACAATTGTTCGTTTTGATCGGAGTCGACTCCTTCCAGAGTTTTTTGATCTATACTGTCGAACACCTGAGTACCTCCAGGCAGTCGACGCCGAGGCAACGGGCACTACCCGTAAGCGAATAAGCCGCGAGAAGCTCGGAAAGGTGCCGATACCGGTTCCTCCGCTGTCAGAGCAGACGCGAATTGTCGAAACAATGACAGACGCACTCGAGAGCATCGCGGGGGCTCAGGCCACTGCTCAAAAGAACCTTGAAAACGCACGTAGCATTCTGAAAAGTCACACTCACGCGCTGTTTCGCCGACGCGGAGAGGGTTGGGTCGAAAAGACCATAAATCAGGTTTCGATTAACCTGGACAGCAGGCGAATTCCAATCACAAGGAACATGCGCAAAGCGGGCAAGTATCCGTATTACGGAGCCTCGGGGATCGTCGATCGCGTTGCCGACTACATCTTCGATTGCGATGCCCTACTAGTGTCTGAAGACGGTGCAAACTTGCTGATGAGAGCTACGCCAATCGCATTTTCAGTATCCGGGAAATATTGGGTAAACAATCATGCGCACATACTGAAGTTTGAAAACATCGCGACCCAGCGATTCGTCGAGTTTTACCTGGAGACCATCCAGATTGACCAGTATATCAGAGGCGCTGCTCAGCCAAAGCTGACCCAAAAAGCGTTGAATTCCATTCCGATTCCGATTCCAGAGTCTCTAGCAGCGCAAGTGACTCTCGTGGAGAGCATCGAGTCACTGTCCCACAAAACGCGCCGCCTCGAAGCGCTATACGAAACCAAGCTCGCTGCGCTTGGAGCGCTGAAAAAATCCTTGCTGCATCGAGCTTTCACTGGCCAGCTCTAGTTAAATGCAAATTGAGCGAGCACATGCCGCTGCTTTGGACACCCCTAAAAACACTCCTTAGCGCCCTCAAGAAGTCAAACCGATGAACGAAACGGAGACGAGAGCCGAGGTCATAGATCCCGCTCTAAGAGCGGCGGGGTGGGGCATGGTGGAGGGCAGTCGAATCGTTCGTGAGTATGCGTTCACGCTAGGTCGGATCGAGGCGTCGGGACGGCGCTCTAAGTCGCTCTGTGCCGATTACATCCTCGTCTACCGCAACCACAAGCTTGCGGTCATTGAGGCAAAGGCCTGGGACAAGATGCTTACCGAAGGATTGGGGCAAGCCAAAAACTATGCGGCGAAACTTGCCGTTCGTTTCGCCTACGCGACAAACGGCCAAGCCATCTATGGCGTAGATATGCTGACGGGCACGGAAGCGAAACTTGAGAACTATCCGAGCCCGAACGAGTTATGGAACCTCACATTCGCCAAAGCGAACCCTTGGCGAGAACGGTTCGACGCGGTCCCGTTCGAGGATAAAGGAGGAACATTCGCAGCTAGGTACTTCCAGGACATTGCCGTTGACAGAGTACTAGAGGCAATCGCCGCCGGCCGGCAGCGCGTCCTCCTGACCCTTGCTACAGGAACTGGTAAAACCTTCATCGCTTTTCAGATCGCATGGAAACTGTTCCAGAGTCGTTGGAATCTCACGCGTGAGCCATCCCGGCGGCCTCGCATTCTCTTCCTTGCCGATCGAAACATCCTGGCAGATCAAGCCTACAACGCGTTTACATCTTTTCCGGAAGACGCGATGGTACGTATCGACCCTGCCGACATTCGCAAGAAAGGGAAGGTGCCGAAAAACGGGAGCTTGTTCTTCACGATCTTTCAGACTTTCATGAGCGGTCCGCCGAAGGACGGGAAGGAATCTCCATACTTTGGGGAATATCTGCCGGATTTCTTCGACTTCATCGTCATCGACGAGTGCCACCGCGGCGGTGCCAACGATGAGAGCAATTGGCGTGGGATACTCGAATACTTCGCGCCCGCGGTGCAGCTTGGCCTCACGGCGACCCCGAAGCGTCAGGAAAACATCGACACCTACGCCTACTTCGGTGAGCCCGTCTACACCTACTCCTTAAAAGAGGGGATCAACGACGGCTTCCTGACGCCGTTTAAGGTGAAGCAGATCTCTACGACGCTCGACGAATACGTCTATACGCCCGACGACAATCTGATCGAGGGAGAGATCGAAGCTGGTAAGCGCTACACGGAGAGCGACTTTAACAAAGTGATCGAAATCGAGGCGCGTGAAGCAGAGCGAGTGCGCATCATGATGGACCAAATAGACCAGAAGGAGAAGACGCTGGTCTTCTGCGCTACTCAGGATCACGCGCTCGCTGTTCGTGATCTGATCAACCAAATGAAAGCGAGCAGTGATCCTCGCTATTGCGAACGCGTCACATCCAACGACGGGGCACTTGGCGAGCAGCACTTGCGGGACTTCCAGGACAACGAGAAAACCATTCCTACGATTCTGACGACTTCGCAAAAACTGTCTACCGGAGTCGATGCGAGGAATATTCGGAATATCGTACTGATGCGGCCAATCAATTCGATAGTGGAATTCAAACAGATTATCGGCCGTGGTACGCGACTATACGACGGTAAGTACTACTTTACGATCTACGATTTTGTAAAAGCTCACCAGCACTTCAGCGATCCCGAGTGGGATGGCGAGCCTATCGAGCCCGAACCGGTCGAACCTAAAACGCCGCGAGGCCCTGGTCCGGAGGGGCCAGGTCCTGCTCCCCCTCCACCACCGAAGAAAATCAAGGTGAAGCTTGCAGACGGTAAAGCCAGAACAATCCAACACATGATGGTGACCACCTTCTGGCATCCCGACGGAACGCCAATGTCTGCGCAGCAGTTCATCGAACTGCTTTTCGGGAAGCTTCCGGAATTCTTCAAGGACGAAGCTGAACTCCGCAGTATCTGGAGTAATCCCGACACTCGCTCGAGATTGTTGAGCGGCCTTGCGGAAAAGGGGTTTGGGGCCGAACAGATGGCCGAAATGCAACGCGTGATCGACGCCGAGAAGAGCGACCTATTCGACGTCCTAGCACACGTTGCGTATGCCCTACCCACGATTACTCGGCAGGAGCGTGCAGATGGGGCGAAGGTAGATATTAGGAGTCACTTCACCGACAAGCAGCAACGATTTCTAGACTTCGTCCTTTCGCATTACATTCACGAAGGGGTCCGTGAGCTCGATCGCGACAAGCTCACCCCACTCCTCCACCTCAAGTACCACCACTCAATCGCCGACGCAGTCGCCGAGTTGGGCAAACCCGAAGAGATAGGAAGAGTGTTCGCGGGTTTTCAGAAGTATCTATACCAACCGCGCACAGCCGCTTGATTCCCGGCTCGCTTTTCGGAGACTACAGGCACGCGCTTGTTCGTCCAGTTACCGCCGGTGGGTTACTAGCCAGTGACCCAATAGTCGCTGTGAAGAAGTCATTCACATTACGACGATTTGGTCTCGACTGGCGGTTATTTCATTTTGAGCTCGATGTCGTTGAAGATCGCCTGAGAGTAGTCGCCCCGTGCGGCAACGTTCGTCGCCTTTCTTTTCTTTGAGATAATTCGAACGGTCGTTGAATCCGGTCTCGTCTGCTGGACTACTACCCGTACTAGCTCCCCCGCGCTCCAAACGGACGCATCCTTCTTCCGAGAAGCGTCCAGGTATGGTCGTCCACCTTGTCCATGGACTCGAGATGAAGTCCCGAGGCCACCGTAGCCCATCGCTCGTTCGTGGAATCCTATGCTGTTGCTTTTTCCTTATCGGAAACTTCTTCAGTCGCCCGTAATTCCAGATCCACCCTGCTGCCGGACTCAAGTAGGATTTGTTGCAGGTTCATTGGATGGAGCCAAACAGGGCCGAACCGCCCACGCATCGTCAGGTTAGCAATGGCTTCCCTCAGGAAGGGGACGAGAGCGACCAATGCTGGACCCCGCATGAATTCGGATATTGGCATGTTGGGTTCGCCCAAGATTTCCCCAGCGAGCGCCACCATTTCTACCTGAAAATGGTAGAGCACCGTTTGATCGGTTGGATCAGTGGCCACAGTCACCCCGACGCCTGCTCTGCCTGGCACGGTGCTTCGGTAATACTGCAGACTAACACCAATCGAAAAGTTCGCAGGATGAGGCGTGTCGTGGGGAAGGTTCAGCGCGCCCTCGCGATGCATGAAGTTCGCCCTGTGAAGATAGATCTGGTCGAAGCGAATCCCTGCGGGTTTGCTTGTGTCCATTAAGCAACCAGTGCGAGGTTGTTGGGGGCCGTGTCGCGCTCAACAACCTCGTTGGCGAAGAACTCAGTGAAACTTGGAACGGCTTCCCATGACGCTACAAACTGATCGACTGCCTGTACGGTCACTTCTACCTTGATCGGCTCCTCAACGAACTCCTGAGTTCCTAAAGGCTCAGTGTCTATCGATTTGACCTCATAACCGCAGCCCCAAAGAAATGCGCCCATTGTCGCTAAGGTCATGTTCTGCGGACCGGACAACACGCGGGTTACAAAGCTTTTGTGGCACCCGAGACGCTCGGCAAGCGCTGCTCGAGTAATTCCAGAAGACTCCATTGCGCGGGCAATCGCCTCGGCGCCGCTTGCGATTGCCAGTTCTTCTCCGTAGGCGCGCACTTCAGCATTGTCGGCTCCCTGATCCGTGAGCCAGTTACCAGTTCTATTACCGCCCTCTTTCATCGCTTTCGCCTTGGTCGAATTGAGTGACGAGTCTCTCGCGTAGTTCAAGAGCTCGTTCGTAATCCTTCTCCTGTTTTTTCGGCTTGGCCTTGTCGGCCGCGTTCATCAGGTAGTAATCCGGCCCTCGCTGTAAGGCGAAACACCGGCACTTCTTTGTCTTGAATTCGTACACTTTCTTGAACTTCCCTTTGAGCCAATGTCCCATACCATCGCTCGCAAGCTTGCCCGCGTCAGAGACGATCTTGACGAGAGCGTGAAGACGGGCTCGATCTTTCTTGTCGGCTGAGTCGAAGTACTCCTTAGCACGGAACCGTCCGTTATCAGCCACGAAATAGACCGCACACGCCTTCCCTTGGCGGATTAGCTCAGTAATGGGTTTCAAAGGTTGACTTAAAAGTAAACCTTGCGCAACCCTTTTTGTAGCGGCGGCCGTGTTGAGCCCTCGAAGCGAGCCCAATTCGGCCAGCCTTCGGCTACGCCAAAAAACGCACGGTCTGTGATCCGCTCGCCCCTATTGGTAACCCAAAAAAGACGAGGCGTCGGGGGCCTGGGAAAATGTCGTTTTTCTACCACCCGAGGTCAATTTCCATCAGCTGATTGGAGTCGTCACCTTGGCCGCAAGAGTCCGTTGTCTGCACTCATGCTGAGGTCCAAGAGACCTCGTCGAGAGTAATACCCTCGACCCTCGTTTTATTTACGCGTTGTCCCAACAAGTCACTCGTAGGCCTCAAGCGTTCCGCCCGAGTGATAGGAAACCCATTCTCCTGATATGAAATTCGCCATTCCGTAAGGCTCTTGAACGGGGTAAGGTCTAGTCCCCGAGAAATTCTAGCCGAGGGGCTCGTCAATGGGTGAGAAAAAAGATTTTAAAAAACTGAGGTGATTCAATGAGACAAAATGCCATCGTTATTTGTGCCACTCTTGTGTTCCCTTCATTGGTCGCGGGCCAGTCGTCCGCCACGCTATCAACTTCGATCGACTCAATTGCGCGGCAAGTCTTGCAGTCCACGGGTATGCCCAGTGCAACGGTGGCAGTAGCAAAGAACGGCGCGCTCGCTTATGCGAACGCGTACGGCGCCGCCAAACTCGAGCCCCAGATGTCGGCGAGTGCGAGCATGCGCTACGCAGTCGGCTCGATCAGTAAGCAGTTTACCGCCGTCGCAGCCCTAATTCTCCAACAAGAAGGCAAACTCAAACTCGACGACCCCATTTCGAAATACGTCCCCGCTCTCACTCGCGGGAACGACGTCACGATTCGGATGCTTCTGTCTCACACGTCGGGTTATCAGGACTTCTGGCCGCAGGACTATGTGATGCCGGGAATGCTCAAGGCGACGACGCCCCAAGCGATCGCGGACGCGTGGGCGAAGAAGTCGCTCGACTTCGAGCCGGGATCGCGGTGGCAATACAGCAACACCAACTACACTCTCGCTGGAATGGCGGTCGAGAAGGCGGCGGGAATTCCGATCTGGCAGTTCGTGAAGACGCGCATTCTCGACCCGCTTGGTCTCACCACCGCGAAAGACTTCGACGTCAATCCGCGCGCGTCTGACGCAACCGGCTACCTACGCTACGGCCTTGGTCCGCTGCGTCCGGCGCCCGACGCTGGCGCTGGATGGGGATTCGCCGCCTTCGAGCTGGCGATGACGGCCAGCGATCTCGCCAGGTGGGACATCTGCATCATCAAACGCTGCAACATTCTCACGCCCGCATCGTGGCGCGAGCTCGAGCGCGAAATCGTCCTCAACAACGGCGCTGGCACCGGCTACTCACTCGGCCTCGACGTCGGCATGCAGGGCGGACGATTCATGCTCGAGCACTCGGGCGAAGTCTCCGGCTTCGTCGCCGAGAACATGGTATTTCCCGACGACTCGGTGGCGATCGTGGTGCTGACTAATCAGGACGCGTCGTCGGCGGCGAGTACCATCGCCAACGGAATCGCTTCGATTCTCTTTGCGACCGAAGACAAGCTCGCCGACAGCAGAACGGCGCAGGCGAAAGCGATCTTCGAGGGATTGCAGAAGGGAACGATCGATCGCTCACTCTTCACATCGAACGCGAACTTCTACTTCAGCGATCAGGCGCTCAAGGATTTTCAGTCGAGTCTTGGTCCACTAGGCACACCAACCGGTTTCGTGCAGACGAGAACTTCACTGCGCGGCGGAATGACGTATCGCAATTATCGGGTGACGTTCCCCAATCGCACGATCAGGGTGTGGACGTTCGAGATGCCGGACGGAAAGTTGGAGCAGTACCAGGTGGCGCCGGTGGGGTGATGCGCTTCAGCGACCGCTACTTGCCTCGCTTCGCCCTCGCAGGGCGCTGACGCCCCAAGCCGCCGCGCATTCGCCTCAGCTCCTCGCGCAGCCGCAATATCTCGGCGCGAAGCTCGTCGTTCTCGAAGGCGATTCGCTCCATATCTGCGGCAATCCGCGCCCAGACCTCGGGCGCGATAGCCTCCGACGGTTCGTCACCAGGCAGTGTTTCTCCCTCAAACATGGACGGAAGCATGCTGCGGGTTGCGTGCCGGAAATCAGCGAGGAGTCAGGACCATTCGCTTTTTTTTTCTCATAATTGCCCTTGATTTCTGGGCGCAGGGTTCGATTTTGGCGCATGTCCGACACCGGTCGCAGCCGCGAGCCCGGCGATCCTGTAAGTCAGCTGCGTGCCGCAGTGGAACGCCCGGTTGTTGAACCTGCCGAGGTTCGCGAGCTCGTTCGTGAAGTCGTTTCCTCGCTCAAGAAAAAGGGTGCTCCGCCGGAAGCGGTGATCGTGACTGTCAAGCGGGCCGTGCTTGGCGACACTCCGCTGATAACCCCTTCAGTTGCCCAGCGCGAGCGCGACAAACTGGTTGATGACGCAGTGGTGTGGTGCGTGCGCGACTACTACGCGGCTGACACGTGAATCGCGCTGGCCGCAAGCTGCCTCAAGCTGTGCCGGAAACCCAATATCACCGAAAAACGTAATTGTCAGGTTCGGTTGAACGGGGTCGTATGCGCAGCACGCTTCGCGCGGTATCCGCCGCCCTTATCATTGCCAGTCCCGTCGGTTGCTCGGCGCAGCAATCCTCAGCTGGACGATTACTCGACGAAAACGCGCTCCGCGAATACGCGGGGATCTATCAATGGAGCAGCGATTCCTTCGTGTACCTCCAGCCGTGGGCGGAGCTCACCGGAAAGAATCAGCTGGTCGCGTTCGATGAGTCTGGAGATGTTCGAACGCTGTTCCCGACTGATCGCGATCGGTTTTTTGCCGGGCCTGCCGCAGCCGATTCGAGCGCGGTGCAATCTCGAATCGAGTTTCACCGCGATTCCTCCGGGAAAATCAGCGCGCTTATCTGGCGACGCGAAGGTGACACTGCGCGCGTCGCTCAACGCCTCGACATCGAGAAGCGCGAAGATCTCAATTTCGTCAATGGTGACGTAAAGCTCGCGGGCACCCTCACCATCCCGAGGACCGGCGGCAAGCACCCCGCAATAATTCTCGTGCACGCTTCGGGCGCCGAGGATCGCGACTACCTGCTACCATTCGCCCACTTCCTGGTGCGGCGCGGTTTCGCGATCCTCGGTTACGACAAGCGCGGCGTCGGAGGCTCGACTGGAAACTGGCGCACGGCGTCGTTCAACGATCTGGCCGGCGATGTCGTAGCCGCATTCGAGTACCTGAAATCGCGTCCCGACATCGATGCCGCGCGAATCGGACTACTCGGCTGGAGTCAGGCCGGCTGGGTGATGCCGATCGCCGCCGTGCGCGTGCCCGGCATGGCCTTCATCATCAGCATCTCCGGCGCCGCAATACCGACCGAGCAAACAACGATCGATCAGGCGCACAACGAATTGCTCGCGCGTGGAATGAAACCAGAAACGGTGGACGACATCACCAACCTGATGAAGCTTCAGTATCAATTCGCGCGAACAGGGCAGGGTTGGGAGGATTACGCCGCCGCCCGCGAGAGGATCGCGGCACGGCTCGGACAGCCACCCGAGCAATTCCCCGCGAAGCGCGATGACCCGCATTGGGATCTCATCCGCCGCCAGTACATCTATGACCCGACGCCAACCTTGCACCAGCTGCGCGTGCCAATGCTCGGCCTGTTCGGAGAGCTGGACAACAACATTCTCGCGGCGAAGAATGCGGCTGCGTGGGATTCAGCGCTCAAGACAGCCGGCAACACGGATTACACGCTGCGCATTTTACCCAAGGCGAATCACTTGATGCTCGAAGCCAAGGTGGGCAATAACGCCGAGATGCCGTCGCTACAGCGATTCGTGCCGAGCTACTACACGACGGTGCGAGAGTGGCTCGCGATGCGCATACCGACTTCGCAAGGGGCAGTAGAATAAGATGGTCGCGCTTTGCGCTGCTCATGATGGCGAACGAGCTCGACCTTCGCCCCCTTACCGGCCGCGGGGGAAGCGATTCGCTTCTGAAACCTAAAAACTAAGTTTTCCGTAATGCTAGATCGGCGCTCACACCCGATCTGGAGGAACGGTGTATACAATCTCGCAAACACTCGGCGTCCCAGTCCACTTGGCGCTGATCGCCGTGCTGACTTTCGGCAGCGGCTGTGGAGGATTTGGAACCCTCGGCTCGCTTGAGCAGAGCTCGCGACCCAGCGTAATCTCTCAAGACGAGGCGGCGTACGCGAACGCTGAAACCGCGTACGACATTGTCGAGCATCTACGCCCCCAGTTCTTCGCCGCGGCTGGCGGCACATCCTTCACTGGACTACTGGTGTACATCAACGGAATCCGGGCAGGCGGGTCGGAGGTGCTGCGCGGCATAGCCGCCGGGAGAGTTAAGGAGATTCGTCTCCTGAGCCCTCGCGAAGCGACTTTGGTCCTCGGTAGCGGACATTCGGCAGGCGCACTAATGGTCAAACTGCGCAGTAGTTGGTCCCCGTGACCTAACTGATTCCAGTCGAAGCGCGAATCGCGCTATCATCAGGTGACTGGGCAGTGATCGGCGAATTCATTATACAGATGATGGCGCCCGTCAAAGGCTCGTCGAGCGAACTCTCAACAAGTGCGGCTCCCGTGCGCCCCATCCCAGCAGCCAGACAATGTTAGGGAGCTCGCCGACGCCGAGCGCGAGCAGGTAGTTCGACAACACCGGGCTGAGTTGCGGCACCATGATTGACACCGCCGAATTGAGCATGTAGCCAACGCCCGCAACCATGATGGCAACACCGATCCAGCGCGGCATGAAGCCGGAGCGGACGGCTGCCAGGCCCCACGGAATCAGCCACAGTCCCCAGAACACCTGCGCGACGTCGAGCCCCTTCGCGTGCAATCGCAGGAAGAGGTAGGTGAGACCATTCACCTGCTCCGTGCTGAACGCAGATGCGTAAGTGCTTCCGCTCGTCAGAACTAGAGGCGCCATGTTATTCACGAGATTCGCGAGCTCGATCGGAACTGCAATCCACATCAGTACCGCCGTGACCACAGCCAGGTAGTGATCCACCTCACGCAACAAGCGGTAGATGGCGATGGCGCTGAAGATGGTGATGAGACAAATCACGATCTCGGTGGCGATTGATGCTCGCAGCAGCAACGCGTTCTCACGCACTCGCTCCGCGGTCGCGGCGATGTCGCCGGCAACGAAGATGCGGCCGGGCACGAACAGCAGCGCGAAAGGAGCGGGGAGGCACTGCAGCAGGTACAACAGGCCCGCGCGCCGGCCGAGAGACTTCATCGACGGACGCGCGGACGAGATCGGTGCGGAGAACCCAGGTTTGTACGGGTGTGCGGCGGCGGTCATCGGCGGCTCCGGGTGAACGGCTTGTTTTAGGAGACTCGAGCAGAAATGCGGCGGCGCTGGTGCGCGACGACGAAGAGTGTGAGGCAAGCCAGAACCACTCCCGTCCATAGCGCCGGAGAGCGCAGCAGATCGAGCGCCGGCCAGCTCGCCATCGTCGAGGCTAGCGGCATGCCGGGGGTCCAGTAGCGGCCGAGGCCACGATTGAATAACGCCTCAGTGATGCTGCCATGCCCGAAGGCCAACCGCTCGATCATCGCGATCAGGATTAACGGCAGAAATGCGAGGAGCAGTACCGCGCGTCGCACGCGGGCGGAGACCAGCAGAATCCACGCGTAGACCGGCGAAGTCCATAACGCCGCCGCGAACACTTCGGCCGCGGCGCTGCCTGGAGTGTTCAGTGGTGTGCGCAACACAACGCCATGTCCGGCGACGACGAGACGCGTGGCGAGTTGTGCCACCAGGATCACGGTCAGGATGATCAGGGGGATGACACAGAGAGGCACGCAGGCCTTGGCCGCTACGGCCATCCCGTCACTCACGGGCAGCGAGTTCCAGAACAGGACGCTGCGGTCGCGGCGCTCTCCATTCAGCGCCTCCGCGCAGTAGACGAACGCCACGATCGTCCCGGTGACCAGCACGATGCGGATCGTGATGTCGAGCAGCGTCGAGAGTTGACCGGCGACAGTCGCTGAAGCGGCGCGAGTCACGCCATCAAGTCCGGTAACGTTGAGACCGGTCACGGCAGTATCGATCGCGACGGCGACGCAGCCAACCACGGTGGGCACGAGCCACGCCCAGCGATGTTCCCACAGCTCACGCCGCACTGACCAGAGCATGGCATTCATCATGAGTCACTCGCGCCGTTGCTGACGAGCGCCGCGAAGAGCGCAGCTACGCTCGGCCGCCGCAAGTCACCAAGGAGACTGAGCCGATCGCGCTGGCCCCGATCGAACATGAGAACGTTCCCTCCGATGGTCGGTCGTTCGTGCATCGGTCCCATGGCGCGTGCAATCTCGATGTGCTCCGGGTGGACGTGGATTTCGACGAAGCGCTCCTCCAGGTCGTCCGAAGTGCACTGGAACACCACGCGACCGCCGGCCAGGAACACGATATCAGTGAGCACGTGCTGGATCTCGTCTATTTCATGAGTGGCAATGATCACGGTTTGTCTTCCTTCCGCGAGTCCGTCGAGCAGCATGTCGAAGAATCGTTTGCGGTACAGCGCGTCCAGGCCGAGGGTTGGCTCGTCAAGCACCAAGAGGCGAGCGTCGCCGCCGATGGCGAGAGCGAGCTGGAGCTGGGCGATCATACCCTTTGAGAGACTGCCGACGCGATCGCGAAGGCCGATGCCGCTGCGCTCGAGGAGTGCATACGATCTTGCGCGATTGAACGTCGGATGCACTCCGTCGAAATAGTCGAGCGCGTTCGATACGCGTAACCACCGCGGTATGATCGCTACGTCGGCGACGAAGCTCACTTCGCGCATGAGCGCCGCACGCTCGCGCCACGGATTACGACCCAATACACTCAGCTCACCGTCCGCCGGAACGAGCCCGACGAGAGCCTGAAGCAGCGTCGATTTCCCGGCGCCGTTCAGACCCATAACGCCGACCACACGCCCCTGATCTATCTCGAGGTCAATCCCATTCAGCACTGGCCGGCCACCTCGCTTCGCGCGAACACCGCGAGCAATCACGCACGTCATAGAGTTATCGGGCTCGCGCTTTTCCGCGTGCAGCGGTCTTCGATCCAAGCAGCGCTTCGGGGTTCAGCCCCAACCGCTGAATCACGGAGCGGATGCGCGGCCATTCATCGTCAAGGAACCGGCGCCGCTCGCTGCGCAACAGACGCTCTCGCGCTCCCGGGTTTACGAACAAGCCGACACCCCGCCGGTTTTCCACTATCCCCTCATCCGATAACTCCTGAAACGCCTTCAGGACCGTGAGGTGATTGATGCGATATTCCGCGGACACCGTGCGCGCCGAGGGAATTGCTTCGCCCTCGGCGATCGCGCCCTCAAGGATCATCGCGACTATACGGTCGCGCAGCTGGCGGTAGATCGGGTGGTCGTCGCTCCAGTTGGGATTCATTTCAGAGCCTCCAAAGCCTGTTTCGCTGTATAGTTGGCCGGATTTGCCTGTAGCGCGCTCTGATATTGCTCGCCCGCCAGCTGCCGATTGCCGCGCCGCTCGGCGATCTTGCCCAGCCAGTAGCGCGCGCGTGACAAACCGGCAGCGGTCAGAGCGGGCGGAGGCGCGCCGAGGAACTGTCGCAGCGCCTGCTCGCCTTCCTCGAGTCGCTGGCCCGTAGACCCGGCGAATCGACCGAAATAGTAGAGCCGCCACGGGTCGGTTGGCCTTCGCGAGGCATATCGCGCGATCGTGACGAACGCACTATCGATGCGATTCGTGCGCGCATACTCATCGGCGAGTGCGACGTAGGCGGCTGCGGTATCCGGCGCGAAGACAATCGCCTGCTGGTAGGCCTCCACTTCCGCCGGCCAGTTGTCCTCGTGACTTGCGATGACGCCGCGCGCCATCGCGCCTCGCATTGGGTTTCGTTTGGCTATCTCCGACGCCTGCTCTCTCGCTTTGGCCTTGTCACCGCCCATGAATCCCGGCGCCATCGCGTACCACTCAGCGAGGCCGGCACGTGCATCGACCTGATTTCCGTCGAGCGTCACCGCCCGTTCCCATTCGTTTCTGACGCGGCGCGCCATGCCTGGCATCCGCAGCTTGCTTGCTCGCGGAGCAGCCTCGTACACTGCGCGGCCGAGCCAGTAGTGGTAATCGGCATTCGACTCATTGAGTTCGACGGCGCGCTCGAGCTGGGGAATGGCGTTGTCGTAGTCGCCGGCGAGGACCGCTGCCCGTCCCGCGCCGAACGCTTCCGCAGCTGTCTGCGCACCGAGCGGCGGAGCGCCGACCACCGAAACGATCGCCAAGCAGCAAATCAGCAACGACTTCGGAATCAGCGTCGCCGGGTCGAGAAGAAGTAAAGCCTTTGTGCTCACGGGTACTCCCGGTGCAACGGTGGTGACATGGTGGTCTACTTCAGCATATCACCTCTTACGTCACTTGGCCAGCCGTAGTTTCAACGTCGAGCTGAAACGCCATACAGACAGCGACGGCACGCAAGTAATCGGGGTAGTTCGACAGCGGCGGGACGCGAACGAAGCCGGCCTCGGCGTATCGCCGGTGTGCGGCGTGCATGGACCGATGACTCTCGAGATAAAGAGTTCGATAGCCGAGGTCGCGGGCAACGCCAATGGCTCCGGTGACAAGTGCGGCACCGAATCCGCCGCCGCGATACCGAGGCCGGACGAAAACCCGGCGAAGCTCCGCGATGGCGACGTCGCGCCGCACCACCGCTGCACAGCCGGCAGGAACATTGTCGATATAGGCAACGAGAAAACGGCCGGCGGGCGGATGGTAGCTCGCGAACACGCCCAGGCGTTCCATCTCGATCTCACGAAAGGCGTGGGCCTCACCCAGGAAATCTTCGAGTGCCATCGCCTCCTCCGCATATTCTGCGACGAGTGCAGCCACGTCGGCTGCGTGTCGCTCGATATCGCGATCGAGGTAAGCTATTTCCAGATCGATATCGCCTCCTGGGCGGCGCGCTGTCTCCACCGCTGCTCGTCGACACCAACGGTCAGGAGCCAAACGATTGTTATCAGCACTCCAAGCAACGCGTACACCGCCACGTAGATGAACACGCTCATTCCCAGCGGCGGAGAAAGGAAGGTCAGCCAACCCAGGCCGCCGATCATTCCGATGACGCCAAGCCAGCGCGGCAGAAACCCGGATCTGTAAATCAGCCAGCCCTGCAACAGCGTGGAGAATCCAAAGAATGCGAGCGCGATTGCTGCGCCGTTATCGTTGATCTTGAGCAGCAGCAGAGCGATTGCGTCGAGCTGCTCCTTGTTGAACGCGCTCAGCGAGGGAGCCGCGCGACCCAGGACCAATAACGGTACGAAGTAAAAGAGGCGGCTGAAGATTTTGATCCCGCATCCAGTCAGCTCGAACGCGGCGGCGAGCATTGCGCCGGTTCGGCTCACGGGTTTCAGCAATTGATAAAACAACACCGCCGTGATGATCTGCCCCGCCATTTCGATCAGATAGACGGTGAGGCCAAGCGAGTATGTGGATTGGTTGGCGAGAATGTTGGCGGAGGTCGTCGCGGCGTCGCGCAGAACGACCAGCCGATCGCTGATGAAACCCTGCGCGATTACTCCGGCGATGATGTAAAGGAGATACACCACCGCGGCGAACCTTCCCTTGGTTCGTGCGCTCATCTCCGGCGGCTGGTCTATCGAAGTAACAGCGGTCATCCTTCTGGCTCCATAGGGTGGTCGTTTCCCGTACGCCGACTGGCCAGCACGGGTTTCAAGAAAAACTAAAGAATCAGTTATGCCGTGCTCAGATCGTTCAAGACACCGATGCGTCCTTGATGTTGTTTGGAGGGGGAATGCCCACTCGAAATCAGCCGACACCGATGACTCGACGACCAATACTCCTTATCGCCGCAACCGCAGCTATAGCACTGTGGAACGCGGGCTGTGCAACCGGTCACTCCGGAGTTACAGAGGCCAACCCACTTCTCGAAGTGCTGATGAAGGAGGATGTGGCGTCACGAACCGGCGATTCGGTTGCCCGCTCCGACGAAGACCGCATCCAGCTGGTGCTGAATGAGATCGCCAACGCACGCGTGCAAACGCGCGAGGATCAGTTCAACGCGGCGCTGGTGCTCCAGCACTCGCCGATGACTTTTCGCAACGAGAGACTGGTCGCCGTGAGTCCGCACGACTATCTCCTCGCGCACCTTCTCGCCAAAGCAGCGTTTGAGCGCGGCGATCAGCGCTCGCGGGTGCTCGTCGCGCAAAGCATCGATCGCTATCTCAGCATGACGGCGGGTTACCAGAAATATGGAACCAACCGCTTCATCAATCAGAAGACCGGCCAGGAGGAGCTGGCTCCGATCGATCGCAAGACAACCGACGCGGAGCGAGCGGTGTACGGAGTCCCGCCACTGGCGGCCTTGCTCAAGCAGTATCCGGAGGCGCCCCGCACGCCGCCGCCAGAATGACTCCCGGTGTGTGAAGATCTTCCTGCGGAACATCATCTACCGCGTGGGCAGACTGCTTTGCCCTTGAAGAACGTGTAGCAAAACACGCCGTCGGACGCGACTCGATCGAGGTCACGCACGCCGCGGTCGAAGTCGTCGCTGTCGATCATCGCAGCCGCAATCGCGCGCTCACGAACATCCGCGACCATTCCCGTGAAAGTCTGTCGCGTAAACGCGTCGATCAGCTTTGGACGACTTCCGTCGACGTAGACAGGGCACGGGGTGACCCTGACGTCGATGTAACCCGCGGCGCGAAGCAGCGGATACAGACGTCGGCCGATGTTTGCGTCTCCGCCGGACCGCCGTTGCAGCTCCACCTGGCATGCCACTGCGCGCCTTGCCGAGTCACTCTCCGGATGAAACAACACCGAGCCATGATCACCTTCGAAGGTCGTCAGGGTGCCACCTGACTTCAGCAGCTTGCGCAGCCTCGCCAGTGCGTGGCGCGGATTCGGAAGGTGCTCCAGGACAAAGCAGAGGAAGACATGGTCGAACGAGCGGTACGCGAATGGAAGATCGAACAGATCGGCCTGATGAAACTCGACGTTCGACAGCTTCGCACCTTCGACTCGTGCGCGAGCCTCGTCGAGCGAGACGCGCGAGCGATCGACCGCCACGATTCGCGTGCGCGGATTATTGCGCGCAAGAGTCACCGTCTGGGCCCCGGTTCCGCAGCCTGCCTCGAGTACGAGGGAACCGGATGCGTAACGTGTGTCGAGATGCAGATGATCCTCGACCGACCATGCCTGCGCTCGCAGCCGGTCGCTCTCGCGCTCGTGATAACCGTGGATGTATTGAACGCCGGCGTGAGTCACACATGACTGTAACGCGGAACTCCAGTGCGAATCTTGAATGCTATTGCGGCGCTACCGCTCTCTTCCACTCACCCGGTGTGTAGCCGTAGTGTCGCGTGAAGAAGCGGGTCATATGGCTCTGATCTGCAAAACCGACACTGGTCGCGGCCGCCGCCAATGAACGCCCGGCGCGAATGAGCGTCCGCGCCTGCTCGATGCGATGTTGAATGAGACAGGCGTGCGGCGGCAACCCGAACACTTTCGTGAATCGCCGAAGAAGCTGATACCTGCTGAGGCCTGTCAAAGCTGCCAGCTCCGAGAGCGTCGGAGGATTGGCCGGATCCTCGAGTAGCCGCTCGCGTGCGCGATGGACGGCTGCCGCGGCCGGCCGAGTCTGCAGCCGCGGCGTTCCATGCCGCTTCATGAGCAGCGTGCACGCGCCAATCAGCGCTTCTTCGTACGCGAGCCGTCCGGTTACATCCTTCTGCCCGTGATTCGAAAGCCTGTCGAGCGTTGCGAAGACGCGCTTCAGCACCGAAGCGAATAGCGGATCTTCGATGACTGGCCGCGAAATCGAAAGCGCCCCCGGCAAAGTGTCGGTAAAGCCTGCCATGGCATCGATGCTGACGGAGATGATCCGCCACTGCCGAGTCGACGCGCCGAGGGGTTCGCCATCGTGCACCTCGCCCGGGTTCGTGGAGATCACGCTCCCGGCGTAAGCGCGCACTTGTCCTCGGCCGCTCAGCCAGCTCTGCGCGCCGTCCTCGAGTAATCCGAAGCCGTACACGTCATGCCAATGCTTACCAAAGCGGTAGTCGCTTCGCGTGTAGGTGGTATACACGCCGGGAAGCGGTGCTCCGCGGACGCGAGCAGTGTGAACTGTGCCCTCCGGGCGATATGAGCGAGCAGAACTTCTACGCTGCCACGCTTTGTTTGTCTTGAACGTTATTGCACGCGACGCCGGCGCGCGAGCGAGCACGTCAGCGCAACATCGTTCAAGACATCTCCCGCGCGCGGTTTACCATCCTCTTTTTTCGGAGAGGCACGGTACCTATGCGTCGGCTGTCGCGAATTGGCGGTGCTCTTTACGCAACGATCATCGCGCTCGGTGTCTGCGAAGCGTCGCTGATCCGCGAGCGACTCGTCGTATCAGGCAATCCCGCGCTTACCGCGGAGAACTTGCGGTCGATGGAGAGTCTGTGGCGAATTGGTATCGCCTCGGATTTTCTCGTCCTTGGGTGCTCGATAGTTCTGGCGATGATTCTGTACCGGCTGCTCAGCCCCGTCAATTCGCTGCTCGCCGGCATCGCGATTTTTTTCAACCTCGTTTCTCTCACCGTAGAAGCAGTCGCCGACCTGATCCTGGTGGCGGTCATCCTGCCGCTGGGTCACGCGCCCTACCTCGGCGCGTTCACCCCGGATCAGCGATCTGCGGTGACGTACCTGGCGATGGTCGAGTACGACTACGGCTTTGGCGCGGCGCTCATTTTCTTCGGCTTCGAGTGCCTCATCCTCGGATATCTGATTTACCGCTCGGGATATCTGCCGAAGATCATCGGTGGGTTAATGTTTGCGGCGGGAACCTGCTATCTCGTTAACAGCTTCGCGCTGATCGTCGCGCCGGCTTTTGCCCGCCGTCTCGTTCCGGTGATACTGCTACCGGCGTTCGTTGGCGAGAGCTCGCTGGCACTCTGGCTCCTCTTCAAAGGGGTCGACGACACCAGGTTCCCGGTCAACGTGACGGCCAGGTGAAGATCACTCTCGTTAGCCACGCGTCTCTGCTTATCGAGACGAACGGGATGCGGCTGTTGACCGACCCGTGGTACTCGGGACGCATCTATCACAATGCGTGGGAGCTTTGCCCCCCACCGCCCGCGTTACCCGATTTTCGCTCCCTCGACGCAATCTTTGTCTCGCACGCACACCCGGATCATTATCACAGGCCCACCCTCGAGCAGATAAGAGAAGAACGTGGCGGAGACATCCCGGTCTTCGTCGCGGAGTTCTTTCACGATACGATCGCTCGAGATCTGCGCGAGCTGGGATTTCGAGCAGTGATCGAGATGACACCGGGCGTCGAGTTCCGTGCGTTTCCTCGAGTAAGCTTTTTCAGCCAGCAATTCCGGATGGACGACTCCCTGTTGGTGGTGGTCGGCCACGGAGACGAAACGCTCGTGAACATCAACGACGCCCCGCTGCGAGGCTCGACGTTGATCGATCTGGCAAAGCGGTTTCCACGTGTCGATTATTGCGCCGCGCAGTTCGCGATCGCACAGGGGTATCCGTACTGCTACGACAATGTGCAACCAGACTTCACTCGCGAGGACCTCGTGCGTCGGTTCGACTCATTCGCTCAGACGCTGAAGCCGAGGCATATGATTCCGTTCGCGAGCTTCGTGCGGTTCTGTAACGGCGACAACACGCACATGAACCAGCACAAGATGGGGCTGGACGAGCTTGTGAAGGTGAGCACGGCGAAGCTTACGGTGCTGTATCCGGGCGACTCGATTGAGCGAGGCGAAGTCTCAAGCGACGAAGCTCACCGAGCTCGCTTCGAAGCTGCACAACGCGATGAGAGTTACGTAACGGCACTAGACGGCGTGCCGCTCGACGATCTCGACCACAAAATGCGTTCGTTCACGCGCAAGCTTGTCGAACGCGTACCCACGTTGTTTCGACGCAAGCTGCCCCGTTTTGCTTTCATTTTGAGCGATTATCCGTGGGGCTATCTCGTTGCGAACGATCAAGTCCAGCGCCGGCCCGCCGCGGAATTGGAGAACGAGTCGATACAATACCGCCTGGCAAGCGAGGTACTTGCCGAAGCAGTCGATCACGATTGGGGCTGGGCGGATCTCTCGATCGGGGCACGATTCCGCGCGCGCGTTCTCCCCGGCTACGAAAATCGGGAGATCTGGTTCTGGGTTATCCCGATGCTCGGAGGCGAAGGGTACCTCACGCTACGCACACTATGGTTCATTCGACCGCGCGCGCTCCGGATTTGGTGGGGTCGGCGTCTGGAGGTATTCGACTACCTCAGAAACCTTTTAACGGGGCGGTTCATGACCGCGGTAGTCCGCAAGAAGACTTCAGCCATTCGACCTGGAAGATCGTGACAGATAAATCGCTGGGTCTTGAAAGCGGCGAAGTCCGTATCGTCCCGTATGATCAGACCTGGCCAGCGTTGTTTCAGGCGGAACGGGTGGCAATTGACTCCGTGTTGAAAAACTTCGGCGTAGCTGCCACGATCGAACATATCGGCAGCACCTCCGTCCCAAGGCTTGCTGCCAAACCAATTCTGGATATGGTGGTGGGCGTCGAGGACGCGAGCCTTTTCACTGTCGCGATCACCGCATTGCAGGAGACTGGCTATATCTACCGCGGCGAGCAGGGCATTCCGGGCCGCCACTTCTTCCGGCGCGGAGTCCCGCGTCAGCATCACGTTCATCTGGTTGTTCGAGACAGCGATTTGTGGTGCGACTACCTCGCGTTCCGGAATCATCTGCGCGCGCACCCCGACGAAGCGAGAGCGTACGCGGACCTGAAGCACGCTTTGGCAGCTCGTTTTCCTCGAGATCGAGAGTCTTACATCGCCGGCAAGGCGCAGTTCGTCGCCCGGATCCTCCGCAGCCGAGATTAGCCAGGACGCGATTTGAGCCGCCGGCGCGATAGCGGTCAAGTTTGCGGCGGTGCATCGGCGCATCGTCATACATCATTGGCACCAACTCAACGGACCCCGCGCTCCGCGAAATGCTCTCGTAGCTCTTGCTGGAGAAATGTCGCCGCGGTTTCGAGCCGGCCCAAATGGCCGGCTTGCATGAACACAATCGAAGCCTCAATGCTGATGCCGGACCGGGTGATTCGCTCCACCCGCCGACGCTTCGGATGCGAGGCGAGAAATCTCGCCGGAATAAGGCCGAGGCCCATCCCGCTCGCTACGAGAGACAATTGCATGTCGATATTGTTGATCTCGGAGGCGACCTCGAAGGGAGAGCCGAGCTCGCGCAACTTCGTCTCGACTGACCGACGAATAAAGCACCCGGGCGGGTTGAGGACCCAGCGCGCGTCGAGATCGCGATCTTTCGATTTGCTGTTACGCCGCGCGCGGGGTTGCGGTCCCCTCGCTCTGACCAATACCAGACGTTCTGTAGCCAACACGCTGCTGGCCACATCGGCGGGCACTGCGTCGTCAGTCGCGAGGAGTGCCAGTGCCACATCGAGTTCGCCGCTCCGCACCTGCTCTATGAGCTTCTGGCGGAGCTCAGTGCTCAGCACTGGGCTAAGCCGGGGGAAGCGACTCGTCAACCGCTGGATCGACGCGACGAGGCTCGGTTGCGCAAGCGCATGCGACAGTCCGACGCGAAAGCCCCCGCTCGGCTCGGCGTCTTCCGACCCGCTCGCCTTGAGATCGTCCATGATGCGCAGCATATGCCGCCCGCGATCGAGCACCGCGCGGCCCTCACGCGTAATCAGTCCTGGTTTCACACGACGATCGAGTAGAGTCATCTTCAAGGACGCCTCGAGACGCTGAATCTGCCGCGTGACCGCCGACGGCGTCAGGAACAGCCGTTCGGCTGCCCGTTGTAACGACCCTGATTCAGCCAGGACGACGAACGTCCGGATCTCATCGAGCATGACACCATCCCCAGTTGCTCAGCAAGCAATATGATGTTGCAAAGATTGCATTTGACGCAAGTGCGAACCTGTCGTAACCATTCTTCACATGCGGGCGACTTGTCGAACCCCGGGGCATCCACAGAAGGAGAGGAAGCGAATGAAATCGAGATTGGCAGATTCAATGCGCCGCAGCTTTCCATACCGGAATCTGGGTCGGCGCATTCTGGCCCCCACCTTGTTGGCGGTAACCGTGACGGGTGCAGCCGCCGCGCAAAGTGCTGCTGCCGTCAGTCCGGCAGCAGCACGAACAGCGATTCAGGCCGGTTACGCGGAGTGGGCCAAAGCGCGTTTGACGCTGGACATGAACACGATCGAAAGGATGCTGGCTCCGGATTTCTACTTCCAAACTTCCGACCGAAAATACACACGGCAGGAGTTTATCGATCGCGTGCCTTCCCTCAGGATAACGCGATTTGACGAAACCGTGCTCACGGTCGAACCCAAAGACAACGACTGGTCCGCAGTCATATCTGCGAAAGTAGAGATCGACACCAAGGACAAAGATGGCAAAACGGGCAAGGAGTACAGAGTGTTGGTTGCACGGGATGCCTGGAGAAAATTGAACGACAACCAATGGATCCTCCTATCTTCCGAGCCACTAAGCCAGCAGCGGTGGAAGGACCAACGTCCGCCGATCGCCAACTGGTAAGAACCGTGAGCAAGACTGCTATCGCCTCGCCTGAACTCGCGCCGCCCGTCGGCCCGTTTTCCCAGGCAGTCAAAATCGATGGTTTTCTCTTCTTCAGCGGGCAGGTCGCCCAAGACCCGGCCACTGGCAAGGTGGTCGAGGGAGGCATTGTGCCCGAGACGGAGCGCGTCTTCCAGAATCTCTCGGCGGTTCTCAGGGCCGCCGGCAAGAGTTTCGATGATGTCGCGCAGGCGCGTGTTTTTCTCACGAGCATAAGTGACTTCGCCGCGATGAATGGCATCTACGCGAGGTATTTCAGTCCGCCCTTTCCCGCTCGCACCACGATCGGGGCGGCCGAGCTACCGCTTGGCGCGTGCGTTGAAATCGACCTTGTCGTCAAGGCTTGAGGCGACGCCCGGGATTGAGCTCATGAAGTACACATTTCATATCCTCGATGTTTTCAGCTCGACACCGTTCGGTGGCAATCAACTAGCGGGGCTGCCTGACGCGGCCCTTATCTCGACTGAGGGCATGCAGAAGATTGCTCGCGAATTCAATTTCGCGGAAACGACCTTTGTGCTGCCGAGGAAAGATCCTGCGAACACGTGTCGGGTGCGCATCTTCACACCTCGAACGGAGCTTGACTTCGCGGGGCATCCTTCAGTTGGTACAGCCTGTGCGCTCGTGATGAACGAGCGCGTGCGGTTTCCGGATCCGATCCGGCTCATTCTTGAGGAGAATGCCGGGCTCGTGACAGTCGATGTCGCCCAGCGAAACGAGGGCTTCCACGGCACGTTGAGGTTATCGGGGAAGATCGAGGCACCGACCGGCGCACCTTCTCTCACTGATCTCGCCGCCGTCCTTTCGATCGAGCCCGCCGAGGTGAGCCAGGTATTTTTCGCGGGCGCCGGTGTTCCGTTCTGTTTTGCGCAACTGAGCTCGAACGAGATCGTCGATCGGGCGACGATCAATCGGGCTGCCTGGGCGGCAACGCTCTCGTGCGCGTGGTCTCCCCACCTCTTCTTCTTTGCCGGAAATCTACGGGATGGCGGGAAGCTCTATGCTCGCATGTGGGCACCCGCGCTCGGCATCGAAGAAGATTCCGCGACAGGCGCTGCTTGTGCCGCCCTCGTCGGGGCAATGGCATCGAAGCCCGATTTTGGCGGGAGTGGCTATCGCCTTTCGATCCAGCAAGGCGTCTTGATGGGCCGCCGAAGCGAAATCGAAACAGAGGCGCGTAAGATCGACGGCGGCGTGACGTCTCTCAGCGTTGGTGGCGCAGCGGCCCGGATCGCGAGCGGCGAAATCGAGGTGCCGCAATCCGCGCTTGTGTCTTAACCCTAGTGTCTTCATGCAGGCCCATCTCGATACCGCCTGGGCTCCAGGCAATAGCGTCCCATAATCCGCTCCATCGTTTGAGGAGGAGAAGTGCCTTTAGTCCGCATCGATCTACTCGAGGGGAAATCAGAACAGTACCGTGCTCAAGTCGGCGACATCCTTTACCAGACCCTGGTGGATGTTCTCAATGTTCCGGAGCACGACCGATTTCAGGTAATCACGGAACACACGAAGGCGAGCCTTCCATTTGATCGAGAGTATCTCGGCATACATCGGTCGGACGATTGCATCTTGTTTCAGATCACATTGAATAGCGGCCGTTCAACGGAGTTGAAGCAACGTTTCTACAGAGCGCTAGCGGACCATCTCCACGAAGGAGTAAAGATTCGCAAGGAAGACGTCCTCATCAACTTTGTTGAAGTTCCGAAGGAAAATTGGTCCTTTGGTAACGGCGAGGCCCAGTACGTCCTATGATTGTCTCGACCTTCGTTGCCGATTGCGATTGCAGTGCTGACAGCGAATCATTCCCCATCCCCGGCTCCAAACCGGGTGATGTCGTTCAGCTGAGGGCGACAACGCCCGGTGTCCGAGAGTACAAGTCAACAGAAACGATCACGCTCGCGAACGGCGGCTGCGCTCAATCATTGACCATGGAGCAAAAGAGGAGCGATTGCGAGTGGCGGCTTCCCTGATGCGCCTCTTACTTCGCGTCGATCACTCGTTCCCGCGCAGTGTGGAAGGCGCCCCTCTGTAATTAGTGATTTTCGGGATCAAGCGGTAATTCCGGCGACCGGTCGGTGGCCGGTGAGCGCGGAGCTCGCTGCCGCGCGAGCCTCAGGCCACTTCCACGCTTGCCAAACGATGGCAACGGTGCAGATGCTTTCGACCGTTGCGAAGAACAAATACTCGGGCAGAGCGGGTGGGCTGCCGAGCCCAATCAGCGGTGGGATGAAGGTGAGGGAACCGTTGACGACGGTCACGAGGACTCCGGTGATGATATTCGCCAACCGGTTCACTCGGAGTGGAAGCAGTCGCGAGAAGAGAATCATAGCGATCGGGATTTCCATCAGTATCGCCGAACCCGCGAGTGCCGCCTGGCCGAGGTGCGGAGTGTCCGCCGCTGGCGCGCCGAGCAGCGCCCATAAGGCAATCACGTCGGCATAGAGGTAATTCAACAACGCGAAGATCCAAATGAAGTTGCAAAATCCGCCGGCGTGCGTTTATCAAAATGACGGCCGGGTGACAATCGATCGACGTCGAAATAACCCGGCGACCAACACCACAATCGAATAGGCGACCAGCCATGTCCGACGCGTTCTTCAATAAGGTATTCGGTGATTCGGAGCCCACCCAAATCGGAAGCGGCTGGGTCAGCGGCGTCCTCGGCGTTTTTTTCGGCCTGCTCGGCCTGGGAGGCGCGCTGTGCCTTCATTTTCCCGCCCTGCTGACACTGCCCGACGCCCGAGCGCACTACCCGCTGGTGATAATCCGCTTGCTCATCCAAGGGACCATCGCAGCGGCTTTTGTGCTGTCCGCGATGTCGGCGGTCCTGCGGCAGCGTAAGGTTCTCGCGCTGACCGGCGGACTCCTCGCCGTAACGGCGGCGCTGCTCGGTGGCGGAAGCACGTCGCTGCCAAACGAGGTGGGGTCACACTACGGCATCGGCTTCGACTGGTTCCTGCTGGACCTGCTCGTGATGACCCTCGTCTTCGTCCCGGTGGAGCGGTTCTGGCCACTGCATCCCAGGCAGAAGACCTTCAGGCCGGAGTGGACCACCGACGCATTTTATTTCGTCGCCACCCATCTGCCCGCGCAGTTGCTCACCTTCCTGATGGTGCTGCCCGCCCTTTTGCTTACCAAGTGGCTGGCCATTCCGCCACTCCAGCATTTTGTCCAACGCTGGCCGTACCTGGTGCAGCTCGTCGCGGCGATCTTCGTCGCGGATCTTGCGCAGTATTGCGTACACCGGATGTTCCACACGGTCCCATTCCTCTGGCGCTTCCATTCTATCCATCATTCGATCAAGACCCTCGACTGGATCGCCGGCTCGCGTTCCCACTTCTTCGACATCGTCATCACCCGCGGTCTCATCATGATTCCAATGATGATGGTGGGCTTTCCGCAGAGCGTGCTGGCAGGCTACCTCGTGTTCGTCTCCTTCCACGCCACTTTCTGCCACACTGATTTCCGCCCGGATGCGCACTGGCTGGAGCGATACTTCGTCACGGTGCGCTATCACCACTGGCATCACGCCGCGGACAAGAATGCGGTGGACGTCAACTTCGCGATCCATTTGCCCTTCCTCGATCGCCTGTTCGGCACCCACTATCTTCCGAAGACGGCCTGGCCGGAGCGCTATGGGCTGATTGACGACACCCTCCCTGCCGGCTTTTTCGCCCAGCTCTTCGCACCGTTCAAGCGGGCGGCACGACCATCATGAAAACCCACAATCTGATCGGCTACACGATCATCCTTCTGGAAGCAGGGGCTGCGTTCTACTTCGCGCCGGCGGCCCTCGGCCCCTGGCTCGGCATGACCCTGGGGCTGCTGTACTTCACGGCAATCTGGTTTTTGAGCGGCGTCTACCTGTCCGACATCATCCATATGGGAATCACCCACGGGGCCCTCGAGTACAAGCCGTGGTTCATCAAGACGGTGACGGTCGTCAGCAACACCTTCGGCATCTACGTGAATCCAGTCACCTGGGTGAATCGTCATCGCCATCACCACAAATTCGCCGATCATGATGGCGACCCGAACAAGCTGCACGGCGACGGTTTCTGGAGAACGATGTACCTCTGTCTCTTTCCGTATCCCTGCGAGCACGACTACGCTGAGGACGATATTCTCAAGTCGGCGCCGTTTCGCATGGTTGCAAACCCGGTCTATGCCGCGTTCTCGCAATTCGTCAGCTTAGGCGTCATCTGGCTGGTGTTCCGCGACTGGAAATACGCCCTCGTGCTCTGGGGTGGCCTCCGCATTTTCGCGCTGTGGGTGAATCTGATCCAGAATTATTGGACGCACGATCGGCGCTTCGGCACTCGTCGCTACAATGACGCTGAGGACAATGCAATGAATATCGGCGACTGGCTGCCGGTGATGGCGACCTTCAGCGCCTGCCTTCAGAACAACCATCACCACTATCCGCACCTTCTGCGAACGAGCCACCATCCGTCCGAATTTGATTTCGGGTTCATGACGGTGCGGGTCATGAAGGCGCTGGGTCTTGTGAAGGCCTCGGCGACGGGCGACGACATGCCACCGGATCTCGCGCTCAGAGAACTTGGTTTTTGATCGGCGCTGTGGCGGACTTCGGCCCGGCTTCGCGCAGATGCGGATTCCGCTTCCCGGTGGGATCACCGCCAGCGGTTCCCGCAATGGCTGTTATCGCGGGATCGTGTCGCGAACGGTGTCAGACGGGTGCTTTGGTGGTTCGGGGGCTTGCCCCTCGAGCCCGATCGAATCATTCCCGCGACCACGCTTGCTGACGGCCGCCGAGTCCTGCGGTGTAGTGTTTGCTCCCTGATCGTTAGTAGTCGACTGCACGCCAATGCTCACCGTATCAGCTTCGCCATAGTTGTCCACTGGAGCTCTCAGCGCTCGTGCTACAGTGCGAGGCTGAAGGATGCGCGACTGGTATCGCTGGACGAATTGAACGTTCTCGGGCGGGACAGTGACGCCATTGGGAGATTTACCCGATTGGGCTTCCGCGGCCTGGGCCAATGCGATGGTCTCCAGAACGAAGTCTCGCACGGTCAATCCTGTCCGCTCGATCGCGGTTCGCGCGCGTGGGCTCGCCTCCAACGTCTCGACCGCGCGATCGATGGCGTTGCCGTTTGCGCCCGATGCGCTCGCAAGAGCGGAGCGGGGAACGACCTCGAGAAAACGCTGCGCCTGCTCCCATTGTGCGTAGTTAGACTCGGTGAGACGGAAATTGACTGGAGTCGCCAACGCCTCGCGCGCAGCGGGTGAACTCGCGTCGAACAGCAGTGACGTGAACTGGTTGCTGGAGGACGGATCGCTGTCTTTCTTGCAGCTGACTATCGTGAGCAAAATCAGCGCAGCGATCGCCGGCGCCGACCAGATTGGTGAGTGAGTCATCATTGTGCTCCTAACATTCGAGTCGCGAATTGCAGGCCACGATGTTGTCTCGCTAACGCTCCAAGCGGCCGTTATCGGCGGCATAGTGGGCGGCGCGCTCGGCTCTTCAGAGTTGGGCTGTACTCTGAGACGCAGCCGCGCGCAATGACAAGCCTCGGCGCTAACCCGTTACCGAGTATCGACCCTTTCGGCCGCCTCCTTGGAGCTTATGACCGGATACACATCGAAGTCAGTGAGATCGCGCCAGTTGGCCATCCATTCATCGAGCAGACGACGGTCCGGAGATTCCATCAGCTGAAAGCATAGTTCGAGCTTTTCATCGATCCAGCTCGATACATATACCAAGCCCTCCGGGGCCATACGCCCGCGTTCCCGAAAACGGCGATAGATCGCCGGCGCATCCTTGAAATGTTCAACCACCATATAGGTTCTGTTCGGCATCAATGAGAAACTCCTTGAGCGGCGTTTTGACCCTGACTAACTAGCGGGCTGATTGATTTTCGGCGCGACTGCGCGGCCGCTCTCGCTGCGTAGGATGCTTAGATCAGAAATAATCAGAATGACCAGATCATAATAAGCCAGACCCGCTTGCAACCCCGCGCGCCCTCGAGTGATCAGCAGTCACCTCCAGAGATGATCGTGCGAGACCACTTGAGAGGGTCACTGGCGTTCGCGCCCTTCAGAACGATGCGGACCAACGGCTGGCTCGGCAGGTCGGTATGCACTTCGATGACAAACTGGTCCGCGACGAACAGCGCACGAGCCTCATCAACGGTTATCGACCAGTCGTAAGCCATCCCATATTGGGAGAACTCCGCGAGAAAGGGCGGCGGGTTTGGCACCACGTATGATTTTATGAGTCGTGACGGCGTTCCCGCGTCGCGCACGTCGATAGTCGTTACATGGCCATGCAGAAAATCAGAAGGCAGGCTCCGGTCAGACAAAAGATGAGCGTACACCTCCAACCCGACCTGTGCGATCTGCGTTTCCGGTCGGCCCGGCTTGCGTGACTCCCGTAGCATTGCGCTGACGTCGACGAAGGAAAGTCCATCGGCAAGTGCAACTTCACCCGAATCCGCGACAATTCGATACTCGTCCCCGCACGCGCGTGGTCCGCTCGCAGAACCACATGCGACCGTCGCCAGCGTCACGATAAAAAAACCGATACGCTTTGACGGAGTGCCGATCATCGAACCGCGCGGGGGCCACTGCATCTCAACTCATCAGTACGTTGCTTTTCTGATTTGTCAACACGCTGATCTTACACCCAACAAATCCGCTCATGTCCGGCATGAGCACTCTTGCATGGCAAAGAGTCCAGCAAATCGGTGAGTTACAGGTGCTTACCACGCTGTCATCACCAGGAACTCTCAGACGCGAGACGTTGATGCCAATCATCGGCCTGATCGGCGGAATCGCACCGCCTTCAACAATCGAATACTACAAACTGCTCATCGAGAAGTATCGCGCGAGACACGAAGAATCGTTTCCCCACATTGTCATCAATAGCATCGGTCTGGCAGCGATGCTGGCGCTCGTCGCAGCGAACAATCTCGACGCGCTGACTGATTTTCTCGCACACGAGATCGACCGCCTCGCCCGTGCCGGCGCGGAGATCGCCATCATAACGTCGAACACGAGCCACATCGTCTACGATCGCTTGCAGCCGCGCGCGCGAATCCCACTTGTCAGTATCGTCGAAGCGACTCGTGACTACGTCCTGGCGGCGGGAATGCGCCGTGTTGGGCTTATCGGCTCGCGCTTCGTGATGGAAGGAACGTTCTACTCCGAAGTCTTTGCCAGGAAAGGTCTCAGCGTCGCCGTGCCCGGGCCCGTGGAGCGGTCATTCATCGACAAGGAATATCAGTCGAATTTCATCTACGGACGATTTCCTGCCGCAGCTCGCGTCCGGATTCTCGAGATCGTCACCCAGATGGCACGGCGGGAGGGAATCGAGGGCGTCGTACTTGGCGGCACTGAGTTACCTCTGGCGCTGGGCGACACCAGCGGCCTGAGCCTCCGATTCTTCAATTCCACTCTCATTCACGTGGAGCGGGTTATCGGTCTGATGTATCCGGCGCCGAAACCTGCCCATCCACAGCCATACGCCGAGCGGCGATTGTGAACGCGGGAGGATCGCGCTTATCGCGATTCCAGCGCTACGGAATCCTTGAGCAATGCGTCCACCACCTGCGGATCGAAGTGCCGTCCACGCTCGCCGATGATCTTCCTGACCGCTTTATCGATTGACCACGCACCGCGATACGGGCGGTTGTGGGTCAGCGCATCGAAATAGTCGGCGACTGCCACGAGTCTGGACTCGAGCGGGATGTGCTCTCCGCGGATTGACTCCGGATAGCCGCCGCCATCCCAGCGTTCATGATGGCTGCGTGCGATTAGCTCCGCGGTTCGCACCAGCGCCGAGCTACCGCCGGAAAGCATCGACGCTCCAATCGTGACGTGCGTCTGCATGATGCTACGTTCCTCGCGGGTGAGGCGGCCTGCCTTGCGCAAAATCGCGTCGGGAATGCCAATCTTGCCGACATCGTGAAGCGGCGCTGCGCGACGAATAAGATCCACGCGATCGACGGACAATCGCATCCGCATCGCCAGCCGAGCGGCGAGATCTCCAACTCTCTGGGTGTGCTCGCCCGTCTCGTCGTCGCGGAATTCCGCCGCCGCTGCGAGTCTCTGTAAAATCTCGAGCTGCGCCTGTTCGAGCTGTCGCGTACGCTCGGCGACGTTCTGCTCCAGCTGCGCGTTCTGGTGGCGAATGGTGCTGTAGAGAGAGCGCGTCTCCAGCAGGTTTTCAATGCGCAGCACGACTTCGGTGGCATCGAACGGCTTGAGGAGGAAATCCTTGACGCCGCTGGCCAGAGCGCGCCGCTTGGTCTCCGTGTTCGAATCCGCTGTCAGCATCACCACCGGTAGATAGCCGGTGCCAAGGTGCGGGCGAATCGAGTCGAGCACCGTAAAGCCATCGAGCTTCGGCATGTGCAGATCCAGCAACACCAGATCGGGCGCCCAGGTGTTCACCAGAGTGACGCCGACGGCGGGATCGGTGGTGCTGTTGACGCACACGAAGCCGGCAGTGCGGAGAATGCGCTTGAGCACGTCGACGTTGGCCTGGTGGTCGTCGATGATCAGAATGCGCGCCTCGCCCCAGTTGTTGTTCCGGACGAGCGAGACATTCGGTGTCGACCGGTAGACCGGGTTTCCGGCGGGAGTTCGTAAGGGGACAGACATACTACGGATGGCGCTCGTTGTGGAAGCGTAGGAAACGCGTAGCTCATCCATAGGACGATCTCGTCTCCTACGTGTGACCAATGGACTTACGGGCCGGATTCGGTCCTTATTCGGGCGAGGTAAAAAGCTCATGTGTTACTGGGTAAGTCCAAGTCAGTCAAATGATACCAGCCGTTATTGCTGAGCTTTTACCCTCGTCGCTTTATCCATGGCAAGCGTTCGCCAATTGCACCTCCGCACTCCGCACGACAATCGCCAGCGAGTCGGCGATCTCGTGGTCGAAGTCGCACGCCGTTATTCGGCCCTGATGAATGAAAGCGACTTCGCGAGTTTGCTTCGCTCGCGGAAGCTCGATCGCCGGCGCTATACCGCATTCATCGCCAGCCTCTACCCGTGCGTCATCGGCTTCAATCGCGCGCTGATTCGCAGCATCGCCAAAGTCGACCACGTGTTGCACAGCAGCTTCATCAAGAACCTCGCACAGCAGCTGGAAGAAGAGCAGACGCACAATCAGATGTGGCGGACCAAGCTCGACGTCTTTGGCGTCGATCATCAGGCGCTGTACTGGGATCTCACCGATTACCTCGGTCGATTCACTGCGGTGGAGCTCGAGCGAATGACCCGTGAGGTGCTCGCGGCGCTGACCAAGGATCCGGACAACTATTCGCCCGGGGCGTTCCCTGACCCGCCGTTCCCCGAGCCCGTGGTCGCGCTCTATCACCATTTCTTCATGACGGCGACGTACGAGAACATCGACTATTGGGAGCATTTCGCGTGTCAGAGCTCGGTCGAGATGACGATTTACTCCGTCGTGTCGACCACCGTTCTGCCAGGCGTGCAGGGCAACCCCGAGCTCGATGGCGGTCCGGCGACGCTCGCCTGGTGGATGGAGCACGCGCAGCATCAGGGAAGCTCGGTCCGCACCGACGAGGAAAAGCATCTCGACATGTCGCGGCTCGCGCTCAATCGCAGCGAGACCGCGAACTCATTGAAGGACGCCGTCGTCGCACGCGCCGAGGATGCGCTCAGACTGTTCGCGGCCGCGATGATGTGTCAGATCGTCGAGAGCGAGCGGTTTCCGATCGACCATTATCTGACCTCACGCGCGCTCCGCACGGGCACGCGGTGAACCGCCTGCGCGCACTCGCGTGAGCTCGATGCTCCGGCTTCTCAAGCTTGGCGGATCGGGTCAAAATGGAGACACACCGCCACCGATTCTCTCAGACGGGGATGCAAATCTCCTCGATTTTCTGAGCGACGGTGTTCTCACGACTGACACCGACGATCGAATTACCTACGCCAACCCCGCCGCCGCGGACATTTTCGGACGAGACCGCGCCGCGCTGGCTGGCGAAAAACTGATCAGTCTTTTTGCGCGCGACAGCAGCGAAGCAGTGGTATTCGGTCAAAGCGCGGCGCGCGATGGACTCACCCAGTGCTACGACGCCCAGGTCGCCGGCCGTGATTGCACGGTGAGTATCGGCGCGGCGCCGCTGAACGGGGCCACGGGGCCGATCGGGACGATTCTCACGCTGCGCGATGTCAGCGACATGCGACGCGCGCACCTGGAAGTTGCACGCTCCGAAGCGCGGTATCGCCACCTGTTCGAGGACGCCAGCGACGCGATCATGACTTTCGACTCGCTCGGCCGATTCACCAGCGTCAATGACGCCGGCGAGCAGATCTCCGGGTACATGCGTGATGAATTGATCGGCCGGTTTTTCGGACCGCTGCTTCCGATCAGCGAGCTACCGCGCGCGGTACTGGAATTCAGGAAGGCGCTGTCGGGACAGCCAGGCCAATTCGAGTCTGTCGTCGTGCGCAAGGATGGCGAGCGCCGTCACATCACCATCACCTATTCGTGCCCCCAGCGCAGTCGCGAAGTGCTATGCCTGATTCGCGATGCTACGGAAGAAAAGCAGCTGCAGCAGCAGCTGGTGCAATCGGAAAAGATGGGCGCGATCGGACAATTGGTGAGCGGTGTTGCGCACGAATTGAACAACCCGCTGGCCAGTATCACCGCGTTTGCGCAGCTGATGCTTTCGGATGGAAATCTCAACAACGATGATCGTCACGCCACGGAGACCATTGCCGGCGAGGCGCGTCGTGCCGCGCGCATCGTGCACAACCTGCTGACATTCGCGCGCCAGCACAAAGCGGAAAAGACGTACGCCGACATCAACCAGGTCATCGAGAACACCCTAGAGCTGCGTGGCTACGATCTCAACGTGCACGGCATCCAGATCGACCGGTTATATGCCGATCCGCCGCCGAGCACGATGATGGATGCTTATCAGCTGCAGCAGGTGATTCTGAATCTCGTCACCAACGCCGAGCAGGCGATGGCGGGCATGGAGCGCGCGCACCATCGATTGACTATACGCACGCGCAGGGATGTGGAGACGGTTCACATCGAAATCGAGGACACTGGTCCCGGAATTCCTGCCGACAGTCTCGAGAGAATTTTCAATCCATTCTATACCACGAAATCAGTCGGCCACGGCACCGGCCTCGGCTTGTCGATATCGCTGGGAATCATCAGTGAACACGGCGGACGGATCTGGGCCGAGAACGTAGGTGGTGGGGGGGCGAGATTTTGCGTCGATCTACCACTGGTAGCGTCGGCTCCGGCTGGTGCGTCGGCGATGAGTGAGTCGCAGGTAGCAGTGGCGAAAAATCTTCAAATACTGGTTGCTGACGACGAAGGCGCTATCCGGCTGGCGCTTTCGCGGTTCCTGGAGAAGGCAGGCCACACCGTTGTGTCGGTCGATAGCGGCAGCAAGGCGCTGGAAGCTGCAAGCCACGGGATGTTCGACACCATTTTCCTCGACATTCGGATGCCCGATATCTCGGGCCAGACGGTCTTCCGTCAGTGGCAGAGCAAGCGGCCCGACCTCGCCGAGCGCGTAGTGTTTCTGACCGGCGACATCGTGAGCGAGGATTTGTTTCAGTTCCTGACGGGCACGGGCAGGCCGTTCATCGCCAAGCCGTTCGATCTCGACCTGGTCCTTCAGAGCCTGAATCGATAGCCGACCGGCTGTTCGCCGGGCGTCGGCTATGAACGCGCCAACCGAAGAATTGTTTCGAGCGAACGATCGACGTCTTCCTCCGTCGTCATCCACGAGATCACGCTGACGCGCATTGCCGTTTGACCATGCCAGACAGTCGGCCCGCACCAGCAGGTGCCGTCCTCCTGAATCGCGGCGATCACTCTGCGGGTGTGCTCCGGCTCACCAAACGAAACCAGCACCTGGTTCAACACGACGTCGTTGAGAACGGGATAACCCGCAGCGACGAACGCATCGGCAAATCTCCTGGCGAGGCGGCAGTTTCGCTCGACGAGATCTGCTAGTCCGGAACGGCCGAGCGTGCGCAGCGCGGCCCACGCATCCATTCCGCGCGCGCGGCGTGAGCCTTCGGGCGTGTAATCGGACGGGTTCGCGGCCTCCTCCGGCAGGTAATCCGCCTTGAACGACATCGTCTTGCGCAACGCGTCGCCGTTGCGGACGATCGCCATGCCGCAGTCGTACGGCACGTTTAGCCACTTGTGGCCGTCGGTCGCCCACGAGTCGGCGCGCTCGACGCCGGCCGTGAGATGCGCGCGCTGTGGTGCGACACGAGCCCAGATGCCGAATGCGCCGTCGACGTGCACCCATGTCGGATGCGCTGCGGCGTGCACGCGATCGATGATTTCGTTGAACGGATCGAACGAACCGGTGTTGACGTTACCCGCCTGTAGACACACGATGCTGGGTCTGTTGATCGCGGGAAACGCATCGGCACGCATCCGTCCCTGTGCATCGACGGGCACCGTGATTCCGCGCGCGCGGCCGAGTCCGACGACGCCGAGTGCTTTGAACAGGGTAGTGTGACCTTCGTCACCGGCGATGACATCGATCTCGGGCGCACCGAACAATCCCTGCTGGTCGATGTTCCAGCCGGACTGTGCCAGCAGCCAATCGCGCGCGGCGGCGAGTGTGGTGATATGCGCGACAGTGGTGCCGGTGACGAACGCGCCGACGGACTCCGCGGGCAGGCCGAGCAGGTCGATGATCCAGCGCATTGCGATTTGTTCGACGGCAGTGCTGGCGGGGGATGTGGCGGCGAAGGTTCCGTGTTGATCCCACGCTGTCGACAGCCAATTGACGGCGACCGTTGCGGGCAGCGAGCCGCCGTTTACGAAGCCAAAGAATCTTGGGCCTGAGATCGTGAGCGTCGCCGGCTCGGCGATGCGATCGAGCTCTTCGACAACCTTCTCCGGTGGAATCGGCCGATCCTGGAGCGGAACGTCGAGCGCGGCGAGACCTGCCACGGCGTCGCGCGTCGGTGCGACGCGCCGCTCGTTCACACCCTTGAGATACCGCTTAGCGCGCTCGGCGACGTCGTCCAGCACGGACCACGTCGGGTCGAAGTGTGAAGCTGTCTTCATCGGCTTTCCGGCAATGTGATCCGTAAATAGAAGGGACGGGTCATCGGTTGGGGTATTCGGTGTGGTCATGGCGCGGCGTTCTCACATGCGTATTGTTTATGGCAAGGCAACAGAGCTTAGTCGGTGAGCGCTGAGAGGGCGCTCTTACAATAAGACACGAGAAGCTAATGAGTCAGCGTGCGATCAATCCGGCAATCGAAATGAGACATCTCCGCCTGATGTCGGCGATCTCGTCACAGGGCAGCCTGACCTCGGCGGCGGTGTCACTGCAACTCACGCAACCAGCGCTCAGCCATCAGCTGCGCGAGCTCGAGTCAGTATTGAAGACGCCGTTATTCGTGCGCACGGCGCGACGAATGGTGCCAACCCCGGCGGGCGAGCAGCTCGCGCACGTCGCGCGTGATGTACTGGCGCAGGTGCATGGGTTCGAGCTGCAGGCGATAAACGGAAACTTTGCACAGGCGCGCGGCACGATCCGTTTGGCCACCGAATGTTACACCGCGTTCCATTGGCTGCCGGCGGTGTTGCGAGTTTTTCGTGAGAGATGGCCATGCGTCGACCTGCACATCGCGCCCGAGCACACCACGTCGCCACTGGCGGCGTTGCGTGAGGGCACGCTGGATGTTGCGATCGTCCACAATCTTTCTGCGGATCGCCGGCTGCGTTACGAACAGCTTTTTGACGACGAGTTGGTGGTGGTCGTTGCGCCCAACCATCGCTGGTCGAAAAAGCTGTTCGTATCCGCAGAAGATTTCGCGACAGAGCACCTGATCATGTATTCGACTACCGACGGCACCACCACGGTGACTCGTCAGGTACTCGATCCGGCGGGCATCGTTCCGGAGCGGATCACGCGGATCCAGCTCACCGAAGCGATTCTGCAGCTGGTTGGCGCTGGGCTTGGGGTCAGTGTTCTGTCACGATGGGCGCTCGGGCCCGCGCTGCGGTCGGGACTTGTAACGACGGTGAAGTTGACTGAAGCGGGCTTCAGCAGAAAATGGTTTGTCGCGGTGCGCTCAGACGATCCGACGCCGGGATTTCAGTTCGATCTCGTGGATTTATTGCGCAAGCATTTGGCGGGCGGCCCGGCGATCGTACAGGCGCAGCAAATCGCCTGAAGCACGGAGTGGTTCGCTTCACTAAATCAACGTGTGACCAGCCGCCTCGAGGCAATCGCGAGCTCGATCGACGTCCAATGATTTGACGAGCAGGTAATCCGTCTCAAAGGTGCTGATTGCGAAGATACTGATGTCTTGTGACGCCAACGGAGCAGCGACCGACGCCAGAACTCCAACCTGATCGAAAGCAATCGGGCCGCGCAGCTTGAGCAGAGACCAGTTGCCCTCACGCGGCTGATCCGGAGGGATGATAGACTCCTCGACGACGATCGACAGCTCGTCCATTGTCCGTGTCACGGAGCTGAACTCCCTCGCGTCCGCGGCCCACGCCGGAATTCGCGCTGCCGATGGAAGTCGGACCACAGCCCATGTTCCGGTCACTACGGAGAAGGCTTGTTCACTCATTCGCGCCTCGCGCAGATGAAGTTGCTTACCGCTTTGAATGGTAGATAATTTCCTCAAGATGCCAAGCGATGCTGAACGGTGGCGCTTTCTCGAGGAGAATGAGCTATGTGTGACGTGGTACGACAACGGCGCATCGCTCGCATGGCGTGAGAAACGGCCGCCGCCTGGGAAGACCGCCGGCTACCGGCACCTAGCGCGCGCGAGATCTCTCACCGCGGCAATCGACTCGGTGATCGCGCGCTGGAAGCGGAAGCACGGCGTGGGCGATGCGAGCGCGCGAACCTCGGAGTGCGTGATGCTGGAGGTTCGCGGCTGGGTTAGCTGAGTCTCTCGCATCGAGTGCACTTGAGGCACAAAAAAACCCCGCACCCTTGCGGGTACGGGGACGGCTACTGGTGGCCCACCCGTCCTTCTAAGCACACCCAGTAGCGCTTTTTTCTTTTGAGGTGCAGCTCTGATCGCTGTGGGGCTGTCAGGCCGCTGCGAGTCGGCCTGCACAGCGATCAGAGACCGCGTGCCCACAAAGAAAGGGGAATGACGCAGCAGCAGCCATCCTTCTGGAACGAAAGAGCCCACCGCGGCACGAATGCCACGTTCCATGACGTGGTTATTTCGCGCTTCGTCATCGACTGCGCGCGGTCTCAAAATCAGTGCGAAAGTGCGCAAAGCGCCAAACCGTTGAGGCCCTTACGTTGTCTGATACAATGATGATTTCACGACGACGCGCCTGGGCCCTGGCTATCGTCGCGGCAATTCTTTACACCGCCGCGCAGACGATTCAGCTGGCGCTGCACATCAAGGATGTGCCAGTCACGGAGCTCTATCTGTTCGAGCTTCCGGTGTGGCTCAGCATCCTCGCCGTCAGTCCGATTGTGTTCTGGCTGGCGCGCCGTTTCCCGCTCTTTGGGCCGAGAGCGTTGCGGAATTTTCTGGCGCACCTTGCGCTGGCGAGCGCTGTCCTGTTCCTCCAGTTCATGATCATCGAGCTGACGCGCCGAGTGGTGATCTCGCCGCTCGTGATCGGCAGCGGCATCGCGTCCACCGATGCGGCGCTCAAGTACGCCCGCCTGGATCTCGATACCTCACTGCTCGCGCAAACGTGGATCGTCTGGCGTATCTACTTCGTCTTCTTCCTCTTCGTCTACTTCGCGGCAGTCGTCCTCTACCACAGCTTCCGCTACCGCCGAGAGCTCAACGCGACAGAGCTGCACACGCGCGAGCTGCAGACGCTGCTTGCGAAATCGCAGCTCGATTCCCTGCGACTTCAGCTCCAGCCGCATTTTCTGTTCAATACGTTGAACACTGTCTCGAGCTTGATGAGTCGCGACGTGCCGCTGGCGCGAAGGACACTGGCGCGGCTCAGTGATCTCCTGCGCGAGACGCTGCGCGATACCGCCACCCATGAAGTCGCGCTCGGCAGTGAGCTCGAGTTCCTCGACGTCTATATCGACATCCAGACCGCGCGCTTTGGGTCGCGACTGGTCGTGGAAAAAAGAATCCAGCCGGCGGCGCTGCGAATCCTCGTGCCGCGGATGCTGCTGCAGCCGATAGTCGAGAACTCCATCCATCACGGCATGCACGATGGCGACAACGAGCTCGTCATCTGCATCGATGCCAGCGTCGATGCCGGCTCGCTCGAGCTCAAGGTCGTCGACAACGGAGCGGGACTGCGAAACCGGAAGCTCGTCGAAAACGTTGGGTTGGGAAACACCCGCGAGCGACTGGAAAGATTGTATGGAATCGATCAGCAGATGACTGTCGACGCTACAGCAATTCAGGGTTTCACCGTGACCATGCGCATTCCCGCTCGGCTCGCGCCGCAGCCAGTCGAGGATCCGCGCGAACGTGAAATTGCGTAGTGTCATCGTCGACGACGAGCCAGCTGCGCGGGAGCTGATCGGAGAAATTCTTTCCGGCAGGCCTGACGTCGAAGTGATCGGCAGCTACGGCGACGCGCGCCAGGCACTGGTGGCGATCCGGCGCGACAAGCCGGATCTCCTGCTCCTCGACGTTCAGATGCCGGGTCGAGATGGCTTTGCGATTCTCGACGAGCTCGGTGACGATGCGCCGGCGGTCGTCTTTCTCACCGCCCACGAGCAATTCGCGACGGATGCGTTCGACGTCAATGCCGTCGACTACGTGCTGAAGCCACTCGATGACGAACGCGTACACCGCGCGATCGACCGGGTCTTTGCTCGCACACAGAGCGCTGCCGGCGCCGAGCCGACCGCAGTGACGCGCATGCTGCAGGAGATGCGCAAGCAGAAGGACGACTACGTCAGATATCTGCCGATTAAGAACAAGGATCGGGTGGTGCTGCAGAAGGTGGACGACGTCTCCTGGTTCGAGGCGCACGGCAAGTTCGTGCGACTGCACGCCGGCGCCGAATCACACAAGATTCGCCACGCGATGCATTCGCTGGCAGAGAAGCTCGATCCCGCAAAGTTCATTCGCATCAGCCGCTCGTCGATCATCAATGTCGACCACATCATCCATCTGGAGCCGTGGTCCCACGGTGAGTGGGCGGTGACGCTGCGTGGCGGCCGGCGGGTGATCTCGACGCACGGGTATCGCGCCGGACTGCAGAGGCTGCTGCGCGGATAATCGTGTCACGATTCGTACCCTTCGTGCGCTTCTACCGAAAGAGGGGTACCCTTGAGAGAATATTTGATCCCACGCGGCGTCGTTGCGCCGTTCTGCGCATCGCTGGCATTCGCACCGCTGACTGTCCAGGGAGCGCGCGTTTCGGGGCGCGGGAAGCACTTCGATCACGTCGTGGTAGTGGTGATGGAGAATGAGGGGACGAGTCAGGCGCTTGCCGACCCCGGCATCGCCTCCCTTTCCAGGGAATCCGCCTGGCTGTCCAATTACCATGCGCTGGCGCATCCGTCGCTGCCGAACTACCTCGCATTGGTCGCGGGCACCACTTTCGGTCTAACACGCGATCACGTTGACACGCCGCTCAAGGCGAAGAGCATTGTCGACCGGCTCGAGGAGAAAGGGCTGACGTGGAAGTCCTACGCTGAGGATTTTCCTGGCGCCTGCTTTCTGCGCGGAGAGGCTGGGGCTCGTCGACTTACCCCAGGTGCGAAGCCAACGGCGGTCTACACCAAACGACACGTTCCACTACTCAACTTCGCGTCGGTACAGACGAACGCTCGGCGTTGCGCGCGCGTTGTAAACGCAGATCAGTTCCTGACGGATGCGCGCTTGCACCGGCTGCCAAACTATTCGTTCTACAGCCCCAACCTCTTCAACGACGGACACGATACGCCTCTTGCGACCGCCTCGGCGTGGTTGCAGCGCTTCGTCCATGACTTCAACAGCAGCGCAGCAGCGAAGGACCGCACGCTGTTGGTGATCGTGTGGGATGAAGGCGGTGGAAGAGAGGCACGGACCAATGGTGTGCTCGCGATGCTCTTCGGAGACGTCGTCAAACCCGGTCGTTATGGGGCGCAGCTGACTCACTATAGCCTTCTGCGAACGATCGAAGACAACTTCGGGCTCACCCCTCTCGCCGAGGGCGACAGCCAGGCAACACCTCTGCCGAACAGTATCTGGGCGAAGTAGAGTTAGCGGTCGATCGTCGACTGCTGCGCTGGTGCGTAGCGCGCGCCAGAGACTTTCTCGGGCGCCAGCGCTGAGTCGAGCGCAGCTACCTCCTGCTTCGTTAGCGATACGTCGGCGGCGGCGACGTTCTCCTCGAGATACTTGCGACGCTTGGTGCCAGGGATCGGCACGATGTCGTCGCCTTTGTTGAGCAGCCAGGCGAGAGCGATCTGACCCGGAGTGACTCCTTTCGCCTTAGCGATATCTGTCACCAAATCGACCAGCTCGAAATTCTTTTTGCGATTCTCGGGCGTGAAGCGCGGGATGGTGTTGCGGAAGTCGGTGCTGTCGAAGGTCGTCCCCTCGTTGATCTTGCCGGTGAGAAATCCTTTGCCGAGCGGGCTGAAGGCGACGAGGCCAATGCCCAGCTCGCGGATCGCGGGAATTATCTGCGGCTCGAGGTTGCGCTCCCACAGTGAGTATTCGCTCTGCAGCGCCGAGATCGGATGGACGGCATGCGCGCGTCGAATGGTTTGCTCGCCAGCTTCGGAAAGCCCCAGGTAGCGGACTTTGCCCTGGCGGACGAGGTCGGCCATCGCGCCGACGGTGTCTTCGATCGAAACCGTTTTGTCGACACGATGCTGATAGAGCAAATCGATGTAATCGGTATTCAATCGGCGTAGCGATCCCTCGACGGCGTCACGCACGCGTTGCGGGCTACTGTCCGTTCCTGCCATGCGGCCATTCTCGATCTTGAAGCCGAACTTGGTGGCGATGACGACCTTATTTCGCGGCGTACCAATCTCTTTGAGCGCACGCGCCAGCAATTCTTCATTGGTATGTGGGCCGTAGACTTCGGCGGTGTCGAGGAAGTTGCAGCCGAGCTCGAGCGAGCGACGAATGGTCGCGATCGATTCGCGTTCGTCGCGCTCTTCGGGGGAGCCGTAGGATTGGCTCATGCCCATCAGGCCGAGTCCGATCTCTGAAACCGTGAGTCCCTGAGTGCCGAGTTTTCGTGTCGCTAGCATGTGTTATTTCCCGTTGTACTGCTGGTCGGTGACTTTCTCGAGCCATTCAACCGCTTTGCCGTCGAGCGCTTCCTGAATTGCAATGTGAGTCATTGCTGTCGTCGGTGACGCGCCGTGCCAATGCTTCTCACCAGGCTCGAACGAGACCACGTCTCCCGGACGGATCTCCTCAATAGGACCGCCCTCGCGCTGCACTCGACCGTTGCCGAATATCACGATCAGGGTTTGACCAAGTGGGTGGGTGTGCCACGCTGTGCGGGCGGCGGGCTCGAAGGTTACTGCGGCGCTTGCCGCGCGTTGTGGCGCTACGGGTTGAAAGAGTGGATCGATGCGAACAGTGCCGGTGAACCAATCGGTCGGCCCTTTGCCAGACGGCTGCGTTCCACTGCGTTTGATCTGCATCACTACTCCAGCGCGGGGCAGCATCGTGTTGAAACTATTGCCGGGATGTACCGGGAGTAAATTCATCGGCAAGTCGCGGTCCCTGGAACACCACGCCAGTCGAACGAGCCAGCCTTGCCATTCAGTCGTCTATTCGATCGCCCAGGTGTCACTGCTGTCTCACGTCTTTCATCAGCCGCTGCGTTGGGAGTGACGTTATGCTCGGCCGTTGCGTTCGGTCAAATACGAGATACGACGGCGGTTCAGCATCTAGACACGGTTGTCGTAACGCCGGATCGGTCGGCGTCGACGCTTCGATCGTCGACTGTCGCGGTGACAGCGGTGCCAGGCTCCTTGATCCGCGCGCTTCCTTTCCGCTCGCTCGGCGCCGCTCTCGCGATCGTTCCGGGAATCGCGGTCGTCGATGTCAGCTCGGTGGGCGGAAATCCACGGGTGATCGCGCGCGGATTCTATGGTGGCGGCGAGACTGACTACGTCGCCGCTCAGATCGATGGCGTTCCGATCGCGGCGCTTGGCTCGGGCGCAGTCGACTGGACGATGCTGTCGCCGTGGGCTCTTAGTCGACTCGAGCTGGTGCGCGGCGCGACATCGTACATGCACGGGGACGCCGCCGTCGGCGGGACACTCAACGAGCTGATTCCAGTTCAGCCGGGTGAGCTGTTCTGGCGAGCCGCGTACGGATCCTACGCGGTCGGAGATGCAGCGGTGCGTGCGAGTCGTAGCGTTGGCGGCGGTGTCGCAGAGATCGCGGCTGACTACCGCTCGTCGAACGGGTATCGCGTTGAGGATTATCTCGCGTCGTCGAACATCCACGCAAAGTTCGAGCGGTACGGAACCGAATCGTCGATTGGCGGATTCATTCTGTTGCACGCGCGAAAGACCGACGATCCCGGGCCGCTGCTGACCACGACTGACGACCGCCGGGCGCAAAATCCTTTTTTCCGTCTCGATCATGCCTCCGAGCGGGTCGATCGCGCGGGAGTGGATGGCGCTCGACTGATTGGACCGGCAAAGTTCTCGGGCTACCTGGTCGCTGAGTTGGCGACAGCGCGCGCGGTGAAGACGCTGCCGCTGTCGACTAATTTCGCTGACACCAAGCTGCGACGGACGAGAGCGCCGCGAGTTTTTACTTCCGGGCAGGTCGAAGTTGGCGATGACGATCCGGGCATCTTTGGTCGAGTGGTCGCTGGTGTGGATGCGTCGGCAGGGAAGCTCACCTCGAGATACGCGGACATCGTTGCTGGTGATATCAACGCCTACGCCAATTCCAACGGAGACGCCGGTCCGTCGAGTCCGCCGACCAATGCCAGTCGCCAGTCGTTGGCTGGATTCATCAATTGGCAGCTCCGTCCCGTCGCGCCATTGCGCTTTTCTCTCGGTGTACGCGGCGATCGGATCGCCGACAAATTCGAGCCGGGCAGCGGGTCGGGCGGGAATACTGAAAGGAAGACGCACAATGCCTTGAGTCCGCACGTCGGGCTGAACTTCGCTTTGCCGGCATCGGCGCGGACAGCGACGAACGTCTTCGTCTCGGCGGGGAAGGCGTTCAAGACGCCGACTCTCGATCAGCTGTTCGACGATCGTCGCATCCCAATTCCATTTCCGCCATTCTCGGCGACGGTGTCGAACCCGGATCTCGTTCCGCAGCGCGGTACTTCGATCGAGGGCGGACTGTATCAATCGTGGAAACTGGACGGCGCACACATCGACTGGTCGGCTGCACTCTATGAACAGAAAATGCGTGAGGAGCTGGACTTCGACATCAACACATTCCGCTACATCAATATCGGACGCAGCCGTCATCGTGGCGCCGAGCTCGGCGTGTCGGCCGGGGCAGAGAAATGGTTCGCGTTCGCGAACTACACCCGGCAGCAGGTCATCGCCCTGAATGGACAATTCGAGAGCAAGCAGCTGAAGGCGATTCCGCGCAACGTTGCATCGGCAGGGGCGAACGTTGCGGTCTGGCGCGGCCTTACGGCCGGTGTCGTCGCGTCTTCGTTGAGTGGCGCGTTTGTCGACGATGAGAATCTTATCGAGCTGCGCGGACTCACGCGGCTCGACTCGCGCGTCGGAATTCCATTTGGGCCAGCGAAGCTCACGATCGATTTGCAGAACGTGCTGAATCGTCGTTACGACGTGACCGCGTTTCCCGATCCAGGTGGATCAGGCGCGATCTACCGCTATCCCGCGGCCGGCAGGGCGTTAATTGTGGGGCTTGAAAACCGGTGATGCAGAGCGCGAGCTGTGGCAGGGTTTTGGCCGCCGTCGCAGCGGCGGCGGGCGGTGGGTGCGCATCTACAGTTGCGTACACGAGTGGAATGACGAGCTCAGTTACGACGTCGGGACCGTTTTCTCTACGACTTGAGGCGCCCGCTGTGATCGCTGGCGGTCAGCCGGTCCCTTTGCGTCTCGTGCTAACGAACATCAGCAAAGACACGGTGATGTTTGCTTTGCCCTCGGTAGGGCGGTTGCAAACCGACTATAAAGTGTACCGGTGGTCGTATCGGGTCAGGCATAAACTCTGGCACCGTAGTGGCGCGAGCGCGGAGCTGCAGGGCCCTCTCGCTCCAGGTGACTCGCTAATCTTTATGGACATGTGGCCTCAGCGCACGGACCACCGGCTGCCCGTCGGCCCGGGCAAATACACCGTGATTGGAACGGTACATGAGCTTGGCAACACCCAGTCAACCGAAGGGATCGTCAGTGCGCCTTTGCAAGTTCGTATTCGGTAGAATGATGACTTCGACTCTCAAGGTGTTGCTCGCTGTTGGCCTCGCCAGTAGTGCGGGCGCACAGACATCTGAGCGCAGTGACGGTGATCACGTGAAGCCAATTGCCATCGCAGGAGTAATTGGCGCCGCTGTTGGGACGGGACTTGGGGTCCTGTATGTGTCAATGAACTGTGAAATCGAGGGCGGCTGCGATGGAACACGCGCAGAGTTTACCGGTCTCGTCGTCGGAGCAGCCGTTGGCGTAATCATCGGGTTTTTCATCGAATACGGCGAGCGCCCGGGCCAAAGGCAACAGGTCTTGATCACGTTTCCCGAACGGAAGGCTTTGCAGCGAGCGGCCTTGCCGGGCGCTCCGCGCATACCATACTTAGACGGCGGGCGGATCAGGAGCCAGAATGTCGGAGCAAGCCGCAAGTAGCCAGACGATTCATCGTTGGTACGTTCGTCCCGTCCTCTTCGTCGGCGATGTGGACCGCGCGCTGCGCTTCTACATCGACATGCTCGGCTTCGAGAAGCGCTGGCACGCGGGCGACGGCGCGGGAAAGGTCTGCCAGGTAGATCGCGGAGAGTGCGAGATCATCCTCTGCGAAGACGGCCGGCATACCGACAAAGCCCGGCTCTTCGTCGAGCTGACCGCTGACGGCCTCGCCGATCTGCGACGGGAGCTCGCCGAGCGTTCGGTCCCGACCAAAGAGACCTGGTGGGGATATGACACGCTCGTCGTCGAAGATCCTGACGGCAACGAGCTGTTCTTCCCGAAGCCCGACTAACCAACCAGAGGGGTTGCAGAGAGAGGCGATCGATCGCACTCTCTCTCGGCGATGCTGATCGCCCTCTACGCGCTGTTCTTCCTCTCAGGCGCGGCCGGTCTCATGTACGAATCGATCTGGACGCGATACCTCGCGCTCCTCGTCGGGCACAGCGCGTACGCCCAGATCCTGGTCCTCACCATCTTTCTCGGCGGCATGGCCGTCGGCTCCTTCGCAATTGGGCGCTACAGCGAGCGATTCCGTAATCCTCTCATATGGTATGCGGTCGTCGAGGCCGCGATTGGCCTGCTCGGCATCCTGTTCCATCCAGTGTTTCGCGCGGTATCCGCCGCAGCCTATGACTCGATCTTTCCTGCACTCGTCGCGTCGCAAGGCGCGCAGGTGACCGTCAAGTGGCTGCTGGCCGCGATTCTGATTCTGCCGCAGTCGATTCTGCTGGGTGCAACCTTTCCGCTGATCAGCGCTGGAATACTCAGGCTGTGGAATACGCGGCCCGGCGCGGTGCTGTCGTGGCTCTACGCGTCCAACTCCTTCGGTGCCGCTGTCGGCGTCCTGGTCGCCGGCTTTTATCTCGTCAGCCGATTCGATTTCCCGGGGACGTTGATCTTCGCGGCGATGTTGAACTTCTTCGCCGCTGCGATCACGCTGGCGCTCGTCGTTCAATGGAAGGAGTTGCTGCCACGCACTGACCGCTCCACCGCTAAGCGCTCCTCTACCGCTAACCGCAAATGGCTATTGCTCGGCGCAGCATTCGGAACCGCTGTCGCGTCATTCGCCTACGAGATCGCGTGGATCCGGATGCTCTCGCTGGTGCTGGGCAGCGCGACGCACTCGTTCGAGCTGATGCTCTCCGCATTCATACTCGGCCTCGCACTCGGCGCGCTGTGGGTGAGCAAACGCGCTGACCGCTGGCAAGATCCCGTACGCGCCCTCGGATTCGTGCAGTGCGCGATGGGCGTGCTCGCCGTCGCAACGATGCCGCTCTACATCGCGTCGTTCGGTTGGATCTCCGATCTCATCGACGTGTTTGCAAAGACTTCACCCGGCTACACCGGATTCACCATCGCGCGTTACGGCATCTGTCTGGTGATCATGCTGCCGGCGACGTTCTGCGCGGGCATGACGCTCCCCCTCATCACACGCATTCTCTACCGCAACGGCGCCAACGAAGCAGCAATCGGCGAAGTGTACTCGGCGAACACCGCCGGCTCGATTGTCGGTGTGGTGCTGGCGGGTCTCGTGCTGCTCCCACTGCTCGGCGTAAAGTTCTTGCTGATTGCCGGTGCGGCAATCGACGTGGCAGTAGGACTGGTGCTGTTGTTCATCGCGATACCGCGCGAGACGTCGTCGCGTAGAGCGGTGCTCGCTACCGCCGCAGTTGCATCTCTGCTGGTACTGATCGGGGCGTCTGCCATCCGCTTCGACAAAACATTGCTCGGCAGCGGCGTCTACCGATTCGGCGGACTGCCGACGCCGGGCGAGTTCGTCACGAGCTTCTATAAGGATGGGCGCACCGCCACAGTTACAGTGAAGCGCACCTCTGAGGGAACGCTCGTACTGTCGACGAACGGTAAGCCCGACGCGTCGGTTGGCGTTGAATGGTTTTCCCCAGCGAAGCAATCCACGAAGCGATCTCTGCACGACGATGTGTCGACGCAGATTCTGCTGCCGCTGATCGCGATGGCGCACGCGCCGCACGCGAGGAGCGCAGCGGTGATCGGACAGGGATCGGGAATGACATCGCACTTTCTGCTTGGCAGTCCCAACCTGCGCGAGCTGTCGACCATCGAGATCGAGCCCGAGATGATCCGGGCGTCTAACGCATTTCGTCCGGTGAATCAACGCGTGTTCACCGACCAGCGCGCACACTTCGTCATTGATGACGCTAGATCGTACTTCGCCGGCGCGGGTCGGCGCTTCGACCTCATCGTGTCGGAGCCGAGCAATCCGTGGGTGAGCGGTGTGGCAGGATTGTTCACGACTGAGTTCTACGCTCGGATCAAAGGCTATCTCGCGAACGGCGGAGTGTTCGCCCAATGGATGCACCTCTACGAGATGAACGACTCTCTGGTGCTGAGCATGCTCTCGGCGCTGCAGCAGAACTTCGGCGCTTACGATGTCTATCTGACCGATGACAGTGACATCGTAGTGATCGCGACGACCGCTACTACAGTGCCTGCTCCCGACTGGGCTGTCGTCGGCTGGCCAATGCTTGCCGACGACCTGAAGCTCGTCGCATCGCTCAAGCCGGCGTCGCTAGACGCGCTGCACCTCGCCGGCTCGAGCACACTCGCCCCACTGGTCTCCCGGGTGCGAGCGAACTCGGATTTCGCGCCGGTCCTGGACCTGAACGGCGAGAGAGCGCGTTATCTGCTGACGGACGCCAGCGGATTCGAAAATCTCAACGCATCGCCGTTCGACATTTCCGCCGCGCTTGCTGGTCGAGGCATGTCACTCGCAAGCGATGACGAGTTGTTGGCAAATGTCCCGCGGCTGCAGATGCGGGCGCGGAGTGCTCGGCTTCGGCTGTCTCCGCGCGATACCAGTACCGACGATGCCGACTACGCAGCGATCGAGCAGGTACGCAATCTCTTCGATTCCCAGATCTCGGCGAGCGTGCCACCGCCGCACTGGCATCGTTGGGTTTCGCTGCTCTATGAAGTCAATCGCGACGTCCACGCCGGCTCGCCCGGATCGATCGATAGCAGTTTCTTTCGCCGCGTCGACGCATTCATCAATCGCGTGAACGCGCCGGCCGGAGTGCGCCAATCGGTGGATTTCGTGAGAGCTGTCGACGGCTGGGATTTCCCGATGGTGCAGGCGGCGGGAGATCAATTGATCAAAAAGATGCGGAAGGCGGACTGGTGGGTGCCGCCGGGTTATCTGCGCGACGCTACCGTTGTGGCGCATTTGAAAAACGATGATGCAGTGGGAGCGAAAGCGGCATTCGAGGCAATGCTGCCTCTGGTGGGACGAGACGCGGTTGGAGATCTGCGCACGCGCCTGCTGAGAGCGCATATCGTCCGTGCGCTGTCGCTCGGTCAGAGATAAATGCGAAAACGCAGGCTGGGTGCGCCGCCGTACTGCGGCGGCTTTACGAATCGCTCGTGCAGCTTCCCGCCATTGGCGATTATAACGTGCTGGGATGCAATGTTGGTCTCGTCAGTTGTGAGCTCGACGTAGTGGAGACCTTCGTTCCTGCATTCCGGCAGCAGCGTGGCGAGAGCGCGGGTCGCGTAGCCTCGACGGCGCTTCCACGGCACCACCGAGAATCCAATGTGACCGAGCACGTACGGCGGGAGGTCGTCGGTTCCGGGCTTCCAGCGAAAACCGATCGAGCCGCAGAACTCGCCGTCCCACATCCACCTGTTGTAGCCCGGCAGACGCGGAATAACGGTCCCGTCGGGTAAAATGATCGGCGGACCCGCAGCTTCCCGGTCGACTTTGCGCGCGAGAAAAAGCGCAGCGTCGCGCTCGATCGCCGCCAACTCGTCGTCCTTCACTTCCAGACGGAGATTGTCGGGTGACCAGCCGCGACGCAGCGCGTCGGCGTAGCTTGCCAGGTATTCCTGTTGCGGCCAGACCAGTTCCGTAGCTATTAACCTCGCATCAAATCAGCCTATGATTTTAGTCACCGAGGCTCGCGAATCAATGAAAGTAAATGTCCGACTCTGGATTCCGACGGCGGCGGTGATGCTGCGCGCCTGCACCGCGTCACAGTCGAATATCAATCGCACTCCACCGGCGAACGGAGTCGAGCTGCTCACGCGTATGCACGACGCTTACGCAGGCAAATGGCCGAGCACGGTGACATTCGTGCAGCGCACGATTGTAGCGCGGCCCAATGGAGTTGTCGATACGACGACCTGGTACGAAGCGCTCAGATCGCCAGACCGGTTGCGCATCGATTTCGGCGACCCATCGAAGGGCAACGGCGCGCTGTACACGACCGATTCGCTCTATGTGGTCCGCGCCGGCAAAGTCGCGCGAACAGTCGGGTCGGGGAATCCGTTCCTGCCATTTGTCGCCGGTGTCTACGATCAACCGGTCGACAGCACGCTGCGGCAGCTTGCGTCGTGGAAGTTCGACCTGTCGAAGATTCGCGAAGACTCATGGCAAGGTGCACCGGTGTACGTAGTCGGCGCGAATTCGCCCGCCGACCTCGACTCGCCGCAATTCTGGATCGAGCGCGAGCGTCTGCAGCCGGTTCGTTTCCTGGTCAAGCTCAATCCGGCGCCCGACGCCAAGCCGAACGACATCAGGCTCGAGAAGTACGTGCCGGTCGGCGGTGGCTGGCTGGCGACCCACGTCGCGATCATGGAAGGCGGTATTGTACGCCAGGCCGAGGACTACAGCGACTGGAAGGGCAACGTACCGCTGGCTCCCGATTTCTTCATCGCCGAGAAGTGGAGCAACACGCCGCACTGGTTCAGCGGGAAGTAAGGCGTTGAAGCTGCGCGTCGCGATTGTGTCCGACGTGCAGCCACTCAATGCGCTGATCGCTGCGTCGGCGCGTGAGCTTAGTGCCGGCTTCTACTCGCGCGAGCAGATCGAAGCGCTGATCGTGCACGTCTTCGGCGTGGACACCCAGCTAATCGACGACGGTACTTACTATCTGATCACCGACGAGGAGGGCCCCCACGAGCCCGTTGCGGCTGGTGGATGGAGTTTCCGCCGCACACTTTACGGTGGTGATCAGTCGAAGTCGGGCGAGGATACGCGATTGAATCCGGCGAGCGATGCGGCGCGCATCCGCGCGTTCTTCGTACATCCACACTTTGCGCGCCGTGGACTCGGCAGGCAGCTGTACGCCGAGTGTGAGAGCGCGGCGCGAGTGGCGGGTTTCCATCGCATGGAGCTAATGGCGACGTTACCGGGCGTGCCCCTGTACTCCGCGCTCGGATTTGAGCCGGTCGAAAGAACGAGCGTGCGGCTGCCGGTCGATGTCGATGTACCGCTGGTGCGAATGGAGAGAGCGATTTGAAGCAGTTCGCGATCGGGATGATTGTAACCGCGCAGTTGATCGTTCTTGCTTGCAGCGATGCGGCGGGCCCGGGGTTACCGAACGATGCAGAGCAATTCTCGCCGCCACCGGTCTATTCGACGTGGTGGCAGATGACCCAGGCCTGCTCCGGATTGACCGGCTCGATGGCCGCGGTCACTTGGTACCAGACGAGCGAAGAAGTCACCGACACCCACACCGGTGACGTGATCGCGGGTTACTGGGTGCCGGGGAGCAATCAGATTGTTCTCAACAGTCTGGTCATGCTTGATGGTGGAACAGTCCGGCACGAGATGCTCCACGCCCTGCGGCAGAAGGGCGGTCATCCGCGCGATCAATTCCTCGGCAAGTGCGCCGGCGTCGTTGCCTGCGAGGACGCCTGCGTCGCAGATGCCGGTCCTTACCCAACGCCATCGCAAACGCCGATTCACGGGACCGTTGATTCGATCGAAGTCACGATCGACATCGAGCCGCACACGCCAACGCGCAACATCGACGAAGGACGGTTCTCGATCACGGTGCTGACTCGCAACAAGACAGCGCGCTGGATGACTGTCACGCCCGCTTCGACTGCGAGTGCCGCCAACCAGACTTTTTCCGTGGACGTGCACGGGGTGAACGGCGCCAACGCATTCGATGAGCTCGGTATCGATCCGTCGCAGACGATTTTTGGACCCGGGGAGACGAAGCGACACGTCTTCGATCTCGTCATCGGCGATTATCCGTTCGGAAACCAGCTGCTTCCCGGCGATTACGTCGCGCGCGGTGCGTTCGCCGGCTACTGGACGCCTGACAACTCTTTCACGATCAATCCCTGATCAGCGCAGCCCGGCGAAAAATTCCTCCAATATTCGGTCGACGTCGTCGACCTTCGCATACTCGCGCACTGTCACTTGCGGACAGCCCGAGATCATAGCGGACAGACTCCGCTGAGTACCGGTTCGGAATAGACAGAGCACCGGCTTCCGCCATTGAGTCGCGCGGCCGATCTCGTAACCGACGCCGAGGCTGGGGGTCGTGACTTCCGCGACGACGACGTCTGACGCGTGGACCCATTCCAGATCGCGATCGTGGATCGCGCGCGGCAGGGCTGCTTCACCGTCGGCGGTGAGATTGGGTGTGCCGATGTGCTCGGTCAATACGCGACCGAATTTCTTGAGTCGTTCGATCAATTCGGCGTAGATCGCCGCGTCGTCGCGACCTCCGCGAATCGAGCCGGCAAAATAAATCATGCGTTTTTCGGGCTTCATGAGCCGGGCTCATTTGTTCCTGTAAATGAACCATAACCTCGCCTACAAACAAACCCTGATTAGGTGAAATGAAATCGACACTACTGTGATAAGAAAACGACATCCAGTGTCACTTTTCGTTGCGACTCCGGCCACCCTTGCGTCTGCATTTCGAAGAACCTTATCACGTGCAGTAACCCAAAGCAGCATACGCATTTACCCCCAAACGGGTGGGGATTATTTCGGGACCGCGTTTGAGCAACACGATCCTTCCGAGAACGGCCCTCGCCAGAGCGCCGCAGAAACGAGAAATCGAGCCGGCAGTCGCGCACGTCGCAACGTTCCAATCGATCCAATTGCGACTGCCCCTCTCGATGACCGCACTGCTCGCTGCAGCTGTCATTGCGGCGATGGGATTCGCCTACGCCCAGGTGCGACGCTCTGCCGTCAACGCTGCCAACGAACGCCTGAAGCGCGCGACTGACCAGATCGCCGATATGCTTGCGACCAGTGCCACGCGCATGGGCGGTGCGCTGCGTCGCGAAGGCCAGCGACCCGAGCTCGGCGCGTTTCTGCTCGCGCGTACTTCGGCCAACCATGCCCGTGCGGCCGCCACTCTCGATTCGATCACAGCGAGATCCAAGCAGATTGTCGACCTCCAGCTCTGGGATGCCCGGGGCCAGACGGTAATCTCGTCGCCACCTTCGCGATCCGTCGTTCCGCCCGACATCAAGAGCGAGCTGCTGCGCATAAATCCAGCGCAAGACTCCGGAATTGTCGGACGCGTTCACCTGGTCGCCGACACTCCTGTATTCGTCGTCATCGCGCCGGTGACACAATCGACAAGGTTGCTGGGCTACATAGTCGAGCGCGGCAAGCTATCTGACTCGCCAAGGGGCGCGCGCGCAATCGCGGAATTGATTGGCCAGGGATCCGGCGTCTTCATGACCAACAACATTCGCGATGTGTGGTCGGACTTCTGGACGCATACCGCAGGCCCGCCGCACGCTCCATCAAAGGCGGGTGCAATCACCGAATACATCCGCAAGGGCAATGGCGGCGGCGAGAAATACGGGCGGGAACAAGCCATCAAGGGCACGCCGTGGGTGTTGCTCGTCGAGCTGCCGCGCCACGAGGTACTGGCACCCGCTGATGCTTTTCTGCGTGACGCAACGATTTTCACCGCTGTGCTGCTCGCGATCGGCGCGTTTGGTCTCTGGAGGCTGAGTCGCAACATCACCAGACCGCTGAGCGATCTGCGTGAAGCGGCAATCGCAATCACCGAAGGTGACTACTCCAGACCAGTCGAGATGCCTCGCACCGACGAGCTCGGGCAGCTCAGTCGTGCCTTTGAGATGATGGCCAATCGGGTTGCCATCGCGCAGCACGCGCTCCAGGATCAGCTGGCGGCCGTCGAGGAAAGCGAAGCACGCTATCGCAAAATCACCGAGGCTTCCTTCGATGGCATCGATGTCGTGGTCGATGACGTCGTGCGCGAAGCCAATCGCGGGTTCGCTCAGATCTTTGGCTACAACCTCGATGAGGTGATCGGTCGCCCGGTCAGCAACTTCGTCGCGGACGAATCGCTGCCGGCGATGAACCAGCGAGCGAAGACGAAGGACGAGGGGATGTACGAGTTCGTCGGCAAGCACAAGAGCGGACGCAAGCTGATTCTCGAGGGAATGACCAAGATCCATAACATCGACGGACGACCAGGTCGCATCAGCGCCTTCCGCGATGTCACGGAGAAGCGGTCGCTCGAGGAGCAGTTCCGCCAGGCGCAGAAGATGGACGCGGTCGGCCGACTCGCCGGCGGCATCGCGCACGACTTCAATAATCTCCTCACCGTTATCATGAGCTGCACCGACCTGCTGCTCGACGAGGTCAAGGAAAACACTTCGCAACGCGAAGATCTGCAGCAGATCAAACAGGCATCGGTGGCCGCCGCCTCGCTGACGCAGCAGCTGCTGTCGTTCAGCCGACAGGAGATGATCCAGCCCCGACTGCTGGAATTGAACGACGTTGTGGCGAGCGCGGAGAAAATTCTAAAGCGTTTGATCGGCGAGGACATGGAGCTGACGACGGTGCTGACGAAGGCGAATCCGGTCGTGAAGATCGATCGGTCTCAGCTCGAGCAGGTGATCGTCAACCTGGTGGTGAACGCGCGCGACGCGATGCCGTCGGGCGGCAAGCTCACCATCGAGTCCCAGACAGCCGACGTCGACGAAGCGTATGCGACGACGCACTGGTCGGTGACACCTGGTCATTACGCGGTGCTTTCTGTCACCGACAACGGCAGCGGGATGGACGAGGCGACCCAGGCGCGAATATTCGAACCGTTCTATACCACCAAAGCAGTCGGCAAGGGTACCGGGCTCGGACTGGCAATGGTCTACGGTGCAGTTAAATCGAGCGGCGGCTTCATCTGGGTTTACAGCGAGGTCGGGAAGGGCACAACTTTCAAGATCTACCTCCCCCTAGCTGAGGAGAATGTGGCAACGAGAGAGCTGCAACTGTTGCCCGAAGTGCGCCATGGTACCGAAGTAATCGTGTTGGCGGAAGACTCACCGGCCGTGCGCACGACTGCCCGACACATACTCGAGAAAGCGGGCTACACCGTGCTCGAGGCACCCAATGGGAGAACGGCGCTGGAGATCGCGCGCAAGCGATCGGCGCGGATTCATCTGCTGCTCACCGACGTTGTGATGCCGGAGATGAGCGGTCGCAAACTGAGTGAGGAGTTCGCATCGCTCCGCAAAGACTCCAAGGTGCTGTTCATGTCGGGCTACACGGACGATGCAATCGTCCGGCACGGCGTGATGTCGGCGGGTGTCGATTACCTCCAGAAACCATTCTCTGGGGACGCGCTGCTGCGGAAAGTGAGAGAGGTCCTCGATCGCAAGAACGGCCACCAGAACGGCAACAAGTAGCTGGTAGTTCCGCCTTAGAATCGCCGCAATTCGCCACGAGTGTGGCGCGACTGCTTCAAAATTCCCCGAATAGCTAGCGAAGCCGCAGCGAATTAGCGCTGCAATCTCGCGGCAACCTTATTGCTCAGCTACCTTCTCGGAAACTTCGAGAGGGAATGATGCGCGGAATGCTGCGGGCGAACCTGGGCTTCTTGATGTTAGTCACGATCGGTGTGTCGGCGTGCGTGAGTCTCCGACCTTACGATCCAGGCCCTGGCAAACGCGTCGCGGCGTTCTTCCCGAAGGAGACCTACAAGCTGGGCGAGCCGGTGAACGTCACCATCGCCAACCTGAGTGAGGTCGCGCTGTTCTATCCCAATAATTTCTGCAAAGCAAAACTGCAGAAACAGAGCGGTGCCTCCTGGACTACAGTCAGCGAGCCCAGGGACGGCTGTCCGATCGCACTCGGCTTCCTCGATCCCGGCCAAACAGTGGTGCACTCCTTCCAGGTGCCGCAGGATCTAGGCGGTGGAATCTTCCGCATCGCGATGCCGATGCCTGTGCCCGATGATTCCGCGGCCAAAGAGCCCGACTTCGTGACGCCGACGTTCAAGGTACAGGAGACGCCGCACCAGTAAGTCGCGGCACGCTAGAAATCGCGCGCGTTCGCTCTGGCGATTGAAAGCACGATGAGAAAGGTCGCAATCGCCAGACTGACCACGATGGTGACGAGCGGGAACTCGCTGCCGAGGAGGAAGGTGTGATCGACGAGAACCTTCTTGCCATCCATCGCGTCGAAGACGCTCAGCGATCCGAGGCGGGGCAGCCTGGTGAGGATGTAAAACGCTGCGATCCCGGCGAGCGCCACCGCCGGCGCACTGTACTCCCCGCGCAACAGGTGCGACAGGAAAAATCCGAGCGCGAAGAAGACGAGGCCGGCGAGCACGAACATCGTCGCGAACATCAGCGCTTGCGACAACGGAAACGACCGTTGAATTAGCGGCGACAGGATCGCGACAATCAACAGCGGAATGAAGCCGAGCAGGATCGCTTCAGCGGCGCCGACAGCTGCGCGGGTGAGAACGTGTTGATGGCGACTGACCGGCAGCGATAGAGAAAAGCCGCTGGATCCGACGGCGTCCTCACGTAAGAGCCCGCCCAGTCCGAGTAGTACGGCGGCAATGATCCAGATGAACTGCAGGAATCCGTGAGGCAGTGAGAGCCACACATAGAGTGGATACGACATCTGCTCTCCGCGATGAACGCTCTCCCAGCCGGCGATTGTGGCAGGCGCGCGAAGGACGGTCGACAAACCGAGAATCGCCAGCACCACCGCCGCGGCAGTGAATCGTGCTTTGCTCTCCAGCCACGCCTTCCTGAACAGCATCCTCGTACCTGCCGACATCAGTAATCGCTCCGCCGGGTACGCCGGATCGCCGCCGTCGCGAAGAGCGCGGCTGCAGCGAGGCTGGCCAGCATGCCGATCCATGCGATGTCACTGACGTTGGTGATATCTGCCGGGCCCGCCATGAGCTTCGGAATCGCAAACGGAACCGCGAACCAATCGAGCGGGGCGCCGTCGACGTAGGGCTGCATCAGGAAATACAGCAGCCCGATGCCACCGAGTGCGATGATGACTGGCGTGTTTTCACCTTCTACGAATTCACTGAGACATAGCGAAGCGCCGAGGAAAACGAGCCCGCCAAGAAACAGTGTCGCGAGGTGTATGACTCCGTGATCGATCGGATAGGGAAGGCGCATGATCCACGATCCCACCATGATCGTGGCGAGTGCCAGAATAGTCAGCGCGAAAAGTTCGGCAACGGCGACAAGCGCTCTCGCGCCGAACAGTCTTGTGCGACTAACCGGAAGGGAAAGCGTGAATCCGGCGCTGCCATGCGCTGCCTCGCGTGTGAGTCCGCCCACCCCAAGCAGAACGGCGAGGAAGACCCAGATCTTCTGAAAGAAATCGGCGTAGACGTAGTGGTAGAGATAAAACGGATAGTCGCGCATCACTCGCAGGAACCACGGCGGGTTGTCGTATTCCGGATGCTCGATCAGGTCTCGTTGCCATGTGCCCTCGATCCAGCTGTGCGCGAGAGTAAAGAATCCACAGACGGCAATGGTGACGATGATCGCGGTGATGAAGCGCGTACGTGTCTCCAGCCACGTTTTGTAGACCAGCGCCTTGTTCACGCCTGGTCTCGCTTGAGGCTTTCGAGAACGATCTCCTTGAGTGTCATCGGCAGCACTTCCACGGCAGTGGCGGACGCTCTCATTCGCTCCGCTATACCCGCCGAGTTGCGGGAAGCCATCACCGAAACAACGCGGCCGTCCACGGCAACGCGCGTCACACCGTCGATTGCGAGTGAGGCTGGCTTGGGCGCTGACTCGTAGACTCCTCGAATGCGACGGAAGTCTGTGGAGATCGACTCCAGTGTCGTCTCCAGCAACAGCTGCCCACGGTCGATCAACAGAATGCGGTCGGCGACCTGCTCGACTTCGGCGATCTGGTGCGACGAGAAGAATATCGTCGCGCCGTCGGCTGCGGCGCCCACTACCAGCTCGAGAACTTTCTCCGCCATCACCGGATCGAGACCTTCCGTCGGCTCATCGAGCACCATCAGCTCGGCGCCGCGGGCGAAGGCGAGCAGCAAGGCGAGCTGAGTGCGCATGCCCTTGGATAATTTCTTGGTCGATCGATCGAAGGGCAGCCGAAACTCGTCGAGCAGCTTCTGCTCGATCTCGTTTCGCCAGCCGCGATAGAAGGCTTTGGTGAAGTCGATCATCTGGCGTACGGTCATGTAATCGTAGAGGCGTTTGTCCTCGCCGACGTACGCGACGCGTTTCCGCATCTCGATGCTTTGCCGCTCGTCGGTGATGTCGAAGTCGAGCACGCGACCGTTGCCGCGTGTTGGCCGGCTCATTCCGAGGAGCATCCGAATAGTGGAGCTCTTGCCGGCGCCGTTCTGACCGAGGAAGCCGGTGATGCTTCCCTTGGGGACGCGCATGGTGAGGCCGCGCACCGCCTCGAAATCGCCATAGTACTTGGTGAGGGCGTCGGTCTCCATTGCGTAGGACTGCTTCACATTTAGCTCCATCGGTTAGCCGACCAGCGGCACTCTGCCATCGCCGCTCACGAGTTCTGCTTCGATCAGTCTGCGGATTTCGTCGGGCTCGATGCCGCGACGGCGCAGCTCGCTGACGAATGACTTGGCCGCTTTCTGAGCGGCCTTTATTTGTCCGGTGCGGGCAGCGGTCCATCTCGTCGTGCCGCGTGACGCGACGAATGCTCCGACCCCATGCCGCAGCTCGAGCAACCCTTCCTGCTCCAGCTCGTGATAGACACGAGCTGCGGTGTTGGGGTTGATCACCATCGATTCTGCCAGCGCGCGGATACCCGGAAGCGAATCGCCGGGCCGGAGCGCTCCTGTCTCGCAGGCGTGCCGGATTTGCTCCTTGAGCTGGAGGTAAATCGGAACGCCGGAGGCCGGGTTGGGCTTGAGAAACAGAGTCATAGTAGAATAGTACAGTGGTACGGTAGTTTTGGCAAGGGGATGGGGATGAGGGAGGTGGTAGGCGTTGGACTACGAGCCGTGAGAAGCGCTGCCCGCTCCCCGCTTCCCGCTTCCCGCCTCCCGCCTCCCGCTTCCCGCTTCCCGCTTCCCGCTACGGCCGAAAACATCGGAAGTATGTCGTTGCGGACATCGTCCGTTTGTCGGACCTTACTCTCATGGAGAGAATGCGCATCGGCTTCTTTGGCTTCGACGAGGTCCAGGCACTTGACCTCATTGGACCCGCGGACGCCTTTGGATCGGACGCATTCGATACCATGCCCGGCTTCGGTGCACGACCGTATGACGTCACCATCATCGGTCTGCATCGCCGCGCGTTCACCACTAGCTGCGGCGTACGGATGTCGGCACACGTGGGCCTGGACACTTCTTTTGCGTTTGACACCGTGATCGTGCCGGGTGGCGCGGGATTGAGGCGGAATGGACTCGGTGAGCGGTGCGCCAGCTGGCTCGCCGAGCGCGCGCCGTCGATCCGTCGCATCGCCAGCGTGTGCACCGGGATCTATGGAGTCGCGCCGAGCGGACTGCTGGATGGGCTGCCGGTCACTACGCACTGGAGTGCGGCCAAGGATGTCGTCGAGAAATTCCCACGACTCGATATGCAGGCAGATGCGCTGTTTCTGAAATCCGGAAAGTTCTACACGTCAGCCGGCGTCAGCGCCGGAATCGATCTCGCACTGGCGCTGATCGAGGAAGACTTCGGCCCCAGCGCGTCGCTGGCCGTGGCGCGCGAGATGGTGGTCTACGTGAAGCGAGACGGCGGCCAGAACCAGTTCTCCGAGCCGCTCGAGTTCCAGTCGGCGACCATTGACAGGTTCAAGGATCTGGCGGCGTGGATTCATTCGCATTTGCGGGACGACCTCTCTGTCGAAGCGCTCGCCGAACGGACCTTCCTCAGCGTGCGTCAGTTCGCGCGGGCGTTCAGGGAAGAGCTGGGCACGACTCCGGCCGCGTTCGTCGAGCACGCTCGGCTTGGCGAAGCGCAACGGCGACTCGGTGAATCGCGACGGCGGGTGAGCATCGACGCGGTGGCGCGCTCGGTCGGCTATGCCAGCTCGGACGTGTTTCGGCGCGCGTTTGAGCGCAGATTTGGTGTGTCGCCCAGCAATTACCGCAGCCGGTTCGGCTCGGGAGCGAGTGTATGATCCCTTCATATCGCCACCTGGTGTTGGCAGTCGGATGCGCAACGAGCATCGGCTGCTCGCAGGTGTCGACGGCTGCTTTTGCCTCGGCCGGAGTAACCAGCGTTGGAGCGGCAGTCGAATGGACCGCGTACGGGCGGGATGCTGGTGGCACCAAGTATTCGCCCGCGGCCCAGGTCACTACCGCCAACGTGCGCGATCTCGTGCCGATATGGACCTATCGCACCGGGGATTTTGCGCGCGGAGACGGTATGGTGCGCGATGAAACGACACCGCTGTTCGTCGAGGGTGTGTTATACGCGTCGACGCCGTTCGGCGGAGTGCGCGCGCTGAACCCTGCCACCGGCGCCGAGCTTTGGTCGTTTGACGCAGAGCTCGATCTGTCGCGCGGCTATGGTGATCCGACGAATCGCGGTGTTTCGACGTGGCTCGATCACACGCGGGCGGTCAACGTTCCGTGTCGTCGCCGGATTTTTGTGGCCACCCTCGATGCTCGCCTCATCGCGCTCGACGCGCGCGACGGCAGGCGGTGCTCCGACTTTGGCGCGAACGGGCAGGTCGATCTCACCGCGGGCATTCGCAACACGCCGGAATACAGGGGTGAGTTTGGTGTCACGTCAGCCCCGGCGATCATCGCTGATCTCGTAATCGTAGGGGCGACAGTCGCGGACAACCGGCGCGCTAACGCGCCGGCGGGAGTGGTGCAGGCGTTCGACGCGCGCACCGGCGCCAGACGCTGGTCGTGGGACCCGGTTCCGAATGATCCGTCGACGCCCGAATACGCGACGTGGCGTGGATTAGCCGCGCATCAAACCGGTGCGGCCAACGCGTGGGCGACGATCAGCGCTGATCCGGTGCGCGACATGATCTTCGTGCCGACCGGCAGCGCGAGTCCCGATTTCTACGGCGGTGAGCGACTCGGCCGCAACGACTTCGCCAATTCCATCGTCGCACTGCGCGCGTCGACTGGAAAAGTGCTCTGGCATTACCAGGTCGTGCACCATGATCTGTGGGATTACGACATCCCGGCTCAGCCCGCGCTGATCGATTTGCAGCGCAACGGCGCGAGGATTCCGGCGCTCGTGCAGACAACGAAGATGGGATACGTGTTCGTGCTCAATCGGCTCACCGGTGAGCCGCTGTTTCGCGTCGACGAGCAACCGGTACCTCGCAGCGATGTGGCGGGCGAGGAGGCGTGGCCGACCCAGCCGCTGCCAAGTCTGCCAAAACCGCTCGGCCCGACGCGGTCCGATACAACGATTTTTGCGCTGACTGACAAGGGCCGCGCGTGGTGCAAGGAGCAGCTCAGTGGCACTCGTTCGGAAGGAATCTTCACACCGCCTTCGGTCAGAGGCACGGTGATTTTCCCCGGCAATATCGGCGGCTCGAACTGGAGCGGCGTCGCCGTCGATCCCATTCGTCGCGTGGCGATCATCCCATCGAACAGACTAATCACCGTTGCCGGTCTGGTTCCGCGCGCAGCCGTGCAACAAGGTAACAGTGGAACGCGATTCGACGAGTTCGCGACGCAGCAGGGAACACCGTACGCGATGCATCGCACTCACTTGATCAGTCCCGACGGCGCGCCGTGCAATCCGCCGCCGTGGGGAGTGCTAACGGCAATCGATCTGCAGTCCGGTACGACACTCTGGGAAAAACCGTACGGCCGGATGGCGCATCTTGCCGCGGTTCCGGGGAGTGAACAGTGGGGATCGCCCAACCTCGGTGGCGCGATGATCACTGCCGGAGGTTTGATCTTTGGCGGCGGCACCTTCGATCAGAGCCTGCACGCCTACGACATTCAGACCGGCGCTGAGCTTTGGTCGGCGCGATTGCCGGCAGGTGTTCATGGCTCGCCGATGACGTATGTCACTGCGGCCGGCGACCAGTACGTGGTCGTCGCAGCGGGTGGCCACCGCGAATTTCGAGATAAGGCCGGGGATTACATCGTCGCGTTCGCGCTGCGCGATCGGGTCAAACCGGTTCTGAATGAGCACGCTGTAGCGTCGGGACACTATAGCGGACACATCACCCTCGATCGCAGTCGCCTGCCGTTCTCGTTGGACCTGATCGTATCGGGAACGGCTGCAAACGTGAGGTTCGAAACGTCGAACCCCCGGGTCATTGGGCAGGGAACTGGACGCGTGGACGCTGACAGCGTAGTTGTCGATGTAAGCTGGACTTATCCCGCGCAGAATTGCTCGGGGACGATGCAGATGCATGGCACACCTGCGAATGACGGTCGCGATCTGATCGGTGAGCTCGAATACGTCGATGCCTGCACCGACCATCGGACGAAGCAGGGGACTTTTGCGGTGCGACGTCAGCCGACCGCGATGATACCCATCACGATCATCGCTTCACACTGAAGACGGCAGTGGCCGTGTCGTGCACCGGAGTGCTCACGTGCGCGGGTTCGGCGTAGCGAGAGACGGCACCGCTCAAAACGTCGAGCTCAGTTTGACCGCCCGCCTCGACGTCGAGCAAGAAACTTGGCTTGGTACCAGGCGGCAGTGCGTCGATTGCTCCTACGACCTGCGCGAATTCGTCCTTGGCGAGGACAATACCCCGTGCACTGGCGACGTCGAGCACCTCCCGCACCGCTCGCTCCAGCAAACGGCGGCCAAACGGAATTTCGCGCACCGGGCCAATCGGACTGCGCGCAAGTCCGCACGCCGCCGCCATCGAGGCGATGAAAACGAATTTCTTCCAGAGCTCGGTGGTGATCTGATCGGACGCGCGCGCGTCGACTCCTGCGTCACGGAATGCGGCGGCGATGCGTGAGACACGGTCGCTCGTGCTGCCGTCGCGCTCGCCGACAATAACGCTTTGAAAGGCACCGCGTCGCTCGACGACTCCCGGGGCGACGCGGGCAACGCTGATGCGTGTAACACCACCAATCACCGCTTCGCTCGGCACGCCGAGCTGGACGAGCCGGTCGGTGGTCTCGACACCGTTGAGGAATGGGACAATCGTCGCGCCCGTCTCGGCGATCTGCTTCACGACGGGTGCGATTGGGACGAGCGAATAGCTTTTGACTCCAAGTATCGCAAAATCTGGTTCGCCGAGCTCGCGCACGTCGTCGGTTGCGCTGATCTGTACGGTCGACGATCCGTCGGGATTTTTGATCTGGAGTCCGCGCGTCGCGATTGCCACGAGATTATCCCCGCGCGCGTAAAGAATGACGTCGTGTCCAGCGCGGGCGAGCTGGCCACCGTAGTACGCCCCGATTGCCCCGGCGCCGAGTACGCAAACTTTCATGGAGCACGAGTTTGATTCCCGACGGGCGGGCCGTCAACCGCCTTTGCTACCTTTATATAGTATGCGGAAGCGAGCGATCACCATCGCCGAGCGGCGATTTGCGGAGCAGCGACAGGAACTGTCGAAGCTCGGACTGCAAGCGCGGTTCGAGCGGATCTATCACACCAATCTCTGGTCCGACCCGGAGACTCGTTCGGGGACCGGCTCGAGCCTCGACTCGACTCGTGTGCTGCGCGAGAAACTGCCCGACGCGCTGCGCGAGCTCGACACCCGAGTTTTGCTGGACGCCCCGTGTGGGGATTTTGCCTGGATGGACCACGTCGATCTGTCGGGGATCGAGTATATCGGCGCTGACATCGTTCGCTCGATCGTCGAGTCCAATCGACAGGATTATGCGCGCGGGGGGCGCGAGTTCATTGAGCTCGATCTCACCAGCGACGTGTTGCCAGACGCCGACGTGCTGCTTTGTCGCGATTGTCTCGTCCATCTTTCTTATGCGAACATCGCGCGGGTGGTGGAGAACGTGTGCCGGGCAAATATCCGCTACATCCTGATGACCGCGTTTCCAGGTCGCGGTGAGAACAAGGATGTCGATGATGGCGATTGGCGGCCGCTCGACTTTGAGGCGGCCCCGTTCCTATTTCCCAAGCCGCTGCTCACGATCGTGGAAGAGTGCGACGAGGAAGGCGGATCGTACGCCGACAAATCACTCTGCGCCTGGGCGGTGTCGGAACTTCCGCGCGGGAAATCGAGTGGCGCATTCACCGACCAGAAATGAGCACACTCATTCACAACACCGACGAGTCTGAACCGGGGCTGCATCAACGCATCCACCAGGTTGTCGAGCGCATCCCGAAGGGACGCGTCGCCACCTACGGCCAGATCGCGCGACTTGCCGGCCTGCCCGGTCAGGCACGGCTGATTGGTTACGCGATGCACGCGCTGCCGACCGGCTCTTCAGTGCCGTGGCAACGCGTCGTCAACGCCAAGGGCGAAATTAGCATTCCGGGCGAGAACGGCACGTGGCAGCGAAGACTGCTCGAGCGGGAAGGCATTCGCTTCGATGCGCGCGGCCGTATTCCGCTGGCGACTTATCAGTGGCGGCCGAAATAGATGAAGCTCGCGGAGCTGGTGGAGGTGTCAGCCTCGGTCGCTGCGACGTCCGGCCGCCTCGAAAAAATTTCGAAGCTCGCCGGGCTGCTGTCGCGCCTTTCGACTGACGAAGTTCCGATCGCCGTCGGATTCCTGATTGGCTGGCCGAGGCAGGGCAAGGTTGGCGTTGGGTGGTCGACGATTTCCTCGGCGCGAGGAACTCCCGCAACTTCGCCGGGTCTGGAGCTGACGGATGTCGACAGCGTCTTGTCCGCGCTAACCAAAGTTCGCGGCAAGAATTCGGGAGCGGAGCGAGCGCGAATACTCGGCGAGCTTTTCGCGCGCGCGACTGAGGAAGAGCAGGTTTTTCTGGGCGGCCTGCTGGTCGGCGAAGTCAGACAGGGAGCACTCGAGGGTGTGATGCTCGAGGCTGTCGCCAAGGCGAGTGGGATGCAGTCACACAAGATCCGGCGCGCGGCGATGATGGCCGGCGATCTGGCGACAGTCGCGCAGGCCGCGCTCGGCGAAGATCGCGAAGCCCTGCTCGCGCAGTATCAGCTCGAAGTGTTCCGGCCCGTACAGCCGATGCTCGCTGATTCCGCGTCGAACATTGAAGAAGCGTTCAGTGAGGGCGGACCATTCGCCGTCGAATGGAAGCTCGACGGCGCGCGTATCCAGGTGCACCGACGGGATGACCAGGTCGCGGTCTACACCCGCAACCTGAACGAAGTCACCAACGCAGTTCCTGAGGTCGTCGCAGCGGTCAAGCGGTTGGGTGGGCGCGAGCTGATTCTGGATGGCGAAGTGATCTCGCTTGGGGCGGATGGCAGACCGGCCTCGTTCCAGGACACCATGCGCCGCTTTGGACGACGAATCAATGTCGAGAAGTTGCGCGACGAGCTCCCGCTTACTCCGTTCTTCTTCGACCTGCTGCTGCACGACGGCGAAAGTCTGATCGATCATCCCTTGTCGCAGCGTATCGAGCGGCTCGACCAGATCTCCGGAAACGAATTCAGGGTGCCACGCATCGTGACAGCGTCGGTAGAGGAAGGTCAGAGCTTCCAGTCCGAAGCACTCGCCCGCGGGCACGAGGGCGTGATGGTGAAGTCCGTGTCAGCGCCGTACGCGGCGGGCCGGCGTGGATCGGCGTGGATCAAAGTCAAAACTGCGCGCACGCTCGATCTCGTCGTGCTGGCGGTCGAATGGGGATCCGGCAGGCGTCAAGGCTGGCTAAGCAACATTCACCTCGGCGCACGCGATCCCGTTACGGGCGGCTTCGTCATGCTCGGCAAGACGTTCAAAGGTATGACCGACGAGATTCTCGAGTGGCAGACAAAGGAATTCCAGGCGCGTGAAGTGAGGCGGGAGGGGCACATCGTGCACGTCAGGCCGGAGCTGGTGGTCGAGATCGCGTTCAACGAAGTGCAGAAGAGTCCGCACTACCCGGGCGGCGTCGCGCTGCGCTTCGCGCGCGTCAAAGGCTATCGTCCGGACAAGAACCCATCGGAAGCTGATACCATCGATACGGTGCGGGCGTATCTGCCGGATGGCCAGAAGTGATTGACAGCGATCGGCCCGTCAACGTCGATGTGGCAATCGTCGGTGCCGGTGTGGCCGGTCTCGCAGCATTGCGGGCGCTCACGGATGCCGGCCTTAGTGCGTGCGTGCTCGAGGGACGCGATCGCATCGGCGGCCGCATGTACACACTGCACGACGAGCGCCTGCCGCACGGTATCGAGCTCGGAGCGGAGTTCATTCATGGCAGCGCTCCGGAGCTGGTCGATCTAGCCGATGAAGCCGGTCTCACTCCGTTCATTATCGAAGGCGACCGGTGGCGTCCGCGCGGCAAAAGGCTCGCAAAGGCAGCCGATTATTGGAGAGAGCTGCACAAGGTAATGCGCTATCTCCCCGAATCCGGATCCGACGAATCGTTCGAGGAATTTCTCGAGCGCGAGCCGGGTGGGAAAAGCGCGGGTGAAGCAAGGACCCTCGCGAAACAGTTCGTCGAGGGATTCCACGCGGCGCAGCCGCGGAAGATCAGCGCCAAGGCGCTCGCTGACGGAGGCGCGCCGAGTGAGGATCCGGAGGAACAGCGCATCATGCGCATTCCTGGAGGCTACGACGGAGTAACGCGCTGGCTCGCGAGTGGTCAGGAGTCACAAATCCTGACCGAGACTATCGTCGAGTCCATCGAATGGGAGCAGCACCGCGTCTCGATCTCGGCGCGTGACCGCGCCCGACGCTCCGTAGTTGTGAATGCGCGTGCAGCGATCGTTACTGCGCCACTGGCGGTGGTTTTCTGCCCGCCTGGTGAGTCTGGCCCGATCGCGTTCGACCCGATGCCCCCCATTCTGGAGAAAATGCACGGCAGGCTCACGACCGGGTCAGTGCAGCGCGCAGTGTTTCTTTTCCGTGAGCGGTGGTGGACTGAGAAATTGCCATCGATGCCCAAGGGTGGATCGCTGGAGAATCTCAGTTTTCTCTACGGAGATTCAGAGGACTATCCGGTTTGGTGGACGCTCTATCCCGCGCATCTGCCGGCGATGGTCGGTTGGGCAGGTGGTCCAGCGGCGTTGCGACTCGCGGGGAAGCCGTACGAAGAGAAGAGAGATCGGGCCATCGCAGCGCTCGCAAGAAACCTTCGTGTCAGCACGCGTCGAGTGGAATCGCAGGTCGTGGAGATGTGGACCCATGACTGGAACATGGACCCGTTTGCCCGCGGCGCTTACAGCTATTCGATGGTCGGCGGCATGAACGCGGCCGCGCAACTTGCGCGTGGGATCCAAGGCACTCTCTGGTTCGCTGGCGAAGCGGCAGACGCCAAAGGCCGGAATGGCACGGTGAACGGAGCTATCGGTAGCGGGAGAGCAGCTGCCAAAGCGGTGAAGCGGGCGCTGACGTAACTGGCATCGATAGAAAAAGTCACATCTTGCTTCGACCAACGAGCAGGAAAACGCCCGAAATGTCGCAAATGCAACATCTGATCTGGCGGACATCTTGCCATGTACGGTTACAAACATCCAAGGATCGTCATGGATCCCGTCTATACCATCGACGCTGGCCGCCGACTCGTCTCGCTGTACTGGGACGATTTTCCGACTCTCACGCAGCTGCGTGAAGTCGTCGAGCGCGCGGTCGCTGATTCCGCATTTGAAGCAGGAATGAACTTCATTTGGGATCGCAAACCCGGCACTCCCAACACTGCCGACGTCGAGTACCTGCGCGACGCAGTCTACTTTCTGCAGGTTCTCGCGGATCAGGTTGGCAATCATGCGTGGGCGATCGTGACACACAACGCGTCCGACTTCGGCAAAGCGCGGATGATCGAAGCCATGACCGATCAGGGGAGCGTCACGGTGCGCGCGTTTCAGAGTCGTGGTGACGCCGAGGAATGGCTGAGGCATCCAGTAAGGTTCGAGCTCGAGATCGTGCATTTCCCGGCGCGCAACCAATCGGCATTGCATCCGCGTTTCGCCTGACCCTCGGCGATACCCAGGGGATGGCCTGACCCTTCACCGGGATCAGTAGTCAACCCTTTTCCCGGAAATCCCGTCAAATTGTGAGTGCGCGCGACTACGTTCGCGCGAAACAATTCGATTTCCGACCCGTACGGGACTGGGTGATGCCGCGATTCGTTAGAACGCTGATACCGGGCGTCCTTTTTCTTTCCGCGTTCTCAAGCGCAGCACGGAGCCAGGATTCGGCCGACGTACTTCGCGGCCGCGTCACAGACGATTCCTCGCGCGCAATCGTCGCAACTGTCGTGATCACGCGCGGCCCCGACCGCGCAATCCAGCAGACTAGCACCGACAGCTCGGGCAATTATCGCGTTCGCTTTGACAAGGGTACCGGCGACTATCTCGTTTACGTAGCGGCGACGGGATCCATCTCCGCTCGCCGGAGAGTTCAAAGACAAGCCGACGAGCGTGAGCTGGTCGCGAATTTTGTACTGCACCCCGCGCCCGTTGTCAGTCTCGACGCGGTTCGTATCGAAGGGCGCAAACCGGTGCGAGCCGACATCGATATTCACCCGCAACAGCCGGAGCCTGGCTCCTCCGAGTCATGGCAGAACGGCGTGAGCGGCCAGGTCCCGCCGACGACCGCTGGAGATCTCAACGCCGTTGCCGGCACGATGTCGAACGTCACCGTCACCGGCACAGGTCCTAGCATCCTGGGCTCGGGATCTGAATCAAATCTGAACACGCTGAACGGGACCGGCATGTCGGCGAGCGTGATTCCGCGCGCCGCCCACACGGAGACACGTGTAACCGGTGCGACTTACGATGTAACTCGAGGCGGATTCTCGGGAACTAACGTGGATGTGCAACTGGGTCCCGGCGATCGGCTCTATCAACGACGCGACGGTTACCTCACCTTCGACCCAAGAATACTTCAGTTCACTGACGCTACTGGCCGTGCGCTTGGCGCGCCGAGTGGGGGAGCGAGAGGCAGCTTTGGCGCCAACGGTGAGCTGATACGGCAGGCGATGACATACAACGTGGCTGTCGACGTCGCAAAATCGCTGAGCGATCCGTCGACGCTATTGAACGCGGATGACCAGGCATTGCTCAATGCCGGCGTGGAGCCGGATTCCGTGTCGAGACTGCTGGCATTCGCGACACCGCTCGGCCTTCCTGTGGGCGGGAGCAACGTACCGCGTAGTCGGGTGCATGATGCGATCACATGGCTCGGACGTTTCGACGACACGCGTGACTCTCTGCAGACCCGCGCGCTCACAACCTACGCCGGATTTACTCGCGACGGCGCGGTGGGATTCGGCCCTCTCGCGGCGCCATCGACTGCCAGCGAGATACGGGAGCGGAACCTCGGTGCACAACTGACCTTTGGGGCGTATATGGGCGCGGGACATCGGACTCTCAACGAGACTCGTCTCGCGCTGAGCGGCGTGAGAACGACGACCTCGCCATATCAGACGTTGCCCGGCGCAACCGTGCTCGTGCGATCCGACAACCTTGGCGATGGAACCGACGTCACATCCCTCACTCTTGGCGGCGGCTCGTTGCCAACCACAGAAAACCGCTGGACGCTCGAGGCTGGAAATCTCACTGCGTGGAATGCGCACGGTCGAACCCATCGTTTCCGCGGATTGCTATGGGGCCGCGTTGATGGCCTGCGCGAGGAGGGTTTTGGAAACGCGTTGGGCAATTACACCTTCAACTCGATCGACGACTTTATCGCCGGAAACGCGAGCACGTTTTCGCGTACGCTTACGGCGCCGCCTCGTGAAGGTACGGTGTGGAACGCTGCGACTGCGCTCGCACACACCTTCGGCGCGACTCGCTATTTCAACGTTCAATACGGTGCCCGCGTCGAAGCCGATGGCTTCGGGACTGCACCACCGCGAAACACCGCACTCGAGCAAGCGCTCGGCGTGCGCACCGGCGCCGCGCCGTCACGCGTTCACGTGAGTCCGCGCGTTGGGTTCACGTTCACCTACAATCGCGACAAGGATAACGGCCAGGGCACCATGCAGAACCAGACTGGCCGTTACTACAGATACATGTCCGGCACATTGCGCGGCGGTATCGGCGAATTCCGCGATCTGTTGCGGCCCGGCATTCTCGCCGATGCGTCAGCGGCAACCGGGTTGAACAATGGGAGCACATTCCTGAACTGCGTCGGCGCCGCGGTGCCGCAGCCTGACTGGGCGCAGTTCGCGGCGGATATGTCAGCGATTCCGTCGCAGTGTGTAAGCGGCAACGGCACCCTCTCGGATCTGACTCCCGCCGCAACGCTGATCGATCCGTCGTACGACGTGCCCCGCAGCTGGCGCGCGTCGCTCGACTGGAACACAAGCATGCACGGAGTTCTGTATCGAGTCGGTACGCTCGCGTCATATGACCTGTCGCAGCCCGGTTTGTTCGACGCGAACTTCAACGGCGTTCCGCGCATGAGCCTGGCGGATGAGGCCGGCCGCCCGGTGTTCGTATCAGCATCGTCGATCGACGCCAACAGCGGAGCAGTCTCGCCGGTTGAATCACGCCGATCAAACCAATACGGAAGCGTTGGCGTGCGCGTAAGCGATCTGCGTGGTTACGGTGGGCAGCTGAACCTCGCGATAGCTCCCGACGTATTCAAATTCCGTGGCGGCGCCTCATTCTTCGGCTCACTCGCTTATACGCTGCAGTCGAGCAAGCGTCAGTATCGCGGATTTGATGGCGCGGCCTTCGGCGATCCGCGATTGCGCGAATGGGCGCCGAGCTCGAGCGATGCGCGTCACATCTTCGTTTTGACGACGGCGTTTTCGACCGACAAGACTGGCACCGTCACACTCTTCGGCCGTGCTCAGTCAGGATTGCCGTTTACGCCGATTGTCCAGGGCGATGTGAATGGAGACGGCCGCAGCGGAGATCGCGCATTCATTCCGGATCCGGCCTCCACATCCGATACTGAGCTGGGCAATCAGTTGCGCGCACTGCTAAACAGCGGTTCGTCGTCGGCGCGCGATTGTGTTCGGGAGAATCTCGGGAGAGTGGTGCCGCGGAATAGCTGTCGCGGCCCGTGGACCCAATCGCTCAACATCCAGTGGACTCCGCCCATTCCCGGAAAGTGGCGAAACCGCGTGACGCCTTCGGTCTATTTCCAGAACGTGCTCGCCGGTCTGGATCAGGCCTTCCACGGTGACAACTTGCGCGGGTGGGGCTCACCCGCATCGCCAAATCCGGTTCTGCTCACGCCGCGAAGCTTCGACGTGGCAAACGGCCGCTTCAATTACGATGTCAATCCGCGCTTTGCTGATACCCGGCCCGGGCACAGCCTGTTACGGACCCCGTTCCGCATCGTTATCGACTTCCGTCTGTCGCTGTCGACCGATTTCGATCTCCAGCAATTGCGGCGCGCCGTTGAGCCCGTGAAGAGCTCGCTTGGTTGGCAACGTCGCTCCGCTGATTCACTGTCGGCGTTCTACCTGTCGAACACATCGGACGTCTACAAACTCATTCTCGAGCAGACCGACTCGCTGTTCCTGACGCGAACGCAGGTGACTGCGCTGAGTCGAGCGGATTCAGCTTTCTCCGTGCAGGTGCGCGCGCTATTTCGCCCGCTTGGCGATTATCTGGCGCGGGGTGCCGGCGCGGCGGGGAAGGCGGAGCTGGACACCGCGAAAGCCACCGACAAGCTGTATTGGAAAGTGTTCTGGGTGCAGCCAGACACGGTTGCGCTGATACTCACTCCGGCGCAGCTCGAGCTGATGCCGATGGTCAAGAGTATGATCGCAACGACAAAGAAGGACCGTGAGCACAGTCAGTGGTCGTTCGGCCATCCGATCACTTTCGCAGATAAGCCTCGTCCCGCCCAGCCGTAGACAACCGGTAGCAAGCTTGTAAGCAACCAGTCAAGTTGTGGCCGCTGTCCAATTCGGCGGGTATTGTCTGCGATCCGTCACCAGGACTTTTCCATGTACGTATTGAATATGCGCCTCGCGCTAACCGCGATGACGTTGTCGTTGTCCGCGTTTAGCGTCGCCGCGCAGCAGATATCCTTCTCGGATCCGCAATGGAAGTTGAGCGGTGACGCGCGCGTCGAGTCTTTCGATGGCCGACAGGTTCTGACGATCGAGAACGGAGCCGCCGAGCGACGCGACATGAAGCTCGAAGACGGTACCATCGACGTCGACGTCATGACTTCACGTCGGCGCTCGTTCGTGTATCTGAATTTTCGCGTACAGAACGAAGGGGAACAGGAAGAATTCTATCTGCGCCCGCATAAAGCCGGACTGCCCGACGCGGTGCAGTACGCGCCGACGTATCAGGGCCAGAGTGCGTGGCAACTCTACTGGGGGCCGCGCGGTACGGCCGCTCCCGACATCGTGCCAGATGCCTGGCAGCATCTGCGCATCGTTCTCGCCGGCCGGCGCGCTGCGTTTTTCCTCGGCGATACTCTAAAGCCGATGATGGTGATTGCCCACCTCGCACGCGATCCGCAAGCCGGCTACATCACGCTTAGCTCATTTATCCCGCAAGGGACACCCGGCAACGGACCGGCCGTCAGATACGCGAATTTGCGGGTGCAGCCTGGTGTCATCGCTTACGATTTCGCAAATGCACCCGCAGCGCCGACCGTCCCGGCTGGCATAATCAGCAAATGGGAAGTCGGACCCGCGTTCGCGGCGCCGGAGAGCGCCATCACATCAATCGCTCCGGAATGGGTAAAGCCTGTCCAGGTTCTGCCGATCGAGCCAGACGGCTTCGTGGAGCTACATCGGCAACTGCCGATGCCGAAGGTGGCGCGTTATGTCGGAGCGGTCGCCCGCATTCGGGTCAGCGCCGCAAGCGCCGGCATGCGCAGACTCGATCTCGGCTTCAGCGACCGCGTCACAGTGTTTCTTAACGGCAGCCCGATCTTTTACCGCGATGATTCGTACGACTTTGAGCGGAGACGGGACGGGCTGATATCGCTCGACCAGGCCTCGGTATTCCTGCCGCTGCGAGCGGGGCAAAACGAAATCTCCATAGTCGTCACTGACCGCTTCGGTGGCTGGGCGATCGCGGGACGCTTCCCTGATTCCAGGGACCTGCGAGTAGAGCCTTAGCGGACGCATGTAGCAGAGGAAAGTTTACGTTGCACGCGGGTGGCGGGCTCGTCACCCTTGAGACATGAGCACTTTCGCTACACCACTCGGCAAGAACCGCTTGGGCACGCTGCTCGTCTGGATGGCGGCCTTCATCGCCATCGCGGTGATTGGCGGCTCGCTGGCGATGGATCTGAGCGGATTCTCAGCCGCCGACCGATTCATCGTTTCGCACTGGCGCATGCGGGGCCTGCGGCTTTACCTCTGGTTCGAGGCGGGGGTTCTGGTCGCGATCGTTGCCGCCACCGGATGGAGCGCAATCAACACCGGGCTCGCCGTGGCGCGCGGACAGGCGGCCGCATTCTTCGGAATCGATGCGTCACCACGCCAGCGCATTCCGTCCCAGATTGGTTACCTGCTCGTTCTGCTCGGTTCGGCGCTCGTCGCGCTCGCGATCACGACGCTGGTGTTATTCAACTCGTGTCGCTACATGCGCATCGTCTGATTTTACCGGACGTTGACAACCGGCAGATGCTCTGCCGTTTAGCATGACGGAATGACGACACGATTTCTGACCTCGCTCGCGGTAACTCTGAGCGCGTGCGCGAGGTTTTCGGTTGCGGCAACGCTTTGCGGATGCGCGAGTCTCTCGGCGAATCGCTCCACCGGCGAGTGGTACGACGCCCCTTCGTTGATTCACGCCCGCTCGGCGCACGCGGTTGTCAGCACCGGCGACGCGATCTACGCGATTGGCGGCACCGGCGCCGGCGGCCAGCCGGTGCTGGAAGTCGAGCGCTTTGACGGCACTCAATGGCGAGATGAAACCAGGCTGCCAGGCGAAGGACTCAACGCCCCGACGGCGACGGTGATTGGTCGACGCATCTACATCATCGGCGGATTCAAGACCACGACCAACGTTCCCAGCTCCGACGTCCTCGTCTACGACGTCGACACCCACAGCTGGAGTACCGCCGCTCCATTGGCAGAGCCACGTGGCGGTCACGCCGCGGCAGTACTCGATGGAAGGATTCACGTCATCGGTGGGGGGAATTCACGATCGACTCTCGCCAACCATTCGGAGTACGATCCCGCCACGAATCGCTGGACGGAGCGGGCGCCATTGTCACGATCGAAAGGGAGTCCGTCGGCCCTCGCCTACAACGGCAAGCTCTACTCGATCGGTGGTCGAAGTGGTCCGGGAGATTTCGGCGATGTCGAGATCTACCACCCCCAAAGCGACTTCTGGACGGCTGGTCCACCAATCGAGCCCCGCGGCACTGCTGGCGCTGCGCTCTACTGCGGGGCCATCTACGTCTTCGGTGGAGAATCACAGGCGCACAAATCCACGCTCGACGAAGTGCTGCGGCTCAATCCAGCAACGAACCAATGGGAGCACGCTGCACCGCTGCGCACGCCACGGAATTACGCGCGCGCAGTTGTCTTTCGCGGCGCGGTCTGGCTGGTTGGCGGAAACCCGGTTGTCGGAATGAGTCACTCAGCGAGTGGCAGCACTCTGGTGGAGCGATTCGACGCTTGCCCTCAGCAATAACACCGCTGCCAAAACTTTACTGGACGTAAACACTGTGAGTGCGTGCCGCGCTGTAGCGTTGCCTGGACCAACACCAAATCATCAGCATGGCGACATCACTTCAGCGCTTGTCCGACTCGAACGAGGCCGCGCACGACCTCCGATTGCTATATCAGCTCTACGAGGATGCGCAGCGCTCGCGCATCGCCCATGGCGAGCGTCTGCGGGCGCTCTTTCAGGGTCGCTCGTTCGATGGAGTTGGCAGCATCGCGGGTGATGCTGACTCGCTGCTGAAGGTCATCGCGCGCGGAGAAACTGCCGGCGCACCACGAGTTCTGGAGAAAGCGTATTGGCGCGCGAGCGAAGACGAGAACGATGCCGCAGTGGCGCTGCGCTCATCGATCGACTCTCATCCGGCGTGGCAATGGATGTCGGAGCAACGTGGAGTCGGCGAGCTGCTTGCCGCGCGACTTCTATCCCGGCTCGATGTCACTCGCGCAAAAACGCCGTCCGCGTTCTGGGCGTACTGTGGCCTCGCGACCATCCCCGGCAACGCTTATCAGTGCCCGCGCTGCAAGCTCGAGGTCGGAATGCCGGCGGGCTACAAGCTGGGTGACACGCACTTCACCCGCGCCGGCTCGCGTCTGTGCAGCGGCCATCTGCAGCTGATTAACGACGATACGACGCGCGTGGCGCCCCGCCGCAGCGTAGTCGGTGGTCGCAACAGCTACGATGCGCATGCTCGGAAGTCATGCTATCTGATTGGCGTCTCGATGCTGCGCTGCGGAAGCGATTACCGAACCTACTACGACGCCGAGCGTGAGAGGCTGGCGACCGAAAGGGAGGGCTGGACCGCCAAGCGCAGTCATCTCGCCGCGCTCCGAAAAATGGAGAAGGCTTTCCTCCGCAACCTATGGATTGCGTGGCGAAAGTCTTTGAACCTGCCGATCGTGCGCCCGTATCACCCGAGGATTACCGCCTAACCACCCTGCACTAATTCGGATATCCGCCGAGCAAAGCGATGTGCCGATGTCTAAGAGTACCCCAATCAACCCGAGCGTTTCTTCGCTTTGCTCGGCGGACTTCAGGTGACACAGGAGAGAGAAACCGACTCATGAGATTAACGATCAGACTCACATTCGCGGCGTTTGCGCTGCTCGGTGGCCAAGGAACCTTTGCGCAGGCGAGCTCCAGCTCGGCCAGTCAGGCGGTTAACTCGACCGCCGCACCCTATTCGTGCGCGGACGATCCTGAACGTCATCGCTTTGACTTCTGGATCGGCGCGTGGGATGTCAAAACCGAAGACGGCACCCATGTCGGCGACAGTGTCATCGAAAGCACCAGTAACGGGTGCGCGGTGCTGGAGAATTGGACCGGCGCCAAGGGTGGAACTGGAAAGAGTCTCAATTCCTACAGTCCCCGTCTTAAGCAATGGCAGCAATTCTGGATTGGCTCCGACGGAGATGTCCACGAGTACCGTGAGAGTCAGAGCGACGGTGAGAGCCTGGTCTTTTTCTGGAAGCCGGCCGGTTCAACGCAGACGACAATCAGACTGACCTTCACGCCGGTCGACAAGGACACCGTTCGCCAGCACTCGGAGTTATCTAGTGACGGCGGAAAAACGTGGAGGACCGAGTACGACTTCTATTATCACCGGCGGGCGTGACCAGCGGCGCAGAACGGCGACGCTTTACAGCTGAAAGCGATAGCCAGCCTTGCGCACAGTAATGAGATGGCGAGGCTGCGCAGGATCCGGCTCGAGCTTGTTGCGCAGCCGAGCAACGTGTTGATCGACCGTGCGTGAAGTGACGCCGGTGGTGTAGCGCCAGACGCGCTGCATCAGCGTGTCGCGCGAAACGATGTCGCCACCAGACTCGATCAGGTACGCCAGAAAATCGAACTCCATCGGGCTCAGATCGACCTGCTTTCCGCTACGCGTGACCGTGCGCGTGCGTAAATCGACGACGACGTCGGAGAAGCGATGCAGCGCACCTCGGCCCGCATCTCCCCCACGCGCGGGCGTGCTCACCCGGCGCATCAACGCTTCCACGCGCGCCAGGAACTCGAGCACGCCGACCGGCTTGACCACGTAGTCGTCGGCGCCAATCCGGAATCCCTGCACCTTGTCGACTTCCTGATCACGCGCAGAGAGAATGAGCACGGCGGCATTGCCGCCGTTGGAGCGATAGCGACGGAGCACCTCGAAGCCGTTGAGACCGGGCAGCATCAGGTCGAGGACGATCAGATCCGGCGTGTGATCGGTCAGCCACTCCAGGCCGACGTTGCCATCGCTCACGCATTCAACCTCGTAGCCTTCAACCTCGAGGCTGGTGCGCAGACCAAACGCCAGCGTCTCGTTGTCTTCGACGATCAGAATGTTGCGGCTGGGCGCCGCGTCTCCGTTGTGTGACGGCTGCCAGGAGGAAGTCGGTTGTGTCATCAGTGAGCCCCATTCTGGTTCGCGTGTAGATCCAGCGAGAAGCGGGTGCCTCCCCCGGGGACGTCGGATAGCTCAGCACGGGCATCCATCGCCGCAGCCAGGTCGCGCACAATCGCGAGGCCGAGTCCGGCCCCCCCGGTGCTGTCGTCCACTGTCCCTCCCAGCCTTACGAAGGGTTGCCAGACATTGTTACGCTCGGCGAGCGGGATCCCGGGGCCGTGATCGTCGACCCATAAGCGGACAATCGGCCCGTTCTTGCGAACACCGATTTTGATCGTCTGGCCCGTCGGACCGTACTTCGCGGCGTTGTCGAGCACGTTGATCAGGATCTGCCGGATCGCGCCCGGATCGCCGCGCGCAACCGCCGGCTGCTCCACGTCCAGTTCAATCCGCATCTTGCGAGCTTCCGCGAGAGGTGTGAAGAAATCCGCCGCCGTTTGTGCTACGCCCGCGACGTCGACCGCGCTCGACTCCAGTTGCTGCATCTCCGGTGTCGAGGTGGCCGTCAATACGGAATTAGACAACGCAATCAGCCGATTCGTCTCCCGCTCGATGATTTCGAGGGATTTCTCCTTCTCGCTTTCGCTCCTTGTTCGGCCAAGCCGCACCAGCTGGACGAAGAGCAGGATCTGCTGGAGCGGGGTCCTCAGCTCGTGAGAGACGTTGGCCAGGAACCGCTCTCGCGACCGCACGAGGCGGACCTCACTGCGCAGCGAAGCGAACCCGGCGATTGCGAGCACAATGGCGCCCCCGAACAGCACCAGTGACGCAGGGACGTGGGACTCGGGGATGCCGCCGGCGACGAGGAACCTTGCGACGTCCGGTCGCAACGAGACCCATACCCAGACGCCCCCGATGTATCCGATGGGCGAGACACCGTACAAGTCTGAAGATTTCCCGCGCGCAGGCACCTGGTACAAGGTGCGGTCGTGAAAGTCAGTGATCTTCAAATACAGTAGCGAATCCGCCGGCATGCCGTTTGGCCAGGGGCCAGCCATCCGCTCCATGGCCGAGGCGTTCCTGGTTCCCGATTTTTTCGGGCCGCATTTGCACCACGCCGAGGGGGCATCCGACGCAGAGTCCCCATACCCCGGGATCATTGGCGGCAAAACCTTTACGATCCTGTGCACGGTCGCGTAGTCAATGGTGTCGCGCACACCGTAGCAGGACCGGTAGCCGTAAACCGCTATGACGTTCTTAGCGGAGTCGAGTGTTCGCAGGTATGAAATCGCTTCTCTCGGCGCACCCGGTGGGTCGACGAAGAGGTATCCGAATCCGGAGAGCTTGACCCAGGGCGAGTTGGCGAGCTTTGGGATCGTGTCGCGAATGGCCCGGTCCACTGCGGGCAGAGGTCGAACGCCCAGGTATTGAACCGTGCCCGACGGTAGATCAAGGCGGAATCGATAAGTGGTCCAGTTTGGTCCGCACTTCTCCGTCGAATCTGTATTCGCGGGGATCGCAGAAAGCGGCGGCAGGGAGGCACGCGTGTACGGGTCGTCGGCGTTGAACTTCGCGTACGGCATGAAGGTTCGTTCGCGCGCGAACAGATAGATCCGGGTCGAATAGAGGTACGCCGCGAACTTCGCGTAATCGCGCACCGTCTGTTCGGCGGACGCTTTGCGCGCGACGAAGGTGCGGTGTGACTCCAGTGCCGCGAGTCCCGCAACCACGACGATTCCCAGAAGCGCCCCGCCGAGCAGCAGCGGGCGGGCTCCGTATGCTCGCATACGACGGATCAGTGACATGTAATGACGGGTGTACGTGAGAAGATATGATGCGTTACGCGGGGTCGCCTGCGTTACTACGCGCCCGCCATGTATGCGATTTGTAAAAAATCGCGCACAGCTCCTTAACCAGTTCGGAACTGCAAAAAGTCTTTTACACGCCTGCGCTCACTCTCACATTCCGAACATCACACTCAAGGAGTGAGTTGTATGCGAAGACAATTCTTGTCATTCGTCACCACACTCGCATTCACGGCATCGGCGGCGTTCGCGCAAAGCGGAACGACCGTGACCGGCCGTGTCACGAGCGATGTGGGTGCGCCACTCGGTGCCGCGAGCGTATTCCTCGCCGGTACCAACATCGGCGCCACGACCAGCGATGATGGCAGTTACACCTTCATCGTTCCGTCGAGCAGAGCGACAGGCGGCACCGCGACATTGACCGCGCGCGTCATCGGCTACACCGCGCGCTCGGTTCAGATTGCGCTCACGCCCGGAGCAACGAACAACCAGAACTTCACCCTGCCGGTGAATCCGTTCCACCTCGGCGAAGTCGTGGTGACCGGCGCCGGAACCACGACAACACGCGAGCGACTGGGCGTGACGATCAATCGCGTCGACAGCTCCGCGCTGCGTCGGTCCAACGAGCCGCAAAACGTGATTGCTGCGCTCGCCGCCAAAGCGCCGAACGTGAACGTGCGCACTCAGTCGGGTGAGCCCGGTGCAGCTGCATCGGTCGTCATCCGCGGCGAAGCGTCACTGACCGGTACCAACCAGCCGTTGTTCGTCGTTGATGGCCAGCCGATCGACAACCAGACCGTGTCGCCGGCAACGATGGCGATTGGTGTCGGCAGCGGCTCAGTCACCGACAGGCAGGGTGGCACGGTAACAACCAATCGCGCGGCTGACGTCAATCCGTCCGACATCGAGAGCATCGAGATCCTCAAGGGTTCGGCGGCAGCAGCGATCTACGGTGCGCGCGCCGCGAACGGTGTCATACTGATTACGACCAAGCGTGGTCGCAGCGGACCAACCCGTATCAGCGTTGGCTCGACGCTGTCGTGGGACAAACCTCGTCTCGTCGACTTCCTGCAGCACGATTACGCACAGGGCTCGCTGGCGCGCACAAACGCAAACGGGGATCCGCGACCGATTCCCGATGCGATGGCGACCTGCGGTGACACGCCTGACTGCGCACCTACGGCCGGTCGTACATCGTGGGGCGCGAAACTGCCCGCGGGCACGCAGACCTACGATCACTTGAGTGAGCTGTTCAAAACAGGTCTCACTGCGGATAACAACATTCAGCTTTCTGGCGGCAACGATCGCACGACGTTCTACTCGTCCGTCGGTCTCACCAATCAGGACGGCATCATCCAGGGGCCGAACAACAAGTACAATCGCGCCAGCTTCCGCCTCAAGGGCACTCAGGAAGTCAGCAGCAAGCTTACGCTTGGTGGCAACTTCAATTACGTCGATGCGCGTGGCAATTTCGTGCAGCGCGGCAACGACGTTTCCGGATTGCTGCTTGGCGCGCTCAGAACGCCGCCCGCGTTCAACAACGAGCCGTACCTCAATCAGTACGGCCAGCAGCGCAGCTATCGATTCCCGAATGCGACGACAGTCGAGTCATTCGGGTGCTGCGCGTATTACGACAATCCGTTCTTCGTGGCTTCGAGCAACGGCAATCGCGATGAAGTCGGGCGCGCCATCTCCAACTTCAACGTCGACTGGCATCCACTGACGTGGCTGAACGTAAAGGAGACGATCGGTGGCGACTACTACACCGACTCACGGCTCCAGGCGCTGCCGCAAACCTCGGCGAACGACGGCGCTGGTAACGTCATTCGCAACGATCAGAACAACCTGATCATCGATCACAACCTGCTTGCCTCGGCGACCTTCGATCGCGGCGAGAACTTCAACACGACCTTCACGGTCGGTCAAAACCTGAACTCACGTCGCTATCGGCAACACACGACGGTTGGTGAAGGCTTGATCGCGCCTACTCCGCTTGCGCTCGAGAACACCATCTCGCAGGCGGCCATCGAGAACAAGTCGCTCCGTCACATCGAGAGCTACTTCGGGCAAGGTGAGTTCAATCTTTACAACCAGATTTACCTGACCGCCGGCTTGCGGAACGACGGATTCTCGACGTTCGGAGCTTCACAGCGTCGTCACACTTTCAAGAAAGCGTCGGCGGCCTGGACGTTCAGCAATCTGTTCCACGGATCTGAGCCGACCGGCTTGTTCAGTTTCGGCAAGTTGCGCGCAGCGTATGGCGAAACGGGGCGCGAGCCGGACGTGTACGCAGCGCTCAATGCATTGAGCACGGTCGTGCAGTTTGGGTCGAGTTACGGCGACGTTTTGCGCACCACGGTCGGCGGCGTGCCGGGCGTCACCAGCAGCACCAGGATCGGCAATCCAGCGCTGCGTCCCGAGCTGCAGAAAGAGTTCGAGGTCGGCGCGGATCTCGGCTTCTTCGATCAGAAGGTCGATCTGTCGGTCGTCGGCTATAACAAGAAATCGTCCGACGTGATTCTTCCGATCACGGTGAACGCGGCCGCGACCGGGTTCCTCAGCGCGTTCGAGAATACCGCCGCGCTGTCGAACAAGGGAATCGAGGTTTCGTTCAACGCCCGCCCCTACACCTCGCAGAATCTCGCGTGGGAATTCGGCGTGCAGTTCGGCCGCAACCGCGGCAAGGTCACTGATCTTGGCGGCGCTGAGATCTTCGATCTGCTGGAAGGATTCGGCGCGAACGAAGCTGAAGGCGCTGACGTGATTGGTTACGCACCGGGCGTCATCATCGGCACCGGTTTCGTGCACTGCGGGTCGGGAACCCACATCGCGGTGCCGGGCATGGGCGCAGCGGATCAGGACATCGATGCTCTCTGCGGCGCAACACCCGGCGGATATAAGAGAAACGCGCTGTTCCTCGGTCCGGACGGCCTACCGGTCGCTGATCCAGCGATCAGGGTCATCGGTGATCCGCATCCGAAGTACACCATGTCCTACTCGTCATCGCTCAAGATTCTGAACAAGTTCACGTTGTCCGGCTTGCTCGATGTCAAAAAGGGCGGCACTCAATACAACGGTACTCGCGGCGCTCTCTACGTCTTTGGTACTCACAAGGACACCGATGCGCGCGGCGGCACCGGCCAGTACGGCGTCAGTTGGGATACGAAGGCGTATCCGGACGTCGCGGGTCCCGGCACTGGAGTCGTCGGCCTCAATACGCCAGAGGACTGGGAGAACTGGCTCAGCATCGTCGGCACTGGCGGCGGATTCACGGGTCCTGGCGAGCAATTCATGGAAGACGCCGGCTGGGTCAAGCTGCGTGAGCTGAGTCTGAGCTTCACGCTCGATCGGCCGTTCCTGAAGAACCTGACTGGATTCAGCTCGGCGGACATCCGCATCTCGGGTCGCAACCTGAAGACCTGGACGCAGTATCGCGGGCTCGATCCGGAAGTGAACAACGCGGGTGCAGAGTACCTCACTCAGGGACTCGATTGGTTCGCCAATCCGCAGTCGCGGTCGTTCGTGTTGTCGTTCAGCCTAAACCGATAACGAAAGGAGAATTGCAGTGATAAAACTTCGATATCTCGCGCTCGTTGTCGTCGGGCTGACGGCGACGAGCTGCAAAGGTGATTATCTGACGGGCGGGGATCTGAGCAACGATCCGAATCGGCCGCAAGTTGCGACGGCTAATCAGTTGTTCGCCGGCGCAGAGGGGGCCATTTGGGCGCTGCTCGGCAGCGATCCGGCGCGCGTAACGGGCATGTGGGCGCGTCAGTTCGCCGGCGGTCAGAACCAGTACCAAAGCATCTACAACTACCTCTACGACGAAGGCATTCAGAGCGGGTTCAACATCGGTCTCTACGCTGCCGGTGGTCTCGTTGACATCGTGCGCGCGCAGAATCTCGCGAAGGAGGCGAACAACTTTGCGATGCTCGGCATCCTGCAGGTACAGGAAGGGCTCACGATGGGAACCGGCGCTGACCTGTTCGGTGACATCGTCTACTCGCACGCGCTGACCAACGAACTAAACCCGCCGCTTGATAATCAGCTGACGGTTTACGATTCGGTGCAGAAAGTGTTGTCGGCAGCGATCGCCAATATGGCCAGCACCGCGGAGACGAATTCGCCGCCGGTGGCTTCAGACCTGGTCTATGGCGGCGATACCGACGCGTGGACTGCGCTCGCGCACACGCTCAAGGCGAGATTCTACATGCACACGGCGGAGGTTCGTGGACAGGCGGCGTACGCGGCGGCGCTCGCCGAGGCGGAGCAGGGAATCAGCTCCGACGCGGGGAACTACTTCGGCGCGTTCACCAGCAACACCAATGAGACGAACTTCTACTACCAGTTCCAATTGACGATCGGGCGCGGTGGTTATCTGATCCCGGACCCGCAGTTCGTGAGTCTGCTCAGTACGCGTAGTGACCCGCGGCGCCAGGATTATTTCAACGGCGCGGCGACGAACCTGAGTGGAACGAGGCTGGCTCCGAATTATCCGCAGACCTTCGTCTCGTACGATGAAAACACTCTGATCTGGGCCGAGGCGGCTTATCGGACCGGCGATCAGGTGACGGCATTGGCGAAGCTGAACGAAGAGCGCGACAACCACGGACTGGCTCCCGAAGCAGTCGCTGGACAGGCGCTGCTCAATGAGATCCTGACCGAGAAGTACATCGCCGATTTCCAGCTCGGTCACGAAGCGTGGAACGATTACAAGCGCACGTGCACTCCGAACTTCGCGCCGACTCAGGCGGGACAGAAGATGCCCGGTCGCATGTACTACGATCCGAACGAGCGCTTCACGAACACCAACATTCCGCCCGCAGGACAGGGATTCAACGGGTCGCGCAATCCGAACGATCCGGCGAATACCGTCTCCGACGGAACCGGCCAGGCCTGTCTGGCTGGGTAGTGCATTGATTTTGAACGAGGTGGTCCGGGTATGCGTCGAAGGACGCATACCCGGATTTTCTTTAGACGGGAAGTTTATGAGACATAGACTTGTTGCGTCGTTGACGCTGGGATGTTTTGCGGCCGGCGCGTGCTCGACGTATGCGCCAATTACGCTGCAGACTGCACCGGGGTGGGAACGGTGCGACTCGCGCTCAGTGATGACGCCCGCAATCAGAATTTCGGGCAGCTGGGATCGCAGATCCAATCGATTGAAGGTCGGGTGCGCTCGGTGTCCGATTCGGGCGTCGCGATATCCGCGAACGAAGTCGGCCGCGTCGATGCCGATGATCAGGCCTTCCGCGGCGAGACGGTGTTGATTCCATCGCGCTACGTTGTCGCCGTCTCGCAAAAGCATGTGCAGGTTGGCCGCTCGGTGTTGCTTGCCGCGCTGATTACCGGCGGCGCGATCTGGATTGGGAAGTCGCTCGGGGGCGGCGGTGTGAGCTACAGCAAACCGCCGACGCCGCAGCCGGGTCAGTAGGACTCATTCTCCGAGGGTGGTCGCGGATCTCGGGAGTGCTCCCTCGAGCCCAACGATTACTTCTTGGTCCAGAGAATCAACACGCCGCAGTTGTCGGTGAGCCTGCGGTATTCGCCAGGGGCGCTCTCGATCGGGTAGTACTCTACTCCGGCGAGCTCACTCGGACGAATCGCTTCGAGATCGTCGAGGTACGGCGACCCGTCCATGTAAATGTCGACGCCGCAGTGGACATCGGCTGAGGCCCCGTTCAGGCGTGGCCGCGTCCGACGAGTCGTCAGGATGTTGTGTCCCGGACGCGTAAGATCAGACGTGGACATCAGTCCTCCGAACGCCTGCGCCAGCACCGTCACCAGAGAGCGGTTTGCCTTCTTCTCGAGATCGGGCGCCGTTAGATACTTGCCTTGACCTTGCGCGCGCCGCGTCTCGAACTCGGCGAGATAGGACGTCGAGGGGTCGGCGGGCACCGTCACGGGAGCGAGCGTTGGCGTCGTGGTGGTCGTCGTACCGGATTTGAGCAGTCGAAAAACCGGCCCGACGGAGTCGCCCTGAACCTGCAGCGCAACGACCATCGAGTCATAGCCAGGCTTGACGATGATGAAGTTGTGTTCGCCCCCGGCGACGCCGGCGATGCGTGCCTCGCCGCTCCAGTCAGTTCTGGCGGTGATGTTCAAGTCGTCGAGCGTCACCTGTGCATCGGAGATCGGTTGGCCCGACTTCGCGTCGGTGACCGACGCGATAACGACGGAATTCTTGGCTTGGGCACCGCTCACGGCGGGAACACACACGAGCAGCACAGCGAACAGCGACGGGTGGAGTCTCATGTTCAGAACTTTAGCGATGGGTGCTGGTAATGGCCAACCAAATTTTTTGCCGTGGTTTGGCGATCGTCTTTTCTGAGCAGGTGAAACCCTTGGCTTCGTAGATGTAGCGCGGTGTTGTTGGGATGAGGGATGGGGATGGCGATATGGAAAGAGGATGCGGCGACGCTCAGAATACGTGTAAAACAACCGCAAACTGAGATCTGTGCAATCTCTGGCAACTCCCACCTTTGGTCCCACCAACAAAAAACGCGCTCGTCAGAGCGCGTTTAGTCGTTTGCAGTTTGTCCGCAGTCCGCAGTAATTACGGCAGGACGAATTGAACGGTGGACTCGACCGGGAAGTTATCGCTCTTGAGTATCGCGACCGCTGTGAACGTACCGTGCTGTCCCTTGGTGCTCCAGCTTTCGGCGTAGCTCGCCTGGCTCTTTCCCTTGATCATCGTCGCGCGCATCACCGAAGTGAACATGTGCCCTGAGCTCCAGCGCCACACTTCGGTGCCGGCGAAATCCCTGACCACGAAGTCGTGAGTCTGTCCGCTGGGGAACCGCAGCTCGAGCATCTTGCTGGTGTTGTTTCTGATGTTGAGCGTGAAACGAAGCTTACTCGCGTCGTTGTTCGGTCTCGTTATGTCGAACTTGGTGACGATTGGCGCGGTGCTGGTTGCGTCTCTACCCAGCTTCGGGCTGGCAATCGGCTTGTCGTCGTGCGAGAAGGAGGGGGCGGCGGCGAACGCAACTGATGCGGCGCACAGCAACGGGAGAATGAGACGGTTATCCAATGTAGTAGCGGCGATTCATAAAGGGCGGGCGGGCCTTTCTCACATTTTCCAAGAAGGCCAACTTATCGACACATAGACGAACGGTCAACAATCAAGTCACAGACTAACCTCGCATCAGTCTTCGACTTGCACCGTTTACAGATCTTCGGTCTACGTTCGGAAACCGCCTCCACAATCGCTTGTGAAAATCTTCACAAGCGGTTATTTTCCTCCGCGAAATGGAAGACGGAAAGCGGTCGCAACAGAGCCCGAAAAAGGGTCTGTCCGGCGCCGATTTCGCCGGCGTCGGAATGCAATTCGCCATCGCGATCATCGTCTTCCTGTTCGCTGGCCAGTGGCTCGATAAACGACTTGCTACCAACGGGTTGTTCACCATCGCCAGCGTTTTTGTCGGCGCAGCGGCGGCGTTCTACAATATGTACCGCAAGATCAGCGCGGCGCAGAAGCAGGACGACGCAGAGAGGGCGGCGAGACGGCGCGGCGACGATGGAAGCCGGACGTCGAATAAGTGAGACAGAAACGGGCGATTGCCTATTTCGCTGGAATCTCCGCCACTCTAATCGTCGTCGCGACAATCATCCTGAGGGCCTACTTCAGGACTGTCGAGGAACACGAAGCGATGCTGGTTTCAGCTGGACTGGCTTTCGCAGTACAGCTCGGCGCTTTTGCCCTGCTCCGCCCGTCGAGGACAAGCGGCGAAGCGACTGGTGAGTTGTTTATCCGTTGGGGATTGGGCGCAGGATTAAGGCTGATGGTGCTGGTGCTGTACGCGCCGGTGGCGAGGATCTTCAACGTCTCGCTCGAAGCGGCGCTGGTGAGCCTGGTGACGTTCTTCTTTTTGACAATGATGGCCGAACCGCTGTTGCTCGAATATGATCGCTGACGCCAAAGACTTCATAACGCCGCACATCACCGACTCGCACACGCTTGACTATCCGTGCCTCCACACCGGATTCGTGTGCGAGTACGAGCTGCCGCGCTGGAAACCGATCCACATCGGGAACTTCGCGCTCGACGTCTCGCCGACGCGACACGTCGTGATGCTTTGGGTTGCCGCGCTGCTCTGTCTGCTCTTTACGCTGCTCGCTCTCCGTGGCCACAATCGGCGCACACGCGAAGGCAAAGCGCCGAGTGGAGTGGGCAATGGTTTCGAGGCGATCATTCTCTACCTCCGCAACGAAATCATTTTGCCTAACGTCGGCGCACATGGCAACGCGTTCGTTCCCTATTTGCTAACGGTTTTCTTCTTCGTGCTCTTCGCCAATCTGCTTGGACTCGTCCCGTATGGCGCCACTGCGACCGGAAACATTTCCGTCACAGCGGCGCTGGCTATCGTGAGTTTCATCGTGATTGAAGTCGCGGGCATGCGAGCACTCGGAAAAGGCTACATCAATACCATAGTATTCTGGCCGCAGGATATGTCGCTCGGCATGAAGCTCTTCATTTCGCCGATTCTCACGCCGATCGAGATCATCGGGAAGCTCACCAAGCCTTTTGCGCTGGCGATCCGTCTGTTCGCCAACATGATTTCCGGACACGTCGTGCTGCTGGCGCTGATCAGCCTCATCTTCACGTTCGCCAGCTGGATTCTTGTTCCGCTGCCGATCGCGATGGCACTCGCCATATCAGGTCTGGAAATATTCGTCGGATTTCTGCAGGCGTTCATCTTTATGCTGCTCACCAGTGTGTTTATCGGATTGATCCGCGAGAGTGCACACTGACGCGGAGCTTGCTCAACTCCGTGTAGGTATCCGACCGAGCCGGTCGGAGAATTCCGTTGGAGCCTTTGCTCCGTTTACGGATAGCGATGTCGTGATCGCGAGCATGACCAATCACGATTGCTACAAAGGAAGAGGGTAAGAAAATGGTTATGATGTATCCTCTGCTTCAGGCGGCAGCCGGCTTCACCCGCGAGTACGCCGGTGCATGGGCGCTGCTCGGTGCAGGTCTCGGGGGCGGTCTCGCTACGATTGGTGCAGGCATCGGTATCGGACGACTCGCCGGCCAGGCAATGGACGGCATGGCACGTCAACCGGAGATGGCCGCTCGCATTCAAACTGGTGCAATCATCTTCGCAGCACTGATCGAGGGAATTGCGCTGTTCTCGATCGTTATTGCGTTCCTGGTTCAGAACAAGTTCAAGTTCTAGCACGCTCGCCGACGGTGGGTCCCGGACCCACCGTCGGTACTTCTCAAACACTGACAGCTCCGTCCTTCGAGCCAAAACAAACATGAACGCTTTCTTCGCACTTCTACAGGCAGCACAGGTGGCACCGGAAGAATCCAGCGGCGGCGACCTGCTGACACCAAACGGCGGCCTGATGTTCTGGACTCTGGTCACCTTCATCGTCCTTTTCATAATCCTCGCGCGATTGGTCTTCCCGAAGATCACTGCTGCCGTTGAAGCGCGTGAGAAAGCGCTCGAGGACGCGATTGAAGGCGCAAAGAGAGATCGTGAAGAAGCGGCGCAAGTCCTCGCCGAGCAGAAGCGTCAGATCGAGTCCGCGCGGAACGAGGCTCAGAAGATCATCGTCGAAGGTCGTCAGACCGGCGAGCAGGTTCGTGCCCAGATGATCGAGGAGACTCGCCAGCAGCAACAGCACATATTGGAGTCGGCGCGGCGCGAGATCGCGCAGGAGAAGGAGCGCGCCATCGCCGAAATGCGTCGTGAGGCGATTGAGCTGGCAATTGCCGGCGCCAGCAAAGTCATCGAAAAGAATCTTGACGACCAATCGAACCGCAAAATCGTCGAGAGCTTCCTCTCCTCGATTCCCGCCGGCGAGACGACTCGCGGATGAACGAATCGACGATCGGTCGCAATTACGCGGAAGCGCTCCTCGCGCTGGCGCGGAAGAGCGACGAAATCGAAGAGTTCGGTGCGCTGCTCACCGCAATCGCTACTGCGATGCGTGAGGATCAGACTCTGCGCGCGTTTCTAGAGTCCCCGAAGCTCGCTGCATCTCATAAAATTGACATTCTGGAAAAGGCTCTTGGCAAAAAGGTGCCGCGGCTCTTTCTCCGCTACCTCGGGACGGTGATCAAGAAGCGACGCCAGATGCTCATTCCGGCGATCGCCTCCGAATACCAGACGCTGCTCGACGAAGCCGAGAACCGCCTCCACGCGAACGTTACCGTTGCGCGCGAGCCAGGCGAGCCGGAGCGGGATGCACTGGCCCGCCAGCTGTCTCGTTTGTTTGGTAAGCGGGTTGTCCCACACATCAATACGAACCCGGCGATCCTGGGCGGTTTGATCGTGAAGGTGGGCGACACGGTAATCGACGGGTCGGTGCGCAAGCGCTTGTCGGTCCTCAAACAGAGGATGTTGACGACGGTCTCTCGATAGGCGAGTTCTGATCGGGAGGCTCCGATCTCAGCACACCACATCAGTTGGGCGTAGTTATTGAAGGGCCGCAGTCAGGTGCGGCCTTTTGTTTTCAACCGATTAGGTGTTCGGTACATGCCCAATTTTCCGTCCTCGATGAGACTGTTTTCAGTCTCAGCGTTCATTCTCGTGAGCGCCGCGAGCTCCGTCGCGGCCCAGGTCATCCAACCCGGCCTTCAACCGGGTCTGACAAAAGCGCCCGACAGCGCCCGCAAAATCACGCTCCAGGAAGCGGTGGCGATGGCCCAGCAGAACTCGCCCCAGGCGATCGCTGCCGAGGGAACCGAGCGAACGAGCAAAGCAGCGCGCACGTCAGCCGTTGGTGCAATTCTCCCGAGCGCGTCGATTAGCGCCGGCCACATCGTCCAGCTGGGCGGTGGTCAAACCCGACTCAATTCGAACGGCGAGGAGGTTACCGTCGCGTCGCAGCCGACCAACAATGTCGGTCTCAATCTCAACATGACGCTGTTCGATGGCGGGCAGCGACTCTACGCTCTCCGCACTGCAAAAGCCGGTATTATCGCGGCCGAGGCGAACAGAGTTGCAGTCAAGTACAACGTCGCGCTGCAGGTGAAGCAGCAGTACTACGCGGTGCTTGCCGCTATCGAGAGCGAAGACGCAGCGCGGCTGCAGATGGCTCAGGCCCAGGAGCAGTTCAAGAGCTCGGCCTTACGGGTGAGAGCTGGTGTTGCCACCAGATCCGACTCGCTGCGCGGTGTGATTCAGGTCGGAAACGCCCAGCTGGCGCTGATCACGGCGCAGAGCGCCAAGGAAGCAGGCGATGCTGCGCTGACGCGGCTGGTCGGCTCTCCAGTCCCGGTGACGGCGGACCCAACTTCCGTGCAGGAAAACATGGCCGCATTGCCGGACAGCGCGCAGCTAGCGGAGCTGGCGAAGATCGGACCGGCGGTGCAACAAGCGCAGGCGAACCTCGATGCTGCGACTGAAAATCGAAAAGCCGCGCGCGGCCAGTATCTGCCATCTCTAAGCGTTGCCTATTCACGCAGCGGAACCGGAACGGATCCCCGCTTCGGTCTCGGCAACGACCCGTTCACGTACAGCGGCCGCCTTTCGTTCTCGCTTTCCTATCCGCTGTTCAACAACTTCCAGCGCGAAGAGGACGTCGTGCGGGCGCGTGTCGCGGAAGTGAACTCGCAGGCTGAGCTGCGCGACTCACAGCTGGCGGCGGTAGAAGAGCTGACCCAGTTCATCGGCGCCCTTCGCGGCGCGTCGCAGCGAGTCGCCGTGCAGATCGCCTCAGTCGCGGCGGCACAGGAAGACGTGCGCGTGCAGCAGCAGCGGTACAACATTGGCGCCTCCACCTTGCTGGACCTCATTACATCCCAGGCCGCACTCGCGACGGCGGAACAGGCTCTGATCCAGGCGCGGTACGACTACAGGATCGCGCGGGCGCAGCTGGAAGCGCTGATCGGACGCGATCTGCAGTGACGAACGAAAACTGAACGCAACGAACTAATGAACGGGACGAAACTGATTTCGGTACGCAGTAAGGCGCTGTTGATTACCGCCATTCTCACGCTCGGCGCATGCAAGAAGAGCACAGATCCGGCGCTCGTCATCGAGACGGTCGCCGTTGAGCGACGCACCATAGCGCTCAGCGTGCAGGCAAACGGAACCGTCGAGCCTGTCGACATCGTCGAAGTAAAATCCAAAGCGTCAGGCACGATTGTGCGGATGCCGGTCGACATCGGATCGAACGTGAAAACCGGTGATCTCCTGGTACAGATCGATCCGCGAGACGTGCAGAATCAGTACACCCAGGCAGCAGCAGATGTCTCGTCGGCAACGGCGCAGCGCTCCACCGCCCTGGCGCAGCGCAATCGCTCGGCGGAGTTGTACAAAGAAAAAATCATCACGGCGCAGGAGATGGATCAGGCGACACTCGATTTCGCCAACGCCGACGCCAATCTGATCAAGGCGCGCACCAACCTGTCGATCGCGAAAGTACGGCTCGAGGATGCGACGGTTCGCGCGCCCAGCAACGGCACCATCATCGAGAAGCCGGTTTCGGAAGGAATGGTGATCAGCTCGGCGACGTCGTCGGCGAGTGGCGGTACCACAATTCTGAAAATGGCTGACCTCACCAAGGTGCGGATGCGCGCATTCGTAAATGAGACGGACATCGGCAGCGTGCAGCCGGCGCAAAGTGCCACCGTGACCGTCGATGCTTTTCCGAACCGGCGATTCGTCGGGCTGGTCGAGCAGGTTGAGCCAGAAGCAGTGGTGCAGTCGAGCGTGACGATGTTTCCCGTACTGGTTTCGCTCAACAATTTCGACGGCGCGCTCAAGCCCGGCATGAACGGCCAGGTGACGATGGACATCGCGCATCACGACAACGTTCTGGCCGTGCCGAGTGACGCGATCAGGAATTCGCGCGACGCGGCAGTTGTTGCGCCGGTACTTGGTGTATCGGCTGATTCCATCAAAGCCGCAGTTACCGCCGCCCGTGCAGCGCGCGGCGGTCGTGGTGGAACGGCGTCGTCGACTGCGTCATCTACAGCGGGCGGAGACACCACGCGCAGATTCAATCGAGCGCCCGGTGACACTACTTCATTCCGTGGTCGATCCGGTGGCGCAGCTTCCGGAACGCCCTCATCGACTGGCCAGCGTGGTGGCGGGACAGGCGGGTTCTCGCGTCAGGGGGGCGCCGGTGCGGCAGGCGGTGGGGGTACAGGCAGTGCCGGCGGGGGCGGAACAGGCGGACCGATGTTCGTGTTCGTAAAGAAGGGTGACACGTATTCGCCGAGGGTTGTGCGCGTCGGCATCAGCGACTTCGACTACACCGAGATCCTGAGCGGACTCCAGCAGGGTGAGATGGTGGCGCTGCTCGGCCCGGCGGTGCTGCAAGCGCAGCGCGAGCAATTGCAGAATCGCGTCCGCGCCGGCGCGGGCGGAGGTCTGCAACAGCAGCAGACACCAGCGGCTGGAGGAGGGGCTGGCGGCGGCGCCGGTGGCGGTCGCACTGGCGGAGGCGGCGGGAGAGGAGGGCAGTAAATGCTACTTGGCGAGACAATCGGTGTTGCGCTTGGCGCACTACGCGCCAATAAGCTGCGCTCTTTCCTGACGATGCTCGGCGTCGTCATCGGCGTCGGAGCAGTGATTGCGGTCGTCGCGCTCGGACGCGGCGCGTCGGAATCGGTGCAAGCGCGAATCAGCGCACTGGGAACTACGCTTTTGTCAGTTTCGCCCGGCCAGATCTTCGCACCTGGCGGCGTGTCCTCCGGGAATGATCGCGCGCCGATGACCGTGTCCGATGCGACGCTTCTGGATTCGGCTGCCACGGCGGGCGGCGCCATCTCCGCCGTCGAGCCCGAGATGCAGAAGCAACTGCAGGTGCAGTATCTGAATACGAACACCAATACCACGGTGCTCGGCACGACGGCGAACTATCTGGACGTCCGCAAGTATGCGATCGCTTACGGGAAGATGTTCACCCAGGGCGATGACCGTGCAAGCAAACGCGTCGCAGTTCTTGGCGCGGCGATTCCCGATAATCTTGGAGTCCCCGCGCAATCTCTCGTGGATCAGAACGTGAGAATCGGCGGATTCCTGTTTCAGGTCATCGGTGTGTTGGCGAGCAAAGGCAATAGCGGTGGATTCGGCAACCCCGATGATCAGGTGCTGGTCCCGATTACAACAGCGCAGTTCCGTCTTTTCGGTAGCGACAGGTTGCGTCAGATCGGTGTGCTCGCGGCATCGGAAGCGCAAATACCAAATGCGATGGCGGACATTCAACGCATTCTGCGCCGAGAGCACCGGCTGCGCGTCGGCGTCCCCGACGATTTCCAGATTCGCAGTCAGGCCGACTTCCTGAACACGCTCGGTGAGACGACGCAGATCTTCACCTTCCTCCTCTCGGGCATCGCCGCGGTGAGTTTGCTCGTCGGCGGCATCGGCATCATGAACATCATGCTGGTGTCCGTAACGGAGCGCACCCGCGAGATCGGCGTCCGCAAAGCACTCGGCGCGACTCCAAAGAACATTCTCCTTCAGTTCCTGATCGAAGCAGTTGTGTTGTGCCTGCTCGGCGGTGTCGGCGGAATCGTCTTTGGGTGGCTCGGCGCAATCGCGCTGGCCAAGTTCGGCAACTTCAACACCTCGGTGGCGCCGTCGTCGATCCTGCTGGCGTTCTTCTTCTCGGGGTTTGTCGGGATACTGTTCGGTGTTTGGCCAGCACGGAGAGCGGCGAGCCTGGATCCGATTCAGTCGCTGCGTTACGAGTAGGGCGGCGGAATGAGGACTTAACCGCGCAGTACTTCGCTGAGCGCTGAGCGCTTCACGCTGATCGCTGTCCGCGACAAGCGACGGGACAGGTCGCGACCCAACCAAGGAAACGCGATCTGTTCGCTTTTATGCCATGAGTTCTGTCATGTTGCCGGCAGCGCCAAGCGGTGAGCGTGAAGCGGTCAGCGCTCAGCGAAGTAGTGCGCTTCTAAAGTCCTCGGTACGAACAAGACTCTTTCCCCCCGCGAACCCGTTTCCTATTTTGGTCCTCCCCCGCGTGCCGTTCCCGTCCAACGCGCACGCACTCAACAAATCAATGGAGGTCGAATGAGACTCCGCGTATTTGCGGTCTCTCTAACATGTCTTGTCGCCATGAACGCCGGCGCGCAGGCATCCAGAACGCAAGCGGGCAAGAGTCCCGAGGTGCGTATCGACTATACCCAGGAAACACTGCCCAACGGGCTGAATGTGATCTACCACGTCGATCACTCCACTCCCGTAGCGGCGGTCCTCCTCTGGTATAACGTCGGATCGAAGATGGAACAGCCGGGGCACACCGGCTTCGCTCATTTGTTCGAGCACATGATGTTCCAGGGCTCGAAGAACGTCGCCAAGGGCCAGCACTTCGCTCTGCTCGAAGCAGCGGGCGGACGCGGCGGCGCCGACATCAACGGCACCACCAGCTGGGACCGCACGAACTACTTCGAGCAGGTACCGTCGAACCAGGTCGAGCTCGCGCTGTGGCTGGAGTCGGATCGTATGGGCACGCTGCTCAACGCGATGGATCAGGCCAAGCTCGATAACCAGCGCGAAGTCGTTAAGAACGAGAGGCGTCAGTCGGTCGACAATCAGCCTTACGGAACGTGGCTCGAGAAGATGGGCGAGGCGCTGTTTCCCGAGGGCCACCCCTATCACCACTCCGTGATCGGCTCGATGACCGATCTATCCGCGGCGAGTCTGACCGACGTTGAGAACTTCTTCAAGACATACTACGCGCCCAACAACGCCGTGCTCGTCGTCGCCGGCGACATCGACGTGCCCCAAGTGAAGCAGATGGTGCGCAAGTATTTCGGGTCGATTCCGCGCGGACCGAAAGTTCCGGCCCTCGCGAACATGTCGGTACCGGCGGTGATCGGTCATCAGCAGCGTTACGTCATCACCGATCAACAGGCGCCCGCGCCTGCGATCTACGTCGGCTACAGAGTTCCGCCGGCCACAGATCGACGTTCTCCAACGGTGTCGCTACTGGGCGACATCATCGGTTCCGGTCGCTCGTCCCGCCTGTACGACGCCCTCGTGCGCCGCCAGCAGATTGCGACGAACGTGACTGCTTTCAACCTCGGTCTGTCCGGCGGCGGAGACGAGCTGGTCTTCATCGCCACGGGTAAGCCGGGCGCCAACGCCGACTCGCTCGAAGTCGCCATGATGGCGGAGCTCGCAGGCGCCAGCAGCTTCACTCAGGCGGAGTTGGAGCGTGCACGCGCGACGGAGCGTTTCGGCTTCGTGAATGGTTTACAGACTACCGGCGGCTTTGGCGGACGCGCTGATCGTCTCGCCGAAGGCTGGACTTTCTTCCACGATCCAAATCACGTCAACAAGGTGTTGGCTGACTACGACCGCGTGTCGCTCGACGATCTCAACGCGCTGGCGCATGAGCGGCTCGTTCCGACGAACCGCGCGGTTCTGATCTACGTGCCAGCCAAGAAGACGGCATCAGCCGATACGAGGACTCAATAATGCATAGCGCAAACAGAATCAAAATCGTCGCGCTATCGCTTGCGATTGGCGCTGTTACCGCAAATGCGCAGACTCAGACGCCTCCGGCGCCTGGACCGCTGCGCCCGTACGTATTTCCGCAGGTAAATCAGTTCCAGCTCGCCAACGGACTCAAGGTCATCGTCGTCGAGAAGCACAATCTTCCCGAAGTCGAGGGCAGACTGATCATCGACGCCGGCGCGCAGCGCGAGCCCGCGGCGAAAAATGGTCTCGCATCACTCACCGGCCGCCTGTTGTCGGAAGGAACTGCCGACCTGTCGGGCGCAGAAATCGCCCGCCAGATGGATGCACTCGGCGCGCAGTATCAGACCGGCGGGGGCTACAGCACGTCGTTCGCCGACGTCGTCGCATTGAAGAATGTCTTTCCGCAGGCGCTGCAGCTGGCCGCGAAGACGGTGATGTCACCGAGCTTCCCGACCAGCGAATTCGCTCGAGTGAAGAACCAGGCGATCGCCGCTTACCAGCAGTCTCATGCGCGAACGAGCGGACTCGCCAGCGATGCCTTTGTTCGGGCCGCATTCGACTCGACCGCGCCATTCTCCAGACCGCCCAACGGAACGATGGCGTCGATCAACGCGCTCACTCGTGACGATGTCGTGAATTGGCAGCGCACGATGTACGCGCCGTCGGCTTCGACGCTGCTCATGGTCGGAGATATCACTCCTGCCGAGGCGAGGTCGGTTGCGCAGCAGGCATTCGGCTCGTGGAGCGCTACTCGAGCCGCCACTGCTGCGGTAGCGAATCCGGTGCACACCGGCACCGGCACTCGCGTGATTCTGGTGGATCGTCCGGGCTCCGTGCAGTCGACGATCATCGTCGGCCAGCCCGGCTTCCAGGCTACGGATCCGGAGTACATCCCCATGTTGGCGTTGAATCACGTTTTCGGGGGTGCAGTTAGCTCCCGTCTCAATAGCAACCTTCGCGAAAAGCATGGCTACACCTACGGCGCATTCAGTGGCCTCGACCTCCGCCCCGGCGCAGGCGTGTTCCAAATGAGCTCTGAGGTAAGAACCAATGCCACTGACTCGGCGCTCGTCGAGGCTATCGGCGAGTACAACCGGTTGGGGACCGAGACGGTGCCGGCACCGGAACTCCAGGCGCTGGTGAACAACCTGGTCTCGGGCTTTCCAAATGCGGTACAGTCGGTGCAGGGCCTGACAACGCGTCTCCAGAATCTGATCGTCTGGGGCCTGCCGCTGGATTTCTATACCACGTATCGCGAGCGACTGGCGGCCGTCACGCCAGAGGATGTGCGTCGGGTCGCGAGCAGCAAACTGACGCCGAACAAGCTTGTCGTTGTCGTCGCCGGCGATCTCTCCAAGATCGAAGCTCCGATCAGGGCGCGAAACTTCGGCTCGGTTGAAGTCTGGGATGCGAACGGCAACAAGCTCAGATAGCTCGGATCAGCTGTCAATTCTGGGAAGGCCGGCTCTCCGCCGGCCTTTCTTTTTTTTCGCGGGAAACTTTTCCCGGCGCGGTCATCCATGCATGATTCGTAATGCCCACTGAGCTGGATCAACGCGTCAAGAAATGGATTGTCGGAGCTCTCCCCGGAAAAGCGAGGTTGAGATGGGCGCATCACATCCCGGCGGGGACTTCGGCGCGACTCGATGCAATCGAGGTTGCCCTCGATGGCAAACGCGTTCAGCTGGTGCTGCGACGCTTCACCGACAAGCAATGGCTGAAGGCTGAGCCGGATCTCGTCGCGCACGAGGCGGCTGCGCTCGCCTGGGCGTCCAATGCAAACCTCCGAGTGCCCACGCTCGTCGCTTTCGATTCGGACGGCGACGAGTCCGGCACTCCCGCGACTCTAACGACCATGCTGCCCGGCGCGACGCAGCTGCGACCGGAAGATCTCTCGACGTGGCTGACCGAGATGGCGGCCGCGGCAGTTGAAATTCATCGCCTCGACGCCGACGGATTTCCCTGGACTTATCGACGCTTCAACGTCGAGGAGCGCCTCGAAGTACCAGGCTGGTCACGAGAACCACAGGCATGGCATACGGCGATCGAAATAGTCGGCAGTTCGCCCCCACAGTCACGCGAGTGCTTCATTCACCGTGATTATCATCCCAGCAACCTGCTATGGCTCGATGGCAAAGTCAGCGGCGTTGTCGATTGGGTGAACGCGTGCAAGGGACCCGTAGGAATCGACGTTGCCTGGTGCCGCCACAACCTCGCCAATCTCTATAGCGTCGAGGTGGCCGACGAGTTTCTGGAAGCCTACAAGAAAGCAGCGGGTGCTGACTTCACCTACGATCCGTATTGGGATTTGATGACGGTGGTGGAGCTGCTGCCGGGCCCAATTACCATGTACGGCGGCTGGGTTGCAGAGGGGTTCCCATTCATCAGTACCGACGTCTTAGCCGAGCGGGCAGATCGATACGTCGCGAGCGTCGTCGCGAGTCTGTTATAGAATCTGAAATGAGAGCTGTCATTATCACGCGCCCGGGAGGCCCGGAAGTACTCGAAGTTCAGGATCGGCCGACGCCGGAGCCGGGTGCCGGCCAGATTCGAGTGAGAGTCCGCGCGTCGGCCTTGAACCGGGCAGATCTCCTTCAGCGCGCCGGTAATTATCCGGTGCCGCCGGGTTCGCCCGAGGACATCGCTGGAATGGAGTACGCGGGCGAAGTCGACGCACTCGGCGAAGGCTGTCAGCTCTGGAAGAAGGGCGACCGGGTGATGGGAATCATCGGTGGTGGCGGTCATGCCGAGTTTGTAACGGTGCACGAGCGCGAAGCGATGCCGGTGCCGGCCGGAATGTCGTGGGAAAACGCGGCGGCTATCCCCGAAGTTTTTCTGACGGCGTACGACGCTTTGTTCACGCGACTGAGCCTGCGGTCTGGTGAAACGCTGTTGATTCACGCAGTGGGAAGCGGCGTCGGCACGGCAGCCGTGCAGCTCGCGACGCTGATTGGCGCGCGCGTCATTGGGACGGCTCGATCGCCGCAAAAACTCGCTCGCGTCAAGGAGCTCGGTGTCGACATCGGCGTCGACGCATCGAAAGTCGACTGGGCAACGCAAATCGAGAAGGAGGCCGGCGCCAACGGCGTGGATGCGATTCTAGACCTCGTCGGCGGCAATTATCTGGAGGGAAACCTTCGCGTGCTCGCGCTCAAAGGGCGGATTGTTGTAGTCGGTCTCACCGCTGGGCACATGGCGCAGTTCAACATGGGAGTCCTGCTGCGCAAGCGCGGAACGGTGGTAGGCACGACACTTCGCGCTCGCCCGATCGAAGAAAAGATCGCGCTGGCGAGAGACTTCTCCGCGCGGATGATGCCGCTGTTTGGAAGTGAACGACTAAAGCCAATAGTCGACCGAGTGCTGTCGTTCGATCAAATGGCTGAAGCGCACGGGGTGATGGAGTCCAACACGACGTTCGGAAAAATCGTCCTGGTCTGGCGTTAGCGTCAGGGCTTGCCCTTGCGGCGCCTGCTCCTGCGATCCTGAACCAGGATCGCGAACACCATCCACAATCCAAGAGCAGCGGCGATGATGAAGCCGAACATCGCCAGTCGCGGCTGAAACTGCATCAGCAATCCGCTGGCAACGAGCAAACCGCCGAGCACCAAACCAGTGAAAATGCGGTTGGCGACCTTCTCGAGGCCGAGCAGTAGGGACCCAAGCTGCGGCGCTTCGACGCGAACGGCGAAATCATTGGAGACGAGTTTCTGAGTGATCACGTCGAGACGGTGGGGCAGTGCGCGCATCAAGTCCGATGTCTCGGCGGCCATCTGGAACAGACGGCGCGGAGAGAAATCGCGCTGAGCACGCTTGTTGGCGATCTCGTTGGTGTAATCGCGGATCGACTTGCTGGGGTTGAAGTTCGGATCCAGCGCGCGCGAGACGGCGTCGAGATTGAACAGCGCTTTGGCTAGCAGGGTCAGCTCCGCCGGCAGCTTGAGGCCTTCGCGGAAGGCGATCGTAATCATCTCGTACAGAATGACGCCGGCGGGCGTTTCCTCTACCGTTTGGTTGTTGTGTTTGGCGATCAGGTCCGCAACATCTCGGGTGTAGGCCTGACGGTTGAAGTCTTCCGGTGCCTGCCCCATCTCGACGAGACTCTCGGCGGCGGCGTCACCGTTGTTCTCCGCCATCGCCATCAGCAGCCTGATGACGTGATCACGCATCTGCGACGTGAGGTGCGCGGTCATGCCGAAATCGATCAGCGCCAGCTTGGGCTCATCGAACGCGGCATTTGAGGCAATCGCAGCGGCACGCGCTGCGTTCTCCGATTCGACAAGAGCCGTTGCGCCGGGACGCACTACCTGGCGGCGATCGGCCGCGGCAGCTTCGGCGGGCGTCTGCGGGTTATCACGGCCGGGGAGCACCACGAACACGTTGCCGGGGTGGGGGTCGGCGTGGAAATGACCGCTGTCGGTGATCTGCTTCAAATACGCCTTCGCAAATTCATCGGCGAGATCGCTGAAGTCGTAATCGATTCGCGTGATCGGCGGAATCTCGTCGATCTTGACGCCCTTGATTCGCTCGGTGGTCAGCACTTTGTGCGTCGTGTAGGCATCGATGACGCGCGGAATCAGCACGTGCGGGAAGCCGGCGAGATCCTTCCTGAACGAAGCGGCATTGCGCGCTTCGGTGCGGTAATCGAGCTCGTCCACCAGCGCGCGCTCGACCTGTTGTACCACGCCGATCAAATCGATCCGCGATCCGGCAGAGGTGTGCTCCGTGAGAAAGCTCGCCAGCTCTCGGAAGAACTCGATGTCCTCCGAAAGCAGCTCGCGCAGATTCGGGCGCTGGACTTTGATTACCACACTGCGACCGTCGCGTAACTCGGCCGCGTGCACCTGACCGAGGCTGGCGCTGCCGAGTGGCTTTTCTTCGAACGACGCGAAGAGTTTGCTGATTCGCGCGTGCAGCTCGTCCTCGATGCATTGCTCGACCTCTGAGAGCTGCATCGGTGGGACGTCGTCCTGCAGGTGTGTCAGCTCTTCGATGTATGGCTTTGGCAGCAGGTCTGGGCGTGTCGAAAGAATCTGACCGAGCTTTATGTATGCTGCGCCCAGCTCGACCAGCCTTTCCCGGAACGCTTTCGCCTTTTCCCTGGTATCGCTGTCAATTCCGACGTCTTCGTTTAGAGAAGCGCCCTCGAGATTCAGCAGGCCCTGACGCTTGGCAAAATCACGCAGGCCATAGTTGGTAAAGAGCCTGATCGTGCTGACAAGGCGCGGAAGATGCTTTGGCGAAAGAATCATGCGTTGGACAGGGGGCAGAATCCATGCCCGGTGCAAGTGGCTCGTAACCCGGTGCGCATAGATATTTAGGCATGGCCAAATCAGAGACTCCACGTCGCGGCGGCAAATCCCGCGCAACCGGCGCTATCGCCGGACGCGTTGCGATCAAGCGTGTTCCCAAACCGTGGGGACACGAAACGATCTGGGCGTACACTGATCGCTATGTGGGCAAGATCTTACATATCAATGCCGGGCAAGAGTTGTCGGTACAGTATCACAACAAGAAAGATGAGACTGTCTATTTGCTGTCGGGCGAGATCAGCTATCGCGTCCAGCGAGAGGGTAGCGACAACCTGGACGACATGCAGCTCAGTATCGGTGAATCATTCAGAATCACACCGGGCACCGTTCATCAGATGGTAGCCGTTACAGATTGCGACGTACTCGAAGTCTCGACTCCCGAGCTTGATGACGTAGTGCGATTAACAGATAAGTACGGGCGAGAGGGAACCAGCGCACCATGAAAGTCATCATTCCGCTGGCCGGCAAGGGAACGCGCCTGCGGCCGCATACGCACATCACTCCGAAGCCGATGCTAAAGGTCGCTGGCAAGCCGGTGATGTCATACGTCCTCGACGAGCTCAAGCGACTCGGCAACGTCGAGCAAATCATTTACATCACCGGTCACCTCAAGGAAAAAGTCGAAGAGTACGCGAGAACGGAGACCGACATTCCGTCGGTATTCATCGAGCAGAAGGTGCAGGATGGAACAGCCGGCGCGATCGCCCTTGCGCAGGAGTACGCCGATCAGCCTGTGCTGATCGTCTTCGTCGACACGATCTTCGACGCCGACCTGTCGAAGGTGAAGACCGTCGACGCTGACGGAATCATCTGGGTCAAAGAGGTCGAAGACTACCAGCGCTTTGGCGTCGTCGTCACGGACAAGGACGGCAACATGACGAAAATCGTCGAGAAGCCGAAGACCCCGATCTCCAAGCGCGCCAACATCGGACTGTACTACATCCGCAACTGGAAGCTCCTGTTCGAGGGGATCGACTGGACGCTCAAGCAACCGAAGAACCAGGGCGAGTATTTTCTGACCGACGCATTCCAGTACATGATCGACAAGGGAGCCAAGATCAAAGTGATCGACGTCGAGGGCTGGTACGATGCGGGCAAGATCGAGACGCTACTCGAGACGAATGAGGCGATGCTAAAGCGTGGTCACGCGCGTCGACCGCGCGATGCCGGCGATTCGACGATCATCGATCCGGTTTACATCGAGGACAACGTCACGCTGAAGAAGTCCAGGGTCGGTCCGAATGTGTCGATTGGCGCGGGGACGGTTCTCGATGGTTCCGAGATCAGCCACTCGATCGTCGGCTCTAACGCGAAAATCAGGAAATCGGTGCTCAAGAATTCGCTCGTTGGTGACGATACCGTTCTGGAGGGAGTGCGCGGCGAGATCACGGTCGGCGACCACTCCGAGGTGCGCTCATCATAGATAAGCCGGCGTCGCCGAGCCGCATTGCGAAGCTCGGCCGCAATGTCATCGGGCTCGGCGCGGTTAGTCTCTTCACCGATGTCTCGACAGAGATGATCTACCCACTCCTGCCGATTTTCCTGGCGGGAGTGCTCGGCACCAGCTCGACGTTCATTGGCGCCATCGAGGGCGTCGCCGAAACGACTGCCTCACTGCTCAAACTGGTGAGCGGCTGGTGGTCGGACAGAATGACGTCGAGGAAGCCGTTCGTCGTGATCGGCTACCTGATTGCATCGATCGTGCGCCCATTCACCGCTGCGGCGAGGACCGCATCGCAGGTGCTTGCGATTCGGGTGACGGATCGAATCGGCAAAGGTTTGCGGACATCGCCACGTGATGCGCTGCTCGCGGACTCGGCGCCCCCCGAATCGCGCGGACTCGCGTACGGATTTCACGCCGCCGCCGACAACGCGGGCGCCGTCCTTGGGCCGCTGCTCGCGTTCATGATTCTCAAGCTGCATGGCGTCGGCATGCTCGATACCAGCAAGCGGCTGTCATCGCACGACGAGCTTGCGATGCGAAACGTGTTCTGGCTGTCTGCGATTCCGGCGGCGATCGCGATGTTGATTCTGATCTTCGTTGTGCGCGATGTGCCAAAGCGGGATCGAGGCGATGAGAAGGGCACGTCGCTGCAGACGGAGCGACTGAACGGAAAGTTCTGGGCGTATCTCACCGTGGTCCTGCTGTTTACCCTTGGAAACTCCACCGACGCGTTCCTGCTGCTGCGTGCGAGTCAGCTCGGTGTGCCGGTAGCGCTGGCGCCCGTGCTGTGGGCAGTTCTGAACTTCGTCAAATCGGCGACGGGCACGTACGGCGGACAACTCTCCGATCGGATCGGTCGCAAGCCGTTGATCATCGGCGGCTGGCTGCTGTACGCGGCGGTGTATTTCGCGTTTGCATGGGCCGGCGCGCCATGGCAGGCGTGGGCTCTGTTTGCCGTCTATGGAATCTTTTACGGCATGACAGAAGGAACGGAGAAGGCGCTGGTCGCTGACATCGTCCCGCGCGCGAGAAGAGGCGCCGCATTTGGCTGGTACAACCTCGCCATTGGCCTTGGCGCGCTGCCGGCGTCGCTGATCTTCGGCTGGATCTGGGATAATCACGGATCGCCGAGTGCGTTTCTGTTTGGCGCTTCACTCGCTCTGTTCGCTGCCGTGATGATGGCGGTCGTCGCTCCATCGCGGCCGGTAGCGGCGAACTGATCTCATAAGCGGTTCGCGGGTTACGACCTGTCGGCCTCCTCGCGGTAGTGTGCGCGCTCACCAATCGCACCGCTCGCCGAGGAGGTTCTATGAAACACACACATGGCGAAGGAGTTCTTTTTCTGGCGTTGTTCGCTGCCCTCGGCGCTTGTTCCGACCCGATTGGCCGCAGCGTGGCACCAACCGCTTCGCCCGACGTGGCGACGAGTACCGGCAGCGGTGCTCAGAGTGAGGAACGCGTCGCGCTGACGAAGATCGCCAGGCTCGTCGCGATTGCGATGGACAACGAGCCGGCGCGTCAACATCTCAAGCGGGACCTGAGGGCGGCGCCGTTTCGTGAACACAAAGTGGAGCTTGGGCCCTACCTCAGATCCCGGGATGGCAAGGCGTTGCTGACGCGAATGGCTGCAATAGATGGCAGCGATGAGAACGCAGTTTTCACGACGCTGTCGGCCATCCGGTCGCTCGAGCTTTACATGCCCGTCGCAGCACAACGCGAGACGTGGACCGGCAAGGCAGATGTACTGGTCGTTTCGCAGCTCGAGGAATCGTCGCCGATCGTGGCGTTCAATGAAGCCGGCGGGGAAGTGGCGCTCGACAGGAAAGTCGCGCCGGATCAGCCGGCGCTGTCGATCGTGCCGGTGGAGACTCGGTTCGATCAGCCGATGGATCTCAAGAGATCAAAGAACGCGCGAGACCAGAACGGCGAGGCAATCGGCACGCTGGAGCCATTCCAGTTGACTCAGTCCAGTCTGATCGCTTGCGGTGAGACATGCGGCGGAGGTGGCGGTGGAGGCGGTACGTCGTTGGCGCCCGGCATCTACCTGGAATTCTCGCGGCTGATGGACATGAAGGAGCCGTGGTTCAGGGGCGATCCTGAGATCGAGGTACACATCCAGGGGCCGTATATGGGCACCGCGCCGACCTATGCCGACGATCTATCGTGCTCCGGCGAGCACGTGTACGATCCGCGAAAGTACTTCGATCAGAACGGGAGCTTCTGGTCGGGCCAGGTATTGCTGTTCAGCGAAGCCGAAGTGACTGCGTTCACCCAGAAGTTCTCCGACGGATTTCACGTGATGTTCTGGGAAGACGACAACCAGCCGTGCACGCTCAAACTCGACACCAACACCCTGACGCAAGCGCTTCAGTCGACTGCAGCAGCGCTAGGAACGGTCGCGATCAAGGTACTGCCGAAGGCGAACTGGGTGATCGTGTCGGCTGCGTTCCTCGGGACGCTGTTCACCAACGCAGGGTCATGGCTCACCACCAACGACGATTTTCTCGGTGCCGCCGTCGATCAGTCCGGCACCCGTTACTACTATCCGGAGAACACCCACGTGATCATGGATGGGCAGACCTTCAACGGCCGCGCTACCATCATCTACCACCATTAGTTGGGTAGGAGCTGGTGCTGCGATCGCGATCTGAAGAGCTAACTCTGAAACTGTAATTTCCGGTTCGCCCAAATCGTCCTTACCCAAAGAACGATTTGGGCGAATTTCTCTTCTGAGGTCCAATGAAGTTAAGAATCGTGCTCGCGCTCGCAGTGCCGGCGCTTGCCGCAGGATCGCTGACCGCGCAGACCACCGACCACTCGCCTGCGACCAATCGCAACCAGGCAGGCGCGCCCTCACTTTCGGCGCCGGCCGCTCGCACCGATTCGGCGACTGCTTACGACTCGCAGGCGCTGCGGTTCGAATCGAGCTGGGGCAGCGCCAACATCATGCGCGGAGCCAAAGGCGAATTCGTCGGCAGTGTTGGCTGGTTCCGCGGCTTCGACGTCGAGAAGCTGGTGCAGTCATCGCCACAGGCGGCTGCTGCGGCCAGGGATTTCCGCGTCAGCAACTATCGAGGCTCGCTGGTGACCAGCATCGGAGCCAGTCTGGTGGCTGCGGGACTGATCATCGCCGGCAATAATTCCAACAACGCCTCGACGCCGGTTCTCATCATCGCCGGCGCAGGAGGCATTGGATGGGGTCTGACCCACATCAATGCCTCCTACGCTGCGTTGTCTCGGGCGTTGTGGTGGTACAATCGGGACGTAAGCCGGTAACATCACGGCGCTACACGCCGAGCCTGATGGGCCGCTGTCCTTTCAGCCAGCGCCGATATCCAATCCACCCGCCGAGGCCGATCAAGCCAATCGGAATCAAAACTCCGAGTGAGGCGATCAACGCGGCGACCAGTCCGACGAAATTCTGCCAGGCGCGGCGGAAAGCATCGGCGATTGGACTGCGGCCCGGTTCGATGATTGGCGCCGGCTCATGGACATTGATCGTCAATGTGCTCATTGCCACTCGGGCACTGAGATACCGCAGTCGACCCTCGTAACGCTCGATCTCCTCGCGCACGCGCGCCAGCTCGCGCTCGACGCGCAGGACTTCGTCGAGCTTGCCGGTGCGCCGCGCCAGCAGATCGATCAGCCGCTCCTCCAATCGCCGCGCATTGGCGACGCGAGCGCTGACATCGACGAACTCCTCACCGACATCCTGGGCGTTGGAGCTAACCGTCTCGACTTTGCCGATCGAGCTGAGTGAACCGACCGCTTCATCGTACTTGGTGTTCGGAATCTTGATCTCGATCGCCGCCTGGCGGATTTGATCGTGCCCGCCGCTGATCGAGGAATTGGTGATGTAGCCGCCCGCCTGCGTCACGAGCTGCCGAACCTTGAGTATGGCCGGATCGACCTTGTCGACCTCGATGAACGCCTGGCCCGTCCGGATGATCATGGTGTTGGCTGCAGTCGTCGCATAGCTGACTCCCTGCAGCGCATCGGAGGATTGCGGCGCTACTCTAGCCGGGGCAGCGGCGTCCGATGTCGCGGCGACCTCACTTGCTACACCGGTAACTACCCCGTACGCCATTGTTGCCGGCACCGGCGGTGGCGCCATTGCTTTGGATTGGAGAGTCGCAGCCCGCTCCTCGACCCGTGCGCCTCCAGCGACCGCATCGCTCTTGTCATTGAATAGTTGTTTGTCTTTGCAGGCGACTAGGCCGCCGACGAGAATGAGTGCAAGTCCGATTTTTCGCATTTGTTGGCTCGGTTGGTGTCTTTAGGGAGACGTTGCCCAATCCGAGTCTTGCACATCTGGTCCGCGCTAGCAGCAGCGAGACGTGCGGTTATAGCGGTCGTTCATCCGGGCATGCCGGAATTCTGTCTCGCTCATAACCCGGTCGCCCGGATGCGCGCTGCGCATGTGGTCGAGGTACCGGTCGTAGTCGGGCACGCCGAGTACCGCACGCACGAAAGAGGCGGTGCGCGAGAACATGCCAGCAATGCGCCTGATCATCGTCCGGTTGCCCTTGTCGGCAGGTAGCGTTCGAACAGCTCGAATATCCGGCGGTATTCGTCGGCCCACGAAGAAGGTCTCACGAATGCATGATCCTCGACCGGATAAGCCGCAAGCTCCCACCGCGTCTTGCCGAGCTCGATCAATCGCTGAGTCAGCCGCACGATATCCTGGAAATGGACATTGGTGTCCACCATGCCGTGCGCCATTAGCAGCGGATCCTGCAGTCCGTCAGCGAAATAGATCGGCGACGACTGCCGATAGGCGAGCGTGTCGTTCTGCGGCAGATTCAGAATGCTGGACGTATAGCCCTGATTGTAATGCGCCCAATCGGTCACGCTGCGCAGCGCGGCACCTGCGCCGAAGTGCGATGACTCGGTGAACAACGCCATCAGCGTGATGAACCCGCCGTAGCTGCCGCCGTAAATACCGATTCGCTTCGGATCGATCTGAAGATTCTGTACGAGGTACTTTGACGCGTCAACCTGATCCTGCAGGTCGCGACCGCCCATGTGACGGTAGATCGCCGTCCGCCAATCTCGACCGTAACCGTCCGATCCGCGATAGTCGACATCGAGAACCGTATAGCCCTTCGATGCGAGGAACTGGTTGAACATGTATTCACGCGGATACTCCGACCAGAAACTGCCGACGTTGTGCAGATACCCGGCGCCGTGGACGAAGATGACGGCTGCTCCATTGGGCTGCGCCTTCATGTCGGCCGGACGGTAGATGTGCGCTGGCACATTCACGCCGTCCGACGCAGGGATCATCACGATCTCAGGCACCACCCACTGAAACGACAGCCACTCTGCACTCGGCGACGTCGTCAGCTGCGACTCTTCTGCGTTCGGTCGCATGTGCATCAGGAAAAGATCGGGCGGCCGATTCACATACGAATAGACATCCGCGATCAGCTGACCGTCGGGCGAGACCGTCGCGGAATGCCTGCCGACTTTGGTGGTGATGCGCTCGACCGCACCGCCGCCAGTCGGCATACGATAGAGATGTTCTTCGAATGGCGAGACTTCGTTGGTGGTGAGATAGAACCAGCGCTTGTCCTGGGAGAGCGCGACGTTGCGCACCTCCCAACGGCCGTGCGTCAGCTGGTGTCTGTCGGTTCCACTTGCAGAGGCGGTGTAGATGTGAGAGAAGCCTTCGGCCTCCGACGTGTACCAAACCCGTCCATCACCCGGACCGTACCAGCCGCCGCACGGTCCGCACGGTCCACCGACCCACGCCGAGTCGCGCAAAGCTTCGAGCGTGGTGAGCTTACCGCTGGGATCGAGAGTCTCGAGGTAGCTCCACTTGTTGTCGCCGCTGTAGGCGTAAAACGCCGCGCGAGTTCCGGCGTCATTCCATCCCAGTAGCTGGAAGGCGCCGGTTGTCGTATCCGCTGGAAACGGTTTGAGCCAGCTCACCGTCGCCGCCGGCAGCGTGATCAGCGCGACTCGTCCTTTTTGCTCGAAGTCGCCCACCTTGGTGCGCACACGCAATTCCTCGGTGTAACCGCTGCGGGTGACGTATTGCGGGATGTCGTTGGTGCGCTGACCGCTCGCCGGGCTGCGAGTGGAGATGAGCAGTGAATTACCGCTGGGAGAAATGGAGAAGTCGTTCACCTGCTCGCCGCTCTGCAGATAGATCGGCTTGAGCGCCAGCGAGTCGCGCAGCAATCGCTCGGCGCGGGCAATGCTGTCGGCGCGCAGGCGATCGCGCACCGATTCAAAAAGATCGCGCTGCTGCTGTTCGAGACGGCCACGTTGTCCCTGCGCCCGCGACGAATCGCTCGGCGCGGGCCCCTGCCTGATGTCGGTGATCTGTCTCAGGAATCCATTGGTGAGATTCAGCGCGTAGACATTATTGTTGCGAACGAAGAAGACCTGGCGATCGTCGGTCGAGAACTGCGGGTTCGACTCCTCCTCGACCGTTTGCGTAAGCCGGCGCGTGGTGCCGGAAGCGAGATCGTTGATGTATAGATCGCCGCGCGCGGCGACCACCGAGTATCTGCCGCTGTGCGACAGCGCGCCTTCAGTATACCGCGACGAAGTGGTATCGGCTTCGCGAATCGACACTCTTTCCGGCTTTGCGCCGGAAACAGCGCGCACCCGGAACTGTTTCGGCGCCTCGCGCCAGTCAGTGCCCGGTTCGAGCCAGTTGAAGTAGATCCACTTGCTGTCGGCACTCCAGTGCAGGTTCTGCGGCTGCCGGCCATAGAGCTCCGGCCCACGCATGATGTTCTTGATCGAAAAATCGAACGGCCTCGATTGAGCGGCGAGTGCAGCCGGACAAACCAGAGCCAGCAAAGTGAAAAATCTCGGCATTAACGGATCTTTAATGGAGAAGAGTGAAGAGCAATCACGCGGCGCGAGTGGTGGGCTCGAACGGAATCTCGGTGGTGCGCGGGACCTTGCGGCCCGTGACACAGACAAACCACTCGTGCGCCGACGCGACCAGAATTACGACGACCGAAACCAGGAAAAACGCTGCGACCGCCGCGTCGATGTAGTCGTTGACGATCAGTCGGTGCGCATCGCTGATCGTCTGCACCCCTGCCGGGAGCGCGCCACTCGCGATTTGTGCGCTCACTACGCCGGCGTGTGAAAGAAATCCAAGCTTCGGGTCGGCCGAAAAAATCTTCTCGATCCCGGCCGTCATCGTTACGACTACCAGCCACACCAGTGGCAGAATCGTCACCCAGGCGTAGCGAGCCTTGCCCATTTTGATGATGACAGTTGTACCGACGCATAGCGCGACCGCAGCGAGCAGCTGATTCGAGATTCCAAACAGGGGCCACAGTGAGTTGATCCCGCCGAGCGGATCCATCACTCCCTGATAAAGGAAGTGCCCCCACATTGCGACGACGAGCGCGCTCGACACCACCACTGCGGGGTACCACGACACCCGCCCGATCGGCGCCCAGACGTGCTTCAGCAAATCCTGCAGCATGAAGCGGCCGACACGCGTACCCGCGTCCACCGTCGTCAGGATGAACAGCGCCTCGAACATGATGGCGAAATGGTACCACAGCGCCATCGCCGTAGATCCGCCCAGCACCCGCGAGAACAGGTGCGCCATCCCGACCGCGAGACTCGGCGCGCCGCCAGTCCGCGACAGCAACGTTTTTTCCTGAACCTGATCGGCCAGTTGTTGCATCTGCGCGGGATCGAGCGTGAATCCCCAGTGCTGAACCGCAGCGGCGGCGCTCGCTGCAGTGGTGCCGATTGCACTCGCCGGAGCGTTGATCGCGAAGTAGACGCCGGGCGTCAATACGCAGGCGGCAATGAGCGCCATCACCGCTACCAGTGATTCGGTGAGCATGCCGCCATAGCCAACCAGACGCGCATCTGCTTCGTTCGCGAGCAACTTCGGCGTTGTGCCCGATGAAATCAAAGCGTGGAAGCCGCTGATCGCACCGCACGCGATGGTGATGAACGCAAACGGGAATATCTTGCCGGCGAAGACGGGACCGGTGCCATCAGTGAATTGCGTCAGCGCCGGCATTTGCATCGGCGGCAGCACGATCACGATGCCGAGTGCTAACGCGACCACGACCCCGATCTTCACAAACGCTGACAGATAATCGCGGGGCGCGAGCAGCAGCCACACCGGCAACACCGACGCGAAGAAGCTGTACGCCATGACCAGGATAGCGAGCGTTCTTGCGGTCAGAGTGAACGTCGGCGCGAGCGCCGGGTTTTGCGCAACCCATCTGCCGGCCAGCAACGAGAGCAGCAACAGCACCAGTCCCATGGCAGTGGCCTCGAGCACCCGGTTCGGTCTGAGCCACCTCATGTAAATGCCCATGATCAGCGCCGTCGGAATCGTGAGCCCGATCGTGACGACGCCCCAGGGACTTCCCTTGAGAGCGTTGACGACGACGAGCGCCAGCACTGCGATCAGAATGATCATGATGCCGAGCACTGCGACCAGAGCGGTGTAGCCGGCGACGGTTCCGATTTCCTCTTTCGCCATCTGGCCGAGGGTCTTGCCATCACGACGGACCGACGCGCACAGAATCACCATGTCCTGTACCGCGCCGCCGAGCGCGACGCCGACGATTATCCAGAGTGCGCCGGGAAGAAAACCGAATTGCGCGGCCAGCGTCGGACCGACGAGCGGACCTGGCCCCGCGATCGCGGCGAAGTGATGGCCGAACACCACCCACTTGTTCGTAGGTGTGAAATCCCGTCCGTCGTTGAGACGCACCGAAGGCGTCGGCCGAGCCGGATCGAGCGCGAACACTTTGCTGGCGATGAAGCGGCTGTAGAACCGGTACGCGACGGCGTAGGTGCATACGGCCGCGATGAGTAGCCAGGCAGCGTTTACGCTCTCGCCGCGCGACAGCGCCAGCGTGGCGAAGCTGGCCGCGCCAAGTATCGAAACCAGAGTCCAGATGACGATGCTGCGGAGTTGTCGCATCACTCGATTGACAGCGTAGGATTGAAATTGAGTATGCGTTAACTTTCGCCGCAATCCACACACTACCGGTGCGACACTACTTAATTCCCGCAGCAGCCGCTTTTTCGCTTGCCTGCGCCTCGAAGCCTCCCGAAACAACTCCCCCGGCGGCCCAGTTGCGTCCGCTCGAGCGGCTTGCCGGCCAGGAGATGCTCGTGCTGCCCGTCCAGTATCTGTCGACCACCGACAGTCTGGGTTGGATGAAGAACATTCCCAACCGCGCCGTTTTTCTCGATGACCTCGATGCGAAGATCGAGCGAGAGCTGAGCGCCCGCGGTCTGGGCTCGGCGTGGACGTTCGGTCGTGAAGTGGAGCGTGCGTCCAAAGTGAACAGCATCCTGATGACGGACGCGCGCTCCTTGTCGGCGGAGTGGCTGCGCGGCCGACCACCACAGGATCCCGCGGTCCGTGATCCTTTGGCATCGCAGGTGCGGGGACTGGTTGGTCTCAAGGGCTCTCGCTACGCGCTTCTTCCGGTGGAGCTCAGGCTGTCGAGTCAGGGTGGTACAGGCGTTGCGACTTTGCGCGTCGTGCTGATCGATTCGCGCATGGCCCAACTCAAGGGAATTTGGGAGATTCCGAGCGACCCGATGACAACGTTCTCACCAGAGCTTGCCGCCAGTGTGGCGAGGCATTTCGCGGATCTCGTCGTCGCGCCCTGAGCATGCGAGTGTTGCCGCAGTCCTCGCCTCGAACCGGCCTGCGCCTCCCGCCTCCCGCCTCTCGCCTCCGCCATGACCAGCATTTTCCACGTCTCTGATCTTCACTTCGGCTGGCCGGCGGTCCCCGAGCAGATCGAGGCGATCGAACAGATCATTGCGGCCGCGAAGTTTGATGTGGTGGTTATTTCCGGCGATCTCACGCAGCGCGCACGCGCCGGCGAATTCCAGCGGGCTGCAGCGTTCATCCGCGATGCCAAGAGGGTCAGTCGCGTCATCACCGTTCCGGGCAATCACGATGTAAAATGGTGGCGTGCTCCATTGGGCTTCGGTACCAAGCCGAAAGTCTACGCGAACTACCGCAGTTTCATCGACAAGGATCTGGAGCCGGTGCTGCACGCGCCGGGCGCGACTTTCGTCGGTCTCAATACCGCTCATGGTGTAACGCTGCGCACGCTCACCTGGAATCTGCGGGACATCTCGATCATCGGAGACATCCACAAGAAGCAACTGGACGAGGCGAAGGAGATCTTTCAGAAAGCAGCTCCGCGTGATGCGCGGGTGATCGTGATGCACCACAACCCTGTGCGTGGCGAGCTCTCGCAGAGGCACGGACTCAAGAACACGCAGAAGATTCTCGGGGCTTTCGCTGAGATGGGTGTCGATGTAGTCTGTTGTGGACACGACCATCAGGAGTCGGTGCACTACATCGAGCACACGAGGAAGGGGACAGTGATCTCGACGGCGGGCACCATCTCCAACCGCTCGCGCGGAGGCAGGCCTTCTTCAGTCAACGTCATCGAGATCGGTACGACGACCATCGACGTCACGACCCACGTGTGGTCGAAAGAACAGCGCACCTTCGTGGAAGGTCCGCACCAGTGCTTTCAACGCTCGGAGTATGTTGCGCCTGAGTGATCGCGACCAGCTGATGCTGGAGCTGGCGGAAGAACAACCCTCAAATGCGGAAGAATTGCGCGCGCGGCTCCAGCGTCTCGGGCTCGGGTCGCAGTATCGGGTGCGTCTGACATCCAATCGCACTGTAGTCGTGAGCTACAGCGGTGGCGAGCTGCGCATCCACAACAGCTTCCTTCAGGCGGAGGAGGATGTGTGGAGCGCCATCATCACCTTCGTCCACGGCCGCACTCGCGTGGCGCGCAACGCCGCTCGCCGGACCATTCTCGAGTTTCCGGTCGCGCGACCCGAAGTCCCGCGTCGTAGACGGGCGCCGGAGAAAACGCATCCTGCCGATGTGCCACTCGTTCGCGAGCTGGTACGGTGGCACCAGGCCTACAACGGCGACCGATTCTCGGGCCAGCTGCGCACGATTCCAATTCGTATTTCGCGGCGCATGCGCAGCCGACTCGGCCACTACAGCCCGGCCGCGGAAGGTTGCGAGCCCGAGATCGTCCTCAGTCGCCGTCACATCCGCCGCGACGGCTGGGACGAAGCGCTGCACACCCTGCTGCACGAGATGGTGCACCAGTGGCAGGACGAGCAGGGACTCGGCGTCGATCACGGGGCATCATTTCGAGCCAAAGCACGCGCGGTGGGGATTACTCCACTCGCTTGTCGGGCGGTGGCCTAGACTGAGGACAACTGCAACAGAACGGGATGCGAGTCGCCGGTTACTGGTTTCCGGTTGTCGGTTAAACGCTCCGAAAACCCGGAACCATAAACTGGGAACCCGCATCCCGTTCTGTTGCAGTTGTCCTTAGGTAAAGCCGCAATCTTTCGCTAACTTTCCCGCATGTCTGATTTCTACAATCTGGATAGCGTCCTCTCCGAAGAGGAGCGCGCGGTCCGCGATACCATACGATCGTTCGTCGATGAGAAGGTCCTGCCCGTCATCGGCGATTGCTATATAGACGGAAGATTTCCGAAAGAGCTGATCCCGGAGATGGCGGAGCTGGGGATGTTTGGCGCCAATCTGCCGGAGGAATACGGCTGCGCAGGACTGAACAACGTCGCGTACGGGTTGATCATGCACGAGCTCGAGCGCGGTGATTCCGGCGTGCGCTCCTTTGCTTCGGTGCAGGGCGCTCTGGTGATGTATCCGATCTACGCGTTCGGAAGCGAGGAACAGAAGCGCCATTATCTCCCCAAAATGGCACAAGGGGAATTAATCGGATGCTTTGGTTTGACGGAGCCCGATTACGGATCGAACCCATCGGGCATGATCACCCGCGCTCGCGAGCAAAAGGACGGCAGCTGGGTGATCAGCGGTGCCAAGATGTGGATCACCAACGGATCGACTGCCGACGTCGCCATCGTCTGGGCCAAGACCGGCGATGACAAATCCGACAAGTCGATCCGCGGCTTCATCGTTCCAACCGACACTGCCGGCTTCACTGCCAGGGACCAGAAGGGAAAACTTTCGCTGCGCGCATCTGACACCAGCGAGCTCGTCCTCCAGGATGTGAAAGTCGGAGCAGACTGTCTGCTACCGAAATCGGGCGGCATCAAGAGCCCACTGATGTGTCTCACCCAGGCGCGATACGGGATTGCGTGGGGCGCGATGGGCGCGGCACAGGCGTGCTACGAGGAAGCCCTCGCCTACGCCGGAAACCGGGTGATGTTCGGTAAGCCGATCGCCGGATTCCAGCTACAGCAGCAGCGCCTGGCTGATATGCTGACCGAGTTGGTGAAGGGACAACTGCTCGCGCTGCACCTGGGCCGTCTCAAGGACGCCGGGACCTTCACTCCTCAACAGGTCTCGCTCGCCAAGCGTAACAATGTCAGCGTGGCGACCGATATCGCTCGCGAAGCGCGCCGACTGCTCGGCGCCAACGGCATCCTTGCCGAATACTCCTCAATGCGACACATGGCAAACCTCGAAAGCGTATACACCTACGAGGGCACGCATGACGTTCACACGCTGATCCTCGGCCAGGCAGTCACCGGCCTCAGTGCGTTCGAATGACCAGGCGTCGCACTCGCTCCACTGAAGCTTCCGTCGAGCTCGGTCTGCGTGGTGAACGAGTACATCTCGGCGATCACATCGCGTACTTCTGGGAGAGGGATTCGGAGTTCGACGAAGCCGTAGAGTTTCTTCTCGCCGGACTCAAGAAGCGCGACCACCTGGTCGTGTTCGGGCACGATGATGCCAACTCGCGCGTGCTCGACGTGCTGCGTCGAAAAAAGGTCGATGTCGAGAAGGTACGGAAAGCTGGCCGGCTCTCCGTCGTCTCCGGCAATCCGGACGGCAGTGAATTGCTCGCCAATATCGGCGGCACCTTTCAGCGCGCGGTTGATACGGGCTGCAATTGCATCCGTCTGCTCGGCAACATCGGATGGGCGCGCTCGGGATGGCCGGCCGATATCGACATCCTGTCGTTCGAAGCGAAAGTAACATCGGCCGCGAAGCAGTTTCCCTGTGTCGTGGTCTGCATGTACGACGTCGCATCCTTGTCGGGGAGCGTGATGGTTCACGGTGCCTACGAGACGCATCCGCTCACGATCTCGCGCAACGTGCTTCGCGAAAACCCGTATTTCGTCAAAATGGAGGAGTATCTGGCCTCATTGGACGACATGGAGACTCGCGCCAAGGAGCGTCACATCAGACTCAGTCACCACGGCGACACGGCGTTCCGCGGTACGATTCGCACCACTGACGACTCTCTGACGCTATAGCTCTACCTTCTCCTCCGACTGCAGTCGAGCGGAGCGAAGGGGCCCGGACAAGCGCCGGGCCTTTTTTTGTCGGCGAGAATTTGGTGCGGTCAGATCGGCAGCTGTCGATCCCGCATCCATCCCGCTTCCCGCTTCCCGCTTCCCACTTCCCACCCCCGCCTCCCGCCTCCCGCTTCCCGCCTCCCGCCGGACGCCAGTCTCGCCTAGATATATTTCCCCGATCACTCACATGGAGATTCCCGCGGTGAAGCTTGCCGTGTGCGTCAAGCGGGTGCCCGATATGGACGTCCGCTTCAGGATCGGTGCGGACAACGTCTCGGTCGATGAAGCTGGGCTGAAGTTCGATCTCAACGATTTCGACGCCTGGGCAGTCGAAGCGGCGCTGCAGCTCAAGGACAAGAACGCCGGCAGCGAGGTGACCGTTATCTCGCTCGGTCCCGACGTCGTCCAGGAGACCATTCGCAAAGGGCTCAGCATGGGCGCCGACCGCGGAGTTCATCTCAAGGCCGACAAGGTGCCATTCGACGGGTTCGCTGTCGCCAGCGCGCTCGCCGCCGAGCTCAGATCGGGCGGCTATGATCTCATTCTTTTCGGAAAGATGTCTCCCGACTCGTCCAACGGCGTCGTCGGCCAGATGGTCGCCGAGATGCTCGAGCTGCCATGTGTGAGTGCGATCTCGTCTCTGGAGATCGCCAGCGGGAAGGGAACCGCCAAACGTGAGCTCGAAGGAGCGCAGGAGATCGTGGAATTTCCACTCCCCGCCGTGCTCACAGTTGATGAAGGCCTCAACACCGCGCGACTGCCGTCCCTCAAGGGAATCATGGCCGCCAAGAAAAAGCCGCTCGAATCGAGAGCGGCGCAACTGCCACAGCCGCAGCTCACCGTGACGCGCCTCGAGCTGCCACCCGAACGACAGGCGGGACGCATCATCGGTGAAGGCGCTGCCGCCGTTCCGGAGCTCGTGAAACTGCTGCAAACCGAAGCCAAGGTTCTGTAATGGCAAACGTGTTTGCTTTTGTCGAAACCCGCGGCAGCGAAGTGCGGAAAGTTGGACTCGAAGCGGTAACCGCGGCGCGAACGCTCGCCGACAAAACCGGAGGCGGGGAAGTCCACGCTCTCGTGCTGGGGCCCGCCGGAATCGCCGCGAAAGCGCAGCAGCTTGGACAACACGGCGCGGATGTCGTGATCATCGTAGAGAATCCTGCCCTTGCCAACTACAACCCCGAAGCTGCGACGGCCACCGCGGCCGAGCGCATCAAGGCGGGCGGATATCGCGCCGCAGTGTTCAGCACCTCGGCTCAAGGTCGCGATTTGGCGCCGCGCGTGGCCGCGCGGCTCGGCGTCAGTGTGGTGACCGATGTTCTCTCATTCGACGTTCAGGGTCAGAATCTGGTCGTGCGGCATCCAATGAACATCGGCAAGGTCATCGCGACGATCTCGATGTCCGGCACGCCGGCGATTATCGCGATGCGGCCGAATGTGATCGCGCCGGCCCAGAACCCAAAGGCTGGACGGGTCGAGACCGCTCAGCCCGCGACAGATCCCGGATCGACTCGGGTCAAAGTTCTGGAGACGAAACAGGGAAGCAGAGACAGGCTCGATCTTGCCGAGGCCCCGGTCGTCGTCGCGGGCGGTCGCGGATTGAAGGCGGCGGAAAATTTCAAGCTCATTGAAGATCTCGCATCTGCCTTTGGTAACGCCGCGGTTGGAGCCACGCGCGCAGTCACCGACGACGGCTGGCGGCCTCACAGCGACCAGATTGGCCAGACCGGACGACTCGTCAGCCCCGAGCTCTACGTCGCGGTAGGAATCTCCGGTGCCGTGCAGCATCTGGCGGGAATGCGCACCTCGAAAACCATCGTCGCCATCAACAAGGACAAGGACGCGCCAATCTTCAAGGTTGCCGATTACGGAATCGTGGGCGACGTCTTTGAAGTTGTGCCCGCACTTACCGACGCGGTGCGCGAGGCGAAGAAGCATCACTGATGCCTGATCGCGCCGGGAGAGTCCTACCAAGCATCCATCAGGCTCCGCTTCCGCTCGATCGGCTGATTCTCACCGACAAACCGGACGCGGAAGCAGTCGCGATGGATGTGCTCTTCGTCGGGGGCGGTCCTGCAGGTCTCGCCGGCGCGATCGCTCTGGCCCAGTTGATCAAGGCGGATCAGGAAGCGGGCGGCGATCTTGGAGAAGTGCAGATCGGGGTGCTCGAGAAAGCAGGTGCGCTGGGTGAGCATTCGCTCTCGGGGGCGGTAGTGAATCCGGTTGCAATGCGCACCCTGTTCCCGGAGCTCAAAGACAAGGATTTCCCGTTTCGCGGGCCTGTGACGCACGAGCGCGTCCATTTCCTGACCGAGAACCGCGCGTTCAGGATGCCGACGCCGCCGACGATGAAGAATCACGGCTACTACATCGCGTCGATTTGCGAGATGGTGCGCTGGCTCGGTGAAAAAGCAGAAGCACTGGGCGTCAACATCTTCACTGGTTTTCCCGCCGCGTCACTGCTCACCGAAGGAACGCGTGTCACCGGAGTGCGCACTACACCGTCCGGCCTCAGCAGAAGCGGGGAGCAGGGAAGCGGATATACCCCACCGACCGATATTACGGCACAGATCACGGTCCTGTCTGAAGGCACCCGGGGGACGCTGTCGCAAGCGTACCTCGAATGGCAAAAAATATCTTCGGATAATCCGCAGATCTTCGCGCTCGGCGTGAAGGAGATTTGGGAGACGCTGAAGCCGCTCGACGCAGTGGTGCATACGCTCGGCTGGCCTGTCCCCAAGGACTGTTTCGGTGGCAGCTTCATGTATCCGCTGACCCGAAATCAGATCGCGCTCGGCATGGTCGTCGGCCTCGACTACAAGCGCACGACTGACGACATCCACGAGATGCTGCAGCGGATCAAGCTGCACCCGTTGTTCCGAGAGATCCTCGAGAGCGGCGAGATGGTCGAGTGGGGCGCGAAGACCATTCCCGAAGGCGGTTTCTACGCTCTACCCAAACGCCGCCACGGTGATGGAGTGATGCTCGTCGGCGATGCCGCCGGATTCGTAGAAGTAGCGTCACTCAAGGGAATTCACTACGCGATGCAGTCCGGCATGTTTGCGGCCCGCACTGCGTTCGATGCGCTCAAGAAAAAAGACACGTCCGCTGCGACGCTAAAGGAATACGATGCGATGGTGGACGGTAGCTTCATCGCGAGCGACTTATACCATCGTCGCAACATGAGAGTCGCTTTTCAGGAGAGCAACTATTACCTGAGCGGTCTCAAAGTCGGTTTGATGAACTTGAGCAATGGTGCGTTGTTCGGCGGCAGGATCAAGTCGCACGCCGACGCCGAAGTAGTGCGCGAAGCAACTCCGCCGCCACCGTTCACGCCTGACGGCAAGCTCACCTTCAGCAAGCTCGACGCGGTGTTCAAATCGGGCAACGCCACGCGCGACGACATTCCCTCGCACTTGATCGTCGGTCCGGACATCACTCCCGAAGTCGCCGCGCTTTACGCGCACATGTGTCCCGCCGGTGTGTACGAACGCGACGGCGATCGCTTGGTCGTAAACCCGGCTAACTGTATCGATTGCAAGGCCACCGACGTGCTCGGTCCCCGCTGGACTCCGCGCGAAGGCGGGTCGGGGCCGAAGTATCGGCAGATGTAGGAATGGGGGATAAGGCGATGGGGGATGAGTGCACGAAACCCATCCCTCATCCCTCATCCCCGCTTGACCAGATAAATATCAATGCTCTGCCTGATCTCGCCCGCCTCAAACGGTCGCGTCTCGATCTTCTCGGCGACGAGTCCGTTATCTGCGCACGACTCGACGAAAGCGGGAGCGGCGACACGGCCTGGGTCTCCGATGAGTCCGTAACCATCGACGCTCATCGTACGCCGCAGGATCTCAGGCAGCAGTCTCGCGTATTCCAGCTCGTACAGAACGTCCGAGGCGAACACCAGATCGTACCGACCGAGATCGGCCGGCGGATGCCGCCAGTCGAACAGCGTCGTCCGTGTTTCTGCGCCGAGGTTGGTGAACGTATTGGCGCGAGTGAAATCGAGCGCGTCTTCGTAGTAATCGGTCGACAGCACTTCGAACCCGGCGGCCGTCGCGGCGATGGTGCACAAGCCGGCGCCGCATCCGAGCTCCAGTGCAGTGAGACCTCGACCATCGGTCTCGAGCAGTTTGGCGGCGAGGATCAGTGACGAAGGCCAAATGTCTGCCCAGTATGGGAGTCGCTCGTCCTTTACGAAATCTTCTTCGCGAATGAGATCGTCGGGATTCGCCGGCTTAAGGATCTGGTATCTCCGTTCACCGACAACCGCTTCAATCTCGGCGGTGCGAAACCGTCGCTTCAGCGACGTGATCAGGGCTTTACCCTGCAGAACCTCTTGCTTGGTCGTTCCTGACGAGTCCGGCACGCTCACAGAGAGAACGCTGAAGTCTCGTCGAGACTCTGATCGAGCATCAATGCGTGGAGCTTCGAGCCTTTCGACACCTGTGGCGATTTGTCGGGAACGATCAGCAACGCATTTGCTTTCGCCATCGAAGTCAGCGCGGCGGAGCTTTGCAGACCGGTCAGTCGTGCACTTAGAGTACCGTCCTCGCCGCGGGTCACAATCGCTCGCAGAAAGTGAGTCAGCTTAGCGGCGATCTTGATGTCTTCGTCGACGGTGACAGTGACAGTGCGGCGAAACAGCGCCGCATGGCCCTGCATCTTTCTAAGTGCCGGTCGGACGAAAAGCTCGAAGCTCACCATCGCTGAAACCGGATTTCCGGATACGCCTATCCAGGGCGTGCCGTTCAACAACCCGAAGGCCAATGGCGCTCCCGGCCGCATTCTAACCTTCCAGAACTTTATCTCCCCGCCCAGTTCTTCGATGACGTCGCGGGTGTGATCCATGTCGCCGACGGAAACACCGGCAGAAGTCAGAATCAGATCGCAACCTTCTGCGCTCTCCAGCTTTCGGCGCAGCGACGCTTTGGTGTCGGCGGCAATGCCGAGATCGGAAGGAATTCCGCCCGCCGCTCGCGTCAGCGCTTCGAGGGTGTAGCTGTTGGTAGAAACGATGCGCTTACCGTCCGCCACCTGATCGAACTCATCGAGATCTACGAGCTCATCTCCCGAGCTGACGATCGCTACCTGCGGCCGCCTGAAGGTTTTGACCTTGCCGATGCCGGTCGATGCCAGGACGCCGAGAAGCGCGGGTTTGATCGCGTGCCCGCGTTTGGCGAGAACATCGCCACGCTGGTAGTCCTCGCCGGCGGGCCGAATGTTCTTCCACACATCGCGCGCGTCCCGGATTTCTACTTTCTCCACGCCGTTATCGGTGTCTTCCTTGCGAATCACCGAATCGGCGCCGTCCGGAACGGGCGCACCTGTCATGATGCGCATCGCTTCCCCACGCTTGATCGGCCGCTTGGCGAAATCGCCGGCGGCGATCGTGCCCACCACTCGCAGCTTCACCTTCTCGCCGGTCATTACCGGGGTGATGTCCGCTGACCGCACGGCGTAACCGTCCATCGAGGAATTGCTCCACGGTGGCATCGTCACCGTCGCCGAGATGTCCTCCGCCAGCACGCGGCCTAGCGCTTGGCGTAGCGGGGTGGCTTCGATCTCCAGCGGCTTGATGTCGGCAAGGATGCGCTCGCTCGCTTCGGCGAGCTTCAGCGATTCCTGATCACTGCGCAAACGCGCCACAGAACTATCTCAGTGGGTGCGGTATGCGGCGAGCGCCGCTACGATCTGATCGGCGACGCTGGTCACCGCCGAAGTCGGCCCGGTCCAATTGCTGGCCATGATGCTGAAGATCAGCCGCTCTCCGTCGGCTGTCGTCACATAACCGGACAAGGTCCGCGCGTTGGAGATGGAGCCTGTTTTCGCATGCGCGTTTCCTTCAGCAGGGGTGCCTTTCATTCTGTCCTGGAGCGTCCCGTCGACGCCGGCAATCGGCAGCGCATTGTAAAAGACGGCGAAGGCCGTATCCTGCTGGATTCGATCGAGCACACGCACCAGCGTCTCCGGGGCCACGAGATCGTGTCTGGAGAGTCCGCTGCCATCACGAATCACGAACTCATCGGGGTTCACTCCCCACGCCAGAAGCTGCTGGCCCACAATCTTGCGCGCGCTGTCTGCTGTGCCCATGCCCCCGCGCTCCAGACCGATCGTCTTCAACAAAATCTCCGCGATCTGGTTCTGTGACGGCTTGAGAAGCGCCGGGAGTATGTTCCGCATCGGCAGCGACGTGAACGTGAACAACGTGTCCATCTTGATCGGCGTCGGGAGAATGCTGTCGAGAACGCCGGCATCGAGCGTAATTCGCTTGCGGACGAGCGCGTCGTTCAACGCGTTGAGATAGCCCGTCGCCGGATCCTTCGCTGGGCCTGAATACGCGCTGTCGCGGGCGCTGTCCGGTGGAGGGCGAGGCGTGGTTGGCGCCATTCCCTCGTTGAAGATCAATTCGTCGACGCCCGACCCGTAGTATTCGCCGAGATCGTCCCACTCCCAGCCATAGCCATGGACGGAGTCGGGGAAGGCGTTGCCGACGCGCACGAGGCGGCCAGTGATCTGTGAGATGCCGTGCGCGCGAATGGAATCGGCGAGCGCATCCATGACAGTTGTGGCGACACCACGCATGTTGTCGCTGATCGTCGGATCGCCGCGACCGATCACGATCAGGTCGCCGTCGAGCAATGAATCCTGTACCGGCCCGTCGACGAGAAAGGTCGTCTTGTAGGTGTAGTCAGGGCCAAGTAGCGTGAGCGCCGTCGCCGAGGTGATGATCTTCATGTTGGACGCAGGCATGAACAACTTACCCGCGTTCTGTGAATACAGTGTGTCCGCTGTACGCGGGTTCACCACCAGCACGCCCCAGTGTCCGCCACGAAACTGCGGCTGCGCTGTCAGCGAGTCGATCAATCGAGCCAGATCGTTGCGCCCGGACGCGGGGCGCACCACTCGCGACATCGTCACACACGACGAAAGTGTGGCTGACAACACGAGATACATCAGAGCGCGCAACGAGCGCGTTCCATGAATCGACATTCGACTCAATCCCGGTTGTAGGTGGCGCTCAGTGTGTCGTCTTCACCGACGGTGACGCGCATCACCCTGGCCGGCTTGGGAAGCTCCTTGTCCACTCGCTCGAAGATGAAACGCGCGAGGTTCTCGCCGGTTGGGACGAGTCTGCCGTCACCAAATTCCGCAACGTCGAGATTGATGTTGCGATGATCGAATCGGTCCTTCACCTGCTCCTTGAGTATCCTGTCGAGCACCCCGAGGTCGACGACGAATCCGGTTTTGTCATCGATCGGTCCGCTGACCGTTACGTCGCAGACGTAGCTATGCCCGTGAAAGTTTGGCCACGCACACGCTCCGAACGTGGCCGTGTTCTGAGCATCGTCCCACTCCGGCCTGCTGTAGCGGTGCGCCGCTGAGAAGGAGACTCGTCGAGTGAGAGAAGCTGGCATGCGGGAGGCGGGAAGCGGGAAGCGGGAAGCGAGATAAAAAATGGGGACGCGGTCTAGAATCTAGCTTCGCATCCCCATCTCGCATCCCCCGCCCAACGCCTCCCTCCTCCCGTATGCCCCCTGCCGCTTCCCGATTCCCGCTTCCCGCTTCCCGCTTCCCGCTAGTGCTCGTCGTTCATCACGTTCGGGCTCGCGTCGTCGCCGCTCAGGCCCTCGGGCGTCGGGCCGTCCGGCGGATTCCACGGAATTGCGTTGGCAATTGAGTTCTGGACATCGGTCGTCCCAAACAGCTCAGACCGGAGATCCTCACGGATATGCTCGGCTTCCGGCTCCTCGTTGCGCGGTCTGTCGCCGAGCAAAAGGCCCTCGTGCAGCTCTTCGTCGACCAGATGCTCGTCGATAGCCTCCGGACTCTCGGCACGGCGAATGGGGTCGACGACCATTTCATTGCGCAGGCTCTTGAGGCCCACGAGATCGGTGACGACTCGCTCGATGATACGGAACTCTTCCTCGGTCCCGACTCTGCCACCGAGATAAACGACTCCCGACTTTACCGCGATCTGAACATCGTCGGGATCAAATGCAAGTTGCTGGTCGAAGGTGTCACGCACCAGCGCGCGTAGCTCGTTGTCGCTGAGTTCGTCGGTAGACCTGATGTCCTCGTAATCGCGTTCCATGCTTCCTCCGCAGCTTCCCCCGCTGCGAGGGAAGTTCAGGTTACCGGAAGAACAACAGCGAAGCGCCGATCGTCAGTGCTCGATTGCCCTTCCAGAAAGAGCGGGCCTGGCTCGATGAAACCGCCGCCGTTCCGCCCGTGGGCGCCAGGTAGTATGCCGTCGGATACTTCAGTTGATAGAGATAGTCGTTCCAGTCTGCCGTCAGCTGAAACCTTCCGCCGGGAACGTACCTGAGCCCACCACCGAATGTGAACGCAAACGGGGTGCCGAAGGTGTACGGATCATTTGCTACCGAACAACTACAGCTCGCTACGCCTCCCCCGAGGTTTATCACCGGCACAATGTGATGAAAGCTCTTTTGGCCGGTGAGATTGAGCGCGAGATCGACGTCGTAGAGATTCACTGAAACATTCCGTCTGCCAAGCTGGCGCGCCGTTCCGGTCTTCGTCGGATCGATCGTCAAGCGATCGCTGTTCACGTGCGACCAGCGCGCCATCAGAAACGCAGGTCCGCCAACGTGCACCAGATAGCGCGCGCCAAACATCGACCCGTCACCTGGAGCGATGCCGATCGGATCCTTTCCGGCTCGGTAATGCCCACCGAAGAACGTGAGCTCCTGCGAAGTCTCGAGGTCGCGATACGGACTGTTCTGCGGAAGATGCCCGACTTGGGCGTCGACACCGGTCGCAAATACGGCAAGCGCGATCGCGCTGACAAATACTTTCACTTAATCCACTCCAAGATTTTCGCCGGTCATCTCGGCCGGCTGCTCGACACCGAGCATCGACAATATAGTTGGCGCGACATCACACAACGCGCCGCCCGGGCGTAGTTGCGTCTCCTGCTCCCAATCGACTACGACAAACGGCACCGGATTGGTGGTGTGCGCGGTGTGCGGCCCGCCCGTCTCCGGGTCGATCAACATCTCCGCGTTACCATGATCAGCGGTCACGATCAGTCGCATTCCCGCCGACTCCGCCGCCTTGAGTACTCTCGCCAGCGATTGATCGACTGTCTCGACGGCTTTTATCGTCGCGGGGATCGATCCGCTGTGTCCCACCATATCGGCGTTGGCGTAGTTGCAAAGAATGAAGTCGAACTCCTTCGTCGTAATACCCTTCACCAGCGCATCGGTGACACCAGCCGCGCTCATTTCCGGCGCCAAATCGTAAGTCGCCACCCCCTTGGGACTTGGGACAAGCACCCGCTGCTCGCACGGGAATGGCGCTTCGACACCGCCGTTGAAGAAATAAGTCACGTGCGGATACTTCTCGGTTTCCGCCGTCTTCAGGATGCCGAGATCCTGCGACGAGAGAACCTCCGCCAGGATCCGCGCCATCGATGTCGGCTGAAATGCGACTGGAACGGGAAACGTCTTGTCGTAATTCGTGAGCGTAGTGACAGAAACTTTCGGACCGCGCGTAACGTCGAACCCATCGAAATGGCTCGCCCCGCTTCCCGCTTCCCGCTTCCCGCATCGATCAGGGCGGCCACAATCTGCCTCATGCGATCCGATCTGTAGTTGAAGCAGATAACGGCGTCGCCGTCGCGCATTGGGGCGACCGGCTTCCCATTCTCGACGATCACCACCGGCAGCATGAACTCGTCGGTCTTGTCCGCGGAATACGACTGGCGAATTGCCTCGAGCGGATCGGTCTCGGGTGTTCCTTCGCCGAGTACGATCGCTCGGTAGGCCAACTGGGTACGATCCCAGCGGCGGTCGCGATCCATTGAGTAATACCGGCCCGACACGCTGGCGATCTTGGCCGGGGATCCGACCTTCTTGATGTACTTCAGCAGCTCCTGAGTGTACCCGAGCGCGGACTTCGGAAGCGTGTCACGGCCATCGAGCATGGCGTGGATGGCGACGCGCTTCACCCCCCGCTTCCTGGCAAGATCGATCAGCGCGAATAGATGGGTGTCGATCGCATGCACCCCGCCCGCACCGATCAAACCCATCAAATGAAGGGTGCCGCCGTTGTTCTTGACCTGGTCGCATGCACCCACCAGCGCCGGGTTGGTGTAAAAGCTGCCATCAGTGATGGCAGTGGAGATGCGAACCAGATCCTGCATTACCACGCGACCAGCGCCGAGATTGAGATGGCCGACCTCGCTGTTGCCCATTTGCCCTTCGGGCAGACCGACACGGAGGCCGGACGCTTCGAGCAAGGTGCGCGACCCGCGCGACCACAACGCGTCCCAGGTGGGCGTGTTGGCGAGTGCGATTGCGTTTCCTTCAGTTTGCGGGCGGTAGCCCCAGCCATCGAGTACTATCAGCGCGACTGGCCGCGCTTGTTGTCTGCTCGCCATTATATCCCGTAATGTAATCCTACCCCGACGAGAGGGCGCGCAGACCGAGATGGCTTTCTTGAGACCCAAACAGGAGACCGGCCCCGAGACGAGACGACGGCCGGACCGTGCAAGTGAAGGTGACCGCCGACGCGGCAGCTGGAAAGACTTTCGTCGCGCCTATCCCGGCTTCGTGTTCGTGCTCGGTCTTGGCCTCGCCGCGATGATCGCGGTCGATGGCTGGCTGATGGCGAAGCGCGTGAAATACAACCACGACGTCACCCAGCTTCGCGAGCACATGACGTCGGCTGAGCGCGAGCGCACCGACGCGATCGTGGCATCGGAGCAGAACAAGCTTCGTATCGCCATCGAGCTCGCCAAACGTCAGGCCAAGTTTGATAAGCGGCTCCATCTCAACGTGTCGGTCGACAGCTCGCGCATGTACCTCACACGCGAAGGTGCCGTGCTGCGCGAGATGCCAGTGCAATTCGGCCCTGAGCGAACACCATCAGCGACTGACAGCGCTCCACCGGAGGCGGTGCCGCGGGGTGAGCGTACGATTGCAGATCTGGGCGACACGCGTATCGTGCTCGATGGAGGCACCCAAATCCTGTCGGCGAGCAACGCCAATGATTCGACGCCGGTCCCGCCTGGTTCGCTGCGGATCAGCAGCGAGGACATGAAGGCGATAATGCCGAACCTTAGCGCTGGTATGAAGGTATACTTTTACTAATGAGCAAAATCTTTTCATACGGCGGCCGAACGGTCTGGATGCTTGTTTTCGGATTCGTGCTCGCCGCGATTCTCAGCGTAATGCTGCTGACAAAAACTGCCGAGCTTCGTTACGAGCGCGATGTGAACCGGATGGTCTACAACGACAACCTCGGCGTCCTCAACGAGATCAAGGGCAAGCTCGGGATGACGACCGATAGCCTGAAGTCGCTGATGAGCGAGACCGCCGCGGAAGCGGCTAACGAGCCGTACATCGTGGTCAGCATGGCGGACCATCACCTTTGGTATAAGCAGGGCAAGGAGGTTCTGTTCGAGGCGCCGGTGGCAACGGGTAGCGGTAAAGAGCTCGTTGGCGGATCGAACGGGCAGTGGAGATTCGAGACCCCGCGCGGCCGGCTGACGGTGAAAGCAAAGGATGAGAACCCGGCCTGGGTTCCCCCCGACTGGCACTACGTCGAACAGGCTCACAAGAAAGGACTTGGTATTGTTCATCTGGATCCCGGCGAGGCACTGCCGACGGGCGATGGCGGCGTCATCACAACCCAGAACGGAGAGGTCGTCAGGCGTTACTCCAGCGGCCAAGCCGTGTCTTTAGGTGGAGGGGTTGAAGGCAAGGAGATCGTCGTCAATGGAAACATCGTTGTGCCGCCCTACGGCACCACAGCGCGCAGATATATGGGAGTCCTTGGCACCCGCCGCCTTGAGCTTGGAGACGGGTACGGGATCCATGGCACCGACCATCCGGAAACGATCGGACAGTCGGTCAGCCACGGCTGCGTCCGTATGCGCAATGCAGACATCGAGCGCCTCTACCCGATGGTCGCGGTCGGCACGCCGGTCTACATCTACTAAAACAGAAGTCTTTTGACATCGGCAGTTGTAGGCGACAGACGCCGTCCAACCGGCGAAGAGCTCGCTCTTCCTGATGATCTACCGGTCAGGAGGCGCCATGTCGGCCGACTTATCTGGCTCGCGGTCGCTGCCATCGCGGCCGTCGGAGCGTTCCAGTTTCTGCAGGCAGCGGGTGACGCCACCGAGAAGCCGATCGGCACTTTTACGCGCGCGGTAGTTCCGCTCGCAAACCCGTCGGTCAGCGCGTTCGGCGCCAGCGGGGAAGTGAAGCTCGCCTTCGCGATGCCGGCCCAGGAAATTTCTTATCCGCTCGACGTCCATGGTGATCCGACAGCGCTGGAGTATGCGTGGATCCGTGTCGGCGATACTGCTCTCGCGACCAATCCGCAGCCGCTCGCGGGCGACAAGGTCAACGCGCCGCCGGAAGCCGGCTTCTTCCATATGGCGCTGATCAAGGCAGATCAGCAACGCGCGGTCGAAGGACTGACACTCGCGGTGCTGGTGCCGTTCGAGGAGAAGCAAGGCAGCATGCTGCACGGATATCGCATCGGCACCTACCTCGCCGAGCGCATTCGAGGCAAGCAGCCGCCGCCCGAGGGATTTCTGGAGATCAGACCCGCCGACCTCGATATTCCTATCACCAAACATCTCAGAGTTGGCGACTTCCTCAATCACGATCAGCAGGGCGTTTGGCCCAGTTTCGCCGCGGTTAATCCGAAGTTGCTGGACAAGCTGGAGCTGGTGATTCAGGAGATCGCGCGCTGGCACGGCGACAAAGCGGTGGCTGACGTGGAGCTGGACGTTCACTCAGGTTTCCGCGCGCCCGCGCACAACAATCGTGTGCGCCGCGCGGCGAGCGACAGTCAACACCAGTACGGCGATGCCGCCGACGTCGCGATCGACGCCAACGGCGACGGCAAGATCACCGCGATCGACAGCCGCATGGTCGGACTCGCCGTCGAGATCGTCGAGCTGAAGCACCCCGAGCTCGTCGGCGGCCTCGGCATTTACACCACCGGTCACTCCAGCACGAATTACGTACACATCGATGTGCGCGGGAGACGGGCGAGGTGGCGCGGCGGCGGGTGATGGTTCACTGGTGACCGCTGACCAACTCCACAAAAAGGTAGGCAGTCCGCAGAGGAGCACAGGAGTCAGTTCACAGCGATGTTCTCGCGATTCGTAGATTCGTCAGTCTGACACGGCCACGATCGTAGCTGCGAACCCAACCCTGAGCTACTCTGTGGACTGCCTACCTTTTGTGCATTAGTCCTCAGTCGGTCGTAGCTGGCGCAACGGGTTCCCGTAATTGAGATTAGTCCTACGATGAACGACATCCTGCGCGAGCGCCTGATTCGGAAGCTCGCCACGCTTCCGGAAGAGCGGATCTACCAGATCCTCGACTACATCGATTTTCTGGAGTCGAAGTACGCGCCGAAGCCTTCGACGTCGCCGAACCCGCTGAAGCGCTTCGCCGAGGGAGTGGAAGACACTCTGCGCGCCGGCAAAATGTCGGCGACAGCGATCGCCGGCACCATGAACGTGATGAACAAGGCCGTCGGGGTCGTGACAGACGTGGCCAATGCTGGCAAGTCAGTTGCAAGTGAGATTGCGGGAGTCGTTTCTTCGGTAACTGCTCCGAAGCCGTCGCCGGGCGCACCCTCCGGTCCGCCCACGTCGGCTGCGTCGGCGCCAGAGTCGGCATCGACCGACGTTCCACCAACGCCGCCACCTGGAGATCAGCGTAAGTGAGAACACAGTCAGCGCGCTCGCAGTCCGCATCGAACGCAAAAAAGCGCCGGTCTTCCACGACCTCGTCATCGTCAGCCCGTTCTGCTCGTGGACCGCAGAGTGCGCGCTCGAGTTCCAATGCGTCCGGCGCGCCGGCGACTCCGGCTCGCGGCACCATCATGTCGACGATGAAAGAGCTGCCCAACTTTCTGCGCCTGCTCGGCGGTCTGATGGCAGACAAGCGGGTCTCGAACACCGACAAGCTGCTCGTCGGCGGTGCTATCGCTTACATCCTGCTGCCGATGGATTTCATTCCCGACTACATCCCCTTCCTCGGTGAGATCGACGATCTGTTCGTCCTCGTCCTGGCGCTGCAACGGTTGATCGCCAATGCCGGGCGCGGCGTGATCGAAGACCATTGGATGGGAGATCCTGCGCAGCTTCGCTCAATGGATCTCGAGCGCGTGCTCGTCGCCGCCGCGTTTTTCTTGCCGCGGCGCGTGAGACGGCGGTTGAGGACGATTGGCCGCGAAGTATAGCCTTCTCTTACTGGCGCTCGTAATTGCGAGCGCCTGCAACCGCCGCACCTCGACAGATGTATCGCTGTTAACAGGACGCTGCACGACGCACGTGCGCACCAAAGGCACGGCCGCTCAGCTCCCGCGCGCACCCTCGCTGCGTTCGGGCACCGGCGCAGTCATCGGAACGCTCTCCGATTCAGGCGGAGCGCTACCGCACTATCCAATCCTCGCACTAACGCCGGGTGATTCGCCCAACGGCGCCCACAATACTGCGACCGCTGACAGCCTCGGCGGGTTCGTTCTCGACGGGCTCGCGCCCGGCCGCTATCGTCTATTTGTTCGCGCCTTCGCCCACAAAGCGGACTCGAGCGATGTCAATGTTGCAGCGGGCGAAGTCGACACAGTAGCATTACGACCCATCTACTTTCAGTGCGTCCGTTAGCCGGAATTTCAATATGTGCCGAAACATCAAAACCCTCGCCAACTTCGAGCCTCCAGCAACCCACGACGAAATCGCGGCGTCAGCGCTGCAGTTCGTGCGCAAGCTGAGTGGCACCACCAAGCCGTCGCGCGCCAATGAAGCGGCGTTCAACGAGGCGGTGGCGGAAGTCACAGCCGTCGCGAACAAACTCATTCACTCTCTCAAAACCACCGCGCCGCCGCGTAATCGGGAAGTGGAGATGGTGAAGGCGCGTGAGCGGTCTCTCAAGCGGTTTGCCTGAGGTGAAAGCCTGGATCCTCGTTGCAGCTGCAGCTGCGAGCGTTATCGCCTGCACGCATCGGCCGATCTACGTGGAGCCTTCGCCCAATGGAGTCGTCCTCACCGGCGCGAAGCTCGGCATGTACCACAAGGAAGTCATGTCGAAGAAGGACCCCGACACGCTTGTCGCTCCCGACGCGACGATCTGCCGAGTGGCGCCGGATGTGTACAAATCCGCGGCGCTGCACAGCGTGATCTATTGCAACTGGCAATGAATTCCAGGGAGATTGTTTCCCTGCGAGGTCACCGATGAAAAAAATCCTGGTCGCGGTAGCGCTGCTCATGATCAACGCTGTTAACTCGAACGGTCAGACCCAGACCGATCCGCTTCGTACGGACTGGCCAAATCTTGCCAAGTATCGTGACGCGAATGCGCAGCTATCACCGCCGGCTGCCGATGAGAGCCGCGTGGTGTTCCTCGGGAACTCCATCACAGAAGGGTGGACGCAGTATTTCCCGACCCAGTTCGCCGGCAAGCCGTACGTCAATCGCGGCATCGGTGGCCAGACGACACCGCAGATGGTGCTTCGCTTCCGTCAGGACGTTATCGCGTTGAAACCGAAAGTGGTCGTGATTCTGGCGGGTATCAACGACATCGCGGGCAATACCGGCCCGTCTACGTTGGAGATGATCGAGGACAATCTCGCTTCGATGACCGAGCTGGCGCAGTCCAACGGAATTCGCGTCGTTCTCTCGTCGGTTCTTCCAGCCGCCGATTTCCCCTGGCGCCCCGGTCTCGATCCGGCACCCAAGGTCATTGCTCTCAACAAGTGGATCAAGGACTACGCTGCGTTGCGCGGCGCGGTCTATCTCGACTACCACTCGGCGATGTCCGACGACAAAGGCGGAATGAGAGCCGGACTCGCTTCCGACGGAGTCCATCCGACCGAGGCCGGATACCGCGTCATGGTCCCGCTTGTGGAAGCGGCCATCAGCCAGGCTCTTCGGAAAAAGTAAGCGACTCGACTCGCGTGGACGCGATATCGCTCGGAGAGAACTCAGTTAAAACGCGTCGCTCTCCAGAGGGCTGAACCGGCAGCGACCAGCATCGCAACCGTCGCAACGATCAACGCCATCGACCAGCCGACGTGAATGCTGATCTGCGGCGGTCGAGCGACGAGCGCGAAGCCGACGATGATCGCAGTCGCGACTCCAACGACCGCCCAGTCCAGTCCGCTGCGTCGGCGTGTCGCTCCAATTGCACCGCCTTCTCCCGCAATCCGCGCCTGAGTGTACTCCGCCCGGACCCCGTAACGCGCGCCTTCCCGCTCGGCCGCTTCCTGCCAGCTCGCGTGCTCGCTCCGACTCACCGACGATAATGCGATCACGCCCGCTCCAATCGCCATCACCAGCGAACCACCGACTACCTGCGCGAGTACGGAACCTGAAGCAGCGTGGAGCTCGCCAAAAACGAGAATTCCCCAGAGCAATCCCCACAGCTGGTTGGTGTTCGATAGCGGGATGCCGCGGGTGATGCCGGCGTACTTGACCGCGTACTGCTGAAACAGGTCGCCGATGACCCAGATGAATCCGCCCGCGAGCAGCCAGAAAAGAATTTGTCTCGCTCCCGAGATCTGAGTCCACAATGCGCCGGCTCCGCCGGAATAGGTGAGCGCGAGAATGGTCATCATTCCCAGCTCGCCGACTGTGAAAAACGTCACGAACGACAGCGGGCTCATACCGGTCAGATACGCTTTGCGATATGGGATGTACATCGTTCCCCACATCACGCCTGCCGACAGGGCAGCGACTATTCCCCGCGCTGCATCTTTCCCCGGGACCTGCGACGCGGATGCGATCGCCAGCGCTGTGGCGCCGACGAACATCAACAGCGCTCCCCCCAATACTCCGAGCCATCGACGCCAATCGGCCCCACGCAGTTCCTTGAAGAAAACAACCCCCCAGAGGATTCCGAGCAGGCTGTTGCTGTTCCAGAGTGGGAACGCGATGCTCAAGCCGACGTCGCGCACCGCGAAAACGGTTAGCGTGTTGGCCACTGCCCACAAGCAGCCAGCGAGTATAGCCCAAACGATCAGATGCGGTGCCTGACGCAAGTCGGCGGCGATGTATGACGTTCCTTGTATCAGCGCCGGCAGCGTCCAGCGCGCCAGAAAAACGCCGATCACCATCGTCAACGAAATCACCACCGGCGACAGGCCAAGCGTCACCAGCTTCGTCGGTGCTTCGGCGGCGCCGAGCCATGCTCCAGCGGTCAGCCCACAGAGCATGCCGACGCTTTGCAGGGTCCGCAGTCGCTGCGGTGCAAGCACGCCGGGCGGGTCCGGCTCGACTACCTCGACTTCGACCGCGCTCACGAGATCCAGCGCAGGACAAACAAGCCGCCAGCCAGAACCGCGACAGGCACCCAGAACTGAAGGTCGGTCAGGACTGCTTTCACCACGCTGCGGCTCGGTCGGACGTCGGGCATCGGCTTCTCCGTTACGGCAGGGGCAGGGCGGCCAATGTTGAGAGGGCTGGCGTCGTTGCGCAAGTGGCGCATCATTCAGGTCTCACCTAATGGAGGAGTATGGCGAAGAAGGAGGACTGGCGCGCGATCGTGGCTTCTTCGCTGAACTGGGAGCAGTCGCACGGCTCGCTCGAAAGTTCGATCAAGGGCTTGTCGTCCGAGCTGCGGGGACGACGCCCACCGGGATTGCCTCACTCAGTCTGGGAGCTGCTAGAGCACATTCGAATCACCCAGCACGACCTGCTCGACTTCGTCAAGAATCCAGACTACGAAGAAAAGCTCAAATGGCCTGACGACTACTGGCCAAAGACCCAGGCCCCAGCCAGCGACAAGGCGTGGAACGAGACCGTCGCCTCGTGGCGAAAGGACCGCATGGCTCTGGAGAGGTTCATCACGGAGACCGAAATCGATCTGACGACGAAGATTCCCCACGGCACCGGCCAGACGTACCTCCGTACCGTGCTGGTGGCCCTCGATCACGCCGCTTATCACGTTGGACAGATCGTATCGACTCGGCGCGTTCTGGGCGCTTGGCCTCCGCCCAAGTAATGGCGCGCACCAAAGGAACGTCGCACAACGGACAGCGAAGGACGGATCCAGAGCTCATCGTGCTTTCGCGGGAAGAAGTCGAACGCTATGAGCCGCGGCGAAAAGAAATCTGCATTTCGATTTCGGATCCGTACGCCAAGCCGGCTCGATTGTCTTCGCGATTCAAGGCAGTGGTCCGCATGTACTTCAGTGATGTCACCGAAAGCGGTGATCCGCTCGACGTCTTGTTCGCGACGGACCACGCGAGCGCAATCAGCGACTTCATCGAAGGAGCGCCTGATTTCGACCGCATCATTCTCCACTGCAACATGGGCATCAGCCGATCGCCTGCTGTCGCGCTGGGGCTTTGCGATCTAAATGGCTGGGCTACAGCTGAGCTGGAACGAAAACACCCCGGATGGAACCGCCTGGTTCGCACAGTGATGCGCGAGTCCGCAAAATCGAGGAATCGGCCAGCTCCGAAGCCTGCCAAGAGCTAACCGGATGCTGCTGAACGACATCCCGTGACCGCTGGCCGCGAGCCTTTGACCGTTCGCAGACTTTCTCGTCTGCTCTTATCAAACCAGCGCCAACCTTTTGAAACCCCGCAGCGTCAAAATCGTAGTGCGGGAAGACTAAGCTGGGGGTTTTTCCCTGCTCGCCCTACAATTGAAGACCACTCCTACACTGAGCTGGCCATGAAGCGTATCCTGTTCGCAGTACTCGCACTCCTCCTGAACCTCGCCGCCGCACCTTTATCTGCCCAGAATCCCGGGGCTAACCCGGCTGCCCAAGGTCAACCTCCCGCCCCCGCGGGTGAAGTACGCGGTTCGATCGTCGCCGCCGACAGCACTGGACTCGCCGTTGCGCGCCCGGCGGTCGCCGTCCGCAACAAGTCCGATGGCAAGCTCGTCACCGGCACCTATGGCGCCGAAGACGGCAGCTTCCGCGTGCAGGGTCTCCGACCCGGCACATACTATCTGCGCGTCTCGGGCATTGGATTTACTCCGATGAACACCCCTGAATTCACGATCGCGCCGACTGCGCCGGTCGCGAACGTCGGGACCATCAAGCTCTCGCGCGTCTCCGTGCAATTGCAGGCCGTGCAAGTGACTGGCGAAAAGCCGACCGTCGTCATCGAGCCCGACCGCAACACCTATCGCGCCAAGGACGTCGCTCCGGCAGCGGCAAATGCGAGCGACGTGCTGCAGGCGACGCCGTCCGTCGAAGTCGATCAGGATGGCAAGGTCAGTCTTCGCGGTAACGAAAACGTCGTCATTCAGATCAACGGCCGCCCGACGCCGATCAAGGGCACTCAGCTTGCCGCGTATCTCAAGCAGATCCCGGCGAACATCGTCGAGCGCGTCGAAGTCGTACCCAATCCTTCCGCCAAGTACGATCCGGACGGAATGGCCGGCATCATCAACATCGTGCTCAAGACAAACGCCGATCTTGGTCTGAGCGCGGGCCTCAACACTGGGTTCGCGACGCCGAGCCGCTTCAACACTGGCGCTAACGTCGGCTATCAGAGCGGCCCCGTCACGTTGTTCGGCACTTACGGCTTCAACGCGGATGATCGCGCCATCACTGGCCTCAACGATCGTTCGCGCTTCACGCCGACCGGTGCACCACAGGATTATCAGAACCAGGACATCGACGGTGCCACCAGCAACGGCGGTCACAACTTCACCGGAAACATTGACTACAAGCTCACCGACAAGGACGTCGTATCCAATTCGCTTACGGCAAACCGTCGTCACAACAACGACGCGGCGCTGGCGGGCTATGAGGATCTGGACGCGAGCCAGACATTCCTCGATCGCTATGTGATGGATCGCAACACCAAGGCGCGTGGTCTTACTTGGGACAACTCACTGTCGTGGAAGCATACCATCACTCCTCGCACCCACGAGTTGTCCAGCGAAGTGCGCTTTAATCGCTCACGCGATGAAGACAACACTTTGCTGTGGCGCGAGCCGCAGAACCAGGATGGCAGCACAGCCGGTTCGCCGATTCAGGGTGAGATTGATTCCAACAGCGCGCTCACCCGCCAGCTGACTGCGCAGACGGACTACACGCGCCCGCTGTGGGCGAAGTCCAAGCTCGAAACCGGCCTCAAGGAAACCGATCGCTGGTACGACAAGAGCTATCAGGTCTACAAAGATGCCCTCGGCAACGGTGCCTGGGCGGCGAGCAATTTGAGCAACACCTTCAACTTCGATGAGCAGACGCACGCCGGTTACGGGGTACTCAGCCAGAGCGTCGGCAAGTTCGATCTGCAGGGTGGTCTTCGCGCTGAGTGGTCGTCGCGCAACTTCGACCTCGCCGGTGCACAGGCTGTCCCGTTCAACTATCACGCGCTCTTCCCGAGCGGCGCGATCATGTTCAAGCCGAGTGAACAGACGCAGTTGAAGGCCAGCTACTCACGACGCATTCGCAGGCCCGGAACCCAGGAGCTCAATCCATTCCCGGTGTTCTTCGATCAGCAAAACGTGTTCATTGGTAATCCTCGTTTGACTCCGGAGTACACCGACGCGATCGAGCTGGGCGCGAGCAAGACCGGCCAGCTTGGCTCGATTCAGCTGTCACCGTTCTACCGCCACACCAAGGACGTCATTCGCGTGGACATCAACACTGCCGACACGGTTGACAATCGTGAGGTGACGTCGGTGAGCTTCCAGAATCTCGCCAAGAGTGATTCGTGGGGAACCGACCTGAATGGCAACCTGCGCCTTGGGCCGAAGCTCAATGCGCTCGCCGGCCTGAACGTGTTCAAGATGGTGACCGATGGTGGATCACAGTCGGCGCTCGGATCGAACGCGATTGCGTGGTCGGCACGTCTCAATGCCACGACGCAGATCAATCCGACGGTGATTCTGCAGGCGAACTACTTCTATCGCGGTCCGATGAAGATCGAAAAGGGCAAGTTCTCGTCCTTCCAGATGACCAACATCACCGTTCGGAAGAAGCTGGATGGCGACAACATGAGCGTCGCGGTTCGTTTCGCGGATCCGTTCAACCAGATGAAATTCAAGATCAAGGCGGGCGACGATTATCTAGAGCAGGTCACGCAGCGGCAGTTCGGCGTGCGCGCGACGTACTTCACATTCCAGTGGAACTACGGCAAGCCACCCAGAATCCGCCAGCCGCAGCAGGATCAGCCGGCACCGGCGCCGGTCTTCCCGTAAAGCAATTCCGATAACAGAAAGCCCGGTACTGCGAGATGCAGTACCGGGCTTTTTTTCTTTCGGGCACGTTGCATGCGCCACTACCCTCAGATTTCCCAAGGAGATGTGATGGCAGACGAGAGAAATAGAGGCGCCGACCTACCGCACGGCACCGATGAGGAAAACTCGCGCATCGGGCGCGAGCCGAACACCAAATCGAGAGTCGAAGAGCCCGGCGTTCGCGATCCGCGCGACGAAGACCCGGCCGAGGGTCGTAACGACGTATCGAACCCGCCGCACACGACCTCCGGTGGAATCACAGCGCCGAAGTTTGGATCGGCCGGTAGTGGCGGAGCGGAGTTCGAGCCAGGACCTGAAAGGGACTAAAGCTGCGGGACTAGAGCCAACGAATTGTTGCGAGCTGCGAGCTAGTTGCGAAATGAGAGCTGGTTGCGAGATGAGAGCTAATTGCGTGATGAGAACGCTGCGAAGTCGAACGGCGGCTAGCTCTTAACCCGCAACTAGCCCGCATCTCGCAACCAGATCGCAGCTCGGACTGATCCGTTAGCTCTGACCCCGCAGCTTTCACTGGCCATACCTCTGGACTCAAACGGCGCTGCGCCATACTTTTAGCTATGGCAACCACAACTCGGCCGTCGTCATCGAAAAAGCCCGCCACCCCGGCACGTCCCGGAAGCGGGCTTTCGCGCATCAAGGGGGCTGAGACCGCCGAAAACATGCCGCGGGTGCGCAGCGACATCGTGCTGACCTTCGACGACGTTCTGCTCACACCGCGACATTCGCTTGTACATCCCAAAGACGTCGATACCACGTCGCGATTTACGCGCGGGATAACGCTCAACGTTCCGTTTTCTTCAGCGGCGATGGACACCGTCACCGAGTCCGATATGGCGATGGCGATGGCCAGAGCCGGCGGCATTGGCGTGATTCACAAGAACATGTCGATCGATCGGCAGGCCGCCGAAGTCGATAGAGTGAAAAGATCAGAAAGCGGGATGATCCTCAATCCGATCACACTGTCGCCCGAAGGAACGCTGCGCGAAGCAGTGTCGCTGATGCGGCGCTTCAAGATCTCCGGCGTGCCAGTCGTCAATCGCGAAGGTCAGCTCGTCGGCATCATCACCAATCGCGACCTGCAGTTCGAGCGCAATCTGGATCGTCCGCTGCGCGAGGCGATGACGTCGAAGAACCTGGTCACCGCGCCTGTAGGCACTACCCTCGAGGAGGCCGAAGCAATACTGGGCAAGCACCGTATCGAGAAGCTGCCAGTGGTCGACGATGAGGGAATGCTGCGCGGTCTGATCACCGTGAAAGACATCCACAAGCGCCGGGATTTCCCGAACGCCAACAAGGATCAGCACGGCAGACTCCGTGTCGCCGCAGCCATCGGCGCTTCGAATTATCGCGATCGCGCGCGAGCACTTGTCGACGCCGGAGTCGATGTGCTCATCGTCGACACCGCGCACGGACACTCGGAAGGAGTGCTCGAGGCAACGGCCAACGTTCGTGAGATGTTCCCCGACGTTCAGCTGGTCGCTGGCAACGTCGCGACTCGCTCGGGCGCGCAGGCGCTGGTGAAACTCGGCGTCGATGCGGTCAAGGTTGGAGTCGGCCCCGGCTCGATTTGCACCACTCGCGTCGTCACCGGCGTGGGTGTACCGCAGCTCACCGCCATTCTCGACGCAGTCGAAGGTGCGGGAGATATCCCGGTCATCGCCGACGGCGGCATCAAGTATTCCGGAGACATTGTAAAGGCGCTCGCGGCCGGCGCGTCGAGCGTGATGATGGGATCGATGCTCGCCGGGACTGAGGAGAGTCCCGGAGAATCACTCCTGCTCGAAGGTCGTCGCTTCAAGATGATTCGCGGGATGGGTAGTCTCGGCGCGATGCAGGATGGCAGCGCCGATCGCTATTTCCAGGAAGGCGAGATGTCCGCGAAGAAGCTCGTGCCCGAGGGGATCGAAGGCCGAGTGCCGTACAAGGGGCCGGTGGGCGATGTTCTGTTCCAGATGGTGGGCGGACTGCGCAGTGGAATGGGATATGTAGGATGCGCCAACATCGAACAGCTTCGGACGGAGGCAGAGTTCGTGCGCATCACCGCGGCAGGATTACGCGAGTCGCATCCGCACGACGTTACGATCACTCGCGAGGCGCCCAACTACTCGCTGTAGCGATTCGCTTGACAGGTTTTCTCACGCCGCCACAACTTCTGGCGGCGTTGCAGTGTCGAAGTTCGTGTTCGCGCGTCAAACACCCAACGATTTCGGAGCTTTCTAATGGGCTTAGGGACGAAGAAGAGCATCGCCGTACTGCAGCAGGAAGCGGCAGGCGAAGGCGAGGCGCACACCCTTCGACGCGCTCTTGGCGCGCTGAACCTTACGACGCTGGGAATCGGCGCCATCATCGGCGCCGGAATTTTCGTCCTGACGGGAACCGCGGCGGCCAAGTACGCCGGTCCCGCCATCGTTCTCTCGTTCATTGTATCCGGTTTGGGATGCCTTTTCGCGGGACTCTGCTACGCCGAATTCGCGAGCATGATTCCGGTCGCCGGCAGCGCTTACACCTACGGCTACGCGACGCTCGGCGAATTCGTCGCCTGGATCATCGGCTGGGATCTTATCCTCGAGTATCTGTTCGGAGCGTCGACGGTGGCGGTGGGTTGGTCAGGATACTTCGACGCGTTCATGCAGCAAATAGGAATAAAAATGTCAACGGCGTTTACCAGCGCGCCCTACTACTACGCCGATGCGCCGGAGCTCGATCCGGTTACGCAGGCCGTTCTTCATCCAGCTGGTTTCTCCCACGTTCCTGGCGCCGTCGTAAATCTTCCCGCGGTCTTCATCATTGCCCTGATGACCACGCTGCTGGTGATTGGAATCAAAGAGTCGGCGCGCTTCAACAACTTCATCGTCATTCTCAAGGTCGCAATCGTTCTGCTGGTGATCGGCTTCGGTTTCATGTACGTAAATCAGGCGAACTGGCATCCATTCCTGCCCGCTAACACCGGTGAGAGGGGACACTACGGCTGGAGCGGGATTGTGCGCGGCGCCGCTGTAGTCTTCTTCGCCTATATCGGATTCGACGCGGTGTCGACGGCGGCGCAGGAGGCCAAAAACCCCCAGAAGGATATGCCGATCGGGATTCTCGCTTCGCTGGGTATATGTACCGTGCTCTACATCCTGATGTCGCTGGTGATGACGGGACTGGCGAACTACAAAGACCTCGACGTTCCACACCCGGTGTTCGTCGCGATCGACAAGGCTGGACCAGCGCTGGCGTGGCTCGCTTCGATCATCAACATCGGTGCGATCGCCGGACTCGCGTCAGTGGTGCTGGTGATGTTGATGGGACAGCCGCGCGTGTTCTACTCGATGGCGCGTGACGGTCTGCTGCCGCCGGTATTCGGCAAAGTCCACCCGCGGTTCAAGACTCCGTACGTGACGACGATTCTCACCGGTATCGTCGCGGCGGTGATGGCCGGTCTGTTCCCAATCGGCCTGCTCGGCGAGCTGGTCTCGATCGGCACGCTGTTGGCCTTCGTCATCGTGTGCGCCGGCGTCATCGCGCTGCGCTACAAGTCGCCGAATCTGGCGCGTCCGTTCCGTACGCCGCTCGTCCCACTGGTTCCGATCCTGGGCATCCTCATTTGCGGCTACATGATGTACAGCCTGCCGGCTGCGACCTGGGAGCGACTGATCTACTGGATGATCCTCGGTTTCGTCATTTACTTCACGTACAGCCGCAAGAATTCGAAGCTTGCGCAAGCGGAAGGCAGTGCTTGATCTCCTAGCCGTTCCCCAGCAGCGACGGGAGTCGATCGAGCGTCTCGCGCAGGAGCTCCGCGCGGGACGCTCTGTCGCAATATCTACTCACATCAATGCCGACGGCGACGGCTGCGGTTCAGAGACCGCGCTCGCCCGACTGCTCGGTCAGATGGGAATTCGGTCTCGAATCGTCAACCCGACACCGTGGCCGGACATGTACAAGTTCCTGCTCGGCGATGACGTCCGCGACGCGAGTGACATGGGCGCCAAGGCACTCAAGGAAGCCGATGTGCTGGTCGTGCTCGACATCTCGGATGTAAAGAGGCTCGGTGTGCTTGCCGAGGCGGTGCGGCGCCTGACGATTCCGAAGCTGGTGATCGATCATCATTTGCCAAGCGACGAGCCGCCCAGCAAGCTGTTGCTGGCTGATACCGCGGCGTGCGCGACGGGGGAGCTCATTTACGATTTCGCGACGTGCGTCGGCCTCGAGCTGACGCCCGATATCGCGCGGTCGCTTTACGTCGCTTTACTGACCGACACGGGCGGTTTCCGCTTCAGCAACACCACTGCGCGCTGCCTGAGCATCGCCGGTCAGTTGATCGCGTCGGGTGTCGAGCCGGAGGAGATGTACGGCCGGCTCTACGCATCGATGCCGGTTGGTCGATTGCATCTTTTGCGCGACGCGCTGGCGACGCTCGAGGTCGATCCCGAGTACGGCATTTCGTGGATCTCGGTTGCCGCGGGCGCCGCCGAGCAGTATGGCCTCAAGTCCGAAGATCTCGAGGGAATCGCCGAGCATCCGCGCTCCATCGGTGGAACGAGGCTGGCACTCTTTTTCCGGGATCTCGGCCACGAAAAAGTGAAGGTTTCGTTCCGCAGCACCGGCGATGTCGACGTTAATACGTTCGCGCGTCAGTTCGACGGCGGCGGTCACGCGCGCGCGGCAGGGGCCCTGATCGAGGGCAGTCTCGAAGCAGTGCAGAAGAAAGTCGTTTCTGCGGCGCGTGAGTTTCTCGCCATGCACGACAAGGACGAAGATCCGGCGGGTGAAGGCGCGGCCTGAACGGTAGCAACTCCGATGGCTCCCATCTAACTTGCCGTCATGAGCGTTCTTCGCCGCAAACGAGGTCGGCCGCAGGCTGATATAGAGCACGACATCCGTCGCGGTCTCGCTGAGATACTGCCGATCCTCCGCATCGACGACTGCGCAATCGAGCTCGATGGATTCGATCCCGCCACCGGTACTGCGATCCTTCACGTCACCGGCGGCTGCCAGGACTGCAACGCGTCCGTCGTGACGTTCATGCAAGGCATCGAAGTCCAGCTCAAACGACGTATCACCGAGCTCAAGTTCGTCGTCGCAAACGTCGACTCGACAGCATGAGCCTGAACCTTCAGGAACGTATCACGGACGCGCTCTCACGCATCCGGAATAACCGCGTCGGCGCCAACGTCCTCGAAGCGGAAATGGTGCGCGACATCGCGACAACCACTGACGGCAAAGTCCGACTCAGTCTCTTTCTCTCTGCCGATGACGACGCGACAGTGGTGCGCGAGGTTAGACAAACGCTGCAGCAGGTACCCGGCGTGACGGACGTGCGCGTTGATGTGAAGGACGCATCGCAGGCCACCACTCAACGCTCTCCAATAATCGCCCAGCCGGACAACACTCGTGTGCAGCACGCCGCTCCGAAACCGGCGCCGCGTGCCTTGCCAGTGATGGGACAGGAACCCCAGTCGAAGCGCGCCGGCGTTCCCGCACCGACGCCCGTCGCCTATCCGCACCTAGGCAACATCATCGCTGTCTCCAGCGGAAAGGGTGGCGTCGGCAAATCGACTGTGGCCGCCAACCTCGCTGTAGCCCTCGCCCAGCAAGGCGCACGCGTCGGCCTGATGGACGCGGATATCTACGGGCCGAACATCCCGCGCATGATGGGCATCAACGCCGCGCCGCCGGTCGCAAATGAAAAAATCATCCCGCTTCAGGCGCACGGCGTCAAAATCATGAGCCTCGGCTTCATGATCGAGCGCGATCAGCCGGCAATCTGGCGCGGGCCGATCATCATGAAGATCATCACCCAGTTTCTGCGCGACGTGCAATGGGGCGAGCTCGACTACTTCCTCGTCGACATGCCGCCAGGGACAGGAGACGCGCAGCTGTCGCTGGTGCAGGCGACGATGGTGCACGCCGCGATCATCGTCACCACGCCGCAGGAAGTTGCGTCAGGCGATGCGCTTCGCGGCGCCAAAATGTTCGAGCGAGTGGCGGTACCGGTGCTCGGCGTTGTCGAGAACATGAGCTACTTCATCTGCCCGCACTGCGAACAGCGCCACTTCATCTTCGGCGAAGGCGGGGGCAAGCGACTCTCCGAGGAGCTCGGCGTTGCCGTGCTTGGCCAGATTCCGTTCTTCCCGGGAGTGCTTCAGGGTGGCGACCGCGGGGAGCCGATAGTTGTCTCGGATCCGAATGCCGACGCTGCCAAAGCGCTAATCGATCTTGCTCGACGACTGAGCGGGCTGCTCCCCGCTGGCGATTCGGCCCGCGTAAACGCTGCCCTTCTTTGAGGCAACTGATCCGGTTCCGAGGTGCAGCTCTGAGTTGAGCTCGCCACCAATCAGAATCACAACCGAGATCACGTACATCCAGGTCAGCAACACCATCACGGCTCCGATGGTCCCGTAGGTCTTGTTGGGCGGGAAATGCTGGACGTACAATCGAAAGACGAGCGTCGCCACGATAAATAGAATCGCCGCGGCGACCGATCCGACCAGTATCTGCGTTTTGTCCTGTTTGACATAGGGCAGCGCCCAATACATCAGGAATAGAAACGACACCAGCAGCACAATCGCCAACGGGAATTGCAGCCACGCCCAGACTGTAAGGGAGGCGCTCCCCATTCCCAGTCGGTCGCGCATGAATCCGATGATGGTGTCGCCGGCCAGCAGGATTCCGGTCACCAGCGTGATGATGATTGCCCAGCCGAACATCACCGCGATCGCGATCAGCCGCTTTTTCCACCACGGTCGCGGATCCGTTACGTCGTACGCGGTGTCGAGCGCATCCATGAAAGTCGTAAAGATGTTGGAACCGGACCATATCGCGAGCACGAATCCGAGCGAGATCAAGCCAGGCGCGTTCTGCGCGAACACGATATCCGTCACGACTTTTGAGAAGAGCGCGAACGCCGGGGCCGGCATGAATTCGGAGAAGCGGCTCAACAGATCCGACACGACCGTCCGCTTGGCGCCGAGCAAACTCAGCATCGGCGCGAGGAAGAGGAGAAGCGGGAAAAGCGAGAAGAAGAAGTTGTATGCGACCTGAGACGCGATACCGAGGACGTTATCCTCGAGAGTCTCTTTCCAGGTCTTCTTTAGTAATGCTCCGGCTCGGTAGCCCAGGATGACCATGGGCTCACAGCGGCGGCAAGCGTCAGGCCATTCAGGCCGTTGCTACTGAGTTTTTCCTGGCGCGAGTGCGCCACAGTGTCAGTATGACCGCGCCGAACCCGGTTGCCACGGCGACGAGGGTGACCGAGAAGGCGAACATCCGCAGGATCGTGCCGAGCACCGGGAACCACGTGAATACGGCGGCGATGATCCACAGCGCACTGAATGCGATGATACCCGTGTAGAGGAACTGCAGCTCCTGACCCGCTGGCGTCTCTGCCGCCCGCTTGCCGGCGATCGCGATTCCGGTCACCTGAGCGACGGCGAGGAATCCGAGCATCGCGATTCCGGAGATCGCAATCAGAAATGCAGCGACGCCAATTGGAATGAAGAAGACGCCGATGATGGTAATCGCGAATGCAACGACGATCGCGACGAGCGCCGGAATCGAAATCAATCCGCCAAGGATTCCGGCGAGCAGGGACTTGCCGCTCTCGTTGGTGACAACTTCGACCGTGCGCTTGAAGTAGTCACGCATGTAAAGCGCGACGATGGTGCCGACGAGCAGCAGCACGAGGAGCCATATGAACGCGGAGATCAACGAGCCAAGTGTGGTGCGCGGTCGGCCGCCGAAGCTGACGGTCGATCTGTTGTGGGTCGGACCAACTTCCTTGACCACACCCATGATCGAGCCACCTTCATTCACTACTCGCCCACCGAGCGCGACGGCGCCGCCTCGGACTCGGCCCCCGTCGTGGACCACAACGTCGCCAAGCACCGCGGTCGCGGCGCCATCGACGTTGCCATAGATGTCGAGATTGCCGCGCAATACCATCACCGAGCCCGACGTGCTGGCGCCGGCTGGGATCGTGTAATCGCCAGTGACTACCTGCGCGTACTTTCTGAGCCCCGCCAGTCGAACGCTGCGACCATCCTGCGCGCTCGCCTGGTGTGCAGTGGCGAGCGCCATTATGCAGTAAGCGGGAATCAGAATCTTGTTCACGTCAGGCGGCCTTTCGTTTGGCGATTTGTGCGGCCGTGCGGATACCCGCGTATCCGCTCACCAGTCCGACGAACAGCGCCATGTAGAGGAGCATCGCCTGAACGGCACCGGCCTGCAGGTAAGCGATCGTGTCAGCGCCGAGCACCAAAGCGCCCAGCTGCGTTCCGACCGCGGCGATTGTGAAGGCATACTGGCTGACCGCGGCGCTCATCATCGCGGTGAGCACGTCGACTTCGAAGAACATGAACGCGGCCGCGGCGATGAAGGCGACGCCAACGACGGCGGTTCCCGTAGCCCGGGCGACTCCCATCGGGCGACGCTGAGCGACGGCTTGCCCGCCACGGTGCAGCTCCAAATGATGCCTGGAGGCTACCATGGACTTTGCATCCATGGCGGGCTGCAAACGATCGATCCCGGCGATCACACGATCGGCAAAGTCCCGAGATGGCGACATATACGGCAGTCGCTGCAGCTCGGCCGCAATGGGTACAAATTCCTCGTCGAAGTCGTGCTCGATCATGTGTGCCTCACGTCAGAGCTTACGGGCTCGGTACGGGGTTGGTTTCAGGGTTTTTGTCAAAATATTTGCCTGGAATAACAGAGGAGGCGGGAGGCGAGAGGGGAGAGGCGGGGAATGCGAAAAAAGGAACCTTTTTCCGACCCTGCGCCTCCCGCCTGCCCGCCCCTCGCGTCCCTCATTTGAGGTCCGCCAAATACTCCCTCAATTCCTGCCTGGCGCGGTGGATGTAGGTCTTAACCGTGCCTAGCGGGAGCTTCACGATTTCGGCGATTTCGTCATATGAATAATCCTCGACGTGACGCAGGATTATGCAGGCCCGGTACTCGGGTCTCAGCTTCGCGATTGCCTTCTCGATTTGGGTGCCGAGCTCGCGTGATTCGAGTTCCTCGAGCGGCGATTCGCCGCCGCTCGTCACAGTAACCGCAGTCGCGCGCGCCCGCTCGGCGGTGACCGCATCGGGGGCACCCTCGATGCTCACCGTGTCCACATGCCGGCGGCGTAGGTAATCGATCGTGATGTTGTTGGCGATCTTAAACAGCCAGCTGGAGAATTTGAACTCTGGCCGATAACGATCGATGTTGTTGAGGACCTTGATAAAGGTTTCCTGCGACAGGTCTTCGGACGTCTCGCGATCGCGCACCATGCGATAGATGAGCGAGAACACGGGGCGCTCGTACCGCTTGATTAGCTCACGGTAGGCGTCCTCGCGCCCTTCCTGGGCAAAAACAACGACCTGTTGGTCGGAAACGTCGGTATAGGACCGTGCTGGCATGCTTGGCACGCGCTCCAAAGATAGCTTGCCCCACGACTCGTTGCCGGTCAACTTTCGAGCAATGCTGGCAACTGACATCGACAGGGCGACCGCCAGTGCCGCCGCTGCCGGTGGTGCGGAGAAGCGCGAGTACGTAAAGCAGATCTTCTCTGAGATCGCTCCGCGCTACGACCTCCTCAATCACCTTCTCAGTCTCAATATCGACAAGCGATGGCGACGTAAAGCCATCGCTTCGCTTGCCGTCGAGCGCGACAAGTCTGGTAATTATCTCGATCTTTGCGCGGGAACTCTGGATGTCGCGCAGCAAATAGCGATGCTCCCCGGATTTGTCGGCGCAGTTATAGGAGCAGACTTCGCAGAGCCGATGTTGAGGGCGGGGAAGGGCAAGGTGAACGGAAGGAAAGTGGTTCCGGTGACAGCGGACGCACTCCAGCTACCGTTGCCTTCGGGAAAGCTCGCCGGAGCGATCGTTGCTTTTGGGATTCGAAACGTCGCGGGTCTGGACGCCGCGCTGCGCGAAGCGTTCAGAGTGCTGGTTCCCGGGGGGCGATTCGTCATACTCGAATTCTCGACCCCGCGAACGCCGCTGCTGCGTGCGGCATACAACTTCTATTTCCAGCACGTCCTGCCGCGGATCGGCGGTTTGATCAGCGGTCATTCGACGGCTTACAGCTACCTGCCGCGCTCGGTGGCAAATTTTCCGGTCGAGGAGGATCTGGCTACCCGAATGCAGCGTGCGGGCTTCGCCAAAGTGAGTTGGTCCAGTCTCTCGCTCGGTATTGCTGCAATTCACGTTGGCGAGCGGCCGATCAACGCACTGGTATCGAAGTGAGTCTCGACAACATCTCGCAATTCCTGTCGGCGATCGATCGTGCCGGCGAGCTGGCGCGCATCAGCGAGCCGGTAAAGGCAAGGCTCGAGCTCGCCGAGATTGCCGATCGCGTCATGAAACAGCCCGATGGCGGCAAGGCGCTCTATTTCGAGAACGTAATCCTCGATAATGGTGAGCGGTCGAAATACCCGGTCGCGATCAATCTCTACGGGTCGATGCGTCGTATGTCACTCGCATTAGGCGTGGACAATCTCGACGAGATTGGCGAACGGATCACCGAAATGCTCGATCTCAAGGTCCCGGAAGGATTGATCGGCAAGCTGGCAATGCTGCCTCGTTTGCTGGAGATCGGAAAGTTTCCGCCGCGGGTGAAAAGTGGAAAGCCCGCCTGTCAGGAGATCGTGTTGCAGGGTGACGACATCGATTTAGCGAACCTTCCGATCATTACGTGCTGGCCTGAGGACGGCGGTCCCTACATCACGCTGCCAATGGTGATCTCGAAGGATCCAAAGCGCGGGATTCGAAACGTCGGTATGTACCGCGTGCAGGTGCTCGGTCCGCGCACCCTTGCCATGCACTGGCAGCGGCATAAAGTGGGTGCCGCGCATTGGCGCGAGATGGCGGAGAAGGGCGAAAAGATGTCGGTGGCGATCGCGATCGGCGCGGATCCGGCGTCGGTGTACGCGGCGTCGGCGCCGCTGCCACCGACGATCGATGAGTTTCTGTTTGCCGGATTCCTCCGCAAGTCTCCGGTCCCGTTGGCGAAGGCTGTCACATGCGATCTCGAGGTTCCGACTGAAGCGGAATTCGTGATCGAGGGCTACATCGATCCGGCGGAGGATCTGGTAGTCGAAGGACCATTCGGCGATCACACCGGTTTTTATTCAGAGGCGGATCTTTATCCGCAGGTGCACGTATCGGCGGTGACCATGCGTCGCAATCCGGTTTACGCGACGACGATTGTCGGCCGCCCGCCAATGGAAGACTATTACCTGGGTCACGCTACCGAGCGGATATTCCTGCCCCTGCTCAAGCTCACCGTGCCCGAGATCGTCGACTATCACATGCCGGCGGAGGGGATTTTTCACAACCTCGTGTTCGTATCAATCGATAAGCAGTATCCTGGTCAGGCATACAAGGTGATGAATGCGCTGTGGGGCCAGGGGTTGATGTCGTTGGCCAAAGTGATCGTGGTGCTCGATAAGGAAGTGAATGTGCGGAACGTTCAGGAGGCCTGGTGGGTGGCGCTCAACCATATCGACCCGGAGCGTGACACGCGCTTCTCGATGGGGCCGATCGATGTGCTCGACCATTCCAGCCGCGGATTCACGTATGGCTCGAAGATGGGAATTGATGCGACGCGCAAATGGCCGGAAGAGGGCTTCACGCGGAACTGGCCGAAAGTAATCGAGATGAATACGGAAACGAAAAGGCGGATTGACGAAATGTGGTCGAAGCTGGGACTAGGTCCGGACGATCGGGCGCAGCGGTTCAACAAGAATGCTCCGCGATAAAGACCCGGCAGTCTCGGTGCGCGAGGGCCAGACTTTCGTAGGGCGCGGCATGCTGCTCCGTCACGCTAATCTGGTTCGGTTGCCGCACACATTGTTCGCGCTTCCGTTTGCACTTGTCGGCGTGGTGCTCGCGAGTTATGTCGCGCCGATAACGGTCAGTGCTGTGGCGTGGGTCGTCGTTGCATTCACCGCCGCCCGATTTGCGGCGATGGGATTCAATCGCATCGTGGACCGAGAGATCGATGCGCGAAATCCCCGGACCCGGATGAGGGAGATTCCGTCGGGCAAGATGACTGTGCGCGAGGCATCGGTCGCAGTGAGTGTCGCGTCGGCGGTATTCTTCGTTGCCGCCTGGCAGCTGAATCCGTTGTGCCTCATGCTCGCGCCGGTAGCCCTGGCGTGGGTGCTGTTCTACAGTTACACCAAACGCTTCACGCGCTGGTCGCACCTGGTGCTCGGCGTTGGTCTCTCGATCGCGCCAGTTGGCGGATACCTGGCGATTACGGGTCGCTGGAGCAGTCCATGGTGGATGTTGATCGCGCTGGCGATCGCGGTGGCGACCTGGGTCGCAGGCTTCGACATTCTGTACGCACTGCAGGACGTCTCGTTCGATCGCGAGAATGGCTTGTACTCGGTGCCATCGACGTTCGGCGAGGCCAACGCGCTGGGAATCGCGCGCATGCTGCATTTGACGACCGTCGTCGCGCTGGCATTGGCCGGAATTGGAGCCAGCGCGGGTATGGTTTACTTCGCCGGTGTGATCGTAGCGGCGGCGCTGCTTCTTTACGAGCATTCCCTGGTCAAAGTCGACGACTTCTCGCGTCTCGACGCGGCCTTTTTCACGATGAACGGCGTGATCAGCATCGTATTTCTCGGGTTCGTTTTCACCGAGCGGTTGCTTAGATGACCACCATTCCGCCGATCGTCGTCGCAATCACCGGTGCGTCCGGGGCACCGTATGCAGTGAGGTTGCTGCAGGCTCTGACGGCCGCCCATCGTCCGGTATCGCTCATCGTCTCCAAGTACGGCCTCCGCTTACTCGCTACCGAGGCGGGAATCGAATCGATTGATGCGTTGCGCGATACGGTTGGCATCGACGCGTGGGCTTCTTACGTGGAAGTGTTTTCCAACGACGATCGCGGCGCGGCGCCGGCGTCAGGTTCTGCAAAGACGTCTGGGATGATCATCTGCCCGTGCTCGATGGGCACCCTGTCGGCGATCGCTGTTGGCGCGTCGCGCTCGCTGATCGAGCGCGCGGCAGATGTGACTTTGAAAGAGCAGCGAAAACTGGTGCTGGTTCCCCGCGAGACTCCGCTCAGCGCGATTCACCTCGGCAACATGCTGCGTCTCACCCGCGCCGGTGCGGTCGTAATGCCCGCCGCGCCCGGATTCTATCATCGGCCGAAAGAGATATCGGATTTAGTCGACTTCATGGTCGCGCGCATGCTTGACCATCTGGAGGTCGACCAGCATCTGGTAACCAGATGGAAGGGAGATTCGAGGGCCTGAGCAGGTCAGCTGACCTGCTTCGTCCGCTTCATCTCGCTGGGAAATCTTCGAAACCACGACGATAGCAGCAGCAGCTCGTCGATCTCGTGCGTCGGGACCTGCGCGTTCGACGACACAGGCTGCGAGAAGATGTCATCGACCAGATGCTTCATCGACCGTCGATCCTTCGACGATCGCGGCTTCGACAACTCGGCGCGGACCACACCTCGACGAATGAGATAGACCTTGTCCTCTCCTTCGTGACCGGGCACCGTGTAAACGAAAGAGAGATTCTCGACTGCAAAGCGCAGGCGACCAAATTGCGCGCGCAACGCCTCGAGTCTTTCGAGCTTGTCGCGATAATGCGCTGCGCGCTCGAACTGGAGATCTTCGCTCAGCTTCTCCATCTGCGTGCGCAGCATATTCATCGGTCCATCGTCTGATCCATCCAGGAACGCTCGCGCCAGGGAAACCCGATGATTGTACTGCGTCTCAGTGCAGCCACCGATACACGGGCCGAGGCACTTCCCGATCTCGTGCCGAATACAGCCGGGCGTGCGCGCCAGCTGAAACAGCTCCGTCTGATCGTTGAAGAACATCCTCAGGTCACTTTTGCAGTCTCGCAGCAATAGCGCGTCGCTCAGCTCACGCAGCGCTTCTTCCACCCTCTGCGCGCCAACGAACGGACCGTAGTAGATGTCGGCGTCCTCACCGGTCGGGCCGCGCACCACCATCAGCTTCGGCGCTGGACCCCTGGTGAGTTTGATGAACGAATAGTTTCTGCCGTCACGCTTCATCGCCACGTTGTAGCGAGGCCGGAAGCGTTTGATCATTCGCAGCTCCTGGAGCAGTGCCGCGAACTCACTGGGAGTGTAGTCCCATTCGATCTTTTCGGCCGAGCGCAGAATGCGCGCGCCTTTCTCCTCCGGGTACTCGCAGCGGAAGTAGCTGAGTAAGCGCGAGCGAACGCGCTTGGATTTACCGACGTACACGATCTCGCCGTCGCTCGACAGCATGCGGTATACACCGGGCCGGTCTTTGGCGGTGTCGCGCACGTTCACCCTCATCAGAGCCAGTTGCGCGTCGGTCGTTGGCTGGATCTCCAGCCGTGCGGTGCCGCGGATCACGTCAGTGCTGGCACTTAACGCAAATGACCGTCGCGCGGCCGTCGATGGCGTGCGTCGCGACCAGCTTCGAGCCGCACCGATGGCAAGGGAGTCCGCCGCGACCATAGGAGTCCAGCTTCTCGACGAATCCGCCGCGTTCGCCGCGGGCATCGCGATAATCGCGAAAGCTGGTGCCGCGAGCCGCTATCGCTTCGCTCAAAACGGCGACGATCGAGTCGCGGAGGCTTGCTGCTTCTTCCAAGGTGATCGACGCTCCCGGACGCGAAGGGTCGATCCGTGCCCGCCAAAGCGCTTCGTTCGCGTAGATATTTCCGATGCCTGCGATTTTTCGCTGCTCCATCAAAACTTTTTTGACGGGCTGACCAGTAGCCCGAAGAACTCCCGATAGATGCGCGGTGGTAAACGCACGGTCAAGAGGCTCGATACCAAGAGCGGCAGAATACTCATCGAATCGCGCGGCGTTCATAAGCGCGACTGTACCGAGTCGACGCACGTCGGCGTAGTGCAGAGCTCGGCCATCGTCGAGCTCCAATTTCATCGTCGAGTAGCTGAGCTGAGAGACGTCCAGTTTCGCGTCTTCGATCAGCAGCGCACCGGTAAATCGTGGTTGCACCACGAGGCGGTCGCCGTTGTCGAGATCCAGAACCACCAGCTTCGCTCGTCGCCAGCTCCGCACTATGCGGGTATCGCGCAGACGCTTCGCGAAGGAGCGGGCGGTGACCTCGCGCAATACGTCCGCTTTTTTTACAGACACCTTTTTTATTTGCCGTCCGCGAATAGCAGCGTCGAGATCGCGGGCGATCGTCTCAGTCTCAGGTAGCTCGGGCACTTCGCGAGAGCTCGCGCCAGCCGATGTCGCGACGCATCTGCTTTCCTCTGAACGAAACCTGCTCGGCGTGGCTTCGCGACAGTTCAGCGGCTTCCCACAAGGTTTCTGCAACACCCGTAATGGCCAGGACGCGCCCGCCGGCGGTCACCAGCTGACCCAACGGATCTTTCCCGGTTCCTGCGTGAAAGACTTCAACACCAGGCTCCGGCGGAGGAAGTTGAATTGGCTCACCGCGCTGCACCTGATCGGGGTATCCGGCCGCTGCGATGACCGTCGTCACCGCTGCGAGGGGTTTCCAATCCGGGTACCGGGTGCGGCTCAATGATCCACCGCCGGCAACTGACGCGATAAGCTCGAGCAGAGACGAATCCATCAGCGGGAGAATGGTCTCGGTTTCCGGATCGCCGAATCGGCAATTGAACTCGACTACTTTCGGGCCGTCGTCGGTGATCATCAGTCCCACGTATAGCAGTCCTTTGAATGGCGATGCGGCCTCTCTCATGGCTGCCAATGTTGGTCGGACGATTTCCGACATCACTCGGGTCACCAGCTCCGGCGTCGCGAGCGAGGCAGGTGCGTACGCGCCCATTCCGCCGGTGTTGGGGCCGAGATCGCCCTCGTGCAGCCGCTTGTGATCCTGGGCCGCCAGGAGTGGGAGCGCCTGTTGCCCGTCAGTGATGGCGAAGAGTGACAGTTCTTCGCCTTCCATGAATTCCTCTATGAGAATCTCACGGCCCGCAGCTCCGAAGATCCGGTCGCCCAACATTGCATCGATTGCCCGTTCAGCTTCCGCAGAGCTCTGCGCGACGATGACGCCTTTGCCTGCGGCGAGGCCGGAGGCTTTGATCACCACGGGAGTAGAGAAATCTTCCAGCGCGGCCTTCGCTTCCTTCGCATCGCTGTGCTGACTCGCGCGCGCCGTCGGAATTCCGGCGCGAACCATCAGCTCTTTAGCAAACCGCTTCGACGTTTCGATCCGGGCGGCTTCACGGGTCGGTCCGAAAATCGGCAGCCCGCGACTCTGGAAAAGGTTGACGATACCAGCCTCGAGCGGCGCCTCGGGCCCGACGATGGTGAGGTCGACGTACTCGTCCTCGGCCAGCACCGCCAGCTCCTTAATCTTGTCGATGCCGATCGGCACGCAGAGGCCGAGCGATGCGATGCCTGGATTGCCTGGTGCAGCGATGATCTCCACGGAGGGGTCATCGCGACACAGTTTCCAGGCGAGAGCATGCTCTCGCCCGCCACCGCCGACGATCAACAATTTCATGCGAAGGCTTGTTCGAGATCCGCGATCAGGTCTCCAACGTCTTCAACTCCGCAAGAAAGGCGCACCAAATCATCACGAATGCCGAGTCGCGCGCGTGTTTCGGCTGGCACCGATGCATGGGTCATGGTTGCCGGATGACTGATCAGGCTCTCGACCCCACCCAGGGACTCTGCCAACGAGAAAACTCGTACCTTGCCGAGGATCTCAGCTGCTTTCTCCTTGCTGCCGGCTAGAATCGAGATCATTCCGCCGAATCCTTTCATCTGTCGCTTTGCCAGCTCGTGCTGGGGATGAGAGGGCAGGCCCGGGTAAATGACGTTCTCATGACCAATCTTCGCGGCCAGCCAGTTGGCGATCTGACCTCCGTTCTCGTCGTGGCGGGGCATACGCAAGTGCAATGTCTTGGTCCCGCGCAGCACCAGCCACGCATCGAAAGGGCCGGGCACGGCGCCGGCGGTGTTCAGAACGAACTGCAGCCGCTCCGCGAGCATGTCGTCCCGCACGATCGCAATGCCGCCCACCATGTCACTGTGCCCGTTCAGGTATTTCGTCGACGAGTGATAAACGATATCCGCGCCGTAGTCGAAGGGGCGCTGAAAGAACGGCGTCGCGAAAGTGTTGTCCACTACGAAAAGCGCCCCCCTGCGTTTTGCGATCTCACCCACCGCTGCCAGATCGGTAATTCGCATCAACGGATTAGTCGGCGTCTCGGTCATGATCGCAACCGTATGTTCGTTGCACGCGTTCTCGACGTTCTCCGGATCGCGCATGTCGACGTAGGTGAAACAGAGCCCATAGTTGCGTAGCACCTTGTCGAACAAACGGAACGTCCCGCCGTAGCTACTCTCGCTCGCGACGATGTGGTCGCCGGACTTGAGCAACATCATGATCGACGTCGTTGCGCCCATGCCGCTGCTGAACGCGAAACCATGCTTGCCGCCTTCCAGGGCTGCGACGTTTCTCTCCAGCGCTTCGCGCGTCGGATTGCGCCCGCGGGCATATTCGTAGCCCTTGTTCTTGCCGAGCGCTTCCTGTACGTAAGTCGACGTCGTGTAAATCGGCGTCATGATTGCGCCAGACAGGATGTCCGGGCGCTGCCCGGCGTGAATGGCGCGGGTTCCGAATGCCGAATTGAGATCTTCGTCGAAGATTCGTGTCATATCCGTTCAACTGATGGAATTGTCATACCGAAGTTAACCACGAGTAAATTATCGGCTTCGCGCGGTGCCCAATAGGAAACAACAGAGGACGATTCGCGAATGGCGTATGAAGGATTGATGGTCAGTGTCTCCGGTGTGCGCGGCCGCGTAGGGGGAGCGCTGACACCTGAGGTCATTGCAAAATTTGCGGCAGGCTTCGGCGCCTGGGCGATGTCCCGCGCGCAGGGGCGGAAGCCGCGAATCGTCGTTGGTCGCGACAGCCGGGTATCGGGACCGATGTTTCAGCCGGTGGTGCATGCCGCACTGCAATCAGTCGGATGCGACGTGATCGACGTCGGAATGGTCCCGACACCGACGGTACAGCTCGCGGTCGAACATCACCACGCCGATGGAGGCCTCGCGATCACTGCCAGTCACAACCCGATCGAGTGGAATGCCCTCAAGTTCATTGGGGCGTCCGGTCTATTCCTCGATGGCAATGAAGGTAACGAGATGCGTGGGGTGGTCGAGTCGAACTTCCCACGCGCGACGTGGGACAAGCTCGGAACGGTGACCCAGGACAAGGACGCGGCACGCCGGCACATCGATCAGATTCTCGCGCTTCCGTTTCTCGACGTCGACGGCATTCGCAAAAAGGAGTTTCGCGTCGCCCTCGACTGTGTGCGTGGAGCCGGCGGTACGTTCATGCCGATATTGCTCGAGCTGCTTGGCTGCAAGCTGGCGACCATCAATATGGAGCCGGATGGAAGATTCCCGCGGCCGCCGGAGCCAGTCGCGGAAAATCTCGGAGAGCTTCAGAAGCTCGTGCAGGATTCGCACTGCGAGATCGGGATGGCCGTCGATCCTGATGTCGATCGGCTCGCGCTCGTTTCGGACGAAGGCGTAGCAATCGGTGAAGACTACACGCTCGCGCTTGCCGCCAAGGAAGTGCTTCGTCATCGCGAGGGAGTCATCGTTACCAATCTTTCCACCAGCCGCATCCTCGACGATATCGCGAAGGAAGCGGGCACTCGCGTGATCCGCGCGCCGGTCGGCGAGGTCAACGTCGCTACACGCATGCGCGCCGAAAACGCACCCATCGGCGGAGAGGGCAACGGCGGTGTCATTCTATCCGAGCTTCACCTCGGCCGTGACGCCCCAGTAGGTGCAGCGCTCATGCTACAACTCCTGCTGGAAGAGTCGAAGCCGCTGTCAAAAATTGTCGCCCAGTATCCCCGGTACATTATTGTGAAGGACAAGCTGGAGCGTCCGAGCGCACCCCTCGACGCGGTGTACGAAGCCCTAACGAAGCACTTTCCCGATGCCGAGGCGGATACACAGGACGGGCTCCGGCTGACCTGGCCGGATCGCTGGGTGCACATCCGGCCCTCTGGAACGGAACCAATCGTGCGAGTAATAGCGGAAGCGCCGACGGCCGAAGCCGCGGAACAATTAGTCCGCGACTGCCGAAAACCGGTCGAAGCGCTCGGTAAATAGAACAGTCAACCAAAGCAAATATGTGTGGCATTATCGGGTACATCGGCAGTCGCTCGGCGCCGACCCTTTTGATCGAAGGCCTGAAGCGGATGGAATACCGCGGCTACGACTCGGCGGGCGTGGCGGTCATGAACGGCAACGGTGTCGAGACGCGAAAGGCAGCTGGCAAAATCTCACAGTTGGAGCGGGCACTGACGGCCAGCCCGGTTCACGGTGACACCGGCATTGGTCATACGCGCTGGGCGACGCACGGCGTGCCAAATGAATGCAACGCCCATCCACACACTGACTGCAAAGGAGAGATCGCCGTCGTTCACAACGGCATCATCGAAAACTCCGGCACGCTGAAGCAGGGGCTGCAGGTGCGCGGCCACAAGTTCGCCTCAGAGACCGATACAGAGGTCATTGCACATCTCATCGAAGAGGCGTTCGACGGAAACCTCGAGGACGCAGTGATCGAGGCGCTGTGGCAGATCGAAGGCACCTATGGCATTGCTGTCGTATCGAGTCTCGATCCGGACAAGATCGTTGCTGCGAGAAAGGGAAGTCCGCTCCTGATCGGGTTGGGCAACGGCGAGTACTACGTCGCCAGCGATGTTTCCGCGATCCTCGCCCACACCCGCGAAGTCGTATACCTCGACGACGGTGACGTCGCGGTTCTGACACGCGAAGGCTACACGGTTCTCAATCAGCGCGCGCAGCAACTGGAGCGGCGGGTCAGCAAGATCGATTGGGATCTGGATCAGATAGAGCGTGGTGGCTTCGACCACTTCATGCTGAAGGAGATCTTCGAGCAGCCGGCGACGGTCGAGAACTGCATGCGCGGCCGTCTGTTGCCTGAGCAGGGAACGTCGAAGCTGGGCGGTCTCAACATGACCGATGAAGAGATGCTGCGCTTCGACAACGTTCTCATTACTGCATGCGGCACGAGTTGGCACTCCGCGCTCATCGGCGAGCACATGCTGGAGACCCTTGCGCGCATCCCCGTCGAGGTCGAGTACGCATCGGAGCTGCGTTACAGAAACCCGATCGTCACCGACAGAACGCTCTGTATCGTGATTTCGCAGTCTGGCGAAACTGCCGACACTCTCGCCGCGATGCGCGAGGCTAAAGCGCGTGGCGCAAGAACCTACGGTATCGTGAACGTCGTCGGTTCGACGATCGCGCGCGAGAGCGACGGTGGCATCTACGTGCACGCTGGCCCCGAGATCGGAGTGGCCTCGACCAAGGCGTTCACCAGCCAGATCATCGCGCTGATGTTGTTCTCGCTCAAACTCGCTCGGCTGCGCGCGCTATCGATGGTTGACGGCAAGGCGATCATCGAGGAAATGCAGGCGCTGCCTGCGAAGATCAAAGACATTCTCGACCGCGCTCCCGAGATCGAGAAGATCGCCGAGGAGTTCAAGAACGCGCAAAACTTCCTCTATCTCGGCCGCGGCTACAGTTTCCCGACTGCGCTCGAGGGCGCTCTGAAACTGAAGGAGATCAGCTACATCCACGCCGAGGGGTATCCGGCAGCGGAGATGAAGCACGGACCGATTGCACTGATCGACGAGAAGATGCCGGTGGTGTTCATCACTCCGCACGACTCGGTCTTCGACAAGGTCGTGTCCAACGTCCAGGAAGTGAAAGCGCGCGGTGGACGAGTGATTGCAATCACCACCCGCGACGAACACGCGCTCGAAGGGAAGCTCGATTACGAGTTCCGAATTCCCGAGACGAAAGACATGCTGTCGCCTGTGCTGGCGTCGGTGCCGCTTCAGCTTCTCGCCTACTACATCGCGGTCAAGCGCGGAACCAACGTCGATCAGCCGCGGAACCTCGCCAAGTCAGTGACGGTGGAGTAGGTACTGAGAGTCCTGCTGCAGCGGGTCTCGCGGGCAGAAGTCCGCATTGGTGATCGTACGGCGGGCAAGATCGGACGGGGCTTTCTCCTCCTCGTCGGTTTTACGCATGGCGACACCGTCGAGAAGGTCGACTGGATGGCGGACAAATGCTCGGGACTCCGACTCTTCGGCGACAGTGAAGGCAAGATGAACCTGGGCCTCGCGGAAGTCGGTGGTGCGGTTCTCGTCGTATCGCAATTCACACTCTACGGCAACTCCGAAAAAGGAAAGCGACCGAGCTTCATCGACGCTGCGCGCCCGGAAGAGGCGATTCCTCTTTACGAGCGGTTCAAGGCAGCACTCGCCGGGAAGAACATCCAGGTCGAGAGCGGCGAGTTCGGGGCAATGATGGACGTCGAGCTGGTAAATGACGGACCAGTGACGCTCTGGCTGGAGCGATGAGTGTGAAGGTCATTCTCGCGTCCGGCTCTCCGCGCCGGCGCCAACTCCTCGAGCTGATTGGAATCCCTCACGAGGTGAGGCCATCCAACATCGACGAGACGATGCGACCACGCGAGGCGCCGCGCCGACACGCCGAGCGCCTGGCGCGGGAGAAGGCGTCGGTGATAGCGAGTCGCGAGCCTCAGGTCGTCACTATAGCTGCGGACACCATTGTCGTGATCAACCGCAAAGTACTCGGCAAGCCGCGCGACGCTGACGATGCGAGGCGGATGCTCTCGATGCTGAGCGGCCGGGAGCACACTGTCATCACCGCCGTAGCGGTCGCGCGCGGTCGCAAGCTTCGCTCGGCGATCGAGGAGGTGAAGGTGAAATTCCGGCGCCTGCGCGCGGATGAGATCGATGCCTACATCGCTACCGGGGAGCCGATGGACAAGGCGGGCGCGTACGGCATTCAAGGCTTCGGTGCAACGATTGTCGAGTGCGTGAACGGAGACTATTTCGCCGTAATGGGCCTACCGCTAGCGCGCCTGGTGATGCTGCTGCGTGATCTGGGCGTTCGTTACACCTTTGGTGAGCTGGAGATTGCGAGTCGTTGACCCTTTCCCGGGACGTTGACTCCCCGCTGCAGAACGAAATCCGTGAGCGTGAGCGCGTCATGCGGGGCGTGGACTTTCGCGTCGTTGTCGAAGTAGACGTAAACATCGAGCGGCTGACCGGCGATTTCGCCGGATGTCCAGCCTCGAATTCGGTCGGCCCACACAGTTAGCTCTTGATCAGTGTAGCCGCTCACATACAGCTGTCGCGAGCCGTGGAGCCTGACGTAAACGAAATCGGCGGTGACTTCTTCCGCATACGGGAATCTTCCAGCGGTGTCGGCGATGACGAATCCGCATCTGTGCCGTCGCAGCAAATCGTAGAATTTCGGGCAGAAGTACGATGGGTGTCGCACTTCGAAGCAGTGACGCAGCTTCAACGGCGCAACGAGTTCCGTTAGCGAGCCACGCTTTAGCCGGTGATCGTGCCAGCTGGCAACTTCTTCCACCTGGCGTGAATTGCGCGGCAGCAACTCCATGAAGTCGTTCATCCGGTCGAGGTCGAAGCCGTACGTGGCCGGGAGCTGCCACAGGATCGGACCCGTGAGCCTGCCGAGTGCGAGAACTCCGCTGGCAAAGAAGTTTCCCAGAGCCGCTTCCGAGCGGCGCAGCTTGAGATTATGGGTAATGAATTGACCGCCCTTCAACGCGAACACGAAATCCCGATGTGGAACTTCATTACGCCAGCGTTCGAATACCGACGGCGACTTCAGGCTGTAAAAGGTCCCGTTGATCTCGATCGAGTTGAAGCACCGACTCGCGTACTCCAACCACCGGCGCGCGGGGAGCCCGGCGGGGTAGAAGCGATCGCGCCATCGCTTGTATTCGTAGCCGCTGATACCGATGAATGCGCGGCCTGATTTTGCTGCCATCCCACCCCGATCTGAAGTCTACGACCGCTCCTCGCGGATCAACTCGGCAGCGCGCTCCATGACGCGTTTCTCGTTGTCGAATTCGAGCTGCGCCGCCGCGTCTTCGATCGGCACCCACCGTGCCTCGTTGACCTCCCAGTCATGGTCCTTCGTCTCGCCTGACAGATATCGCATCAGATAGAAGTGGACGCGCTTGTGGAATCGCACTCTGATCCCATTCTCGAGGCCCGCGTACCAGTATTCGATTGTGTCAATGTGCGAAACGATTTCACTGTCGACACCGCCTTCCTCGCGCGCTTCACGCACCGCCGTCACCTCGGGCTTTTCATTCTTGTCGACCAGACCTTTCGGTAGCTGCCAGCGGTTGTTCGGTCCCACCGCTACGATCACGACTTCTGCGCGATCGGCGTCCCGCCGGAACACGACACCACCCGCGGAAGTCTGATCGCGGATCGGGATTTTGATCACCGGTCCTTTGGGCTTGGACCCCTCCGATTTGCGCGGCGTCATCTGCCGCTCTTCTGATAGCGATCGCGCCAAACCTCGACTTTCTCCAGCACATCGCCCGTCTGGATGCGCTTCATTCTGCCCGGCCTGTTTTCCATCGTGATCGCGTACTCCTCACCCGGATCGCCATAGGCATCAATGATCAGATCCTGGAAGCGTCGGTATGGGCCGGTCCGCCTCGGATTCGTGTAGCCCATCAAGCTGATCACCGGCCGATTGAGCGCCACGCTGATGTGCAACGGACCCGTATCAGGGGAGAGCACTAGCGATGACGCATCGAGTATAGACACAAGCTTGCGCAATCCGCTGCCAAGTTCTGAGCGAGGCTTGTGTCGGGCGCGCGTCAGTATCACACGCTCCGCCTCCAGCTCACGATCAGACTGTCCTCCGACGAGCACGACCTGCAACCCAAAGTTCTCGTTTAGCGCGTCCGCAACCTCGGCCCAGCGTTCGGCGGGCCAGTCCTTTTCGGGCTTGCTCGTCGCAGTGACGATGGATGCTATCGGGCGGTCGACTGATTCGACGAAGCTTTGTTGCCAAGGCCTTTCGTCCGGCCAGGGCCCAAGATCCCATTCGACTGGCTCCGGTGAGACGCCGAGCGCCGTTAGAAACTCGAAGTATTGATCCTGCACGTGCTGCACTGCGCGCTTCGCGATTCTCCGATTGGTGAACAACCAATTCATGTCGCGGGCGCGGGCGCGATCGAAGCCGAGCTTGTCCGGTGCGTTGGTGAAGCCCGTGACTATGCCCGCTTTGAGATAAACCTGGAGATTGATCACCAGATCGAAGCGGCGGCGGGACAGCTCTCGCGCAACAGATGAGAAAGCGCGCAAGCCCCGCGTTCGATCGAAGAGTATGATCTCGTCGACGGAGCGATGCCCCCGGACGAGGGTCGCTGGCCCTGGCTGGAGGATCCAGGTGATACGTACGCCGGGATTCACTCTTTTGAGAGCGTTGATCACCGGCAGCACGTGCACGGCGTCTCCGACAGCGCTCATCATCACGATGCAAATGTTGTCGGGCACAACTGCCGCGGCTTGCGCGCTCACTCCACGCTCCGCAGCCGCAGGTATTCCTCGTCTTCCGCCGAAAAAGGAAGCTCGTGCAAATCCCGCCATTTGCGCAGCGATCGAATCAAGCGATCCAGATTTGCCTGCGCGACAAGTGGTGAGCTCGGGGCACTGAACCGCACGCGGTCGACGTCGAGGACATGCGCGTCCAGCCCAGGACCGTCGCCGGCCGTCAGCAGAATGTTCTTGATATTGAGGTCCTGATGATACGCGCCTGCCTGGGTCAGCGCTCGCAGCAGTCCGACGACTGCATCGAGCACCATTCTCCGATGGGCGTGGTCGGTGATCTTCGCCAGGGCGACTGACAGATCGTGGCCATTGGGAATCTCACGCGTTGCGACGTCAGCTCGTCGCAGTACCAGATTCTTCGGATAGGAGATGTACGCCAGCACCTCGGGCGTACTGACGCCACTCGCCCGCAGTCGGAGCGACGCGATTAGCTCGCGGAACCCACGCGTTGGAAGGAAGAACAAGTCCTTCGAGACCTTGGCCATCCACCCACCGCGCATGTTGTGGCGCACCACTGCCCGTCCACCGATTCCCGGCAGTGTGACGGCAAACACCGGCGCTCTGCCAATGAGCGGCACGGCGTCAGCCTGCCGCGCGGCGTAATCGTATAGCGCTTCTCGCTCCAGCACCTGGCGTATACTTGCGGCGCAGCTCTTGGCGACGACTGCCCGCGCGCCGTTAATCTCGAATCGCTCATACGACGGAATGCTGAGCGCGACGATCATCTCAGGATTTGCCGCGCACAGCCGCGATCGCGCTCAGCAACGCCTTGGCTTTGCTCGTCGTCTCGTCCCACTCGCGCTCTGGCACCGAGTCGGCGACGATCCCCGCGCCGGCCTGGACCGTAGCACTTCCGCCGTTGATCACGCACGTACGGATCGTAATAGCGAGATCCATCCGCTTCCCACCGGCCGCGATGTAGCCGAGTGCTCCCGCGTAAGGTCCGCGAGCAACAGGCTCCAGCTCGTCGATGATTTCCATCGCCCGAATCTTCGGAGCGCCCGTCATTGTTCCGGCTGGAAACGTCGCCGAGAAGACATCGAGCGCGGACATTCCGTCGTTCAGATCAGCCTCCACCTGACTGACGATGTGCAGCACGTGCGAATATTTCTCCACTTTCATCAGCTCGGTGACTTTGACTGTCCCATACTTCGCCACTCGCCCGACGTCGTTTCTGCCCAGATCGACCAGCATCACGTGCTCGGCGCGCTCCTTCTCATCGGCGAGCAATTCGTCCGATAGACGCTGGTCGTCCTCGATGCTAACACCCCGTGGACGCGTGCCCGCGATCGGCCGGAGAGTGATTTTGCCGTCGGACACGCGCACCAGCAGCTCGGGCGAGCTACCGACAATTTCCACGCCGTCGAGAACGAGATGGTACATGTACGGAGATGGATTGATCGCGCGCAGGGCGCGATAAAGATCGATCGCCGCAAAATCAGCCGGCACCTCGATGCGCCGCGCCAGAAGTGCCTGAAAACAATCGCCGGCGCGGATGTATTCCTTGATCCGTTCCACCCCAGCCATGAACTCCGTGCGGCTCATGCTCGACTGGCCCTCGGATGGCTTCGCTGCAAAGTCCGGCGCGATTGGCTTGATCGGAGCCGTCTGCATCAGTCTTTTCAATAGATCGTCGAGCTCACCGATGGCGTCGTCGTACGCGGCGCGCAGCTCTTGCTCGCTCGCGCCCTGGCTGACCGGGACGGAAATCACGAGACGTGCGCGGCCATGCAGGTTGTCCAGAATAACGAGCGATCGCGTGAAGATGAACAGAGCGTCGGGCACCGCGATGCCGTTTGGTGGGCGATTGGGAAGCCGCTCGATCAGGCGCACGATGTCGTAGCTGAAATACCCAATCGCTCCGCCCCAGAACTGGCCGAGTGCCGCGACGTCAGCGGGGCAGACATCGTTGATCAATGATGACAAATCCGCGATCGGATCGGGTGAGCGTCGCGAATTGTGCCACCCCTGATTCGGGGTCCAATCTTCGACGAGTCCGTCTTTCAGTCTCCACGCGCCGCGCGGCTCGGTGCCGAGGAAAGTGTAACGCGACCACGTCTCGCCGCCGGCGGGCGCGGATTCCAGCAAAAAAGCGAACGGCCCTCTCTTGATCTTCGCGAACGCTGTCACTGGCGTGTCGGTGTCGAGCAGGCAGTCCTTCCACACCGGAACCAGCGTGGCGGTTTGCGCCCGCTGTTTGAAATCGTCGAAGCTCATGAAAAGACGCCCGACCGGCGGTCTGATCTGGCGACTAACTTTCGCTCATGAGACTGGTCGGCCCTGGCGTCGCGCTGGTGATGTTTTCCCAGACGCTTATTGCACAGCAGGCGTGGAACGATCCGCGGACACTCGCGCTCGTTACGCGTGCCACTGAGCGCAGAGCGAGTCAGATCGCCGACACTACGCTCGTCGACTACAAGGCGACGGCGCACGGTTATGTCACTTTCCTGGCGCAATTTGGAGAGGGTTTTCCGGAGCCACCGAAGATCGTAAAGGCGGACGAGTTGGGTTTGGAAGTCTACTGGCGCGCGCCCGATCTGAGCAAGCAGCGCATCATGGGTCGCCGCGATACACTGTTGTTACCTACCGACATCAATTATCACCGCGATCACCTCGGCATCGTTCAGAACAACTTCCGCAATATCATCCGCATCGGCGAAGGTGATGAAGTCAAGGACGTTCCTCATCCGTTGTCGCCAACCGGGTTGCAGGTTTACGACTTTGCCATCCGCGACTCGCTGCAGATCCGATTAGGCGATCGCGTGCTCGATGTTTATGAGGTGCGCGTGAGGCCGAAGGATGATCGCCAGCCCCGCACCGTCGGCTCGGTTTACATCGACCGTGAATCAAGCGATGTCGTGAGGATGACATTCAGCTTCACGCGCGCGGCGCTGATCGACAAGGATCTCGAAGATGTCTCCGTAGTGCTCGAGAACGCACTGATCGAAGGCCGCTATTGGCTACCGCGAAGGCAGGAGATCGAAATCAGGCGCACCGGATCGTGGCTCGACTATCCGGCGCGCGGAATCATTCGTGGCCGCTGGGAAATCTGCTGCTACGATATCAACCAGGGTATTCCGGCCACCTATTTCAACGGTCCTGAGATCGTGATGGCGCCGCCCGCCGAGCGCGCGCAGAAGCCATATCCGTTCGTCGGCAAAGTTCTCGACTCACTTCCGTCCGACGTTCGCGCCGTCACCGATGCCGATGTAAAGAAGGTGCAGGAGGAAGCTCGCGCATTGGTGCGTAGTCAGGCGCTGCAGCGCAGCCGGAGTTTCGCGCTGTCTGCCCGCCACCTGTCGGATATGGTGCGGTTCAATCGTATCGAGGGGCTCGCGCTGGGTACCGGGCTCATTCAGCGACTCGGTGCAGGATTCGCCGTTGCAGCCTCAGGCCGCTATGGCTTCAGCGATAAGCAGTGGAAGGGCCGGGCAGCCCTCGAATACCGCACCGGTGCAGGGTCATTTCTCGCGCTCGCCGGGGAGCGACAATACCGCGACGTGAGCGATGAGCAGGAAACGTCGCTCGTCAGAAACAGCATTGCTGCACAGGAATTTGGCAGCGACTACACCGATCTGTATGACGCTCGAACGGTCTCACTCTCCGGCGAGCTGGCGGGATTCGGGTGGCGGCCTTCTTTCGATCTGGCCTACGAGCAGCACAAACCGCTTCAGGTACACGCAACCCCCGCGAGTGGCAGCTTCGAGCTCGCCATTCCCGCGCTCGAGCTGCACGAAGCGCGAGTGACCATGGGTCTCGACCATCCAACCGCGTTGACGTGGGGCGGGCTCGAGATGGCGGCACATCTCGACGTCGCGGGAATTCGCCAGGAAAACCCGTCTGATTCGTTCCGCGGAGATTTCCTGCGGCCCTCATTGACGCTCGATCTCCAGAAGCCCTTTGGCGAGAGCCGGTTCGTTTGGCACACAACGGCCGCCGCAATCTTCGGAAGCGACGCGGCGCCGGCTCAGCATCTCGTGTACTTCGGCGGGCCGACGACTGATCCCGGATACGAATTCCATGAATTCGTCGGTCGGGGCGGAGTTAGCCAGCGGATCGAGTATCGTTTCCTGGCCCCGTTTGTCCCGATTCCGCTGGGACGGTTCGGCCGTACCCCCGGCACCATCACACTTGCTCCATTTGCGACCGCGGTGTGGGTTGACAGGTCCGCCACATTCAAGACGGACCGCCAGGGTTGGTACCCGGCCCTCGGCCTCGGCGCCCTGACCGTCTTCGACGTGCTGCGATTCGACGTCGCTCGTGGACTACGCCAGGGGCGATGGACGTTCTCGATCGACGTTGGCAGGGATTTCTGGAGCGTGCTCTAGCCGGCCAAAGGCCCGGGTGGCCAAAGCGTTATACAACGCCCGCTATTTCGTCTGTTCATAGGGACAATCCCCGGTACTTCCCGGTGTTCGAGTCCCCCGACAAATAGCCCCTGCAGTCATGCGTACAATAATCAGCTTTCGCCTTGCACCACTCACCATCGCTGTTCTAGCTGCTTGTGCTACGGCGCAACAGGCTCCGGTCAACTCGACGCTTTCTCCTTACACCGGCTCATTGCAGCCCGGCCAGGGAAGGGTCGCACTGGCCCGCGCCGAGAGTGCGTATCGAGCAGGTTCGTACTCGATGGCTGCAGATCTTTACCAGTGGGTAGTCACGCATGACAATCCGCCTGCTTCGATTGCAGTTTTCCGACTCGCAACCCTGCGCTCGTGGGACAACAGACTGGACGAAGCGGTTGCCTTGTATCGGCAGTACATCCGACAGGAGCCGGCCGACGCGGAGGGCAGCCTCGCGCTAGCACGAACCCTTGCCTGGGGCGCTCACTATGATTCGGCGATCGCCATCTATGACGGCCTGATCGCCGCCCGCAAACGTGTTCGCGACGCCAATGTCGATCGCGCGCAGACGCTGGCGTGGGCCGGTCGAACCAGGGAATCCCTTGACGCATATCGTGCGTGGTTGCGCGACAACCCGACGGATCGCGACGCTGCGATCGCGTACGCCCGCACGCTCGCCTGGAATGGGCAGCTCGACGAGGCGGAAGCGCGCTACGGAGAGTTGTCCCGCACCGGGAATGCGGCGGCAACCAAAGGCCTCGCTCGTGTGATTGGTTGGAGAGGAGACCTGGAACGCAGCGAGGCCACCTGGCGTCGCGTGCTCCAGACCGATCCGAACGATCCGGAAGCTCTCACGGGCCTCGCTCAAGTGCTGAGTTGGGAAGGGCGGCAGACGGACGCGGAATCAACGCTGCAACAAGCGCTACGCTCGAATCCGAGCTACGGTGATGCACGTGCCTTGATGCGCTGGGTGCAGGCGGATCTGCGGCCGAGCGTTAGTCTGAGCGGTACAGGTATCAACGACAGCGACAACAATCGCTCGACGATTCTGTCGGCAGAGTATGCGAGCAGAGCCTGGTGGGAAGGATTGGTTGGCGCGCGGTTCACCGATCGCCACGCGAATTTTGCGGCGATCGACTCTCGTGCCGATGCTTTCAACCTCTTTGGGCGTTGGCAGCCGATTGGGACATCCTGGCAATTGCGCGCAGAAGGCGGAGTCACGTCGCACTCCTCGACTTTTATTACGCCACCGAAGAAGACGCTTTGGAGCGCGGGCGGAGGAATCTCAGGGAAGGTAGGACGCGATCTCACCCTCGGGGCGAGCGTAGTGCGCGCACCGTTTGACGAAACCGCGCTGCTCATCGCCAACAACGTGGTGATCTCGGAATACGGCGGTGAAGCGGCGATCGCGCTTCCCGCTCGCCTCACCCTCTCGGGAGCGGGGTCGTACGCCCGCCTCACCGGTGGCAGCCGCGATAACTCACGAGCCGCTTTCAATGGCGCGTTGCGCTGGAACCAGAGCCGCAACTGGAGCGTGGCCATCGGCGGACGCCGCTTCGGCTACGACACGACAACGACCGACGGCTATTTCGCGCCACGCAGCTATACCCTCGGCGAGCTCAGTACCCGCGGGCACGTGGGGGCGAACCTGGGTTGGTTCTCCGATGCGGAAGCAGCGCTCGGGAGCCAAAGGATCGAGTTCTTCGGGTCGAGCGCGACAACCCGAACGACGGAGCGCGGCGCCCTATCCCTGGGCTATCGCTTCGATCCCGCGCGCGAAATCAGCGCGTCGGGCTTGTACGCAAACGTCGCCGGTCCGACCCAGACGACCGGCAGCGAGTACCACTGGTACACATTCTCACTCCGCGCGCGGCTGGGTTTCTAACCGCCTCGAGTTGGCTCAGCGCTGAGGATGTTCGGGTATCTGCCCGAATGTCTGCTGCATCGCGCCGAACAGCGGTTTGATCTCGGAGTGCCAGTGCGGCGTTTCCCAGATCGGCCAGGTCCAGGTACTCGGATTGGCGAACGTTCCGGTGCTGCCGCCACGCGGCATTTGATCGCCCGTCGTTCCACGATTTGATGGATCATAGCTCTCCACTAGGAACCGAAATCCATCCGTGACCGCGGTGGCAGGAGTTACGGAGTCGGCCATCCCGAACAGCACGCTACGGGATGATGGATCCGTCACCTGCAGTATTCCCCACGGTACGCGTATCTCGATCACTCCGGTCGCGTCGTTCGTGTACCAGTCGGCGAGCGTCGTCTCTGACTGCTTCGCATAAAGCAGTCGATTTCGATTGTAGCTGATCGATGGAAAAATTTTTCCGTCGCGGCTGATGCGTCTGCGATTCGTCACTACCACCAGCGAGTCCCACTTGCCAGCGTCGTTGCCGACGGTTTTGAATGGCGCATTGTTCACGTATTGAATCGCCATCGGCTTGCTACCCGGAATCAGCATCGGCTTGGAGAGGTTGTACGGATGATCGATAAGTACCTGGCTGGCATTCGGACCGCCGAGGTCGATCACGAACTCGACGCCAACGGGCGACTTCGAACCGGTGTTCGGTAGCCGCGTGTCGCCGAGCTGGTGCTGATAAGTGTCAACGCCGATCTGGTAATGCGCGCGGCTCCAGTCGATCTTACCGACGTCCAATCGCAGGTACACATAGGCTTCGTCATACGCGACCCGCAGGGCTTTCAGTCGCAATGGGTCGGTCGGTTTGCGCGCGCTCTGCGCTGAATACAACGCCGGACGCCCACGCCAATCACTGGTGTCGCCGTCGATGACCGGCGCCGCACCCAGCGCGCCGGCGCGCATCGCGACTACGCCGTAGTTCTCCTCAGCGTCGAGAGTATTGAGCCACATCCGCTTGCGATCCGAGGGCTGTTCGAACTCGCTGACCACCCAATTCTTCTTGAACCATTCGTCGATCAGCGAGAACAGCCCCGCACCCGCCGCGCCCGAAGCGTAGATGTCGCGAGTCAGTCGCGCGTCGATGCGCGCCTGATCTGCCTCCGACAATCCACCATGGTTCCAACCCTGCGGCTGCACGTGTGCGCTGCCACGGGATGAAGGCACGCCGTATTCGCTGATCACCACGGGCATGTCCCCGTAGTGCGATACCAACCCTCGCAAATATCCGAAGTAGTTGCTCGCGCCTTCCGGAGAGCGCGCTGTCAGATATCCCGGATCTACGACCATGAACTCCGGATAGTACGGATACGCATGATACGAAGCGAAAATGCCGGCGTTGAACAACGAGGTCGCTCGCATTTTCACTGCGTCCAGACCAACGGCATCGTTGTCGTACTCTTTCGGCATCTCGACGATCTTTTCGCCGCGCGCTTTGAGTAGCGCGATCTCCTGCGCTTTGCCGGTTTCTGTGGGATGATCAAGCGGATCCAGGGTTGGCCAGTTCGAGTAGGCAATCGGTCGCTGCGCGTTGTAACGATCCATCTCGAACGAGATGATGAAATCACACTGCTGCGCCAGCCACGATTCCAGCGGATTGCTCCCAGCGATCGTGATGTACTTGCCCACATAACTCGTGTTGCGCGGATGCAGCTTGTTGTATCCGACCACGGAATACGGTTCCCATTCGCGTCCGACGATATATCCGGTTGTCCACTGCGACACGTCGGCGTTGTAGTTGCCGCTCGCATGCCCGGGTAGCGCCGGTATCGCTACGTCCCCGTGTACCAGCGCGACAACGTGCTGCATCTCGCGCTGGAACTGGTTCAGCCACTGAGGATCGTCGTACTTCTCCTCGTATTTGCCGGGTGGCGGCTCGGTCCATACTCCGTGAATCAGCCACAGTGGATGATTGGGGTGCGCCAGATTCCATGTTCTCAGCGCCGCATAGAAGTGCGGCGGGTGGATCGTGTAGACGCGCACGGTGTTCGCTCCCATCTGCGCGATTAAAGCGATCCATTTCTCGTACGTGCTGTCATTCGGCGGAAACTCCGACGCGAACTTGCCAGGCAGAGCGGCGCCGAGGTTAACCGCTTTGATCCAGGTCGGCATCCATTGGCCGTTGGCGCTTCGCACCTCGATGATCCTTCGCCCGGTCCTCGCGGGCATCGTCATCACAGCCGGTCGTGCGCGGTTGGAAAGCACTACCTCGCTCGAGATCGCGCCGAGCCGCGTCAGGTAGTCGCGAGCTGTCGAATCGTTGGGCGCGATCCGGAGCAGACGCTCAAAACGTGACTGTGCTGCTTTCTTGTCGCCGGCGCGATACGCCGCCATGCCTGAACCGGCTACCGCGTCATAAGAGCCGGAGTCACGCGCCATGGCCTTGGCAAAGAGAGCCCGCGCGTCGGGCAGCCGACCCTGACGCATTGCGACATAACCCGCTCCTGTCAGCGCACCCGGTTCGTTCGGGCATAGACTCAGCGCCTGCTTGAACTCACCCTCGGCCACGGTCATGTCGTTAGCACGGTACGCTGTCCAGCCACGGTCGATTGCACCGCGCGCGGCGGGGAGCGAACGGCAAGTTTGCTGACCAGCCGCTGTCTGAGCGGCGACGAGGGCGAGAACGGTTAGGAGGTATAGACGCATATCAGTTGACGAGGTCTCGCTGGTCCGAGTCACCGCGCGCCGACGATGTCACCGTCGATGATTCGTGTATGGTCAGCTGCGTTGGTTTTCTTAGGTTGACCCGATGACCGCACTGCTGACCTGGGATGACGTTTCCAAGTCCGGACTTGGATCTGAAGAACAAATCCTCGAGGTCCTCGCCGCTCAGAGCGAAACGACGATCGCGCACAGTCTCGTTGTGAGCGCCGAGGCACGTGACAGCGTTCCCGAGCGCTTCGCCCGACGCTTCGCGATTCTTCCGCTCGCCATCTCAGATTCCGTCCTCGATGTCGCAACGTCGAACCCCTTCGACATTGACTGCGAGAAGACTCTGGCATTTGCGACCGGCAGGAAAATCCGCATGCTCCTTTCAGCGCCGCAGCGCATCGCCGATAGAATCGAAGAGGTGTACGCGCCACTCGATCCGATCGGCAAGCTTGTCGACAAGACGTCGACGGAAGGGCCACAGCCAGTCACCGAAAAGGCGGAGCTGGCAGCCGACCCGTCGCTCGACGACCAGCAGGCCGAGCGGCCCGTCATCAAGCTGGTCGATCACATCGTTGCGGAGGGCATTGCCGCCGGGGCAAGCGACATCCATCTCGAGGCGGGCGAGCATGGAATCGCGGTACGATATCGCATCGACGGGATGCTCAAGGAAGTGATGGTTTTGCCGAAGGCAGTCGGCATTCCATTGGTTTCGCGAATCAAGATCATGTCGGGAATGGACATCGCCGACCGGCTGAGGCCACAGGGAGGACGCGCGCGGGTCTCGATCAATGGCGCACGGGTCGACCTACGGGTCTCCACACTGCCGGCGTCACACGGCGAGAAAGTCGTGATCCGTATTCTGGATTCCCGCGCCGCGGTCCGCTCGGTCGAATCGCTCGGTCTCGATCCGGTCGACGGCCCGCGCATGCAGAAGCTGCTGGATGTCCGCGAGGGACTGATCCTCGTGACGGGGCCGACCGGCTCTGGCAAAACGACGACGCTCTATGCTGCGCTGCGGCTGCTGCTGCACCGCGGCGTCAACATTATCACCGTTGAAGATCCGGTCGAGTACCGGATTCCCGGTATCGTTCAGGTGCAGATCCACGAGAAAGCGGGCCTTACCTTCGCGTCGGCGCTGCGATCCGTGTTGAGACAGGATCCCGACGTGGTCCTCATCGGCGAGATTCGCGATCGTGAGACCGCAGCCATCGCAATTCAGGCGTCGCTCACCGGTCACCTCGTCTTCGCGACCCTTCACACCAACGATGCCTGCAGCTCGATCATTCGCCTCACCGACCTCGGGGTCGATTCGGTCAAGCTCGCCGGAGCGCTCAAGGGTGTCGTCGCGCAACGTCTCATTCGTCGGCTCTGTCCTGCGTGCAAGCTGGTGGCAAATGCCGGCGTACCCCGTCGCCTGCTCGGCGCGATTCCGCAAACGTCAATGATCTACATTCCAATTGGTTGCGCCGAATGCTCGATGACGGGATATGCGGGACGAGTTGCCGTGACCGAAGTGCTGGTCACTACACCCGAAATCGAGCGCGCGATCGCAGGCAATGAGCCGCCGGAGCGACTGCTCTCAGCCGCGCGCCAATCGGGTACCCGTTCGCTATGGGTATGTGGCTGCGCTCAGCTCCTTGCCGGCAACACCAGTGCTGAAGAGCTGGTACGTGTGATCGAACCCGAGACATCACGCTCGACGCCTTCGACGCCATCGGCATCATATAATTCGCCTGGAGGGATGGTTTACGAGCGCAGTCGTGAGGAAGGAATGACCAAGATCAAACCGGGCGTCGTCGAGCTGTTCGTGATCAAGCACAACGGTGGCGACTGGCGGGTGCTTGTACTGCAGCGGGCCGCCGATGGCAAGCGACCGAATTCCTGGGAAACCGTCTACGGAAAAGTCGACGCCCGTGAGAAGCCGGAAAAAGCTGTAGTCCGCGAGCTCAAAGAAGAAACCGGGCTCAAAGCCGAGTCATTGTACAACGTTACCGTCAGCAGCTTCTACCTGCACGCTTCGAACACCATTCAGATGTGTCTTACCTTCGCCGCCTTCGTCGCTGCTGATGCAGACGTCGAGCTCAGCGACGAGCATCAACGTTTCGAGTGGCTGACTCTCGAGCGCGCCTGCGAGCGCTTCACCTGGCCGCGAGAAGCCCACGCACTTCGCGATGCCCACCATTTGCTCAAGACGGGCGATGCGGGACCGGCCGAGGACGTCCTTCGGATTAAATAGCGTCAGCGAGCTTTCGGCAGCCCGATTCCTTATCTGGGCTTGACCGTAGTAACGGGATCGAGCCCCGGTGGTGCGTTCGGCTTGATCCGCACACTCTTGGCGGGAATGCCGACGTACACGTGATAGGGTCGCACGTCTTTCGTTGCTACCGCCATCGCACCCACCATCGCCTGCTCGTGGACATGAACGCCAGCCAACACCGTCGCGTGATAGGTGATCCGCACTCCGTCGTCGATCAGGGTCTGCGCGTCGGTGACGTCGCGCTGATCGACAATGCTGTGGGTGTGACTATAGACGTTCGCGAAATCACTGATCGAGACGCTGTTGCCCAGCCTGATTCCGCCACGATCGTCGAGCAGCACGTACCGGTGCACGACCACATTGTCGCCGACCTCCAGGTTGTAACCGAAGGAAAACTCGACGAACTGAAACGCCTTGAAATTCTCGCCGCACTTTTTGAAGATGTGCGGGGCGAGAACGCGTCTCAGGCGCACTCCAAGCTCGACGTTCTGGCCGCCCAGTACTGTGCGATCGAACGAGTACCAGAGCCACAGCAGCGGCTTCACCTTCGCAAACTTCGCGTCGTCGACCTCAGCGTAATATTCGGGCTCGAGAGTGACGTTGCGCGGGTCGAGCGCCGTCAGCGCGAGTCGCGTGGCAGTCGAAAGCTTCTTGTCTTCGACCGCGGTTTCCCAGTTACCGACAAACTCCGGATAACTGATCTCGCAGAGTGTCTGTCTGCACAATAGCGCGCGATCCGCTCCTGCCGTGAGCTCGGCGTCGATCTTGTCCAGCCACTCATTCGCCAGCCCGGAGCAGGGAAGCGCCGGAAGTTTGCGTAGAGGGTAGATCGCCATGACGGAAAGTTGGGTGTCGCGGCGGCGAAAAACCAGCTATTGACTCGGGTGCGATGCGCGGGCACGCACTAGTGCGCGTTCGCGCTCGACACGAGTAAGTATCTGTTCCCAGCTGTCGTCGCGAATGTTCTGAAACACTACGCTGAGCGGCTGATCGAGATCGATCGCCTCGTCGAACAAATAAATCGCGCTCTGCGCCTCGCGCTGTTTCAATCTCTGCTCGCCGAAACCGGAGCTGAGCGGAATCACTTCGAGCGGTCGGAAGTCGCGCCCGCTGCTCGTGATGACCAGCTCCATCGGACTGAAATGCACGTCCGGTTGCACACCATAAAAGGACACATACCACAAATCGGGCGACCTGCCGCCAGTTCGACGCGTCACCGCCGCAATCGACTGCTTGTTGCTCTCCTGAAGCTCGCGCAGCGCGCGATATGAATCGGGAGTCAGCAGCCGAATGAGATTCTCTTCAAGTGGAATGGCTCGGACGATGAGTCCCGGCAGCTCCATGCGAATCGCGATATCGTCCTGACGCAGCGTGCCGTAGCCAACTGGGACACTGGCTCTCCCAGTGGTGTCGTCGGTTATTGGCGTCAGTGTCTGCGATTGCCCGGCCGCGGACTGCGTGCCGCCGGCGCATGCAGCAATGGCACACCCGAGTAAGAGACCCAGGGCTAAACGCCATCGCTCAATCACTGTTCACGCTCCCCGGAGACTCTACGAGCTGCACAATTGCTTCGAGGAGCTCGACGCGGCCCGCTCCTGTCACCGCGCTGAATGGAATCACCTGATCGGCGTCGAGAGCCAGCGCTTGTGAAATCTCGGCTGCCCGCGCGTCTGCCGCGGCTTTGCTCAACTTGTCGGTCTTTGTCAACGCCACGATCGTTGGCACCTCCACCTCTGCCAGAAAGTCGAGCATCGCCCGATCATCATCGGTCGGCTCACGGCGAATGTCCAGCAGCAGAACAATACCCCGAAGCTGACTGGTTCGCTTCAGGTACGCTGCGATCAATGGTCTCCACTCGGATTTCTTTTCTTTCGAGATGCGGGCATACCCATAACCGGGCAGATCAACCAGCAGGAATCCGTTGTTGACCCGAAAAAAGTTGATCTCTCGGGTTCGACCAGGCGTGCGACTCACGCGAGCGAATGATTTGCGACGCACCAGCGTGTTGAGCAGCGATGATTTTCCGACGTTCGAACGGCCCGCGAATGCGATCTCCGGAAGATCCGACGGCGGGCGCCAGCCACCTCTTTCCGACATCCCGCCGAGGAACTCGAGGTTCCGGATGATCAGCGCCTCCTTCTCGGAGCGCTCACCCGGTTCAGACATCAGTGGGTGACTGTGTCGTAGAGCGCTTCGCCGGCGGACGCACTGGCGGACGGCTGGCGCCGCAGCGCTAGCGCCAGCACTTCGTCCATCGTCTTGACCGGGTGAAAGCGGACTGAAGCACGCACTTCCTCCGGCAGCTCCTCGATATCTCGTGCATTGCCGTGCGGCACGATAACCTCGCTCACCTTATTGCGATGCGCGGCGACGGATTTCTCTTTCAGCCCGCCGATCGGCAGCACTCGGCCGCGCAATGTGATCTCACCCGTCATGGCGATATCTCCGCGCACCGGGGCCCCGGTGAGCGCACTGATCACTGCGGTCGCGATTGCGATTCCTGCGGAAGGTCCATCCTTCGGCGTGGCGCCGGCAGGCATGTGAATGTGGATGTCCTTCGTGCGATAGAATTCCGGATCGATCCCAAGGCCGCGCGCCCGCGCCCGCGCATAAGACAGTGCCGCACTAGCCGACTCCTTCATCACGTCGCCCAGTGTACCCGTCATGTGCACCTTGCCGCGGCCTTTGACGACGCTCACCTCGATCTCCAGCACCTCGCCCCCCGCAGAGGTGTACGCAAGGCCCGATGCCACCCCCACCTTGTCTTCCAGTGATGTGTCGTCCGGGTCGAACGGTGGCTGCCCAAGCAAATCCTTGAGATCGTCGACTCTGATGGTGTGCCTGACCGTGCCGTCGGTAGCAGTCGTCTCGGCGGGGGCTTCGGCGCGTTTGCGAGCCAGCTTTCGCGCCACGCGCGCGATGCGGCGCTCAAGCTCTCGCACACCGGCTTCGCGCGTGTAGCCACGCATGATCGCCATCAAAACGTCCGGCTCGACCGCCACATCTTCTCGCTTCAAACCGTTCGCTTCGATTTGGCGCGGCAACAGGTACTGCCTCGCGATCGCCATCTTCTCGTGGTCGAGATAGCCGGCGATGCGTAGGATTTCCATCCGGTCGCGCAGTGGCTCTGGGATACCGGCGAGGGAATTGGCAGTCGTGATGAACAACACCTGTGACAGGTCGTAGTCGACCTCGAGATAATTGTCGTTGAAGGTGGTGTTCTGTTCTGGATCGAGAACCTCTAGCAGCGCTGCCGCGGGATCGCCACGGAAATCCTGGCCGAGCTTATCGACTTCGTCGAGGAGGATCACCGGATTGATTACTTCGGCCCGCCGCATCGCTTGGATGATTCTCCCCGGCATCGAGCCAATGTACGTGCGGCGATGGCCGCGAATCTCTGCTTCATCACGCACCCCGCCAAGCGCCATGCGCACGAACTTTCTGCCCAGCGCCCGCGCGATTGATCGGCCGAGTGATGTCTTGCCGACACCGGGCGGACCGACGAGGCAGAGTATCTGGCCGTCCAGACGACCGACCAGCGACATCACCGCGATGAAGTCGAGAATGCGGTCTTTGACCTCGTCGAGACCATAGTGATCGGCGTCGAGAATTCCCCGTGCGTGAGCCACATCGAGCACTTCATCGGTTCGCTCGGTCCAGGGAATCGACACGATCCAGTCGACGAAGTTTCGCGCGACCGTGAACTCGGGTGACATCGGCGGCATCCGGCGTAGCTTGCGCAGCTCCCGGAGCGTCCGCTCCTCGACGTGCTTCGGCAGCGCCTTCTTTTTGATCTGGGCTTCGAGATCGGCGAAGTCGTCACCGTCATCCTCGCCCAGCTCCTTGTGGATGACGCGCAGCTGCTCCTGCAGGTAGAACTCGCGCTGATTCTGAAACATCGCCCCGCGCACGTCATCGTCGATCTTCCGCTCCAGACGCAGCAGCTCTATTTCGCCTGACAACAGTTCGCCCAACATTTCGAGCAGTGCGCGTAGGGTCTCTGCTTCGAGCAGCGATTGGCGCAGCTCGAAGCGCACGGCGACGTGCGCCGCGACGCCGAACGCCTGCCGCTCGGCCGAACTGGTGCTCTGAATGATTGAGACGATCTCGGGCGGAATCCGGCGCTGAAGGCCGACATATTCTTCGAACGAGTTCAGGACGCGTCGGCTGATCGCCTCCGTCTCTGCCGCATCCTTGGGTGCTGGGCCGTCGAAAGGTGCGGCCGTCACCGCCGCGCGCAGCATGTTGCCGGACGGTATGTAGCGGGTGATGCGCGCTCGGGCGACTCCTTCGACCAACACCCGAGTGGTGCCGGTCGGTAGCCGCGAAACCTGCACCACGCGACCTACAACCCCAGTGCGGTGAAGATCAGCGGCGGCGGGCTCCTGCTTCTCACCGTCTCGTTGTGCGACCAGCAGCAGGAACTTGTCTTCTGCCAGCGCTGCCTCGATCGCGGCCAATGATGCGGGCCGGCCGACGAGGAGCGGGATCACTACATAGGGGAAAATGACGACATCGCGGAGAGGCAGGACCGGAATCCGATCCGACGTCGTAATAGTTTCGTTGTCGCGCTGGAATGTCTGGGTCAGCCCTACGCTTCCTTCTTCCTGCGCATCGGCGAGATCTCGAGGAGCGGCTGGGTTCCGTTGGTGATGCAGGACTCGGTCACCTTGACCTCGACAACGTCCTCTCTGCTCGGGAGGTCGAACATGACCTCCATCAGAACCTCTTCCAGGATGGCGCGCAGACCACGCGCGCCGGTGCCGCGTTTGAGCGCCTTGTTGGCTATTGCGACGAGCGCGGCTTCGTCGAAGGTGATCTTTACATCCTCGAGGCCGAACAGCTTCGCGTACTGCTTGGTGAGCGCGTTCTTCGGCTCCTTCAGGATGCGAACGAGCGCGTCTTCGTCGAGTCCTTCAAGTGCGACGGTGACAGGTAAGCGGCCGACCAGTTCCGGAATCAGACCGTAGCGGAGCAGATCGTCCGGCTCGACTTCGGCGAAGATCTTGGTCTGGACCAGCTTCTTGTCACGGGCAGCTGCGCCGTTGAACCCGATCTGCCGGCGTCCGGTGCGGGCCTCGATGATCTTCTCGAGTCCGTCGAAAGCGCCGCCGCAGATGAAGAGAATGTCCTTGGTGTTGAGCTGAATGTATTCCTGCTGTGGGTGCTTGCGGCCGCCCTGCGGCGGCACGGAGGCAACGGTCCCTTCGATGATCTTGAGTAGTGCCTGCTGAACGCCTTCACCGGATACGTCACGGGTGATACTGGGATTCTCGGATTTCCGTGCGATCTTGTCGATTTCGTCGATGTAGACGATACCGCGTTCGCATTCGGCGACGTTGAAATCCCCGGCCTGGAGCAGCCTGACGAGAATGTTCTCGACGTCTTCACCGACATAGCCCGCTTCGGTGAGGGTCGTCGCGTCGGCGATGGTGAAGGGGACATCGAGGATTCTGGCGAGCGTTCTGGCCAGAAGGGTTTTGCCGACGCCGGTTGGGCCAATCAGCAGAATGTTCGATTTGTCGAGCTCGACGTCATCGTCCTTGAGGGACGTCGAATTGATGCGCTTGTAGTGGTTGTAAACCGAGACTGCCAGTGCCTTCTTCGCCTGTTCCTGACCGATCACATACTGGTCGAGAACGTCTTTTATCTCCTGCGGCGACGGTACCTGGGTTATAGCCTCCGCAACTTCGCGCTCTTCGTCCTCCGCAAGGATCTCATTGCAGAGCGCAATGCACTCGTTGCAGATGTACACGGACGGTCCGGAAATGAACTTCCGGACAGAATCTTTGGATTTTCCGCAGAATGAGCAGCGAAGGTGTTTCTCTTGGGACATTTCGGCGAAAACCGGTTGCGGCGGCTAAAAGGTGTACTGGACTAAAGATACCTAACAGCGGGTCTGTAAGCGGTCAAGCAAAATACGAGGGCAGGACTCGTGAACATTTTCACAAGTAACAGTAGTGCTGCTCAGGCTTGCTTTAACGCCTCTTCCATCTCCCCGCGGTACGAAATCACGTTGTCGATCAGACCGTATTCCTTGGCCTCGGTGGCGGACATGAACCGGTCCCTGTCGGTGTCGCGCTCGATTCGCTCGGTCGGTTGGCCGGTGTGCTTGGCCATCAGCTTGTTCATCTCCGAACGAAGGTGCAGGATCTCCTTTGCCTGGATCTCGATATCCGACGCCGTCCCGCCCCCTCCGCCCTGCGACGGCTGGTGGATCATGATCCGGGAGTGGGGAAGCGCAGACCGCTTGCCGGGACGGCCGGACGCCAGCAGAAATGCGCCCATGCTTGCCGCCAGCCCCATGCAATTGGTGTTCACCGGCGACTTGAGGAATTGCATCGTGTCGTAAATCGCCAGCCCTGCGGAAACGCTGCCGCCGGGAGAGTTGATGTAGATATGGATGTCGCGCTCCGGATTATCGGATTCCAGGAACAGCAGCTGCGCGATCACAATGTTGGCGACATCATCGTTGATTGGCGTACCGAGAAAGATGATCCGGTCCATCAGAAGCCGGGAAAAAACATCATAGGTGCGCTCTCCGCGGCTGGAGCGCTCGATTACGTACGGCGTGTAAATCGTCGGCATTTGTTCGTCTTCTTCCTCTCGCCGTTTAGGCATTAGTCGATACATCGTTTCGGTCCAACAGCCACTTGAAGACTTTGTCTTCAGTGATGCTGCGCTCCATTTCTTTCAGTCGGCCGCTCTTTTCGAGCTGGGCGTAAAGCTGGCCAGGATTCACGCCGCGTTTTTCCGCCTGTTCGGCGATCCTGTCATCGAGATCCTTCTCGGTGGCGGCGAGAGTTTCCTTGTCTGCAATTGTCTCGATCACAAGGTCTCGCCGGATCTGGCGCTCCGCCAGCGAGCGGAATTCGCCCGCGAACTTGTCGCGCTGATCCTCAGGTACTTGGTATACTTCGGCGTAGTTCTGCACGAACTGCTGAATCCAGCTCTTGGGAATGTCGAACGCGTTCGCTGAAATTATCTGATCGATCAGCTGTTGTCTCACGTTCGCTTCGATCTCGTGCTCCGCATGTCGCTCCAAATCGTATCGGACTGTGGTGCGGAGTGCATCGAGTGATTCAAAGTCTCCAACTTCGCGCGCCAATGCATCGTCGAGCGCCGGCGCGGCTTTGCGTTTGACTTCGTTTAGAGTAATGCGAACGGTCTTGGTCTGCCCGCGCTGCTTTTCATCCGGGAAGTCATCAGGCCACTTGACCGGACGCTCGATTGTCTCGCCCGGGGTCGCCTCCATGATTAGCTCTTCAATTCCTGAAATCGCCTGGCCCGAGCCCAAAACCAATGGGTAGCTCTTCCCTTCGTTCAACGTATCGCCCGGGCTTGCCGTCGCCAGTTCGACGTTGACCATATCTCCTGGCTTTGGCTGTTCCGCGACAGGTGTCCAGGTTGCCTTTTCGTCGCGGATCTGCTCCAGCTGCTCTGCTACCTGTTCGTCGGTAATGGTCGGTTTCTGGCGTTGAACCCGGAAGCCGTTGGTGCGCGCCAGGTTGATCGTTGGCCGCAGCTCGAGATGGAGCTCGAACGTAAGTGGGTTACCTTCCTCGAATTTGAGGTCGTGTACGTGAGGCTGCGAGGCCACCTTGATGCTTTCCTTCTCGACGAACTCCTCGTAGGCGTCGCGTACCAGCGATTCGAGCGCCTCCTGACGGATTGCCTCGCCGAATTTCTTGCGCACCACCGTAGCTGGGGCTTTGCCGGGCCTGAACCCGGGCAGCCTTACAGTTGATGCGTACCTTCTCGCCGCCTTATCCTCGGCGTCCTTGACGGCTTCTGCCGGCACGGAGACCTGGATGTGTCTCTCCACACCCTCAGAGGCACGCGGCGTGAACTCGATTTTCATGTACGGAATATAACAGTACGAAAAAGCGTGGGCGGCACCGCAATTGCTTTGTTGAAAGCGTCAAAAGCAATCGAAAACACGGCTTTCCTGGGAGGAAATCAGCTATGGAACTCGACACCCTTAAAGACCTGTTCGTTGACGAACTCAAAGACCTTTACAGCGCAGAGAAGCAGCTGGTGAAGGCGCTGCCGAAAATGGCCAAGGCTGCAAACGATCCACAGTTGAAGGAAGCATTCCGCACTCACCTCCAGGAAACGCGGAAGCACGCGGAGCGGCTCGAGCAAATCTGCCGGGATCTCGGTGTAAGCCCACGCGGCAAGAAATGCGTTGGCATGGAAGGATTGATCGAGGAAGGTAGCGAATTGATGAAGGAAGATCCCGATCCCGATGTTCTGGACGCCGGTTTGATCAACAAGGCGCAGCACGTTGAGCATTACGAGATCGCTGGATATGGAACCGTGCGCACCTACGCGCGTCAACTCGGCTTCGACAATCACGCAGACCTGCTGCAGCAGACCCTCGATGAAGAAGGGAAGACAGACCAGTTGCTAACCGCGCTGGCGGAATCGGGAATCAACGTAGAAGCAGAAGTCTGATAGCGGTAAAGCACAAGGCCCGGCGTCTCACGACGCCGGGCCTTTTTTTTTACCGTTGTTACGCGATCGCGACGGCTTCTCGGGACACCTTCCCGGATCGCGACAAAACTCTTACGAACCGCGTCGCCCAGATTTGATCGACGTCGATGTTGGCTTCGGACGGACCTGTGGGTTCGGCAGATGCTGATGCTGGGTCTTCGACGGATCGGCGGGAACCCCAGCCTGCGGAATTTCCTTTTTCTTCTTCGAGAAGTCGGGAATTATCGGTTTGCGTTTCATAAAATCCTCATGGATGCGCAGCAGTGCGAAAGGGGGGACTCGAACCCCCACGGATTGCTCCACTGGATCCTAAGTCCAGCGCGTCTACCAAATTCCGCCACTTCCGCGTGCTCTGAAATATTCACTCCGAGTTATTGACGAACCAGTGCGCAACAAAAAACCCGCGGAGCTTTTTCGCTCCACGGGTTTTGTTCAAGAAGGTCAGCTAATGACTATCTGCCAACCTGAATGTTGACGATCCGCGGAGCATGATTTCTGTCCGCTAGGTTGAAAACACTGAGACTGATATACTCGCCGTTCTTCAATCCTTTCAGTATCGACTGTAGATCCGTCGGCGAGTTGATCGGACGGCGCGGCAGCGGGTAAAGGACTTCGGTGATGACGTCGTTCTGAGTCAGCTTCTCGTCGGCAGGACCGCCAGGGGTGACATCGGAAACCATGACGCCACGAACTGGAGTTGGCATCCTTGCCTGCGCCGCCATCTCGGCACTTACCGGCGCCACTGCGATCCCCAGCGCCGGATGAATGGTGCCGCCGTTGCTCGCGGGAGTGGAGTTACTGGAAGCGACTTCGGCGTCAGTCTGCGCTTCCATCAACTTGACGCTGAAAGTCTTGCGCTGACCGTACCGCATCGCTTCGATCTCGATCGTCTCGCCAGGGTTGTGATTGCGCACGATTCTCTGGAGAGTGCTGACGCGATCGACCGGCTGACCATCCGCCGTGATGATCACGTCACCCGGCTGAAGGCCCGCCTTCTTAGCCGGCGTATCGTCGCTCGGGAAGTTCCGAACGAGAACGCCTCGAATGTCTTTCACGCCCGCGACCGCTGCGTCTTCAGGACTCACATCATCGATGCCGATGCCGAGCGCCGGAACGCGTACGCGCCCATTGGCAATGAGCTGATCCATGACGCGCTTAGCCAGCGTGATCGGAATTGCGAAACCGTAGCCCGCGTTATAGCCGGTCGGACTGGCGATCGCGCTGTTGATGCCGATCACTTCGCCACGCGCATTGACGAGCGGACCACCGGAGTTGCCGGGGTTGATCGCCGCGTCGGTCTGTATCAGATCGCTGATCGCGTACTGATTCGTTCCATTCGGATTCATCAGCTCGGCGAGGCTGCGGCCTTTCGCGCTGATGATACCGGCGGTGACGGTATTTTCGAGACCAAGCGGATTGCCGATCGCGAGTACCCATTCGCCGGTGCGCGCGTTCATATCGTTGCCAAGCGGCAAGGTGGGGAAGTTGCTGCCATCGATCTTGATTACCGCGACGTCGGTCGTGCGATCGTGACCGATCACTTTCGCAGTGAACACGCGATGATCGAGCAGTCTCACCGTCACGCGATCGGCCACCGTTTCACGATCCTGATTGGTGACGACGTGATTGTTGGTAAGAATGTATCCGTTCGACGTTACGATGAACCCGGAACCCTGACCGCGCATTGGACGCGATTGCTGCGGGATATCGAATTGACGGAAGAAGTCCTGCATGTCAGGCGGAACGCCTTGTGGAACCTGGACGCGTCCGCGAGTCGTGCTATTCGAGCTCTTCGGCGTGCTTACGACTTCGATCGAAACGACCGCCGGAGTGACGTTGTTGGCGATCGCGACGAACGCGTTGCTGGCCTCGGCAATTGGCTGGACTACTGCCGCGGCGGGACGAGTTTGCGCAAATCCGAGCTTGGTCCAGTTGAACCCGGATGCGACGATCAATCCGCCTACAAAAGCGGTAATTACGGCTACGACGAGCCGTGCTCTGTTATTTGCCATCGACATATACGGCTGATGTGGCTAAAGGTTGTAACTATGAGACACGTTGATGGACCTACAGGTTTCACGCCAGCCCATTAAAACTTTATTCCTGACGCGCGCCCTGTTTTGGCCGCCCAACATCATCTACTACTACGCGGCGCGGAAGCAAGATGCTTTGGGGCGCGAACACATTTTTTTCGCCCGCTCCGGCCGACTGACAGGTTGGACGTAAAAAATTGACAGATGTAAAGAAAAATTTCGGGTGTAAAAAAATATTGCACCGTTATTGATGAGCTCGCTCAATGTGGAAAAGCTAACTCATTGATTTAAAACAGCTTAGCGCTGGGCACAGCCGTTGCCTTAGGGAGGGCCTCAACCCCGCTTCCCTAACACGGACCCAGAATGCTTCGCCTTAGACTCTTCAGATCCTTTGGCTCGCTCGTCGGCGCGCTCCTTATCGCTTCCTGCGCCGATCCCGCTCTCCAGAGTCTCACTGCTCCCCTGGACGCAGCTGCCGCGAAAGGTCCTGGCTCCGGCTCGGTTACCAGTTCGATAAACAATGCCGCGGCTGACCTCGAGCTGCATGCCCTGTGGTGGAGCAACAAAGGCAAAACTCAGGTAAAGGTTTCGCAGCGCGTCGATCAGTCTGGCGGGCGGATCTCGATTCCCGAAACCGGCTTCACGATGGACATCCCGGCCGGGGCGCTCGGCTCGGCGCTGACCATCACCGTCACGGCCGACGAGAAGTACGTCGCCTACAAGATGGAGCCGACGGGGACGCAGTTCAAAAAAGACGTCACCATCACGCAGTCCCTGCGCAACACCACCGTCGCAGGTCAGCCGCTGAGAACGTCGATCTTCGCGGCCTATATCTCCGATGATAAGGTGAAGCTCAGTGGCAAAGTCCCGGTCCTCGAGATCGAGCCTTCGACCACGATCTTCTCGCCACTCAATGCGCGGCTCCCTGAAGCGCAGGTGTGGATCATCAGGCACTTCTCGCGTTACATGCTTGCTTCTGGTTGATCACCGCGCCTTTTCCCCTTAGCCAGGTTCGCCCAATGATTCGCTCAAGATTTTTCCGCTCGCTGCTGCTCGTTGTCACGGCTGTCGGAGTCATGTCGTGCACGGACAGCATCCCAACTCAACCAGTCGCTCCAACCACCGCCGATAACGGTCTCCTTTCAGGACTCGTCGGCGGAGTCGTCAATCTCCTCGGCGACGTGATCCGCGTCATCGGATTCCAGACGGATCCGAACGGTATACCGGTCAACGCAGTGAAGTGGTCACCTTCTCACGTCAATCAGGTCCGCAGCGTTTCTGCGACGATTGGCGTCAATGGTGGAACCCTCGCCATCCCGGGATCGGACTTCACGATCAGTTTCCCCTACGGCGCGTTGACCTCGTCGACCACTATCACCATCACGTCGGACGGCACCGGCTACGTCGCTTATGACATGCAGCCGCACGGTCTCACGTTCCGTAAACCGGTGGTCGTCACCCAGCGCCTCAACAACACTGCGGTATACGGCACGCCGAAGGCACTGAATTCGTTCGGCGCGTATTTCGCCCACGACCTGCTGGATCTGTCAGGCATTCTACGTGCGTTGGAAATCGAAACGACCACGATTTTCTCGAATCCACGCAGCGGCCAGGCTGAAGTCGAGACGTGGCTGTTGAACCACTTCTCCCGATACATGCTGGCGTCAGGCTGAGCCGGTGTAGCACCAAGATCGACCAGTGTCTCTAACGGGCAGGTCTACATGAAAAACTCAAAGAATGTAGAGCGCGCCCGCCAACTTGTAGAACTGGCGCGAACAGCTGAAAAGCGGGAAGAAAACGACAAGGCGCTTGGTCTGTTCGACGATGCGCTGGCGCAGCTCGGTGAGGATTGCACCGACGCATTTATCGCCGACGTTTTGCGATGGAAAGGAACGCTGCTTCGGGAGCGGGGCGAAACCGAAGCAGCGTTTCGCTGTTATACGGCAAGCCTGGAGAGGGCAAGAGCGACCGGTTCCATCGGTCACCAGGCTCACGCACTCAACTGCCTCGGCACCATCTCGCAGCGTCGCTGCGAGCACAAGGAAACCGAGCGTCTCTACGCGGAAGCGTCCGAGCTCGCCGTGAAGGCTGGAGAGGCGCGCCTGCTCGGCATGATAGAACAGAATCGCGGTGTGCTCGCGAGCATGGTTGGCGACTATGGAAAGGCCGCGGCGTTCTACTCCAATAGCCTCGGTGCTTTCGAGACCGCGGGTGACACCGAACCGATGTCCTGGGTTCTCAACAACCTGGGAATTCTGAACACCAAGTTGCGCAATTACGGCGAAGCGCTCGAGCATCTGCAGCGCGGGATGGCGATCGCAATCGCCCGGAACGATAGCATCGTGAAGAACGTCATCACGCTGAACATCGCCGAAGCGTGGATGGGTCTCGGCAGACTCGACAAAGCAGACCTCTGGTGCGTCGACGCACTTGGTCAGGCGCAACGTCGCGGAGACCACCTCAGCGCTGCTGGCGCGCTGCGTGTCCGTGCCGCCATCGAGCGGCAGCGTGGTGCGCTCGACATGAGCATTGCCACGCTCCGCATCGCGATCTACGAAGCCGAAGGAGCCGAAGACCGGCTCCTCCACGCCGAAATGCTTCGCGAGCTGGGCGAGATCTCCCGTGCCGTAGGCAACGCCGGCGCTGCGCGCTCTGCCTTGCGAGAAGCTTTTGACTCGTACGAGAAGATCGGAGCTGTGCCAGAGCTAACAGAAGTCAGGAATCAGCTCGAGCTGCTGCAGTAGGCACTTCCAGGCAGTCGCTTTTCCATAGACTCTGGTTGCAGCACCAGAGCGCCGCTCGTCTTTCGTTGTCGCCTGCAGAGCGCAATGACCAACCGGCCCACAGTTGAATTGAAGGCGGTGGAATCCACCACCGTTCGCGAAAGTATTGACCTCGCCAAGAAAGCCGAGCGGGAAGGTCGATGGGCCGACGCCTGCGCAGTCTATGAGACGTTGGTTCGCGACCCCCACACGCAGCCGGATACTCGCCTTGCCGCCCTCCGCTGGCTCGGTCGCGCCTATCTCGAGCAGGGGAATCGTGGCGCGGCGCTGGACGTGCTCGAATTGGCGGTCACATCTGCTGACATCTGTGGCTCGCCACCGGCCGTGGCTCAGGCGCTCAACGTGGTTGGCATCGCCTACCAGGTTGGCGGAGACCTCGACCAGGCTGCCGCTATTTACGCCGCCGCGCGCGCCAAAGCGGAGGTGGCCGGCGACGGCGCATTGATCGCCATGATCGATCAAAACCTCGGCACGGTCGCAATGATCCGCGGCGACATCCGGGTTGCGCTCGAAGCTTTCCGTCTGAGCCATCTCGGATACCAGACTCTGGGCATGCGTAATCATGAAGCTCAGATACTGAACAACATCGCACTCGCCTACATGGAGCTCGGCGAGCTGAGCGATGCCGAAGTTGCGTACAACGAAGCCGCTCGGGCGTTCGAAGAAGAGGGAGACCGCGCGCGACAACTCGACCTCGCTGTCAACAAGGTGCAGCTCTACATCGCGGCACGTCGCTTCGACGAAGCGCTCGTCCAATGCGACGAGCTATTGGAGGTCGCCACGAAGGAGCAGGCGCCGTGGCGCGGGGAGGTACACCGCCACGTGGGCGTGATCGCTCGCGAGTGCGGAGATTACGCGAAAGCGACCGACAGCCTGTTGCGCGCAGAAGATCTCGCAATCGACAGCGGTGACCTTCTCCTGCGGGCGGACGTCGCGGAGCAGCTCGCGGAAGTTTACTGGTCACAGAAGCGGCACCGCGACATGCTTCACTCGCTCAACGAGTCGCACTCACTCTATTCGCAGCTCAAGGCGCAGCATCGGGTGGCACAGGTCGATAAGCGCAACGATGCCTTGGAGTCCCGTTTCCTCGAGATGGCGAAGCAGTGGGGCAACTCGATCGAAAGCAAGGATCGCTACACCCAGGGCCACTGCGAGCGCGTCGCTTTCTTCGCGTGCGTACTCGCCGAGACCGCGGGATTCAATTCGCGCTCACTGTTCTGGTTCAGGATTGGCGCACTTCTGCACGACATTGGCAAAATCATCGTTCCCACCGAGGTGCTAAACAAGCCGGGCAAGCTGACCGATGAAGAGTGGTCGATCATGAAGCGTCACCCCGAGGCGGGGCTCGAACTGGTCGCTGACATCGATTTTCCCGGTGACATACGCGCCATCATTCGCAATCATCACGAGCGCTGGGATGGTGCCGGCTACCCGGACGGCCTCAAGGGCGAGCAGATCCCTTACGCGGCGCGAATTCTCTGCGTGGCCGATGTCTACGACGCCCTGACCACGACCAGATCCTATCGTCCGGGCCTGACCCACGCCCGCGCAGCCGAGATCATGCAGTCATCAGCAGGTCAATTTGATCCCGAGCTACTCGAAACCTTCCTTGCCTGGGCCGAGACCGCCGACATTCCAGGCCGTCCGACGCCACAAAGGTTGGCGATTTTCGCCTCCAGTCCCGCCGCGTGACGCCGAAGAAAGTCCGCTAAAGAAACGTTTACGATCGTAAAGCGGCGTTACGACAAAATGGATGCGGGAAACCAACCCACTCGCGCTAAGATCATGTAGAACAGTGGGTTAGCAAAGGGCACGCCCTATGCCACGGTTGAGCTGGGAAGGACCCAGATCTCTTTCCGAGGTGGTTCACATGTTAGGTCGCCGTTTGTTTAAGTATTTGGCGGCTGTGAGCGCCGTCGCGTGTCTTGCGTGCGGAGATTACACCGCTCTTACCAGCCCGCCTCTTAAAACCGTAAATTCCAGCTCTCCGGTTACTGCAGCATATTCGCGCTACATTCTCATCTCTGGCGCGCAAGCCTGTGTCGAAGGCTGCACCGACCAAGCGAAAAATCTTCTTTTCAGAACCGACAGTTTGAAGTAGACTGTTCACCTCACCGCTCGCGAGGGGTAGCATGGGCCGAAACACAGTCTCGCTTTTATGAAGCAGACTGCACCTGAAGAATCGCGTCGCCTGATCGAGCTGGCACGCGATGCTGAGCGGCGGGGTGATACAGCGAAGGCATTCGGCTACTACGACGACGCCATCGAATCCCTCGAGCGTGAGCAGGAATCAGCTGCTCTAGCCGAAGCCCTTCGCTGGAAGGGAACTCTGCATCGCGAGCAGGGTGAGACGGAAGCCGCGTATCGCTGCTACACAGAGAGTCTGCACCAGGCGGATCTCTCTGGATCGGCCGCCTGCAAGGCACACGCGTACAATTGCCTGGCGATCATCGCCCAGCGACGCGGCAACCTCATCGAATGCGAGCGCCTTTATCACGAAGCGGCGGAGTACGCCGCCAGAGCGGGCGACGTGCGTCTGCTCGGAATGATCGAGCAGAACCGGGGCGTTCTCCTCAACATGCGCGGCAGATTCGTCGCCGCGGAAGCTCGCTACTACAACAGCCTTGGCGCGTTCGAGCAGACAAGGGATAGCGAGGCAATGTCCTGGGTTCTCAATAACCTGGGCATGCTGTACACGAAGCTCGGACACTATCAGCGGGCGGTAGAGACTTTCGACCGCGGGTTGCGAATTGCCCGCAATCGGGGCGATGCACTCGTCGAGAGCGTACTGGTTCTCAATCTCGGCTGGGTTTGGGTCGCGATGGGAAAACTCGACGAAGCGGAGCACGCGTGCGCCGAAGCCTATGGGAGCGCCCACCACCGCGGGGACCACCTCACCATGGCCGAGGCGCTGAAGTGCCGTGCCCGCATCGAGCGCGAACGCGGGTCGCTGAGCGCCAGTCTCGCTACGCTTCGTATCGGAATCTTCGAGGCAGAGGGGCTGGAAGACCGCCTCTTACAGGCGGAGATGCTTCGTGAGCTCGGTCAGACCTCGCACGCCCTGGGAAACAATGCTGACGCCGAGCTGGCCTGGCGTGAGGCGGCTGAGTCATTTGACGACCTTGGTGCCAGAACCGACGCCGCCGAGATTAAAGCACTGCTCGCAACGCTCGGAACAGGCCCATCGAAGGAGAAGGCTGCGCGATTGCGCCCGAAGTACATCCGCCCGAATCCGGACATTTCAGAGCCCCCAACGGCAGAGCTCTAAGTCCAACAAAACTGGTGACTTGGCCACCAGTCTCCTCGTCTCCTAGATAAGCCCAACCCCGTTGCTGGGGACAATTCGCTCGATGACAATTCCGCGCGCGGGCAGTTGTTGCCCACGCGATAAAGGAACGGTGGAATTATTACAGCCCGACTGCAGCAAACCGCGCAGGAGCGGTGGGATGCTCACGTAATCGGACAGAGCCCTGCAATCCGCGAAGTCATTGCCCTGGCGACGCAAGTGGCAGCGAGTCGCAGCGTGACAGTATTGCTCGTAGGTGAAACGGGCACTGGCAAAGAGCTTTTCGCCCGCGGCATCCACGCGGCGAGCGCCCGGGCTGCCGAGCCTTTCGTAGCGATTAACTGCGCTGCCATCCCGGAAACCTTGCTCGAAAGCGAGCTCTTTGGACACGAGCCGGGAGCGTTTACTGATGCCCGCGCGTTAAAACGGGGTCTTTTCGAAGTGGCCGGCGCCGGGACTGTTTTTCTCGACGAGGTCGCGGAACTGCCACTTAAGCTGCAGGCAAAGCTCCTAAGGGTCGTCGAAGACAGGCGATTCCGGCGGTTGGGCGGGTCCGAAGAACGCGCTCTTGACGCACGCATTGTCGCAGGGACAAACTCGTCTCTGGAGACGGCGGTCGCTGACAACCGCTTCCGTGCCGATCTCTTTTATCGACTTAACGTTGCAAGGCTCGAGCTTCCGGCGTTGCGCGAGAGGGAAGGAGACATTCCTATCCTCGCCAACTTTTTCGTTCGCCGCCACGCCGAAAGTGAGGGTCGGGAGAACCTGCGTCTGGGCCAGGACTCGATCGCCGCGCTGGAAAGACACCGTTGGCCGGGCAATATCCGCGAGCTCAAGAATGTCATCGAGCGCGCGGTTGTCGTCTGTACCGGTGACGTCATTCAGCCGCACCACCTTTCACTTCAGCGGCGTTCCTACGTGCCGCTGGTCGAAACTCCGACGGGCGGCATGATCCGCATCCCGCCCGAGGGGAAGTCGTTGCAGGCGATCGTCGACGAAGCGATTCACACCACCATCGGCCTCACCGGTGGCAATCTGAGCGCGGCCGCCCGCATTCTTGGAATCTCCCGCCCCACTTTGACGCGCAAACTGCGCGATGAAGGCTCCCAGCGGCGCACCATTCTCGCATCGTCATGACGGCACGTTCCACATCTCGCGAGAGCGAGGTGGAATCGCAGGCAATACAATCTCTCGTTGAAGAAGCGAAAGTCGCGGAGCGGGAGGGTCGCTGGACGGATGCGTCGCACCGCTACGAGCTGCTCGTGCGCAATCCGTTTGCCGACGACGTAACCCGCCTGTCCGCTCTGCGCTGGCTGGGCCGGGTCTACCTCGAGCTGGGCAATCGCGGCGCCGCGATGGATGTATTGGAGGCGGCTGTTGCCGCTGCATCGCAGGCCGGCTCAGCGTCTGCAATCGCGCAAGCGCTCAACGTAGTCGCCATCGTCCATCAGACCGGTGGTGATCTCGATCTGGCGGAGTCGCGCTACACGGAAGCACGCCTCACCGCGCAGTCGATTGGCGATGCAGAGGCACTGGCGATGATCGATCAGAATCTGGGTACCGTCGCCAGCATTCGCGGTGACATCAACCGCGCGCTCAGCGCATTCAAGTCGAGTTTCGAAGGGTATCGAAAGCTCGGTCGGCGCGATCAGGCGGCGCAGGTCCTCAACAACATTGGCCTCGCGTATAGCGACCTCGGGGACCTCGAAAGCGCCGCGCAAGCCTACGCCGAAGCGGAACGCACTTTCGGTGAGGAGAACGATCAGGCGAACAGACTGAACGTCGCCCTCAATCAGATTCAGCTCTGCATCGCGACTGGCCGGTTCGAGGAAGCGCAGGAACGCGCCTCGCCACTATTGGAGCTTACGGGTGAGATCACCGCTTCCTGGCGCGGTGAAGTCTTCCGCCATGTCGGCGTGATTGCACGTGAGCGTGGCGACTCCATGAAGGCCGCCGAATACCTCGGCCGCGCGTCAGAATGCGCCGAGGAAGCAGAGGACCTGCTGCTGAAGGCAGACGTCACCGAGCAACTCGCGGAGCTGTATTGGACCCAGAAGCGGCATCGCGATATGCTCGCGCACCTCAACGAATCGCACGCGCTTTACTCACGACTAAAGGCACAGCACCGCGTAGCGCAGGTGGAACGTCGCAACGCAGCGCTGGAAGCCAGGTTTCTCGAGATGGCGCACCACTGGGGCGATTCGATCGAGAGCAAAGACCATTACACCCAGGGTCACTGCCAACGCGTCGCGTTCTTTGCATGCGTACTGGCGGACAGCATGGGGATGGACGCCCAGTCCCTCTTCTGGTTCAGGCTTGGCGCACTGCTCCACGACATCGGCAAGATCATCGTACCGACCGAAGTATTGAACAAGGCGGGCGATCTCACCGAGGAAGAGTGGTCGATCATGAAGCGCCATCCGGAAGCGGGGCTGGACCTCGTGGCCGACATCGATTTTCCGGGTGATGTGCGATCGATTATCCGCAATCATCACGAGCGGTGGGATGGCAGTGGCTACCCGGATGGACTGAAAGGGGATGATATCCCGTTTGCTGCGCGGATTCTTTGCGTCGCCGACGTCTACGACGCGCTGACAACGGCGCGGTCGTACCGGGATAGCTTGTCGCATGCGCGTGCCGCCGAAGTGATGCGCTCGTCTAACGGGCAGTTCGATCCGATGCTGCTCGATGCGTTTCTGGAATGGGCATCGAGCACCACGATTCCCGACCGGCAGACGCCGCAAAACATTGCAGCCGTCTCAATAGGAAACTTCGTTTGAAGAGAATAGCTCCCATTTTCTCGATCACGCTCGCGTTGATGTCGGTTCTCGCGGCGTGCTCGACGGAGAGGCGTGTAGGTGGAACGATCGTCATCTCGACCGCTGCAGACGCTGACGTTCTGTTGCCGCCCCTCACACTGACGCTGCAGGGCAAGCAAGTCGTAGATCAGGTTTTCGATAACCTTGCTGATGTGGGCCCGACCTTGAACACCGTCGGCGACGCCGGCTTCACTCCTCGACTCGCCGATCGCTGGCGGTGGAGTCCCGACTCGACCTGGATATCATTTCACATAAATCCCAGCGCACGCTGGCACGACGGGGTGGCGGTCAGCGCGTACGACGTGCGCTACACCTTCGGCCTGGTGAAGGACACTTCACTGGCTTCGCCGCTGTCGGGGAATCTCGACGATGTTGATTCGGTGACAGTGCCCGATTCACTGACGGCAGTCGTATGGTTTCACAGACGTGCGCCCGATCAGTTCTTCAAGGCGGCGACACCCGTTGTCATCCTGCCTCAACATTTGCTCGAGAAGACACAAGCGGCCAAGCTCGCGGAAAGCGATTTCGCCCGGGCGCCAGTTGGTAGTGGCCGCTTCAAGTTCGGGTCGTGGGACCGTAGCGCGCGAATCGTGCTGCAGGCCGACACCACCAACTATCGGGGTCGACCGAATGCCGACAGGGTGATCTGGGTGATCGCCGCGGATTATCCGACCGCCGAGCTCAGATTTCTGGACGGCACCGCCGACTTCCTCGACGTGGTGAAGCCCGAACGGGTCGCGGAAGTGAAGTCGAAGGGCAAAGACGTGATCGTCTCCGCCGGAAGCCTCGACTACGGGTACGCCGCTTTCAACCTCCGCGATGCGCGGAATACTGGACCGCACCCGGTGTTCGGCGACCGAGAGACCCGACGCGCCTTGGTGAGAGCAATCGATCGCGCGTCGATCGTGAAAAACGTATTCGACACGCTCGGCCTCGTTGCCTATGGTCCAGCGACTCGAATTCTTGCCACGAGCGATACAACCCTCGGGCTTCGCTATGATCCGGACGGAGCGGCGCGCACGCTTGACTCCCTGGGTTGGAAGCGTGGCGCCAACGGCATGCGCGCCCGCGGGTCGATCCCGCTTTCATTCAGCTTGAGCGTACCAAGCTCGAGCACCATTCGTAAGCGAATCGCAGTCTTGCTTCAGGAGCAGTGGCGGAAGGCGGGCGCCGAAGTTCGCATCGACGAGCTCGAGCTGAACACCTTCGGCGCCAATATGGAAAACAGGAAATTCGAGGTGCTGCTCAATGCCTGGCATATCGATCCGACACCATCTTCAGTGCGGGAGGAGTGGGCGAGCTCTGAGATCAAGAAGGGCGGGTACAACGCGACCTCCTATAGCAATCCGGCGTTCGACGCCCTTATCGACAGCGCAGTCAGAGAGATGAACCCGACGCGTAGCACCGAGTTGTATCGTCGGGCGTATCGGATACTCACCGATGACGCACCTGCGATGTGGATCTATGAGTTGAGAAACGTCCAGGGTGCATCCAAACGGATTCATCCGATCGGAATCAGGCCAAACGCGTGGTGGGTGGATCTCGCCGAGTGGACGGTCACTGGTTAGCGAGACGGCTGTTTGCTCGCGACATGACCGCTTTTCGAATTCCCGCGCGACAGAACTGTTGCAGAAGACACGCAATGCACGACTCGTCAAAAAACTAAGTATCGACGGCGAAACGACTTGCTTCGGGGCACATGGTATGCTTAGGCCGGGTCGTTAGATCTAAGGTGTTCCACCGATCTTCTATCGTCGAGGGATCCGTTGATGTCAGGTCGTCATTGGCTTTGGGGCTTTGCTCTTCTTGCCGTCGGTGGCAGCGTCGCTTGCAGCGATTCCACCGGTCCCTCCGGCCCCACCAGTCCGCTTCAAAAGAAAGCCAGTTTGACCGCCCCCACGGGTGCCGCCTTCGGCCGATACATCCTGATTTCCGGCGTTGTCACCTGCGAGGAAGACTGCGACGACAGCGGCCCAGGCGAGAAGGTCGAGGGAATTCCCAACTCCAGCCCCGATCCGCTGGACGCCTTTCCTGCTGATACCGTCCAGATTCTGCCGGATTCGACCGGCTCGTGAACGCCCAAAAAACAAAAGGCCCGACTGGGAAACCAGTCGGGCCTTTTGTTTGACGGTGCGCGAACCGGCCGCCGCAAAGTCTTACTTCTTCTCGTCTACGATTTCGTAATCGGCTTCGACGACATCATCCTGCTTGGCGCCCCCGGCTTCGGGGCCCGGGCTCGCGCCTGCATTTGCACCCGCCGTCGCACCAGCATCGGGCTGTGCACCTGCCTGCGCCTGCTGCTGGTAGAACGCCTGTCCTGCCTCGCTGAAGACTTTGGTGAGCTCTTCCTGCGCTGCGCGAATCTCGTTCATATCGTCGCCGCGAAGCGCCTTGCGTGCGCGCTCGATTGCGGCGTCGATCTTCGACTTGGTGTCGGCTGAGACTTTGTCGCCCCATTCCTTGACATTCTTCTCGACTTCGTAGGTCATCGAGTCGAGGCGATTGCGTGCGTCGATCGCTTCACGCTGCTTCTTGTCCTCCGCCGCATTTTTTTCCGCGTCCTTGACCATACGGTCGATTTCGGAGTCGGACAAACCGCTCGAAGCTTCGATACGGATCTTCTGCTCCTTGCCGGTCGCCTTGTCCTTCGCGGTCACGTGCAGAATACCGTTGGCGTCGATGTCGAAGGTCACCTCCACCTGCGGCATTCCACGTGGTGCGGGCGGAATTCCGGTAAGCTGGAATTTGCCGATGGTCTTGTTGTATGTCGCGAGCTCGCGCTCCCCCTGGAGAACGTGGATCTCCACCGTCGTCTGATTGTCGTCAGCCGTCGAGAAGGTCTCGCTCTTCTTAGTCGGGATCGTAGTGTTGCGCGGGATGAGCACCGTGGTGACTCCACCAAGGGTCTCGATACCTAGCGAGAGCGGTGTTACGTCGAGCAGCAATACATCCTTCTGCTCACCGGTGAGCACTGCACCCTGGACCGCGGCGCCGATCGCGACCACTTCGTCCGGATTGACACCCTTGTTCGGCTCCTTCCCGAAGAACTTGCGTACGATGTCCTGGATCTTGGGAATACGAGTCGAACCACCGACGAGAAGCACTTCATCGATCTCATTCGGCTTGATCCCCGCGTCCTTGAGCGCCTGTTCCATCGGCGGAATGGTGCGCTGAATCAGATCGTCGACGAGCTGCTCGAATTTCGCTCTGGTGAGCGTGTAGTTGAGATGCTTTGGTCCGCTCTGGTCGGCGGTAATGAAAGGCAGATTGATGTCCGTGGACTGGGTGGTGGACAATTCCATCTTCGCCTTCTCGCCCGCCTCCTTCAGGCGCTGCAACGCCATCGGATCCTTGGACAGATCGATGGCCTGATCTCGCTTGAACTCACTTACGAGCCAATCGATGACACGCTGATCGAAGTCGTCGCCGCCCAAGTGTGTATCACCGTTGGTCGATTTCACTTCGAACTGACGTGAGCCTTCGACGTCGTACAGCTCTAGCACCGAGATGTCGTACGTACCGCCACCGAGGTCGAACACGGCGACCTTCTCGTCCTTTTTCTTGTCGAGACCATAAGCGAGTGCAGCCGCTGTCGGCTCATTGATGATGCGGAGCACGTCGAGGCCGGCGATCTTGCCGGCGTCTTTGGTCGCCTGACGCTGGGAATCGTTGAAGTACGCCGGGACCGTAATGACTGCCTTCTCGACTTTGTAGCCGAGGTAGTCTTCAGCGGTCTGCTTCATTTTCTGAAGGATCATCGCGGAGATCTCGGGCGGCGAGTACCGCTTGCCCTGGACTTCGACCATCGCGACGTCGTTCGGGCCCGCGACGACCTTGTAGGGTACGCGCTTCGTCTCTTCGGCCACTTCCGAGATCTTGCGGCCCATGAAGCGCTTGATCGAGAAGACGGTGTTCTGCGGGTTGGTTACTGCCTGCCTTTTGGCGATCTGTCCAACCAGACGCTCTCCGTCTTTGGTGAAGCCTACGACAGACGGTGTGGTGCGACCACCTTCCGCGTTGGGGATGACGACGGGATCGCCGCCTTCCATGACCGCAACCACGGAGTTGGTGGTGCCCAGATCGATTCCAATTACTTTGTCAGCCATTCTTGATTTCTCCTGGAAGGCGGTGGCGCCTCCATGTCGGTATTCTATTCCCGTCGGTATAGGCAAGCACGAGGCCGTAAATCCCTGCCATAACGGCCGATAATCGGAGTTTTAAGGGCGGCTCAGGGTGCCAACTTGCCGCTCTATAATCGGTGCGCCATCTTGGCTGCGCGATTCTTGGCTACGCTCGGATTCGGATGTCGAGACTGCCAAGGGCTAACTTACTTCGCAACCGCTACCTGAAACGATCGTTCTAGATGATCCCGCTTAGCGACGAGCTGCCCACAGTCCGCACGCCCTGGATGACGTACGCGCTGCTGGCGGCAATGCTCCTTGTGTGGGTTTTCGTGCAAGGGGCCGGCTTCGATCAACAGGCCCTGGTAGCGAGCGTCTGTAACCTTGGAATGGTGCCGGGAGAGCTGACCCACATGGCGCCGATCGGAACAGCGGTTCCGCTGGGGCGCGGCCTGGCATGCGTCGTCGACAACGATCCAATCAATCTGCTGACGCCGTTGATCTCGATGTTTCTTCACGGCGGCTGGGGACATTTGCTCGGCAACTGTCTCTTCTTCTGGGTTTTCGGTAACAACATAGAAGACAGCCTCGGCAGCTTTCGCTTTCTGGTTTTCTACATCGTGTGTGGCCTGGCTGCGGCGGCGGCGCACGTCATTGCGCAGCCGGCCTCTCCACTGCCAACGGTTGGCGCGTCTGGCGCGATCTCCGGAGTCCTTGGCGCCTATCTAGTGCTATATCCGCGCGTTCGGGTCCGGATGCTGTTCATTTTCTTCATCGTGCCGATTCGGGCGTGGCTGGTGCTGATCTGGTGGTTCTTCTGGCAGGTGGTGGCAGCGCTTCCGGAGCTGACGAATGGCGCGGATCTGACGGGCGGAGTCGCCGTTTGGGCGCACGTGGGCGGATTCATAACCGGCGTCGTGCTGGTGAAGTTCTTTGAGAACAGGCATCTGGTTGTGAGGCGTACAGGGATTGCCTGAAGAGAACAGCGAAGCGCCGAGCAGGTAGTTTTCAGTTGTAGTTAGATTTTCCGCACCTCCACGGAGCTCTACTTTGCGCATCCTTCCTCGCGACGAAAAGTTCTATGATCTGTTCACTGAGCTGGCGAAGCGACTCACAGGCTCTGCGAACCTGCTTCGTGAGCTCTTTCAGAATCCGGGGCAGCTCGATTCGCAAGTCAGCGCGATCAAAGGGCTCGAGCACGAAGCCGACAACATCACCCATGACATCATCGATCGCATCGATCGGACGTTCGTCACGCCGTTCGACCGCGAGGACATTCACGCTCTTGCTTCGGAGCTGGACGAGGTAATCGACCTGATCGATGGGACGGCTCGGAGAGCGCAGATCTTTCGAATTCAGAAAACGCGCCCCGCTGCCGGAGTGCTGGCCGAGGTTTTGTCCCGGGCTGGATGTGTCGTCGAAGACGGTGTTCGCAAAATGAAAGACGCGAAATACGTCTACGCGGTCAGCGAAAAGCTCAAGACGCTGGAAGAGGAAGGCGACGCCGTATATCACGAGGCGATGGGGAAGCTGTTTGCCGAGGGTGGCGATGCACTCGAGGTCGTGAAGTGGAAGGACCTGTACGACAAGATCGAAGACGCACTGGATAAGTGTGAGGACGTCGGCAACGTCCTACAGAGCATCGCGCTTAAGAACGCTTAGTGGTCTACTACGTCAGCGCGATCGTCCTGATCGCATTCATATTCGATTTCATCAACGGCTTCCACGATTCGGCGAACTCAATCGCCACGATCGTCGGGACCCGCGTGCTCAGTCCGTTCGCAGCCGTGCTCTGGGCGGGGTTTTTCAACTTCACGGCGGCTTTCACTGCCGGAGAGCTCGTCGCCAAGGCGATTCAGAAAGGCATCATCCGCACGGATATCGTCACCCCCAACCTGATTCTGGCGGGTCTGATCGGCGCGATCGCATGGAATCTCATCACCTGGTTCTACGGCATTCCGTCGAGCTCGTCCCACGCCTTAATCGGCGGTTACGCGGGCGCGGGTGTCGCGAAAGCTGGATGGAGCGCAATCACCTGGGGAGAGAAGTGGATCCAGACGCTCTCCTTCATCGCGATCTCTCCACTTGTCGGAATGCTTGCGGGCTTTCTGCTGATGGTTGCGGTCTACTGGCTGTTTCAGACAATGGCGCCGGCCCGCGTGGACCGGTTCTTTCGCGGCGCTCAGCTACTTAGCTCAGCATTCCTGTCACACGCGCACGGCGGCAACGACGCACAGAAAACAATGGGCATCATCGTCGGCCTGCTCGTCTCGGTGAAACCGCTGATGGCGGCGCAGACGGGATTCTTCCACCACCTCTACGTCTCGGGCGACGGAATTCCGCTGTGGGTGAAGATGGGCGCGTACACCGCGATCTCGCTGGGGACCTTTTTCGGCGGCTGGCGAATTGTTCACACGATGGGATCGCGCATCACGCGACTGCGACCAGTCAGCGGATTCGCCGCCGAGACCGGTGGCGCCATCGCGATCAGCCTTGCGACTCACTACGGGATTCCGGTCAGCACTACGCACACCATCGCCGGCTCCATTATGGGAGCCGGCGCGACTTACCGCTTCTCCGCGGTGCGGTGGGGAATCGCGCGCCGGATCGTGTGGGCGTGGGTGATCACCATACCCGCATCGGCACTCGTCGCGGCGATCAGTTACTGGGGATTGTCAGCAGCCGGTCTGCGATGACGTGCTCGTCCTCCCGGTGGTGCTTGATTTGCTTGCCCTCCGCCAGATAGACAGCGTCCTCACCGATGTTGGTCGCGAGGTCGGCGATCCGCTCGAGGTTTCGGCCGACCAGCAGTAACTCCAGCGATGGAGTGATGGTCTTTGGGTCTGCCATCATGTGGGTCAACAGGACGCGAAACACCGAATCGTGGAGGGAATCGACGACGTCGTCATCCTTACAGACCTGTCGTCCGAGTGCGCCGTCGGCCCGAATGAATGCGTCCAGTGAATCTCCGAGCATTTTCCGCGCGCCCCGCGCCATAACCTCGATCTCGGGGATGCGGAGGGCGGACGTCGGTTTTTCCGTCAGGCGCAGTGCGCTCTCGGCGATGTTGACGGCGTGATCGCCGACGCGCTCGAGGTCGTTCGAGACCTTGATCGCGCCGATGATGAAGCGGAGATCACGCGCCATTGGCTGCTGGAGAGCGAGAAGTTCCACCGCTGCCTGCTCGACCTCCATCTCGGCGCGATTCAGATCCGCGTCGCCCTCGATCACAAGATTTGCTTTCTCTCTGTCGCGATTGAGCAGCGCTTCGACGGCTAGGTCCGTTCTCTCCTCAGCAGTCGACGACATACGAAGCAGCTTTTCCTTCAGCGAGGAAAGCTGATCGTGAAAATGCCGGAAACCGGCTGGGCTCGAGTCAGCTGTCATCCAAATCTCCCGGTGATATAGGCGTCGGTGCGTTCTTCGCGCGGGCTCGTGAACAGTTGCTCCGTCTGGCCGAACTCTACGAGCTGGCCGGTGAAGAAAAACGCCGTAAAGTCGGACGCCCTTGCCGCCTGTTGCAGGTTGTGCGTCACGATGATAATGGTCAACTCCCGTTTGAGCTCGTAGAGGAGCTCTTCGATGCGTTGGGTCGAGCTTGGGTCGAGCGCGCTTGCCGGCTCGTCCAGCAACAGCACCTCGGGTTGATTGGCGAGCGCGCGCGCGATGCAGACGCGCTGCTGCTGGCCACCCGACAAGCCGAGTGCGCTGCTGCGCAACCGATCTTTCACTTCATCCCAGATTGCGGCGCGACGAAGCGATTGTTCGACGATTTCGTCGAGGCCTGGTCCGTCGGCGATCCCGTTGATCCGCGGGCCGTAGGCAACGTTCTCGTATATCGACTTCGGAAATGGATTCCAGCGCTGAAACACCATTCCCACTCTCTGGCGCAGCGCCACGATGTCGAGCGACTTGTCGTACACGCTCTTGGCATCGAGAGTCAGATCTCCTTCGTGCCTGATTCCCGGAATCAGGTCGTTGAGGCGGTTGATCGAGCGCAAGAACGTGGATTTGCCGCAACCGGACGGACCGATTAGCGCGGTCACCGAGCGCGGACGAACTGCGAGGGAGATGTTGTGCAGTGCCTGCTTCTTTCCGTACCAGAAAGAAAAATTCCTCGCCTCGATCGAGCCGACCGAGGACGCAATGGCGACGGGTCTCGAGGGCCCGGACGCGACTACGGTCATCCGAACCGTCCCGTGATATAAGCCTCCGTGCGCTCGTCGGCGGGCGCGGTGAAGAGTTCTCTGGTTGAAGTCAATTCGACCAGCTCTCCTGCCAACAGAAATGCCGTCATATCGGAGACGCGCGCGGCCTGCTGCATGTTGTGCGTCACGATCACCACGCTGACTGTGTTGCGAAGCTCGTAAACGAGCTCCTCCACTTTCTGGGTGCTGAGTGGATCGAGCGACGCAGTCGGTTCGTCAAGCAGAATCACGCGCGGGCGGGTCGCGAGCGCGCGCGCGATGCAGAGCCGCTGCTGCTGACCTCCCGAGAGTGCCATCGCGCTTTCATGCAAGCGGTCCTTCACTTCGGTCCACAGTCCGGCGCGCTGCAGCGCCTCCTCGACGATGCCATCGACGTCCTTGCGCGATTCCCGGAGGCGTGAATCAACGCGTAGACCGGCGACGACGTTGTTCCGAATCGACATCGTCGGAAACGGTGTCGGGCGCTGAAAGACCATGCCGACGTGCCGGCGCACTGCAATGGGACTTGTCCCGTCTCCGTAGATCGGCGTGCCCAGAACAGTGACGAAACCCTCGACGCGTGCGCCGGGCACCGTCTCGTGCATGCGGTTGAAACAACGAAGAAGTGTCGACTTGCCGCAGCCGGAAGGACCGATGATGGCGGTGACGGCGCGCTGTGGGACTGTCATCGTGACGTTCTTCACCGCGGCGGTACTATTGAACAGGGCCGTCAGCTCTTTGGTCTCGATGCACGGCTTGACGTCGTCCACCAGCGGCGTCGACGCGACGGCGCGCACCTGCACCGTCGGCGTGACAACGCGGGACGGCTTGCTGGGAGTCACTTCAGTCGACTGGAGCACCGAACCGTGACCTCGTTACCAGGCGCGCGAGGATGCTGATGACGAGCACCATTGCGATCAACACCAATGCGCCAGCCCAAGCCAGCCGGTGCCATTCGTCATACGGACTGACCGCGTACGTGAAAATCTGCAGCGGCAACGCGGCGATTGGCTGGCCGGGCGATAATGACCAGAACTGGTTGCCGAACGCGGTGAAGAGGAGAGGAGCGGTTTCACCGGCGATTCTGGCGACGGCGACGAGCGCACCGGTCGCGATGCCGGCCATGGCTGTCCGAAGCACGATCGATAGCGACGTCCGCCATCGTTGGTATCCGAGCGCGAGTGCCGCTTCACGCAGGGAGTTTGGCACGACTTTGAGCATTTCTTCAGTCGTCCGTGTTACCAGCGGAATCATCATCGTGCCCAGCGCGATGCCCCCAGCCAGTGCGGAGAAATGTCCGACTGGTTTGACCAGAAACTCCCAGGCGAAAATTCCGACGACGATCGATGGCAAGCCGTTAAGGACGTCCGAGAGGAAACGCACTGTATGCGCCAGCCTGGTGCTTCGCTTCTCGGCGAGATGGAGCCCGGCGCCAATGCCGACCGGCAGTCCAATCAGACTCGCGATGCCGATCAAAACCAGCGTGCCAACAATGGCGTTTGCCATGCCGCCCCCAACTTCTCCCACCGGCTGCGGCATGCGAGTGAAGAAATCGAGCGACAGCGAAGAAGCGCCCTTTCTTACGAGGTGAAGGAGAATGAGTAACAACGGGAGCGTGGCCAACGCTGCTGCGACGTAAGTGAGACCGATCATACCGCCGCTCACGATATGTCGACTGCGCGCGGTTCTCATTTACCCTTCTCGCGCGCGACACCCCAGACCAGCCAGCGCGCAATGGCGTTCACGATCAGCGTGATCACGAACAGGATCGCTCCGACCGCCATCAGCGCCGAGAGATGCAGATCGTTGGTGGCCTCGCTGAACTCGTTCGCGATCAGCGACGCCATCGTATAACCAGGAGCGAACAAAGAGGCCGAGATCTCGGGACGGTTACCGATCACCATCGTCACTGCCATCGTCTCACCGAGAGCCCGGCCGAGACCGAGGATGATTCCTCCGACGATTCCGGATCGAGCGAACGGAATCACCGCGTCTCTGATCATCTCCCAGCGAGTCGCACCCAATGCGAGCGCGGCCTCGCGCTGCGACCTCGGTACCGCCAGCAACACTTCGCGTGAGACAGCCGAGATGCTCGGGAGGCACATGATTGCGAGAATGACCCCGGCGGTCAGCATACTTGGTCCATATGCCGGTCCGGTGAACAACGGCGTCCCTCCGAGGTGCAGCGTGTCACGCATGAAGCGCATCACATGGTCGCGCATGATCGGAATCAGGACAAAGATTCCCCAGAGCCCGTAGACGACGCTCGGGATCGCGGCCAGCAGGTCGACAAGAAACGCCACCGGTGATCGGAGCCACGCGGGAGAAAACTCGGAGAGAAAAATTGCTACGCCGACTGCCAGCGGTGTCGCGATTACCAGTGCGACGGCCGAAGAGACGAGAGTACCGAAGATTGCGGGAGCGGCGCCGAAGTGTCCGTTGGCGACGTCCCAGTCGCTGGAGGTGAGAATCGACAAACCAAGCTTCGCGAACGCCGGCCACGCCGCTGCGAAAATGGCAATCGCAATCGCCACCACAATCGCGGGGACGACGAGCGCGCAACCAGCGGTGACGATTCCATAGATCTTGTCACCAATTGCGGATTGCTCGACGCGAAGGTGGCGTCGATCGTTCTCGACCCACTCTGCGGAAACTGCGGTCACTTCGCCTCGGCGATGGTAATCGTCGCGAGCCGCGCCTTAACTTTTGCCGCCATGTCGGCCGGGAGCGGTGCGTAGTCGAGCGCCGACGCTTCACCCTCTCCTGTCGTGAGCGCCCAGTTCAGAAAGTCGACCAGCTTCTTGCCCTTCGCCGCGTCGCGCTGATGCTGATACGCGAGAATCCACGTGAACGAGGAGATCGGATAAGAGTCAGCGCCCGGCGCGTCGACGATCGAAAGGCGATAATCGGTGTTAGCGGGAAGCGTTTGGGCGGCTCCCGCTGCGGCTGCGGTCACGCCTGCAACCGAAGCGAGAACGTTCTTGCCTGACTTGTTGGTGATCGCGGCGAACGGAAGGTTGTTCTGCTTCGCGTACGCGAGCTCGACGTACCCCACTGCGCCAGGAGTCTGTTTGACCTGACCGGCGACGCCTTCGTTTCCTTTGGCCCCTAATCCAACCGGCCACCTCACTTCCTTTCCTTTCCCGATGCTCGAGTTCCACGCCGGTACTGCTTTGCTCAGGTAATCCGTGAAGATGAACGTCGTGCCGCTTCCGTCCGAGCGATGAACGACCAGAATATCCGTCGACGGCAGCCTGACTCCGGGATTGAGCGAGCCAATCCGCGTGTCACTCCACTTGGTGATTTTGCCCGCGAAGATGTCGGCGATCGCATTCGAAGTAAGGTTGATCGGCGCCGCGAGTCCGGGAAGGTTGTAGGTGATGACGACCGCGCCGAGTACTGTCGGGATGTGCAGCACCGGACCGCCTTTGGCGTTCGCCAAATCGTCGTCAGACATCGGGCTGTCTGAGGCGCCGAAGTCGACCGTCTGCTCCGAGAGCTGTCGGATTCCTCCGCCGGAGCCGATCGACTGATAATTGATCTTCACACCCGTTTGCCTGGCGTAGTCGGCAAACCATTTGGAATAGATCGGATATGGGAAGGTCGCGCCGGCACCGGTCAAGTCGACGGATCCGCCGGAGCTGGTGGACGATGCTGTGGAAGAGTTGTTCGCGCTTTCCTTACCGCAAGCGGCGATCAACAGAATGAGGGCGGCGAGATTCGTGGCTCTCATCGAATGCTCCTGGGTCGATTGAAGGGTGTGCGCTGGCTTGCGCTGAAAAATAGGAATGCCCCCGATCGGTTATGTCCAATGCCGGGTAACGACATTGTCACAACCGAGCGGAGGCATGCAAACCGCGGGAGCTACTTCCTAGAAGTTTGCTACCATGTGCAGGAAGTAAGTCTTCGTCGCGGCTATCACCGCGCCGCTGTGCGGTGTTTGCTCCTGATAATCGAGCGACAGGGCCGCTTTCTTATTGAGGTCCCAGGTCAGTCCGCCGATAACGATGTTGATGTAGCCATCCAGATCCGTGTTCGGCTTAAACCGATCCCATCGTCCGACGAGACCGAGCGGGAAGGTCGACTTGTCATTGAGCAACTGAAATGGTTTGACGAGGGCGAAGCCGGCAATCAGTCTGCCGGTCGAGTCGACCTCGACACGCGGCGCGACAACGGTATTTGCACCGGTCTCTCTCGCGTCCTTGCGAGTGTCCCACTCCACCCCTGCAGACAGCCGCGGATCGCGTACTCCGGCAAATACTCCAGCGCGTGTGCGCGGGAGCGATGAACCAACGGGTCCGATCTGCCCCGCTCCGCCGGCGGCGAACGAGCTGGCCACCGCGCCTATATAGCTATAGCCGGTCAGCGCGAACGTCTTGAGGATCTTGTTGTCCGAATTGCCCAGCGGGGTAAGGGTCAGTCTTGCCGCATAGTCCTTGAATCGATCCGTCTCGCGGGAAGTGTACCCCGGTCCATTGACGACATTCGCGTAGAACTCGCCAAGCTTGTTGGGGAAGCTCAGCGTCGTCGCGACTCCAGCGTCGGACGAAGCGAACCAGCCGTTGCGCTCGACCGGCGTCTGCGAAAGCCAGCGCGGCCAGAACTGCTCCATGTGATCGATGACGACGTTGTGAAGCAGCCCGCCGCGAATGTTCGCATTCCACGTCGAGCTCTTGATCAGATCGTACTGGAGGTACGCGTACTTGGCGCGAACTACCCAACCTCTGTAGTAAGAGTCGTTCGGCGCCGTCTGTTGCTGGAAGACGTCTGCAGTGATGCGAATGCTGGCGCGATCACCTGCCGGCATTCTGAAGGTCAGGTAAGCACGCTCCAGATCGAACTTGTTGAAAGCCTTCGCCGCGCCGGCATCCCCGCGATACTGAAAGTTCGCGTACAACACCCCGGAGAAATCAACCGGGATCGAGACGGTGGCCGGCGCTTGCGCAGGCGGCGGTGATGCCGGCTTGGTCGTGTCGGGGGTCGGCTGCTGCGCTGCCAACGCAACCGGCGCGACCAGGAAGAGAACTGCGCGAGTAAGCTTCATCGAGCTGCTCCAACCGGCTTGCCCGCGACGGTAATCGTGGCGAGGCGCTTCTCGAGGTTCGCGCGCATTGCTGCCGGCAGCGGAGCGTAGTCGAGAGACTCTGCCGACTTCTCGCCGCTGGTGTACGCCCAGCGCAGGAAGTCAATCAACTTCTGCCCCTTCACTCGGTCGAGCTGATTCTGGTATACGAGTATCCATGTCATGGAAGAGATGGGATATGAATCCTTGCCCGGAGCGTTGACGATCGAAACACGATAGTCGGTGTTCTTCGGCAGCTTCACGCCGGCGGCAGCCGCGCTTACCGACGCAATTGTCGGAGTAACATAGCGGCCCTGTGCGTTGCGCACATTGGCATACGGCAGCTTGTTCTGCTTCGCGTACGCGAGTTCGACGTATCCAATCGAGCCTGGTATCTGCTTCACCTGACCAGCGACACCTTCGTTGCCCTTACCGCCCAGTCCGACCGGCCACTTGATCTCCTTGCCCTTGCCGAGTGTGCCCGACCAGGAGGGGCTGACCGCAGTGAGGTAATCGCTGAAGATGTATGTCGTGCCGCTGCCATCGGAGCGGTGCACGACGAGAATGTCAGAGTTGGGAAGAGTCACCCCGCGGTTCTGTGCGACAATCTGCGCATCATTCCACTTGGTGACCTTCCCGGTGAAGATATCGGCGATAATTTCGCCGCTGAGATTGATTGGCTTGGTGATGCCCGGAACGTTATAGGTGATGACGACGGCGCCCATTACCGTGGGGAAGTGCAGCACTGTACCACCCTTGGCGCCGGCCAGTTCCTGATCGCTCATGGGGCTGTCTGACGCGCCGAAGTCGACGGTCTGTTCGGATAGCTGGCGAATCCCGCCACCCGACCCGATCGACTGGTAATTGATTTTGACGCCGGTGCTCTGTGCGTAGTCGGCAAACCACTTCGAGTAGATCGGATATGGGAACGTCGCGCCCGCTCCCGTCAGATCGACTGATTGCGCTGCGGCAATACCTGAGAGAAGCGCTGTCGCAGAAAAAGCGACAGCAATGCTGCGAACGGTTTTGATCACTTGTGCTCCGTGAGGGAGGTTTATTGTCGCGCTTAAACTCTCCCGTTCACGTCACGGTCGATCACATCCTACGTAAAGGATTTGTCACGACTGTGCAGTCAGTCGCTGCTCGGGAAAAGCACTTTGATGGTCGTGCCTTTGCCCTCGATACTGTCGGCTCCGACGGTGCCGCCATGCGTCTCGACGAGATGCTTCACGATAGCGAGGCCGAGGCCCGTTCCACCTGCTTCGCGGGAACGTCCGGCATCAGCGCGATAAAACCGCTCGAATATTCGTGGCAGGTGCGCAACTGGAATTCCCGAGCCGGTGTCGCGCACCGAAAAGGCGATGAATTGGCCTTCGCGCCTTGTCTCGATCGATATGCTCCCAGCCGAAGCCGTATGGCGAATGGCATTCTCGACGAGATTGAACGCGATTTGCTCGAGCGCTGTTCGATCGGCCTGGATGACCGCTGACTCAGCCTCTATTCGGGTATCGAGTGTTATGCCCTTTTCGCGCGCGAGCTGGCCGAGGCGGCCAAATACTTCCGCCGCGACGTCGGCGACGCGGACCGCCTGCGGTCGCGGTTGCCAGTGACCCGATTCGATCCGCGACAGATCGAGCAGCTCGTCGACAATCCGCTGCATGCGACGGGTGTTGTTGAAGATCGTACGCGCGAACTCAGCACGCCGTTCCGGTGGGATGTCCGGATCCTGCAGCGTCTCGGCGAATCCGCCGACGATCGTGAGTGGTGTGCGCAGCTCATGAGATACATTCGCAACGAAATCGCGACGCACCGCCTCGAGCCTGCGAATGGGTGTCAGATCGAACAATGCCACTACGGCACCGCCGTTCGTGAGGGGTTTCGCCGTAAGTGAGAGTGTCCGGTCCCCGAGCATGATTTCCTCGGGCTCGGTCTCGGTGCCCTCGAGGGCACGCGTGATTGCATTTCGCAGTGTGGCTTCACGCGGGAGATAATCCATCCCGAAAGGAACGCGGGCGTTGATCGAGAGCAGTCGACGACCGGTGTCATTGATCCGCTCGACCCGATGCTGGGGCGAGATCGCCATCACGCCTTCATTAAGAGTCTCGACGAGCGCGGACAGTCTTGCCTGCTCCATATCGAGCGCGGTCAACCTCGCTTCGAGCTGCTCGGCGAGTCGGTGAATTGCATCGGCGAGATCTCCGACCTCGCCCGGCGCGGCGAGGGCAGGGTGCAACTTCCGCTCGCCGGCAGCTATCGAGCGCGCGACATCGCGGAGATCGGTGATGGGCCGGGACACCGAGCGTGCAAACAGGCCTGCGAGAATAGCCGCCAGCAGGAATGAAATTGCACCGGCCAACAAAACGCCGCGCCGCGCGCGCTCGAAGAGCTCCTCGACCTTTTTGGTCGTCACCGACACGCGCGCAAATCCGAACGGAGCCCTCACTGCCACGTAGAGCTGCTCTTCGCCCGTCGACGGGCTCATGCGTCTGCTCGAGCCCATGCCACTCGCGCGCGCGACGACTACTTCGGGACGAGCGCTATGATTTTCCAGAGCTTGCAAGGCCGGCCCGTCGAAGTCGGAATCGCCGATGACGTGGCCGGTGCTATCGATCAGCGTGATGCGGTGACCTGTGGCCTCCCCCGCATTGTCGGCGACGGAGTCAGCATTTGCCGCGGGTTTCCACTGCAGTGCGACGAGTCGGGCCTCGCCGGCAAGGTCCTGCGTCGTCTGATCGGTGATGTTGTTGTGAAGCTGGTTGTCGATGATCAGCACCACCGCGATCACCATCACCGCTACGATTGCCAGCGACTGAAGCAACAGCCGGTGCGCCAGCTTCACGTGCGTTCGCTTACGTTCCTGATCCGGTAGCCGAACCCTCGCACGGTCTCGATCAGATCACCGGCGGCGCCGAGTTTAGCGCGCAAGCGCTGCACGTGCATGTCGACCGTTCGCGTCTGAATGTCGGGCGCGGCTTCCCACACAATCTCCAGCAGCAGGTTTCGCGGCTGCACCCGACCTTTCCGCTCGGCAAGCAGGTGGAGCAGCTTGAACTCGGTCGGGGTAAGGTCGACCTCGCGACCATCAACCGTTACGCGATGCGCGGTGCTGTCGATTCTCAATGGCCCAACCTGTTTCACGTCTTCAGAATCTGCGCGACCGACTTTGAGGCGACGCAGGATGGCTCCGACGCGGAGCACCAGCTCCTGCGGGCTGAATGGCTTGGTGAGGTAGTCGTCGGCGCCCATGGTGAGCCCTTTGATGCGATCGCTCTCCTCACGCCGGGCGGTAAGCATCAGCACTGCAATGCTCGATGTGGACGGATCCGAGCGCAGCTCCTCCATCACCTGGAGGCCGGATAGTCCGGGGAGCATCAGGTCGAGAACGATCAGTGAGGGCTTTTCTCGACGCGCCGCGATCAGTCCTTCCGACCCGCTGGCCGCTGTGGAAACTGCGTATCCTGATTTGGCCAAGTGGTACGCGACGAGCGCGACGATATCCGGCTCGTCGTCGACGACGAGAACGCGCTCGGCGGCGCTGGGTTCTGTCACGGCTGGAAGTTGGCTGAGCAGTTGAGCTGGCGTCAACTCACAATCTGTCACGAATGCGTCACCACACATCGGTGCGATTCCGTCGGACGGTGCGCCACAGTTGCACTCCCTCGGCTGAGCGTGCGTGTTTAGCTTTGCTGTTCACGTGAACAAACGACACAAAAGACGCGGTTCAACGGCGCTAGTCGTGCTCGCGCTGGCACTCGGATGCATGCCGAGGCAATTGCCTCGCACGCCACAGACAGTCGATCTCGTTTTCGCGACTACGACGGATGTGCACGGGCGGGTACGAGCCTGGGATTACTACGCGAATCGGGAGGAGTCCGTCCGCGGGCTCACCCGCGCGGCGACGATCGTGGATTCGCTGCGCGCGGGAAATCCGGGCAGAGTGATTCTCCTCGATGCGGGTGACCTGCTACAGGGGAATCCGCTCGCGTATGTGGCGGCGCGGCTGTCGAGAAATCCTATCAATCCAATTATCGCCGCGATGAACGCCATGCAGTACGATGCGGCTGCGATTGGAAATCACGAGTATAACTACGGCGTGCCGTACCTGGATTCAGCGATTCGCCAGGCGAAATTCCCGTTCCTGTCGGCGAACACCTATCGCATCGATCCCGCCGGTGTCCACGCGTATAACGCGTGGACGATCCTCGATCGGGCTGGCGTGAAGGTTGGAATTGTTGGCGCCACAACACCCGGTGTGGCCGTATGGGATGCGCAGAACATCGCGGGTCGGTTGCGATTTGGCGACATCATCCCGGCGGTGCGCGAGGCAGTCGAGCAGGCTCGGAACGCCGGCGCCGATATAGTGGTTGTCACCGTGCACTCGGGGCTGGACGAGCCCTCGAGCTACGACACGACAACTACCGGGTTGCCGAGCGAGAACGTCGCCGAGCGAATTGCGCGCGAGGTGCCGGGGATCGATCTGCTACTGTATGGCCACTCGCACAAGGAAGTTCGCGGCGCAACAGTGGGACAGACGCTCCTCATTCAACCGAAGAATTGGGCGACGAGTGTCGACGTCGCTCACATTGCGCTGGCGCGTCGCGGCGGCAAGTGGACCGTGACCGACAAACACAGCGACCTGGTGCAGGCAGCCAATCACGCTGAGAACGCGAGCGTGCTCGCCGTCACGGACGCAGCCCACCGCGAGACCGTCGGTTACGTCACCACTACGATCGGCTCGACATCAGAGAAGTGGAGCGCCGACTCGGCGCGAATGAAGGACACTCCGCTGATCGATTTCATGCTGGAGACCGAGAGAAAAGCCGCCGGAGCCGACCTCGCATCGACGGCAGCGTTCTCCACTGATGTTGTTTTGAATCCGGGCCCGATCACCATCGCGCAGGTCGCCCAGGTCTACCCATACGACAACACGTTGCGGGCGGTGCGAATCAGCGGGAAGCAACTGCGCGACTACCTCGAGTACAGTGCCCGCTATTACCGCACGCCGGCGACGGCGACCGCGGCGTTGGAAACCGACGCGCAGATTCCCGGCTACAACTTTGACATTGTCTCCGGGGTCGAGTACGCGATAGACGTCTCTCGGCCGATCGGGTCGCGCGTCACGCGCCTCGAGTACAAGGGCCGTCCAGTTACCGACGCCGATTCCTTCACAATGGCACTCAACAACTATCGGCAGACCGGAGGCGGTGGATACACGATGTTGAGCGGAGCGCCGGTCGTCTACGATCGACAGCAAGAAATCAGGCAGCTGTTGATCGACGAGGTACGCGCTAAAGGTACTCTGCGGCAGCAGGATTATTTCACCCCGAACTGGTCGCTGCTGCGCGGTGGTGGCCAAATCAGCGCGGCGATCAATCCCGTCGTGCCGCCCGCTGTGACGACATCACGTCCTGCGTTCCCGACGGGCACGCGATTTCTTCGTATCATCGCGACCAATGATTTCCACGGCGCCCTCGAGCCGCGCCCCGATGCCAATGGTGTAAGACGCGGCGGTGCTTCATACGTCGCGGCGGCTATCGAGCGGGCGCGCAGTGAATGTGTTCCGCGCTGCGAAATTCTGCTGGTCGATGCCGGCGACCTGTTTCAGGGCACGCCCGCTTCGAACCTGTCCTACGGGCGTCCAGTGGTCGAGTACTACAATAGAATGGGATACGCCGCCGCAGCGTTGGGGAACCATGAGTTCGATTGGGGAACAGACACGCTGCGCGCCCGCATGAGACAGGCGAAGTTCGGAATCTTCGGTGCCAACGTGCGCTACACCAACGGTCGCGACGTCGAATGGATCCCCAATGACACCATCGTCACGCGCGGCAAAACGAAGATCGGCATCATTGGCTGGTCCACCGTGGCGACTCCAACGACCACCCGCGCATCCAACGTCGTCGGACTGCGCTTCGACCCACCCGCGCCAATTATCGACAGCATCGGTACCGCGCTGCGCAAGCGTGGCGCGGACTTCGTGATCGTCATCGCACACGCCGGCGCGTTCTGCAGCCATGACGGCGCGACGAGCTGCAACGGAGAGATAATCGACTTCGCGCGGCAGTTGACGACAAAGGTCGACGCGGTGATCTCAGGCCATACCCACACGCTCGTCAATGCGGATATCGCTGATAAGCCGGTGGTACAGGCGCGGTCGAGCGGCCGCGCCATAGACGTCGTCGATCTCCCATTACAGCACTACGGAAACATTCCGACGCGCCATGAGGTGCGTGAGATCGCTGTCGACACGCTCAAGCCGGATCCGGCGGTCGAGAAGATCGTAGAGCAGGCAGTTGCGCGCGTTGCTCCGCTCGTTAATCGCCATGTCGCAACGATTCCGGTTGCGCTGCCGCGCCAGGGAAATCAATACGCGCTCGGCAACCTGATCGCCGACGCGCAGCGTTGGGCTGCAAAAGGTGACGTTGCGATCATGAACAACGGCGGCATCCGCACTGACCTTCGCGCTGGTGAAGCAACTTACGGATCGTTGTTCGAGATCCAGCCTTTTGGCAACGTCCTCTATTCGCTGACAATGACTGGCGCGCAGCTGCGCGGGCTGCTCGAAGCAATGCTGACGAAATCTGTCGACGACCATGTAAGCGGACTTACCATCAGATTTGACCCGGCCAAGCCGGCTGGATCCCGACTTGTCTCGGTGACCATGGCTGACGGATCGCAGCTGTCGGATACAAAGACGTACAACGTCATCGTCAACGATTTCCTGGCGACTGGCGGCGAGGGCTACAACGCCGGCCAGAGAGCGACATCAATGAAAGCGCTCAACATTGGCGATCTTGATGCCTTGATCGACTATCTGCGTTCTTTGCCCTCGCCGACCACTGCTCCGGCCGAAGTCCGCATTGCTCCGATCACCGCTCAATGAGTGAGACTGTTCGCATCTATATCAACGCCAGGCCAGTCGACGTTGCCGCTTCCGCAACCGCGCTCGAAGCAGTCGAACAATGGGATGCAACTCAGGCCGCTGCCATCCGCAACGGCGAGCGGATGCTCACCGATAGTCGCGGCATCCCGACTACCGCTGACGCACCGGTCCATAACGGCGCCATCTTTCGCATCGTTCGCGCGCGACAGGCCGATGACGACGTGGAAGACAACCCGCTTTAATGCCCCTTTCAATTTTCTCGAGTAAGCTTCGGCAACTTCCGAAGGCTGAACTCCATTGTCATCTCGACGGATCGATGCGTCCCTCGACGCTGCTCGAGCTTGCGCGTGATCAACGTGTGACACTTCCGAAGCAGAGTCCCGAGGAGCTCGCCGAGTTCATGCGCGTCGACGACGCAAACGACCTCGAGGATTACTTACGTCGCTTCGATGTCACGATCTCGGTACTGCAGACGGAAGAGGCGCTCGAGCGTGCCGCGTACGAGTTGGCAGAGGATGCTCATGAGGATGGCGTGCGCTACATCGAGATCCGGAATGCACCCATTCTGAATGTTGTGAAAGGCCTGACGCTAGTTGAAGCGATCGAGGCGCCACTGCGCGGCCTCCGTCGCGCCGAGAATGATTTTGGAATTACCGCGCGATTCATCATCGCGGGACTACGCCAGCTTCCGCCGGAGACTTCCCTCGACCTGGCGAAACTTGCGGTCGAATTCAGGAATGACGGTGTTGTCGCGTTCGACCTTGCCGGGGCCGAGAAGGGGAATCCCGCGTCGCGGCACGCAGCCGCATTCACCTATGCTCGCGAGCACAATCTGGCCGTGACGGTGCACGCCGGTGAAGGCGATGGTCCGGAGTCGATCGCCGAGGCTGTGCACCTTTGCGGAGCGAATCGCATTGGCCACGGCACGCGGCTGATCGAAGATGCAGAGCTCACCCAGTACGTGAATGATCGCAGGATCGCGCTCGAAGTTTGCCTGACGAGCAACGTCCAGACACGCGTCGCCGACTCGTACGCGACGCATCCGGTGCGCGAGTATTTCGATCGCGGACTCAACGTCACACTCAACACCGACAATCGTTTGATGAGCGCAACCACGCTTACCGACGAGTATGTCTTCGCCGCCGAGCACCTCGGATTCACCGTCGAGGAGCTGGCAGGGATTGCGCTCAATGGTTTCGAGAGCGCATTTCTCCCATGGGAAGATCGATTGATGTTGATCGAGGAAGTCTCCGACACAATCGACCAGCTGCTCGGGCCGGTTGACGGAAACGGGGGAGGCGCAGCCTGATGAAATACTCCGCGGACGCGGCGAAGACAGCCGCAACGGCGATTCGCTCGCGCACGGAGCGGCAGCCAACCATCGGAATCATTCTTGGCTCCGGTCTCGGAGGGCTCGCCAACAAGATCGACGACGCCGTGCGAATTCCCTTTGGCGACATTCCTGGCTTCCCCGAAGCCACCGTGGTCGGACACGAAGGAACAGTTCTGCTTGGCAACCTCGGCGGACGCGAGGTCGTCGCCCTGAATGGGCGCTTCCACATGTATGAAGGACATCCCGCGGCCCTGGCCGCGTTTCCCGTGCGTGTTTTCCACGCCCTGGGCGCGCGCGAGCTGTTCGTATCGAACGCCGCCGGTGGGATTTCTTCCAAGCTTTTGGTCGGCGATCTGATGATGATTTGCGATCACCTCAACTTGATGGGCACAAATCCACTCGTCGGGGCTTTAGGGGAAGGCGAGATTCGATTCCCCGACATGACCGACGCATATGATCCGGGTTTCCGCCGCGTCTTGCGGAACAGTGCCGAGCAGCTCGGCATCACGCTGCGTGAAGGAGTTTACGCGGGTCTCCTCGGGCCGTCGTATGAGACGCCCAGCGAAGTGAAGATGCTCAGAATGCTGGGCGCTGACGCGGTTGGAATGTCGACGGTGCCGGAGGTGATAATGGCGCGCGCGTTACGAATGCGCGTTGCCGGAGTCAGCTGCATCACCAACGCCGCGGCTGGCGTTACTGGCGCCGCGTTAAGTCATGCCGAAGTGCTCCAAACAACGAACCGCGTGAGTGCCCGTTTCGAAGCGCTGGTGACTGAGTTTCTGGAGAAGACCGCCGCGACTCAGCTCTCGTCGGCGAGATGATTTAGCGGGCCATTGCCCGAGCCGAGCCCCGGCGCCGTCGCGATCGCCTTTTGCACGTACTCGATGGAGCGCCGGACCGCTGCGTGTAGCGATTCACCTCTCGCGAGGAATGCCACAATCGCGGCTGACAGTGTGCAGCCAGTCCCATGGGTGTTTGTCGTTTCCAGCCGCTTCCCCCGGAAGGTGCGGACGTCGCCGTCGAACAGTGTGTCTACTACACGATCGCCGGATGCAAAGTGGCCACCTTTAATCAGCACTGCGGCTGCCCCCATCTCGTTGACAATGGTTTCCGCAGCACGCACGATCGCTTCCTCGTCCTCGAGCTTATCGCCGACAAGGATCTCGGCTTCATGCAGATTTGGAGTGACGAGAGAAGACAGCGGAATGAGCTGGGTGCGTATTACGTCGATCGCGTCGTTTTCGAACAATTTGTCACCGGACGTGGCAACCAACACCGGATCGAGCACGTAGTTGCGTAATGAGTGGTCGCGGATTGCCGCGGCAACAGCGAGCGCAACCGCGCCATTCGCAATCATGCCGGTCTTGAGCGCAGCTGGCGGAAGATCCTCGATTACCGCGTCGATCTGGGCGCGCACAAGCGTGGACGAGACTGGCTCCCATTGCCGAACCCCACGGGTGTTCTGGGCAGTGATCGCGGTAATCGCGGACGTCCCGAAAACGCCGAAACGCTGGAAAGTCTTCAGGTCGGCCTGAATTCCAGCGCCCCCGCCTGAATCAGAGCCGGCGATGGTGAGCGCAATGCGCATATAAAAAGATGCGCCGCGGAATCCCACGGCGCATCAACTCTGTCGGCTAGAGTGTCACTGAACCTGTCGCGGTGGAGGCGAAGGGGGCAGCGACTGAATTCGTGACTTGAACGCGTGGAAATTCCGACTATCGGTACCTAGCTGTGCGAGCTGACTCGGAGGAACTGCGTTGATCATGCTCTGCACTGCGGTAATGCGATCTTCCTCGAGCGGGTGCGTCAGGAACCACGATTCCACTGCTCCAGGACGCGCCTTTCTCTCCTCGAGCAGCTTTTGAAACATCGTCACCATTCCGACCGGGCTGATTCCGGCGCGAACCGTGTTCTTGACTCCCTCGGCGTCGGCCTCTGCCTCGTCCGAGCGGCTAAACCGTGCGAACACGGCTCCTCCGGCGATGTTTATCGCTGCGCCCGCCGCCTGGCTGTTGCAAATGCTGGTGAGGACGCACGCGAGCGTGACACCGATGTTCGCGCCCTGCGCCTTCTCCATTTGCTTCACGGTATGACGGCGGACGACGTGTCCGATTTCGTGGCCCAACACGCCAGCCAACTCGTCCATCTGATCGGCGCGCTGAATCAGTCCACGATTCACGTATACGAAGCCCCCCGGCACGGCAAACGCATTCACTTCCTGGGCGTCGACGATGAAGAATTGCCAGTCAAGGTCTTTGCGGCTCGTGAGACGGGCAATTGAATCGCCAAGTACGTTGATGTAGCGATTCAGCTCCGGATCCTGGACGATCGGCAGCTGGGCGTTGATCTGTTGCACATACTGCTGTCCCATCTGAACTTCCTGCTGCTGCGATATTCCGCAGCCGAGCAAAGAGACGGTAACCGCAATACCTATGAGAACGCGTTTCATTGGTACTCCAACGATGAGATTTCTATTCACACGCGGGGCAAGACCCATTCCAGCCATGTCGGATTGCGAGACGTGAAATTACTCACACTCGCGCGCGACTTGACCCGTCGGAAAGCCCGCGAAAAGCACTCTATGTTCGTGGCGGAAGGTGTGCGATCGGTCGAAGAGCTGCTGCGCTCCGGCCTCAACATCCAGGGTGCGCTCGTTGCGCCGCAGCTGACCGACGCGCCGCGCGGCGCCGATCTGCGGCGCCAGCTCGAGCAGTCGCGAGTCGAAGTCGCCGAAGTCAGCGAGAAAGATTTCCGCTCCGCAGCCGAAACGGATTCACCGCAGGGAGTACTCGCAATCGCCGAAGTCCCGTCACGGACCCTTGATACACTACAGGTGCCGGGAGTGTGCCGCATTCTGTTGCTGGACGCCGTTCAGGATCCAGGCAACGTCGGTACTATTCTGCGTACCGCCGCCGCGCTCGGCGCCTGCGCCACCATTGCATTACCCGGAACTGTGGATTTGTGGAATCCAAAAGTGATTCGAAGCTCGATGGGCGCCCAGTTTCACCATCAGGCGTTTCACGCCGCTGTCGACGAAACACTCGAGTTCCTTACACGCCAATCGGTGGAGCTTTGGGCGACCGACACTCAGGGAATCCCGGTGGACGGTAAGGCCGCCCCCGCGAAGCTGGCGGTCGCACTTGGCAACGAAGGGGCGGGAATATCGTCTTCTATAAGAGCGAAAGCGCAGCGAACTATATCGCTTCCAATTTCCGGCGACGTCGAATCACTCAACGTCGCCGTGGCTGCGGGAATTCTTCTTTACGAGCTTCGTCAATAATGGAGTTTCTCGAAGGTTTTTTCGTTTTTTTGATCGGAGCCGCAATCGGCTCCTTTTTGAATGTCTGCATCGGTCGGTGGCCCGAAGGCCTGAGCGTCGTCAAGCCACGATCACGGTGCCCGAAATGTGGCCACCAGATTACAGCGTCAGAAAACATCCCGATCGTCGGCTGGCTGATGCTGCGTGGGCGCTGCAGCGGTTGCCGTGAGCGCATTTCGATCCAGTATCCGATCGTGGAGTTGCTGGTGGGATTAATCTGGCTGGTCGCGTATTTCCAGTTCGGACTCACCGTGACCGGACTGCGCATCGCCGTCCTGGCGACCGTCCTGCTTGGGATAGCGGTCACCGATGCCAAGCATTTTCTGATTCCCGACGGATTCACAGTTTTCGGGCTCTTCTTCGTAATCCTTAGCGCACTTGCCGCACTTTACGTTGGAGAGGCGGAGCCCTTTGCGCGGCCGTGGGACGCCATACTTGGCATGTGTGTCGGTGCGGGCGCGATCTCAATCGTTGGCTGGCTGGGCGAAGTGTGGCTGAAGCGTCCGGCGATGGGCTTCGGTGACGTGACGCTGATGGCGGTGGTCGGCGCTGCAGTCGGCCCCGTCCGCGCCCTGCTCACGATATTCATTGCGTCGCTGCTCGCGCCGATCGTGCTGCTCGCCGTCGTCTACCCTCTATCTGCCCGCGGTATGGCGGACGACAAAGGTCAAACCGAGCTCGCACTCGAAGAAGGCGGAGCATGGCGCAAACGCGAGCTTCCATTCGGCGTCTTTCTTGCGCCCGCCGCGCTGATCGCGCTGCTCCATGGAGATGCGCTGATTGCGTGGTATCTTCGTATCTCGGGACTTTGATCGGCAAACCCTAATTCGGCAACAAATGATCGTTGACGCTACGCCGTCCGCACGGATTTCCCGCGCGGGCAGGAGCTTCGCGTGACGCGCGCTGGATCTCTGGCGGCGGCGCTCTCAATTGTCTTCGTGGCCGGCTGCGAAAGACAAAAGCCGGCCTACGAAGGTCCGTACGCGAGCGAAGTCAGAGACGCGATCCCGATGATCGAGAAGGCGGTGGGGCTGAAATTCAAAACACCACCCAAAGTGGAAACTCGGTCGAAGGAGCAGGTACGCGAGTTCGTCACCCGCCAGTTCACCGATTCACAGGCTACGCGAGACATCGCCGGTCAGGAAGCAGCGTACAAGCGGCTGGGGATGATTCCCGATACGCTCAAGCTGCAGCCGTTCCTGACCAGCCTGCTCGAGGAGCAGATCGTCGGCTTTTATGATCCGCATACGAAGATCCTGTATGTGGTCGATGGTGCGCCGCAGGATATGGCTTCGATGACGATCACCCACGAGCTCGTGCATGCCCTCCAGGATCAGTACATCAGCCTCGACTCGATCCAGAAAACGCGCAACGACAACGACCGACTGTCGGCCGCTCAATCAGTGTTCGAGGGTCAGGCCGTGTACGAGCAGATCTCAATCATGCTCGGAGGTTCCAACATCGCGATAAATCTTCCTGGCGGGTGGGACCGCATTCGCGAGATGATTAGCGAGAATAAGGGTTCGATGCCGATCTTCGCAGCAGCGCCGAAAGTGATTCAGGAAACGCTCATCTTCCCGTACTTGAGCGGCGCCGAGTTCTACCGCAATTACAAAGAGCGGAAGCCGGGATCAGTCATCTACAACGATATGCCGGTGTCGACCGAGCAGATCATTCATCCCGCCGCGTTCTTCGTAACCCGAGACAATCCGACCGCAGTAGGGCTCGGCACTCTTACGAACGCGGCCAAGGTATATGAGAACGACCTCGGCGAGTTCGAGACCCGTCTATTCCTGTTTCAGCAGCTCGCTGACCAGAACGAAGCAGTGCGTGGAGCAACCGGCTGGGACGGAGATCGCTACGCGGTGGTCAACACGCCGCAAGGACAGGGCATCGTCTGGCTGACGGTTTGGGATTCACAGGTAGAAGCGGGCGAGTTCTACCATATGGCAGGTGAGGGGGTTGAGAAGCGCTTCTCGACCAAGGCCACTGCGGGTTCGACCGATCTCGTAAAGAAATACTCAGCCGGCGGCCGTACGATTCAGGTTTCGACGCAGGAGATTCAGGGACGGCCGACGGTGATCTACGTCGATGTGCCGGCAGGGGCGAATCCGAACATCGTCAATCCCGCGCAGGTGACGCTGAAGCAGTAGCGCCCTATAGTCCGAGGAGTTTCTGCAAACCGAACGTGCAGACACCGATCAGTCCGCCAAGCACGTAGCCGGTCGTGATAATGAGGTTCAGCTCGTTCTGAATCACATTGCGCAGAATTTCCTCGACACGATCGATTGAGAATGACATCACTTTGCGTTCAACCATTGCCTGGACGTCGAGCTTTTTGATCAACTCCGGCAGCTGATCGTGCACCCATTCCCAAATTATGGGCGCTGCTTGCGCGGCGAGACGCTTGGGCGCATCGGGGTCTTTCTTCGCTTCAACATCGCCGAGGATATCGGAGATCGGCTTTTGTAGATAGGTAAGGATCGCATCGTGAATCGCCTTGGAGATCTCTTCGCGGATCTCGGGCTCTTCGAGCAGCGAGACCACCTGCTCGACACCGTCGGTCTCGATTGCGTCGAGCACCGCCTCGAACTTGGACTCCGTCATCATCAGCTTCGCGAACAGGCGCTCATGGAAGCGCATGTCGTCGACGAAGCGATTGAACATCGTGTGCAGCGCGGTGCGCAGCTTGACGCGCGTCGTGGGCTGGCCGAGGAAGGAGCCGAGCTTGGTCATCGCCACCGGTAGATAGGATGTCATCGCGCCCTCGAGCGCATTGACTACCGCGGGTGGAACTTTATCTATCAGCGGCTCGCGCGACGTCAGGATGTTGGCGATGACGTCCTCGAGCCTGGATTGAAACGCTGTCAGCAACTCGGGGCGAGCGAGCTCTTTCTGAAGATCGCCGGGCGTCAGCAACCTTTCGCCAACGGTGCGGCCAAGGCTCCTGGCGAGACGCGCCTGGTTCTTGGGAATTGCTCCCTGAAATCCCCACCGCTTCTGCTTCGGATTGAACAACATCCAGACGGCTACGGTGTCGGAGAGGCCTCCTGCCATCGTGCCGACGAAAACATGGATGCCAAACTGAACCCAGGTGTTCTCGAGATTCACCCTACTTTGGTCGCGACCGCCGGCTCCGTGCGATTGATCGAGGCTGTCGGCGAATCGCCGACCGCATTCTTCGCCGGAATGTCGCCGTGCGGCTCCAGTGCGTCGGCAAGCGTTCCCGGCGGCTTTGGCAGCAGCGCGAGGTGCATGATCTCATCCATCGTCGACACGAAGGTGAATGACATGCTCTTGACGACCTCGTCCGGGATTCCGCGCAGGTCTTTCTCATTTGCCTTCGGGAGAATCACCTGACGCAGGCCGGCACGATACGCCGCCATCACTTTCTCTTTCACACCGCCGATCTCCAGCACCTTGCCGCGCAGAGTCATCTCTCCCGTAAGGGCGAGATCGCGGCGCACTGGGCGGCGACTCAGCACGCTGGCAATCGCCAGAGTTACGGCAGCGCCAGCACTCGGCCCATCCTTCGGAATCGCGCCAGCAGGGAAGTGAACGTGCAGGTCCACTTCCTTGAACTCCCCGTCATCGACCCCAAGCGTGTGAGCGCGCGAGCGAACGTAGGAGTACGCGGCGTCCACTGACTCCCGCATGACATCGCCCAGCTGGCCGGTGACAGTGAGTCGACCGGAGCCGGGCATTCTCAGGGCTTCGATCACCATCAAGTCGCCACCTGTTGCGGTCCACGCCATTCCCGTGACGGCACCTACCTCCGGCTCCTGCTCCGCATCCTCGAGTGTGTATGTGGGATTGCCAAGAATGTCGATGACCATCTGATTGTCGACAACCCAGGCCCCCTCTTCACCCTCTGCTTTCCTGCGCGCACGCTTGCGCATCAACGCCGCGATGTTCCGTTCGAAGTTGCGAAGACCCGCTTCGCGAGAATAGCGGTTCGAGATGAAGCCAAGAACCTCGTCGGTGAACTGGATGTCCTTGTCGGTAATTCCGTGCTCCTCGATCAAGCGAGGCAGCATGTAGCGCCAGGCGATCTCCACTTTCTCTTCGACGGTGTAGCCGAGGACGCGAATGACTTCCATGCGATCGCGCAGCGGTGCCGGGATGTCGTAGAGATTGTTTGCCGTGCAGATGAAGAGGATGCTGGAGAGATCGAACGGCAGATTGAGATAGTGATCGACGAAGTTCGAGTTCTGTGACGGATCCAGAACTTCGAGCATCGCCGCCGTCGGGTCTCCGGAGGGTCCTCCGCTCGTCATTTTATCGATTTCGTCGATCATCAGCACCGCGTCGCGCACCTGCACGCGACGGAGCGATTGAAGAATCAGTCCCGGCATCGCGCCGACGTACGTGCGCCGGTGACCGCGAATTTCGGCTTCGTCGCGGACCCCGCCGACCGAAATGCGATAGAACGCGCGCGAGATCGAGCTGGCGATTGCCTCGCCGAGTGAGGTCTTGCCGGTTCCCGGTGGTCCGACGAAGCAGAGAATTGGTCCGTGCGGATCGCCGCCACGCAGTTTCCTGACCGCGAGATATTCGACGATTCGCTCCTTCGCTTCCTTGAGGCCGTAGTGACGGCTATCGAGTAAGTCCTCGACTTTCTTCAGCTCGATCACATCGTCGGCCGCGGATTTCTTGTTCCAGGGCAGCGCCAGCATCCAGTCGAGATAAGTGCGGATGACCTGATACTCGCTCGAAGCGGGCGAGAGATTGCGCATCCGTTCGATCTCACGTCGCCCTTCCTGTGCTGCTTTCTCGGGGAGATTTGCTTCCTCGAGCTTCTTGAGGGTCTCGATCGATTCTTTCTCGCCGGGATCGCCTTCGCCCAGCTCCGATTGAATCGCGCGCAGCTGCTGACGGAGGTAGAACTCGCGCTGGTGTTGCTCGATCTTGATCTCGGTTTGCCGCTTGACGTCTTCGGCGACACGTGCACGGCCTACTTCGCGCTCGACGCGACCGAGCAGAAACTTCAGTCGCTGGCCGATGTTGAGGCGCTGCAGGATCTCGTCCTTGTCGGAGACCTTGAAGTTGAGATTGGTCGCCGCGAGATCAGCGAACCGGCCTGGATCCGAGATGTTCATCTTGAGAATCGCGGGCACTTCGTCCGGAATACGCTCGATCAGCTCAGCGAGTGTTTCGGCACCAGTCACGATGCGCGAGATCAAATCATCCACTTCATTGGGATCGGGCGGGATCTCTTTCGCGGGCTTGACGCGCACGATCGGAAATGGATCGGTCTGGACCACGCCTTCGACGACGATGCGACGTAGACCCTGCAGAGTGATCTGAACAGTTTCGCCGGGAAGGTTGATGCGCTCGTGAACGCGAGCGGCCACGCCGACCCTGCCGACAAAACGCTCCGGGTCGAGTACGTCGTCATGATCGCCACTGGCTACGACCAACCCAACGACGAGACCCGACTGCTCGTTCGCCTTCAGCAGAGCCAGGTTCTCCGGCGCGCCCATCTGTACCGCGATAGTGCCAAGCGGGTAAACGATTGTGGATCGCAAGGCCATCAAGGGCAGCGATGCGGGTATGTCAGCCTGCAGGATGTCGTCTTTGCGCTGGGCGGGCGGCATTCAGTTCCTCAGTGGCGTCGTCGTAACTCCAAGTTGTTTGGGAACTTAACGGCGCATAAGTTTAAAGGCTATGTTCGAAGACCTGAGCGAAAAGCTCGAGGCTACGTTCGCCCGACTGCGTGGCCGCGGTGTCCTGACCGAAGCCGACATCAAGGAAGGGCTGCGCGAGGTCCGTCGCGTTCTGCTTGAAGCGGACGTCAACTTTCAATTGACGCGCGAGTTCCTTGAACGTGTCGAGAAAAAAGCCAACGGCATCATATCGCTCACAACCGTCTCGCCCGGGCAACAACTGGTCAAGGTTGTCCATGAAGAACTCATCGAGATGCTTGGAGAGCGTCGTGAGGGCATAAAGCTCAGTACGGTGCCGCCGTCGGTGATAATGATGGTCGGTCTTCAGGGTTCCGGAAAAACTACGACCGCCGCGAAGCTCGCCCGTAAGCTGAAAAGCGAAGGACGTTCGACACGACTCATCGCAGCCGACGTCTACCGTCCCGCAGCCATTGATCAGCTGGAGACTCTTGGCCGTGAGCTTTCGATTCCCGTTCATGCCGAGCGTGGCACGACCGACGTCGTAAAGATCGCCCGCTCGGGTGTCGCCGAAGCGCTGCGAGAGCGCGACCGCGTAGCAATCGTCGACACCGCCGGCCGTCTCCAGATCGACGACGAGATGATGAACGAGCTCAGGCATCTCAAGGAGGCGCTGCGACCCTCCGAGATTCTGCTGGTGGCGGACGGCATGACCGGACAGGACGCGGTGAAAATCGCGCAGGGCTTCGACCAGGCACTCGACATCACTGGCGTGATCCTCACCAAGATGGACGGTGATGCCCGCGGCGGCGCTGCGTTATCGATTTACGGAGTGACAAAGAAACCGATCAAATACATCGGCGTCGGCGAGAAATCGGATGCGCTCGAAGAGTTCCACCCCGAACGCATGGCCGGCCGCATTCTCCAAATGGGTGACATCGTCTCCCTCGTCGAGAAAGCCCAAAGCGCCTTCGACGAGGCCGAAGCGAAGCGCCTCGAGAAGAAAGTGCGCAAAGAGGGAATGGACCTCAACGATTTCCTCAACAGCATGAAACAGATCCAGAAGATGGGGCCGCTCGAGGGGATTCTGAAAATGCTTCCGGGGGTCAACACCAAGGCGTTGAAGCAGATGAAAGCCGATCCCAAGCGCATCAAGCACGTCGAGGCGATCGTGCTATCCATGACCCCCGAGGAGCGGAAGAATCCCGGAATTATCAACGGCTCGCGCCGCGCTCGAATCGCAAAGGGCTCGGGCCGGCCGATCAGCGACGTCAATCGCCTGCTGGATCAATTCCGCGAGATGCAGAAGATGATGAAGAAGATGGCGGGCGGAGGTCGCATGGGGATGCCATCAATGCCGGGGATGTTTGGGAGGGGGTAAGCGATGACTGAGGGCCGAGGACCAACGCATCGATCACCGCGGACTAATTGCTGATCGAAGACAATCGAGGATCACGCGAATCGTCGGTCGTCGACAATCCTCACTTAATCCTCGGTGATCGATGCACTTGGTCCTCGGCCCTAAGTCATTTAAATTGCCTGATCTTGTTCACCGGGTGCGAGTCGGAATTGCCGGCGTCGCGAGGAGCCCGGTTTAGAGGCGCGAAAGCGCCTCATTTTTCACCCTCCAGGGAGAAGTACCAAATGGTAAAGATTCGCCTCCGTCGTGTCGGACGCAAAAACGCGCCGTTCTATCGCATTCTCATCGCGGATTCGCAGATGCCACGCGACGGCAAGTTCATCGAAGTCATCGGTCAGTACGCTCCCCGGAAAAGTGAGGGCTCGCTCAACATCGACGAAGCGAGAGCAAACCATTGGCTCAATCAGGGCGCCCAACCGACCGACACTGTACGGTCGCTCCTTCGGCGAGCCGGCATCCTCAAGCGTCGCCACGAGCAGAGAAAGGGAATCGAGCGCCAGCCAGGCGCGGTTCCTGTCGCAGAGGGCTGAGCGAGCGGGAGGCGGAATGTCTGATGCGGAATACGCCCTCGTCGGACTGATTCGCAAAGCACAGGGAATTCGTGGCGAGGTGATCGTCGAGCCTCTTACCGACAAGCCGGACGTGATCTTCGCGTCCGGCAGTCGTGTTTTTGCAGGTACCGCCGATGGCGATCCCGCGATCACCCACGACGTAAAAGGCGAGGAAGAGATTCCCACGCTCACCATCTCCGATTCGCGGCCCTATAAGCAGGGTTGGATCGTCCGCTTCGAGGAAATCGCGGATCGGGACAGCGCCGAGCTGTGGCGGGGACGCTATCTGCTCGCTCGCTTCAGTGAGTTGCCGCCACCCGAAGGAGACGAGGTCTATCTCCACGACTTGATCGGGATGAAAGCGGAATCGAGTACCGGTGAGCCGATCGGCACTGTGAAGACTTTTTACGAGCTCCCGCAGGGCATCATCCTCGACCTCGAGACACCGAAGGGCAGCATCCTGGTGCCGTATCGACCGGAAGTGATTGTCCGCACCGATGTCGCCGCGCGAACGGTCGTGATCAATGAAGCGATGGGTTTCACCGACACGTACTCCGGTGAACCGATCTAAACGTGACGCTCAAGATCAACGTCGTCACGATCTTCCCTGAATTCTTTGCCGGCCCGCTGTCACTGAGCATTCCATCTCGGGCGGCTGCGGCGGGCAGCGTCAGCTATAACATCATCGATCTTCGCGATTTCACGCACGATAAGCACCGCACAGTCGATGACTACCCATATGGCGGCGGCGCCGGAATGGTGATGAAACCCGGACCGTTCTTCGAGGCGGTTGAATCCCTGAGCGCCAACCCGCCGATTGTTCTGCTTTCGCCTCGCGGAAAAGTGTTCGCCCACGGCGATGCCGAACGATTCGCGGCCGGCGGCGAGCTCACACTGCTGTGCGGCCATTACAAAGACATCGATCAGCGAGTCGCCGATCATCTGGCGACCGAGGAGATATCGCTGGGCGATTTTGTCCTGAGCGGAGGTGAGGCGGCAGCGCTGGCGATCATCGACGCCACCGTGCGACTGCTCCCCGGATCGATGTCCGACCTGGACAGCGCCCGTGGGGATTCATTCTTTGGCCGGGGGCTGAGCGCGCCGAGCTACACCCGACCTCCCGAATTCCGTGGCTATAAGGTCCCTGACGTATTGCTGTCGGGAGATCACGCCAGCATCGACCGTTGGCGTGCCGACCAGGGTGCGCGTCTGACGGCACTAAGAGGGGCGAGCAGGGCAACATCCGACTAGGCGAATAGCTCCGTCCGAAGACGTGGAACGCTGGCGTTGAGTGGTTTCGGGGTTTACTTTTCGAGGCTGTCCGCAAACACGTTAAACAAGTCTTTCCCACAGGCTGTAACCTCAGCCGAGAGCGTCATATGCACCCCTTTATCGAAACCCAAAAAGAGTGGCTCCGTAAGGTCCCGGCATTTAGGGCCGGCGACACACTTCGCGTCAATGTCCGCGTTCGCGAAGGTGATAAGGAAAGACTCCAGGCGTTCGAGGGCGTTTGCATTGCCAAGCGCGGTAGCGGTGTCAGCGCGACGTTCACAGTGCGCAAGATTTCCAACGGAATCGGCGTCGAGCGCATTTTCCCGCTCCACAGCCCAATGATCTCCGAGATCTTGGTCGTGCGTCGCGGTCGCGTACGGCGAGCCAAGCTGTACTACCTGCGTCACCTCACCGGCAAGGCGACCCGCATCAGAGAGCGGAAGGCGAAGGTCATGGTGCCTGGCTCGGAGACCATCGACACGGCTGCCGCTGAAACCGGCGCCGGGTCCGGGGCCTAACGCCTTTTAACGGGCGGGCTGAGTAGAGTGCAGGACGAGGTCGAATCGGGCTCCCCCAACTCGACCCCGATAAGCGATCCCACTCCGTCCCCGAACGACCAACTAAAACCACATCGTCGCCGCGTTCCGCGCCGCAAGCGCTGGACGACGATCGAGCGCGACCTGCGGCTCGAGAAGGGGCCGCTCCTTGCCGGCGTCGACGAAGTAGGTCGCGGACCAATCGCAGGTCCAGTCGTCGCGTGCGCCGTGATCATGCCTCCCGATACGCGCGCGATCGCCGGTGTCGATGACTCCAAACTGCTGACCCACGACCAACGCGTGCGTCTCGCCGGCAAGATCCGCGAGCGCGCTGTTGCTTTTGCCATCGGCGCAGCATCCGTACGCGAGATCGACACAATCAACATCTATCAGGCGAGCGTGCTGGCAATGCAGCGCGCACTCACACGCCTGCGCGTCAAGCCCGACCACGTCGTCATCGACGGACGCGCGATGCGCACGTTGCCGATCGCGCACACCGCGGTCGTGAAAGGCGATCGTCGCTGCTTCAGTATCGCTTGTGCGTCGATTCTCGCCAAAGTAACGCGCGATCTGCTGATGACGCGGCTGGCGCAGCGTTATCCGCAGTACATCTGGGATCACAACGCCGGCTACACCACGCGCGAGCACGTGGTTGGTCTCACCTCTTACGGCATCACTCCCCACCATCGGAAAAGCTTTTGCCGCATCAGCGATCTGTTGCTCGAGCTACAGCACCAGAGCGACCTCGACGACCGCGAGCAGCAACAGGTGCTCGCCGACGTCGGCATTCCCGACGAGGATGATCCGGAGGACGATTACTTCGAGGACGCCGATGACTGACCCGCTAGTTGGAATCATCATGGGCTCAAAGTCAGACTGGGAGACGATGCAGCACGCCGCGCAGATGCTCGACTCGCTCGGCGTCGCCAACGAGACACGTGTCGTCTCCGCGCATCGGACCCCAGATCTCCTGTTCGAGTATGCGGAGGCAGCGGAGAAGCGGGGCATTCGCGTGATCATTGCGGGCGCGGGCGGATCCGCGCACCTCCCTGGAATGGCGGCGGCAAAAACCACCTTACCCGTCCTCGGTGTTCCGGTCGAGACGAAAACACTGCAGGGGATCGACTCGCTGCTCTCCATCGTTCAGATGCCAGCGGGCGTCCCAGTGGGAACGCTGGCGATCGGCAAGGCCGGCGCGATCAACGCGGCACTTCTCGCGGCATCGATAATTGCGCTTGATCAACCGGAGATCCGCGAGCGACTGAAGGCGTTTCGCAGCGAGCAAACCAGTGCCGTCCTTGCTCAATCGGACCCGGCGAAGAACGAGTGAGAATCGGAATACTCGGTGGTGGCCAGCTCGGGAGAATGCTGGCACTCGCGGGCTATCAACTTGGCATTGAATTTCGATTCTTGGATCCAAATTCGGGCGCACCAGTCGGACAAATCGGCGAGCTGATTGCCGGCAACTACGACGATCGCAGCGCACTCGGTCGATTTCTCGAGGATGTCGACGTGGTCACTTACGAATTCGAATCCATCCCTCTGTCCGCCGTGGAATTCGTCGCCGAACGGGTAAAAGTATTTCCACCTGTGAAAGCGCTCGAGACCGCGCAGGATCGATTATTCGAAAAACAACTCTTCCAGGCGCTCGGCATTCCGACGCCGAAGTTCGCCGCAGTCGATAGCATCGAAGATTTGAGGCGAGCGGCCAGCGAGATCGGGTTGCCGGCAGTGCTGAAGACTCGACGACTTGGCTACGACGGGAAGGGCCAGTACGTGCTCCGTCACAGCAGCGACGTCGACGCGGCGTTTCGCTCGCTTGCCAAATCTCCCCTGATTCTCGAACAGTTCGTCCCATTCCAGCACGAACTTTCGGTGTTGGGCGTCCGCAACGTCAGCGGCGCCGAGGTCTTCTATCCGCCCGTAGAGAACAGGCACCGCGAAGGCGTCCTGCGGCGCTCGGAGTCACCGGCGCCCAATATTACGCCGGAGGTCGCAGCTGTCGCGATCGATCACTGTCGGAGGATCATGGACCGGTTGAAGTACGTCGGCGTGATGGCGCTCGAGCTCTTCGCAGTCAATGGAACTGTGATGGCTAATGAGATCGCGCCGCGGGTCCACAATTCGGGGCATTGGACGATCGAAGGTGCCGAGACCAGTCAGTTCGAGAACCATCTCCGCGCGATTCTCGATTTGCCACTCGGCGTCACTCAGCTGCGTGGGCGGTCGGTGATGTACAACATCCTCGGACACATTCCCGCGATAAATGACGTAGTGGCGATCGAGGGCGCCCACCTGCATCTCTATGGGAAGGCCCCGACCGAAAAGAGAAAGGTTGGGCATGTGACTTTGGTGGCGCAAACGGCGGCAGGCGTGGGGCGCGCGGCGAGCGAAATCGCCCGGGCGCTCGGTTTGGCGCCAGAGGATGCCTGAAAACGCAGTTTTCAGCCGATTAGCCCGCCGAAGCCCCGCCGAAGGCCATTTCAAACCCGTAACCGGGCTGGGGCTGTCATAAGGACAGCGCCAGAAAATCACCGTTGCCGTCCATTCAAACCATTGAGCCAGCCAGAGTATCCAATCACCCAACAAGAGCCGGAAGACGATCTGATGGCAGGTTTGGGGGCGACGTCGAGATCAAACGTGGTACGCGCGCCAATGGGTGATACCGCCGACGTGGCTCTGGCCGCGACTGGAGATCGTCAGGCTTTCGAGAGGCTGTACCGCACGCACGCCAACAGGGTTTTCACGCTCTGTGCGCGGATGTCGGGGAGCCGATCGAGGGGTGAGGAGCTGACCCAGGATGTCTTCGTCCGCACGTGGGAAAAGCTCCCGCAGTTTCGTGGCGAGAGCGCGTTCTCGACATGGCTGCACCGGCTGGCGGTAAACGTTGTACTGAATGCGAGGAAGATCGAAGGCAAGCACGCCTCGCGGACCGAGCAAAGTGATGTCGAAGACGAGCGGAGAGACGAGATGTCGCGTGCTCCGCTGCTGATTGAAAGGATGGACCTGGCAGAGGCAATTTCGAAGCTGCCGGAGGGAGCGCGGAAGATATTCGTGCTCCACGATGTCGAAGGGTACAAACACGAAGAAATTGCCGAGATGATGGGAATCACCTCGGGTGGAAGTAAGGCGCAGCTGCATCGCGCGAGACTTCTTTTGAGAGAGGCACTGCAACGATGACAAACTCCAACATGACCTGCGCAGCGTTCGACGAGGCGCTCCCGGATTATCTCGAGGGCATGCTTGAGGGATCGCTACGTCCAGCAGTCGAAGGGCACTTGAGAGAGTGTGTGCGTTGCACCGGCCTGGCGAGGGATCTCCGCAACATCGAGGCGGAGGCGGGCAAGCTTCCCGATCTGGCGCCATCGCGTGATCTGTGGCAGGGAATCGAAACTCGTATCGCGGCGCCGGTTATTCCGCTTGCGACGCGGCCGGAGCGCCCACGGCGCTTTGCGCCGACTTGGATGGGGATCGCGGCCGCGGCTCTCATCGTCAGCACCGCCGGCATTACATACATCCTTACCGCCCGCTCATTCCGGGGCACCGTTGCAGCCGCTCCAATTCCATCCGCATCCGCTGCGAAGGTGAATCAGCCCAATCAGGGCGATTCCTCCACTCCGCAGGTTGCGGTGACGCAGACTCCTTCCGAGGCATCGCAGCCTGCAACGTCCGCTGCCAGGACTGGTAGCTCCAGCCGAAACAGCGTCGGGACACAAAGCGATGCGACTCTTCGCCTGGTGAACGACCCGGGAGTTCCATCGGAAGCCGTTTACAGCAGGGAAATCGACATGCTGCAGCGGATCGTAACTGACCGGAAAACTCAGCTCGATTCCACAACGGTCGCGATCATCGAGAGAAATCTACAGATCATCGACCTCGCCATCGAGCAGAGCAAAGCCGCGTTGGCTCATGATCCTGCCAGCAGACTTCTCACTGACCAACTGACTCATGCGCTCGACCAGAAAGTCGAGCTTCTCCGCCGCGCAGCAATGCTGCCGGTCAATACATGACAATGACTACTTCACTCAAGCTTACGGGGTTTGCCGTCGCGCTTCTGGTGTGGGCCGCTCCGAGCTCGGCGTGCGCCCAGGACGAGGAACAATTCACGCAGATCGATACGACGCTGCGTCTGGACCGCGGTGGCGCCGTCGATCTTTCACTCATCTCGGGCCGCATTCGCGTCGTCGGCTGGGATCGGCCCGATGTCCATATCAAAGCGTCGATCGAGAGCGGTTATCTCGATCTGAGCGCCAATTCCTCGAGAATAACGTTGGGCGTCGACGATGAAGGCGGCCGTCGCGGTCGTCACGGTCATGGCAACGTCGGCGAGGCTCAATACGATGTCTCGGTTCCGCGTGGCGTTCGGCTGATTCTCGAAGCTGTTTCGGGCGATGTCAGTGCCAAGGGATCACAAGGCGAGGTCGAGGCGACGAGCGTGAGTGGCGACGCGGAAATCTCCGATGCGCTGCGCAACGCCAGTGTGGAATCTGTGTCCGGATCCGCGCACGCGTTCAACGTGAACGGCAACCTGCGAGCTGAGACGGTGAGTGGCGACCTGAGAGCCGAGAACGTGTCGGGGAACGTCGAAGCGAGCTCGGTCAGCGGAACGATCAGGCTGACGGGAATCAAGTCGCGCGATGTTAAAACCGAAACGGTCAGTGGCGACATCATATATGTAGGAACCATCGAACCGTCCGGCCGATATGGATTCGAGTCGCACTCGGGGACCATACGGATGGACATTCCGAAGGATGCTGGCGCTTCCTTCAGCGTCGACACCTTCAGCGGTGACGTCAGCACGAGCTTCCCGGTGACCATTCCAGCGCGTCCGCGACGCAGTGAAGGGCACATGGAGTTCACGCTTGGCGATGGCAGGGCGAGGGTTACAGCGACGACATTCAGCGGGCGCATTGTAATCAATAACGGAGACTCCACCCGGAGAGAAGAAGAATGAAAGGGATGAGACTGAGCGCGGTTCTCGCCTTGCTCCTCGTAGCGCCGGCCATAGGCGCCCAGCAGCAATACGGACGCGATTCGAACACCTGGCGCTGGGATGGCCGGGTAGAAGCGGGACGTTGGATGCACGTGTTCAACGTCAATGGCTCGGTGGATTTTATGCCGAGTGACGACGGCCAGGTGCATCTGGTAGCGGAGAAAAGAACTCGTGACGGGCGCGACCAGGACGACATTCACTATGAAGTCGTGCAGTCGGGCGGCAATGTCACGATCTGCGCGATCTGGAACGACAACGCGCGTTGTGAAGACGGTGGCGTCGAGAATCTCCACAACCGGAGCAATAACGAAAACCACACCTCGGTGAAGATCACGGTGCGTGTGCCGCGGACTGTCAGAGTCGGCGCACACTCTGTGAACGGCGGCGTGTCAGTCAGTGATGTTGGCGCGCAGGTCCGCGCCGAGTCAGTCAACGGCGGTGTGAACGTGCGCAACAGCGCCGGGCCGGTGGTAGCGCACACGGTGAACGGTGGCGTCGACGTTTCGACCGCGAACGGGCCAGTCAGCGCTGAGACGGTCAACGGCAACGTCGATGCGCGCATGACCGCGCTGCAGGGTAACGACGACATGACCTTCAAGACCGTGAACGGATCTGTTTCGATCTACGTTCCCGCCCGTTTCGACGCGAACTTCCGGTTCGACACCGTTCATGGTGGCATCGACAGCGACTTTCCGATGACGATGTCGGGACGCTGGGGACCGCGCCATGCTTCCGGTACGATCGGGAACGGCGGCGGTCGCGACATTCGCGCAAGCAGTGTCAACGGCAGCATCGAGCTGCGTCGACAGTAAACTGAGGTTGGCTTAACACAAAAGGGCGCTCGAATCGAGCGCCCTTTTTCTTATGGCGAGACCGCGACCCCCCACGGCTGTCGTCCCACTTTCACCGTGGCAGTGACACGCCGGGCTGCAGCGTCGATCACGCTCATCGTATCGGACAGCCCGTCCGCGGTGTAGATGGTGCGTCCGTCTGTCGACACCGCTATCCCCCATGGTCGCTTTCCAACTGCTATTCGACCGACCACTGCGTTACGCGTCGCATCCACGACCGATACGACGCCCGCGTTTCCATTCGCGACGTAGATCCATCTGCCGTCCGGAGACACCGCGACGCCTACTGGCTTCCCTTGCCGATTCTCGAGCGGGATTGTCTTCGCGATCGTATGTGTCCGGGTGTCGATCACCGAGAGAGTACCGCCGATTTCTGCGGTTACGTAAGCGCGCTTTCCATCCGGGGAGAAGGCAACGGCGCGCGGCCGCACGTCGACGAGAAAATTCGCTACGACCTTGTTGGCGCGGATGTCGATTACCGACACGCTGTTGCTGGTCTCAGCTGTCACGTAGCACCACCGTCCGTCGGGTGTAATGCCTACGCCCTCAGGCTCAATGCCTACCACGAGGCTTGCGATCTCCTTGCGCGACGCGATATCGGTCGCAGTCGCTGAGTTGCCGTCTTCGTTGGCCGAGTACATGCGCTTGCCGTCCGGAGTTATGGCAAAGCGCTCAGGATCGCTGCCCGCGGGGAACAGAGCAGTGATCGTGTTGCGCTGGACATCGATGGCAGCGATGGCGTCACCGCCGCCTCGTCTCCTGATATCCGGATCGCTGAGCGCCACGAATATCTGCTTGCCGCCCGGCGCGAACGCTATTCCGCGCGGCCGCTGTGGAAGCCCGATCGTGCGCACGACTCTGAGACTCCCGGCATCTATCAGCGTGACAGTATGTCCGAGCTCGTTGCTGACGGCGATCAGTGCTTGCGCCGACATCGGCGGGGAAACCAGAAGGCATGCGACGACGCCGGCGAGGCATGACGTGACCTTGCTCATATCCGATTCTGCCTACAACTCGATGCTTGCGGCATGAGTTGGTCGAGCAACTGGTTGGCGGTCGCGCCCGCGGCACCGAGCGCGCTCAGTTGCGGTGTCTCCTGAATTCTGGGCAACGACCCGCGAGGCAAGCGCGCGACTACATATAAAGGTTGCCTCAGTTGGTGATCGACCGATCGAAAGCTGAGTGGCCAGCCTTTGTGGCCGTCGAAGGACGTCGACGAAGCCTCGAGATATGCGAGCAGGTCGGCAGGACGCGCCGACCGCGCGCGCAGAGCCGCTTCCGCAGCAATTTTCACCGCAATCCAGCCTGCCCACGCGCTGCCATCCATTGGCAGCTTGTACCTGTTGCGAAAACGCTCGTTGACTTGGCTGGCTCCATATTTCTCGAGCGATGCCGCCCACAGAACGGCTGAATCGGCCACACCGGGCGTGGTGCGTCGGCGGAGCGCGCTGGAGTACATCGAGTCGCTCGCCTCGACGTTAAAGGTGTGACGACGGCACGACACGCGCAGTGCGGACGACCGCGATGCCGCGTTGAAGAAAATCAATCCGTGCGTTTCCGCAAATCGTGAGAGCGCCTCGGCGTCTTGCGCGGACGATCCAACGAGCAACTGAACCTTACGTTGCGATAACAACCTGGCCGCGGCAGCCTCGGCCCTACTCGTCACCGATTCTTCGAACAACAAAACGCTGCCACCAAACAGAGTAGCGGTCTTCTCTGCTTCCGCGGCTCCCAGCTGTACCCCGCGCGCAATGGAGGCAGCGCTCGGCACCGGGTTAGCCCTGGTAACGAGGCCAACTCGCAGTGTGAGATTCGTTTGCGCAGTGAGCTTGGCCGCTTCGAATGCAACGAGCGAGAAGAGCCAGAAAAGCGCGATGAAGTTTTGTCGTGTTGCGTACACAGAAGTTCTTTCTCTCGCGGAACGAATGCGTGACGCGTAAGCGAGTCATCTGTACGATAAATACAGACATCATGGGAATACTTTCTGCAATGCCTCGCGATGCCGGGATCTACTGCACTCGTGCGATGACGATGAATGCAATTGTAATGCGCCATCAGCGACGCTTCATGAGGAGGCCAATGTCGCGAGGCCGTATGCTCGCCAAATTGAGCTCGGGACGTAGCGCCCTGGAATGCGCGGCGGTAATCGCCATGCTCGCAGCGTGCTCGAGTACAAAGACTCCCAACGAAACGGGCCACGCACCTGCAGCTCCGGTCCAGACGCCGGCCGCCGGTCGCACAAACGGCGGTGCACCCGCACAGCAGACTGAAGACGGGCAGTGGATGATGCCCGCCAAGAACTATGCGAGCACCCGCTTCAGCGGTCTCAATGAGATAAACACCGACAACGTCAAGAACCTGCATCTCGCGTGGACTTTCGAGACAGGCATTCTCCGCGGTCAGGAAGCGGCGCCGCTGGTCGTGAACAACACGATGTATATCGTGACGCCGTTCCCGAATTATTTGTACGCGCTCGATCTGACGAAACCCGGCGCCCCAATGAAGTGGGTGTACAAGCCGCGAACCCTCGCAGCAGCTCAAGGCGTGGCGTGCTGCGACGTCGTCAATCGCGGCGCGTCGTACGCTGACGGCAAGATTGTCTACAACACGCTCGACAATCAGACCGTTGCAGTGGATGCCAACTCTGGCGCGGAGCTGTGGCGCACCAAGGTCGGTGAGATCAACCTAGGCGAGAGCCTCACCATGGCGCCGCTGATCGTGAAAAACAAAGTGATCATCGGCAACAGCGGTGGCGAATTCGGAATTCGCGGCTGGGTGACCGCACTCGATCTCGCGACCGGGAAAATCGCCTGGCGCGCATATCACACGGGCCCGGATTCGGCCGTGTTGATCGGATCACGCTTCAAGCCGTTCTATGCCGCGGACCGAAAACCGAATCTCGGCGTGCAGTCCTGGCCCGGCGACACCTGGAAAATCGGCGGAGCAGGGGCGTGGGGTTGGATCTCCTACGATCCTGACCTCAATCTGATCTACTACGGCACCGCCAATCCCGGCCCATGGAATCCTGATCAGCGCCCCGGCGACAACAAGTGGGCGTCGACCATTTTTGCGCGCGATCCCGACAACGGCGAAGCGGTGTGGGCGTATCAGATGACGCCCCACGATCTTCACGACTACGACGGCGTCAACGAGAACATTCTCCTCGACATGCCAGTAAATGGTCAGACCCGGAAAGTGCTCATTCATCCTGACCGTAACGGTTATGTCTACATGATAGACCGTACGAATGGTCAGGTACTCTCAGCCGATCCGTTCGGATACATCAATACCTCGAAGGGTGTCAATCTCTCGTCGGGTCGGCTGGAGCCGAACGAGGAAAAAGATCCGCACATCGGAGAGGTCGTTCGCAACGCCTGTCCTGCATCGCCAGGCGCAAAAGACTGGCAGCCGTCGGCATTCTCGCCTGTTACCGGACTCATTTATATCCCGCACCAGAATCTCTGTCAGGACGCCGAGTCGGTGGAAGCGAACTACATCGCGGGCACGCCGTTCGTCGGGATGAACGTCAAGATGACGCCCGGGCCAGGCGGCAATCGTGGATTCTTCGACGCGTGGGATCCAGTCGCGCGGAAGCTCGTCTGGCGCATCAACGAGAATTTCCCGGTGTGGAGCGGAGCACTCGCCACAGCCGGCAACGTCGTGTTCTACGGAACGATGGAAGGCTGGTTCAAGGCGATCGACGCGAAGTCGGGTCAGGAGCTTTGGAAGTTCAAGACCGGCTCCGGCATTATCGGCCAACCGATTTCTTATCGCGGCCCGGACGGCACGCAATACATCGCGATTCTGTCGGGGGTGGGAGGTTGGTCAGGAGCGATCGTCGCCGGCGGAATCGATCCGCGCGACTCCTCAGCCGCGCTTGGCTTCACCAACGTGATGGCGGACCTGCCAAGCGCCACCAATAAGGGCGGTACACTGTATGTCTTCTCGCTTCGGTAAAATGCGCACACCGAAAGCGGTTGCCGCAGTGCTGCTCGCCTCGATCATGGCGACGCTCGTATCTGCTTACGGTCCAGCGGACAACTCGAGCGTTGGCCAACTAAGAGTTTGCGCAGACCCCAACAACTTGCCGTTCTCCAACGACAAACAGCAGGGATTCGAGAACCGCATCGCCGAGCTTGTCGCGCGCGACATGGGGGCGAAGCTGAGTTACGTCTGGTGGGCGCAACATCGTGGGTTCGTCCGCAACACCATCAATCAGAATCGATGTGACTTGTTGATCGGAGTGCCAGCGAGCTTCGAGCGCACTCGGCCTACCATACCCTACTACAGGTCGACGTACGTGTTCGTCACCCGGCGCGATCGCCAGCTCAGAATTTCGTCGTTCGACGATCCGCAGCTAAAGAAGCTGCGCGTTGGTGTGCAGCTGATCGGAGATGATGGGATAAACACACCGCCGGCTCACGCGCTCTCCAATCGCGGAATCATCAATAACGTCAAAGGCTACAGCGTCTACTCGGATTATCGCCGACCGAATCCGCCCGCCCGGATCATCGACGCAGTAGCGAATGGAGATGTCGACGTCGCCGTCGCCTGGGGTCCGTTGGCCGGTTACTTCGCGCAGCGAGAGCCAGTGCAACTCGACGTGCGGCCGGTGTCGCCGCAAATCGATCTTCCTTTCCTGCCATTCGTGTTCGACATCTCGATGGGTGTTCGCCGCGGCAATGACGCGCTGCGGGAGCAGCTGAATGGGATTATCGAGCGACGGAGATCGGACATCGACCGCATTCTCACTGACTATGCGGTCCCGCGGGTCGATATCGACCGAGAGGATTCCTCAACGTGATCAAGATCTCCGCACGGATGGGCGTTGTGATCATTGCAGGCATCACGCTGACTGCCTGCAAGCGTGAGCAGCGCCGCTTCAGGGAAACTCCACCGTCAGCGACCGCGTCGAACACGATCGTAATGAGCACGTTGCAGCCGGGACCAGCCGTGGTCGAGACCGGAATGAGAAATCCGTACGAAGACAACGCGTACGCCGTCGCGGAGGGGAAGCGGTTGTTCGATCAGATGAACTGCTCGGGATGCCATTCACACGGCGGCGGGGGGATTGGCCCGCCGTTGACCGACGACGAGTGGATCTATGGTAGCGATCCGCAAAACATTTTCTCCACTATCGTCGAAGGTCGCCCCAACGGCATGCCCTCGTTCCGCGGCAAAATCCCCAACTATCAGGTTTGGCAGTTGGCGGCTTACGTGCGGGCACTCGGCGGCTTGCAGGGTAAGGCCGTGCGCACTACACGCGACGATCATATGATGTACAAGGAATCGGAACAGGCGCGCGACAAGGGTCATCCATCCCCAACCTTCGTCCCGCCGACGTCAGTCAAACAATGATGGCTACGCGCAGTCGCGTGCAGCTGAAGCCGGCAGCACGATTTGCGTTGTGTGTTCTTCCGTGGGCACTGGTCGCCTGCTCCGGATTTCAGTCAGTACTCGATCCGAAAGGCCCGAGAGCGGCTGACGTCGCGAGGCTCCACTGGACGCTGACGAGCATCGCGACCGTCGTCTACATCGTCGTCATCAGCGCGCTCGTCTACGCGCTGTGGCGCGCGTCGACGCGCGGGCCCTTCATCGACGAGCATCAGTATCACGAGAATCCGGATCAAGCGGCGGTGATGAAGCGGGGCGTCATCATCGGGGCCAGCGCCACCGCCATCATTCTCCTCGCGTCTCTTGTGCTGAGCGTATCCACTGGTAGTGCGGTGGCGACAATTCGCGGGGACAAGCCGTTACGGATTGATATCGTCGGGCACCAGTGGTGGTGGGAAGTCAATTACGACGACCCTGTTCCGCAAAACCAGGTGAAGACAGCGAACGAGATCCATGTTCCAGTTGGCCGTTCGGTGCTGCTGAAGATGAGATCGACAGATGTCATCCACAGCTTCTGGGCGCCGAATCTTTCTGGAAAAAAAGATCTCATTCCAGGACATGAGACCATCACCTGGTTCCGAGCCGACACGGCCGGCGTTTACCGTGGGCAATGCGCCGAGTTCTGCGGCTATCAGCACGCGAAGATGGCGTTCTACATCGTCGCCGAGCCGCGTATCGATTTCGAGCACTGGCTCGATCAACAGCGGGGGCCGGCACCGAAGCCGACCGACTCGCTGACACAGACCGGTGAGCGTGTTTTTTTGAGCGGGCCCTGCGCGATGTGTCACACGATTGGCGGTACTGGCGCGGGTGGCAACATCGGACCCGATCTCACCCATCTCGCCAGCCGGCGGACGATCGCGGCCGGCACCCTCCCGCTCACGACCGGCAATCTCGCCGGATGGATTCTCGATCCGCAGTCAATCAAGCCCGGTGTGAAGATGCCGCCTACGCAACTGGATCCGCAGGCGCTGCAGGCGCTGCTCGCATACCTCGGGAGTCTCAAGTAATGGCGTACAGTCAGCCGGTGCCGATGCGTGACGATGTTCCCGAACCGCCGCCATTCATCACCGCCGAGGTCGAGACCGATGTACGCGCCAATCTTTCGGCGACATGGAAGGAAAACTCCGGGTTCTACGGCTGGCTGACATCGACGAATCACAAGTCGATCGCCAAGCGCTACCTCGTCACCGCGATCATTTTCTTCATCCTCGGCGGTCTCGAAGCGGGGATGATGCGCGCTCAGCTCTCGCGCCCCGAGAACCGCTTCATCGGACCCGATCTGTACAATCAGATCTTCACGATGCACGGCAGCACGATGATGTTTCTGTTCGCCGTGCCGGTGATGGAGGCCGTCGGGCTTTATCTCGTGCCGCTGATGATCGGTACGCGGAACGTTGCATTCCCGCGATTGAATGCGCTCGGCTATTGGATGTATCTGGGCGGTGGGCTACTGCTGTACGGTGCGTTCTTCCTGAACACTGGTCCCGACGCCGGCTGGTTCGCCTACGTGCCGCTCGCCGGTCCCGCTTACAGTCCGGGCAAGCGAATGGACATCTGGGCCCAGATGATCACCTTCACGGAGATCGCGGCTCTAATCGGCGCTGTTGAGATCGTGACCACGATCTTCAAGCTTCGCGCGCCCGGCATGTCGCTGAATCGGATTCCGCTTTTCGTCTGGGCTCAGTTGATCACGGCATTCATGATCATCTTTGCGCTGCCCGCGATCGTCGTGTCGAGCTCAATGTTGGCGACTGACCGTCTCATCGACACGCATTTCTTCAATCCGGCCGAGGGCGGTGACGCACTGCTCTGGCAACACCTGTTCTGGTTCTTCGGCCATCCCGAAGTCTACATCATCTTCATTCCCGCTCTGGGAATGGTGTCATCAGTTGTTGAAGCGTTCACCCAGCGGCGCATCTTCGGCTACCCGGCGATGCTGCTTTCGCTGGTGAGCACCGCCTTCCTCGGATTCGGATTGTGGGTGCACCACATGTTCGCGACGCCGCTGCCGCAGCTGGGGCAAAGCTTTTTCACTGCGGCGAGCTCGGCGATCTCGATACCGTCGGGTGTACAGATATTCTGCTGGATCGCGACGATCTGGTCGGGGCGGCCACGCTTCACCGCGTCGTTCATGTTCGTGATCGGCTTCTTCTTCCTGTTCATCATCGGTGGACTTACCGGCGTTATGATCGCCGCCGTGCCGTACGATCTTCAGGTCCACGACACGTTCTTCATCGTCGCACACTTCCACTACGTGCTGCTGGGAGGCGCCGTTTTCCCGCTGTGGGCCGGGTTCTACCTCTGGTTCCCCAAGGTGACTGGAAGGATGCTCAGCGAGCGGCTCGGCAAATGGAATTTCTGGCTGTTCTTCATCGGCATGAACGTGACGTTCTTTCCGATGCACATTCTCGGTTTGATGGGGATGCCGCGGCGTGTCTACACCTATTTGCCGGAAATGGGATGGGGACCGCTAAACCTGCTCTCGAGCATCGGCGCCGTGTTCATCGTGGCGAGCGTTGTCGTTTTTCTTACGAACGTGTTCAGATCTCTCCGGAACGGAGCGCCTGCGGGTGACAATCCGTGGAACGCGCCGACGCTCGAGTGGGCAACGACGTCGCCACCACCGGGATACAACCACCTCTTCATTCCTGTGGTCGAGGGACGCGACCCGCTTTGGGACGCTCCCCACGGCGAGCTATCGGTCGTGACTGGCTTGAGAACCGACAGGCACGAGGGTTTGGTCACCAGCATCATGGATGCGATTCCGGAGCACCGTTACGAGTTCAAGAAAGAGACGATTCTTCCACTGCTGCTGGCATTTGTAGCCGGCGGCTGGATCGCGGTTGCCATCTTCACGCCGTGGGGCGTGACGGTCGGTGGTGTCCTTGCGTTCATCATCCTTGCGTGCTGGTTCTGGCCGACGATTTCACCGGACCACGACACGCCAGTGGCGAGGGAGCCGGTATGAGACGGCGAGCAATTCTCGACGTGGCAATGCTGGACGATCACTCCTTCAGCATTCGCGCACCGATCTGGTGGGGCAACCTGCTGATGATCCTGATCGAGGGTGCAGCGTTCGCTCTGATGGTTGTCGCGTACTACTACATCCGGCGGAACTTCAACACCTGGCCGCCAGAGCGGACTTACCTCCCCGACATGGGCGTTTCAACGATCAACGTCCTTCTGCAGCTCGTGAGTGTCGTTCCAATGTGGTACGCGGCCAGACTCGCGTTTGAGCACAGGCAGCCGCAGGAAATCGGTCGCTGGCTAATGCTGGTGATTGCGTTCGGGCTTGCCGCCATCGTGTTACGCGCGTTTGAGCTGCGCGGGCTGCATACTCGCTATGACTCGAACGCTTACGGATCGATCACATGGATGATACTCGTCACTCACCTGGCCCACTTGATCGCGGGCTCACTTGAGACGCTGCTGATTGCACTGGTGATGTTCATCGGGCCAGTCGAGAAGAAGCACTACACTGACACCACGGTAATGGCGGTGTACTGGTACTTCGTCGTCGGGTCTTGGGTCGCTCTCTGGCTGGTGGTGTTTGTTTCGGTGAGGTTCATATGAGCGAAAGCATCGTCACGGAGCAACGGGAGCGAGAGGATCTGGCGCGGCCGAAAGTCACGCGCTGGCTCTGGTTTGGTTTCTTCGGCGGACCGATGGCGGGCATGCTCATGGTGTGGATCAACTATCCACTCGTCGATCGCGCATGCGTGAGCGGCAATCGGGTGTGGCTGCACGTGACGTCTGCGCTCTTTCTCGCCATCGCCATCGGCGCGTGGCTGGATGGGCGCAGGTGGTATGACCGCGCCGGCGACTTTCCGATGACGGAAGGCGGTGTGATGCCGCGGACGCGATTTATGGCGTTGGTGGGAATGTTCACCGCATCGCTCGCGATCATCGAAATCATTTTTCAATGGATTCCAGTCTTTTTCCTGGGCGCATGCATCGGTACCTGAGTCCGGCCGTGCTGAGCGGGCTTCTGCTGGTCGTATTGCCTTCGACAGCCCTCGCACACACCGGTCTGGCGCTGCAGCCGCACGACCTGTGGGACGCGTGGTCGTTCGAGCCGCTTGTCGTCGTCGGCCTGTTGGTGTGCGGCGCGTTATACGCGGTTGGATTAAGTCGCCTTTGGTCGCGCGGAAGCGGAGTTGGAATCAGGCGTTGGGAGGCGGCGGCATTCGCCATCGGTTGGTTGTCCACCGCGGTCGCCTTGATTTCGCCATTGCATGCACTCGGTGGCGTCTTGTTTTCTGCGCACATGACGCAACACGAGCTCCTCATCTCGGTCTGCGCGCCCCTCATGGTTCTTGGGCGGCCGCTCATTCCGTTCATTTGGGGACTCCCGCAGTCATGGCGTAAGAGGCTCGGCGATTGGGCACGCCGAGATGGAGTGAGTCATGGCTGGCACGCGGTGTCGATGCCGTCGGTGGCGTTCAGTCTGCACGCGATCGCGCTGTGGGTGTGGCACCTCCCGGGGCCATATCAATCGACTTTGACGAGCGAGCTTATGCACTCGCTGCAGCACATGAGTTTCCTGGGGACGGCGCTCTTATTCTGGTGGACGATTTTCAAGATCCGCGGCTCGGAGCTCGGATACGGAGCGGCAGTGTTCTACCTCTTTGCCACCGCGCTGCAGACGGGTGCGCTGGGGGCGCTGCTGACGTTTGCGCCACGCCTCTGGTATCCGGCCTACGCCGCAACCACTAGTCCGTGGGGCCTCGCGCCGCTCGAGGATCAACAGCTCGGCGGACTGATCATGTGGATTCCCGGAAGTGTTCCGTACCTGATTGCAGGATTGTACATGTTCGCCCGCTGGCTCCGGGCCGCGGAAGCGCGCGCAATCCGTCGTGATGCAACGATTTTCGCGGCGCGAGCCATGGCGATGATTGTTGCGATAGTGGCGTTTTCATCATGCGACCGCGCGTCAGGCGACAACGGGTATCAGCTGACTAACTCCGATACCGAGCGTGGCCGCACTGCCATTCGCAAATATGGCTGTGGCTCCTGTCACGACATTCCCGGTGTGAGCGGAGCGGTGGGAATGGTAGGTCCGCCATTAGGACAGATTGCACAGCGCGTCTACATCGCGGGTGTGTTGCCGAATGAGCCGGACAACATGATCAAGTGGCTTGAGAACCCGCCGGGCGTCGATTCGAAGACTGCGATGCCTTATATGGGAGTCACGCCGCGTGATGCGCGAGACATCGCCGCCTACCTTTACACCTTACGCTAGGCTTCTTCCTGCTTTTCCTGATGTTCTTCGGCTACTTGCGCGTAGTTGAAAAGGGCAACGAGTAGCACTCCGCCAACCGCGTTGCCGATCAGCGCCGGAACGACGAATCCGCCCAGCATCTCTCCCCAGCCCGCGGTCCCGGTGACGGCGCGGTAGAACGCCTCGACGGCACCTGCGATCGAGTGCCGAAAATGGAACGCTGCGATGGGAGCCGTAGTAGCCCAGATCAAGAACAGCTGAGCGATGGTGTCGATGGTGGAGGCAAGCAACCAGGTAAGCAGGGCGATCAGCCAGCCGCCGAAAATCGCCTTGTAGAATACCTCGCCGAACCCACCACTCGTCGATTCGCCGGCGAGCTTTTGCATCGTCGGTTGCAACGAGGATTCGATCAAATTCGTCCCACCGATGATCCAGGCGAAGATCAATGCGCCAACGAGGTTCCCGAGAATCAGCAATCCCCACATCCGCAACAGCTGCCGCAGAGTTTTAGAATCGCGTTTGTGCAGCAGCGGGATCACGGGCTCGAGTGTGTTCTCGGTAAAGAGCTCACTGCGCCCCATGATCACGAAGATGAAACCGAGTGGATATGCGGCGCTGGCCAGCGGATGCTTGATCGGCTCAGCCGCGTAATAGGACACGAACGCCGACGAAAGGAATGTGAAACCGATCAGCATTCCCGCGGCAAGTGAGGAGAAGAGTAGTGAGCTGACGGGTCGCTCGAGCTCCTCTTCCGCTGGCGCGCGAATGTTCTCGTGGATCTCGAGCGCGCTGAGCCTGGTCCCGGTGTCGGGCTGTCGAACGGACTTCTTGCCAAACGGATTGGAAGGCGATTCGCCTTTCTCTTGCGAAGGATTTCGAATCGAATCTTCCGTGATCTCCCGGGGCATGCTGCCCCAAGGGGAAGTTCTGTGCCGCCTGCCGCCCGCCGCGGCGGACAGGCGAGCTACCGAGCGGCGGCTAGCAGACTCAGGCCCACGAAAAACGCGCGTTGCGAGCCTGGCTCATAGAATTTTCCGCCCGTCGCGTTCACGCTCACAGAGGAAACGTACTTGCGGTCGAAGATATTTTGCGCGCCCACCGTGATCTCGGCCCCCGACCCGCGCCAGAGCGCCGAGGAGACTAGCCGCGCGTTGACGATTCCATAGCCGGGTGCGCTCTCTGAATTCCCGTCGTTGACGAACATTTTGTCGGCGAGGTTAGCCTCCGTCACCAGCGACGCGAGCTTCGTGCGCAGCGTCGCCGACGCCTGGAAGGTCTGGGCGGGAATGCCAGGTATACGATTGCCGCCGTAATCCGCGGTGCCGACGGTGAAGTCGACGAACCGGTAGTTTGCGTATGTGTAAGCGCCGGCAAGCTCGAGCGCGTGAAGATCGTAAGTGAGGCCTAGCTCGACACCGCGTCGCCATGTCCTTCCTGCGTTTCTATAGTAGCGACGGCCATTGCCGCCCGGAATGTCAAACGGAATCAGCTCGTCGTGAACGCTGGTGGCAAACAACGCAGTGTTGTACTGCAGTCCCACGTCGGTCACGCCCTTAATGCCGAACTCGTACGTAAGAGAACGTTGAGGCTTGAGATTGCGATTGATGCCGGCGGCTCCGCTTGGTTGATTGCCCAGCTCCGTCGCCGTCGGTGTCTCGAACGCAGTCGAGACGTTCAAGTAAGCGCTGTGTGAGTCACCGAGGTGCGCCAATAGCCCTGCCATCGGACTTACGGCGTGCAGCAACCGTTCACCCGAGTCGTCCGGATTCGTCGCCGTTATCAGCTTGTCCTCAACGCGGAAGCGGACAGCGTCTGCGCGCGCGCCGGCCGTCAAGGCAAAGCGATCACCCAGCTGAAGCTCGTCGCGTAGGTATGACCCGTAAGACGACACGATCTCGCGCTGGTTGAGCGTCACGCTGCCGCGTTCCTGGGTGATGTCAGGGCAAGCCGCCGTCGGCGCCGTCAGCGGTGGAATGTTGTTGCAATTGGTGAAGTTGAGCCGCAAGTCATTCTGGTGTTGTGCCTCTGCTCCGATCGTAATCCGATTTTCCGCGGCAAACAGAGAAATCGGAATGGTCGCGCGGAGGTTGCCACCCGAGATCACGCGTCCGACATCCACGATGCCAAAGGTGAGAGGATTATCGAGGTGGCGCGTGCCGACGTACGCTGAGCCTTCGAGCTCGGCGAGCGTGCCGTAGCGTCGCGCGGTGAGTCCCACCTGCGATTGTGTCACTGCCTTACGCGCCTTCTTGCTGAGTGAAAGCGGGTCGGCAGTCCGCGGGTCCGCCTCGAACTGAGCGCGCGTTAGCGCGCCTGGATTCTGCGCGATCGGGGTGTTGACGCCGAGCCACTCGACTCCGTAGGAATCGTTGTCATCCTCGTAAGACAGGCGCGCGAAACCATTGTTGGAGCGTTGACGCGAGTAATCGCGGTAGCCTTCGCTTTCGGTGCGGGCGACGTTGGCCTGATATCCAAAACCCGCTGCGTCACCATCGATTTTAGCGACATAACGACGCGTGTCGAATGCGCCTTGCCACATGCGCGCGGTGGCTGCGACGGGCAGGGGCGGAGGAGCGCTGGTGCGAAGGTCGATGACTCCGCCACCGGCATTGCCGTAGAGCGAAGACGCACTGCCGCGCATCACCTCCACTCTGCCCACGGATTCCAGATCGAGGTAGTCGACGGGAGTTTGTCCGTCTGGAAGCGTCAGTGGGATTCCATCGCGTAATACGCGAATTCCCCTCACGCCGAACGCGGAGCGCGCTCCGAAACCACGAATCGAGATACGTGGATCCTGCGACGGGTTGTCGCGATTCGATACCGTCAAACCCGGAATGAGCAGCAGGGTCTCGTCGAGGGAGAGGTGCCGCTGCCCCGGGCGACTCGAATCCGGTGTTTGAACCGTGACGGAAAATGGCAAGTCGAGGAGGGGGCGCCGCGCGCCACGGCTCACTTCGACGACAACCGGCTCGAGGCGTGTGGCCGTGGTATCCTGCGCCAGCGTGATTATCGGGACTAGTGCTACCGCGGATGTCGCAATGGCGACTTCACACCGCCTGCCGAAATTCATCCCTGTATATACCCAGCGGACCCGGCGGCCTCAACCTCGTTGCGCCTTATCCTTCGTCGAGAACTTTTCTGACTGTACGCAGCAGTGCTTCGGACGTGAAAGGCTTCTGTAAGAAACTCTTCGACGGCTCGACAAAGCCGCGACGGACGATGTCGTCGTCGGTGTAGCCCGACATGTAGAGAGATTTTATGCGGGGGCGAATTCCAGCCAGTCGCTCGACCAATCCACGCCCGTTCATTCCGGGCATCACGATGTCGGTGAGGACGAGATCGATCCGTCCCTCCTCCTTAGTCGCGATGTCCATCGCTTCCTTCCCATGCTGAGCAGCGATGACGCGGTATCCCTGTTTCTCGAGGATGCGCGAGGTAAGACCGCGCACGGCGTCTTCGTCTTCCACCAGCAGAATGGTCTCGGAGCCGCGCGCGCCCTCCTTGGGCAATGCTTTGTATTCCTCGGCCTTGAACGCTGTCGCCGAGCTCACTTCCGGGAAGTAAAGCTTGAGTGTCGTGCCGAGTCCTTGCTCGCTGTAGATCCACACGTAGCCGCCTGACTGCTTCACGATTCCATAGACCGTGGCGAGACCAAGTCCCGTTCCTTTGCCCGCTTCCTTGGTTGTGAAGAACGGATCGAACGCGTGCTCGCGAATGTCGCGGCTCATGCCAATACCGTTGTCGCCGACCGCGAGCATCACGTAACGTCCCGGAATTACGGGCGCATGCTCACTGGTGTAGGTCTCGTCGAGCTCGACATTACCGGTCTCGATGCTGATCGTTCCGCCCTGTGGCATCGCGTCCCGCGCGTTCACGACCAGGTTCACCAGAATCTGTTCGAGTTGACCCGGGTCGGCGACGATGTAGCCGCGGGCAGCGCAAATCGAAGTGATAGTGATGTCCTCGCCGATCAAGCGCTGCAGCATTGGCTCGACACTACTGACGACGCTGTTCAAGTCGAGCACGCGTGGCTGCAGGATCTGCTTGCGGCTGAATGCCAGCAGCTGGCGGGTCAACGACGATGCGCGCTCGGCGGCCGAGCGAATCTGTTTCACATCTTCGCTGCGCGGGTCAGTTGGGTCGAATCCCTCCATGATGATCTCGGTATTGAGCCGGATCACCGTGAGGAGGTTATTGAAGTCGTGTGCGATGCCGCCGGCCAGACGCCCGACCGCGTCCATCTTCTGCGACTGCCTGAACTGTTCCTCGAGATTTCGACGCTCGGTCAGATCGATTGAGACGCGAACAACGCCAAGCAATCTGCCCTGCTCATCGAGAATCGGAGAAGTCGTGAGCAGGGCAGGGAAGGCCTTCCCGGTTTTGCCCTGCACCAGAAATTCTCCAGTCCAGCTTTCGCCCGCAGCCGCCTTCTGGTGGATTTCGTGAGCGTGGTCGCGAAGGAATTGCGACGTCTTGAGCTCTGATACCACGCGACCAACTGCTTCGGACGCCGTCCAGCCGTAAAGTTTTTCCGCATATGAATTCCAGAAGATCACGTGGCCTTCCGGGTCCGTCGCGACGACGGCTTGTTGCACCGCGTTTAGCAGCTGTGCCTGAAAGCGGATAGCTGCTTCTGATCGGGAACGCTCAGTCACGTCCGTCATTGCGCCGATCATCCGTTGCGCAACACCGGATGGGTCACGGGCGATGTATCCGCGATCGAGAACGTTGGCGTACTTGCCGTCCGCTCTCAGGTAGCGATAGTGATCACTCCAGGACGTTCCACTGCTTTCGAGCACGGCGTGGATACCGCCGACGACCCGCTCGCGGTCTTCCGGGTGAATGTGATCGTACCACCACTGAATCTCAGGAAAGATCCTGGTCTGCTTATGGCCGAATACAGTCTCGACTGAATCATTCCAGGCAAGCGAATTGGTTTTGATGTCCCAATCCCAGATTACATCGTTGGTGGACTTGGCGACGAAGTTGTAGCGCTCGTCGGTGGAGCGAACGGCACGCTCCGCTTTGCGCTGATCGGTGATGTCGACGACGATCGCCACCGCCGCGACGGTCTTGCCCTCGCTGTCCTTGACTGGTGACGAGCTCATACGGACATAGCCGTCGGTACCGTCGCCGCGCGTGATGTGAATTTCTTCTCCCCGCACCGGCTCACCGGTCAAAACAGTCCGCGCCAGCGGCCACTCCATCGACAGGAATCGGGTGCCATTAGAGTGAAAACCAACCCACTCAGTGTACGAATTCAGGTCAGGCGCGGGACTGAACGCGGTTCGGAAAATCTCGGTCATCTGCGCGTTGACAGAGACGAGGCGTCCAGTCGGGACCTCGGCGACAGCCACACCAACCGGCATCTGCTGTTGAACGGCGTGCGCAAGCGTGCGCTCAGCGTGCAACCGAAGCTTGGCGTCGCAGACTGCGCGCTCCGCGTAACGTCGCTGAATTTCGGACTTCACCGCGCCCGCAAGCGCCGCGACCACCTCGACGTCTCGTTTGGTCCAGTCGCGCGGGCGCTCGTCCAGCGCGCACAGCGCACCAAGGACATGGCCTTCGTCGGTTGTGAGTGGGACACCCACGTAAGCGCGGATCCTGGTGCCACGCTCGGCGTAATCACCCTCGTTCCACGCGTCCGCCATGATCAGCGAATTCCCGGTGCCTACGACGTCCTGGCAGTAGGTCAGCTCGACAGGGTGCCAGCCCGCGGCAAAGGAGTCGTTGGCGCTGGCCACACTCTTCACGAGCAAGCGCTCGGAATCGACGAGTGAGATGAGCACCGTCGGTACGTTGAGGAGCTGCGCGGCGAGGCGTGTGAAGGTATCGAGACGATCCTCCGCGCCTGCTTCGAGCAGCCCTGAGTTATGGAGAGCGGCGAGCCGGGCTGGGCTCGTTAAGACTTTTTTGTGCGACAAGACCGAGCGTGATAGAGAAGCGACTCTGGGGCTACTATTGGACGACTATCCGCCTCTGGTGGACACCCGTTCTGCCGTCAATTCAGGTGCAGATTCACGTCCGGTCAGGCTCGTGTCACTCCTCGTATTCGTCGGAGCCCTGTACCCAGAGAAAGGACTGGATGTCGATCATGTCGCGAGGCCGGAGCTCCTTGAGGTCGCTGGAAACCGTCTCAGCAAATGTCAGCAGGTCTGAGTAGGTGTCCCAATTGGGCCGCGACTGGTACTGGAAATCGTAGCCGTATTCGCGGGCAGCAACGCGAGTGACCGTGGGTTTCAGGAAGAAGTGGCGGTCCGGCAATGCCAGAAACCCGAAAACGGTAACCACGGGCCACGTTAGAACCCGCGTTTGACGGCGTGGCAGGGCGCCGACAACCTCGCACCACTGCTCGAACCTCACGCGATCTGATGTCCTGCTATACAGGAATTCGAAAAGCCCCTCCGCGAACGCCTTTGCTCCGGCGGCGCTTTTTACTGCGTCGCGGAGCGCCATTTTCTCGAATGAGAAAAGGAGGTTCGTTCGCGACTCGATCGTAACTGCACGGCGCGCTACTTCCGCGTGCTCGCCATCGGAGATCAGCTCGCGGTGCGTTTCACGCCCGAGCAATTCGCGCCATCGCTCGTGGGCTTCCCATTTGTAGCCCCGCTCCCAGTCGACGTACTTTGGATCCTGAAACCCTTTTGGGAAGAACCGCAGGAATTTCCGCTTACAGCGGACAGGCCCGGTTGAAGTTTTCTTGGCGACTGCTGGCATTGCTCGCTCGAGGAAAGACCTCGGACGAGAGTGCGAGGATTAGACCAAAAAAGCTGAGCGAGCGCTAAACGGCGACGCGGGGCAGTGGGCCTGGCGTCGGACGACGGGCTGCTATTGGGAGGGTGAGAGTGAACGTGGATCCTTTGCCCGGCTCGCTCTTGACCGAAATGTCGGCGCCCATCCCGCGCGCCAGCCCGCGACTGATTGCCAGTCCGAGCCCGGTCCCCTCTGTAGTTCGCGTGAGCCCGCGATCGAGCTGCACGAACGGCTCGAAAATCAGCTGCTGCTTGTCAGTCGGGATTCCTGGCCCTGTGTCCTTCACGTGAATGAAGACGTTGTTGCGTACGGTCGTAGTGAAGAGGCGAATGCTCCCGCCAGTGGGGGTGAATTTCACCGCGTTCGAGAGGAGGTTGATCAGGATCTGACGCAACTTGTCGGGATCGGTTCGAACGAAAATGCCGCCTGTAGGCGCGTCACAGTGATACGAGATTGATTTTGCGCGCGCGAGCGAATCAACGACTCCATCGAGATCGCCCACCAGGGCGCGCAGTGGTACTTCGATGATGTCGAATTTGACTTCGGTAGCTTCGAGCCGGGTGAAGTTGAGAATGTCGGTGATGATCGCGAGCAGGTGGTGCTGGCTGCGGCGGATGCGAGCCAGATCTGACCGCTGCGGTTCGGTGAGCGGACCGTGAAGCTCCATCTCCAGCAGATCGACATATCCACCGATCGAGTTGAGAGGTGTGCGCAACTCGTGGCTCATGACAGCCAAAAACTCGGCCTTCGAGCGATTCGCGCCGTCTGCCGCCGCCCAGGCTTTCCTGGCTTCACTGATCGCCGCTCGAAGCTCCTCGTTGGTCAGCGCCAACTCGTGCGCGAGCTCCCTCGCCTCATTCTTCTGGTTCTCGAGCTGCCGCGCCTGGAACTGCAGCAGCGAATTACTTTCTTCGAGAGCGGCGAGACGCGCGGCTTTCGCATCGCGCTGTCTGGACATTCTGACAGCGCGGATTACGGCGTTTACCTTCGAGAAGGTGAATGGCATAATACCGCCCGCAATTCGGGTCACTATACTGACGATTTCTTACAGTTGAGCCGTACCCGAAGTGCCCTCCACGGAGCGTTACGTGTCGCGACAAGCGTTTAACGCATATTTGTGATGTTTTTCGGGGGGTTGCGGGCAGTTTATCTTGCGGTGCTTAGACCCGGTAGCTCAGTTGGTAGAGCAACGGACTTTTAATCCGTAGGTCGTGGGTTCGAAACCCACCCGGGTCATTGATGGCCAGGCCCAAGGCAAACAGAGCCAACCAGGCAGAAGTGGCTCGCGCAATCAACGCGCTGAGACGAATGGTGCGCGGACTCCGTGCCGCCGCGGAGGCAGTTGAGCGCGACCTCAAGATCAGCGCTGCCCAGCTGTTCGTGATGAGCGAGCTCGCGAACTCGCCCGACCAATCCGTTAAGGATTTGGCGGAGCTCACGATGACTACGCACAGCACGGTCTCAGAGGTGGTGAGCGGTCTGCTAGCCAAGGGGCTGCTGACCCGTGCCCTGGACCCCACGGACGGTCGTCGGTCAGTGTTACGTCTCACCCGCCAGGGAGTGAGCTTGCTGCGTCGATCGCCGCGTGCGATACAGCAGGATCTGATCGAGGGTTTTGCAAGTCTTGGTGTGACCGAGCGACGCGCGATCGCGAGCGGCTTGGAGAAGTGGCTCGAAGCATCAGGACTCGGTGCCACCCAATCAGCAATGCTGTTCGAGAAACCGCCAATCCGGCGAAAGTCTCGGGGCCAGAAATAAAAAAGGACGTCTTTCGACGTCCTTTTTTACTCCAACCGCTATCACCTGATTAGGTGCAGGTGATCACACCAGGCGCTGTGACTCCCATGTCGCAAGTCTTCGCGGTCTGGGAGTGGCTTGCAGTCGCGGTCCATGCCGGCGGCGGGCCAGGGTCGGCAGTCGCCGTGATCGTCACGTTGGACGATGGCGTGAAGCCGTTCACGGGCGCGGCCGAGGTAGCGGCACCGCTGAAATAATCGCCCTGATTGTCGGCGGCGTACTGCTCTTCATAAGTGGCGAGGTTGCGCAGGTCAGACTTCATCGCGGCAACGTAGGCTTTTTCTTTTGTATTGGCGAACTTCGGGATCGCAATCGCGGCAAGAATGCCGATGATCACGACTACGATCAGAAGCTCGATGAGGGTAAAACCCTTCCTGTTCGCGGACATCCAATTCCTCCAGTAGATGAGTGCGTCAGCGCAGTTTTTCTACTAGAAAGACGAGCAGGCTTTTTCATCAGCAACCCGAAAATGCGTCGGGACCGACGCATTTTTTCATCACGAGCCGTAACTGGGATTTGTTACGGCTGTCTTTCGGGGGTGTTCCCCTGACCTGAGGGAATTTGCGGGGCGGGTTTCTGCTCTGGGTGCGACTGGCCGTTGCCATTAATGGTCAGCGGTGAGAGCTGAATTCCGGTTTCGAGCTTGCGCATCATTTTGACGAATGCGCCGGCGATCTCGGGCTCGAACTCGGTGCCTGCGCGCTCCTCTATGTACGTCAGCACCCGCTGGGCGTCCCACGCGTCGCGATATGGGCGCTTCGTGCGCAAAGCGTCGTAGACATCGCAGACGTGCACGAGATTGCTCGCCTTGTGACAGGGGCGCTGATAGTGACGCGTAGGATAGCCCTGCCCGTTGATCATGATGTGGTGCTCGTGCGCTACCGTGGCCGCCAGATCGAGCTTGCGCCCGCTCTCGATGATCATTTTGGCGCCCGCAACCGGATGATTCTGCATTACCTGGCGCTCCTCGTCCGTTAGCTTGCCGGGCTTGTTGAGGATGTCCTTGGGAATCTTGACCTTGCCGAGGTCGTGCAGCAGTCCGGCAATGCCGAACGCGCGCACGTCCTGCTGGGCGAGCTGCAGCGATTCAGCAAGCGCCATCACCAGCACCGAGACGTTCAACGAGTGTGTCGTGGTGTACTCATCGAACTCGCGCAGTTGCAGCAATGGCAGAATCATCTGCTGGTCGCCGTGCATTGCCATCGACAGCGAGCGAACGACCGCTTCGGCCTCGGCGAGTGGCAGCTTTCCGCGCTCGAGCACATCCCGATGCATCGACTGGATCGATTCTGCCTCTTCGCCGAGCGAGTACGACATCGTTGCGACGGGCACCGGCGCGACCAAGCTTGGCTCGATCTCCTTCTTCTCTCCGCGAATGCCGAGCGCGCCGATCTTGATGCCTGTCTGGCGTGTCGTCCGGGTTTCGGATGTATCGATCACCGATAAGGTGATGCGCGCCATCATTTCCTCGAGGAACTCCTCGTACTGCTCGCGTCCAACGTTCTTGTCGAACTCAATGCGTTGCACACCGGCCTGCGCCAGGCGGGTGCCCCACTCCCAATCGCCCAGCTCGCGGAGCGCCGTTTCCTGATAGATCGTTTCTTCGCCAAGGAACGAGAAGCGGGGGCAGGCGTCGTCGCGTTGCAGGTCCTGCAGGCACTGATACGAGCGGTCCACAGCCCGTTCGCGGGCCGGGTGTCCGTCGTTATAGAGCGCCATTGTGGACACGGCCTGGCCAAATGAGACCAGGAAACGAATCGGATCACTCATTCTTGCTGTCCGGCGTGCTCGTTGCGGCTCGAGTCCTCGTTAGCTTGCCGCGCACTTCAGGATCTCTGCTCTGCTCGGCCAGTTTCAGCGCGGGCTCGGCGGCGGGATGCGTCCGCCAGTGGGTAGCAATCATGCTCAACGCTGCCAGCATGTCCGCCGACGACGGGCGAAGCTTCGGTCGGCGTGACCAGCTCGTCTCGGTCATGACGTGCGGCAGCAGCCAGTCGAGTGCATCCGTGCTTCGGGTCTGGCCAATGATGCGGATGCCCATCGTACGAAGCTGCGAGTCCAGCTCTCCGCGGTCGACTCGTTGCTTGATCAAATTGATGCCGATTGGCGGACACTTTTCCTGTGCGGCCGACAGACCCGCGAACACAACGCGATCGTCCGGATCGGACAATGCGGCGACGACGGCTTCGTCGCGGTCCGCGGGATTCTTGAGCAGGATACGCACTGCCTCGCGCCGGACCAGCGGGTCCTCGCTATCGACATACGCAAGCGCGGAAAAGTCCGCTGGCACAACACCGAGCTTGCCGACGAGGGCGAGCAACTCGCGCTGAACGGTGCTCGAAGCCTCCGGGAGGCGCCGCGCAATCTCGTCGCCGACGGAGTCGCCTAGAGTGAGGAGGAGGTCGTAAAACTGTCCGCGAGTTTTTGCCTCCTCGATCAGCACTGCTGCGGCAAGCAGCGTCGGTGCCGCCGCAGCGCCCAATCTCTTTACGAAGCGTGTAATCAGCGGCAAATCGAGTCGTGGCTGGGCCAACAGTGTTTCGAACGCGCCTTGCTCTACCAGGAAATCCCAGACGGGCATTGACGCACCCGCCGTCGGGCCGCGCTCGACCAGGTCGAGCAGCGCATCGATGCGCCCGGTTTTCTGCAGGAGCTCCATCGCCATGTGCACCTGCGGGCCGATCGCACCGATTTCGACTGCGATCTGAATTATTCGCTCGGGCTCGACGTCGACTGGCTGCGCGCCGCTTGTCGGCTTGTCGTTGGCGTTCCGCAAGCTGGACATGTTCTCGAGCGCTTGCCGGTAGGCTTCGGGGTTTGGATCGTCGAGCGTCCAGTCGTCCACCAACCGGCGCATGACATCGCGAATGCTTGGATCGGTTTTCCCGCGCTCGTTTGTGGCGGATGGGTGGTGCGCCAACTTCGACAGCATGCGCAGCATCGAGTGTGATACGGTTTGTCCTTCTGCTGCTGACGCAGCTTTTACGAGGTCCATTACTGCCTCGACCGTAATCCCCTGAGAGGCATCGAGCAGGAATTTGCGGCGCTGGACCTTGTCACCGCCCATCTCGAGCAAGCGCTCGAGGGTCGACTGCTTGAGCGTTCCAACCAGGCGTGAGACGCGGCGCTGCAGCCCCGCTGCCTCTGGCCCCTCGGCGGTCTTGAGCTCCTCTCCGATCTGAAGCAGGTAGCCGACGATTACCTGGTCGTACGCTTCTTCGCGCTGGTGCTCGTCGATCGCGCGCGCGACCGTGGCTGGTTCGAGCGAGCTGTCATCGTCAGCGTCGGTCTTTTTTTTATCCGCAGCGGTCGCACCAGAGAAAAGTGCCGCGCGGGCGAGCCCGATCCAGAGCTGCGTCGCACGACCAGCGAGCATTTTGTCGGTTCCGGGTGGCTCCGCGGGGTCATCTTCAATCAGCTGCAGTCGGTCGTACGTCAGCGGAAAGAAACGGACATGGTCCCATAGCGTGTCAAGGCGCTCCGTGTCGCGGCCAATTGGCGCTGATCGTGTAGGATCGACGGATAATGCTGCCAACGCCGCAGCGAGCTCGTCACGAGTGATTCCGCGAGTCAGCTTGAGCGCGCCGACCTGGTGCTGGTGCAGCCGTTGGGCGAGCTCTTTGAGCACTGGGTTCAATGGATCCGTCGCCACTCCCTCGATGATCAACTGGCGGCGCGCCACGCCGATGGACAGCGAGTCGCGATCTTCGACGAAGAGCATTCCCAGCCGGCTTGCTACCCCGTCAACGGCGACATCCAGGAGCGGATGCTTTTGTGGATAAATCGCGTGCTTGTTGAGGGTGATCGAGAGCTCGACCAGGAAGTCCGACAATTCGCGCGAAAGTGTCGCCACCGCGGGCTGCGGAGGCGAGGCTGATGGAGGCGACGAAGCCGCCGGGGGCGTGGTCTGGGCCGGGTTGGTCAAGAGTTACTTTTTGCGATGTCTGCAGACACCTACTCGACGCACCGGAGGGCGCTCGCGTTACGTGTTTTTTCGGTATTTATTTGTCCGGCATAAGACGGCTGATCGGCCTCCTATGTAGAACCCAATCCGAGGACTGTACCCATGGCGATGCTCAAGGAGTTCAAGGAGTTCCTGCTTAAGCAGAACGTCGTAGCGCTGGCGATAGCCGTAGTCGTCGGAACTGCCCTCAACACGCTCGTCAAAGCCGTGGTCGACGACTTCATCATGCCCGTGATCACTTACATGCTGCCGGCGGGCGAGTGGCGTACGGCGACCTGGAACGTCGGCTCGGTCAAGTTCGGCATAGGAGACTTTCTGTCCGCGGCGCTCAATTTCCTGATCGTCGGTTTCGTGGCCTGGCGCATCTCGAAGATCTTCTTCAAGCCGGCTGCCGAAGCGCCCAGGAAAAACTGTCCCTACTGCAGGGAATCCATCGACGGCGGAGCGACACGCTGCTCGCACTGTACGAGCCAGCTCGCCGCCGCGTAAGAGAACTCGCTAGCGGACGATCCCAAGGGCCGAGGACACCTCCGCGATCAGCGTCTCTGTCGTGAAAGGTTTCTGCAGGTAGGGCCCCTGATCCTTCTTGTCCGGGAACACCTCCTCTCTCGGATAACCGGACATGAAGAGAACCCGCAGCCCGGGACTCAGCTCGTGGAGCTCTTCGACCAACCCGCGTCCGCCGAGCACGGGCATCGCGACGTCGGTGAGGACGAGATCGATTTCGCCAACGTGACCGGCGGCGACTCTCAGTGCGATGGCGCCATCGGAGGCTTCGAGCACGCGGTATCCTTTCTGCGCGAGAATCTTGCGCGCCACTCCGCGAACAGCGGCCTCGTCCTCGACAAGCAGGATCGTCGCGGAGAGGGATGCTCCTTTCTCGGCGCCAGCGGCCGCGTTGTCGGCGGCTTGCTTCCTCAGACTTGCGTCGACAATCGCGGGATCGAACGGCTCGAGTCGCGCGGAGGCGAGCAGCTGGCGCGCCAGAATCGATGCGCGTCGCGAGGCGCGCTGAATCTCGTCGAGCTCCTCCGCATTTTCAGGAGAGGCGCCCACCGATTCCACCAGAAATTCGGTGTTGATCTGAATTACCGTGAGGAGATTGTTCAGCTCGTGCGCCACGAAGCTGGCGGTTTTGTTCGCCTCTTCCAGTGCGCTCGCCCGAGACCCATCAGCGGGGACGGCTTTTTGCTTTGCGGTCTTCCGGGTTGTCTTCTTCAGTGGGACTCCGAGGTCGACTCTGTCGCAGGTCTCAAAGACAAGATAGGCGATCGCCGGGCAATTCCGCAGGCCGGGCTAAACTCTTAGGATGTTTTTCGGACAACGAATAGATTGGCCAACAATGAGCTCCTCTGACTCGAACAATGAATTTCGAACGATCGTCGAATCGGCTCCCGATGCGATCATCGTGTACACTGCTGAAAAGTTTCTCTATCTGAACCCGTTTGCAGCGCATCGGCTCGGTGCAGAGCCCAATGACCTGATTGGGAAGCCGATAATGTCGTTTGTGCATCCCGATTCGATTCCCGCTGTCAGCCAAAGAATCCACGAGCTGTTTGGAACGGGCGGCACGGGAACGCCAATCGAGGTGAAGTTCCGTTCCAGAAGAGGCGATGCGATCGTGGCGGAGATAGTAACCGCGCCGATCATGTTCGATGGTCAGCCAGCCCGACTCGGACTTATTCGTGACGTTGCGCGGCGTACCGAAGCAGAACGCGCGTTACGCGAGAGCGAGCAGTTGTTTGCGAGCGCGTTCAAGATGTCCCCCCTCGGTATGTGCTTCGTGAATCCACAGGGTCAATTCACCAAAGTGAACCATGCCTTGTGCGAGATGCTTGGCTATTCCGAAGCGGAATTGCTCAAGCGCAGGTTTGGTGACATCACTCACCCCGATGACCTCACCATCGATCTCGATCAGCTGCGGCGACTCACCGCGCGGGAAATCGCCAGCTACAACCGCATCAAGCGCTACGTTCGGGGCGACGGCAGGCAGATCTGGGTGTCGATTGCGGTGGCAGCTGTTCACGACAGCGACGGAAACCCGATTTACTTCATCACCCAGGTGCAGGACATCACACTGCAGCGGCAGATGGAAGATGAGCGGGCCAACAAGGAGCGGCGTGCCGGAATCACAGAGGCGACCATTGCAGTGGCGCACGAGATGAACAATGTGCTCACCGTCCTCACGATGAACGCCGAGCTTCTCGCCAGCGATGCCGCGCCAGAGGAGATACCGGAGCTGGCAAAAGACATTCTGGATGCGTCGAGGCGGATTTCGTCGACGGTGCAACGCCTGCGGAATGTCGTAGATACTCCGTCGATCGATTATCTGGGCGAGAAGAAAATGCTGGATCTGTCGGGAAAGCCGGTTGGTAAGGCGGCAACCAAATCTGCACGGAAGCCCGCGGGCAAACGGGTCAAACGCGGTAAGTAAACGCCCCTCAGAGACCGGAGGGAAATGTCTCGGGCGGTTCGACGTCGTGCCAGCGTTCCGGAATCTCCAGCGGCTGAAGCGCGCTGGTCTCGTCAAAATGAAAAACAGCGTCGAACTGACGCGGCAGATCCGCGCGAAAGTAGTGACTGATGCGCTCAGTCTGGGGCCGGTAAATCACACCAATCGCGCGCTCGAGACGCTGTTTCTTCAGCAGCGCCGATCCGAGCGAGGCGTTACGGAGCGGCAGAAAGAAGCGCGGAATCTGGGTCTCGTGAAATTCGAGCTCGTAACTGTCAGCGATAGCAGCTCGCACGCGCTTTCGCTCTCCCGGCTCGTCCCAGTCGTTCGCCGCCGTCACCGTTCCCGCGTATGTCGTAAATCCAACCAACACCGCGGCGTCGCCGTACTTCTGACGTATCAACTGCCCGACGTTGAGCTCTCCGCGCGCGCCCATCTCCGTGTACCGCGCATCGCCAAGGTGTGAGTTGTGTGCCCATAGCACCATCTTCGGCTGACGCTGGTGGCGTTGGAGGTATGACATCAGCGCCTCCGCGGTTTCCACCATGTGCGTATCACGCAGATTCCACGACGACTGACGTCCGCGGAACATCGACCGGTAGTATTCCTCCGCGTTCTTGACCAGGCGAGCGTTCTGCTCGGCGTCAAAGAAATCTTCGCGCCTTGATGCGCCGAGGTAATCCATTGAACGCCGCCGCATGTCGAGCAGCTGATTGATCGCTTCGTCTTCGCAGGATCGATCGAGGTCGAAGCTGGCCACGTAGCCGTAGGCCTGACTGTCTTCTCCGAAATGCTCGAAGCAGGAATAGCGATAGCGGGCCCGGCGCCCAGCGTCGGGATCAACCCGGTCCAGATAGTTGATTACCGCCTCCATGGAGTTGAACAAGCTGTAGAGGTCGAGCCCGTAGAACCCGGCGCGGTTGTTCTCATCGCGGCTTGAGTTCAGCTCGCGCAACCATTCGACGAAATTCAGAACGACCGTATTCCGCCACATCCACGTCGGAAACCGCTCGAAGCCCTTGAGCGCGGAGTCGGCGTCAGGGTCCTGGCGGTCGCCTTGGACATAACGGTTTACACGGTAGGCATCCGGCCAATCGGCCTCGACCGCGACCGCCGAGAATCCCTTTTCGCTTATCAACCGCTTGGTGATCTCGGCTCGTTGGTAGTAAAAGTCGTGGGTGCCATGGGATGCCTCGCCCAACAGAACGAGCTGGGCATCTCCAACGAGGTCGAGCAGTGGCTGGTAATCGCGGTTGGAGCCGTCCAGCGTGTGCAAGTGAGGACGCAGATCGAGTGTCTTCATGTGCGCTCAACTCGCAACGACTGAACCACTTACGCCATTATACGCAAATCTCTCTGGCGGCATGGATCTCGCGCTACTGTTGTGGTCGAGCATGCCAAGCAACGTCGTTATTGAGCCTGTGTCCGTAGAGAGCGCGCAGTCGCCTCCGGGACTGGACTCTGATGTAGAAATCCCCGAAAACGCATTTCACGATGCAATCCCCCAGTTGCCGCGTGGACAGGAAATCTTTACACGCGCGTTTGCGGCAATTGCGTGGCTTTATGGCCTGTATTGGATAATCTGGCGGTGGGGTTGGTCGCTGAATCCCCACGCAATGATTTTCTCGGTTGTCCTCGTGATCGCCGAGACGTACGGGTTGATCAACTCATTCTTCCTGATCGCCACGGTGTGGCGCCTCAAATACCGAACGGCGCCGCCCGCTCCCAAGGGTCTGGGCGTCGATGTCTTCATCACAAATTTCGACGAGCCGCTCGAAGTGTTACGCCGTACCGCGATCGGCGCCCGGGCGATCAAGTATCCGCATCGGACGTGGATGCTCGACGACGGAAAGCGCGACGAGGTCAAGGCGATGGCCGAAGCGCTGGGCATCGGCTACATCCGACGCGAAGGCAACCAGAACGCGAAGGCGGGGAATCTGAATAACGCGCTGCGCATTACGCAGGGTGAGTTCATCCTGCAGCTCGACGCCGATCACGTTCCGCTGCCGAACATCCTCGACCGCTTGCTCGGATACTTCAACGATCCCGAAGTTGCGTTCGTCCAATCGCCACAGGACTTCTACAACACCGATTCATTCACCCATGTCGTGAACGAAGAGGGGCGTAGCCTGTGGGAAGAGAATCGAATCTTCTTCTCGCTGCTCCAGCCGGGGAAGGATCACTGGAATGCGGCATTCTTCTGTGGCAGCTGCGGAGTACTGCGCAGGACAGCGTTTGACGAGATCGGCGGGTTTTCGACGAAGACGATAACCGAAGACATGGAGACGTCGATCATTCTCCACGGTCGCGGATGGAAGTCGGTTTATCACGGCGAGACGCTCGCGTACGGACTCGCTCCATCCTCGGCGTTCGCGTATCACGTACAGCGTCTGCGCTGGGGTCAGGGCTCAATGCAGATTCTGCGCAAGCTGAATCCGCTCACATATCCGGGACTCACCTTACCGCAGCGGCTCGCTTATTTGAGCTCGACGGCAACCTATCTCGACGGCATACAGAAACTCGTTTTCTATCTGTCGCCGGTCGTGTTTTTTGTCTTTGGCTGGCTGCCGGTCAACGTGACGAACGCGCAGCTGGTCACACGACTAGTCCCTTACGTCATTTTGACTGTGATTTCCTTCGAGCTGTTGTCGCGCGGGACGGGATGGATTCTCATCTCCGAGCGCTACAACATGGCGAAATTCTGGACCTACATAAAAACGTATCGCGGCTTCTTCACTCAGAAAAAACTGAAGTTCAACGTGACGCCGAAGGGCGCGAACGATGTGCCTTTCGAGACCTACGCGCCGCAGCTCGTGCTGCTGGTCGTCTCCGTTCTGTCCCTGGTCTGGGCGACGGTTGCTTACAAGGCGGGCTGGGTCAATTACCACGCGCCAGGCTGGTCATCCCTCGCGTTCTGGCTCAACGGGTTCTGGATTGCGTGGAACATCTACTTCGCGGGTTATGTCGTGTTTCACAGCCGCGCGTCGAGGCAGCAACGCGTGGATCACCGATTCATCGATGCTTTCCCAATCACCGTCAATGCAACGGACGCCGAGGGCCGCGACTATCGCGACCTCCTGGCGCTGACTCAAGATCTCAACCCGTCAGGTCTGGCGTTCCGCTCCGCGTTTCAGCTGCCGCTGGGGAGCAGGGTGAACATCGATCTTCCTGTGGCGTCAGGCGTATTTCCCGTGAGTGGCGAAGTCACTCACATGCAGACGGGGCGCACCGGCAACAACACCATCTACACGCACGGAGTCCGCTTCGACGAATTGCCGATGGAAACGCGCGATGCGATCGAGCTCCACTGCGCACATCACTCGGTGCCGATGTGGCGCATGAAGTATCGCCAGTCGTTGAACCTGTTCGGCAAAGCGGTGGAGATGCTCGCCAACATTCGCAGTGAGCGTCGATATACGGTGCAGTTGCCCGCACGCGTATCTGTCGAGGAAGATGGGGACGAGCTACGCGTCGACGGCCTCGCGCTGCTGGAGGACGTCAGCGCGAGCGGGGCGCGGTTGTTGATGGAGGTGCCGGTGATGCCGGGCCGCCTGGTGAATTTCGAGGTGCCCGGCACATCCTTCAGCGGAAAGGGGCGTGCTGTCTTCAATCGGATGCTCGAGTCTCCGATGAAGGTCCGCTTCATCGTGGGCCTGGGCCGCGAAGGGCGTGAATCGCGTCTCAGACAGTGGACCCGTGAATGGCGGAACATCACGATCGGCCCCGTGGAAGAGACCTCGCGCTGAATTAGCTAGCTCCCGAAAACTGACGTTCTTACATTAGCCCTTGATGCTAAGGGCTGAGGAAACGCCACTGATCGGGCGGGCCGCGGATCTCGCAGTCCTGTCGAAGTCCCTCGATGAGGCGGCAAAAGGCGCAGGCCGCACGGTCTTTGTCGTCGGCGAGGGCGGGATCGGCAAAACGCGCCTGGCCGCCGCACTCGCCGAGCGCGCCGGAAAAAAGGGGTGGACGGTTGTGAACGGCCGTGCCTACCCGGTAGAGACGGGCGTGCCTTACGCTGTGTTCTCGGATGCTCTGGGACCTGTCTTACGCGCGATGGATCCCTCGCAGCTGTCGGTACTTACCAGAGGCGGAGCAGCGGAGTTCGCGCAGATGTTCCCCAATCTGCCCGCTCCACCGGAAAGAGCGCGGCAATCAACAGGCGCTGATCCGGCCGAGATCAAGGCACGCTTGCTGTGGAACTTCACACAGTTCCTTGGGCGTCTGGCGACCAAGCAACCGCTGTTCATTTTGCTCGAGAATCTGCAGTGGGCCGACGCCTCCTCGCTCGAGCTGCTGCACTTCGTCGCGCGGCAGATCGAATCACAAAAGCTTTTTCTCCTCTGCACATACAACGACAGCGATCGCGACACCAATCCCGTGCTTCGGAACACCGAGCAGTCTCTTGCTCGACTCGGCGGGTTGACCGTTCACAAGCTCACGCCGTTGTCACATGCTGACGTCGAAGAGCTGGTGCATCAGATGTTCGGCGCGGAGAAGGGAACCACCGGCCATTTCACTTCGCTCCTCTACGGATGGACCCGCGGCAATCCGTTCTTCATCGAGGAAACCCTGAAAGCGCTCGTCGAATCGCACGCCCTCTCTCGGGTCGATTCTCGTTGGAAGGGCTGGGATATAGACAGACTGCAATTGCCGACCAGCATCCGGGACGTGCTAAAGGATAGAGTCGAAAGACTGTCGCTTCACGCGCGGACGCTCGCGAACCTCGCCGCCGTTGTCGGAACGCGCGCACCATACGAAACGCTGCTTAAGGTCTCCGGTTTGACTGAGAAGGACACAATCGCCGCGCTCGACGAGCTATTGGGCCGGCGAATTCTCGAGGAGACGGGAACGGTCGACGCTATTCGGTACGACTTCACCCATCCGCTGCTACAGCAGGTGATTTACGCCGATCTCGGACAGGCCCGCGCGCGTCTGTTGCACGCTACAGTTGGCGATAGCCTCGAAAGCCTTTATGGCGCCGGGGCGTTGGCTCACGCCGACGAGCTCGCGCTGCACTTTGCGCGCGCGCATTCGCCAGAGCTCGCGCGCAAAACAGTTTTGTATTGCCACGCAGCCGGTCGTGCCGCGCTCGACAAATACGCGAATCGCGAGGCCGCAAACTATCTGGCGATCGCACTCGAGACGCTCGACGGCGATGGCTCCATCCAGGACGGTCTGCGCGACGAGATTCTCACCACCCTCGCGCGCACGCGGCAGCGAATCGGAGAGTATGACGCGGCAATCGAGCTCTGGGAACGCGCGCGTGTCGCGGCCGTACAGCGCGGTGAGCGTGGTGCGCTCGCCGACATCCATTACAGAATGGGGCTCGCTTGCTACTGGAGCGGACGCTTCGCCGACGCGTTATCCCATTATCAGACTGGTCAGGCAGCAGCCGACGCTGCTTCCCCCGAGACGGTCGTCCGATTGCGGCTGGCCAAGGGCATCGCATTACAGGATCTGGGCAAGCTTCAACAGGCGCAGAACGAAGTGGAAGCCGCGCTCGCGTCTGCGGCTGCGGGTGGTGTTCAGAACGACGCGCTATTATCGCGAGCGCATCGCGCGCTGCTCTTGATGTACGCCTGGACGGGCCCCCTCGCTCTCGCTGCGGAGCACGGCTCTCGGGCTCTTGCGCACGGCCAGGCGGCTGGGCAGCGAATGCTCGAGTGGACGGCGCATTGGGGGCTGGCATTGCTCGCCGGAGTATCAGGCGATGCGCCACGCGTCGCCGAACACATCGCAGAGAGCGATCGCCTCGCGGATGAAATGCAGTCGCCCCTGTTACCACTCTGGTCAGGTGAAGTGGCAGTGCAGTACCGAATGGGAATTGGTGAGTGGGACACCGCACTCTCGCTCGGCGAGCGTACGATTGCCGCTGCCAAGGCCCTCAATCAGCGCGTGCTACTGCCACGGTTGTACGTCTGGACCGGCCTCATTTACCTGTGGCGCGGCGCGACCGAGAAGGCGAAAGAGTATTTCGATCTCGGCTGGAAGCTGGCGGGCGGCGAAAAAACGGGCTCGCTCAACGGTGCCGATGCCCGCCCCCTCGATATTCCTTCGATCGTTCCGGCGCATCACGGTCTCGCCGCGTACCATCTCGCGACTGGGGATCCCGCGGAAGCGGTCCGAATCGGCGAAGCGGGATTGGAGATCGCCGACAGCTCCGGCTATATCGTCTGGTCCCTGCAGTGGCTGTTGCCCGTTGTGGGCGAGGCGGCGCTGGTTGCGCGCGATTTTGACCGTGCCGCACGCCATTGCACGAGGATGCGTGTCGACGCCGAGCGACTGGGACACCGACTTGGTCTCGCGCAGGCGGATGCATGTGACGGATTGCTGGCCTGGTTCAGGGATGGAGACCCGCATCGCGCGATTCCCCTGTTACGATCGGGCGCCGAGCAGCTCGAAGCGATTCCGTTCCCTCCGCAGGCCGCGCGGATTCGACGTCGGCTCGCCGGTGCGTTACTCGAGATCGGCCAGCCGGAAGAGGGCAGGCGCGAGCTGAAGAGAGCGCATGACGTCCTCGCCAAGCTCGGTGCCGCCGACGAATTGACGGGGACGCGGGAGGAAATGCGCGAACGCGGCGTGCGGCCCCCGCCGAAGACGGTCACAGCCGGTGCTGGGGGACTGACGGGGCGTGAGATGGAAATCGCGCGAATGGTTGCAACACGGAAGTCCAACAAGGAAATCGGCGGAGCGCTTCAAATCTCTTCGCGGACGGTCAGCACCCACCTTTCGAACATTTTTACGAAACTGAGTGTGACCTCGCGCGGCGAGCTCGCCGATTTCGTCAGGCAAAACGGATTGCTGGACGGCTGAAGTCCGGCGGCATCGAGTAAATTTGCCGCATGATAGAGGACATTCTTGCCGAGCTGGAAGCCGACACCTCCCTTGAAACAGGACAACAGTTCGCCGCGTTGACGGCGCGGTATTTCGCATCGACGGGTACGGGCGCCGGCCAGGTTTCAACCCCGTTCGATAGCGGGGAAATTGCGGCGCGATTCGACGAGGATTTTCCGCGCGACGGCAAGTCGATCGGCGAGATCATCGAACGTCTGGAAAAGCAGGTGATCGCCGACGCGAACAAGTACTACCACCCGATGTACATGGGGCATCAAACGTCAGCGCCGCTTCCGATCGGCATCTGGATGGAGAGCATCATCGGCGCGCTAAATCAGTCGCTCGCAGTCTGGGAGATGTCGCCAACGGCGAGCATGATCGAGCACCAGATTGTCGCCTGGCTGTCCAGGCTCGCCGGTTATGAAGCTGGCTCCGGCGGAACGATGACTTCCGGTGGAACTGAAGCGAACTTCACCGCGCTGCTCGCCGCGCGCAATTCGGCGCTGCCGAATGCGTGGGAAGAAGGAGTGGGCGCCGACCCGCCGGTGGTGGTCTATGGTGAGCACGCGCATTACGCTGTTACTCGCGCGATTGGCCAGCTCGGACTCGGACGCAAGCATGGCATTCCGGTCGCTTCGCGCAATTACAAAGTCGACATCGACTTGCTGCGCTCGACGCTGGAACGTCTGCGCGCGGAAGGGAAGGGCGTTATGGCGGTGGTCGCGACGGCGGGGACGACGGCGACCGGATCGTTCGACGATCTCGAGAGCGTCGGCGCTATGTGCGACGAGCTGGGAATTTGGTTCCACGTGGATGGCGCGCACGGCGCCAGCGCACTGTTGTCCGCGCATCCGCCTCGCGCGTTGAACGGTCTGCGACACACGCGTTCGCTCGCCTGGGATCCGCACAAGATGATGCTCCTCCCCCTGGCGGCGGGAATGGTCCTCACGCGCAACGAAGCGGATCTCGAGCGCGCGTTTGCGCAGCAGGCTCCATACCTGTTTCACGATCGCAAGTCGACGCGGGTGATCGACCAGGGCATCCGTAGCTTTCAGTGCTCCCGCCGCGCCGATGTCCTCAAGCTGTGGGCAGTGATTCAACGATTTGGGTCGAGCGGACTCGGGCAGCTGCACGATCATCTGTGCAAGACGGCGAGACTGCTCTATGACGAGATTAAAGAGCGCAACGATTTTGAGGCATTGCACGAGCCGGAGTCGAATATTCTCTGCTTCCGCTATCTGGGTCGCGGCGGCGAGCTGCGCAGCAAGCCTGAAAGAGTCGATGCGCTTAACCGCGAACTGCGCCCTCGCTACAACAAGAACGGCACAGGCTGGATCACGGCGACTGTTCTGGAGGGCCGCCCAGTTCTGCGAGTGACGATGATGAATCCGCGCACCGGTATTGAGCATGTGCGCGCGCTCCTCGACGGTCTGGTCGCCCAGACCGCCGCCATCCAATCAACCTGATCGCGCGAGTTGTGGGTCGGGCAAAGAAGCGTCGCTGCCGAACTCAACCGCGTGACGCTCGCGCCCCAGCCAGGCGATGATCGCTGCAGCTGAAAACACGACGGCGGCAACTATCGCCATCGACTTGGCGTAGCTCATTCGCGTTGCAAGCACTGCTTCGAGGTACGCCACCGAGCTGGCGATCAGCACGCCGCACTGATACGCGAAGCCCGGCAGGAATCCACGCACGTTGTCGGGCGAGAGCTCGGTGATGTGCGCAGGGATCACTCCCCAGGCGCCCTGTACCATGAACTGCATCAGGAACGCGCCGATAACGAGCCCGACGAGCGCTGGAGAGAACGCCCACAGTGGAATCACGACGATCGCGAGTACGAGCGCGAGGACGATCGACCGCCGCCGACCAATGCGATCGGAGAGATAGCCGAAGCTAATGCCGCCGATTATCGCTCCAATCATCGAGAACGCGGTCAGCGCCGCGCGTTTCTGCGGAGAGAACCCCCAGTCACGCTGCAAAAACGTCGGGTACATGTCCTGCGTCCCGTGTGAGACGAAGTTCATCCCCGCCATCAGCAGCGTCAGGTAGAGAAAGAGTTTCCAGTGTGAAGCGATTCCCCTGCCGAGACTACTCCAGTCCTTGTGGCGCGTCTTCTCCCACACCTCAGACTCGTGCACCCGCATGCGGACGAAGATCGCGAGCAGCGCAGGAAGACCACCGATAAAGAACATCGGTCGCCAGCCCCACCGTGGAAACACGAAGAAGTAGCAAACGGCGGCGAGGAGATATCCTGTGGCGTAGCCTTCCTGGAGCAGGCCGGATAAAACGCCGCGGCTCTCCTTAGGCGCTTTCTCCATTGCGAGGGAGGCGCCTACCCCCCACTCGCCGCCCATGCCGATGCCGAACAGTGCCCGCAAAATCAGAAAGACGGTGTAGTTGGGCGCGAGGCCGGACAACACCTCCACGATCGAGAAGAACACGAGATCGATCATTAGCGGCAGCTTCCGCCCATACCGATCCGCCATCAAACCAAAGATGAAAGCGCCAACAGGTCGGAAGGCGAGTGTGATGGTGATTGTCAGCGCCAGCTGCGCATCGGATTTGCCAAACTCTTTGGCGATTGCCGTCAGCGCGAAAACGACGAGGAAGAAATCGAACGCGTCGAGAGTCCAGCCGAGGAAGCTGGCGAAGACCGCGGCGCGATGGCCGCGCGGGGCGTTTGCGCCCACCGATCCACGCGTAATGGCGTCACCACCTGTCATGCGCAAAATGTATCCTGCTTATTCTTGTTGCATGAGGACCATACTTCGTCTTGTGGTGCTGACTGTGGGGCTCGCGTGCGCGCGCCGGCAGAGTGCGCCGCCAATCAACACCACTGAAACGGCGATTGCGCCGGACGCTGTCGCGGACACCCTGCTCACCGACGTGCGCAAACTCGATTCGACAATCGTTGTCGAGTTGCGATATGCGACGACCAACAACTTCACGGGCGCCCCTTTGCCAGGGTATCTAGCCAACCGCGCCTTTTTCCGACGCGAGGCGGCCGCGGCGCTCGCGCGAGTCGAAAGCGATTTGCGCGGTCAGGGATTGGGGCTGAAGATCTTTGATTCCTATCGCCCGGTACGCGCGACCCTCGCGATGGTGGATTGGACCAAGCGCGTCAATCGGGAGGATCTGCTGCGTGACGGCTACATCGCCAGTCGCTCGCGACACAACCTCGGCCTCGCCATCGACCTGACGTTGATCGACCTCGCCACTGGGCGAGAGCTCGAGATGGGAACTCCCTTCGACACCTTCTCGGCGGCGGCACACACTGCCAACGCCACCGGAACAGCAGCGGCCAATCGCCAGCGACTGAACGCGGCAATGGAGCGCCGCGGTTTCACCAACTACGACCAGGAATGGTGGCACTTCACTTATGACGTTTCGAATCCGCTGCGGTTCGATAAGGTCATCCGCTGAAACTTGACATAGGGGAGGGGGGTATATTGATTCGTTGATGGAGGCTGGATGAGTACGACCGCTACACCCGAACAACGAATCTCTTTTCCGGTAACGGGGATGACCTGTGCCGCTTGCCAGGCGCGGGTACGGCGCGCGCTGCAGGCAGAGCCAGGCGTAAGCGACGCGACCGTCAATCTCGTCACTAATAGTGCTGCAGTCGTCTATGACGCGGAGACCGTCACACCGCAGCGATTGATCGACGCCGTGCGCGCGACTGGATACGACGCATCCCTGCCAGCTGCGGATCACAACCTGGGCGACGATGTTGACCACGCAGCGAGCGAGCATGCCCGGGCGCTTACCGCAAAAGCGCTAGTTAGCGTGATCGCCGGACTCGTCGCGATGGCATTCTCGATGACAGCCACGGGTTCGGCCGCGGTGAACTTCGGGCTGCTGGGGCTTACCGCAGTGATCGTTGGGTGGGCCGGCCGCGACATCTACCGCGCCGCATGGAAAACAATCCGCCATCGGTCCGCGGACATGAACGTGCTCGTCACGCTTGGCACGGGGGCGGCATTTCTCTATTCCGCCGTCGCGACGGTTGCACCAGCCATGCTGTCGCGCAACGGGATCGCCCCAGAGGTCTACTACGAGGCCGTGATCTTCATTATCGGTCTGGTGCTGGCGGGTAGGGCAATCGAAGCGCGGGCTCGCGACAGAACCACCGCCGCATTGCGGCGTCTAGCGACACTTCTCCCCAACACGGCTCGTGTCGAGCGCTCCGGTGACTGGGTCGACATTCCGGTGGCGCAGGTAAACGCGGGCGACGTTGTTCTCGTTCGACCAGGCGAGCGACTGCCGGTCGATGGGAAAATCGTAGATGGCGCGAGCGAGGTCGATGAGTCGATGCTTACGGGCGAACCGCTCCCCGTAGAGAAGGCGTCGGGTGATGCCGTTGTCGGCGGAACCGTGAACGCAACGGGCTCTTTCCGCTATGTGGCGACGAGCGTCGGCTCGATCAGCGTACTCGCGCGCATTGCGAAACTGATGCGCGACGCGCAGCTGTCTCGCGCCCCGGTTCAGAAACTGGCTGATCGAGTCAGCGCTGTTTTCGTACCGACGGTGCTTATGATTGCGATCGTCACCTTCGTTGTTTGGGTGGTGGCAGCGGGCGTTACAGCGCTGCCTCATGCGATCGTGGCGGCGGTGTCAGTGCTCATTATCGCCTGCCCATGCGCCATGGGGCTCGCTGTGCCAACAGCGGTGATGGTTGCCTCCGGGCGTGGCGCCGAGCTCGGGCTCCTCATCAAGGGCGGCGAAATCCTGGAGCGCGCGGGAGACGTCGACACCGTTGTCTTCGACAAGACGGGCACGATCACCGAAGGGCGGCCCCGCGTCACGCGTATCGTTCCAGCGCCGAATGTCGGGGAGCGCGAAGTACTCGAGCTCGCCGCGGCGCTGGAGAATCATTCGGAGCATCCACTGGCGAGCGCGATCGTGAAGGCCGCCGGCGAGAAGGGAATCGTCTCGCCGCGGGTTGATGGTTTTCGCTCTCTCACCGGCAGCGGCGTTACCGGGATTGTCCGCGGTAAGAGTATCGCAGTCGGCAACGCGGCGTTGATTCGCGAGCTGGGTCTCGACGCGGCTACCCCAGCAGAAGTACTCGCGGGGGAAAGCGAGCTCTTCGTCGTCGCCGACCGGCAGGTGCTCGGCAGGATCATCGTCGCCGACGTCGTCCGGCCATCCTCGCGCGCGGCCATCCATCGCTTAGAGCAGCTCGGTATTGCGACCGTACTCGTAACTGGTGATCGTCGCGCCCCCGCCGAATCAGCGGCGGACGCCGTTGGGATCACCAGCGTGTTCGCCGAGGTGCGGCCTGAGGGAAAGGTGGACGTCGTAAAGAGTCTGCAGCGCGATGGACACGTCGTGGCGATGGTCGGCGACGGCGTCAACGACGCACCCGCGCTCGCGCAATCCGATGTCGGCATGTCGATGCCGAAGGGTACAGACATCGCTGTCGAGGCAAGCGATGTCTCGCTCCTGCGCAGCGATCTTATGTCAGTGCCGACTGCGATTGCCTTGTCGCGCCGAACGATGAGAACGATGAAGCAGAACCTGTTCTGGGCGTTTTTCTACAACGTGATCGGCATTCCTATCGCTGCCGGTGTGCTCTATCCAATCGTTGGCACGCTGCTCAATCCGGTGATCGCCAGCGCAGCAATGGCACTCAGCTCCATAAGCGTTGTGATGAACAGTTTGCGGTTGCGCCACGTGCGGCTCGCCTAGCCGGAGATCGATATGCCACGGAAAGCGAAAGCAAACGATGCGGAGATCAAGGCGCGCAATCTGATCAGATTGCGGCGCATCGAAGGGCAGGTGCGTGGTCTTCAGAAAATGGTCGACGCCGATCGCTACTGCGCCGACATTCTCACCCAGATCTCGTCGGTGCAGGAAGCGCTGCGCGGAGTTAGTCGCGAGCTGATGCGGAATCATCTCAAGCATTGCGCGACCGGCGCAATTCGGACCGGTGGCCAGGAGGCCGACCAGATGTACGACGAGCTGGTCGATCTCATGTATACGCACAATCGGTGACTTAGAGCTGCGTAGACCGGCTTAACCCACGCTCAGCCCGGCTGAAACTGCTTCGATCTTGCGCGCGTATTGTCCCAATGTGATAGTACAAGCGGACAATGCCTCTATTCGACGTCGATACCAGAAGTCCAACTCCGATCTATGCCCAACTCGATCGCGCGATCCGCGCGTCGATCGCGACGGGCGTGCTCCAGCCGGGAATGCAGCTGCCAACCGTGCGGCAGCTCGCCGTGGATCTCGCGGTCAACGCCAACACCGTTGCCCGAGTTTACGCCCAGCTCGAGCGCGATGGAATTCTGGAAACGCGTCGTGGAGTGGGGACATTCGTTCGCGAAGTGCCGACACCGCAGGCTGCGCGTGCCCACCGCGAGCGTGATCTGCGTGAGCTGATTCGCCGATTCATCGGCGATGCAGCAGTGCTGGGATTCACTTTACCTGAGTTGATCGACAAGCTCAGAAACGAGGAGAAAAAATAGATGCCAGGCATGGACGAAGTTCTCGCAGCACGCCGCGCCGCGCGGGCTTCACGGTCGCAAGGGCGTGTCAACGTTGTTTCCGTTTTCATACTGCTCGTCGCGATTGTCATTGGGCTGGTGATGACGGCAGCCGCCCAGAATCCAGGCTGGCTTTTGATCTGGACGGTCGCCGGTGTCGTGCTCGCACAATCGCCCAAGATCGCCAAACAATGGGAGCGGGCAGTGGTGTTGCGGCTCGGTCGCTACACTGGATTGCGCGGACCGGGCCTGTTCTGGATTACGCCGTTCATCGAATCGGTTTCGCTGTACATCGACCAGCGTGTCGTGACGACGAGTTTTGCAGCTGAAGAGACTCTGACTTCGGATACTGTGCCTGTCAACGTCGACGCCGTGCTCTTCTGGATGGTGCATGACTCCGAGAAGGCTGCACTGGAAGTCCAGGATTACTCCCAAGCTGTGAGCTGGGCGGCCCAGACCGGGCTGCGCGACATCATCGGTCGTACCTCACTCACCGAGCTGTTGCGGGGAAGGGAGCGGATCGAGTCCGAGCTGCAAAGCCTGATCGATCAGCGGTCTAATCCGTGGGGGGTGACGGTGCAATCGGTGGAGATGCGTGATGTCGTGATTCCATCGTCATTGCAGGATGCGATGTCCCGCGAGGCGCAGGCTTCTCGCGAGAAATCGGCGCGTATCATTCTCGGTCAGGCCGAAGTGGAGATCGCCAACTTGTTTCACGAGGCGGCCAAGTCCTACCAGAACAATCCAACCGCGCTTCACCTGCGCGCGATGAACATCCTCTACGAAGGACTGAAGGAGAAAGGCGCGCTAATGCTGGTGCCGAGCACTGCCGTCGAGTCCATGGGACTCGGTGGATTGATGGGCGCCGCGGCACTCAGGCAACAGACTTTGAGTGGAGAGGACCCTAAGAACAGTGGACCCGCAGCCGTCTGAGGGGCTGCGGGAGGAGGGCTAACGGATTGGTGCGAGTTGCGGGCTAGTTGCGAGATGCGGGCTAGTTGCGAGTTGCGAGACGAGTGCGAGTCCCTATCCTCGCAACCAGCTCGCATTTTCGCATTAGCTCGCGGTTCGGACCAACCTATTAGCGCTCATCCGCAACGTTTATTTCGCTGCGCCAAGCGCCGGCGCTGCCTGCGAATCCGACAGCAGTTTTGTCACGAAGCGCTGGCCCTCGGAGATTCGCTCGATCTCGATCGCAATGGCGTCAACCGATGATTCGAGGCGCTCCAAGCGCTGCGCGGTCTCGGTGAGTGCTTGTGGTGCGACTCCAGGCTTGATCGAACGGCGCCACATCGACTTGGCTACTCCGATCGCTAGCGGGAATCCGATGAAGATGATTCCCAGCACGGACAACGCCATCGTTTGATTGGTGGTGAAGCTTCCCATGCGAGGTGCGTCTGAAGTCGACGCCACCTGTCCTGCGGCCGTGCTCGACAGCAGTTGGCCGGTTTGCTGTAGATCCGACTCGAGCTGTAGCTGGCGCGCATCGAGCAGCGCGAGACGCGCTTCGAGTCCTTTCACCGCGACGGGATCACCGGTCGTCCTGAGTTGCTTCATTAGACTCGAGCGCCGTGAGTCGACCGACTCCAGTTGATTCGATAGCTCCGAGCGACGCGCCTTCAGGACATCGATTTCACGTTGGGTTTTCGGTCCAAGGAGCGAGAACGTTTGAGGGCCTTGGGGGCCCGCCACCACTGCGAACGGACCTTGAACCTCCGTTGCTGGCTCCGGTGCGGGAGCTGGCTGAGGCGTCTGTGGTGTAGCGGCTGCTGCGGGTGGATTCTGCATATGAGTCCTACGAATCAGAGCGCATTCGGGTTACACCTGCGGCCGCAAATCTAGCACCGGTCGCGCTCGTTCAGGCGGCGATTACGTTATTGCCGGTTCTGCTGGCGGGCTGTCGAACTCCAGCGGATTCTTGGGTTGTTCCTCCCCAACCCGCCCGGCGGCGATCTTGGCTTTCGCGTAGACCTCCGAACGCACGGGCGCGCCAGCCTGGCGACGTAGCACCGCAACCTGGCCGATGTGGGTCAGCGCATCCGAGATCGGTCCCTGAAATAATTCCTCCGCGGTGACTGAGAGAGGAGTATCGGACGCAAGGTACTGATCGAGTGCGAGCAATGACGCGTGAAAGCGCGCGACTTCTTTCCGCCACGACTGCGGTTTCGACTGCACCCAATCCGGGTTACCCTTCGCCAGTCGCAGTCCCCAGTCGAATAAATCCGCCATGTGAGCGATGATCTCTACCGGTGTGCGCGCGGCCTTCCCGAGCTGAAAGTCTCCGAAGCCAGGCGGTGCAAAGCGTTCCACCTTGGCGGCCCGGTACGCGACGGTGGCAAGCGTGTGGCGCAAGAAGCCGCGCTTTGGATCGGTGCTCAGTGCCAATCGGGTTCGTCGGTAAGAGTGTCAACATGAAGCCGACTCGCTGAGGCTTTGCCCGAGAGTCGCTGCCAGTTTCCGCTGCTGTTGCTATGGGCAACTGCGATCTCGAAGCTATCGGGTGGAAACCAGCGCGCGTGATTGAAGTCCTCATCGCAATCACATCCGCCACCCCCCGGCCCCCGTACTACGATCGCGCCCGTCTTCAGCTCCCGCACGATCCCGTACATCCCCGGATTTGATGGTGTCGTGTCTTCGCCGACGTACGCGATGTATCGTCCGTCGGGTGAGATCAATACGTCCTGGTAGGAGGGCCACACATCCTCGGGAATCGGCTGAGTCTCGACACTGTGTTTGCCGAGCCTGAGTCGGAAAATCTGCCGCTGTGGCGTCGACGAATCTTCCGACACCTGTACAAGGCCGAGGACGAGCGTGTCACCGACAACGACGGGCGCCGGCGGAATCACATCACGAACGGTGTCCGCACCGAACGGCGACACGACTTCGATCCGGTACACGGTACCTGTGTCCTGCATCGGTGCCCACGAGTTCGTGTAGGTGGAGTCGAGCACGCGGATCCGCGTACGAGATGCGTCCTCCTCGTTCCCGCAGGCTCCGCTCGTAACAACAGCGGCGGTCGCGAGGGCGAGTAAGACGAGACGTGCGTGGTGATTACTGATCGTCGTTCTCCAATTGCACTGTCGATGCGCCGGGCACGCCAGCGGACTTGAGCTCCTCGGTGCTTGGAACGATCGGCGCCAAGCCAGCCGCTTTGAGCGTCGCGTTGACCGACGGCAGGATTAACAGGGCACCTCGCATTGCCGAGAGGCGACGATCGAGCTGAGTCGATAGATCGTTGAACACGGTGTACGACTGGCTCGTCGGTTTCGCATCAGTACCACCAACGACTCCGGCCAGCGCGGCGATCTTGTTGTTCAGTTTGATCGGATAATTGAGTGGATCCTGACTCGACTGATTTTTCACCTGGTAAATCTCGCTCTCAATCGTCGACAGTTTGTTCGTGAGTTCCGTTGCCAGCTGCCTGAATGCGGCAGCACCCGGGCCCGTGATCTTCTGCGACCGGTCGGCGAACTGCGCCTTGACGTTGCGGATTGTCCTCACTGCGTCGTTGGCCTCGCTGGTCTTGTCCCGAATACGAGTCAGCAGATCAAATTGTTCTTTCAGATCGGCTTCGGTCGCGGTGGTGCGCGGATCCTTGACCACAACGAGCGGCTGAGTGTAGCTCTGTCCGCCCACGTTCAATCGCACTGCGTATGCGCCGGGCAAGACGGCCGGTCCGCTCACACTGCCAGCCCACATAATCATGTTGTCGAAGACGGATGCATCCGGATAGCGGAGATTCCACGCGAACATGTTGAGTCCCGCTTTATTGGACACCCGTGGTGGCGGCGGGCGACGAATCGGACCCTCGTCGGGCGGCGTTTCCTCGCCGCGCGCTTCGGATCTTTCCGCGGTGTCCGGCGGAAGGCCAGCGCGACGCAAGCTGTCGTTGCGAGCGGTTCGAACGCTGTCGGCGCGCACTGAATCGGCGGCTTGTCGTGGGTCCTGATTGCTGGTGAAGGTGCGAATCACTTTGCCCCGTGAATCGAGAAAATCCATGGTCACAACCTGACGCGGCTTGGCCAGCCAGTAGTAGATCACCGCGCCGTTGGCCGGATTGGCGCCCGTCGGATGACCGCCGGCGGCACCGGTGCCACCGCCACCGTTAAAGTTCGCGCGATACACCTGACGTGGCTTGAACAGCGTTGCCGTCGTGCGAAGCGTCTCCGGATGCAACTGACGCAACGCCGACAGGTCGTCGAGAATCCAGAAGGAGCGACCATGGGTGGCCGCGATCAGATCGCCTTCCTTCACCGCAAGATCATGAACCGGAACTAATGGAAGATTCCGTCGCAGAGATTGCCAGCTTGCGCCGTCGTTGAAGGAAATCCACACACCGCGCTCGGTTCCCGCATATAGCAGTCCCGCTCTTTCCGGATCCTCGCGCAGCACACGAGTGAATTCCGCGACTGGGATTCCATTCGTTATCGGAGTCCAGGTCGCCCCGTAGTCATTGGTGCGGTACAAATAAGGCTTCATGTCGTCGCGCTGATAGCGATTTGCGGCAAGGTATGCGGTGCCGGTCGCGAAGTGTGACGGCTCGATCATCGAAATGCGGGCCCATTCGGGTAGCCCGGCCGGAGTCACGTTCTTCCAGGTCTTGCCTCCGTCTCGCGTGACATTCACCAACCCGTCGTCGGATCCTGCCCAAATCACGCCCGCAGTGCGCGGCGACTCGGCGATAGTGAACACCGTCGCGTAATATTCGACCGAAGTCTGATCCTTCGTGATAGGCCCGCCCGATGCGCCGAGTGTGCGGGGGTCGTGACGAGTGAGGTCGGGACTGATCGCCTTGAACGTCTGGCCTTCATCGTCAGTCTGAAAAATGACACTGCTGCCGACGTACATCCGACTCGGATTGTGGGGAGACATCACGATCGGGAAGGTCCACTGAAAGCGATACTTTGCGTCGGCCGCGTCGTGTCCCATCGGATTGTTCGGCCACGGATTGACGTCGCGCTCAAAACCGGTGTTGATGTCCTTGCGTGTCAGCAATCCGCCGTACGATCCGGCAAAGACCACATCTGGTGTGTCGGCGCGCACCGCGATGTAGCCGCTCTCACCGCCACCTACATCGTACCAGTCGCTGATGTCGATGCCGCCGGCCTTCCGGCTGGGTCCGCACAGCGTCGAATTGTCCTGCTGTGCGCCGCAGACTCGATAAGGAAAATGGTTTGTCGTCGTGACGTGATAGAACTGCGCAGTGGCCTGGTCCTGTTCGCTCCACGATTTGCCGCCGTTGAATGAGACGTTGGCGCCACCATCATTCGCCTCGATCATCCGCTGCGGATCATTTGACGCGATCCAGAGATCGTGATTGTCGCCATGCGGCACCTGGATGGAACGGAATGTCTTTCCGTTATCCGTAGACCGGTACATGCCGGTGTTCAGGACGTAGATCGAGCTCTCATCCTTTGGGTCGGCGAAAATGCGCGTGTAGTACCATGCTCGCTGCCGCAGCCGACGGTCGCTGTTGCTGCGCGTCCATGTGGCGCCGCCGTCGGTGGATCGAAATACTCCGCCTGAGTCGGCTTCGACGATTGCCCATAGCTTGTTCGAGTTCGATGGAGAAACGGCGAGTCCGATGTTGCCGATTACTCCTGCCGGCAGCCCCGGATTATGGGTGAGCTCTGTCCAGTGCTCCCCGCCGTCCGTGGATTTGAAGATGCCGCTGCCGGCGCCGCCCGAGACGAGCTGCCACGGCGTGCGCCACGCCTGCCAGAACGCGGCGTAAATGATCTCCGGATTGTTCGGATCCAGAACCAGGTCGGTGATTCCGGTCGAATCGTTGCGATACAGCACCCGTCGCCACGTCTTGCCGCCGTCGACGGTCTTGTAAACTCCGCGCTCAGTGCTCGGCCCGAACACGTGGCCCTGCGCTCCGACATAAACGATGTCGGGATTGGTTGGATGCACGCGCACGCGCGAGATCTGACGCGAGTCGGCCAATCCAACCGACATCCATGTCTTGCCACCGTCGGTCGACTTGAACACTCCGTCGCCGTGCGACACGTTGCCGCGGATCGGGTATTCGCCGGCGCCGACATACACGATGTCCGGATTCGATTCACTGATCCCGATCGCGCCAACGGTGCCGCCAAAATATTTATCCGTGACGGGCGCCCAAGTGATTCCACCATCGGCGGTCTTGAACACCCCGCCGCCTGTCGTACCGAAATAGTACTCGTTTGGGCGTTTGGCTGAGCCGGCGACGGCGACGGAGCGGCCACCACGAAACGGACCGATCTCCCGCCACTTGAGCGCGGAGAACGCGGAGGAGTCGTAGGTGAAGAACGTGCTTTGCGGCGCGAGGGGTACGCGCTGCGCGGAGAGCATGCGGGGAACGGATGTAAGTATCGCAGGTATGCCGAACGCGACGCAAAGCGCGCGAAATCTCACTTGAAAAGATCTCCGAGGTTGGTGCATCTATGTATCTCGGCGATAAAGGGTCGGCAAGTATCTCGTGTCGCCTACGTCAGTTACCAACCGCGGTCCGTCATAAAGAGCCGATCAGCGCAGAAATCTGTTCGCAAGCTGCGCCAACCTCTCGTCTCCATCTTCCTCGGCGCGGACGAGAATTTTCTCGACGAAGGGTCGAAGTTTACGCTCTCCCCAGTAGTAACCCGTAGCGCTTTCCGCGCTGCCCGTGTCGCCCGCTCGCGCGGCTTCCAATAAAGCTGCGGCGGCGGCTTCGTCGTATGACGGATCGTTCCGTGGCGGAAGAGAGTATCGCTTGCCCGGATCTCCCCAACTTTCGGCACCTTCCTTTACGAATGCGCGGGACATTGTTTTCCTCTCGACGAATCTCTTTGAACGTCGCAGCTTTCACGCCGCTATCACGAGACTTGCAGTTCAATGCCCCGAACCGCAAGACGGAGGAAGTGTGACACAGGAATCCTTTGAGGAGCAGCAGGAAGATCTTGACCCGCATCGCCGCGAAGAGCGCGATTCGGCGGCACTAGAGTTGAGCGGGCGCGTTCGACAGAAAGGAGTGCTACTCACCGGAAGGGAGACCGGTTCGCAGCTCGACGATCTGATCACGGCAATCGACCGATTCGAGGCCTCAGTGGTAACTCGCGGCGGTGATCTCTTCATCAATACACCGTCTTCCGATCCGCCAGAGAATCCGGATTTCGTGATCCCGCGACGCGTACCCGGTGAAGATGCGGAGGCGTATGCAGCGCGCATCAATGAAGCAGCAACGCGGCTGGAGAAGGCCGACTTTTAAAGCGCGAACGCTGTGATCAGCGCTACCAGCCGAAGCATTCGCTGGGCACAGGCCGGCCTGCTGGTCAACGCGGCACTCGTTCTGGTGAAGCTGATCGCGGGGATCGTCGGCCATGCCAATGCACTGGTGGCCGACGCCGTGGAGTCGTCGGCCGACATTTTCTCATCGATCATCGTCTGGATGGGCCTGAGCATCGCCGCCAAGCCCGCCGACGAAGATCATCCTTACGGTCACGGCAAGGCTGAGCCCCTCGCGGCGGCAATAGTTTCGTTGATGCTTCTCGGCGCTGCGGTCGGCATTTCGATTATGGCAGTTCGCGAGATCATCACGCCCCACCACCTGCCATCGCCGTGGACACTCTTCGTCGCAGCGGGGGTTATTCTGCTCAAAGAGGGTCTTTATCGGCGGGTGTCGCGCGTTGGAAGGGAAGTCGGCAGCACTGTCGTAGTCGCAGATGCGTGGCATCACCGCGCCGACGCCGTCAGTTCGCTCGCCGCATTCATCGGCATCAGCATTGCGCTGTGGCAGCGCTGGCCAGCGGCGGACGATTGGGCGGCGTTAGTGGCGGCGCTGTTGGTGGCAATCAACGGAATTCGTACGCTACGTCCCGCGATTTCCGGTTTGATGGACGAAGCCCCGGATCGGACGGTGAAGCAAATGGCATTGCGCGCCGCGCTCGGGGTGCCGGGCGTTCGTCACGTGGAGAATCTCAACCTGCGAGCTTCGGGATTGGGCTTCTACGTCGATCTGCACGCCCAGGCAGATCCAGCGATGTCGCTCGAGGACGCTCACGAAATTGCGTCGCGCGTGAAGTACGCGATCCTCGAGGCACTGCCCAACGTTGTCAGTGTGCTGGTGCACATGGAGCCGTTCCGCGAAAATGCCAGAGTCGAGGATCGACTGCTCACCCTGCCTCCGGTCTGACTCGCTAGCGACTCCAGTCGCCGCTTTTCCCGCCGCTCTTCGCGGTAAGGCGGACTCCGTGAATCTCCATGCCTCGGTCGAGCGACTTGGCCATGTCGTAGAGCGTAAGCAGAGCCACCATTGCGGCGGTTAGCGCCTCCATTTCCACGCCGGTTTTACCGCGCGAAGATGCCCAGGAGCGCACACTCATGCCTGGCAGATTCCGTTCGACATCGACATCGACGCCTACATCGGTAAGCGGAACGTTGTGACAAAGCGGGATTAGCTCCGATGTTTTTTTGGCCGCCATGATGCCAGCGATACGCGCGGTTGCGACCGCATCCCCCTTCGCGAGGGTGTTCAGCTCGATTGCGGACAACGCTTCCTCGCTCATCGTGATCGTTCCCTCAGCGCGAGCGATGCGCTCAGTTTCTTCTTTGTCACCGACATCGACCATTCTCGCGCGACCATCGGCGCCGGTATGGGTGAGATCGCTCATTTGAAGGTCGATGCCAGTCGGCGCAGGAGGCGTGACGTGATCAGTTGCGGGCTGACGTTGGTCTCGGTGTAAGTCTGTGCCTCGAGCACCGCAGTTACGGCCTGGCTTGCAGCCGCTGCGGCCTGGGTATCGTTGCGATGCAGTGCGTCGCGAGCCCGCTCGCCCAACAACTCGACGAGTGCTTCCAGCGTTTCAGCGAAATTGCCACGAGCGCCGAACGAGCCCTGCGACATAGCTACCGAATCCAGCAGCTCGTGTCGGTAGCTGGTGGCAGCTTCCACCATGCGGCGAGCGTTCATCGTCGCCTTGGCGTTGCCCTCGCCGGCCAACAAGCGACCGGGAGCGCCGGCAGCGAATCGCACACGTTCCCCGCTCGAGGCCTTTCCCATCTTGTCGAGCGATCTCTTTACCTGGGGATCGTCGACGAACGCCCGAACTGCTTTCTCCGTGACCAGAGGCACGCGTACAGCGGCGACCCGCGAGCGAATAGTCGGCAGTAACGCACCAGGCTCGCTCGAGGTAATGATGATGGTGGTGTCTGCCGGAGGTTCCTCCAGCAACTTTAGGAAGGCGTTGGCTGCCATGTCCGACCCTTCCTGCGGCACCATGCGCTCCGCGTCACCGACGATGAAAACTTTTCGCGAGCCCACGGCTGGTGCCATCACCGCGCGTTGGACGAGCGATCGAATCGTTGCTACGTAGATGCCTTCAGACCCGGACGGCGGTGCATAAAGACCGTAATTGGCGACACGCTCGAAGATCGCCTCCGCATAGTCGGCCCGCACCTGCTCGAGATCCGGGTCTGAGTCCTTGAGCCGGGGTCGCGGAAAAACCCAGTGCAGGTCCGGGTGAGTGAGTTCGGAGGCATATCGGCAGCTCGCGCACTTGCCACACGGAGCATCGGCTTCCCGACACAGAATTGTCTGGGCGACCCAAATCGCCAAGCGCTGTTTCCCGACGCCGTGGGGTCCGTGAAACAGCAAACTCGCCGGCAGCGCGTGCGCCCGTGCACTGGCGCCGAGGCGCTGCTTGAGAGCTTCGTGTCCGTACAGATCGACGATTGGCACATCGAAATATGGTGACGGAGAGTATTCGGGTCACGTGCCTTGCCCTAGTCGGTGACTGGCACAATTTCTGACTTCAGGATTGGGCATCACGCGAACACAAATAGGAGATCGCATGGCTGGCCAGCTTGTGGGACGCAGGGTTGCATTTCTCGCCACCGACGGCGTTGAGCAGGTGGAGTTCACTGCGCCATGGAACGCGCTGAAGCAGGCGGGCGCCGACGTGAAGCTTGTCTCTGACAAGGCCGGCGAAATCCAGTCGGTCAATCATGAGGAGAAGGGCCAAACCTTCCCCGTCGACCTGGACGTTGCCGCCGTGACCGCGCGCGATTTCGACGCACTCGTTTTGCCCGGCGGTGTCGCCAATCCCGACAAGCTCCGCACCAATAATAAGGCGGTTGGCCTGGTGCGTGAATTCATGGAGCTGGACAAGCCGGTAGCTGCCATCTGTCACGGGCCATGGCTACTGGTGGAGGCGGATGCGGTACGCGGCCGAACGATCACCTCGTGGCCGAGCCTGGAGACCGACATCAGGAACGCAGGCGGAGCCTGGGTCGACAAGCAGGTGCAGCTCGACCAAAAGCTTCTCACCAGCCGCAAACCGGATGATCTACCGGCGTTTTGCGCGCATCTCGTCGAGCTGTTGACCAACGCCATCGATGAGCGCAGACTCGACAAGATGGTCGAGCAGACGTTCCCGGCGAGCGACCCCCTGCCGGGGCCGATCTCCCTGTCCTGACCGTACTGGCGAAGTAGCTAAGTGGTCGGCGAGCGAAGCCGGCCGGTCGCGGGGTAGTAATTCCCCGAGCGTCCTCATCGTACTTTACAGCGTAAAGTACTTGACAGTGATCGATTAAACCTGTAGTTTCCAGCCCATGGCATCAGTGCGTCCACTACACCGCGCGCCCACGCCCGAACCACCGGCGCTACACGCGCGCGCGATGGACAACCTCGCTTTCATTCGCGACACGATGGAGAAAGCGGGATCTTTCACCGCCGTTTCCGGCTGGGGAATGGTCGCGGTTGGCCTGATCGCCACAGTCGCCGCGACGATCGCGTCGTCGCAGCACACGGTGCTTCGCTCCATTTACGTCTGGATCGCCGCGGCAGTGCTGGCACCAGTGGTTAGTGCATGGGCGATCTGGCGCAAGGCGCGCCGCGCGCACATGCCGCTACTCTCCGGTCCGGGCCGGAAATTCCTTCTCAGCTTTTCGCCTCCGATGCTCGTCGGTGCACTGCTGACGATCGTGCTCTACCGCGCTGGGGTCGTTGCCGCCATCCCGGGAATGTGGCTACTACTCTATGGAACTGCGGTTGTCGCCGGCGGCGCGTTCTCGGTGCGACTCATTCCGGTGATGGGTATCTGCTTCATGCTCGCTGGTATGCTGGCACTGTTCACTCCGGCGACATGGAATGACTGGATAATGGCAGCGGCGTTCGGCGGCTTGCACATAGCTTTTGGCATTCCGGTCGCGCGGAGACACGGTGGCTAAGCACGGCACTGCTCGCGACGATCGCCGACCGAACATGGGAGACTTACGCACAGTGCGCGGAAAAGCCGAGCCGATTGCACCTGCATCGGCGCGCGCGGACGTGCTCGATCGGCTGATTCATGAACGCCTGCGACTCGGCATCGTCAGCGCGCTCGCCGTCAACGACTCGCTCAGCTTCAGCGATCTCAAAAAACTGATGAAGACGACTGACGGCAATCTCAGCGTGCACGCGCGCAAGCTGGAAGAAGCCGAATACATCACTTGCACGAAGTCGTTTGAGGGCCGGATGCCCAAGACGGAGTATCGGCTCACTGCCACTGGTCGTCGTGCACTCGAACGCTATCTCGATCACATGGAGGCGCTGATCCGCGCCACGCGGGAGCGCTAGAACGTGTCTCAGACCCACCAGCATACACATTCTCACAATCAAGCGCGTGCGCATCTGACCCCGGCGCAGTCGGGCATCCATGTCGCAATCATCATGGATGGAAACGGTCGCTGGGCAACATCGCGTGGCCGGCCGCGCACCGCCGGTCACGTTGCCGGCGCGCGCGTCGTAAGAAAGATCGTCGAAGCTGCCCCTGACTGCGGCATCGGCATGCTCACTCTGTATGCTTTCTCCGCGGACAACTGGGCACGACCGTCGCGCGAGGTTGCGCTGCTGATGCGTCTCTTCCGCCGCTACCTGGTGGCCGAGACCGATCGCTGCGTCACCAACGATGTACGGATGCGCATCATCGGTCGTCGCGATCGGATTCCATCGGAGCTGCTGCGCGCGATCAATGCGGCCGAGGAAGCGACGAAGCACGGCACTCGTCTCGACCTGCGGATCGCGGTTGACTACTCGTCGCGTGATGCGCTGGTTCGTGCCGCGGCGCGGCTCGCCGACACTGGCGCCGTGACGCGCGAAGCCCTTTCACGCGCGATGTGCGACGTCGACCGCTGGGATGGTGAATGCCGAGACGTCGACTTACTCATTCGAACTGGCGGCGAGCAGCGTCTCAGCGACTTCATGCTTTGGGAATGCGCTTACGCCGAGCTCTACTTCACTGAGCGGCGCTGGCCTGAATTTACGTCGGCCGATCTTGCTGGCGCGGTGGCCGAGTTCAACTCGAGGGAGAGAAGGTACGGCCGCGTTCCTGAGGCTGCTGCTGGCTGAGGACTGCGGACTAAGACTTTGAAAAGGTATGGGCCGAGCTTTGCTCGGCCCTTTTTTGTGGGGAACTGCCTCGCTATTAGCTGATAGCAGCTGGCTGATAGCTATTCGCTGCAAGCGACGGGACAGGCCTCCTTCGCATTCGCAATAACAACCGGCTTTTCCTCAGGATGGTCGCGACCTGCCCCGTTGCAGGCAGCCATCAGCTAACAGCGTGCTGCTATCAGCTAATAGCGCGGTAGTTGGCTCCTAGAGTCCTCGGTCCGTAACTCGACGGATTGGCGCATTAACGTCGCCCGGTGGCCCCCGTCTAACACAGCTGAGCCAACCGCACTCCGCGGCCGGCCGTTTAACAGTTGTGGAGGTTTGAATGTCTGTTCGTACTCTGGCGCTTGGCGCCCTGATGCTGGTTGGCGCGGCTGGCGTTGCAGCGGCGCAGTCAACAGCAGCTCCGACCCGTCCCGATAGTGGCGCGTATCGCCGCGGCCCTCGCGCCGCTGGTGAGTTCCGCGGTCGCAAAGGCGGCGGTCGTGATTTTTATGCCGATCTTAACCTGACTGCCGCGCAAAAGGCGCAGATCAAAACGATCCGCGAGAAGTACAAGACGCAATTCCAGTCCCTTCGCACACAGCAGAAGCCTCTGATGGATGCCGCGCGCGCGGCGCGTCAGAAGGGCGACACTGCGGCATTCCGCAGCAACATGCAGCAAGCCCGTGCTCTGTCTCAGCCGATCCAGACCCAGGAAACCAGCGAGATCCGCAACGTCCTGACGCCCGAGCAGCAGACCAAGTTCGACGCTCGGCAGAAGGAAATGGCCGATCGCCGCGCGATGGGAGGAAAGGGCTGGAAGAAGGGTGAGAAAGGCGTGAAGAAGGGCACCTAAGGCTAAGGCCTGGTCGGCAAGATCGTCTGAAACACAACCAGATTCATACAAAGAGCCTCCGATGCGCATTGCATCGGAGGCTCTTTGCGTTCGACGCAAGACTTCCAGCGCACCAGAGCCAAAACTAACTTTGCGATGTCGGCTCGTTGACTTCACACGCACGCGCTAAAGCGCTGGAGTGCTGCTAGATGGCGTCTGATGTTGTGCAACTCACCCGTCGCGGCTTCGGTCAGACGATGCGCCGCGACGCATGGTGGGTCCAACCGCTGGTGGTGTTCATCATCCTCACGGCGTTTCTGGTCTATGCCACCTGGGCAGCGCTCCAGAACCAGTTCTTCGCGTTCGGCAACTACCTCTCGCCGTTCTATTCACCACTGCTGTTCTCGGATTCGCCGCACGCATGGATTCACGGCGGTCGACCCGGCTGGCTGCCGAACTTCATCCCCTTTTCACCCGCACTGATCATCCTGCCTTTTCCGGCCGGATTTCGTCTCACCTGCTACTACTATAGGGGAGCGTACTACAAGAGCTTCTGGGCCGACCCCCCCAACTGCGCAGTGGGCGAGCCACGCAAGAGCTATCGCGGCGAACGCTATCTCCCGCTGGTCGTCCAGAACATCCATCGCTACTTCCTCTATGCCGCGTTGATTTTTCTGGTGATTCTCGCCAGCGACGCGTACAAGGCGATGTGGTTTTTCGATCGCAACACCGGACACCAGAATTTCGGTATCGGTATTGGCACCATCGTGCTGACGCTCAACGTCGTATTCCTCGGCGGATACACACTCGGATGTCACTCGCTGCGCCATCTCGTTGGCGGCTATTTGGACCAGCTTTCACGCGCGCCCGTCCGCAAGACATCCTACGACTGTGTCAGCTGCCTCAACCGCGGTCACATGCGCTGGGCCTGGATCAGCCTGTTTTGGGTCGCGTTCTCTGACGTCTTCATTCGTCTGTGCGCGATGGGTGTCTGGCACGACGTGAGACTCCTGTAAGTGGCTGAGTTCCAGCGTCACGAGCATGACGTGCTCGTGATTGGTGCAGGCGGCGCCGGTTTGCGGGCTGCGATTGAAGCTGCGCACGAAGGCGCATCGGTGGGCCTTATCTGCAAATCACTTCTGGGAAAGGCGCACACGGTGATGGCTGAAGGAGGGGTGGCCGCAGCATTGGCCAACGTCGACGATCGAGACAACTGGCGGGTTCATTTCGCGGACACCATGCGCGGGGGTCAGTATCTGAATAACTGGCGCATGGCGGAGCTGCACGCGAAGGAAGCTCCCGCTCGGGTGAACGAGCTCGAGGCCTGGGGCGCCGTCTTCGATCGCACTCCAGACGGCAGAATTCTCCAACGCAACTTTGGCGGCCACAAATATCCGCGGCTGGCGCACGTCGGCGATCGCACCGGCCTCGAGATAATTCGCACTCTGCAGGACTATGCGGTGCACCAGCCGATCGATGTGCACATGGAATGCACGATCGTGTCGCTGCTGAAGGACGGCAACAGGATCGCCGGAGCAATCGGCTATGACCGCGAGCGTGGAAGATTCAAGCTGTTCGCGGCGAAAGCGGTGATCCTCGCCACTGGAGGAATTGGTCGCGCGTTCAGCGTCACCAGCAACAGCTGGGAGTACACCGGTGATGGACACGCGCTCGCTTACAACGCGGGAGCCGCACTACAGGACATGGAGTTCGTGCAGTTCCATCCGACGGGAATGGTTTGGCCGCCAAGCGTGCGCGGGATTCTCGTCACGGAAGGTGTGCGCGGAGAAGGCGGGATCCTCGTGAATCGTGAGGGCAAGCGATTCATGTTCGACGACATTCCCGAGAACTACCGCAATCAAACCGCAGACAGCGAGGAAGAAGGTTGGCGCTACACGCAGGGCGACAAGAATGCGCGCCGTCCGCCCGAGCTACTCACACGCGATCACGTCGCGCGCGCGATCGTCAAAGAAGTGCGCGAGGGCAGGGGAAGCCCGCACGGCGGCGTGTTTCTCGACATCTCGTGGATTGGGGCGAAGCTCTCGAACGCCCAAGAACACATCAAGAAGAAGCTGCCCAGCATGTATCACCAATTCAAACAGCTCGCCGACATCGACATCACCAAGGAGCCGATGGAAGTCGGTCCCACTACTCACTATGTGATGGGCGGCGTTCGCGTTGACGGCGATACCCAGATGTCGACTGTGCCTGGCCTATTCGCCGCGGGCGAGGTTGGGGCTGGTTTGCACGGCGCAAACCGCCTGGGAGGAAACTCGCTATCGGATTTGTTGGTGTTCGGCATGCGCGCGGGGAAGTACGCAGCGGAATTCGCGGCTCGACAGGCTGCGACGCGCGTCGATTCTCAGCAGGCCGACGCGGTAGTTGGCGCTGCGCTCGACCCGTTCAACCGCACGACGAACGGCGAGGGGCCGTACAAGGTCGAGCATGATTTGCAGTCGACGATGCAGGAACTCGTCGGCATCGTCCGCCGTGAAGACGAGATAAAAACGGCCATCGAGCGTCTCAAGTCGCTGCGCGACCGATCGAGCAAGGTATCGGTGACGGGAAACCGCGAGTACAATCCAGGGTGGCACACTGCGCTCGATCTGCAGAACCTGTTGACGGTGTCGGAGATCGTTGCTCGCGCGGCGCTGGAGCGAAAAGAAAGTCGCGGTGGTCACTTCCGCGACGATTATCCTGAAAAGGACCCGAGTTACGCGAAGTTCAACATCGTCATCAAGCGTGGCCCGAACGGCGAGATGCAGGTGATACGCGAGCCGATTCCGGAGATGCCCGATAATCTGAAGAAGATCATCGAGGAGAATAAATGACAGGCGGGCGCTGTTTTCCCCCGGAGGTATGAGCCGCATGGCCACTGAGCGCCTGGCACGGAATGTCGTCGAGAGCGGCCAGCGCGCCGCGGCACGCAGTAACACCAGCGCCGGTACTCAGACGCGTACCGCGACGTTCAGGGTCTGGCGCGGCAGCGGCGCGCAAGGCAAGCTGACCGATTATTCAGCAGAAGTCTCCGAGGGCATGGTGGTCCTGGATGCGGTCCATCAGATCCAGGCCGACCAGGCGACCGATCTGGCGGTGCGCTGGAACTGCAAAGCCGGCAAGTGCGGCTCGTGCTCGGCGGAGGTCAACGGCATTCCGCGTCTGATGTGCATGACGCGCCTGAGCGAGCTCGATTTGTCAGCGCCGGTTACGATCGAGCCGATGAGGGCGTTCCCGCCCGTGAAGGATCTCGTGACTGATGTCTCTTCGAACTTTCGGGCGAAGAAGCGAATTCGGAAGTTCACGCCTCGCGCGGCCGACGCTCCCGATGGCACCTGGAGGATGACCCAGTACGACGTAGACCGGGTCCAGGAATTCAGAAAGTGCATCGAATGCTTCCTGTGTCAGAACGTCTGTCACGTTCTGCGGGATCATCAGCTCCACGAACAGTTCGTCGGGCCACGGCTGCTTGTACATGCCGCCCAGCTGGAAATGCATCCCCTCGACATCCTCGACCGCCGTGACGAGCTCAAGGAAAACCATGGCATTGGTTACTGCAACATCACCAAGTGCTGCACCAAAGTGTGTCCGGAACACATTACGATCACGGACAACGCGATCATCCCGCTCAAAGAGAGGGTGGTGGACAGGCACTATGACCCTCTGGGGAAACTCGTGCGGTTGATTCGGGGTAGGAAGGCCGGAAGCGGTAGGCGAGAGGAAGGAGACGCGGTGCGCGAGGACGGGCGTTGAAGGATCACATCAGACTCAAGCCGATCTCGAAGGAGGCAGTTCCGCGCGCGGTTCAAAAGGCGGAACGCTACAGGCTGATCAACCAGTCGTGGGCGGCAGAGAGCATCTGCCGCGACATTCTGGAAATCGACGGCAACAACCAGCAGGTATTGGTGATGCTGGTACTGGCGCTGACCGATCAGCTCGCGGAAGGCCACGCCACGGTCATGAAGGAAGTGAAAGAGATTCTGCCGCGGATCACCGACCCGTACCAACGCTTCTATTACACCGGAATTGCGTCGGAGCGCAGTGGACAGGCCTATCTGCATCGCGGCGGCATGGGCAGTGGCGGAATGGCGTACGATGCGCTGCGCAACGCGATGGGTTGGTACGAAAAGGCCGAGGAGATCCGACCGGGCGGTAACGATGATGCGATTCTGCGCTGGAATACATGCGCGCGTCTGATCAACACACATTCACATCTTGCTCCCCACGCGGAGACCGCGTACGAGCCAGCGCTGGAAGACTAATGCAGCTTCGCACGATTCACGTTTCACTCTTGTCACTGGCGATTCTGGTAAGCGCCGTCCCGTTGCACGCCCAGCAGCGTCAGACCATCCTCGGTCGCAAGGAGGCCGAGAAAAAACAGGCCGCCAAGAAGGAGCCGCCCAAGGACACCGTGGTTGCCGCAGTTCCAACGAAAACCGGAACCGCCGAGATCACCGGGCTGCTGGTCGACAGCCTGCACGGTACCTACCTCCGCCACGCAGAAGTCGTAATCGAAGGCGCGCAACAAAGCGCGACCAGTGACTCCGTTGGCAGGTTCAAGATCGGCGGACTGAAGCCGGGGACGTATCAAGTGGGTGTCTTTCATCCGGTTCTCGACTCGCTGGGGCTGTCGCTAGCGACCAAAAAATTCTATGTCGGCGCGGACAGCTCGAGCTTCGTGATGCTGTCGGTGCCTTCGTCAACGACGATCATCAAGACGTGGTGTCCACCGCTTGGTCCACGCGCACAAGGAACATCCGCGGTGATCGGTCGCGTCACGGATCCCGAGTCCATGCTGCCGGTGAAGGGAGCTGAAGTCTCGATTGCCTGGTCGCAGGTCGAGGTTTCCAAGGAGGTCGGAGTTCGTCGGACGCCGCGTCTGCTGCGCGACAGCACCAACGCCCAGGGCGACTATCGGATTTGCGGCCTGCCGAATGACATGAAGGCAACGCTGCAGGCGCGAATGGGTGGCGCGGTTACGGCAGAAGTGCCGATCGAGCTCGGCACCGATGACACCGAGCTCTTCTTGCGCAACTTGCTTCTGTCGCGCGTGGATTCGGGCGCCAAGACAGGAAATGCTGCAGTGAGTGGCACCGTGATTCTCGAGGGCTCGCCCTCGAATGCCGGCAGCCGAGTCGAGCTGGTCGGGACGAACATCGTCGCAATGACGAATGACAAAGGCCAGTTCACGATGCGCAATCTGCCTTCGGGCAGTCACGTCCTGCTCGCTCGTCATCTCGGCTTCGGGGCGGAAACGGTGCCTGTTGATCTGAGCTCTCACGAGCCGAAGCAAGTTTCCGTCAAGCTGCCCAAGTTCGTGGCGACGATTGAGCCAGTAGTAGTGACCGCAAAGCGAGCGGCGAGCCTGGATAAAGTCGGGTTCACGACCCGACAGAAATCAGGTGTCGGCTTCTATCTCGGACCGGAGCAGATCGAGCGGCTGGCGCCGAACTACCTGACCGACATTTTGCGGACGGTACCGGGTCTCCAGGTCAGCTACGGTTCGCAAGGAGAAGAGGTTACGAGCACGCGTGGTGTGACGAGCCTGAGTGGCGCACCGCCGTGTGTTCAGTATTATGTCGATGACTCTCCCTGGCAGTCACTCATGCCGGGCGACGTCAATCAATTCGTCAATGGCCGCGAAGTTGTAGGGATTGAGGTTTACAACGGTCCGGGTACGCCGCCTCAGTACACCCATGCTGGCCAGGGCGACTGCACCACGATCGTCGTTTGGACGAAGTTCAAGATTCGTAACTAGCGCGGTGTCCAGGGACTCCGCGACTGAACCTTCACTCCGGAGTCTCCCATGAGAGTGCGAAGCGGATTGGTTTTGGTGGCCGGGCTCTTCATCGTGAGCAGCGCTGCCTGCTCGACAGCGACGCGCATGCGGAACGCCGCGGCGCGAGCGGAAGCTGTGATGTACAACTCGAGCGGAGTTGCCATCGGTACCGCGCAGCTGTGGCAGGACGGCAATGGCGTCGTGAATGTGGAGATCGCGAGCCTCTCACTTCCGGGCGGTACTCACGGCATTCATTTCCATGACGCGGGCAAGTGCGAAGCCCCGGGGTTCACGACCGCGGGCGGACACTATAACCCGATGGGTATGGAGCACGGTCTCCAGAATCCGCGTGGGCCACACGCTGGCGACAATCCCAACATCGTGATTCCCGCGGGCGGAGTTGGAAATGTCTCGTTCTCGACCGACCGTGTGAGCCTGACGCCGGGAACGCGCACCCTGTTTGACGCCGATGGGAGCGCGCTCGTCGTGCACGCCGCGGCCGACGATCAGGTAACGAACCCTTCGGGAAACAGTGGCGCCAGGATCGCGTGCGGAGTCGTCCGTGCACTGCCGTAACGTCGTGACGCGCTGAGCCGACATACCGAGATCACTTGACACGTCAAATGGTGCCGTACACGTTCCACTCATGAGTGGTCGACCGCGGCGGGGCGCGGAGAGCAAGGCGAACAGCAAGCGTACGAGCAAACGCATTGCGCGCAACGCGCAAAGCAAGGCCGAGATGAATCTTGCGAAGGCGCTGGCGGCCGTGTTCGCCGCCGGCGTCTACAACAAGGAAGAACTGCAGGGTGCGGTGTGCACCTTCGTCGCCGAGATGAAAGAAGGTGGCGAGTCGGGGGAGGGCGTGGTTCGCGCGGCCCAGGGGATGGTGCGAGAAATCGGCGTTCGGTTTTCGAGCTCCGACCGAACCCAGGTTTTACTGGCGGATATGGTTACCTGGTGTCTCGCCGAATACTATCGCGAGAGCGCCTGACGCCGACTACGGCCGCGCTTCTGCTCGTATAGTGCGGTGTCCGCCTGCGCCAGAAGATCGGCGAGCATCGTTCCCTCCGCTCTCGACCGTTTGGCTCCCACGCTCAGGGACAACTGGTAATCGCGATCTGCTTCGGCGTTGTGCAGGTCAACACGGCTCTTGATACGCTGACAGACAATCTCCGCGGTCTGGTCTGAATTGACCGTCAACAAGGCAACGAACTCATCGCCGCCCAGTCGGGCGATGATGTCCGCTTCGCGACAGCTCTCGCGCAGAACACGAGCGGTGTCGATCAGCGCACGATCTCCTGCGAGATGTCCGAAGGTGTCGTTGATGTACTTCAAATGATCGACATCGATGAAGATCATCAGCACATCACGCTCCAGTCGCGCTGCCAGCTTGAGCGCCTGCTCCGAGAGCGTGATGAAAGCGCGGCGGTTGGGGAGACCCGTCAGCTCATCGACGAGCAACAACGCCTTGAGCTCGTCTTCCGCCCGCTTGAGCGCCGAGATGTCGTGATACATCGCGTAAACGCGGCCGGGCTGGTCACCGACTCCAAACGGTGTCGCAGCTATCGAAACCCAGATAGTGTGACCGTCCTTGTGACGGCGTAGCGCTTCAGTGGTGAGTTTCTCTCCCGCTGCAACACGCGCGGTAAGGTTTTCCGCATCCTCAACGAGCGGAGGCGGCACGATGAGGTCATTGATGTTGCGGCTCACCGCATCATCCTCGGTGTAGCCGAACATCGCGGTGAACTGGCCGTTCACCCGAATGATCTGATCCTGTTCGTCAAGGATCGCAATCGCCTCCGGCGCACTCTCGAACAGCGCGGCAAAATAGACATTCTGAGTGTGCAGCGCATCGTATAGACTTTTTCTGTCGGTGACATCGATGGCGATGCCGACCGTTCCGGTGATGCGGCCATCGGGTCCACGCAGCGGTTCGACGCGCGTCTCGAACGAGCGGCCGCGCCAGGTGATGTCGTAGCGAACGAGCTCACCCTGCAGCGCGCGCAAATGGGCGGCGAGCGGAGTCGTTCCCGGGTCCCGCGTCTTGAGCACTTCGTACAGCGTCATTCCCACCTGTTCGTTGGCGCCCGCACCGATCAGATGCAGTCCCGCTCCCTGCGAAAACGTGATGTTAAGCTGTGCATCAGTCGACCACATGTTAACCGGCACCGACTCGAGCATGAAGCTGAGGCGCCGCTCGCTGTCGAGGCTGGGAGCGGTTGCTGACTCTGGCGCCGGTGAAGCCTCCGCCCGAGATCTCCCAAGGAGTCTCTTCAGACGGTTGGCGAACGCCTTCACTGGATTCAGCACAGCGCGAGACCGCTCAGCGGGATGACGCGCGATACGTGATCTTCCAAATCGTGCCGCCGGTGTCGTCCGTTATGTAGAGGGAACCGTCGGGCGACTGAGCGATACCGGTAGGACGCCTGGTGCCAGGAGTTGCGCGTCCGGGACTTGGGGCGGGATTGAAGCCATCGGCGAAGGTCGTAAACGTTCCGAGCGGACGGTTGAAGCGGAACGGCGCAAAGACGACGCGGAAACCGGCCTGTGGCAGCGGAGCGCGGTTCCACGATCCGTGAAATGCGATGAACGCACCGCCGCGATACGACGATGGGAACTGAGTACCGGTGTAGAAAAGCATTCCGTTGGGTGCCCAGTGTCCGGGAAACGCCATCAGCGGCTCCACTTTTTTGTCGCATCGGCCCGTCGTCTGACCGTCGCCACCGTATTCGGGTGCCTGCACGAGCCTTTTGCGGTCGACATCGTAGAAGCAGTACGGCCAACCATAATCACCACCGCGATCGACTCTTACCAGCTCTTCTCCAGGGTTCTCAGCGCTTTTCTCAGCGGTGAAGAGATTCGGCCAACTGTCGTGCAACTGATCGCGCCCGTGTACGGTTGCGTAGAGGTTTCCGTCCAGCGGATTGCGAGTGAAGGCCACCGAATTGCGCAGGCCCGTCGCATAGCGGCGACCATCGGTGGGTCGCTGATTGAGGCGATTCGCGTCGAACTCCCAGATTCCGGCGCGCGTATTCAGCTCGGTGCAAGGGTCGTTGCCGCGTGATGCCGCGCGACGATCCTGTTGCTGACACGCGTTTGATGCAGATCCGATGTTGACGTAAAGCGTATGGTTGTGAACGACGAAATTGTGGGAGTGGTGTGATCCGGACATTGGCAGTCCGCTGACGATGATCTCAGGCCCGCCACTCGGTCGCAGCGATCCGGGCGCGAGACGGTAACGAACAATCGAGCTGTTCGCCGTCGCGTATAGGTAGCTCTCGTCGAGCGCGATTCCGGTGCCGCCTTCGCCACCCCAGGTCTGCCTGATATCGGCTTTACCATCGCGATCGGTGTCGCGGAGCACCAGAACACCCGGTGACGCATTTCCGACGACATTGACGAATACGTCCCCGTTGGGCGCGACGACGATGTGACGTGCGCCGCGCACGCTGTCGGCGAAAAGGGTCGCGCAGAACCCCTCGGGGAGTTGCAAACCGGAACTGCATCCCGGGGGACGCATGCCGGCCGGCAGCCTGTTCTGAGCGCCCGCAAATCCCGTTATAAGGCCGAAAGCAAGGAGAGAAAGCGTTGTCGTCTTCATGGGAGTAATGGTGGCGATTCGGCGCGGTTTTCGGCAAGTATCGCACTGATTGCCGGATCGCCGCAAACCAGCCATCTTCGCAGCAGCCCAAATCATTGCGAAGGAGGTACTATGATCCTCGTTGCTGGCGCCACTGGCGTGCTGGGCTCGGAGATCGTACGGCGACTCACCGCTCGTGGCGAACAGGTGCGCGCGCTTACGCGCGTCACATCAGCCCCTGAAAAAGTGCTGCGCCTGCAGCGATTCGGCGCGGAAATCGTGCAAGGGGATCTCCGTGAGCCGCGATCGCTGATCGCTGCATGCGCCGGAGTGGACGCCGTGATCTCGACTGTCACCACCATTCTTACGTCGCAGCCCGGAGATTCATTCGAGGCGACCGACGCCGAAGGAAACAAGTCGCTGATCGATGCCGCGCGAAAGGCCGGAGTCCGCAAGTTCGTGTTCGTGTCGTTCGACACAGCGAAAATGGTGGACAACCCGTTAACGCGAGCCAAGCGGGATGCGGAGCACCATCTCGAGCAAAGTGGTCTCGACTACACCATTCTGCACCCGAGCTATTTCTGCGAGAGCTGGCTGGGCCCGATGCTGTTCTGTGATCCCGCGGCGGGTACGGTCAAGGTCTACGGAAAAGGGACGGACAAGATCCGCTACGTCACCGTCGGTGATGTCGCCGAGTTCGCGGTGCAGTCGCTAACCAATCCGAAGGCGAGCAACGCGGTGATTCCTGTCGGAGGTCCGGAGGAGATCAGTCAGCGTGACGCGGTTCGCATTTTCGAAGACACCTTCGGTCGGAAGTTCAACATCATCGAGGTGCCGGAAGACATTCTCGAAGCGCAATGGAAGGCCGCCGAAAACCCCTTCGACAAGACTTTCTCAGGTTTGATGCTCGGTCTCGCCCGCGGTTTTGATTCGGGTATGCAGCCCCCGTTCGCTGATTTCGACGTATCTGCAACTTCACCGTTCGAATACGCAAGGAATTTTGCACGCGAAAGCGGATTCGGACCGGCGCCGGCGCACGAAGCTCCGGCCACCGATGGCCACGCTGAGCTTCGGTAACGACTCGATCCTTGAAACACGAAGGGCCGGCGAGCGCCGGCCCTTTTGCTTACGCTGCGACGAGGGTCAGGTGCCGCAGGTGGATCTGACGCGCCCGGCATCACCCGGCATGTAGATAGCCAGCGCGCTGGCTTTCTGCGTCGCCGAGTTAGCGCCGATTGCTTCGCCGAGAACCTTCACGGTCGACTTCGACTGCTGCACCGGATTGACGATCACCGCATTGGCTCCGACTTTGGCGGCGCCATTACGAATCTGCGTTTGCAGCTGGTTGTCGGTCGTCCACACCGAGTTGCCCTCGGCCTGAATCCAGGCGAGCTCGTAGTAGTCGTAGGGGACATCCATGCGACTGTTGTAGACCGCGATCGCCTGAGCGCAAGTCGGCGCGCGGTTCATGGCCGGATTGATGTCGGTCGTAGTTTTTTTGACGCCGGCACAGGCGGCGCCGAGCGCGAGCACGGAGGCGAGCGCGATTCCGTTGATGGTTTTGGCTGTGTTCATTTTCGCTCCTGCGGGATCTGGGTGGTGTGCCTTGCGATGACTCAGGCCACCTCCACTGTTTGCAAACAGGAGGCCGAATGTGATCACAAATTTTAGCTCAGCATTGGGAATGCGATCCGGATGGCTACTGATTCACTCCGCTCGCCAGGAAGCCGCCGTCCACTGCGAGCAGATGGCCGGTGACGAAACTGGCAGCGCCGGAGGCAAGAAAGACTGCAGCGCCGGCTAATTCGTCCGGCTGACCGAACCGCCGCATCGGCGTGCGCATCAACAGCTCGCGCCCGCGATCGGTGCCGTCGAGCAGGCCTTCGTTGAGCGCGGTGCGGAAGACGCCCGGGAGAATTGCATTGACGCAGATGTTGTACGGCGCCCATTCAACCGCGAGAGATTTGGTGAGTGCTGCTACTGCTGCTTTGCTCGCGCCGTACGCGGCGACTTCCTGGAGGGCGACCACCGATGTCAGCGAGCCGATATTGATCACGCGTCCGTAGCGTCGCTCGATCATGTGGGGCCCGAACGCCCGGCATGCCCGCATCATTCCATTCAGATTCGTGTCGAGGATCGCGTTCCACTCACTGTCCGTTACTTCGGCGGTCGGACGCCGGACGGTGATTCCCGCTGCGTTCACGAGAATGTCCACCTGGCCGAATTTGTCGATGACGACACGCGCGAGCTCGTTGATCGAGTCGGTGGATGTCACGTCGCTGGTGACGACGTGCGAGCGACGACCGCGCTGTTCCACTTCCCGCGCAGCGGACTCGACCATGTTCGCGCGGCGGCCCGTCGGCACAACGTCAGCACCGGCATCCGCGAGCGCGAGCGCGATGGCCTTCCCGATGCCGGAAGTCGCACCCACTACGACGGCGACACGATTCGTTAGATCGAAAGCGGGAAAGGGCATCGCGCCTAGAATTCTACGGCCTTGAGCACGGCGCGGAAGCGAGGGGATTAGCCGCTGGTGGCTTCCCATCGCAGTTCGTAAGATTTCGCATGCTCCTGGTGACTCTCGGCGAAGCGATGATCCGCCTGACTCCGCCCAATTTTCAACGGCTGGAGCAGGCACACACGCTCGACCTTTACGTCGGTGGTGGAGAGCTCAACGTCGCGGTCGCCGCCGCCAGGTTTGGAACTTCGTCTCTTTGGATCTCCCGCCTCCCTGACAACCCCCTTGGCCATGTGATCGCCAACCGCGCGCGTGAGCTGGGCGTCGAAACACGGATCGAGTGGTCGAAAGGCGATCGCGCCGGTTTGTATTTCGCGGAGCTCGGCGCCGCGCCGAGGCCAAGCAGCGTGCTGTATGATCGGGCGGGATCGGCGATCAGCAGCATCGAGCCCGGGAGTGTTGACTGGAAATCGGCGTTTGCAGGCGCGCACTGGTTCCACGTCAGCGGTATCACACCGGCGCTCAGCAAGTCAGCGGCAAAGGTGACGTCGGAAGCGCTGGAGGCTGCGAAGAAGGCCGGACTGACGGTCAGCTACGATCTGAATTTCCGTCGCAAGCTTTGGAAGCCCGATGTGGCCCGCAACGTCCAGGAGCCGCTGATGCGCTACGTCGACGTGCTGATAACAACCGAGGAAGACACTCGCGTCGTATTCGGTATCGGCGGCCGAAACCACGAGACCTACGATCACGTCGACGCGGACGCATATGCGAGCGTCGCGAAAGAGCTGATCGATCGATTCAATCTCAGCGCTGCCGCTATCACTCTGCGTGAGAATCCGCGAGTGCTCCTCAACACCTGGAGCGCTGTGCTGGTGGCGGAACGGAAAGTGTATCGGGCGCCGAAATACGAAGTCGAAGTCGTCGACCGCATTGGCGCGGGGGACGCCTTCAGCGGCGGCCTCATTGCTGCTCGCCTCCAGGATCGAAACTGGGAAGACTCGCTGCGATTTGCGACAGCGGCTTCAGCGCTCAAACACAGCGTTCCCGGCGACTTCTGCCTCATTACGCGCGACGAGGTCGAGCAGCTGCTGAAGGGTGGCAGTCTCCGCGTCGCGCGATGAATCAGGAATAAGTCGAGCGCGTGCTGACTTTCCGTTGGTTCGGACCTCGGGACGCCGTTTCACTGAGCAAAATTCGGCAGATCCCGGCGGTGCGCGGGATCGTCGGAGCACTGTTCGAGATTCCTGTCGGTGATGTCTGGAGGTTCGAGAGCGTGGAGCGACTGCGAGATGAGGTGGAGGGGGTTGGCTTGTCTCTCACCGTGATCGAAAGCGTACCGGTTCACGAGGACATCAAACTCGGCCGCTCAATGCGCGATCGTTGTATCGACAACTACTGCGAAAGTATCAGCAATATCGGGCGCGCCGGTGTGCCGGTTCTTTGCTACAACTTCATGCCAGTGTTTGATTGGGTGAGGACTGATCTCGCGCGGATGTTGCCCGACGGATCCAACGCGCTGGCCTTTGAAGAGAGCGCCATTGCGCGCATCGATCTTTCACGCGGTACCGCAGACTTGCCGGGCTGGGCGACGCGATACTCGGCGAGTGAGCTCGGCGCGCTGCTCGAGGCATACCGCGGCGTCGACGCGGAGAAGCTGTGGGACAACCTCGCGTATTTCCTGGAGCGGGTCGTACCCGTAGCGGCCGGAGCCAACGTAGCGATGGCGTTGCATCCCGATGACCCGCCATGGTCGATCTTTGGCTTGCCTCGAATCATCACCAGCGGGCGAGCTCTGGAGCGTGTGACCGACATCGTTGATGCTGAAGCGAACGGCGTGACCTTCTGCGCGGGATCGCTCGCAGCTGACCCGAACAACGACCTTGCACAGATCATTCGCGGCGTCGGCTCGCGCATTCACTTCGTGCATTTGCGAAATATCAAGCGCACGGGCTTGCATTCCTTTCAGGAGACTGCGCACCCGTCTGACTCCGGTGATGTCGACATGCGGGCGGTCATGAACGCATTGCACGACGTTGGTTTCGACGGTCCGATTCGCTCAGATCACGGTCGCATGATCTGGGGTGAGAGCGGACAGCCTGGGTACGGCCTTTATGATCGCGCCCTGGGGGCGATGTATCTGCACGGACTCTGGGAGGGAACGGATGGCAGTTAGAGCGGAAACTCCGCTCGCCGCGCCAATGGCTACATCGCCTGAGGCTGATCGGCCATCGTCATATCGCTGGACGATTTGCGCTCTGCTTTTCGTCGCGACAACGATCAACTACGTCGACCGGCAGGTTCTTGGCGTTCTCGCGCCAACGCTCCAGCATGCGCTGAACTGGAGCGAGAGCGACTACGGCGACATCGTCTCGTGGTTCAGTTTCGCCTATGGATTCGGATTTCTCGTGGCGGGGCAGATCGTCGATTGGCTAGGCGTTCGGCGCGGGCTCAGCGGAGCGGTCATCGCGTGGAGCCTGGCCGCGATTGGTCACGCCTTCGCGCGTACAGTTGCCGGTTTCTCTTTCGCGCGCGCGCTGCTCGGGGCGAGCGAGTCGGCGATTTTCCCCGGATCGATCAAGGCGATCGCGGAGTGGTTCCCGCAGCGAGAGCGGGCACTGGCGACAGGAATCTTCAACGCGGGAACCAATACCGGCGCGATTCTCACTCCGCTTCTCGTGCCGTGGATCGCACTCACCTGGGGCTGGCAGTGGGCGTTCGTCGCGACGGGCGCGTTGGGCCTGCTATGGCTCGCACTATGGATTCCTTTCTATCGCGACGTGGCACCGCCGACTGACGGGCAGATGGTGCAAAGGCCACCGCTCACGGAGCTTTTTGCGCGGCGCCAGACGTGGGCGTTCATCGTCGGAAAATTCATGGCCGACCCGGTATGGTGGTTTTACCTGTACTGGTTGCCAAAATTTCTCGACGCGAAATACGGCGTGAAGCTGGCGCAGGTAGCGGCACCGCTGATCGTTGTCTATCTACTCGCGGACGCCGGTTCCGTCGGCGGCGGTTGGTTCTCGAGCGCACTGATCAAGCGAGGGTGGTCAGTGAATCGCGCGCGAAAGACAGCGATGCTCACGATGGCTTTGCTGATCGTGCCGACGACGCTGGTGTCGCGAGCACCAACGATGTGGACGGCGGTGCTGATAGTTGGCGTCGCACTTGCGGCGCATCAGGCGTGGTCGGCCAATGTCTATACGCTGGCCAGCGACATGTTTCCCAAGTCTGCGGTCGGCTCAGTCGTCGGCATCGGCGCGTTCGGTGGAGCGATGGGTGGAGTTCTATTCCAGCGCATTACGGGACGCGTGTTGCAGGCGAACGGCAGCGACTACACGCCGATTTTCATCGTGTGCGGTCTTGCCTACGTTAGTGCCTGGCTGATTATTCATTTGCTGGCGCCGCGGCTGGAGCCGGCGCGACTTTGAAAGGAGTTCAAATGAGACCCGTCCCGACCACCCTTATTGCTTTAGCACTCGGTGCCGTCGCTTGCGCACATAGGACGCCTAGCACGGCCACTCCGAATCGTGGGCTTTCCATGAGCGTGGGTGGGATGGATGCGGAACGGCGAGACAACACTCTCACCGGCGCCGAAGTCGCGGCCGGCTGGCGTCTGCTTTTCGACGGATCCACTTTCACCGGCTGGCGTGGGCTCGGCTACGACTCGGTGCCCACCGCTCACTGGAAGATCGAGAACGGAGCCATCCGAAAAATCGCCGACGGCGACGTCCCGCGCCTGCCGGATGGACAGCCCGCCGCCGGCGGGGACCTTATGACGATCGATACTTTCCGCGACTTCGAACTGAGTTTCGACTGGAAGATATCGCGCGCCGGCAACAGCGGCGTCAAATACAACGTGTCAGAAGAGATATCGATGGCTATGGCGCCAAATCACGCCGCGCTTGGCTTCGAGTACCAGGTACTCGACGACGATCTCCACGAAGACAACAAGATCCCGTCGCACCGCGCCGGCGCTCTCTACGATCTGATTCCGCCGAATCCTAATAAGCGCCTGAATCCGGTGGGCGACTGGAACACATCGCGCATCGTCTTTCGTGGCAATCACGGCGAGCACTGGTTAAACGGGGCGAAGGTCGTCCACTACGACCTCGGTACGCCGCGCATGGATTCGCTGCTTGCCGCGAGCAAGTACCACAGCATCCCCAATTTCGCGCTGCGGCGCGCTGGCCACATCGTGCTACAGGACCACGTTGACGAAGTTTATTTCCGCAACATCAAGATCCACGTTCTATAAGCAGGAGTTGCAATGAAGTCGGATGAACCGCTGGCCCGCCGCGAATTTATCAAGAAAGCAACGGCAGTCGGAGTGAGTGCGCTCACTGCATCGCGGGGCTCCCCGTTGTTCGCGCTCGAGGGGTCACCCGCCGAGAAGATGGTAGTTGCGGTGATGGGCCTGAACGGACGCGGGATGGTCCACGCACACGGCTTCGCGCGCGGGGCAAACACAACCGTCGGGTACCTGATCGATGTCGACTCGACCGTATTGGCCAAAGCGGCGGCGGAGACTACTCCGCTGCAGCGAACCGCGCCAAAACTGGTAAGCGATTTTCGCCGCGCGCTCGAAGACAAAAACGTCGACGCTCTAATTATCGCCGCGCCGGACCACTGGCACGCGCCAGCAACTATTCTCGCGCTCGACGCCGGGAAGCACGTCTATGTCGAAAAGCCCAGTGGTCACGATCCGCACGAAGACGAGCTGATCGTTGCGGCGGCTCGGAAGCATCCGAGACTCAAGGTCCAGCTCGGAACGCAGGCGCGATCCGGGCCTCACTTCATCGAAGCGCTACACATCGTGCGCGACGGGCAGATCGGCACCCCATATCTTGCACGCGGCTGGTACGCGAACACCCGCGACAGCATTGGCCGCGGCAAAGTCGTGCCGGTGCCGGCGAATCTCGATTACGAGCTCTGGCAGGGACCAGCGCCACGCACGCCGTATCGTGATAACGTCATCCACTACAACTGGCACTGGTTCACCAACTGGGGCACTGGCGAAATCTGCAACAACGGCACGCACGAGATCGACGTCGCGCGATGGCTGCTCGGTGTCGACTATCCAACGAGTGTGATCTCAACCGGTGGCCGGTTTCATTTCGCCGATGACTGGCAGTTTCCCGATACCCAGGAAGCCACCTTCGTGTTCGACGGTGGCAAGAGCATCGTCTGGCAGGGGCAGAGCTGCAACGGACTCGAGCTATATCAGCGTTCGCGCGGCACGACCGTGCTCGGGACGAATGGCAGTGTCGTCGTCGATCGCGACGGCTACGTCCACTACGATCTCAAGAACAACATCGTCAAAGAGGTGAAAGCAGCGCCAAAAGGTGACGCACTCAACACCGTTGGCGACGATTGGCTGACTGCGCTCCACATTGAGAACTTCACCAACGCCGTGCGAGGTGACACACCACTTTCCGCGCCGATCGAAGATGGCGCCAAGACCGGCACGCTCTGTCACCTCGGAACCATCTCGCAACAGGTTGGTCGCAAGCTGACCATTGATCCGCGCAACGGCCACATCGTCAACGACGCCGAAGCGTCACGCCTGTGGGCCCGTGATTACGATCCGCGCTGGAAGCCGGTGGTGTGACCGAATTCCACGAGGATCGATATTTCGATCCTGATCCAACAACCAGAGGTTTGGCGCGCGAGCTGTACGAGAGTACGCGCGCGCTGCCGATCGTTTCGCCGCACGGACACGTCGACGCCGCCATGCTGGCGGCCAACGAACCGTTCGCCGATCCCGCGTCTCTGCTTGTCACGCCGGATCATTACATCCTGCGACTTCTTTACTCGCGTGGCGTATCGCTCGAGTCAGTGGGAGTGCGACGGCTCGACGACACTACGGCCGCGGTGGAGACCGATCCCAAAAAGATCTGGCGAACCTTCGCTGAGCACTGGCACATGTTCCGGGCGACGCCAACGCACGCCTGGATCGAGTATGAGCTGCACGACGTGTTCGGTATCGACAGACCTCTAAGCGCGGATTCGGCCGGCGAAATTTACGATGCGATCGCTGAGCGACTTCAGTCGCCGGAATTCCGCCCGCAGGCGCTGTTGAAGCGATTCAATATCGAGTTTCTGGCCACCACTGATGGCGCGACCGACTCACTCCAATCGCACGCAACACTGCGTGCGGGGAATCTCGGTACGCGGATCGTACCCACCTTTCGTCCGGACGCGCTATTTGCGATCGGGTCCGCCGATTGGATCAAAGTGCTAAAGCGCTTCGCCGAGGTGAGCCGCCGCGGGATCGAGAGGTACAGTGACTTCATCAACGGCATCAGGAAACGCCGAGCTGAATTCAAGGATGCCGGCGGGACAGCGACAGATCATGGCGTTGTCACTCCTCACTCCGAGCGGCTCCCCGACAATGACGTCGAGCGAATTTTTGCTCGCGCAGTGGAAGGGAAGGCGAACCGGCACGACCAGTCACGGTTTGAGTCGCACATGCTGATGGAGATGGCGGCCCTGTCGTCCGAAGACGGGCTGGTGATGCAGCTGCACGCCGGCGCGTTGCGGAATCACAATGAACTGGTATACAAACGATACGGTCCTGATCGGGGTGGCGACATTCCGGTTGCGACGGAGTTCACTCGCAATCTTCGCCAACTGCTCAACACTTACGGAAATGATCCGCGCTTCAGACTGATCGTGTTCACCCTTGATGAATCCGCCTATAGTCGTGAGCTAGCGCCGCTCGCTGGACACTATCCCGCGATGCTACTCGGCGCGCCATGGTGGTTCCACGATTCGATCGAAGGCATGGCGCGCTTTCGGCGCGAGACTACCGGGACCGCAGGTATCGAGAACACTGCCGGCTTTACTGATGACACCCGCGCGTTCTGCTCGATTCCGGCGCGTCACGATTTATCACGACGCGTCGACGCAAATTATGTGGCGGGCTTGGTCGCAAAGCACACCGTCAGTATTACCGACGCCCGAGAGATGGCGCGCCTACTCGCCTATGATCTGGCGAAGCGCGCATACCGAATCGACGAGGACTCGAGGAGCAAATGATGGAGCATCCGATTTCACGCAGACAGTTCATAACCACTGCGACAGCTGCAACCGTATTGGCCGGTCCAACTAAAGCCCGTGCACAAATGCTGATTGACTCAGTTGCTGCGCTGAGGATCCAGGCTGAGCCGCTCAAGCTCGGGATCGCGAGCTATTCGCTCCGCAATTTCTCACGCGAGCAGGCAATCGAGATGACGCGCTCGCTGGGAGCGCGCTACATCAACTTCAAGTCGGTGCATTTGCCGTACGACGCGTCGGCCGCCGAGTTTGCCACCGCCAAATCAGAGCTGGCGGCCGCGGGGCTGCAATTGGTTGGCGGCGGCACCATCACCTTCGAGACCGACACCGACGAAGGGGTCAAAAAGTATTTCGATTACGCGAGAGCAGCCGGCATGCCCACGATTGTCTGCACCTGCAAACCGGCCGTCCTCCCGCGAATCGAGAAGTTCGCTCGGGAATACGACATCAAAATCGCGGTGCACAATCACGGCCCCGAGGACGAGAATTTTCCTTCGCCTTACGATGTGCTTAAAGCAGTCAAAGGAATGGATCCCCGCATGGGCCTCTGCATCGACCTCGGCCACACGGTTCGAGCGGGGACGGACCCCGTACAGGCGATCGCTGATGCACGCTCGCGCGTCCACGACATGCACGCCAAGGATCTGCGCGATTTCAAAAGCGCTGAGAGCCAGTGCGTTGTCGGGGAAGGAAAGATCCCCATCGCGGAAATCTTCCAACAGCTCCGCGCTGTTGATTACGCTGGTTACATAAATCTCGAGTACGAGATCGACCCCGATAATCCGATGCCCGGCATGCGGCAGTCCTTTTCGTTCATGCGCGGTGTGGTGGCCGGTTTGGGCGCCCGGCGTTGAAAGGCAGCGTGGCGCAGTTCATGACTGCACAGTGCATCTCACAACAAAAGCGATCCGTTTTTCGTAATTGGCTGGTAATCTCTGAGGGTGGCCGGCAACGAATGTCGGTCGCATCTCAACCGACCAGCGAGGAACGGAACTTCATGAGCAACCAATCGATCAGGCGCGCGTCGATGATCGTTGCTGTCTCGGCGGCTATCGTCGCCGCGTGCACCGGCGGCAAGTCGGAGATTGCCTTCGCCCGGGCGCGGGACACGACCGTCAGCCGGAACACCACATCGGTAAAAGCTTCGCCAAGCAAGGCCGCGATTCGCTTCGTGCTTGCTCCGTCGGGCAGCGCCGCGCGTTATCGCGTGAGGGAGCAGTTGATGGGCCACGACTTTCCAAATGACGCCGTCGGCGAGACCAAGAGTCTGACTGGCACGATTGCGTTCGACGCCAACGGTAAAGTCGTTCGCGACGAATCGAAGTTCACGCTCGAGGCGGGCACTTTCGTCAGCGACCAGAATCGCCGTGACGGTTACGTGCGCGGACGATTGCTCGAGTCCGACGACTACCCGACGATCACCTTCGTTCCGACGGAAGTTCGGGGCATCAAGCCACCAGTGCCGAAATCGGGCTCAGCCCGGGTCCAGCTGCTCGGGGACCTGACCGTTCATGGCGTGACGCGTCCAACGACCTGGAATGGCACCGTCGAGTTCAACAACAGCGGCCTGACCGGAACGGCCGCCACTGCGTTCACCTTCCAGGACATTCAGATGGATCAGCCGCGGGTGCCGGTGCTACTCAGCGTCGCCGACTCGATCAAACTGGAAATCGACTTCAACCTCGTCCGGCAGTAGCTCTCAGAGGGCTCGAAACGAAAAACGGGCACCCAGAGGTGCCCGTTCTTGTTTTTGCGATTTGGGTCTTATGACAGCTCCCGAGGAGGGACTCGAACCCCCGACCCGGTGATTAACAGTCACCTGCTCTACCACCTGAGCTACTCGGGAATAGCAACGAAAATTAGCCGAGTATCACTGTTGAATCAACCGAGGCATCGCGCTGCTCACGGGTTGATTCTCCCGTATTTCCATCCATTCTACACACTCATGCCTACAAACTCGAACGGCGCCCCGCGACGAACCGCGCTCATCACCGGCGGCTCGGGCGGAATTGGGCTGGAGCTCGCAAAAGTTCTCGCTCGCAAAGGCTTCGATATCGTTCTCGTCGCGAGAAAACGGGACACTCTCGAAGCAGCGGCCGGACAGCTGGAAGGCAAATTCAAGATCACAGCCCATGTCTTCGCAGCCGACCTGCGCCGTCAGGAAGCGCCCCAGGCGATCTCCGATTTTCTGCGCAACGAGAACATCCCGATCGAGATTCTCGTCAACAATGCCGGCTTTGGTCTTGGCGGCGAATTCGTGGACACGGATCTCGAGCGCGAGCTGGAGATGATTCAGGTCAACATCGCAGCTCTAACACAGCTGACCAAGCTGTTCCTGCCGGCGATGATCAAACGCAGATCGGGAAGGATTCTGAATGTCGCTTCGACGGCGGCATTTCAGCCCGGACCACTGATGTCCGTATACTACGCGAGCAAGGCGTATGTCCTCAGTTTCTCCGAGGCACTCGCCGAGGAGTTGCGAGAAAGCGGTGTGACGGTCACCGCGCTCTGTCCCGGACCCACCAAAACGGATTTTGCCACGACAGCGAAAGTCGGGCACTCGCGATTGTTCACGCTATTCGGCGTGGCAGATGCTGCCAGTGTTGCCGAGTTCGGTTATCAGGCGATGATGCAGGGAAAGCGCGTTGCGATCCCCGGCGCCAGGAACAAGCTGGTCGCGGCCAGTCATCGGTTTTTCCCGCGCGATCTCGTAACGAAGGTCGCACGAATGGCGCAGGAAAAACGCTAACGCCTAAAGCGCGAGCTGGCGGGCGGCGTCCTCAGCGGTGCGATCGAAGTCGACCCGCGGCGATATGGATGGAGAATTCTTGCGCGGCTGCAGCAGGGGGCCGAGCCAACGTCCGGTGTGAGACTCTTCAACCTTGACGATGTCTTCCGGTCGGCCCATCGCGACGACCTCGCCTCCTCCGACACCGCCTTCCGGCCCGAGATCGACAATCCAGTCAGCGAGCTTGATCACATCGAGATTGTGCTCGATCAACACCAGAGTGTGACCCTGCTCGAGCAGGCGGTCGAACACTTTCGCCAGCTTGCGGATGTCCTCGAGGTGCAGACCCGTAGTGGGCTCGTCCATCACGTACATCTTGCGGCCTGATTTCTTGCCTGCCTGGGTCAGCTCGCGCGCGACCTTGATCCGCTGCGCCTCGCCGCCGGAAAGGGTCGTCGCCGGCTGACCGAGTCGCAAATAGCCGAGTCCCACTTGCTGCAGCTGCCAAAGTGCCTGGCCGAGTTTCTCTTCGCGCGGGAAAAATCGAATCGCCTGATCGACGGTCAGGTTCAGTACTTCGTAGATGTTCTTTCCACGCACCCTGACATCGAGCACCTCGGGCTTGTAGCGCTTTCCGCCGCAGTCTTCGCACGGCACATAGACGTCGGCCATGAAGACCATTTCGACTTCGAGGGCACCAGCGCCCTCACACGCCTCGCATCTTCCACCGCTCACATTGAAGCTGAATGTCCCGGCGCTGTACTTCCGCTGCCGTGCGAGCGGAGTGTCGGCGAAAATATTCCGGACCTCGTCGAACGCTTTGACGTACGTGACCGGATTCGAGCGCGGTGATTTCCCAATTGGACTTTGATCGATGAGCACTACATCGTCGAGCGCATCGAACCCGGTGATGGTGTCGTACTCGCCGACGCGCTCTCCAAGATGGATCTTGGCGCTGTGCTCGCCGACGAGATGCGTCTCCAATGCACGATAAAGAACGTCGTGCACGAGCGTACTCTTTCCGGATCCCGAGACGCCGGTCACAACCGTGAGCGCGCCGATCGGAATGCGCACGTCGACGTTTTTCAGGTTGTGCTCGCGCGCGCCGCTCAGAGTTATCCAGCGCGGTCCGAGTCGGCGACGATCTTCCGGAAGCGGGATAGAGCGCCTGCCTGTCACGTACTGTCCGGTCAGCGGACTCTCAGCGATGCGCGACATCGGTCCGGCGAACACAATATGGCCACCGGCTTCGCCGCTGCCCGGTCCGAGCTCGACCATGTAGTCAGCCATCTCGATCGCAGCGAGATCGTGCTCGACGACGAGGACGCTGTTTCCGGAGTCGCGCAGTCGCTTCAGCAGCTTCAGCAACCGATCCATGTCGCGCGAATGCAACCCGATGGAAGGCTCGTCCAGCACATACAGGGTGTCGACAAGCTGCGACCCGAGTGAATTCGCGAGGCCAATACGCTGCGCTTCACCGCCGGAGAGTGTCCGCGTGGCGCGATTCATCGATAGGTAGCTGAGTCCTACGTCGCAAAGGAATGCGACCCGATCGCGCGCTTCCTTGAGGATCATCACAGCGATTTGCCGTTCGAACGCGGTGAGCTTGAGATCGCTGAGCCAGAGGAGAAGCTTGTCGACCGCCATATCAGCGACCTGGGCGATGTTGAGACCGCCGACCCGCACGTTGAGCGCTTCCGGCTGGAGCTTGGTGCCATGACAGCGCGGACATTCCTGCGCTGTTTGATACTGACGGAGGAAAACGCGGATGTACTGCTTGTAGCGCTTGTCCTCGAGATCCTTCAGGAAGGGGAAGATTCCCTTGTAGCCGCGCGTACGAGAATGGAGCAGCAGCTGGCGGTGTTGAGAGTTGAGGTTTTCCCACGCCTTGTCCATTGGAATCCGCTCGCGCTTGGCGAACTCCGCGAGCTGGCGCCGCTTGTTGTCGTATCGCGGCTTGGTCCACGGATCGATGGCGCCATCGCGCAGAGAACGCGTCGGGTAGGGAACGACGAGCGACTCGTCGTACTCGAGGATCGCGCCGAACCCGTTGCATTGAGAGCAGGCGCCGCGAGGATTATTGAACGAAAAAAGCTGAGGAGTCGGCGCTGGAACGACCGAACCGTCGTTCGGACATTCGAACCGTTCGGTAAACCGAAGCTTTAGAACCGGACTCCCATCGATCGGAGATGCGACCTCGTCGGTGAGCAGGACGACGCAGTCGCCCTCGCCTTCGGTGAATGCAGTGCCGATCGCATCACTCAGGCGGCCCGCACTTTCTGGTGAAACTGAAAGCCGATCGACAACGACCAGCACTTCTTTCGCGCGAGTGAGATCGCGCTTCGATTGCGCGAGCTCGTCGAGATGGAACACGACATTGTCGAGAGCGACGCGGAGAAAACCCTGCGCGCGCAGATTCTCAACGACTACGTCGTGGGTGACTTTGTTGGAGAGCCGCAGCGGAAAGGTAAGGTAGAACCGCACGCCTTCGGGCAGCTTCATCACGCTGTCCGTTACCGACTGAACTGTGTCAGGCTTGATCTCGCGACCGCAGTTCGGACAAAACGTGTGACCTACGCGCGCCCACAACAGGCGGAGATAATCGTAGATCTCCGTCGCGGTGCCGACAGTCGATCGCGAAGTCTTGGTCGGGTTTTGCTGCTCGATCGCGACGGCGGGTGATAGACCTTCAACGAGATCGACGTCGGGTTTTTCCATCCGCTCCAGGAACTGCCTCGCGTACGATGACAGCGACTCTACGTAACGTCGTTGTCCTTCGGCGTAGATCGTATCAAACGCCAGCGACGACTTTCCCGAACCCGACGGCCCAGTGACGACCGTCACCGTGCGCCGCGGGATTTCGACATCGAATCCTTTAAGGTTGTGCTGTCGCGCTCCGCGGACGATCAGACTGTCTTTCACAGGTGAAATGTAAACGTCGCACCGAACAGCGGCCGAAATTCCGAGCTCGGCTGTATGGGACGATTGAGGCGTTCGGACAAAACTGCCAGACCAGCGGAGTTCGGATTAGGTGAGGGATGGCGGATTTCCGAGCTCCTCAATTAATCCGCACTCCGGACTGGTAGTTGGTCCGAACGCCTCACTCGCTAGAGACGTCGGACGAGTCTGCCCAGCAGGAGGAGAACGATCGCTCCGACGGTGGCGATGCCAATCGAGCGGAAATCAAGGACGCCGGCGGTCACCGTGCCCCAGCCGAAAAACCGAGTGCCGAGCCAGCCGCCAATGAAGGCGCCGACAATACCAAGCAAAATGGTGATGATACAGCCAGAAGGGTCCCGCCCTGGCACCAGAAACTTCGCCAGTGTTCCGGCAACGAGGCCGAGCAGTATCCAGTAAAGCCAGAGCGGCAAACCCTTGTCCTGCTAAGACGTTGATGCTTTACGGAACGCGAGTCGTCGTGCGTCCTCTGGTGGCCATACGATAAATCCAGAGGAGAATCAGCGCTCCGACAACTGCCAGGATGATGCTTTGAATCGAGAAGCCGTTGAGTCCAACGCCAGTGAGCATGTTCCCCAGAAAACCGCCAATGAACGCGCCCACGATTCCGATGATCATCGTCACGACGATACCGCCGGGATCATTGCCCGGCATGATTGCCTTGGCGATCGCGCCGGCGATCAGGCCAAGAACGATCCATGCGAGAATTCCCATCTTCCCTCCAGTGTGGTGTTTTCTTCAGCCGACAGGATGGAACATCGGTGCCCCGAGCAGGTGCAACCTGCGTACCATGGGTGGCTTGGCGGCGTAGCGTCGCACTTGCAACACGGCTAGGATACGGCTCAATGACTTTACCCGCAACCCACGCGCACGAAGACGACGTTTTAGGGAAGGCATACGACGGACGACTGATGCGTCGTCTGTTGGTTTATGCGCGTCCGTATCGCGCACTGATGTACAGCGCTTTTGCTCTCCTTTGCGTCGAGGGCGGTGTCCAGGTCGTCGGTCCATTGCTGACGCGTCGTGTAATCGACGTCGCAGTGCCGGCGCGAGATGCACATACCGTCGTGATCTGCACAGCGCTCTTCTTCGGCGCGCTCGTTATCGAGTTCCTTACATCGTATGGCCAGACATGGCTGACAAGCTTGCTCGGTCAGCGAGTGATGCGCGATCTGCGAATGGAAATATTCCGTCATTTGCAGCGACTCTCGGTGACTTACTTCGATCGCAATCCCGTGGGGCGACTCATCACCCGGGTGACGTCGGATGTCGAGACTCTCAACGAGCTTTTCACCTCGGGCGTGGTGTCCGGCCTCGGCGACTTGTTCACACTCGTTGCTATCAGCGTCGCGATGCTGATCATGGATTGGCGGATGGCGCTCTGGTCGTTCGCTGTAATTCCGTTCGTAGTTCTGGTATCGGGACTCTTCCGAAAAGGCGTACGAGAGACTTATCGCGACATCCGCGTCCGGATCGCTCGCATCAATGCTTTCATGCAGGAGCGTCTCACCGGCATGCGCATCGTCCAGCTTTTTGGACAGGAGGGCAGGGAGGCGCGCCGTTTCGACGAGCTCAATCGCGAGCATTTGGACTCGCAACTCAAGTCGATCACCGTGTATGCGCTGTACTTTCCCGCGATCGAGCTGCTGACTTCGATTGCGCTGGCGGTCCTCATCGTTGCGGGCGCGTCGCGTGTCCATGCGAATCTTCTGACGGTCGGAACCGTCGCCGCCTTCCTTCAGCTCGTAAGGCGATTCTTCCAGCCGCTGCAGGACCTGTCGGAGAAGTACAACATTCTGCAGACCGCGATGGCGAGCTCGGAAAGGATCTTCACGCTACTCGACACGGTGCCGTCCGTGCCGGATCGAGGTCAAACGACCGGCGTGCTGAAACGCGTCAGCGGCGTCGAGGTGCGTTTCGAGGACGTCTGGTTCGCTTATGATCTCGCTCACCTGGCCCGACAGAAGCACGGAGCACCGGTGGAGAATGTGCCCATTGAATGGGTTCTCAAGGGTGTCAGTTTCGTTGCGCGACCGGGCGAGACGATCGCGCTCGTGGGCCACACCGGTGCCGGAAAGACGACGATCGTTAACCTGTTGATGCGATTCTATGATCCGCAACGTGGGCGGATCACGATCAATGGCGTCGACATCAAAGACATGCCGCTCGCCGAGCTGCGCGCGCTGATCGGCTACGTGCAGCAGGACATTTTCCTGTTCGCGGGCGACGTCACCACCAATATTCGACTTTCGAATCCGCTGAGCGACGACGAAGTGGCCACCGCGGCGAAGCGGGTTGGTGCGGACCGAATCATTCGCGGCTTCGCTCAGGGCTATCGACAGGTCCTCGCCGAGCGAGGCGCGTCAATCAGCGTTGGCGAGCGGCAGCTGTTGTCCTTCGCCCGCGCAATTGCCGCCAACGCGCCCCTGCTCATTCTCGACGAGGCGACCAGCGCCGTCGACAGCGAGATCGAGGCAGAAATTCAAGCCGCATTGAGCGAGCTGGTCGCGGGCAGGACCACGATTGCAGTGGCCCATCGTCTCAGCACCATCGCCAACGCCGATCTGATTCTCGTTCTTCACCACGGAGAGATCGTCGAGCGCGGCACGCACCGTGATCTACTCGAGCACGGCGGGCTTTACAGCACGCTCTGGCGACTGCAGGCAGGCGACGCAGAGCCGCTCAGACGGGCGGGCTGACGCTTGCCGCTCTTTTCACGCTTCCGTACTTTGAGGCAAGAAGGTCCTTCTCCGGTTGGATTTACTCAACAGATCGTTCATTCCAATGAGCAACTGCTAGTGCACCTTGCTGTTGCGGCGCGCACAGATGTGGGCCGAATCAGAAAGGGCAATGAAGACTCTCTGCACGCATCGGCCAACGCATATCGCGGTCTATTCATAGTCGCGGACGGAATGGGTGGGCACGCTGCCGGCGAAGTTGCCAGCGAGATGGCCGTGGAGATGGTAAGCCACCAATTGGCCGATCTGAACGAGCTCCAGTCAGGCGACTCGCACAAACGAGTTGCCACCGCGCTGCGCGCCGCCAACCGCGCTGTATTCGAGCGTACGCGTACGGAGCGCGACAAGCTGGGGATGGGAAGCACGGTGTCCGCGCTGCTGTTGTCGGAGACGCGGTATCTCGTGGGCCACGTTGGAGACTCGCGAATTTATCTCGTTCGCGATGGCCAGATGCGCCAGCTCACCAAGGACCACTCGCTGGTTCAGGAGCAAGTCGACGCGGGCCTGCTGACGCCGGAGCAGGCAAGGCGCCATCCGCAAAGCAACGTCATCACGCGGTGCATTGGTATGGCCGACGACATCGACCCCGACGTGTTCGACGGCGAAGCGCGCGTCGGTGATTCTTTTCTGCTGGCGAGTGACGGCCTGACTGGAATGGTCGACGACCGACGGATTCAGCAGCTGTTGCTATCCCGCGCGAAGCCTGAGCGCATCGTCGACGCACTGATCCAGGAAGCGAACGTCAACGGCGGAAACGACAATATCACCGCCGTCGTGGTGCGCGTGCTCGGCGCGCAGGCGAATGGCACAGACCGCGACATCACACCGGTCCCTCCGCCTCCAACACCGGCGCATGGGTGACGAGACCGAGAGCGTCTCTTCTGTCGCTCAGCTCTACCTCGGAAATATTCTTTACGCTCTGGAGCTGGCGGCGATAAGTCTGGACGAGCAGCGAAAAACCACCGACGCTGCGTTCTATCGAGGCATAGCCAGGAAGCTCGCCGAAGCGCGTGGGAAGGAAACGAAAACATGACGGCAGAAAGACTCATCCTGCTCATTGCTGTTGTGGCGTGCTCGTCAGGCAATTCGGGCCGCAACAAAACCGCGCAGTCATCGGATTCATCGTTCGCGAAACTGCAGCAGCGTGGAGCGACGGTGATGGGGGTCGACCAGTACACCTCGCAGCACGTCTTCGAGCCGCTGCCCACCGGCGGGCGAATCGTGCTCCAGCGCAAAGAAGCAGACTCGGCGGGGGAAGCCGTGATCCGCGAGCACATGCGCACCATCGCCAAAGCCTTCGCCGCCGGAGATTTCACACTCCCCGGTGTTGTGCACGCGATGGAAGATGTGCCCGGCACCCAGCAGATGCGCGCGCTGCACGATGACATTACCTACACGCCCAAGGATCTCCCGCGTGGCGGTGAGGTGATAATTGCGACGAGCAATCCGACAGCTATAGAGGCCGTCCACGAGTTCCTCGCCTTTCAGCGAACGGATCATCGAGCCGGCATGCATATGGAGTAAGCATGCCCGTCAGAAAAACGAAAGCGAAGGCGAAGAAGAAGAAGACGGAGCCGAAACCGATCCGGGCGTTCAGGACTCAACAGGATTTCGAGGCCTGGCTCGAAAAGAACCAGGACAAAACTGAAGGCGTGTGGATCCGTTTTGCAAAGAAGGGGTCGGGCATCAAGTCCGTCTCACATCAGGAAGCGCTGGACAGCGCGCTGTGCTTTGGGTGGATCGACGCGTTGGTACATCCGGAGAGCGAAAAGACCTACTTACATCGCTTTGTGCCGAGAAGACCCAAGAGTCTCTGGTCGGTGATCAATCGCGGCAAGGCGCTCGCGCTGATCGAGAGCGGACGGATGCGAGCGGGTGGGCTGGCGGAAATCGAGCGCGCGAAAAAGGATGGTCGCTGGGAATCGGCGTATGATTCGCCCGCCAACGCGATAATGCCACCCGAGTTCGAACGCGAGCTCGAGGCTCGTCCGAAGGCAAAGGCGTTCTACGAAACTTTGAGTCGCGTGAATCGCTACGCCATCATATGGCGGTTGGCGACTGCGAAAAAGCCGGAAACCCGTGACAGGCTCTCGCGCAAGTTTCTCGAGATGCTGGAGAAAGGCGAGACCCTGCATTAGATCGCGAGCATGTCGGAATCGCAGCCGCTGATAATCCGTATCAAGAAGGCCGCCGATGGGCGCAGCTCACTCTCCTGCACGCGCCCCGATGGCAGTGCCACCTGGCAGAGCATGAAGAACGCGCAGGCGGCTTTCTTTCCGCGGCATGATCTCACTCATTACGCGGTCGAAACGGTGCTTGGCCATGGCAGGGGTTTTTACGGTCTCGTCGCCAGCGGCTGGGACCTGACCGATTTCGGCACGCCGTGGCCCCACGGCCCCTTACCCGGCGAGTCCGTGTTGTCCGAGATGATCGTCGGCTTCCTCGATCTGGAGCGAGCCAGCGGCGAGTTCGCTCGAGCCGATGATGTCAATCAGCGGCTCGCTGAATTTTGCACGGAGAAGGGGCTCGCGGATCCAAAGGTCCTGACCGACGATGACCTGGCCGCGGTACGCCAGAAACGCGGGGAATTATTCGCGAAGTGGGATGCGGTCGAGCCGGGCGGTGCGTTGGAGCTTGTCTTCGAGCTGGTTTGAGTTCCCCCTCCGGCGTTCAATTTGCTAATTTAGAGACTCGACCACCGACCCCACTCGGGAACGGTAGTTGTCAGCATAGTGTAAAAGCCGATACCAACATCGCGTCGAACCGGAGAAGTCATGGGAACCGCGACACTTACGGCACCTGAGCAGGTTACCGACACCTTCCCGATCAACGGAACGGATTTCATCGAGTTTTACGTCGGTAATGCAAAGCAGGCCGCGCAGTTCTATAGACAAGTTTTTGGGTACAAAATCCTGGCTTACCGGGGGCCTGAGACGGGCACGCGGGATCGCGCCAGCTACGTCATAGTGCAGGATAAAGTCAGATTCATTCTGACGACGGCGCTGAGACCCGACAGCGAGATTGCCACTCACGTCCACAAACACGGCGACGGCGTCAAAGACATCGCTCTCTGGGTCGATGATGCGCGCACCTCGTTCAAGCTGGCGGTCGAGCGTGGTGCTCAGCCTGCATACGAGCCGAAGTCGCTCACCGACGAAAGCGGCGAAGTGGTGATTGCGGGAATTCGCACCTACGGCGAAACGATCCACAGCCTGGTCGAGCGCAAGAACTACCGGGGCGTGTTCATGCCCGGGTTCGTTCCGTTCGCCGGTCGCGGCGACTCCGACGGTGTCGGACTTAAATACGTCGATCATTGTGTCGGCAACGTCGAGCTCGGAGCGATGAACAAGTGGGTGAAGTACTACGCAGACATCCTTGGATTCAAGCAGCTGATCTCCTTCGACGACAAGACCATCTCGACCGAGTACTCGGCGCTGATGTCGAAGGTCGTCGCCAACGGCAACGGTCGGATCAAGTTTCCGCTCAATGAGCCGGCCAAAGGGAAGAAGAAATCCCAGATCGATGAGTATCTCGAGTTCTATCAGGGCCCTGGGTGCCAGCACATCGCAATCGCCACCGAGAACATCGTCGACACCGTGACCAGGCTTCGCGATAACGGCGTCGAGTTCCTGCGCGTGCCGGGTACCTACTACGACACCGTCGAAGAGCGCGTTGGCCACATCGACGAAGATGTGAAGATGCTGCGTGAGCTCGGCATCCTTGTAGATCGCGATGAGGAGGGCTATCTGTTGCAGATCTTCTCCAAGCCAATGGAGGATCGCCCGACGTTGTTTTACGAAATAATTCAACGAAAAGGCGCCAAGAGCTTTGGTGCCGGAAATTTCAAAGCGCTGTTCGAAGCTCTCGAGCGCGAGCAAGAGCTGCGCGGGAATCTCTGATCGATGCCGATCTATCACACCCTTGGCCGCATTCCGCGTAAACGCCACATCGCGTTTCGTAAGCCCGATGGCGGCATCTACGCTGAGGAATTGGTAGGGCACGAGGGTTTCACCGGCACGGCGTCACTGCTGTATCACATCCATCCGCCGACCACCGTTAAATCGGCGCGACGGATCCGCGAGTGCCGGATCGAGGCCGACCCGGATCAGACGCTGAAGCATCGCCATTTCCTGACGTCGCGCGTGAAGAAAGGCGGCAGCGCCACCCTTGACCGGATTCCGCTCCTGTTCAACGCGGATATCGCGATGCTCTACGTCGAGCCGGACGAGAACGACGCGCACTTCTACCGGAATGCGCAAGCCGACGAGCTGGTCTACATCAGCAAGGGAAAGGGCACTCTCGAGACCTCATACGGAACGCTTCCGTTCCACGAAGGCGATTACCTGATCATCCACCGCGGAATTCTGCATCGATATCGCTTCGACCTTGGTGGCGAGCAACCCAAGGTGGTGGTCTTCGAAAGTCGCGGACACGTAAGATGGCCGAAGCGCTACCGGAACGAGTTCGGACAGCTCAAGGAAGGCGCGCCATACTCTGAGCGCGACATTCGGCTGCCGACTTTCACCGAGCCGATCGATCAGATGGGAGACTTCCCGATTTTGGTGAAGCAGTACGACGGCATCAACGAGATCGTGCTGGATCATCATCCTCTCGACGTCGTGGGCTGGGACGGCTACTTCTATCCGTGGGCGTTCAACATCAACGATTTCGAGCCGATCGTCGGACGAGTGCATCAGCCGCCGCCGGTGCATCAGACTTTCGAGGGAGATGGATTCGTCGTCTGCTCGTTCTGCCCACGGCCCTACGATTTTCACCCTGAAGCGGTGCCTGCTCCGTACAATCACAGCAACGTCGACTCGGACGAAGTGCTTTACTACGCGTCGAGCGAATTCATGAGCCGCAAGGGAATCGAGTTCGGGAGCATCACGCATCATCCGGATGGTATTCCGCATGGCCCGCATCCGGGGCGGGCCGAAGCAAGCATTGGCGCCAAGTACACCGACGAACTGGCAGTAATGATGGATAGCTTCCGTCCGTTGAAGGTCGCGAAGCCGGCACTCGACATCGAAGATCCCAACTACCACAAGTCGTGGCTGCAGGGCCAGCACGCTCAGTTCAATCCGCCAACTAGCTAAGGGCGAGGCAAAGCTGCAAAGATGAGCGACGCGCTCTGGACGCCGTCACAGGAGCGCATCATCAGGGCTAACATGACCGAGTTCCTCCGCTACGTGGAGGAGCGCGGTGGTCCGCCGGTGCCCGACTACACACCCGATTCGTATTGGGAGCTGCACAAGTGGTCGATCGATAACCCGGAGCGCTTCTGGTCTTTGACCTGGCGCTTCTGCGGGATTATCGGCCATCGCGGTACTGGTGGTGGCGCCGAGCGCGTGGGGGTTGGCCTCGACAACATGGGGCCGCCCGATCCGGAGCGGGGGCCAAAATGGTTTCCCGATGCCAGTCTCAACTTCGCGGAGAACCTGCTGCGCTTTTCGGACGACGAGCCTGCTCTCTCGTCGTGGAACGAGGAAGGGCACCAACGCACGATCAGCTACAAGGCACTGCGAGAAGCAGTCGGGACGCTCGCACTCGCCTTGGACGCCGCCGGCGTGAAGCCGGGCGATCGCGTTGCTGGATGGCTTCCGAATATTCCCGAAGCTGTGATCGCCATGCTCGCCGCGACTTCACTCGGCGCAATCTGGTCATCGTGCTCGCCTGATTTTGGCGCGCAAGGTGTGATGGATCGCTTCGGGCAGATCGAGCCCAAGGTGCTGTTCGCATCCGACGGTTACCTGTACAACGGCAAGGAAATCGATCTGCTTCCGCGACTCCGTCAGATCGCGTTTCGTATTCCATCGCTCGAGCACGTAGTGGTCACGCCGTATCGCCGACAGATGCCGGATCTCGATGGTGTTCGCAGAGGAATACTGTGGTCGCGTTTCATCGCTGCTCAGTATGCGGTAGCGGTGAGCCAGAACACTCCTACCGAGGGGTTCCGCGCGACGCCGGTCGATGTGTATCGGCGAACGCCACCGGGCGGATCGCGCGCTATCGACCCGGCGTCGATGCGCACGCCGATCGGCGGCGTACGCGCGATTCCTTCTCCGGTCCCGGATGCCCCGGATCCGAAAGCATTGCCGTTCGAGCGTTTTCCGTTCGACCACCCGCTTTACATCATGTATTCATCGGGCACGACCGGCTTGCCGAAGTGCATGGTGCACAGCGCCGGCGGAACGCTGCTGCAGCATCTCAAGGAGCTGATTCTTCATACCGATCTAAAGCGGGACGATGTGATGTTTTATTACACGACCTGCGGCTGGATGATGTGGAACTGGCTGGTCAGCTCGCTCGCGGTGGGAGTGAAAGTCGTCCTGTACGACGGTGCGCCGCTGGCGCCCACGCACACAGCGCTCTGGGATATGGCGGATCAGGAAGGAATCACTGTTTTCGGGACTAGCGCCAAGTATCTCTCTGTGCTCGAGAAGTCCGGCGCCGAGCCGAAGAAGTCTCACAGCCTGACGAAGCTCAAAGCCATTCTGTCGACGGGCAGCCCGCTCGCCGACAGCAGCTTCGATTACGTCTACAAGAAGATCAAGAAGGATGTGCACCTCGCCAGCATCAGCGGCGGTAGCGACATCATTTCCTGCTTCGTGCTTGGCAATCCGATATTACCGGTTTACCGCGGCGAGATTCAGACGCCGGGATTGGGAATGGCTGTTGATGTCTTTGACGATCGCGGCCGTCCGGTGCGGCTTATTCCGGGCGAGCTCGTTTGCCTGAAGCCGTTCCCAAGTATGCCCGTCGCATTCTGGGATGATCCGGACGGATCGAAGTATCGGGCTGCGTACTTCGATTATTACCCAGGCATCTGGCGCCACGGCGATTGGGCGGAGATCACCCGTCATCGCGGCTACATCATCTACGGTCGGAGCGATGCGACGCTGAATCCCGGCGGCGTGCGGATTGGAACCGCCGAAATTTACCGGCAGGTCGAATTGCTACCGGAAGTTCTCGAGAGTGTGGCAGTGGGGCAGGAGATCGACGGCGAAGCTCCCGGCGATGTCCGGATCGTCCTGTTCGTTAAGCTGCAGCCGGGGGTGACTCTCGATCAGGCTCTTCGGGATCGCATCGCAGGCCAGTTGCGTGAGAACACCACGCCGCTGCACGTGCCGAAAAAGATCATCCAGGTCGAAGATATCCCGCGCACGATCAGCGGGAAGATCAGCGAGCTCGCGGTTCGCGAAGTGATTCATGGCCGGCCGGTCAAGAACACCGAGGCACTGGCCAACCCGCAGGCGCTGGAATTTTTTGCTCGCCTTCCGCAGCTAAGGGATTAAAAAAAAGCCGCCCGAACGGGCGGCCTCTTTTCTCGAGAGGTCTAGTGCTGCGCGACGACCGGTTCTTTGCGCGCCGATGCGGCCAGGGCCTGAATCATATCCTGCAGCTTCGGTCCGCGGCCCGGCTCGGGGGCTCCGAAAGTCAGCGCGGTCTTGTAATGCGAGACGCCGTAGTTCGCTCCGGAGCGGCGCTCAACGGTGATTCCCCAGTTCTCGCTGTCGTCCTGAGCGTCAGCTGTTGCCGCAGTCGACTGCGGCAGCGCGTGCGCCTCGACCTCGCTAAGGAATGCCTTCCAATCTGGTGAACCCTTCAGGTTCGCCTGGCAAATCGAGCTGATCCAGCGATCCTCACCAAACTGTGAGTCGCGCTTGGAGATCTGCCCGCAATCGTAGCCGTGACGCACGAAGTTATCGACGCGTGCGTCCGCGGACTTTGCTGAACCTTCGTAGTACTGGTCCCACCAAAGCATCAATCGTCCGGTGACATTCGCGCCGTTCTGGCGAATGATGACGAGGTACTGTGGGTTTCCGAATCCGGAATACCAGATGCGGACTTCGCGCTCGCCTTTGTGGAGGTCAGATTTGGCGAGTGGAAGGAGTCCGGCGGTCACGATCGCCGCGTCTTTCGTCTCGAAGATCGCGTCTGGTGAGGGACCGCTGTCGGCTGAAGCGAAACCTGCCTGCTGAGCGATTGCCGGAGCGGAAATGGCGAGCAGCAGGGCGCTTGAGAACATGAGTCGGCTCATGCCTATAGGACGGTAGCAGGCACGGGTAGGTCACAATCATGGGGCGATTGTGCGGTAGCGCTATAAGTACCGTTGGGGCAGCAAGTTAGACTGTGAACAAGCCTCTGGAAACAACCGTTCCTAAGCTCTACAGTCCCCCGCCGACTACCATTTGGCGACCGAACACCTGGCAGAAATATAGCCCGCCGGTCGCGGACCGCGCGATAGCGATTCCTGTCTCAACGACGCCGGCATCCAGAATGTTCTGACGATGACCGTGCGAGTTCATCCAGCCCTCGACAACCGTCTCGGCGTTCGGATATCCCAAAGCCACGTTCTCGGCGAGACGCATGAACGGGTAGCCTACGTAGTGCGCACGGTCGCCGAGCGTGGGCAACGTCGCGTTCGGCAGCACGTGCGCCATTTTCTGATAGTAGGCCATGTTCTGCGCCTGAATGCTCGCCATTTGATTCAGCTGCGCGTTGAACACGAGGGAGCGGAGCCCCTGGTGTCGTCGTTCGGCGTTGATCAAATCGAAGATGCGTGCTTCAGTCGCCCCGTAGGCGGACCCCGTAGCGTGCGCTTCGGCCGCCGTAGCCACTGATGCTCGCACAGCGCCGCCCGACCCCGTTGAAGTAACCGGATAGGCGCAAGCGAACACTGGCAGCAGAGAGGCTGCGAAAAGTGTCTTCGAAGGCATACCCTTTATATCGCACCATCAGAGCGATCGTTCCAGCGCTCCCCGCACGCGGCCGCTGTCCAGCGTCGTCCGTCGGGCGGTAAAGACCCGGAGCCAGCGCGCACTCTCGTACAATTCTTCGGACAGCGACGGCAGATTGATGGTGCCGCTCCATCCCTCGCCGGTGAGTCGCTCAACGTCTCCAGTGCGCCTGAGTACGGGAAGGTCGAGACCGAGCATTTGGGTCTTTTGCGGATAATCCAGCAGTAGCTCGCCGTCGCCGAGTCCGAACTCGCGAGCGAGTGCCGACTCAGCGCGAGCTACTCGAGCCCGATCGGTAGCAATCCACTCCAGCCGCCCACCATCGAGCTCCGCTGCAGGCCACTCTGCCGCGCGCTTGTACAACCGGCGCTCCTTCAATGCCGACAGCAACACCGTCGGACGCGCGCTCTCCAGTCTGTGCATCAAGCCTTCGTCGGTGTATCTGGCAAGGGTGTGGACATCGACCACCGAATCCTGAACCGCATCCTCGACAAGTCGTTTGTACATCGCCGTCGCGCTCCGCACGGCGTGGTGCCAGTACACGTTGCGGTACATCTGGTATTTGGCGAACAACAGCGATTCCAGTGCAGAAAGGGCTTTCTCCCGCACACCAAGTGCACGCCGCCCTGTGTCCGGATCGTCGACGATAACCATCGAGTTTGTCAGGCGATCGACGTCGATCTCGCCGTACGGAACTCCGCACATGAACGCGTCGCGTTTCAGATACTCGACCTTGTCGAGATCCAACGAGCCGGAGATGAGTCCTTGTAACGCGCTGGGGCTCCTTCCGCTGATCAGCTCGAATACCGCAAGGGGCGCATCGTCGCCGATATGTTTCGTCAACAGCGCGGCAACGCTCCCCTCGGTTACGAGTGATCGCGCAACGTCTTCGTGATGAAGAGCGCCGATCTCTTCCAGAGCGTGTGAAAAAGGGTAGTGACCGACATCGTGAAGGAGCGCTGCCGATCGCACAATTGCCTGCTCCTTCTCGCCGATCGATATCGATTCGTCGGACTCACAGAGCAGCGCGAGGGTGCGGCGCGCCAGGTGGTGAGTTCCAAGCGCGTGCTCGAAGCGTGAATGGGTCGCGCCGGGATAGACCAGATACGTCCAGCCTAGCTGCCGGACGTAGCGAAGACGCTGAAAGACGTCAGTGTCGACGAGCTTCAGAGTCAGCTCATCGACGCGGATGTTATTCCAGACGGGGTCCCGCAGGATCTCGAAGCGGACCGACCGTCTAGTCGTCAGATGCGATTCAGACTTTTGGCCCAGCGTTTCTGATCGGCGCGTCAATGGTTCCAAACTTCGCGAAGTTGTCGCGGAACATCATTGCCAACTTTTTCGCGTGCTCGTCGTAGGCATTCGGATCAGCCCACGTTGTGCGCGGGTTCAAGACGTCTCCCGGCACTCCGGGAATCTCCACGGGGACTGCGAGGCCGAAGACGGAATCTTGTCGTGTCTTGGCCTGATCCAGTTCGCCGGCTAGTGCAGCTTTGGCGATGGTCCGAGTGTAACTGAGCTTGATTCGCTTGCCCTTTCCGTAAGGGCCACCGGTCCAGCCCGTGTTGATCAGCCACGTATTCGACTGATGCTCCTTGAGCAGCTGGCCGAGCATCTTCGCGTATTTAACCGCCGGCCAAACGAGAAAGGCCGCGCCGAAGCACGCGCTGAAAGTTGGCTGCGGCTCCTTCACCCCGCGCTCGGTGCCGGCGACTTTTGCCGTGTATCCCGAGAGAAAGAAGTACATCGCCTGCTGAGGAGTCAGCTTCGCGATCGGCGGCAACACTCCGAATGCGTCTGCAGTGAGGAGGATGACGTTACGTGGATGACCGCCCCGGCCGCCCTCGACATAATTCCGAATGTAGTGGAGTGGATATGACGCGCGGGTGTTTTCCGTGATCGACTGATCGGCGAATCGAACTTTCTTGGTCGCCGGATCGAGTACCACGTTTTCAAGCACGGTCCCGAACATCTGCGTCGTGCGATAAATGTCGGGTTCGCTCTCTGGCGACAGGTTGATCACCTTCGCATAACAGCCACCCTCGAAATTGAAAATCCCGTCAGAGGACCAGCCGTGTTCGTCGTCGCCGATCAGGCCGCGATGCGGGTCGGCCGACAACGTTGTCTTGCCCGTCCCCGACAAGCCGAAGAACAGCGCGGTGTCGCCTTCCTTGCCGACGTTCGCCGAGCAGTGCATCGGAAACACACCCTGTTTTGGGAGCAGGTAGTTCATAACCGTGAACATCGCCTTCTTGAGCTCACCCGCGTAACGGGTGCCGCCGATCAGAATCGTCCGCTCGGCGATGTTCAAAACGATGAAAGTGCTGCTTCTGGTTCCATGTCGACCGGGCTCCGCCTGGTACTCAGGCGCGTGCAGCACGGTAAAGTTCGGATCGAACGTCGGCAGGTCGCTCAGCTCAGGGCGAATGAACATGTTCCGCACAAACGCCATGTGCCACGCGTTTGGCGAGATGTAGCGCACTGACAACCGGTATGCGGGATCAGCGCCACAGTAAAGATCTTCCACGAACAGCTCGTCGAGCCGGCTCAAATACTGTCGCACGTCGGCCAGAAGGGTCTTGTACTGGTCGACGGACATCGGCTGATTCACCTTTCCCCAGTCGACATCCTCTTCCGATGATGGCTCTTTGACGACGAACTTGTCGTTTGGCGAGCGGCCGGTGTGAGGCGATGTGACGGCGACGAACGGCCCCATATCGGCAAATTCGCCTTCATTACGTCGGGCCGCCGCCTGAAAGAGCTCGGGCGCAATCAAATTCCAATGGACCACCCCGTGCGGGGTCAAACCCTGCCGGGTAAGATCCATTCTGCTTTCGCGACGAACGGACGTCCGCTGCGGTTTCATCTCAGTGGCCATTAACTACGATTCCTCTCACTCATCCGCTGCTGCGCGTCGATGACGGCGACTGCGGCCATGTTCACGATGTCCTGAACATCGGCCCCTTGCTCCAGGACGTGAACGGGAAGATTCATACCCAGCAGAATGGGCCCGATTTTCGTCGCACCGCCCAGATGGTGCAACAACTTGTAGGCGATGTTCCCGGCGCTGAGATTGGGGAAAATCAACACGTTTGCCCGTTCCTTCAGCACGCTGAACGAATACCCGGTGCGGAGGATCTGCTCGTCCATCGCGGTATCCGCCTGCATCTCGCCATCGACGATCATCGCCGGGTCGCGCTTTCTCAGAATCGCGACAGCTTTTGCGACTTTTTCCGCTTCGGGATGCCGAACCGATCCGAAGTTGGAGAATGACAGCATCGCGATTTTGGGATCGATGCCAAAAGTGCGAACGATTCGACCGGCGGAGTACGCTATCTGTGCCAACTGCTCGGCCGTCGGATCGATGTTGACCGTCGTATCTCCACAAAAGATGACGTGCTTTTCGAAGACGAGCATGTAGAGACCACTGACGATCTCCGCCTTGGGATGAGCGCCAATCACCTGCAGCGCAGGGCGGATCGTCTCCGGATAGTGCATACCGACGCCTGAGAGCAGGGCGTCAGCGTCGCCGCAGGCGACCATCACCGAGCCGAAATAATTCGTGTTGAACAGAAGTTGGTGAGCTTCGCCGTGGCTCAATCCTTTGCGTTGCCGCCGCTGCCACAAATAGTCCGCGTACTTGTCACGCTTTTCGGAAGTCGCAGGATCGACGATGGCAATGTCACGCAGCGAGATGTGGTTGTCGGTGGCCAGTCGCTCGATCACAGCTCGCTGTCCGAGCAAAATTGGCGATGCAATGCCTTCGTCGATCAGCTGCCGCGCGGCGCGCATGATCTTCGGTTCTTCGCCTTCGGGGAAAACAATGCGCTTCGGGTCGCCGCACGCGCGATTGATAATCCCGCGCATGATTCCCCGTGCCCTGCCGAGCCTTGCCTCGAGCTGCTCGCGATAGTTCTCGAGATCGATCATCTCCTTTGCCACGCCGCTGGCGACCGCAGCCCAGGCGACTGCCGGAGCGACCCACAGCAGCACCCGCGGATCGAAAGGGAAGGGAATCAGGTAGTCCGGCCCAAATTTCACCGAGCGCAGCCCGTACAGGCGAGACACACTTTCCGGTACGTCTTCCTTGGCAAGCGCGGCGAGCGCGCGCGTCGCTGCCATCTTCATCTCCTCGTTCACCTGCGTCGCCCGCGCGTCGATAGCGCCGCGAAAGATGAACGGGAAGCCGAGCACGTTGTTGACCTGGTTGGAATAATCGCTGCGACCCGTGGCGATAATCGCGTCACTGCGCACAGCCCTCACCTGGTCAGGGAGAATCTCCGGCTCTGGATTGGCGAGCGCGAACACGATCGGTTTCTTGGCCATCCTGGCGACCATTTCGCCAGTGATCGCGCCCGCGACCGAGAGTCCGACGAAGACGTCTGCGCCAACCAACGCGTCAGCGATGGTGCGCGCTTTGGTCTCGTGTGCGAAGCGCGCTTTGTATGGATCCACCTCACCGGCTCGCCCAGCGTAAACCACACCTTGTCGATCGGTGAGGAGAATGTTTTGACGCGGAACACCGAGCCTGACGTAGTGCTCGGCTGTCGAGATCGCGGCTGCGCCGGCGCCCGAGAAAACGACTCTGATCTTCTCGATTTTCTTGCCGACGATCTCAAGTGCGTTCAGGAGCGCCGCGCCGGAAATGATTGCGGTGCCGTGCTGATCGTCGTGGAAGACGGGAATCTTCATCGTCTTCCGCAGCGTTTCCTCGATGTAAAAACAATCAGGCGCGCGAATGTCTTCGAGATTGATTCCGCCGACGGTGGGCTCGAGCAACTGGCAGAACCGAATGACGTCGTCAGGGTTTTCGGAACCGACCTCGAGGTCGAAGACATCCAGATCGGCAAACTGCTTGAACAGGTTGCCTTTGCCTTCCATCACCGGCTTGCCCGCGAGGGCGCCGATGTTGCCCAACCCAAGGACCGCCGTGCCGTTGGTGACGACCGCGACGAGATTTCCTCTGGCGGTGTACTTGTAGGCGTCTTCAGGGTTGGCCTTGATCTCGAGGCAGGGAAGCGCGACGCCGGGTGAATAGGCGAGGGCGAGATCGCGCTGATTATTGAGAGGCTTAGTGGGTACTACCGCGATTTTGCCCGGTCGTCCGGACGCGTGGTAGTCGAGGGCATCTTCACGCTTCATGGAACGTGGAAACATGCCATGCGCACAATCCAAGTGCTACCCTTTTGGCCTGTCCCGGGTACTTTAACTACAGAAATGATGCGCGGTTACCTCTTCAACAGATCGTCCGACAGGCGTTGGCGCCTGCTCGCGGTTCTCCTCGTCGTTATCGGCCAGCTGGGAATCGTCAGCGCTGCGCTAACATTGGCGCGCGATGAGACCAGCGCTGTATCCCATACAGAAGAGAGCGGCACCAATCTGCACCACGGACACAACGACGCAGCTTGCGCGTCCTGCGCGCTGCTGTCGATGCAGAATGGGTTCAGCCACGCGCCGCCGCCGCTCGCTATTCTCGCGATTCGGCACGTCGCTCTCGCGCGCTTGGCGCTCGAGCGCCTTTCCGCCCCGCAACTCCTACCAAACTCCTGCCGAGCCCCACCCTCCCAAGAAGTCTGATCAACTGGCTGTCGTCAGTCTCACACTTCTTAAAGGAGGAACATGTACATCAGGCAGACATTCAGCGCGCTCGCGCTTCTGGTCTGCGTAGGCTTGCCGGCACGGAGCAACGCACAAATACCAGCGTCAAAATCAAAGCAGGACTCGATCGCGCGCGCTGATAGCATCGCGCGTGCTGATTCTATCGCGCTCGTCAAGCAGCTCGAAAAGGAGCTCGGAGCGCAAAACGCCGATACATCCGCGGCTGCTGCGCCCGCGCAGGGTCCGGTTGCGACGGGTAGCTACATGAATATCGGTTTCGTCGCCCTGACGGATGCCGGCTGGTCGACGGCTCATGACATCGGCGCAATCGAGCGCGGCGATCACGATCCGAAGGTCAACGGCTTCACGATTCCCAACGCCGAGATTTCGCTCGACGGGAACGTGGATCCGTACTTCAAAGGCTTCAGCAATATCGTTCTCAAGATCGATTCCGCCGGCGAAAGTGGTATCGAGCTCGAAGAAGCTTACGGTCTGACGACATCATTGCCGTGGAACCTTCAGCTCAAGTTCGGGCAGTTCTTCGCCGAGTTTGGCCGCCAGAACCCGCAGCATCCGCACTCGTGGGCGTTCATCGATGCGCCGCTGGTGCTGACACGAATGTTCGGACCGGACGGATTGCGCAGCCAGGGCGTGCGTCTGTCATGGTTGCTGCCGACACCGTTTTATACCGAGGCGCTGGTCGCCGTCATGAATGCGACGGGTGGGACCACGTCGAGTTTTCGCTCGCCTGAGTCATCGGAAATTCATGGAGGTGTCATCGATGATCGACCGGTGAGCAATGGATTCGCGGATTTATTGATCGTTCCGAGAATCAATACCTCGTTCGATTTGACCGAAACGCAAACCGTGGTGCTTGGCGTATCCGGAGCGTTCGGGCCCAATAATTCCGGGCCTGCGGCGAAAACTCAGATCTACGGAGCCGATCTCTATTGGAAGTGGAAAGCGGCCAACGCGCAGGCGGGGTTTCCTTTCCTGTCGCTGCAAACCGAGGCGATGTGGCGGCGCTACGATGCGGCGCAACGCCTGGAGCAAGACGAGCTCTTTGTCACACTGCCCAGTGAAGTGTTGAAGGATCGCGGCGGATATGCGCAGGTGCTGTGGGGTATCAAACCGCGCATTGTTGCCGGGCTTCGCGGCGAATTCGAGCACGGCGACCCCGGCTCATTCGCAACGGATTTGCGCGGGGATCAAACCCGCTGGTCTCCGAACCTCACCTGGTACCCCACCGAGTTTTCCAGAATCGGCGTCCAGTACAACTATGACAATCGCAAGGCAGTTGGCACCGATCATTCACTGTGGGTGCAGCTTCAGTTCCTGATCGGCGCCCATGCTGCACACAAGTTCTAATCCATCAACCAACATGAAAACGAAAATGATAAATAGAATGGCAGCGCTGAGCCTGGGCGCGATCTCGTTCGTGAGCGCACAGGCAACCGCGCAACTCAAAGTCGTCGCAACAACTCCGGACCTCGCGTCAGTGGCGCGCGAGATCGGCGGCGATCGCGTCAACGTCGTCGCATTGGCCAAGCCAACCGAGGATCCGCACTTCGTCGACGCGAAGCCAAGCTTCATCGTCACGCTGAATCGCGCGGATGCACTGGTTGAAGGCGGCGCTGAGCTCGAACTGGGCTGGCTTCCGCCGCTGCTGGAGAACTCGCGCAACTCAAAGGTCGCGGCTGGTGCGCCGGGACGCATTGTCGCGTCCGAAGGGATCAGACTCCTCGAGATTCCGACCAGTTTCGACAGATCGAAAGGCGATATTCACTCGCTCGGCAATCCGCATTTCATGATCGATCCGGCTGCCGCAAAAATCGTCGCGCGTAACATCGCGATCCACTTTGCCGCACTGGATCCAAAAAATGCGGGAACCTACAACGCGAACCTCGCCAGGTTCAATTCGCGGATCGACGCCAAGCTCGCCGACTGGCAGAAGCAGCTCGCTCCATATCGCGGTGCGAAGATCGTTACGTACCACCGCGACTTCGTCTACTTCGCGCAGCGTTTCGGATTGTCGATTGTCGACGAGCTCGAGCCGAAGCCGGGCATCTCACCGTCTCCGGCGCACCTTGCTCAGGTAATCGGCGAAATGAAACGCAACAACGCCAAGATCATTCTGGTCCAACCATTCCAGAACCGTAAAACCGCTGAGACCGTCGCTCGCCAGACCGGAGCAACGGTGATCGATGCGCCGCAGCAGCCGGGTGCAGCGAGCAACACGTCCAGTTACTTCGACAACATGGATAACCTCGTGCGGTCAATCGCGGCCGCGCTTGGAGGCGCGAAATGAGCAGCGATTTCGGGCTGGCGTGGGAGGTCATGAAGTGGCCACTCGTGGCCTCCCTGTTGTTCCCTCCGCTGCTCGTCTATCTCGGACTGCACGTCGTCAAACGCGAAGTAATCTTCGTCGATCTTGCACTGGCACAGGTCGCAACGCTCGGAACCTGCGTTGCGCTGCTGATGGGATATCACTTCGAGGATCGAATCACATTCTGGATCTCACTTGGCGTCACTTTCCTCGGCGCGGCGTTTTTCAGCTGGACGCGCAGCAGGACGAGGCAGGCTGTTCCACAGGAGGCGATCATCGGGATCACCTTCGTCGTGGCTGCGGCGGCGGTGATTCTTCTGCTCAGCCGCGTTGCCGGTGGTAAGGAGGAGCTTGAGCACCTCCTCACCGGCGACATCCTCAACGTCACCAAGGGTGAGGTCGGGCAGAGAGTGCTGGTGTTCGCGGCGCTCGGCGCGTTCTATGGCGCGTTTCACAAGCGCTTTGTGCTCATTTCCTCCGATCCCGAAAGAGCGTTCGCCGAAGGAGTAAGCGTTCGGCTGTGGGATTTTCTATTCTACGCCGCGTTCGCGCTGGTAGTGGTCAGCTTCGTTCGGCTCGGTGGGGTGTTGCTCACTTTTGCTTACCTGATCGTGCCGGCGGTTTGCGCGACAATTCTTTCCGCCGAATGGAGAAATCGGCTCATCATCGGGTGGGCGATTGCGGCGATCGCGAGCGTGGCTGGCCTGTGGGCGTCGTACAAAATGGATTTGCCAACCGGCGCGGCGATCGTGGTGGCGGCGGGCTTGTTATTGGCGATCGTCGGCGGAATCAACGCCGCGCGTCGGACGTGATCGGCGCGGGGCCGCCCATATTGGCGAGCCCCATCGCGTCGGCCATCGCTTTCCAGTCGCCGACGGTCACAACTGAGGACACATCATCGCGATAGGCCGCAGCGGCGTCCAGGAGGCGACGCCGCTTGTCGCGCCGGGGAATCGCCGGGTCGACGAGGATGTCGGACACGACATCGTGCAGTGAGTGCAAGTTGTCGAAGATGATAGCCGCTTCCGGATAGCGATCGGAAAAACGCGGTGCAATCGCTGGCGATTGCGGCATCACTGTCGGCAGACTTCGCGGAGCGCTGTCGATCAGCGCCCAGAATCTGGCGACTACCCCATCGACATTCTGCTGCCGCTCACCAGGATTGTGTGACGCGAGCAGTGCCTCATAGAGCGTCATCTGCAGCCAATGGTACGACCAAATGAGCCCGTTGTAAGTCGGGAATCGTTTCCGGAAAGAGAGCGAATAAGACTGGCCTTCCATCAGGTTCATGTTTTTCGGCTTGGTGCTGAAAGCGAGAGACCGACGTGATTCGTAGTACCGAACGAGCTCGGCCACTTTCGCATCCTTCGCTGATTCCGGAATGCGGTCATCGGCCCACACGTCGTAGATCTGGCGATGGAGCATGTGAGCCCACTCGAACATCGCTGCTAATTCGGGAGCCAGCTTCTCCCACTGCGGGGCGATCGCGGCTTCATCGAGCGCTACGCTCGGCGGGTGGCGCAGCAGATTTCGCGTGATGAATTGGAACTCATGCTGGTCCAGGACAGCTCGTTGGGCTTCTGGACTTCTCCAGAGCGTCTCGTACAACTTGGCGTGACCGTAGTCGAAGGCATTGAACAGAGCGTCGACGCGTGGAAAACGCTGACGGAACGCCCAGTTATGGGAAGACCACAGATAGGTCTGATCGTAGAATGACTCCGGCGTTGTGCCGCCGCCTGACGTCGCGCAGGAACCGACCGACAGCGCGATAGATACGCAAGCGACGCTACGACCAAACAGCCAGCGGCGGCGAATCATTGCAGTTACGGTTGCAGCGCGCGGTCCAGAGTGAGACCGAGTGTCAGGAACGTCGAGAACCCGGCTCCTCTGAAATGCCGACCGACCGCACTCGAAAAAACCATCTGTGGTCGCAGCTGATGCCGGAGTCCGATTTCGGCGGTCATGTCAGTCTTCCGCCCTATTCCCTCGAACTTTTCCGCGAACAGATCTGCGATGACGAGACTCGACGACAGCGGAATCGTTTTGTCGTAGCCGAGGCCTACCAGCCAGTGGGCGTGCGTCTCTGGTTGAATTGCCACCTCGGAAGCAGCCGGCTCCTGTGCAGCGACTCCGCATTGGAACGAAGCGCCCGGAGCCGGTCCAACGGAGCAAGGACCGTCCAGTGGAGGCAATGGAGTACCCCCGCAATTTGGATCGAACGTCGAAGTTCCGGGGCAGGTAATCACAAGACTGGCCGCGGCTGGCACCGCGTATGACGCGACACTCGCGTTGATATGAACGCGGCCGGGCGAAAAGCTGCGTGTTAGCAGCGCTTTCAACGAATAAGAGAGTGGGAGCGCGTTTGGACCGGCCGGTTTGAAAAGCTCGGTTGAGAGAGCGGCGGCTGGTAGGAATTCACTCTCGAGGTTGAATTGATACATGGCGCCCACGCCCAGTCCGGCGAGCCCTCCGCGCGGTACCGAGGTTCGCTCACGATAGAATACCGGAAGTCGCAGCCACATTTCTGTGCGGGGGAGTACCCCGTAGGCGACCTCAGGCTCCCAGAGAAACCGACTTCGTAGATCCGATAACTCGTCGTAGCGGAGATTGAACAGGTCGACATCGAGCGCGTACCGCTCGGTCACGACGGCGTCTTCGATGCGCACGGGGCGGCCGGCCTCGAGGTTTCTGTACGAGGACTGTCCTTCCGCCTTAACCGCCCCTGACAAGCTGACTACAACGAGTAATGCTGACGGCCAGAATCTCGAAACGCTCATCGTTCTAATTCGTTTCTCCTGAGGCACGCAGGGATCAAAAGAAAGTAACCCACGAACAGCGCCAGTGATCGAAATCTCGTCTCAGACCGTTGCACAGCTCCTATACCTGGTCCACAGCGATCCGGAGGAGCTCCAGGAAGCGCTCGGCGAGCTGCGCGCGCCGGACATCGCCGAGGCATTGAAGGAGTTGCCGCCGGAAGCCGCGGCGAAAGTAATGGCGGCTTTGCCGTTCGATCTGGCGGTGCAGGTATTCGACGAGCCGGAGCTTACGCGCCATCGCTGCGCGATAATCCAGAACATCGATCCTGAAAGAGTTGGATTGCTGATCGAGGCGATGTCCGCGGATCAGCAGGCAGATCTCTTCCGCGAGCTTCCCGGCGATCAGCGGAATGCGTTGCTGGCGCGTGTCAGGGAACAGACTCGGGTCACCCTACGCAAGCTGCTCAAGTACACGCCAGAGACTGCCGGCGGAATCATGACCACCGAGTTCGTTAGCGTGCCTGCCGACTGGACAGTACACCAGGCGCTGTCCCTCATTCGCGAGGTTGGCGGCAGGAAAGAGACGGTCTATGCGATTTACGTCGTCGACACCGACCTGCAAACGCTGGAGCACGTCGTCTCGCTTCGCGATCTAATGACCTCCGACCGCGAGGATAACGTGCTCGATGTCGGTAGAAGGCGTCCGCCGCTGACGGTGAAGCCGGAGGCGGAGCGCGAAGAGGCCGCGCGTTTGATTTCGAAGTACAACCTGCTTGCGATTCCGGTGGTGGATGATGAGCGCCACATACTTGGCATTGTAACCGTCGACGATGTCATCGACGCTCTGGTAGAGGAAACCACTGAAGACGTGCAGCGATTCGGTGGTATGGAAGCCCTCGACGCGCCGTACATGGAGATCGGGTTTGTCGAGATGGTGCGAAAACGCGCCGGCTGGCTGTGCGCGCTGTTTTTGAGCGAGATGCTGACGGCGACGGCGATGCAGCGCTTTCAGAGTGAAATCGAGCGGGCCGCGGTCCTGGCGATGTTCATCCCGCTGGTGATGAGCTCAGGAGGCAACAGCGGATCGCAGGCCACGTCCCTGGTCATTCGTGCTCTTGCCCTGCAGGAGCTGAAGCTCAAAGACTGGTGGAAGATCGCAGTGCGCGAGCTACCGACCGGTTTGTTGCTCGGATCCATCCTTGGTGTGATCGGGTTCGTGCGTATCGTGCTGTGGCAGAACATGCACATCTTCAACTACGGTCCACACTACTTGCTGTTGGCGATAACCGTGGGATTTGCGCTGGTGGGGATCGTTGCCTTCGGATCCCTGGCTGGCTCGATGCTGCCATTTCTATTGAAGCGGATCGGATTCGATCCCGCGAGTGCGTCAGCGCCCTTCGTCGCAACGCTGGTCGACGTGACCGGATTGGTGATCTATTTCTCGGTGGCATTCCTCGTACTGCACGGAACACTGCTTTAGCGGGAAGCGGGAAGCGGGAAGCGGGAAGCGGGAAGCGCCAAAAACTAAAAACGCCTCTCGCCTCTCTCTCCCGCCTCCCGCTTCCCGCTTCCCGCTAGCGGATTGCCCGCAACCACTCCGCCGGATCCACCGCGGGGCCGCCTTTCCGGATCTCGAAGTGCAAGTGCGGCCCGAGTGCCGGATCACTGACGCCGACCGTGCCGAGGGCTTGACCCTTGATCACGCGCGCTCCCTTGCGGACGTCCATGCGCCCGAGTGAGCCGTACACTGAGTAATCGCCACCACCGTGCTCGACGATGATCGTGTTGCCGTAGGTGCCCATCGGCCCCGCGTACGCCACAGTTCCGGCAGATACCGCTTTGACTGAGGTGCCCGCGGCCGCCGTGATCCCGACACCGTTCCACCGAGTGGTGGTGTTATTCGGATTTACCTGGCGGCCGAATCGATAGAGGAAGGTCCCGCTGACCGGCCAATCGAGCCGACCGATGTCGGTAGTGCGAATTGAGCTGGGACCCGCGCTTGCTGCCCCGCGCGTCCCTGCGCGACGGCGCTCCGCCTCGAACGATGCGATGAAATTGTTGAGGCGCGATTCACTCTTCTCGAGCTCTGCGAGCCTCGCCTTGGTGCGTTTGGTGTCTTCCTGAACCCGCTGGAGATTGCTCGCCTGCTGTTGCTCGAGGTCGGCTAGTCTCGCTGCCTCTTTCTCCTTCTCGGACCGGTTCTCAGCGACGCTGCTCTGCAGGCGCACGAGCTGGCCGTGTTGCGCCTCGATTTTCTCGTGCAGCTCGTCGAGACGTTTCACCAATCCCTGGTCACGGAGCGCCAGCAGGTGAAGGTACTTGTAGCGGGCAACCAGCTGGCCAACCGACTGCGCGGAGAAGAGAACTTCCGCCGAATAGAGTGGTCCGCGTTTGTAGATCTCGATGAGACGACGCTGGAGCACCTCGCGCTTGATCGTCGCTTCCCGCTCTGAGTTCGCTAGATCGGTGGTAGTGTTGCTCACTTCCTCAGTGATGGACACGAGCTGTTGATCGAGCGACTTCACCATTCGCGCGGTCGCGTCGTGTTGTTTATCAAGGAGATTGACTTCGTCGCGCAGCTCATGGGCGGTGTTCTGCAGTCCGCTCATTTTCTGCTCGAGCTCGTCCCGCTCCGCGCGGATTCTCGCCAGCTCTTCGCGTTGTGCGTTGACGCGCGTTTCGGCGTCGGTTTGTGCGCGCGATACTGCCGGAAGCGAAACCAGAACAGCGATCAACGCTCCGGCCAACTTCAAACGCGTCGTAGATGCCTCCCCACCGAGACGAGGCTACCGAGGACTCCCATCACGGCGCCGCCGATCACGCCAAGGAAAATCATCTGGCGATCGAAGAAGATCGTCTCGATGAAGTATTGATTGATTACGCGGTTGGTGATCCACACCAGCAGCAACGCCAGCAATCCGCCTGATACGCCCTTCACGACCCCGTCAATCAGAAACGGCATGCGAATGAACATATCGGTGGCGCCGACGAGTCTCATGATCGAGATCTCCTTCGCGCGCGCGAGCACCGTCATGCGAATGGTTGCGCCGATGATGATGATGGCGACGGCCGCGAAAGCAACTCCGAGTGCTATCCCCGCCACAGTCGCGATGTTACGCAGACGATATAGCTTCTCGACCCATTCTTCACCGTAACGCACGTCGTCGACGAAATGATACGTCTTGATCTTTTCGGCGACTGACTTGACCGTTGTCGGACTGCGCATCCCGGGACGCAGATGAACCTCGATCGACGCAGGGAGAACGCCCGCCTCGAACACATCGGCGAACTCGCCCATCTCCTTGCGCGCGCGCTCGAGCGCGGCCTCCTTCGAGAGGTAGTCGACTCGCAACACTTCCGGAAATCCGCCGATGTCTTTCATCGCAGCAGCGACATTCTCGATGTCGGCGCTGTCGCTGAGGAAAGCGCGGACCTCGACGCGCTCCTCGACCTGCTCCAGCGCACGCCGGATGTTGATGGCAACGAGGCCGAACAACCCGAACGCGAACAGAGAGAACGCAATCGTCACCACGCCGAGCGCGCTCAATAAGGGCGCCCGACGCGATGCCGTCAGCGCTTCTCTTGCCGACCTCATTAGATCGCGTCCGCCGAGCTGGTTGGCGTCTCCGGAGCCGGAGCTTCCTCGTCGAACGGCGGCGGCGGGGTGCCGGGCGTCTCAGCCGAATCGAACACCAGGCGCCCGTGATTCAGCTCGATCGTGCGGTAGTTCGATCGACGTACCAGGTCGAGATCGTGAGTTGCCATGATCACGGCGGTGCCCGACGCGTTGATGTCCCGCAGCAACTGGAATACACCGCGGGTCGCACGCTCGTCCAGATTTCCGGTCGGTTCGTCTGCGATCAGCACGAATGGATCGTTAACCAGCGCGCGTGCGATTGCGACCCGCTGCTGCTCACCGCCCGACATCTCGCGCGGGAAACTCGTTGCTTTCGATGACAGACCGACCTGTGTCAGCACGCGCGTCACCTTGGAGCGAATCGTCGCCTTGGGCGAGCCCGTCACCTCCAGCGCAAACCGGACGTTGGCCTCGGCGCTGCGGTCTTCGAGCAGTCGAAAATCCTGAAACACGATTCCGATACGCCGGCGGAGCCGCGTGATCTCGGAGCGGGCAGCCGTTTTGGAGCTGACGCCGTTGATCCACACTTCACCGTTCGTCGGGCGATCATCCATGTACAGCAGCTTGAGGATGGTCGTCTTGCCCGAGCCACTTGGTCCGGTGAGAAAAACGAACTCGCCCTTCCTCACCTGGAAGTTGACGTGTGCGAGCGCTACGCCCGAGCGCGGGTATTCCTTTCCTACTTCGGTAAGGCGAATCATTACTGCTGCAGCGCCTGCTCGATATCCGCGATCAGATCGTCGGCGTCTTCAACGCCGATGCTCACTCTGAGGAATCCATCAGGGATACCGATGCGAGCGCGCTCTTCCGCCGAGAGATGTTCGTGCGAGCTGTAGCGCGGCTCGATGATCAACGAGTCGCAGCCTCCAAGACTGGCCGCATGGGCGAAGATCTTGAGACCGTTGATGAAGCGCACCGCCGCTGGACCGCCGCCTTTGAGCTCCAACGCCATCATTCCGCCAAAACCGTCCAGCAGTGTCTTCGCAATCTCGTGATCGGGATGCGTCGGCAGGCCAGGGTAGTGCACCTTCGAGAACTCGGGACGTTTCGTGCACCAATCGGCGATGCGCATCGCGTTCTCGTTCTGCCGCTTCACGCGTACTTCGAGCGTCTTCAGTCCGCGCTCCAGCAGCCAGCACCCAAATGGATCGGGCGCCTGACCCCAGACCATCATCTTGCGACGCACTTCGTCGATCAACGGCTCGTTGCCGCAGACGACGCCGGCGAGAAGATCGTGATGGCCGTTGAGAAACTTTGTCGCTGAATGAATTACCACGTCCGCGCCATGCTCGATCGGGCGGAAGTTGATCGGGCTGGCGAATGTCGAATCGACAACGAGTGCAATACCCTCTGAATGAGCGAGGCTTTGCAGCGAATTGAGCTCGATGACGCGGCAGGTCGGGTTGACCGGCGACTCGAGGAAAATCACGCGCGTTGTCTTCCTCAGTGCCTTACGCCATGCGCGCGGCTCGAGCGGGTTGACGAATGTCACCTCGATGCCCATGCCCGGGAGATCCTCGGTGAACAGCGTGCGCGTTCCACCATAAATCCACGAGCTGGTCACCAGATGGTCGCCGCCGCGCAAAAGAGCGAGCATCGCACATGCAGTAGCGCCCATTCCGCTCGACAGAACCAGTGCGGCTTCCGAGCCTTCGAGCTCTGCAAGGCGTCGTTGTACGATCTCTGCGTTCGGAGTATTCCCGTAACGCGTGTACATCAGTCCTTCGCTCGTTCCGGTGTCCTGAGCGAAGTTCACGGATTGTACGAGCGGAGAGGTGACGCCGGTACCGGGAGTTGGCCTTGGAGTGCCGCCGTGCACGGCGGTCGTCGACAATCCCAGTTTGCGTGTCCCTTCAGCCAATGAGATCTCCTATCCGAGGTTGCGCGTGCTTCGTCCGGCGTCGAAGTCGTGCTTGACGACGCGCACCTTTTCGGCGGGTGCGACACCGAGAATGTCGCGCGCGATGACGTTGCCGGGACTCACCGTGTCATCGACTACGAGCACGGCCAGCTCGTGATGCCGCGGTCCATAGACCCAGACGAGTTCACCGTCCTCCAGCAACCGCTTGCGCGCTTCGGTCGGATGCAGCCTGACCATGGGTCCTCGGTCAGGATCGCCAGACCTCGTTGCGATGTAATCGGTAACCAGTAGCCAGGGCCGAAACTGTTCGATCATGCCTCTAAGCTACGAGGTGCGACGCCAATTGTCGCGCTCCCCACCGCCACATAACCGTCGTCCGCCCGGATCAGCAGTCGACGACGCCAAAGAGTATCCAGTGTTCGCTCGGTGTCGTCGCGCGAAAGCCCCGTACGCTCGGCCACATCCGCCACCGCGCCAGCGCCGAGCTCCGAGATAATCTTCCAGGCCCGACGCTCTTCGAGTCCAAGAATGCCCAGGACAGTGGTCTCGCCGTCGGCGTGCTGCGTCACCAGCGCCAGCTTGTGTCGCTCCAGCACCGTCTCGATCGCCTCCATGTGCGCTTCGCTGATGCCGCGGAACAGGAAATAGACCTCGCGTCGCGGCGCATCGGTGCTGATGTACTGAAGAAGAAGCTTGGCGACGATCTCGTCGGCGCAGGAAAAATCGAGCAGTCCAACGTGAGAGAAGTCGATTACCGTCAGCGCTCTGTCGCCGATCCGATCGAGCTCATGCTCGATCTCGGAGCGAACCGCGGCACCAGTTGGCCGCGTAACCAGATTCGAATAGAGCTCGCACACGCTCTTGCGCAGCATCGAGCTCACGTCGATGTGATTGATCAAGCCACTCGCTCCGGAATCGTGATCTGCACCTGTGAGCCTGGGAAGAAGGGAAGATTCTCCAAAAGCGGCTCGTCCTCGTCCCAGTCTCCCTTGGGGAGAACCGCGATGCGGGCAGTTCCGCTTCTGATCGAAAGTTTGCCGTCCCAGTTTCCGACAAAGCGCCTCACTCCGGCAAGGCCTTGACCGCGGCCGGGATCCCTGAACCGGGAAGCGCCGCGCATGACGGTCTCTTCGAGCGCCTGGCCATCGTCCCAGCGGTCCTTTCTTTGAAATCCCGGCGCCGACTCGAGTGAATGGCGGAATCCGATTCCCGGGTCCGCGACCGCGATGACGACGACGCGCCGTCCGCCGAGCCGCACGCGCCAGGTGTAGGTCTGAACTGCGACCCAGCCACCGCGTCCCGCGTGCTCGACGATATTCTGGCAGACTTCCGACAACGCCATCGTGAATCGCATGGTGATCTTTGCGTCGAGGTTCAGGTTTTTTACTAATGCTTCCTGCGCCCGCTGCTGGATCTTGTCCACGACTTCGTGAACGTCGTCACTTTTCGAGATCGAAGTGACTTCAAGAAGTACGCTAGTCTCGGCTGCCTTGGCAGACTTGACGCGACCCTGAATTTCGTATAGCTCAGCGGCGTGCTTGAAGAAATCCATGCGCGACCAGTAACCGCTGACGTTCTCAGCCTCAGGCACATACAGAATGGGACGCTCAGCCCTGGATTGCGCGAGGGCCAGCAGGGCAGTCAACCCGTAAGGCGATGCCCAGCGCGCGTGCCTTGCGTCGACGATGATTTTCTCGTCGACAGGCAATGGCGCGACCTGCTCCACCACTTGTTCGAATGACTTGTCTTCGAGCGAGTGCGGAACGTTGATGACGGTCGTCACTTTGTGCTGAGCTCTCCGCGGAGGTAATCGGCGAGGCCGGTCGCGCCCCGATGATCGACATTACGAGCCGCCGCTTCGAGCGCTCGGTCGATTGCCGCGTCTAACTTATCACCGGCGAGCAGTCGAGAGAAATACGTAGCGCCCCAAACATCACCACATCCCGTCGGATCTCCGGGTCCGTGACGAGTTGGCTTTGCCGGAACCCGAGCCGTGCGGATCGCGCCGGAAGGATCACTGAGAGTATCGCGACGGAGGTCACGGATCGTCTCGAATCCCGGCGCCGCAAAATAGACGACTCCCCGGCTTCCAAGCGTGATCGCCAGTGTCTTCACTCCGTTGGCGAACGCAATCGCCGCGAGGCCCATTGGATCAGGTGCCATCATGCTCATTTCGTCTTCGTTGACCTGGACGAAGTCGAAGCAGCGCATCCACGCTGCGGCGTTCGGCAACGGCTGCAGCGTTCGCATCCCGTTGGTCTGGATTGCCAGCAACAGCGAGTGCAGATCGCAGTAGATTGGCCCGCTGAAGTTCTGGCGTATCAGCTGAGCGACCTCGAGATCCAGCTCGAAGCCACTGATCAAATTGATGTAGAGCGCGTCGAGTCCGACTAGAAGCGGTTTGAGCCCGAGCCAGTGCCACTTGGGTACTCCGCCGGTCAGCATCTCGCACCTGCGCTCGTCACTCTGGTAATAAAGAGTGACTTTGTTGTTAGGGTAGGGAACTTCTATTGGCCCCATCCCCGGTGCCACGCGCTCCAGCCTCGCGACAAAGTCTCGCGCCGACTGCGCGAGATCGCTCCCGACTTTCAAGACAGGAACGAACTCCCAATCAGTCGGAAGTGCGGCCTCAAATGCGCTCAAGCCGTAGGTGATGCCACCCCACTCTTCAACGGGCACGTCACGCGGATCGCGCCCATGGATGACATCCCAGACGAAACTCCCGATAACACCGACACGTTTTTTGGGTGTCATCGAAAAGCCAAGGCCCGAGCTCTCAACTCGCAGTAGGTTCGCAACTCGGACTTAGCTCGCAACTCGGACTTAGCTCGCAACTCGGACTTAGCTCGCAACTCGGACCAATCCGTTGGGCTCGCAGCACGCAGTCCTAAAGCCCACCCAACTTCTGTTGCTTGAATGTCGCGATCGCGCCGACGACGCCGGCGGAAAGCTGCAGCTGACCCGGGACGATCTTGCAAACCTGCCACGCAGGCTTGAATGCGCGACGTCGGACTTCTGCGCGCAGTGGCTGAAAAAGCGCGTCGCCTGCCTGTGTAACTCCACCAGCCAGAACGACAATGTCGGGGTTGAAGATGTTGAGCAGATTTGCGACGGTGGTCCCAAGGAAGCGCGCCGTTTCGCGTACAACTTCTCTCGCCGTCGCATCGCCGCGCTTCGACGCCTCGTAGACGATTGCCGCGGTGATCTTTCGCTGATCTCCGTCGGCCAGGCTCACAAGGATCGACTCACCTTCGTCACCGCGTAGCGCCTCTCTCGCTCGCTCTGCGATCGCGGGTCCGGAAGCGTAGGCCTCGATGCAACCATAGTTGCCGCACTTGCAGCGCCGGCCGGTAGAATCGATCGACGTATGGCCGATCTCGCCGGCCACATCCGACGAACCGTGATAGAGCTGGCCTTCGAGAATCAGTCCGCCGCCGATGCCGGTGCCAAGCGTGATGCCAATCACGTTGCGCCCGCCACGCGCGGCGCCGCACCAGAACTCGCCGAGCGTGGCGCAGTTGGCGTCGTTGTCGAGGGTCGCATCCATTTTCACCCGACTGGAGATCTCGTCGCGAAGCGGATAATTCTTCCAACCCAGATTCGGCGTCACGATCACGATGCCTTTGTCGCGATTCAGCGGCCCGGGTGAGCCGATCCCGACGCCGACAAAATCGGTGCGCTTCGCTTTGGTCTCGGCCATCGTGTCTTGGATGACCTGCTCGATCAGGCCTGCGATGCGATCAGTCACCGAGTGAGCGCCACCCTCGGCAAGTGTGGGGATCGTATGCATCGCGATCTCGCGGCTGCCATCAACTGGCATCGCACCGGCCACGATGTTGGTGCCGCCAAGATCAACACCGATGATGAATTTCTCTTTCGCGTTCATACCGGGACCGGTGGATGAAGAACCTGCGGTAGCAAACTGGAGATGTATTCTGTCGACAATTCGCGCATGCAGCGCCAATGACCGAGCGGACAACGCTGTGGTCCATGGCGGTGACACGGCCGACAAGACAATCCTTGGTGACCCACGACTAGGTGACGCTCAGCGAGCGGACCAAACCCGAATTCGGGAACCGTCGGGCCGAAAATCGAGAGAGTTGGCGTTCCCATCGCCGACGCCAGATGTTGCGGCGCCGAATCGTTTGTCACGATTGCCTGCGCCCGTCCGATCAGCTCGGCGGAGGCAAGCAGCGAAAGCGTTCCCGCACCGTCGATTGCTCCTTCCGCCGACAGGCCACTCGCGATCTCGCTCGCGATGGCCGAGTCAGCGGTGGAACCGATGATGGCAATTCTAAACTCGTCCGCAAGCCTCTTCGCGAGGTCGACGTAGTAGGGCCACCGTTTGGTCCCCCACGCGCTGCCGGGCGCGACGGCGACGATGGGCCGCAACGAGTCCCCGTTTTTGCGGAGCAGTTGGTCGACCTCGGCGCGGTCCGAATCTGAAGGGTAGAGCCGAGGACGGATCTGATCGGGCAATGGCGGGTCAGCGCACTCCGACATCGCGAGCGACCATAGGCGTTGGGCGTGATGGTGATCAGGGCGATAAGGGATTTGCTTGGTGTAAAGAACCCGGCCGGTGGAGCTCGCAAACCCGATTCGCTCCTTCGCGCCGGTCAGCATCGCCAGCAGTCCGCTGCGAAACGATCCCTGGGCCAGATACGCAGCATCGTACGGACGCTGCGAGCGGACTGCCTTGATCGTCTGCCACGTTCCCAGGGCGGAGCCGTAGGTACCACGCTTGTCGTATCGGATGATCCTGCGAATGTCCGGATTGTTGGCGAGCGCACTGGCACCCTGCGGCGTTGCCAGAACATCCACCGGTCCTCTCCTCGCGAGCTCCGCGATCAGCGGCGTCGTCAGGATGACGTCGCCGAGGAAGCTCGTCTGGATGACCAGCGAGACGCTCACTCAGTCGACCTGCAGCACCGCAAGGAAGGCTTCCTGTGGGATTTCAACCGACCCGACCTGCTTCATTCTTTTTTTGCCTTCTTTCTGCTTCTCGAGCAGCTTGCGCTTACGCGTGATATCGCCGCCGTAGCACTTGGCGAGGACGTCCTTTCGCAGCGGCTTCACCGTTGTGCGCGCGATGACCTTCGTTCCGATCGCCGCCTGAATCGCGACTTCGAACAACTGACGCGGGATCAGATCTTTCAGCTTGTCGGCGATCTTGCGTCCCCACTCGTATGCCTTGTCGCGGTGAATGATGACGCTGAACGCGTCCACCGAATCGCCATTGATCAACATATCCAACTTCACCAGATCGCTCCGGCGATACTCCAGCATCTCGTAGTCGAGGGATGCGTAGCCGCGACTAACTGTCTTCAGCTTGTCGAAGAAATCGAGAATGATTTCGGCGAGTGGAAATTCCCAATCGAGCTCAACGCGCTGGGTGTCGAGATAGGTCATGTTCTTGTAGACGCCGCGTCGCTCAGTGCCGAGCGTCATGATCGGACCGATGTATTCCGAGGGCACCATGATGCGCGCCTTGACGTACGGTTCTTCGACGTACTCGACGATCTGCGCGTTCGGCATCAGCGACGGGTTCTCGATCAGGTTCATCGTCCCGTCAGTCAGATAGACTTTGTACTCGACTGACGGCACCGTGGTCACGAGATCGAGATCGAACTCCCGGCTCAGTCGCTCCTGCACGATTTCCATATGAAGGAGACCGAGGAACCCAGCGCGGAATCCGAATCCGAGAGCAGTCGACGTCTCAGGCTCGTAGTTCAACGAAGCGTCGTTGAGCTTCAGCTTTTCCAGTGCGTCGCGCAGCGTTTCGTACTGCGTGGTGTCGGTGGGGTAGAGTCCGGCGAACACGAAGCTGCGCACCGCCCGATATCCTGGCAGCGCCTCACTCGCGCGGTTTTCGGCGTCGAAGATGGTGTCACCTGCGCGAGTTTCGCTGACGGACCGTACGCTGGCGACTACGTACCCAACTTCTCCCGGTCCCAGTTGATCAGTTGCGACCTGACGCAGCTGGTTATAACCAACTTCGTCTACTTCGTAGACCGACTCGCTGGCGCCGAAGGTTATGTGCGTTCCCTTCTTGATCACGCCATCGACGACACGCACGCTGGGGATCGCGCCGCGATACTTGTCGTAGTACGAGTCGTAAATCAGCGCGCGCAGAGGGGCGTTTTCGTCCCCTTCGGGTGGCGGAACTTTGCGCACCACTTCTTCCAGCAGCTCGTCGACCCCGATTCCTTCCTTCGCGCTGACGAGGAGAATCGCGTCCTCTTCGATGCCGAGCAGATCGGCGACTTCCTTGCGGCGTCGCTCTGGTTCTGCTCCGGGAAGATCGATCTTGTTTAGAATCGGGATGATCTCGAGCCCAGCGTCCATCGCGAGAAAGAGATTGGACAGGGTCTGGGCCTCGATGCCCTGCGAGGCATCCACGACGAGTATGGCGCCTTCGCAAGCCGCCAGCGACCGGGAAACTTCATATGTGAAGTCGACGTGGCCCGGCGTGTCGATCAGGTTGAGCTCGTACTCCTGCCCGTTCTCCGCCGTATAGCTCATGCGCACCGCATTGAGCTTGATCGTGATGCCTCGCTCTCGCTCCAGATCGAGCGTGTCGAGCACCTGCGCCTTCATTTCGCGCTTCTGAAGCATGCCCGTCGCCTCGATCAATCGATCGGCAAGCGTCGATTTGCCGTGGTCGATGTGTGCGACAATACAGAAGTTGCGAATGTGATCGAGCTTCAAACAGAACTCTGACTTTTGCGGGAGAACGAGGGAGGAGCTCAGAAATATAATCCTTAGCTTCCAGAGCCCCGCCAAAGAAAAAAGGGCTGCGAATCGCAGCCCTTTTTCGATCTCAGCCTGTTAGTGTCCGCGCGACGGTGGAGGCTGGCGCGGCGGATCCGATCTCGTAGACGGCTCCGATCTTGGCGGCGGCGGTGGCGGAGACGATGGCCGCTCATGAATTACCGGTGGCGGCGACGTCCGCTCGGGCATTCTTGCCGGCGCTGACTCGACCCTCGGCTCGCCGCGATTCGTCGGAACACTTTGGAGCCCGCCACCCGAAACTGCCCCGCGCGGAACGATTGTCCGTTCGACCGGCACTCTTCCGAGTGGGGCACTCATGCTTCCTCCGTTGTAATCCTGGAGGTACACACGGGGCTCGCCGCGCCGACCGGTGGGGCTCGCCTTCACCGTGACATCACCCATCCGCGGCAACGCACCCTGACGCGTCACCGGCATACTCGCGTCGAGCGCATTGGCGAATACCGTCGTTCCCCCGCTTCCACGCGGAACAGGCGCCGTCCTCGGAAGCCTGGATTTCGGGAACACAGTGGTGTCGCCGTGACCGCGCGGTGGCGGGAAGTGGCCGACCGGTGTCTGCTGACCTCCATTGACGACGCCGCCGCCGATGAAAATCGGAGAGCCGCAGGCGTCGAAGCCAAGCAATGCCCGCCCCTGTCCCGTTCCGCGAAGCCGCGTATAAAGCGCGAACGCTTGAAGTTGCCGCAGAACGTACGAGGGGAGAACGTTGTACCCGTAGAATCCGGCGCACGAGGAGTAGTAGCTATCGTACGCGTTGGCATAGTACGGGTATCCGAAACGGTTACCGCCGTCGAAGCGCAGGTAGTCGCGTCCAATCTGCTCACCGGCCTGCCCGAGATATTGCGCCAGAACTGCAGCTGCATTGAGGGGTGAGCGATTCTCGATCAGACGTCGAATCGCACTAACGTCCCAGTCGCCGCCGCTCTCGATTTTCTCGAGGTTGAAGGGTGCGCGCGATGCCAGCGCAATCACAGTTCCGCGCGAATCATCATTCCCGTAACTGCTGTAACCATTGTAGCTGGCGTCGTACGCGGTTCCGCCGTAGTGGGAGCTGCTGAATCCGGCAAAGAAATTCGGAAGCCGTAACGCCTTGTTAGCGGCGATTCTTACCGAGATGCCAGGGAAGTCAGGGTGGAGAACCTGAATCTGGCCGTCCATGTCCATCTCGAGCGCGAAGACGTACGCGTTCTCGGACAGCTCGATGCGCGGAGTGATGTAGCTGCTCGTGCCTACGTAGTCGACGCCGTTGTCCGAATAAATCCGGATGATCGGCGGCCCGCGGCGCGCCTGCGCGCTCGCAGAGGAGGTACCAAACCCGAGCAATAAGACTAACGACCCCAGCGCGCTTCCGATCTTAGTTGCCCGCATATTCCCTCCGATGTTTGTATACAATTTGGAGCTTTGCAATGGTAAAGGTCAAGCCCGAGTTCCCCATTATGTTTACGTACCACTACCCGTGCCCGTTGCGCCCGTTGCTTCCAGCCTGCTTTAGCTTCCGCCATGCCGCTCCCACAACTGCTCTCGCTCATTGAAATACTGCCCGAATTTCGCGAGCTGCAGGAGAACGTCCCGGGTCCTGGCGCGCGTTGCGTCGTAGGCGGGCTCCACGGATCGTCAGATGCCGTTCTTCTCGCCGCGCTGACCGAAGCCCTTCGCCAGAGATTCTTTGTTGTTGTCAGCGACGACGTCGCCGACTCTGAGCGCTGGCTGGCCGATCTCACCACCCTCGTCGAGCCCGCAGGGGTCGCGTTCTATCCGCCGCGTGAAAGCTTTGGAGAAGCGGAGGCTCACGCCGAAATCGCCGGCGAACGAGTGGAAACCCTAGAGCGGATCGGACGCGGCGACTTACGTATAGTAGTAACTACGAGTCGCGCGCTGCTCGAACGCACTCAGCTCCCGCGCGCTCTCGCCTCGGCTCGCCTCGAGATTCGTAAAGGCGACACCCGACGTCCAGAGTCCCTCGCCGAGCATCTCGAGGCCATCGGGTTTGAGCGAGTAGACATGGTCGAGGATGTCGCGCAGTTCAGCGTGCGTGGCGGAATCTTCGACATCTACAGCTTCGGAATGGCCGAACCGGTGCGCCTGGAGTTCTGGGGTGACGAGATTACCGAGCTTCGCCATTTCGACCTCCTCACCCAGCGTTCGACGCGCGACGCCGAGCTCGCGCTGATCCTTCCGGTCGACGGTCAAATCAAAGCTGGGGACGTCGAGCCCGAGCGGTCCTCGATCCGCGCGCTCTTTCCGCCCGATACCGTCTTCGTGGTGCCGCATGGCACGCACCTCAGGCCCGAGATGGAGCGCACATGGGCCGAGGCGCAGCACCACATCGATCTCGCGCGTCGCCGCGGAGAAGACACTCCGAGTCGCGACGAGCTGTTCGAGGCGCCCGAGGTAACTCTGAGCGCGGTCGGCGGTTTCGGGACCATTGATTTATCCGGCGAACAGCCGTCAATCGCGTTCCCGTTTCGACCGCCCGAGGAAATCGGACGGGACATCAAGCGCCTCAAGCAAATCGTCGCAGACGGCATTCCGACCGTAATTCTTTGCGACAACGCTGGACAGGCGGAACGACTCGATGAGCTGCTCAACGACGACCACGTGTCGCCGGCGACTCTTGCGATTGGAGTCCTCGATGGCGGCTTCGTGATTCCGCCGCGTGGGGAGAGCTTCCACGGCTATCGGGTTTTTACCGATCACGAAATCTTCCGACGTGAACGGCGCTTCCGCCGCGCACGTCGCTACGCGACTGGTAGCGCGCTCGAAAGCCTCACCGCGCTCAAATCAGGTGATTACGTCGTTCATCTCGAGCATGGCGTCGGCATCTATCGCGGCATGGAGAAGATTTTTGTCCGCGAGAGTACCGTCGAGGTCGCCGTCATCGAGTACGAAGGCGGCGACCGACTCAACGTCCCTCTCTATCGCATCGATCAGATCGAGCGCTATCGCTCGGCGGACGACATCTCCTCGGAGGCACTACCGCCGCGCCTCCATTCACTCGGCGGCAGGCGCTGGGCGACGCAACGTGATAAAACACGCGCCGCGATTCAGGAGATGACCGTCGAGCTGCTCGACCTTTACGCCCGGAGAAAGGTTGCGACGCGGCCGGCCCACGTCCCCGACACGGTCTGGCAGCGCCAGCTGGAGTCCTCGTTTCTGTTCGAGGACACGCCCGACCAGCGCACGGCGACGACAGATGTGAAAGGTGATATGGAGAAGCCGCGACCAATGGATCGACTGCTCGTCGGTGACGTCGGTTACGGCAAGACTGAAATCGCGGTGCGAGCTGCGTTCAAAGCAGTGCAGAGCGACCGCCAGGTCGTCGTGCTCGTCCCGACGACCATTCTGGCCGACCAACACTCGCGTACGTTCGGTGATCGACTGGCTGATTTTCCTATAAACGTCCAGACACTCAGCCGCTTTCAGTCGGCCAAAGAACAGGCGGCGATTCTCGCCGACCTCAAAGCTGGAAAGGTGGACATCGTCATCGGTACCCACCGTCTACTGAGCGCTGACGTTCACTTCTCCAATCTCGGATTGATCGTGATCGACGAGGAGCATCGCTTTGGTGTCAAACACAAGGAGAGGCTCAAAAGGCTCCGACTGGAGACCGATGTGTTGACACTGACCGCCACGCCAATCCCGCGCACGCTGCACCTTTCGCTCGCCGGGCTGCGTGACATGACCTTGATGCAGACGCCCCCGCGAGATCGCTCGCCGGTGCTCACCTACGTCGAGCCATGGGATGACGGTTTGATCGACGAGGGCATCTCTCGCGAGCTGGATCGTGGCGGACAGGTTTTCTTCGTTCACAACCGAATCGAAACCATCGACGGGATGGCCGATCACATTCGCCGCGTCGTGCCGCGGGCGCGAATCGGCGTCGGACACGGTCAGATGCGCGAGCGTGACCTCGAGACCGTGATGCGCAGTTTCGTAAACGGCGAGATCGACGTGCTCGTTTCCACCATGATCGTCGAATCCGGTCTCGACGTGCCGAATGCGAACACGATGTTCGTCAACCGCGCGGACATGTTTGGGTTGGCGCAGCTCTATCAGCTGCGCGGCCGCGTCGGGCGGTCGCACCGCCGCGCCAGCTGTTACCTGCTCGTTCCGGATTCGATTGACGAAGATGCCAATCGTCGTCTGACAATTCTCGAGCACCACACTCAGCTTGGCGCCGGCTATCAAATAGCCCTCAAGGATCTCGAGCTCCGCGGTGCTGGCAACCTGCTCGGCCCTGAGCAATCCGGCTTCGTACACGCTGTGGGCTTCGACATGTACCTTCGCATGCTCGACGAAACCGTCAAGCGTGTGATGCGCGGCGATGAGGCACCACGGCTGCAACCCTCTGAAATCTCAGTCGACACACCGTCGTATCTGCCCGACGATTACATCAACTCGCAGGACGCGAAGCTCGATATCTATCGACGGATGACACACATGACGGACATCGCGGAAGTAGAGGCGCTGAGAGCGGAGCTGCGCGATCGCTTCGGCCCGCTCCCCGAGCCGGCGCAAAGCTTCTTTGCGGTCGCCTTGCTCCGCATCCTGGGCGGCGCGTCTGACATAGAGTCTGTGCTGGTGCGCGGAAATGAGGCCCGTATTACCTTTCGCGAGCATGCGGTGCCCCGGATGAAGGGGATTTCGGCGGCGTTCCACGAGGTACAGTTCCAGGCGGAGGTGCGACGTGCGCATCCGCTGGCGCTCAAGCTCACCCGACTTGGAGGAGCTGAGATGCTCGATGGATTAGTCCGTGCGCTCACGACACTGCGGCCCACCTGACCAAAACACGTACGACGGAAACATGAGACTGAATTTCGCTGTGGCCGCGCTTGCGGTCGTTACACTTTCGGCTTGCTCGGGCCTGCGAGATGCGCTCAACGCGCACACCGACTGGGTTGCCCGCGGCGGTGTCGCCGAGCTCACTGTCACGAAGCTCGCCACGTTGCTCGGCAAATCACGCGCTCCGGTGCGGAAGGACATCGCCAAGTCGATGGCTAACGTGTGGGTCGATTATCAACTGCTGGGGCAGGCTGCTGCCCACAACGACTCACTTAACGATCCAAAAACGATCGACGAAGTGATGTGGCCGGCAATCGCCAACATGAAGGCCCGCAAATGGTACCAGGTGGTTTCCAAGAACTGGGGCACTGAAGACAGCAGCGCCGCGCAACGCCAGTGGGAAACGGGGCAGATTCTCGCCGCTGAGCATATTCTGCTGCTGACGCAGGGCATGAATCCGACGCAGAAGGCCGACGTCAAGAAAAAAGCTGACGCGCTTCGTGCACGGGTCACCGCCGCGAACTTCGCCGACCTTGCGAAGACGAACAGCCAGGATCCGGGAAGCGCTCGCAATGGTGGCTCGTTGGGAATTTTCCCGGCCGGTCAGATGGTGCCTGAGTTCGAGAAAGCGCTTGTCGCTCTCAAGCCGGGTGAGATCTCGCCTGTCATCGAGACGCCGTACGGCTATCACATCATCCGCCGGCCGACTTTCGACCAGATCAGAGGTCAGTTGCTGCAGGCGTCCAAGGGTCGTAGCGTTGCGGTTGCCGAGAGCACCTACCTCGCCAAGCTGGAACAGGACGGCAAGATCGAAGTGAAGAAAGGCTCGGTGGCGACCATTCGCGCCCTTGGGAACGATCCTGACGCCTATCGTCGGGATAACACGGTCCTCGCCACTTCGACCGCTGGCAAATTCACGACCTCACGACTCGTTGGCTGGCTGGAGACTTTGCCGCCGCAGGCGCGCATCCTCGACCAGATTCGTAATTCGCCCGACTCGATGCTCATTCAGCTCGTCCGCACGTTCGTCAGGAATGAGCTTGTGTTGAAGCAGGCTGACAGCGCAAAGATCACGATTGATCCGGCAGAGCTCACCCAGCTTCACTCCCAGTTCGTCAACGCAGTGCAGAACGCGTGGTCCCAGCTCGGGGTTAATCCCCAGGCGCTTGCTGACAGCGCAAAGGGCGGCGGCGACAAGGAGAAGCTCGCCGCCCGTCGAATTGACGAATACTTCGCGCGCATGATTCAGGAGCAGGCGCCGTTCGTGCCGGTTCCGACTCCCGTTTCAAACATTCTGCGGGAGAAGTACAAGAACTCGCTGAACGATGCAGGGTTCGACAGGGCAGTTCAGGAAGCGTCGAAGATTCGAAGCAGCGCTGATTCGGCGCGCTCGTCTGGTCAGCCATCGACCGCCGTTCCGCTGAATCCGGCGGCGCCGCCGGCTGCGTCATCGACACAACGTTGATGACAGCGAACCGCTGATTATGGGCGGGGTAGGAAGTGAAATGATCAAACGACTTCTAGCCGCGGCAGTGCTGCTGCCGGTGGGCCTTGCAGCACAGACGCCGGCAATAACGGCTGCGCGTCCGGTGCCGTCGGCGCTGCCAATCGACAAAGTGGTCGCCATCGTTGGCGATCAACCGCTCTTGTGGAGCGACGTTCTCACCGCTATCAACCAGCGCCGTGCGCAGGGCATGCAGCTGCCGCCGGACTCGGCGGGGCAGGCCACCCTCGCCCATCAGGTCCTTGGTGAGCTGATCGACGAGGAGATTCTCGTTCAGAAGGCGAAGGAGATGAAGCTCGAGGTCGTCGAGTCGGACGTCACGTCGGCCGCCGATCGCCAGATCAAGCAGGTGCGCTCACAATTCCAGACCGACGAGGAGTACCGCAACGAGCTGCGCAAAGCCGGGCTGGGAAGTCCCGATGAATATCGAAAGTCGCTCATCGATCAGTACCGCCGTCAGCAGTTTCAACAGAAGGCTTTTGCCGAGCTGAAAAAGAAAGCAAAGCCGGTGAACGTCAGCGATGAGGAAGTCAGCGCTGCCTTCGAGCGCAGCAAGACCGATCTCCAGAAGCGGCCGGCAACAGTGACCTTCCGCCAGATCGTCGTCGCGCCCCATGCGTCACCGGCGGCGAAGGCGAAAGCGAAAGCGCGCGCTGATTCATTGCTAGCCGAGATTCGTAAGGGCGGAGATTTCGAGCAGATCGCCAAACGCGAGTCGATGGACCCCAGCACCAAGCAGCTGGGTGGCGATCTGGGCTGGAACCGTCGCGGCGGTGGACTGGTTCCGGAATTCGAGGCGGTGATGTTCGCGCTTCGCCCGGGCGAAGTGAGTCCCGTGGTAGAAACGGCTTTCGGCTATCACATCATTCGCGTCGATCGCGTGCAGTCGGCGGAAGTGAAAGCCCGTCACATTCTGATAGCTCCGGAAATCGATTCGGCGGATGTTGCGCGCGCTAGAATCGAGGCGGACACTCTCGCCGCCGCGTGGCGGCGTGGCGTGCCGTACGATTCGCTGGTCAAGAAGTATCACGACCCGACCGAAGAGAAAGGCGTCCTGCAGCCGTTTCCGCGCGATTCATTGCCCGCGTCCTATGGCGGTGCGCTCGCTGGTGCGAAGGCGGGCAGCATTACCGAGCCGTTTCAGCTCGCCAATCCGCGCGGCGCTCCGAAGTTCGCCGTACTGCAGGTGGTCACTCTGACCGAAGCCGGTGAGTACAAGGAAAGCGAGATTCGCGATCAGATCCGTCAGCAGCTTTCGGACGAACGGTCGATTCGCGCCCTGCTCGACGAACTACGCAAGCAGACCTACGTCGCAATAAGGTTGTGAAGACACGGCTCGCCATGACCGTGGGCGATCCCCGCGGCATCGGACCCGAAGTTGTAACCAAAGCGCTCGCTGACCCGTGGGTCAGCGAGCGCTGTGACATTGTAGTGGTCGGACCGGAGAATTCGTTCGCGCACGTCGACATCTCGGTGGGCAAATGGGGCCGGACCGATGACGCCGCGCTCGCTGGTGCTTTGAGCGGACTCGCAATCGAGCGCGCGGTGGAGTTGGCAAAAGCTGGCGACGTCGATGGTATAGTTACGGCGCCAATCGACAAGCAGGCACTGTTGGCTGGTGGCTATGACTATCCCGGTCATACGGAGATGCTCGCCGAGCTCACTCGCTCGAATGTCGCGATGATGCTCGCCTCGGAGAAACTGCGCGTGGTATTGGCGACGACGCACCTGCCGTTGCGTGAGGCGATTGACTCGCTGACGGCCGACGTGATCGTCGAGACGGCTCACATCACCCGCAGCGGGCTCTGCGATTGGTTCGGTATTGCGGAGCCGAGGATCGCGTTGTGCGCGCTCAATCCGCACGCCAGCGACGGCGGCAGGTTTGGCGACGAAGAGGCGAGAATCCTCGAGCCGGCTGCGCGGTCCGGGCGCTTATCGGGGCCTTTTCCAGCCGACACCGTGTTCGTGCGCGCAATGCGTGGCGAATTCGATGCAGTCATCGCGCCTTACCACGACGTCGGCATGACGGCAATCAAAGTCGCGTCCTTCGGTAGCGCGGTGAACGTCACGCTCGGACTGCCGTTTCCTCGGACTTCACCGGATCACGGCACCGCGCTCGACATCGCCGGTCAGAACAGGGCGGACGCGTCTAGTATGATCGAGGCTACGCTTCTGTGCGCGTCGATTGCGGCGCGCGCTCGGTCGCGCGACGATCGCCAAGGGAGTGGAGATCGACAGCCAGCGTCTCGATCCGCCGCCCGTCCATCTCGCGCACGCTGAAAATCGCGCCGCCGGCGATCACGCGGTCGCCAACAACCGGCAATCGTCCGAGCATCCCGAACACGTAGCCGCCAATCGTCGTGTAATCCTCGTCGGGAACGGACAGGCCGAAATGCTCGTTCAGCTCACCGATGTGTGTGCTTCCCGGGACGAGAGTCTCCCCTGCGCGGGTGTGCATCGGTGCTTCGGCGTCCTCGGGAGTGTCGTACTCGTCGAGAATCTCGCCGACTATCTCCTCGAGTAGATCTTCCATCGTCACCACGCCCGCCGTGCCGCCGTATTCATCGAGCACGATTGCCATGTGTTCCTTGAGCCGCTTGAAGTCGGCGAGCACTTCCTCGACTTCGCGCGATCCCGGTATCACGTGCACTGGGCGCATGATCGATGGCAGGTCAAACGCTTCAGTGTTGGCGCGCGGAGCGAGGAGCTTCAACAGATCCTTCGCCAGCACCACGCCAATAATGTTGTCGATAGACTCGTCGTACACCGGGTAGCGCGACAATCCGCTTTCCTGTACGACCTGAAGCACGTCGGATAGAGTCGCCTCGACCGGCAGCGCGACGAGCTCTGTGCGCGGCGTCATGACTTCGCGCGCATTTTTTTCGGAGAACTCGAACACTGCGTCGATCATGTCGGCGTCGTGCGCCTGCATCTCGCCCCGCTCGGTCGATTGCTCGACGAGCAGGCGAATCTCCTCCGGCGAGTGAACCGCTTCTTCGTTCCCCGCCTTCTCCTGGCCGAGCATCCGCAGGATGAATTGCGATGAGCGGTTCAGAAAAAACGTGAACGGCTTGGTAATCCAGGCAAAAAAGAGCAGCGGTGGCGCAAGCCATTTCGCCAGGATTTCAGGATGGTTCAGTGCGGCGGCCTTCGGCGTCAGCTCACCGAACACGACGTGCAGATAGGTGACTATGATCAGCGCGATCGTCGCGCCGATCGTCAGGCGCATCGACAGATCGAGGCCGAAGGGAAGGCTGCCAAAGAGGTTGGCAAACATCTCGCCGACTGTGGATTCGGCGACCCAGCCAAGGCCGAGGCTGGCGAGCGTCACTCCCAACTGGCTCGCCGAGAGGACGCGCGAGATATTTGAGGAGGCGCGCAACGCAATGCGGGCAAGTCGGTCTCCGCTGCGTGTCATCGCCTCGAGGCGCGTCCGACGCGAGCGGACAAGAGCGAACTCGGCGCCGACGAAGAACGCGTTCAGGAGCACGAGCAGAATTATGGCGAGCAGCCGACCGAGCACGGATACAACTTACCACAGTTCCGGGCACCCACACCAGCACGACGGCGCGCACGATCACCGTCATGGGCTCGGTCATTCGCACATCGGTGATGTGTCAGTAGCGGGTTTGCGCATCGCGCTGACAATCACCGCGATTTTCCTCGTCGTCGAGGTCGTCGGCGGCGTTCTCGCCAACTCGATTGCATTACTTGCCGATGCCGGCCACATGCTGACTGACGTCGCCGCGCTCGGTCTCGCTTTGTTCGTCGCCTGGTTCAGCAAACAACCGAGCTCTCCGCAGAAGACGTACGGCTATCTGCGGTGGGAAATCCTTGCCGCGTTCGTGAACGGTGCGACGCTCCTCCTCATCTCGGCGGGTATCCTCGTCGAAGCCGTTGTCCGACTGCGTCACCCAGAGGCAGTTGGAGGCGGACTTATGCTCGGCGTCGCAGTGGCGGGGCTGGCCGCCAATCTCGTTTCGGCGCGAGTTCTTTCCGGCAGCTCGCGCGAGAATCTCAACACGCGTGGGGCATACCTTCACGTACTCGGCGATTTGCTCGCCACCGTCGGCACCATCATCGCCGCGCTACTCATTCGCTTCACCGGCTGGCTGATGGCCGACCCGGTTGCGTCGATCCTTACCACGGTCCTGATCATGGGCGGCGCGTGGCGGCTCGTGCGCGAATCCGTCGATATTCTGCTGGAATCGACCCCCGCGCACATTCCGATGCCTGCGGTGCGCAGTCAGCTGGAGGCAATTCCGGGCATCGAGTCTGTCCATGACGTCCACGTCTGGGCAGTGACCCCGGCGATCGTGGCGATGAGTGCGCATTGTATTGTGCGGGAGCCGGATCAGCACCAACACGTCCTGGAGCACATCCACGACGCGATGCGTCTGTTTGGTATCCAGCACGTCACAATCCAGCTCGAGCGCGAGGACATGCTCGACCGCGAGAGACACTTGCACGCCTAGCTAACTTTCAAGGCTATGGCAGAGCAGGAAATTCGTAACATCGCAATCATCGCGCACGTCGATCACGGCAAGACGACGCTCGTAGATAAAATGCTGCGGCAGGCGGGTGCCTTCCGCGAGAACCAGGTGGTAGTGGAGCGCGTTATGGACTCCAACCCGCTCGAGCGCGAGCGCGGCATCACCATTCTCGCCAAGAACACGTCGATCCGCTGGCAGGGCACCAAGATCAACATCGTCGATACTCCCGGCCACGCCGATTTCGGCGGCGAGGTCGAGCGCATCCTGCGCATGGTCGATGGTGTGCTTCTCGTCGTAGATGCGTTCGACGGCCCCATGCCGCAGACGCGTTTCGTACTGCGTAAAGCACTCGCGCTGAGCCGAACTCCAATCGTCGTCATCAACAAGATCGACCGGCCGGGTGCAGATCCATTGCGCGTCCACGACGAAGTGTTGAACCTTTTCATCGAGCTCGAGGCCGACGAGGCCCAGCTCGATGCGCCCGTCGTCTACGCTTCGGCGCGAGAAGGCGTCGCCACGATGGATATGGATGTCACACCCGTGGATCTTTCGCCTCTATTCGAGGCAATCGTGAAGCACGTGCCAGCCCCACCCAGCGATGCCGACAGTCCACTCCAGATGCTGATTTCGACCATCGACCACTCGCCGTACTTGGGGCGGCTGGGAATTGGCCGCATCGAACGAGGTACGGTACACGTCGGTGACGCCGTTGCGCTGTTGCCGCTGGACGGATCGCAGAAGGCCGAACAATCCCGGGTTACCAAGCTATTTGCGTATGAAGGATTGGACCGCATCGAAGTGCCGCAGGCTTCCGCGGGGGAGATTGTAGCGTTGGCAGGTCTCGACACGGTGGAAATCGGGCTCACCGTTGCGGACAGCGAGCACCCCGAGCGACTGGAGGGCATTTCTGTCGAGGAACCGACGATCTCAGTCGACTTTCTCGTCAATAACTCGCCGTTCGCCGGCAGAGAAGGGAAGTTCGTGACGTCACGCCAGCTGCGTGAACGCCTCTTTCGCGAGCTGGAGCGAAATGTCGCGCTGCGCGTCGAGGACACCGAATCGACCGACACGTGGACCGTCTCCGGACGCGGCGAGCTCCATCTCACCATTCTCATGGAAACGATGCGTCGCGAAGGTTACGAGTTTCAGGTCTCGCGTCCACGCGTAATCACGCGCGAGGGAGCGAAGGGCGAGCGACTGGAGCCGTATGAGGAGCTTGCCATCGATGTCCCGGAGGAATTCCTCGGTGTCGTGATCGAGAAGCTCGGTCCGCGCCGCGCCGCGATGCTCGAGATGAAGAATCCCGGGCAGGGAATGGTGCGCCTGCTGTACAAGATTCCCGCGCGCGGATTGTTCGGCTATCGCTCGGAGTTTCTCACCGATACTCGCGGCACCGGCATCATGCACCATCGCTTTCTCGAGTACGGTCCGTGGGCGGGTCCGTTGGCCGGGCGGCTTCGTGGAACGTTAGTCTCGATGGAAGCCGGGGTAATTGTTGCGTTCGCGCTTGCAAATCTTTCCGAGCGCGCTACCCTTTTCGTGTCCCCCGGTGATGCCGTATACGAGGGGATGCTCGTTGGCGAGAATTCGCGGCCGGGTGACATGGATGTCAATCCGACCAAGGAGAAAAAACTCACCAACATGCGCAGCAAGGCGAGCGACGAGAACATCCAGCTCGAGCCGCCGCGGGAGTTGACGCTCGAAGGAGCGCTGGAGTATATCGAGGAAGATGAGCTGATCGAGGTGACGCCGCAGTCGATTCGCCTGCGGAAACGCTTCCTCAGCGCGAACGATCGTAAGAAGTTGTCACGCGAGGCGAAGCGCGAGCGCGCTTCCGTCTAACAACCAGGAGATCACGGTAATGTGCGCCATGCTGGAGTCCGCGGGGAGCTTCCTGAACGGGGACGATGGGAAGCCTGAGGCGTGGCTGGCGAAGAAGACAACGGACGACGATCCCGAAGATGAAACCCTCGAGGACGATCTGGAAGACGACGAAGATCTCGACGACGACGAGGAGTGGGACGAAGACGAGGAGGACGCTGCGGCTGACGACCTGGAGGACGACGACCTCGACGACGATGACCTCGATGACGACGATGACGATCTCGACGACGACCTTGACGACGACCTCATCGACCTCGACGATGAGTTCGATACCGAGGACGAGGAGCGACCCCATCCCTCGCATCCTCGCAAGTACGAGGACTGAGCGCTAAAATCGACGAATGCCCCGCGAGGGGCATTTTTCTTGTAGTCCTTCGGTGCGGGAAAAGGAGAAATCATGGAAATCAACTTCAGGCACGACGTCGACAGCGCGTTTCGGGATGCCGCGCAGCAGCACAAACCGCTTCTCCTCGATTTCAGCGCCGCGCCGATGTGAAGTGGCTGTGCTCGGCTGGATGCCGAGGTGTGGCCTGACCCGCGCGTAGTGAGCTTCGTCAACCAGAACTTCATTCCCGCGCGTGTGCACGTCAAAGACGACTCTGCGCTATTTCAGAAGTACGGCGAGAAATTCAACGCGCAGTGGACGCCGACCATTCTGGAGCTCGATCCCGCCGGAGAGGAGCGCCATCGTATAGAAGGATTTCTGCCCAACGACGAATTCCTCTCTCAGTTGATGCTTGGTCGCGCGCAAATTTCTTTCGCCGAGCAGAAGTGGGATGAGGCAGAGCGCCGGTTTCGCGAGATCGTTGAACAATTCCCTGATACGAATGCCGCGCCGGAGGCGCTCTACTGGGCGGGTGTTGCGCCGTACAAGGGCACGCACGACGCTGGATCGCTGAAGCGGACCGCCGATGCGTTCAAGGAACGATATCAGGACACGATCTGGGCGAAAAAAGCTTCCGTCTGGGCCTAGTGCGAGCGGATCGTGCCTGTCGCCAAACCCTGTTCGTTGGTGCAGGTAATGATTCCGCTACGCAGCTCACAATTCTCGCTCGACTGACCGTGGTGTGCGATAGCCACCCAGTCACCGAGCTGGCTGCCCAGGATGTTGAACGCAGTGAAAGTCACGGTCACCGATTTTGACGGCCTGAAGCCGTTGAGCGGGGAGTCCTCCGTCGCCGACCCCGAGAAGTACTGGCCATGATTATCGGCGGCGTACTGTTCCTCCAGAATGGCGGCGGTACGCAAATCAGCCATCATCGCCGCCTGGTAAGCCTTGGTTTTCGCCCCAGCGTAATGGGGGATGGCGATCGCAGCGAGGGCGCCAAGCACGACCACGACGATCAGGATTTCGATTAGCGTGAAGCCTTTTCGGAGTACGCCCATCTCAATACTCAGCGGTTGGAGTTCCAACGAATCCGCGGACGGATTTTCCCGCCTTCAATTCTCACCTTGTCGCCTGACGAATTCGTGAATCGAGAATTACGGGATTGTCATAGAGGCGGCCAGAATCAATTGACCCCCGCTCAGGGCACGGCTAACTTGCAAAACTCTGCGTCAGAGTGGTTTACGTGGTGACAAAGGGCCTGTAGCTCAGGTGGTTAGAGCGCACGCCTGATAAGCGTGAGGTCGGTAGTTCAACTCTACCCAGGCCCATAAACCTCAATTCATAACCCCGTGAGCGTTTAGGCGCTCGCGGGGTTTGGCACTTTCGCTCTCACGCGGCCGTAGTGCTCGTTTGGGAGGGTGCTTATGTCACCAGACTTGTGGGTGCCAGCTGTCACAACCGTTGTTATCGTCGCCATCGTTTGTGGCAGCGCGTACAGTCTCATCAAGATGTACATGCGAGGAGCGAGCGGAACGGCTGTCCCACATCCGGGCCTGAAAGAGATCCACGATGGACTCGGACAACTCCAGCACGCCGTGGATGCGATTGCCATTGAGGTAGAACGGCTTTCGGAGGGCCAGCGCTTCACGACCAAGCTACTCGCTGAGCGCGAAAGAGAGGTTGCTCAGATCCCTCCGAATAAGAACTTCTGAGCTTAGTTCATGGCTTATCAAGCTGCCTGATAAGCGTGAGGGCGGTAGTTCAACTCTACGCAGGCCCATTCCAAAAGAGCAAACCCCGCAACGCCCCGCAGGTTAGCGGGGTTTTCCTTTATTTACAAAAATTCAGCCCGTTTCTGAATTTGTTGTCGGGATTGGGAGAGGCACTGTACTTACCTTCGCTTCCCAAACTGTGCGCTCGTCTCCTTTTGGGGCTAAGTCTTGACAGAATACTGACGTGATGACAGTATACTGCCATGACGAGTCCGCAACTTAGATCCGCGCACGCCCGGCAAAGAGACTCAACCCGGAACGCTATTCTCGACACTGCAATGAGAATGGTTCACGACGATCCGGCGTCGCAGGTGACGCACGAGGCGATCGCCGACCGATCGGGGATCGCGGCGCGAACAGTGTACCGGCATTTTCCGACGCGCGGCCATTTGGGGGGCGCGCTGTGGGCGCGGATGCGCGATGAGACCGGCACTCGGTGGCCCACCACCGAAGCGGACATCGCGCCTTCAGTGCGCGCACAATTCGCGCAGTTCGAGCAGCACGAGACATTTGTGCGCGCTTCCATCGTCACCCCGGCGATGGCCCACTATCAGGCGCACGGCTCCGCGGAGGGCCGCGCCGCATTTCAACAGAGTCTGGCGACCGTCACCCGCGACCTTTCCCCCGCAGAGAGCCGGCGCTTGGTCGCCGTCTGTGTCGCGATGTACAGCGCTCCCTTCTGGCAGATGTTGCGCGACCGCGGGAAGCTTTCGGCCGAGGAAGCGCGTGAGGCCGCGGCGATGGCCTTCGAGGCGGTGATCTCGGCGGCCAAGGCCCGTGCACGCGTCCGAAAGCGTAAACCAACCCTTCACAAGGAGAACCGGCCATGAACACCGAAATCGCTGGAACCACCGAGCTCGCAGAGTCACCGCGCCGTCCGACACCGAAAGCGTTCACCATCGTCGCTGCGCGCGACGGACGCACGAAGGCGCCTTTGAACATTGTCGGCGAGGAGACGCTGGTGAAGGTGTCGGCAGAAGACTCCGAGGGAACGCTGGCATTCTTCCACCTCGTGGCCCCGCCGATGTCCGGGCCGCCGCGCCACGTGCACACGCGCGAGGACGAGCTGTTCTACGTCCTCGAAGGCGAGGTCGTGTTCGAGCTCGACGGAGAACGGCATACCGTACGCGCAGGCGATACGGTCTATCTACGCCGCGGCGTCGTCCACGCGTACCAGAACTTCACAACGTCCGACGCCCGGCTTCTCATCGCGACGGTACCAGGGATGTTCTCCGGTTTCTTCGTGGAGCTCTCGGCGGTGACGCCACTCGGTGGCTTGCCGCCTCTCGACAAGCTCGATGCCATCTCAACGAAGTACGGCATGACGAGGCTCGGGCCACCGATGTTCGAGTGAGCCCCGATCGGCTGGTGTCCTTTAACCCCGTCTGACAAGAGTGACGTCGGTACTTCGACTCTACGCAGGCCAATAAATCAGAACTTATTACCCCGCTCACGGGGGATTCGTGAGCGGGGTTCTGCCAACCCCTGTTACTTCACGCTGTATTGGTAGCAATCACTTATCAGAACAACCTTGCTGGGGTCAGGCGTGTGGTCCGCTGCAGCCTGAACGATGCGGAAATAGATGTCGAACGTGGAGCCCGCGGGGTTGGGTACGACGCGGAAAAGATCTTGACTGCCGGTGCCCTTATCGTCAGTCGTAATCGATTGGGGTGGAAGGGCGGTGCCCAATCCCAGCGTGAGCCAGGACGTGCTGGTGCAGCTGCCGTTCAGATTCGTGTCGACCGCCCTCTGAAGGAAGTACTCGGTGTTGGGGGCGAGGTCCCGCACCCAGACGCCGAGGTCTATTCTCTGAGCATCGTCGTTGCCGGCTTGACGGAACTTCACATGACCGAAACCGTCGCCTCCAGCGACGCATCCCGCTACATCGCTGGAACACGGTCGCAGAAGGACTTCGAGATTGTAGTTCGGCGTATCGCCCGTTGAACGATCTGCGACAATACCACGATTCGCCGACGCCCCGTGCGGTGCGGTCGACGGTTCCTGACACGCCATTGCGGCAACCGCGAGAGAAACGACAAGTACAGCGGTCCGGTAAGACATACGACACCTCCAATGTGAGTACGCTGCAGTGCCGCTCGGCGGCGCTTCGCTGCAGCGTAAGTATCTGATCACGAACAATTGGCAGGCTTCGCCGCATCGATTCGCAGTGCAGCCCCTGGGGGCGCCAGGAAAGTCGCCACTCCGACGACGGGGTCCGTTCCCTGGTTGGTCGCATTCGCCACGAGACCGCCTTGCTCAGTGAATGAGCTGCCTGGGCCGTAAACGTCCGCGGCGCAGTTCGGATTGTCCGCGCGGAAGAACGTGATCGTTCCGCTTTTTACGACAACCAGGACGGGCCCGGGATGCGAATGCCAACCTGAACTCCCACCCGCTTCAATGCCAATGTTCGCGACTGCGACGTCAGTGTTGTCGTGTGACTTGAGCTCGACGTCATAACTGGCGGTTTTGGACTGCATGTGAAACGTGCCGAGGTTACCGCGCGCGATGAGCGTGCTCGTAAATCCAACTCCCATCGTTTCGCTTGCGCCTGCGGGTGCCGACTTTGAAAGCTGTTTCGGTGTCGTCGTATCTCTACACGCAAACACACCGGCCGCGACTGCTATCACGGCGACGAGCACCCGATGCGGGCTTGTCGCCGAGTTGAACAGGTCGGCTACACGAGACAACGGACCACTGCGCTTTGAGAGGGACATAGGGACTCCGGATGCGGGATTGCGAGCTGGTCTTTCCTCACCCCTAGAACGGAATCGTCGGTCGAACCGGCTCATTCCGCTTGCCGGGGGGACCTCCGACCCTTATCGTGGGTTGCCGTTGCCTCATCAGGAGAAACCGATGGCATCTGCCTCATATGAGGTCACGGGTCTCCTGCGACAATGGAGCGCCGGAGACGACAGAGCTCGCGATCGCCTCATCCCGCTCCTATACGACCGGCTGCGCGAGCTCGCGCACCGACGGTTGTGGGGCGCGCCTGTTGAGAGCTCGCTAAACACCACCGAGCTGGTGCATGAGGCTTACCTCCGCCTCGTTGGCGCTCCCCGCGTCGACCTCCCCGACCGCGCCCATTTCCTGGCGCTGGCATCCGAAGTCATGCGGAATCTGCTAGTCGACCGGGCCCGCGCCCGCCTCGCCGAAAAACGTGGAGGCGGCATGAGACCATTGGACCTCGACGAGTTCGAATGGATCTCCGACGAAAACCTGGAGACGGTCAAGGAGCTGGATGATGCGCTAAAGCGCCTCGAGGGATTGAGCCCCCGCCAGGGCCAATTGCTGCAACACCGCTATTTTGGCGGCTTGACTCTCGAAGAAAGCGCTACCGCAGTAGGAGTGTCGCTCGCAACCGCCAAGCGCGAGCTCCGCTCCGCTCGAGCGTGGCTTGCGCTCGACCTCAATGGTGAATCGCTCGAGTGAACGCTCAGCGCTGGGAGGAAATCCAGGCCGGCTTCGACGAGCTCGTCGAGCTGAACGCGAGCGGCCGAGCGGCCCGTCTGGGGATGTTGGCGACGAGTGACCCCGGTCTACATCGAGCCCTTGAATCGTTGTTGAAGGCCGACGCTGCCGCCGGCGTGGATCTTCGGCTGATTGACACTGCTTTCATGCTTGAGTCTGATCGCGGGTCGGATCCGCTTCGACTCACCGGACGGACCATCTCCCACTTCGACCTACGCGAAGCGCTCGGCGCCGGAGGAATGGGCGTTGTCTATCGTGCATACGACACGCGCCTGGGGCGCGTCGTTGCACTGAAGTTTCTCTTTCCTCACTACAACCTCGACGCCTCCGCCAACGCGCGGTTCCTCCGCGAGGCTCACGCGGCTGCTGCACTCGACCATCCGAATCTTTGCACCATCCACGAAGTGGGGACGAGCGACGAGGGCTGGCTCTTCCTGGCCATGCCGCTGTATCAGGGCGAAACGCTCCGAGCGCGGCTTAGTCGTGACGGTCCTATTGTCGTGGGCGAGGCTCTGGAGATCGCGCGGCAGATCGCAGAAGGGCTGCACGCCGCACACGCCTCCGGAATCGTGCACCGTGACTTGAAGCCGGGCAACGTAATGCTGCTGCCAGACGGAACGGTACGGATCCTCGACTTTGGTTTGGCCAAAGCGCGGGATCAGAGTCTGAGCGAAGCCGGCGTTCGCTTCGGGACCGCGTCGTATATGTCGCCGGAGCAAATGCGAGGTGTGAAAGTCGATGGACGTTCAGACCTGTGGGCGCTCGGTGTAGTGCTCTACGAGATGCTCACAGGACGTAAGCCATTCAGTGGGGACGAGGAGGTCGCGATTGCGCACGCGATTCTTCACGACGAGCCCCCACTTCCATCGATGTATCGGGGCGACATTTCCGCGGCGCTCGACGGCGTTGTAGTGCGGCTGCTGGAGAAGGAGCCCGCCGAGCGTTACGGGGATGCAGCGGAACTGCTGGGCGACCTCGCCCGAACCCGGACGCTCGCCGACGGAACCACCGATCCAGACCGGCCTGTCGTCGCGAGCGTGATGCCCGAGGCGCCACGACCGCCCACCAATCAGCGTCGACGTGCATTCCTGTCGTCAAGCGCTCCAGCGAAAGTTGTCGGGCAAGATCGGTCGACCCGCCTGCGCCAGATCCTCTATGGTGTGACCGCGGTCGCAATTCTCTTAGCTGCGACGCTCGTCTGGGGTTGGATGCATCCTGCCCCTGCGAAGCAGGTGGTGAGATACAGCTACGTGTTCGACTCTACCGAAGCGCTGATTCAACCCATTGGGTATTTCTGGGGACGACTGACGCTCTCACCTGACGGATCGCGTCTGGCGTACGTCGGCGGCCCGCATGCGCAGCTTCTGGTGCGTCAGCGAAATGAGTTGCACGCCACCGCAGTACCAGGAAGCGAAGGGGCGCAGACTCCATTTTTCTCCCCCGATGGGCAGCGGGTGGGCTTCGTCACCGGCGGCAGCAAGCTTCAGATCGCGTCCCTGAGTGGAGGTCCGCTAATCACCGTGACAGACTCGCTCATCGGATTGGCAGGCGCATCCTGGGGGCGAGACGGATACATCTACATCGATGGCAGGGACGCGGAGCCTCTCATTCGTGTTGAGGCAAAAGCCGGCGCAGTGCCGGAGCGGTTCACGACGTTGGACACAGCGTTGGCGGAGCTCGATCACTCCTGGCCGGAGGTTTTGCCAAATGGCAAAGGCATTCTGATCGCGGTTGGTGTGAGAGGCGCAGCCAGGTCCATCGGCGTTGTTGATGTGTCTTCGCGGAAGCGCCGTACGATTGTGAACAACGCTGTTTACGCGCGATATGTCCGAACCGGTCACCTGCTCTACGTGACGACGGATAGAACGCTGATGGTAGTGCCGTTCGATCAGAACGCTATGAAGGTCACTGGAGAGCCTACGTCACTTGTCGAAGGTGTTCGCCTGACCCCTTCGTCGGCCGTCGATCTTGCCGTCTCAGACGAGGGTACGCTTGTCTACACTCGCGGCGCAGGAACAGTGAAACAGGAGCTCGTCTGGGTTGCGCGCGATGGTAAGGCGCAACCGATCGATGGCGATTGGCAGGGCACTTTTGGTGATCCCTCGGTGGCGCCAGATGGCAGGCGGCTCGCGGTCTCATTGCTACCCAACTTCGGCTACGACGTTATCGCCCAAAGAAATGACATCTGGATAAAGCAGCTGGATCGCGGGCCGAGCACCAAGTTGACGCTCGAAGAAAAGTCGGACCGTTACACCGCGTGGACACCAGACGGCAAATCAGTGACGTTCACTTCGAATGCGGCAGGCTCGTTCGATCTGTGGACGAAGCGCGCTGACGGCAGCACGCAAGCGGTGCTGCAAATACGCGAAAAGCGCGGCGCTTACAGTCCGCGCTGGTCTCCCGACGGAAAATGGCTTGTCTTCCGAAGAGGTGGGATTGAACACGCAGACATTCTCGGATTCCGACCTGGAATCGACACCGCTGCCGTTCCGCTGCTGGCGACCAAGTTCAGCGAATTTGCTCCGGCGATTTCTCCGGACGGACGGTGGCTTGCGTATACATCGAACGAGTCCGGTCAGTACGATGTCTACGTCGTGCCGTTCCCGAAGACTGCCGCCGCAAAGTGGGCTGTCTCGACTGGCGGAGGCACCGAGCCGCTTTGGTCCCACAACGGTAAAGAGCTGTTCTACCGTGACGTTGCGGGCAGCTTGATATCCGTCAAGGTGAAATCTGGTCCGACATTTTCGCTAGGACGCTCAACGGCTCTTTTTCCTGCCGCAGCATACTTCTCCTGGCCGAATGGAGCACAGTATGCGATCGCGCCGGACGACCGCCGATTCATCATGATTCGTCGGGTTGCTGGCAGCGCCCCAGACGAGCTAATCGTCGTCGACAACTGGTTCGAGGAGCTCAAGGCGAAGTCGCGGAAGTAGAGCGGGCTTACCAAAAACCCCGCACCGATGATGGTGCGGGGTTTTTTGTTTCAGAGGAAAGTACTGGCGCTATTGGCCTGCTGAACGATTCGCAGTTGGCGGCAGCATGCCATTGAGACGCAGATAGTTGGCGTACTGACTGTAATGGTCCGCCCAATCACCGGTCGTTAGCGTCATGATCGCGGCGCGCGTCATCTTTCGTCCTCCGAAAAACGGTAGCTGTTCACCCATCGTCGCGTCTGTTACCGACGCCAGGGCCTGGTCGCAGAATGCGAACGTCTCGCGCAGCCTGGCAACGAGTGCCTCTTTGCTCTCCGTTGCGGCAACCGTTGTCCGCTGCGGCGCCTTCATCCCGCCGATCGCGCCACATAGGTAGTCGTTGCCCTGCGAGAGATGCACCACAATGTCACCGACGCTCATCTGCGCGGGCGTCGGCTTGTAACCGTATTTGTCCGCCGAAAACGCTTCAGCGGCGGCAATCAAGTTCTTCTCCGAGGACTTGGCGTAGTCGCGAAAGGCGTCCGATACAGGGTTCGCCGACGTTGCCGCCATGGTTGCCTGCTGTGACGCTGCGATGCGCGGCGCAATTGCCAGCGCTACCAGCGCCGCTGTGTAAATCCCGATTTTCATGGTGCGGCTCCGAAAAGAGGAAGGCCACTATTCTGGCGCCGCTACTGTCCGCTGTCCAGCGATTGCTCAAGGACGGGCGGTTCGGCATTGTCGGCTGAAACGCGCGGGGCAACCAGTCGCAGATCGAGCATGCGATCTGCGCCGACATAGGCAACGGGCTGGCGATCGTCGATCCCGCGCAACCGGCGCAGCGTGAACGCGATTCTGCGGGCTGCCTTGAAGATCTCGTGGGCGAAGTCGCTGAGCGGCTGGTTCCGCGACTGCTCGACGATGAGCTCAGCGTTCACCATCAGCGGCGTCAGCGTATTTCCGATCTCGTGCATCGCCGAAAGCGTGGCGTCACCAAATCGACGAAGAAACGCGTCCCCTTCCGTGGCCGGCCCGCAGCGCGGGGGCGCGACGGCCTCAACCTGGACGACGAGATATGCAAGGTGGCGCGCACTTCGCCGCGTAGCGGAAACCGACAGTCTTACCCAGACGGGCTCGCCATTCTTGCGCAGATAACGTTGCATTAGCTCATAGCGCCCGATATCGGCGCGCGTCAAACGCTGCCGCTGCTCCAATTCCGTCTGTAGATCATCCGGATGGGTAATCGCACAGACATTCTGCCTGAGGAGCTGATCCCGCCCAAAGCCAAGCATCCGACACAGCGAACGATTGACATATAGCAGTGTGCCGCGCTCGCTCACCAGCGCCATTGCATGCGGCGCGTTCTCGAACGCCTCGGCAAACGATAGTTCGCCAGGTTTGACCAACGGGCTCGTGCGGAGTGATCGCTCCGGACGACTCATGCACGCTGCTCCTTCCCGGCAAGTAACCGTTTGGTACCCGGGTAGCTTTTTAGACTCTGCCTTCCGCCCACGCGGTCACAGCCGGCTCAGCCGTACTCACTTCCAATCACGGCTGCGGCGGGCCCGCGGTCAGCGCGAGCGACAGCCGCTCGCTTTGCGTTGGATTATCGGTGAGGAAAACGGCGATGAGATTCGCCGACCTGACAAACGTCGGCTGAACGCCGACGCCCCACTGGCTCCTCACCCCACGCGGGCCTGCCAGTGCGGTATCCAGGCGGCTCGTTTCGCTCGTGACGGCATCGGCGGTCGGATAGATGAATACATCCAGCCGCGAGCGTCCGAGGATGTAAGGAATCGGCATCACGCTAAAGCCGCTGCGCCGCTTGACGCTGTCCGACATTCGTCTGACCACGAACCCGGACTGCGAGAGACGCTTTTCGACGCTGCATTGCGCCCAGAGGCCGGTTCGCGGGCAGGCGTTTGCTGTCTGGCTGGAGGTATCGCTACCGGTGCTGGGAGTAGACAGGACAACGCCGAGCGTATCTACCGTCGGCTCACTTCTCGACCGACCGCAAGCCAGGCTCAGACTCAGCATTGTCAGGATCAGTCCGCGGCTTTGTGTCATCGAAGTCAAAGATACGGGCGCAACACAGGCACCGCGATTGCTCTTATGACCGAGAGGAGGGATGACCAATGGCAAACATGCAAATGATTCGTAGAAGCGCGGCGGCAGCGCTGATGGTCGCAGCCACGGCCTGCGCTGGAAATCTCGGCAACGTTCTGGGCGGAGTACTGGGTGGCGGCGGGGCCAGCGGTAATCAGCTGAGCGGCACTGTTCGCGGTGTCGACACGCGTTACCAGCAGATTTCCATTCAGACATCAAATGGGCAGACCGTGCCGGTCTCCTACGACAACCAGACGCAAGTCGTCTACCAGAACCAGAACTATCCAGCGACCTCGCTGGAGTACGGTGACCAGATAACGGCGCGTATTCAGGCCAACGGAAACAGCTACTACACCAACTACATTCAGGTCGACCAGTCAGTCAACAATGGTAGTGGGAATGTCTCGTCAGGAAACGTGCAGTCGCTCCAGGGCACCATCCGCAGCGTCGATCGGCGCAATGGACTTTTCACGGTCGACATCGGCAACTACAACACCGTCACCGTGACGATGCCGTACAACGCCAGCAGCAACGACGTGAACCGGTTTAACAGTCTGCGTAACGGCGACATCGTCCGGTTCTACGGGGTGTACACTGGACAGTCCCAGATACAGTTGCGTCAGTTCAACTGAGCGGGTCCAGGTGGGGACAAAAAAAAAGGGAGGGCATTGAGCCCTCCCCTTTTTGCACTTTCAGCTTTCGCCGAAAGTTTAGAACATGATGCCGAGGGTAACCGGCACGAACTCCATTGAGGCACCGTTCGCCGACACGCGGTTATAGCGTGCTTCAGCGAAAGCATGGTAAGGCAGCTTGACACCAGCGCCGCCGTTCCAGCCGAAGTGATTCTCAGTGCTTGCACCAGCAATGTCAGAACCGATCATGTAGAGACCAGCTCCACCGATCAGATAGGGCTGAACGCCAACGTTCGGCAGACGCCACACGACGTTTCCAGTCGCGCTGATCGTGTGCAGCTTGCCAGCGCCGGCGACTTTCTCACCGAACTGGTTGTACGCGCCGTCGACGCGCAGACCAACCGGGATCAGCGGAAGTTTGATTTCCGCAGCCGCAGTCGCGTTATAGCCCATCTTGGTGCTGTTGGACAGGTCGCTCATCGGCTGGGTGACACCACCCGCAAAGCCAAGCGAGAACGGCTTGACCAGGCCGAGCTGCGCTTGCGAAATGCGCGGCGCTGCGACGAGTGCGATCGTGGCGATCGCGAGGTACAGTGAACGCTTCAAAGCTTCTCCTTGTTCGAGAAATGCATCCGTATTCGTGCCTTACAGCTGACACATGGATGCTGATCTGGTTACGGGAGGGCTTCTGAACGCCGTGCCTGACCATGATGGCCCGACAGAAGAGCGCTGACGTCCCTCGCCGTCCAAAAGACGAGGGACCTCCAAGGGCAGTAACGATTGTGATTCACAGTTAGCTGGTTACCGGCCGTATTTGTGATTGCAGACAAGAAAAAACCGCGTCGGCTGACGCGGTTTTTCCCGGTCTTTCCCGAGCCCGCAAGCGGGCTTCGCGTCCCGTCCCCTTTACGGAGCGACGACTGTCAGCATCACCGGCTCGGAGTCCGAGGCACTGCCCATACCGGCTGTGCGCTGTGATGCAGTGGTGCGGTACACGACCATCGAAGCGGCTTCGCTATTTCCATCGACCCACCTGGTGCTCGATGCTTTCTTCGACCCAATGCCTAAACTCCAATCCCTCGTTGCTCTCACTGTTACCGACAAGCCCGCCTTGTCCGACGTCGACTGCATCTGATGTTGCGTCGTTGCAACCTGGACTCTTACGCGCGGCGGTACTGTGACTATCACCGTGTGCGTGAGGCTGACTGAGCCGCGCTGCTGTGCATTCGACGCGCTCGCTGTCAGAGCGAGTGCGAGCGCCAGTGCAGCGAATATGTTGCGGAGCTTTGCCATCTTCAGAGCCTCAGAGCGTCGAGGGTGAACCCGAAGCGCTTCGTTTATTGATGAGGCACAATATGCGCCTCGCTCTGTGACGGCTTTATGAAGGGATCATGACGGCTTAGTCATGATCGTCAGGCTGTCAGCTCGCTGCCTTGTGAGTGGTTGTCGGCTGGCCAGTGAGGGTAAACCCGACGCCGCGGCGCGTCTCGAGTTCGGTCTCCGCCCCGGCGGCGCGCAGTTTTTTTCTAAGTCGCGCCACGTGGGCATCGATGACGTTCGAGCTCGGATCGAAGTGCATGTCCCAGACTTTATCGTGCAGCTCGCTGCGGGTGACGATCTCGCCACAGCGCAGCATCAGATGCTCGAGGAGTTTGAGCTCCATCGCAGTTAAAGCAAAGTCATTGCCTGCGGCCGTTATGCGGCGGGTGAGGCGATTGAGGACGAGATTGCCAACCCGGATTTGCTCATCGACTCGCGCCTTTATGCCGTGGCGGGTCAGGGTTCGCACCCGCGCGCGCAACTCCTCATTCGACACGGGCTTCACGACATAATCGTCGGCGCCGGCGTCGAGACCGCGTACGATCGATTCGGTGTCGGCGCGGCCGGAGTAGAGGAGAACCGGTGTATGCCGCCCGTTGCGCCGCAGCTCCTGAAGGATCTCGAACCCGTGCCGGTCGCCGAGCTGCAGATCGAGGATGATGCCATCGTATTCGTTGACGAGCGCCAGGGTTCTTGCCTCTTCGCCAGTCGAAGCAGTATCAACGGCGTACGCTTCGTCGCGCAGCACTCGCGCGACGAGCTTGAGTATGGCCTTGTCATCATCGACTACGAGAATGCGCATCCGGTTTGTCGAGGTTTGTCTTAAACGCAGACGACTAAAACGCCGGTCCCTTAACAAAAAACGGGAGGGAGCAATCGCCCCCTCCCGTTCGTTACATCGAGACCCGCTGTTTAGAACATCACTCCGAACGTAACGGGGATGAACTTCAGCGAACCGCCGCTGCCCTGGACCTGATTGTAGCGAGCTTCGATGAAAGTGTCGAAACCGCTGAGCGGCATGCTCAGACCGCCACCGAGGTTCCATCCGAGGTGGTTGTCCGATCCGCTGCCGAAGCCGGTCAGGTTGACGGCTGCGTTATACCAGCCCGCGCCCCCGATCAGATAAGGCGATACGCTCGCCGCCGGGATCCTGTAAACGGCGTTGCCGGTCACGCTGCTGAAGTGGATGTCGCCACTTGCTCCGCCTTTGAGGCCAAAGCGGTTGTACGCGCCGTCGATGCGGAGGCCGAGCGGCCATGCCTTCGAATTAAGGGCGACCGAGCCGGTGACGTTGTAGCCAGTGCTTGCACCATCGGAGAGATCGCTGGTCGGAAGTGCGGCGCCTCCGGCGATCCCGAACTGAACTGGCTTCACACTCGACACTGACGAAGAGTGCTTTTGCGCATGCGCCGCAAACGGCACAAACGCGAGGCCCACAAGGGCCGCTACTAGGGAACGCTTCAAGACAACTCCTGTGTTTTGGAAGCGCCCGTCCGGCCATTCGGCCTAAGTGCAGACGCGCATTCCAGTTGCGCTCCGGAAGTCAGCGTACACTGCTCCGTTGCGTCAGTCGGACGAACCAGGTTTGTCCGGAGTAACCTTCGGATGAGGTTGCCAGTTATCGCCGCGACCGCTTCGGTGCAGCCGCCGGCCTGTTCTTTATGATGCAAGAGGGGTCGATGCGTTCAAGACGGCGGCTCCGCGACGAGTCCAGGGCGGCGCGACAAACGCCGACGACATTCACCAGCGATGAGTCTTTGACCGCGCCCAATGCGCGGATCGCGTCGTCGTGGTAGGTGATGACCTCATTCGAATCGGCTTTGAGAAATGGTATCCCGCACACTTCTTCGGCGGGGTACTTGTCATCCACCATCGAAAGAACTTTTTTTGGTGCGTGCGGTAGGGCCGATGCAAGCGCGATGGATAGGCTTGCCTGGGCGGCGGCGGACGCCGGCGTTAACTGAGTCGCGACATCGAGCCAGACACTGTCGCCGGACGCGATCCCATCCAGCACCGATTGGCCGAAGCTCTCGTCAGAGTCGATTCGCCGCGATACCTCGGCGGGCCCCCGCAGCTTTATCTCAGAGAGAGTGATCTCGGCGCGGCCACGAGGCACCCAGCGATTCTCCTTGCACCCGCTCGCCGTGGCAATCGCTATGAGTGCCGCGAGCGTTATTTCCCTGCGCACACCGTGCGCACACGAGCGGTGTCGCTCGGCATCCAGATCGCAATCGCGCGCGCCTTGCGCTCCGCGTCTTTCGCTCCCACCGCGGCTCCGAGGACTTTGACCGTTGCGTGCGTTGCCGTCAGCGAATCCAACACCAGGCCATTGGCCCCCACCCCCGCTGCCTGGTTGCGCGCCGACTTTAGAAGGTCACCATTTCCCGTGTAGACCGAATTTCCCTCAGCCGCGATTATCGCGACTTCGTAATAGTCGTATGGCACCTTTCCGCGGCCAGGGAAAACCGTTACTGCGTCGGCGCAAGTCGGGGCGAGCGTGAGTTCGGTATTACGCGCAACAATGCTCGATTTCGTAGCGCAGCTAGTGACACCTGCGAGCAGCGCTGCAAATAGCGCTCCGGCGGAGGATATTTTTTTCATTGGTTTCATCTTGTCGTGCAAGCGTGGGGCCGGTAGTGCAAATGCACTCCGCGTTGGCCTAGAGTTCGTCAATGATAAAGGCGTGAGCCGCAGCCCCGCCCGTCTGCTTGGTGGTGACGTTATCGTCGAGAGTCAGCTCGGCAAAGGCAGCACCTTCACAGCAGTCATTCCGCTGCGTGCGCCCAGCAATGGGGAATTGAGCTAACGATTCGCGCCTGTGGGCAGGCCAGGTATCGATTCGCGTTGATCTGTGAGCAGTCGCGTGGTAAAGCGCTGACCTTCAGAGATGCGCTCAACTTCCAGAGCGATTGCGTCTACGGCGCGGTTGAGGTGCTCGAGTTGCGCCGTTACCTCGGGCGGCACCTGCGTCCCGGCCGACCGCCGATCCATTCTGCGCGCGAATGCGCGGGCGAGCGGGAGGAATATGACGATAGCGGCGACCGTCAGGAAAAACGCGATCGAGATGTCCACTACTTCGGGAGGCGGTCCGGCGATGGCTGGTGCCCCAGTCCCTCGACTAACGATGGTTGTCTTTCCGTCGGGAGTTTGAATCGTAATCGGTCCATCCTGATCGACACCTTGGATGTTGGGCGCCCCCACGATGGTGACGCCCTGATCGCGAAGCGCTTTCGCAGCTGCTGCGCTCGCTTTCGCAGCTGCTGCGCTCGCCTGCGCGTTTATCACCTGCCCGTTGACATTCGCTCGGATTGCGTCGCGCATCTGGCGGGCAGCGTCGTGCAACGCCTGTCGTTGCTCCGCTGTCGGCATCGACGGCCGCTCCGGAGCTTGTGGAGTGCCCTGCGCGCCAACTCCCTGGATCATATCGCCTATGCTTGCAGTCAATGTCGTCATAATGCATTTACCCGATTACCGGATCCATCGCCGGACTTGAGAATCAAAGCTATCGCTTTTCAACGGTTCGCGACGGAGGTCAACACCGTCCAATCACGCGCCGTATTAGCTTAGTCGTGCAACGGTCGTGACTCCGCCGACGCGTACAACTCAACCCGAAAGCAAAACCATGCGAGCCCATCCGGTCCTCTGCGCTCTCGCCTGCGCCGTGCTCTTCGCCGGCACCGCCTCCGCACAACTCACCACACCTCTCGATTCGGCAACGCTCGCCGGGTTCCGTTGGCGCTCTATCGGACCGGCCAACATGGGTGGACGCGTGACTGATGTCGAGGGCGTCGCCGGCAACCCGAAGATCTTTTACGTCGCAACTGCCACTGGTGGTATCTGGAAGACCATCAACGCTGGAACGACTTTCTTCCCGACATTCGACAAAGAGAAGGTGATCTCGATGGGTGATATCGCAATCGCTCCGTCGGATCCCAACATTCTCTACGCCGGTACGGGTGAAGAGGATTCACGCAATTCCATCTCGCCGGGCGGCGGCGTCTTCAAGTCGACGGACGCGGGCAGGACGTGGAAGCTGGTCGGACTGGAGGCGACCCAACAAATTGGTCGCATCGTCATCGACCCAACGGACCCGAACGTCGTTTACGTCGCCGCGCTCGGTCACGCCTGGAACTCGAATCCGGAGCGCGGACTCTACAAGACCACTGACGGCGGTGCGACATGGAAGCTGTCAAAGTTTATTAGCGACAAGGCGGGATTCGTCGACATCGCGATGGACGCGAAGGATCACAATACCCTTTACGCTACAAGTTGGGAGCGCGTGCGCGGCCCTTATTTCCTGAAGAGCGGCGGGCCGGGAAGTGGGCTCTGGAAGACCACCGATGCCGGTGCGAGCTGGCGCGAGATCAGAGGCGGCGGTTTTCCGGAGACAATGAAGGGACGCATCGGACTCGCACTGTCTCCGTCGAATCCTCGGGTCCTGTACGTGTGGGTCGAAGCTGACACACTGCCCCGCGCGCTCGCGCGCGGCGAAAAACCCGACACGTCCAAAAGACAGAAGACGAACAGCGGCATCTATCGCTCCGCGGACGGCGGCGCGACGTGGACACTGACTTATCGCAACGAGCCACCGGGATCAGGTGCAGGCGGACTCGGCGACGCACGTCCGTTCTATTATTCACAAATTCGCGTGGATCCGAAGAATCCCGATCGCATCTACTGGATGTCGTCGGTCTTTCGGTCGTCGGAAGACGGCGGCAAGACGTATCGTCGCGGCGCATTGAACGTGCACACCGATTGGCACGCGATGTGGATCGACCCGAGCGACCCCGACCACTTCATCCTCGGCGACGACGGTGGAATCGCGGTGACCTACGATCGAGGCGGCACCTACGACTTCATCAACACGTTTCCCATCGGTCAGTTCTACGCGATCAGTTACGGAATGGAGAAACCGTACAAGGTGTGCGGTGGCCTCCAGGACAACGGTTCGTGGTGCGGTCCGTCACGCTCGCGAAATCGCGTCGGCATCACCAACTACGACTGGTACAATGTCGGCGGCGGCGACGGTTTCTATACCGCAATCGATCCGGACGATCCGAACATCGTTTACAGCGAATCGCAGGGCGGAAACGCCTCGCGGCTGAATGTCGCGCAGAATACCCGCGCGGTGATAATGCGTGGTGGCGGACGTGATCGCACGAGTCTGTTCGAAGATTCAGTAATCATCGCCCGAGGCGACACCACGCGTCCGGAGACGCCGCAGGTCACGGCCGCGGTGGAGGCGGTTCGGCGACGCGCGGCCGCTGATTCGGCGCGCGGCTACCGGTTTAACTGGTCGACGCCGTATTTCCTGTCGCCACACTCGGCGAACACCGTATACATGGGCGGCAATCGGCTGCTGAAATCGTCGGACCGCGGCGATCACTTCTACCCGATCTCGCCGGATTTATCGACTAAGGATTCGGCGCGAATCATCATGAGCACCCGCACCACCGGCGGCATCACGCGCGACAACTCGGGCGCGGAGACCTACGGCACCATAACAACGGTCGCTGAATCGCCGATTCGGCCAGGCATTCTCTGGGTCGGCACCGACGATGGCAATGTTTGGCTGACGACGAACGACGGTGGTTCGTGGACCGACATTACCACGCGCTTCCCGGGTGTCCCGAAGAAGACGTGGGTTAGTCGAGTCGAGCCATCACACTTCGATACGGCGACTGTGTACGTCACCTTCGACAATCACCGCGAGAACGACTTCAAGCCGTACGTCTTCGTGTCAACCGATTTCGGCAAAACGTTTCGCTCGATCGTGAACAACCTCCCGACTGGTGGCGTGGATTTCGTTCATGTCATCCGAGAGGATCCGGCGAATCGCGACCTACTGTATCTCGGCAGCGATGTCGGTGCGTACGTGTCGACGGACCGTGGCTCGAGCTGGCAACGTTTCATGACCGGAATGCCGACGGTTCCCGTGCACGATCTAAAAATTCACCCCCGTGATCGTGAGCTGATCGCCGCGACTCACGGACGCTCGATCTGGATCGTCGACGTCGCGCCGCTGGAGGAGATGAACACCGGGATAATTGCGCGGACAGTCAACTTCTTTACGCCCAAGACGGCTTACGAGTACTCGATCGGCAACGTTCAGAATTTCCCCGGGCAGAAGAACTTCATCGCGCCGAATCCGTCGTACGGTGCCGAGCTGGCTTACCGACTGTCATCGGGAAGTCCGCGCGACAGTGCCCGAATTGTGGTCACCAACATTCGCGGTGATACCGTTCGAACACTCACTGGCCCGGGTGGACCCGGCCTCCACCACGCGTATTGGGATCTTCGGGGCAGGCCTCGCCCATTGGGACCGGCCGCGTTGAGGGACAGCATCACCGCCGCCCGCGTCAGACGCGCGCGGGAAGACTCGGTGCGCGCCGCCCGTACCGACACCGCTGGTGGCGTGGAAGGGGGACCACGCCGGGGTCGTGGCGGCGCCCAAGCCGAGAACCTTCGCCCCGCGGAAGCGCCGACGATGGGACCCGGTGGGGGAGGCGGGGAAGGCGGTGGGTTCTTTGGCGGGGGACGCGCCGGCAATCTGGTCGATCCGGGCGACTACGCTGTCACCATCAGTGTCGGCGGGCAATCACTCCGACAAATCGTGCATGTGGAACGAGTGAGCGACATCATCAATTTTGATTTCGGCCCAGATTCGGAGGCTGGCGACGACGACCCGCACGGTCCCTAGCCGGTCGTGATTCGTGTTTGCATCACAGTTGGCTCGTGGCGCGTAAGCAACTCGTCAGGATCAGGTCACATTCTGACGGCGCAACGCAGTTTACCTCTTGCGCTGTCATGATTTACCGTTAGCGTGGATGTGCGCTGAAACCATCTGTTTGGGAGTCAAAGGCGTTTCACCTTCGCATGCACATCATTGACTGAGCCGCTGCCGAGTAGGGAAGACATTGCTCGTTTCACGGACTTCGTCGAGCTCGCGCGCGACACCCGAACGCGCTATGCATCCGAGGGGATTTCCGTTGAGGAGGCGCACGAGCGCCTGTTAACGGCCTACGAGGAGCTGAGTGTCGCCGAAGAGGAGCTCCGCGCCCAACAAGACGCAATCCAGGATGCGCAGCGCCAGCTAGAAGTCGAGCGAAATCGCTACCGCGCGTTGTTCGAATTCGCCCCGGATCCATACCTCGTCACCGACTCCAGCGGCACGATCGAACAGGCCAACACTGCAGCCGCCGAATTTCTCGGTGTGCCCGCCGTGCTGCTGATCGGCAAGCCGATGATCAACTTCGTCGACATCCGTACCCGCCCTGAATTCCGAGCGCACTTGCGTGCGCTTGGTAGCACTGTGCGCGATCGCATCCTGATCGATCTGAGCACGCGTGATGGGCGGACGCTGGCCGTCGAGACGACCGTTGCGGCGATCCCGGCGCATGCCGGGCACGAAAGCTATTGCTGGCTGCTACGCGATATGAGCATTAGCCGAGACAGAGAAGAAAGCATGCTGGCGCTCAACCGATCGCTCAACGCCCGCGTCGCTCAGAGAACCCGCGAGCTCGAGATCGCTCTCGCAGGCGAACAGGCGGCGCGCAAGGAAGCGGAAGCGGCAAATCGAATCAAGTCGGAGCTGTTCGCGCGTCTCAGCCACGAGTTCCGCACGCCGCTGCACGCGGTGTCTGGGTACCTCGAGATTCTCCAGCAGAACATTCACGGCGGACTGAACGAGGACCAGCGCAAGGATGTGGACCGCATCCATCAGGCGCAGGAGCACCTGATGACGCTCGTCAACATGATTCTCGATTTCGCAAAACTCGAAGGCGGGCTGGTTGAGCTCTCGATGGCGGAGATTCCGATCGAAGAGACACTGCGCGGCGCAGAGTCTCTCGTCGCGCCGCAGTTCGCCAAGAAGGGAGTTCTCTACACGCACCGGCCAGGCGACTCGGCGCTGACTGTATTTGCCGATCGCGAGAAGGTTCAGCAGATCGTCGTCAACTTGCTGGCGAACGCGGTGAAGTTCACTCCGCCTGGCGGTTCGGTCGAGCTCGATTGGCGAGTTGAGAACGACACCGTCATGGTTCGCGTCCGCGACACCGGCTCGGGAGTTCCGGAGGAAAAGATCGAAGAGATCTTTGAGCCCTTCGTTCAGGTGCGCGCGCCCGGCTCTATGCCGAGTGGCGGCACAGGCCTCGGTCTCGCGATCAGCCGGGATCTGGCGCGCGCAATGGGCGGCGATGTGCGCGCGACGAGTCGACTGAGTGTCGGCTCGGTATTCACACTGACGCTGCCGTTGCGCAAACACACCAGCGCTAAGCTTTCAGCCCCAGCTACCGAGAATTAGCTTTCGGTTGCGATCGTAAGCGTATCGCAAAGGGGGCTTACCTTGGAACGTCATTCGACCGCGGAGCTCTACGATCTCGTAGAAGATCCCTCCGTTTTCATAAAGCAAAATTGGAACTCCTATACCAGGGAGGACCATGAAGTCTGGGGAATGCTTTACGAACGGCGCATGAATCAGCTGAGGAAGAATGGCAGCAGAATCTTTCTGAAAGGCGCTGACACGATTGGCTTGAAGAAGGAAACGGTTCCGGATCTAGCCGAAGTCAATCGACGACTTGCTCCGCCGACGGGATGGGAAGCGGTTCCGGTGAGCGGGTACATCCCGGCCAAAGCGTTCTTCCAATGCCTCTCTCTCAGAAAGTTTCCTACCACTGTTACGATTCGGAAACGCGAACAGCTCGACTACCTGCCCGAGCCCGACATTTTTCACGACGTCTTCGGCCATGTTCCGCTTCACGCCGATCCGGTCTTTGCCGATTTCCTCCAGCACTATGGCCAGGTAGCAGCGCAGGCCGAGAGTGAGGAAGACACCACGCGGATGGCGCGGCTGTTCTGGTTCACGGTGGAGTTCGGATTGATTCGCGAAGACAATCAGGTGAAGGTGTACGGCTCCGGCCTCATCTCGTCCCATGGCGACGCCGCCAATGCACTCGGTCCGAAGTGTGATAGGCGCTCGTTCTCACTCGATGCGGTATTCAATCAGCCATTCGAGATCGACCATTTCCAGGATGTTCTGTTCGTGGTCGAGTCGTTCGATCAGCTGTTCTCGGCGGTCGAAGAGGCGGGCAGACGAATCGGAGTGCTTCGCTAGATCACGTCGTAAGATTGTGGAGCATCGACCATAGTCCGTCAGCCAGAGTGGTTGACTAGGCAACGATCGCCCAACCTATCTGTAGGTGCGCCGTCGTTAAGAGTGTCTTCTAGTAGTTCGACGCGCGGACGCGGTCGAGAAGATTGATCAGCGAGTCGAGCTCGGAGGGCGGTAGAACGGCTACTGCCTGCGCATCCCACCGATTGACCGGGTCATCCAACTCTTTTAACAGGTCTAGCCCTTTTTGCGTGATGCGACAAAACACGCGCCGTCGATCCTTTGGACAGGGAGTGCGCTCGACCAGCTCTTTGCGCTCGAGCCGGTCGACGAGTCGGGTGACTCCGGGAGTCTGCTCGATCATGCGCTCGCCGATGCTCAACGTGGGTAAGCCGTCAGGGCCCGCGCCGCGCAGTATTCGCAGCACGTTGTACTGCTGCGGTGTGATTCCATGTGGCTCGATCACCTGCGCCAAACTGCGCTTGACCGCGTCCGCAGTGCGTAACAGACCAAGCGTCGCTTGCTGCTCGCGCGAGCGGAAGATTTCTGGCGGTTTCTGTGGATGCGGCTTTTGCGCGGACGCCATGCTCAGAGTCTATAAATGACTTGGACATTGAGCAAGCAAATGGTGACGTCCACACGACGTCCGGTGTTACCGGCGTAGTTATGTCCCAATCATTAGGGGTCAGGCACTTACCTTTGACCCATCATCGGCCCGGCCCTTTTTCTGCTAGTATGGGTAATAAAGCAGACATTTCGAGCCTCGATTCTGGCCGGAACCACCCTAGGAGCTTTCGAGTGATCAAGAGACTAGCACCTGTAGCCTTGCTTTTTGCCGCTGCTTGCGGCGGTGGCGGAGACGGCGGGACGGGCCCGAATACGACCCCCAGTGATATCAGCAGCCTGGGCGTCGGCGAGGTGCGGGTACTGAAGCCCACCGACATTCCGAATGGTATCACCCTTCCGTCGACCTCCAGCAATCGCGATTACATCGTAATTGTCGGCAACACCAGTACGCTGCCCGACGCAGTCGCTGCGAACTACACGGTCAAGGCTGACCGCTCGCCGACTGGTACCTTCGGCATCGAAGTGGCCGCCGACATGGCGGCGCAATCGAGCCGCCAGCTTCAGGCGGTGCCGCTCGCCCGAACCGCTCAACAGGCCGCTGACAACAAAGTTCGCGCGTTCGAGAGATCCCATTTGACCCTGCGCTCGCGAACCGGTGTCGTCCCATCTTCGCGCTTCTCGATCCGGCGCAGCTCTCAGGTGGTTGCTTCGCCAGTACCAAACGTGGGCGACGTGATCAACGTCAAGGTCCCCGATGGCTCGACGAACAACCTCTGCGATAACTTCATCCCGACACAGGCGGTCGTGGCGTCTGTAAGCCGGCGCGCCATTCTCGCTATCGATACTCTCGACCTTCAGGGGGCGCCACCGACGGTGTTGTTCCCGCAAACGACGCTTGATTCCATTACGGCGGAATTCGACAACGTCACTTATCCGACCGACAGCTCCTATTACGGAAAACCGACTGACATCGACGCCAATGGACACGTCGTACTGTTTTACACCGGCCAGATCAACAAGCTGACCCCGCCGAATACTCAGGGCGGATTCGTCGGAGGATTTTTCTTTGCCGGCGACATTTTCCCGGCGACCGATCAGGGCGGCGGGCCGGGTTCGTTCTGCGCCGAGAGCAATGAAGGCGAGATTTTCTATTTGCTGTCTCCCGATCCGACTGGGCGCTTTGGAAACGTTCGCTCGACCAGCTCGGTGCGCCAGGGAACGCGCGGCACCATCGCGCACGAGTTCCAGCACATGATCAACGCGGGCAACCGTTACTTCAATCCGGCGGTCAGCAGCTTCGAGGCGACATGGCTTGACGAAGCGTTGGCTCACTTTGCGGAAGATGCAGTCGGTCGCGTCTCTCGCGGCTTCGGCGATCTGCAGACGTTGACGTTCCAGGACGTTCTACCTTGCAATTCACCTTGCGCGCAGGCGAATGACTTTAACGCTTTCTTCTTCCAGAATCTGGCGAGGCTTACCGATTGGATGGTCGATCCGGATCAGTACGCCCCGTTCATGAAAATGGCGGACACCAGTCTCGCGGTTCGCGGTGCTGCATGGGCGATCGTTCGATACGCGGCAGACAACTATTCAAACGGTGATCCGCGCGCGCTCACGCGCACTCTCGCCGCCGGACCCGACACCGGCGTGAAAAATTTCACCTCGGCAACCAAAGCACCCGTCGATACGCTGGTCAAAGGGTGGCTCGTCTCCATGTACGCGGACCACCTCGGCATCGCCGGACTGGATCCGAAGTACCAGTATAAGAGCTACAACTTCCGCAGTGTGATGCCGCCCGTTGCCCGGTCGGTTCTGAATCAGTCGACGGCATCATATCCGCTGACCGTGCAGTCGATCGGATCGGGGACCGACAACCTCAGCGGAACGAATCACTCAGGCAGCGGAACGTACTACCGACTGTCGGTGTCCTCGGGTGCGGGAACCAAGACCGTAAAGATCGTCGACGCCCAGGGCAATAACGCAAACTTTACTGGCGAACACATCTACGTTTTACGAGTGCAGTAATAACCAAAATCGAAAAAGAAAACGGGCCGCGAATCTCGCGGCCCGTTTTTGCATTTACGCGTCTCGAAGCGCGGCGATCGGTGTCTCCCGGAAAACATCGCGACCGGCAAGCAACCCAATCAGCAGCGTCAGTCCGACAACGATCAGCGCTATGCCCAGTACCGGGCCAACCGGTGTTCCGAACGGGGCTTTGAAGATGTAGCGGACCACCGCCCAGCCACCGGCAACCGAGAGCAACATACCCGTCAGACCGCCGAGCAGGCCAAGCAGCGAATATTCCGCGAGTAGAATGCGAGCGATCTGGCCGCGGGTTGCACCCAGCGTTTTGAGGAGCACGCCTTCGCGCACACGGGCGCGCCGGGTTGCCGACACGGCGCTGAACAAAACCGGAATTGCCACGGCAAGACTGAAGAGTGCGATGAAACGGATCGCCAGTGACACGCGAGAAACGATCCGGTCGACCGTCTTCTTGATCGCGGTCAGATCGATGCTCGAAACATTGGGGAATCGATTTACCACCGCGCGCTGCAACAGCGGAACGGCATTCGGATCTCTCACCTGGGCAAGAAGGATGTACTGGTTCGGCGCGCCCCGCAGCACTGGCGGGGGGAACACCACGAAGAAGTTCGGCTCGAACCGAGTCCAGGTGACTTTGCGGAGGCTCGTGATGCGTGTCGGGATCTCGACCCCCTGCACGTTCCACGTAATGACGTCGCCGAGCTTCACCTTGAGCTCGTCGGCGATTCCGTCTTCGAGAGAAATCTCTCCCGTATCGGGCGCTTGTTTTAGCGAGGCTGCACTGAACCACTTGCCGGCGACAATGGCTTCGCTGGCAGCCGGCTTGTCACGATACGTCGATCGGAATTCGCGACGCAGCGCCCACCCCGCGCGTCCGCCTCGCTGGCCCTGCGCCGGTGCCATGTCGGCAACGCTCTTACCGTTGATCGATGCGATTCGCATCGTCACTACCGGCGCCTCTTGGACGACGTCGTAATGATTTGCGCGAACGATCGAATCAACACCGATATGCTGGTCTTGCTGCACATCGAAAAACACGACGTTGCCGCGCGCCTCAGCCTGTGCTGTTGTGAAGCGCCGCAAAATATTGTGCTGCACCAGGTATAGTGTACTGACGAGAAAAGCCCCGAAACCGAGGGCGAGAACGACCGCGCGCGTCTGATTGCCTGGGCGATAAAGATTGGCAACGCCCTGACGCACGACGTAAGGCCAGCGAGTGCGCAAACCTCTGCGAGCAGCCCACGAGAGAAGTGCGGCGCTAATTGCCAGCGCCAGAATCGCAGCGCCCGTCGCAGCGCTCATGCCCAATGCCTGTCTTGGTGTCCGCGCGCGAGTTAACGCGATTCCGACTACGCTCACAACCAGCGCCGCATCGATAAGCAGTCGCGGCGCATCGCTCCAGCGCAGGCGCAGGACCTCGGAGTCGGTATCGCGACGCAGTGTCTGCAGCGGTGAGACATTGCGCAGCGCGAGCAGCGGACGCAGCGCGAACACCAGCGCGATCCAGCCGCCGACCCCCAATCCGGTCAATACGGCCGACGGCACCAGCGAGACGTGGACATCGACGGGCAGGAAATCCGTCAGGGCATGGGGCAGGATGAATTGGACTGCCACACCGAGTGCTGCACCAGCAGCAGCGCCAATCAGTCCCATTGCTGCGGCCTGAGCGACGTAGATCGCCAGTACCTGCCCACTCGAGGCGCCGAGGCAGCGCATCACGGCCACAGTATCGATCTTGCGCTCGACGAACGCCCGAACTCCGCTCGCGACACCGATTCCGCCAAGGAGCAAGGCGACCAGACCGACGATACCGATGAAGTTTGACAAATTTTCGATTGCGTCGGCGGTTTGCATTTCAGTTTGCGTCACCGTGCGCACTCGGATCTGCTGCTGCCCGAACCGTTTGCTCAAGGGCTTGATGAACTTGTCGGGGTCGGTGCCGGCAGGAAGTTTTGCGAGCACACTCCGATCGGCGGTGCTGCCGAAAACGAGCAACTGCGTTTCGGCAATGTACCGCGCGGGAATGAAAACTCGCGGCCCCAGCATCTCCGCGATCCCAGCGGCCCCGGGAAGGTCTTTGATCGATGCGATGATGGTGAAGGTGCCGAAACCGAGTCTCAGTGTGTCACCGACTCGGGCATTGAGGGAGGTGAGGAGGCCCGGATCGACAATGGCGTTGGCGCCACTCTGGAGGTTGCGCCATGCACCCACCGGTTCCGTCACGATGTTGCCGTAGAACGGGTAGTTCTCCGTCACACCGCGAACCTGGGCGAAGCGGGTGCCCGCGGTGCGTGGAACGACAGCCATTGAAGGAAACGTCGTGACCCGAGCAAACGAAAGGCCGCGGTGTGACAGCGAATCGAAGAGCGAGTCGATGACCGGTGGAATCGGCTTCGAGGAGTTGAAGGAGATATCGCCGCCCATCAGCGCGCGCGACTGATCTTTGACCGATTGAGTGATATTGCCGGCGAAGGAGTCGATCGCGACAAGCGCCGCAACGCCAAGCGAGATCGACGACATGTAGAGCAATAGCCGTCGGCGCGCGGTGCGACTCTCTCGCCAGGCGAGACTCCAGATGCTGCGCGAAAAGATCGTCACGAGCCTGTAGCGCGCGTTGCGTGGGACGTCGTTACGCCATTAGTCACAGCCGAACTTCCCGTGTCCTCGACCACAGCGCCGTCCAGCAATCTGATGACGCGCGATGCACGAGCGGCGAGGTTGGAGTCGTGAGTCACGAGGACGATTGTCGAGCCTTCGTCCGCATTGAGGTGATGCAGCAGATCGAAGATTCGTTCCCCCGTCACGTGGTCGAGATTTCCGGTTGGCTCGTCGGCGAACAGAATCTTCGGTGAATTGGCGAAGGCGCGGGCGATCGCGACTCGTTGCTGCTCGCCGCCCGAGAGTTGAGTGGGGAAGTGGTGTCCACGATCGCTGAGTCCAACGCGGTTGATCAGGTCCCGCGCGCGTTCGACAGCGCCCGCGGTTCCGCGCAGCTCCAGAGGAACCTGCACATTCTCGAGCGCGGTAAGGGTTGGTATCAGCTGAAATGTCTGAAAGACGAAACCGACTTTCTCGCCGCGGAGTCGTGCCCGGTCATTCTCGGAAAGTCGCGTAAGATCTGACTCGTCGAGGAGCACGCTGCCATGTGTCGGGGTATCAAGTCCAGCGAGCAGGCCAAGCAGTGTCGTCTTGCCGCTGCCGGAGGGTCCGACGATTGCGACAAACTCACCTTCCTGGATGGTGAACGACACATCACGCAGGACAGCCAGTTTTTGGCCGCCACTCATGTATTCTTTGGTTACTTCGCGAGCAATCAGCATGAATCAGGCGTTAGTGGCCCACATTCTTCAATTACGGAAAATCCAGCGCGTAGTTGCGATCGGCGCGCTCGGAACAATCGTCGCGTGCGGTTCTGGTTCGGCCGCCAACGTTCAAAATGGAAACGCAACTGGAGTGTCGAAGAATAACATGGGGACGTCGAAGTCATCCGCGGTACGATCGGAGTCGGCTGCAGCGAGCGTAGAAGAGTCAGGAAGTAATTCACCGCGCGGGTCTGGAGGGACGCGCACGCCGGTGGTCTTGTTCTTTGGAACGAGTCTGACGGCGGGCTATGGATTGAATCCCGATCAGGCCTTCCCCACGCTGATCGAAGAGAAGGCGCGTTCCGAAGGAGTTGCGATCAAGACTGTGAACGCCGGGCTATCCGGCGAGACGACAGCCGGTGCCGTGCGACGCATCGACTGGGTGCTTCGCACGCCGGCCGATCTCGTTGTCATCGAGGCAGGTGCGAACGACGCTTTGCGCGGACTGTCGACGGCGGCTGCCAAGGCGAATCTTGAGCAGTTGATCGCGGCAGTTCGGCATCGGCAACCGACTGCGAAGATCGCGTTGATTCAGATGGAAGCGCCGCCAAATTATGGCGTTTCGTACACGTCCAGCTTCAGGCGGATTTATTCCGAAGTCGCGGCGAAAGAAGGCTTGCCTCTGCTACCGTTTCTGCTGGCGGGGGTAGCAGGAATTCCGCGACTCAATCAGGCCGATGGAGTTCATCCGAACGTCACCGGAGAAAAGATCGTGGCGGACAATGTGTGGAAGGGACTCAAGCCACTGGTCGCTCAACTTGACCGAGGTGCAAAGCAGGGCTAAGTTTCAAGGCTACTTGCGTTTACGATTTTGATTTGATCGACGCTGGGGCACCGTTCCGGCGTCGATCTGTAGTTTCTGACCTGTTTTTCCTGGATTATCGATATGGCTATGCCAGCCACCCAAATCCGCCGCGGAATGGTCCTCGTTTTCGAGGGCGATCCGTGTCGTGTTGTAGAGTTTCGACACCACACCCCGGGCAACCTCCGCGCAATGGTGCAGGCGAAGCTCAAGAACCTCCGCACCGGTAACAACTTCGAGCACCGCTTCCGCGCCGCGGACACCATCGAGAAGGCATCGATGGAGACCCACGACCTGGAGTTCATGTATCAAGGTGGTACCACATATCACTTCATGAACACCGAGAACTACGATCAGCTGGAGATCGACGAGGAAGTGCTCGGCGACAACGCGCAGTGGATGCAGTCGGGGATGAAGATCCAGGCCGAGTACTATGACGGCAGGGTGATTGGCATCGAGCTGCCGAACTCACTGGTGCTCCAGGTCGTCGATACAGCGCCAGTGATGAAGACGGCAACCAAGACAGCATCAACGAAGCCGGCGAAGCTCGAGAATGGTGTGACGGTGAACGTTCCTGAGTTCGTCAGCAGTGGTGAAAAGGTTCGCGTGAATCCGAATACCGGCGAGTATATGGACCGCGCGAAGTAATTGATTCACCAGTTGGGCGCAATTAAGATGTGCAGAGCGGTTGATGGTGGCTGTAGCTCAATTGGTTAGAGCACCGGACTGTGGCTCCGGGGGTTGCGGGTTCAATTCCCGTCAGCCACCCCATCGAGTAGAACTAGGTCCGTAGCTCAATTGGTAGAGCACCGGTCTCCAAAACCGGCGGTTGGGGGTTCGATTCCCTCCGGGCCTGCTCGCAATTCGCAATCTGTTCACAGCAGTTGATGTATCCCAAAGGAATGGCATGTGGCGCTATCGTCTAGGGGACTAGGACGGGGCCCTCTCAAGGCCCAAACACGGGTTCGAATCCCGTTAGCGCTATTGATGGAGACGCGAGTCTGATCGGCCCCATCGTCTATCGGTTAGGACGGCACCCTTTCACGGTGCAGAGAGGGGTTCGATTCCCCTTGGGGCTATTGCGGGAGGCGGGAGGCGGGAGGCGGGAAGTGGGAAGCGGGAAGCGTAGGACGGATTGACTGACAACCAGTCCGCGTTTGGAGCGTGGTGAGGAAGGGGTTTTCGACCCTGACTCCAGAGTTGGGGCCGTAGCTCAGTTTGGTTAGAGCACTCGACTGTCACTCGAGAGGTCGCGGGTTCGAGCCCCGTCGGCCCCGTTGGAAAAAAGTTCGCAACTCGCAGGTTTCGCGACCGGCGAGAGTTGAAGAGCCCTGGTGGTGAAATTGGTAGACACGCCATCTTGAGGGGGTGGTGCCGCAAGGCATAGCGGTTCGAGTCCGCTCCAGGGCATACAACGCCTCTAGGCTAGTGAAGCGCAAGGAGCTTTCACAGTTCGGAGGGCGGGGATACGGCAGTCCCAGAACTTGCCACAGTAGCTCAGGGGTAGAGCACCCGATTCGTAATCGGGCGGTCGTGAGTTCAATTCTCACCTGTGGCTCTGACAACATCGTTCAATGACGACGCCGCTCGGCGTCGTTTTCTTTTCTGTCAGCGACGAGTAAGTTGGTTGATCTCGCGGGCGTAATTCAGTTGGTAGAATGCCAGCTTCCCAAGCTGGACGTCGCCGGTTCGAGTCCGGTCGCCCGCTCTTCTGATGCGTATCGGGATTCTTGGATTGGGCCTGATGGGCGGCAAGCTGGGCACCATCTTCGCCCGCGCCGGCCACGAGGTCGTGTTCAGCTACTCGCACAGCGCGAAGAAGCTCGACGATCTCGCCAGCGACGCAAGCGCGACCGCGAGCGCTGGATCACCCGCGGAAGCAGCCCGCAACGCTGACGCCGTTCTGCTCGCTGTACACTGGTCGCGCGTAGATGATGTTCTCGCGCAGGCGGGAAATCTGTCGGACCAGGTGGTGGTGACCTGCTCGCTGCCGATGAACGCCGACGACACCGATCTCGCCATCGCACACACTTCCTCGGGCGCAGAGGAGCTCGCGAAGAAAATCCCAAACGCACGAATAGTGTCGGCGTTCGGTACAGTTCCAAGTGAAGTGCTGTTCAGCGTATTCCAGAAACGCTCCCGCAAGAACAGGCCGAGCCTGGTTTATCTCGGCGACGACAGGAAGGCGAAGAACGTGGCCCGTCGATTGATCAATGATGTTGGCTTCGAGCCGATCGACGCCGGGCCTCTACGTATCGCGCGATACACCGAGCCATTTACTCTGTTGATCGCGAGACTCGCCTATGAGGGCGACAACGGACCAGCACTGGCGTACCGCTTTGATTGGTATGACGAAATCGAATGACACGCTGCCTTCTGAGCGCTCGCGCAATCGGCTAGGTTATACTCTTAACTGGGGATACGAAACATGGCGGACGTGACTGAGCGCGCTGTTCTGGCCGGCGGTTGTTTCTGGGGAATGCAGGATCTGATTCGCAAGTTCGCCGGCGTCATTTCAACGCGTGTGGGCTACAGTGGCGGCGACGTCCCGAACGCTACGTATCGCAATCACGGCACCCATGCTGAAGCGCTCGAGATCATTTTCGATCCGCGCAAGACCAGCTTCCGCCAAATCCTGGAATTCTTCTTTCAGATTCACGACCCGACCACAAAGAATCGTCAGGGGAACGACATCGGTATGAGCTATCGCTCGGCGATTTTCTATACCAGCGACGATCAGAAGCGAACTGCGATCGACACCATTGCCGATATAAACGCGTCAGGCCTTTGGCCGGGGAAAGTAGTCACCGAAGTCGTACCCGTGGGTCCGTTCTGGGAGGCCGAGCCGGAGCATCAGGATTATCTGATGCATTACCCAAACGGATACACCTGCCACTTTGCGCGACCGGGATGGGTCCTGCCTAAGCGTAAGGTGCAGCAGCAGGACGCGGCAGTGACAGCGTAAAGGTCGATCCCTCGCCGACTTCGCTGACGACTGAGATCTCGCCACCCATCCCGCGCGCCAGATCGCGACTGATCGCGAGGCCCAGACCGGTCCCTTCGTGCTGTTGAGTTAGCGAGCGTCCAACCTGCACAAAGGGTTCAAAGATTTTCTCCAGCTGCTCGTCAGGTATTCCGACACCGGTGTCGGTAACGGTGATCGTGACATGATTCACGTCCTGCCATGCGCAGCTCAGAGTGACGCAGCCGGTCTTCGTAAACTTGACGGCGTTTGAGACGAGATTGATTAGTATCTGATCTAGCTTTGACCGGTCTGCCCACGCGACTACATCCGCGGGACACTCGCGAACGTCGACGCGCAGTCCTTTCGAGGCAGCCTGAGGCTCGATCATGTGGCCAACCGTCGCCATCGCTTCCGAGATCGGTACGGCCGAGAACTCATAGGTCGTCTGACCGGCTTCGATGCGTGAAAAGTTCAGGATGTCATTGATGATGCCGAGCAGATGCTGCTGGCTGCGTTTGATCCGCTCGAGATCATCGCGCTGCTCTTCGGTGACTGGACCGCGGACCCCCATCGCTATCAGATCCGCGTAACCGGCGATTGCGTTCAACGGAGTGCGCAGCTCGTGCGACATCGCGGCAAGGAACTCGCTCTTGGCGCGGTTCGCTTCGTCAGCACGCTCGCGCGCTTGCGACTCCGCTTGATAAAGCATCGCACGCTCGAGCGCCTGGCCAGCCTGCTGCGCGAACGCCTTCATTAGCTCCACCGCGTCGTCGTCGAACTCCTTATTGAAATGGATTGAGATCGCGCCGGCAGTCTTGCCGCGCGCGGTGAGGGGCCAGACCGTTGTGCTCGCGTAGTCTTTTAACAAATCGCGAACGTTCGGGAATAGGCGGTCGCGGTCCGCTCTAGTACGCAGAATCACCGGTTGCCCGGTTCGCACAGCCTCCGCCATCGGCAGTCCGTCACTGACGCGAATGGTGCGAGCCCACGCAGGGACCTCACCATAACCGCGATCAGAACGGACGGTGATCCATTCCCCCTTGTCATCCACCATACCCATTGCTCCCGCCCCGGCATCAACTGCAGGCAAGGCCTGCTCAAACACCACCTGTCCGACCTCTTTGATAGTCCGTGCGGCCGACAGCGCGGCGGTCAGCCGCTGCAGTTGATAAGTGCGGTTGCGGTTGGCCTCCGCTACTTGTCTCGCGGCTCCCTCGGCAGCCACTCGACGCGCCGCGTCGAGAGCCCGCTCGTCTGCCGCGCGGCGCTCCGTGAGATCGCGAGTGACCTTGGCAAACCCTGCGAGAGTTCCGTCCGGTCTGCGGAGGGCGGTGATGAGGACGTTGGCCCAGAAGCGCGTCCCGTCCTTGCGAATGCGCCAACCTTCCTCTTCGTACGCACCCTTCGCCTTTGCTATCTCGAGCTCATGTTCGGGGTGGTTGATAGCTCTTGCCTCAGGCGGATAAAAAATGGAGAAGTGCTGACCAATAATCTCGTCGGCAGAGTACCCCTTGAGCCGTCGCGCGCCTTCGTTCCAGGTTGTGATATGTCCTGTTGGGTCGAGCATGAAGATCGCGTAGTCCTTCACACCCTCTACGATCAGTCGGAAGCGCTCTTCGCTCTCACGCAGCGCTTCTTCGGCCAGGCGTCGCTCAGTCAGGTCGCGGGTCACCTTGGCGTACCCGACGAGGTGACCCCCAGGATCGTGAAGAGCTGTGATCACTACGTTCGCCCAAAAGCGCGAACCGTCTTTCCGGATGCGCCAGTCCTCGTCTTCGAAGCGCCCTAGCCGCGCCGCCTCGCGCAGCTCGTACTCCGGCCAGCCTTCCTCGATTTTTTCAGGCGGATAAAAGATCGAGAAGTGTTTGCCGATGATTTCCTCGGCTATGTAACCCTTGAACCGTTGTGCGCCGGCGTTCCAACTGAGGATGAATCCGTCGGTATCGAGGGCAAAGATGGCGTACTCGTCAACGCTCTCGACGAGCAGCCGGTGCAGCTCACCCGTCTCGTGCGCGAAACCACCAGGCGCCTGCTGCTCGGTAGCGGCGCCGCGATCAAATCCGCGGCCGTTTGTCCTTGCCAGTCGGGTCGACGATTGCTCTGACCTGTCGGGCATCAGTCTTCTACGATCGAATGCTGGTCGGCGTTCATCAGAATGCCGCTGTGCTCTTCACCGACGTCTAGGCGACGATCTTATCTTGATCGTCGAGTAGTCGGGCACCCGTATGGTGGTCGCAAACGCGCCGGAATGCAGCGACGCCTGCCTCATGCATGAAATTGTCGACCGAATAGCCGCAGAGGAGAGAGTACTTGTATTGGTGCGCCAGGTCGTTCCAAAGCTCCTCGAGAAGAATCGCTCCTTCGCTGTTGCCAGCCTTCCAGAGCAGGTCGACCATTTCACCGAAGGCTCTGACCACCAGGTACTGCCTTTTGTCGAGAATCCGAGCGAACACACTGCCGACCGTCGCGTTAAACAGCTCGCGGTTCGGCAAGCCGTTCTCCATAAAAGAGTCGAGTGTCTGCCGTGCGTCGAGCCAGATCGCCAGTCGGCCGGCGAGTAGCGCGTCCGGATCGAGCCGCTGGGCGCGCAGACCGTTGGCGAAAGCCTGGCGGTGCGCCTCGGTCGCGATGACGATGATCGGCTGGCCGACGCGGATGGCGTCTGACAAGAATTCCACGACAGAGGCGGTGAGCGACTCCTCGGTCCGATAGAAGTGCACGTCATGACCGGCCACGCCTGCGGGCGTCCGAGTAACGTTGCGGTCGGCCTGAGAAAGCTCTTTGGCCAGGCTGAAAGGGGAACGGTCCACAATAATCTCCTGCACAGGGCGACCAAGCTGAGGTCGAACTGTTAATTGTACGGAATCGCGGGATGCGGTCGCCAGTAGCAAGGGCCGTCGACCGAGCACCAGCAACAGTTGCAATTAACGGTCCGACTTCAGAGAGGTTCTTGCGGGAAAATCGGACCCGGATCCTTAGCTCGTGCACTGGCGGCGGGCGGGGATCGGGGCGACACTATGGCTGCCCACCCTTCCGTTTGACACCGAACACAGGAGGGTCCGTGAATGTTCGTCCGAGGTTGCTCCTCTTCGTCGCCGGCATTGCTATGGCCTGCGCGACGAAGCCAACACCCGTCACTCTTTCCGGTGAGGCCGGCGACCGTGCATCGCTCGCCGGAAAGTGGACCGGGGAATACTCGAGCCCGAGCACCGGAAGGAGCGGCAGCATCGTGTTCAATCTCTCGCCGTCCGGGGACGCAGCGAGCGGCGACGTTGTGATGGTGCCGCGTGGCCTTGATCGACCGCTGACGCCCTACACTGCGGGAAACGCCCCGGCAGCGGCGGGAGTTCAGGCACCACCGTCCTCACAGGTTCTCACCATCAAACTGGTACGAGTGAGCGGTGACACCGTCAGCGGCGTGCTCGATGCGTATCGCGATCCCCAATGCGACTGTCCCGTAGTCACGACTTTCACCGGAAACCTGACTGGCGACACCATCGACGGCACCTTCACCACGCGGGGAGCGCAGACCGCCGCGCCGCAAAGCGGAACCTGGCGAGTAACCCGCAAGCGATAGCGCGTTTTGCGCTGACCATTTTGCTAGGCGTCTCCGCGTGTCGACAGCGCGGAGAGGCCGGCTCTCCCATCGCGATCACTCACACATCGGTCGTGGACGTTCGTACGGGCGACGTGCGCAGGGACTTCACAGTGCTGATCCGCGATAATCGGATTGCCTACGTCGGACCGGCGGCTTCAGCTCCTTCATTAGCCGGGGCGCGAAAGATCGACGGCGCGACGAAATTCGTGATCCCTGGGCTGTGGGACATGCATGTCCACGGTTTTCTGTACGTGTTCTCGGATTTCGCAGGGCCGCTGATGATCGCAAACGGAGTTACCGGTGCGCGCGACATGGGGTACTACATCGATACGACGCTCCGCTGGAAGCGGGATATCGACGCCGGAAGAGTGGTTGGTCCCCGGCTGGTCGCTGGTGTGCGCGTCGATGGTCCGGTTAACGAAGCCCGCTTCATAGCGCATGTAAAAACCGCCGAGGATGGCGCGCGGGCGGTAGACACTCTTGCGCGCAGGAAGGACGGTAAACCGCGCGCTGATTTCATCGACATCGAGGCCAGGGTGCCGCGCGCCGCTTACTTCGACCTGGCGCGCGAAGCAAAGAAAATCGGCGTCAGCTTCGCCGGTGCAGTCCCGGAGTCAGTAAGCGTAATCGAAGCTTCGGATTCCGGTCAGCGCAGTCTGGAACACGAAGACGATCTGATGCGTGTGTGCGCCGGGCGCAGCCGATCGATGTGCGACAGCGTAACGCGAACGCTGGCCCGAAACAAAACCGCCGTGACGCCAACGCTCGTCAAATACCAGCCGCTCGCCCACATGTTCGACAGCGTCAGCACCCATCCGGAATTGGCGAAGTACGTGCCCGGACTGGTGAAGGGCGGATGGATCAAACGGGCGTCATCGGTTGCCAAGGGCGATTCGATGAGTGTGCGCAGTTACTTCAGCTTCGATCGCACGCGCCAGCTCCACGTCGCGGGAGTGAAACTCCTCGCCGGCACTGATACGCCACAACCGTTCGTGTTCCCGGGATTCAGTCTGCACGATGAGCTTGGGTTGCTTGTGCGGGCCGGACTCACTCCACTCGAAGCATTGCAGACTGCGACGATCAATCCAGCCGAATTCTTTGGAATGCAGGGGGCGCTGGGGACGGTGGAGAAGGGGAAGGTCGCGGATCTGGTGCTACTCGATGCAAATCCACTGGAGAACATTGCGAACACAAAACGGATTGCGGCGGTGATCGCGAACGGAAGGCTATTCGACCGAGTTGCGCTCGGCGCGTTGCTTCAGCACGTGGAGGCTGCGCTCAAGCCGTAGATGCCCCACCAGTAGTCCGCGCTAGTTCTCGTTAAGATTGTTCGACTGCAGCATCTACTGCAGGGCTCGGCGCGTCACGTCGCAGGTATTCGTACATCGCGGCGCTGATCGACGCGATGAACAAACCCGCGGTCCACCCACCGACGACGTCGGTCGTCCAGTGCACGTCCAGGTATAGGCGCGAAAGACCGACGACCAGCGGGACAAACCCGCCGAGCGCGATCGCCACCGGCCACGAGATGATTTTCTCGCGGGCCATTACGTAGCATAGAGTGACCATCACGGCGGCTGCGGTGAGAGAATGGCCGCTTGGAAATGAATACGTCCGCTCGTTGAGCAGGATCCCACCGGGTGGCCGGGCCCGCCCGTAGAGTTGCTTTACGGACCCCGAAACCAAACCGCCGATCGCTGGCGCAGCGACGAAAACTCCGGCTTTGCGGTGGCCGTGTCTGCGGTAAAACCAGATACCGGCGACGATCGCCAGCAATACCATCACCAGCGGTGAGCCGGCCCAGGTGATGAAGTACGCCACCTTATAGAGAATTGGTGTCCGATGCGCGATCATCCACGCTCGGACACCGTTGTCAAAGACGGTCGTCGACTTTTCCGCAACGTCTTCTCCGACATCGGCAAACACGCCGACCGCGATCCCCGATACGATCGCGATCAGCGTCCAGAAGGTGAACAGCTTCCGGATCCACGCGCGCCGGTGATGTACCTGCGCTGGGGCGACTGCCGGCGTTGTCATGCGTCGATCAGACCGGAATCATGTTTGTCGGTGCGAGGCTGTCGCAGCAGCTGCTTTTGGGAATGTGACAATGACCTTGGTCCCTTTGCTCGGTTTGGACTGCAACGCTATTTCTGCGCCGTGCTCGCGGGCGATCCAGCTGGCGATCGATAGACCGAGGCCAGCGCCATCAGTCCGACTGCGCGCGTTCTCTCCACGAAAGAAACGCTGGAAGACATGAGACAGCTCGTCGTGTCGAATGCCGATGCCGGTGTCCTCAACAACGATTGTGGGAACTGCGTCGCGCATCGCGACACCGACAGCGACCTCGCCGCCGGAATCGGTAAACTTCACCGCGTTGTCGAGGAGAATCATGATCAGCTGGCGAATTAGTGTCGGATCTCCAATTACCGGCGCCTCCTCGAATTCCTCCACTTTGACGTCGACGCCCTTCTGCTTCGCTATCACTCGCGCGGCACTCGCCGCATCAACGGCGATATCGTCGAGGAAAATTCGTTCGCGCTCGATCAGTCGCTCACCGGTGTCCGCACGCGCCAATACCAGAAGGCTGTCGACGATACCACCGAGGCGGCGCGCTTCCGCTTCCACTCCGCGCAGCGCCGAGACGTAGTCGTCTGCGTCACGAGATTGCTGCAGCGCGATCTCGGCGCGCGTACGCAAAATGGTTATTGGCGTGCGCAGCTCGTGCGCGGCATCGGCCATGAAACGGCGCATGTATTCGATCGAGCGCTCGACGGGCGCGGTCGACTTGCGTACCACGACGAAGCCACCTGCGGCGACGAGCACCAGTGCGAATAACGCGATGCCGATGAAAGCTTCGATCAGATCTGCGTACTTGTTGGCCAGCTCCTCCTGATCGGCGAGGGCGACGGCGACCATCTGCTGTCCGTTGTCGAGGCGGAAGCGCAGCGCGTGCGCGCGCAGTGTCTTGTCGGCCGGGAGCTCCTCCTGCACTGTAGCCTGGCCGCGCAGCGCCGCCTGGAGCGCTGCGCGTCGTACCCACTGATCCGCCTTATCGGGCTTGATCGGATTCCCGTGCATATCGAACAGATAGAGCATGCGGTCCGGGATGTTGAGCTCGTCAACGGCGTCGATAACGCTGCCGCGTGGCGCAGCCTCCTCGAGCTCGCGGATGCGCGCGGCACGCGTCAGCTCAGTGGTGGCGCTCCGTAGCGAATCGTCGAGCTGTTCGGATAACTGTCGTCTGATGACGAAGAACAGCCCGATGCCGAGCAGCAGGATGATAGTGCCGAAAGTTGCGAGATACCAGATTGTAAGGCGGATCCGCAGGCGAATGAGCCGCTGCACTCCGCTACGCGACGAAGTCGCGTCAATCGCCAAAGCGATATCCGGAGCCGCGCACCGTCTGGATCAACTTGTTTGGAAACTCATCGTCGATCTTTCTGCGCAGCCGCCGCACCAGCACCTCGAGCACATTGGTGAAGGGATCGTGATTCTCGTCCCAGACATGCGCGGTGATCGCGGCTCGGTCGACCACCTGTCCATTGTGCAGCACGAAAAACTCGAGCAGGGAGAACTCTTTCGCCGTCAGCTCGATCGGCTTTCCCGAGCGGCGAACGCGTTGCGCGTCGAGATCAACCTCGAGATCGGAGATCTTGAGCGTCTCCGGCAGCGGCGCGCCACGCCGACGGCCGAGCGCGCGCACACGTGCGAGCAGCTCGCGGAACGCAAATGGTTTCGTCAAATAATCATCCGCTCCGACCTCGAGACCAGCGACGCGATCGTCGACCGTGTCTCTCGCCGTGAGCATCAGAATTGGAGTCGCAACTTCGCGCGATCGCAGCTCGCGACAAAGATCAAAGCCGCTGCCTCCCGGCAACATTACGTCGAGAATGATGACGTCGAACGTGCCGAGCAATGCTTTCATCTTCCCGTCGGCATAGTTGGCGACGGTCACAACCTGTACGCCGTGCTCAGCGAAACCAGTCTTGATGATTGCCGCCAGCCCCGGATCGTCTTCAACCAAGAACACACGCATGTGCGCCAATCTATACGATGTACACCCAAGTCAACACTGTGTAATCGACATGACAGGTTCTGCCCATAACATTCGCGCTGACCACCGCGGGCTAATTCCCGCGCAGCATGCGGGCTGCAGTTTACTTAGACGAGGAGTATCAATGTTCAAAGTGATAGCCGTGGCGATCGCCATCGCTGCTACCACGACGGTTGCCGGCGCGCAGGCGCCAGCCGCATCCAAAGCAGCAGTAAAAACCAGCTCCACCACGTCGGCGAATGCCAAGCATCATCGTCGCACCGTCAAGAAGGAGACGCAGGCTGATCTCCAGAAGGCCGCCAAGGTTTCCGAGGCTGACGCACGCGCGACCGCACTCAAGGAAGTTCCGAATGGAACCGTGAAGTCCGAAGAGCTGGAGCGCGAGAACGGCAAGCTCATTTATTCGTACGACATCAGCGTCCCCGGCAAGTCGGGCATTGACGAAGTAAACATCAATGCAGTCGACGGAAGTGTCGTCGCGAAGTCGCACGAGACCCCGAAGACCGAAAAGGCGGAAGCCAAGAAGGAAGCGAAGGAAAAGAAGACGACCAAGTAATCTCGCTGGGGACTATCGAGTCCCGGCCAGGTCGGACATTTTTTCGGGCGGGTGGGGCGAGGCGCTGGAATGCGCCTTGCCCCACCCGTGTCGCATTTGCGCCTCTCGCGCGTTCCTGATTTGGAGAAGTATCTGGCCTTCAGAAAGCAGCTTTGCACTCTCGGCCTAATGCTGGCCGCTGTAACCCTGGGAACAACGAGGGTTACAGCGCAGCAGCCGATAAGCCGACAACAGGCAATCGATGCGGCCGTGAATCGCGGTGCGCGGGCAGCGGTGGCGCGAGCGGACACTCTTGTTGGCGCCGCCGGTGTAATCAGTGCCAGGCAGTGGGAGAATCCCAGCCTGTCGCTTACCTACTCCAAATCCGTTCCGACGTACCACGAGATTCTCGACATCCCGTTGGACCTCAGTGGGGCCCGCTCGGCGCGCATCGGGGCGGCGCAGGCCGCCCGACTCGCCAGCGTGTACCGATTCAGATTCGAGCGCGGCGCCGCGGCTCTCGATGCCGACACGACCTACACTCGCTCCGTCGCGGCGCTCGAGCACCTGAAGCTTTCAAAACGCAACGCCCGAGATGCCGATAGTCTGCGACGAATGGCGATCGTCAGGCGCGATGCGGGCGACGCCAGTGAGCTTGATGTGTTGCTCGCGACCGTCAACTCGGGGCAAGCGGCCAACTCCGCTGCTTCAGATTCGATCACGCTTGCATCGACGGTGTTCGACCTGCAGGCGGTAATGGGCTTAGACACGACATTGTTGACGGTGATTCCAGGCGATTCGCTAACCGTGCCGACCGGCGACGCGGGCTTCGCCAACGCTTTACCGCTACCCATCGCGTCGGCCGAACAATCGTTACGGGCCGCGGAATTGTCAGTGCGGGCGCAGCGTCGCGGCATTTTCGCTCCGTTCAGCGTCCAGGCAGGTATCGAGCACGGTGACCCCTCGCAGACGGGCATCCTGCCGACCTTTGGCGTATCTCTTCCAATGCCATTGCTCAATCGAAATCGGGGAGGAATCCTGCAGGCTGAGGCCGAGCGCGAACGCGCGCGCGCCGAGTTGACGCTTGCGCAGCTCGAAACAAAGACTGCGATCGGCAGGGCACAGAGGCAGCGAAATCTTGCGCTGGAACGTGTTCGTCGGGATCAGGGCTTGGTTGCCGACGCCAATCGCATTGTGACAATGTCGCTCACGGCATATCGGGAAGGCGCGCAAGGCCTTCCGGCGGTGCTAGAGGCGCAGCGCAATGCACGCGAGATTCTCGGGCAGTATATCGATGATCTTGCCGATGCGTGGATCGCGACGGCGACGCTCCGCCTCTATAACATCCCAATCCAGGAACCGTGAAGCGAGCACTTCGAGTTCTGGTTCTCGGCGCGCTGGCAACTGGCTGCCGCGGTGCGCAGAGTGATGATGCTCCGGCTGCAGTGGTGACGGTCAAGACAGCGGTGGCGATGATGCAGCCGTTTGCCGACGTAATCAGCTCGATCGGTAGCGTGAACGCTCGGGCCGGCCACTTCGCGGCGCTCAGTGCGCCGGCTCCGGCACGAGTCGCAAGTGTTTTTGTATCGCTCGGTGAGAAAGTCGGTGCCGGCACTGCCCTGATCGCATTCGAGCAGGCGCCATTCATCGCCGCCGCACAAAGCGCCGAGGCGGCGCTTACCGGAGCCGAACGGAGCTACGAGCGCGCCCGACGTCTCGCCGATGCGGGCATTGTACCTCGAAAGGATGCTGACCAGGCGGCGACTGAGCTTGCGCAGGCCCGTGCAGCGGCGACGACGGCGCGGCGGCAGGCGCAACTCGCGGTACTGCGTGCGCCAATCGCAGGAGTCGTCACCAAGCTGAGCGCCCCGATCGGGGCGACAGTCGATGTCGGTCAATCGCTTGTTGAGGTCGCGGATCTGAACGCGCTCGACATTCTATTCAATGTCTCTCCAACCGACGCTGCTCGTGTCGCGCCGGGCGCGTCGGTGACATTGAGCGCCGGTGAGACGGCGAAGGGTGAGCCGCTCGGTGTCGGCCGCATCTCCGACGTGGGTGGAGCAGTCGATACCGCAACGCGGAGCGTGTCGGTGCGCGCGCAGGCGCCGCCGGGCGCCCGACCGTTGCGAATCGGCGAAACGATCTTTGGTCAGATCACCACCGCGGTTCATCCGCGGGCGATCGTGATACCGGTGACCGCGCTCGTTCCCGAAGGCGACGAATTCAAAGTTTTTGTCGTGACAGTTGGCAATGTTGCGCGCGAACGCAAAGTGACCCTCGGTCGCCGCAACGAAACGACCGCAGAGATCACCAGCGGGCTGGCAGCCGGTGAGCGGGTGGTGACCGAGGGCGCCTACGGGCTGGAGGACAGCGTCAAGGTCGAGCCGGCGAAATAGTGAAGTCGCTATTCGATTTTCTCGCCGCACAGCGCCGCTTCGTGTATCTCGTGGTCGCTGTGGTCAGCGCAGGTGGCATTTACGCCGCACCGCAGCTTCCTTCCGCGATTTATCCGGAGCTCGCTTTCCCGCGCGTGTTGGTTGTTGCTCAGGGCTCTGCACTCGGCGCGCGTCAGATGCTTTTTAGTGTCACGCGTCCCATCGAGGAAGCGGTCAGCATCGTACCCGGGGTCACACGTGTCCGCTCCCGTACGATCCGCGGCTCGGACGAGATCTCCGTCACATTCACCGACAACACGGACATGATTTATGCGCTGCAGCAGGTGCAGGCGCGCGTGAATCAGATCCGCAACGATCTGCCGCAGGGCCTGGACATCGAGATCGAGCGAATGACGCCGTCGCTATTCCCGATCCTCTCCTACAATCTGGAGGGTGGCGATCCGGCGACGTTGTACGACATCGCGCGGTATCAGCTGGCACCCGTCATCTCGCGAGTTCGGGGAGTCGGTCGTGTCGACGTGCAGGGCAGTGACGTGCGCGAGGTCGAGGTGATCGCAGATCCGACGCGGCTCGCTGCGCAGCGGCTCACCTATGACGATATGGCGACCGCGATCCGGAACGCGACGGGGGTCACCGCTGTCGGGCGCTTGCCTCAGGATTACCGACAATATCTGATAGTCGCGCAGCAGGAAGCACACAGCCCCGACGACATCGCCAATGTCGTCGTAGGTCACGGACTCCGTGTACGGGATGTCGCAACGGTGACACTCGGCACCGAAGATCACGTGCGCATCATTGCCGGCGACGGCAGGCCGGCGGCGTTGCTCAACATCACCCGTCAGCCAGGCGGCAGCACCCTGGAGCTGGCGGACAGCGTGGCCAGCCTCGCCCGCGCGATGCGGCCGACGCTGCCTGCGGGCGTCACGCTAAAACCGGTTTACGATCAGGCAGCGCTCGTTCGGGACGCGATGACTTCGGTTCGTGACGCGATGATAATCGGCGCCATCCTCGCCGTGATCATCCTGCTGCTGTTTCTGCATCACGGACGCATCACCGCCATCAGTGCTTCGTCGATTCCGCTGACGCTGGCGATCAGCGTTTTCGCGATGTATCTGATCGGCCAGACGTTCAACCTGATGACACTCGGCGCGATGGCGATTGCGATCGGTCTCGTGATCGACGACTCGGTCGTGATTACAGAGAACATCGTCCGCCATCTCAAGCTCAATCGAAGCCGGCACGACGCAATTCGCGAAGCGATCAACGAGCTGATCTGGCCGGTAACGACTTCGACCCTGACGACGGTAGTCGTGTTCCTCCCGCTGCGACTTCTGAAAGGCGTCGTTGGCCAGTTCTTCGCCGCGCTGTCGATCACTCTTACCATTGCAGTGCTCGTCTCACTTGTGCTCGCCCTCACGATCATTCCGCTGATGGCCGATCAGTTTCTCACCGAGAGGGACGCCGACGCGGACGAGTCCACGAGTCCCGCGGCAGCCACGGGCGCTCGCGGATTTCTTTATCGTGTCAAGGTGGCGCTCGACAGGTTGTCCGAGCGCTACGAGGAAGCACTTGAGCGCGTACTTCATCATCCGCGACGAATGTTGATCGCCGGCGCAATTCTAATCGTCGCGGGCTATCTCGCTCACCGCTTCGTTGGCAGCGGTTTTCTTCCCGAGATGGACGAAGGCGCGTTCGTGCTCGACTACTACACGCCCGGAGGCACGGCGCTAGCCGAAACGGACCGCGAGATACACATCGTTGAGCGCATCCTGGCACAGACACCAGAAATCGAGGCCACATCGCGCCGCACTGGCGCCGAGCTCGGGTTGTTCGCCACCGAGCAAAACACCGGCGACATTGTCGCGCGCTTGCGACCACCGAGCCAGCGCTCGCGCTCGATCTTCGACGTTATCGACGACGTGCGCGTCAAGGTCGAGACGGCGCTGCCTCGACTGCGCGTCGAATTCGTGCAGATACTCTCCGACGTCATCAATGATCTGGCCGGCTCGGCGCGCCCGGTTGAAATCAAGTTGTTCGGAGCGGATCTCAATCGACTCGAGGACTATGCGAAGAGTATCGAGCCGGATCTCGAGAAGATTGACGGGGTCGAGGATCTTTACAATGGCGTTAGCGAGCCCAGCCCCGAGCTCGACATGCACATCAACATTGCGGAGGCGAACCGCGCCGGACTTACCGCGCAGGACGTTGCCAACGCCTCGATGGGTGCTCTTCTTGGCGCAGACGCTGGCGAGGTGCGACTCCAGGACCGCTCCATTGGTGTGCGGGTAAGAGCACCCGACTCCGTCCGCTACAGTCGTACCCAATTGTCAGCACTACCGATTGTATCGGCGCAAACAGGCGCAGCGGTGCCACTTGGAACTCTCACGACGTTCGAGCCGGTTGAGACGCGCGCGGAGCTGCTGCGCGAGAATCAACAGCAGATGATCGCTATCACCTCAGACGTGAGCAATCGGTCTCTTGGCTCAGTCATGGACGACGTGAAAGCCGTTCTCGCGAAGAAAAGGCCGCCGCCCGGCATCCGGATGGAACTAGGCGGACAATACGCGAGTCAGCAGGAGGCGTTTCGCGGCCTGCTGCTCGTGCTCGCCCTGGCTGTCGCCAGTGTTGTCGGGGTGATGGTATTGCAATTCCAGTCATTCGTCGAGCCGCTGGTCGTCTTGCTGGCTGCGCCGCTGTCGTTCGTTGGCGCAATGACCTTGCTGCTGATTACTGGAACGCCACTGAACGTTTCGTCGTTCATGGGATTGATTCTGCTCGTTGGGCTTATCGTGAAGAACGGAATCATCCTGCTCGACTTTACTCGCCACCGGATGTTGCAAGCTGGCCTCCCGCTGGAAACGGCGATCGTCGAAGCGGCGCGCGTGAGATTGCGGCCGATCCTGATGACAACCCTCTGCACCCTGTTTGGTTTGCTACCGCTTGCTTTGGGACTTGGCGCAGGGAGTGAGCTGCAAAAGCCTTTGGCGCTGGCGGTGATCGGCGGCCTCGCTCTTTCGACGCCCATTACACTCTTTCTGGTGCCGACGTTGCTCGTGGCGATTCGTGGCCGCGATTACCGGCTTGCGACCGCGACGCACTGACCGTTCGTCGGCGGTGTTCTCACCGGCAACATAGTTTACAGCATGGCAAACGAACCAATCGCGCATCCTCCTGAAACTCTCGAGGGATGGTATTCGCTGCACCAAGTCTTTCGCTTTGAAAATCCTGTTCCGTCGGCTCGCGAGCTGCTGAGATTGGCACGGACCGCAGACACCGAGCTGCGTGATGCCAGGAAGGGGAGAACGAAGAGCAGGTCACAATCAGGTAGCGTCAATGGCTGGAGCTGCCTCGTTCAGCTGATCGGATCTGCGTCGCAGCTCATGGCGATTCACTTTAGGGACTCGCTGGATGCGATTGCAGATGCCGAAGACCGACTGCGCGCGACGCAGATTTCCGCGGACGCCGAGCTCTCCTACTCGTTCCTGAGCGTGACTGAAGCGGGTCTCTATCACATCACCGCCGATCTCGCGCGGGCGGCGGCAGCGCGCGGGGGACAGGTTGGCGATGCGGACTACATCCGCACTCTTGCAGGCCGGGCGGCAGCGGAGCGCGAGAGCGAGCACGTTAAGAGGAGACTTTACCCGCAGATTCCGACAGACATGCCCTACGTCTGTTTTTATCCGATGTCGAAACGCCGTGACGCAGACCAGAACTGGTATGCCCTGGATCTGGATGAACGAAGTCGGCTGATGTACGGTCATGGACTCACGGGCCGTCGCTATGCCGGGCGGGTCCAGCAGATTATCACAGGTGCAATCGGACTCGATGCCTGGGAGTGGGGTGTCACTCTTTTCGCCAGGGATCCACTCGATTTCAAGAAGCTCGTCACCGACATGCGCTTCGACGAAGTCAGCGCCAAATACGCGGAGTTTGGCAATTTCTACGTCGGGAAGATCATTTCCGCTTAGCCCGTTTCCCGGGTGCTCGCCCGGACCCGGATGGCCGTTGTAGCGACAGAGTAAATATCGATCCGACGCCAGGGGTGCTCGACGCGGTGAGATCGCCGCGCATCGCCCGCGCGAGGTCGCGACTAATAGCGAGTCCAAGCCCGGTGCCCTCGTGCGCGCTCGATAGCGATCGCCCGAGTTGCACGAACGGCTCGAAGATCGCCTCGAGTTTGTCCTCTGCGATCCCAACGCCGGTGTCGCGGACGATAATACGCGCGACCTTCGCTCCGGCGCGACAGGAGACGCCAATTTCTCCGCCACGCTTGGTGAACTTGACGGCGTTCGACAGCAGGTTCAGCAGAACCTGCTCGACCTTGGCACGATCGCCGATCGCATCGCACTCCTGATCCGCCTCATCGACGGAAAACGAAACGCCCTTCGCGCGCGCCTGCGGCTCGATGAGCGGCACAACGGCGCCGATCACTCCGCTGAGCGAGAACTCGGACATGTCGTAACTGAGCTGGCCGGCTTCGATCCGACTGAAGTTCAAGAGATCCGAGATGATGCGCAGCAGATGCTGCTGGCTGCGACGGATGCGCTCGATGTAGTCGCTTTGCTCGGGAGTGGTTGGACCGCCGAGTCCGAGGCTAAGCAGCTCAGCGTAGCCGCCGATGGCGTTGAGCGGTGTGCGCAACTCGTGCGACATCGCCGTCAGAAATTCGCTTTTGGCAATGTTGGCGGACTCCGCGTGCGCCACGCGTCGGGCATCGGCGATTGCGCGCGCCTCCGAGTTACGGCGCTCAGTGAGATCGCGAGTGACCTTGGCGAAGCCGATCAGCTCACCGGTCTCATCGCGAACGGCAGTGATCAGCACGTTGGCCCAAAAGGCGGTGCCGTCCTTGCGAATTCGCCACCCTTCTTCCTCGAACCGTCCCTCGGCCGTTGCGATCTCGAGCTCCCGCGCCGGGTGACCGATCGCGATTGCTTCAGGTGGATAGAAAACGGAGAAATGCTGTCCGATTATTTCGTCGGCCGCGTAGCCCTTCAGGCGCTGTGCGCCTTCGTTCCAGGTGACGATGTAGCCGGACGGGTCGAGCAGAAAGATCGCGTAGTCGCGAACCGACTCGACCATCATCTGGTAGATGCGGCCTCCGTGACGAATCGCCTGCGCGAGTCGCGATCCGCCAAGCGGCGTAATCGGTGTTACACCACCGGTGGCCGGCTCCTCGGGCTTGGGCGGCCGCTTGGCGAGCGGATGTTTCTTCCGTTTTTCAACCATTCGCTGCGGTTTCGTCGCAACGAGCGTGCTCACGCGAGAAAATTGGTGGGTACGTGGCGATGGCAAAAACGTTTGAGTGATTCGCGAGTGATCGCAACTGCTAGCAAATTGCAGCGACGAACGCGATCACAACCACGACTAAGGCAGAGCCACAAAGTCAGCGCTTTTAGTGCGACTAGTCTGAGAGACCGAGCCAGTCTTCAGCCGACTTCCGCTCACGAAAAACTCGGACTGTCTGGCCTACGCTTTCCGCGTGAAGCTCGTATTTACGCAGCATGCCGAATACTGCGTCGTGCGAAGCGACGAAGGCTCTCTGTGAACCAGGCGCGAAGAGCTGGCCGCGTGACAGTTGCTCGACTGTGCCTGTGCTCACTCTAATCTGAGTCACGCCACTCATGTCCGCGAGCTGTTTGTAAGTTGGGTCGAAGTGTGGGTCAGCGCGCAAGCGCGCGCCGTGCGCAAGAACGTCGTCTTCTGTCGCCGGGTCCCAAACGCGGGTGATTACTAGCTTTCGCTTTGGGTCGATCTCGTATGATGCGGGCAAGCTTGAATTATATCAGGGTCGCGAAAGCACGTTGAAGACCCAAGCATCAAAGGAACACGACCAGCTCGGTACGCGACATAAAAGCACCGTCAGCGTAAAAGCCAACGATGCTTAGACTTACTTGAATCGGGACGGCGGGATTTGAACCCGCGACCCCCTGAACCCCATTTGAATTTCGCGACTTTTGCTGAGGTCATGTGAGTTTTCCCCACTTGACCTAAGTCGAGCAATTGCTTGAGTTACCGCCATTCCTTCTGCTCGCGAGTTGTTCCGAGTTCAACACAGTTTGGCGGAGATCGCACCATTAATGGCACCATTTCTACGTGTTCTGCCCAAAAAGAAGCGCGCTGAAGAAAAGGACAAGTCGGAATCGGATTTACTTCCTGTCGGCGACCCGACGCGAATTGGTTTCGGTGAGTACTCCCATCCAACCGAACACGACAAAGCAGGGCATTACGCTCGAACGGCGTTCATCGAAAAGATCGAGGAATTCGCGCAAGAGGTATTGGTAGATCTCGCAGAGTCGGTTCGGCCGAATTACGAACGCATTAGAGCGGTAATGGATCAGGACGAGCTGCTCTCGCTGGACGCCGAAACGCTTCGGAAGCTCGGAAACACAGACCGAAATGAGTTCGCGGTCCTAATTGCCGCGCTCGAAGACTGGATTAAACGGCACAGCCTAAATACCGAATGGGTTCGAAATATGGTTTTGCGAACCCTCTTTGAATGGACCGGAACGATTGTGGTAGTTCCGGGCCGGCGACTTCAATTCAGCGCGCCGATTTCGGTTAAGAAATCGAAATGGGCCGAAATGCCGTTTTCGTTTTCGGATAACGGCTGGAGAATTACAGACGAGACCGAAAAAGCGTTCGTTGCGAGAGTTTCGGCCGAATTCAATTCGCACTTGGGCGGATATGTGAGACGTGTAAGAAGTCAGGCCGAGGAAGCGGGATGGACAAAAACGCCGAAAATCCGCAAATCCGACAAGGACTCGGATTTGTTTCGGCATTTCGAATGGCTTGTGCGTTGGCAGTGTCAGCGGTGGACTCACGCCAAAATTGCGAAGGAATACGGCCTCAATAATCCGCGAAAACTCAAACGGTCTGAAAGACCGACCGAAATTCCTAAAAGGCCGACCGAAATTCTCCGCTCTGCCAGCAAAGCGAGCGAGCGGAGTGCCTACGCGGAACAAAGCGACCTACGCCGGCAAGCCGCCTACAGAGCCGTACACAAAGGGATAGCGCAAGCGGCGCATCGGCTCGCTCTACCCCTCCGGCCTGGTAATCAGGGCGGCGAAAACAATTTGTAGTAACTGAAGCAAGAAATGCTTGAGTTCAGATTTTCGCGGTCTGCCCCTGAGGGAGAATTGCACCCGCACACGTCGTGTGAGGCAATCACTCTCCTTTGGAGGCAGTCATGCAGCTCCTTCGCATCCCCGAGGTCGCCAAAGCTCTTAACATTTCTCCAGAGCACGCCTACGAGCTGGCTCGTTCTGACATTCTCCCGGTCGTTCGACTCGGCCGCCAACTTCGAGTCAATCCAAGCGCTCTTGCTGAGTGGGTTGAGCGAGGCGGTAAGGCTCTGCCTGGTGGATGGCGTCGTGTCGGCTGATCTACTCGAAGCCGCCACAAATGGCGCGACCAACCTTCGCCCGCACTACCGACCGCGCTCGCGCGCTGCGGCCGGCGGTAGTTCCGCGCGAAGCGCGACAGCGAGCGCAGCGAGCGTAGAGAAACCCGCGCAGCGGGTCGGTGGTTTTGCCCGCCTTGATAACATTACGAAAAGTGTTTCCCTGCCCGGAGAATCGGGGCGGCGCCGGGATCGCTATCAGCTACGCTCTGTGCTGTGGGAAGAATCGAACCTATCGCGCGTCCGAATGTGCGGCCGCCGGAGGATTCGAAACGACAAGGTAGGCGTATACCTGAGCCCCGAGCGACGCGCCCATTTCGGCAATGTGCAATGTTGCGGTTCCGTCCACGCGTGCCCTGTCTGCGCAGCGAAGATTCGGCAGCAGCGCGCGAACGAGATAGATGTCGCGGCCAGCGGCCACATAGCGGCCGGCGGTGACATAGTCTTTCAGACGTTCACGCTACCGCACGATTTTGGTGACGAGCTGGCGCGACTCTTGGAGGCGGTTGCCAACGCGTTCCGGAAAGTCATTGGTGGTCGCGGGTACGAGGCTGACAAGCGCGAGTACTCGATCGTTGGGACCATCCGCGCGAGCGAAACAACTTTCGGCAGCGCCGGCGCGCACCCGCATTTACACGTTCTTCTTTTCTGCGATCGCCGTTTGTCGGCCCCCGAAGTGAAAACGCTTAACGAGCGACTCTTCGCTCGCTGGTTGTCGGCCATTGAATCCTTCGGCTATCGGGCGCCGCTGATTGGCTTATGTCCAATTGAGCGCGTAACCCGGCGCGGCGTAGGTGAGTACGTGCAGAAGATGGCAATGACGGATGACACTAACAGACGAATCGGGATGGAAATGACTCGTCACGATTTGAAAGGAACGCGCCGGCAAGGCCGCACACCGTTCCAGGTCCTTCGCGATTTCCTAGCGAGTGGTGACTGTGCGGATCTGGAACTATGGCGTGAATGGGAGCGGGCAAGCAAAGGGACGCGATCTCTGACTTGGAGTAAGGGACTGAAAGCGCGGTACAGCGTGAAAGAGGCGACCGATGAAGAACTAGCCGCTGAACGTGTCGGCGGTGAGTTGGTCGCTGAGCTAACGGTCGATCAATGGAATCTCGTGAAAGGCGAGCAGCATGGCCCGCTCGCCGTGTTGGAAGCCGCTGAGGAGTCAGGAGCGGACGGCGTTCACTTCTGGCTTTTCGTTGCCGAAATACGCCGATGCAAGCGCGAACAACACAACGCTCGATTACTACGTGCTGCGTAGAGCGGGGGACGATGCGATCAAAGGGTGAAGGCAGTATTACGCCGCTGGGCAGGGAGCGATTTCGCATTCGCTGGCTCGACCCAATTGCCAGTCGCCAATGCGGGCGCCGTGTCTATCCATCGAAGGTCATTCGCGGTTCGCGTCGTGACGCTCAAAAAGCCCTGAATGCGGCGCTCCAGCTCATCGCAAACGGCGTTGCCACGAAACGCAGGAGGATCACACTCTGGGAAATGGTGGACGCGTGGCTTCGCAAGCGTGAGGCAGGGGAGGCAGTACGGCGCCGTACCCTCGTCGACTATCGCGCACTACTCAACAATCACGTCGCGAAAAATGCGATTGGCTCAATCCTAGTTTCGGAGCTGACTCGCGACGATGTTGTTCGTTGGCTTCTCGATCTTCGCGGACCCGAAGAAAAACGCCGCCTTTCCCCACGGAGCATTCGTGTACTCTACGCTCTCCTGAATCGCGCCCTCCGGGAAGCTGTGAACGATGACTTGTTGGTAAAAAATCCCGCATCAGGAGTGCAGCTCCCGCGAACGGAACGCCAAGAAATGACGGCTCTCACACCGGAACAGGCCAAGGTCTTTTTGACTGTAGCGCGCGGTGACCCCAATTACGCGCTGTGGGCGCTCCTTGTGGTAACAGGGCTTCGGCCGAGTGAAGCGCTCGCGCTTCGGTGGTCTGACTTGGCAGACGGAGTTGTAACAGTCCAGCGCTCCGTTGTGTGGGTGGGAAAGCAACCGGTATTCGGCAAAACGAAGACGGTCGGGAGCCGACGCAATGTCCCACTGGATGAAACTGTAATCGCCGCTCTCGCTGATCATCGGGTCACGCAGGAGGCCGCGTTGCGGATGTGCCCGCTCGATCCAGCAATGCGCAATCTGGCGTTCTGCACGGCGAACGGTACACCTATCGAACCAAAGAATCTACGTCGGTCATTTCGCGCTCTGCTTAAGCGCGCCAATCTCCCCAAGGTTCGGATTTATGACCTCCGTCACACGACTGCGACACTGCTTCTTGGAGTCGGCGAAAATCCAAAGATCGTGGCAGAGCGCCTAGGGCACAGCAGTGTACGGCAGACGCTGGACACCTATTCGCACGTAGCACCCACTATGCAAGCAAGTGCAACGGATAAGCTGAGTCGGTTGTTGTTCCCAACCTTGAGATTGGTGGAAGACGACGCGGCCTAATTTTGTTCGTCGCCCTTTTCTGGCGCAGTGCCCGGTGGAGCTTGCGGCCCCAAAGCACGGCTAAGAAAGCCGCCCCGCGGAGCAGGGTTGGATTCGACGGTTCCAAGGCTCTCGCTGCGGTACCGGGTTATGACGGCCTGAGCATCGGCTATTCTTTGCGTCTCAGGTATGCTCGCTGCGGCTCTGACATCAAGCAATCCTCTGCTAGGACTCTTATCTAATAGCGCAGCCTCGATGTCGACGATCGCCTGATAAGCCCTCATGTAGTTCCCGGTGGCTTGTTTCTGCATCGCGAAGACTTCGTCAAACAGCTTATTTAAACTCTGCCAGCGCGAGATTGCTTGCTTCTCCGACTGCTCCTTGGCGTCGTACTTCACTTGGAGAGCGGACCGTTCGGCCTCAATGGCTTCGAGATGCTCCTGCGTCTTTCGGTTTTCTTCCTTGGTGCGCCGCAGGTCGTCTATGATGTATTGTTCGTTGTAAGTACCCAAGGCGGGCGAGCCAGGTATCACCTTGCGAGATGGGCTGAACGAAACCGCCCGGAACCGTCTGATCTCAACAGCCCCGACGAAGATCACTAAGAATCCCGCAGCGCCTGTAACCACAATCTCGACTGGTGGAAGCCGCGTGAAGTAGGCCCACGCGGTCGTAAGAATGCCGGCTACTGCGGCCGATGAGAGGATTTCCTTGAGTGTCCATGCGCGGCCAATCCACCGCCAGACAAATGACTCCGGATCATTCCCCATTCCCAAAAGTGGGCGGCGAACAAATAGGACGCTAGCCTCGATTCGTCCCGTTCGATGATAGAAAATCGACATCGCGATGATAGAAAATCGACATATCCCGAACGGCCCAAAACATCCATTTTCGTGGGACGATACCGAAACTGAGGGGATATGGGCTGGCGATTCCGAAAAAGTTTTAGTCCCTTGCCCGGTGTGCGAATCAATTTTTCGCCGCGAGGCATCAGTACATCGGTTGGTGTTGGCCCTGCTCGGATATACCTGGGATCTCAGGGACCGGCATTAACAGCCCGCGTGCCCGGCACCGGAATCTCCTTCCGTCAATCGATTCGACCTTCGCCAGAAGCGAACCTCTTTCCAGCGACCCGTAGCCCTACGCCGGCTCCACTGGGCGAAGTGCCGCCAACGTCAACGGTTGCGACTCAGCTCGCTGGCGAGATCCGCAGCGGTAGTACAGCTGTGCTAACTACCGACGGATTGCAGCCGCTGAAGGAATTGCTAACCAAGGCGCAGGCTGAAAGATCATCGCTTCTGCCGGAGCTGGCGGCATCGCGCAACGACGCGGATCGAGCTTCCGATCGTTATCGAAGGTGGAAAGAGGGCTGGCTATTACGACGATTTTTTAAGAAGCGTTTTGCGGATATTGAGCATCGGTCCGAGGAGGCGGCGGCCAAAGTTGCCGAACTAGAAGAACAGGAGCGCCTCTCAAAGCTTTCGACCGAGTTCGATTTGCCTGATTCACTCAAGGACGGCTTCGGCCGCGTTTGCGATGCCACGGCGACATTGGCACAATCGCAACGAGTTTGGGACACGCTGTCTAGTGTTGCAACTGATCGGTTTCGTGAGCGAACTACAGCGTTGCAGTCAATTAACCGACAACCAGTCACAGTTGGTTTCGGGTCATCCGATTTGATTCGAACTCCTTGGGACGTGCCGCATCTGAGAAATGCAAATGGCGGCGATCTGTTTATCTATCCCGGTTTTGTCCTCTATGTGATCTCGTCACACGCGTTCGCGCTAATCGACGCCAAAGAGGTGACAATAGCGTTTTCTCCAGTCTCTTTTATCGAGGAAGAAGGCGTGCCTCGCGATGCCGAAGTAATTGGGCAAACATGGAAGAAAGCGAACAAGGACGGCTCACCCGATAAACGTTTCGTCAACAACTACCAGATTCCGATTGTCCGCTACGGTTCGTTGCGGTTTAGCAGCAAGACTGGACTAAACGAGGAATACCTTATCAGTAATGCTGCAGTTGCCGCGCGTTATGCCGCCGAATGGATCGGATTTCAGAAAGCCTTATCCAAAGTCGCAACTTGAATGGCCAAGATTTGGGCAAGCCCTATCTACTCGTTGAAGAGTGGTACCGGTAAGGACATCAAGATTGATGTAACTACCTCTGTCTCGGCTTCGCTGCCACCTCACGGGTCACTCAACAAAGACTTTATTCCGTTCCTCAAACAACGGAACATCGATACGGTTCTCGACTTCGGCGTAGGTTCGCTACGCCACACGCTTCCACTCTTAGAAGAGGGTTTTACGGTCTGCGCAGTGGAATTCGAAGAGTGTTTCAGCCGGACCTTTTGTTCGGCATTTCTCCAGATCGCGCTCAAGTATCACAACTTCCTTCCGATGGTCTGGCCTGGTGATTTCATCAACAGCAATCGTCGGTTCGGTGCCGTGCTGCTCACTTACGTCCTCCAAGTAATGCCAGTACCATCGGAGCGAGAGCTTGTTCTAAGGCACATCACCAAGAAGATGACCAAAGACTCATACCTTCTTTACATGTCGCGGTACAATCAGATAACCGATAGCGATGCCAAGCATCGAGTGAGTGACGGCTACTACCGCTGGCCGGACCGCGCTACGCACTCTTTCTACCGAGAGTTCACTGGCGAGGAAACGCAGGAGATGATGCACAGATACGGGCTACAGAGAATCAGGTCGCTTGGTAGAAATGGACAGGAGCAAGTATTTCTTTACTCGAAGGGCGGGGGGACATGGATTTGACGGCCCCCGAGCCGGACACGCTTGCGCCAAAACTCAAAGAGGCGGGTGAAACGGCCCTTGAGTTGATGAAGCAGTTAATCACGTTGTCTTCGGGGGTTTTGGCCTTAAGCGCTGCATTTCTCGACAAATTCCGTGTCGCCAGCTCCTGCGAATATGTGCCTTTGGCCCTGTCGTGGGCCCTCCTGATAGTCGCGCTTATCGCTGCGCTTGACACCATATCCGCGATAGTAAAGAGCTACCTGACTCCAGAGCGTCCGTGGCATGTTGGCCGTGGAAAGCGGTCAGGCAGCATAAGCAAGTGGGCCTTTGTCTTGGGCATCTCTGCGTTTGCAATTTTCGCTTTCCTTGCAACGGTCAGTCCGCCCAACGTCGCAGCCAACACAGCCACTGAAAAGGCGCCAATTAGTAAACCAGCGATCAAACCATAGGGGATTCGTGCATGTGTACACGCGACGCGTTTTCTAGAGTCCTTCGTGAGGACCTTTCGTGAACGACTCCGTAAAGCCGTCCGGAACCCCGACCCAGACACATTTCCCGACGCTTTGGTACACCGTTGAGAATGGCGGCCGGCGCGGTCCGTGGTCGCTCGAACAATTGAAAGCGCGACTCAGCGCCGGCGAGGTCGAGCTCGATACGCTTTGTTGGTCGGAAGGACTGCCAGATTGGATTCGCTTGGGCGATCTAGACTTATCCGAAGGTAGACCAAACCCGACGGAGAAAGTCCAATCTCTGTCAGAGCCCGGCAGCGCGGAAAGCGTATCGAATCCGAAGGTATCTCCAGAAAAGTTCGACGATTCGCCACATCCTTGGCCTCGCTGGCTAGCAAGAATTCTGGATTTTTACTTGACCGCGTTTGCGGCCGGCATCGTTTCCGCGTTCGTAAATCCGGGATTTTTCTCGAGCGAAAACACCTTCGTCACCAGCTTCTGGGTGGTGGTGATTCACCACTTCTTGGTAGAGCCCATTTCATTTGCTTTGGGCGGGCGGACCATAGGTAAGGCCTTGTTGAATATTGCAATTGCAACCACAGAGGGCGATTCCCTCGACTTTTCGCAGAGCCTTCGCAGATCCACCAACGTTTGGATCAAAGGCATGGGCTTAGGCATACCACTGGTTTCCCTCTTTACAGTCCTTCACCAATACCAGGAACTCACAAAGAAAGGCGTTACAAGCTATGACCGGGGAGAGTCTTACAAGGTCACCCATGGCAAAATATCAGGCATTCGTGCTGCATTACTCGTGTTCGTAGTCTTAGTGTGCGTCGCAATTTCGGTGATCGGATCAAGTAGCAAATGATCGGTGACGCCCAAGGCACAACGCCCCCACCAATACCTTCCTACGCTCGAAAGCGGAAACCACCTCCGCTGGTTCGCTTGCTCGACTGGATCGGCAGTCGGAAGACTGTTGTCCTCAGCGTCACTGCCGGGGTCATTGTGGTTTGGCTTCTTGTGCGAGCGGGCACTAACCCAAATCCTGCTACCCTTGCTGATAGGACGTCGCGAAGCGTTGTAATCATTCACGAAAAGGGAAGCCAAGGCAGCGGCTTGGGCAGCGGCTTTTTTGTAGCCGACAGTTTGGTGCTCACGAATTTCCATGTGGTTGAGAACAGCACAAGCCTTCGAGTCGAGCTGCAGGACGGCGCATTCGTAGACTCGGTAGCCATCGTCCGTACGGATGAAAGCCATGACCTTGCCTTGCTGCATGTCCGATATAAAGGGGTGCCGCTTTCGTTCCCCACAAAGGACAGGCTAGTCCAGGGAACGCGAATCTTTGCGGTCGGACACCCTGAGGGACTGGCTTATACGTTCTCGGAAGGGATCGTCAGCTCGCTGAGAGACATCAACGGAGTTCGTGTAATCCAGATAACCGCGCCCCTGTCCCCAGGCAGCTCGGGCGGACCCGTGATTGACGAGGCGGGCAAAGTAGTTGGAATATCTACAGCCGGCTTAACGTCCGGACAGAATCTCAACTTTGCGGTTAGTTCAGTCCACATACGCGACTTTCTCTCGAATCGCTACGTTGGGGCGCCAGCGAATCAGAGCAGTGTTCGCGGACTCGCCGAAATGGTAGAGCCCGGCGTTTACAGCGTCTCCTACGAGGTCTCTGCCAACGATGAGAAGAAACTCACGTTCTATCTTTTGTCTGCGCGTGATTCGCTGATTGGACGAGTCGGAGACAGCGCGAGTTGGAGTGAGCCATGGGGGCGATTCGGCGGGCCTATCCCCAACAGCTTTCCGCTGACGGTCGATTACACAAAGCCCAACGTTCGTGTCAGAGTGGACTCTGCGCCTTCAAGGAATCTGTTCACCGGCGAATTCGAAATTCACCGATCAGGGGAGGTCACGCGTGTTCCCTTCACGGCGGCTCGTGTTCGACAACTCCTCGGTGCTAACGCGAGGTTGCTATTGAGCGGCCCACAGCTTGGAGGCAGCAGACCAGCCGGATTTCTCGCTGGTGGGGACGGAGTTACGGTCTCCGGTGAGGTGGAGTGGCGGGATGCCGGTCCGGAAACAATTCAAGGCTATTTCGTCCGAGACAAACTTCCGGGACCACCGACACAAGCGAACGCACTGTTCGCCGACTCGCTCTACGGTAAGCTGGACGGCGACACAGTCAGATTTGTTGCCGGTAAAGTCGTTTGCAGTATCCCTAAGTCTGATTGGCCTTCCGGCGACGGAGCGTGCTGGACCAAGACGCAATGGTTTGGGCTTTCCCTAGTGGATCTCGCCGACAGCTCCACATCTAAGACCTTTTGGAATTCAATTCCAACCAATTTTGTGCACATCAGTGACGCGTCTTTCACGGCAGACGATGCGGTGCAACTTGAGTATCTCGTCAACGATAGCGCGAGCAGTTCGAACAGAGATACAACATTCGCTGCGCGGAAGGCGACTTTAACTGACTTTGGGGTGGAGACGGAGGCGAGTAGCTGGCCGCCGTCTCTTCCTTGGTGGAAGGTGCATGGCGACCTCAGGGTTGGCAAAGTCGCCTATTTGGGCGAGAGGCAATTTGTAACACGGGCGCGAGAAAAGTGGGACACTGTGACAGTTCCCCCAAACGTGTTTCCAACCGCCGCCGATTCTCTAGTAGATGTAGACGCAGTGCCGCTAATTCCCGGACGTTTCTTTGTTCGGTGGGCGGTCGGAAGCAATTGCGATATCTGGGCTCGGTTGGGTACGTCTGCGACGCAGCAGCGCGCTTTGCCGCCCTGCAGGGTGTTCGGCGCTCTCTATGATGCAGCTTCCCGCAAATGGAGCCGCATTGGAGTGACAAGTCCGCGCGGGGCGTCGTCGGCGACCTTAGCCCGCCTTACTGATTCGACCGCCCTCCTAGACGTTATGCCTGACGAACCAAAAACCATCGACTCATTTGCGAATTTCTTCGTGATTGATGCAGTTCAGGGAGAGCAAGAGATTGCTCCGCCGCTTCCCGATAGCGCGACGAATAGGCTTTGGCTCGGGCGTCACGTGATTTCGGACGGAGAGGTTTGGGCGATGGTGCGGTATTGTCCTCGCGATGAGCGAAAATGCTGGAACCGCGATGACTTGCCGTTCACGCTGGTCCGATGGAAGCCTGGGCAGCCGGCAGCAGTCGTTAGAGTTGACTCAAGCGGCGTACTTAAATCGAGCGATTTAGTGGTTACCTCCGCTGGTCGGGTCTTGCTGATTTCGCCGAACTCAATTCGACCAGCGGAGGAGTGGACGCCTGTACTCGCGCAAACAGGTCTCCGAAGAGGCGACGTCCAGTTCGCACTGGAAGATTCGCTCACTGGAAGAATCGCGTTGATTTACCCCACCGGTGAAGTGTCTTTCGTGAGGTTACCCACGCGATCGCGTCGAGTTGCCTCAAGATCCGGTTGGGGGCGCCTTTGGCAGTGGATGGGTGGGCTCCTACACAACTAAAGTCTGGACGTCCTCAGCACGGACAACCGGAGACTGAATGAATGCGTTGCTGAGGTTCGCAACCGCGTGCAGCTGGCTGATTGCTACGGTGAACATGTTTGGCGGCCTGATCGCGGGAGTCTGGTTAGCGATCAAGGGAGACTGGTGGGCGCTTGGCTACGGACTGCTGGGTCTTTTTGCATCCGTCTGGGTCGTCGGTTGGCTACTCGTTCCGTCTCTCCTTCTTTCTGGTCCGGCAGTTGTCGCCGTCCAGCGCGGAAGGTCGTGGGCAGCCCGGATTCTATCCGGTGCAAGCACGCTTTACATAAACGCAATCATGTTGATTTGGTGCGTGTTCATAACTGGATTCTTTCTCAAGCATCCCCGAAACGCGCCGATCTTTCCAGTATTGCTTTGGGCATATGGAGTGTCGACTGGCCCATGGACATTCCTAGCCTCGAAAGATCAGGAGGGTGGTGGCAATAATTTCTCTTTTATATCTGTGCTCTTCCTTCAGCTAGGATATATCGTCGGCGCGGTTGTTTTGCTTTTCGTACCGGAGACGCCCCAATATTTCATCGTGATTCTCACAGCCACGCTTCTTGTCAATTGGGTGATTCTGTTGACTCTCAGCGCCGAGGCGATTCGAGCCGAGGGGTGAAGCGTTCGGATCGGTAAGAGGAACCCGCGCACGTTCATTTAGCCAGATTCGGTGCGTGCCAAGAAAAAAAAAGAATCGCACCATTATCGCACCAAAACGCAGAAACGGGAGCCTTAAATGATTATGGCTCCCGCCTTCTATCTAACTCGCAGTCAATCACTTACAAAATCGGGACGGCGGGATTTGAACCCGCGACCCCCTGAACCCCATTCAGGTGCGCTACCGGGCTGCGCTACGTCCCGTGCCGGTGAAATTGTGCTCTCGGACTGCGCATAATAGTTGGCCGCCCACGGCGTCACAACCGTCACGCCGCCACGATGTTGTTTTCTCCTCATCAATCCTGGGTGAGGGCCGGGGAGTTTTCTATTGACAGATCAACAAGCCGACAGTAGAGGTTGAGCGCCCGCCCTACCCAGACCAACGCGACCAAACCTGTGAAACAAGTCACGGGAAAGTCGCTGCACCTGGCAGCGTGTCACTCTCAACATACTGGAGGCTGTATGCGTTTGAGTTGTGCCTTGGTTGCCGCCGCATTGTTGCTGGGGCCCATTCCCGCTGCTGCGCAAACGCGCACAGTGACAGGAACGGTCGTTGATGCCTCCACGGGTCAACCACTCGAGGGAGCCCGAGTGTCTGTGCGCGGTACCGCGCTCACCACCACCACCGGTGCGTCCGGCCAATTTACACTCGGCAGCGTGCCGCAGGCCGGTGTCACCGTCACCATCCGACGCATCGGCAGCAATCCAGCCGACGTCGTCGTCGCTCCGGGCCAGAACGATGTTCGCATTACGCTTACGCGTGATCCGCTTCGACTCTCGGACGTAGTTGTTACGGGTCAGGCTACAGGAGTAGAGCGGCGTAATCTCGCAAATGCGATCGCCACAGTCAGCGGAGAAGATTTGTCGCGTGTTGCGTCGCAGACCGTGGAGCAGGCGCTGCAAGGTAAAGTCGTCGGCGCATCCATTCAGGCCAACTCCGGTGCGCCCGGTGGTGGCATGCAAATGCAGCTGAGAGGCGTCACCTCGATCAACGGCTCGTCGGAGCCGCTCTACGTCGTCGACGGCGTCGTTCTCAGCAACGTCGCTATTCCGTCGAACCAGAATGCGGTGACGAAGGCGACGCAGGGGTCGAATCAATCGTTGACGCAGGACAACCAGGTCAACCGCATCGCCGACATCAACCCAAACGACATTGAGAACATCGAGGTGTTGAAGGGTGCGTCGGCGTCGGCGATTTACGGGTCGCGCGCCTCAAACGGTGTGGTAATCATCACTACTCGTCGCGGCCGCGCCGGTGAGCGGCAGGTCAACGCTACCCAGCGCCTCGGGTTCTCGAAGGTCTCGAAGACGCTGGGATCTCGCACCTTCAACAGCCTGCCCGAGGCCGTTGGCGTCTGGGGACCATCGGCGTCGACCTTCTACCAGCAGGGTGTGACTTACGATCATGAGAAGGAGCTCGCTGGCCGCACTCCGCTCTCCAGTGAAAGTGTCGTAGACATCAGCGGCGGTGATTCCGATACCCGCTACTTCGCCTCAGGCCTCTGGCAGAACGATGGCGGCATCATCGACAACACTGGTTACGAGAAGCGCTCGGTGCGTGCAAACCTTGATCAGGATTTCGGAAAGAGACTCAACCTGAGTCTTCAAACGAACGTCCTCAAGTCTCTGGCGCAGCGGGGGCTCACCAATAACGACAACGCCAGCGTGAGTTTCTGGATGGTGCTGCCGTTCACGCCGAACTTCGTCAATTTGCAGCCGGCAGCGGGGCTTTATCCGAACAACCCGTTCGCCATCAGCAATCCGCTGCAAACAGCGGCGCTGATGAAGAACGACGAAAAGGTGAATCGGTCGATTCTTTCCGGTCGACTCACCTTCAACGCCATTCAGCAGCAGGCATACAGCCTGCGCTTCGAGCTAAACGGCGGCGCCGATCAATTCAGCCAGGAGAACTCCCTGATCTTCCCGCCAGAGCTGCAGTTCGAGCCGCTGGACGACGGCGAGCCGGGCACGGCTCTGCTCAGCAACAGCAATAACCTCAATCTGAATCTCGGATCGAACGCTGTCCTGACGGTGGCTCCGCAGAGCGGTGCGTTTACCGCGACGACATCGGTCGGCGTCAACGGTTCGAGTCGAGACCTTCGTATCTCGCGCATCGTCAGCCGCAATCTGGTCGGCGGTTTAACGATCGTGGGTGCGGGCACGGATGTGCACGTGCTGGAAGACCGCGAGCGCGTCGAGAACTTCGGTCTGTTCGCGCAGGAAGAGTTTCTGACCCTGAGTGAACGGCTGCTGCTCACTGCCGGCATCAACGCTGACCGCAGTAGCGCGAATAGCGATACCGAGAAGTACTTCTACTATCCGAAGTTCTCCGGCTCGTTCCGATTCCCGCAGCCGTTTCGCTATGTGACCGAAGCTAAGATCCGCGCGGCCTACGGACAATCGGGCAACGAACCGCTGTTCGGACAGAAGTTCACGCCGCTGAGCGCGATCAGCAACATCGCCGGATTACCGGGCCTCACAGTTCCCGAGGTGGGAACGGTGGGCTCGACCAATCTGCATCCTGAGAGGCAGCGTGAGTTCGAGGCAGGAACCGATCTGACACTCGCCGGCGGACGAGCTGCACTGGAGATCACCGGTTTCAGAAAGGACATCTCGGACTTGTTACTCACGCGCACACTGCCGCCATCGTCGGGGTTCGTCTTCGAGAACTTCAATGGTGGTAAGCTGCGCACCACCGGCGCGGAGATCGGTGTCACGCTGTTCCCGATTCAAACGGGTGACGCAGAGTGGATGTTCCGCAGCGGGTACGCTTCGACTCGCAGCAAGATCGTGCAGCTACCCGTGCCGACTTTCCGCGGGCTCGGATTCGGAACAGCACTCGGATCGTTCCAGTTCGAGGAAGGCGCGTCGGCGACACAGATCGTCGGCAACGACAGTCTTCCCGATGGATCGGTCGTGGTGCGAAAGATCGGCGACGCCAATCCGGATTTCACGATGTCGTTCGCCAACAATTTCCGTTACAAGCGAGCACGCCTGTATGGATTGCTCGATTGGCAGCACGGCGGAAGCATCATCAACCTGACCAAATTCCTTTACGATCTCGGCCAGAACACGGCTGACTACGCAGATCCAATCACGTACGGCGGACTGCAAACCACGAAAGGTGCCAACCGCCTGCGGTTATTCCCGAAGCAGACGGCTATGTATGTCGAGGATGCGTCGTTCCTCAAGCTCCGTGAGGTCACCCTGTCATTCGAGTTGCCGTCGACGATGGTGTCGCGACTCGCACGTGGTGTGCGCACGGCTGACATCAGCTTCAGCGGTAGAAACCTGTGGACGCATACCAACTACACCGGAATGGATCCGGAGGTAAGCAACTTCGGCAACCAACCGATTGGGCGGAACATCGACGTAGCGCCATTCCCGCCCAGTCGCAGCTTCTGGTTCTCAGTCAACCTGGGGTTTTAACCATGACTGACATTCGAGCCATCACAAAGAGAGCGGCGCGCATTATCTGCGCGGGCGCGACTCTGGTAATGATCAGTGCCTGCAAGGACCTCGTCGTTCCGGATTACAACGATTCCAGCATCGACGATCTCACCAACAACCCGACGCCGACAAAAGTCGCACAAGCGGCGCAGGGACTGCTCGTTGGTACTCGTGCGGGAATCGCCGAGCAAAACGGCTATATATCGCTACTCGGAATTCTGGGACGCGAGTCGTACAACTTCGATCCGGCGGATCCGCGTTTCATCACCGAGATGCTGATCGGTCCGCTCGATGGCGGCAGTCCCGCATTCGGCGGCAACCTCTTCGCTGATCCCTATCGGGACGTCCGCAACGCAAACAATCTGCTGGCTGCAGTGGAAAAGGTGGCGGACCTGACCGATGTCGAGAAGTCAGCAGTCCGCGGTTTCGCTGAGACGATACAGGCGCTCGATTACCTGAATGTCATCAACACCCGTGACGACCTCGGCGCGCCGCTTGACGTCAACATCGCGCCGACGGCGACTCCCGCTCCGATCGAGACGAAGGCGGATATGTTCGCGGCAATTTCAAATTTGCTCGACAAGGGGCTAACCGACCTCACCGCGGGCGGGACTGATTTTCCGTTCACCCTGAGCCCCGGGTTCGCGGACTTCAACACCCCGACGACGTTCTCGACATTCAATCGAGCGCTCAAGGCGCGCGTCGAGGCATACCGCAGCAACTACGCAGCAGCTTTGACAGCGCTGACCGGATCGTTCCTCAGCACGACAGCGCCGCTAACGCTTGGTGCATATCACTCTTTCAGCACTGGCTCCGGTGATTTGCCGAACGCCCTTTACGACCCGGCGGGCAGAGCGATTCTCGCGCATCCGTCGATCGAGACGGATGCGGAGCGCCAGCCGAGCGGCGCGTTGGATGCGCGCGTCCTCGCGAAGGTCGCGCATCTGCCAGACGTTCACACGGTGCAGGGCATTTCGAGTGATCTGGTTTTCACGATCTACAACTCGCCGAGCGCACCGGTGCCGATCATTCGCAACGAGGAGCTGATCCTGCTCCGCGCGGAGGCGAGATATTTTACGGGCGATCAGGCAGGCGCACTCACCGATATCAACTTCATCCGAACCACCTCGGGCGGGCTGGCGCCGCGCGGTCCGTTCACTGGCAACGCCGATTTCATAGCGGAGCTTGTGAAGCAGCGTCGTTATTCACTGTTATTTGAAGGGGGCCATCGATGGATTGATGCCCGCAGGTTCAATCTGCTGAACACGCTGCCCAAGGCTTTGGCGACGCACAACATCTTTAGTCGTTTCCCATTCCCCGAGGCTGAGTGTCTGGCGAGGGTGCCGGCACCAACACAGGGCTGTACGTAAGCGGGAGGCGGCAGTCGGGCAGGCAAAAAAAAAGCGCCGGGAAATGTCCCGGCGCTTTTTAGTTCTATCTGTTGCTTAGCGACCGCGGTGCGGAAGAGCGAAGGTCATGCTCAAGCCGAAAGTCGTGTCGTCGGGATTGTCAGTCGCCGCAGCAAGCTGGAGCGAAGGACGGAGGACGAAGTTCGGTGTGAGCTGGAACCCAGCGCCGAAACCCAGCAGCAGGTAATTGTCGCTGACCGAGCCCGAGTTACCGTTGGCGCTTACTGCGAGGCGGGTATGTGCAAACGCTGCTGAAGCATACGGCAGCAAATTGACGCTCTTGCTGAGCGGCAGCGAGGTGCCTGTCGAAGCACCCATGGTAAGCGTCTGAGTCGAGATCTTCGCACCGTTGGTATTCGGTCCGAAGCTGAGTGACAGTGTACCGCCGGGGCAGAGCTGCCAGTTGCTTCTTGCCTGCAATGGCATCTGGTAGCCGACGCCACCGCCAACTGCGACGGCGTTACCAACGCCGGCATCGTAGTTCAGGATTCCGACTGAAGCACCGCCGTAGAGCCCCTGACGATGTCCCCAGGCCGCCCCGCCACCAAACGACGTCGTGTGGTCCGTCATTGCTAATGCGGCGCCGAGGTGAGTCGAGCTGCGGAATGAAAGATCACCCTGACAGACTTGGGCGGTCGCACTGGCTGCGCAAACGGCTACGCCAGCAACCGCGCTAACGAATAAAGCAAACTTCATAAAGGGCCTCCAGGCCGTGTTCATTAATCTTCGAGACTCGGATAACCGAACCTGTTGCCATTCTGACGCATGCCCCAGCGCTTGAGTCACCTGACCGATCACGAATATGTTGTCATAAGGTGCGGGCATGGCCCGCAGAGTGCGCCTGGTTAGCATCGTTTCCGCACATACGACGCGCATTTCTTTTGACGCAAGTGCCAGCACAACGCAAAGTCGCTGTATTCGTGGGCAGTCTGCGCAAGGAATCACTAACGCGCAAAGTCGCGAAAGCCGTTTTCAGTCTTGCGCCGCGTTCGCTCGAATTTGAGATCGTCGATATCGGCGGCGTCTCTCACTACAATCAGGATCTCGAACCGACGCCGCCGATTGACTGGCTGGCTTTGCGCGACACGGTGAGGCCGGCTGACGCGTTGCTGTTTGCGACCCCCGAGTACAATCGCTCCGTCCCTGGCGTGCTCAAGAACGCGATCGATGTGGCGTCGCGGCCGAAGGAGAGCAACGTATTCAACGGCAAGCCAGGCGCAGTTATCAGCGTCTCACCGGGGAGCATCTCCGGCTTTGGCGCCAATCACCATTTACGTCAGATGCTTGTCTTTCTCAACGTGCCGACTATGCAGCAACCGGAAGCTTATATCGGCGGCGCCGGAAAACTGTTCGATGAGAGTGGAAATCTGACCAACGATTCGACCCGGCATTTTCTAAAGCTTTTTGTCGATGCGTATGCAGCCTGGGTCGAACTGATCCTGGCGGGCCGCAAGTGATGGCGCCTAATACCGCACCGAGACCCCGGTTTGAATGGTCCGCGCTGGCATGCGATAGTACTGCGCGTCGCCAAACTCGCTTTCGGAAACGGCGTCTCGGCGATTCGTAAGATTTCGGCCGTCGATCCGGAACTCCAATCTGTTCTGCCGGAAGCCAAAGCCGGCATCAAACGTGGTGAACGGCTTCGCCAACGAATTGTTCCGCTTATCGAGGAAGCGGTTGCCTGTATAGTTGAAGCTGGTATAAGCGGTAAATCCGCTTTCGGGCGCGTATGTGAATCCAGCGGACGCGAGATGGCGCGCTGACATCTCGATCCTGTTTCCGCCGAGCTGGGTCGGAACGCCCCCGAAATCCTGTACGAAGTCGACGAACTTTCCGTCGTGGAAGCTGTAGGTCGCGCGGGCGAGCGTGGAGAACGGCATGCGGAGCTCAGTTGCGAGCTCGACGCCCTTGAAGCGTGTCTTGCCGGAATTGATCAGCGAAGGAAGGTTGTTCACGATCGTCGCAGTGACGAGGTTCTCGAAATCCATCCGGAACGTGCTGGCCTCGACATCGAGGCGTCCCTCGAGCGCACGAACTTTTAACCCGGCCTCGTAACTCTGAGAAGTCTCCGGATCGAGTACGCCCTCGTTTTCAGCAAGGCTGAAGTCGAATGCGGCTGGCTTGAAGGTGTTCTTGTAGTTCGCGAACAGCCTGACATGGTCGACGTCTCGCTCGAACAGCCCCAGCACGGTGCCAATGCTGCCGCTTAGCCGCGTGTGGGTGACTTCTGCACCCTCGCCGCGGCTCTCAGCGGTCGAATTGAGACGCAGTCCGGCACTCAGCGACAAACGATTGATCGGTTTCCATTCTGCGGAGCTGTATGCACCAAGAAAACGACGATCATCTCCTGCATCGAGATTGAGATTACTTGGCTCGGCCACCGACGCCTGCTGTGCGCCGCTCAAAGGTGCGGTATATGTGAACGTTGCACCGCGCGCCTCGCCACCGGCGAGAAGTGCGTCCGCTCCAGCCATCAGGCGGAGCTGTGAGATTGCGGGCCAGATGACGTGCGTATCCGCGTAGAAATCATGGATGTCTATTGTCTCTTTGTATCCCGACGCGTTGTCCGGTGAGTCGGAGACGTCGGTCAGGAACCCACGGAACTGATCGTTGGCGGTGAAGGCGAAGGAAGCTGTAGTTCCCCACGCGACATTGCTGAAAATGTTGCGATCGAATCCAGCCGCCACCGCGATCTTGTTGTCATTGATGTGGGCGCCCGCGGGATTGTGGTTGGCGTCGAGCGGTACCGCCAAAGTGAGATCGGTGCCGACACGCGGATGCGGACTAGCCGGATCCTGGCGCAGGACGTTGAGATCGCTGGTGAGCCAGAGCTGACCGCTGGCGAACGGTCTATCGGTGCGCAACAGCGCGTGTCCGCGTGTGATCGATGTGTGGTCGTCGCGGAAACCGAAGCGATCGACGTCAGCGCTCAGTCTCGACGTCCAAGCACCGAGCGCCGGCAACCCGAGGTCGATCCCGCCGCCGCCGGTTCCGAAGCTGCCACCATGAATATCCGCGTAAGTGGCGCGGCTCGCAGCGCCCGAATGCACGACGTGAATTACTCCAACGAACGATGTTGCCCCGTACGTAACTGGCGCTGGGCCACGGAGTACTTCGATTCGGTCGACATCGCGCAAGCTGAGGGTGGAGATCGCCGGATTGAGTGCGCCACCCCAGGGCACACCGTCAACGACGAGCAGAAATGCGTCGAACTCGCGAAGCCCCCAGAACTCCGGCACCGCGCTGGCGGGACCGGCGTCACCCCCAGCCGCAACCGCGATTCCGGCAGCGAGCGACAGCGCATCACTCAGCGACCTGGCGCCGCGTGCGCGGAGATCGGCGCCGCTTATCACCTCGACGGAAGCGGGCACGTCGTGCGGCGCCTCGGGAATGCGCGTGGCGACTATCTCAACAGGTGGAATGACAACTGGAGGCTGCTGCGGTGACTGCGCGCCGAGTGGATGAGTGGCGAGAAAACCAATCGCGAAGGCTGCACCAATGCGCGAGCGAAGATCGAGCATGAGTTAGAGATTTGGTTGTGGAAGCCTGAAACTTACCGCGACGCGGCCAAAAAAAAACGGAGCGTCTCTCGACGCTCCGTTCTCGTTCTACGCGAATCTATGATCAGGTGCAGGTAATGACACCGTTGGTCATATCGCAGGTCTTAGCTGACTGCGAGTGCGTCGCGGTCGCGCTCCATGACGGAGGCGGGCCGGCAACCGAAGTCACGACGATCGTGACGTTCTGCGAAGGCGTGAAGCCCTGCAGCGGAGCCGCGGAGGTCGCGGTTCCCGAGAAGTACGCACCTTGGTTGTCAGCGGCATACTGCTCTTCATACGTAGCAACGTTACGAAGGTCCGACTTCATCGCAGCGACGTAAGCCTTGTCCTTCGTGTTGGCGAACTTCGGAATCGCGATCGCGGCAAGAATACCGATAATGACGACCACGATCAGAAGCTCAATGAGGGTAAAACCCTTCTTGTTGCGAAGCATTAAAATCTCCTGAAGCGTTGGATTACGCCGCGGACCGACGGGTCCTTGGTGCTCAAAAGACGCAGCGGTCTTAGAGGCGGCAACCGGTATATGGCAATCGCCAAACCGCGTTCTCGTCGCTATCGCAACATCAGAAGCATCAATCACTTACCTTTATGCGTCGTGGTTTCCCCCGGCCTTCGCTTCGCCGCATTTTGCGAGTGGCCTCGCAACGTGCCACGCTGATTTGGGTATCAATAGCGTAGTTTCGAGGGGAATCATTGCAACAGTCACCGAGTATATAAGGGAATTACCTGAGGTGGAAATGCAATACAATAGTATGGGGGGCGATAAAACGACCATCCGCCTCGGCGGCGCCCTGATCTCGTTCCTGATTCTTTCCGCATCGCAATTGACCGCACAGACGCGCGCCACGCCCGCGTCTGCTTCCTCTCCCGCGCTGACAGCGAGGAAAGCTTTTGTGAAACCAACTGACTCCGATCTCAAGAAGAAGCTCACCGCTCTGCAATACGAAGTGACGCAGCACGAAGCGACAGAGACTCCGTTTCGCAATGTGTATTGGGACAACCACGAGCCGGGCATTTATGTCGACGTCGTTTCCGGGGAGCCGCTTTTCAGCTCGCTCGACAAGTTCGACTCGGGAACGGGCTGGCCAAGCTTCACGCGACCACTCGAGCCCGCCAATATCCATACGAAGACGGACCGAGTGCTCGGTTACGAGCGCACCGAAGTCCGGTCAGCGCACGCCGACTCACACCTTGGTCACGTGTTTGATGATGGACCGCGGCCAACGGGACTCCGGTACTGCATGAACTCAGCGTCAATGCGCTTCATTCCAGCCGATCAGTTGGAGGCGGAGGGGTACGGCCAGTACGCCTACCTCTTTAAAGGGAAGACGGAGAAAGCGGCCAAGTAGGCGCGTGATGCGCGGTTCCCGGGCCGGCTTCACGCTAATCGAAGTACTTGTCGTTCTCGTGGTGCTCGGGATTCTCTCGGGCATCGCCATCGCCAAGTACCTGGACACGAAAGACGCCGCCTACGTCGCGTCGATGAAGCCGATCTCCGCAACTTCGCTCTGTACGAGCAGAACTACCTCATGGACAGCCAGGGTAGTTACTTCGCGGGAAGCGGCGGGACGCAGGGCTTCGCTTCGACGCCAGGCGTAATGGTGGCTGCGACTGTTGACGCAGGACCGCCGCCCAGTTGGCATGCAGTAGCAACCCACAACAAAACCGCGAAGACGTGCTCAATCACCACCACCGGCGCGTCGATTTGGGAGATTACCTGTCCATAAGGGAAGGCAGGGAAGACGAATGCGTGCGGTCAACCGCTAGTCGGGCGGTGAGCGTTCTTCTTTTGTAGTTTATGAGTTCCCAGACCCAACTCGATGATGGAATGCTGGTTGATTACTTCGCGCGCAGAAGTGAAGCGCCTCGAGTTCGGTGACGAACCGCCCCCGGAGATTTGCCTCCCGGACAAGGCGCTGGCGGAGATAGAGGATGACGCAGTCCATAAGGCAATCCAGGACGCGCCATACATTATTTATCGGCGCTATCACCTGGCGCACGAAAGCTGGCGACTGGGAATCGTGTATTCGATCGCGCCGCCAACCGTCGGGGACATCCAGATTCTCTCAGCGTATCGCGCCGGCCACGAGGCGCGGCCGCATCTGGTGGACCTTCAGTAAGGGCGGGAGGCGGTCAGCGAGAGGCGGGAGGCGCCCAATATCGGGCTGTGCTAATCCCGCGAGGCTTTCTTGCGCAGCTTGTCGACTGCCTGATCCAGGAGTGCCTGGAGTCGCAGATACTCTTCGTTGATCTTTTTTCCCCAGGGCGGCAGATCTGATTCTGCCTTTTCCGCCAAATCTGCGAGACGCTTCCCGGCGTTGGTGAGCTCGTCGCGCAGTTTCTCGAGCGCTTGCTTCAAATCGTCCATTTGATGCTCCTGTCAATGCAGCGAGCGTCAACCGCTCGACTGAGGAGATAATACGCTACCGTCGCCGGTGCAGTTTCCGACACTATGGTTTCTTGACCAGCAGTCGCTGCCCGATCTTGACCCGATCGCCTTCGAGCTGATTCCATTTCTGAATCTGCTCCGGAGTTGTCTCGAACTTGCGGGCGATGCTGAACAAAGCGTCGCCTCGTTTGACTGTATAGTAAATCGGTTCCTTCAGTAGTGCGCCAACAGCCTGACGAAGGCGCCGCTCTTCTGCTGCTTCCCGACGCTGGGTGTCGTGAACGTGATTGACGTAGTTGACCAGCGAGTCGAGCGCCGGTTCCTGTCCGCTGAGTGCCGCGAACTGGGCGGACTGCACGCCCGGTCGGGACACCCGCACTCCATGTGCGGTAAGGAGGTAGAGTCGAGCGGGCTTCATCTGTAGAAGCGTGTCGTTGGGAAATTCCTGCGAGACGATCACGGGTGGCGCGTCTTCATTTTCCATCTTGCTGCCCGGAGCCACGCCGATGTAAATGAGCCGCTCATTCGTGGCAAACAGCATCCCATTTGCGCCGCGATAGTAATCACTCGGCCGGCGCATGAAAACTCGCGCGCGCCGCTCGACTTTCTCACCAAAGTCAAGCATCCCACCCTGAAGCTCGCGGTCCGCTGCGGCCCACGCTTTGGGAGCGTCGACATGGCGCATGAAGAAGAAGTATCCGAAGGCCAGCAAGGCGAGCAGTACGACTCCGAGGCCGATTACTGCGCGCTTCAGGAAGCGCGTGAACCGGTAGAGTGGTTCGGATTCTTTCATTCGATAGCAGTGTAGCGGCTGGCAGGCGAGGCGGGGAGTGGGAAGGAGGGGGCAATCTCCATACCGGGTATGGCACGTGGGGTGCAACCGAAACGGGCATGGCCGACCTCGAGTTTGACCAGCGTCAGTCGGGGACGGGAGATGTGTTCACGAACGTGCCGGTTCGCCGGCCTCCCCGACCCAACGAAGCCCGCTGGAAACGAAATCTCAAGGCTGCGCTTCAAGGCATTGCTGCTACGGTGTTGCTCGCGGCCGGCACTGTCTGGACCATTCGCCAGCAGCACCCAAAGTTCGTTAAGCCGGGCGAGCTGCTACATCTGCCAGTGGCCGTCGTAACCGCGGTCACACCGGGCACGGACACGGTGCCGCCGCCTGCCAATGACGCCGCGGCACAGGCCGAGGTCCAGAAAGTCGCGTTTTCGCTCCATAAGTACACGAGCGACACAGTGCTCGCTCGTCGCATCGCCCAGGCAATCGTCGTCGAAGGCGGGAAGAAGAAGATAGACCCCGCACTACTCGTCGGCGTGGTCCTCACAGAGGACGCGAAGCTGGATCCGAGAGCAAAGAGCTTTGTGGGAGCGCGCGGCCTGATGCAGGTGATGCCCTTCCACGCCGGGAAGTGGGCGGGGTGCCCGAACGCTGACTTGTTCGCCATCGACTCCAACATTTGTCACGGAGTCAGCATTCTGGCGGATCTGATCAAACGCTCACCGAGCGTCGCGACAGCGCTGCAACGTTATAATGGCTGTGTCCGTGGGACGAACACGCCGAACTGCTATACCTACTCGGGAAAGGTGCTTAGGTTCGCCGAGCAGGCAGCCACGGCGATGCTCACCTTCAACCTGTCGGACTAGGCGCCTCTCCACCGACTCGTTGCAGCGGCAAGCCCCTGCTTCGGTATTGCTTCGGTTCTAGACGTCACAATCGTGACATTCTGACCCCACTCGTCCCTTGATTTCTTAAAACTTTTTCTTGACCCAACCCGTCAGTACAGGTAGCGTTATACGTATCTCAGTAGTGGCATTACCAAAATAGAATTGAGTGTATGTCTGAGTGGATTGGACGGGAACTCGAGCGAATAAGAAAGCTCAGAGGTCTCCGTCGTGAAGACGTTGCAGCCAGACTGCCTAAGCCAGTCTCGCCGTCAACCATCCGCAATATCGAGCATGACGAAGAGTACAACGTCTCGCTCGAGCTTTTGCGGCAAATAGCAGAAGTGCTGGGCGCCAAGATCCAGGTTTCTCTCGAAGCCGAGGATTTGAAGCGCTGGCACACACCGCCGGGGCCGCGGGCAGCGATCAACATCGCTGACGCTTCCACGAACGGTGACCATGAGAAGTTGATCGACAACGAGTACTTCATCCGGTACATCCGGGGACGTTATCCGGATTGCCCACTGACGAACTCGCAGATTGGTAGAAGGATGTGGGACTTCGCCAAGCCCAGGGGAGCGGAGCTGGTGAAGGGAAGGATGCAGGTGAAGAAGCTGCCGGCGAGCGAGAGCATTGCGACGTATCGGCTCCCGACGACCGCAGCGCAGTACCGCGTACGTGAGCGGGATATGGAAGTGTTGCATGGTTTTGCGGATCGGTTGGGCCGGGCGTACCGGGATGATAAAGGGAGAGTTTTGGTCCCACTCATCTAGGTTTGCTCGACACGCTAATTCGAGGAGAATCTGTGAAGAAGAAGTCACTGAAGCCTTTGACTGCACCACCAAGCAAGCTCGAGTCGCCGATGAAGTCGGCGATGCGTACGGCCACGCACGCGATCGCGCTGGTCGGCCTGCTCGCTGGCGGCGCGGTTTGGACGATTTCCCAGCAGCACCCGCTGTACGCCAATCCGGGTCGCTTGCTGAGACTGCCCGCGGCTGTCGTTGACGCTTCGCAGCCGACGGAAGAGGCGTTCCGCATCGGGGAAGTACTGAACCAGTACACCAACGATCGTGGTCTCGCTTTCCGTATTGCCGACGCAATCGTCGAGCAGGCGGACAAGGAGCATATCGATCCGGCGCTGCTGGTTGGTGTTCTTCTGACCGAAGACAACACTCTTGACCCGCACGCCCGCAGCTCCGTTGGTGCGCGCGGCCTAATGCAGGTCATGCCGCTCCACAGTGGTAAGTGGGGTTGCGGCTCGTCTGACCTGTTCGACATCGAAAGCAACATCTGTCACGGTGTGCAGATCCTGAAGGAAGCGATGCGCAGCGCGCCTAACACGCGCGTGGCGTTGCTCCGATACAACGGCTGCGTCCGTGGTCGCAACACGCCAAACTGCCACCTTTATGACGACAAGGTTTTGAAGCACGCTGGCCGTGCGGCTGCCGAGATGCGACTGGTGAAAACTCAGAAGGCAGACTAAGGTTGTTCGTTCAAAGAGCCGGTGCTTAACGCACCGGCTCTTTTTTTGTATGCGCGCCAAACCGTATTGGGTGCTCGCCCTGGCAGTGCTGGGCATCTCGTTCGCGGGACCGCTCGTGCGCCTGTCGAACGCTGGCGCTCTCACCATTGCCGTCTGGCGTCTCGGTTTTTCCCTCGTAGCCGTCATTGCTTTTCTCCTGGCGACTCGCGAGTGGCGGGATTGGCGACGACTGACGCTCCAGGAGCTGCTGCTAGCAGTTGCGGCAGGCGTGTCACTGGCGCTCCACTTCTGGGCCTGGAATGCGTCGATCCATCTCACCACCATCGCTGCTTCCGTTTCCCTCGTTAATCTGCAGCCGGCTATAGTGGCGCTGATATCGGCCTTCGCTGTGAAAGAGCCGCCGTCGTCGCGGCAATACCTGGGCATCTTGTGCGCAATCATCGGGGCGTTCGTGATCGCTTCACCCGATCTGCGTGCCGGTGCTGGCGGCAGCGCACCGCTCATTGGAAATCTGCTTGCGATCTCGGCGGCAATCACTGCTGCGATCTACTACACGATCGGTCGCAGGCTCCGACGAGTGCTTGGGATTTGGGCGTATGTGACCATCGTTTACGGCGCTGCTCTCGTAACGCTCACTGCAGTCGCGGTTGCGCGCGGCGTCGCGCTCGCTCCTCAGCCACCGAAAGAAATCACGATCTTTGCTGCTCTCGCCATCGGTCCGATGTTGCTCGGCCACACCGGAATGAACTGGGCGCTCAAGTTTCTCCCCGCCTACGTAGTGAATCTGACGGTGCTGGGTGAGCCTGTGGGAGCGACGCTGCTCGGAGCTGTGATCCCCGCGATCCACCAGATTCCCAGCATTTCCACCCTAATAGGTGGAGCGATCGTGCTGGGCGGGGTGATCATCACCGCACGGATGTCCCGCAAGGCGGACCCGGCGGCTTAGATTTCCGCTGCACTCGCGATTTCCCTGCGACTCCCACTCCGATTCGTAGCATGAGAAGCCTCAGATTCAAAGCGCTCTCCATCGCTCTGCTGCTCGTGGCTGCGCCACCCATGATGGCGCAACGCGGTATCACTTCGCCGTTGGCACAGTTCGGTCACAACATTGGCGACGATTATTTCCTCGCCGACTACACCCAGATGCTCGAGTACTGGCGCAAGCTCGATCGCGAGTCCGATCGCATGCGTCTCGTGCGAATCGGCAGCACGGCGGAAGGGCGACCGATCATCATGGCGATCGTTACGTCGCCGGAGAACCAGAAGAAGCTCGCCCATTATCAAAACATCTCGCGCCGGCTGGCGCTCGCGGAAGGACTGACTGATGCGCAGGCACACAAGCTCGCGTCGGAAGGCAAGGCGGTGGTCTGGATCGATGGTGGCTTGCACGCGAGTGAAGTACTCGGGGCGCAGCAGCTCATCGAGACGACTTACGAGCTGGTCAGCCGAACGGATCCAGAGACTCTTCGATTCCTGCGCGACGACATCATCCTGCTCGTTCCAGCCAATCCGGACGGCCAGGAGCTCGTGTCCGACTGGTACATGCGTGATGCCGACACACTGAAACGCACTACAGCTCGCCTGCCACGACTTTATCACAAGTACGTCGGTCACGACAACAACCGCGACGCATACATGGCATCACAACCGGAAACACAGGCAATGGACAGTATTCTGTTTCGCGCCTGGTATCCGCAGATCATGTACAATCACCACCAGACCGGTCCCCCCGGTACGGTGATCTTCGCACCCCCGTTCCGGGATCCGTTCAATTACAACTTCGATCCGCTGGTGCCGATGGAGCTCGACCTCGTCGGCGCAGCAATGCATTCGCGTTTTGTCGCCGAGGGGAAGCCAGGCGCGACGATGCGAAGTGGATCGAACTATTCGACGTGGTGGAACGGCGGATTAAGGACGACGGTGTATTTCCACAACATGATCGGACTGTTGACGGAAGCAATCGGGAATCCGACACCGATCGAGATCCCGCTCGTTCCTGAAAAGCTACTGCCGAAAGGCGATTATCCGATGCCGATCGCACCGCAGAAGTGGCATTTCGCGCAGTCAATCGCCTATGAGCTCACCGCCAACCGCGCGGTGCTGGATGTCGCCTCGCGGTACCGCGAAACGCTGCTCTACAACATCTATCAGATGGGTCGGAACTCGATTCAGCGCGGCAACACCGACAGCTGGACGACCACGCCGAAAAAAGTAGCGGCGTTGCAGACCGCGCTGCCTCAGGATACCGTCCGGCCGACCGGTGGCGGCCCGATGACCACGACGCCGGCGGAGATGGCGGCCTACAACAGCATCATGCGCAATCCGAGTGACCGTGATCCGCGTGGGTACATAATCTCGGGCGACCAACCGGATTTTCCTACTGCGACAAAGTTCGTAAATACGCTGATCAAGACTGGCATCAGCGTTTTACGGGCAACCGCCTCGTTCACCGTCGGCGACAAGTCCTATCCGGCGGGGTCTTTTGTAATAAAGACTGCGCAGGCATTTCGCCCGCACATCCTCGACATGTTCGAGCCACAGGATCACCCGAACGACTTCAGCTATCCTGGTGGACCTCCGATTCCGCCGTACGACAACGCCGGCTGGACGCTCGCCTATCAAATGGGTGTACAGTTCGATCGAATTCTCGAGCCGTTTGGCGGACCGTTCAGTCCCGTAATCGGGTTCGCCCGGCCACAGGCGGAGCGTGTTGGGCCAGCCGCCGACGGCTACGTGCTAAGCCATTCCCAGAACGACGCGTTCACTGCAGTGAACCGCCTGCTCGCTCACGGAGAAGAGGTTTACTCGCTGAGATCTCCGCTCAACATCAACGGCAAGATTTACGACGTGGGCACTTTCTTCGTTCGCGCCAAACCGGGAACCCGACCGGTGGTGTCGCGTGTCGCGACCGAGAAGGGATTGGAGTTTGATCCGATCGATACCGATCTGTCGCCGAACATACTGAAGCCGATCAAGGCGCCGCGCATTGGTCTGTATGACCAGTACGGCGGGCTTATAACATCGGGGTGGGCGCGATTCGTACTGGAGCAGTTCGAGTTCCCGTACGAGGTCGTGTACCCGTCTCAGCTGGACGCCGGTAATCTGATTTCGAAATACGATGTCCTGATCCTGCCGGATGGAGTCAATTTCCTGCGGCCAGGTGCGCGGCAGGCGCAGCGGATAAATCCCGAAGACGTTCCGGAAGAATATCGCGATCGACTCGGTGGCCTCACCGTTGCGGCGACCATTCCGAAGCTGCTCGAATTCCTGAACGCGGGCGGGACCATTCTCGCCATCGGCTCGGCGACCGATCTCGGAATTCAGCTGCAGCTGCCAATCGCCAACGCCCTCGTCGACAGTTCCGGACGCGCCTTGCCGCGCACCAGATTCTACGTCCCGGGCTCGATTCTGAGCATGCGGGTCGACACGACCGCGTCGCTCGCGCAAGGAGTGCGGCCTATCACCGACTTCTACTACGACAACGCCGAAGCATTCAGGCTGCTTCCCGCAGCTGAGGCGCGCGGTGTTAAGAGGGTAGTGTGGATCGATAACCCGGCGCCGTTACGGAGTGGTTGGGCGTGGGGCCAAAGGTACCTGAACGGTGTAACAGAAGTGCTGCAGGCGCCGGTAGGTCGGGGCATGCTGGTGCTTTATGGCGCGGACCCTTATTTCCGGTCGCAGCCGCACGGTACTTTCAAGTTGTTGTTCAACGCACTCTTGTATCGAAACACTCTCGGGGATTAGCCAATGCGCGCACGAATACTACTCGCGACTCTCGTCATCTCCGGTTGCTCATACTTTCAGTCGAAGGCGTCGACCGAGACGGCCCCCGAGCCCGCCAAGAAGACGACCACCACCAGCTCGCGTTCGGCATCGAAGGCTCGTGTTACCAGCTCGAGTGAACTTCTGAAGGCGATGCACGACCGGTACGACGGCAAGTATGTGAGGACGATCAGTTTTCTGCAGAACAACACGTCGTACACGCCGACCGGCCAGGAGCGCAAATCGCAGTGGTACGAGCATCTCGAGGTGCCCGGCAAACTGCGAATCGCGTTTCTGCCTGCGACGCAGAAGAGCGGACTTGTGCAGGTCGACGATCGCGTCGCGTCGTTCGACAACGGAATTCGCGTCGATTTTCGCCCGTCGATAAATCCGCTGCTGCTCCTTACGGCGGACGTCTACGTCTCGCCAATGGCGAGTATCACGAAGGGCCTCGACTCGCTTCACGTCGATACGGAGATCATTCGCAGCGACGACTGGCAGGGCCAGCCTGTGTACGTGGTTGGCGCGAAAGCCGGCGATACTACATCGAACCAATTCTGGGTCGACAAGGACAATCTCCGTCTGGTCCGCTTTATACAGCGTGCAAAGAACGGCGACCGCACCGTTGTCAGCGATATGCGCGTCCAGAGCTACAAGGAAATCGAAGGGTTCGACATCCCGACCGAGTTCCTGGTGATTCGCAACGGGAAGCCAGTGTGGCGCGAAGAGTACGCCGACGTGCGAATCAACGAAGAATTTCCAGCCGGCACCTTCGATCAGGCGCGCTGGAACGACATTCCAATTCCCAAGGGCTGATATGGGCGTGCATTCACATCAAACCCGTGGTCTTATGATCGCGGCCGGCTCGGCCGCGACCACCGTCAACGCCGAGAGCAGTGCGGATAAGTCTTATCTGTATCCGGCGGCCTGCATGGTGAACAGCTCCTCATAGAGTCCCTTTTTCTCGAGGAGCTCTTCATGTGAGCCTTCTTCCTCGACACGGCCGTGGCGAAGCACGATGATGCGGTCTGCCATCCGGACAGTCGAGAAGCGGTGCGAGATCAGCACTGCCATTCTTCCTGCAACGAGCTCAGAGAAGCGCACGAACACCTCGTATTCCGCGCGCGCATCGAGCGCGGCGGTGGGCTCGTCCAGAATGAGTACCTGCGCATCCCGGATGTACGCGCGGGCGAGCGCAATCTTCTGCCATTCACCGCCTGACAGATCGACGCCATCTTCGAAACGTCGTCCCAACATCTGTTGGTAGCGCTTGGGAAACCGCGGTAGCAACGACGCCGCCAGCGAGTTCTCCGCCGCTGACGTAATCGAGGCCGGAGTGCCGTTCTGCTTGTCGAGATCATCACGCACGGAATCGATCTCACCAACTCCGATGTTCTCGTCGAATCGCATGTCATAGCGAACGAAATCCTGGAAAATCACGCCAATTGCGCGACGCAGGCTGGCGAGGTCATACTCACGCAGATCGACGCCGTCGAGGGTGATACGCCCCTCCGTCGGATCGTAGAGTCGAGCGAGTAGCTTGGTAATAGTTGTTTTGCCGGCGCCGTTCTCGCCAACCAGCGCCACCCGCTCCCCTGGTTTCAAGGTGAAGTTGACATTGCGTATTGCCCATCGCTCGCTACCAGGATACTGGAACCCGACGTCGTCAAAAACGAATCCGTCGCGAACTGTATCCGGCACCAGGCGCGCGTTTGGTGGTGACTCGATCGTCGGACGCATGTCGAGAAAGACGAACAGATCGCGCAGGTAGAGAGCTTGCTCGAACACGTTGCTCGCCGAGAGCAGAATGTTCTGGATCACATCTCGCCCTCTGCCAAACGACGCGGCGAGGAAGGTGAGCGTACCGATGGTGATATCGCCACGCACGGCGCGAATCAGAATTACGACGTACGCCGAGTAGTATCCGACCGTTCCGATAATCGAGAGCAGTGCGCTGACGATACCGCGCCGAACGGAGAGATTGCGATTCTCCTCGTAGAACCTCGTCGACAACACCCGATACCGATCGGTCAGCCACGGCGCGAGCCCGAACATCTGGACTTCCTTGGCAGTCTTGTCGCTGGCTCCGACATAACGCAGGTAGTCGAGCTGACGTCGCTCCGGAGTCCAGCGGAACAACAGCGAATAACCGAGCGAGGCAAAATGAGTCTCGCCGAGAAAGCTCGGTATCACGGCTAACGCGAGTAGCAGGAGCAGCCACGGGTTGTAGGCGATGAGTGCGCCGGCCAGCGTCAGCAACGTGAGCGCGTCCTGCGACATCGACAGCAGGAGGGTAAGCAGCGCAATTCGACCCACGGTCTGTCGACGCGCGCGCTCGAGATGGTCATAAAACTCGGGATCCTCGAATTGCGCCAGATCGAGCTTGGCTGCGTGGTCCATCAGCTCGATACTCATCTCATTCGAGAAGAGGTCGCCGAGCAGGCTTTCGGTCAGCGACGAGGCGCGCGCGAGAATCTCGGCTCCGAGCACGATCGCCAGCTCCAACGCCAGATAGCGCCAGACATTGGTGATTGGCCCTGTCCCCGCTTTGGTCGCAATCACCGAATCGAGAATGAGCTTGCCGACCCAGAAGGTTGCTACGGGCACCACCGAGCGGATGACGCGCAGCACCATCATTGCCAGCGTGTAACCGCGGTGTGTGCGCCAGATCAGTCGGAATAGCGCTGGAACGTAGCGAAGCGCCTCGAGGCGCTCTTTCCAGCTGGCTGGCGCTGCTGGCCCCGCTGATCCGCGCCGTCTGCCGAGCGGCGCAGGTATGAAGACCGGGTGACTCATTGTTACAACACTCGCTAGCGGCGCTTCGACTCGTTCGGTTGCGACGGAGTTTCAGTCGGAAGTCGTTGTGCGGCCCACGCGTCGTACCCGCCGATCAGATTCGAAACGTTAGATATGCCGCGTGACAGCAGCAGACTCGTCGCAATCGCCGAGCGGCCGCCACCACGACACTGGAGAATCACCGGACGCGATGCGTCGATTTCAGCAATCCGGTCGGGAAGGGAGGCGAGAGGAATGTGTCGTGCGTCGGGAATGTGGCCGTGACTCCATTCATCCGGACTGCGGACGTCGATGATCTGCGCATTCTTACCATTCGATGCCTGCAGCCCGGCCACGTCGACTCGCTTCACCTTTTCAATCGCGCCGCGCCGGGATCTCCAATCCTGCACGACATCGCTGCCGAAGTATCCGGCGACATTTATCATTCCGATCTTGCACAAATCGTCAAGGACTGCCTCGATCGATTCATCGCTCTCCGATTCAGCGATGAGATATAGTTGGCGGTCAGCGTCGACTAATGCGCCCAGCCAGTTAAGAAACGACTTGCCCAGAGGGATGTTTAGCGTTCCCGGGATGTGTCCTGCAGCAAACTTCTCCGCGGAACGCGTGTCGACAATCGGGTCCCCCTGTGTAATGGCGGTCTCGAGTTCGACAAACGACAACCGGGTGCACTCGGGATTCTTTCCGTGTCTGTCCATCGTGCGGTTCAATCGCTTCATTCTTGCGAAATACCGCGGCGGGACCGGCTGGTTCTCGAGGACCTTGTCGACAAACTTGTCCTCCGGCATTTCGGCAAATGCCCAGTTGAACAGCTTCTCATATCCAAGCGTCGATTGCGGCATTGCGCCCAGTGACTTGCCGCAAGCCGAACCGGCTCCGTGCCCCGGCCAGAGCTGCAGATGATCAGGCATCTTCGCGAAGCGCGCGATCGACCTGAAAAGCTGCCGCGCCGAGTCCTGCATAGTGCCACTCACACCGACCGTCTTCTCCAGCAGGTCTGGTCGCCCGACATCGCCGACAAAAATGAAATCGCCGGTGAGCGCACCGATGGATTCTTCGCCGCGCGCCAGATCGCTGACGAGGAAAGTCAGATGCTCAGGAGTGTGGCCGGGAGTATGAGAAACTGTTACACGCACGTCGCCAACGTCGATTCGAGCGCCGTCGCGCAGCGCATTAGCTCGCTTAAGCGCGCCCGGAGCATAACCGAACTCGCCGCCTTCCCCCGACAGGTGCATCCTGGCGCCGGCGGCTTCGGCGAGCTCGCGCGTTCCGGAAAGAAAGTCCGCATGGATGTGGGTTTCTGTGACGCCGGTAATGCGCAGACGATCGGCGCCAGCCGCACGCGTGTAGACACCTATGTCCGCGTTCGGATCGACAACGATCGCCTCGCGTGTCCGCTCGCACGCAATCAGATAGCTCGCCTGAGCAAGATTGTCGTCGTAAAAGCGCTTGAAGATCATTCGCGAGTCGGCTCCGAAAGCGTTGCTGGAAGGAGCGCCGGTGGTTAGCGTCCTAGTTGTAGCTCCCAGCATCTCCGCGCAATATACCACGCCGTGAATAACAGACGCGTCGACCCAACGAGCGAGCTAAGCCGCGAAGAACAGGTGCGCTACAGCCGCCACATCCTGCTGCCGCAGGTTGGTGAGGCTGGCCAGCGACGCCTCAAATCCTCGCGTGTTCTGCTCGTCGGCGCTGGCGGCCTGGGATCGCCAATCGCAATGTATCTGGCGGCCGCCGGTGTCGGCACGATCGGACTCGTCGACTACGACGACGTCGATCTAACAAACCTCCAGCGTCAGATACTTCACGGATCCGCGGCAGTCGGCAAATCAAAGCTCGATTCCGCGCGCGAGCGGCTGGGCGACATCAACCCGCACGTTCTCGTCGAGTCGTACGCAACGCGAATCACTTCCGCCAACGCGCTCGAGATTGCGCGGGATTACGATCTCATCGTCGACGGCACCGATAACTTCGCGACGAGGTATCTGATCAACGACAGCTCGGTGTTGCTCGGCATTCCGAATGTCTACGGCGCAGTGCATCGCTTCGAGGGTCAGGTGTCCGTCTTCGGTACGCCCAACGGCCCATGCTACCGCTGTCTATTTAGAGAACCACCGCCGCCTCAACTGATTCCCAACTGCGCCGAAGCGGGCGTGCTGGGGGTGGTTCCAGGCCTGATCGGAACGATCCAGGCGACCGAAGCGATCAAAGTTCTACTCGGTCTCGGTGACTCGCTCGTCGGACGATTACTAACGATCGACGCACTCACAATGACGTTCCGCACGATCGAAATTCAGCGTGACCCCGAGTGCCCGGCGTGCGGAACGCGAGAGATCAGGCAGCTGATCGATTACGACGAATTCTGCAACGGCGTGAGCTTAGCTGACGGGAGCCGTGGAGAAGTGAGCGAAATTCTGCCCGCGCAGCTGGCCGAACGTCTAGCGACGGGAGATGATCTGGAGATCATCGATGTGCGCGAGCCGTTTGAGTGGGAGCTTGGCCACATTCCCGGCGCGCGGCTCGTTCCACTCAGCCGCATCGCCGATGAAATTCCACGTCTCGATAAGCGAAGAGAAACCATTCTTTACTGCAAGGTCGGGTTAAGGAGTCGGTTTGCCGCCGAGCAGCTCGCCGATGCCGGTCTGTCTGAGGTGAGGAATCTCACCGGTGGAATTCTGCGCTGGATCGATGAAGTCGATCCGACCATGACGAGGTATTAGTTGATTCCACCCGATCCGATCGAGCGATTTCGCGAGGTCTACGAGCGCGCGGAGAAAATCGACCGATCGATCATGCCCGAGCCAAACGCAATGTCGCTCGGCACCATTGAGAACGGCGATCAGCCGTCGGTCCGCATCGTTCTGCTCAAGGCATTCGACGAGCGGGGCTTCGTCTTCTACACGAATTTCGAGGGGCGAAAAGGCAAACAGCTTCTCGCTCAGCCACGTGCCGCGCTCTGTTTTTTCTGGCCGCCCCTGGACACGCAGGTCCGTGTCGAAGGTGCGGTATCGAAAGTCTCGGACGAGGAGGCTGACGCTTACTTCGCAACCCGGGCGCGCCTCAGCCAGATTGGTGCCTGGGCGTCGAAGCAGAGTCGCACACTGGAGTCGGAAAGTGTGCTCGACCAACGCGTTGCCGAGTACGAGAAGAAATTCGAGGGCAAACCCGTTCCTCGTCCGAGCTTCTGGTCGGGTTTTCGCGTTGCACCGGAAAGAATCGAGTTCTGGAAGGGCAAGCCCAATCGTCTACATGAACGACATCTCTACACGAGAACCAAGGATGCTTGGAAGATCGAAACGCTCTATCCCTGAATCGATGCTACAACTGACAGCCGCATTGCCCTAAAATGGTGAGATGACCAGTACCCGAATTCCCCCGGCGCAGAAGAACGGTCACGCAGCGCCGCCGACTCCGGCGCCGGTAGAACCGTGGACGATCGCCAGGGCGAAAGCACTCTACAACATCGAGGGCTGGGGAATCGGCTTCTTCGATGTCAACAGCGCAGGACACGTCGTCGTAAAGCCGGATCGCGAAAGGCCGGAGCGGGAGCTCGATTTGTTCGAGCTGGCAAACGATCTCGAGGAGCAGGGGGTCGGGTTGCCGCTGCTACTTCGATTCTCCGACATCCTGCGGTCGCGAATCGAGTCGCTTCACGAAAAATTCGTCAAGGCGCGGGATGAGTACGGATACGAAGGCGGGTACACCACGGTCTATCCGATCAAAGTCAATCAGCAGCGTCACGTCGTCGAGGAGATCGTGGAATTCGGCAAAGCTGCCGGCGTCGGCCTCGAGTGCGGGAGCAAGCCCGAGCTACAGGCGATACTCGGTCTCGCCGAGCACACCGATCATCTGATCGTGTGCAACGGTTACAAGGACGAGGAGTTCATGCGCCTGGCGATGATGGGACAGAAGCTGGGCCACCAGGTCTTCATCGTCCTCGAACAGCTGAGCGAAGTGGACGTGCTGCTGCAGGTCGCCGACGAGCTCGGTGTGACGCCCACGGCGGGCGTGCGCATCAAGCTCTATTCAGAAGGCTCCGGCCGGTGGGCGAAGAGCGGCGGTGAGAAATCGAAATTCGGGTTGAGCACTGCACAACTGGTAAGGCTGGTGGACAAGCTCAAGGCGATGAATCGGCTGGATATCCTGAAGCTGATTCACTTCCATCTCGGATCCCAGATCACCGACATCCGTTACATCAAGGCGGGGCTGCAGGAAGTCTCGCGCTACTACGCGGAGTTGCGTGGTCTCGGTGTGGACATCACCCACGTCGACGTCGGCGGTGGACTCGGTGTCGACTATGACGGTAGCAGCTCGACCTCCCAGGCGAGTGTGAACTACACACTTCAGGAGTACGCGGACGACGTGATGTACACCATCGCGGAGGCGTGCCGGCAGCACGAGCTGCCCATGCCGCACATCATCAGCGAGTCCGGTCGGGCGTTGACGGCGCACCACGCGCTGCTGTTGTTGAGCGTGATCGACGTGGAATCGCAGTCCGAAGTCTCGGTGCCGGAGCTCACGGAAGACGAGCACACACTTCTTCACGAGATGTTCGCGGACTACGGCTCCCTTGCGAAACCGCGCCTGTCGCGGAAACGCGTGCGAGAGGTCTACCATGACGCGACGTTCGATAAGGAGCGCGCGCAGGAGCTGTTCAACAGCGGAGTGTTCTCGCTGCGCGACCGCGCAATGGCGGAGCAGATTTATCTGTCGACGATCGCTACGGTGGTGAAGATCGCTCAGCGCGATCGGGACGGATACTCCGACATCATCGACGATCTCGAAGCAACGATGGTAGATCGATATTTCTGCAATTTCTCGCTGTTCCAGTCACTGCCAGACAGCTGGGCGATCGATCAGATTTTCCCAATCATGCCGATTCACCGTCTCGACGAAGAGCCGACGAGACGCGGGACGATTCAGGACGTGACTTGCGATTCGGATGGCAAGATCGAGTGCTTCATTGGTGACCGCACGGCGCGGAAGAGCCTGGAGCTGCATCCATTCAACGACGGCGATCCGTATATCATCGGAATCTTTCTGACCGGCGCGTACCAGGAAATCCTGGGCGACCTGCACAATCTTTTCGGCGATACCAACGCCGTCCACATTCGCCTGTCGGAGTCGAAGGGCTACGAGGTCACCGACCTCGTGCACGGTGATACGGTTACCGAGGTTCTTGACTACGTTCAGTTCCGCGCGTCCGATTTACTCGCGACGTTCCGGCGCAAGGTCGGCAACGCCAGGAGCATCACGCGGCAGGAAGCGAACACCTTCATCGCGGACTACGTCGCCGGACTCGAAGGCTACACCTACCTCGAGGGCGAAGCGGCGAAATAACTCGCCATCAGCTCTGCGAAAACCGCTTCTCGACTTCCTTCCAGTTCACCACGTTCCACCATGCGGTGATGTAGTCGGGCCGGCGATTCTGGTATTTGAGGTAGTACGCATGCTCCCAGACGTCGATCCCCACGATCGCGCGCTGGCCATCCATCAATGGGTTGTCCTGGTTCGGCGTGCTGGTGATCGAGAGCTTGCCGCCATTGTTGATCAACCAGGCCCAGCCTGATCCGAATCGTCCGACGCCGGCAGCACTGAACTGCTCACGGAACTTTGCGAAATCCCCGAAGGCGGTGCGAATCGCGTTGCCAAGATTTCCGCTCGGCTCACCGCCCGCCTTGGGCGCCATGATCTGCCAGAACATCGAATGGTTCCAATGTCCACCGCCGTTGTTGCGCACTGCGGTGCGCACGGACTCGGGTACAGTGCTCACATTCCGCATCAGATCGTCGAGTGATTTGCTCGCCAAATCCGGCGCTTTTTCAATTGCCGCGTTGAGATTGTTGACGTAGGCCTGATGATGCTTGCCATGGTGAATCTCCATGGTCTTGGCATCTATGTGGGGCTCGAGGGCGGCGAAGTCGTAGGGAAGGGGCGGAAGAGTAAAAGCCATTATCGGTCTCCTGAACGTTCTGGTTCACAGTCTTCAAGTTTCAACGGGTGTAGCTGCGCGATACCGTTTCGCCCGGCGAGCCCGGATACCCCCGATGATGCCGGGCAGGATCGAAATGAACACCACGACCACCACGACGATCTCGATGTGTTGATCGATGCCCGGAATGTAGTTACCGAGGAAATACCCAACGCCGAGCATGCTCCAGATCCAGGCAAAGGCGCCAAGGACATTGGTGACGATGAATGTTCGAAAGGGCATGCAGGCAACGCCTGCGGTAACCGGGGCGAAGGTGCGGACGACCGGCATGAATTGGGCTAGCACAATAGTTTTCCGCCCGTACTTCTGGTAGAACTCCTGAGCGCGGATAGCATGCTTCTTGTTGAAGAGCAAGCTGTTCTCACGCCTGAAAACCCGTGGTCCGCTTGCACGGCCGATGAAAAAACCGAGGCTGTTGCCGCAAATCGCGCCGAGTGTGAGTGTGGGCGCGAGCGCGTAGATATCCAGATAGCCTTTGGCGGCAAATAGTCCCGCGGTAACAAGCAGTGAATCGCCGGGTAGAAACACACCGACGAGCAGACCCGTTTCGGAGAAGATGATTGCGGTGAGACCGAACAGTCCGGCCCACTGGACCAGGTCTGGAAGGTTCGAAAGTCGGTGGAAAAAATCGACGAGCGGTTGCATCCGGTCGTACTTAGAGAGTTCGAATGGAAGAGAGACGTTCAAGTTCACCGCCACCACGACGCAAAGCAACTAGAGAGTTTCTACTCGCGTTTCCGGAGCGTCGGGTGCGATTTCGTCGCATCGGCAGAGCTGAACGGATTTTCAGCGCGGTCGCCGTTGTGGTGCTCGTGCTATTCACCGTTGGCTGGTCCTGGTCAATTGCGAGGGCGCGGGCCAGCGGCGAAAGCGGAAACGTAACTCCCGCTACGGCGACAATCGCCGCTGCGCTGACAAATGGATCCGCGCCGTCGGTCGCGTATCTGACTGACGCCGCGCTGTCGGCGCTCGCTCCGCCTGCGCGGGGCGAGAGCGGAAAGCTTCGCGTGCGCATCCAGCCGGAAGGTTCGTCGATCAACCCTCTCCTCGCCGACACATTGCCGCCGGGAGCGACGGCGACGTTCTCGTCTGGAGCCGCCGCTGAATCAACGGCTACCCTTGCTGCTCCGAAGCGACCAGGGATCTGGAACATCGCCCTTAAGGTCGGCAACGCCATCAAACCGCTCGCCGACTTCAGCGTAATCACTCTTCGTCCCGCATCCGAGAAGACGGGATCGCGGCTGGGGCTTTACTACATCGGTAACTGGCCGGCGGCGAGGAAGGGACAGCCGGGGGTACGCTATGATCCGCCGAACGGCTTCATCGAAGTCACACCGGAAAATCAGAACACCCAGCTCTCCGAGCACTTCAAGCTCAAGGATTTTCTGCCGCACGATCAGACGAACGTCTGGCCGAAGTACATCGTCCTCGACATGAAACTGGTCGACAAAGACGAGCTTGTGCTCGAGGACTTGAGACAGCACGGAATCAACCCGAAGGGCGTCCACGTCATGAGCGGGTTCCGCACCCCACAGTACAACTCCGGTGGAGGTGATTCGCGGGGACGGGCCGCCCTTAGCCGACATATGTATGGAGATGCCAACGACATCTTCATCGACAACGACGGTAACGGCCAGATGGACGACCTCAATCACGACGGGCGCGTGAATATTGCAGATGCCAAAGTCATTCAGGACGCGGTCGATCGCGTCGAGCGGGCACACCCTTCGCTGATAGGGGGGTGCGGCATATATTCCGGCACGTCAGCGCACGGGCCGTTCACCCATATCGACACGCGAGGCTACCCCGCTCGCTGGATTGGAACAGGAGATGGCTAATGGCGGACAAAACAAGTAGCGCGGCATCAGTCGAGGAGCACAGGCACACACCGGCGAACCCGAAGCGGGATCCGGCGATGCCGGTGCGGCTGGCCGATCTCGAGCCGTACGTCGGACTTGGCTACCTGTCCAAGCTCTTCAAACTGATGGCGATCATTCTCCTTCTGTTGCTCGTGTCGGAGATCATCACCGGCCTGGTAACCCAGGGAACAACCTCGATCCCCACGTTGCTCGGCGAAATGAGCCGGCTGGTGGTGCTGGCTGGTTTGCTTTGGGGCAGTGGCGATCTTGCCCTGTTGCTGATCGACATGGGTCACGACGTCCGGGCGACGCGCATTCTGCTTGGCAGACAGGCGCTGCACCAAACAGGTTCGACCGGAATCACGCCGCCCTCTGGTTCGCCCCGGGTCGAAGGTGGCAGCTTCGTGGAGCGTGGACCCCGCTAGGCTGTATACCATCGGGCATTCGACGAGAACGCTCGACGAGTTTATCAAGTTGTTGAAACGGGAAGGCGTTGCCCATCTGGTCGATGTGCGCGCCTTTCCTACATCACCGCGCTATCCGCACTTCAATCGAGAGAGTCTTCGCGAGAGCCTGGGCAGCGAGGGATTTCGCTACACACATTTCCCCGCGCTCGGCGGACGTCGAAAGGTTCGCCGCGATTCACACAATACGCTTTGGCGCAACGCAGGATTTCGCGGCTACGCTGATTACATGGAAACACGGGAGTTCGGCCAGGCGCTGGACGAGTTGTTGGCGCTGACTTCGCGGGAGCCGACTGCAATCATGTGCGCCGAAGCGGTGCCGTGGCGCTGTCATCGGTCATTAATCTCTGACGCGGCAGTCGGACGAGGCGCCCAGGTTTTCCACATTCTCGACGCCGGAGCAGAGCCGCATCGACTGACATCGTTCGCGCGAGTCGATGAAACCGGCCGTGTCCACTATGACGTTGCGCCACAGAGCGATCTGTTTGTTTGATGGTTCCTCCTCCGGCCTCTCGCACATTACAGGCATGCAGGTTGCCATCATCCAGAGCGTGCGGTACCATAACGCCGGGCCGAGTGGCCGCGCGCCAAGCGGTGGACACAGTCTGTCGCGCCGGTGTAACTCACTTCTTGCGAGGATGCCATCATGCTTTGGACGATCGCGGTAATTCTATTCATCCTTTGGATTCTTGGATTCTTCGTGGTGCACGTAGGTGGCGGCCTGATTCACCTGCTGCTCGTGATCGCAGTCATCGTGGTCATTTACCGCCTGATCACCGGCAGACCGGTCGTCTAGGCGAGCCAGCTTGAACGCGAAGTGCTGCACTTACTTCTTTGAGAGAAGTGGGTGCAGCACTTTTTGCTTTCTCACCGCGTCTAATCCCGCATGGCAGTAGAAGCAGCTCACAACTCAATTCTCAGCTCTGTACGGGTAGTACTCTATGAGCCCCAGGACCCGGTGAACATCGCTGCGACAATTCGCGCGATGAAGAACATGGGCTGCCGCGATCTCTATCTCGTCAGGTCGGTACCATACGATCCCTGGCGACTGGAAGGGATCGCCCACGATACAAACGACTTGATTGAGCGGATAAGAAGCTGCGACACCATCGAAGAAGCGTTGGAGGGTGTAGTTCGCGTCGCGGGATTCACGGCCCGCCGTCGTACCGCGAAGCGTGATGTGGTCACGCCCAGAGAAGCTAGCGCGGAGCTCCTCGACTTCGCCCCGTCTGGTCCGGTCGCGCTGCTCTTCGGACGCGAAGACAAGGGGTTGCCGAACGAAATTCTCGATCGCGCGCACCTGCTCGTTACGATCCCGACGACGGAGCACGCATCGCTCAATCTGGCTCAGGCGGTCATGGTCGCGCTCTATGAATTGCATCTGCGTGCTGCTGATGCGACGCGAACGCTGGCGCCGCCGCGCAAGGATGCGCCTCCCGCCTCAGCCGAAGAGTACGAGCAGCTGTTTGCGGACACGGAGCGCGGCCTCCACGCAATCGATTTTTTCAAGACGCGCTACCACGAGCACATCATGCGGACGGTGCGAACACTCTTTTATCGAGCGGCGCCGGACTCGCGTGAGCTCGCGCTGCTGCGCGCCATTTTCATCGAGATAGTGCGGACAATCGAGCGCATCATGAATGCAAAGGCAAAGGGTTTGCAGCAGTGATCGCGCACCTTGCGCTGCCCTACCTGTCCGGGCATTTTTCCGCCGTTCGGTTGCTTGTGAAATTCTTCACAAACCCGACCTATTAACTCGCCTTTACACCAACTCTCGCGGATGAATTTGCGAAGCAGATGGTTTGCAGTGCCGGGCTTCGTGTGCATAGCGGCGCTGGCCACCATGCTTTCTGCGTACAGCGGCGCGTCTTCGTCAGAGGGAAACAGTCCCGTGCAACCGGTGAAGTTCCGACACACCGTGCACGTGGACACTCTCAAGATGAACTGCCTGTACTGTCACTTCTCCGCCAACAAATCGTTCGACCCGGGTTTGCCCGCGATGAGCACCTGCATGGGTTGTCACACCGTGGTGCAGGGCACGACGGACGACAACAAAGCAGAAATCAAGAAGCTTGTTGGCTTCGCGACCAAGAAAGAGCCCGTACCCTGGATTCGTATCCACAAGGTGCCCGAGTACGTTCACTTCCCGCACATGCGTCACGTCAATGCCGGCGTAACGTGCCAGACATGTCACGGGCAAATCCAGGCGATGAAGCAGGTCTACCAGGCCAACTCATTAAACATGGGATGGTGCGTCAACTGTCACATCGGTCAGTCGAATCCACCTTTCCGCGCTCGTTACGATTGCGCGGTGTGTCACTACTAATCGAATGAGTCAGGAATCCGATTCGACCGCGTCGATCGCCCCGCGCGCGAACGGCGTAAAGCGCCGGGAATTCCTCAAGGTGCTCGGTGGCGGCGCAGCCGCGACGACATTGCTCGGCTGCGCGTCGGAGAAAGTCGAAAAACTGATTCCTTATTTCGTATCTCCCGATCAGACTGTCCCCGGCGTTTCCGACTATTATGCGACGACATGCCGCGAATGCGCAGCGGCGTGCGGAGTCATCGCTGAAACCCGCGACGGCCGGACCATTAAGCTCGAGGGGAATCCGGATCATCCTGTAAATCGAGGCGCGCTCTGCGCTCGTGGACAGGCGGCGCTCCAGGGCCTCTACAATCCGGATCGTTTCCGCGGTCCAAAGGCGAGAAAGAACGGTGCGCTCGAGAACGTGACCTGGGATGAGGCGCTGACGATCTTCGCGCAGCAGCTGGGCGCGGTGCGCAGTCGCGGACAGGCCGGCAACGCGGTGTTCATCAATCAGCACGAGTCCGGGAGTTTCACCGGTTTCCTCGATGCATGGCTGACGAACTATGGAATCCCGGCGCACCTCAGTTACGACGCCGAAGCCGACCAGGCGGTGATTGCTGCCAATCGTCAGACCTATGGTGTAGCGTGGCCGCGTTACGATTTCCGCGCTGCACGCCTGATCGTTTCCATCGGTGCCGATTTTCTGGATAACTGGGGTGCGACGGTGCCGCAGCAGCTCGCTTTTGCCGACGCGCGCGCCGATCATAACAACGCACCCAGACTGGTGTACGTTGGGCCGCGCCGCTCGCTCACAGGGTTGAACGCCGATCAGTGGATCGATTGCAAGCCCGGCAGCGAGATGGCGATTGTAAGAATGCTGGCGGGACAGGTCTCACCGCAGGCTGCGTCGCAGGCCACCGGCGTCAGCGCCGACGTGCTCAACACCTTCGCGCGCGAATTCACGTCGACGACGCCGAGCATTGTACTCGGTGGCGGAAGCGGCGCCGACGCGTTCGACGTCGCGGTCGCCGCGAACGGCCTGAACCAATCGCGGGGAAACGTCGGCGCAACGATCAAGGCGAACGAGGGCTATCTCGGCTTCGATCGCATGGCGTCATCCGCGGAGATTCGCGCGCTCGCCGAACGAATGAACGCGGGCGGAGTCTCGATGCTAATGGTGCGCGGGGCGAATCCGGCTTTCACGACGCCGAAGTCGCTCGGATTTGCCGCGGCAATGGCGAAGGTGCCGTTCAAGGTCAGCTTCTCGAGCTATCCAGACGAGACGACGGAGCTTGCCGATCTGATCCTGCCGGACCATCACCCGCTCGAGCAGTGGGGCGATGCAGAGCCCGTGCGCGGCACAATCTCGCTGCAACAGCCGACAATGGATCCGGTCTTCGACACCCGAGCGACCTCCGATGTGCTGATCGCCGTCGCGAAAAAGGATCCAGCGAATGCGGCCAAGTATCCGGCACCCGACTATCGCACGTGGTTGATCAACAAGTTCCCGGGTGGTGCGAGCGCTCTCGCCGCAGCGTTGCCAAGGGGAATCGCCTCTGGCACACTGGGAGAGCCAACGACGGCGCGACCGGTTCCAGCGGTGCGGCCGGGAACGGCGCTCGAGCAATCGAGCGGCAATATGTATCTCGTTCTCTATCCGCATCCATTTCTCGGAGACGGTCGCGGCGCGAACAAGCCGTGGTTACAGGAGATTCCCGATCCGGTAACGAAGATCTGCTGGCAGACCGTGGCTGAGATGAATCCGCAGACCGCCGAGCGAATGGGTCTGGCAAATGGCGACATGGTGTCAGTGCAGACGGCTGCGGGCACTATGACACTGCCGGTGCTCCAATACATCGGCATTCAACGTGACACAATTGCAATCGCGACGGGTCGCGGACAACAACACGCAGGGAGATACGCCAAGGCCGGCCAGAATCCGCTCGAGATTCTGCCGCTTGCGGAGAATCGCGCCGGCGGCATCGGCTATACAGTAACAAAGGCCAACGTCAGTAAAGCGGCAGGCTCCGCGCACATCGTGACCACCGAAGGATCGGCGCGCCAGCACGGACGCGGCGTGGGACAAGCGATCGCGATAGCTGATTTGCGAGCGGGCCGCCCGGGTCACGACACGGGCGCCGCGAATGCGACGGAGGCAGCTACGAATGGCGGGCCAGAAGCGCCGCGCGGCGAGCGTCCTGAAGGTGGAGAGACCCACGGCGAGGAGATGCCCGGCGATGCGTCGCACAATTTTCTTCCCGGCTTGCGCGCTCCCGTCGCCAATGACGCGCAAGGCGAGCAAGGCGATCCCCGCTCGAATGAGAAGGGCATGTACGACCCGAATCACTGGGCGCACATGGGCAAGCGTCGCTGGGCGATGACGGTAGATCTCGCGCGGTGTACAGGGTGCGCCGCGTGTGTAAGCGCGTGCTACGCCGAGAACAATATCCCGACGGTGGGAGCCGACTGGCAGATACCGGTGGTGCTGCCGGATCGCAAAGGATTTGGCGCGAACATTCTGCGCAGTCGCGAGATGGCCTGGATTCGTATCGAGCGTTACTACGAGGGCGGGGAAGACGGAAGCGCGAGCTTCGACACGCGATTCGTGCCGATGATGTGTCAGCACTGCGGGAACGCTCCGTGCGAGCCGGTTTGTCCTGTGTACGCGACCTATCACGCGCCCGACGGATTGAACGTGCAGGTCTACAACCGCTGCGTCGGCACTCGTTACTGCTCGAACAACTGTCCGTACAAGGTTCGCTATTTCAACTGGTTCGGTTACGGCGAGCCGGCGCGGCCGCAGTACGCGTTCCCGGAGCCGTTGAACTGGCAGCTGAATCCCGACGTGACGGTGCGCGGCAAAGGCGTGATGGAGAAATGCTCTTTCTGCGTGCAGAGAATTCGCGAGGCGGAGAATCGCGCGACACTGGAGAAGCGCGAGCTGAACGCCGATGAATTCACTACCGCGTGCGCTGCGTCGTGTCCGTCGCGAGCGATCATTTTTGGAGATGCCGCGGACGAGAACTGGACAGTGACCCAGATGGCGAAGGATTCACGTGCATACCACGTGTTTGAAGAGCTGAACACATATACTGCCGTCGTTTATCTGAAGAAGGTGACACACCCGGTGCCTGGAGGAGTCGCGTAGAAATGGCGACTGTAACGAAACCAGTTCCCGCGGACGAACCGCGTCGGCCTAACATCGCGAGCGCGTCGGTGCAGTTGCCGGCGGTCCGCAGTTACGAGCAGGTCGATCGCGAAATCATTCGCACTCTCCGCCCGAGCCTTCCATGGTTCATCGGACTCGGCGTCGCGGTCCTGGCGTTGCTGATCGGTATCACCGCGTGGATGTACCAGATCTACACCGGTCTCGGTGTTGCCGGTTACAACCCGCCGGTAATGTGGGGCGTGTACATCATCACTTTCGTATTCTGGATCGGTATCGGCCACGCCGGAACACTTATCTCGGCGATCCTATATCTGTTCAGGGCGGGATTCCGAACCACGATTTATCGTTGCGCGGAAGCAATGACAGTGTTCGCGGTCATGACGGCAGCGCTGTTCCCAATTCTCCACCTCGGCCGGCCCTGGAAATTCTTCTGGCTGATAGCGTATCCGAACTGGCGCTACATCTGGCCGCAGTTCAAGAGTCCGCTGGTGTGGGACGTGTTCGCGATTCTAACGTACTTCACGATCTCCAGCACGTTCCTCTACATCGGACTGATTCCAGACATCGCGGTGTTGAGAGATCGCGAGAATATCAGCCCGATCAGAAAGCGCCTCTTCACCATGCTCTCGCTCGGCTGGCGAAACACCGACAACGAGTGGCGACACTTCGCTAGAGCCTATCTATTCCTGGCGGCGTTGTCGACGCCTCTGGTCCTCTCGGTGCACTCGGTCGTGTCCTTCGACTTCGCAATGGCGCTGACGCCGGGCTGGCACACCACGATTTTCCCGCCCTACTTCGTTGCCGGCGCAATCTTCTCCGGTATGGGAATGGTGTTCACCATCATCATCCCATTGAGGAAGTGGTTCGGCGTTCGGCACTACGTCACGATCAACCATCTCGATGCCGCCGCCAAGCTCGCGCTGTTCACGTCGCTCGTGGTGGGCTGCGCATACATGAATGAGTGGTTTGTAGCGTGGTACAGCGGCAACGAGTTCGAGCAGAACTTCTTCGCGAACCGCATCTGGGGTCAGTGGTGGTGGGCCTCGGCGATTCTTTACACCTGCAACATGGTGCTGCCGCTTTCGCTGTTCGTGCAGAAGCTCAGACGCAGTGCGGCGTGGCTGTTCATTATCTCGTTCACGATCAACATCGGAATGTGGTTCGAGCGATTCGTGATCGTGGTGCCATCACTGTCCCACGAATTCGAGCCGTGGCAATGGACGAGTTATCGGCCGACGATTGTCGACTACTCGATCCTGATCGGGAGCTTCGGCTGGTTCTCGATGTGGTTCCTGCTATTCATCAAGCAGCTACCCGTGATCGCCATCTCTGAAGTGAAGGAAATCGTTCCGCCTCAGCTAGGCAAACAACACGAACACGGCGTCGACGCAGCGGGCCGTCATTTCGAGTTCGAGGCTGACACGCCGGGAGAGTTCGCCTGATGCGCGGAGTACTGGCGGCGTTCCACGATCTCGACTCGACAGTCGACGCGATAGAGGCGTTGAAGCAGAAAAACCTCGGGGAGATTCGGGTCTTCACGCCGACCCCACGTCACGAGTTGGAAGAGGCGATCGCGGCGCCACCGAGTCCCGTCCGTCGGTTCACACTGATCGGCGGACTGCTCGGATGTACTTTCGGATATTGGATCGCGATCTGGGTTTCTGACTACTGGCCACTGGTCGTCGGCGGTAAGCCAATCGCGTCGTGGGTTCCGTATACGATTTTCGGATTTGAAGTGATGGTGTTGATCGGCGGTCTGTCGACCGTTGCCGGTCTGTTCATTGCTGCGCGGATTCCTCGCTTGACGATGATGGTTGGATATGACCCGCGCTTCAGTCACGGTGATTACGGGATCTGGGTGGAGTGTCCACCAGAGCAGGCGCGAACAGCAGAGGATTTGCTCAAGCAGCATGGCGCGACCGAGGTGCGACGTGAACGTTGATCGCATGTTGCGTCGCGCCCGATCGCGCGCGCGCGTGCTGCTACTGGTAGCGCCGTTGTTCTTGACCGCGTGCGAATGGTTCACCGACTTCAAGCGCCAGCCGTCGCTGTGGACCTGGGAACCGGTGAAGGACTCGCTCACTCCCTCCCGTGGAAATCCGCAGTTCTCGGTGCCGACCACCGGAACCGCGGTGGCGGGATTCCAGGTTTCGTACGGCGCTTTTCCGGCGACGATCGACTCGATGTCGAATCTGCGCAATCCAACGCCGGCTTCGGATTCGTCGCTTGCCAACGGCAGGAAATACTTCACGATTAATTGCGTGCCGTGTCATGGTGACCGCGCGATAGGAGATGGTCCCGCGACCAGATACGGAATGCCAGGGATCAACCTTACGACGGACATGACCAAGGCGCGCACCGATGGCTACATCTTTGGAATGATCCGGAACGGACGCGGTTTAATGCCTCCCTACAACCGCATCGAGGAAATGGATCGCTGGGACGTGGTGAACTACGTCCGCGCACTGCAGGGCGTGAACGGCAAGACCGTTCAAGTCGGAGCGCTAGCCCCGCCCGGCGTGACTGGCGACAAGGTGCCAGGCCCGACTGTGCTCGGTCCACAGCGTCCGGCGCCGTTCTCTCCGCCACGCACGCTGTTGCCTGGTGCGCAGAACGAGGCGTCGCCAGCGGCGGCAGCGCAACAGGGACTCCAGCCGACGACGCCGACCGATACGGCGCGCACTCGGACGGATTCAACGAAAGCGCGAGACACCGCACGAGCGAGGTCGACGCGATGACGCACGACGCACACGCTCCATCGCGAGACGAAGTTCTGGTCGGCATTGACCGGCCGACACCGCCGATTCTCACCACCGTCTGCCTGGTGCTCGCGGCCCTAGGCACTCTCATATTCCTCATTGGCCTATTCGTAAAGCCAGATCGCGCGTGGCAGGCATTGCTCACGAACTGGCTGTACTTCGCGAGCGTTTCCTCTGCGGGTGTGATGTTCGTGGCGGTTCAGCGCATTACGACCGCGCGCTGGTCTCGCCCCATCATTCGCTTTCTCGAGGGATACGTCGCGTTTTTGCCCGTGGCCTTCGTCCTGCTGCTGCTGATTCTCTTGTTCGGCAGACACCACGTTTTGTGGTGGACGACCCGCACGCCCGAAATTCGCGAAAAGGCGATTTACCTGGGGCCTGGTTTCTACTATCCGCGCGTGATCCTCATCTTCCTGTTGATCACGCTCGTGAGTCTCCGCTACATCTACATGTGTCTGCGACTCGACGTTGGAATTCTGCCGGAGGGCGGACCCAACTGGGCGCGCGGCATTCGTGATCGCATGCGACGCAACTTCGGCGACGAGCGGCGCGAGCTGCACACTACGCATTCACGTCAGGGATACCTCGCCGTGGCGCTTGCGTTTGTGTGGGGCTTTGGCTGGATCGTGCTGTCGTGGGATTTGTCGATGTCGCTCGATCCCCATTTCCAGAGCACCATGTACGGTTGGTGGTTCTTCATGGGCGCGTGGGTCGCGGCGCTGGCGAGCTGGACGCTGATCGTGATGGCATGGCGTCGGTATCTGGGGCGCTACGATCTCATTCAAGACAAGCATTTCCACGACCTCGGCAAACTTTGCTTCGCGTTCACTGCCTTCTGGGGCTACATCACCTTCGGCCAGTACCTCGTGCTCTGGTACGGCAACATGGGCGAGGAGACGCACTGGGCGAGGTTGCGTTTGATCGAAGGCTGGAGAATTCCAACGTTGATCGCCGTCAGCCTGATGTTCGTCCTGCCATTTTTCGGCTTGCTGTCGCGCGCGGCGAAAGTTTTCCTGCCAACGATGGCGTTCTTCGCGCTGTGCACGGTAAGCGGGTTGTGGATGACGCGCTATCTCGAGGTTTATCCTTCGATCTATGGAGCGCTCCACGATATTCCGTTCGGAATTTGGGAGATCGGCATCACCCTCGGCATGCTCGGCATTTGGGGCTTCTGCTATCTCGCGTTCTCAAACGCGTTTCCCCGAATGCGCGTGCTGTTGATGACCTCGCCGTATCGCGATGAAGTGCAGGTGCCGGTCAATCCTCGGACGATGGAGCCGCTTCCGGCGCACGAGTAGTTCGGGTTTTCTTAGTCCGAACCTGCTGGCCCTTTTATATTTCCTGCTGCGGGGCGTTAGCTCAGCTGGGAGAGCGCCTGGTTTGCAACCAGGAGGTCGCAGGTTCGATCCCTGTACGCTCCACTCACATAGTGCAGTGGCCGCTGGACACAAAAAAAGGCAACGGTTATAACCGTTGCCTTTTTTTGCCGACGCCGATGCCTCACTCAAAGATCGGCAAATCATCGAAGCTGACGACCGCCGAGTTCTCGCCCTGGAGCGGCGCGTGATCGAGCGCACTCTCGGCGCGGTGCACCAGCTCGGCGACATTGACTTTGGATTCGGCAAGGTCTTGAACCGCCGAGTAGCCTACTCGCAGACGAACCTGACCCGAGATAGTCTTGGCGCGAGCAGCGTGATCTAGCTCGCGCTGCAGTCTGGCGACGAGCAATCGCGCGCCGGCGGCGTCTGTATCGGGAGCCAGAATGGCGAGTCGGGAGTCTCCGACCAGCCCAACGATATCGGACTGGCGACTTTGCTCGCGGAAGACGTGTGCGACATCGGCGAAGCCAGCGGAGCTTTCCTTCCACAACATACTCGAGCCCACCTCGCGATCCTGCACTTGCGGTGCGAATGCGACGCAGGCGAACGCTTCGTGGTTTCGCTGCGCGCGTGCGCTGAGCTTTCCGGCGAGTTGACGCAATCCAAACTTCGTGTAAAGCCCGGTGCTGGAGTCGACGAAATCCTGGCTTCGCGAAAGAACCAATTCGCCGCGTGCGCGGAGGAAGGTTGCGACCTTCGTGAAAACGGGATCGAGATCAACGGGATGACTGCAGTATTCCCAGGCTCCAGCGCTGTAAGCCATCATGCGTGATCTGGGATCAGCGGGCGTAGAAGCGGTGATCACTACCGGGATCGAATGATCGTATTGCGCGCTGTCCTTAATTGCGCGACACAATTCGAGCGCGGGAATGTCGGATAGCGATTCGTCGAGTACGAGCAGGTCATGATTGGCCAGTCGCGCGAGCTCGAGGGCTTGCATGCTGGAGCGTGTATGCGCAACCACGTACCCGCGCAGCTGGAATACATTCTCCAGCGCTCTGCTCATCCAGTCATCGCTACAGGCGACCAATGCCAGCGGCGGACGTTCACCGAGCAACTGCATTGAACCTCCTCTTCGGTAGCCCGACTCGCGTGGCGCCTTGGGCGCTTTAGCGTCGCGGCTTTGCGGTCACCACCTTTCGGTGGTTTTGCCGGTTTTCGGAGGAGCGAGCCCGTCCAACACAAGGCTGGGCAGGCTCGCTGGGGTCTATAGGATGACGACTGTAAGACGGGCCCGGATACAAGAAAACCGGCGCAGAAACACGCCGGTGGGTACAGCTAAGTTATGGATCTACAAAGGCGTTACTGCAGGATGGGCAGTGACAGAACAAAGGAGAAGCGGGTGCCTTCCACGCCGCTGTCGACCTGCAACGAACTACCCATCGCCTCAACCAAAGTGCGAACAATTGCCAAGCCGAGCCCTGCGCTCGAGAACCGAAGCTTCACGCCTTCGGGCGGGAACCCGTAGCAAAGGCGCTCGAGGACGTCGTCGGGAATTCCCGGGCCAGTGTCTTCGACCCAGAATTCAACCCTATCTCCTGCGACCTCGGAACAACCCATCGCTACGCTTCCAGCGTCGGTATAACGAAGCGCGTTGGAGGTCAGATTGAGCAGTGCCTGTTGAATCGCCGACCCGTATCCAACGCGGGCGTCGTGATCGACGAATTCCATTCCGAGAGGAATGCCTTTTTCTTCGCACATCGGCTGCACAATGTCACTCACAGAGTGCATCATCTCGCTAACGGAAAAAGGTGCCGGGTTACCCTGGACCAGCCCGTCTCCGCGCGCCGCCGCGATCAGATTCGAGACCGTCGTGCTCAAACCGAAAGCGGCCCCGTAGATCAGGCCGAGCTGGCGTTCGCGCACAGGGTTTGGCGCTACTCGTTCGCTGCGTCGGAGCGAGTCGACGAGCAGCAGAATGGAGCCGAGAGGTGAGCGAATGTCATGTGCAATCGCCACCACCGCATCGGCGCAGTCTGCGCCGGTAAGACGCGAGATGAACTTGCCGCGGTCAGTGCGCTTCCAGGCTTCCTCCGCTTCGTCGAGCTTGATGAGTGTGGACACAACCTCATTCGCGTTGAGGTCGGATGTCGTCGCCAACTCGGTAAGAAAATTGATCTTTAGCGTCGAGACATATTCGCGCGCGATAACGGGCGGAACTTTATTCGCGCCTTCGCGTGTTTGGAGGCTGCCGATAAGCCAGCAGATTACTTCGGTTAGCCGCTCACGTACTTCGAGTCGGGTCTGCTTGGTACCGTGTGCAATCGCCGTTGCCGTTCGATCGGCGGCGATCCTGAGCGCGCCGATGAGTTTCGCCGCCGAAGGAGAGAAAGCGGCGCCCACCGGTGCAGGGGAGGCACTTTCCGAACGTGTTGGCGAGGCGGATTCGATCGGACCGGACCCAAGTCCGTAATCCGAATAATCAGTCATTGCGGAGACAGTTTTTGTTGCAGCGGGGTCCATCTGCGCCATTGGATCTCCGTCACACGATGACCGCTCGCGGACGCCCATCTTAGGGAAAAGCCCCCGACAGGTCAAGGGCGCAGTGTGCTGCGTGAGTCTAGGAGCCCACGGCGTGTTTCACACCGTGAAACGCGAAATAATTGGCCGATCGACGGCTGAAACGGTTAAGGTCGAGATTCTCCCGGGGATAGGTCGTCAAAACTGAGCACGCTGTCTTGGTTAGTGCCCCCCACCTGGGCCAGGGCGCTCTCAGCGCGGTGGACTAGTTCGGTGACCTCGAGCTTTGCGGCCGCGAGGTCGGAAACGGCGCAATATCCCGCGCGCAGGCGGACCGCGGATCCCTTACTGCCTTTCGCGGAGTCCCCGAGCTCACGCTGTAAGCGTGCGACCAGATGGCGCGCACCTGCGGCGTCCGTGCCCGGTGCGAGAACCGCAAGGCGCGACTCGCCTCGTTTCGCAATGACATCTGACCGGCGCGCCTGTTCCCGGACGGCATGCGCAAGGTCCCGGAAGCTTGTTCGCGCGGTGTCGCGGTTCGCCGGCGCATCGCCTTCGCCGGAGACGGATGCAAACGCCAGGCATGCGAACGGCTCGTGGTTACGCACAGCGCGCGCTTCAAGTTGCTCCGCGAGTTGGTGCAGTCCAAAATCGGTGTATAACCCGCTGGCAGGGTCCATGAGCGACTTCGCCTGGTGTTCGGCGAGCTCGCGCCGTGCGCGCAGGAAGGTGGCCAGTTTCAGAAACAGTGCGTCGACATCGACGGGCTGATGGCAGTATTCCCAGGCGCCAGCGGCATAGGCAGCGCTGCGACTTGGTAACGTGGAGTGCGCGGACGAAACGATGACGATGGGCGTGGCGTGATCGAACAACGGATCGTCGCGCAACGCGATGCAGACATCTATAGCGACCAATTGCTCGATTCGTTCGTCGAGGATGATCACATCGAATCGCCCACTACGAGCGAGCTGGAGTGCCTCCTTACCGGAGGCGGTTCGCGTTACCTGATACCCCTTTTCCTGAAAGACCGTCTCCATTGAACGGCGCATCCATTCATCGCTGAATCCAACCAGCGCATTCTGCTTCGGATGCCCGTCACTCATACTGCAACCTGGGGGGCCGGCATTTGTCCTACGGTCGAGATCGGAAGGTGCCCGTTCCGTCTCGAGACTGCGTCCGCATTCCAAGCCTCCGCCTTCTCGACATACCAGTCAAGCGCGTCGGCGAGTCCCGACGAGACGTCATGCGTGGGCGAGTAGCGGAGCTTGCTGCGCGCTTTGTCAATTGATGCACAAGAAAATCGGATGTCACCCGGACGAAAACCGTCGTATAGTGGTCGAGCATCGGTGAACCGCGCGTCTCGATCTGCCAGTCCGTCGCGCATCATTGCGAACAACTGATTGAGCGTCACGGATTCGGCACATGCGATGTTATAGGTGTCGCACGTCGCCTCGTCCTTCTCTGCAGTCGCTGCGAGGAGATTGGCTTGAACCACATTCGCGATGTAGCAGAAATCCCGGGTGGTTTCTCCGTCACCGAAAATACGGCACCGCTCGCCACGCAGCAGGGCGGCGATCCAACGCGGGATAACCGCAGCATAAGCGCCAGTGGGATCCTGCCGGCGTCCGAAAACGTTGAAGTAGCGCAAACCGATCGTCTGCAGCCCGTAGCTCATTTCAAACGCGAGCGCATACGTTTCATTCGCGCTCTTGCTCGCGGCGTAGGGTGACAACGGCCGGCCCAATGTCTGTTCAATTTGAGGATACGCCGGGGTGTCTCCATAGACGGCACTCGAAGATGCATAAACGAACCGTCTCACCCCGGCGTCCTTTGCCGCGACCAGCATATTTACAAAGCCATCGACGTTGACTGCATTCGTGCGTAGCGGATCGTCCATGGACCACGGTACCGATCCAAGCGCCGCGTGGTGAAGCACATAATCCGCCGACTCGCACGCGTCCCGACAAGTCTGAACGTCGCGAATGTCGCCTTCTAACATCCTGAAATTGGCCGAACCCTCGAGCGGTCCAACGAGTGCATCGTCGAGGTTCGCCCGATGACCCGTTGAAAAGTTGTCCAATCCGACGACAGTTTGCCCCAGGGCCAAAAGCTCCTGCAGCAGGTTAGATCCAATGAACCCCGCGACACCCGTAACCACCCATACTCGAGGGTGCGACCGCAACTCTTCGCGGAGAAGTTCGTACGCTGTCGACATCACGGTCTCGTGGGCCTCCGGGCGGGTTAGCCCGTTATGCGGCGGGTGCATGTCGGCGTCTTTGTGCCGCCTCCGCGCAGTTGACCACGCGGGGAAGCATCTTCCATTCCCCCTGCGCATGGCCGGCAGCGTTTGCTAAGGTGAACGGGGATAGCGGTTTGCGCCTTTTCAACAAAGGGTCTGCGGTTTCGCATTCGGGTGTTTGTCGCGGTGTTGCCCCAAGTCTGTGGTAGTTGACCCACAGAGGTCAGTAGTTGCCCCGGTGTGTGGACGGTTCCCACGCTCTCCCAAACACGTTCCCGAAAAAGAACGTGAGTCGTGAGTTGAGGATCGCCGGGAAGGCCCGCCGAGATGTCAGGATTCTGACAGGTTGCGAGCCCGGCCACCAGACTGTCCCTGTTGGAGGGCTACATAGGGCATATTTTTGGGCAGCTAAAACGCTGTTACCGCGACTATCGCACTCGGTCGCAATTTTTTTTTAAGGGAAAAAATATCTCAACGCCCGTCGCTGCTCGTCCGATACGTACGATTGCTTAATGCGTAAGCGCTTAAAGATTCGACAACCTCTAAGCTGGGTATCTCGTCAAGTCAAAGGAGCGGTGGGCTGGGCGCTTTTCGCCAGCCATTTCTACCGACGACTGTGGAAAAACGAGGCGGTCATCGTTGTTTTCCACCGCGTCAACGACGCGTATCCGCACGACCCGATTACTTGTAGCAGCACGGTGTTTGAAGCCTACGTTCGCTTCTTCGCCCGATACTTCGAAGTGCTGTCGTTAACAGAGCTGCTCAACCGCCTCGAGTCTGGCGGCGATCTCACCCGCACTCTTGTAATCACATTCGATGATGGGTATCAGGGCAACGCGACACGCGCTGCGCCGATCCTTGAAGAGCACGGCTTGCGGGCTTGTTTCTTCGTAACCACCTCGTTTATTGGCAGCACGTACGTGCCGTGGTGGGACCGCAATCAGAACATCGAGAGCGAGTGGATGACGTGGGACCAAGTCCGGCAACTTCGCGCGGCCGGTCATGAGATTGGCTCGCACACGGTGTCTCATGTAAACCTTGGTTCGACCGTCGGCGACGACGCCCGACGAGAAATCGGCGGCGGGATGAAGCGCCTCCTCGCCGAGCTGGGCGAAGACTCAGGGCTGTTCGCCTATCCGTTCGGTGGTGTGAAAAACATGGCTGCAGAAAATCAGCCGATTCTGAAGGAGCTCGGGTTGCGCTGCTGTGTGTCCGCCTACGGTGGGACAGTAAGGAAGGGCGATGACCCATATCGACTTCGCCGAATCACGGTCTCGAATTGGCTGCTTTCTCCCTACCACTTCGGATTCGAGCTCGTGGCGCGTCGCTTGGACAAGGAGTGAGGCGGTAGCCGACGAATGAAATCGCGAGCTTTGAAGCGACCAGAAGTTCTGGCGCTTGGTTCGGGCATCACCTTGTTGGGAGTGTTGCGGGCGCTCTCAGACATCGGTATTCGCGCTCTGACTTTGCCCGACGCGATTGGTCCGGCACGGCGATCGCGCTGGTTTCGATCGGCGCCTTCTCTATTTGCGGGCGCAACCGCTGGTAATCTGCCCCGGCTTCTTGAATCGCTGCCTGCGCGAACGGTAGTAATGCCGTGCTCCGACTCATGGGTACGCGCGGTCGCGTCACTACCTGCCGATATCAAGGAGCAATACCCATCGAGCGTTGCACCTCTGGATTCGCTTGAGACGCTGGTCGACAAGGCACGATTTGGCGCGACGCTCGATCGACTGGGACTGCCGCACCCCGAGACACATTTTCTTTCGCGCGGTGAGGGTCTGCGCGGAATCTCAGCTGAGACCCTTAGCCAATCGTTTCTCAAGCCGTTGCACTCCCAGCAGTTTTTCGCCCATTTCGGTGTCAAGGCCTTTATGGTCGCTGGTGCAGAAAACGCTGAAACAACGTTCGCATCTTGTACTGCCGCGGGATTCGAGATGCTGCTGCAGCGGTACGTGCCGGGACCACCAACGAATCACTATTTCGTCGACGGATTCGTTGATCGGGCCGGTGATACCAGAGCCCTGTTCGCGCGCCGTCGTTTACGCATGAATCCGCCCGATTTCGGTAACAGCACGGCTATGGTGAGCGTGCCGGTTGCGGAGGTCGATGGCGCCCCGCAAACGCTGCGGACATTGTTCGCGGACCTCCATTATCGTGGGATATTCAGCGCGGAGTTCAAGCGCGATGCGCGCGATGGAGTGCTGAAGCTGATCGAGGTAAACGCCCGGCCGTGGTGGTACGTCGAATTCGCCGCGCGTTGCGGGGTGAATGTTTGCGATATGGCGGTGCGAGATGCTCTAGGCGAGCCGGTTCCCACAATCACCGGTTACAGCGTCGGTCGTCGTTGTGTATTTCCGTACTACGATCTGGATGCAGTCCGGGCTGAGTTGTCTGCAGGTCGAATTACGTTGGCAGAGTGGGCGCGTTCATGGGCGGGTGCCTATCAACCCGTCTTCCGGTGGTCTGATCCGGTACCAGCGATGTCGGAAATCGCAGGTCGCATCGGTGGCCGCATTCGGCGTTTCACCGCTCGCGCTCAAGGGTGAGCTAAGCCAGTTTTTGTAAGCCCTAGATCACCGTTTCCTTTAAAAAAATGACTGCGAACCAATTAACTCCGCTCTCAGAGCGCATTGAGCTGTCGCACATCACCACCCGTGAGTGACGACAACGCGACCGTCGCGCGCACGGATGCGAAGGCGCAGGGCGAATGGTGGGGCGGGGACCTTCCGGTTGCCCAGCTGAATGAATTCATCGAGCGCAGCAAGCAGCTGGGCTGGGAGCCGGTCCTCGATGAAGTCGCAATTAAACGGAAACAATTCGCGCACCGGTTGCGAAACTTTCGCGTTGGGAACTGGCATCTGCTGCGCGCTCTTCCAGCCGAAAGCAAAGCGCTCGATCTGGGTTGCGGATTCGGCGCGCTTGCACTCGGCCTCTCCCAGTACTTCGGCTTCGTCGTCGGCGTTGACGCACTCTGGACTCGCGTCTCGTATGGCAGTCTTCGCGCGCGGCAGGACAAACGCAACGACATCCGATTTGTTGAGGCCGGCGGTTTTGCACTTCCGTTCAAAGGTGCGGCGTTCGACCTGGTGACAATGAACGGCGTCCTCGAGTGGGCGGCACTCTATGCCGAAGGGCTGCCGCGGGAGCTACAAGTCTCCATGCTGAAGGAGGTGGGTCGCACACTTTCAGATGGTGGAACCATCGCTGTCGCGATCGAGAATCGCTATGCGCTCGAGACGCTGGTCGGTATGGACGATACACACACCGGTATTCGACTCGTGCCAGCACTTCCTCGACCCCTGGCGAACGTGGTTTCACGTGCTCTGCGAAGAAAACCATATCGCACATACCTGTACGACATTGCGGGGTATCGCCAGCTATTCAAAGATGCTGGATACCGCGAGGTTACAATTCTCGACCTGGTATCGAGCTACAACGATTACGACTTTGTCGTTAAGCCGGACGACCAGAGCACGTATCGTTTTCTCTGGGAAAAGAACCTTGTCCAGACGTTTTACCGGAGAGCCGGAAAGTTGAGGAAATTCCTGTCAACGCGGGCTCCGACAAGTCTCGGTGCACTGGCGTACTCATACCTCATTCTTGCGGGGAAGAATGTAGTCACTCTGCTCGACGGTGAGCATCCGATATGGAAGCATCATCTCGCTGAGGGCATTCCTGCCCGCGCAGCGCGATTTGCCTGCCAGGGTGCAATCCCGGGATCGTTAGCGATCATCGCGCACGATGGCGCGCGCGCACTCGGGGCGCTTGAACTAATTGGTGCGCACCAAAGCAACAGCCGGGCAGTGCTGGACGATTCGGTTGCTACCTCTCTTCAGCTTGGTACGCCGACGAATGATTGGTCTGATTTTAATGGGGTGCGAATTCGCGGCCGCACAGCGGGTTCTGAGTCTTAAGCGCTGGACACACTTGCGTTTACGAGCGCCATGACGTTACCAGTGCAGGAACTGAGCGTCTCATTTATATAGAATCAGCAGACAGAAAGCCGTAGTCGCTCGTTAGGACCGACTATAGGTAAGCACGCTGCTCAGAGCAAAGCCGTCGAAAGACGGTGTCGCAGAGCCACGGGGCTAAAGCTCACGCTACGCCAGCCGAGCCGCCAGCGAATCCGACAGGTATCGGTGCCGCGGCGGCATTTTGTTGTCACGGCACTTCCGCCACCACTACGAACGAAATGCGGGAGTTCGCATGTTAAATACAAGAGCAATTGCTCGTCGCGTAGTCCGAAGCTCGTGGGTGTTCGCACTTCCGATTTTGTGGGTTTGCGGCGAAGCGGGCGGCACGACTACGGAACCGACGCCAGACCCCACTCCTGTCGTAACAACGATCAACGTGACGCCTTCAACCACATCGATAGATGTGGGCACAACTACCGCGCTCTCCGCGGAAGTCAAGGATCAAAGCGGCACGGTCATGACCGATCAAACCTTGTCTTGGTCCAGCAGCGACCAATCGCTTGCAGCAGTGAGTGCCACCGGGATCGTTGCAGGTGTGGCGGCTGGAGACGTGACGATAAGTGCGTCCACGAAAGGCAAAAGTGGAACTGCACACGTCAAGGTGATGGCGCCATCGCCTCCACCACAAACAGTAGCGACAGTAAGTGTTTCGCCGGCCACACCAACGGTGCAAACAGGAGCGACGGTCGCGTTAAGCGCCACGGTCAAGGATGCGCAGGGCTCTGTTATGACGGGCCAAACCGTCACATGGTCTAGCAGCGCTCTCTCTGTTGCAACCGTGAACGCAAACGGTGTTGCGAGTGGCGTGTCCGCAGGGACAGCAACCATAACGGCAACGTGTGCAGGCAAGTCGGGAACGGCATCACTCACTGTAACCCAGGCACCTCCGCCACCTCCGGTAGTCACGACGGTCACGGTTTCGCCGGCCAGCGCACAAGTCGATATCGGCGCCACTGTGACACTCAGCGCGACTGTCAAAGACGCTCAGGGCAACGTCATGAGCGGCCAAACTATTACCTGGTCGAGCGGCAAGCCAAGCGTCGCGACCGTAACATCAGCGGGCGTTGTGACTGGTGTTGCCGCAGGGTCAGCTACGATCACTGCGAGCACCGGCGGCAAGTCCGGCACATCTACTGTCACGGTAAACGCGGCACCTCCACCCCCACCCCCGCCACCCCCGCCGGGTGGCACACTCCTCTTCCAGGAGAATTTCGAGGACGCGAGCCTCGCTTCGCGTGGTTGGTACGACAACACGAGCGTGGTCATCTCAACGGCGGAGCACATCACCGGTAGCACTGCGTCGGCGCAGTATCACTTCCTCCCTGGCGCGACAACGCCTACAACTGGCGGCTCACAGCGCCACAAATTTGCCGCGACGAGCTCGGTGTATTTGAGCTACTACGTCAAGTACAGTGCAAACTGGGTCGGTTCGAACCATCTCTACCATCCGCACGAGTTTCAGATCATGAGCACCCTCGACGGCGATTACGATGGTCCGTCGTTCGGGTGGATGGTCCTGTACGTCGAGCAGAACTATCAGAATGGTGGCATCCCGCGCCTGGCGATGCAGGATAACAAGTCGATCAATTACAGCTACGGCGCGCTACCGCACAACTTGGTGGGAGTCACCGAGGATCGATCGACCGGCGGATGCAATGGTATGGTAGAAACCAACATGCCGTCTGAATGCTTCGACGACGGCTCGAATTACTACAACGACAAACAGCTTCGCGGGCCGGTGGTGTTCCAGCCCAATCCAGGACCAGGCTACAAAAACGACTGGAACTTTGTCGAGGCGTACTTCCAGCTCAACACGATAGTGAACGGTGTCGGCCAGGCCGATGGCGTTATGCAGTACTGGTTCAACGGTACCCTGATCATTGACCGCCACGACATTCTTTTCCGGACCGCCGCGCATCCAGGCCTTCAGTTCAATCAGTTCCTGATCGCCCCCTACATTGGCGATGGGTCGCCCGTCGATCAGTCCATGTGGGTCGACAACATCCGAATAGCGACCGCTCGAATTCCTTGATCGATACCCTGCAGGCACCGGCGCTCAATGCGCCTGGGTGCCTGCAGCGTTTTTGCTAAAGCGTTGATACGAGCTTTCTGGCGTGGAAGGCTTCAGCAAAGCCCTCTCGGGCGCGTGATTCGATTCCGCGCAAGCGAAGTATGGACGTGAACGTTTCCGGACTGAACCAATCTTTGCTTCTCTGTGTCTGGAATACTTTCATCAGCGACGTGATCTTCCGCTCGGCGATTTCCCGACAGATCGGGATGTAGTAGTTCGGCTGTCCGACGTCCCCGTCCCATTTCGGGATCTCATATTCAAGGATGACGTGATTTCTGAAGGTGTTCCATGTCAGGTCGGAGATGACCCGGTGGTCCTGATGACGGTCGTCCCGGTAATGGGTGAACACCACGTCAGGTCGAAAGTCTCTAGCCAGCACCTCAAAGGCGTCTTTGATTTCGCCGAACTGACTCGGGAAATAGCCATCGCGAAAACCGTGGAACTCGGCTTCCGCCTCCGAGGATGGCCAGAGAAAGGCGCGCGCGCCGAGCGCCGCTTCGCGCGCGCGATCTCCACACGCGCTCCAAACCACCCAGCGAAACTCCGGGCGTGGGTTTCTCTCAGCGAGCTCGATCAAGGTTGCCCCGCATCCGATCTCGATGTCGTCGGAGTGCGCTCCAAGACACAGAATCTTCAGAGGTTCCGTTGACTGCGGTATGGAGACTGGCTTCACCGTCGCCGGACCTTAGCGGGTCTAAGAACGGTGCTCCGGTCGATCGCCGCGCGATGAGCAAAGCTGTGACTGAGAGGCCGGAGCAACTGGGCCCTCTCCAGAGCTTCCGCCGCGCTGCGCACGACTGCAAATGGCAGAGATGCCCTCTCAGCGATGTCGAGCAGCGAGTGGGTACCGTCCGAGAAGTTCAGAACCCACAGCAGGCTCATCTCGAACTCCTTCAGTGAGCTGCCGCCCGTGTTTTTGTAGAGGCCGCGCCTGCCGAGCTGGGGTTCGCACATTGGATTCATGGTCACGTAAGTGCGGTTATGCTCGACGACTTCGATGATTTCCAACAGTGTCGAGAGCGAGTCGTTCAAGAATTCGACGCTGATAAAGTCCAGATTGTCGGCGGAGGTATGGTATTGGGGATACTTACCGTTGGGCGTGCGAGTAAGGCAACCCACCGGAAGGTCGATGCCGGGCGAACAATACTGTCGCTCGTCGTAACCGTAGGGCACAAAGTCGTTGATTGTGTGCGGGCCATGCTGAGCAAGAACGTGCGACGCGGCGCGATCGACAAGCGCTGTCCTCCGTCGGCTACGCTTGTACGAGACATGTCCACGATCCCCGAGGCACGACAATACCAAGCCGTGTCTAATCGATTGTAGGTGGTCTTGATGCAGTGCGAGCCAGGTTATCGACCCGATCGTTCCTGGAATGAACAAGAAGCGGAATGTGTGATGCCGCTCCTGGCTGGCGAGGTGGCGAGCGAGGAATGCAGAGACGGCGATCCCAGACAGGTTGTCGTTTGCGAGTGAAGGATGGCAGACATGCGTGCTGATGAGGATCTCGTCAGTCGTCGATCCTGGCAGGACCAATTCGCCGTAAGTCAGGGTCCCGGGACGAAGGGTGCTATCGATGCAGACCTCGTATTCGCCGTCAGTCATCTGCTCCAACACACGATGCGGCAAACAGAATCCCCAATCCTCTTTGTAGTAGGAAGTGCGGTAGGGGATGAGGTCCGGCTGTTCCGGAAGAGTGTGCAAATGTGAGCGCAATTCCGAGAGCGTCATCCGGGCGTGCACCGGGACGCTGTAACTGACTACGTGCAAATTCGATTTTCGAAAATCGACTACCCGTTGGCCCGACGCATCGGCTATCCAGGCGTCTGCGATATTCCATTCATTCGGAACAGTCCAATCGAAGACCCGGGTGCCGGAGTCGACCTCAAAGATCGATAGTGGTAGAATGCGTTGCAGCTCGCGTAGTGTCGCGCGAACACCGTTACCAGTGATACTGCGGCAGATCGGGTAGAGATCTCCGATCAGCGCAAACATTCCTTCGCCGCAACCGGGGTCGATGGTGTAGGAAGTGTTCACACCAGGCTCGGTTTGGCGAAATCGGGATACGCTGCGTCGCGTGGGTGGAGAATTGGGTCAGACATCGGCCACTTTATCGAGAACGCCGGGTCATTCCAGCGCACGCCGCGCGCGGAGGCGGGTTCATAAAACTGCGACATCTGATAGAAGACCTCGCAGTCATCTTCGAGCGTAACAAATCCGTGCGCCATGCCCTCGGGTACGTACAACGCACGGGCGTTCTCGGCGGAAAGTGGCACGCCGAAATACTCCGTGTAAGTCGGAGAATCATCACGGAGATCGATTATGACGTCCCATATCGTTCCGCGAGTGCATCTAATCAGTTTGGCTTCGGCGAAGGGATGTGCCTGCCAGTGCATCCCGCGCAGCGTTCCGCGCCGCCGGTTATAAGAGACGTTGCACTGACTCAGTTCGGTGTTGAGCCCCATTCTCTCGAATTCACGCCGACACCAGGTTCGTGCAAAAAACCCGCGGTCGTCTTCGTGGCGTTCTGTATGAACCACGAAAGCGCCGGAAAGGGGAGTTGCCCTGAATATCACGGAAAGACCGCTACCTCGGGGATTGGAACCAAAAACTTTCCACCCCACTGCCTGATGCCTGCCAGCTGCGACATGATTTCCGATCTGAGATTCCACGGAAGAATTAGAACGTAATCCGGCCTCGCATCCCACAACCGTTCGGGCGCCAGGATTGGTATATGTGTTCCCGGGAGGTACTTGCCGTGTTTGTGCGGATTGCGGTCAACGGTGAAATCCACGAAGTCGGTTCTGATGCCACAGAAGTTCAGCAACGTGTTGCCTTTTCCAGGCGCTCCATAGCCGACGACTTTTTTGCCTGATGCCTTTGCTTCGATCAGGAACTCCAAAAGCTTCCGCTTCGCCGCGTGGACTTTCTTTTCGAATCCGGCGTAATATTCGATTGAGGCAACGCCCGCCTCTTCCTCGATTCGGCGCAGCTCGATCAGCCGGCGCGTTGTTTCCTTTGAGTGGTCATCCGCATGGCGTGCATATATGCGGATGGATCCGCCGTGCGTCGGCAACTCCTCGACATCAAAAACGGGAAGGCCATGAGCGGAAAAAATTCGCTCAGCCGCGTAAAGCGAAAAGTATGAAAAGTGTTCGTGGTAGATCTGGTCAAACTGATTGCCCTCGATCGTTCGCAGCAGGTGTGGGAACTCGATGGTGGCTACCCCCGAGGGGGCGAGGAGGATTTTTATTCCGGCTACGAAATCATTGAGATCGGGAACCTGCGCGAGGACATTGTTGCCCAGAATCAGGTCCGCTTGCTGACCAGCGGCGGCGAGTTCTCTGGCGAGGTCAGTACCAAAAAACCTGACGAGCGTCGGGACACCCTTCTCCTCTGCAGCCTTCGCGACGTTGGCCGCGGGTTCGATACCCAGCGAAGGGATTCCTCGCTGAACGAAGAACTGCAACAGGTAGCCATCGTTGCTTGCGATCTCGACGACGCGATTGCGGCGTGTGAGCTCTAGCTGTGCAATCATCTGCTCGACGTAGCTCTTCGCGTGATTGAGCCAGGAATCGGAAAATGAAGAGAAGTACGCATAGTCCGAGAAAATCTCTTCGCCTGACACATACTCCTCGATTTGAACGAGGTAGCATTCGTGGCAAACCCAGACTTGGAGTGGGTAAAAGCGCTCCATCTGGTTCAATTGGTCATAACCGATAAAACTCTCGCAAAGTGGAGACATTCCGAGGTCTACGACTCGATTGGCAAAGCGTGTCCCGCAAAAACGGCAGCTCCCCGAGATCGGCCGGCCGGTGCGTGGCGAGAATTCAGAGCGGAGGGGGATTTGGTCGAGGACAGCCATTCGTGGTACAGCCTCCCTTGTGAACGACAACGTTTCCGAGCGCGGTGAAGCAAACCTTGCGGCCGGTTTTGGCAAATCGCTCGCCAGAGTCAGACATAGTTTTTGCGCTCACCGATTCGCCTCAGGTGGCGTCGGCGGCATTTTCAACGGCGCTTGAGCGCGAGATCGCGGCAACGCGAGCGTCTCAGTGTAGCTTGCAAGCCCAGACCTGTCGGCTCCGCGCAACAGTGCGAGGTAAGTAGATCGCACGTGCCTGCGCTCGTTGTTGGACAGACTTGGCCTACTATAGACGCGGTCAAGTACCAGGATACGGCACTGGCTCTGGATTTACGTGCGTGGTTCAGTCAGTACGCTCCTGCGATTGCGACGCACCTTGTGTACACGCGCATCATGTGGACGACGGCGCGCAACAATTTGCCTGGCAGCGACCTGCCGATGCGGTTAAAGCGACAGTTTACGGTGGTCTCACGATTGCCTTCAGTCGCGGCGAGCACAGCTCAACCCAGCAAGCACCAACCGCCCACTAAGGCCGTCCAAGAGGATATCGATGGCGACTCTCAGCACGCCGCAACCAACGCTACCCGTCTCGCAACCGACCCTTCCGGTCTCGATGTGGGCACGTTCGCTTCAACAGCGCGCGCACGATCTGATCCCGGGTGGTGCTCACACCTACGCCAAGGGCGACGATCAGTATCCGGAGCTGGCCCCGCCGTTCATCGCGTACGGACGTGGGTCTCATGTCTGGGACCTTGATGGCAGCGAGTATATCGAATACGGCATGGGTCTGCGTTCAGTTGGTCTCGGGCACGCCTTTCCCCCGGTTATCGAAGCTGTAAAACGCGAGTTGGCAAACGGAACGAACTTTACGCGACCGAGTGCGCGTGAAGTCGAAGCTGCTGAAGTGTTTCTTGACTGCGTGACCACCGCAGAAATGGTAAAGTTCGCAAAGAACGGCTCGGACGCGACAACCGCCGCCGTTAAACTCGCTCGCGCGTTTACCGGTCGCGACTATATCGCTATTTGCAGCGACCAATCATTCCTTTCCACCGACGACTGGTTTATTGGGTCGACGGCAATCCCGGGAGGAATCCCGCGCGCGGTACGAGAACTTACGCTCAAGTTCAACTACAACGACATCTCCAGCTTGGAGAGTCTGTTCTCCTCCCATCGTGGTCGCATCGCCTGCGTGATCCTCGAAGCGGAAACCTCAATCGCACCACGTCCGGGCTTCCTCGAGGAAGTACGCGCGCTGTGCGACAAGTTTGGCGCTCTGCTCATTTTCGATGAGATGATCACCGGTTTTCGATGGCACCTGGGGGGCGCGCAACGTACACACGGAGTGATTCCAGACTTATCGACGTTTGGCAAGGCGCTCGCGAACGGATTTGCGGTCGCGGCGCTGGCTGGCAAACGCGAGATCATGGAACGAGGGGGACTGCGACATACTGGAGAGCGAGTGTTTCTGCTTTCCACGACACATGGTGCCGAGACGCATTCTCTGGTCGCGGCGATCGCCACCATGCGCGTTTATCAGCGGGAACCTGTTATCGATACTCTGTACTCGCGCGGCGAGAGATTACGAAACGGCTTCGAGGAGATAGCTCGACGTCATGGCATTCACGATTATCTCCAGGTTCGCGGAAAAAGCTGCAACCTCATTTTCGCAACCAAAGATCTCGACCTTCAGCCATCGCAGACCTATCGAACTCTGTTCATGCAGGAGCTGATCGCCGGCGGAATCCTGGCGCCTTCATTTGTGGTCAGCTACTCGCACACCGAGCGCGACATCGACCGTACCATTGATGTCGTTGATTATGCAGCAAGCGTCTACGCACGCGCGTTGGACGAGGGACCGCTTCATTACCTCAACGGCCGCCAGGTAAAGCCGGTGTTCCGCCCATTCAACTAGGTGAACCATCGAGCGTGACAGCCGTACTGACTGAATTACGCGCCGCCGACGCTGCGAGCTGCGGCCCGAGAAGCATCAGTGAAACCTCGCGACGAGCCCCAACAATTGGCGTCGTTTACCCATCGGGCTGGGGCAATCTCGGTGACGAAGCGATTCTTCAGGCGACGTTCGCAACTCTCCGCGCTCAATGGCCGAATGCGCGTCTGCACGCTTTCACGCTGAATCCGGAACGAACGCGCGCAAACCACGGCGTCGCCGCGGACTATCTCACCGGCATTAGTCGACCGATGTTTTTATCGGCTCGAGACGATGGACCGTTTGCGGTGCGAGCGGCGAGAGGGTTAGCCCGTCGTGTTCGACGCGTGCCTATTGCTAACAGCATCATGAAGACCGTAGCGGATTTGACCGCATCGACGGTTTTCGAAACGATGTCCATGCGCACAGCTTGGAGCTTTCTCAAGGACGCGGATCTTCTGTTGGCGGCCGGCGGCGGGCAGCTCGATGCGGCGTGGGGCGGTGCGATGGGTCAGCCGTATGCCTTGGCACGATGGGCGTGGTTGGCGCGACGCGCCGGGGTGCCCTTCGCTTTTCTCAGCGTTGGCTACGGGTCGGCGCGCGGCAAACTGAGTCGGTGGCTGTTGCGCTACGCGATCCGCCAATCGAAATACTGCTCCGTTCGCGACGCCGGTTCCCGTTCCCTCACGACGCAGCTGGGGATCTCGAAGGATCTCCCGATAATTCCGGATCTGGCGTTTGGGCTGAAGCCGGCGCCGCCCTTTCCACGAAAAAGGCCGGGCTACGATGTCGCGATCAGCCCAATGGTATATCTGCGGCCGGGTAACTGGCCAACGGCCGACGCCAGTGCATATGAGCGGTTCGTAGACTTGTGGGCCGCGATTGTCGTTGACCGCGTAGTTCGCGGTGATCGCGTGCATCTGTTTGTCACCGATCCGGCAGATATGAAAGCCGTCGTGGATGTCCGTGGTAAGCTCGACGCCAGGACCCGTGACAAATGCTCCATCAACGAGCACCGCACACCGGACGCGCTTCTAACATTTTTCCGCCAAATGGACATTGTCGTTTCCAGTCGTCTTCACGGAGTTCTGCTGGCGATAAATACCGGGCGGCCGGTACTCGCGATCTCCCATGAGCGCAAGGTACGCGCAGTAATGGGCGATGTCGGATTGACCGCGTACTGCACTGATCTGCCGACAGTTACCGCGGAACAGGTTTGCATTATGTTGCGCGAGCTAACGAAAAACCTTGCGCCGTGCGAGCGCAAGCTGGCGGAGTACGTGAGCTGGGCGCGGGCAGCAATTCGCCAGCAGGATGAGATGCTGCCGCATCTAATGAGGCGTCGGTGAGCGAACAACCATTCGTCAGCGTTGTCACCCCGTTCTTCAATACCGCCGAGTATCTCGCCGAATGCATTCAGAGCGTTCTGTCCCAAACCTACGAGAACTTCGAATACATCCTGGTCGACAACCAGAGTACAGACGGCTCATCCGAGATCGCCGCTTTCTTTGCATGTCAGGATAACCGGATAAAGCTCGTACGCAACCGGCGGTTTCTCGATCAGGTACCGAACTACAACAATGCTCTCCGTCGCGTAAACCGCGAGGCGCGTTATGTGAAGATGGTGCTCGCCGACGATTTTATTTTTCCCGAATGTCTGGAGCGGATGGTGGCGGTCGCCGAGGCCCACCCGTCAGTAGCGATTGTCAGCTCGTATTACCTCGAAGGCCGATTCGTGTGTGGCAGCGGCGTCGAGTGGCCAACGGAAGTAATACCGGGCCGGGTCGCGGGTCGACTGCATTTGCTGGATAATCTGTATTTGTTTGGGACTCCGACAAACCTGCTATACCGCGCCGATCTGCTCGCCAATCGCCGGCCTTTTTTCTCGGAATCGTCCATGCACGAGGACACCGAACTTTGTCACGAGGTATTGGCTGAGGCTGATCTTGGTTTTGTGCATCAGGTTTTGACTTTCAGCCGACGCGGAAACGAGGGCGTGTTGACGGCGATTGAAAGCTTTCATTGGCGGCGGCCGTTCATCTACACGATTCTCAGGAAGTACGGGGCGGCTTTTCTCACCGAGGAAGAGCTGCCTCGTCGACTGCGTCCGGCGCGCGCTGATTTTCTGAGAATTCTCGCTGAAGGAGTCTTACTCAAACGCGAGCCCGAGTTCTGGGATTATCATCGGCGTGCCCTTGCCACCATCGGAGAGGACCTGCCGTCGAGGCTGCAGCTGGCTCCGCACATTGCACGGGCTACGGTGAAAGCGATGGTCAAGCCAAAATGGATTATTAACGAGCGATCGAGAATCGCTCGAATGCGGCAGCGCACGGTGAGCGCATGATCGAAGCGATAAAGGAGATCGCGCGCAACCGCGAGCTGCTCTACATGATTACCTGGCGTGAGATCAGAATTCGGTACAAGCAATCTGTGATGGGCCTACTTTGGGCCATACTGATGCCTCTGATCATTACTGGCGCGGGAATCATGGTAAGGATTGTTGCGGCGAAGGTTTCCGGGGTTCCCATCACATCCGCAGATATTGGGGGAATCGGCATAAAAGCATTGCCGTGGGCATTCTTCGTCTCGGCACTGCGCTTTGGCACCACCAGTCTGACGGGAAACAGCAACCTGGTCACGAAGATCAAATTCCCACGCCTGGTGTTCCCGCTGTCGTCAGTGCTGACATCGCTCTTCGATATGGCAATTGCCTTTCCGGTGCTGGTGCTCCTCTTACCACTGAGCGGCGTCAGGTTCGCGGTCACGATGGTGTGGATCCCCGCGCTGTTGGTGACGCTGGTGCTGTTCACCGCAGGACTCTCGATACTATTCGCCGCAGCAAATCTTTTTTTTCGGGACATCAAATACATCGTGGAAGTGATTCTTACTTTCGCCATTTTCTTCACGCCCGTGCTCTACGATGCATCGCTGGCGGGAAAGTGGCGCTGGGTTCTGATGCTGAATCCGGTCGCTGTTGTGCTGGATGGATTGCAGGCGACGATAGTCCGCATGCGTCCGCCAGACGTGGCATGGCTCGCCTACAGTGCGATTGCCGCGACTCTCTTGCTCTGCGGTGGCGTAGTGTTCTTCCGCAGACTTGAACCTCGTTTTGCTGAGAGCATTTGAATGAGCGAATACGCACTGCGCGTGCAGAATGTATACAAGCGCTTCCGCCGTGGTGAAAAACACGACTCGTTGCGCGATCTCATTCCATCGCTGGTGAAACGAGCCGTGCGCGGTGATCGGGAGCGTGCATTGGCGCCGGAGGAATTCTGGGTGTTAAACGACATTTCCTTCGACCTGCGAAAGGGAGAGACACTGGGCATCGTCGGGCACAACGGCGCTGGCAAGAGCACAATGCTGAAGCATCTAAGCGGGATTATGGAGCCGACACGCGGCAGTATCGAGGTGAGCGGTCGCCTGTCTGCTTTGATTGAGGTCGGAGCGGGGTTCCATCCCGACCTTACGGGGCGTGAGAATGTGTTTTTGAACGGCGTGATATTGGGCATGAGCCGTCAGGAGATAAAGCGCAAGTTCGATGAGATCGTCGACTTCGCCGAGCTCGAAGAGTTTATCGATACACCGGTCAAGCGCTATTCGTCGGGTATGTTTGCGCGACTTGGTTTTTCAGTGGCGGCGCATCTCGAGCCCGACATTCTGGTTATTGACGAAGTGTTGAGCGTCGGAGACTTCGCATTTCAACGGAAGGGGATGGACAAAATGCGAGCGGTCGCCAGGAGTGGGGCCACCGTAATTTTTGTATCGCACAACCTCCAGGCCGTCGCAGAATTCTGTGAGCGAGGAATTCTGCTCGAGCGGGGGAAGGTGATCGAGGATGGGCCGACCGATCAGGTCGTTCGCCGGTATCTCGACACAGCGGCTGTACACTCAGACCGCCAGGTGGCGGGCCCGGCTCGCATCACGCGCACAACAATTTCCACTGCTGACGGTCAGACGGGTCGCTTCATCGCCGGACAACCCGCGCGGATTTCAGTATCCGTCGAGGCGCTGTCGCGGGCAGAGAAAGTTGCCGTCGTTCTTGATGTGTTCAACACGGATTTTTATGAAGTGTTCAACACTTCCAGCGAGAGGTTGGGGCAGGAACCGGTTTCGCTCGATCCAGGGCAGCGCGCTGAGTGTGCCTTTGACGTCGAGCTGAACCTTGGGCCGGGCACTTATTATTTGGGCGTGTATCTCTATCGCTACGATATACAACGCGAATACGATCACGTTTTTCCGGCAACATCCTTTGTCGTGACCAGCGACCGCGATACCCGGGGGGCAGCGAACTTGTTTCCGGTCTTATCGCGTTACGCCGTTATTGCTCCTCCAGAGTTAGCGCGCCGCGTCGCGAACTGAGGGCTTCGATTTGAGAAGTCCTGGGCTAAGCACCATCGCATTGCTGGTGCTCGCCGCCTGCAGCAGCACGAGCGATCAAATTCGCTTGAACGCCGTCACGATTGCGCCCATCGCTGCCACCATCCGAATTGGCGAAACCGTGGTGTTCCGCGCGAACGGGTCATTTGAAAACGGCACCAGTCACAGTATTAGTGATGTCAGCTGGCAAAGCAGCAACGCCGCGGTGGCCACGATTAATGACTTCGGGACCGCAGTTGGAGTAAGTGCCGGCCTCGTGAAAATCCGCGTACAAGCGAGCGGATTCAGCGATTCGACGACGCTGACGGTATCAGCGGCGTCGGCTCCCGCCACAGGCCCTTTGCACGTGAGCACAGACAACCCGAGGTATTTCGCAGATCCCGCGGGTCGGATTGTCTACCTTACCGGTTCGCACTATTGGAAGAACGTCCAGGATGATGGAACGACGAATCCTCCGCCAGCGTTCGACAACATCGCGTACCTGAATTTTCTGCAACAGCACAATCACAACTTCACTAGACTCTGGCTTCAGGAGCAGGCGCGTTGGAGTGACGAAGTCAGTTACAGTCATTGGTTCTCGCCGACTCTCTATGAGAGAACGGGGCCCGGGGCGGCCGCGGACGGCGGTCTCAAGTTCGACCTGACGAAACTCAACCCCCAGTATTTCGCACGACTGCGCCAACGCGTAATCGACGCCGGAACGCGCGGAATCTACGTGTCTGTAATGCTGTTCAATGGCTGGAGTGTCGAGACTAAGCCAGGGAATGCGAGGGCGAACCCGTGGCTGGCCCACCCGTTTAACACCGCAAACAACATCAACGGGATCAACGGTGACCCGAACAACGATGCGTCAGGTCGCGAAACGCAGACCCTAACGATGCCGGCGATCACGGCTTTGCAGGAAGCCTATGTGAAAGCAGTCGTCGACGCTGTCAATGACCAGGACAACGTCATTTACGAAATCAGCAACGAGAGCGATCCGTCCGGCGATGCCTGGCAGTACCACCTGATCGATTTCCTTCGGTCGTATGAGGCGCAGAAACCGAAGCAGCATCCCATCGGCATGACGATTCCCTGGCCCGGAACTAACGCCGAGGTTCTCAACAGCGCAGCGGATTGGGTGTCGATGAATGGCGACGTCAGCAACCCAGCGATAGCTGATGGAAAGAAAGTAGACCTCTCTGATACAGACCATTTGTGCGGAATTTGTGGAGACGCCGCCTGGGTCTGGAAAGCGTTCGTTCGAGGGCACAATACGCTGTTGATGGACGGCTACGACAATAGCCCCGGGGTGTCAGATGCGGCGTACAATCCTGCCGATCCAAAGTGGGAGGACATTCGCAAAAACATGGGATACGTGAGGAGTTACGCGATGCGGATGAACCTGGCGCGCGCGGTCCCACGCGGTGACCTCGCGTCAAGCGGTTATTGCCTTGCAGATGCGGGCAGCGAATATCTCGCGGTTCTTCCTGGCGGCGGGAATCTGGATCTGGATCTGAGCGGCACGACGGGCAGTTTTGTCGTCGAATGGTTCAATCCGTCCACCGCTGTGACAGTGGATGGTGGCAAGGCCGCAGGCGGGACCCACGTCACTCTAACCGCTCCATTCTCCGGCCTGGCGACCGTGTATCTGCATCACTGACTCGCGGAGAATTACACCACAGTTTCAGGGGCGCATTCACGTGTGGTGCGAACGTGTCGGCCCGTTGCATTACTGCAACAGTTTGCGCCGTTTTTCGACCGTAAGTTCTTGGCGTATAAGGCTTTAGTCTTGGGCAACTACTTGCGTTGGCGGGTGCGCGTACATCGCGAGAGTTTGCTCAGTCATGAAAAGATTGTACCGCACGATCGGATCTATCGCACTTGGGTGGACGATCGGGTCCTGCGGAGAAAGTCCGACAGCGCCGCCGCCAACGACCGACCTCATAGACTTGTCGCAAGTCGGAATGTCGCTCGTGCCTGCGGCTACCCTGCAGCTGACTGCTACGGCTAAAGACCGGGACGGTCGGCCATTGTCGCGCCCGATCTCGTGGGCGACATCGGACATCGCGATTGCGACAGTATCACCGTCCGGCATGGTGACGGCAGTCACGCCGGGGGCAGCCACCGTCACGGCATCTGCCGACGGCAAGAGCGCGTCTGCGAATGTCACTGTAGTCGATGGCGGCGTCGTTACAACCGCCGGGACGACGCTCAGCGCGGCGTCGGGCGTAATCCAACTTCTGGTTCCTGCCCAGGCCGTAGACGCCACCACTGACGTCACCGTTACTCCGTCGAGTGGTTTCGGAAGCGACTCGAAAGTTGTGCAGGGCACTGCATTTGACTTCGGGCCGACGGGGACATCCTTCGCCAAACCCGTCACGCTCAAAATCAAATACGATCCGAAGAAGCTCCCTGCTGGAACGGAAGAAGCAGCCCTGCAACTGCGTTACTCTGGAGCAACCGCGGGTTGGCAGCCGATTACTACAGGAAGTGTCGACCTCACCAATCACATAGTAACGGGCGACATCTCTCATTTCAGTACATACGCTGTATTGCTTCCCGAGCCGGTTGCCCAGGTCGCGATCAGGGGACCGCCGGATCATCCTGACGTAATTCCATCTCTTGTCGTCGGCGATCATGAACAACTGGTGGCAGTGGCGACAGATGCAGGTGGAGCTGTTCTCATCAATCGCACCGTCACCTGGGCGATAGCCGCAAACACGGTAGCGACAGTAACACCTGACGGGATGCTCTCGGCGGTCAGCCCCGGTTCAGCGACAATAACGGCAACCGTAGGCGGCGTGAGTTCGAGCGTGGCGATAACTGTCACTCCCGTTCCCGTTGCGTCGGTGGAAGTGAGTCTGACTCCATCCACCATTACCGTTGGAGGGACAAGCCAAGCCTCGGCAATTTTGAAAGATCGCTCGGGCACCGTAGTCACTGGACGCGCAATCGCGTGGCAATCGGATAACGGTGGAGTCGCCACAGTTGATGGCACCACGGGAGTGGTGACCGCCCTCGCGCCCGGATCGGCGACAATCAGCGCAACGAGTGAAGGCCAGCGTTCGACCGCAACAATTACAGTTGTACCAGTACCCGTCGCGAGCGTCACACTCGCACTGAGCGCGGGCTCGATTACGGCAGTCGGAACGACGCAAGCTACCGCCACTGTATTCGATGCGAACGGTGGAACGCTGACCGGACGCGCGGTGACATTCGCTTCCGACAACGAATCGGTCGCCACCGTCTCGAGTAGCGGTTTGGTGACCGCGGTTGCCGAAGGCACCGCTCACATCACTGCGACGAGCGAAGGCAAGACCGGCTCCGCGAATATCGCTGTGACCGCAGCGCCGGTGGCGACTGTGAGCGTGTCGCTCGCGGCAAGCTCGATTAGCGCAGTCGGAACCACTCAAGCGACCGCAACGTTCCAAGACTCCAAGGGGCGCGCGCTCACGGGACGCACTGCTGCCTGGAGCTCGGACAACACCGCTGTCGCCACGGTTTCATCTACCGGGGCAGTAACAGCAGTCGCGATTGGCACGGCTCACATCACGGCGACGAGTGAAGGGCAAACCGGAAGTGCGGCGCTCACGGTTACCGACGCGCCAGTCGCGAGCGTAACAGTAACACCTGGATCGGCGAGCGTTGTCGAGGGAGCGACGCAGCCGCTTACTGCGACTATCAAAGACGCCGAGGATCGTGCACTAACTGGGAGAACTGTCGTCTGGACGTCGAGCAACACGTCTGTTGCAACGGTTGATGCGAACGGATTGGTCACCGCTCATGGAGCTGGGACCGCGACGATCACCGCGACGGCTGAAGGAGTTGGCAGCGCCGCGTCAATTACCGTCAGCCTGGCGCCAGTAGCTTCGGTTACGGTCTCGCTCGCAGAGACCTCTATCAATGCGATTGGGACGACTCAAGCAACAGTAGCAACGCTCGACGCGAATGGCGCTGCGCTCAACGGCCGGGCCGTTATCTGGGCGTCCGACAACACAGCGGTTGCCACTGTGTCGGGTACGGGAGTGATCACCGCTGAATCTGAAGGCACGGCGCGCATCACAGCCACAAGTGAAGGAAAGACAGGCTCTGCGACGCTGTCGGTAATGCAGGCGCCGGTTGCTTCTGTCAGTGTGTCGCTGGCCGCAAGCTCGATCACCGCAGTCGGTTCGACGCAAGCGAGCGCGGAGTTGAAAGACGCCAAGGGGCGAACCCTAAGTGGACGAACGGTCATCTGGAATTCTGACAACCATGCGACCGCCACAGTTTCGTCGACGGGCGCGGTCACGGCTGTCGCTTCGGGCACGGCCCACATCGTCGCATCGAGCGAGGGTCAAACGGGCTCAATGGCGCTCACTGTTACAGATGCGCCGGTAGCGGCGGTGGCGGTTACCCCTGCATCGCCGACAGTAGTGCAGGGTAGCACGCAGACACTGACAGCAACGCTGAAAGATGGGCAGAACAGAGTAGTCACGGGGCGTACTGTCACCTGGTCTTCGAACACCGCTACGGTGGCCACAGTCGATGCAAGCGGACTCGTCACGGCTCACGCTGCTGGTTCAGCGATAATTACAGCTACGAGTGAAGGCATTAGCGGCACTGCCTCGATCACCGTCACGCTCGCCCCCGTTGCATCTGTCGCGATCTCGCTGACGGCCTCCTCGATCGAAGTGGGTCAAACGACTACTGCGAGCGCGGTTCTGCGCGATGCGAATAACAACGAGCTGTCAGGAAGAGACGTCACTTGGTCTTCCAATAACGACGCCGTTGCGACAGTCGATGCGAACGGGGTAGTGAGTGGTCACGCAGTCGGTACTGCGACCATCACTGGGACAAGCGAAGGAAAGAGTGCCGGCGCGACGATTACTGTTGTTCCGGTTTCAGTGGCGTCAGTTACCGTTTCGCTCGCTCAAAGCTCGATCACGGCGGTCGGGACAACTCAAGCCAGTGCCACCACGTTCGATGCTAACAGCGGTACGCTGACCGGAAGATCGGTGAGCTGGGCATCAGACAATACTTCCGTTGCAACAGTGTCTGGCACTGGCGTTGTGACCGCGGAAAGTGAAGGCACCGCTCACGTCACGGCGACGAGCGAAGGGAAAATCGGCTCGGCCACCCTAACCGTCACCGCGGCGCCAGTCGCGAGTGTCTCTGTCAGTCTTGCTTCGAGCTCGATCAACGCCGTGCAGACCACCCAAGCAACCGCAACGCTGCTCGACGCGAGGGGACGTACGCTGACTGGACGCGTCGTAACGTGGAGCACTAGCGACGCAACGGTCGCGACCGCCGATGCAAATGGTCTGGTGACCGCGCATGCAACCGGCACTGCGACCATCAGTGCGACTAGCGAAGTAGTGAGCAGAAGCGCCACGCTAACTGTGACGCCTCCGCCTGTCGCGACCGTGACCGTCACGCCGCCATCTGCGAGTCTCGTTCTCGGGATCTCGGCTGAAGAACAATTGACGGCTATTACCGCCGATGCAAACGGGGGCACTCTAAGCGGTCGAATTATTACGTGGAACTCGAGTAATACTGGAGTTGCAACTGTAGACGTCAATGGCCTTGTCACCCCTCTCGGCGCCGGTTCTGCAACAATTAGTGCCACAAGCGAAGGAAAGAGCGGCACTTCGTCGATAACCGTTTCCCTGGCGCCGGTAGCAACGGTCACGGTGTCTCTCAATCCGACGAGTATCAGTGCAGTTGGAACCTCGCAAGCGAACGCGACAACCCTTGATGCCAACGGCCACACGCTGAGCGGTAGGCTGGTAACCTGGAGTTCGAGCAATGCCGTCGTTGCCACTGTCGACGCGAATACAGGGTGGGTGACCGCAGTCGCTTCAGGTACTGCAAGCATCACTGCTACCAGCGAAGGAACGATTGGCAGTGCAACGCTGACAGTTACACCGGCACCCGTGGCAACCGTTACGGTTAGTCCGCCTTCGGCGACACTTCAGCTCGTCGCAACACCGACACAACAGCTCACCGCGGTAACAAAGGATGCCAATGGCAACATTCTCGCTGGTCGCGCAGCGAGTTGGAGATCGAGCAATACGGCCGTCGCGACTGTCGATGCGAACGGATTGGTAAACGCGGTCGGTGTGGGCGCGGCGACCATTACTGCGACGAGTGAGACAAAGACCGGGACGAGCTCGATAACCGTCAACGCGGCGCCGGTCGCGACTGTTTCGCTGTCGGCGCCAATGACCCCAATGATCCTTGGCAACACTCAGGTGCTGACCGCCGCGCCCAAGGATGCAAACGGGAACGCCCTTTCTGGCCGCGCTGTAAACTGGATTTCAAGTAATCCGGCGGTGCTCTCCGTGAGCGCACCGTCCTCGGTTAGTACGTCGACCGGAGCGACGATCACTGTTACGGCAGTTGGTATCGGCACGGCGACGATCACCGCCACGAGTGAGACCGCACCGGCGGCGACAACGCCGAGCATCGCCGTCGACCCGATTCCAGTTGCGACGGTCACTGTCACGCCTGCGACTACGACTCTGGTATTGAGCATCACTCCGACACAACAACTCTCGGCAGTTACGAAGGACGCGAACGGCAACGTCTTGCCCGCTCGCACAGTGACTTGGAGTTCGAGCAACCCCGCGATTGCGACGGTCAACACTAGTGGATTGGTAACCGGCGTTGCCGCTGGTTCTGCAACGGTTACCGCCACCAGCGAGGCTCAAAGCGGCACATCATCGGTCACGGTTAGCGTTCCGCCGGTCGCAACGCTAACGCTTTTTGCGCCGGCAACTCCGATGATTGTCGGAAGTTCTCAAGTGCTGACAGCCGTCCCGAAGGATGCGAACAACAACATCTTGTCTGGCCGGACCGTGAACTGGGTCTCAAGCAATCCAGCCGTGTTGTCGGTCAGTGCTGCTGCCTCAGTAAGCACTGGAAGTGGCGCGACGATCACCGTGACGGCAGCTGCGGTCGGAACAGCTACGATCACTGCCAACAGCGAAGCTGCTCCGGCGGCAACGACACCTTCGATCACCGTCAACCCGGTTCCCGTTGCTACAGTCACAGTTACGCCGCCATCGGCCAGTCTGGTCCTCGGTATAACACCCACTCAACAGCTTAGTGCTGTAACGAAAGATGCCAACGGCAACGTCCTTAACGGACGAACGGTCAACTGGAGCTCGAACAATACCGCTGCCGCGAGCGTCAGTGCGAATGGATTGGTAACGGGAGTCGCTGCTGGCTCGGCCATAATCACCGCCGTGAGTGAAGGGCAGAGCGGGACATCTGCAATCACTGTGTCGGTTGCGCCCGTCGCAACAGTGACCGTCGCGCTGAGTCCGACGAGCATTACGGCAGTCGGATCGTCACAGGCGACGGCGACAACGCTTGACGCTAACAACAACGTTTTGACCGGCAGGGTCGTGACGTGGAGTTCCACTAACACCGCTGTCGCGACAGTTGACGCGATCACGGGTCTTATTGCACCGGTTGCTCCGGGCACGGCGAGCATCACTGCTACGAGTGAAGGAAAGAGCGACAGTGCGACGCTGACCGTGACACCGGCGCCGGTAGCCAGCGTCACCCTTACGCCGCCTTCGGCGAACCTCGTGTTGGGCATTACGCCCACGCAACAACTCACCGCCGTCACCAAGGACGCACAGGGGAATGTATTGACCGGCCGCGTGGTCACTTGGAGTTCGAGCAACACGAACTTCGTCAATGTCGACGCCAGCGGGCTCGCCAGTGCTGTAGCCGCCGGTAGTGCAACAATAACGGCGACCAGCGAAGGTCAGTCAGGCACCTCATCTATTAATGTTGCTCTCGCGCCAGTCGCAACCGTCACAGTTACACTGAACCCGACAAGTATCAATGCAGTACAGACGTCGCAAGCAACGGCGAGCACATTCGATGGCAACGGAAACGCACTGACAGGACGGGTGGTGTCGTGGACTTCAAGCAATACTGCCGTCGCAACGGTTAACCCCAATAGTGGTCTGGTGACCGCAGTCGCACCTGGTACTACCACCCTGACTGCAACAAGCGAAGGTAAGACTGGTAATGCGACGCTCACTGTCACGGAAGCTCCTGTCGCAACCGTCACAGTTTCTCTGGCGTCGAGCTCGATCAACGCCACTGAGACGACGCAGGCAACGGCGATGCTGCTCGACGCTAGGGGACGTCCACTTACTGGACGCGTCGTAATCTGGAGCTCGAGCAACACAGCAATTGCAACGGTCGACCCTAACACCGGTCTCGTGACAGCCATTGCACCAGGCACAGCCAACATCACTGCGACGAGTGAAGGGGAGACTGACAGCGCGGTTCTTACCGTCACCGCGGCTTCGGTTGCGGGTGTCACAGTTACCCCGAGCAGCACGACTTTGGTACTCGGAATCACTCCGACACAGCAACTGACAGCAGCCACCAAGGATGCGAACGGCAACACTTTGACCGGTCGTGTGGTCACTTGGAGCTCGAACAACAATGCTGTCGCTACAGTCGACCCAAATACTGGTCTCGTGACCGCGGTGAGTGCAGGCGGTGCGACCATAACGGCCACGAGCGAGGGCAAGACTGGGACGAGCACGATCACAGTAAACCTCGCGCCAGTGGCGACGGTGACAGTAACGCCGTCATCAGCGAACCTTGTGCTCGGCATTACACCCACGCAGCAGCTGGCAGCGGTCGCCAAGGACGCAAACGGCAATGTACTGGCGGGTCGCACAGTCAGCTGGAGCTCTAGCGATAACTCAATAGCGACAGTTGGCGCGAATGGATTAGTCACGGCTGTAGCCGCAGGCGCTGCAACAATCACCGCTTCAAGCGAGGGTCAGAGCGGAACATCTGCGATCACCGTCACAGTTGCACCTGTTACGACTGTAGACGTGTCACTGAATCCAATGAGCATAACGGCGGTTGGAACATCTCAAGCGACAGCGGTGACGCGGGACGCAAACGGCAATGTGTTGACTGGCCGCGCGATTACCTGGAGCTCCAGCAATACAGCTGTTGCAACAGTCGACGTTAACACCGGCATGGTCACGGCGGTTGCTCTGGGCACTGCGAGCATCACTGCTACGAGTGAAGGAAAGAGCGGCAGTGCGACGCTAACCGTGACACCGGCGCCGGTCGCGTCCGTTGTAGTCTCGCCTTCCTCGGCGGTGCTTCAGCTCCTCGTCACTCCGACACACCAACTGACGGCAGTCACCAAGGATGCGAACGGCAACACGCTTACTGGGCGCTTGGTTACCTGGAGCTCGAGCAACACAGCAGTGGCCCAAGTTGATGCAAACGGCCTGGCCACCGCAGTCGGCGCCGGTACGGCGACAATAACCGCTACGAGTGAAACGAAGACCGGAACAAGTTCGATCACGGTTAATCCGACTCCCGTGGCGGCCGTAACGCTCTCGTCACCGACGACGCCAATGATCGTTGGGGGAACTCAGGTTCTGACTGCTACACCGAGGGACGCAAACGGGAGCGCGCTGTCGGGTCGGACAGTCACTTGGGTATCGAGCAATCCGGCAATGCTCACTGTCAGCGCGCCGACGTCCCTGAGCACGGCGAGCGGCGCAACCATCACCATCACCGCGCTCGGCGTCGGCGTTGCAACTATTACTGCGACGAGCGAGAGTGCTCCCGCGGCGACAACGCCGAGTATCAGTGTCAACCCGATTCCAGTGGCAACGGTCGCGGTCACGCCGGCGTCGGCCAGCCTCGTACTCGGAATCGCGCCCACGCAGCAACTGACGGCTGTGACTAAAGACGCCAATGGAAATACTCTCACCGGCCGCGTCGTCACGTGGAGCTCGAACAACACCGCGGTCGCAACTGTCGACGCAAATGGCCTAGTTACGGCTCAGACTGCCGGTAGCGCCACAATTACCGCGACGAGCGAAGGAAGGGCTGGCACTGCTTCCATTACGGTTTCGCTCGCACCCGTTGCGACTGTCGCCGTCACACTGAATCCGACGAGCATCACTGCTGTTGGAACCTCACAGGCGACAGCGACAACGCGGGACGCGAATGGCATCATTCTCACAGGGCGCGTCGTCACCTGGAACTCCAGTAACCCCGCTGTTGCGACAGTGAATTCCAACACCGGCCTCGTGACCGCCGTCGCAGTTGGCACTGCGAGCATCACGGGAACGAGCGAAAGCCAGGCGGGCAGTGCGACTCTAACGGTTACGCCTGCACCTGTTGCAACCGTGACGGTGACGCCTGCGTCAGCGACGCTCCAGCTCGTGGTTACTCCGACGCAGCAACTGACGGCGGTGCCCAAGGATGTGAACGGTACGGTGCTCACCGGTCGCCTTGTGACGTGGAGCTCCGGTAACACCGCAGTGGCTACTGTCGATGCGAATGGATTGGTAACCGCGGTTAGCGCTGGAACTACCACGATAACGGCGACCAGTGAGACGAAAACGGGCACGAGCTCGATCACCGTCAATCCAGCCCCAGTAGCAACTGTCGTGCTCTCCCCGCCGACGACGCCGATGATCGTCAGCGCGACTCAGACTTTGACGGCAACGCCTAAGGACGCAAACGGCAATACACTTTCCGGTCGTACAGTGGCTTGGGTCTCAAGCAATCCTGCAGTACTCACCGTGAGTAATGCGAGCTCCGTAAGTAGCGCAACGGGAGCAACTATTACGGTCACATCTGTCGGGGTCGGCGCCGCCACGATCACTGCCACCAGTGAGAGTGCACCTGCAGCCACGACGCCAACAATCACGGTCAACCCGATTCCCGTTGCCACCGTTACAACCACGCCGAGCAGCGCCACTTTGGTGCTCGGAATTAGTCCGACACAGCAGCTGACCGCAGTTACCCAAGATGCCAATGGGAACACTCTCACTGGTCGCGTCGTCAGCTGGAGCTCGAACAACACTGCCGTCGCTACTGTCGATGCGAATGGCTTGGTTACAGCTGTCAGCGCTGGAAGTGCGACGGTAACAGCGACTAGCGAGGGTAAGACCGGGACAAGCTCGATCACTGTTAACCTCGCACCGGTTGCGACCGTAACCGTTGCGTTGAATCCCGCGAGCATCACTGCCGTTGGAACTTCTCAAGCCACAGCTACTACCCGCGATGCAAACGGCAATGTCCTGACCGGGCGCGCTGTCACCTGGAGCTCGAGCAATACTGCAGTTGTAACCGTTAATGCGAGCACTGGTTTTGTAACAGCTGGCGCAGTCGGTACAGCGAGCATCACAGGGACCAGCGAGGGACAAACTGGCAGCGCGACCATCACTGTCACTCCCGCGCCAGTGGCGACAGTAACAGTGACGCCATCGTCAGCGAGCTTGGTGCTTGGTATTACACCCACTCAGCAACTGACGGCGGTGACTAAGGATACCAACGGAAACACGCTCAGTGGTCGGGTCGTGACGTGGGCGTCTAGCAACACCGCGGTCGCGACGGTCGGTGGCAACGGACTGGTAGCAGCGCAGGCCGCTGGCACTGCAACTATCACTGCGACCAGTGAGACGAAAACTGGCACATCGTCGATCACCGTCTCCGTTGCACCGGTAACGACGGTTACGCTGTCATCGGCAAGTACACCGATGACTGTCGGTAGCACTCAGGTGTTGATCGCGACTCCCAAAGATGCGAACGGCAATGTTCTGCCCGGGCGTACCGTTAACTGGATCTCGAGCAATAGCGCAGTTCTAACCGTGAGCGCGGCAAGCTCGCTAAGCAGTTCAACGGGCGCAACAATTACTGTGACGGCGCTCGGTGTTGGTACCGCCGCTATTACTGCAACGAGTGAGACAGCTCCAGCGGCGACAACGCCGTCGATCACCGTCAACCCGATTCCAGTTGCAACGGTCACCGTGACACCTGCGTCGGCGGGTCTCGTACTCGGTATTACGCCGACGCAACAACTCGCGGCCGTCACGAAAGATGCAAACGGAAATGTGTTGACCGGTCGCACAGTCACTTGGAGCTCCAGCAATAACTCAGTGGCGACAGTTGGCGCAGATGGATTGGTGACTGCCGTAGCCGCAGGCGGGGCAACTATCGCCGCCGCCAGCGAGGGTCAGAGCGGAACATCCGCGATCACTGTAACCCTTGCCCCCGTTGCGACGGTGAACGTTGCGCTCAACCCGATGAGCATTACGGCCGTGGGTACCTCGCAAGCAAACGCAACGACGCTTGATGCTAATGGCAACAATCTCACTGGGCGCGCTGTAACGTGGAGCTCTGACAACTTGGCCATTGCAACTGTCGACGCTAACACCGGCCTCGTGACCGCGGTCGCCGTGGGAACTGCAAACATCAACGCGATGAGCGAAGGAAAGACTGGCAGCGCAACACTCACGGTCACTCAAGCGCCGGTTGCAACGGTGAGTGTTTCACTGGCGGCGAGTTCGATTACGGCAGTCGGGACAACGCAGGCAACTGCAACCCTGCAAGACAGTAAGGGCCGTACGCTGAGTGGTCGTTCGATCGTTTGGACCTCGGACAATACCGCAGCTGCGACGGTCTCCTCTGCGGGCGCAGTCACGGCCGTTGCAACGGGAACAGCTCACATCACAGCGACGAGCGAGGGACAGACTGGAAGCGCAACGCTCACTGTCACCGATGCTCCAGTGGCTTCGGTCGTTGTCAGCCCGGCGAGCGCCAATCTTGTTGAAGGAGCAACGCAGCAGCTCACCACCGCTCTCACCGACGCTCAGGTCAGGCCATTGACTGGCAGAACAGTCGTTTGGACATCGAATAACGATGCCTCGGCAACGGTGGATGCCAACGGCCTCGTTACAGCGCACACAGCCGGCACTGCGACCATTACCGCAACGAGTGAGGGAGTAAGTGGGACTTCATCGATTACAGTAACTCAGGTACCGGTTGCTTCAGTCACAGTTTCACTCGCGCAGGGGTCGATCAGCGCCGTTGGAACAACTCAAGCAACCGCGACGACTCTGGATGCAACGGGTGGCACGCTAACGGGTCGATCCGTCGTTTGGTCTTCTGACAACGAAGGCGTGGCCACTGTGTCTAACACCGGAATCGTTACCGCTGAAGCCGTAGGCACGGCTCACATCACAGCAACCAGTGAGGGCCAGACGGGCTCGTCGATACTCACCGTGACAGCGGCGCCCGTAGCTTCGGTGACAGTGACGATAGCTCAAGGCTCGATCACCGCCGTCGCTTCGACACAGGCTACTGCGGAGCTGAAAGACAGCAGAAACCGCGTCCTTACCGGCCGAACGATTGTATGGGCGAGTGACGACCACGCTATCGCTACAGTTTCCTCGACCGGTATCGTGACTGCGGTCGCTGAAGGCACGGCTCACATCACTGCGACCAGTGAAGGACAAACGGGAAGCGCAACCCTCACGGTCACCCAGGCGCCGGTGGCAACGGTAACAGTCAGTCCTTCGGCGCCGAGCATCCTCGTCGGTGCAACAGAGCAACTCACAATCACGCTCAAAGATGCTCAGGGCAGAGTTCTCACTGGCCGCGTAGTTACGTGGAGCTCCGATAATACCGCTGCAGCGACCGTTTCGGGGACCGGGCTCGTCACGGCGGTGGCAGCCGGAGCAGCGACGATCACTGCTACGAGTGAGACAAAGACAGGAACGTCTATCGTCACAGTCACTGCTGCGACGACAACGGCGACTCTGCTTCACCGAAGCACGCGCAATCCTCGGTACTTCGAAAATGCAACAGGTCAGATCATTTACCTGACAGGTTCGCACACCTGGAGTACGCTGCGCGACAATGGCACGGTCGATCCGCCGGCCGCGTTCAACTACACAGCCTATCTCGATTTTCTGACGCAGCGCAATCACAACTTCTTCCGGCTCTATGCTTGGGAACAGGATAGGTGGACATCAGAGTATGCCAACGATTATTGGTTCTCACCTTCGGCGTATGCGCGCACCGGTCCTGGGGTAGCGCTCGACGGCAAACCTAAGTTCGACGTTAGCCAGTTCAATCAGGCCTACTTCGACAGGATGCGTCAGCGCGTCATCGAGGCAGGATCGCGCGGAATCTACGTGTCGGTGATGCTCTTCAACGGCTGGAGCGTGACGACCAAGCCGGGGGCGACCGCCAACAACCCATGGAATGGACATCCATTCAACTCAGCGAACAACATCAACGGAATCGACGGTGACACGAATGGCGACGGGTCAGGACTCGAAAGTCAAACGCTGACTATTCCATCCGTCACCGCCCTGCAGGAAGCCTATGTCCGTAGAGTCATCGACGCAGTCGGTGATCTGGACAACGTGCTCTACGAGATCAGCAACGAGAGCGACGGGTCATCCCGCGACTGGCAATACCATATGATACAGGTGATCCGCGACTACGAAGCGACAAAAGCAAAACGTCACCCCGTCGGCATGACGGCGATGTGGCCGAACGGGTCGGATACGGATCTCTATAACAGCGATGCCGACTGGATCTCGATCGCCGGAACCCTGCACACGCCCGTAACCGCGAATGGATCAAAAGTGCTCGTCACGGATACGGATCACATCTGCGGTGTCTGTGGAGATGTCGAGTGGGTGTGGAAGAGTTTTGTGAAGGGCCACAACCCGATCCTGATGGACGGCTATGACGGCGCAGCTATTGGCGTCGGCGCGGAAGACTACGATGTGAACGATCCTGTTTGGGAGGCCATTCGGAAGAACATGGGCTACACATTGAGCTACGCCCAGAGGATGGACATGGCCAATGCGGTACCTCACGGCGATCTGGTTCTATCCGAGTTGACCGGCTACGCGTTGGCGAAGCCCGGCGAACAGTATCTCGTCTATATCAATAGCGAAGGCGCGGTGACACTCAACCTTTCCGCACTAACCGGCACGCTCAACGTGGAGTGGTTCAATCCCGCCACGGGCGTCGCGACTCCGGCTGGAACTATTGCGGGCGGTCCATCCGTACAACTGATCGCGCCCTTCAGTGGTCCGGCAGTGCTCTTCCTGCACTAGCCCACGCGCGAAAAGATGCAGGGCTTGTAACAGGTCCTCTAGCTCGTGACCAGTTTTTATAATTCCTACCAATAGGCAGGATCGCGTCGAAGTACGAGGGCAACCGGTTGGTGAGTGACCCCGTCGTCGAGCACATAAAAAGCGCTAACTTCTTCTCCTGACACCGACGCAGCAATCGTCGGTCGCGACTTGCCGTTTTTCTTTCGCTGCGGCACCAGGATCAGCTTGTTGCCGTTCTTCCGATACGTGCCCTTCTCGGACTCGGCCATTACAGGAGTCGCCACCGGCTTGGCGCCTCGACGCACGAGCTGATGATAGTATCGGAAATACAGCAAAAAATTACCGTGGCCGTCGAGACGCAGGATGCCTTGCTCCAGGCGAAAAAGGCGCACGTCTCCTTGCTGTACTGGGATTCGGAGGTCCGTTGGCAGCGCACGCCCATTTAGTGTCGTAGCGACATAAGTGCCCTCGACGGCCGGCGAAGACGCAGCTGTCACGACAGGGACGACGAGCAACAGCGGCTTTGTCCAGAATGCCAAGATAGTCTCTCTACAGCGGGTTGAGTCGACAGCCAGTCAAGAATAGTGCAAGCTTGTTTGCTCCGGAGCCAGCTCCGCGTCAACGCGAGTTTGATTGCATTCCGAGGCAACGGCTGTTCCGGGGGGGCAACGCCTCAGCAACGACGACGGTGAAACTCTTTCTTTGTTCTTTCGCCGATTGCCCGTGACAGTTACGTTTCCGCCGTTGCATATGCGCATCACCTTGGTGCACGTCGGCAACAATGCAGGTTGCGGCAAACGACCAGCACAAGGCCGGCTTGAAGAAAGAACTTCGCTTTCTCGGCTCGCTCGCCCTCAGTTTCGTTGTTCTCTCTTGCGCAAGCGATAGGGTCGTAGGGCCGTCCTCGGAACCATCGACGATTTCCGAGCCGACTGCTGCAAGTGCCGCAGCGACCTCCACCGTCAGCTACTCCGAGTCGTTCACTGGAACGTCGGGGCCGCTCGGTAGCCCGTGGGCCCAGCAGGATCCGCCGGCGACAATCAACAGAAACGGAAGCGGAGTCGGCAAAGGCTCGACCAACGGGACCGACATCTTCGTCATTTGGACCGGCAATACTTTCGGCAACGACCAGTACTCACAGGTCCGGATCGCTGGCGGCTTAGCCAACTGGACGCAGGCCGTCCAACTCAGCGTCCGCTCGACGGGAACTTCAGAAGCCACATACAAGGCTTACGCGTTCTTCACGGACGGACTGTCGGGTACCGGCCACTCTGAAGTCGACAAGGTCGTTAACGGTGTATGGACCACCCTGCGCGCCTTCGCCCAAACTTTCACGACCGGTGATGTCGTCAAGCTCGAAGCCGTTGGGACAGCGATCACCGTCTACAAGAACGGCGTCTCGCTCGGCAGCGTGTCTGACGCAACCTTCAGCAGTGGCTCGCCTGGCGTCGGCGTGTACGGCAACGCCGCCCTGATCGACGATTGGCAGGGTGGATCCACAATTATTGGGCCTGTGCCTGTCGCTGCCGTCGTCGTCAGCCCCGCCTCCGCCAGTGTCGTTGTCGCCAACACCCAGCAGCTGACGGCGACAACGAAAGACGCGAGCAACAACATTCTGACTGGGCGCAGCATCACCTGGTCTTCCGGCAGTCCAACCACCGCGTCAGTCGATCCGAACGGTCTCATTACAGCTATCGCACCAGGCACGGCGACGATAACCGCCACCAGCGAGGGACAGTCGGGCACGTCCGCCGTGACGGTCGTCGCTGCGCAGGTGCCAGTAGCGACGGTTTCAGTGACGCCGGCTTCACCCGTTGTCGTTGCGGGTGCAACAGCGCAATTGGCCGCAACTACCAGTGACGCGAACGCCAACATCTTAACCGGGCGAAGCGTGGTCTGGTCCTCGAGCGCGGCATCCATAGCGACTGTCGATCCAAATACCGGTCTGGTGTCGGGCATCGCCACCGGTACCGCGACGATTACAGCCACCAGCGAAGGTCAAAGCGGCACAGCGTTTATCACGGTCACACCACCACCAGTCGCGACGGTAACCGTCTCGCCCGCGACAGCGACCATAGTTATCGGAGCTTCCCAACAACTTTCCGCGGCAACCAAAGACGCCAAAGGGGCGGCTTTGACTGGACGGTCTGTCAGCTGGTCGTCAGATAAACCGTTCGCGACAGTCGATGCGAACGGTTTGGTCACGGGTGTGTCGGCCGGCACCACGACAATTACGGCAACGAGCGAAGGAAAGACCGGCAGCTCCGTTATCACGATAACCCCGGTCCCCGTCGCTGCAGTTGCGGTAAACCCGTCGTCCGCCTCGGTCATTAGTGGCAACACCGTTCAGTTGGCAGCGACGCTAACGGACGCCGACGGGAACGTACTTTCGGGGCGTCTCACGGGTTGGACCTCGGCTAATTCAAGCATCGCCACCGTCGATGCGAATGGTCTGGTCACTGGTGTCGCGGCAGGAGGACCGGTTGCGATCACTGCGACCAGCGAAGGGAAAACGGGCACCGCTTCCTTAACGGTTACTCCCGCTCCAGTAGCTAGCGTGTCCGTTACTCCCCAATCCACGACAATTGCCGTTGGCGGCTCGCGGGCTCTCACAGCTGTTTTGAAAGACGCCCGATCGAACATCTTGACCGGACGGATCATCGCGTGGAGCTCAGATGCGCCCGCAATAGTTGCTGTGAATGGCACCGGCGTCGTAACCGGAGTCGTCGCCGGCACGGCTAGCATCACGGCGACCAGCGAGGGCCAGACGGGAAGCGCAGTGGTGGCCGTCGCGTCCGCGCCATCCGGTGTAGGCCCGTTGCGTGTGAGCTCGCGCAATCCGAGGTACTTCGAGACACCGGCGGGACAAATCGTTTACCTGACTGGATCCCACACGTGGAGCAATCTGCAGGACAACGGAACGACAGATCCACCACCGGCCTTTAACTACCCGGCCTACCTCGATTTCCTGGTAGCCCACGGTCACAACTTTTTCCGGTTGTACGCGTGGGAACAACAGAAATGGACAGCCGAAATATCCACCGACTATTGGTTCTCGGGCGGGCCATACTCGCGAACAGGGCCCGGCCTCGCCCTAGATGGGAAGCCGAAGTTCGATCTGATGCAATTCGACCAGTCCTATTTCGATCGAGTGCGTCAACGAGTCATCGATGCTGGTGCGCGCGGCATTTATGTATCCGTCATGCTATTCAACGGTTGGAGCATCACAACGAAACCGGGTTCGGCCTACAACAACCCTTGGAAAGGCCACCCATTCAACGCGGCCAACAACATCAACGCCATTAACGGCGACGCGAACGGTGATGGGCTCGGTATCGAGGTGCAGACTCTGAACAATGCCACAATCACTTCGATTCAGGACGCGTATGTTCGTAAAGTAGTCGACGCCGTCAGCGATCTTCCGAACGTTCTTTTCGAAGTTGACAACGAAGGCGATGTCACGTCCAAGGGATGGCAATATCACATAATCCAGGTCATTCGCGATTACGAAAGCACGAAGGGAAACAGACACCCAATTGGAATTACCGCGATGTGGCCAAACGGAGTGGACTCCGACCTTTACGGAAGCGCGGCGGACTGGATATCACCTGCCGGCAATATCGATAATCCAGTGACGGCGACCGGCAGCAAAGTCCTCATCGGCGACACAGACCATTTCTGCGGCATATGCGGTAATGTCGCGTGGGTTTGGCGCAGTCTCACCAGAGGCCAGAACCCTATCCTGATGGACGGATACGACGGAGCGGCGGTGGGAGTGGGTGCGCGTGATTATTCAGCGAGCAATCCCGTTTGGGAAGCGATTCGAAAGAATCTGGGTTACGCGCGAAATATTGCGATCAGGATGAACCTCGCGGCGGCCGTGCCGCGCGGCGATCTCGCATCAACCGGTTACTGTCTGGCCGTGGTCGGCAGTGAATACGTCGTGTTCCTCCCAGGCGGAGGCAGTACCAACGTGAACCTCTCCGGAGTGACTGGCGCTCGGACCGTGGAATGGTTCAATCCGGGCACTGGCCAGAGTGTTGTTACTGGTTCGGTGAACGCCAGCTCGACAACGCGGTTTACCGCCCCCTTCAGCGGTGCCGCAGTGCTCTACATCCATCGGTAGGAAGCCGCTCACGGCCATCAGGGGTGCTCGGTAATTGATGTGCCCCCAATGCAAGTCAGACCTCGCGCGCTGACCCTTCGCCGCACACCTGTCGGACGCACGCCACAGGTTCAACCAGGGTCGCAGTTTGCCCTCGTTTTGGGGGGTCGAAGGAAGAGCGATGTGGGCGCGTGAGTTGCCCTCGAGACCGCCGACAACATAATCACGACCCAACCGAAAATCGCACACTCCTCGCACGCCTTCGGCGGAGGCACCATGAATTCCGTTTTCTTCGACCCCGCGCTCGGCGACGACGAGCGTCGGAACCTTCTGTATCAAGGGCAGCTGTTTGTCTACACGGCAACGCCGGGCGCCAAACAATTGGTGGCTTTTGCCCGCGAGATGGTCGAGGAGGCATTCCAAGGCCGCGATCCGGAGCTTGCGCAGCATGACATGCCCGTCGAGGAATACGCGGCTCTTCTTACCGATTTAAAGCCTCGGTTCATCCATCACCCGAGTTCTAAGCAATACATCCGGCAGATCCTGTCCGACGTCGGTTGTGATCCTGAACTAACCTACTTCGACGTGCCGCGCATGCGCACGTCCACGAGCGAGAACTACCTGACGTCGGGAATCGCTTACGCATTTCATCCCCATCGTGACACCTGGTATTCAGCGCCGATGTGTCAGATCAACTGGTGGCTGCCGATCTATCCGATCCTTCCGTCGAACGCGATGGCCTTCCATCCGGGATACTGGAACCGGCCGGTGAAGAACGGCTCACGAAACTACAACTACGCGGAATGGAATCTGACGAGTCGCGTCGAAGCGGCGAAGCACATTAAGACGGACACGCGAGTACAGCCGAAACCTGAGGAGCCGATGGAGTTGGATCCCCAGTTGAGACTGTTGCCAGCGCCGGGCGGCATGATCCTCTTCGCCGGTGCCCAAATGCACTCCAGTGTTCCGAACGATTCCGGCCGCACGAGATTCAGCATCGATTTCAGAACCGTCCACTTTGGCGACGTGTTGAATCGCAAAGGGGCACCGAACATCGATTCCGAATGCACCGGGACTACGATGCGCGACTATTTGCGCGTCGCCGACCTCGAGCACCTCCCGGAAGATGTGTGTCTGAGTTATGAGAGCGGTACACCGCTGATCGGTTCCGAGGCCGTCGAGACCCTGGTCGGCGCAGCCTAATGCGCGTTCTAATTACGGGTCACAACGGTTACATCGGCTCCGTTCTGGCGCCGATGGTCCGCGCCGCGGGCCACGACGTTGTTGGTCTCGACAGCTTTCTTTTCGAGGGTGGTACGTTCGGTTCTGATGCTTCTCCGATCGACGCTCTTCGCATCGACCTGAGAGACGTTGAGGTAGAGGATCTGCGAGGGTTCGACGCCGTAATGCACCTGGCGGCGTTGTCGAATGATCCGCTCGGCGACGTGAACCCACAGTGCACCTTCGATATAAACCATATCGGCTCCGTTCGCCTTGCACGCCTCGCAAAAGAAGCCGGCGTTTCTCGACTGATCTTCGCGTCTTCGTGCAGCTTGTACGGCGTCGCGGGCGATGAGATGCTCACAGAGCACGCAGCTTTCAACCCGATCACTCCCTACGGCGTGACGAAGGTTCTCTTCGAGCGTGACGTGTCCGAGCTCGCCGACGAAACCTTCAGTCCCACCTTTCTGCGAAACGCCACGGCTTATGGCCTGTCACCACGATTGCGTGCTGACGTCGTTGTGAACAACCTCGTTGCCGTCGCTTTTACCACGGGCGAAGTCCTGATTCAGAGCGACGGAACACCATGGCGACCGCTGGTACACATTGAAGACATCGCACGTGCTTTTATCGCCGTGCTGCACGCGCCCCGACACTTGATTCACAACCAGGCCTTCAACGTGGGCCGGTCGGAGGAGAACTATCGCGTTCGCGACCTCGGCGCGTTGGTGGAGCAAGTCGTCCCCGGCAGCAAAGTTCGCTACGCCGAGGGAGGCGGACCTGACCCGAGATGCTATCGGGTGGAGTGCAGCAAGTTGCGCCGCACGTTACCGGAGTTCCAGCCGCAATGGACGGTGCGGCGTGGCATGGAACAACTGCGTGATGCATTCGAGCGATATGGCCTGACTCGAGAGGAGCTGTTTGGCGATCGCTATTTCCGAATCAAGCGGATTCGTGCGCTGCAATCCGCGGGCATGCTCGATGAGTCTTTGCGGTGGACATCCGCTGGAGCGACAGCATTTGCGGAGTCCGGCGCATGAAAGTCGTGATTTTCTGTGGAGGCCTCGGCATGAGGTTGCGCGAGGCCGGGGAAGACATTCCCAAGCCGATGGTGCCGATTGGCAATCGTCCGATTCTGTGGCATCTCATGAAGTACTACGCCCACTACGGTCACACAGACTTCATTCTCTGCCTCGGTTATCGCGCCGATGTCATCAAGAAGTTTTTTCTGAATTACGAGGAAACGGGGTCCAACGATTTCGTGCTCACCAACGGCGGGCGCGAGGTCGAGCTGATGAATCGCGACATCTCGGACTGGCGAATTACGTTCGCGGATACTGGCGTAAACGCCAATATCGGCCAGCGACTGATGGCGGTCCGCAAATACCTTCGGGGTGAGGAGGCTTTCCTCGCTAACTACGCCGACGGTCTGACAGACATGCACCTCCCGTCCGTGATCGAGCAGTTCAAGTGGGGCGGCAAGATCGCGAATTTTGTCAGCGTCAAACCCAACCTGAGTTTTCACGCGGTGACCTCCGGAGCAGACGGCCGCGTCAGCGAGATAAAGCCGGTGATGGACACCGATCTGCGAATCAACGGCGGTTTTTTCCTGTTTCGCAGTGAGATCTTCGACTATATGCTCCCGGGGGAAGAGCTGGTGATGGAACCATTCGACCGGCTGATCGCGGCGAACCAGCTGCTCACTTACCAGCACGATGGTTTTACCGCCTCAATGGACACGTTCAAGGACAAGCAGCATTTCGACGAACTATATGCCAAAGGCCAGGCGCCGTGGGAAGTTTGGCGACAGGGCTCGTCACCCGAGCCAAGTCTGGTTCCAGATCTATCCCCTGCGATGAAGTCCTACGGCAACGGTGACGGCAATGGAGTCAAGTATGGTGGCAACAGTTCGTTCGTCGCCCTGCTCAATCCGACGAGCACGCAGGCTACTGCGTCGCCAGGCCAATCGTAATCCGTAACCCGCTTGCTCGCGTTATTACCGTGGCGAAACTCAACGACCAAGTTGTTGAATCCGTGATAGTGCGACCTGTTCGCGCGGATGTCTCGGTGATCATCTGCACCTGGAACCGAAGTCGGCTGCTGCGACTAACGCTAGAGCAGATGTCACAGCTGCGCATTCCCGACGGTGTCAGTTGGGAGCTTATCGTCGTCAACAACAACTGCAGTGACGACACCGATGAAGTGCTGGCGGAGTTCGTCGGACGACTACCGGTGGTGAGGCTGTTCGAGCCTACGCCGGGGAAATCTCACGCAGCTAATCGCGCCGTCCGCGAAGCGCGAGGCGAATACCTCGTTTGGACCGACGACGACGTGCTCGTAGATCCCGACTGGTTATCCGCTTACGTAACTGCGTTCAGACAATGGCCAGAGGTGTCAATTTTTGCGGGGGCGATCGACCCGTGGTTCGAAGTGCAACCGCCGGCGTGGCTCGAACGAGTCTTCCACAAAGTAGCCAACGCGTACGCATCCCTCGATCACGGACCGACGGGATTTGAGCTTTCCAAGAACATGTATCCGTATGGCGCCAACATGGCTCTAAAGCGAAGCGCGCACCTCGCCGAGCCCTATGACACGCGCCTCGGCCCTCGACCGAATAGCGGCATTCGCGGCGAGGAGATGATCATGGCGCGCAGACTGCTCGCAAAAGGAGCTATCGGTCGTTGGATTCCCGAAGCGCGCGTTCGCCACTTCATTCCACCGAACCGTCAAACGCTCGACTATTTGCGCGAATACTTCACCGGATCCGGTGAAGTAATTGGTCTACTCGGACGCAACGATAACGGCGAACCACGGGCGTTTGGGCGACCTTTGTGGCTGTGGAAAGAAGCGCTGATCGCCGAGGTCTCCTATCGAACCGGCCGACTTTTTCGCTCACCCGAGGACTGGATTGATCATTTCAGAGACGCCAATGTTGCACGCGGTCGTCTGAAGCGATACGTCTCGGGTCGGGCGGCGTAACCGAGCTTTCGGTACCGGTCAACCAGCTGCGGTTTTCAGCAGCCCATTTAGCGCGTTTGCCTGTCCGCGCCATGAAAATAGATTACGCGCCGTCTGCCGAGCGAGTTCACCAAGTCTTGTGCGACGCGGCCGATCCGTCAGCAGATCGGAGATCGAATCAGCTAAGGCGTCCCCGTCTGCCGTGAGCAGCAGCTCCGAAGGTGCCTGACGCAATCCGTTCGAGGCGATCGGCGTCATCACCGCGGGCGTGCCGGTTGACCAGGCCTCCAGCACCTTGTTTTTGATCCCCGATCCCGTGCGCATTGGTGCAACCGCAAGCCACGCCCGCGCCAGGAACTCCTGCACGCTCCTCACGTCGGCGTGAACTTCAACGCCTCGTTCTGACCGCAGCGCAAGGATCTCGGGCGTTGGGCTCCGCCCTACAATCTGAAAAACAGCATCCGGAACGTCCTTGCGAACAGTTGGCCAGACATCGCGCACAAAATAAAGCACAGCATCGATATTTGGCTGGTAGTTCATCACTCCGGTGAACATCACTGTGGGTTGCGCGGATCGAGCCACGGGCTGCGCGATCGGCATCTCAACACCATTCGGGACTACATGCACGTTTCTGACTCCGAGCAAAGTGCGTAGCACACGCGCATCCGATTCCCCAACGACGACGGTTGCATCGCAGCCGCGACGAACACGCAACTCATACCAGGCGACGTCTGCGAGTTGGTTCAGACGCCTCGCTATTGTGCGACCACGTGCCAGTAGCAATTGACGCCACGCTGATAGGGTCATGCAGTCCACACGATCGTTGACTGCCGGCGGCATCTCCGGAAGCTCCTGCTTCAGGTAATCCATTCCTCCCCAGAGCAATGCGACCTGCGGCTGATAAGCGCGTATAGCGTCCGCTACGAGTCGAACGACGGGTGCGACATCGTATTGAGTCGGTAAGTACATCCACTTCGAATTCTTCGGGATATTTATTTCCGCGGACAGCTCGACCCCGTTTGCAGAGCCTGACTCGCCTCCGCTAGGACAGATCAGAACTATCGACCAGCTGCGTACGAGTTCTGTGATCAATCGCGACACACGCAGCGCCATTCCATCTGACGCCGGCCATGGTGGAACCGGTGAGACAGCGAGTAGAGTTGGACGATTGTGGGTCATGCGGAACGATTGGTCCAGAAGAGCACTGAGGACTGCGCAGCGACGACGGCGAAGACTCCCAGCAAGAATTCGGCGAGCGATACACTCGCCAGGCCGAGCAACAAAGGCAAGCCGACCAACCCTGCGGTGACCAACAATATTTCAATACACGCCGCCGTGATGATACGCGCTGGTGCAGCGGCCCATCCGGATCGCGCGCTCCATCGCCCTACCCAGTAGCCAAGCGGGACCAGAATCAGAGCAACCCACAGACATTCCAGGGCTTCCTCACGCATTCCGGAGCGAACGAACCACTGAAACGGAACGAACAGCGCCCAGCCGAGCGCGGGTGAGACAGCAATTTGGTCGGTTACAACCGACTGTGAATCCGCGGTGCGGAGGCTTACGTTGTTCCTTTGATATTGACCGCTCGCCGTCAACGCACTGGTTTGATCCGTGCTTTCCCGCGGCGGGATCGTCAGGGCAAAAGTCAGCGGCCTCAAACGTAGAGTCGCCGCGACAGTCCGCACCCGAAACACAAAATCACCGCGTCGCAGTCCGAGCATTGCAATCTCCCGCTGTCGATCGTCCGCGATCCGAACGACAGGCGCAACTTCATTGCTCAGCGCGGAGGGTATCGCCGTTGCAGAAAGAGCGCTCCCAGCCGATAACGCTTTTATCACAGCGTCTGTCGACGGAAACCGTGAGTTGGGGATGGGGATGTCGCCGACCGCCGCATTCCTCACTGCACCGCGGAACTTTGCGAACCCCGCCAGGCTGGGCGCGACTTCACCATAGTAGTCGCTGGACGGGTACGAGGGCATAAGAGCCGCAGTCGTCATCGCTTGCAGCAAAAGCCAACCGGTGCCCGACACGATGGCGAGCCGGGCGGCGACGCCTGGCCTGGGAGTGAGCCAGACTTTGGATTTCAGCGCGACCTGAAATCCCAGTGACGCTCCGATGGTATTCATGATCACGTCGCCGAGTGTTGCATCGCGTCCAGGGATCACGAAAAGTTGAGTGAGCTCGACTGCCATAGACAAAGCACAGGCGATCGCCACTGCTCTCAAACCATTGACACCGCTCAGATATAAACCGGCTCCGAGTGGCACGAACAGAAATACGTTTAGCACCGCATCGGTCGTCCCGTACGATCCGCAGAGGACGCACGCGCGAGCGAACGAGTGCCCGGAGCTCGGGGTCAACGTCGCAACGCCGATTGCGACTAAACTGAGGCTGGTGACGGCGTAGCCAAGCGCCCTGTGTTGCCGCGATGCAACAGACTTGTTCTCTGGGTCGGGTTTGGTGTCTACGAGGGGTGTCAGATGGCAGTTCGTCCCGTCTGGAAGGGGGTGAGCGGAGCTAAGCGAACATATCAAGCTGGCACCTGAAGTGCGAATCGGGGCGGCCGACGAACGTTTTCAGCCGACAATTGCCTAACCGAATGCCATCGAACGATCGCCGCACGGCGCAACTGTTCACCGTCGACGTCGAAGAATACTTCCAGGTGCGAGCGCTTGAGTCGGTTGTCTCGCGTCAACATTGGGGCTCGCACACCACGCGCGTCGGCCACAGTATAGACCTGCTATTAGATAGCCTCGACGAATACCACGCCAGGGGAACTTTCTTTGTGCTGGGCTGGCTCGCGGACCATCGGCCGGAAGTGGTGCGCAGCATTGCCAGCCGTGGTCATGAAATCGCCTCACACGGCTACTGGCACGAACGCGTAAGCGTGCAAAATCCCGAAATATTTCGCGAGGATGTGAGAAAGGGGAAGTCGTCTGTGGAGCAGTTGACGGGTAGGCCTGTAATCGGTTATCGGGCACCCAACTTCTCGATCATTCCAGGCATTGAGTGGGCGTTCGACGTCCTTCTCGAGGAAGGCTATCAGTACGACTCAAGCATCTTCCCCATTCGCAGGAGTGGATATGGGTACGCTAACGCCTGTCCCGACCCTCACATAATCGTTCGGAAATCGGGCCGTCTAGCGGAATTCCCGCTCGCTACGGCCAGCATTCTCAGGTATAGAGTTCCCGCCGCCGGAGGCGGTTATCTTCGGCAGCTTCCGTTCGGAATAGTGCGACGCGCATTTCGTGACGCGGTGAGGCGGGGTGAACACGGCACCTTTTATATCCACCCTTGGGAGATCGATCCAGGGCAACCGCAGTTGCGCACCTCGTTTCTTAATCGCATTCGGCATTACCGCGGCCTCAGCAAAACACTCCAAAGAATTGAGGCATTGCTAGCCGAGTTCCGGTTCACGTCCATTGAATCGTGCCTGCAAGAAGTTCTAGCGCTCGGCGAGCAGCGCTACTTGGAAGGGGCTGCTTGATGATCGAGGTGGAGCGTTACGGAGGGACCGAGGAGGAGTGGAATGAATTCGCCGCCACACAGAACGGAGCGAGCCATTTCCACCAATTCCGTTGGCGAGCACTAATGGAGCGCGTGTTTCGCCACGAGTGTATCTATCTTGCGGCGCGGGGCTGGGACGGCGAACTGCTCGGCGTGCTACCACTCGTAAGAGTGCGAAGTCTGGTGTTCGGGCATTACTTGGTTTCGATGCCGTTCCTCAACTACGGCGGTCCGCTGGGTACACCAGAAGCAGTCCGCGCTCTCGTCGATGAAGCAAGCGCGCTTGCGAGGATGGAAAGAGTCAAGCTTCTCGAGCTGCGCAGTCGCATACCACTTCCAGTGTCGATTCCCGCGTCGCATCGCAAGATCACGCTCGTCCTCGATCTACCGGATAGCGCGGATGCTCTTATGTCCCGCTTCAGCGCCAAATTACGGAGTCAGATTCGACGGCCCCAGAAAGCTGGTGTCACCGTTCGGTTCGGTATCGCTGAAGTCGAACCATTCTTCGCAGTTTTCTCGCGACACATGCGCGACCTGGGAACGCCGACGCAGCCACTAGAACTCTTTCGCAGCATTGCTGACCAGTTCTCGGAGGATTGCTGGTTTGCGTGCGCGTACTACAAGGACGAGCCAGTCGCGGCAGGATGTGGCTTCCGCTTTGGCGGTGAGTTTGAGATGACGTGGGCATCGTCGCTACGAGAGTTCAATGTTCATTCGCCGAACATGCTGCTCTACTGGGAATGCATGCGTCGTGCAATCAACGAAGGGCTAACGTGCTTCAATTTCGGAAGATGCTCCCCGGGGTCTGGCACGCATCGGTTCAAGCTGCAATGGGGGAGTCGTGAAGTCCCACTGTGGTGGTACGGCATACCGGCGGGAACGAGTGCGATCACTCCGTCGCCGCAACATGGTCCCTTCCGATGGGCGCCAAGCTTGTGGCGATACTTGCCTGCCTCCGTCGCGACGCGCATAGGCCCACCAATCGTGCGCTACATCCCGTGACCTGGCGGCAGCAACCGCCGGTACTTTCTCCGGTTTCTCCGCGATCACTCGTCGGCGCTCTGGCGAGCAGCGATGAACTCCAGCGGCGATGTCACGAGCAGCTGGGTGCAGCGCTGGTCGGGCGTTACCGAGCGGCCGACGGCCTCCTCACCGACAGCGGAACTTCAGCACTCGTGTTGGCTCTGCGAGCGTTGGTGAAACCGGGAGGCATTGTCGCGTATCCAGCTTATGCGTGCATCGACTTGACCGCCGCCGCGGTGCGCGCTGGTGTGCGCGTGCGCCTATATGACCTCGATCCGAGTACACTCAGCCCGGACTTGGATTCTGTGCGCCGGGTCTTGAAACGTGGAGCAGATGCGATCGTTGTCGTCCACTTCTTTGGATACCCCGCTGATATTGTCGCCGTGCGCGCCGAAGCGCTCACTTACGGGACGTCCGTGATTGAAGATGCAGCGCAGGGTGCCAGTGGAAGAATAGGGAACGACTTGGTCGGTTCGTTTGGCGACGTCTCGGTGTTGAGCTTCGGTAGAGGGAAGGGCATTACAGGCGGACATGGCGGAGCGATTCTGGTACGACGTCCAGATCTCGTGCCATGGCTTACGAAAGTTCGTAACGGATTCGGGCAAATTCCCCGAGGTGGCCGCGAGGTAGTCGCACTCGCCGGTCAATGGACTCTATCGCACCCGCTGCTATACCGGATTCCCGCGTCGATTCCGGCGCTCAAGCTCGGCGAAATGGTGTATCAAGCTGCCGGAGAGCCGGCACCGATGCCAGGCACCGCGGCAACGATTCTAGTCACCGCTTTGAATATGGAAGCGCACTCGCTCGAGCTTCGCCGCGCACGAGCAAACGAGCTTCTCTCCGCACTCGGCGACGAGCAACCTTGCCTGGTTCCGGTGAGCGCCATTCCCCGCGCTGCGCCTGGGTATTTGAGACTCGCGGTGCTCGATCGTTGCGGTGCTGCTGTGCCCGCCACTGCCTTTGGCGCGGTGCGTCCATATCCACTCACCCTGGCGCAGCATAGGCAACTCGAACCGCAACTGCTCGCCGGAGAGCGGGCCGGACCCGGGGCTTTATTTCTCCGCGATCGGTTATTTACCGTGCCCACACACGCAAAGGTAGACGCGCGCGATGTTCGGCGGATCGCCGGCTGGCTTAATGGAGGCGGTGAAAGCGGTCCCCCCTCTGATCGAGCACGTGCATCGTGATTGACGGTGATGCGCCGGCGCTACACATGCGCGGCAGCAATCGTGATCGCGCCGGAACCCGACGACCTCTATCTCGTTTCCTCAAACTGACTTAGGCCACTTCTTTCCGCATTAGCCGCCGAGGTTTCAACCTTGCAAAACCACGGCGACGATGAGTACAGCAACAGGATTCGTTTCGTATAATCCACTGGCGTCGCCTACGGCTTCGGTGCCAGTCCGGTCAGGTGCGCCTCGCAGGACAGCGGCGTTATGGCTGCTCAAAGATCCGCTCCGGCTAGCGGTGTTCGTAATAACAATTCTCAACGTCAGCCGCGTCCATCAGCACTACCATTTCTTGGCCCGGGCGCGACCGGCGCTCCTTCTTATCGTCGCGGCTATCGGGTGTGCGTTCTTGCAACCGAAATATTTAACCCGCGAAAACATTTTCAACTACTGGCCGATGCGGCTAGTGCTGTCGCTTGGCATACTCGCGTGCGTATCCGCAGTCTTCGGAATCTCGCTCGGCGGATCCGCGTCTTTCATACTCGCCGAGTACGCCAAGACCGTAGCCTATTGTTTCCTTCTCGCCGCGAGCGTAAGAAACGCTCGTGATTTGCGCACGTTCATGTGGGCGTACGTAATTTCGTGTGGAATTCTCGCGTTCTTCTCGCTGTTTGTGTTTGGGCTATCGAAGAGCGGGGGCTACGTGACACGCCTGAATAACCTTTATACCTACGATTCCAACGACGTCGGCGTCGTGTTGATCGTGGGTCTTGGGCTGACGCTTCTCCTGTTATCTACGGTGCGCGGGCGGCTGCGCTGGGTTTTGTTTCTCGTCGTCGCTGGCATTTGTGCAACCATCGCCCGCTCAGGCTCGCGTGGGGGCTTCCTCGGATTCCTTGCGTTTGGCATCGCCGCGATGTTCCTCGTTCGCACCATTCCCGCCAGTCGACGACTTCTCATCGCGGTCGGAGCAGCCGTTGCTTTGTACATTGCCTCGCCTCCCGGCTATTGGGAGCAAATGCAAACGCTTCTGAGGCCGAAGGAAGACTATAACTTTTCCGCGATTGACGGCCGAAAGGCACTCGTGCAGCGGGGAATCGGATACATGAAGGCGTATCCGGTTTTCGGACTTGGAATAAGCAACTTTCCCCGCGCCGAATGCACGATTTCGCCGAAGCTGAACATGATCAGCAGAACCGGGCCGATTCGCTGTAAAGCTCCGCACAACTCCTACGTTCAGGCAGGGGCCGAGACCGGTGTCGTCGGCCTCACGCTGTGGGTCTCGCTGGTCATCGGCTCGATCGTGTCCTTGCTTCGTCTGCGGAGGCGTCTGCCGCCGTGGTGGAGTCATGGGACGGAAGACGAGCGTCTATTGTACAGCGCCACCACTTTCATTCCGCTCGCGGTAATCGGTTTCGCAGTCACAGCCTTTTTCGTGTCGTTCGCCTGGATGGACACGATTTACATCATAGCGGCTCTGATTACCGGAGTTTTCTTAGCGCTCAAAGAGCACTCGCGGCAGTTTCGCGCGGAGGCATTAATGCCCGACACTCGCGCGTCTAGCGAATCGGTCGTGCGGTACCAGCCGCGTTCGCCGGTCCTGGCAAGCGGGTGGATGGACCACGGCCAGCGATGACCAGTATTCGGCAAGCGCTCAAGCGGAAGGCCGAACGAGCACTGACAACCAACGGGCTAAAGCGGGTCTTCGCTCACAGACGGCGTGGTAAGATTCTTATTCTGGCTTATCACGGCATCATCCCGGACGGCGAACAGCCCGTTGGGGACGCCGCGCTCTTCGTCAGTCGGAGCGATTTTGCTGCGCAACTGGACGAGTTGGCGAAAGAGACAATCGTCGTGTCTCTCTCGCAAATAGACATGCAGCCCGACGAGAAACCGCTCGTCGCAATCACGTTTGACGATGCATACCACGGCGCCGTCCACTACGGCGTGCCGGAGCTCGTTCAAAGAAAAATGCCGGCGACGATCTTTGTCGCACCCGGTCGCCTCAATCGCCACATCTTTTGGTGGGATGCTCTCGCCGCGGCGCGCGGGGCGCTTGACGCAGGTGTGCGTGGACGTGCGCTACAAGAGTTCGCGGGCATGGACGAGGCGATACGAAGTTGGACTGCCCCGGAAATTGGTACTGCCGCCGAGACGATACCCCATTTCGCGCGCTCGAGCACCGACGCCGAGCTGGCGGCAGCGCTGCGGAATCCAGGGATTACGGTTGGATCCCACACTTGGTCCCATCCGAATCTCGCCCGGCTCCCGGACCACGAGATTGAAACGGAGCTCAGTCGGTCGCGTGAGTGGTTGACTCGGCGCTTCGGCGCAGCCGCGCTACCCTGGTTAGCGTACCCATACGGTCTCAGTTCGCCCATAGTCCGTCGCATCGCACGTGAACAGTACGTCGGCGCGCTCGTCATCGGCGGCGGTTGGCATCGTAGCGCCGACGTTTCTCCGTTCGCGCGTCCGCGGCTCTGTGTTTCGGGTGGGCTGAGTCTCGATGGCTTTCGCGCGCGGATAACGGGTGCGCTGCGATGACGCGACCGCGCACTATAATCGTTACCGACGGTGAACAACGTGCCGCGCTCGCGACGGTGCGTTCGCTGGGACGTACCGGGTACCGTTGCGTGGTGGTGTCCTCTTCACGGCCCTCTCTTGCGGGTACGTCGCGATTCGTGGCGAAATCCTACTGCGTCCCGGATTGCCTGAAACAGCCGGTTGAATTCGCAAACTCACTCGTGGCGCTCGCAGCTGCCGAGAAGGCTGATCTGGTGCTGCCAGTCAGCGAGGCGGCTATTCTTGCGTTGCTTCCAATTCGGGATCGACTCAGGCCGGCGGAGATTCCTTTCCCTGAATTGTCACAGTTCGAAGCGATCAGTGACAAACGGCGCCTCCTCAGCGAGGCAAGCCGCCTCGGTATCTCGGTTCCACTGCAGTACGTTCTTGAAAAACCAGGCGACCTCGAGTCACTCAACCTCGACGGTGTCGGATTTCCGATGGTCATAAAGCCCGCGCGCTCAGTGAACGGCCATGCGGGCGCTCGGACAAAGTTTACCGTCAGCTACGCAACAAACGCCGCAGACCTCCTTCGCAAAGTGAGTCGAGCTTCGCCGCAGTCCTTTCCACTGCTGCTCCAACAGCGTATCAGCGGCCCGGGGATTGGGATCTTCCTGCTGCTGTGGAGCGGAGAGACGCGCGCGCAATTCGGACACAAGCGGCTTTGCGAAAAGCCTCCATCGGGTGGAATCAGCGTTTATCGCGAGAGCGTCGCGGTCGACTCTGAGCTGGCGGCGCGGTCGCGCGCTCTGCTCGAAAGCTTTCGCTGGCAGGGAGTGGCGATGGTCGAGTACAAGCGGGATCAGCGAACCGGCGCTACCTATTTGATGGAAATCAACGGTCGTCTGTGGGGCTCGTTGCAGCTAGCAATCGATGCCGGTGTCGATTTTCCGACGCTCCTCGTGCGCTCGGCGCTGAATGAATCGGTGACGCCGCAGCTCGAATACGGGCTGGGCGTTCGTAGCAGGTGGTGGTGGGGACAGGTCGACCATCTCATCGGACGAGCGCGGCGGAAAGCCCACACGCCCCCCCTGCCTACGGGTACTCGCAGCGCTGGTCGCGTCGTCGGAGACATGGTTCTCGGAATGTTTCGCGCCCAGGATTACGAGGAAATACTGCGTTGGAACGACCCTGCTCCGTTCGCTACCGAAACGCTCCAGTGGATAACGGCGCTGCGATGACTATGCGGCACAGAGCTTTGCGGATTGCAATGATGCTCGAGTCCGACGGGCCCGGCGGTGCAGAGATGATGGTTTTTCGCCTTTGCGACGAGCTTCGCAATCGTGGCCATGAAGTTGTTCCCGTGCACCGAGCCAACGGCAACGGATGGCTCGGCACGCGACTGCGCGGAGCGGGGATGTCAGCAGAGGCATTTCACATTCGATGGGCCCTGGACCCACGAGGTGTGAGTGGACTCGTGCAGGTCTGTCGCGATCACAAAATCGATATTGTGCACAGTCACGAGTTCACGATGGCGGTTTACGGCGCGGCCGCCGCGCGAATCGTCAGGTTGCCTCAGGTGATCACGATGCACGGTGGGTTCAAAGCCTGCAAAGTTCTTCGCCGCCGCATCGCTCTGCGCTGGGCGATGCGCAGTGCCGATTGTACGGTGATGGTCTCCCGCGCGACACGCAGTCAGTTTGCCCGCGAGCTTGGAGTTTCGGAAACCGAATTCGAAGTCGTGCCCAACGGAGTATCGGCAAAAACTGGAGATCGTTCTCAGGTCGGAGCCGAGTTTGGAATTCACCCAGGCGAGTGCGTGCTGCTCGCGGTGGGAACACTCGAGGAACACAAAGGGCATCACGTTCTCCTGGAAGCACTCGTACAGTTGAGGGCGCAAGGTGTAAACGTTCCGTGGAAGCTGATCATTGCTGGGGGGCGCGGAGGAGACAAGCACGAATCTCTTTTGACCTACATGAACGACAACGACCTTGGAAAAGCCATTCATATCGTGACCAATCGCGACGATGTTCCGGATTTGCTCGCACTCGCCGATGTGTTCGTCATCCCCTCGCTGTGGGAAGGTCTCCCGATGGCACTCCTTGAGGCGATGGTGGCAGGCAAGGCGATAGTGGCGTCGGCAACAGCAGGAATTCCTGAAGCTATTGTAGACGGGCGGGATGGATTACTGGTGCCGCCAGGCGATGTTTCGAAGCTGGCGACCGCTTTGAAATGTGTCCTGACAGACCCTTCTCGGCGGTCTTCGCTTGGCGATGCCGCTGCGGCGCGCGGGCGGAAAGAGTTCACCGTCGAGGTGATGGCTGATCATTACGAGAGCATCTACTTGCGTGCCCTCGTTGACCGACGCGTGCCGCTCACTGCGTGACTTACACGAACTAAGATCACCTCTTGATAGTCGCGTGTCCGTTGCAGCGCAGCAAAAAAAGAACGGCGAGCCTGAGCTCGCCGTTCTTTTTTGTACTATCTCGATCTTATTGCTTGCCGCTCAGGTACGCGTGATCGAATTGCAGATCCATGGCGGTACCGAGCACAGCTCCTTCGCCACCCCAAACCGGCGATATCGAAGCCTGGTTGATGTTGGACCCGCCGGACGTCCACTGAATCCCTGGTCGACTCGTGATGTGAACGCCGTTAAGGTATACATCGACCGAGCCGTCCGCATTGCCCGAAGTGTTGGATTTGACGACAAGCTCCAACAGATCCCACTGACCGCGCGTGAAATGCGCATTCGGAACAAGATTCGGGTGCCAGAATGACGACACTCCGAGATTCTGGATTGACTGCAGCCCGATCGAGCAAAGCAGCGGATCGCTACCAGCACCATAACCAGCAATGAAGAGCAGGTTCTGGTCGTTGAGCGAAATGAACAGAGTCTTGTTGACCAGACTCGGGTGGCCCACCCAGTTTGCCGAGAACTTCATCCACACGGCGTAGTAAAGGGTGTTGACGGGCGTTGGGAGGAGATCCCATGCCTGGCCCGGTGCAAAACCACCAGCGAGACCAACCGCATAATGAACATCCAGAATACTTCCGGGTGACTGCGGGCCGGAGTTGTCAGCCACGATCGAGGAACTGTTCTGCATGCGCCAACCGTTCGACGGCATCGACGAGAACGGTTGATCTGATATCGGCGTCAGACCAGCTGGTTCGTTTGAGCGCCAGATGCCCGACGGCGGTGGCGGAGGGGGCGGAGGCGGTGGTGCAGCAGCCGAGACGTTGATGGTTGCTGACGCAGACTTTCCTTCGCTCGTCGCCGTGACCGAAGCGGTGCCGGTCGCAACAGCGGATACGAGGCCAGTAGCTGAGACCGTCGCAACGCCACCGTTGTTTGTGCTCCAGGCAATCGTTCGCCCCGTCAGCACCGTACCGCTGGCGTCGCGGGTGACCGCTGAGAGCCGCAACGTGTCGCCGACCTGCAAGCTTGACGAAGACGGAGAAACGGAAACCGACGACACTGGCGGTGGCGCGGGTGCGTTAACCGTAATCGTCGCCGACGCGCTTTTTCCTTCGCTTGCAGCTGAAACCTGCACGGTTCCCGCTGCGACTGCGGAGACTAGACCAGAAGACGATACTGAGGCGATGCTCGCGTTCGCGGAGCTCCAGACCACAGTTCGTCCCGTCAACACGTTGTTGTTGGCATCTCGGGTGGTCGCCGATAACTGCGACGTTCCACTAACTGCAATGGCGACGCTCGTCGGCGAGACGGCAATGGACGCAACTGGAATAGGCGGGGGCACCGACACTGTCAATGTTGCCAGGCCGGTCTGGCCCTCACTCACCGCCGAGATTGTCGCCGTTCCGGCAGCAATCGCGGTGACTTCGCCAGTCGCAACGACCGATGCCACTCTCGCATCCGAGCTCTGCCAAGTAACATTGCGGCCACCAAGCGTGTTTCCGCTCGAGTCTCGAAGCGTCGCGGTGGCAAGCGCTTTCGCGCCGACCACAACTGACGCGGGTGCGATAGCTACCTGAACCGATGCAACCGGCGTTGGTGTTGGCGGCGCGCCGAGAACAGACATTGTTGCTTGTCCAGCCACGCCTTCGCTCGTCGCGGTGAGGATGGCAGTTCCTGGCGCGACAGCTGTTACTTCGCCGGAGTCGTTAACACCCGCGACCGCTGCGCTAGAAGTGAACCAGGAGACTGAGCGGTCGGTGAGAATGGCTCCGTTCGCGTCTTTGACCGTCGCAACTCCGCGAGCTGTCTTGCCCTGTTCCAGCGAACGCGGAAGCGAAATGGAAACTAACGACACTGCAGCGCGAGTCTTGTTGACTTCGACGACCGAAGTGCCATATGAAGAACACGCAGCGACACTAAGAGCAAGGCCGGCCACTGCGAGGATAAAAGTACGCATAGAATGCGTCCTCCCCTGTAGTGTGATTCGGCGGCTCGACTGGCATGGCGCTGTTGCGCGTTAGCCTCGTGGCTTTGCGTCGCCGGCTTTCGCCGGGTTTGCCTTTGTCGCGACACCTCGAAGAGAGGCTGCGATCCTGCCGTACTGTTTGTCTGTCGCACCCACCGTGCGGTGAGCTTATTCACCTTCACATGGGCGACGATTACTCAAATGAACTGTAACGGCTTTTGCCTTCAATCCAAGTAGGGTGCGACACACGAAATGCGCCACGTGCGCGGCACTTGGCACGGCCTTTGGAATGCGCGCGCTATACGGTCAGAACATTTGTTGCGGTTTGTTTTTTTTCTGTCCCGGGTCGGCGAATCAGCGACGATTCTTCAACGAGGAACTGCAAGACGTTTCGGATTCACAGAAGCGTCAGTGCGCATCAACGCGCTGTAGGCACCGTTGAGTTTGTCGCCGACGACGGACCACGCGTAAATCGTCTCCGCGGTTTTCCTGCCATTTTCGCCGAGCTGTCGCCGTAGCTCGCCATCTCGCAACACCGCCGTCACCGCTTCGGCGAACTGACGTGGATCGTCTCTGATCAGAATGTTCGTACCATCGACAGCGGCGAGACCCTCGCATCCGATCGAAGTGGAAACAATCGCACTTCCCATGGCCCAGGCATCGAGAATCTTCAACCGGGTGCCACCGCCGGTGCGAAGGGGAACGACAGAACACTGCGCGGCTGCAAAGTGCGGCCGAATGTCATCAACGTAACCGTGACACGTCACCCCAGCATTCGACTCGAACTCCGTTTTGTCACGGTGGGAATTCTTCCCCAACAAGTGAAACGTGACGTTTGGTAAATCACTCAAGATGAGTGGCCAGATCTTGCTCAAGAAGAACTCTACGCCGTCCCGATTCGGGAACATGTACGTTGGCCCAAGAAACACCACCCGGCCTCGTACCGCGCGTTGCGATTCCGTCGGCGTGAAGTAATTCACATCGACACCGTTCGGAATCGATGCTGTGTTTGCGCGGGGAACGAGCGCGCGCAGCCGAGTGGCATCAAGCTCCGACGTCATCACGTTGAGCGCGAAACGACCACAAAGTGCGCGCTCCGTTGCCTCGAGCAGTTTCGCCTGGTGATTCAGATACGCAGCGGACAGTCGATTACCGATGTGAGTTGCGCGCAGACGCAAGAGCTCCGACTCGATACTGTGATGCGTGCAGGTTATCGGAACTGAGGGAATCAGTGGCAGCCAACCGGATACATCCAAACTATCGAGATGAACGAGGTCGAACGTGTTGTCGTGGAGCGCGGTCTCGATTTCTTTACCAAACTGCCGGCTTGCATAGTCGAAGAAAATGTATGGCTTGCGCGCCATCACGCTTTCAAAGTGAATCTGAATTTTCTTGGCGAGAGACCATTCGGAGGCAATCGGTACTGAGTCGAGCACCCGGGAAAGTTCTGCTCGCAACGCCGACGTCGAGTTTGCCCGCGCGGTGTGGTCCGCCTGGTGGTTACGACGGGAGAACGCCACAAGTGTGACGTCGAACCTCCTTTGCAACTGAAGCAGGACGTGATAAGTGCGATTCGTTACGCCGCTGTGGGGCGGGTATGGCAGGCACTGTGATAGAAATAGAATTTGCTGTCGCACGCGTCGAATATTGACGAAGAATAGCTGTCGCGCAGGGGAGCGCAGCGCGCACAACTTAGAGGAAGAGACACCAATTTCAAGCGTCGATCTGTCACCGTTCAATTGAGTGAACAAAGTGGCTACGACTTCTGATCGGCGCGGAACCTGCCCTTTCAGTAGCAGCAATTTAGCGATTAGCGACGATCTCCCTTTTGTAAGTCGATGTCCCGTAACTACTTACGACAGCCACTCAAAACCGCTAGAACAGCGGTCGTGGCGCCCAGTGTTGCGTGCATGCAACGGTATTGCGCAGCCGATTGGTTAGCCAACTCTGCGCAATATGCATAATGGCGCGGCGCACAGCCGAACTGTTGTACACATCCTGGCACCTGCGCGCCAAGGCGGCCTAGAAAAGGTCGTCACGATGCTTTGTGCCGGGCAGGGCCCGGAGAGGACTCACGTCGCCGCCGTCCTCACTCCCGATGACATGCGTCAGGATCATCCATTCGTCGAAGGTTTGCAAAACGCCGGCATTCCTGTGACACCGGTGATCGTGGGCGGCCGGAGTTATATGAAAGAGTGTCGGCTTCTTTCCACACTTCTCAGTACGCTAAACCCCGCTATCGTTCACACGCACGGTTATCGCGCTGACGTAATCGGCGGAATCGTCGCGCGATCCAGCGGCGCGCGCACTGTCAGCACCGTCCATGGGTTCACTGGCGGCAGTCCACGCAATCGCCTGAATGAGCGCTTCCAACTAATAGCGCTTCGTCATGCCGACGGAGTGATTGCGGTTTCGCGCCCACTCGTTGCGCGGCTCGTTCAGGCGGGCGTTCCGTCGCGGAAAATTCACTACGTGCAAAACGGGTTTGCGCCGTCCTGCACGCTGTCACGCGAGGCTGCGCGCGCCAAGCTTGGTATCGCTGCGGACGCCCTGATTGCTGGCTGGGTTGGCCGACTCTCTCCGGAGAAAGCACCAGATGTAGCACTGGACGCGCTCGCACGGAGCAATCAGCGGTGGCAGATCGCGTTCGTCGGGTCCGGATCAGAGGAAGCAGCCCTGAGACGTCGGGCCGCTTTGCTGGGTGTGGACCACCGCATTAAATGGTACGGCGCTCTACCGAACGCAGGTTCGGTGCTGGCAGCGTTCGATGCGCTGATTCTGAGCTCACGTACAGAAGGCACACCTATCATACTGCTGGAGGCAATGCACGCAGGGGTGCCCATTGTGGCCACTCTAGTCGGTGGTGTGCCTGACGTGGTGAACGCTTCTGTGGCGTCGCTCGTTGAGCCCGATGAGCCAGGGATGATCGCGCAGGCGCTGGATCGAATCGCGACGCACCCAATGGAGGCGCAGCAACGAGCAGCGCGCGCGGCCGATCGCGTTGCGGATGGCTTTCAACCCGCAGCGTGGTTTGAGCGTGTCTCCGCCGTTTACGAGAAGGTGCTAGCGTGACCAGTAACACTGTTTTCAATAACGCGAGCGCCCGCCATCCGCGCCTTTTCCCAAACGGAAAGCGGTTTGCCTTCACCATTCTCGACGACACCGACGTCGCCACGGTAGACAATATCAAGCCGATCTACGATCTGCTCTTTCAGTGCGGGATGCGCACTACGAAAACGATCTGGCTACTGGGCTGCAAAGAGGGAAGCAAGAACTTCAAAACCTCGCAGACAATGGAGGACCCCGACTACCGAGAGTTCGTCATCGAGCTGCATCGCCGTGGTTTCGAGATCACGTGGCACGGCGCGACAATGGAGTCGAGTCGTCGCGAGCGAACTGTCGCAGCACTGGAACAGTTCCGCGCCACGCTCGGGGACTACCCTCGGATTCACGTCAATCATTCACACAACCGCGAGAACATTTATTGGGGCGCTGGGCGAATCGATAGCCCGCTCCTCAAGCGGTTGATCGGCAGGTTCGCCGGTCGGCCGGATTCGTATTTCAGTGGTCACGATGAGACATCATCGTACTGGTGGGGCGATCTGTGCCGTCGATCGATTGTCTACGCACGGAATCTCACCTTCCACGAGATAAACACGACCTCCGTGAATCCGTCGATGCCGTATCGAGATCCGCGCAGACCTCTCGCGCCATGGTGGTTTTCCGCTTCGGATGCCGAGGGAGTGAGCGAGTTCAACGACCTGCTGAGCACCGCCAACCAGCAACGGCTCGAGGAAGAGGGCGGCGTCTGTATCGTCGCGACTCATTTAGGAAAGGGCTTCGTTCGCAATGGCGTGCTCAATGAGCAAGCTCGTCACCGTATCGCGCAGCTATCTCAGCGTCCTGGATGGTTTCCAACAGTTGGGCAATTGCTGGACTGGCTTCGATTGCAGCGCGAATCAGACCTGCTTCCGCCCGCAGAGTGGCGCCGGATGCAGTGGCGTTGGGCCCGCGATTTAGCACTCAGGAAATGGAGTCCAGATCGCACGCGACGCCGTCGCGAGAATGGCGAGTTTGGTTTTTCGGACAACACAACAACTTTGAGGAATTCGTGACAGCACGCGTCTCCAGCCCAGACACGAACAAGACCGGGCGGCCGGACACTGGTTCATATGCGCCTCCCCCGCGCGCTCTTTCTCTCGGCGACGAGCATAGCGCAGCGCCAACACCCACCCGCGACTCTTCCTTCGGGAATTCACCTCTTCGCGTCGGAATTATTGGTGCCGGCAAGATGGCCGCGAATCACGTGCAGTCGATTCTCCAGTGCAGCGAGGACGCGGTTGTATCAGCGTACGTTGATCCGTCTCACGCGGCGCGCCTGTCGATGCACGCATTAGTGCCAGCGGCGACCGGTTATTCGACGGTGGATGAAATGCTTAGTGCCGAGCAGCTTGACGTGGTCCACGTCTGCACTCCACCGGGCCTCCATGCGAAATTCGCTGCGCGCGCGCTCGAAGCCGGGTGTCACGTCTATGTAGAAAAACCGTTTGTCGAGACACTGCGTGAGGCCAACGCCCTGCTCGAGCTCTCACGGTCACGCGGTTTGCTTATCGCCACGGGTCATCAACTGCTCTACGAATCTCCAACGAGAGAGTCGGAAAAACTTCTCCCGGCGTTGGGGAGAGTAACCCATATCGAAAGCTATTTTTCTTTTCGGACAGTTCGACGCGCGCCTGGTGGTCGCGTGCCGCTGGCCAGCGATTTACAACTCCTCGACATCCTGCCGCACCCGGTCTATTTGCTGCTGCATTTTCTCGATCTCAGCGCATCGGGGTCACCGGAGCTTCTGTCGCTCAGCGACGCGGGGGATGGAACAATCCACGCGCTGGTTCGCCACGGGCATGTGACCGGGACGCTCGTCGTCACTCTTCACGGCCGACCCGTAGAGAGCTACGTGCGCGTTGTTGGAACAAACGGGTCGATCTGCGCGGATTACGTCCGCGGAACAGTGCAGCGCTTGATCGGCCCCGGCACATCGGGAATTGATAAAGCGCTGGCGCCGTATCGAATCGCCAACCAATTGCTGCGTGACACCACATCTTCGCTCTTTCATCGCGTCGTGAACCGCAACCGGAGCTATCCTGGCCTGGTAGAGTTGTTCGATGCCTTTTACGCCGCCGTGCGAACGGGTACGGAATCGCCGATCAGCGAAATCAATATTCTGAAAACCACTGAACTTTGTGAAAAGGTCGCCGACTCGCTGCGAATGCGCACAGTATCGACCATCAACCCCACGTGGCCGTCAAGCGCAAAGGGAGTTCTCGTCACCGGGGGGACCGGCCTTCTGGGAAGCGCCATCGCGCGCGAGCTCGTGACAAGAGGCCGATTGGTGAGGGTGGTTTCCCGCCGGCGACCCGCCAGCTGGGAGAAGATCGACAAGGTCGATTACGTTAGCGCCGATCTAGGCGACGTTCTGCCGACCGAGATCTTCCGAAATATCGATTGTGTGGTCCACACTGCGGCGGAGACGGCTGGGGGTTGGCAGGAGCATCAGCGAAACTCGGTCGATGCTACGCGCCATATCGTTACCGCCGCTGCAGCTGCCGGCGTCCGAAACATGATCCACGTGAGTAGTCTGGCTGTCATCGGACGGCCTATCGCTCGACAGGCGATCGCCGAGGATACGCCGCTCGAGAGGAATGAAAAAGGATACGGCCCGTACGTCTGGGGTAAGCTGGAATCGGAGCGAGTTGCGGCGACCCTTGCCGCGCAGTCGCGCGTGCGTCTCCGCGTGGTGAGACCGGGTCCGCTGATTGATTCAAGTAACTTCGAACCACCAGGCCGGCTTGGCCGCAGACTCGGGAACTTGTTTGTCGCCGTTGGAGGCCAGCGCCACAAGTTACCCGTCACCGACGTGGCCTTCGCCGCTCGTACAATCGCGTGGATGCTCGATAATCCCGACGACGCGCCGGATACTTTGAATCTGCTCAACCCGGTTCTTCCGACGAGACGCGCCGCCGTCGACATGTTACGGAGCAGCAATCCGGGCCTGTCCGTAATCTGGCTCCCGCGATGGCTGTTGCTAGCGCTCTCGTCGGCTGCTGTCGTTGCGCAGAAGATTGCTCGTCCGCGACGCCCGGCAATCAACGTGGCAAAGTTGTTCGGATCGCCCAACTACGACACCTCGCTGGTAAAAGGACTGGCGAGGCGGATTGACGAAATGCCATCGCCTGTGTTGACACCGATGACGCGTCGCAAGGCTGCAACATAGTCGTGGCGAGCGGAGCCTACGTGACTACGAATCGCGAGCCGACGTGCGCGAACGAAGGCACAACCGTCCAAATACTGCGGCATGTAGCCTGCCTCGGGCAGCCGGCGAGCAGGGCGCGCAGTTATGGCGCCCTAGCTCGCCAACGCGCACGCTCAGGCCGCTGCCTCGCCGCGGATTAGCTCAGCACCCATGAATATGTCTATCCTCAGTGTATTGGTCGCTGCGCCGTTCGTGATCGCGTTGTACGCATACGTCGTCTACCCAGCGAGCCTATGGGTTGTCTCGCGACTCGTTCTTCGCCGCCCTTACCCAAACAGTATGTCCGAGTGGCCATTCGTGACGGTGACGGTACCTGTTTACAACTCGGCCGCGGTCATCGCTGCCACTCTTGACCGCCTGCTCGACGTGGATTATCCGCGCGACCGGCTACAGATCATTGTTCTTTCCGATGCATCGACCGACGCTACCGATGACATCGTGCGCAGCTTTGCGCCACGTGGTGTGGAGCTTGTTCGGATGTCGGTCCGGCGCGGCAAGACGGCAATGGAAAACGCCGCCGCGCACATTGCAAAGGGCGACATCATCGTCAACGTCGATTCGAGCATCCTGATACCGCGAGACTCATTCAAACCCCTGATCGCGTCGTTCGTCGACCCATCCATTGGCGTTGCGTCAGGCTGTGACGTAAGCGTCGCCGCTGGCTTCCAGGAGAAAACGAAGGCCGAAGCCGGATATGTCAATTACGAAATGTGGCTTCGCGGATTGGAGACGCGCCTGGGTACAATCGTTGGAGCGAGTGGCTGTTTTTATGGCATCAGACGAATTGTACATGCGGTTAGCCTGCCTTCTGATTTGAGCTGGGATTTTGCTTCGGCATTGGCAGCGCGGAAGCTTGGCCTGCGATCGGTAAGCGTGGCGGAGGCAACGTGCATCGTCCCGCGTGCGCCGCACCTGGAAACGGAGCTGCGTCGTAAAGTGAGGACAATGGCGCGAGGCATTCGCACGCTGTTCTATTATCGCGAGCTGTTAAATCCGTTTGCATACGGGCGTTTTGCCGGTATGCTGCTCAGCCACAAACTGCTGCGATGGTTGCCCTACCTGTTCCTGCCAATCGCGGCGGCCGCGTTGGTTGCCATGAGCTTTCAAAGCGTCGTTGCGCGATATGTGGTCGCGGTGGCCGCGACGATTGCGCTCGCCGGGTGGTCGGGCATTCGGAACCAGCGCGCTACCACACTGAAGCCATTTGCTCTGGCGGCCTTCGGCACCGCGGCGCTGTTCGCTGGCTTCCTCGCGTGGGTGGAGGCACTTCGCCACGCCCAGACCGCGACCTGGGAGCCTACGCGTCGGAAGGACGCGCTGGCCCGAAGTCCGTCGGCCTAACGGTTTTGTGGCAGCAACGCCACGTAACGTAGCGGCGGCTGATCAGCACGTCGACACACCGCCAAGTTAAGTGACTCAAGCCAAACAACTTACATCTGTGAATCAACTGTATGGGTCTTGCCTTGGACGCCTGACAGTGTTTTGAGTGCCACGATACGCACCGGCGTATCACCGTACACCTACCACGTTTGCTCAGGTACCCGCCCATGTCGCACGCGAGTTTCGAACAGCAGGTTGAGGGAAGCGACACCATCGGATTCCTCCGCCCACCGCGTAACGCCGACAGATTCCTTTCGACGAGCACCAACGCCGAAAAGGGTGCGACGGCACCTGCTTCTCGCCGCCTCACCCCGCGCAAATCGTTCATCCTGGTGGTACCCGAGAATCAGACAATTCCGCAGGAATTGCTCGCCGAGCACCTCAACGGAGTGAAAGACCAAGAGAACGTCGATGTGATCGTGGCTTTTGCCGGACAGCCGGTGAGTTTGCACTCGCTGCAACGGAAGATTCGTGATGTGCAGATTCTGCTCGCGCCGGCAGGAACATGTCCTGAGGACCTTCGAGAGCTGGCGATGGCGCGTGCTCCCGGGGACATCGTCACTCTACTCAGCGCGTCGATACGCGACGCTGCGGGTGCGCAGGGGCATCAGAGAATCGCCCAGTCAGTCAATACTGCCTGACCGCTGGCATGATCCGACTGTCCATTATCGTCTCAAGCAAGGATTCCGAAGGCACACTCCACAAAGTGCTAGCGGCGATTCGCAGCAGCACCCTCCCGAGCGAATCTTACGAGCTCATCGTAGTCGACGATGGCAGCAGTGACCGGAGCGTAGCCGTCGCGGCGCGCTACGCCGATAGCGTGGTACGCTTGACGGGCAGTGGCGCCGGCCCCGCATATGCGCGCAACCGAGGCTGCGAAATCGCTCGCGGCGAGATCCTGGCGTTTATCGACCAGGATGTTGTCATCGATACAGACTGTTTGAGTCGGATGCTCGATATGCTGGACCAGCAATCCCAACTCACTGCCGTCAGCGCAAGGTACCAGGAGATTGGTACGACAGGTTTTCTATCTTCATACTGGAATTTGCTGGCTGCGTTTGGCGAAAAGCGCCATGGAGGACAATGTGCCCTTTTCGCGTCGGGCTGCGGCATGGTTCGGAGGACGGCCTTTATGAGCGTCGGAATGTATGACGAGTGGCGCTTCAACAAGGGATGTCTCGAGAGCGTGGAACTGGGAAAGCGGCTGCTTGCCGCCGGGCACAGGGCCACGTTGGAATCGCACAGCAGTGTGACACGGTTACAGCGTCTCTCGCTGAGCGTGCTTTTCGCGCACGTCTGGCGGCGCTCAACGCTGCTGGCAAGATCGCTCGGTTACGCTGAGACCAGTAATCTCATTCCGGGGGAAGTGGTCTTTACGCTTACGCGCGGGCTGATTCCCAGTCTGGCAATATTCGCGATTCTAACGCTCGGCGGCGCCGTGTACTCTGAAAGAACTCTCGGTCTGCCAGTCGCGCTAGCATTTGGAATAATGCTGGTCTCGAGTGCTCCGATCCATTTCTTTTACGTTCGTCAGCGCGGACCCCTTTTCGCGCTCTTATCCGCTCCGCTGCATGTAGTGATTCAACTGCTAGCCGCCGTGGCTCTCTGCCGCGGATGGTTTCTGCGTGACATTTTCGGGGACGTTTCCCCCGACGCCACGACGCAAGCATATTCCGAAATTGGGTTGGAGGCCTGGCCGCCAGTTAGGCGACGTCTTTCCTAAAGGCTACTACTTCAACGCGTAGTCGCTTACCACCCGCCACGGCGAAAAAGCATTACCGGAAGCGTGCGCGCCATGATCATGATATCAGCGCCAATGCCGCGACGATTCAAGTACTCAAGGTCGTAGCGCACTTTATCTCTAACGTCGTCGAGGCTGGTGTCATAGCTTCGGTTCACCTGCGCCCACCCTGTGATGCCAGGCTTCGCCGCCTGGCGTAGCGGGTATTCAACGATGTCATCGCACAGCCGCGAGAAGATACTTGGCCGTTCAGGGCGCGGCCCGACGATGTTCATCTCCCCCTTGATGACATTAACGAGTTGCGGGATTTCGTCGATGCGATAAGCGCGCATGATGCGACCTATCCTGGTGACACGAGCATCTCCGGGCGCGGCCCATACGGCTCCTTTTGCGCGCTCAGCATGTTGCTGCATCGTTCTGAGCTTCAGGATCATGAACGGCTGGCCGCCCAGATCGCGAGACCGGCGATCATATTGAGACGATGAGCCCCTGCCGGCCCTTCGGTTCAGTCCGATGCGTGCTTGCGTATAAAAAACGGGTCCTGGCGAGGTGAGCTTAATGAGAGCCGCGAATATCATCACGATCGGAAAGGTTATCGCCAAGCCCAGAACGGCGATCGTGATGTTGAGTGACCGATCGAGCCATTCCAAAGCGGTTCGCTGTTCCTCTGGCGGCATGCCGTTGGAAGCAACCGGTCGCACCTCCGAATACACGGTTATCGGTCGTACAAACTCTTTCATGATAAATGTCCCGAGCGCTAATGCCGACGCATCGTAACAAAGAGCATCAGCACACTGGCTAGTGCTCCTGTCGCCCCAATCATCGCTGTCGGACTGAACTGTTTATGTTCACCGACGATCAGCTCATCCCCCGCCGACATGCCGAATTGATCCAGGGTGAGACCACTTGCGAACGCGTCGCCCGTTTCCTGTTTCGTCCGATACTCCGCTGCGCCGCGGCGGACGCTCGAGCGCTGGAGGTCCGCACCCGGGGTGGGACCGCCGGCACCCATGATGGCATCGTTGATCGTGAGATCAGGGGCGAATACGAAATATCCCGGACGCATCACCGCACCCAGGACAGCGATACGGACGAGCGGAGTCACCTCCACACGTTCGGCTTTAATGTATTTTCGCACCTCCACCGCGACGCGATCCTGGAGTTCTGAGCGAAGAACGCCGGAGACCGGCACGACCATCAAACCGCCGATCTCGAGAACCCGCCCGGATCTAACGACGACTGTATCGGCGCGGGGCTTATCAGTAGTGATGGTCACTACAATTCGATCGCCAACCTGTATGTCGCCATCGCGCAGGCGCTGTCGAATCGCGGCAGCGGCGCTCGCATTCTTCATTCGGTCGGCATAGTCACCCTTGGTCGCGCCGAGCTCAGCCTTTTGAGCGCTCAGCTCCAGATCCGCCCGTGTCAGGAGCAGTCCACCATCACCCTGCGCATGTAATGCCGCCGGCAGACTTGCGCTGAACAAAGCGGCGACTACCAAAAAGCGCGCAGCCTTCATACCGATTTGCTTGTGCTGCGCCGTCGCGGAGCACTTAGACGCGTGCATGATTTCCTCCGGGTGTTGCAAGACCACCAATGGTGTACGTGGGCGTTCCCTTGCGTTGTGGGTAGTCACTGCCATAGTCGCGATACAGCCCACCGGCCGGAACGCCGTTGATAACGGCGCCGACTTTTCGAATCGGCAGCCGATCGACGAGATTCAGCTTGTTCGCGGCCAATTTGCGATCGGACACACCGGGACGCAGTACGACCAGCAGGTTTCCGGTAACGGCACTCAAGGCGTACGCGTCGACACCTGCAACCAGCGGTGGTGAGTCGACGATAATCACCTCGAACTTCTGGCAAGCCGCCTGAATCAGAGTCGACATCCGGTCGGAAACCAGGAGTTCAGGTGCATGGTTGGCGCGGGCACCACGCGGCAAAATGAAAAGATTCTCCGACGCTGCTGCTCGAATCGCGCTGTCCATCGTGGCGGTGCCGGAAAGATACTCCACGAGTCCCGGCGTCACGGGCAGGTCGAAGGTTTGGTGCAACCCGCCGGCTCGGACATCTCCGTCTATCAACAGAGTTGGATGCCCGGCGCTGGCGAATGCAATAGCGAGGTTCGCGGAAACCATTGACTTGCCGTCATTGCTGTTCGGGCTTGAAACGGTGAGGATGACAGGAGCATCCAACGCGAATTGATAGCGAACGCCAAGCCGCAGTGTACGGAAAGATTCTAGCGCCTGCGACATCGCGTCGAGCTGCGCGCTTTCGCTGCGGTGCGGTCGGAAGCGCGGCACTGTGCCGATGATGCTCAGTCTGAGGTCACGTGTTGCTTGCTCCGGATAGCGGAAGCGGCGGTCGATGCGGTCGTGGAAAATCGCCAGAGCGGCGGCAGCGCCAATACTTGCGATAACGGCGAGCAAGAACAGGCGCGGCGCATCATTCGAATTGGGGTGAGCGGGCGGCACCGCGAAGTCCAGAACGCTCAGGTCCGGGGTTGATTGCGCCTCTGACAAGGAAATCTCATCGTATCGCGCCTTGAGCACCTTATAGAGGTTCTCGGTTGCGGCGACCTGACGCACCAGCCGCATTTCTTCGATGGTTCGCACGGGAATCGCGCGCAATTCATGCGATTCGTTGTCTACCCGCGCGCTCATATCTCTCTCTCGCGCGGTGAGGGATTGCAGAACGCTCTGTGCGATTTGCGGTATGGTCTCGAATTGAAGGGTGTGAACGGTCTCTTTGAGCTGGCTTATGCGGGGGTTGGCGTCCGTGAGGTATTGTTGTTCGCTATGAAGTGAGGCCTCGCGCGCAGACAGCTCCTCGATCGCCGCTCTCAACCGTGGTGAGCTGTTCAACACCGATGGCAGCATTATTATGAATGCCTCCGGTTTCAGCTCGCCGGTCTTGGCGCCATCAATCAATTCTTGCAGTGCCGCGCGCTCGTTTTGGACTTCAGCGAGCGCCTGTTTCTGCTGAAAGAAATTCGAGATTACAGGGTCGCGCGTGGCCTGAACGCCACCGGCCAGGGGCGTCGCGTCCGAGGGAAGAGTGATAGTATTGACGCGAAATTGCTCCAACTGGATTTCGGAATTGCGAAGCTCGCGCTCGGCGACGTCGAGCTGACCGGCGAGGATGTGTTTGAACTCGAGTAGATGCCGTTTTTTTAGTTGGCCCGCCGCCTCCACAAACTGGTTGACCCAGTCATTCAGCGTCGCTGCCGTGCGCGGCGCATCCGCTCCAGTAAGTGTCAGCGTGAGAAACTGGCCATCTTCTGGCAGCATCGAATGAAGCTTTGACACGAGGGCCAGAGATTTGGCGCGCGGGGTGCTCACCGCAAACTCGAGAACCCGTTTCCGTGCGAACAGCGTAGCTGGAGGTGCCCATCCAAAGCCCAGGGCTCGCCCAATCGAATCGCCGAGCGAACCGCGCTCAATCGGTTCGCCTTTGACAGTTGTCAATTCAAAATGGCCCGTGTTGTCTGCACGGAGAACGAAGGCTCCCGGACGAATTCCGTTGTGCGACTCAAAATCCGTGAAAAAGACAGAGTCCGCCGCTTGTGCGTACGAGACGTTCAGGCGGAGTTTGCGCACAACCGGCTCGATGATGGCGAAACTGCGCAGTAGTTCGACCCATGAAGTCGGTGACAACAACTGTTGACCCCTGATCGGACCACTTTCAGGCGTCGAACCCGGATTTATCCAAAGGGTCGCCTGAACGTCGTATTCCGGCTTCACGCGTTTCGAGTATACCAAGCCGCCGATGGACCCGAGAAATACGATGGCGAGCATCAGCCAGACATGCCGTCGCAGCGCCTCGATGTACCTCGACCACGGAATTGACTCGGGTTCCCACGCTGGGGGCAGACTGCCCGCAGGTTGGCCAAGGCCATAGGCTGGGACACCGGCATAATACTCCGGCTGCGACGGAGCGATCCGTACTGACATTTGATTTTTTTAGTCTGGGCGAGGCAATGTAAGAATCCAGCGAAGAGTCACCGCGCACTACAGCAATTACCCGCCCACGCTCAACACTATGACTGACCGGAACTTAGGGGCGACGACTGCTTCAAACTGTTGCGCGAGCGCAACGTGGTAGTTGGGTCTGCTCGCGCATCGATATCGCGCTTACTCCGCCGGCATTTCAGGAAACGCGTCAGCAAGATCGTCGTCGGCAGGGCCCGTGAGGTCGGAGGCATCGACTAGCGCGCGATCCCCTGAATCCTTGCGGAACCCATGGCGCTCAAGGAGTCTGTAGAGTGTCGTGCGGTCGACGCTCGCAAGACGTGCTGCGCGGGACATGTTGCCCGAGGCCCGTGCGACCAGTCGCGTGACGTAAGTCTTTTCGAAGCTGGTCAACACCTGTTCCTTCGCGACGTGATACGCATCGTTCGAAGGAAGAGAAGGCACTCCTGTGAGAGCAGAGCCCAGGTCGACTTCCTGGTCAAGCGGAAGCTGGTGGATTTGGATCTTGGAACCGGGCTGCGCGAGAATCGTGACGTGTTCCACGAAATTCTGCAGCTCCCGGACGTTTCCGCGCCACGGTCTCGAAACAAGGAAGTCGAGAGTGTCTTCGCTGAACTCCGGGATTGGGTCTTTCGCGGAGCGGTGCCGCGCCCAGAACGAACGCAGGAAATGCGTCGCGAGCAACGGGATGTCTTCCACGCGATCACGCAATGGCGGAATCACCACCTGGACCACGTTCAGGCGATAATACAGATCTTCCCTGAGCTGTTTATTCCTGATCGATAAGCGAGGATCCTTGTTGGTCGCTGAGACGAATCGGACGTCTACCACTGCATCCTCGTGTTCGCTGCCAACGCGCCGGACGATACCATCCTGGAGAACCCGAAGCATTTTTGCTTGCAGCGGCATCGACATCTCGCTGAGCTCGTCCAGGAAAAGCGTCCCGCCATCGGCGAGCTCGAGCAATCCCATTTTTTCCCGGTCGGCACCTGTGAACGCGCCTTTCCGATGCCCAAACATTTCTGATTCAAGCAACTGCTCCGGGATCGCCGCGCAGTTGATGGGAACGAGACGGCGCCGCGAGCGACGACTATTCAGGTGAATGTGCCGAGCCAGGACTTCTTTCCCTGTACCAGTCTCGCCAACAATCATGACGGCGGCATTCGTCGGTGCTGCGCGCGTCGCCAGGTCCACGGCGCGACGGAAAGCAGACGAGGTGCCCACCATGGGGCCTGCACTAAAACCGTCCGCAGGATCGCCCTGACTTGCCTCGTTCTGGCGGCGCTCCGAAAGGGTGTGTGCCGCGCGCCCAAGAAGCAGCTGCAGTTGTGAACCGGAGTAGGGTTTGGCGAGATACTCCCAAGCGCCGATTTTAATGGCCTCAATATTCGAGTCCACACTCGGGTTCCCGGTCATCAAAACGACAAGCGTGTTCGGGTCCGCTGCCATCACCGCTTTGAGGACATCGATGCCCGTGACCGGAGTCATGTAAACATCGACGAACATGATGTCAAAGCGCTGGCGCCGTACCATCTCGATAGCTTCGTCACCGCGGGCGGTAACCTCGACGAGGAACCCCTCACTCCGTAGAACGCTCGCACAGCCTTCGCGAAGTGTTCGATCGTCGTCGACGATCAGTGCGCGCATCTTGTCGGGAGTTGAGCGGTACGACGGGGCAGGGTCGGGAAGAATTCGGTAATCTTTCCGTGCCAGCGACGTGGTCATTGGTTCACCGTGTGGTGCAATGTGGACAAGCTTGCGGCGCGAAACTTCGTGATGGAGGCCACAACGTAGCGAAACCCCTATATCCGGCAATAGCGAGTTTTTCGCGCGGAGACATACAAAAAAACGTCCTGTCGCCCGAGTTAACGGGACCTAGTGGGGCTTAAGTGTTTTTACGTGCCGAGGCGACGCAGCTAGCGGAAGAATCTGGCGCCGAGCACTGTTGCAGTTGTGCAACAACAACCTGCCATGAACTGGCGAAACGATCGCGAAACAAGGGGGCGGGCAATACAGTTCGTCGGACAGCCGCGCCATCTTTGAGCGCTTGAGGCCACCTGGTGCATGGCTTTCCTCTACACAACGTGTGCACGGCGCCATAGCTTGCTCAACGTCTAACTGCGGTCATGACCAATGGACGGCGCCGAGGCCAACAACAAGCGAACCATCCTGCTCGTCGATGACGAGCCAGCAGTGCGGAGCATCGTTCTGAGAATCCTCAAACGGGCTAATTATGCGGTGTTGGAGGCGGAAAGTGGCGAGGCGGCTCTTATCATCGCGGACAAACACGACGGCCCGCTGGATCTGGTAATCACCGACATGTTTATGCCAGGTCTGAGGGGCCCGGAAGTCGTTCAGCGTCTCGCAGTCCAGCGTCCGGGATTGCGCGCGCTTTTCATGTCCGGATACGCGGATCAGGATGCGCGGACCGGCGTTCCTGCTGGCGCAAACTTTTTGAATAAGCCGTTTTCGGCGCAGGAGCTCGCAGCCGCTGTCGAAGCGGTGCTCAAAGGCCCCACGGTTTCCTAAACGGCGACCCCGGCTCGCGCCATAAGCTGTTTTAATCCCTCGAGTGGCATGGCGCCCGATTGTCGCGCCACTTCCTTGCCGGCCCGGAATACTATAGTGGTCGGGATGCCGCGGATATTGAAGCTTCCCGCGGTGCGCGCGGAATGGTCGGTATTGAGCTTGGTGATCAGCGCCTTTCCCTGGAGATGCGCCGCTAGCGCGTCGACCGCAGGCGCCATCATTCGACACGGGCCGCACCAATCGGCGTAAAAGTCGACCGCAACCGGGATATCACTTTCAGCAATGGTGCGTGAGAATGTTTCGTCATTCAGCTGTAGGGGCCGCTCTAGTAGAATCGGCTTCGCGCACTTTCCGCACTTTGGACCATCGATCACCTTGCCCGCGTCGATGCGATTCCAAGTATTGCAAAACAAGCAGCGCACCGTGAGCTTCTGAATGGCTGCGTTAGCGTCAGCCGTCAACTCAGATTCCATTTCCACCCTCTGCAATTCCTCGTTCTGTCATGACCGTTGCTCAACTGCAAAATTCGCCGCAGGTCGGAGACCTCGCTCCCGAGTTCACCGCTGCCTCAACGTCAGGAAAAGACATCTCGCTTTCAGATTTTCGCGGTAAGAGCAATGTTCTCCTCGCATTCTTTCCTCTCGCGTTCACCGGCACCTGTACCAAGGAGCTCGCTTGTTTTACGGAGGACTTCGATCGATTCACCGGGCGGGGAGTGGAGATACTGCCAGTATCGGTCGACGCGGTTCCATCCCTGCGCGAGTTCAAGAACAAACTGCAGATGAAAACCGAGTTGCTCAGTGACTTCAAACGGGACATTTCGCGGGCCTACGGGGTTCTCAACGAGGACCGTTTTTATTCCAACCGGGCGTACTTCCTGATCGACCGTGACGGCCGCCTTAGATGGTCGCACGTAGAGTCCAATAACAGTCAGCGGCGCGAGAACGAAGAGATCTTCACCGCAATGGAACTGCTGAGCTAGAAACAGGTGGGTTAAATGCGCTTAAGCGCGCTTAACTCCAAATTCGCCAGTCATTCGGGTTGCTGGCATATGTGGTACTCGTCCATCCCTAAATGAATTTCGTCTTCACTAAAAGAGCTGAAGCATCCCTGCTTCCGCTCCTAATCCTCGTTGGTCAAAAAGGCGTGTGATCATGGCCAAAAATCACAAAGCTATTGTCGTCGGCTTTACCGTAATGGAACTGCTCGTCGTCATCGTCATTCTCGGCATTCTGGCTGGCATGGCGGGACCCGCGGTTTCGCGCATTGTCCGACATCAGCGAGTTAACCGTGCCGCGATGGTGATCACGGCCGATCTGCAGAACGCTTTCGCTGTCGCGGCGCGTCAGCGTGAGCCAGTTCGCATTCAGGCCGACGCAAATACTCGCAGCTATCAGTTCATCGACCGCAAGACAGGATCGGTACTCAGAATCCGTACGTTCTATGGCGACACATCGGAATATCGTTTGTCGAGCCTGGTTTTTAACCCGACGACGCTCGACGTATTTCCGAGCGGCATTTCGTCCGCGCCTATCACGATCAGTCTCGCCAACGGTGATTATTCGAAGCAAATCACTGCCAGCACTGCTGGCTTTATCAGGGTGTCACACTAATGCGAATCTCTCTCCGCAGGTTTCATCGGATACCCGAGAAGGCCGTGAAGCATAACGGCAATCGAAAGGGTATCGCGCTCGTCGAGGTCATCGTCGCAATGGTGCTGCTCGGCGTTGCGGTTTCCTCGCTCGCGGGACTCGTGTATTCGATCTCCCAGAGCGGTCTCAAGAACACTGGTAACGCCTATAGGAACGGCATGCTGATGTTCGAGGTGAACCGACTCGAGGGCCTTCCTTATGACTCGATTGCGGTCGGGACTTCGACATATACCGTGACCGGCGGCAGCTACGCGCACACTCGCAAGATCATCGTCGGCGAGCCGATCGCGCAAAGAGTGAAAACGATCGTGGTCGTTCTGACTCCGAGCAACGCCAGGTTCAAGCCTGATACGGTGAGCTTCACCCGTACCAAGGCCAGGACTTCAAAGGTGCTTTGCACCGTATGCCAATGAGAAAAGACATCGCTCGCCGCGCACGTCGCGGCTTCACTCTGATCGAGCTGCTGGTCGGCGTCGTTCTGTTTGCGATCGTCGGTGCAGCTCTAACGAAATTGTTGACGGTCCAGGGTCGCTTCTTCGACCGGCAGGGTATGGCAAACGCAGCGCGCAACGTTTCTCGCGCGTCGCTAAACCGCGTCGTATCCGATTTCCGAATGATCGAAGCTACCGGTGCGATCATCGCCGCGACGTCGACAACACTCGACCTTCGTATTCCTTACGCGATTGGTGTCGAATGCGCTGACAACAGCGGGCTGACGCATATAACGCTGTTGCCGGTCGATTCGACGACCTATGCGAATTCGTCGTTCTACGGCTACGCCTGGCGCAGCGCCACCACTGGCGCATACACCTACGTCGAAGCCGGTGGCACTCAGCAACAGAATGGCGATCCAGCCATATGCGCGGGCGTCCGCATCACATCCGTACCAGGCGGAAAGGTCGTCGGAGTTCAGCCGACACTTCCAGTCAACGCGGGTCTCGGGACGCCGGTTTTTCTCTATGAGAGAGTCAAGTATGAGCTGAAGGCATCAGTTGCAGTGCCAGGCAAGATCGGCTTGTGGCGAACCGTCGTTCGACCGAACGGAAATTCGACCGAGGAGCTTGTTGCCCCCTTCGCCAATACGGCGAAGTGGCGCTTCTTCACCCTGCAAGGTGGCGCGACTGCGCAGGATAATCCGCCCGCAAATCTGGCGGACACTCGCGGGCTCGAGCTGCATCTCGATGGGCTGAGCGAATACGCTGCTCCGGGACAGTCCGCTTCTGAAAGTGCTCCATTCACAACCGCGGTGTTCTTCAAGAACCGCACTAACTAGCCGAGAGGCTTCATCGATATGCTGACCAACAACAATCGCCGCGGATTTGCGATTCCGACCGCCGTACTGGTGATCATGGTTCTGACAATCATGGTTGCTGGTGGCTTCTCGATCGTGAGCGCGGAGCGTCGATCGGTGGATGACCAGAAATCCCAGGTCTCCGCCTTCCGCATCGCCGAGCAGGGGCTCGAGCTTTACCTCATTGCCAGAGACTCGCTGATCACAGCGGGCACCCTGCGGTGCAATCCTACGCCGTGCGGGCACGTCCCAGCCGCCAAGGACAGCGCTTCCATCAGTGTGCCCGGTGGGATCGCAAACGTTTCTTTGACGATGATTCGTCCGCCGATTAACAACCAGTCTGGTCTGTACGTGGTGCGTTCGAAAGGTTTAGAAACGACCAATGCCTATAACGGTTCTCCCCAGGCGGTGCGAACGGTTGCGCAGTACGTGCTTTGGGAGCCAATCCCGATGCAGGTGCTCGCCGGCTGGACAGCGCTCTCTGGAATTCAGAAGAATGGCGCGGCCGGCACCATTGGCGGAATCGATCTCTGCGGTCAGGAGGACACGGTTGCGGGTGTCGTAGTTCCTGTCAATCCTGGATACACGGGCAAGACGGGTGTCGCGGTCGGAGATCCGCCGATCGATACCGTTACATCCGATTCTGTACACATCGATTGGAATTCAATCGTGAATCAGAACTCGATCACCCCATCGATCACGATACCGGGTGGGTCTTTCCCGACCGCCGCAATGTTTGCAGACACCTCGTACTACCCGATCATTCGTGTGAACGGAGACTTTGCGCTCCCCGTCTCCGGTCAGGGAATGCTCATCGTGACAGGCAGTCTGACGCTGAACGGAAGCGTGGGCTGGAAAGGGGTACTGCTAGTCGGCGGTAACATCACGTCGAACGGTAATAACGGTATCACGGGCGCGACGGTCAGCGGCTTGAACGTCAAGCTCGGTATGGTTGTACCGCCGGCAACTGCCAACGGTACGAAGAGCTACAACTTCAATTCATGCGAAGTTGCGAAGGCTAACAAGCCTGCTGGTGCCCTTGTCACCCTGCGCAATACCTGGGTCGACAACTGGGTGGAGTACTAATGAAATCAGAAAGCGCACTCGCCACACGGAGCCGTCCTGGCTTCGTGTTTGGCGAGCTGCTGCTGGCGCTACTGCTCCTCGCGGTAGCAGTGTCATCGCTTGCCGCGTTGATGTACTCGGTCTCCCGTCGTCCGGAAGGGCGCGCGGAGACCGTGTGCGTTGCGGCTGACGCAGCGCGCGGCAAATGCGTGCCTGCGAAAACGACGGGCGTTGAATCGTCGAAGCTGCTTCGCTCGGGTTGTGAGACCCGCTCGGTGTTCGACCAGCGCAAATGCAAAGACACCGTCGTCAGCAACGAAGACACCTCTGGCGGAGTAGTGGTCAAGCCACGCACGGATTCAGCGGCAATGGCGCTGCTGGCCAAAAAGCAGAAAGAGCAGGCAGCCAAGGTCAGAACCGATCGCGGCTTCATTCGCTAAGTCGAATACGTCCGCGATGTTGCAGCCTTCCCGCGTCCGGCCCCTGGGGTCGGAAGATTCCGAGGCGTCTAGCCAGCTCGATATCCCGCTGTGTGACGATTTGCGCCCAATCGGCAGTCATTCACTCGTGACAGGGGCATCGGACGCTGACCTGATCGCAGCCGTCATAGCGGGCAACATCGATTCGTTCTCGCTATTGGTGCGTCGCCATCAGGATACCTGCGTCCGGTACGCCGTCCGCATGCTGGGTTCACGCGTGGATGCGGACGACGTCCTTCAGTCGGCGTTCATGCGCGCGTTTCGTAACCTGCGGAGTTGCCGTGATCGCGATCGTTTTGGTGGATGGCTCTATCAAATTGTTGTCAATGAGTGCAGGACATTCGCCTCTCGACGAAACCGTCGTGAACAGCGATTCGTCTCGGCAACGCTCGAGATCGAGCGGGCCATCGCACCAGGCTCCGACGAATCCGCCGATCGTGATTTTGGCGGACACATAGAGCGCGCGCTTGGCATGCTGCCGATGGATCAGCGAGAAGCTTTCTTGCTCAAGCACGTCGAAGAGCTGACGTACGAAGAAATTGCGGAGATGACCGGAGCGAGCGTTTCTGCCCTGAAGATGAGAGTAAAGCGTGCGGCAGATTCGCTGAGAGATTTGTTGGAAGGAGTCTACAATGGTTGAGCGCCACGACAGTCGAAGCGAAATGGATGACACTGCTTTTCTCGAGCGCGTAGCAGTGTCGTTGCGCGCGGTCGAGCGCGCGCACCCGTCGTTCGAGCGTCGCGTCATGGAGAACGTGCACGTCGAAGGGCCTGCATTGTATCCAGCGCTGACGCACGCCTCGTGGTGGCGTACAGGCCGTGCATTCAACATCACACCGCTCACGGCAGTCGCGATTGCCGCCAGTGCATTGATCGTCGTGGCCGCTTCGGGTATCGCAGTCGGCGCGCGACTGTCAAGCAATCGAGCTCCCGCCGAGCGTACGGCCGCCGTTCCGGCCACCGACACCGTGCAGCTGGTTCGCTTCGTTCTGGTCGACCGTCAGGCATCGAGCGTTCAGCTCGTTGGGGACTTCAACGAGTGGACCAAGGGTGCTACGCACCTTGCTCCGTCTGGTGCCCCGGGAGTTTGGGCTGTTTCGGTCGCGCTTACGCCGGGTCGTCATGAGTACGCTTTTATCGTCGACGGCAAGCGCTGGGTAATCGACCCACTCGCGGTAAAGAGCTCCGACGACTTTGGCACCGAGAGCTCGGTAATTCGCGTCGGGTCTGACGCAAAATCAACGACTTAGTAGCTACGCACTCTCAGGGAACTGATATTTATGTTCCTTGAAAATCCTACGGCCTGGTTCGCTACGAATACTCCTGCCGGCCCTTTCCGGAGTCTGCGTTTGCGCGCAGGTGGCTGGCGCGCAGCGGATCGAGAGCAGCATCGATCTGGGAGGCGTAGCAATCCAATACGCCGATACATTGAACGGCGTCGCCGCGAGCGTTAGTCCGCAGTTATTCGCGGATTGGGGCAACAAGATCGCGGAGGCAGGCACTACCTATTCTCAATTTGGAAGCGACTGGAGCCTGCAGGGACATGCTAGCGGGTCAGTGTTCGTGCCCGTCAGTCGCTTCGGCGGCGAGCTCGCCGGTTTTGCCGGCGGTAGCACGCATCGCGATGGCTCACGTACCGGTGAATTGCTGTTGAACGCCAGACTCCACGCCGAGCATCGACTGGTTGAATGGTTCATCGGCGCGGGCATCGGACGAACAACTTTTGGCAGCCAGGCGAGAGACGTGCTGTTGGGCGAGGCCGGAGTGTCGCGCAACATTCAGCGGGCAACTGCCACTCTTACCATTACGCCCGTAGCGATGGGCGACTCAGTGCGATACGCTGACGCGCAGCTTCTTCTCTCCGGGGAACGCAAGAAGGTTGATTTCAGCGCTCTTGTTGGCGGGCGCGTCGGCGACCAGTTGACTGCGCTCGGTGGCACAACTCGAATCTGGGGGAATGCAAGCATTACCTCGTGGTTGACCTCGAGAGCGGCGGTGGTGCTGAGCGGAGGGACCTACCCGATCGATCCGACGCAGGGATTTCCAGGCGGGCGTTTTATTTCACTCGGCGTTCGGCTGGCACATCCGCCGAGGCTTACCAGGCAAGCGAATAGCGACAGCGCAGAGGTCCTCGAGGCAAAAGTTGTCGCCTTCGAAACCGAGAATCGCAGCGGTGTGGTGACGTTCAAAGTACTGGCACCCCTGGCAAAGAACGTTGAAGTCGCGGGTGATTTCACTGATTGGGATCCACTGCAAATGGCACCTGCGGGTAACGGTTGGTGGATAGCGAGTCGCGCTCTCCGTCCGGGCAAGTACCAGATCGATCTGAGGATGAACGGTGGGAAGTGGACTGCTCCTCCCGGACTGCTCTCAATGCTTGACGAGTTCGGGGGCTCAGTGGGTCTACTGGTGGTCGAATGAGTCAGAATGTGACTCAGCCGGGCGCTTGACGAGTCAATATTGGCGTAACTGGTACGAATTAGACCGTAGAATGCAAATAATGAACGGCAAATCTCTCCTTCGGGAGATGTACTCAATGTCCACATCGCGCCTTACGGCGCTCTTCATTCTCAGCTGGCTTTTCGCTGCGTCAGTGGCGCAAGCGCAGACCCCGTCGAAGGATCCTTCGACGCGCCTGCGCGAAGTGTTGCCCTCGGACGTCGCCGCGCGCATACTCGCGCGAATAGCCGACGCGCGTGCGCGCCAGCTCCCAGCGGAAGCGCTCGAGAACCGTGCTCTCAAGTTCGCCGCCAAGGGCGTTGCACCCGCGGACATCGAGCGTTCGGTGAGCGATCAGGTAGAGAGAATGGAGGTGGCGCGTACTGCACTGGTTGCAGGTAGAGGCTCGACGCCAGAAGCTGACGAGATCGAAGCAGCCGCTGAAGTCATGCGCAAAGGAGTTGACGGTGCGGCCGTTTCCTCGCTCGCTCGCTCGGCTCCGAGCGGACGCTCACTCGCGGTGCCTTTGTTCGTGATTGGCAGTCTCACCGATCGCGGCGTGTCGGCAAGCGAAGCATTCCAGAGAGTGATGTCGAGGCTCCAGCAAAGGGCGTCGGACGCCGATCTGGAAACGTTGCCTAGTGATCTGCCAGCGCAGGCTGCGGCCGGGCGCGATCACGGGAATGGCAATGGTCGGGGTAACCAGGGAAGGGGAGTTAGCGGTCGCCCTGCAACGGCGGGGCCGCCAGCTGGCGTGCCCGGGAACGGTGGAAAGAAGACGAATCCCGGGCAGGGTCACCGACCACCGAAGACTGACAAGTGAGATAGAGGGACAGCGCAGGCTGTCCCTTTTTCTTTTCCACCAGAGCAACCGTTTTGTGGACGAGCTGTGACTCTCCGCGCTACTCGTCGAGTCATGCGAATAAAGGTCGCGCGAAGCGCGGAACCGAAATCATTTCCGACAAAACGAATGCAGGGGCATGAACGATGAATAAAACTTTCCGGCTTCTCGGAGCTTGCGCGCTTGGCGCGCTTGGCGCAGCAGGCTGCTCAGACTCCGCTGGGACAGGGACAGGTCTTTTGACTGTCCGTCTCACCGACGCTCCTTTCCCATTCTCTGACGTCGCAAACGTAGATGTCTACGTTGTCCGCGTTGATGCGAAGCGCGCTCCTTCGACCGACGAGGACGCGACCGACGAATCAAGTCAGGGATGGACAACGGTCGCCACGCCGAATGCACTGATCGACCTCCTCGACCTGGGAAGCGGCAAAACGGTGAACCTCGGCGCGGCCACATTGCCGACGGGAACTTACCAAAGCTTTCGGCTCATTCTCGACACAGACAAATCGAGTCTCACACTGAAGGATGGGACGAAGCCGCAGGTCTTCTTCCCGAGCGCAGGGCATAGCGGAATCAAAGTGATTCTCGATGAGCCGATTAATCTCACCGAGAATGGCTCGGTGACGACGCTCGACTTCGATATCGGCCGAAGCTTCGTGATGCGGGGAAACAATGCGAAGAACGGGTTCAACTTCAGGCCAGTAATTCACGCGGTTGCACAGGATATCACCGGGAGCGTGAGCGGCTCCGTACGGGCGAACAGCCCGACTGGCGCTGTAGTACCGGCGACAACGGTCGAAGTTCTAACCGCCGGCGCGTCGCTCAACGATACCGACCCAACGCACATTGTTCGCAGCACTACGACCGACGCCAACGGCGATTTTCGTATCGCGTTCCTACTTCCGGGTGCGTACGTGTTAAGAGCCACGCCCCCCGCCGCGTCGGGGTTCAAGCCCGCTTTACTCGCGGGTGGCCTGACCATTACTACTGGGACTGAGACCGACAGCCAAGTCATCGTAGTGGCGCCCTAACGCCACCTTGGCCGGAGAAGCCCGGGGTGGCGGTCCCCGGGCTTCGTTGTGACGTCTGTTTAACACGGGTTCCTGTTTCGCCAGCGGCCGAACTGTGGACGTGACAAGCACTTAAGTAGGATCGCCAATCGCCCCCGCTAGAAGATATAAACGGGCATGTGACGGTTTCGCCTTAAGGGAGAGTCGGTAGATATAGCTCAGCCGTAGTACGCCCGTTTGCTATGGTAGCGAGCCCTGATACCGAATGACGCAGGCGAGGCGAGCAGTCGGATGACGACGCAGAGAGCGGGCTTCACGCTGATCGAGGGAATAATCTCCATCGCGGTACTCGGCATCCTTGCCGCTATCAGCGGGCCGCATGTCACGGCCGCTCTCCAAAGCAGACAGTCGTCGTCCGCCGCAGATCAGTTCGTCCTCGTTCACAACCTCACGCGAGCAACGGCGCTCAGATACGGCCGCATCGCTCAGCTTCATATTGACGCCCCGAACAAGCGCTTTTGGGTCGATGTCGATACAAGCGCGAACGGATCCAATCAACGAGCCACCATCGCCAATGTTCGCGACGTCAGCGACAACGGGGTGACGATGACCAGCTCTCGCGCCCTCCTTTGCTTCGATGCTCGCGGCATCCCGTCAACCCTTGGCAGCTGCCAGCCCGGGGATGCCCAGTTGATTTTTGCCGACGGCCTGACGGCCGATACGATCGTGACGACTGCGCTCGGCAAGATGCTACGATGAGCGCGGCGAGCATGGTGGCAACCGAATCAAATTCCAAAAACCTTCGCCGCGGCTTCTCCCTTGTGGAGATCATCGTCTCGGTAACGCTGCTCGCGGTCGCCATGATGAGCCTCGCCGGTGCCGCATCGCTCGGCCTTAACCAAATGGGGAAGGCGCGACAGGATCTCCAATATTCAGCGGATGTCCAGCAGGTCGTGGACAGCCTCGTGGCGAAAGGGTGGAATAACGTATCAAACGGGTCGACCACTATACGTGGTCGCGCGGTGACGTGGACCGTCACCACGATGAACGCCAATTCTCAAAAAGTGAACGTGGTGGTTACGCGACGCGGACAGGCGCAGACTACGGTGCTGTATCCGGACACGGTCAGTCTTTTCCTGGCCAACGCTCGCGTTCAATGAGCCGGTCACAGTTTACGACTCGGCGCGGCTTCACACTCATCGAGCTGCTGGTAGCATCAGTCATCGGCCTCATCGTACTGGGGAGCATCGTCCAGCTGTTGACGGTGCAGAGTCGAGGCTATCGCAAGCAACGGGAAATCATTGATGTTCGCGAGACCGCTCGTGAGGCCGCGGCTCTCCTTTCCTGGGATCTGCGCCAGGCAGCCCTTGGGGAGAGCTCGCCCGCTGTCATCGGAGCAAACACGCTTACCCTGCGCTCGCCCCGTGGACTCGGCGTGATTTGCGCAAAGCATCCCACTCTCGCGCGTTACGGGCTCTGGAAGACAGGGGGCAACATTCTCGCGACTGCTGACGACAGCGCGCTGATATTCCAAATGGGTCGCGACAAGTGGACAGCGCTGAAAGTCACTGCCGTTGGTACGCCGGCGGCAATGGGTGTGACTGCCTGCGCATGGCCAGGCGCCCGCCCGCCTGATGTCGTCATCGAAGTTGCCGTCACATCCAAGAAGGACACATCGGGGATCGTGGTGGGTGCCGCTTATCGCGGATTCCGTAAGGTGCAATACGGCGAGTACCAGTTGAATTCGCGCTGGTGGCTTGGTCGCAAAGTCGGGGCGGCAGCAACCTATGAGCAGTTGACTGGGCCGTTACTCGCGCCGGCATCGAACGGGTTGGCTTTCGCCTACTACGATTCGCTGGGCGCGGTCACCGTCGATCCGCTGAAAGTAAAGGCGGTCGCCTTTACGCTTCGCACGGAAAGCTACAAGACCACCTATGTCGGGACCGGTTACACGTATCAACGGGATTCGTTAACCACCAAAATCGCTCTGCGCTGACAATGAAAAATCGCCGGGGGTTCGTTCTGCCTACCGTGATCTTTGCGATCACGATCATGAGCGTGGTTGTCGTTGCGGCGTTGACCACCGCCTCTGACGAGCGTCGCGCTTCGCGCGCGTCACGCGAGGCCACCCTCGCGATGTATGCCGCAGAAGCGGGGTTGCGACAGACGTATGGCGCATGGCCGAGTGCGGCAGTACAGACTCTCAACCCGGGCGACAGTCTCGATCTTGGCTGGGCGAATCTGCCGAACCGAGCCGCATATCGCGCTGTCATTTATCGTGTAGACCCCGGCGCGCTTCAGGAATACAACGTCGTCGTTCAGGGCAGGCGGACGGATCCGACGGCTGGCGTGATGACCATCGTTGGCACAGTGGGTGGTGTTGCGAAATTCAAATACGCGATTCGCAGCGAAATAGCCACGTATCTGACAAACGGCGGCGTGCTGGACGCCTACGATTCGGATAAGGGCGCGTACATCGCAACCGCGATCGACAGCGCCGCCAACGTGCGTACGAACGGCGACTTCAACATCGATCACACAACTCTGAAAGGCGAAGCGATCGTGAGCGGAGCGCCGAACGTCGGAGTAGCCGGCGTCACCACGGGCGGGATCACTTCTGGTGTGCCGCCGAGCCAGGCGATGGACATTCCGCAATGTCCCGCGGGCGGTTACACACCGGCGGCCAAAGTCCCTACGGGCGGCGGGATCAGCTACAACGCTATTTCGGGAGTGCTCAGCGTCAACGGAAACACGACGCTGACGTTGACCGATACGCTCTATTATTTCCGTGTCATCGTACTGACCAATAACGCGAGGCTTTCGTTCCCGGGCTCGCCGAAGGCGACAGTGTTTCTTGGCGATTCGATCAACGCGGGTGGTGGGTCCGTCATCAACACCTCGCAGAAGCCGGCCAACCTTTCGTTCTCGTCGTGCGGGACTTCCGCTACTCCGGCGTATTGGTCCCTCGCCTCGGGTGCGTTCGCGGGCTACTACACCGTCTATGCGCCAAACCACGTTGTATACGAGCTCGGCGGCGGGGATTACTACGGGGCAATCGTCGCGCAGTACTACTACTCCAGCGGCGGCGGCAAATTCCATTACGACCAGGCGCTTCTGCGACAGCCATCCCAGAGAATTGTCGCACAGCGCGGAGGGTGGGCACAGCTTCCCGGAAGCTGATGCCGCGTTGAAGGGTCGGTAGCCGGTGTATATCTTGGCGGAAAGGCGGTAGCGCACTTCCGCCTTTTTTCTGCGATAAACTTTCCGGGCTGCATGAGAATTCTTGTGATCGAGGACGATCCGACCGTCGGTCAGTTCGTCAAGCGCGGTTTTGAGGAGCAGCGATGGGGTGTCGACCTCGTCGCCAACGGCGACGATGGAGAAGCACGCGCGATCGCCGAAGAGTATGACGTGATCGTGCTCGACATGCGATTGCCCGGAAAATCCGGCGCTCAGGTGCTGCATGATCTGCGCGCGCGCGGATTCGATCGCCCCGTTCTCATCCTCACCGCGCAAGACGCGGTCGACTCAAAGGTCGAGACGTTGCGCGCCGGTGCCGACGATTACGTCACCAAGCCATTTGCGTTCGAAGAGCTGTTGGCGCGCGTCGAAGCCCTTTCGCGCCGGCCACGCGCGCGGATGACACCGGTGCTCAAGATCGCCGACCTCTCTGTGAACCTCGATACCCGTGAAGTCACGCGAGGTGGCATTCCGATCGAACTCACGCCGAAGGAATACACCGTGCTTGAATATCTGATCAGGCATGCCGGCCGAGTCATGAGCCGCACGCTGATCACCGAGTACGCCTGGGGGTATCACTTCGATCCAGGCACCAATATCGTGGACGTGGTGATCAACCATTTGCGCAAGAAGATCGACGCTAACAGCAATCGAAAGCTCATTCATACTATTCGCGGCGTCGGCTACGTTATCCGCGAGGAGAGCGCGGCTCCGAAGGCGGGATAGCCGATGATCTCGACACGCGTCAAACTCACCGCGGCGTTCATCGTCGGGCTCGCTGCGGTAACGATGACGCTCTTCCTGGCGTTGCTTGCGGCGAGGAACAACGCGGTCTACCACGACATCGCGCAATACGCGGCAGCGCAGGGCGATCTCGCGGCTCGTGTGATCGCCGACGCCGCGCAGTCCGGCGAGAAGGTGATGGCGGCAAACGACACGGCAATCATTCCACTGCTGTCGCCGAGGATCGTCGACCGGCTCCAGTCGATACCTGGTTATATAGTAGTGGTCGATACGGCAGGCAGGGCGGTATACCGCTCCGCCGATGTCATGCGACTGCAGGGAAGCGACATGAACACCCTGCAGACCCAGCTCGCCGACCTGCCCAAGTCGGGCGAAGCACTGATCTTCGGCCTCGACTCTCTACAGGAAAAGCTGCTCTTTGTCTCCAAGTCGCTGGAGGGCGTGCCCGGTGGGTTGAGCCGTCTCGCATCGGGCGCAGTCGCGACTCGCGCCAGCACCGTTCCCCAGGAGTACATGTTCGACGCGCTTCTCATCGTCCCGCTGATAATTGCGGTGGCCGGTGTCGGCGCCTTCCTCGTACTCGGCAAGAATCAGCGTCAGCTGCAGGAGATCACCACCGAGGTTGCGGCGATCACTGACGGACGCAGTCTTCATCGAAGGCTCGCGCTGAGTGAAGAGACGAGCGACTTCTCGGACATGGTGACCACACTCAACGCGATGATCGGGCGTCTGGAGACCTCATTTGCCGGACTGCGGCGCTTCACCGCCGACGCGAGTCACGAGCTCAAGACGCCTCTTGCAGTGCTGCGGGCGGATGTCGAGCGTGCGATGACCGAGTCGTCGAGTCAGAACGAGCGACTGGTGGCGCTCGAGGAAGCGTTGCAGGAGGTGCGCAGAATGACCGATCTCGTGGAAAGCCTGCTGACGCTGGCGCGCGCGGACGAAGGACGGTTCGATCTGCACCGTGAGCCGGTCGAACTACAGCCGCTGGTGCAGGAGGTTTACGAGACGGCGCTCATTCTGGGCGAGGCGCAGGGTGTCGCGGTCAATCTGCCATTTACCGCCGACGCGATGGTGATGGGCGACCGCACCCGACTGCGCCAGCTTTTTTTGAACCTTGTCACCAATGCGATCAAGTACACGCCCGCCGGCGGCAAGGTCGACATCGGACTTGGAAGGCATCCAGACAACGTCACGTTCGCGGTGCGCGACACCGGCATCGGGATTTCGGCCGCGGATTTCCCACACATCTTCGAGCGCTTCTGGCGGGCAGACCGCGTGCGCTCGCGCATGTCGGAGCGCGGCGGCTTCGGACTGGGGCTCGCGATCAGCCAGTGGATTGCGCAAGCGCACGGCGGAACACTCACCGCGTCGTCGCGACTCGGTCGCGGCAGCTTGTTCACGGTTACGCTGCCGCTTTCGGGGGATGGACAGAAAGCGTAGCGGGAGGCGGGAGGCGGGAGGCAGAGCGTCTTAACCGTCCGATAACGAAAGCGTTAATTGAAAATCATGTACAGCTAATCGCACCGTTATTGGATGCGGGCGCCTTCTCTCCGAGCTTAGCGCAAAGCTCATAGTGAGGAGAGATGCTCGATCGATTGCTGGAATCCAAAGGCCGCCGGAGCCGCTCACCGGTTGGCGTTGTTACGAGTGTCACCGCTCATATCGCGATCATCGTCATTGCCGTTCATGCGACGGCGCAATCGCGACCACGGCCTATGCCGGTGCAGAGACTCGTCATCGTCCCGTATGTACCGAAGGCGCCGCCGAGTGAATCAAGACAGCGACAGCCTGCCCACAACAGCACGCTGCCTCTGCCCGCGAATCGGTACGTTCCCATCGTCATCGATCCGAAGCTGCCACCGCTCGACTTCATACCGCCCTCTCCAACTTCACCGACCGACTTCACGAACGTGCAAACGATCGTTGGCGGATCTGATCACAGTGCCGCCGCAAGAAGCTTGACCGGCACATACAACGCCGATCAGGTTGAGCGACAGGTCACTCTACTCTCCGGCGCGGCAGTGCCGAGATACCCGGAAGCCCTGCGCGTCGCCGGAGTCGAAGGGAGAGTCGTTGCGCAGTTCACCGTGGACGAGCGAGGATTGGTCGAGTCCGACTCTGTTCGATTCGTGCAATCGGACAATGCGCTCTTCGAAGCGTCGGTTCGAGACGTTCTAAAGCGAATGCGGTTCGTGCCGGCGGAGATTGGCGGGAGAAAGGTGCGGCAGCTGGTGCAGATGCCGTTCGTCTTCACGATCACGGGTCGCTGATCGCAGAGTTGGAACTAGTCGAGAGGTCGTTTTTCTATCAATACGCGCGCGCAAGGCGCGAAGAAACTTTAGAGTTTTGTTAATACTATTTCATTGATTCTTAATCTTGTGGGTATTCCGCCGGACTCCGGTTAAGGGCAGCTTAAGTAGACGAACTTCCCCCCAAGGTGAGGAATGTTTAACCAACTTCTCGAGTCGAAAGCAAACAAGCAGAAAATGGCTGGTGGTACGATCTTCAGCCTGGTTCTGCACACTGCGCTCATTTCCGGTGCCGTGTACGCCACTGCGAAGGCGGGCATCAAGGACGAAAAGGCGAAATCGGAGAAAATCCAGTTCGTCGAAGTAAAAAAGGAGCCGCCCAAGCCGAAGGTGGACGAGCCGCCACCGCCCAAAGAGGTTGTAGTGAAGCCGCCGCCGCCGAAGGGCTTCCAGGTGCTTCGTGCTCCGGTCAAGATCGACATCAAGATCCCCGAGATCGATCTCTCCAAGGCCGTTACCAACGAAGCCGACTTTAGTGGCAAAGGTGTGAAGGGCGGCACCGGCAGCGGCGTGGTCGGCGGAACTGGTCCGGTGACCAATCAGACGTACTTCGAGTTCCAGGTCGAGAAGCCTGCCGAAATGCTGTCCGACAGCCCGAAGCCCAAGTATCCGTCGGTACTCGAGAGCTCCGGCATTGCGGGTGAGGTTCAGGCGCAGTTCGTCGTGAGGGGCGACGGCAAGGCCGACAACGACTCGTTCAAGGTGTTGAAGTCAACCAACGAGCTGTTCACCCAAGCGGTCAAAAACGTGCTTCCCAGAATGCGCTTCAGCCCAGCAATGATCGGCGGCAAGCCGGTCAACCAGCTGGTTCAGCAGTCCTTCCAGTTCGCAGTTCCGCGCTAGTTCGAACCCCTTTTCGGAGTAAACAATGCAACTGTCATTGCTCGACATTTACAACCAGATGGGCAACTTCGCGAAGGGCATTGTGTACGTCCTTGCGATCATGTCGATCTGGTCGCTTTCAGTAGCGATCAAAAAGTGGTGGGATTTGCGTAAAGCGCAGGCCGAGACCCGCAAGTTCGCTCCCGAGTTCTCCCAGTTCCTCGAGGAAGACAATCTCGTCGAAGCGGTCACTCTCGCTGACAAATACAAGAAGTCGCACGTCGCACGCGTTCTTGGTGGCGCCCTCACCGAGATCCGCCCGCTAATTCAGGACGGCTCGGTAACAGTCGCCGACATCAACTCGGCAGAGCGCGCAATCGAGCGCGAAATGCTGATGACGATTACCGATCTGAAGCGCGGCCTGGGCGTTCTGGCGACCGTCGGCGCAACGGCGCCGTTCGTCGGACTGCTCGGCACCACGATGGGAATCGTGAACTCGTTCGCCGCAATGGCAGCGTCCGGTTCCGGTGGTCTTGCCTCGATCTCCTCTGGTGTGTCCGAAGCGCTAATCACAACCGCGTTCGGTCTCGTCGTCGCGATTCCGGCGGTGTGGCTCTTCAACTACTTCCAGATCAAGATCGACAACCTCACCGCCGAGATGACGTATACGTCGAAGGAAATGATCGACTATATGATCAAGAACGTCTCGGGCACCGGCGAGTTTGGTCGTTCGCGTTTCACCCGCGAGTTCAACACCACGGCGACGGCTGGAAATAACCCAATCTCGCAGTAGCGCGGGAGGGCTGACTCATGGCAATGTCTGCCGGAAGTGCAGGTGTAAAGGCGTCGCCGAACGTGACGCCGATGATCGACGTAATGCTGGTGCTGCTGATCATCTTCATGCTCGTTATCCCGGCGATCACCGCGGGATTTCAGGCGATACCGCCAAACGGCGTAAACCTGAAGCCGCACCCGGAAGAGGATCAGGATCAGGTTCTCGGTATCGACGTAAACGGTCAGTATTATCTGAACAAAAAACCCATTCCCAACGCCGAGCTTGGCGAGCGGCTCAAGGGCATTTTCGAAAACAGAACCGAGGACAAGCTCCTCTACGTCAAAGCCGATAAGAATTTGGCGTACGGCAAGGTTCTCGATGCAATCGACATCGCGGCGCACAACGATGTACGCGTGACCGGGATGATCACTGAACAGAGGCCAGGAACGGTGTCCGCGGTTTCGGCCGATAACCTGTTCAACGCGCCCGCGGCCGGAGGGAAGAAATAATGGCAATGGGCGGAGGCGGGAGCGAAGGGCTCCAGAACGAAATCAACGTCACACCGATGATCGACGTGCTGCTGGTGCTGTTGATCATCTTCATGATGGTCATTCCGATGTCGCGTAAGGCGATCGATCTGCAGCTGCCTGATCCGACACCGGACAACACGCCGCAAGGACCACCGCCGTCGCAGATCGTGCTGGAAGTTCTTCCGGGCAACGTCTTCAAGGTCAACTCGCAGCCAATTGCGAAGAATGATCTGCCGAAGCGCCTGAAGGACATCTTCGATCCGCGTCCGGACAAGATCATTTTCATCAAGGGCGATCCGACGGTTAAGTACGCGGATGTGATTTACGCAATGGACGTCTCGCGCGGTGCGGGCGTGAAGGTCATTGGCGCCACTCCGAAGGAAGTGAAATAGCTACTCGTCTTCCGCGGCTGGAAATGCCGCGGCGGAAGGAAAGGGATTGGAAAGGGATCATTGCGTCGCTGCTGGTGCACGCATTGATCCTTTTTCTCATTATTGGCCCAATCGTCGGCTCGTCCGATTTCACGCGATCTGACGTGCTCGGTGGAGGTGGTCCCGGACCCGCAGGTGGCGGTGGCGGCGGGGTGAACGGCATGTCGTCGCGGGAAGAGCGGATCGAGTTCGTACAGGTGAAGCGGGATCCGACGGTGATGCCCAAGGTCACACCGCAGACGGTACCACCCGTGAAACCGCCTGACCCGAAGCCGCCGGTCGAGACACCGGTTCAACCGGCGCAGCAAGTCGTTCCGGCACCTCAGATCAACGCTGCTGCAGCGGGCGAGGGAACAGGCAACAGCAACACTCCCGGCGCTGGCCCGGGCACGGGTGGCGGCGTCGGGTCGGGTGAAGGAACTGGTCGCGGTAGCTCAGTCGGGCCAGGGACCGGTGGCGGGCCTGGTAAGGATTATCCGCCGACGGTGCGAGATCTTTTCATTCCGCCGATGCCCGCTCCATCGAGCGTGAAAGGCTTCCACATGAAAGCGTTCTTCGATGTGGACGAGAAAGGGAACGCGAAGTTGATCGGCTTCAATCAGACCCGCGATGGAGATTACAACAAGCGGGTGGGTGAGGTTTTGAGATCGATGCGTTTTAGACCCGGAGTGAGGTTTGACGGAACACCCAAACGTGACACCGCCGAAATCGAGATAATCTTTTAGGACTGCGGACAACTGCAACGGAACGGGATGCGGGTTGCCGGTTACGGGTTGCGGGTTGTCGGTTCCGGTCCGTCGATTGTGGTTGGCGGCTTCGACGGCTGCCGCGAGAGGCTCTTCAGCAGGCCGTACAACATCTTCCTCACCCGGACTGTCTGATCGGTGAGTGATCTGTAGGCTTCTTCACGCAACGCGTCGAGGTCTCGCGCGAGGAGTAGTTGGTACTCTAGCTCTGATGCCGAGTTGAGCGAAATTTTTATAAACCGGCCGAATTCGCGCGCGCTCTGCTGCCCGCATCCTTCCACGAGATTAGTCGGAATCGACATGGCGGCCCGAGTCATTTGGCTCTTTAGCGAGAGAACCTCAGCGCCGCGGATTTCCTTTGCTGCTCCGTGGACATTGAGTACGAGGGCGTGGGCGTATTCCCACACATCAAGCTTCTTATAGTCGCTCACGTATCGAGCGTACACACGAGTGGCGTATTCCGCGCCATTACTCTATCGCCTCTCAGTACAATAGTTGGCATGCCCACCCAATGCGTCTAGAACCGACAACCGGTAACCAGCGACCGGGAACCCGCATCCCGTTCCGTTGCAGTTGTCCGCAGTCAAGCTCACTGGAAAAACCCTGGCTGCGGCCGTAGCTTTCGCCCGCGAGCGAGGAGGAACCCTACCCGCCTAACGAGGCCCCGGACAAGCTTTGACATCCACGACAGCCACGGCCGAATCGACCGCCCCATCGTCGCGCGAGTTTGTCAAAGCGCTGACACTGACCGACGCGACCATGCTGGTCGCGGGGTCGATGATCGGCTCGGGTATTTTCATCGTGGCCGCGGACATCTCGCGGACCGTAAACTCGCCGTTCTGGCTCCTCATGGCGTGGGTGGTGTCGGGTGTGGTGACCATCCTCGGCGCTCTTACCTACGGTGAGCTCGCGGCGATGTATCCACGAGCAGGTGGGCAATACGTTTTTCTTAGAGAGTCCATGGGTCACCTCATGGGCTTTCTTTATGGTTGGACCCTCTTCGTCGTAATTCAGACGGGTACGATTGCCGCGGTCGCGGTGGCTTTTGGGAAGTATCTCGGTGTACTGTGGCCCGCGTTCAGTCCGGTCCGCTACGGCTGGTTTCCGCAGATGGACTTTACGACCGCAGGCGGCGCAATTGAACTAGGCCTGTCGCCGCAACGCCTTGTCGCGCTCGTCTCGATCTGGGTTTTGACCTGGATCAATCTGCGGGGGATCAAGGAAGGCAAGTGGGTGCAGACGACACTGACAGTCATCAAGACTGTCTCGTTGATTGCGCTGATCCTTCTCGGTTTGACGGTGGGGCGGCACGCAGAGGCGATCACCGCGAATTTCTCGGGCGGCAACTTCAACCCAGTCGCGCTGACGCCGGTGTTCATCGTTGGATTTGGATCGGCGCTGGTCGGCTCACTGTTCTCCAGCGACGCGTGGAACAATGTTACGTTCGCGGCGGCGGAAGTGCATTCGCCTCAGCGCAATTTGCCGCGCGCACTCCTCTATGGCACCGGACTCGTTTGTCTGCTGTATCTCCTGGCAAACGTCGCCTACCTGAACGCGCTGCCACTGCACGGTTCCGCGAACGGGTCGACGGTGATGGAGCGCGGGATTCAGTACGCGACACAGGATCGCGTTGCCAGCGCGTTTGCCGAAACCATTTTCGGCGCTGCCGGTGCGTCGATCATCGCTGTCGCGATTCTCATTTCCACGTTCGGTTGCAACAACGGGCTGATTCTTTCCGGCGCGCGAGTTTATTACGCCATGGCTCGTGACAAAGTCTTCTTCCGCAAGACAGGCGATCTCAACAAACACAACGTCCCGGCGGCGGCACTGATCGCGCAATCCATCTGGACAAGCTTGCTGTGTTTGACCGGCACATACGGTCAGCTGCTGAACTACGTCATCTTTGCCGCGCTGTTGTTTTATGCGCTTACGACTATCGGGCTCTTTCGTCTGCGGCAGACGCGGCCAGATGCCGAGCGACCATATCGAGCCGTCGGCTACCCAGTTCTGCCAGCCCTGTACATCATTCTCGCATCCGCAATTGCGATAATTCTTTTGATCGCGGACCAGACGCGAGCTCAGGCTATCTCTGGCCTTGTTATAGTGCTGATCGGCGTGCCGGTTTACTACGTCTGGCGAAAAGTGGAGTCCAGACCCGCACGTTGAGCAGGGCCGGATTGATACCGGCGCATTCCACCCCTCGGAGAAATTAAAGAATGAACCGGAAGTTTTTGCATTTGATTCGTACGCTGACATTTGTCATGGCTTTGCTGGCACCGCTCGGACTGTCGGCGCAGGGCGTGTCGGAGAACCGTACCGACAGCGCTGTCGCCGCTGCCGCGACCGGAACCGCACAGTCGGTCGCCGTACCGGAGCATCAGCCCGGGGGCGAAGCGAATCTGATCATCCCCGATCTGTCGCAAGTGACCTTCCTCGGCGGAATCCGTGGCCACTCGCTGCTGATGGGTGGACTTGCGATCTGCGCGCTCGGATTGCTGTTCGGACTGGTGATGTACAGCCAGCTGAAGCGACTGGCGGTTCACGAGTCGATGCGTGAGATCTCGGAGCTGATCTACGAAACTTGCAAAACGTATCTGATTCGCCAGGGCAAGTTCATTCTGATTCTAGAGATCTTCATCGGACTCGTGATCGTTCTTTATTTCGGGTTCCTGGTCAGATTTCCGGCGAGCAAAGTCGCGATCATCCTGTTGTTCAGCCTGGTCGGCATTGCAGGCAGCTACGGGGTGGCGTGGTTTGGAATTCGTATCAACACCTTCGCCAACTCGCGGACCGCCTTTGCAAGTCTCAAAGGCAAGCCGTATCCGTGCTACTCGATTCCCCTCCGCGCGGGGATGAGCATCGGCATGCTACTCATCAGCGTCGAACTGGTGATGATGCTCTTCATCCTGCTGTTCATTCCGGGTGACTACGCCGGCCCCTGTTTTATCGGGTTCGCGATCGGCGAGTCGCTCGGCGCCGCGGCGCTGCGTATTGCGGGCGGAATCTTCACCAAGATTGCCGATATCGGCGCGGATCTGATGAAGATCGTGTTCAACGTCAAGGAAGACGACGCGCGCAATCCCGGCGTGATCGCGGATTGTACCGGCGACAACGCCGGCGACTCGGTCGGCCCGAGCGCTGACGGCTTCGAGACCTACGGGGTGACGGGCGTCGCGCTCATCTCGTTCATCGTTCTTGCCGTGCGGGATCCGCTGGTGCAGGTGCAGCTCCTCGTCTGGATCTTCGTGATGCGCATCATGATGGTCGTGGCGAGCGGCCTGTCCTATCTGATCAATGAAGCCATCGCCCGCGCGCGCTACGTCGACGCAGACGACATGAACTACGAGACGCCGCTTACATCTCTGGTGTGGCTCACCTCGCTCATCTCGGTTGCCTTGACCTACCTCGTTTCTTACCTGCTGCTGCCGAATCTCGGTGATGGCAGTCTGTGGTGGAAGCTGTCGACCGTCATTACGTGCGGCACGCTGGCGGGAGCAATCATCCCGGAGCTCGTGAAAGTCTTCACATCAACGAGCTCGGCGCACGTCAAGGAGATCGTGACTTCATCGGCTGAAGGTGGAGCATCACTCAACATTCTTTCCGGGTTCGTCGCCGGAAACTTCAGCGCTTACTGGCTGGGAATGGCGATCATGCTTTTGATGTCCATCGGTTTCCTCGTCAGCACTGCGGGTTTCGGCGCTTTGATGATCGCGCCGGCAGTGTTCGCGTTCGGTCTGGTTGCGTTCGGCTTTCTTGGCATGGGTCCGGTGACCATTGCGGTCGACTCTTACGGTCCAGTGACGGATAACGCGCAGTCGGTGTTCGAGCTGTCACAGATCGAGACGCAGCCGGGAATTTCGCAGCAGATCAACAGTCAATACGGCTTCACACCGCAGTTCAGCAGGGCCAAGCACTTGCTCGAGGAGAACGACGGTGCGGGCAACACCTTCAAGGCAACGGCGAAGCCAGTGCTCATCGGAACCGCGGTCGTTGGTGCGACGACGATGATTTTCTCCATCATCGTGGCGTTGACGCAGGGACTCAAGCCGGAATTCATCGCCAATCTATCGATTCTGCATCCGCCATTTCTGCTCGGCCTGATCACGGGTGGTGCGATGATCTACTGGTTCACCGGCGCTTCGACACAGGCGGTCACGACGGGTGCGTACCGCGCGGTTGAATTCATCAAGGGTCACATGGATCTGAGCTCCGACAAGAAAGCGTCGGTGGAAGACACCAAGAAGGTCGTCGAGATCTGCACCAAGTACGCGCAGGAAGGCATGTTCAACATCTTCCTCACGGTATTCTTCGCAACGCTCGCCTTTGCGTTCGTCGAGCCGTACTTCTTCATCGGGTATCTCGTGTCGATTGCGCTGTTCGGGTTGTTCCAGGCGATCTTCATGGCTAACGCCGGTGGCGCGTGGGATAATGCGAAGAAGATCGTAGAGGTCGAATTGAAGCAGAAGGGAACTCCGCTTCACGCGGCGACCGTCGTCGGCGACACCGTCGGCGATCCGTTCAAGGACACGTCGTCGGTTGCCCTCAATCCAGTCATCAAGTTCACCACGCTGTTCGGGCTGCTGGCGGTGGAGCTGGCGGTCTCCCTTACGCATGATAGGGGAGCGACGCTGACCCGGATCCTTGCGGCGGTGTTCTTCCTGATCTCCGTCACGTTCGTCATCCGCTCGTTCTACGGGATGCGCGTCAAGAGTGCGGCTGCTTAACGAGCCGCGTTTCAAAAGCCTCGGCGTGTTTAGCGATGCGCCGAGGCACACCTCAAGCCTGCTGACATGATTCGGTCACTCTTCGCGCGCAAGCCGATCGCCGAGCTATTGGCGGAGGGCGAAAATCCGCAGGGATTGAAGCGGGTGCTTGGCGCCGGCGATCTGATCATGCTCGCCATCGGCGCCGTGATCGGTGCCGGCATCTTCGGCTCGATTGGCTCGGCGGCAGCGGGGCAGCTCGGTCCGAACGGCGAAGTCATCCGCGTCGGCGCAGGCCCGGCGCTCGTGATTTCTTTCCTGCTGCTCGGAGCTTGCTGCGCGCTCGCCGGTTTGTGCTACGCCGAGCTGGCATCGATGATTCCGCAGGCCGGGAGCGCCTACGCATATTCGTATGCGACACTCGGTGAGCTAGTCGCGTGGATCATCGGTTGGGACCTGATCCTCGAGTATGCGGTCGGCAACGTGGCAGTCGCAATATCGTGGGGCGACTATTTCAAGTCGCTTCTCGGCGGTTGGCTCGAGATGCCGGTTTGGCTCACTACCGGATATCGGACAGCGCTACTCAGCTCCAATCCAGAGGTGCACGGTCTGCTCGACACTGCTCCTCACGTTGGCGGGATTCCGATTCTCGTCAACGTTCCGGCGTTTGCGATCGTTGCGTTGATTACGTGGCTGTTGATGCTGGGTGTGAGAGAGAGCGCGCGCGCCAATAACATCATGGTCGCAGTCAAGCTGATTGTGCTCACGCTATTCATCATCATGGGTGCGCAGCACATCAACTCCGCGAACTACCATCCTTTCGCGCCCAACGGATTTACCGGCATCCATCAGGGTGCGGCGATCGTCTTCTTCGCCTATATCGGTTTCGACGCCATATCTACCGCGGCAGAGGAAACAAAAAACCCGCAGCGAAATCTCCCGATCGGGATCCTTGGCGGACTCGCGATCTGCACGGTGATCTACATCATCATCGGCTACGTGCTCACTGGCATGGTTCCTTACCAACAACTCGGAACCGCTGCGGATCCACTCGCGTTTGCGCTGAACGCGACGGGTCTGACCAGCATCGCCAAGATCGTGGCCCTCGGTGCTGTATTCTCCATGGCGGCGGTGCTGCTGGTGTTCCAGTATGGCCAGCCACGCATTTTCTTCGCGATGGCCCGTGACGGTTTGTTGCCGAAGTGGGCGAGCAAAGTTCACGGCAAATATCGCACGCCGTACATCACCACCATGCTGACCGGACTTTTCGTCGCGCTCTGGTCGTTGATTGGTGATGCCGGGGAGACATACGACCTGACCAACATCGGAACGCTGTTCGCGTTTGCGCTGGTGTGTATTGGTGTAATGGTACTGCGCCACATCGATCCGGAACGACCGCGACCGTTCCGGGTGCCGTTCGTGCACGTGGTTGGTGTGGCAGGTGCGGGCCTGTGCATTTTCGTAATGCGTGGCTTGCCGCACCTGGCGTGGGTCCGGTTCGGTTGGTGGCTGCTGGCTGGGCTCATCCTCTATTGGTTCTATGGATTCGGGCACTCGACCTTGAGACGCGGGAGGCCGCCGGTGCCCATCGAGCCGCCGCCGCCGATCGAACGCTAGTCCTCGCCAACTAAAGCCACTCGTCATGGTTTATCGCCGTCTTCGCCGCATCTCGCTCACCAGCTGGATTCTGATCTCGATGGTGATCGGCGTTTTGATCGGTGTGTATGGCGAGCAGATCGCGCGCGCCTTGAACGCGATGGGAATCAGGGCTCCTTCGGATCTCGCAGTTCAGCTCAAGCCGCTCTCGACGGTTTTCCTGCGGATGATCAAGTCGATCATTGCGCCGTTGATTTTCGGAACGCTGGTGGTAGGAATCGCCGGTCATGGCGACGACATGAAGCGTGTTGGAAGACTCGCGCTCAAATCGATCATTTACTTCGAAATTGTCACCACCCTCGCGCTTTTCATTGGCCTTGGCGCTGTCAATCTGGTGCGACCCGGCGATGGTGTAGTGCTGGGCGCCTCCGCCGCGACTGGGCAGGAGCTATCTCATAAAACACAGACGGGAACGAGCTTCCTCGAGCACCTCGTCCCTCAGAGCATCGTCGAGGCGGCAGCCAACAACGAAGTCTTGCAGGTTGTGTTCTTTGCGGTGCTATTCGCGGTAGCACTCTCGAAAGTTCAGGGGCGCTCCAAGGAAGTCATGCTCTCGGTCTGCGAAGCGCTCTCTGAGATCATGTTCAAGTTTACGATGATGGTGATGAGATTCGCTCCCTTCGGAATCGGAGCGGCGATCGCTGTGGCCGTCGCCCAAAATGGTCTCGGAGTGTTATTCAGCCTCGGCAAACTCGTGCTGACTCTTTACGGCGCCCTGGTTGTTTTCTTCCTCTTCGTTCTGCTTCCGATTGCGTGGCTGTTCCGAGTGCCACTGCGCCAATTCGTTCGCGCGGTGAGATCGCCGGCGCTGATCGCTTTCTCTACAACCTCCTCCGAGGCGGCCCTGCCACTCGCAATGCAGTCGATGGAAGCGATTGGTGTTCCTCGACGGATTGTCGCTTTCGTGATGCCGACCGGGTACTCGTTCAACCTCGACGGCTCAACGTTGTACCTGGCCGTGGCGTCGATCTTCGTCGCTCAGGCTGCTGGGCACCCGCTCAGTTTTGCGAATCAGCTGGCGATGATGTTCACGCTGATGGTTACCAGCAAAGGAGTAGCGGCGGTGCCACGCGCGTCGCTGGTGATTCTCTCAGGGACTCTGGCAACTTTCGGCCTGCCGCTCGAGGGTGTCGCCATCATTTTGGGCGTCGACACGTTGATGGACATGGCCCGCACCAGCACTAACCTGATTGGAAACTGTCTGGCGACAGTCGTGATGGCTAAGTGGGAAGGTGAATTCGCCGCGCCGCAGCCCGAAGTGCTCCTCGCGCAGGAAGGACTTCTTCCGATCGAAGCTGTGCACCAGGCACCGCCGACTTCAGGCGCTGCTCCAGTCGCTTCCTGAGCGCCGAACTCCGATCCATGAGTCCGCCGGTCAAAGCAACCGAAACTGCCGCGCGTTCGTCGGTGAATAGCTGACGCGCCAGCGCCCGCACGTGCAGCACCAGTTCTTCGGCTGCCAGAGTGAGCAGGGCATTGGCGCGTGGATCGCCGTTGGCGGCGGCAGTGAATACAACTGGCGCCAGTGAAGCAAGCGCCCGCGAGTCGGCGGTTGCGGCCCACGGAATAAGGTCCTGCACATCCTCACACTCTGTCGCAGCGAGGATTGGAAAGAGGAGCGCAGTCGGTGGCTCGCGGCCGTCGCTCGATGCAGCCACGATGCTGAGCGCCCGACGACCGATCCAGCTTCCGCTGCCTTCGTCGCCGAAGTAAGGCCCCCAGCCACCGCAGCGAACGATTTCTCCGGCGGGACTGCGGCCGTAAGCGATGGATCCGGTGCCGACGACGAGCAAGATTCCCGCGCGATCCTCGAACGCGTCGTACATCGCGATCATTCCATCAGAGTCGATCACGACTTCCTCGGCAAGCTCCATGGAGTCGAGTGCGGCCTGCAAGGCACGGCGCTCCTCGTCGCGGCCAGTACCTGCAACCCCGCAGTACAACACCCGTGGAGTGACGGCGCCGGGTTGTGCAATCTCAGAAAGAGCTTGCGTGACGAGGCTTGCAATAACGCCGGCCGATTTCTCCGCCTGACCCGGCACTACGTTCGATTTCGGGCCCGACACATCTGCGAGGACTTCACCCTCGGCCGTTCCCACCATCACTCGTGTTTTGGACCCGCCGCCATCGACCCCGATTAAGATCTCGCTCATCGTCTGACGTCTGTTGCCGTCTGAATGACCCGCGGACCGTGGGTGAACGACGAAAGGATTCCAACGCCCACGGTAAATGAAGTTCCGATCAGAACGTACCAGGGGAAGGAGATGTGCGACAGCGTGGTCAGCAGACCAGTCAGCGACGGGAAAATCGGCATCATCTGCTTGGCGAAGACGACGAAGCTCATTGCGACGATGCCGACCGCCATGCCTGTAATCGCATCTCGCTGAATGGCGCGCTGCCATAGCATGCCGAGGAAGAATCCGCCCAGTAACGCGCCGTACGTGAAGGACGCAATCGAAAGCGCGATAACCACCACCGGTGTCCCTTGCTGACGATACAGGAGGGCGGCAACGAGCAGGATTACTCCCCACCCCAGTGTAAAGAGTTTTCCGATGCGAAGGGTGCGCGGATCATCAGCGCGACGGCCGGTGACTGGCAAATAGATGTCGTGTGTGGTCGAAGCAGCCAGGGAATTCATCGCGCCGGAGTGTGCGCTCATCGTTGCGGCGAGCACCGCCGCTACGATCAACCCCTTCAGCCCCTCGGGCATGGAGTCGACAACGAAGGTCGGAAAGATCGAGTCGGGTACCGCAAATGTTCGGGCCTGGTAAAACGCGTAGAGCCCAATTCCAATCATCAGGAACAAGGCGAACTGGAACCAGACGGCGATGCCGCTCCCGATCAGCGCCTTTCGCGATTCCTTGAGACTGGACGCAGCTAGCAGTCGCTGGACGATGACCTGATCCGCCCCATGAGATGCCATCGATAGAAATGCGCCGCCGATGAGACCGGCGAACAGCGTGTACGGTTTGTCGAAGCCGAAGTACACGTCGATGATCTTGAGTTTTCCTGCTCCGCTCGCGCGCGATATGATCGCGCTCCAACCGCCTTCGACGCCCTTCCCCAACAAGTAAACCGCGACGAGACCGCCAAGGAGGTACACGCTGGTCTGCAGCACGTCGGTCCAGACCACCGCGCGCATTCCGCCGTGGTACGTGTACAAAAGCGTCAGCGCGCCGAGCGTGAGAATCGCGACGGGCATCACGAACTTCTGGGGCACTGCGGGGCCAAGTATCAGAGCGATTGGAATCGCAGTGGCGAACACCCGCACCGAATCGGCGAAGGCGCGCGTCACCATGAAAACGATCGAAGCGAATCGGCGGGTGCCGACGCCGAATCGCTTCTCGAGTAGCGCGTACGCCGTCACCAGGTCGCCCTGGTAGTAACGGGGCAACAGCGTATAAGCGACGACGATACGTCCGAGCAAATACCCCGCGGCGATCTGCAGGAAGCCGAGGTTGGTGGTGTAGGCTAGCCCGGGAATGCTGATGAACGTCAACGCGCTCGTTTCAGTCGCGACGATGGAGAACAGGACCGCCCACCACGGAATCGCGTGGCCGGCAACGAAGTAGTCCTTGGTGTCGCGCTGATTTCGGCCGAGCCAGATGCCGAGAATGGTCGTGCCGATCAGGTAAACGACGAGTACAAGAAAATCGAGGGCGGTGAAATGCGCGTTCATTTCACCGCCCTCGATTCAAAGTACTTACCGACGAAAGCTCTACGCCGAGAAGGAGCTTCCGCAGCCGCAGCCCCCAGTCGAATTGGGGTTCTTGAAGGTGAATCCAGAACCCTGCATGGAAGTGACGTAGTCGATCGTGACGCCATTCAGGTACTGAGCCGAGAACGGGTCCACGAAGACCTTGAATCCTTCGGACTGCAGAACGAGGTCATCCTCCGCAGCCTGATCCTCGATGACGAGGCTGTACTTGAAGCCGCTGCAGCCGCCCGGCTGGACGCTCACGCGCAGTCCGCCCTGCTCCACAGTGACTCCCTCGGCGTCCATAAACTTCTTGACCTCAACGCCAGCTGCAGGCGTGACGATGAGCTCGATTTCCGGTTGTGACGAAACTGACATTTATCCTCCAGTACTACTGAAATTTAGGCGACTTCACTGAGGGCGGGTAGGGTGTTCGCACGCTCCTCCGCACGGAACGAACGCGCAATCCACGCAAAGGCGATGACAGCAAGTACCAGCATCGCTATCCCCACCCCGACTTCCCCCAGCACGATCTTGCCGATTCCGAACAACGATGAATACACGGCGACGATTCCAGCGATCCAGTTAGTCCAGGCAAGCGCGCCTCCGGGAATCTGCTCCCGTCCATACCCCAGGCTCTCGGAAACCCGCGCCCAGCCGGGCCCACCAGGCCTCACCCGCTGATAGAAGCTTTGCAGCACTGACTCCGGCTCAGGCGCTGTAACGAACGTCGCTACTATCCAGACGACTGTACTAATAGCTACGGTAACGAGCATTACCCAGGCATCCCCCCTGAAATCATCGGCTGCGAATCTGGGCTTGATGACGCTGATCGCGATCAGCGACACGATGAAAGACGCAGTCATCGCGCTGATTTCGCTCCAGGCGTTGATGCGCCACCAGTACCAGCGAAGGATCAATACCAGACCGGTGCCCGATCCAAGGGCGAGCAGAAATTTCCAGGCGCCTTCGATGGTGCTCAGCTGCATCGTCACCAATGCCGCGGCGAGAAACAGGAACACAGTCGCAGCGCGGGAGACTGCGACGTAGTGCTTCTCCGTCGCAGTGCGATTGATGAACCGTTTGTAGAAATCGTTAACCAGGTAAGAGGCGCCCCAGTTGAGCTGTGTGCCGACGGTTGACATATACGCGGCCGCGAAGCCGGCGAGCATGAACCCGCGCCATGGAGTAGGCAGGAGATCGACGAAGGCCTGCACGTAGGCAGCTTCGTGATCGTGGGTTGGACCAATTCCAGCCGGGTAGAGAATTACTGTGCAGAGGCCGGTGATAATCCACGGCCACGGACGCAGCGCGTAGTGTGCGACGTTGAAGAAAAGAGTGGCGAGCACTCCGTCCCGCTCGGTCTTCGCCGAGAAGATTCGCTGCGCCACGTAACCGCCGCCGCCGGGCTCAGCGCCGGGATACCAGGCTGCCCACCACTGAACGCCGAGGAATACGAATAGCGCTAGTAGGGGCATCCATGCATAAGCCTCGATTCCGTGATCGGTGATCTTGATCGGCATCACGGAGAGTGCGGCGTTGGCATCTCCGAAGTGGGTGCCGAGGCCTGCCTTCAGCGCGCTCATGCCGCCGACGGCTCTCACAGCGTAAACGGCGAGAATAATGACGGCGGTCATCTTGATGACGAATTGGACCAGATCGGTCCACAGCACCGCCCACATACCTGCGCCGGCGGAGTACGCTACCGTGATGACGAAGCAGATTCCGACGGCGATGACCTGACCTGGGATGTTCATCCCGAGGAATCGTACGTCGTGGAGACCGAGGGAGATGGTGAGGATCTTGATCATCGCCCGGGTCACCCAGCCGAGAATGATCAGGTTGATGGGGAGCGCGAGGTACAGGGCGCGGAAACCGCGAAGGGCTGCCGCGGGTTTACCGCTGTACCTAATCTCGGCGAACTCGACGTCGGTCAGGACGTTGGCGCGTCGCCAGAGCCGGGCGAAGAAGAACACGGTGAGCATGCCGCTCATCAGCATGTTCCACCAGATCCAGTTGCCGGCAACACCGTGATTGTAGACGAATCCTGTAACGACGAGGGGGGTATCGGCCGCGAAAGTTGTCGCTACCATGGAGGCACCGGCCAACCACCAGCTCACTTGGCGTCCCGAGATGAAATACTCGCTCAGGCTTTCACCACCTTTTTTCGTGAACGCAAAACCGATCGCCGTCGAGAGGATGAAATACGCGGCGACAATTGCCCAATCGATCGCTGTTAGCGCCATATCAAATGGATTGAGGTGGCAAACTGGCTAGGCAAGACGTTTGCGATTGCTGCGTCTCGCGCAGCCCCGACGTAAAAGGACGCGACAGAGTATCATTTGGTACCACCCAACAAGATCAACTTACGGGACAAAAATCAATGAGGCGATACCTTCAGCCGCTCGCAGTGGCGACCGCAATCTGCAGTGGCTGCGTTGTAACTGCCAAGCAGATCGACCCGACCGGCGACCTCGCCGAGGCCAAAGTCAGGCCGGGCATCACCGTCTTGATCGGCGACAGCATCAACCTGATTCGCGGCAAGCGGATTGGCTTGTTGACCAATCAGACGGGGGTCGATGAGCGCGGCAGATCCGACATCGACATGTTACGGGAGAAAAAAGCGCGAGACGCGAGTGTGAACCTGGTCCAGCTTTTCTCTCCAGAGCATGGGTTGCGTGGGACTGAGGATCGCCAGAACATTGCCAGCGGAGTCGATACGCAAAGTGGATTGCCGGTATTCTCTCTCTACGGGCAGCAAACCATCGCACCGCCGGACACCATGCTGGCAAAGCTCGACGCGCTCGTCTTCGACCTTCAGGACATTGGGACCCGGACGTGGACTTATGTCGGCGCGATGGTTTACTCGATGCGTGCGGCGAAGAGGACAGGGAAACCCATCATTGTGCTCGATCGCCCGAACCCGATAACCGGTTACTTGATTGAAGGTCCGCTGCTCGATAGCGCGCTCGCGAATCCCGAGGATCCGACGCCGGAGCGTGCAGGTCAGGCTTACGCATTATGGCCAATGCCGCTGCGGCACGGGATGACGATGGGCGAGCTAGCTCGGTACTTCAACGAGGTGCTGAAGATTCGCGCTGACCTGCACGTGGTGCCGGCGCAGGGTTGGCGCCGCGACGTGTGGTTCGATCTCACTGGTCTGCCGTGGGTGAAGCCGTCGCCAAACATGCCTTCGCTACAGAGCGCGATGCTCTACCCGGGTCTCGTCGCGTTCGAGGCGACGAATCTCTCGGTCGGACGGGGAACAGACGGCGCGTTTCAGCGGGTCGGCGCGCCATGGCTGAACGCTGCGGCGACGGTTGCCATCCTTCGCGATCGCGAAATACCCGGCGTCCGCTTTTACGCGGAGAACTTCACGCCGGTGAATCCGACGGACGGGAAGTACAACGGACAGAGCATCCCGGGAATTCGAATTCAGGTCATCAGCCGCAGCGCACTGCAGGCGGCGCGCGTCGGTGCTTCACTCTTGTGGGCGATCAACCGCACCGCCGGGAGTCGTTTGACGATCGACGCGCGGGCGTTCGATCTCCGCTTTGGTTCGCCGCAGGATCGCATCGCATTGTTGCGTGGTGACGATCCGGACATCATCATCGATCGAGAATACAAGGCAGCATACGCCTTCAGGGAATCGACGCGGCAGTATCTAATTTACAAGTAAGAAAACCGGTTGCCGCGAGCGCGGTCGCTGTGGGCCGGCGGCCTGGGGCTTGCACCGAATTGCGCCATCACAAACAAAGATCTCGGAGGCAACGAATGCGGGCATTGATGCTCTCGCTGTCGCTGGTCGCGGCTGCTGCGTGCTCGGGACGGCAAGTCGAAGTGCGGACTGGACCGGAGCCGGCCGCCGACGTCGCGCTCCACGTCACCAATAATCTCAGTCAGCCGGTCAACGTGTACGTTCAGAGCGGGGCCAGCGACATTTTCCTCAAGCAGGTTGCGGCGAATACCGTCGAGCACATTCCGGTTTCGGGAGTGGCGGCCGGCTCGACAGTGAATCTCAAGGCGGTGACGGTCGACGGAACTCGCACCTATACGAAGAGCAACGTGACGTTGAACTCGATGTACGATTGGCGACTACCCTGACGCATCGCGTTCCGGTCGTCCGATTCCTGCGGCTACGGTGCCGAGAGATGTCGGGACCGGGACCCTTGGGTGGAAATAGGTCATTGAAGGGCTTAAGTTTACCCGGCCGTCGCATATCCAGCGCCGGCCTCTTTTTTTGCCGTCAGCCGGCGATCCGGCAAGTCGGCTAGCTTCGCTTACCGCCGGCCTGAGCTGAATGCCCCCACGTTACGTAAAGCAACCGACTGACTACGTAAAAAACGGAGCGCTGCGTGCCATCGAGCCGGCGATTGCATTCCTGGCGCGGCACAACGTCAGCCCCAACACCATCACCACCGTTGGCACGCTGTTAACCATCGCGGCGAGCGTCGTTTACGCGACCGGTCACATCATGACCGCCGGCTGGATCATGAATGTCACGGCCTTCTTCGATGTCGCGGACGGCGAGGTCGCGCGTCGCACCGGCCGGTCGAGCGTGTTCGGAGCGTTCTACGACTCGACCTTGGATCGCGTCGCCGATGGTGCCCTGATGGCGGGCCTGGCGTTCTTCTACGCGACCAACGCGATCCATCACAACCTGGCGATGGTGGTGGTCTGCCTTGTCTGCATCATCGGCACCTTTCTCATCTCGTATACTCGCGCTCGTGCCGAGACGCTTGGCATCGACGCGAAGGTCGGACTGATGCAGCGACCGGAGCGTATGGTGCTGCTTTCGGTGCCTCAGTCTTTTTTTGGCCTGTTCTGGAATGGCTGGGTGCTGATGGGAATCATACTCCTGCTGACCGTGACGGCGTGGATCACTGCAGTTCAGCGCATACTCTACGTTTACCGCGCGACGAAAGCGCGCGATGCTAAACCGATCCGGATGGTCAGCGATCCATCAAGCGCCGCCAATCCTTCCGCTCCCGCCGCAAAGGCGGCAATGCCGGCGTCCCGCCGCGCTCAATCATAGCAAGCACGGAGAAAACTTTGGCCAGATCCTCTTCTGGTGACTCTTCTAAATCGGTCGCCCCCGCAAAGGGCCGACTGGGCATTATCACGCCGGGCCTTGGCGCAGTAGCGACCACCTTCATGGCCGGGGTCGAAAGCATACGCCGCGGACGCTCGCGTCCGATCGGTTCCCTGACGCAGATGGCGACGATCCGCCTCGGGAAGCGCACCGACAAGCGCGCGCCACTGATCAAGGAGTTCGTTCCGCTCGCAGACCTCAACGACATTGTATTCGGCGCGTGGGATCCGATTCCCGATGACGCCTTGACCGCTGCGCGCAAAGCGGGCGTGCTCGAGGAAAAGGACATTGAGCCGATCGCCGATTTCCTGAAAGCCATCAAGCCGATGCCGGCGGTGTTCGAGAACAAATACGTCACCCGCATTCACGGCACCAACGTGAAGAAAGGAAAGACCAAACGCGATCTCGCTGAGCAGCTGCGTCAGGATATCAGGGACTTCAAGACGCGGAACAAGTGTGATCGCATCGTCATCGTGTGGTGCGCGTCGACTGAGATTTTCATCAAGGCTGGTCCGCAGCACGCGACGATCGAGCAATTCGAAAAGGCGATGGAGAAAAACGACGACGCCATCGCACCATCGATGCTGTATGCCTACGCGGCGATCATGGAGGGAGTGCCCTTCGCCAACGGCGCCCCGAATCTCTGCGTCGACACACCGGCGCTGCAAAAGCTCGCCATCGATCGTGGCGTGCCGATTTCTGGCAAGGATTTCAAGACCGGCCAGACGTGGATGAAGACGGTCGTTGCGCCGGGACTCAAGGCGCGCATGCTCGGACTCACCGGCTGGTATTCCACCAACATCCTCGGCAATCGCGACGGCGAAGTGCTCGACGATCCACAGTCGTTCAAGACGAAGGAAGAGTCGAAACTGAGCGTGCTACACACGATTCTGCAGCCCGAGCTCTATCCTGACCTGTACAAGGATTTCTCGCACGTGGTGCGCATCAACTACTACCCACCGCGCGGCGACAACAAGGAAGGCTGGGACAACATCGACATCGTCGGGTGGATGAACTATCCGATGCAGATCAAGATCAACTTCCTTTGTCGTGACTCGATTCTCGCCGCGCCGATTGTGCTCGATCTCGCTCTGTTCAGCGATTTCGCCCAGCGCGCGGGGATGAAGGGCATCCAGGAGTGGCTGTCCTTCTATTACAAGAGTCCGATGGCTGCGCCCGGACTGCAGCCGGAACACGATCTGTTCATTCAGCAGACCAAACTGAAGAACACGCTCCGGCATTTGATGGGTGAGGATCAGATCACCCACCTTGGGCTGGAGTACTACGCGTCATGAGGGCGGGAAGCGGGAGGCGGGATGCGAGAAGATGGAAGCGACTTCTTCTCGTCTGCAGCCTCGCACTCGTCCCAGCCACCTGCAGCCCGAACCCGAAGGCACTCCAACTGAGACTGTGGTCGGATTCTTACGCGTTTACTGTGACTGAGGATCCGATGCCGCCGCGCGCGCTGGAGCAGGTCGTATATCGCGTCGTCGTTCAGGATAAAAAGACGCGGCAGCCCATCGAGAATGGTGAGGGGCGCATTTTCGCCACCAGCCCCGACCGCGCCAATACCAACGACGGTTTCGCGAAAGAGAAGGAGTTGGGCACCTACTCCGCGCGCTTGTTTTTCCCGACCGTTGGCGATTGGGCCGCAGCGATTCAATTCCGTCGCGATCCCAGCCTTCCGCTCGAGCGCGTCGACTGGATTCAAACTGTTCATCCGGCGTCGGCAGAGCCAGGAACCTGACACTCGAGATGAGACATTTTTTTCGGACACAGCTGGTGCCGGTCGAAGTGCTGCGCATCGCTGATGAATTCTTCCCGGAAATCGGCATGGAGCGATCCGGGCACACTGCACGTTCCCGTACATTTGCTGGTGATTTGGGGAATCTGTCACTGAGTGTGCGCAAGGAAGGCGGCCATTACACCTTCGTCGAGATCGATACCGATCAGACGGGTGAAAGCAGGCTGGATCGCAACGCCAAGAAGTTTTTCGTCGCCCTGCACAAGACGGGCGATCCTCGACACCGCATCGAAGCGGCGTACTAACATGGCGCGGTCCGGCACAACCGCGTCGCGTCCCGCAAGTTTGAACAAGGAGCGCGCTGACGGCGCGCCGGTGACGCTGACGCCAGAGCAGCGGATCGAGCTCTATTACTACATGCGCCTGACGCGGTCGCTCGAAGAGCGGCTGGTCAATCTTTATCGCCAGACCAAAGTAATCGGCGGACTTTTTCGCTCGCTCGGCCAGGAGGCGGACTCCGTGGGCAGCGCGTACGCGCTCGACCGGTCGAAGGGGGACATCCTGTCGCCGCTGATCCGAAACCTCGGATCGATGCTCGTTCAGCGCGCGAAGCCGGCCGAGATTATCAAGCAATACATGGCGAAAGGAGATTCGCCGACGCGCGGTCGCGAGCTGAACATCCACTACGGCGATCTCGTGCGCGGGTTCATCGGCCAGATCTCGCACTTGGGCGACATGGTGCCCGTGATGGCGGGCGTCACACTGTCGTTCAAGATGCGAAAAGAGGATCGAGTTGGACTGGTGTATGTCGGCGATGGCGCGACATCGACCGGCGCCTTCCACGAAGGAATCAATTTCGCCGCCGTGCAACGCTGTCCACTGGTCGTGATAGTCGAGAACAACGGATATGCGTACTCCACGCCGTTGAAGAAGCAAACGGCGGCGCGCCAGTTGGTGGACAAGGCGAGCGGATACGGCATCGTCGGTGAGCAAGCGGACGGCAACGACGTGATCGCGACCTACGAAGTCACCAAGCGGGCGGTGGACCGCGCCCGCGCGGGCGAGGGCGTCACGCTGATAGAGCTGATGACGTATCGCCGCAAAGGGCACGCTGAACACGACAATCAGTCGTACGTGCCGGCGGGCGAAATCGATCGCTGGGCGAGCGAGAACGATCCGGTCGATCGTTATGTAAAACGATTGCTCGACGAAGGAATTCTGCAGAGCGAGCTCGATACGATCGACGCGCGAGTCAAGAGCGAGATCGACGTCGCGACCGATGAAGCGGAAGCATCACCGATGCCGGATCCGACGGATTGCCTCGTCGGGATTTACGCGGAGCCCCCCGAGCTCTCTCCACTTTGGTTCAGGCAGGGAATCAAGTCCGCGGTGGAAAAGCACGAGCGACCGTCGAGCTGGGGGACGCACGATGCCTGAGATCACCTATCTCGAGGCGATTCGCGAAGCTCTGTTCGAGGAGATGGAGCGCGACAAAAACGTCTTCTGCCTCGGCGAAGACATCGGTGCCTACGGCGGCGCGTTCAAGGTTACAGAAGGCTTGATGGCCAAATTCGGCGAGCAGCGCGTAATCGACACTCCCATCTCGGAGGCGGCGATCGTCGGCGCTGCGGCCGGCGCGGCGCACATGGGATTGCGCCCTGTCGCCGAGATGCAGTTCATCGACTTCATCTCGACCGGATACGACATGCTCACCAACTACGTCGCCACGGCGAGATATCGCGCGATGCTGCCGTGTCCGATGGTGGTGCGCGGCCCCAGCGGCGGCTACGTGCGCGGTGGGCCGTTCCATTCGCAGAACCCGGAAGCTGCATTTCTGCACACCCCCGGCCTGAAGATGGTTTATCCGGCGACGGCGAGCGACGCCAAAGGATTGCTCAAATCGGCAATTCGCGACGACGACTGTGTGCTCTTCTTCGAGCACAAGTATCTCTATCGGCGGATCAAGGAAGAAATGCCCAGCGGCGATCACGTTGTACCGATCGGCAAAGCGCGCCTGGCGAGAGAGGGCACCGACGTCTCGATCATCACCTACGCTGCTACGGTCTGGAAGGCGCTCGAAGCGGCTGAGCGGGTCGAGAAGGAAGACGGGTTGTCGGTGGAGGTTCTCGACTTGCGGTCGTTGCTCCCGATGGACGACGAGGCGATCATCGCCACTGTCAAGAAAACCAATAGGGTGCTGATCGTGCACGAGGATACTCGAACTGGTGGCGTCGCAGGCGAGATCACAGCGCGGATTAACGAGAGCGCGTTCGAATGGCTCGATGCGCCGATCCTGCGCGTCACGGCGGCCGATGTACCGCTGCCGTATTCGCCGCCGCTCGAGGATTACGTGCTGCCGCAGACGTCCGACATCGCGCTCGCGCTGCGGAAGCTGGCAGCGTACTGATGGCGGCACCGCCGCCGCCATTCACGCGCTCCGAAGTGGCAGCGCGCAACGTTGGAGTGGGCTGTCTCACCGCGATGGTCGGGTTTTTCAGCGGTGGAATGCTCGCCGTATTCGTTGCGAAATTCGTCGGCGGCGCTCAGGGATGTCAGCCGCCGGAAGGGCTTCCGGCATGCAACTGGTGGGTATATGCTGGAATCGGCGCCGTAATTGGAGCCTTGTCGCTACCTTTCCTTGCATTGCGACGGCTCAATCGGCCTGTCAAACAGGACAACCGGAAGAGGTGAAGCGGTGGCACGTGTAGACATCATCATGCCGCAAATGGGCGAGTCGATCGCTGAGGGCACACTTTCGAAGTGGCTGAAGAAGGTGGGCGACGAAGTGAAGCGCGACGAGCCGATCTTTGAGATCTCGACCGACAAGGTCGACGCCGAGATCCCGGCCCCGGCTGCTGGAGTCATCGCGGAGATTCTTGTCAAGGAAGGCGAGACGGTGGAGGTCCAGACTGTCGTCGCCCGCCTGGAGACCGAGAAGGGTGCGTTAGCGGGAAGCGGGAAGCGGGAAGCGGGAGGCGCAGCGGGAAGCGGGACGCGGGAAGCGGGAAGCGCAGGCGGCGCGGAAGACGGCGGCCCGGCGGGGCCGGTGATGCCTGCAAGTGCCAGTTCCTCGGCGTCAGTCACTCCTGTTCCGACAGCGGCGCGCCAGCAGCCCAGTGCCCCGGCGATCGCGGCTTCGCACTCCGGCAACGGTAACTCGTTCGAGGATCGTGTTCGTACGAAATCGTCGCCGCTGGTGCGCAAGATCGCGGCGGAACATGGCGTGAATATCTCGTCGCTCCAGGGAACTGGCGTGGCTGGTCGCGTGACGAAGCGGGACATCCTTGGCTTCATCGAATCCGGAGCGCCAGCAACTGCAGCGCCTTCCGCTTCCCGCTTCCCGCTTCCCGCTCCGTGGCCGGGTGATGTCGTCGAGCCGATGACCAAAATGCGCGCGCTCATCAGCGAGCACATGGTCGCCTCGCGACACACTTCCGCGCACGTCACTTCGTTTATCGAGATCGATTTCACACGCGTCGCGCGCATTCGCGCCAAGAAGCGGGCGGAGTTCGAGGCGGCCAACGGTCAGAAGCTGACCTACATGCCGTTCATCATCAAAGCTGTCACCGACGGCTTGAAAGCGTTTCCGATAATGAACTCGTCTGTCGCCGGCAATAACGTCATCTATCGGAAGCAGATGAACATCGGCATCGCGGTTGCGCTCGATTGGGGACTAATCGTTCCTGTGATCAAGCACGCCGATGATCTCTCTATCTCCGGCATCACTCGCGCGCTCAACGATCTCGCGGCACGTGCGCGCGCCAAGAAGCTGTCGCCCGAGGAAGTACAGGAAGGGACTTTCACCATCACCAATCCAGGCGTGTTCGGTTCGTTGATGGGAACGCCAATCATCAATCAGCCACAAGTCGCCATCCTCGGCGTCGGTGCGATCGAGAAGCGCCCCAAAGTCCTCACCGGAACAGAGGGCGAAGACGTGATTGCGATTCGAACCTGCGCGTACTTTTCACTTTCGTTCGATCACCGCGTGATTGACGGCGCGGTCGCCGACCAGTTCATGGCGTTCCTCAAGAAAACGATCGAATCATTCCCCGAAACGGGACTCTAGAATGCCCAAGTCTTTGACAATCCAGCGGTCGACGGTTCCATCCGCCGACCGTGCCAACTATACGAAGCGGTTGAAGGCGCTGCGGTCGCACTACGCGGCGGCGAACTGTCGGTTCTGGGTATTCGAGGAATCGTCGCTCCCGGGCGCTTTCATCGAATTCACGGAAGCGGACGACGAGCAGACATTAACAGTCGCTCACGCTAACGCGCCGTTCAAAACGCTGGATCCGTCGCGCGTTTATCAGGAGGTCGATCTGTAATGCCGGCGCGTCCGATCGAGGTAAACGGTCAGAGCTGGAGTGTCTATCCATCCGGCTACATCACGGTGTATACCCAGGACGAATACGGGCTGATGTTCACGCGCGGTGAGGGAAAGGATCGCGAAGTGCGAGTTACTCGCTACTCACCGCAGGGAAGTCGCTCGCGCGAGCAGGCGTTCGCGGAGCTATCGGACGCGCAGCTGAAAGAACTTTTCGGGCAGTCGCAGCCAAGCTTCACATCGCCTGAGGCCGGTTACGAGCAGTGAGCGCGGATGCGGGCCGGCCGACGTTCGTCGACCTGCATACACATTCAACCGCGTCCGACGGAACACTCCCGCCTGAGCGTGTCGTCGAAGCGGCCAAGCGCTGCAATCTCGCCGCTCTGGCGCTCACGGATCACGACAGCATTGCGGGCGTTGCCGCCGCGCGTGAGACCGGTGATCGACTCGGCATCCGGGTTGTGGCGGGCTGCGAGCTGAGCGCGTTTGAGGATGATCACGAGGTCCACCTTCTCGCGCTTCACCTCACCCGGATCGAGGCGCTCGAGCAGAGGTTGGCGGAGCTCCGTGCGCTGCGGTACGAGCGCGCGCGGACAATTGTCGAGAAGCTGAACGCTCTTGGCGTACAAATAACGTTCGACGAAGTTTTGCAGCAGGCCAAGGGTGGCGCGGTCGGCCGTCCGCACGTTGCTCGCGCGCTGATCGGGCGCGGTGCGGTGCAGGATTTCAAGGACGCCTTCGTTCGCTACCTTGGAAACGGTGGTGCCGCGTTTGTGCCCAAGGCGAGGCTTTCTGTCGAGGATGCGATCGAAATCGCACATGAAGCCGGCGGATTGGCAGTGTGGGCGCATCCGGGCGAAGGCGGTCGAAGGGAGAGACTCGAGCTGCTGGTCAATGCAGGTCTTGACGGAGTCGAAGTCAAGCATCCAAGTCACTCTGCCGAGGACATAAAAAGGTTGGAAGCGTTGGCGGAGTTTTTTGGATTGGTGGTGAGCGGTGGATCGGACTGGCATGGCGCATCCGATGGGCCGCGCAAGTTGGGCAACATGAATGTGCCGGCGAGCTGGCTGGAGAAGCAGGATGCCAGACTCGAGTCGTCTGCATCCGCATCTGATCGGCGTTGAGGAGCGCTCGTGGAACTTGACGGCAAGGTAGTACTCGTCACTGGAGCAGGGACGCGCGTTGGACGCGCGATCGCTGTCGCACTCGGCAAGGCCGGGATGCGCGTGGGCGTGCATTACTACGGTTCCGAGAAAGGCGCGCGGCAGACGGCGGATGAAATCAATGCGGCCGGTGGCGAGGCGCGTACACTTCCCGGAGATCTCACTGATCCCGCCACCGGGCCACGCGTCATCGAGCACATCTCGAAGGTGTTCGGGTCGCTCGACGTGCTGGTGAATTCGGCGGCGGTGATGCTGAGAACGCCGATTGGCGAAGTCCTCGTGGAAGACTGGGACGCGATGTTCGCGCTCAACTTGCGCGCGCCGTTCTTTCTGTCGCAGTCGGCCGCTCGCGTCATGAAAGATCGCGGCGGCGTGATCATCAACATCGCCGATCTCGCAGCCTTTGAGTCGTGGCGCAACTACGTGCCGCACGCGATTACGAAAGCCGGGATTGTGCAGATGACGCGCGGGCTGGCGCATGCGTTGGCACCAAAGATTCGAGTGAACGCAATCGCACCGGGCGCGGTGCTGTTGCCGGAAGGGTACGGACCGGCAGAGCGGGACAAACTCGTTTCAACCACTCCGCTTGGCAGAATCGGCTCGCCTGACGACGTCGCGCAGGCAGTGATCTACCTCATTAGCGCCGATTTCGTGACCGGCGAGACCATCATCGTCGACGGTGGGCGTAACGTGCGCGTCTGAGCGAATAAAGCCCTCGACGCGTCAGTTATATTTCACGCAGCCACTCTGTTGTATCGAAAGCATTTGAGGTGAGTTCATTGGCAACAGCGCGTGACTATGATGTTGTAATCGTCGGCGCAGGCCCCGCGGGCATGACAGCGGCGCTCTATACGGGGCGGGCTATGCTCAAAACCGCTGTTATCGAGCGCGGCTTCCCAGGCGGCGAGCTTCTCAACACCGAGTTTTTAGACGACGTGCCGGGGTTTCCGAGGATCCTCGGCGTCGATTTGGCGGAGAAGTTCGCGTCGCATGCAAAGCAGTTTGGCGCGGAGTTCGTTGAGACGACGTCCGTCACTTCCGTCACCAAGATGGATGACGGCTACTTCAGGACGTCGACCGACGGCGGTGATACGTATCGCTCGCCTGCGGTGATCGTGACGGCCGGCGGAACACCGATCAAGCTCGGTATCCCGGGCGAGCTCGAGTACGCAGGTCGCGGCGTGTCGTATTGCGCGATTTGCGACGCCGCCTTTTTCCGCGACCAGGTCGTAGCGGTTGTCGGTGGCGGCGACGCGGCGTGCGAGGAAGCGGACTTCCTGACTCGATATGCGAGCAAGGTTTATCTAATCCATCGCCGCAACGAGTTTCGTGCGTCGAAGATTCTCCAGAAGCACGTCTTCGACAACCCGAAGATCGAGGTGATCTGGGATACGGTCGCCGACAAAGTCGACGGCAACCCGGATACCGGTATGACCGGATTACATCTGCGGAACGTGCTGACCGGCGACAAGAAGCCGCTGCCGGCAAACGGCCTATTCGTATTCATTGGGTTTCGGCCAAACACCGGTGTCATTGCCGGTCACGTCGATCACGATCCGCTCGGCTACGTCCTGACGGACAATGCGATGATGACTTCGATTCCCGGACTCTTTGCCGCAGGTGATTTGCGCTCGCAGCTGACCAGGCAGGTAACGACCGCATCGGGTGATGCGACGACGGCCGCGATTGCAGCAGACAAGTACATCACGCGGTTCAAGGAGATGGAACGCGAAGGCTCTGGACCGGCGACGCGCGAGGCGCTGCAAAGCTCGCACGCGAATGCTGGAGGCTACACATGATTCGCGCTTCGTGTCTCGCAGCACTTGCGTGTCTGTTCCCATTCGCACCAACGCAACCACAGAATGGCGGCGCGCGAACAGGTCGAATCGTAGGCGTTGTAGTGGATAGCGTAAACGGTTCGGCCCTGCGTGATGCCGAAGTGATTGCCACAGGTGTTACGCGCTCCGTGCGAACCGATTCCAGTGGAAGATTCACAATCGATAGCTTGCCGCCAGGAACCTACCAGATCGGCGTATTTCATCCGCTGTTGGAGAGTCTGGGGATCACGCTCGCAACCCAATCGTTCACACTCGGTGCGGACAGTGCGGCGGTCGTAAATCTCGCGGTTCCATCCATTCCGTCACTTGTACGCCGCTACTGCGGCGATGGAGTCGCAGCGACTCCTGCCGCGCTTGTCGGCAGAGTGCTGGACCCTGACACTGATATGCCAGTTTCGGCCGCGAAAATCACATTGGAGTGGAACGACATCTCCGTGACAAAGGCGAACGGTGTGGTCCGGGTTCCGCACCTCGTGAACGCCGAATCGGCACCGAACGGATTCTTCAAATTCTGCACACTTCCATCGGATCTGATCGGCACCTTGCAGGCGACCAATGCAGGCGGCGAGACGCCGGAAGTCCCAGTAGCAATGAACGGCGCTCTCCTAGAGTTCGAAAGCCTGTCGATTCCGCCCTCGGGAAGCGGTGCGAAGGGCGTCGTCACCGGCCATGTCATCTCAACGAGTGGGAAGCCTGTCGCCGGTGCTCGAATAGAGATTCCGGTTGCGGGCGTCGCGGCGACGTCACGCGAAGACGGGGCGTTCTTTTTTCCTGCGGTCAAGACGGGGACAGTAATAGTTGTCGCAAGAAGCTTGAGCTACTCGACTGCTGCTGAAGCAGTCAATGTCAGCTCGCGCGAACCACTCGACGTGATAGTCACGCTGCCTGACAAGGTAAACATCCTCGATCCCGTGCTTATCACCGCGCGTCGCGAATACGCTCTTGATAAGAACGGCTTCACCTCTCGTAAGCGTGCGGGCGCTGGTTTTTTCTTTACGCGAGAGGACATCGATCACCGGCGGCCAAACAACATCACCGACATGTTGAAGAACCTGCCCATTGTGACAGTGAGTGCGCAGCGGGGCGGTTCTCTGATCAGGGGGAGAAGCGGCATTACCAGCATCTACGCGCAGCAACGTGGGAACTGCACGGAGGTTTTCATCGACGGCTTTCTATGGCGCGACATGGGTCCCGGAGACCTCGACATGTTCGTGAATCCCGACGACGTAATGGGTATGGAGGTGTACCGGTCGGAGGACGTTCCCAATCAGTTCAGAAGGTCTGGTGCGGGCTGCATTGCCATCGTCATTTGGACGCAGTTTAGAGGCAAAGCGAGCAAATAACGGTGCAGGTCAAGACGCTCACCGTCGGCGCCTTTCAGGAGAATTGCTACCTGCTGATTGAGGAGAGTTCTCAAAAAGGGGCAATTGTGGATCCTGGAGGTGAAGGCGAGACGCTGCTTAAAGAAATAGAACGGTCCCGAGTGACATTGGAGGCGATTTGGATCACCCACGCCCACGTCGATCATGTCGGGGCCATCGCATCGATCAAGGACCGGTGGAATGTGCCGGTCTACCTGCATCCAGCCGACCGGCGGCTATACGAAGCGGCAGGACGACAGGCCGAAGTGTACGGCGTGCCGTTCGAGGAGCCGCCGGCGCCCGATGAAGACCTGGTCGACGGCCAAAAGCTAAAACTCGGGAATGCGGAAATGACCGTAATGCATGCGCCCGGTCATTCGCCCGGACACGTCGTCATTCATGGAAATGGCATCGCACTCGTCGGCGATTGTCTGTTCGCAGGGTCGATCGGACGGACCGATCTTCCGATGTCCAACCCACAACAATTGTCCGAGTCGCTAAAGAAGATTGCTTCGCTGCCGCCTGAGACCGTCGTCTATCCCGGACACGGTCCGGATACGACGATTGGCGAAGAAAGAGTCTCAAATCCATTTCTGAACGGAACGGCACGCATCGTCGGCCGATAACCGCCATCATTAAGCATGAGCAACACACGCACCGAGAAGGATCCTCTCGGCACGCTCGAAGTACCCAACGAAGCGCTCTATGGCGTGCAGACGGTGCGCGCCGTACAGAATTTTCCCATCAGTGGCCTGAGGCCGTTGCCGGCGTTTGTCGACGCCACGGTACGGATCAAACGCGCGGCCGCGCTCACGCACAAGGACACCGGCCGCCTCGAAGCGAAGCTCGCCGACGCGATTGTGAAAGCAGCCGACGAAGTCCTGGCGGGGAAGCATCGCGATCAGTTTGTCGTCGATGTCTATCAGGCTGGAGCGGGCACTTCTCACAACATGAACGTCAATGAAGTCCTGGCGAATCGCGCCAATGAATTCCTCGGCGCGGCGCGCGGGGGTTACTCGCCGGTACATCCCAACGATCACGTCAACATGGCGCAGTCGACCAATGATGTGATCCCGACGGCCATCAGACTGGCGTGTCTGACCGAGCTGCCATCGCTCCAGGATGCGGTCGACGGGCTCGCAAAAGAGTTCGAGCGCAAAGGAGCCGAGTTCGACGATGTGCTGAAATCCGGTCGCACTCATCTTCAGGATGCGATGCCGATCCGGCTCGGACAGGAGCTCAACGCGTATGCGGGTTCGCTGCGTCGAGGTATCAAGCGCGTCGTCGAATCTGCTGATTACTTGCGTGACCTCGGTATCGGAGGGAGCGCGGTTGGAACCGGCGTTAACGTCGAGCCGGAATACCCCCGCCTGATGGTGAAGTATCTGCGCGAATCCGCGAGGGTCGATGTACGTGAGGGCAAGGACCGCGTACAGCTGATGCAGAGCATGGGAGATGTTGCCGGGTTCAGCGCCCAGCTGAGAGTGCTCGCGCTCGATCTAAGCAAGATCGCGAGTGATCTGCGGCTCCTCGCCAGCGGACCGCGCACCGGACTCGATGAGATTCGCCTGCCGGCAGTACAACCCGGTTCGTCGATCATGCCGGGCAAGGTGAATCCCTCGATTCCGGAGATGGTGAATCAGGTCTGCTTCCAGGTGATTGGCAACGACACGTGCGTCAGTGTTGCCGCCGAGCACGGGCAGCTCGAGCTCAACGTGATGATGCCGGTCATCGCCTATAACGTTCTGCTGCCGATGACGATCCTGCGCAACGCATCGCGCGTGCTGGCCGAGAAGACGGTGCAGGGTATGGAAGCGAATGAGGAGCAGGCGAAGTATTGGCTCGAGCGCTCGGCCGCGCTCGCCACCGCGCTCGCTCCACAGATTGGCTACGCTCGCGCCGCGGAGCTCAGCAAGCAGTCAGTGAAGGAAAACGTCCTCATCCGTGACCTGGTAAAGCGGGAGAAAGTGCTGCCTGACGCGGAGATCGATGAGGTACTCGATCTTCGGAAGATGACGGAAATCGGAGTACCAGGCGGGAAGCACGGCGGAGTTTCAGCCGGATGACAGCAGTCGAACCCTTGTTTGAAGCGGAAGGCATGCCTATCGTGAGAGCATGAGGATCACAACGTGGGCAGAGTACGGCGTCATTTGCGCGCTTAACCTGGCCAAGCGAACCGATTTGGGGCCGGTCAATGGTCGCGAGATAGCGCGACAGGAGCGACTACCGGCGGATTATGTCGAGCAGATCCTGCTTCGCTTGCGTCGCGCCGGCGTTATCGCCAGCACTAGAGGCGCGCGCGGCGGGTACGTCCTGGCTAAGCCGGCATCCGAAATCTCGATTCGGGATGTCATCCACGCTTCAGAGCTCGAGACTTTCGATCTCCACTGCGTGAGCCATCCGGTTGAGGAAGAGCGTTGCTCCGCCTCGCACAGCTGCAGCATTCGCCCGGTTTGGGTGATGCTCCAACAGAAGATCGACGGTGTGTTGCAGGGTGTGAGTCTAGCCGACCTGCTTCACGACGAACCGACGGTCAGAGAGCGGGTGGGATTGCCGACCGCGGCGCCGGCGTCGGATAAGGCGCGACTGCCAATTCTCGAAACCGCCTGACGAAAGTCTACGAAATAAAAACGGCGCGTCGAAATGACGCGCCGTTTTCTTATGTGCCGAAGGGGGGACTCGAACCCCCACGGGCTTGCACCCACTGCGCCCTGAACGCAGCGCGTCTACCAGTTCCACCACTTCGGCGAGATCGAGAAATGAACTTAGTAACCTGCGACCGATTCAGCAAAGTCCTGCCTCGGAAGGGTGTTTGGCAGGCGACACTGGCAGGCGTATGAGCCTTCGCCGGGATTTGAAGAGGCACTTAAGATTCAGCGAAACGTTGCGTACCACTTGAAGACACAGTCAAATGGCAGAGAAGGTCGAGAAAGATGAGAAGGAGTCGATCGCGCGGAACAAACGCGCGCGACACGACTACCACATCCTCGACACCTGGGAAGCGGGTGTGGTTTTGACCGGCAGCGAAGTGAAATCGCTGCGCAACGGCAAGGCCAACATCGCTGATTCTTACGCGATCGTTAAGGATGGAGAGGTTTTTCTGTTGAACCTGCACATAGCGCCGTACGAGCAGGCGAGCTACTTCAATCATGAGCCGACGCGGACGCGAAAGCTCCTCCTGCACCGCAAAGAGATCAGGAAGATGATCGGTGCGGTGGAGCGACAGGGTCTCACGCTGATCCCGCTCGAGTTGTACTTCAAGCGCGGCAAGGCGAAAGTCGCGCTTGCGCTTGGCAAAGGAAAGAAGCTGTTCGACAAGCGCGCGGACGAAAAACGGCGCGATGATGAGCGCGACATGCAGCGCGCGGTGCGCACCCGATGATCGCGGTGCTCCTTGCCCTGCAAATTGCAGCTGCTTCGCCGATTCCGACCTTCGTCGTCGTGCGCGATGGCGCGTCGACGAGCTCAGTGCCGGTTACGATCAATGGCGGCGAGGCGAGCGTGCGTGCCGATGCCCTGATGAGGGCGCTCAAGGGCATCCTGATTACCGGCACCAATCTCCATTACACGCTTGCACTGCCGCATGCACGACTGGATCTGATCGACGGAATCCCGTTTGCCAAACTGGATACGCTGACAGTGCCCCTCACGCGCGCGCCGCAGGTGCGTGGCGGCCAGCTTTACCTTCCTTTCCAGTTCGTGAGCGAAGTGATCCCCCGTTACGCCGGCGGTTACTTCTACGACGCCGCCCAGGCTGAGCTCAGGACGTTCACTGTGAAAGCGGACACACGCGTGGCAGCTGCTCCGACCAGGTCGTCGGCGAACTCGACTGCGGTAACGAGTTCTATGCCGAGACCAGCGCCAGTTCCTGTGGCGCCCGTCTCGACGGCGAGCTCGACTCCACCGCGGATCATCACTTCGTCGAAGCCGCGCGTGCGGCAGCTGGTTGTGATCGACGCAGGCCATGGCGGACCAGACCGTGGCATGACGGGTCCGATCGGAAACAATCCGCCGTGGTTTGTCGAGAAGGATGTAACACTCTCTGTCGCGAAGAAGCTCGAGGCGGTGATGCGTGCGCGCGGCTACGACGTGCTGATGACGAGGACGACCGACACTCTGATCGCGTTGTACGACCGCGGTAGAATCGCCAACGCCAATCACGGGGATCTCTTCGTCTCCATCCACTGCAACGCGCCGGGTTACAACAACGCCGCCGGCGCGCGGGAACGGGGCTTTGAGACATATTTCCTTGCCGAGGCGAAAACCGAGGACGAACGCCGTGTGCAGGACATGGAAAACGAATCAGTAAAGTTCGAGACAGGGGCCAACGCGGGAAAAGGCGATCCACTCAGCTTCATCATTACCGACATGGCCCAGAACGAGCACTTGCGCGAGTCGAGCGACTTGGCGCAGACGATCCAGGACGGTTTGATCGAAGTGCACCCCGGGCCCAATCGCGGCGTACAGCAAGCGAACTTCGCGGTGTTGAGGGGCTCTTATATGCCGGCGGTGCTGGTGGAGGTTGGCTTCGGCAGCAATCAATCCGAAGCGACCTATCTCACCGATCAGGCCAACCAGCGCGCACTGGCCAGGAACATTGCGGATTCAATCATCGCGTATCTCGGCCATTACGAGTCTCGAGTCGGAGGCCAGCGGTAGCGGTGACCGATTCCTCGCTCGCCGTCAAAGTCGCGGGGATTCAATTTCAAAATCCGGTTTTACTTGCCGCTGGTACGGCCGCCTACGGGCGGGAGCTTGCGAGCGTGATCGATCTCGACGCGCTGGGCGGGCTCGTCACCAAAGCAGTTAGTCTCGAACCCCGACACGGAGCCCCGGCACCGAGAGTCGCGGAGTTCGATGGCGGAATGATCAACGCCGTTGGGCTCGCGAACCCAGGGGTCGAGGAAGTCCGCAAAGAGCATCTGCCGTGGCTTGCTCAGCATCTCCAGCGCGCGAAGGTGCTGGTGAACGTGGTGGGAAATCAGGTCGCAGACTTCGCGGGTGTTGTCGAGACCCTCGATGATTCGCCCGGTATTTCCGGCTTCGAGCTCAACGTCAGCTGTCCGAACGTGAAGGCAGGTGGAATGGAGTTCGGTGCCGACGATGCTTCGCTGACCGCCGTGGTGAGTGGCGCGCGAGCGGCGACGCGCAAGCCGATCTTCGTCAAGCTGTCGCCAACCTTGCCCAATATCGGTAAGTCGGCGGAGATCGCGGCGGGGGCCGGTGCTGATGGAATCACGGTGGTGAACACGCTTCCCGGGCTCGCGATCGATGTCGAGAGCCGCAAGCCTGCGCTCGGGTTTGGCACTGGAGGGGTGAGCGGTCCCGGATTACTGCCAGTCGGCGTGCTGGCAACGTACAAAGTTGCGCGCGCGGTCGAGCTTCCAGTTATTGGAGTGGGCGGAATCAGCAAAGCGACTGACGTCGTGCAGTACATAATCGCCGGTGCATCTTTGGTGGCGATGGGGACGGCAGCAATGCAGGAGCCCCGACTCGCAGGCAAGGTTGTTCGTGATCTCGAAAAATGGTGTAGTCAACACGGTGTTGATTCACTCGCCGAGCTGAGAGGCACGCTACAATGGCAGGCCTGAGTTGACGCCGGCGCAACGACCGGGTGGAACGAGGGCCAAGGTGGCTGCGCGCGAAGCGCCAGCGTCCTCGCGCAAGCCGATTCCAATAGTCGCCCTCGATTTTCCACGTGCCGACCTCGCTCTGGCGATGGTCGAGCGTCTGGGTGACGCCTGCAGGTTCTACAAAGTCGGAGGTGAGCTATTTACCGCGACGGGGCCGCAGATCGTCCAGACGTTGCGTGCGCTCGGGAAAGACGTATTCCTGGACCTCAAACTCTACGACATCCCCAACACGGTGCGGGGCGCGGCGAGGAGCGCGGCGACCATTGGCGCCAAGCTGCTGACTGTACACGCTACGGGCGGGCGAGAAATGCTCGCAGCGGCCGTCGAGGGTGCCGGCGACAAGTGCGGGGTGCTGGGAGTCACAATCCTGACCTCTCTCGACGCGGCGATGCTACGCGAGGCGTGGGGCCGCAAATCGCTGGAGGTCTACGGCGAAGTGCTGCGCCTGGCGGGGGAGTGTGCGTCGGTGGGTGCGCACGGGGTGGTCTGCAGCGGTCAGGAGGCGCAGAAAATCAGCGCCAAGTACGGTGAAAAACTGAAGCTGCTGGTTCCGGGCATCCGTCCGGCTGGCGGGAAGACTGACGACCAGAAGCGGACGGTCACTGCTGCTGAGGCGGCCCGAGCCGGCGCCCACTACATCGTGCTCGGCCGAATGATCACCGAGGCCAAGGACCCGTCCTCGGAGCTCAGGTCTGTAATGAAGACCATCTAGCTCCCCTAAAGTGATACCGCTCCGCGGGTTGCATTGGTTGTCCAGCCAATGTATTTTCCAAGGCTAACCTCGGAAATTTTTGGAGGGCTTTTGCCCTCCTTCGGCTATCGAGCGGGAGTTCGTCGTGAAAGTTCGCAGCAGCGTCAAGCCGATCTGTGAGCACTGCAAGGTCATCAAAAGACAGGGCGTGACTCGCATCATCTGCAAGCGCAATCCAAAACACAAACAGAAGCAGGGCTGATCAAATGGCGCGTATTGCTGGCGTCGATCTTCCGCGTGAGAAGAAACTCGAGATCGGCCTGACCTACATCTTCGGCATCGGCCGCGCGACCGCGCGTGAGATTCTGGAGACCACTGGCGTCAACGCTGACCAGAGAGTGCGTGATCTGAACGACGCCGATACCAATCGGCTGCGTCAGGCGATCGAGAAGGACTATCGGGTCGAAGGCGCCCTGAGAACCGAGGTCGCGATGAACATCAAGCGACTTATGGACATCGGGAGCTACCGCGGTATTCGTCATCGCCGTGGCTTGCCCGTTCGTGGTCAGCGCACGCACACCAATGCACGTACCAAGAAGGGTCCACGCCGCGCGATCGCGGGCAAGAAGAAAGTCACCAAGTAACCCGGCTCTTCGGATAACAATCGTCGGGTTTATATACCAAGTAACGGTTAACTAGATAACGATGGCAGTTGGCAAAAAGACCAAACGCATAATTGAAGCTGAAGGTGTCGCTCACGTCAGCGCGACTTTCAACAACACCACCATCACCATCACCGACAGCAAGGGCAACACGATCTCGTGGGGCTCGTCCGGCAAGGCCGGCTTCAAGGGATCGAAGAAGTCGACCCCATTTGCTGCTACGGTCGCTGGTGAGCAGGCTGGACGCGAGGCATTCACGCTTGGCGTTCGTCGCGTGCACGTGAGAGTGCAGGGACCGGGCTCGGGTCGCGAGTCGGCGATCCAGGCGCTCGTCGCTGCTGGCTTGCAGGTCAAGTCGATCAAGGACGTCACGCCGATTCCGCACAACGGCTGCCGCCCGCCCAAGCGTCGGAGGGTCTAACCGATGCGCTATACGGATGCGAGCTGCAGACAGTGCCGTCGCGAAGGAACGAAGCTGTTCCTGAAGGCGACCAAATGCTTCACCGAGAAGTGCCCGGTCGAGCGTCGTCCGACGCCTCCCGGTCAGCACGGAACGTCGACCGCACGTCGTCGCAAGATGTCGGAGTACTCGAAGCAGCTGCGCGAGAAGCAGAAGATCAAGCGCATTTACGGCGTCAGCGAGAGACAGTTCCGGAACACCTTCGAGCGCGTCGCGCCGCTGCCGGGGATTACAGGACACAATCTTCTTGCGGCGCTGGAGTCGCGTCTCGACAACGTCGTGTATCGCATGGGATTCGCGGGCAGCCGCAAGGCAGCGCGCCAGCTCGTTCGTCACCGTCACGTCGAGATAAACCAGAAATCCGTCGACATCCCGAGCTATTTGGTGGAGCCGGGTCAGGAGATCCGCGTCCGCATGAAGTCACGCGAGCAGGCGAGCGTGATGGCAGCGATGGATCAGTCGAGCCGCGGCGCTCCGCTATCATGGATCGCAGTCGATCGCGACACCTTCAGCGGCAAGATGCTGGAGCGTCCGACCAGACCGAATATTCCAATTGCTGCTCAGGAGCAATTGGTGGTGGAGTTGTATTCGAAGTAGCGGGAAGCGGGAAGCGCCTAGCTCGCAGTTAGTTCGCAGCTCGCAATGATTAGTTAGCTCGCAGTTCGCAGAAGTTCATCGGGACCCTAACTCCCGTTACGGGCTCACCGCGCGTTAGGGGCGGGGTGGCTTGTTTAAGGAAAAAACAGAAAATGGCAACCGCAATTGATCTCAGAGGGCTTGTCCGTCCGCAGCTGGTCGAAGCCACCAAGCGCGAAGACAATCCCAACGTCGCAGAATTCAGACTTCAGCCGCTGGAGCGCGGCTTCGGACACACCCTCGGAAACGCCATGCGGCGTCTCCTTCTGTCTTCGCTCCGCGGGTCGGCAGTGTGGGGATTCCGCATCGACGGCGTGCTCCACGAGCACCAGACCATTCCGGGCGTGGTCGAGGATGTCCATCAGATCATCGGCAATCTCAAGTCGCTGACGCTCTCGCTCGATGAAGGCGTCGAGAACACCGTGCTTCGCATCTCACGCAGCTCGGCTGGCCCTGTCACCGCGCAGGACATCGAGAATCAGAGCGGTGTCACGATCGTCGATCGCAATCACCAGCTGTTCACGCTGCAAGGTGATCGCGAGATCAACGTCGAGCTCTACGTCGGTCGCGGACGCGGCTACGTCGAGTCCGATCAGCACGTCGTCGACAAGACTTTGCCGGTCGATGTCGTGAGAATCGATTCGATCTACAACCCGGTTCGGCGCGCCAACTTCGCTGTCGCCGAGACACGCGTTGGCCAGCGCACCGACTACGATCGGTTGACCCTGACTGTCGAGACCAACGGCACCATCACGCCGGAAGAGGCAGTGAGCTACGCTGCCGCGCTGGCGCAGACTCACTTCCAGTATTTCGCGGGCTTCGGGTCGCACGCTTCGGCGCCGCTCACCCCGGGCACCGAGATGTCGGGTGGTGACGCGCATCGTCTTGGCGAGCTGCTTCGCACCCCGATCGAAGATTTCGAGCTCTCCGTTCGCTCGGTGAATTCGCTCAAGAACTCCAACATTCGCACACTTGGTGATCTGGTCCGTCAGAGTGAGAGCCAGATCCTTCAGGTCAAGAACTTCGGCAAGAAGTCGCTGAACGAAATCGCTGATTTGCTCGAGCGCGAGAACCTCAACTTCGGCATGAAGTACGAGGACACGCCTGACGGAGTCCGCATCACCGATCAGGGCACGCCGCCGAATCGCAACGTCGCCACCGTCGGTGCCGACGAGGAAGAGGAAGGCTAAGAATGCGTCACCGCAAGAAAGGCAAGCAGCTTCGTCGCACCAGCGAGCAAAAGCTCGCGCTGATGAGAGGCCTGGCGAAGGCGCTCATCGAGCGTGGCGCGATCGAGACGACGGAGGCGAAAGCGAAGGAGCTTCGTCCGTTCGTCGAGAAGCTGATCACGAAGGCAAAGACGGGAACGCTGCACAGCCGCCGTCTCACCGGTCGTCACGTCCCGCATCGCGAGACTGCCGACAAATTGTTCAAGGATGTCGCGCCGCGATTCGCTACGAGAAAGGGCGGGTACACGCGCATTCTCAAGACCGGTCATCGCAAGGGCGATGGCGCGGAAATGGCGCGCATCGAGCTCATCGCGGCGGAGGGCTAAACCATGGCGCAGATCAAGAGAAATCGCTGCTACGTCTGTGACAAAGGTGTCGCTTACGGCAACAACGTCTCGCACGCGAACAATAAGACGCGTCGCACCTGGAAGCCGAATCTTCAGGTCGCGCGCATCGTCATAGATGGGAAAATTACCAAAGTGAAGGTTTGCACTCGCTGCCTCCACGCTGGAAAGATTCAGCGCGCGCCGAGAGGAAAGAGCGCTGCGTAGGGGTAGCGTGGGTTTCTATAAACTCGCCGAGAAGGGCGCCCTAGAGGCGCCCTTTTTCTTATGACCGCGCCACCGCCAGTGCTTTCCAGCAAAACCCAGGTCGCACTCTGGTCGATGGTGTCGGTGCTCCTGCTCGTTGTGATGTGCGCCATCTATGTCGCACACGGGGATCCGCAGAGTGTGGAGCGCGGAAGGCCCGACAGTCTGGCCGCGGTCTTGTACACGGCGGTCCTTGCCGCTCCCTACGCCTTGATAGTAGTGCTCTCCTTGCTGCCCAACCCGCCTCAACTCCTTTTCGAATTCGCCAAAGCACTTTCGCGCGCGTCGATCGTCGGAATCCTGTTCGTTACCATCGCAAGTGGACTGGGGTTGTTGTTGCTCCTGATGATGACCCCCAGCCCGCTGGGGTACGTCGGGATGGTCATGGGTGACATCGCCGGCCAGCTCCAGGGCGCGGGGTTGTCGGCGCTACTCGCGCTCTTCGTCGTCCAGTTCGCGTTGAGGTATTGCGCACGGCGAGCTTTGGCTCCCGACGGTGCGCGTGACGCGAGAATGGCTGGTGGGTTCGGGTATGCAACGCTGTTGCTGCCGGTGTTCATTTTCGTGCACATCAACTCGGGCCTGGCTGCCACTGAACAACGAGATATTCAGAAATCGATGGTCGAGAATGAAACGAGAGCGAAGGCCGAGAGCGTCGAGGTCGATAAACGAACTGCAATTGCGCTTGAAGCGGCGCGTACCAGTCTGCACATCTGCGTTCACACGAACTGCGTCGACTCGCTGGTGACGGCCCTCAAGAATCAGAACGTCATTCTGGAAATTCTGCCGAATAAGGAGGGTGGCTTTTTCGCCGTCGCTACGGCTGGCGAGTACGCACCGACAAAGTATATGACCGATGAGACGGGGATCTTGCTTCGGGAAATCGACGATATCCCACTCAGGACGGTGACCCCGTCCTCGGCAATGCCAGCTTTGCTGGTCGACAGTGTTTTCCTCGACCTCGCGTACATTCGCGGTTGCATCAGTAGCGAAACAGTCAGCGAGTGGACCGAGTATCCACTGCATCTTCCCAAGGACGTTGGGTGTCGTTTGCATGGTGATACGAGCGTTGTGCACCTTCGTGATGGGACACCGTATCGACTGATTTACGCCTCACCGCGCAGTTCCCAACGGAAGCCTGTGCGGACCTTTTCCCTTTCCATGCGACCTGTGGTCTACGGAAAACCATACGTGCGGAGCTTTCTCATGACCGAGGACAGCGCCTATGTCACGACAGCGAATCGACCGGCACGCAAGTCTGACCCCGCGCCGTGGGGATGCGAGGTTCGCCCCGACGATTGCAGCAGACGACGTTAGTTTTGATTGTGATCGAATCTCGAATTTGAATGCCTAAGCGTACCGACCTCCGCAAAATCCTCGTCATCGGGTCCGGCCCAATCGTGATCGGGCAGGGGGCTGAGTTCGATTATTCGGGAACCCAGGCGGCCAAGGCATTGCGCGAAGAAGGGTTTGAAGTAGTGCTGGTGAATTCCAATCCGGCCACCATCATGACGGATCCCGAGTTCGCGGATCGTACCTACATCGAGCCAGTGACGGCCGAGTACGTCGAGCTGGTGATCGCCAAGGAGCGGCCCGACGCACTGCTGCCGACGATGGGTGGGCAAACCGCGCTCAACGTGGCGATGAAGCTCGATGAGCGCGGCGTGCTGGATAATTACGGCGTCGAGCTCATCGGCGCCGATGCGCGCGCGATCGCAATGGCTGAGGATCGCAAACAATTCGCCGATGCGATGAAGCGAATCGGCCTGGTGTGCGCCGAGGGCGGGATTGCGACGACGCTGCAGCAGGCCTGTGAGATTCTCGAGCTCACCGGATTTCCCGCGATCATCCGTCCAGCGTTCACCCTCGGCGGCAGTGGCGGCGGCATCGCCTATAATCGTCAGGAATTCGAGGACATCGCTCGCCGCGGGCTCGACCTCTCGCCGGTGACCCAGGTTCTCGTCGAGCGAAGCGTGATCGGCTGGAAGGAGTTCGAGCTCGAGGTGATGCGCGACGGGGCTGACAACGTCGTCATTGTCTGCTCGATCGAGAACATCGATCCGATGGGAATTCACACCGGCGATTCGATAACCGTCGCGCCGGCGATGACGCTTACCGACCGCGAGTATCAGCTCATGCGCGATGCAGCCGTCGCCGTCATTCGCGAGATCGGCGTCGAGGCGGGCGGCTGCAACATCCAGTTCGCGATCAATCCGGAAGACGGTGAGATGCTGGTGATCGAAATGAACCCTCGCGTCTCGCGCTCCTCGGCACTGGCGTCGAAGGCGACAGGATTCCCAATCGCACGCATCGGCACCAAGCTCGCTGTCGGTTACCGTCTCGACGAGATCCCGAACGACATTACGGGTACCACCCCCGCGTCCTTCGAGCCGGTTCTCGACTACGTGGTGGTGAAATGTCCCCGCTTCGCGTTCGAGAAGTTCCGCGCCGCCGATCCTCGACTTACGACGCAGATGAAATCCGTCGGCGAGTCGATGGCGATCGGCCGCACCTTCAAGGAAGCATTCCAGAAGGCGCTCCGCGCGCTGGAAATCGGTCGGCCCGGCTGGACGACGGCATCGCCCGCCGACGACCGGCTCGTCGATGAATCGCTCGAGATTCTGCGCGCTGCGCTACGACAGGCAACTCCGGAAAGAATCTTCCAGATCAAGCGCGCGTTGCAGGCAGGGATGTCGATCGACGAGGTGTATGAGCTGACCTGGATCGATAAGTGGTTCCTCTCCCAGCTGCAAGAATTGCTGGACGCGGAGCGCGCGTTCGCCGAGCTCAAGACCATCGACAAGGATGCGCTGTGGCGGATGAAGCGCATGGGCTTCTCGGACAAACAGCTCGGTGATTTGCGTGGCGAAACAGAAAAAGCCGCACGCGCACGCCGGATCGGGTTCGGAGTTACGCCTGCGTACAAGATGGTGGACACTTGCGCTGGCGAGTTCCCGTCGGCGACTCCATACCTGTATAGCAGCTACGACGAAGAGAGCGAAGCACCCAGGACCGGCAAGAAATCAGTCGTCATCCTCGGCAGCGGGCCCAATCGAATTGGCCAGGGAGTCGAGTTCGATTACTGCTGCGTACGCGCTGCCCTCGCGCTGCGCGAGCAGGGATACGAGACGATCATGATCAACTCGAATCCCGAGACCGTCTCCACTGACTTCGACATTTCCGACAAGCTTTACTTCGAGCCGCTCACTCTGGAGCACGTGCTGGACATTGTCGATCGCGAGCAGCCGCTCGGTGTCATCGTCCAGCTCGGAGGCCAGACTCCGCTAAAGCTGACCAATGGCCTCGCCGAAGCGGGTGTGAACATCCTCGGCACCCAGCCGGATTCAATCGACATTGCCGAAGATCGCCGACGATTCGACGCCATCGCGCGGAGCCTCGACATTCGCCAACCGGAGAACGGAACGGCGACGAATCTCGACGAAGCCGTAAAGGCCGCTCGAAGGATTGGCTATCCGGTGCTCGTCCGACCGTCTTATGTGCTCGGCGGACGCGCCATGGAAATTGTTTACGACGAAGCCTCGCTCGAGGATTATTTCGAGCGCGCAGCGCGGGTTTCGGAAGATAAGCCAGTACTGATCGACCGTTTTCTGGAAGATGCGTTCGAAGCCGACGTCGATGCGATCTGCGATGGCGAGCGCGTCGTCATCGGAGGTGTGATGCAGCACATCGAGGATGCCGGTATTCATTCCGGCGATTCCGCGTGCGTGCTGCCCCCGTACCTGATCGACGAAGAAGACATTCAGGAGATGCGCGAGCACACGGTCGCCTTGGCGAAGGCGCTCAACGTTGTCGGACTCATCAACGTCCAGTACGCGGTCAAAGACGGACAGGTCTACGTGCTGGAAGTGAACCCGCGCGGTAGCCGCACGGTGCCTTTTGTGTCGAAGGCGATTGGTGTTCCGCTCGCCGCATACGCCGCCCGGGTAATGCTCGGCGAATCGCTCGAGGAAATCGGTTTCACAGAAGAAGTGGCGCCCGCCTACATCTCGGTGAAAGAAGCGGTCTTCCCGTTCAACAAGTTCCGGGAGTTCGATCCGATTCTCGGTCCGGAGATGCGTTCGACCGGTGAAGTAATGGGGATTTCCGACTCGTTCGGCGCAGCTTTCTTCAAGGCGCAGTTGGCAGCGGACAATATCCTTCCGACCCAGGGCGCGATCTTCATCACCGTCAACGATTCCGACAAGCGCGGTATCACACCAATCGCGCGTCGCTTCTACGAGATGGGCTTCCGTCTCGTCGCTACCGCCGGTACGGCGAAATACCTGCGGGCACGTGGCATTCCCGCCGAGAGCGTGCTGAAGATTTTTGAGGGTCGGCCCAACGGTGTCGACCTGATGCTGAACGGAGAGATCAAACTCCTGATCAACACCCCGCTTGGCAAGGAATCGCAGCGCGACGACTACACCATGCGACAGGCGGCGATCGCGAATCGCGTTGCGTATACGACGACGCTATCCGCGGCAAACGCGGCGTGTGATGCCATCCTCGCGTTGCGCTCGCGCGCGCCGTCGGTGCTGTCTCTCCAAGAGTGGCACGCGCGTATCCCCCGGGAAGCCAGCGTCTGATGGCCAAGGCGTTCATTCACGAATCTGCGTTCGTCGACGAGGGCGCGCAGATCGGGAACGACACAAAAGTCTGGCACTTCTGTCACGTGCTCGGTGGAGCGGTGATCGGTGAGCGGTGTTCGCTCGGTCAGAACGTGGTAGTGATGAACGGCGTGCGCATCGGCAACAACGTGAAGATCCAGAACAATGTCTCGGTCTACGAAGGCGTCATCCTGGAGGACGACGTGTTTTGCGGACCATCCATGGTCTTCACCAACGTTGTCAATCCGCGCAGTCATGTCTCGCGCAAGAACGAGTACAAACAGACACTGGTTCGCCGCGGTGCGACGATCGGCGCGAACGCAACGATCGTGTGCGGCGTGACGCTCGAGGAGTACGCATTTGTGGGAGCGGGAAGCGTCGTAACAAAGGATGTCGCTGCCTACGCGCTGATGCTTGGGGTGCCGGCGCGGAGAGTCGGCTGGATGTGTCAGTGTGGCGAGCGATTGGCTGACAAGAATCCGGAAGCGTGCAAGGTCTGTGGCACGCGCTATAAGCTGGACGGAGATCGATTGCGGAGAGCGTCATAGTGTCTTCCGAAAAGAATTTTCGCATTGCCTTGGCCGGCTGCGGTCGCATCAGCAAGAATCACTTCGACGCGATCGAGAAAATCGATGGTCTCGAGCTGGTCGCGGTATGTGACGTCGATCCGGCGCGGGCCGAGCAGGCGGCCACTGAGCGCGGCGTCGCGTGCTACTCGTCGTACGAGAAAATGCTGAAGGACACTAACGCCGACGTGATCACGATTGCGACGCCGTCGGGCCTTCATACCGATCAGGGTATCGCGGCGGCAAAAGCCGGCAAGCACGTGGTGATGGAGAAGCCGATGGCGATCTCGCTCACGGGCGCCGATTCGCTAGTCCAGGCGTGCGACAAGGCCGGTGTGCAGCTATTCGTCGTGAAACAGAACAGGCTTAACGCGCCGATCCAATTGCTCAAGCACGCGATCGACAAGAATCGCTTTGGACGGATTTACATGGCGAGCTGCACGGTGCATTGGGCAAGGCCGCAAGAGTACTACGACCAGGCACCGTGGCGGGGGACGTGGGAGTTCGACGGCGGCGCTTTCATGAACCAGGCATCGCACTACGTCGATTTGATTCAGTGGCTGATGGGACCGGTTGAGTCCGTGATGGCGAAAACGGCGACCCTGGCGCGACGGATCGAGACGGAGGACACCGGGGTTGCCTTGCTCAAATTCCGGTCTGGCGCTCTCGGATCGATTGAAGTGACGATGCTGGCCTACCCGCGCAATCTGGAAGGCTCGATCACAATCCTTGGCGAGAAAGGCTCGGTGAAGATTGGCGGAACGGCCGTCAACAAAGTGGACTTCTGGCAGTTCGCCGAGTACGACGATGACGACAAGCTGATCGAGGCAGTGGAGACCAATCCCCCCAACGTTTATGGGCTGGGCCACCAGGGATACTATCGAAACGTCCTGGCAGTGCTGCGCGGCGAAGCAAAACCGGACACCGATGGGCGGGCGGGTCGGAAGTCTTTGGAGCTGATTCTGGGCATTTACGAGTCGGCCAGGACCGGTCGAGAGGTCCCCTTACCACTTCGGGCACAAGTCTGAGCCGAAAGGTTGTATCTTTAACGGCTTCATAGCTTTGACCCGATTTTCGACCCCAATGGCTGTCCCTCTTTTAGACCTTAAAGCCCAATACGCGACCATCCGCGACTCGGTCATCAATGCGATGTCCAAAGTCGTCGACGAGCAGGCGTTTATTCTCGGCGAGCCAGTCGAGCGGCTGGAGCGCGAAATCGCCCTGCTTTCGCACGCGCGTCATGCAATCGGCGTCGCAAATGGGACGGATGCGCTGCTACTCAGTCTGCGGGCCTTAAACGTTGGCGCCGGCGACGAAGTCATTACGACGCCATTCACGTTCTTCGCGACCGCTGGTGCTGTTCACAACGTAGGCGCGCGGCCGGTTTTCGTCGATATCGAGCCGGATACGTTCAACATCTCGCCTGAAGCAATTGCCGCAGCGATAAAGCCGTCGACGAAAGCGATCATTCCGGTCGATTTGTTCGGTCAGATGGCGCCGATTGAATCAATTATGGATATCGCGGACACCGTTCCCGTAATCGAGGACGCCGCGCAGGCGATTGGCGCCCGTCGAAAGGTCGACGACAAGTGGGTGATGGCAGGCGAAGCAGCCACGATCGGCACCTTCAGCTTCTTTCCTTCGAAGAATCTCGGCGGGTTTGGCGACGGCGGCATGATCGTGACGCAGAATGACGAGATTGCTACGCGCTTGAAGCGGTTGCGGGTGCACGGTGGAATGAAAACGTATTACCACGAAGAAGTCGGCTATAACAGCCGTCTCGACGCCCTTCAGGCAGCAATCCTTGGCGCGAAGATGCCGAGCCTCGCCTCGTGGAGTGCCGCGCGCCGCAAGAACGCCGAGTACTACAACAAAGCATTTGCCGACCTGGACGATGTGCGCACGCCGACAATCGACCCGGCCAACGAATCGATCTACAACCAGTACACGCTGCGCGTTGCCAAGCGTGATGGTCTGCAGGCCCATCTAAAGGACCGAGAGATCGGCACTGCGGTTTATTACCCGCTTTCACTTCACTTGCAACCCTGCTTCGAGTATCTCGGCTACAAGCGCGGTGCATTGCCGGAGAGCGAGAGAGCTTCGCAGGAAGCGATTTCAATACCGATTTTTCCCGAGCTGCAGCAGTCGCAGCTGGACGAAGTCATTGACGCTGTGCGCAGTTTTTACGGCCGCTAAAACCAAGCTCCTTTTTCCCATTCACCCGTCGAGCGACAATTGCAATTAAAAGATCAGCTCCTTTCAAAGATCGAAAACAGAACCGCGTGCATTGGCGTTGTCGGACTGGGATATGTCGGACTTCCGCTGGCGCTGGAATTCGCCAAGGCAGGCTTCAAGGTCATTGGCTACGATGTCAGCGAGCGGGTTGTAAAGACGCTGATGTCGGGCAAATCGCACATTCAGGATGTGCCGAGTGAGGAGCTGTCGAAGCTGGTGAAGGCGGGTAAGTTCGAGGCAACGAAGGACGAGAAGCGGATGCAGGAGATGGACGCAATCTCGATCGCTGTGCCCACTCCGCTGGCGAAGACGCGCGATCCCGACATGGGCTTCGTGATCGCAGCCGCCGACGCGATCGGCAGGAATTGCCGGCCTGGAATCGTTGTGGTTCTGGAGAGCACGACCTATCCGGGGACGACTCGTGAGATGCTGCAGCCCAAGCTCGAGGCGGCGGGTCTGACGGTCGGCGAGGACGTTTTTCTTGCATTCAGCCCCGAGCGCGTCGATCCCGGCAATCCGAAGTGGAACACCAAGAACACGCCCAAGATCGTCGGCGGAATCACGCCGAACTGCACTGAAGTGGCGACGGCGCTTTACGCAACTTGTCTCGAAACGCTGGTACCGGTCTCGAGCACTGAGACGGCGGAGCTGGTCAAGCTGCTGGAGAACACTTTCCGCTCGGTGAACATCGGTCTGGTAAACGAGATGGCGATCGTTTGTGACAAACTGGGCGTGAACATCTGGGAAGTCATCGACGCAGCTGCCACCAAGCCGTTCGGATTCATGAAATTCACGCCGGGCCCTGGCATCGGCGGCCATTGTATTCCGCTCGATCCGCACTACCTCGCGTGGAAGATGCGGACGCTGAACTACAAGACACGCTTCATCGACCTGGCCAGTGAGATCAACAGTGAGATGCCGGCGCTCGTAGTGCGCAAGGTGGCGCAAGCGCTCAACGAGGAGCGGAAGGCAGTGAATGGAAGCCAAGTTCTGGTTCTGGGTGTCGCTTACAAAAAGGACATCGACGACATGCGCGAGAGTCCGGCGCTGGATGTGATTCGCCTGCTCGAGCAACAGGGCGCGGAAGTGCGCTACCACGATCCGTACGTGGCAAAGTTCCGCGAGGACGGACACGAGCATGCCAGCGTTCCTCTCACCGACGACGAGCTGACCAAGGCCGACGCGGTCGTCATCGTTACCGACCACACCAAAATCGACTATCAGCGCGTAGTTCACCTCGCCAAGGTCGTGGTGGATTCCAGAAACGCCACCGCCAAACTTGCGAAGGGTAAGGGACGAATCGTTTCGCTCGCTTCGGCAGGATCCTACGCCACGGCATAGCGGATGAACCCGCTATGTCGCAGAGGGTAATAAACAATCGGATGTTCAATAGAAAATCATTTTGGCTGGCGTTGTTGCTGCTCGTCGCACCGCTCGCTTGCAAGGCTGCTTTCAACGTCAAGACATATCCTGAGCCCGACAAGCTGTGGCAGGTTGCCATGGCCGAATACAAGGCCGGCCGCTACGACAACGCGACCAAGGCGTTCGAGCAGCTGACACTGCAACTGACGGCGCGCGATCCTAGGCTGCCGCTCTCGTACTACTACCTGGCGCAGTCGCAGACGAAGCAAGGCGAGTACTTGCTCGCGGCAGGAACGTACAACCGTCTGATAGATGCGTTTCCGCAGGACACACTTGTCGATGATGCGTTCTTCTTGTCGGGGAAGGCGTATCAGCACGAGTGGCGGAAGCCGCAGCTCGATGCGACGTACGGAAAATCGGCCGTGACGGCGTTCGAGTCGCTGCTCACGAGCTTTCCCGATTCGCCGTACTCGGCGCGCGCCAAGACAGAGTTGGGGAGACTGGACGAGTGGTTCGCCGAGAAGGATTACGACACCGGCTACTTGTACCTGAAACGGAAGGCCTTCGACTCGGCGATCATCTATTTCAAGGACGTCATCCGCCTTCATCCCAACGCGCCGAAGACCCGCGACGCGTATTTGCGATTGCTCGAAGCCTATCGCACGATCAAATACACGGAGGATGCGCGCGATCTCTGCGACGCAATGCGAAAAGCGTATCCCGGCGATCGCGAGGTAAGCGACGGGTGCGGTCCCGCGCCGGCAACGCCAGCGACTTAGCGTGAGGATTGGGGTCTTCGGCGGCACCTTCGATCCTCCCCACATCGGCCACCTGATCCTCGCTGCCGATGCGTTCGAAGCGCTCCGGCTGGACAGGCTTTTTTTCGTCCCCGCGCATGCGCAACCGCTAAAGGTCGATCGGCCCGCTATCGCCAGTGCAGCGGAGCGCCTGGAGATGGTGCGACTCGCGATTGCGGGAGACTCGCGCTACTCGGTGGATGACGCAGAAATCAGTCGTGAGGGGTTATCTTTCACCGTTGACACTTTAGAGGGGTTGAGCGTCCGCTTTGAGGGATCGCAGCTATTCCTTCTGCTTGGCGAGGACTCGCTCGCGAGCTTCGACAGCTGGAGAAAACCGGAGCGGATTCGTGAGCTGGCGACACTCGCCGTGATGTTTCGGGCGAAACCGAGAGGGGGGACAAAGACCTCCGACCCGTCGGTAAAGCGCACGGGAGTTGAGACGTTGTCGACGCGGCAGGTTGATGTCTCGTCGACGGAAATCAGGCAGAGATTGGCCGACGGCAAATCCATCAGGGGATTCGTGCCGGAAAGTGTTGAGAAATTCATCGCGTCGCGACGGCTTTATAGGTCGCGCGACGCTTGAGGTAGATGGGTCGATGCTGACAAATCTGTTGGGCAGCGTGTTCGGGACTCGACACGATCGCGAGCGTAAACGCGTGCAGCCGATCGTGGACGAGATCAACGAGCAGTACGCCCGTCTACAAACTGTCTCCGAAGAAGAGCTGCGCGGACAAACCGAGAAATTCCGCGCCCGGATTCGGGAAGTGACCGGCGAGATCGAAGCGCGAATCGCCGATCTCAAGGAAAAGAAGAAAACGACGGCTGATCCCGTCGCGCGTGAGGCGCTCGACAACGAGCTGAGCGGCGTCGATGGACGTGGCGGCGCCGAGGCGGAGCTTCGCAAAGCAACAGCGGAAGTGCTCGACGAGCTGTTGCCGGAAGCGTTCGCGACCGTTCGTGAGGCGGCGCGTCGCCTGCTCGGCACCAAAGTGATGGTGACCGGGCAGGAGATGGAGTGGAACATGGTCCACTACGACGTGCAGCTAATGGGAGGCATCCAGCTTCACCAGGGCCGCATTGCGGAAATGGCGACTGGTGAAGGAAAGACTCTCGTCGCGACACTGCCGCTCTACCTGAATGCCCTCCCCGGCAAGGGTTCACACCTCGTCACGGTAAATTCCTATCTCGCACGCCGCGACTCCGAGTGGATGGGTCACCTGTACGCCTACCTTGGCCTCACGGTCGGCTGCATCGACAACACCGAGCCGGGCACGCTGCAGCGTCGGGCCGCGTACGAGAACGACATCACTTACGGTACCAACAACGAGTTCGGGTTCGACTATCTCCGTGACAACATGGTGCAGTCGCTCGAGCAGCGCGTGCAGCGAGCCCATGTTTTTGGGATCGTCGACGAAGTCGACTCGGTGTTGATCGACGAGGCTCGCACGCCGCTGATCATCAGTGGCCCGGTCGGCAATGAGAGCGATGCAGAGTACGCACAGCACAACGCTGTGGTCGCGCGGCTGGTGCGGCGGCAAACCGACCTCGTGAACGCGCTTGTCGCCGCCGGCGAGAAAGCGTTCGAGGCCGGTGACAACGACACCGCCGGGCTCAACCTGTACAAAGCACAAATGGGCGGGCCGAAGAACAAGCGCCTGCTCAAGCTGATGCAGGAAACCGGCGCGAAGATGCTGGTGCAAAAGATGGAGCTGTCCCATATCGCCGATCGTCGCCTGCCGGCAAGCAAGCAGCAGTATCGGGACATCGAGAACGATCTCCTGTTCGTGCTGGACGAGAAGGGTCATTCGGTTCACCTCACCGACGCCGGCGTCGAATTCATGTCGCCGAACTCGCACGATGAATTCGTGTTGCCCGATCTGTCTCAGCAGGTCCACGTCATCGAGCACAATCCGGATACGACGGCGCAGCAGAAACTCGAGGCGTTGGCGGAAGTGAACCGCAGCTACGCCGCGACCAGTGAGCGGCTGAACATCGTTCACCAGCTGCTGCGCGCGCACGCATTGTTCGAGCGCGACGTCAACTACGTGGTGCAGGAAGGGCAGGTGTTGATCGTCGACGAGTTCACCGGGCGCACCATGCACGGGCGTCGCTGGTCGGAAGGCTTGCACCAGGCCGTCGAAGCGAAGGAAGGCGTACAGGTGAAGGGCGAGACCCAGACACTCGCTACGATCACCATTCAGAACTATTTCCGTCTGTTCGACAAGCTGGCGGGCATGACCGGCACCGCCGAGACCGAAGAGACGGAATTCCACGAGATCTACAAGCTCGGCGTGTCGGTGATTCCCACGAACCGCCCGGTCATTCGCGACGATCGCCAGGATCTCGTCTACAAGACTCGTCGCGAAAAGTACAATGCCATCCTCGAGGAGACCCAGCGTCTCCACGAGCTGGGATTCCCGGTGCTCGTTGGTACGGTGAACGTCGACGTATCGGAGACCATGTCGCGCACGTTCAAGCGCGCGGGGATTCCGCACAACGTGTTGAACGCCAAGTATCATCAGCGCGAAGCCGAGATCGTGGCGCAGGCGGGCCAGCCCGGCGCGGTGACGATCGCAACGAACATGGCCGGCCGCGGCACCGACATTAAGCTCGGACCGGGCGTCACCGAGTCCAAACCATCACAGCGCAGGAACGCCGAGAACCAGCTCGAGGACATCATCGAATGCGGCGGCTTGCACATCATCGGCTCAGAGCGTCACGAGTCGAGGCGCATCGACCGCCAGCTGCGCGGGCGCGCGGGACGGCAGGGCGATCCGGGCGCGTCGCAGTTCTTCCTGTCGCTCGAAGACGACCTGATGCGTTTGTTCGGATCGGATCGCATCGCGCGCTTGATGGATCGCATGGGTGCGGAAGAGGGCGAGGCGCTCACTCACACCCTGATCACGCGGTCGATCGAGCAGGCACAGAAGCGCGTCGAGCTGCAGAACTTCCAGTCCCGCAAACGACTGCTCGAGTACGACGACGTGATGAACCAGCAGCGTGAGGTGATCTATTCGCTGCGCTCATTCGCGCTCGAGGGCGGAGAGGAGCTGAAGGCAGAAGCGCAGAAGATGATCGAGAAAGGAGTCGCCAAGCGCGTCGAGAACATGCTCGATCAGTTCGATTCGCAGGAAGAGTGGGATTTCTCACTGGTGCGCCAGGATCTGCTGATGCACTACATGCTGACGGTGCCCGGCTTTGAAGACGGCAATCTTCCGACGTCGCAGGAGGTGGCGGAACAGCGAGCGATCGAGGCGGGCAGCAAGGCGTTTGGCGACAAGATGTCGAGTCTCGGTGAGTACTCCGAGCAGCTGCTCGCTCTGGTGACGCTGCACGTGATCGATGAGAAGTGGAAGGATCATCTCTACGATCTCGATCAGCTGCGCAACGCAATTGGGTATCGCTCGTGGGGCCAGAAGGATCCGCTCATCGAGTACAAGCACGAGGCGTACAACATGTTCGTGGATCTAATGCAGGACATCCACAACACGTTCACCGAACGCTTCCTGCGCGCGCAGATCACATTCGAGCAGCAGGCGCCGCTTCCTGAGATGTTTCTGAGCGGACCCGATATCGATGGAGGCGATGGCATGACCGCTCCGCCTCCGCGCCCGGCGCAGCCCACTCGTCGGTACAACGCCCTTGGCGTGCTCGAGGATGTCGAGGCGACGGAAAACGGCCAAGGCACCGACGCCACGCTCGACGTCGCGCCCGCGGAAGCGCCCAAGAAAGGCGCTGCGGTGCGTCCGGAGCCCACGGTCCATGTCGGCGGAAAATCGTCATCGTTGAGCAAGGCGATGGCGACGGCGCCGGTGCCCGGAATCGCCGGAGGCGGTGGCGGCGGGACTGCGGACTGGTCAAACGTGGGGCGAAACGATCCGTGTCCGTGCGGGTCGGGGAAGAAATTCAAGAAGTGCCACGGTGCGAATCTCTAGTCTGAATCGCGGCGACTTCGACTGCCATCCAGTAAACCAAAGCCCGGAGCTCCCAGCTTGGGAGCTGTTTAGCGCCCAGCTTGGTTGAAAGCACGCTCACATCTAGATCTTCGCCCAGAAAAAGAAATCAAATTGGGCTCGGCGCTAAGCTGCTCCCAAACTGGTAGCTCCCGGCTTTAGTTTCGTGGATGCCCGGCGGCAGCGCGCTGATGATGTCTGCCTACGGCGGGTGGCAGCCCCGCCGTGCCGCAGCGCGACACTCTCGAATCCGAAACAAGGAGAAAGAGTGTCATTGGCAATACGAGAGCTTCCCGCCGCCGAGCGGCCGCGTGAACGGCTAAGAAGCCACGGCGCGCACGCACTGAGCTCGAGCGAGCTACTGGCGATTTTGCTTGGCTCGGGGTCGGAGGGTCGATCCAGCCTTGGCATTGGCCAGGAGATTCTTTCGACGTGCCGCGGCTCGCTCCGCCTTCTGGCGTCGCAACCTGTTGCGACTCTCACCAGCGTCCGTGGAGTAGGTACGGCTCGTGCTGTTTGTATCCACGCCGCGCTCGAGTTGGGAAGGCGCATGGCGGCGGAAGAGCGGCAGGAAGGCGCCCCGGTGCGCTGGCCGCGCGACGTCTACGAAATCTTCGCGCAACGCCTGGAAGATCTGCCGGTCGAGGAGTTCCACGTCGCCGTGCTCGATTCACAGCACCGCCTCGAGCGCGACATCACCGTAACGCGCGGCCTCCTCAACTCGTCGCTCGTACATCCGCGGGAAGTCTTCAGAGAAGCGATCGCGGAGCGCGCGGCAGCAATAATTCTGGTCCACAATCACCCCAGTGGGGATCCGACACCTTCACCCGACGACCGGGTAGTAACTGAGCAGCTTGTGCAGGCAGGCAAACTACTCGACATACCAGTGCAGGATCACGTTATTATCGGTAGGGGGCGCTACATAAGCTTCGCGGAGGCAGGACTGCTTTGACCGCAGGTGCTGTAAGAGAGAAGGAATCGGAGAAGGACACCCTTCCCGAGTGGTTAAAGGCAGGGCTGCCCGATCGCCTCGATCGGGACCTTTTGACGCGCGCCTACCGGTTTAGCGAGAAGGCCCACGAAGGCCAGAAACGCTTGTCCGGTGACAAGTACGTCTCGCACTGCGTCGAAGTCGCCAAGATCCTGGTGGATCTGCAGCTGGATTCAACCACCGTTGCCAGCGGGTTGATTCACGACGTCGTCGAAGACACCAACGTCACTGTCGACGACATCGAAGCCGAGTTCGGTCGCGAGATCGCCGAAATCGTCGATGGCCTGACCAAGATCGGTCACCTGCCGCTCAATTCCTCTCAGGAACGGCAGGTCGAGAATTATCGCAAGCTCCTGCTGTCGATCGCCAAGGACGCGCGCGTCATTCTGATCAAGCTCGCCGATCGACTACACAACATGCGCACGCTCGAGTTCCTGCCGGCCGATCGGCAGAAGCGCATTGCAACGGAGACGCGCGACTTGTATGCGCCGCTCGCGCACCGCTTCGGTATGGCGCGTGTTCGTTGGGAGCTCGAGGATCTTGCCTTCAAGCATCTCGAGCCGGCGGAGTACAAAGCCCTCGCCAAGAAAGTCGCGACGCGTCGCACCGAGCGAGAGAAATCAATCGCTCAGCTCAAGGAGCCGCTCGACAATCATCTTCGCAAAGCCGGCATCGCCGACGTTGATGTCACTGGGCGACCGAAGCACCTCTGGTCCATTCAGAAGAAGATGAAGAAGTGGGACAAGCCGTACGAGGAGATTTACGACCTCCTCGCCGTGCGCGTCCTCGTCAATTCAGTTCCGGATTGTTATCACGCGCTGGGTGTCATTCACGACCAGTTCACGCCGCTTCAGGAGCGCATCAAGGACTACATCGCGCAGCCGAAGTCGAATGGATATCAGTCCCTCCACACGACGGTGTTCGGCCCGGGCAGCCAGCTTTTTGAGATCCAGATTCGCACGCGTGAAATGCACCGCACCGCCGAATACGGCATCGCCGCGCACTGGCGGTTCAAGGAAGATTCCGGAAAGAGCGCCGACGAGCTCGATCGCCAATTGCAGTGGTTCCGCCAGGTGTTGGAGCTGCAGCTCGACGCGAAGACGCCCGATGAGTTCCTCGAATTCCTCAAGCTCGATCTCTATCAGGACGAGATCTTCGTATTCACTCCGACTGGCGATGTGATTCAGCTGCCGAAGGGCGCGACGCCAATCGACTTTGCATTTGCGGTTCATACGGAAGTCGGCCTCCATTGCCAAGGCGCGCGCATCAACGGCCGCATCGGCAGTCTGGCGCGCGAGCTCAAGAACTCGGAGACGGTAGAGATCATCACATCGCCGTCGGCGAAGCCGAGCAGAGACTGGTTGGCGCACGTGCGCACGGGGCGAGCGCGGCACAAGATCCGGCAACGGCTGCGCATCGAAGAGCATCACACCTCGATCAAGCTTGGGCGCGAGATTCTGGAGCGCGAGATCAAGCGGCGCCGTCTCGCGAAGGCCGAGGACAGCGATCTCCTGAAAGTCGCGAAGACACTCCGCCTGATGGACGTCAATCACCTGATCGCTTCGATCGGCCAGGGCGACGTCAACGTCTCGCAGGTGCTGAAGGAGCTGTATCCGGAAGCGGACGGAACGGCGGAGCCGCCGAAGCCTGGGCCGCTCGATTGGCTCGTAGACAAGGTTCGCGGAACCACCAAGGGCGTCCGAATCCAGGGCGTCGACGGAATGATGGTTCGCTACGCCCAATGCTGTCAGCCTGTGCCCGGCGACCCGGTTGTGGGGTATGTAACGAGGGGCCGCGGCGTCAGCATTCACCGCTCGGATTGTCCGAATCTGTTGATGCTGATCCAGGAGCCGGAGCGACGGCTGGAGATCGATTGGAAGGAGCTGGAAGGCGAGAAATTCATGGTGCGTCTCGCGCTCGAAGCCACCGATCGGCGCGGGCTTTACGCGGACCTCGCCACCGCGGTGTCAGCGACTGGCACCGACATCCGGAGCTTCGAGCTGCATAGCGCTGACGGTCACGTGATCGGCGAGCTGGCGGTCGAAGTCGGCAATCTCGCGCATCTGCAGAAAATCATTAAGGCGGCAAGACGAGTGAAGGGCGTGACAGAAGTGGCGCGCCGAGAGCGTCTGTCGAGCGACATCAAGAATGGCCAAAGCGGCATTTAACCTTCAGGCGCCTTTTGCGCCCGCGGGCGATCAACCAAAAGCGATTGCGGAATTGACCAAGGGGCTGGACCGGGGCGACCGGTTCCAGACCCTGCTTGGCGTGACCGGGTCCGGAAAGACGATGACGGTTGCCAACGTCATCCGGAATTTCGGCCGGCCGACGCTGGTGTTGTCGCACAACAAGACGCTGGCGGCGCAGCTGTACGGCGAGCTGAAAAGTTTCTTCCCGCACAACGCGGTCGAGTACTTCATCTCGTACTACGACTACTACCAGCCGGAAGCGTACGTCCCGACCACGGATACGTACATCGAGAAAGATGCGTCGATCAACGAAGACATCGATCGACTGAGACTGCGCGCTACTTCGAGTCTGATGGAGCGCGACGATGTGATCATCGTGGCGACCGTCTCGGCGATCTACGGCCTTGGCGATCCGCGCGCGTATCGCGAGCAGATGGTAACGCTGACCAAGGGTCAGAAGATTCCACGCGACGACATCCTGCGCTCCCTGGTGAAGATCCAGTACTCGCGCAACGACATGGGCCTGGAGCGCGGAACGTTTCGCGTGCGCGGCGACACCGTCGAGATTCTGCCGGCGTACGAGGAGCAGGGCGTGCGCGTCGAGATGTGGGGCGACGAGATCGAGCGGATCAGCAAAATAAATCCTCTGACCGGAGATACGATTGCGAACCTCGAGAAATCGGCGATCTATCCGGCCAAGCATTTCGTCACTTCTCGGCCGACGATCGAACGCGCGGTCGGGTTGATTCGCGACGAGCTCGCTCAGCGCCTTACCGAGCTGCGAAGCCAAAACAAGTTGCTCGAGGCGCAGCGACTGGAGTCTCGCACCAACTTCGACATCGAGATGATGCTCGAGATCGGGACCTGCGCCGGCATCGAGAATTACTCTCGGCATCTTTCGGGGCGCTCGGAAGGAGAGCGGCCGGCGTGCTTGTTCGATTACTTCCCGGAAGATTTCCTCGTAGTGGTCGACGAATCACACGTCACGCTGCCGCAGATCGGCGGCATGTTCAATGGTGATCGCGCGCGGAAGCTGACCCTGGTCGACTACGGATTCCGCCTGCCAAGCGCCCTCGACAATCGACCACTGATGTTCGACGAGTTTCTGGCGCTGACGCCGCGCGCGCTCAGCATCAGCGCGACGCCGGCGGAGCTGGAGCTGAGGTTGTCAGAAGGTGCGGTGGTCGAGCAGATCATTCGGCCGACTGGCCTAGTCGATCCGGAGATCGAGATTCGAGCAGTGCGCGGCCAGGTGGACGACCTGCTGAACGAGATTCGGATTCGCGAGCGTAGGGGCGAGCGCGTGCTGGTGACGACGCTGACGAAGCGGATGGCGGAGGATCTCGCCGATTATCTGCAGCAGATGGGAGTTCGCGTGCGTTACATGCACGCCGATATCGATGCGATCGAGCGCATGGAGATCGTGCGCGGCCTACGTCTCGGCGAGTTCGACGTGCTGATCGGAATCAACCTGCTGCGCGAAGGTCTGGACCTGCCGGAGGTCTCACTGGTGGCGATCCTCGATGCGGATCAGGAAGGATTTCTGCGCAGCGATCGGTCGTTGATCCAGACAGTGGGTCGCGCGGCGAGGCATCTCAACGGTCGCGCAATCTTCTACGCCGACAGGGTCACCGGCTCGATGCAGCGGTGTCTTGACGAGACGAGTCGGCGACGCGAGCTGCAGCGGGCGTACAACAAAGAGCACGGTATCACGCCGACGAGCGTGGTGAAGAGCGTCGATCAAGTGCGCTTCATTACCCGCGTCGCGGACGCGAGAACCGAGCGTGAGGAGCGAGAGCGCGAGAAGGGCCGCCGCGTCGCTGAGGCGGGCGCGCATTACGGCGCCGATAACATCCCGGCGCTGATCAAAGAGCTGGAAGAGCAGATGCGCGAGGCGGCGACCAATCTCGACTTCGAGACAGCAGCGCGTTTGAGAGACGAGCTGTTCGAGCTCAAGGCGAAAGCCGGGAAGCAGGAGAGCCGGAGCTCACTGGCGAGTTTGCACAGCCGGTAATGCCGGCGCACCGTCACGTCGTCCCGCCCTACGCCACCAGGGGGCACCTCACTCTCGATGAGAGCGAGCTCCGTCACTGGGGTGAAGAGCTCGGACGCGCAATCTCGCCACCATTGTTGATCACGCTGACCGGCGAGCTGGGAGTTGGAAAGACGACGCTGGCGCAGGCAATCTGTCGCGGCTACGGCGTGTTGGATGAGATCACGAGTCCAACCTACGCATTGATCCACGAATATCGCGCGCCGAAATCGGCGGTATTCCACATCGACCTTTACCGTCTCGATTCACCGGAGCAGCTCACGAATCTCGGGTGGGACGAAATCGTGTCATCGCGCGCTTTGGTGCTGATCGAGTGGCCGGAGCGTGCGGGCTCGCGGCTTCCCCAAGATCATCTTCCAATCGATCTGGATTACGTTCCCGACGATCCGGCGCGGCGGATTCTTCTCGCTGGGTAAGTCCCGTAGCTGCTGCTTAGTGCCGGCACCGCTGTAGTATTGGTGAGCTCCCACGGCAATCGAATGTCCGAGAAAAACGCCCGCATTCAAAAACCCGCTCACACGCTTGCCATCGATGGCTCGACGTATAGTGGAAGCGTCGCGCTCATCACCGAAGGTCGCGTACTCTCCGAGCGGACGATTGGCGCCGATGATGGTTCGGTGTCGCGAGCTGGTCGTGGAGAGAAGCTGATGCCGGCGATCGCCGAGTGTCTGGAGGAGGCCGGGATCGATCGCTCGCAGATTGGCCGAATCGTTTGCGGCAGCGGTCCCGGGAGTTTCACGAGCCTCAGGGTCGCTGGTTCAGTCGCCAAAGGATTGGCGTTTGGACTTGGCGTCCCGCTTTACGCGGTGTCATCCCTGTTGCTGACTGTGACTGGCGCCAAACCGCCGGCCCCCCACGGGGAATATCTCTCGGTTCTGGACGCAATGCGTGGCGAATTCTACGCTGCCCGCATCGTGGTGCCCGGCAATGAGCCGCCGCAACAATCGGAGCCACCCAGAATCATCAGTGCCGACGACCTCGGTGTGCTGGGATCGCGACGGGGCCTTCGAGTGATCGGGCCCGGCCAGAGCGTCGACGCTCATCCCCACGCGCGCGGCGTCGCTCCGATCCTGGAAAGCATTCTCAGCGGCGGTCCAGTTGATTTGGCGGCCTGGGAGCCCGACTATGGACGACTTGCCGAGGCGCAGGTGCGATGGGAAGCGACGCACGGGCGACCGCTGACGACGTGACCGCGCTGCTGCGGCCCGCCCAATCATCGGATGTCGCGGAGATCGTCCGCATCGAGCGCACCTCCTTTGCTGACCCCTGGAGTGAAGAATCTTTTCAGCGCATTCTGGGAGGCCAGGCTGCTATCTTTCACGTTGTCGTCGTGCCGCCGGAGAGCGCTGTTGTCGGGTATATCATCGCGTTCTCGGTGGGGGCAGATGCTGAGCTGTTGAACGTCGCCGTCGACCCGGACTATCGCGGTCGTGGTTTCGCCGGCCAGATGCTCGATGCAGTTCTCATCCAGCTCGATGGTACTGGTGTCCGGACTGCTTTTCTCGAGGTGCGCGAATCGAATCGTGCCGCGCGCGCTCTGTATGGCTCGCGTGGGTTCAAGGAAATCGGACGCCGGCGGAATTACTATCGGCGCCCGGTCGAAGATGCCTTGGTGATGCGCCTGCAGTTGGAGCCCGCCGGCGACGAGAGGGGAGTCTGCGGGAAGTTTTGCTGATCGCTGAAATTGTTGGTTTGCCCGGGGTCGGACCCCGATCTATACTATTCGCGGCGGGGAACGAATTCTCTCGCCAGGAGGCAAAGTGAGCAGAAGTCTGAATAAGGTGATGCTGATCGGAAACCTGGGCAGCGATCCGGAAGTGCGGTCGACCACCGGCGGCAACCGCGTCGCTACGTTCTCGCTTGCCACGAGCCGGCAGTGGAATTCGCCGAATGGTGAGAAGCAGGAGAAGACGGAGTGGCATCGCTGCGTGGTGTGGAACACCAAAGGCTCCGGCCTCGCCGACGTCGTCGAGAAATACTGTAAGAAAGGCGACAAGATCTACGTCGAGGGCCGCATCGAGTATCGCCAGTGGCAGGACAAAGACAACCAGACCCGCTACAGCACCGAGATCAATGTGCGTGAGTTGACAATGCTCGGCGGGGGTCGCGGCTCTCAGGGCGACGTTGACGGCGAGAACAGCGGTCGCAGCCGTGCTCCGGCCGCTGCCGGCGCCAAGGCCGCCACGTCCAACGCGGGTGGCAACGACTTCGAGGATTTCCCGGGGGCGCTGGAAGAGACGGACGACGATCTGCCTTTCTAGTATCTCGGAGTAGGGATCTGGGGGCTTCGACTGGCGCGTACAATACAGAAGCCGGGAGCTCCCAGCTTAGGGAGCTAGTTAGCGCCCAGCACGGTTGGAAGCGCGCTTTCATCCGGGTTCGCGGGCAGGACAAATCAAAACCGAGCCCGGCGCTTAGCAGCTCCCAAAGCTGGAAGCTCCGGGCTTTTGTATTCTGGATGTCAGCCAGGCACACGGCTCCATACGCCGAGTCACCGAGAGTGACTTTCCCCCAACTACGGCCGTCCAATGACTGACCCGCCCTAAGCGGGCCAATGTCAATCCGTTAAGTCCCGGAGCACGAGTGAGCCGTCACACCCGCACGCCATCGTCATTAATCGCAATTAGATCCGGCCTCAGCGCCATTACAGTCGTCGCCGCGCTGACGATTTCCGGCGCAGCGGCTCTCGCACAGAACCCGACACCTCCCGACACAACCGCGGCTCAGGTCGACACGACGAACAACCTCGTCATGACGACCGACACCACCAGGGAAGTGAAGCACGTCGTCAAGAAGGGCGACACGCTCTGGGATCTCGCGCAAGCATACTTGAAGAATCCGTTCCGCTGGCCGGAGATCTTCCGCCGCAACACGGACGTCGTGAAGGACCCGCACTGGATTTATCCGGGCGAAGTAATCCGCATCTGGGGCAATGAAGTAAAGGCGGACGCACTCGCTCGCGCCGACAGCGCGGGCGAAGTCGTCTCTCATGTCGCGACCAGTACCGTGCAGCAGTCACAGGTTGTGGGCGGACGTTCCGATCTCACCATCTTCGCGTCGCCAATGAGCCGCGTCGCAGCCGCCACGGCCGCAGCAGCGGCGAGCGGCGAAGTCATCGGCCGTGCTCGTCAGAGTCCGGTACGGAGAGGGGAAATCGAAGCGGCCCCGTATGCCGATCGCGGCCCCCGTGGGGCCGGCCGTCTCGTCTCCAGCGTCGATCGCCCCGGCATCAAAACCACCATCGTGCAGTCCCGCTATCAGCTGAATGATGCTCTGTACACGGAGCTGCCTCGCGGCGCGACGGCGAGACTTGGCGATAGGTACATGTCGTACACGCTCGGTCCCGATCTGGGCAGGAACGGTCAGGTAATCATTCCGACCGGAATTCTGCAAATCGAACGACTGCCGGCTGGTCAGCGCCCTGTCGCGCGTATTGTCCGCCAGTTCGCCGAGATCAAGCTGGATCAGCCCGTGATCGCGGCGGCGGAGATCATGCTGCCCGACGGCAGCCTTTCTCCGGTCTCGGGCGGCCCACGCGGCGAAGTTGTCTATGTGCACAACGAGCCGGTGCTGCCTTCGATCGGCCACTACGTGATCATTTCGAACAACTCGTCCAACGGTCTGACGGTTGGCGACGAAGTCACCTTCATCGACAACACTACCGGCAGAGCGGACAACGATGCGGCGCCCCCGGTGGTTGCCGGCGTTGGCCAGGTAGTTCGCGTAACTCCGTTTTCCGCCACGGCGATCATTGTCCACCAGGAACAGCCGACCATTCGGGATGGAATGCCGGTGCGCCTGACAGGCAAGATGCCATAAGTATCCAAGAAATCACGCTTTACCAAAGCCCCGCGATCAAGTTCGCGGGGCTTTTTGTTAGATTTCGCGTCAATGATTGCGATCGCTCACTTCGCGGCCGTCACGTTCTACCTGGCGGCTTCGGCCGTCGCGGCTTTGCCGTTTGCCAGACGCGTCAAGGCGCCGGTGTTCGGCGTGGTGCTGGCGCTGTTGCTGGGGATCGGTGCCCATGCGACCGCACTCGCTACCCTCACTCGGCAGAGTGGTGCGGCGTCGCTGACCGGCCTCGGTCCCGCGCTCTCGTTCGCCGGGCTGGTGCTGGCGATCTCGCTCGTCGTCGTGGAAAGCCTCGCCCGCGAAGTGAGTCTCACGCTGGTGGCGGCTCCAGTGGCTGCAGTCGTGACGATGGTCGGGAACGTCGCTGGTCTGCACCCATTTCTCGAGCCGCAAGGCGCGCGCGCCGTGTGGCTCACGATGCACATCGTCCTCAGCTTTATCGGCATCGCCGCCTACGCGACCGCAGCGGCAGCGGGCACGATGTACCTCGTCGCGCGTCGCGAGCTGAAATCCGCCCGCTTCGGCGCGATCTTTCGATTCTTTCCGCCCCTCGAGACCCTCGATCGAGTCAATCATCTCGCCTCGATTGCCGGCTTCCTCGGCCTGACGCTCGGTGTCGCGCTCGCTGCCGCCTACTCGCTCGAGTATCGAGCGCTGGTGCTCCCGCAGCTGATTTGGGGACTCGCCGCGTGGCTGGCGGTCAGCGCCCTCGTGCTCGGTCGCGTATTGCGCGGCTGGCAGGCGAGACGAGCCGCGCTGATGTCGGCGGTCACCTTCGGCAGCGTTGTGTTGTTGTACGTGGTTTTCCGACTCGCGTCACTCAATCGGGGCCAGTTCCTGTGAGTGATTTCGCAATCGCCCTCCACGGTGAGCGTATCAAGGCGGTCGTCGTCGGGGGAGGCTCGGTGGGAACGCGAAAGGCTCTCGCTCTCGCGGACGCGGGAGCCCAGGTAACCGTCGTTGCGCCGCGAATGAACGACGAGCTCGTGGAAGCCGAGCGCCAGCATCGAATCACAGTCATACGCGATGAATACGAGACAGGCCAGCTAGAGGGCGCGAACCTCGTCGTCGCCGCAACCGATTCGCGCGAAGCCAATGCACAAATCGCCATCGACGCGAACGCGAACGGACAACTCGTGAACATCACCGATTTTCCCGACGAGGGAAATTTTCACACGATGGCGCTGCATCGGTCGGGTGATGTCACGATCGCGGTTTCAGCCGGTGGTGTGCCTGGCGCGGCGGCGCGGATTCGCGATGCGATCGCGGAGCGTTTCGACAGTCGGTACGAGCAAGCGGTGTCGGTGCTGCGCGGCTTGCGCGCGCGCTCACTCGCCAGCGGTGATGATCGATGGCAGGACGTGTCGTCGAAGTTGCTGGACACTGATTTCTGCAACTCGGTCGAGAACGGCACGTTCGTCGACAGGTTGGACTCATGGCGCTGATCGTCGCAGGCGTCAGCCACGCCACCGCCCCCATCGAAGTGCGAGAGAAGCTCGCTCTCAATGCGCGCGAGTCGTTGCACGCGCTGTCGTCCCTGAAGGAAGAGGGTGTAATACGCGAAGGCGTCGTGCTCTCGACCTGCAACCGCACCGAGGTTTACGCCGTCGCGGAGAGCGAGGATTTCACTCCGCGCATCACTGCGCTCTACGCCGGGCGACTCGGTGAGGGTGCCGAGACGTACATGTACGTTCACCGCGAGCGTGAAGTCACCGCGCATTTGTTCTCCGTTGCGGCGGGGCTCGACTCCATGATACTCGGCGAAGCGCAGATCCACGGGCAGGTAAAGGACGCCTGGGAACAGTCGCGCTCTCAATCGGGGCCGATTCTGAACCGAATGTTCCAGAGCGCGTTGCTCGCTGGGTCGCGCGCGCGCGAAGAGACCGGCATCGGTCGTGGCGCGGCATCAGTGAGCTCGGCGGCAGTTCAGCTCGCCAAGAAAATCTTTGGCGGACTCGCAGGCAGGCGCGCGATGGTACTTGGTGCCGGTGAGGTCGCAGAGCTGGCGCTCGAGTGTTTGTTGAGCGAAGGGGTCCGCGTTGCGATCGTGGCTAATCGCACTCACGATCGGGCCCGCACGCTCGCCGAGCGTCATGGCGCGACGGCGATGCATTACGAGCAGTGCTGGGATTCGCTCCGCGAAGTCGACGTTCTCATTTGCTCGACGGCGGCGCCGGTGCCGGTGGTCACTCTGAATCGAGTGAGCGATGCGATCAGAGCGCGTGGCGATCGTCCGCTTTGCATTCTCGACATTGCGTTGCCACGCGATGTCGATCCCGCTGTGGGAACGCTCGACAACGTGTTCCTCTACGATCTCGATGATCTGCGCGCCGCTGCCGCGGCAAATCTCGAGCGCAGAGAGGAAGACATCCCCGCCGCGAGAGAAGTCATTGCGGAAGAGGTACAAAAGTTTTGGGACTGGGTAGCGGCTCTTGCCGCAGTACCGGTAGTCCGCGAGTTTCGCGACGAGATGGACCGGCTGCGAAGCACGGAGCTTGCGGCAGCCCTCAAGCGCATCGGCCCGCTGTCGCCCGAACAAGCTGATGCGATCGAGCAATTCTCAAAATCACTGATGAACAAATTCCTGCACGAGCCAAGCGTTCGACTCAAAGCCGCCGCCGCCAATGGTCGGGGACTCGGCGTGGTCGATGCCGCGCGCTACCTCTTTGCCCTCGAGCGCGGTGACAGCCACGATCCGAAACCAGAGGATACCAAAGACATTGCCTAAAGCGCTCGTCACCGGCGGCGCTGGGTTTATCGGATCGCACGTAGCCGATCTCTTTCTGGAGAAAGGCTATCAAGTCGATATTGTCGATAACCTCGCCACCGGTAAACGCCGAAATCTGCCCGAGAAAGCACGGTTCTACGAGGTCAGCGTCAACTCGCGCGATTTCGCAGATCTGGCAGGAAAGGGTCGATATGACGTGATCGCGCATCTCGCGTCGCAGATCGATGTGCGAAAGAGCGTCGCCGATCCGGTCCATGACGCCACCATCAATATCCTCGGCACGCTCAACATGATGGAGGCGCTGAGAAAGAGCGACTTCAAGAGCCGCGTGGTTTTCACGTCGACGGGTGGGGTGCTCTACGGCGACTTCAACACTCCGCCGAACCTCGAGACGTATCCGAAGGATCCGGAATCTCCGTATGCGATCTCGAAGCTGAGTATCGAGCTCTACCTCGCGTACTACGGGCGTGTGCACGGACAGGAAGCGGTTGCGGTGAGGTTTGGCAATGTCTACGGGCCGCGGCAGGATCCGCACGGCGAAGCGGGAGTGGTCGCGATTTTCTGCGGCCGCATTCTCAGCAACAAGCCGCTGACGATCTTTGGCGACGGGATGCAGACGCGCGACTACGTCTACGTTGGAGATGTCGCGCGCGCCGTTTTCCTCGCGGGCACCAAGCCGCTGCCTGAAAAAGGCAGAATGGATGCGCGCGCGTTCAACGTTGGCACCGGTGTTGGCACACCCGTAATCGAGATCGCGCGCAAACTGCAGGCTGCAGCGGGCAGCAACGTACCGGTAGAATTTGCTCCTCACCGTCCCGGCGAGCAGCAGGAATCGTATGTAAACGTCGAGAAGGCGAAGCAGCTGCTTGGCTGGACCCCGCAGGTGGGATTGGAAGAAGGACTTTCTCTATCCTACAAGTGGGCGGCCGAGCAGTTGAGTGAGGCGGTGACGTGACCGGTTTAATGCTGCTCCAGGTCGGGCAGGGAATCCCCACCTCACCAGCGGAGCTGGTCACCAATTCAACGACTGCCACCAAAGTGGTGTTGTTCATTCTGATCATCCTGTCGTTGATCAGCTGGATGATCATTTTCGCCAAGTGGTACGAGCTGCGTCGCGCGCTCCGCATCACCCAGAGTTTCGAGCGGGAGTTTGCCGGAATGCCAACGCTCGCCCGCGCGCAACAGATGGCGAGCGAAAGTGGCGGGCCGCCGGCGAAGGTCATGGAGCGGGCGACTCGCTTCATCGAGGAGACTCGGCCCGCGCTCGCCGGCACATCGGAGCGTTCTGCGCGCTTCAGCGGAGCCCAGGTCGAAGCGCTTCAGCTCGTGCTCGCCGCCGAGACTTCGACGGAGCGTGACAGGCTTGCCCGCTTCGTCGCTTCGCTCGCCACCATCGGATCCGTGAGTCCGCTGATCGGACTGCTTGGCACCGTGCTCGGCGTCATCGACGCCTTCGTTGGAATCGCGGCGAAGGGATCGGGCAATATTGGTGCGGTCGCGCCTGGCGTCGCGGAAGCGCTGATCGCAACAGCAGCTGCGTTGAGCGTAGCAATTCCCGCGGTGTTCGCGTACAACATTTTTGCTGCGCGTCTCAACCGAATCGAAGGCGAGCTCGATAGCTTCGGCTCTGAGCTGATCGCGCTGATGGTGCGCGAGGGAATGATCTAGTGGCGCGCCGTCGCGGTCGCGATCGCCTGGCACTGAACGCGGAGATCAACGTGGTCAGCCTGATCGACGTGATGATGTTGCTGATGATCATCTTCATGATCACGGCTCCCATGATGCAGGGCGGCGTCGACATCTCTCTGCCAAAAGCGGAGTCGCGGCCGCTGGAATCGAAGAGCGGGTTGACGGTGACCATCGATCGCGCTGGTGCGGTCTATGTTGATGATGTGCGTCTCAGCTTCAGTCAGTTCTCAGCAAGCTTCAAAGCGCTGGCAAACCGTCGCGGCACCGGCGGGGTCTACCTGCGCGCCGACGATGGCGTCCCTTACGGCACAGTCGTGCGCGTGCTGGCGATCATGAGAGCGGCGGGCGTCGGTGATATCGGACTAGTCGCCGAGCCGCCCGAGGCCAGGTAATGCGCAACGGAGCGCGGCAGAATTCGGGACTCGCCGCTCCGTTCACCTTCTCGGCGCTGCTGCATGTCGCGATCGCGACGCTGCTCTTCAACAGCCTTAAAGAGCGAAAGCCCGTTGCCCTCCCACCGATGTACCGGGTCAATATCGTCGCCGCGCCTCCTGGCGAGCGGGCGATCGGTGAGGTGAAGCCCGCAGAGGCGGCGAGAACACCTGTTACCCCGCCAACACCTGCTCCGTCAACGATCAAGGAACCGCCTGTCCCGAAGGCGAAGACCGCGCCGGCGAAAGCACGGCCGGCGCCGACGCAGACAAAAGCGGCTCCTGCGGCAAAACCGAAAGCGACAACACCGACCGAAGCCAAGCCAACCACTCAGACCAAGACGGACGCGCCGAAGGCGGGCGGAGGCCCGATTGGCGGGAAGGGAACCGACGTTGCGACGGTGCGCGCTGAGGGGATCGAGTTCCCGTTTCCAGGGTATCTCAACAACATCGTTCGACAGATTGCGCTGAACTTCAAACCAAGAAATCCCGCTGCTCGTTTGAGAGCGGAAGTAAGGTTTTTAATCCATCGTGATGGCTCCGTGTCCGATCTCACATTCATCAGAAAGTCCGGCAATTTCTCGTTCGATCTCGAAGCGCAGGGAGCGGTCGAAGCCGCTTCGAGCACGCGCGCATTCGGACCGTTGCCGGCCGGCTTTCCCGACGACGCGCTTCCTGTCGTCTTCAGCTTCGATCCGGAATTCCTGAAGTAATGAATCGTCGCGTCTTAATCGCACTTGCTGCTCTTCTCGTCGCTCCAATGGGTTTGCGCGCCCAGGATACGACAACGACACCTGGCGTCCGCCTCGGGCTCAGTTACGAGAGCGGTACCAAGCCAGGTGTAATCGTGCTGCCAGTTCAGGACGATGACAGGGATTCTTTGCGCACGATCGTGCAACGCGATCTCGATTACAGCGACCGGTTCACCGTGGTCGACCTCGACGCCGAGACGTTGCGCGGGATGACACCGTCGGCAGGCCAGAAAATCAATTTTCCACTGTTCGCGAAATTCGGAGCGGCGCTGCTGGTGAGAATGACGCCGACTTCACAGGGACTCCACGTCGCCGCATACGACGTGGCTCGGGGACAGCTGTTGCAGTCCGAGCATTTTCTTTTCGATCGTCGCGATCGCGATTGGCGATTTGCTTTACACGGTGTCTCCGATCAGATCGAAGCGTGGACTTTTGGAAAGCGCGGCATCGCCCAGACCCGTATCGCGTACGTGATAAACGGCGAGCTGAAAATCGTCGATAGCGATGGCGCCGAGACGCGCGCAATCACGACGGGACGCGGTGCTCTGTCGCCAGCATGGTCGCCGTCGGGCGAAGCAGTAGTCTTCACCGTACTCGGCAATACTGGTACTCAGGTGCAGGAGCTCGACGTGAAGACGGGCAAGACGCGTCGCGTCAGTCAGATTCGCGCCGGTCTCAACATCACGCCGGTCTATCAACCGAACGGAAACGGGATTCTTTACGCGCGCGGAACCGGCAACGGGACAGACCTGGTTTTCGCGTCGATGGATTCGACAGAGCCGAAGAGAATCACCATCGGCAGAGGCACCGACAACACTTCGCCATCATACAGTCCCGATGGTACTCAGGTCGCGTTTATTTCGGGAAGATCCGGGTCGCCTCAGGTTTATATTATGGATGCGGACGGGTCCAATGTTCAGCTGCTCACGCCGTACAAGCCTGGTGTGCGCAGCTACCGTGCGAGTCCGGATTGGTCGCCGGATGGTCGCGCGATCGCGTACGAGCAGCAGAACGGGAATTTCCAGGTCTGGATGATCGACCTGCGCGATCGGGTACCAAAGCAGCTGACCAGTGAGGGAGAGAACGAAGATCCGTCGTGGGCGCCTGATGGACGCCATCTTGTTTTCACGTCGTCGCGTGGTGGCGACAAGCAGTTGTGGATCGTGGATACGGAATCCGGTCGCGCTCGGCAGCTCACTCACAGCAAGGGAGCGAGGCTGGCAGCGTGGTCGCCTATTCTCGCAAACCCTGAAGTGGGCTCGTACTCCCAATGACCAGACAATTCTTGCGCAGTGGGATCTTTTCCCACCCGACGAAGGTTTTCAAATGCAGGGTGGTCGTTCTCGGTGTTCCTCTCCTGAACGCTGCGTGCTTTTTTGCCACGAAGTCCGACGTCAGCCAGTTACAGCAGGACCTCGTTGGCACCCGCGCCAGCACCACCGCCGCCGATTCCGTGCAGCGCGCGTATCTGATCGAAGTTACGCGCAGCATGCGTACACTGACCGATTCGGTCAATGCGCTGAGCAGGCGCGTCAATGCCATGAAGACGGCGAGCGAGTCTGACCTGGCCGCAATGAAGGAAGACATCCAGCAGCTGCAGGATCTCAGTGGTCAGAGCGAGCAGCGCCTTCGCGACATGCGCGCTCAGATCGAGGATAAAACCACGCAGCCGGCGCCAACGAGCGCAGACACTTCTCCAGTCAGTGCCGCGGAGCCGACTGCCGGGGGACCGGGTCCCGCGCAACTCTTACAGGCGGGCCGCGATCAGCTGCTCAAGGGTGGCAACACGTCCGCGCGCGCAGCGTTCGCCGAGCTGATTCAGAAATACCCCAGGTCCGACTTGGTGCCCGACGCGATGTTTTATACGGCGCAGGCGTATGCAGCTGAGCGAAACAGCGATGCAGCCGACGCGGAATACGCATCGTTGATCCAGAAGTATCCCAACTCACCGCGCGTGCCGACCGCGATGTACAAACGCGCGCTGTCTCTGCAGGCGCAAAAGAAAACCGCTGAAGCGAAGCGGATATTCCAGGACATCATCAAGCGTTATCCACGCTCCGACGAGGCAGCCCTCGCCGATGAGCGTTTACAGTCGATTAAATAGCGGGAAGCGGGAAGTGGGAGGCGGGAGGCGGTGGCGATGAGTGAAGCTCCAAGCCATGAGATGCCGTTCCTCGACCATCTCGAGGAGCTGCGCCACCGCCTATTCTGGATTGCGGCCGCCGTTGTCCTCGGCGTAGTCGTCGCGTTCATTCTACTATCGAAGCTCGACATCATCCGTGTGCTCGAGCGTCCGATTCTGCCGTTGCTGCACGGGCAAAAGCTGATTTACACGCACCCCGGCACCTCATTCCACATTTTGTTGAATGCATCGCTGGTGCTGGGGATCATTCTGGCATCACCAGTTGTCGCCGGTCAGTTCTGGGGATTCCTGGCACCCGCGCTCTACGCGCACGAAAAGAAAGTCATCGTGCCGGTGCTGGTCTCGATCGTCGTGCTGTTCCTGCTCGGGATCGCGCTCAGCTACTTCGTGGTGCTGCCGCTGACGCTGAAGTTCCTGATGGGCATCGAGTCAACTGCTTTGACTCCGATGATCTCGGCGACCGACTATTTCGACTTTGCAATCAGCATGTGCCTCGCCTTCGGTGCGGTGTTCGAAGTGCCGATCGCGATTCTGGCGCTGACTGCGCTCGGGTTAGTAAGCCCGAAGTTCCTTTCGAAATACAGAAGGCACGCCATCGTCATTTGTCTGACGGCGGCTGCGTTCATCACGCCGGGCGCGGACCCGTATTCGTTGTTCGCACTAGCGGTTCCGCTGTATTTCCTGTACGAGCTGAGCGTTGCGGTCGCGTTCTTTGTCGTTCGGCAGCGTGAGAAGCGCGAACGCAGGCGTGAGGAAGCGGATCTGCGCGAGCAGGCGGAAGCGCGGGCCGCCGAGCTTGGCGCAGCGGAACCCGTTCCAGCACCTGGCCTGCGGCGGCTGATGATGTTGCTCCTCGCTTCGGGTCTGGCCCTCGCGCCGCATGTCAGCTCGGCGCAAGTCGGCGGTGCGCGACCCGGGCAGACAGTTCGGCCTGATACCACCCGGCGCGACACGACCAGGCGTGATTCGACTCAGCGCGATCTGATCAAGTGGACTGATACCGACTCGGTGATGCAGGCATTGCTGCACCGGGAAGGCTACACCCCGACGCGATATCAGGGTGCGCAGGCGGTGTTCAACGTGCAGACGAAGACGCTTACGCTGAAAGGCAAGCCGGCAGGCGTCAATCGCGAGCAGACGATCCTCGTCGGCGACAGCATCATCTACAGCGACTCGACCAAGATCATCGTCGCGCGTGGTGACACCGTGATCCTGCGCGATCCACAGCAGCAGGCGGCGGACGTCATCGCGAGGGGTGAGATGGCGTACAACGTCGAGCTGCACCGCGGCGTTGTCACCAACATCCAGACCCAGATCGCCCAGACCGGAGAGAACTGGTTCGTGAACGGTCGCACGGCTGCTTTTGTGAGCGACACGTCGCGCGGGAAAGAGACGGCCTTCTACGTTCGCAACGGGACGATTACCAGCTGCGACGACTCGATCCCCGATTATCACTTCCGCGCCAACGAGATCAAGATGGTTTCCAAGAACATTATGGTCGCGCGTCCGGCAGTGCTCTATATCGGCGACGTTCCCGTCATGTGGCTGCCGTTCATCTTCCAGGATCTGCGATCCGGACGACGTAGTGGGGTGCTCGCGCCGCGTTTCGGACTGAGTGAAATATTCCGCAACAGCCCGACGTACCGGCGGCACATCGATAACCTCGGCTACTACTTCGCGATCAGCGACTATATGGATGCACAGGTCGCGCTCGACTGGCGCAGTGGAAGTCGCCCGTCCCAAGGCGATCCGGGCTATATGCGCTACAATGGCGAGCTGCAGTACCGTTGGCTCGACCGGTTCATGAGTGGTCGCATCGGAGCGTATTACCATGCGCAGCGCGATGGCTCGTCGAACACTGCCGTGAGCTGGTATCATAACCAGGATTTGTCGCAGGACACCCATCTGCACGCGGACATCAATTACGAGACCAACACCGCGCTGCAGCGACAGACCACATTCAATGTGGCGCAGGTGCTGGCCACGATCCGCTCGACAGCCAGCTATGACACAAAGATCGGACCCGCAGCCCTCGGACTTGGCTTCAGCAATTCGCAGCACTCCGGCCGGAAAGAAGTCGACCGCGAGTTTCCGAAACTGAGCATCTCCTCGCCGGTGATTGCGCTGGCAAGCTGGCTGGACTGGACCCCGAATTTCAGTTTCGTCACCAACCAATCGCTCAACATGGATCAGGGAAGCGAGTTCCCTTATCGGTACTTCCTGAATTCACGGGGCGTGCAGGATTCCGTCGCGAACAGACACGACGAGAGACACACCAGCTCGAGTTTCTCGACTCCGATTCGAATCGGCGGGTTCAACTGGCAGAACAGCTTTTCGATGACGGACAATGAAGTGAACACGCCGCAAACGTGGGTCATCCGCAATCCGGCCGACTCTTCGATCCGCACCAGCAGGGTGTTCGCGAAATCCTTCGACACCAACGTCGATTGGCAGACCTCTTTCGGGCTGCCCGGGCTGCTTCACGGATCGCTCAACCTCAATCCTTCGATTGGATTCAGCAACGTCGACGGCAGTCACGGCTTCTGGGTGAGATCGCTGTTCAGCAATGGACAGTTCGTTCATCAGTCGAAGCGACCGAGCTTCAACCTCAGCGCCTCTCCGACGCTGTTTGCGCTTTTCCCGGGCTTCGGCCCGGTGAGTCGCTTCAGGCATTCAATCACGCCGGTGATCCAGTACACGTATTCGCCCACCGCCCATTTGAGCGACGAATTCCTGCAGGCCACAAATCGCAGTCGTCAGGAGTTTCTCGGGTCGCTGGCAGAGAACAAGATCACTCTCGGTCTCTCTCACGTGCTCGAGGCGAAAGTGAGAAGCGACGACACCAGCAGCGTCGCGGAGCCCAAGAAGATCAAAGTATTATCGATGGATTTCTCTTCGGTGGCCTACGATTTCGAGCGCGCGCGCAAGACACATCGTTCTGGATTCAGCACGTCGGACTTCAATACCAACCTGACGTCCGAGCTGCTCCCCGGTTTTACGGGGAACGTGCACTGGTCGCTGTACCAGGGCGAAGTTCTCAGCGATACCGCGCGCTTCAAGCCGTATCTGACCGGCATCAGCTCGTCGTTATCGCTCAACGCGCAGTCAGGAATCTTCGGCGTTATAACCCGACTCTTTGGCCGCGCGGTCCCGCCGACGCATCCGGGTATCGAGACGACCGAAGTAACCGGCCAGGACGCGCTTGCCAACCGGGTCGCGAGCACACCGATAGCGGGTATCACGTCGCGCCAACAGCAGTTCTCGCTTCCTGCCGACCGGGGTTGGAGCTTGAGCCTCAACTACAACTTCAATAGGCAGCGTCCCCCCACCGGGAACGGCGTCATCATCGATCAAAACTCTTTCGAGGCGCAGTGTGCACCGGTGCAGGCGAATCCGATCGTTTACACCCAGTGTCTGCAGCAGGCCCTGACGCAGGCACAGAATGCCACCGCCAGCCAGGGGACCAGCCTGGGAGGTGCGCCGTTCGTGCGGACACCGACAACCCAGAACATCAACTCGTCTTTCAATTTCCACCTGACACAGAACTGGGCCGGCACCTGGGGCACCAACTACGACTTTGAGTCCAAGAAATTCGGCGCTCACACCGTCACCCTGCAGCGCCAACTGCACGACTGGCGCGCGATCTTCGGATTTACCCAGGCGCCGAACGGGAACTTCGCGTTCAATTTCTTCATTGCCCTCAATGCGGAGCCCGATCTAAAATTCAACTATGACCGAGCCACTTACCGTCCGCTGACTCCCTGACGTTTGACTCGTCGGCTCAACATCACCAACGGCGATTCTGCCGCCGGCAGCCTCAGCGACGCTGGCATAGAGGGGAAGATCATTGCGTGGCGGGATGTGCTGCACGAAGGTCCGGTCGACTCGTCGCTTCCGCTCGAGGAGCTGAGCAAGCAGCGGGCGCGCTTCATCGCCGGTAACAATTGGGCCGAGTTCTCACACGTCAGCGGCGATTTCGTCGAGCGCGATCGGATGATCCAGCACCTCGATTATTTCGAGGAAGTGGTTCTCTGGTTCGAGGACGACCTCTACGATCAGCTGCAGCTGATCCAGCTGCTCGACTTTTTCAGTACCGGGACAGCGGGGTCGAAGCGACTCTCACTCATCGTCGTCGATGGCTACATTCCACCGCTGACAGCGGAGGAGCTGCGGCAGCTCGATGAAGCGCGGCCGGCCGTCACTTCCGAACAGCTCGCACTCGCCAAGCGCGCGTGGAGCGATTTTGGCTCGACCGATCCGACGCGCATCGAACGACTACTGCAGGAACCTACGTCGGCATTGCCTTATCTCTCGCGCGCTTTGATGCGACATCTCGAGGAATTTCCGTCAACGGTGAATGGACTTTCGCGCTCCGAGCAAGAAGCTCTCACCGCAATCAGCGAGGGACATAACACTCCTGTCGCGGCGTTCCTGGAAGTGGCGAAGAAACAGGAAAGCATTTTCCTCGGCGACCTCGTCTTCTTCTCCTATCTCGAACGACTGAGTGGAAGAGACAATCCGCTCGTAACCTGGCGCGATGGGACACCGGTGACTGCTCCCACACCTGCCGAATCGCGCGACTTCGTGAAGGGAGAGCTCACGCTCACTTCGCTTGGTCGCGACGTGCTCGCCGGCAAAAAAGATTGGCAGAGCATCAACACCGAATCGCGCTGGCTCGGAGGCGTCGAGATTGTCCCGCCGGCGGAGTGGCGCTGGAATCCTGATGGTCGAAGGCTTGTTCGCAACGCCTCCCGCCTCCCCCCTCCCGGGTCCCCACTCCCGCCTCCGGCTCGCCGCGCATGACCGAACAAGTTCTGATCGACGGCGACACACTCTCGGTCGAAGAAGCATACGCGGTCGCGGTCGAGCGAGTGCGCGTGGGCCTGGCGCCGGCTGCGCGCGAGCGGATGCTGCGCACGCGAGCGGTCGTCGACAACATCGTCAAGCGCAACGAGATCGTCTACGGCGTTACCACCGGTTTCGGAAAGCTGTCCGAGGTCGCCATTCCCCCCGACAAGCTCGCCGAGCTGCAGGTGAATTTGGTGCGCAGCCATGCGTCGGGCGTCGGCGATCGGCTGCCTGAGGCTGAAGTGCGGGCGATGATGCTGCTGCGCGCCAACGTGATCGCCAAGGGATACTCCGGCGCACGTCCCGAGCTCGTCGATCTGCTGCTTCATTTACTCAACTCCGACGTGTATCCGCCGATTCCGGAGCAGGGAAGCGTGGGCGCCAGCGGCGATCTGGCGCCCCTCGCGCATCTGGGGCTGGCGCTGATCGGCGAGGGAACGCTGCTCAAGGGCGATCGAGAAGCGGATGCGACAGCGATGCTGCGTGAGATCGGCGCCAACCCGGTGACGCTGGCGCCGAAGGAAGGCATCACGCTGATCAACGGCACCCAGGCTCACACGGCAATTGCGTTGATTGCGCTCGTCCACGCCCGCGCGCTCTGGAGAACCGCGCACGTCGCTGGCGCGATGTCGCTCGAAGCGCTGCTTGGAACTCCCGTCGCGTTCGACGAGCGGATCCACGATGCGCGTGGACAGCGCGGCCAGATACGGTCGGCAGCGCTGCTCCGCGATCTGCTGGCGGACAGCGAGGTTCGGGAATCGCACCGCCATGGTGATCCGCGGGTTCAGGACCCGTATGCGCTACGCTGCATGCCACAGGTGCACGGTCCCGTGCTGGACGCGCTCGACTGGATCGACGAAGCAGTCTCGCGCGAGATCAACGCAGCGACGGACAATCCCCTCGTGTTCGAAAACGGTGAGACACTGAGCGGTGGCAACTTTCATGGGCTCACCGTCGCGATGGCGCTCGATTTTCTTGCCATCATCATGACGCACCTGGCGACGATGTCCGAGCGTCGTATCGATCGCCTGGTTAACCCGGATCTGAATCAGGGACTGCCGCCGTTTCTGACGCCTAACGCCGGTGTGAACTCCGGTTTCATGATGGCGCAGGTAACGGCAGCTGCACTGGCGAGCGAATGCAAGGTGCTGTCACATCCGGCGAGCGTCGATTCGATTCCCACCGACGGCAATCGCGAAGATGTGGTGCCGATGGCGATGGGTGCGGCATGGAAAGCGCGGCGGGTGATACGTAATCTGGAGAACATTCTCGCCATCGAGCTCATGTGCGGCGCACAGGGTATAGACTTCAGAGCACCGCTGCGACCGGGGCGTGGTGTGAGAACTGCGCACGAGCGGGTGCGTGATATTGTGCCCCGTCTCGAGCGCGATCGCGTGCTCAGCACCGACATCGCCGCAATCTGTTCGGCGGTGGCCGAACAGAAGTTCGCTGACATTGGGACTGTGACATGACAGATCTCAGAGTGCAATACGATCCGAAATCCTTCGAGGCGGCGGCGCGCGAGCGTGGTCCGATCCACGCTCCTCGAGGAACCAGCATCTCGTGCAAAGGTTGGCAGCAGGAAGCAGCACTGCGAATGCTGATGAACAACCTCGATCCCGACGTCGCAGAGCGGCCCCAGGACCTCGTAGTGTATGGGGGAACGGGGAAGGCGGCGCGCAACTGGGACTGTTTCGATGCGATCGTGCGCGAGCTGAGAAACCTCGGCGCCGATGAGACGTTGTTGATTCAGAGCGGCAAACCGGTCGGCGTTTTTCGCACCCATGCCAGCGCACCACGGGTGCTAATCGCCAACAGCAATCTCGTCGGCCGCTGGGCAACCTGGGATCACTTTCGCGAGCTGGAGCGAAAGGGCTTGATGATGTACGGTCAGATGACCGCCGGATCGTGGATCTACATCGGCTCGCAGGGAATCGTCCAGGGCACCTACGAAACCCTTGGCTCCGTCGCTCGCAAGCACTTTGGCGGCGATCTTCGCGGCCGGTTCGTTCTCACCGCGGGACTCGGTGGGATGGGCGGCGCGCAACCGCTGGCAGCGACGATGCAGGGCGCGGCAGCGCTGGTGATTGAAGTCGACCAGTCGCGCATCGACAAGCGGCTTCAAACGCGTTACCTCGATCGCAGTGCGGAGCACCTCGATCACGCTTTGGAGATGATCCACACCGCGGTAGCCGCCGGTGAGGCTGTCTCGGTTGGATTGCTCGGCAACGCGGCGGAGGTCCTGCCCGAGTTGGTGAAGCGTGGCGTCACCCCTGATGTGCTGACCGACCAGACGAGCGCGCACGACATGCTGAATGGTTACGTACCGTCGGGAATGTCGTTCCCGGAAGCTTTGGAGATGCGCAACGCAAATCCTCAGGAGTACGTGAAGCGCGCGACTCAGTCGGCGGTCAGGCACGTTTCGGCGATGCTCGAGATGCAGAAGCGTGGGGCAATCACGTTTGACTACGGAAACAACATCCGCACTGTCGCGTTTGACGCCGGGCTCAAGAGCGCGTTCGACATTCCGGGGTTCGTTCCCGAGTACATCCGCCCGCTGTTCTGCGAAGGCAAGGGACCGTTTCGATGGGTCGCGCTGTCCGGAGATCCCAAAGACATCGCGCGCACCGATGCGCTGGTGCTCGAGCTGTTTCCGCACGACGAGCATCTCAAGCGCTGGATCTCGCTGGCGCAAAAGAAAATAAAATTTCAGGGACTGCCTGCGAGAATCTGCTGGCTCGGTCAATCCGACCGCGCAAAGTTCGGCGTCGCGATCAACGATCTCGTCGCCAAGGGTGAAATCTCCGCCCCGATCGTGATCGGCCGCGACCATCTCGACACCGGCAGCGTCGCGTCTCCGTTCAGAGAGACTGAAGGCATGCGCGATGGCACCGACGCCGTCGCCGACTGGCCGCTGCTCAACGCGATGCTCAACGTCGCCAGCGGCGCGTCGTGGGTCTCATTCCACCATGGCGGTGGCGTTGGCATCGGCAATTCGCTCCACGCCGGCCAGGTGATCGTTGCTGATGGCACTCCAGAGATGCGCCTCCGCCTCGAGCGCGTTCTCACCAACGACCCCGGTATCGGCGTCGCCCGGCACGCAGACGCGGGTTACAAAGAAGCAGTTGAGACGGCTCGCGCGCATAACCTGCATCTGCCAATGATCGACTGAGTAGCTTCCCGCTTCCCGCCTCCCGCTTCCCGCTTCCCGCTTCCCGCAGATGCTTTCCGCCGAGTTCAAGCCATGGCACATCCCGCTATTCATCGGCAAGTATGCCTGGCTCACCACCATTGGACGACCGGTGCTGGTGCATTTCGAAGTCACCATGCGCTGCAACGCCCGTTGTGGTTTTTGCGACTACTGGAAAACCGATCCGTCAGCCAAAGCGACTGAGGTCAAGTCGTTCGCCGACGCCGCGCGCTACTTCAACCCAGCGCTGATCACTTTCACCGGTGGCGAGCCGACGCTGCGTCGCGATCTTGAAGATCTCGTTGCCGCGGTAAAGGGCGCGGTGCGATTGAAGTACATCATGCTGATTACTCACGGCGGGATGCTGACTCCGGAGCGCGCCCGATCGCTGTGGCAGGCAGGAGTCAATCAGTTCAACATCTCGCTCGACTTTCTCGACGAGCGCCACGATCACGCCCGTGGCATACCTGGCTTAGCCCAGCGCATCCAGAACGTAATTCCACGCATGCGCGCCATCGGCATCACCGGCATTCGGGTCAACACCGTGATCAAGCGCGACAATCTCGACCAGCTGATGCCGATCGTGCTGCGCGCGCGCGAGCTGGGTTGCGGCGTGAACTTCAGCTGCTACACCGACGCCAAGAACGGCAACAAGGAAGGCCTGCTCGAGTCAGATCAGACGAAGCAGCTCGAGGAAGTCGTCGCCGAGTTGCTCGCATTCAAGAAAAAAACGCGCGGCGTCATCACTAACTCCGACTACTACCTGGCCCAGATTCCTCGCTACGTGCGCGGCGAGATGAAGGAGCCATGCCGCTCGGGAATGCGGACGATTCACATCGATCCGCTCGGCAATGTGAAGCGCTGCCCGGATTTTCCGCCGGACTTTCATTGGACGGAGTTTCGGAAGTACCAGCCAATAAACTGTAATGCGTGCTACTACGCTTGCCGGGGGGAGGCGCAGGCGCCGCTGCAGATGTCGCGGGTGAGGGACGTGCTAGCTTCGCCGACTACTCGGACTGCGAACTGAACGGCGCACTGCCTCGCTGAGCGCTTATCGCTGCACGCTTACCGCTGAGCGCTGCAAGCGACGGGACAAATCGCAGTGGGCTACTCACCCCGAGAGTCGATTGATTAGACCATGGAGCATCTTTTTAACCTCCACGACCTCAGCGAGAAGGACAGAAGAATCACTTACAGAAATCGCCTTGACGTCTCGCGCAATCATTGTGTGGTGCTCTAGCTCCGCGGCGGAGCCAAGCGCGTATCCGAGAAAGCGTGCGAAATCCCGATCGCTCTTTTTTGCTCTTCCCTCGACAATATTTGCCGAAATGGACATCGCAGCGCGGTTCAACTGACTGCGTAACGCTTTATGATCCGGATTTCGGATCTCGGTAGCGACGCGATCAGCGTTCAGCGCTAGAGCGTAGGCCATGCGCCAGACTCGCAGTTTCTTGTGATCGGCCATGACTGAGGTTGCTCGGTCTTAGCGTGATCAAGACATCGTTTCCTGTCAGGCGGGTTTGTTTGGTTTACTCGCAATCTGTCCCGTCGCTTGCAGCGCTCAGCGGTAAGCGTGCAGCGATAAGCGCTCAGCGAGGCAGTGCGCCGTTGTCCTCGGTGCGCAGTACTTTACGGTGATGCCCGAACGCCCCCTCCTCTTCATCAACTCGTCCCAGCTCATAACCTGCGCCGGTCCCGCGCGCGCCCGCCACGGATCCGAAATGAAAGAAATCGGCATCCTCAAGAACGCGGCTGTCGCCGTCAGCAACGGCCGCATCGCGATGATCGGCGCGGCATCGGACCTCAAGAACGCGTACGCTGATGCGGAGGTCATCGACTGCAAAGGTGGCGTGCTCACGCCGGGGCTCGTCGACTCCCACACCCACGCAGTGTTTGGCAAAGCGCGGTTCGAGGAGCACGAGCAGCGAGCGGCGGGGCTCGACTACATGGAGATCGCGAGTCGCGGCGGCGGCATCCACGCATCCGTGCGCGATTTTCGCGCGCGCGCCGAAGAGGAGCTGTACGCGATGGCGGTGCAGCGGCTGCGGGAGCTTGCGTCGTATGGCACCACCACCGTCGAGATCAAGAGCGGTTACGGACTGAGCACCGACGACGAGCTCAAAGCGCTCGCCGTCATCGGCCGGCTCGCCGAGCGACAGCCGCTCCGCATCGTCGCCACCTGGCTCGGCGCTCACGAAATTCCGCACGAGTATCGGTCCGATGCGTCGCAGCGGGAGAAATTCATCGATGCCCTCGTCGACGTCCAGTTGCCGCGAGTTGTTGAGCAGCGCGTCGCGCGATTCGCCGATGTCTTTTGCGAGCCGGGCGTGTTCACCATCGATGAAACGCGTCGCATTCTCAGCGCTGCACGGAAAGCGGGTCTCGGTCTCAAGCTCCACGCCGACGAGCTCAAGGCGTCAGGAGGCGCCGAGCTAGCGGTCGAACTGAAGGCGACTTCCGCTGATCATTTGGCGGCGGTCTCACACCAGGGGATGGCTGCGCTCGCGAAGTCCGACACCGTGGCTACGCTGCTGCCGGGAACCATGCTTTTCCTGGGCAAGTCGAAGCAGGGCCCTGCGCGCGAGCTGATCGATGCTGGCGCTGCCGTCGCCTTGGCGACCGATTTCAATCCTGGCACATCTCCAACCGTCAATTTTCCGCTGATCATGACTCTCGGCGTCAGCCAGCTGCGCATGAGCTTGGGTGAAGCGCTGATCGCCAGCACGGTCAACGGCGCGGCGGCGCTCGGGCTTGCAGGGGAAATTGGCCAGATTGCACCGGGGTTTTCAGCCGACCTGGCGCTCTTTTCGATCACAGATGTTCGTGAGTTGCCATACTGGTACGGGGCACGTCTTTGTGTGGGGAGTTGGAAGGCTGGCGCGCCTTGTCACCCCTACGAAAGCGTAACTAATTTGAACGCTCGTCCCCCGGAGGTTGTGCCTACCGGGTAATTCGTTGCCCGGGCTGCCCCTATAAATGTCCAACGTCGAAAAGCTTAAAAAGAAAGCTGCAGAGTTCGAGCAGAAGAAGCAGTTCGACAAGGCCCTCGAGGTCTACCTGCAGATCATTGGGCACGCCGAGGCGCAGGCGAACGAGGAAAAAGACGTTACGGTCTTTAACCGGGTCGGCGATCTTTATCTTCGACTGAACAAGACCGACCAGGCCGTCAACTATTACGAGCAGGCGGTCGATCTCTATACCGAAGGCGGATATCTCAACAACGCCATCGCCCTCTGCAACAAGATTCTCCGCCACGCGCCGGCGCGCCACCAGATCTACTACAAGCTCGGTAAGATCTCGGCCAAGAAAGGCTTCAACAGCGACGCCAAGAAAAACTTCCTCGAGTACGCCGATCGAATGCACCGCGCCGGCAAGGACACCGACGCGTTCAGAGCACTTCAGGAATTCGCCGATCTCTGTCCGGGTCAGGACGACATTCGGCTGATGCTCGCCGACCAGCTGGCCAAGGCCGGTAAGAACGTAGAAGCAATCGAGCAGCTGCAGATCCTCCATGAAACGCTCGACGCCGAAGGTCGCACCGCTGAAGCGGAAGCGACCATCGAGCGCATGCGCAGCCTCGATCCTGCTGTGGAGCCGCGCCGCTCCAAGACGCCGGTGAGTCGCGATTCGGGTGGCCTCGTTTTTCTCGACGTCGGCGGGTCACCAACAAAGCCAAGGCCGAAAGTCGAAGCACAACGTCCCCGTCCTGCGGAGCCACCCGCGCGGCCCAAGACTCCGACGCATGTGCAGCCCGATCCAGTGTTCGAGGCGATCCCGGAGTTCGAAGATCCTTCCGCGGTCGTGGAGATTCCGCACCTCGAAATCGAGTCGACCTCACTCGCCGAAGAATTCGCGCCCCCAGAAGAGCCTGCTGCGGCGGAAGAGCCCCTTGGGCTCGAGGAACCGGCGATTGAGCCCGCGTTCGATTTGAGTGTGAGCGATGTCGACGTGTCTCCCCTCGAGGGTTTGGAGTCGCAGGCGGATGCATCGGCGTTTGCAACTGATGCGGAGTCGGGCGGCGGCAGTGGGATTGAAGGCCTCATTTCCGCTGACAGCGGCTTGAGCCTTAGCGATCAAGACCCGCTCAGGTCGGATCCGGCCGAGCCCGGCCTCGGCGAGCCTCTCAGCACCGAGGATCCTCTCGCCGGTCTGAGCGTGCTGGAGGACGATCGCTTCAGCGCCCATGAACAAGCATCCGCGAAGCTCGCGCCAGAGCCGGTCGCGGAAGCGCCGCCCGCGGAGGCGCATGATGAAATCGACACCCTCGATTTTCAAATCGATGAGCCCGGACTTCCCGATGAAGTAGTGGTTCGCGACGAACTGCCGGAACAGGAAGCGGAGCCCGAGCCGGTTCGTCCACCAGCGCCTGCGCGTCCAGCGCCGAGACCCGCGGCCAAGACACCGCTGCGCGAGCCGCAGCGTGCCGAGCGTCGTCCGCCTCCGCCAGTCGATGAGGAGGAGCCCGAGGAGATCGAGGAAGAAGAGGAGAGCGAGGAACTCGAGGAAGAGGCGCCAGCCGCGAAGGCCAAGCCGAAGCTGGCCGCGTCACCGCTGCGCATCACTCGCCCGAAGAAGAAGCCCAAGACACCGGTGCGCGACGAAGCGCCACCACCTCCTGCGCAGAGTGGGCAGCGGCAGGGAATCAATCCCTTCATGAAGCCTAAGGGAAAACCAAAAGCACCCTCGCCGAAATCAGGTCAGCGCGTTTCGACACCGCCGGCGGAAGTTCCGCGCGCGGCGACTCCCAAGGAGAACAAGAGTGCACCGCGCCCCGACGAGCATTTCGTCGATCTTGGCGATTGGCTGCGCGAGGATCGAGGTCCGCGCTCCTATCGCATGGTTGCAGAGGAAGACCACAATCGCGCAGAGGGCGAGCAGGCAGACTTCACCGACATGCTCGAGAAGTTCAAGGCTGGTGTCGCGGCGAACGTCGACGATGAGGATTTCGACAGTCACTACGACCTCGGCATCGCCTACAAGGAAATGGGCTTGATCGACGAAGCGATCGCCGAGTTCCAGAAGGCGCTGCGCGGGGCGACTCATCGCATACGCGCCTATGAGGCACTTGGCCAATGCTTCATCGATCGCAACGACAACGAGACGGCGATCACCGTCCTCGGGCGCGCGCTGCGCGAGCAGGGTATGGAGGACGAGGATCTGATCGGAGTTCTCTACCTGCTCGGTTTTGCTTCTGAAGGGAGCAAGAAGCCGCGTGACGCTGCTGCGTATTACCAGCGGGTGTTCGCGATCGACATCGATTTCCGCGATGTGAGCAAGCGGCTCAAGCAGATGGCCAAGGCTGCCGCGAAGTGACATCGGGTGCGCCTTTTCAAGGACTGACACCGAAGGCGCTGACAACAGATATTGAAAGCGTGAACGTAGACGCACCGCGCGGAGTCAGCCTCAGCGCGATTCAACGGCCAATCAGAGAGAAGCTGGACGCGGTATCGCGGGCGATGGGGAGCATCGTCGCCAGCGAGATGCCGCTCGTCGGCGAAGTCAGCGCGCATCTGCTGGCGATGCGCGGCAAGCTGTTTCGTCCGACGCTGTTGTTGCTGTCGAGCGACGTCGAAGGCAAAGCGGAGGATCGTGCCGTCTCGCTCGCCGCTTCGCTGGAGCTGATCCATCTCGCGACGCTGGTGCACGACGACGCTGTCGATCACTCGGCGCTGCGGCGCGGGATGCCGACAGTGAACGCGTTGTTCAGTCACCAGATCTCGGTGATCATGGGTGATTTTCTGTACTCGACCGCACTGACACATCTCGTGAGCCTCGGCAGCCTCGAGGCGCTGCAGGCGCTGACGCGTGCATCGACGGAGATGACGCTTGGCGAGATGCGCCAGCTAGGTGTGAGCGATCCACTGCGCTTCAGCGAAGACGAGTATTACGCACTCATCAAGTCGAAGACCGCGTCGTTGATGCGCGCGGCGTGCGAGCTGGGCGCGATCTCGGGCGCGCGACATTACGTCGATCAACTGGGCGCCTACGGCGAGAACCTGGGGATGGCGTTCCAGATTACAGACGACTTACTCGATTACCGCGAGGAGAAGGAGACGACCGGCAAGCCGTCGGGCCTCGACCTCCGCGAGCACAAGGTGACGTTGCCATTGATCCATGCGCTGCGTCGAATGTCGTCTGCTGCGAGGGGCGAGGTCGAGAGGCTGTTCGCAAAGGACAACGCCACGGACGAGGAGATTGCTTCAGTTGTCGGGATCGTGGGTGACAACGGCGGTTTCGAGTTCGCTCGCCAGTGTGGCGAGGAGTTCGCTGAGAAAGCGCACGATGCGCTCGGCGAGTTGCCGGACACCGTAGCGCGGCAGTCACTGTCAGCATCAATTTCGTACGTCATGGAGAGACACTCGTAATGCCACCGACACCACCGCGCCGACACAACCGGCGCGGGTCGATGTTTCATGCCCTGGTGCTGGCCTCCGGTTTTGTAATCGGCGGGCTATTGACCCAGGTCGGGCGCCGTTTCCTGCCCCCGGGCGCGGCCAAGGAGTTTTTCACGACCGGAGTGACGCCGGCGATCGGCCCCCTGCCTGTCGATTTGATTATTCTCAAATTTGCCCTTGGCCCAATCGCGCTGGATGTGTCACTTTTGAGTCTGTTGGGTGTAGTGGTCGCTTATCTGATCGCGCGTTCGCTCTTCTAGGAGTCTATATGTTCGGTAATCTTGGCTTTCCCGAGCTCGTCATCATCATGGTGGTCATCCTGCTTCTCTTCGGTGCGAAGCGGATCCCCGAGATCGCCGGCTCGATGGGGAAGGGAATTCGTGAGTTCAAGAAGAACATCAACGATGCCACGCGCGAGGTGACGTCAGAGACGTCAGATACCTCGAACCGCCTGACCTCTCCTGACATCGAGAGACAGCGCACGGTCGATGAGAGCGAGAGGACGCCCAAGAGGCTCTTGTAGCAGAAGGATTGAGGACTGGAACGGAAAAAAAGGTAGGGAGTCAGCAGAGTGGCGCAGTTGGGAGTTCGCAGCGTCGTTCGTGGCATTCGTAGCGGCGAGCGCCATACGACTACGACCATACGCTGTTAACTCCACCCAGCGCTTCTGCCGACTGCCTACCTTTTTTTCAGTTCCAGTCCGCAGTCACGGAGTTACTGCGTCGCCCTTCGCGTCGAAGCCTCAATCGACTTCCGCCGGTCATCGATCTTCGCCGCAGCTTTGAGATTGGTCAGGTAGTCAGTCACCCTCTGTCGGCGAAGTTGCTGTAGCGCCTGAGCGCGCAGCTGTCCTTTCTGCTTTTCAAACGCAGCGCTGTCGGCCAGCACGCGCGCGTCGACACGCTCGATCACCACTTCGTTCATTGCGCGAATGGGCTGGCTCACGGTGTTGAGCGGCAGCGAGTACGCGGCACCGACAGCTTCCGGCGCCTGCGCCAGCTCCGGTGTTCCGGTGACGCGCGTGAAGAACTTCGTGCTCACCACCTGCATGTTCATCAGCTTCGACGCTCCCTCCAGAGTACCGGCAGCAGCGACCTTGGCAAAGTTCGTTGCCTGCGGCAGCAGCGCGTCGATCTTTTTCTGTCGCGCCAAGTACTGGCGAATGTCACGCTTCGCGTCGTCGAGCGATTGCGTTCCGCCCGGCGTTAGCGAATCGAGTCTCGCCAGATAGTATCCGTCCTCGGCGTCGAAGAGCTCGCTCGTCTCGCCGGGGCGCGCGCCCTCGAATGCCCAGGGGCCGACGCTCGGAATGAATTGCCCGTTTATCGTCAACGGATTCCCTTCGATCACCGGCGCTCTCAGAATCGGGATCTGCAGCGTGCGCGCGGCCTCGTCGAACTTCGCAGGCTGATCGGTCGACGCGGCAATGCGCGACAGTGAATCGGCGCGGCGATCGGTGCGAGTAGCCGCCGAATCGCTTTGTTGAATGCGGAAGAGAATGTGATGCGCCGTGGTGCTGTCGCCCTTTCTGCCGTCAAGGCGAATCAGGTGATAGCCAAACGGTGAAAGCACCGGTTGTGACAGCTCACCCGGCTTGAGCGCAGCGAGCGCTGCCTCGAAGGGCGCGACGAAACGTCCCTTCGCATTGGTGCCGAGTGCACCACCGTTTGCCGCGCTACCGGAATCAGCCGATTCAGCTTTCGCGATGTCCTCGAACTTCTCGCCCCCGACGATTCTCGCCCTCACTGCGAGGGCGTGGTTGCGCACGGCTGCCGAATCCGCGGCCGTCACCGAGCGCGGGATAGTCAAAATGGAAACCTTGGCGCTGCCTGGCCGATCGAACTGCTTCTTGTGGGTGTCGTAGTACGAGCGAATCTCGTCGTCGCTTACCCGCACCGCGGAATCCGAGATCCGATCCGGCTCGAACGCGACCAGGGACACGCGCGCGGAATCGTTAGTATCCTTGTATCGCCGCCACAACTGCTCGTCGGTGACGTAGACATCGCTGGCGATCTGATCGAACAGCTTCTCTTTTGGAATTTCCGTCCGATAGTACGCCTCGAGCTGATAGAGGAGACCCTGCTGCTTGGCGAGCGGACTGGCGAGGAAGCGCTGATACTTCTGCGGATCGAAGCGTCCATCGGTCTGCAAGTCAGGAGCTTGCATCAGACCAGGCGGCGGGGCGTAGCGTGCCGCCTGGAGTATTTCATCGTCTGTAACTGTGATACCGCGGTGCTTGTACTCCTGTTGGAGGAGGGCGTCGGTCACGAGCTGGTCGTACGCCTGATCCATCAATCGCTGTCTCTCGTCGAGCGAGATGCTTTGACTGCTGCGCTGGATGGCTTCCTGCTCGAGATTTTGTGTTGCCTGGTACCAGGTTGTCGCGAGAATGTCCTGGCCGTTGACGCTGGCGACCGCAGTGGTCGACGTCACTGGCGCTCGACCGAGCAAGCCCGACGTCTCGGCGAGAAGGAACCCGCCGACGAAGAGAACGACGATGATTATCCAGATGTATTTTGCGGAGGCCCGCATCGCTTGCAGCAAGGCACTACTCCTGAATTCGGGAAGCGGGAGGAGGGAGGCGGGAAGCGGGACTGGGCTTCGGCCCCCTACTCGTTTTGAAAAACCCCTCGGTGCGCGAGGGCGAAAAGGCGTATAGCCTTGTATGATACGGGTTTGAGTGAGTTAGATGCAAGTCGCGCTAAAGACCGGAATGATGCATCTTTCTCGCTTCCGCAACTGAGCGTGAAACGGGAGTTCGCGAAAGATAGGCACCAAAAGGCGATGGATTACGATCGGTTAAGAGAGTTACAGGAAAAATTCGAAGAGAATCCCCGCCGCTACTTCGCGCCACTCGCCAACGAGTATCGCAAGGGCGGTCAGCCGAGGCGCGCAATCGAGATTTGTCGCGCTCAGCTGGCGCAGATGCCGGGACACATGAGCGGACAGATCGTGTTCGGTCAGGCGCTGTACGAGGCCGGCGAATTCGATGAGGCGCGACAGGTGTTCGAGCGCGCGCTCACTCTCGACCCGGAAAATCTCATCGCGCTGAGAACGCTTGGCGACATGTCGCTCCAGAGCGGCGACACGGTCCAGGCGCGCAGCTGGTACATGCGACTGCTCGATGCAGATCCAAAGGATACGGCGGTTGTAACACTGGTCGCGGAGATCGATGCGTCGGCCGAAGCAGTCACACCGACAGCGGAAGTCATTCCGGGTGTCGATACTGATGCCGGTGACCAGCCGATCCCTTTCATCGCCGATGCGGAAGGGAATGCAATTGGCGCTGAGTCACACACGGCTGCGGCTTCCGAAGCAGCAACCCCCGAACCGGTTGCACAGGAACCCGGGGCGCCCGAACCAGCTGCGCTCGAAGCTCCAACGCCGGTGTCCGCGATCGAGGGTCTCGAGCGGCACTACCCTGTCGAATCAGAATCGGCTCCCGCGGCGTCGGCCGAACCCGGAGCAGAGACGCCTGCTGACCGGAGCGAGCTAAGCGCAGAAGAACTTGGCGTCGGTCTGGGGGCGGAAGGACTCAAGAGCTCGATTCCGACACCCGCCACGGGCCTCGAGGGCGTACACAGTGTCGTCGAACCAGCGACGGCAGGGGCAGAGGGCCTGAGCGGTGGTGCGCCGGAACCAGAGCCGGCGGGCGCCGAAGGTCTCAAGGGGAAGCCAGTAGAATCTCCGCTGGCCGGCACCCGCGGCTCCCGCTCGGACGACGAAGACGCGCTCGATACCTGGACGCCGCCGCCGGGTGCGCACGTGCATGAGCGAGTCGAATCTCGCAAGGAAGATCGAATGTTCTCCGGCCCATCGCCGGAGCCGTTCGTCAACGAGACGATGGCGCAGCTCTATCTGCAGCAGGGATTTCGCCAGCTCGCGCTCAAGGTTTATTACCAGCTCAGCGCGTCGCGACCGAACGACCAGGGACTGAAAGACAAGATCGCCGAGATCGAGGCCGCTGATCGCGCCGCGCATCCGGGCGAGCCAGCCGTTCCACCGACCCCCGCGCCTCGCTCGCCATCCATCGAGGCTCCAACTCCTTCTCGAGGATCGGAGTCGGAGGAAGCTCCGGGCTACGACCGCACGCCGATCGACTCGCCTCCAGGCGCACCACCGTCGCGTCATCGTGAATCGATCGAGAGTCCGGCGCGCGAGGAACCGCGCGCTGAGCCGGAAGGAATCGCCGCTCGTCAGCCGTCGATCAAGGAATTCTTCGCAACGCTGGGGAGGCGTCGCCCGGCTCGCGCGGGAGCGACGACATCAGGCCGCGGCGGCAACAGCGCGAACTATGGCAGTAGTAGCGCAATGAATGCGGCGCCGAGCAGCGCCGAAGTCCCACCAATGTCCGCGTCGCCCAGTGCGCCCGCAGACATGGGTGGCGCCGCCGCGGGTGCATCACTCGACGCCGTCTTCGCCGGGGCGCAGGTAAATCCCGCGGATAGCCGTGCTGCAGCGCGATTGGCGGGAGCATTCAGCGGAACTCCGGGCGCGCGCACGACGCCGCCGACGCCACCGATGCCGACGCCGCGCGTCAATCCGCGACTGCCGCAGGCGCAGGAATCAGAAGAAGACGTCGCAAAATTCCGCGCCTGGCTCGACGGACTCACCGGCGAGTGAGAATCGCAATCATCAATGGACCGAATCTCAATCTGCTCGGCACGCGTGAGCCCGAACTGTACGGGAAGGAAACGCTGGCCGATATCGAGGCCCATCTCTTGGGTGTAGCTAAAGAGCTCGGGGTTCAGCTGACTTTCTCGCAGCACAACGGAGAAGGGGAGATCGTCGACGCGATTCACGCGCTGCGTGGACGCGCCGATGGCGCTTTGGTGAACGCTGGCGCGTATAGCCACACCAGTCTCGCGATTCGTGATGCGCTGGCCGGCATAAAGATCCCGTTCGTAGAAGTGCATCTAACGAACATCTATGCGCGCGAGCCGGAGCGACGTCGCTCTGCGATCGCTGACGTGGCTGTCGCTGTCATTTGTGGCTTCGGCTCCTACGGGTACGAGCTGGCGTTGCGCGGTTTGGTGAAGAGGCTCCCGGTGGTCGCCAATGGCTGATCGTCGTCCCGCGCGCATCGCAGCGCTCAGAGACGCGTTGACTGCCGCGCACATCGATGCCCTGGTGCTCACCAGTCTGCCCAACGTTCGCTATCTGACCGGCTTCTCCGGCACCAGCGCGCTGGTGCTGATCACGCAGCGCGACGTGCACTTCATCACCGATTTCCGCTACGATGAGCAGATCAAAGAGGAAGTAGGCGACATCGTCGTTGCTCGGATCGAGGCTCAGAGCCTGTGGACGGGCTTGTGGAATCTCGGCGCCACTCTCAGCGGCGTCGACATCGTCGGATTCGAATCGGCGCACCTGCTGCATCGCGATTTCCAGCGGTTGCTCACCGAGGGGACGCGCTGGCAATGGCGCCCGCAAGTCAACCTGGTCGAAGCCCTGCGTGAGTCGAAGGACGCCGATGAAGTCGCATTGATCCGACAGGCCGGCCTGATGGCGACGACCGCACTCGGGAAAACCCTGCGCGAGGTGCGCGCGGGAATGACCGAGCTGAATGTTGCCGGCATACTCGAGCATGCGTTGCGCGATCAGGGGAGCGAGGACTTTCCGTTCGCGACCATCGTCGCGTCGGGTCCTCGTGCTGCGCTGCCGCATGCGCGGGCGTCGTCGCGCGTAATCGAACGTGGCGATCTGCTGTTGCTCGACTTTGGCGCCCAGTACAAAGGCTATTGCTCCGACGTGACACGCACCGTCGTCGTCGGTCGCGCGACCGAAGAACAGAAAGAGATATACGAGATCGTGCGTCACGCCAACGCTGTTGCCGCGAATTCGGTTCGCGCCGGCATGAAGGGCCAGGAGGCGGATGGACTAGCGCGCCGTTACATCGAAGACCAGGGCTATGGCGATGCCTTTGGCCACAGCCTGGGTCACGGCCTCGGTCTCGAGGTGCACGAAGCACCGCGTCTGGCGAAGACGGCCGAAGCGCCGCTTGGTGCGGGCGCCGTCGTGACCATCGAGCCTGGCATCTACAAACCCGGCTGGGGCGGAGTGCGCATTGAAGACGATGTGTACCTCCCCAGCAGCGGCCCCGAAATATTGACGGATTTTCCACGCGAACTGATGGAAGTCGCATGATCGACCTCCGCTACGTAAAGAAGCTGGTGGAAATGCTCGACGAATCGAGTGTGGACTCGATTGAGATCTCGTCGGACAAGGGGATGAAGATTCGGATCTCCAAGACTCCGCAGCAGCGGGGTGCGTTGCAGATGGCGGCGCCGATGGCGATGCCGGCCCTTTTGCCACCCGCGGTGGCGCCGGCGCCCGTTGCCCCCCCGGATTCGGGCTCTACGGCCGCAGATGTTCCAAAAGTGGAGGCTGCCAAGTCTAAATACCTGGAAGTGAAGTCTCCAATGGTTGGGACTTACTACGGCGCTCCGGAGCCCGGGGCAAAACCGTACCTCGCAGTCGGTGATCGCATCAGCAAAGGACAGATCCTTTGCATCATCGAAGCGATGAAAATCATGAACGAGATCGAGTCGGAGTTTGATGGAGTGGTGAAGGAAATTCTCGCGTCCAACGCGCATCCAGTCGAATACGGCCAGGTCCTCTTACGCATTGATCCGAATGGCTGAAAAACTGAGTCCCCCGCCGCCCAAGACGGCTGCCCCATCTCCTCACTCCAGCGGCACCTTCGACTACAAGGGCGTGCTGCAACACATGATTCAGGCGAACGCGTCCGACTTGCATCTCAAAGTCGGTCGTCCGCCGACACTGCGCGTCGATGGGCAGATGATAAATCTCGATATGCCCGCGCTGAAGCAGGAAGACCTGCGCAGCCTCGCCGAGCAGATAATGGCGCCCAAGAACATCAAGGAGTTCTCGGAGCAGAAGGAGTCGGACTTCGCTCTCGCGGTCCCAGGCATCGGTCGTTTCCGCGTCAACGCGTATCAACAGCGCGGAACCATCGCGTATGCGATGCGCAGCGTGCCGTTCCAGGCGAAGACGATCGCGGAGCTGAACCTGCCTGAGGCGTGCGAGCGCATCGCTCTCATGCCACGCGGTTTGATCCTGGTAACGGGAATCACCGGCTCCGGAAAGTCGACGGCGCTCGCCTCGATGCTGCACTACATCAATCAGCAGCGCCAGGCGAACATCATCACCATCGAAGATCCGATCGAGTTCCTGCATCGCGACATCAAGAGCAGCATCAACCAGCGCGAAGTTGGAACGGACACCAACAGCTTTGCCCAGGCGCTGCGTCGCGTGCTCCGGCAGGACCCCGACGTGCTGCTGGTCGGAGAAATTCGCGACCTCGAGACCCTCGACATTGCGCTGAAAGCGGCAGAGACCGGTCACCTGGTTTTCTCGACGCTGCACACGACGGACGCGTCGCAGACCATCAATCGAATTCTGTCGTTTTATCCGCCCCATCAGCAGGCCGAAGTGCGTTTCATGCTATCGAGTGCGTTGCGGGCGATCATCTCGCTCCGGCTGGTGCGCCGCGCCGACAAGAAGGGACGCGTGCCCGCCGCCGAGATTCTGGTGAACACCGAAGCCGTGCGCGATCAGATGCGGGATATGAGCAAGGCGATGAGCATTCCGCAGTTGATCAAGGAAGGCGCGGTACCTTACGGCATGCAGAGCTTCGACCAATCGCTGATGAACTGGTACCAGAAGGGCGTCATCACGTACGACGATGCGCTGTTCGCCGCGACCAATCCGGCGGAATTCTCGCTGCGCACCCAGGGAATCTCGGCGTCGTCGGATACTTCGTGGGATACGGTCAAGCAGGAAGCGACTTGAACTGCGGACAACGGAACCAAAGGTAGGCAGTCGGCAGAGCGGCTCAGAAATGAGTTGGCAGCTACGTTCGTGGCGTTCGAAGACTCGCAAGATTCCAACGGCCAGTACGTAGCTGCCAACTCTGCTTCTGAGCTACTCTGCATGCAGCCTACCTTTTTTAGCAGTTAGCCCGCGGTCTGCAGTAAGTTTCGCAATCCGTAACGCCTCGAAGTTTCAGCTGGTCCGCGCTGGTAGTCCGAACCGACGACCCTATTGTTCAAAAAGATCCTGATCGCAAACCGCGGTGAGATTGCGCTCCGAGTGATCCGCGCCTGCCGCGAGCTCGGCATCCAGACCGTCGCGGTCTATTCCGAGGCTGACCGCGAGTCGCTGCACGTTCGGTTCGCCGACGATGACGTGTGCATCGGGCCAGCGCCGGCGCGCGAATCATATCTCAACATTCCGCGCATCATCGCCGCCGCCGAAATCGCCGGCGCCGACGCCATTCATCCCGGTTACGGCTTTCTCGCTGAAAATGCCGAATTCGCCGAGACCTGCATCGCGTCCAATCTCGCGTTCATCGGCCCGACGCCGCAGCAGATTCGGGTGATGGGTGACAAGGCGGCGGCGCGCAAAACGATGCAGGATGTCGGCGTGCCGATCGTGCCGGGCACGCCGGGCCCGATCGAGGATTCCGACGAAGCGCTGAAGTTTGCGCGGGACATCGGGTTCCCGGTGATCATCAAGGCGGCCGCCGGCGGCGGTGGAAAAGGAATGCGCGTCGCCACTGACCCGGAAGATTTTGGGCGCTCGTTCCAGCTCGCCCGGTCGGAAGCGCTGTCTGCGTTCGGGAATGGCGATGTCTACGTCGAGAAATATCTGTCACGCCCGCGCCATATCGAATTCCAGATCATGGGTGATCGTCACGGCAACGTCATTCACCTCGGCGAGCGCGATTGTTCGGTACAGCGTCGACATCAAAAACTCATCGAAGAGGCGCCCAGTCCGGCAATGACCCCCGAGCTGCGGGAGAAGATGGGAGAGGCGGCGGTGAAAGGCGCCAAAGCGATCGATTATGTGGGCGCCGGCACCATCGAAATGCTGCTCAACGAAGACAAATCGTATTACTTCATGGAAATGAACACCCGCATCCAGGTCGAGCATCCGGTAACCGAGATGCTGACAGGAATCGATCTGGTGAAGGAGCAAATTCAGGTTGCGTTCGGGACGAAACTGTCGGTGAAGCCGCCGATCGAGCGCCGCGGACACGTCATCGAGTGCCGCGTGAACGCCGAAGATCCGGCGCGCAACTTTCAGCCGTCGCCGGGTTTAATCGAAGTCTTCCATCCGCCGGGCGGTCCGGGCGTGCGCCTCGATACGCACGTCTACGCGGGCTACAGAGTTCCGCCATTCTACGACTCCCTGCTCGCCAAGCTCATTTGTCAGGGGCGCGATCGCGCAGAAGCCATCACGCGGATGCAAGTGGCGCTGGAGAGCTTCATCATCGAGGGTGTGACCACTACGATTCCTTTCCTGGGGCGCGTGATGGGAAATCAAAAATTCCAGGCGGGGCAAGTGGATACCAAATTCCTCGAGCGCGAGAGCGAGCTGATGAAGGAGCCGGCCAGTGCGGCTTGATCTCTTCTTTTCTCCAATTCAGGTAAAACCAGCTGATACAGCGGGAAGGCTCGTCGCGATTGTCGACGTGCTTCGTGCTTCAACAACCGTGGCGACTGCACTGGCTAACGGCGCCAAGACGGTGATGCCGCTTCCCGATGCCGACGATGTCATCACCCGCTCGAAGGAGTTTCACCGCTCGGCGGTGGTGCTGGCCGGCGAGCAGAAGATGCTGCCGATCCAGGGATTCGACCTCGGCAACTCACCGCAGAGCTTCACGCCTGAGGCAGTGAAGGGGAAAACAATCCTCCTCACCACGACCAACGGCACCCGGGCGCTGCTGGGAGTACAGGGCGCGCGTGACATAGTTATAGCTTCATACGTCAACTTCACGGCGGTGCTGACCATGATGAAAGTCGCGGCCAGCTCCAACACTGACATCGCTATCATCTGCGCCGGTGAGGATGGGGGATTCACCCTCGAGGATGCCGCCTGCGCTGGGCGCTACGTCAAAGCAATTCCGAAACGATCGGACCCGATCGAGATGAACGATGCGGCGGCCGCATCGGTGCTGATCGAAAAAAAATATGGCGACAACATCGCGAAAGTCTTCAAAGAATCAGCCCACGGGAAAGCGCTCCAGGAAGCAGGATTTGGTGACGACCTCGCCGCCGCCGCGGAAGTGGACTCCCATCCTGTGGTCCCGATCTTTCAGGAGCGACAAATCACGAAACTCGGGCCCGAACGGGCACGATAAGCCGTCCTCGTCCGCGCTCGCGCGCGAGATCCGCGGCATCGTCCTCCTTCTCTTCGGACTTTTCCTCGCCGGGGCACTGGCAGCGCAGGGCTACGCCCAGCTGCAGGGTCACGGCACCATCAAAGCGAATTTCGGGTGGATTGGCGCGCTGCTCGCGCGTCCGATCGCTCTGCTCGTTGGTTGGCCCGCGTCGGCACTGCTGCCGCTGGCGTTGATCGCGCATGCGCTGCGGCTGTTCGGCCGACTTGGCGAGCGCAAAGACCGTTCGTGGATGGTGTTTTTGCTGGGCATGGTCGTGCTGCTGCCGATTGTATTTGGGGAGGCGGGAGGAGGGACGCGCGAGGCGGGACCGCTAGCGGGTATATGGGGTGATTTTGCGGCGTTTTACATCCTGCAGTTTGCGGGTGTAGTTGGCGGGTGGATTCTCTTGGCGATCGCGTTGTGCACGCTCACGGCTGTCGCATTGTCGTGGAATCCGATCCGCGTCGTCGTCGCGAAGCGTGTGCGCACGCTCGACTCGATGACCGCACCCACGCCTGCCGAGCGCGCCGGTCTCGATCCGTCGAAAGAAATCGTTGTTCCCGCGGCGAACGCCGCCGCGAGCGTCGTCTCGGCGACTTTGCTCGAGCCGGAGCCGGAGGAGATGCCGGCGATCGATCATTCGCTGATGCAGTCGCTGTCGAGCGAGGATCCGGTGCTGCCGATCAGGAAAAAACGGGAGCCGGGGAGCGGGAAGCGGGACGCGGCAGGCGGGAAGCGGGAAGCGGGAAGCGGGAAGTGGAACAAGACAACCGCGGAATCAATCGGCGCCGCGATCGATGCGTTCGAGGCAACGGAGAACTTCGCTTTCTCCGATGAAGATCTGCCATCGCCGGAATTGTTATCCCCGGCGCCGCCGCGGAACGTTGATATCGGCAAGCGTGAGCTCGACGCGATGGGTGTGAAGCTGATGGAGGCGCTGCGGACGTTTCGCGTGGAAGGCGAGCTCGTCGGACGGACAACGGGTCCGGTGGTTACGCAATTCGAGGTTGCGCCGGCAGCGGGTGTGAAAGTGCGGCAAATCGCCAATCTCTCCAACGATCTCGCTTTGGCGATGCGCGCGCAGAGCATCCGCATCGTCGCACCGATACCGGGGAAGGGAGCTGTCGGCGTTGAAGTTCCAAATCCGAATCCCGAGATGGTCGCGTTCAGAGAGCTGATCGAGTCGCGCGATTTTCAGAATGCGCGCGCCGCGCTGCCGATCGCGCTCGGCAAGGATCTCGAAGGCCGCCCGGTAATCGCCGATCTGGCGAAGATGCCTCACCTATTGATCGCCGGAGCGACCGGGTCGGGCAAGTCGGTGTGCATCAACACCCTGATCACGTCGCTCGCGTATCGTCACACGCCGACAACGCTGCGATTCCTGATGGTCGATCCGAAGATGGTGGAGCTGTCGGTGTATAACGTACTCCCGCATCTGCGGCACAAGGTTGTCACCGACAATCGCGATGCTGCAGCAGTCTTGAAGTGGGCGGTGCTCGAGATGCAGGATCGTTACGAGCTGCTCGCCGCAAACGGTGCGCGCAACATCCAGGATTTCAATCGCAAGGTTCAGGAAGGACAGAAGCTGAAGAACGTGAAGCGCGCGGACGTCGCGTTCGAGGAGCTGGAGTACAAGGGCGGCATCGTCCCATACATCGTGGTGGTGATCGACGAGCTCGCCGACCTGATGATGACGGTGCAGGGAGAGATCGAGACGCCGCTGGCGATGCTGGCGCAGAAAGCGCGCGCGATCGGCATCCACCTCATTCTGGCGACGCAGCGTCCGAGCGTGAACGTGATTACCGGTCTGATCAAGGCGAACTTCCCGAGCCGCATCGCGTTCCGTGTCGCGTCGCAGGTTGATTCGCGCACCATCCTTGATGGCATCGGCGCCGAAGCGCTGCTCGGCAACGGCGACATGTTGTTCATTCCGCCGGGCAAGTCGGAGCCGTCGCGTCTTCAGGGCGCGTTCATCTCCAGCGAAGACACCGAGCGGTTGATGGGCTGGTACGAGATGCGTCGTGCCGAGCGCAAGGCACTGTACGAGGCACAGGGTCTGATCGTCGACGACGTGCCGAGCGAGACGGACATCATCGAGACGATCCGTCGCAAGGAAGCGGAAGAAGCGGGCGGCACCGACGGCGAGTCGCTTGATGATACGGATCGCGACAAACTGTTCCGCGAGGCAGCCGAGGTTGTGATCCAGCATCAGCAGGGATCGACATCGTTGTTGCAGCGGCGTCTGAAAGTCGGTTACGGTCGTGCGGCGCGTATAATCGATCAGCTCCACGCTGCCGGTATCCTGGGACCGCCGGATGGATCAAAGCCCCGCGATGTGCTCGCGGGGCTCGATGACCTGGAACGGATTGCGGGACCGCGCAGCTAGCTAAAGGGAAGGCAATTGCACCTGCAATTGCCTTCCTTGTGAAGCCACCACTCCGACGCGCGCAGCCCAATTAGAGTGCGCGCGCGAAATTCCTGTCCAGCAGAATGCGCCTGCTTGCGAAGCAGGTCGCAGTTCTTATGGCGATCCGATATCCCACAACACCGCGTGTGTGAAGCCTCCTGCGGTGGCAGCGCTACCGACGATGTTGCCGCCTCGGATAGCGTTGGCGCTCGAGCGTGGTGCTCCAAAAGGAGCACCGAGATCACTCATGTGCCCGTTCTGCCAGACGAATGCGTGATTCTCTCCGGTAGCGATGTCGGCTGAACCCACGATGCGGCCAGCATCATCGATTCCTCCCGCACTCCCGGTCCTGCCACCCAACGTTCCGAGATCGAGCATGACCCCGGCCGTCCAGCGGAACGGGTGGATTTGCTCTGACGCGACATCGCTCGCACCGACAACAACCCCAGCGGAATTGATTGCAAATGCTGCCGATCGCCCCGCGGTGAGACCGCCCAGAAAAGTCACGGAGCCGTTTGATTGTCTGATCCACGGATTCCTGTCATGGCCCGATCCGGAGCTGCCAACTATCTGTCCCGCGTCGTTGATCGCCGTAGCATTCGTTATTGGGCTGGACACACCGAGATTCGTGATTGGGCCGCCGATATTCCAGGACCAACCGTGCGCCTCCTCTCCCGTAACCACATCGTTCCAACCGACAATGGTGCCCGAAGTGTTGATTGCTGCAGCCTTGCTGGAGCTCGCCCAGCTCGGGACGCCAAGATCGGTTGTAACACCATTTTCCCACCGGAACGCATGCCTGGCGCCGCCAACGGTCATTTCACCAACCACCACACCGTTGTCGTTGATTCCCGTGGCACTGCTGTTCCCACCTTCGTCCGTTGGTAGGTTGAGAGCAATCATCCCGAGGCGACTCGTCCAACGAAATGCGCGCGTCTGCCCGCCACTTTGTCCGCTAAAGCCTACCACTTGCCCAGAACTGTTGACAGCGAATGCCTGGCTAAAGTCGTCGCCCGCGAGCACACCGAGGTCAACAGCCGCTGTGCCAAGTGCGGTAAACGTTATTGGCGTTGGATCGATCGTTGGCACCGTTGCAGATATCGTGTGGGTCCCGACAGCGAGATACCACGGCACAGCCGCCTCTCCATTCTCGTCAGTCGTCGCGGTGTACGATGTTCCACCTTCGCCAAAATCTCCGCTCAACTCGTCCGGAACGGTGAAGGTTACGGGTACTCCGGCTTTGGCGGCCCTTGATTCCTGGCCGGCGTGCAGATGTTCTGTCGTCACCCGCACTCTGAACTCGATGCTCGTGCCGGCGAGCCCCGTTTGATTGTTGGTCGATGTTCTTGCAGCCCTTAGACCGACTCCGCGGCTGATGTTGCTGAGCGCACTTGTGGGCGACCTGGGGAGGGTTCCGCCAAGACCACCGTCCCAGGCATACGCCTCATTCACGACGAACCGGCTTAAAGCGTTTCGAAGATTGTGCAGCTTGATGCTGGCGTAACGGAGAACTGGATTGTCCGGCAGCGCCTGATAGAACGCGAAGTCCGTGCAACTGAGTCCCACCGGTGCCGGTACGTCCTTGAGCGGAATGATGCGCTGACCTGGGTCGGATTTGAACAGCATGTAGTCCGCGTCCGCCATGCCCGCATCGGTTGGCAGCTCGTGGGTGCACTGTCCCACCTTGTTGTTATCCGTTTGGAATCCACGCTTCGCCTCGGGGATTCGCGGATCGACGAGACTGGGATCCGTCGCGTAGTGGTAGCATCCGTTCAGCTCGACGTAGAGGCTGCCCAACGCTGCGGCCTCCCCCGGCTCCCCGTCGCTGCCGCCGTGACAGTCGCCGTCCTTCGCGCGGACGCGCTCGATAGTAAGCACAATCGAGCCGCCGCCCAGCGCCAACGCTTCGTCGGATACCCAACCACTTTCGAGCTGAATCCCGGCCCATTTGGTGTTGGTGAAGAACGTCCCTCCCGCCTTCTTGACGCTCACCTCGACGCAGTCGGGAGTTGTGCCTTTGCATGCGCTCGACGCGCCACCGGTCAGTGCGCCGGCCTCAATGCGGAATGGGATCGGCAAAGTGAAGTCGTCCGCGAACGGAACCACTTCTCCGGTTAGCGCATTCACCGCCTCCTTGAGGCTCGTGACTACGGTCACATCCACGAACCCGAGCATGGTGCTGCCTACAAAGACCTGGACACGATAGAAGGCGTCGGGGTCGAGGTTATAGTTGCGGGTCTTCCAGGACGCGAGATAGAACTCCAGCGCGGGAGAGACCGTTACGTCGGAAAGTGTCGCGACGAGCGGACCGCATAGCGACCTCGGCACATCTGCCACGAGGCGCGTCGTTGCCCCCGTGACCGGTAACACGAGCTTACAGATCTTCACGATCGGAGTAAGAGTCGCGTTGAATTTCCCCTTGTCGAAGTAGGGACTATTTCTCGCGTCTGGTCCGATCAGAGGAAGGAAGAAGAAATCCGGGTTGCCTCCGTGATGCGCTGCGTCAAGAATCATTTTGCTCGGATCGCCAACCGGCGGTCGCGGAGCGGTACTTTGGGTATCCGTGCAACCCGCCGCGAGTACCGCGACAGCAAGCACGAAGACGGGAACGCGAAACATCACAGAACCTCCTCGGGGGCGATGCCCCCTACGCGGTAAATCCGACCGAACTTGAATCCATGTCCCTCGATCTCGCACAAAAAATTGCGGAGATAGCAGCTGCTATTACGCCTGCAATAGCGACGCGGAATTACTCCCCGTTTCCAACTATTGCCTTGAAGCGCGGATCGTCCTGAAGTGAGCGGTACCACCAGGTTCGGTGGCGCGTATATCCAAGTCGGTGTTCGGGGTGAGCGGTGAGATAGATCTTGAGCCGATTGAGCGCCTCTTCCTTGTCGCCAATCAGCGCCCGGATGACTACCTCCGCACCGGTCAACTCGCCTCTGGGGTCCACGTCCGGCCCTGCGCGGGCTCTGACGATGACGCGACGCGCGCTATCGATCATTCCTGCGCGCGCGATTGGCACCGCAACAACCATCGTCATCTGCCGACCCTCTAACGCCCACTCGCTCTTCGGCGTCAGCTTCTGCACCTCTCCGAGCAGCCGCCACTCTTCGGCCACATTCGGTGGCCGAATATTCGTGGTCTGCAGCCACATCTGACATTCAAAGAATCGTGGGTCAGCCGGATACCGCTTGTGGCCCACGTCGCACCACTGGGACGCGTCTACGAACTGCTCGAGGTCATACGATGTGGCGTAGAGGCGCCAGATTATCTCCGGCGCCGACGACAGATATGCATCAGCCTCATAGGCACGCCGCGCCGCGAGGTTCGACTCGACGCGATTGAATTTCTGGTACAGCAGCGCGCTCAGCGTATTCCACGCCGAAGCACGCGACTCGTCAAGCGTCGTTGCCTTCCGCAGATCTTCCTCCGCGGTGCGCAACAAGTCAGCCGCCTCGGTGGGATCTGGAGCCAGACCCAACTGTCTCTTGTAATAGCGCAGCGTACCTCGTACCTCGTAGGCCTCCGCGCTTCGCGGATCCAGTGTCAGCGCGCGCTGTGCGTGTTCCAGCCCCGTTGCGACCAGCTGTGATCTACGCAAACCATCTTCGGTGCTGGTGATCTCGCGTAAGGCAAGCCTCCCTCGCGTGCTCGGCGGCACGGACCACTTTGGATCCAGCACTTCCGCTCTCGCAAGCAGTGAGTCGGCATCAGCGAAGCGTTGCATGCCGGCGCTGCCGCTGTCCGACTTCACCAATGCCAACGCCTCTTTTCCAGTCTTCTCCGCTCTTTGCACGAGGGACCAGGCGTCGGGATTAGTCGTTCCAAGCCGCTCTTCACGCAATCGTACTTCGGGGCCGAGGCGTTCTCGAAGCAGGTCGGCCACTTTCTCGGCGACTGCTCGCGGTGCGCGCAACGCGCCGGCGACTGAGGCGTCAACGCCCGCCCGATCATACTCGGCGCCGCTGTTCCCGTCGATGAGTCGGAATGTTACGTGGACGTGGTCGCCAACACCCTCAATGCTGCCGCGTACGATCGTTCCTGCGCGCAATGCGGCCGCTACGCTGTCGACATCGGTATTTGATCCACGGAACGGGGCAACGCCGTTTTTTGAAATGACGTCCAACGCCCTGACCTGATCGAGTTCTCCGATGAGAGATTCCGTTAGCGCGTCGGCGAGGTATCCGAATTGGTTACCGCGACTTTCGTCGGCGAAGTAGAGCACGGCAATCCGCTTTGGGTTGAACGAGCCGTCAGCGGGAACTGAGGAGGACGCTGGTCGCGGCCACGCCCAAATGCCGGCGGCGGCAGTCCCTGCGACGAGCAGCACCGCTGTCGCCACCGCGGCTACTCGCTTCTTTGAGGACCACGGTCTCTTTCGAAAAGCCCGGTTCGAGCGTGTACCACGCAGGGTTCGCGACCCTGTCGCGCGCCGTGGCCTCGTGATCGTGACGGAGGCGGCGTCCGCGAGCGCTTCAGCAAACTGCCCGATCGTCGGGAAGCGGTCAGCGGGCACTTTCTCAAGGGCGCGCAGTATGACGTCTTCAACCTCGTCGGGCACGGCGGGACGCACAGTCGTGATCAACGGCGCATCCTCCGCGACGTGACGCGCGACTATCGCCTGCATCGTAGAAGCGGTAAACGGCGGCTGGCCGGCGAGCATCTCATATGCGACACACGCAAGTGCGTACTGGTCCGTGCGACCATCCAGATTGCGCTCGCCCATCGCCTGCTCGGGACTCATGTAGGTCGGAGTCCCAAGCGAGATTCCGGTACCGGTCAGCGTGTTGTAGTCGGTGACGCTGGTCACCGCGCGTGCGATGCCGAAGTCAGCGATGACTGCCTGACCCGACTCGAGAAGAATATTCTCGGGCTTTATATCGCGGTGAATAATGTTGGCTCGGTGCGCATGGTCGAGACCGCTTGCGACCTGGCATGTGATGCGGATCGCGTCATCGATTGCGAGCTGGCGCTCGCGAGTCAGGCGGTCCCTTAACGACTCGCCTTCGACGAACGGCATCACGTAGTACAGGGTACTGTCCGCCTCGCCGGAATCGTAGATCGGAAGGATGTTCGGATGTGTGAGGTGCGTCGCGATCTGGATTTCGCGATGGAAACGCTCCCCGCCGACGGCGGCCGCCAGGTCTGGCAGCAGTACTTTGATCGCCACGCGTCGACCGACTTTTGCGTCGGTCGCAAGGTAGACCGTTGCCATACCACCGCGCCCGATTTGACGCTCGATGGTATACCGGTCAGTCAGGGACAGCTGCAGCGTGTCTAGGGACGTGGACAACCTGCCCTACCTCTATGGTGCCCCAGATGTTTGGGCGGAGGTACACTATAGTAGTCCCGGTTAAGCCTCGCCAGAGAATTCTGAGGCGCACTCCGCGCCTCACGGTTTCGCTTTTCTGACCCTCGAAACGCGGTGCCGTTTGGGACTAGTGTCCATCTGCTTTGGCTGGCGGCCAGGGCGAAAGGCTCATATAGTAGCCGCTAACAAGCTCTATCCGTATATCGCTGACATGAAGTTCCGAAATGACAGGCCCGTCAATCTGAACGACTCGCGGGCTGCACTCGCCGCCGAGATCGCCGAATCGGTGCGCATGCAACTGCGCGCCAAGCAGGACGAGACGCAGCTCGCGCGCGCGATCGAGAAATCGCTTCTCGACGAAGCACGCCGCGCCGAGCTAAGACTCGCGTATCTCAGAGTCGGTGCGGCAGGGGTGTTCTCCCTGTTCGTGTTCGGGCGATTGTTGCTCTCCGATATCACCAGCATTGCTCCGCCTACCACTGGGTCTCTCGGTGCGGCCCTCGGATGGATGACTTTTTCGGCGGCGATCCTGATGCTGTTGCGTCGCGACTGGTATCGGCCGTGGGTCAGGCGCGCGTTTCCGATCGCCGATGCGTCGCTCCTTCTCATCGGTTTCGCCGTGAGCCAGTTCGGCACCGACCCGTTTACCCGCCCGCCAGGACTCTCGGCGACGTTTGCGGCACTTTGCATCGTGCTCGCTTTCACCGGCGCCTTCAGGCTGACGCGCCGGGCGGTGGAGATCAGCACCGGACTCGGCGCGTTCGCATTGCTCCTGTCTGCGGCGTTCGGTTGGTTACCGTTGGCGGCAGCGGGTGGGTCTCTCGTCGCCGTCGCGTTCGCAGGAGTTCTGGCGTTTTATGTGACGGAGATGATCCGCCGAGTGGTGACCAACGAAGTGCATCGCGTCACGCTCGACAAAATGTTGGGCGAGTCGGAGCGCATCATCGACGCCCGCGAGGAAATACTGCGCATCGTCGCGCACGATCTGCGCAATCCGCTGAACACCATCTCGATGGCGACGGACCTGATGCTGGAGGACACCAAACAGGAGGCCGCGCGCGCGAGTCAGCTCAGGATTGTCAAACGATCAGGTGAGCGCATGAATCGACTGATTCAGGATCTGCTCAGCGTGACGACGATCGAGGCAGGACGCCTGTCGATTGCGCCCAAGCGCGTCTCGGTCAACGAGCTGTTGCATGAGGCGTGTGAGCTGCTGGAGCCAATTGCGCGTGAGAAGTCGATCACCCTCACGGTGAGCGCAGCCGCGGATCTACCGGCGGTCCGCGCAGATTCATCGCGAGTGCTGCAGGTATTCTCGAATCTGGTTGGCAACGCGGTGAAGTTCACGCCGTCTGGCGGTGCGATCACGTTGTCGGCGGCGCGCGACGATGGGAAAATCATGTGCTCGGTCGCTGATAATGGGCCGGGAATTCCATCGGCGCAGATTCCGCGACTGTTCGGAAAGTTCTGGCAGGCCAAGCGTGGCGATGGGCGCGGCGTCGGACTCGGTCTGGCGATCGCGCGGGGAATCGTCGAAGCGCACGGCGGCTCGATCACCGTCGACAGCGAAGAGGGGAAGGGCAGCGTCTTCAGCTTTGCGTTGCCCGTGTGGACCAGCGAGATGGCGCGTTTCGATACGACTCAGTTCACAACCCAGACGCGCATCACCCAGCCGTACTCAGCGCCGCCAACCTGACTTCCCGCGCGCCGCTTCGTGCGAGCGACGGCGCGTTATTGCGGCAGCGCGACCAGCGGCGTGACGATGGCGAAGCCGCAGCGCATCGCGTAGCGAACCAATCCGGCTGTGCTCTCGAGACCGAGCTTGCGCATCAACTGATGCCGGTGGGTCTCGACGGTCTTTTCGCTCAGCTTGAGCGCCTTGGCGACTTCACGCGTGCGATAACCGCTGGCGACCAGCCGCATCACTTCCATCTGTCGCGTTGTCAGCTTGAACAGGGGTGCGCGTGCTTCAATGGCGGAGCGCACTGCGAGAGGCAGGACGAACAGGTTGAGCTTCGAGACGAAGCTGTCAGCACCCGCTCGCACACAGGACCCCGCGTCCTCATTGCGCAGCTTTCCCCCGACAAGGATCACCGGCGTGCGCGGCCGCAGTGCTTGCACGACTTTGATGGTGTCGCGGTACTCGATGGTTGGAAGCGAGTACTCTGACAGCACCACGTCGGGCTTGAATTCCTTTAGCGCGCTGGCGAGCTCGTTTTCCGACTGAACCCGCTCGAATTCGATCTTCATTCCCGCTTCGCGCAGCACATCGAGGATCTTCGCTGCGTCATCCTCGCTCGCTTCCACCATCACTACCCTGATGATTTCCGGCGCGTCTTCCTTGTTCATTTTTATCACCGAAGTGAGTAGATGAGTCCGCGATAATAAAGGCTTCGATGTCGGGGCGGTACCCCACATCAGTTCCCGTTTTTCTCGAATGAAAAAAACAAGGGATATCCCTCACTAGAACTACGCGCCGGTTCGTGATGTTGTTCGACGCGAATGGATGTTTGGTGGATAAATGGAACGCTCTACTTTGCGATTCATGACAAAAGCGCGACAAACGATGGGAATGAAAGGCGAGCGCGTTGCCGCGAGATGGCTAAGGGTGCACGGCTGGAACATCGTCGAACATCGCTTCCGGAACGGCCATCGCGATATCGATCTCGTCGCATCGCGCCCTGAGCACGACTCCAATCGGACCGTCGCCTTCGTCGAAGTGAAGACGCGGGCGAGCGATACCTTTGGAGGTCCGATCGGCGCCGTGAATTGGCGAAAGCAGCGTGAGCTGAGCCGTTCGGCAAAGATTTGGATCTCTCGATTTGAGCGCCCGGGCGATACCTTCCGATTCGACGTGATCGGGGTCATTCTTGGGGCAGAGGCGGTGCGGGTCCAACACGTCGAGAACGCCTTCCTTCTGCACGGAAATCAGCGATGAGCTCGATTGATTTTACCTGAAGAAATTTCAGCCAAATCCTTGCTGCCAAGGCAGTATTTTCGTATTTTGTTCGGGTACCTTGCTGGCCGGGAAAGCCAAGTCCAAACGTCAAACTAAAGGGTGAATAATGGCTGTATCCACGGTTAACGAAGACAAGAAAAAGGCGTTGAACCTGGCGATTGCGCAGATCGAAAAGAATTGCGGCAAGGGCGCCATCATGAAGATGGGATCGGCTGATGCGCGGGTTCGCGTTGAGGCGATTCCTACGGGCGCCATCAACCTCGACGCTGCGATCGGCGTCGGCGGGATTCCCCGCGGCCGTGTCACTGAGATCTACGGTCCGGAGTCGAGCGGCAAGACGACGCTCTGTCTCCACGTCGTTGCCAACGCCCAGCGCGCGGGCGGAGTGGCCGCCTACATCGACGCCGAGCACGCGCTCGACACCGACTACGCTGCCAAGCTGGGCGTCGACGTCGAGAGCCTCCTCGTGTCTCAGCCCGACACCGGTGAGCAGGCGCTCGAGATCTGCGAGATTCTCGTTCGCTCAGGTGCTGTCGACGTGATCGTGATCGACTCGGTTGCCGCGCTGGTTCCGAAGGCGGAAATCGAAGGCGACATGGGCGAGTCCCACATGGGACTCCAGGCTCGTCTTATGAGCCAGGCGCTGCGCAAGCTGACCGGTGCGATCGCTCGCTCCAAGACCTCAGTCATTTTCATCAACCAGCTGCGCGAGAAGATCGGCGTCATGTTCGGAAATCCCGAGACGACGACCGGTGGCAAGGCGCTCAAGTTCTACGCATCGGTCCGTCTCGACATCCGTCGCATTGCTCCGGTCAAAGAAAAAGAAGACGTGATCGGCTCGCACGTGCGAGTCAAGGTCGTGAAGAACAAGGTCGCGCCGCCGTTCAAGCAGGCCGAGTTCGACATCATGTACGCCGAGGGCATCAGCCACGCCTCGCTCGTGCTCGATATCGCTGCCGAGTCCGGCATCATCGACAAGTCGGGTGCCTGGTACAGCTACGGTGCGCAGCGAATCGGCCAGGGTCGTGAGAATGCGAAGATGTATCTCAAGGACAATCCGGCTCTGCTCGCCGAGGTCGAGGAGAAGGTGAAGACCGTACTCGGCATTCGTCCTCCGGTCGGTGCCGAGACCGAGGTCGAGCTGGCGGATTGAACCGCGTCAGTGCGTACAACTACGCGCTGAACCTCCTGGGAGCGCGCCCGTATTCGACGCGCGCGCTGTACAGGAAACTGATTCAGAAGGAATACCTGGCGGCGGACGCAGACGATGCGATCCGCCGCCTTGTTGCTAACGGGCTCCTCGACGACGCCAAATTCGCCGAGCAGTACGCGCGGTCGAAAATGCTCGCGACGGGCGCGTCCAAGCGCCGGCTCACCCAGGATTTATATCGCAAGGGGATCAAGGGCGAGATCGCCGCGACTGCCATCGACAAAGTCGTTGCTGACGAAGAGATCGACACTGCGGCGGTCGTCGAGGGGGTCGCTCGGAAAAGGCTCGCGCAGCTCGGAGATCTCGAGCCTCTTGTCTTGCGTCGCCGGCTGTTCGCGTTTCTCGCGCGCCGCGGGTATGATCTCGACGAAATCAGACGCGTGATCGGCAGTCTTACGTAGAGATTGGTGCGGGTCAGGCGCAGCGGGGGCTGCTGCGCGCCGAATCTCGCCTTTTCGGTGGCTCGGGTTGCGTCTAGTCCTTGAGCGTCTCAGTGGCTCGTGCGAATCGCGATCCGATACATCGCTCGAAGGTCCGCGCCTCCGAGCCTCCGCTGCGCCTTCCCACCAAGGTCTCGCGTAAGAGGCGGATCGCGGCGGCGCCTCGTCACTAACCGCGGCGCTGCGCGCCGCGGTTGCGACGCTATACAGGAGGCGGGGTGTCCTCGTAGCGCCGACCTTCGAGCGCGGTATCGGATCGCGATTAACGCGAGCCACGGACGCGCTCAAGGACTAGACGAAACCCAAGCCACCGAAAAGGCGAGATTCGGCGCGCAGAGGACACCGCGCCGATCCTGTGAAGCGATGCATTCGAAGCGCCACCAGCGTCGCGTATATTACAGCGGATGAAAGCCGCCGAGATCCGCCGAAAGTTCATCGAGTATTTCGAGCGCAAAGGGCACGTCGCCCACGCGAGTAGCTCGCTCGTGCCCGGTGACGATCCGACGCTGCTGTTCACCAACGCGGGAATGGTGCAGTTCAAGCGCGTATTCCTCGGCGAGCAGCTGCCCCCGGGCGGACGGCGCGCGACCACGTGTCAGAAGTGCGTCAGGGCGGGCGGGAAGCACAACGATCTCGAGCAGGTCGGCCATACCGCGCGACACCACACGTTCTTCGAGATGCTCGGCAACTTCTCGTTTGGCGACTACTTCAAGCGCGATGCGATCACGTTTGCGTGGGAGTTCGTTACCAAAGAGCTGAAGCTTCCGCCGCAATATCTTCGAGTTTCCGTTTTCAAGGAGGATGACGAGGCGCGCGCGCTCTGGCGCGAGATCGCGGGGCTTCCTGACTCGCGCATCTACGGACTCGGCGCGCACGACAACTTCTGGCAGATGGCGGACACGGGTCCGTGCGGTCCGTGCAGCGAAATCTTCGTCGATCTCGCGCACATTGTGAAAGACTACAAGTTCCCGAAGGGCGCGAGGGGCGAGTGGACCGAAGTCGATCGCAAGGAATTTTCGCTCGACGCGTTCGTCGAAGGAGCAGAGGCGGGACGATTCCTCGAGTTCTGGAATCTCGTCTTCATGCAGTTCGATCAGCAGTCGAACGGGAAGCTGGTGCCGCTACCCAAGCCGTCGGTCGATACGGGTGCGGGGCTCGATCGTATCGCCGCTTTCATGCAGGGAGAATCGAACAACTTCCATAACGATCTCTTCCAGCCGCTCATCGCGACGGTCGAGAAAACCGTTCGCAAGAAATACGATCGCGGCGAAGAGGGCGCATCGTTCCGCGTCATCGCGGACCACAGTCGCGCAGTCGCTTTCCTCATTGCCGATGGAGTCTTCCCATCCAACGAAGGTCGCGGCTACGTCCTGCGCCGGATTCTGCGCCGAGCGGTCCGCCATGCATGGTTGCTGGGCAGGCGGCAGCCGACACTCGTCGAAGTCGTCAAGGTCGTCGTCAACGAGATGGGCGATGCCTATCCGGAATTGAAACAGCGTTCCAAACACATCGTCGACACCACTCGCGCCGAAGAGGAGCGTTTCCTCTCCACCATCGAAGGCGGCATGAAGCGGTTCGATGAGCTCGCTCCCGTGAAAACAACGCAGGGATCGACAGCGATTCACGGCACAATCTCGGGCGAGGACGCGTTCAAGCTTTACGACACCTTCGGTTTCCCGATCGACCTCACCGAGCTGATGGCGCGCGAGCGCGGCTATTCGGTCGACATCGCTGGCTTCGAGCAGGCGTTGCAGGCGCAGCGCGAGATGTCGCAGGAAGATCGCCGCGCCAAGAAAGTCGGCATTGCCGCGGACGTACTTGGCGAAGGGACGTGGGAGCGGGAGGCGGGAAGCGGGAAGCGGGAAGCGGGAAGCGGCTTGGAAGACAGCGACAGCACGGAATTCGTCGGATACGAAGCGCTCGATGTGAAGACACGTGTCATCGCGAAGCAGGACCTGCCAGACGGGCGTGTTGCGGTGATGCTGCGCGAGACTCCGTTTTACGTCGAGTCTGGGGGTCAGATTTCCGACAAGGGCGAGATTCAGGGTGAGGGATGGCGGGTTGAAGTCGACGAAGTTCGGCGTGTCGATGGTCGCATCGCCGCGCTCGGGAAGCGCACGGGAACCGTTCGGCTGGGGCCCGCACGCGCGACTGTTCCGCGCGATCGGCGGCGTGACACTGAACGCAATCACACGGCGACGCACTTGCTGCATGCTGCGCTGCGCACCGTGCTCGGCGAGCACGTGCATCAGCAGGGATCGCTCGTCGCGCCGGACCGTCTGCGTTTCGATTTCGCGCATCACGGGCCAATGAGCCCGCAACAGATCGCCGAAGTCGAGAACCTGGTGAACCGCGAGATCCTCGACGGTGTCGATCTCACCTTCGAGCAGAAGTCGCTCGAAGAGGCACGTGCTGCGGGCGCGATGTCGCTGTTCAGCGAGAAATACGGCAAGGTCGTGCGCGTCGTCAGCGTTCCGGGTGTCAGCATGGAGTTGTGCGGCGGAACTCACGTCCGGAATACCGCCGAGATCGCGCTGTTCAAGATCGTGAGCGAGACCGGCGTTGCGGCGGGCGTGCGTCGCATCGAGGCGGTCACCGGTCGCGCGGCGCTGGCGCTTTTCCGCGAGAGGGAGCGTGAGCTGCACGACATCGAGACCCTCGTCAAAGCGCCTGCCGGTCAGGTCGTCAAACGCGTGCAGACTCTCGTCGAGGAACGGCGCACCCTCGAGAAACGCGTTGAAGAAGCGATGCGCGGCGGCGGGGGTGGAATCAGGAATCTCGTCGAGCAGGGACAGATGGTTGACGGTGTGCGCGTCGTCGCGGCGAATGTGAGCGCGCCTGATCTGCCCGCGTTGCAGGCGATGGGCGACGCGGTGCGCGAGCAAATCCAATCGGGTATCGCGGTTCTGGCGGCGTCATTTGAGAACGGCAAGAACACAATGCTCGCGGTGGTCAGCGACGACCTGCGCGATCGTGGGGTGCGGGCTGACACGATTCTGCGCGAGCTCGCGGCCGCGGCAGGTGGCAAGGGCGGTGGCAAACCTCACATGGCGCAGGCTGGAATTCCCGACGCCGAGCGGATGGCGAGCGTAGTGGCGGAAGCTCCGGAGCGAATCAGGAAGCACCTCGCGGGATGAGGGAAGCGGGAAGGGGCAGGCGGGAAGCGGGAGGCGGGAAGCGGGAAGCGAGAGGCCGGACGAAGCCTTTCGCTCAAGTCATGGCCGACCAGGCGATGGCGACGCCCGAGGCTCTCGCGCAAGCAATGCGTCAGGCCATCGGTGATCTTGACGCGACGCTAACCGACGTCAACGAGACGTTGCGGGCGGCGGAGAAACTGCTGGATAAGGTGCTCGACGGCGCTTGTGAATCGCGGGAGTCGGCGCTCGATCTTCTTGCCGTCGATGCACTGGTGACTCGCGCAATGCAACTCGCCGCTCAGGATCCGAAATCTCTGAGCGAATTTCCGGAAAAAGCGATGAAGAGAATCGCGACGAGATGATCGTCATTCTTTTCACAGGTGGCACCATCGCGATGCGCAGCGATCCGCAGGCTGGAGCGCAGCCGAGTCTGACGCCGGCGGAGATTCTGCAGGCGACGAAGGGTATTCGCGCGATAACAGGCATCGAGACTGAAGAGTGGGGACAATTTCCCGGGCCGCACATGACCGTAGAGCGGATGTGGGCGCTGCGCAACCGCATCGTCGAGCATCTGGCGCGGCCGGAGGTGGAAGGTGTGGTGATCACCCACGGCACCGATACTCTCGAGGAGTCGGCATATCTCGTAGCGCGATCGACGACGACCGACAAGCCGATCGTGTTTACTGGTGCGATGCGCACGGTGAACGATCTTGGTTGGGATGGACCGGCAAATTTGTTCGAGGCGGTGCAGGTGGCGGCGAGTCCGGAGACGAAAGGATTTGGGGTGATGGTGGTGATCGGTGGCCAGATCTTCGCCGCGCTCGACACCACCAAGACCAACACCCACCTGCTCGATGCGTTCGAAAGCCCCGGTCTGGGGCCGTTGGGTGTCCTGGATGAGGGCGAGTTGATTTTGCGAAGGGAGATGCCACCTTCGCCCCCCACCCTAAATCCTAATGGCCTTGCGACGCCGGTCGACATCATTTTCGTCGCTGCCGGATCGGATACGCGCTTGCTCGACGCGGCGCGGGAATCGGCGAAGGGAGTCGTCCTGGCGGCGATGGGGCGCGGGAATGTTCCGCCGGCGATGGTGCCGGGCATTCAGCGTTGGGTCTCGGATCGGAAGCCGGTCGTGATCACCTCGCGCACGCAGGGCGGAAGAGTGGGACATACCTACGGCTATCCCGGTGGCGGCCGCCGCCTCGAGGAAATGGGAGCAATCTTTGGCGGATCGCGTCGCGCGCAGCAGGCGCGCATCGATCTCATTCTGGCGCTCGGCTGCGGAATGGGCGACGCGGAACTCAGAACTATGTTCGAGGAATAGCGGGATGGGGGAAGTGGGAAGCGGGAAGCGGGAAGCGGGAAGCGAACGGGGGGAGGGGGGAGGCGGGAGGCGCGACGCGAAAAGCGTAGCCTCAGCGCCGAACCTGAATCCGCCGCCGAACGTGCGCGCGATTGCGAAGCGGCTCGAGGACGCGGGGTTTGAGACGTGGTGCGTAGGTGGGGCGGTACGCGACGCGCTGCTCGGGCATCCGCATCTCGATTGGGATCTCGCGACGGCGGCGAAGCCAGAGCAGGTGCGCAAATTGTTCAAGCGGACGGTTCCGGTCGGCGTCGAGTTCGGAACCATCGGCGTGCTCGACGATGACAACGTCATGCACGAAGTCACCACCTTCCGTCGCGATGTGCAGACGGACGGGCGCCACGCTGTCGTCGAGTTTGGCGCGTCGCTCGACGACGATCTCGCGCGTCGCGACTACACCATCAACGCCATCGCGTATTCAGCGAGCAAGGACGAGATCCGCGATCCGTTCGGTGGCCAGAAGGACATCGAGGGGAAGCTCATTCGCGCTGTCGGTGATCCGCGCGAGCGGATGCGGGAGGATCGTCTTCGCGCATTGCGCGCGATTCGATTTGCTTCGCGCTTCGGGTTCGACATCGAGCGCGATACGTGGGACGCAATCGTCGAGAGCGCACCCGAGCTGGGAAACCTTTCTGCCGAGCGTGTAAAGCAGGAGATCGAGAAGATGATGGATCAGGTCAAATTCCCGAGCAAGGCGTTCGCGATGTGGCGTGACACCGGCGCGTTCCAGACGCTGATTCCGTCTCTCGCCGGCGTGACCAACCAGGAGCTGGCGCCGCTCGATCATCTACGTCGTCCTTTGCTGCCTCGGCGGCCGGCAAGAAGGTCGACGCGAATCGCCGGACTTTTTGCGACGGTGCCGGCAGCGACGGTGCGAAAGACGCTCAAGGATCTGCGTTTCTCCAATACCGATGTCGACTGGATCACCAATCTTGTGGAGCGCTGGCAACAGCTCGGGCCCGGCATGACGGCCGCCTTACTCAAGGCGGAGGAGATTTACGCCAACGATCCGTGGGGCGAGCAGTATCCGCCGAGTCCCATACTGAGGATGTGGGCGGCCAGCGCCGGGCGCACGCGTCTTGCCCAATTGCTGCGGCTGGCCGACGCTTTCTGGTGGGCCGGGCGTCAGGCGGGAGAGCCGGCGCCGTACAAGCAGACGATCGGTCAGGTTTACAAGCGGGCGATCAAGATCGCCTGGAAGGATCCGCTCACGATCGCCGACCTGGCGATCGATGGCACTGATCTGGAGAAGCTGGGTGCCAAGGGTCCCGCGGTTGGGAATGTTCTACGTAAGTTGCTGGAAGCGGTGATCAATGATCCGCGCAAGAATACGCACGACCAGCTGTTGACCATGGCCAAAGGCTTTGTATGACGCTCTTCAGAACCAAGACGCCCGACTCCACCATTTGGAAAAGATTCCGCTCCGGTCAGGACGGATTCACCTTCACTCGCGACGGCGACATCTACGAGGCGAAGGTGGTGGCGAATTCGGAGCGCGTGGTGGACTTGTTCTACACCCTGAGTGAGCTGATGGCGCCGGCGGTCGATGTCTATGTCAATGACGCGCGTACTCGCACCGAGTGGACCGGTCAGATGTTGGCGCTGCCCGATGTGCGCGACGCCGTCGCGAGATTGAAGATGCCGCTCGCGACTTATGGCGGCGTCGAGATCACTCTGTTCACCTCGGAAGACCAGATCACCCTCAGCCCGCAGCTCGAGCTTTTTATTTTTTCACGCTCCGATCGCTGGATGTATCTCCTCAACAGCATGAACCTCGAGGAGCGCGCATCGCTCGAGGAGAGATTGTGGGGCGTGCAATCATGGGAGCGCGCGCCGGCGCCGGCATTGAGCGACGCTGTCGCTGCGGCGGCGGACAGACTCGGGGTTAAGTCGGCTTAGGCGGCAGCGACGGCAAGGATTGGCCCGGCGTCGACGAGAATTTTCTGGACCGGGTCCACGCGAAGGTTCAAGCCTTCCAGGGAATGTGCGCCAAGGATCGGAAAATCAGTTTCCTCGCCGAAAACGACTTCGTCGATCGTATTCGTTCCAGCAGCGTGAACGATGGCATAGCCGATATCTCGTTCGATTCGCCGCCCGTCCGCAAAGATAAATGTGCGCTTTTTCTCAACAGCAATTTCCAACGACTCGAGAACCACCCGCGGGATCCAGGTCGCTTCGCTGCCGGTGTCAACCAACGTGTCAGGGACGAGGATAACATCGGTCTGGCGCCGAGCGTTTTCGACGCCCACGCTGATGCGAAAGAGCCCCACGTCCGTCAAATTTCACGCTCCTGATCTGGACAGCTTCATCATTACAGCGCGAGCAATGACAAGGCAATCCCCGTGAACGGTACAGCGCTGTTGTATACCAGTATTGCGGCAGGGGCGAACCTCCTTGGCGCTGCGGCCGTCGTTGCGCACAACCGCTGGAGCGTGCGCGCGCTGGAGAACATGGTCGCGCTCTCGGCGGGCTTCATGGTGTCGGTGGCGCTACTCGACCTCGTTCCCGACTCGATCAGAGTGCACGGTGAATCAGCTGCATTGATCATGCTGCTTGGGTATCTGCTCGTCCATCTCACCCAGCACACGCTCGCGCCGCATTTCCATTTTGGCGAAGAGCATCATCACGTGACCAAGGTGGTGAGCTTCTCGGCGCTCGCCGGATTGATATTGCACACCTTCGTCGACGGCGTCGCCATCGCCAGCGGATTCGGGATCAGTACCGCGCTCGGCCTGCTGGTTTTCTTTGCGATTCTTCTTCACAAGCTTCCCGAAGGACTCGCGATCTCCAGCCTCTTTCTAGCGTCGGGGGAGAGCAGGAGCGCTGCGTTCGGCGCCAGCGCTGCACTGGCGATCTCGACTCTGCTCGGCGCGGTGCTGACTCAGACTGTTCCAGTGCTCGGGCAGTACGGTCTGCCGCTGGCGGCGGGTGTGTCGCTCTACGTCGGAATGTCCAATCTCGTTCCGGAAATCCAGGGGAAGCGAGAGTGGAGATTGCCGATCAGCTTCTTCGTTGGCTGCGCGTTGTATTACGTCGCGCACCAGCTGCTCGGAGCGCGCTAGGGTACGGTCGTCTTCTGTCTGAAGCTTTGAGTTTTCGCAAGTCAGCGCGGAGCCGGCTGCCCGAGTGGGAAGGCGGTGCGCACCTCTCGCACTTTCGCGGCCGATAACTGTGCGAGGCGCAATGACGAGCCGCTCACAGCGACATCGCATCGATTCCCCAGTGGATCGTAAGCCACAGATCCGCCTGCATACCGAAGTCCGCCGCCTTCGCCGATCCGATTGACGGCGACGACGTAGCACTGGTTCTCGATCGCGCGCGCGCGCGTGAGAACGTCCCAGTGTTCCTGGCGGCTTTCCGGCCAGTTCGCGATGAGGAAAAAAGCGTCGACGTCAGAGCCAATTTCGCGAAACAACTCAGGGAAGCGGAGATCGAAACAGATCAGGACGCCTGCCTTCAGGCCGTCCATCTCGACGATGCACGGAGCTTCCCCGGGGCTGTAGATGGTGTTCTCGTCGGCGTAGACGAACAATCGTTGTTTTTCGTAGGATTCGTTGGAGCTGCCGTCGGGCGAGAAAAGCCGCGCAGTGTTCGCGAAACGCCCATCACTCTTGCGCACTGGAATCCCGGCGAGAATCCATAATTTCTCGGTTGCGGCGAGCGCACGCATTGCCTGCGCAGTCGGTCCATCTTCCGGTTCCGCAAAACCAGCGTCCATCGTGAACCCAGTCGCGAACATCTCCGGGAGAAGAAGGATGTCTCCGCCCGCTGCTTTGGCTTGTCTGGCGAGATCGCGCGCGCGAGACACCGAGGCGGAGACGTCGTGCCAGCCCGTGTCGTACTCGCCAAGAGCGACTTTCAATGTTCGTGTGGGTTTGGTCAACAAGTGCTGGCGGAATTCACCACACTATGGCGATCTGCCCCGCGAATCGCCAGCGCTATTGACCGTGACCCACTGCGTAAACGTTGTCGGCTGAACTTCCCCAAACCGCACGGAGGTCGATCGGGATAGAGATAGCCATCGATGTCCAGCTCGTCCCGTCGTAACGTAAAACCGTTGGACCATCGCCAACGGCGAATACCGACGTTGGACTGCTGCCCCAGATTCCGTATAACGCGCGTCCACCGCTGGTTTGCGTCGACCATGTCGTCCCATCGTAATGCAGAATCACGCCGCCATCGCCTACGGCGAAGACGTTCGTCGCAGACGTGCCCCATACTCCCCGCAGGGTCTGCGCAGTGCCGCTTGACTGGGGCTGCCACGAGGTTCCGTCGTACACCAGAATGGTGCCCCCATCGCCAACCGCGAACACGCGCGGCGTGGGAGCTGACGCTACTCCCCAAACCGCCTGCAGATTCGCGGTCGTTCCGCTGGTAGCTGCCGTCCATGAAGTTCCGTTGTACTGCACAATGAATCCCTGATTGCCGACCACGACAACGTTGTTAGGAGAATCTGTCCAGACCGCGTTCAGGGCCGCATTGCAGCTCGAAGCACCGACGTCGCAGCCGTGTGCGTAGGGATTCGACCAGTTCGTGCCGTCAAAGTGTTGCACCACACTGCCGTGCCCAGAGGGCGGCACACCGCCGGATTGGATCCGGAAAACGTTCGACGCCGAGCTGCCTGATACGTTGTTTTCTATCGGTCCCAGGCCGGTGCATCCCGGAGGGCCTTCCGGCACCGCCGGACTCCAGGATGTGCCGTCGTATCTAAGATCTGCCTCCACTCCGCAATACTCTCCAACCGCAAAGATCGAAGACGGTGAGCTACCCCAGATCGAAAGCACGGATACCACACCCGCGACGACCGCCGGCTGATAGACGATCGCCCAGGTAGCGCCATCGTAGTGGAGGATCGCCGGCTTTCGTTGCGTCGGTGGCGACGCAGTGATAGCCCCCGAGAATTTTGCGGAGATAGGCAACAGCCCTTCGGATGCCCTGTAATAGATGCGGGCCTCTACTTCCTGCGCACCGCTGGACCCCAAAGTCCACTGCGCCTGGGCCTGACCGGAGGCGTCAGTGGTCTGCGAGCTGGGTGAGACCTGGCCCCCTCCGCTTACGGTCCACGTGACGACGTAATCTGCGAGCGGATTCCCAGTTGCCGATTTCGCCTGAACGATGAGCGGCTGGTCAACGGCATGCGACGGGCCGGCAGATTGTCCGTCACCGCCGACAATTGATAGGGTCGGCGGTGTGTCGCTTGTTGTCGGACCGCTTGCATCGCTGCTACATCCGACGGCAGCAGCAAGGACCACGAGCGCGGCAGCGAACGAAGTACGACTCATGAGGACTCCTATTCCAGGCTAAACATTGTTGACTGCAGGACGAGTGCTAGCCACGCGAAAAATGCTATGCTCAGGTCCTGATAGGCTTGCTGCTCCGAATGTCGGACCTCCCGCGATGTATGTTTTCTATCGTGCGATGCCATTTTCCACCATCAAATGGCTCGCACCTCGCAGTAGGTTCGCAACTCGGACTTAGCTCGCAACTCGGACTTAGCTCGCAACTCGGACCGATCCGTTAGCTCGCATCACGCAGCTCGCAACTAATGCCCAAGAAATTTCGCCAGGCTCCTTCCAACATTCACCGGCGCGAAGATTCGCTCTTCAGCGCTCGCGAAACCGCGCAGCCACTCGCCGCGCGGATGCGGCCGCGCACTCTGGAGGAATTTGTCGGCCAGGAGCATTTACTTGCACCGGGTAAAGCACTGAGGTCGGCGATCGAGACCGGCAACATCAAGTCGATGGTATTCTGGGGACCGCCGGGGTCCGGCAAGACCACTCTCGGTCGATTGATCGCCCAGTACACCGATCGCGATTTCGTCCCGTTCTCCGCGGTCACCGAAGGAATCGCCCGCGTCCGCGAAGTCGTGGACGAAGCGGAGCAGCGACTCCAAATGGGCCGCCAGACCATTCTCTTCGTCGACGAGATCCATCGCTTCAACAAAGCGCAACAGGATGCGTTCCTGCCGCATGTCGAAGCAGGGACTATCACTCTCGTCGGCGCGACGACCGAGAATCCGTCATTCGAGATCAACGGCGCGCTGCTCTCGCGGCTGCGGGTGTTCGTGTTGAATCCGCTCACCGCCGGTGACATCGGCGCCGTGATCGATCGCGCGCTACTCGACGAGGAACGTGGACTCGGCGCGATGAAGGTCACCCTTGAAGATGATGCGCGCGAGATCATCACCGTCGAAGCAGATGGCGACGCGCGCCGCGCACTTACGGTGCTCGAAGCGTCAGCCGATCACGTTGGCCCAGCGGGTCGCGTCACTGTCCAGGTCGCGCGCGATGCGATGCAGAAACGGTTTGCGGTGCACGACAAGAGTGGCGAAGTCCACTTCAACATGCTCTCCGCGTATCACAAGTCGCTGCGCGGCAGCGATCCGCAAGGCGCGCTGTACTGGATGGCGCGGATGATCGAAGGCGGCGAAGATCCGATGACGATCTTCCGCCGCAGCCTTGCGATGGCGGCCGAAGACATTGGGCTTGCCGATCCGCAGGCACTTCAGTTAGCGGTGGCGGCGCGCGACGCGTACCACCAGCTTGGTCCGCCGGAAGGATACTTGCCGCTGGCGCAGATGGTCATCTATCTCGCCACCGCGCCCAAATCAAACCGCTCCTACCAGGGACTCAACGCGGCGATGGAAGCAGCCCGCGAAACCCCTGCCGCTCAGGTTCCAATGCACATCCGCAATGCCCCGACGCGGCTGATGAAGGAGCTCGGCTACCACGAGGGCTACCAATACGCCCACTCGGTGCCAGAGGCATACATCCCGCAAGAGTACCTGCCGGAGGAGTTGCGCGGACGGATCTTCTACGAGCCTGGACCCTTCGGATTCGAGAAGGAAGTCGCCAAACGCCTCCAATGGTGGGCCGACTTGAAGGCCAAAGTGTCCACGCCGGCGTCCCCGGAGGGTGACAAGAGCCAGCGTGGAGCAGACAACGTAAGCTCGGCGAAAGCCTCGTCGGGCGATACAACAGAGCCGGTGCAGGACGCGCCGGCAGGAAAGGAGAAAGACGAATGATGCGGAAATTGATGCAGCAGAGAACGAAGCTCGCTGTCGCCGCACTCGCAGCAATCGCAATCGCCGGATGCGCCACACTCGGCCGCGCCGGATTCAAGGAGCCAATCGTCTCGTTCAAGGATCTGCGCGTGAGAGGACTTGGCCTTACCGGCGGCTCGATCGACGCGTACCTCAGCGTCTACAACCCGAACGGATTCAGGCTCGACGCGACGCGTCTCACCTACAACGTGAAGGTCGGCGACAATCCGCTCGGCACCGGCGCTTTGGATTCGCGTTTCACGGTGCAGAACAACGATTCGACGACGGTGCGAATCCCAATCGACTTTACCTACGCGGGTATCGGCGCTGCGGGACGGCAGATGATGCAGAGCGGGTCGGTTCCGTACACGGTGACGGGTGATGTCACCGTCGGCACGCCGATCGGAAACTTTACGGTTCCGTATACGGGATCGGGCCGGTTCTCGGCGTTCGGGGGAGCGCAGAACGCGCCGAGGTAGACTCCGGCTACGAAGCCGACATAGACTCCGGCTACGAGCTAAAAACCGTACTACCTCGCTGAGCGCTGATAGCTTCACGCTGACAGCTTGGCGCTGCAGGCGACGGGACAGATTCGGCTGGCGTAACGGCAAAAATTATCTAAGTTGTTGCCACGCCTTACCGTGATATGTCCCGTTGCACGCAGCGCTCAGCGGTTGGCGTGTAGCTGACAGCGCTCAGCGAGGCAGTGCGCCTTAAAGTCCGCAATCCGAAACCCAGCCCCAACTAAGTGAACATCTCCGTAGTAGGAACCGGCTACGTCGGCCTCGTCGTCGGCGCGTGCCTTGCCGAAACCGGCAACAATGTCTGCTGCGCAGACATCGACAAGAAAAAAATCGAGAACCTGCGGAAGAACATCCTTCCGATCTATGAGCCGGGTCTCGAGCTCTTAGTCGAACGGAATCAGAAAGAAGAGAGATTGCGTTTTACCACCGATCTCGCCGATGCCGTCGAGTGTGCGGAAGTCCTCTTCATTGCTGTCGGCACACCGCCGGGTGAGGATGGAAGCGCCGATCTCAAGTATGTGCTGGAGGTCGCCGAGCTGGTGGGGCGGCACATGAAGCGCGAGATGGTGGTGGTGACCAAGTCGACCGTCCCGGTCGGCAGTGCTGCCAAGGTAAACGCGGCGATCGCCAAGGAAGCGAAGTTTCCGTTTCACGTCTGCAGCAACCCGGAGTTCCTCAAAGAGGGAACGGCGGTCGAAGATTTCATGCGACCCGATCGCGTGATCCTCGGCATCGACTCGCCGCAGGCGCGTCGCGTGATGACGGATCTCTACTCGCCGTTCGTGCGCACCGGCAAGCCGATCCTGTTGATGGATATCGCCTCGGCGGAAATGACCAAATACGCGGCGAACGGGATGCTCGCCACGCGCATCTCGTTCATGAACGAGATCGCGAACCTGTGCGACGAGCTCGGCGCCAACGTCGACTTCGTGCGCAAAGGCATCGGCAGCGATGCGCGGATTGGGCCGGCGTTCCTGTTTCCCGGACCGGGCTACGGCGGATCGTGCTTCCCGAAGGACGTGAAGGCGCTCGTGCACACGGCGTGGGAGCGCAGCGTACCCCTCGAAGTACTCTCCGCGGTCGAGGCTGCGAACGAACGCCAGAAGCGTGTACTCGGCGTCAAAATCAAGCACGCTCTCGGTGCTGATCTCCAGGGCAAACGAATCGCCCTCTGGGGTCTCGCATTCAAGGCCGGCACCGACGACATGCGTGAAGCGCCCGCGATCACCCTCATCGAGATGCTGCTCGCCGACGGCGCGACGGTTTGCGCGCACGACCCGGCCGCGATGGACCAGGCACGGCGTGTCCTCGCAGACAAGATCGATTTCGCCGACAACAATTACGAAGCCCTACCGGGAGCAGATGCGCTGGTGATCGTTACAGACTGGAACGAGTATCGCAATCCCGATTTCGAGCGCATCAAAAAGGGTCTGGTGCGACCCGTCATCATTGACGGCCGCAATCTTTACGATCCGGAGCGCATGAGCGACCTGGGAATCAGGTATTATTCGATTGGCAGACCGGCTGCTGTTCCGAGGGACTAAGCTGACGTCGGAGAGGTAGAGATTCCGAGGGAATTGATCGAGTTAAGCGCGCCAATCGAGCGCGCGATTCTGGTGGGAGCGCCGCGCAAGCGGTCCAACGCGAGACACACTGTCGCGGAGCATCTGGAAGAGCTCGAGCGACTGGTCGATACGGCAGGCGCTGTCGTCGTCGGCGAAGTCACCCAGCAAATCGACAAGCCCAATCCAGCGACTTACCTCGGCAAGGGCAAAGTCGACGAGCTGCGCGACGAGATCGTCGCGAAGAATGCTTCACTCGTCGTCTTCGATGACGAGCTGTCGCCGTCGCAGGGCAAGAACATCGAAGACGCCACCGGTCAGCGGGTGATGGATCGCGCCGAGCTGATTCTCGACATCTTTGCGACGCGCGCTCGGTCGAGCGAAGCCAAGATGCAGGTCGAGCTGGCGCAGCTTCAGTACATGCTGCCGCGACTGACGCGGATGTGGGCGCACCTCGAGAAATTCCGCGGCGGCATCGGAGTGAGAGGTCCGGGTGAAACGCAGCTCGAAACCGACCGACGACTGATCAATCACCGCATCAAGACCCTCAAGCAGCGACTCGAGGACGTGCAGAAGTCGCGCGTGGTGCAGCGTTCCGGCCGGCGCGACGCGTTTCGGGCATCGCTGGTTGGCTACACCAACGCGGGCAAATCATCGATTCTGCGCGCGATCGGCAACGATCCGAACGTCTTCGTCGAGGACCGCCTGTTCGCCACCCTGGATCCTTTGACGCGCGAGATCGACCTCGGCGAGAACCTGAAAGTCCTGCTGACCGATACGGTCGGATTCATCCGCAAGCTGCCGCACAATCTGGTCGCGAGCTTCCGCGCCACGCTCGAGGAAGTGAACGAAGCCGATCTCCTGCTGCACGTGATCGACGCCAGCCATGCGAATTGGGAGGAACAGCGCCAGGTGGTGGACCAGGTACTCGCGGAGCTCGGCGCGGCCGAGAAGCCGGTGCTTTACGTGTTCTCCAAGATCGATGCGCTGCCGACGCCCGAACTGACCGCGCTGCAGCAGAGAATCGCCAACCTGCTGCCGACGTCAGCAGTGTTCGTGAGCTCGGTCGACGAAGATGGCCTGGAGCCCCTGCGCCGCGCGCTGATGGTCGTAGCACGGAAAGGAACCGAGATCGCGGAGATCCGTTTGCCTGCCAGCGATGGAAGGCTACTAGCCGAGATCTACCGCGATGCCTCGGTAATCAGCCAACGCACCGAAGACGGCCAACTCGTGGTCAACGCGCGCCTCGACGACAACCTTGCCGCGCGCCTGACCCGCTCCGGGGCCAAAATAGAAAAGCGCGGCCGAAACTAATCGCCCGCGCTTCCCGCTTCCCGCTTCCCGCTTCCCGCCTCCCGCCTACATCCCCTTAACAAACCTCCCAAGCACCGCGTGCAACGCGAGAAACTCGGCGGGTGGATTGGCAAGGAACGCTGGTGACGCCGTCTTTACGAACTCATTGAAATCGGCGACCACTTTCGGCACCTGCCGCGGATTGAAGGCAAGGCCGGCGAGATCCTGGGTAAGCAAGTTGAAGCTGACCTGCGACGGGGCCCCGGCGTCGGCGAACGACGCCACGAAGCGCGCTACACTCGCCGCTGTCGCATCGGGTGAGTCCAACGACACCGCTGCACCAGTCGATGCGAGCGTGCCGAGGGCGGGCGGCATCTCCGCGGCGGTCATTGCATTGGTCATCACCACGTAGAGCTTGCCCTGCGCGATGAGCGGAACCGGCGCGCCGTCAGCCAGCGTGAAGGTGCCGATCGACAGCGCCGCGACAACATCATTCACGCGGGTCTTCAGCAAGCCGAAGCGACGCTCGGAACGATCGTCGTCATCGTCACCGTCGCGATCGTGCTTGTCAGAGCCGTTGTTGTCGTGGCCCTGCTTGTCGGAATGAGGATTCCCCTTGCCGTGACCTTTACCGTAGTGATGCCCGTTGCCTTGCGCGTAGACGGGAGCCGAGGCGAACAGACCGAGGGCGCAGAGCAGTGCATACGCTTTGATTTTCATGGCCGTACCCGGTTAGTGGGATCCGAAGAGTGACGCGAGCTGACTGTACCTGAAACCAAATCCGACACCGAGCACGAAGCGCGCGCCATCACCTGCAGAACCGGTGAGGTCGACGAACGCAGGCTCGATGTAGAGAGGAATACTCTTTAGCGGAACGAGCGAAGCACCAATGCCGAGATCCTGTCCCGACCAATCGGTGATGAGCGAGATCGGGCTGGCGACCTGGAAGGCCAGGCTGCCGAACGCGTTCAAGGTCTTTCTGTCCTCGGCGAGCGCAGTCTCGGTCTTGAAGCGTCCGCCGCCAATACCTGCAGATGCAGTGAGCCGCTTGTACCACTTGCTCGCAACGACGTAGCCGCTGGTGCCGCCGTCAGTGCCGCCCGTTCTGATCGCGTCCTCCCAGCCTGCCGCGAGCGCGAAGTTGCTGGGGAACTCTCGATGAACCTTGAAACTCACCGAGCTGTGGTTACCGAAGCCGGAGCGCACTGTCGAGAACGAAGTCACCGTCGCCTCGAGACCGACATACTTCGTCGCACTGCCGAATCCGAACGCCGCCAGCACCGCGCCATCCATCTGATTTGCGCCGTGGATATAACGCATGCGCGATGTATAGCCCGCCCCGACGTACCCCTGGCCCCAGTCGGCACCGAAGGCCGTCGGCGATTGCACGCTCGTACCGGGCGACGCCCGCACTGGTGAGTGCTGCGGCGCCAGAACGGGAACCGGAAGCGTGTAGAGATTTCGCAGGCTGTCCGGGTTCTGTGCGCCGGCGTTGCCGGCGACAATCAAAGCGCCGGCGAGGACGAGCGAATATTTGCGAGCCGATACTGCCATGCTGCCTCCGATCTCAATCGGGAAAGAATGTCTCTAGACTGCGCCGCTCATGCTGAGCACAGTGGGAACGGTTTTCATCAGGATCGAGAAGTCCTTGATCAGCGACCAGTCGGTCAAATAATTCGTCTCCAGCGCGACGACTTCGTCGAAGCTGGTGATTCGATTGCGTCCCGCCACTTGCCATGGCCCGGTGATGCCGGGCTTCATGTCGAAGCGGGTGTAGTTGTGCTCTTCGTAGGTATCGACTTCGCTGGCGAGTGGCGGCCGCGGACCAACGAGCGACATGTCGCCCATCAATACGTTCCACAACTGCGGAAGCTCGTCGAGACTGGACCGGCGCAGGAAGCGTCCGACCGGAGTGATGCGTGGATCGTTCGGAATCTTGAACAGCCTCGCGTCGCTGTAAATGCTTTGGGTCTGTAGCGTCGCCTTGAGGGATTCCGCGTTGTTGACCATGCTGCGGAACTTGTACATGTGGAACGGCTTGCCGCCGTAGCCGACGCGAGCCTGACGGAAAAATGCCGGTCCCTTCGACGTCAGCCGTACAACCAGCGCAATGACGGCGAATACCGGTGCCAGCGTTACGAGCAGCAGTGATGCGCAGACAACGTCGAAAGCGCGCTTCGAGACCAGCTGCCGCAACCGAAGGCTCGGCCTGGTGATGGTGATGTAGGGAATGTTGCCGCGCGTGACGATACGCGGCACGAAGCCGCCGAGCGGGAACATCGGTGCGTCGAGAAGGACCTCGCAGCCGGTACGCTCACCAACCGCGAGGACATCGAACAGCGCATCGTCGTCGAGATGATCGGCGAGGATGATGCTGTCTACATCGTGACGCTCGAGAATCCACACGAGGTCAGACAGCGAGCCGAGCGACCCGTCGCTGACGTTGCCGTCGAGCGTGACGTAGCCGGCAACCTCGAGGTGCGGATTGAGGCGAACACCTTCGGAGCGCTGGAGCCCCTCGGCGCGCCGGCGGGATCCAAGAATGACCGCGCGCGAGACTTTGAGCGGTGTTGGACGGACTCGCTCGACCAGCTTGAACAAAATGTACCGACCGCTCGAAAGAGCGACGGCGACGGCGGCGAGAACCACCAGATAGCCGAGCACTCTCGCGAGGGTTATGTCGGTCCAGATGCGACTCCAGAACACCAGAGACAGTCCGAGACTGACTCCGGCGAGGAGATTGATTGCGTTATGCCAGGCGGACTTGCCGCGATAGTTGCCGAAAATCGTGAGGCCGATGACGACCGCGGTTAGGACCTCGACGCGCGGGAAACTGCCGCGAGGGATAAGGTCCAGTAGAAACACCGCCAGACCCCCGCCGAATGCGGTCGACGCGCGCGCGGCATCGACGACAGCGTGCGCGAGGAAGAGAATGAGCAGATCGACGACTAGGAGCACCGCGATGCGGGTAGCGGTCTCGGCGATCCGCGCGCGTTCGACGGCGCGTGCGCGACCCTGGATGATGAGGGGTGTGGGCCGGGCCCAGGGGCTCGTCGTGCCGATGGCCGGCGCCTCGTGCCCGAACTTGACGGGCCCGTTCACCGGGGTGGAGAACCTTAGTCTCCGATTTTTGACGACCGGCTGTGGCATTGTCACGCCGTCGTCGCCACGCAATACGCTGCCCACGCTAAACTCTCTCTTTGACGCTACTTACGCACTCGAACCGATGGAAAGTGTTGCAGACTCGCAACGGGTAGTTGAACTGCCCTCACAGTGCGTAGATGCGGCAGCGGTCGGTCATAATACGTGTGTTTTGAATCGCCGCAAGACGAAAAATTCTTTACGCGTGGAAGCGATCCAGTTCGGTCTGCTTTCGTACAGAACTTCGATGCGGATGCAAAAAAGCCTCGCGATTTCTCGCGAGGCTTTTGGATTTTTAGACCGTGGCGGAAGCTACTTCGCGCTGGCGGCCGCCGCGGTTAGCTGTGCGAGCACAGCACGCATAGCAAGGAATTCTGACGGCGGGCTGGTGATGAAGCCCGGAGAAGCGACGTTGGTGAAGTCATTAAAGCGGGAGACCACCGAGGGCAGAACCGCTGGATCTGTACGAAGCGCAGAGAATCCCTTCAACAGATCGGGAACGATTCGGCTGGCTTTCGGCCCGGCAGTGAAAAGCTTCGCGGCCAATGCGGTTGCTGCGGGCGACTTCGCGTCATCGGACTCGATGACCGAGTTGAGATTCGATTGGGCCGCGGCTGGAATCGCAGGTCCTGCCGATGCGCGGAATGATGCTGATGCGAGCTGTGATCTGACGGTGGTCAACACGCCACCGACTGCGGCGGCCTGCGCCGGCGTGGACAGCACGACGTTGCCACCGAATCCGTGCGGAGCATCCTGGCGGTGTGCGGCACTCTTGCCGTCATTGTCGTGACCCGAGTGGTCCGAGTTGTTGCCATGCGGCTGCCCGCTTTGGCCTTGTGCGAACAGTGGCAAGGCGATGAACAGCGAGGCTGTGCACACCGCGACTGACAACTTCATTTTCATCTGGAGATCCTCCGAAGGGAAAACATTCTTAGTGCTTAGCGAAATTAAAGTCAAGACCCACTCCGATCACGAACCGCGCGCCATCGCCGGCGGATCCGGTGACATCGGCAAAGGAGGGGGTGATGAAAAACGGGATGCGAGGGAAGGGAACCAGCGACGCTCCGAGCATCAAATCCTGCCCGGTCCAATCCGCGATGAGCGAGATCTCTGGAACGACGTATAAACCCACGCTGCCAAACGGGTTGAGATGGTTTTCCCGAGCGTAGAAAGCTTTCTCTCGCTGGAACCTTCCGTTGCCAGCGCCGGCCGATACGGTCAGCGTGCTAAACGCTGCGTAAGGGTCGCTGCGCAACGGTATTGCACCCGTCAGTACGCCGTACATGCTCGTCCAGCCGTCGGTACCTTTTGTACGAATCGCGTCTTCCCATCCATACGCGATCGCCATATTCCACGGCAAGTCGCGGTGGACTTTGAAGCTGAGAGTCGAGTGGTGAAAGAATCCCGAACGCACGGTGGAGAACGAGGTGAAGTTCACCTCGATGCCGATCGCACTCTCCGAGTTACCGAGGCCGAACCCAATATCTGCCGCGCCGTCCGCTTTCCTGCGGAGGGGAAGAGTATCGCTGACGTAGCGCATGCGTGCCTGGAAGCCGGCGCCGACGAATACATCGCCCCAGTCCGCGCCGTACGCGGTTGGAGTTCCGGTGCTAGATCCAGGGGAGATCGGAATGTACGGAAGAGTACGCTGAGCATCCGATGGCAGCGCTATGATGTAGCTGTCGCGAATGCTGTCGACACGCTGGGCGCGGGCGAGCGGGCCAAAAAGAAACGGGATCGCAAGAAAGGCCGAACGCTTCGAACGGAAGGGAAACTTCATATAAGACTGCGCGCCACGGGACCATCTGTAGGGAAGGCAGACAATGTAGCTGAACGCGTTCGGGGCGCAACGATTTTCTCAGTTCTCGGGCGTGTAAGCTCTGGCGTCACGTTAAACCACTCTGGCTCCTGGCTCACCGCCCGCGATTTTTCGCATTAGCCGCGCCGGCCAGTCCGGCCGCATACACGGTCTTTCAATAGCGAGAAAGTAGACTGAACAAGCGCCCAGAACAAACGGCGTGATCATGATGAACTGCCACGCGAACGTAGCAGCAAAACTATTTGAAGTTGTGAGACCAATCGTATGTCGACCAACAAACGAAATCAGCTGGAAGTGGAGCAGATAGATCGTATAACACATACCCCCAATTGAGGTAATCCAAGTCGCCGAGAAGAATTTTCGGCTAAACCGCCCCTTGAATGCCGCGCAATACAACACAAGTGTGACTGGACCGAGTAGCCAACGTGAAGTTTGTGCGTGCATCCAGATCATCGGAACGAGGGGCCAGCCCAAGAGCGAAACTACGTCCCACCTCGGCGCGACAGTCGGGGCCGATTGCCAATCAACAATGTAGAAGTCGGCCAACAGAAACCCGCAAAGGAAGTATTGCAGAAAATTCAAAATGCAAAGATTAAAGCGCGACTCTGCGGGCGCGTTAAATACCGTCTGAACAAACATCGATAGCGCAATCGCAACGGCGATGCTCGCGCGACGTTTCGCGTCATTACGGATGCTAAAGACCCGCGCGAGGATCGGAACTAAGGCGTAGAACTGGACCTCTATTTCGAGTGACCACGCGACAGTGTTGATTGTACTGTGGGTTCCGTAGATCAGATTGTGGGTGTAACTGAGACTTGCCAATAGGTTCGGAAGGAGTGCCGCAGCTGATTTTCCCACATAGGCGACTAGGAGGAGGAAAAAAATCAACATACTCAAAATGTACGGCGGCTCGAGACGCGTTAGCCGCCTGAGAAAGTACGCCCTCAGTAATACTCGCTTGGTACCCCGCAAGTAATGCGACGCGAACGGAAGTGCGAGTATGAACCCGCTGATCACGAAAAAAAGTTCCACGCCAACATTACCCTGTCCCAGCAACTGAGCGACGATCGATCGTGAGCTCGCGCTGCGAAGTGCCACTTCTTTGACGAGTACAAATGCGCTCAGATGGTAGAGGTAGACGCTTAGGATTGCGACAAATCTCAGGCCATCTATCTCGGGCATAAAACGACCCGAAGATGTTACACGCTGGAACGCGAGCAGTCGGTACCAGCGCGCCGGAGATCCGGCAAGTCCGCTATCGCCTGCCGAAATTGCCACGCCGCTCGCGTCGGGAGCGTTGCTCAGCGATGACCGGCGCGCCGTGCTGAGATCATTATTTGGTGTGGTCTTGGAATCGAGCAGAGATTGTTTTCTCAGGGCCGTCGATTAGAACTTTGACGAACTTCGGAATTTGGTCATTCGTTGTCTATCACCGGCGCGGCGAGTGACCAGTTATGCGGTATTTGACTCGGCGGACTCGCCAGGATCAACCTGGGAGTTTGCGTACCTTTCGGGCGGCTCCATGATATTCGATCACGTGTCTCCAGTGCCAGGCGCTCCTTGAAAAGGATTTTGATTACCGGAGGGTCGGGATTCCTCGGTACGAACCTCGTTCAGTACCACATCGATCAGGGCGATAAGGTCCTTAGCTTGGATGTCGCTCATCCGAGCTGCGTGCTCCATGAAAGCGTTTGGCGCCGCGGAGATATTCTCGACGTGAACGACTTGCATCGTCATGTTCAAGAGTTCCAGCCTACTCACGTATATCATTTCGCAGCACGGACTGACCTGGACGGGAAAACGGTCGGAGATTATCGCGCGAATACAGAGGGTGTTGCGAACGTTATAGACGTCTTTTCGCGCTACAAGGAAGTGGAGCGGATCTTTTTCGCTTCGAGTCGGCTTGTTTGTCGGATTGGCTACCAACCTAAACACGACAGGGATTACCTACCGACCACAGCCTACGGTCAGAGCAAGGCAGATGGCGAAGAACTGGTTCGCCAGTCGGGTTCGGCGCTTCACTGGACAATCGTTCGGCCAACTTCCATTTGGGGCGAGTGGTTCGGCGTACCCTACAAAGACTTTTTCTTGACTATCCGAGCTGGTAAATACTTCCACCCGAGCGGCCCAGACATTCGGAAGTCTTTTGGCTACGTCGGCAACTCTGTTTACCAGCTAGCGAAGCTTCTTTCGGCGCCGTCACACGAAACCGCGACGAAGACATTCTACATCGCCGACTATCCGCCCCTCGGGTTACGAGACTTTGCTAACAAGATCCAAGAATGTTTTCGCGCACCTCGAATCAGATTAGCACCACGTTGGGTCCTTCAGTTTGCGGGGCGCGTTGGCGACCTAATCCCGCCCAACGGGATTTGGGAACCCCCCGTCACTACATTTCGAGTTTCTAATCTCCTCACCGACATGGTGTATGATCTGTCGCCAGTTGAAGCCATTGTCGGTCGTTTGCCCTATTCCATGGAGGAGGGGGTGCGCCGAACCGTGACGTGGCTACGCTCGCAGAGCTCCTCAGCAGTTCATTTTAGAAGCTCCGCCACTGAGCGCGAAACCCGGTGATGCGTTCCGCGGCTATTCATCAAGATCTCTCACGCTTTCGAGTGCCACCCGGCTTCCGTGGGAAATCTGCGCTTCTTGTCCAAATGTGGTGGCTCGTAGACGCCACCTTATTCCGCTGGTCTCCGCAAATCCTTTATGGATGGCGGCGATGGTTACTTCGTCTCTTCGGCGCCGAAGTCGGACGCGGCGCATTGATCCGCTCGTCTGCGCGAATCACTTACCCATGGAAATTACGAATTGGTGACCACTCGTGGGTGGGCGACGAAACGGTGATTTATAACCTCGGTGATATTCATATCGGGGCTAATGTGGCGATTGCACATCGGGTCTACTTATGCGCGGGCTCACACGATTACCGAGACCTTTCGTTTCCAATTGTGGCGAGATCGATCGTTGTGGAGGACGAGGTTTGGCTCGCGAACGACGTTTTCGTGGGACCTGGCTGCCGAATCGGGCGGGGTGCCGTCGTGGGAGCAAGGAGTAGTGTGTTCGCAGACCTGGCTGGGGCGATGATTTGCTATGGGAACCCGGCCAAAGCGGTGACCCCGCGGACGCAGCCTGGCTTAACGCCGTAGGTGCCCTCGCGACTCGGCACGTTAATGCTGCGAGTGCCCAAGGCAACAACTTGAGGATCCTTCACATCACGGAGACGCACTCTCGCGCCGCTGGGGGAGTAACTACCGTCGTCCATAATCTTATCCAATGGCTGACGGCTCACAGAGTTGAGAATGCCCTGCTTACCACGGGGGAATCGGAGGCATTGCCTGAGCGTGGTGCAATGCAAATAAATCTCACGTCTTCTTCGTTAGCGAGGCGTTGGGCCTGGAGTCCGGATCTTGTTCGAACCGTTGAAGAGGTGTGCGAGCGCTGGAGACCGGACGTTTTACATCTGCATGGGGCTTGGCTTGCTCCGCAACTAGTCGGGGCGCAGGTTGCGGCGAGATGGCGCATACCATTCGTAGCCACGTTTCACGGTATGCTCGACCCGTACCACTGGACCGATCGCGGCCTGTTGAAGGAACTAAGAAAAAAGCTTTACTGGCGCGCCCTCGGAGCGAGAGCTTTTTCTAAGGCAAACGTAATTCATGCCATCACACCGCTTGAGGGAAGGACGCTTGCCCGCTTTTTTCCGGGGTGCACGATCAAAATCGTTCCCAACGCCGTAGACCTTGACTTTATTGACGCACAACTAAGTGCGGCGGGCGAGGTCTCACGTGAACGGGTTCTAGGTTTCGTGGGGCGCATGCACCCTATAAAAGGAATCGACGCTCTTATCGACGCGTTCTATCGGGCAAAGAATGCGCAAGGATGGAGACTCGTTCTTGCCGGTCCAGAAACGTCTAGCAAGTATCAATCTGCCCTTGACAGTCGTATCCGAAACGCGCCGAAAGACCGCTACATTCAGAGAATTGGCACCCTGCGCGGCGAAGATCTCTGGAAGTTTTTTCGGTCAGCTTGGTGCGTGGCGGTACCGTCACGCTCAGAGGTAATGGGGATGGTGAACTTAGAGGCAGCCGCCTGCGGAACGTTCACCCTCACGACTCCAGAAACCGGCCTGAGCGATTGGGAGGAGGGTGGAGGAATTCTGGTAGGGAACGACGTAGCGGCGCTGACGGAGGCGTTGGAAAGAGTGTGCGGGATGAGTGGCAGCGAGAGGGAACTGCGCGGCGCAAAAAGTAGAGAGTTGATAGCTAAGAAATATTCTTGGTCGGTTGCAGGGGAACAGTGGCTGGATCTCTATCATAGCGTCGCTCGCGAACACACCATTTAAGAGCTGCCCGCCGCGAACCATCCTGCAGCAGGTTCTGCTGGTGGGATTCACCAAGGTATAGCATGCGATCCGTCTCGCTCCTAGGGAAACTCGGGAAGTGATAGAAGCCAAACGTCCCATCTTTTTTCTGGCTCCTTTCAGTCCGATTGGCAGCTCTGATGTGCCGTTTCTCGGCGGAGCCAATAAGATCAGCGCTTTAGTGCGGGTGCTTGCCCGCTCCGGGCGTCAGATATGGCTTGTTAACTCAGCCCATAACAGGCAAGAGTTCCGACGTGGTCGCGTTGGCAGGCTTTCGCTGGGGGCGCGTCGTCCAATCATTCACGTTGAACCGTTCACGGTTCGCCTTCGCCCAGTTGGGAAGTTTCTAAACCTGTTCTCTGTACGGGAACTTGCAAAGCGGCTGGCTCGTGAAAATCCTTTTCTCGTATGGCTTTATAACGGGTACGCCTTTGACGCGCTGCTAGCCTCAGAGCTGCACGAGCGCACAGGCTGTAAGGTCGTGTTGGAGATTGAGGACTTACACACTGCACGTAGCCGCGGCCTAAATCCTAAGCCTCTAATTGATGATTGGTACCTTCGGCGAAGAGTCCTGCCTATCACCTCGCTTGCCGCGTGTGTGAACGAGGAAGTTTGCAAGTTGATTCGATCTTCAGGTCTTCCAACCGTCCTACTCCCAGGCATTCTAGCCCCCGAACTATCGGACACGCCAGAGAATACGCCGCCATTCTCTAAGCCACCCTACACGCTAGGGTATTTCGGAGGGCTTTATAGCGAAAAAGGGGTTGAAGTACTACTAAAGCTTTGTGAAGAGTTGCCGAACGACTGGCGAATGGTAATTACTGGCGTTGGCCCGCTCGCGAATGCATGTGCGCGGATCGCACGATCGAATTCTCGTCTGTCGTTCTTTCATGCACTGCCGCAGGAGCAAGTCATCGGATTAATGACCAAGTGCGATGTGATCGCGAACCCGCATAAACCAATCGCCGCAATGAAGAACGGGATCTTCCCTTTCAAAGTGTTCGAGGCCCTTGCGGCCGCGAGAGTCCTCATCTCCACTCCGCTCCCCCAGTCGGGTGTGAATCTCGGCGCTGTGATGTGGTTCGACGGCTCAGCAAAGGATTTGAAGCGGCGGCTTTGTGAAGCACGTGACTTCTACTTTCACCAGAGGCTTCTCATCGAACGAACAGCCGATTGGATTCGAGAGCGTTTTAGCGAAAACGGGGTGAGCGATACGCTAAATGACCTCATACCTTCGTTGGACTCAGGCTCTTAATTCGCTGGCTCCGCAACCTCGCCTGGCTTTGCGCATGCTAGGAAGACTTGCAGAGTGAAGCACTCGGGTCGGCAAAAAAACCCATCATTCAACAATATGTCATTTCGCTGCATAGATGAGAGAACGACCGCGTTCAGACACCGAAAGGACCGACACGTGAGCAAAGCCGAGCGTGCGGAACCGCTTTACGGCTTCGTCGCCCGATTCGTGACCCTCATAAAGGACCTCTTTCTGGTCTGCCAGAAAGCGCCAGGCGCGTTCTTTGTCTTTGAGCCAGTGCATTACCGACAAAGCTGAGACGATATCGTATCCGTTCAAATCCATTTCCCACTGATTCGACGAGTCAAGGTTTTGTTGACTAAACTGAACGTCGGCTCCCAATGCTTTCGCTGCAATTCGCGCCGCGCTCAGAATATCGGCATCAATGTCTACGGCGAGGCAAAAGCTTGCGCCACTGAGTTTCGCATGTGCGGCCAACAAACCGAGGTTACAACCGAGCTCGAGAAACCGTTTACCACGAAAGTCGACTGAGCGCCGAATATGTGTCCAGCGGAGCACCCACGGCCGCTCACCCGGAAAGTTGACTCCGGATACGTCGAGCGAGTAGTAAGCCGAGAGCGTGCCCGGCGATGATGCTTTCGATTCACCTGCTTGGATCCAAGCATTCGCTAGAGAATCCAATTGCGGCGAATTCATCAAGTTGACTCTCGCGAGTAACAAGGTGGAATCCGCAATTGATCTCGGGCGACGGAAGGGACGCGTAAGTGCAACGGGTATGGCACGCAAGCCCTTAACGAAGACTGAAATCCACGCGACCTCCGCCGCGCGTCGAAACAATGAGATGTCGCCCATGCGCGAATACGCGCCAATGCCAAAAAAATCCCTGAGCCAACACCGCAAAGGAATCCCCGTAACTGCTTGATCAAAATCGAAAACGCTGAGCGTACCATTGGAGTTGCGTCCAACGTTCAGCCGGTGCAAGTCCCCATGAGAACAACCGAGGCAGTTCATTCTAAAGACGAGAAGTGCGACCGCGATAAAGTCTTTTAAAGACTCCTTTGGGTAACCGAACGTCGGATCACTCACTCGAAGCGGCGGAAGGCCTGTCATCTCGAAATACTCCCAGCCTGAGCCCCGCCCATATTTGACTGGCTTCGGCGCCTCAGGGATCGGAGCGAGCGCAAGAAGAATGAGGAATTCATCCTCGAGCGAATTGACCCGAGCGCGGAGAGATGCGGGTGTTAAGCGCCTAGCCTTAATGACGTTCGACGCCTTTCGGTAAATTCGGCAATCAGAACTATGTACACTTACACTGACGAGCTCACCCGAGCCAATCGTTTCGGCGATCCACTGATCCCATTCCCTGACCTCCTCAGCATAGCTCATAGGGAGGCAGCTGGTCTGCGCATGTACAGACTCTGAAAGACAAAAAATCGAGCGAATGCGAGGCGGCGAGCATAGGGAGATTCAGCAGGACAGTTGGCCCAGAATACCCGTCGCATTGCTTCGATGTGTTGTCGTCGCGGGGCCTTCGAGAGCCCTTTTGAATTCAGCGTGTAGGCCGTTCCTACCACACCAGAGAAACGCCAAACGCAAAAGCGCGCGAGCCGAATTTTGAGATCCCAATCTTCGTAGATCTTGAACTCCCTATTATAGCCACCAGCTCGCAAATAATCCTCTCGAGAGACTAGGTAGTCGCGTGGAATAAACCCTCTTAGGTGACGGATGTCGAAGAATAGATTTCCTTCGCGGATTTTCCGTGAGTTCGATACCAAGCCAATTTCGGTCCCGCGCTCATCGACGCGCATTACATCGGAGAATGCAATTGTACCCTGCGAACGCACGTCGACGAGAGCGGCCTCAGCTGCGAGCTTCTCGCTCGTGAAGTAAAAGTCATCTGCATCAAGAGTTGTGAGAAATCGTCCCCGAGCGGATGCCGCGCCTATTGCGCGACTCGCAGCTACCCCCAGTTGCCGTTCGTTTTCGATTAAGGTGATCGTGCCGGCATCAGCATAAGTGCGCAAAAGCTCCCGCGACTCGTCTGTCGAGGCGTCGTCGACAACCAGGATCTCTCCAGCGGGGAATGTCTGTCGTCTAACACTGTCGAGACAACGTCGGAGGAATCGTGCGTTATTTCTATTAGCTATTAGGACTGTGATAGGGACCATTTCAGACAACGGCATCATAACAAGACGAAACGCGAAGTCAGCGCTGCCACCGCGAGGGTTTCAGAATGCCCAACGATAGCGCTCTAGTCTGTACATAGAACAGGTGGCGGCTCGCCGGTCCAAAAAACAAGTTGGAAATCCAGGCTGAAATAGCTTGCGAGATAATAGTTGCTGTAGCCGCACCCAATCCTCCGTACTTAGGAATTAGAACGACATTGAGCAGAATGTTGATGAGCGCACCAAGGGCCGTTCGATATAAAGCGATTCTTGTCAGGCCTTCGTTCAATACCCACGGGGTGCCGGCGACTCCCACGAATACGAAAACGGCAGCCCAGACGTGGACGGTGAGAATTGGTCCGGCGGATGCGAATGACTGGCCATATAAGAGCACCACGATTTTTTGGCCACTTGCAAACACGAGGAGAGCGACGCCATAGGCGACGATTGCGAGGTTACGCACGACTTGTTCAAAACGCTCTTGATATAACTGCTGCGATCTCTCACGCGCCTCGGTAAGCGATGGAGCAACCGAAATCACAATCGCTGTCGGAATGACATACCAGATTTCGGAAATCCTTAGAGCTGCGGAATAAATCCCCACTTCGCTTGCGCCTATCATCTGTGCCAACATGATTTGATCGATCCGCATGTACAGCATTATCGCGATTCCGGAGAACATAAGAGGCCAGCTTTCTTTCAGAAGCCCTCTCATGAGAGGCCATGTGCCACTGCGATACCAGCGACTAGGAAGGCGTAATTTTGCAACTACGCCGAAGCCTATGGCCGCCACAACAGCCTCTACCATGGTCGCCCACGCGAAAGCCACCAAGCTCGCCCGCCCAATGATGAGCGCAACTTTGACAGCGGCGGCGACGAGAACAGCGACGTTGCGTGCGTAAACTGCAAATCGCGACTCCACCTTCGACTGGAGCCATGAATCCACAACGTCCATTGCTTGGAAAATCAAACTCGAAGCGATTATCGCAACGAGGAGCTGGCTTACGGTGTCCGTTGGTCGGAGTACGAATACACATACTTGACCCAGAACGAACGCAGAAACACCACCGATAAGCTTTAACCTGAATGCGGATCCTATAAGGTCATCGCGTTTTTCAGGATACCGCACTAGATCCCTTACTAGGATGGAGTTCAAGCCAAGTGACGCAACCGACGCGAAGAGCGCCACCAAGGCTGACGCGAAATTAAGTGTGCCGTATCGGCCAGGACCGAGATAACGCGCCACCTTCACTCCGACGAGGAAGCCGATACCTAGCCGAACGAAAGTATCGAAAAAGAGCCAGCCGGTATTTGCGACAATTGCTTGTAGACCGCGGCGTCCACTCAAGCGCCGGCCAAGCGTCGATGGCAGCCAACGAACCCACTGGTCGTTCATTTCCAACGTCGAATTCTCGACGTTAGTGTATCATTGAAGGGAAAATTTCCGGCGGTAACGGGCACTCGATTCCTCAGCATCTTATCGTGACTTTGTGCGGGCATTGCTCCAGATTGGCTACTGACCGGCTCGCAGCTGAATCGGCGCGCACATATAAAGCGTGGATAGTAATCGCTGACTGAACGTAAGTCTGTCAAATCGAGCGGGTTACCAGTCCCTTCACAGTGTCAGTTCCGGCGGCTATCCCAATTCCATGTACCTGTCAGTTACGTCGTTAGTTCAGCTGTTGATAGTTGCCCTAATGTTCGCTGCGGCAGCTGCCTGCCGACGCCGCTACAACGTCTGGACGAGTCCAGTGGTCATAATTTTCTTGTGGTGGTCTGGCTGGCTTGTCGTCGCGTTGGAGGATTTTATTGGAATACCAGCACCCAGTTTGACCTTGGTTACTCTTGTTCTCACTGCTTTAGTTTTCTTCCTCGGCGGCGCTTTTTCCGGCTCTTTCCGGCCGGGTTATGTCCGAGATCGCAGCCCCTCGGACGAACAAGTCGCCTCCGAACGCGTCGTGAAATTTTGGCTAGTCGTTTGCCTGCTCATCGCCGTTCCTGTATTGAAAGTCTTTTCGGTGGGCGCGTCTCAGGTCGCAGTTGTTGGAGACCTTTCTAGTTACCGGGCGGACGCGCTCGGGGGCCTGCAGGGGAAGAGCACGCTCTACGGCCAGTCAGCCGCTTTCGAAATATTCTATGGATCGATTGTAAGCCCACTCCTTTTCGGCGCACTTCTGTGGGTGATCGCACGAGGCTGGCGGCGGCCGACCAAGGAGCGCGTCTTATTCGGTCTAGTTGCTTTATTGGTCATGCTCGACTCGTTCGCGAAATTTGGCCGCACTACTCTTTATTTCTTTCTTCTCGCGTCCATCTTTGCAGCACGGTTTCGCGCGAATCGCAGTGGTAGCGATCCCACCAAAGCTAATCGCAGCAAGAAAACCAGGCGGCTGCTTTCTTTTGGTGCACTGGGTGCTCTGGTCGCCTTACTCGCAATTCTGAGCTACTATCGTCTGGGTCGACATGATATCACTCTGTCAGAGACCCTGGGGTATTTTGCCGTATGGTATCACACGGCCGGGTTCGCACTCCTTGACAGCGAACTCATCGACCGCGCCTCCCATCTCAATTCTGCGGTAACATACGGGTTAGCCTCGATCGGAGGGGTCTACAATTACTGCGTGTATGCATTCCATGTCCTCGGCGTTGAACTCCCTTCGGTCGCGCGCGACAACGGAATTCTTCACAACGACTTTGTGAAAATCGGGTACTCCGACAAACTCAACGTCCCGATATTCAGCAACGCATATTACACCGTCCTGTATTCCGTTTTTCAGGATTTTCGGTGGATCGGTGTTGCTGTCCTCAGCTTCTTTTTTGGCTTCGTGGTGAATGGAGCTTATGCGAGATTTGTTACGAATGGTCGCGACTCACGGCTCTATCTAATCATTCTCTATCTGTATCTCGGTCTATTTGGAATTTTCCAAAGTCCTCTCGAATCTCCGATGTTTTGGGTACCCTTAATCGCGGGACTGATACTCGAACGTCGTTGGGCGCCGACAGCAAATAGACCGGCTGCTCCAGGGACCTTGTTCCACGCGAGGGAAAGTCGTGACCCACCGGTACATAATAGGATTTCCCTCCGCTGATCTCGGAAGCCATCAGAACAGTCATTTTGGCCCGGACCGCTTGACTAGCAATTCTGTTATAGCGCCATACGTCTTTGCACGGTCAAAGTGGCGTGCCGCATACGCGCGGGCGAAACCGCGGGTAGCTGCCGTGTCAATGTTTCCGTTTACGAGTCTAATGAGTGCCGATGCCAGCGCCGCGTCATCGCTCGCGGCGATGTGAACCCCACCGCCGCTGTCCTCGATGATCTTCGCTGATTCACTGTTCGGTGAACACGCCGCGATTATCATCGCACCAGCGCCCATTGCAGTTATCAGTTTCGATGGAACTACAACGTCTACTACTTCGGGTCTCTGGCTCACTAAGCATGCGTCAGCACCGAAAAGCATATGGGGAAGTAGCGACCTTTCCTGCAGGGGATAGTGCGAAACATTGGTAAGACGCCATGCTTCTTTAACGCGTAGAAATTCCTCTTTGACCGCTCCATCGCCGAACACAAAGAAATGAATGTCGGGGCGAGTGATTAACCGCCTGGCGGTGCGCAGTAGGAGAGGGAGATCCTGCTTTTCCCCCATGTTCCCCGTATGGATGACGGCGAAAACGCCGCTCGGCACAAATCGGTCACGAAAAATTTTGCCCTGATCGGGTCCAAGAGCGAGCTCACCGGATTCGATCGTGTTCGGAACAATTTTGATTTTGTCCGTATTAGGGATAGCGCGCGCTATTCGTTCCTTCATACCGTGGCTGAGTGTGTTTATTGTGTTGGCCAACGCATAGTTCGCGTGTGCGAGAAGGCGCGACACTCCAATCACCAGCTTGTTGGTCAGCATGCCCATATCGATTGCAGCGTCGGGCATGACATCCTGTACTATGAGTGTGACGGGAACACCCAACAATCTGGCCAGCACACAGCCCACGAATGCATGTGAAAGGTCAGGCGAAACAACGAACGCCGCCTTCACATTCCGCAGAGCACGGATAACGTTCGGAACGGTCAAAAAGCATAGCGTTATTTCGTGCCAGATCCTGCTGAAGGTAGTTGGGTTTGGCGCAGCGTAGTGCGCTGCCCGGTGAATGGTTACTCCGTTACGTACTTCCGTTGTCCAGAGGTTTCTCCTGTAACCCGGGTAGATGGACCATTCTGGATAGTACGGCTTCGCCGTCGCGACCCTGACATCAACGCCTCGACTAGCTAGATACTCGGCGAACTCGGTCGTCACTTGACCGATTCCGGTACGCTCGGGCCAATAGTTAGATGTGATTACCGCTACGCGAACAGAGTTTTCGGCGAACATACGGCGAAATAAAAGGACATCGGTCAGGCGCGGATGCCTGTCTTGGCCAAAAAAACTTTGAGAGTTGCTGAGCTGGGACCTCTCGATAGCGTTACGGACGTATCAAAGCAAGTATTAACCGCCCATAGGCCGGTCTCACCAGTAAACAGAAAACGTCTGCTTGTATTGTTGGCGGTATCGCCCTATTATGGCTCGCGTTTATCCACATTCGTCACACCACGCACATTTGTGACTGAAGCCGCCAGGCTCTAAGTTATTAAATGCCAAAGCAGTCGGATGCAGCTCATCCGGAAGGTCTTCCAGCGTTATGGACGAGTCTCGACGGTCTAGGTGCAATGGTCGGTTTTGCAAAATCTCGTTTAATGCTCGGGCTCCTAATGGGCATCATCTCGTCCCGCGTCGGAATCGCGCAAACGCTGTCAACAGGACCTGCTGCAACGGATTCCGCGCACGCGCTGCTTCGGCCCGGTGATATTGTCCGGCTCCGCATTTGGCGCGAGCCCGACCTCTCCGGCGACTTTCCGGTCGATGAATCAGGCACAGTCACGTTTCCGAAGCTCGGACCCTTCCAAGTTTCTGACTACAACGCGTCCACGCTCAAAGCCAAGCTCCTCGAGAGCTACGCCCAGTATCTGCGAAATCCGTCAGTGGAGGTCACCATGCTGCGCCGCATCAATGTCCTCGGCGCGGTAAAAAGCCCTGGCCTCTATCCTGTTGATCCCACCATGACGATCGCGGATGCGCTCGCTCTCGCGGGCGGTGCCACGCCTGCCGGTGATCCGCATCATGTCGTGCTCGTAAGGAATGGTACCCGCGTGACGGAATCTCTTTCAGCGGAAACCAACATTGCAGAGACGCCACTTAGATCCGGCGATCAGCTCTTTGTGCCCGAACGTAATTTTGTCGTCCGCAACTCAGGACTGGTCGCTGCCGGATTGTCGGTTACGGCCAGCCTCATCATCGCCCTTTTCCTCAGACACTAAAGTCACACAATGACCACCGCCATCGACCTGCACCGTGGCTTTTCCAGCCCTGACAACGGCTCGCAGATCCCGCCGCAATATCCCGGGCAGGAGCGAACTTTCCAGGATACATGGCACCTGCTGATGAGAAACCGCTGGCTCATCATCATCTGCACGCTCCTTTTCATCGCCGCCGCAGCAACGTGGGCCGTGCGCAGTACTCCGGTCTATGAGGCCTCGACGTCGATTCGGGTCGATGAAGAGAAGTCGCGGATTCCCGCGCTCGACGAACTACAGGCCCTCGGCAGCGGGAGCAGTGACCTCGTCACGGAGATGGAAGTGCTCAAGAGCCGGAATCTCGCGGAAAACGTGATCGATTCATTGGGCCTTCGTGCCGTCATTAGGGAGCCGAGTCGCGTTCCGCGCTCCAGCATCTTCTCGACCCTTCGAGTCGATCGCACGGCGCCGACCGGACACTTCGACATAGTGCGCATCCAGGGCGGCAGGTTCCGCGTCGCCACCCAGAGAACCCAAGCATCGGTGGGACCAGTCGCACCAGGTGAACCGATCACCGTGGACGGAGTAACCTTCGCATTGCACATCGCGGCACTCGAGTATTCCTCGATCAACTTTGATGTGGTTCAGGAACAGGACGCGGTGCGAAACTTGAGTAGGGCGCTGATAATCAGCCGCCCGTCGCGAACCGCAAACCTGATCGTCGCGCGTTATGAGGGCACCGATCCCGAAGTCGTTGGCCAGGTCCCAAACGTACTGGCGACTCGCTTCATGGCGCGTCGGCGCGAGATTCAAAAGACCGAGTCCCGCAGCGTCGCGCGCTTCCTACGCGAACAGCTCGACACGATCTCGCAGCAGCTCGCTCAATCAGAAAACGTTCTGAAGAACTTCCGCGAGGGCGCGCAGGTCGTGAACCTTCCCGCCGAAGGCCAGGCACAGGTCACCAGGCTGGTCGACCTTCAGGGTCAGCGGAGCGCGCTCGACGCCGAGCGTATCGCACTGTCGCAGCTGCTGTCGGAAATTCAGGCAACGGCAGCGAAATCGGACCCCAATGATCCGTCGCCTTACCGCCGCCTGCTCTCGTTCCCGACGCTGTTCAAGAACACGGTCACCAATCAGACTCTCGCCGCCCTGACGGATCTCGAGAGCCAGCGCGCGCAATTGCTGGTGCGCCGCACGCCGCAGGATCCTGACGTCGTAGCTTTGGCGGCCCGCATTAAGGAGCTCGAGCAACAGCTCAGAGCAGTTGGTGAGACGTACCTGCAGGGCCTGACCAATCAGGTCGCGGCGCTGGACGCATCGCTCGCCCAATTCGGGACACAGCTGCAACAAATTCCGGCGAAGGAAGTCGAGTTCGCTCGCCTCGAGCGCCGGCCGAAAGTCCTCGAGGACATCTACACACTGCTTCAGACACGACTCAAGGAAACCGAGATCACCGAAGCCGCTGAAGATCCATCTGTCGGCGTCGTCGACGAAGCGATTCTTCCCATCAAACCGGTGCGACCAAAGCGGCCGCTCGTCGTGACGATGGCGGCGCTGCTCGGTCTCATGTTCAGCGTTGGTCTCGCGTTCCTGCGCGAGTCGATGGACCAGACAGTTCACACCAAGGATGACGTGCAGTTTGTCACTGGCGTGCCGATCCTCGGACTGATTCCACGCATTCCGAAAGACGGCGCACGCCTGCAAGGTGCGAAGCGAAAGAGACTGCCGTGGCGGAAAAAGTCCAACGCGATCACTGCGACGTCGAAGTCCACTGCGCTGCGTCCCGGTCTCAACGATCGCCTGATCAGCGGCGCCGATCCACGCAGTCCGGTGTCGGAAGCGTATCGCACCATGCGCACCAACATCACCTTCGCGCGCCCGGACGAGATCGCCAAGACTCTCGTATTCACCAGTCCGATGCCTGGCGATGGGAAGACCACCAGCGCCGCGAACCTTGCCATCACCATCGCGCAGCAGGGCGTGAAGACCCTGTTGATCGACAGCGATCTGCGTCGCGGCATGCTCAATACCGTCTTCGGAAAACCGCGCGAGCCCGGTCTTACCAACGTGCTGCTCGCCGGCGCCGATCTGGCGACGACGGTACACGCGATCGATCTGGGGGAGAATGTCTCCCTCGACGTGCTCGCTACCGGGACGCTGCCGCCGAATCCCGCGGAGCTGCTCGGCTCTCAGAAGATGAAAAATCTCCTGGCCGAGCTCGAGTCCAAGTACGACGTCATCATCATCGACTCGCCACCGCTCAACGTGGTGACCGACGCCGCGGTGCTCGGCACCGTTGCCGACGGAGTGGTGCTGATCGCGCGCGCCGCGGTCACCGAGAAGAGCGGTTTGATGTACGCCGTCGAACAGCTCGCCAACGTACGCGCGCCGCTCCTTGGCGCAGTGCTCAACGACGTCGACTTCGAGAGCAACCGCTATTACGGCATGTACGGGAAGTACGGCTACTACCAGTACAACTACCGTTATCAGAACGCCGAGCCCCAGGCCGAGGGCGGTCTACGCATTCCGGTTCCGTTTCTTAATAAGTCCTGAGAAGAAGCCTCTCGGCTTTGGCGACACCGGAAGCGGTGGCTCGTTGCGCAGGATCCGCCGCGGATTTTCGGAGAATAGAAGATTGACGATTTCTTTCCCGTACCTGCGCTCGATGCGGCGCGCCGCGGCGGCGGTGTGACACGGGCCCGTCGCGTGGTAATCGCTGCAGACGTATGAGATGACGCCTGCTTTCAGCAGATGCCACGCGATTCTCTCGGGCGCCCGGCCGTAGTGCCCGACAAAGGAGCCCGCGTTCGACTGCAGATGCGCCCCGACCCTGAGCCAATCGACCACGCGTCCCGGACTTTGCTGAACATCGAGGTACCGTTCGGGATGCGCGACGATCGGATAACGATTCTGTACTCTGATATTGAAAAGCGCGTCAGCGCTGTGAGGTGGAATGAACTCGAAGGGAAATTCGACGAGAACGAAGTTCGAGCCGGCGAGCCGGAGCAGCGGGTTGGAAAGGTCGATCGTCGGCTCGTCGAGCAGGATCTCGAAGCCGCGGTGGAGGCGCACCGGGGAGCGCGCCGCGGTCGTTCGCAGCACCTCCCACATGCTGTCGACGCGCGCAGCGTACTCGTCCCACTTTTTGCCGGCGCGAAGATGCGAGGCGCGCAGGTGCGGACTGGCGATGATGTCTCCGATGCCTTGCGCGTGCATCGTCTCGATGGCGCCGAGGGAGACGTCGAGAGTGGGAGACCCATCGTCGACGTTGGGGATGACGTGATTATGGAAATCCAGGCGATCAGGCACAGGTAATCAAAGGTACATTATCTCGATCATGAAGACCGCACTCATCACAGGTGTTACCGGGCAGGACGGAGCCTATCTCGCGCGATTGCTGCTGGCGAAGGGATACATCGTGCATGGCATCAAGCGCCGTTCCTCGATGTTCAACACCCAGCGAGTCGACGGCATTTATGCGGATCCCCATGAAGTTCAGGCGCGGTTCTTCATGCACTACGGGGATCTCACTGATGCGACCAACCTCATTCGCATCATCCAGGAAACCCAGCCGGACGAGATCTACAATCTCGCCGCCCAGAGCCACGTCCAGGTTTCGTTTGATACACCGGAATACACTGCCAACTCGGACGGGATGGGTACGCTGAGATTGCTGGAGGCGCTGCGCATCCTTGGAATGACGGGCCGGGTGAAATTCTATCAGGCATCGACATCCGAGCTCTATGGCAAGGCGCAGGAGATTCCGCAGACCGAGCGCACGCCGTTCTATCCGCGCTCTCCTTATGGCGTCGCCAAGCTTTACGCCTACTGGATCACGGTGAACTATCGCGAGGCTTACGGCATCCACGCGTCGAACGGGATTCTATTCAATCACGAGTCGCCGATTCGCGGCGAGACCTTCGTGACGAGAAAGATCACCATGGCTGCGGCCCGCATTCGTGAGGGACTGCAGGACAAGCTTTACCTCGGCAATCTGGCGGCGAAGCGCGACTGGGGTTTTGCCGCCGACTACGTCGAGGGCATGTGGAAGATCGTCCAGTGTGCAACGCCCGACGACTTCGTCCTCGCTACCGGCGAGACCCACTCGGTGCGCGAGTTCTGCACCCTGGCCTTCGCGCGACTCGGCTTCAATCTCGAATTTCGCGGAGAAGGTGCGGACGAAATCGGAGTCGACACGGAGAGCGGCACCGAGCTGGTGGCGATCGACCCGCGCTATCATCGTCCGACCGAAGTCGACCTGTTGCAGGGAGACGCGACCAAGGCGCGCCGCACCTTTGGTTGGAAGCCGCGTTGCAGCTTCATCGACCTGGTGCACATGATGGCGGACGCGGATCTGACCGCGGTGCAGCGCAACGAGCCATTCAGTCTCGAGCCGTCGCTGGAGTTCATGCGACCGGTGCTGGCCGGCCAGTGAAGGGCAGCAAGGTTTACGTCGCCGGTCACCGTGGGTTGGTTGGATCGGCGCTAGTCCGCGAGCTGGAGCGAAGGTCTTACGCTTCGCTGATCACGAGGACGAGGTCGCAGCTGGACCTGCGCGACCAGACCGCGGTCGCCGAGTTTTTCCGCGCCGAGCGCCCGGAGATAATCTTTCTGGCGGCGGCGAAGGTGGGCGGCATTCACGCCAACAACACCGAGCGCTGGGAATTCCTGTTCGAGAATCTGCAGATCCAGAACAACATTCTCGGTGGCGCGATGGAGCACGACGTGAAGAAGGTCGTGTTCTTCGGCAGCTCGTGCATCTATCCGAAGCTCGCCGATCAACCGCTGCGCGAAGATTATCTGTTGACCGGTCCCCTGGAGCCGACCAACGAGCCATACGCGATCGCGAAAATCGCCGGACTGAAGTTGGTGGAAGCCGCGAATCAGGAGTACGGCTATCGCTGGCTGTCGCTGATGCCGACCAATCTCTATGGTCCGGGCGACAACTTCGATCTGGAGAGCTCGCACGTATTGCCGGCGATGATCCGCAAATTTCACGAGGCAAAGGAGCGATTGTCTCGCGGACTCGGCGAGCCGGTGAAACTATGGGGAACAGGTTCCGCTCTGCGCGAGTTCCTGCACGTCGACGACCTGGCGCGCGCCTCAATGGATCTGATGGAGCAGGGGGCGAGCGGACTTTACAATGTCGGCTCGGGCGAAGAAGTGTCGATCAAGCAGCTGGCCGAGGCGGTGGCGGGTGCGGTTGGCTACGATGGGCCGGTCGAATGGGACCGGAGCAAACCCGACGGCACTCCGCGGAAGCTGCTCGACTCGAGCAAGGTGCGGGCGCTGGGCTGGACGCCCAAGATCAAGCTCGCCGAGGGGTTGAAGCGGACCTACGAGTGGTTTGTCGCGAACCGCGCGGCAGTGGCGGCGTGAGCGGGATCGGGGATGTGGATGAGGGACGGGGGATGGAGACGCGGGGCGCGGGCGCGGGCGCGGGCGCGGGCGGGGTGCGGATAGATCGATGCGCGTAGCGGTTGTTGGTGGCGGGATCATTGGCCTGGCGGCCGCGCACAAGCTGCAGCTGGCACATCCGCAGTGGAAAATCACGCTGCTGGAGAAGGAGTCCGGCCTCGGCCAGCATCAATCCGGGCACAACAGCGGAGTTTTGCACGCGGGATTGTACTACGCGCCAGGATCGGCGAAGGCGCGCCTGGCCGTCGACGGCATCAGGCAAATGACTGCGTTCGCCAGAGATCACGACATCCCCCACGAGATCTGCGGCAAGCTCGTCGTCGCGACCGACGCTTCGGAAGTGGGCGGCCTGCGCAAACTGGAAGACCGAGGCAGACAGAACGGGCTGAAAGGAATCCGCTGGCTCGAGGGTGACGAGATTCGGCGCCTCGAGCCGCATTGCGCCGGCGTCGCCGCGCTGCACGTGCCGGAGGAGGGGATCATCGACTATCCCGCGGTCTGTCGCGCACTCGGCGACGAGATTCGCGGTCGCGGCGGCGAGATCCGCACCGGATTCGAGGTAAACTCGATCGCCGAGCGCGGGAAGGAGTGGCTGGTGGCGAACGGGAAGGCCGAAGTCACCGCAGATTTCGTGGTGGGGTGCGCCGGCCTGCACAGCGACCGCATCGCGGAGCTCACCGGGACGCCGCGCGACGTGCGCATCGTGCCCTTTCGGGGGGAGTACTACAAGCTCAAATCACAGGCGCGGTCATTGGTGCGGAATCTCATTTACCCCGTGCCTGATGCCGTTTTTCCATTCCTCGGCGTCCATTTCACGCGGCTGATCGCGGGGGGCATCGAAGCCGGACCCAATGCCGTGCTCGCCCTCGCGCGCGAAGGCTATCGGAAGCGCGACGTCGACGTCGGCGACCTGTGGGACGCTCTGTCGTATGGTGGACTCTGGAAATTTCTCGCCACTCATTCGCGGATGTGCATCGCCGAGGTGCGTCGGTCATTCTCAGCCCGGTCGTTCGGGGATTCATTGCGGCGGCTGGTTCCCGAGCTGAGGGATGAGGACTTGGAACCAGGCGGGGCGGGGGTGAGAGCGCAGGCAATGTCGCGCGACGGGCGGTTGGTCCAGGATTTTGCTTTCGTCGAGCGGCCGCGGGCGCTGCATGTGGTCAACGCGCCGAGCCCGGGTGCGACGGCGTCGTTGGCGATCGGGGATGAGATTGTGAGGAGGGTGGGGGAGCAGGTCGACGACGACTAGCGACGAGATTACGGTCGCTCGAACGAATAAAGACTCTTGACCCGGGTCACGCGATAGGGTGTAGCAATCCGTCCGCGCGCCGACTCGATTGTGGCGCGCCCGAGGAGAGTGCCATCTGGGGCAACTTCATCAACGGTGCCGTGGCGCGTGAACGCGACGACAGTGTTACCGTTTTCCAGTCGCTGTGCCGAGCCGGTAAAGTCGTTGAAGATTGGCGGGTCAGCGGAGTACTGCCACACCATTGTCGCGGTTTTGGCAACAGTATCGATCGCGTACTCCACCGCGCGCGACTGCTGCGGCGAATGATTCCAGCCATTGTCAAAGATCAATAAGTGACCGCTCGGTAAGACCCGAGCGGTGTGTTGTGAATCGAAGCCGCCAAACGGATCGCCAATCAGTGTGAATTGGTTATGCGTTCCGCCGAACTGCCACGCAAACTGGTAGGTGCGGCTATTTACTTTGACGATAGCGCTGAGATTGCGATATGAGACGATCACGCCGCCGTCGAAATCGAAATCAATCGAGTTCGGATGATCGAGATCGGCTATAAGGGGCGGGGCGACATCATCAGCTGGGCCCCATTGTTCATCGCCGGCAATAAGAGTATCGACCGTGCCGGTGAGATTGATCCTCAGGAGTTGATGCACCGCAATCGCGTCGGAAGGCCCGCCGCCGATCTGCGTGCGATCGAAAGTGCGGAAACTGTATCCAAACAAATAATCTGCGCGGCGGTTTCCGTCGCGGTCGAAGCTTTGGAGTAACTCGTGTGGATCTGTGTAATCGCTGCCGAGGGCGCTGATGCTGCGGACTGAGTCACCGCTGCGAGTAACTTCGACGTAGGTACCTGACGCCGCGTTGAAACCTGTCGAGCTTCCGACGAACGCGGTTATGTGTCCGTTCTTCTGCTGCGTGGTGGCGAAAACAACCTGCGAGCCGAAGTCGCGGAACCAGCGAATGATACCGACCGAGTCGAAGATGATCAGATAGCCATGGCCGTCAATCCCGCCAATCGGGGCCATCGAGTAACCTCCACTCAAATTGCCGGTCATGCTGATGCTTACTTGCTGGAGCCCAATGGGCAATGGAGGCACAGCGTAGTCGACAGTCTGACCAGGGACGGTGCGGCCATCGTAGAGTTGTTCGACTTGAATGACGTAACTGGATCCTGGTTTCAGACCGAGAATCACGATCGCCGAGTCGGACGCCTGCCACGGTGTGCGCAAAGTTTCTGAGCTGTCGATTGCGACACAGAGAGCGCGAACTTCAGCGCCCGACGATACTCCGTGAACAACCAGCGCGCCGAGTGACTCGCTTGGGAGAGGTTGAATGGTGGTGATGCGCGCCGGCGGTGGGGTCTTTACAAAAGACACCAAATCACTATCGCCAGAACAGGCGCACAAAGCGGATAGCGAGAGCAGTGTCAGGGTCTTCAACCATTGCATCGGTCCGCCCCGTTCAGCCCAGAGTACGCGGTTGCTGCAGAACTTGTTGAGGAGGTCGGAACAAGCTCTGGAAACTCTCGTCGATTTCGCGAGCTAGCGTTCGAGGAGCGATGGGCGCGTTGGTTGCATGCTGCTATTCAAGTCCAATGCACGAGACTAAAGGCCTTCCGGGCTCGCTACATTCGCTCGCTCGCAAATTTCCCGCCGCCTACCATCCTGAAATAATTGGGTCTCTTGAGCGAATACAGTTCCAGCTCGAGCTTGTAACAGCTCGTGTAGGCAAAGGAGCAGGCCTGCTCGACTTGGGCGGTGGCAATGGGTTCTTCGGGGCCGCATGCGTTCAGGCTGGACTGAAAGCCACCGTAGTTGATGACTACAAGGACAACACAGTCGATCACTCCGAGCTGTGGCGCACACTTGAGTCATTGGGCGTCACGCTGTGCCGAACCGATTTCATGTCGAGCTGTCTTGCGCTCGACCCCGACTCACTCGACGTCGTCACTTCTTTCGACGTGTTGGAGCACCTTCACGGCTCACCCAAGCCGGTTCTCCATACGCTGCGCGATAGTCTTAGGCGGAGCGGTCTTTTCGTTATCGGTGTGCCAAACGCAGTCAACCTGAGAAAGCGTGTGGCTGTACTCCTCGGTAAAAGCAACTGGTCCCAATTCAGCGAGTGGTATGACAAACCCATATTCCGGTCGCATGTCCGCGAACCTGTTCGCGCGGACCTGGAACGAATTGGCAATGATCTGAACCTAAGGGATGTAGAGATCATCGGCCGTAATTTCGCCGGCTCAATTTCACCCAATCATATCACGCAGTTTGTGACGCCGTTCGCAGATAGGCTACTCCGCGTCAAACCATCATTGTGCAGCGACCTCTACATGATCGGGCGCACGTGAGCGTTGTTCGACTCATTCACACGGAGACCATCGCCACCCGGATGTCGTTAACGCGTAGTAACCGAGCGAGGTAGCGGGAGCACGCAGACTAGGCGGCTCGATGCTGTCAACGAAAACCGGTTTGAAGTCGAACGGATCATCATGAAGTCGGACTGCCCAAAGCCTTGTTTGCAGTGTCCAGGCACCGCGGGGTCCCGCGGGAACGGGGAAGTCTGTCCATGGCCCATCATGGAAGACGTGGCCGTGGGAGTGGACGTTCGCACTCATCTCGCCATCTATGCTGGCGGTGAATTCACATCATCTTCGAAACGAGCGGCCGGAATGTGCCAGACATTTCGTCTCCTGGTATCTATGCCATGATCCGAGATGACACCGTCGTATGCGATTCCGTCCAGTAACACTCCACGACAATTTCGCTCGATTGTGATACCCGTCGGAAAGTAGCCATCACGGATCGTGCAGCGGTACGACGATGCTCGAAATCGCGCGCCGCCCGGGCTGCTACAGTGGCAATTGTCGTAGATGTTGAAAAACCCAGCGTCGTCGACATCGGCTTGGGAGTTTGCTTCGAAGAAAGTGCCGATGAACCGGTTTGCTGAAGCGCCATCGAGCTGCCTAATACCGATCGCGTTTGCTTCGCTTGTGCCACCGATGATGGTGTTGCCGGTAGCGTAACGAAATTCGAATCCGCGTCCGTTCGTCAGTCCCTCGAAGGCTGGATTTACTACAACGCAGTCCGTGGAATTCTGATTGAGACCAATGGAATCCATGAAGAGTCCCACCTCGGGCGTCAGTGTCATTCCGGGATCGTTCCGAGTGCATCGCGGATTGTAGAACTCGCAGGCGACGCAGTGCTCCAGAGAAAACGCTCTCAGTGCGCAATTTCGTGCACGTTGCCCAACGAATCTGCACCGACCGCATTTTCGAAAACGCCAGGCAATCGTTGTTTTCGCGTTGCCGTCTACGAGACCGCCCACGATCTCAACGTTCGACAAGCCGTTCTGAATCTGGGTCCCGTCGGCCACGAACGCGGCGCCGCTGCCCGAGTGCTTCAGGATCGCACCGGTCATAACGATGGTGATGTCGGACCGCCGGACTGAAAGAGTCCCTCCGATCAGGTATGTGCGGCCACCGGGAATGGTGCAAGTTCCGCCAGTCGGCGTGGATTGGTTAATCAGCGCATCTAATTTTGCCAGGTCGTCCGACTGGCCATCCCCGCTGGCGCTCCACGGGGGGTCAAGCGCATTCAAGCCACGTGCTGCGAGTCGCGCTTCAAGGTTGGCGCTCTCTGGGGAGGCATGCGTCCAAACGCCGTAAATTTCTCGCGAATTCCCTAGCGCCAACGGTGTTCGCCTTGAGCGGTGTTACGCCCTGAGTACGGAGATTTCCTTCGGGTCCACTTCAGCTGGCGCTGAAGGCGACGGATGTGGATGAAAGTCGGGTACCAGACTGCGCAGGATCTGGCGCAACTCTTCGTCGGGATGTTCGGCTTCCGCAGCAGCAACCATAGCCTCGATGCGGCGCATTACTCCTTCTGGGAGAATCCCATTGCGAGCGCGCAGGACTTTAGGATGGTCAGTCATCAGCACGTTCTCAGCGCTGAAGAACATTTCTTCATAAAGCTTCTCGCCGGGGCGCATCCCCGTGAACTTAATTTCAATATCGCGTCCAACGGTAAGCCCCGAGAGGCGAATCAAGTCCGTCGCAACGTCGACAATTCTGATGGGCTCGCCCATATCGAGAAGGAACACCTCTCCACCGCGACCCAGGGCCCCAGCCTGCAACACCAACTGCACCGCCTCCGGAATAGTCATGAAATAGCGTTGCATCTCTGGATGCGTGACCGTGACAGGGCCGCCCGCCCTGATCTGCCGAAGAAATGTCGGCACGACGCTTCCACGACTGCCCAACACGTTTCCAAAGCGCACGGATACAAAGTTTCGCTCGTACTTGACCGCGGCGTGTTGCACGATCAGTTCGGCAATGCGTTTGGTCGCTCCCATTACGCTGGTGGGCCGCACCGCTTTATCGGTGGAAATGAACACGAAGTGCTCGCATCGAGATTCCAAAGCAGCGTCGACGACGTTCAGCGTGCCGAACACATTGTTCGTTATCGCCTCAATTACGTTCTCTTCCATCAGCGGAACGTGTTTGTGAGCCGCGGCATGAAATACGGCGTGGGGCCGGTAGGTCGCAAAAATCGAAGCCACTCGGCGCCGGTCTCTCACGTCGCCAATGACGGGTTGGAAGAGAACGCCAGGGAAATCCGCCCTCAGCTCGTGCAGAATATCGAAAATCGAGTTCTCTCCATGCCCCAGCAGCACGACTTTAGTCGGGGCGAGTCGAGCGACCTGCCGACAGAGTTCGCTTCCAATCGACCCGCCGGCACCGGTAATTAGAACTGCTTCGCCCGTCGCCAGTTCGGCAACTGCTGCGAGATCAGTTTCGACTGGCTCGCGCCTGAGCAGATCCTGAATCTCAACCTCTCGTAGACTGGTGCCGTTCGTTTTGGCCGAAATCAACTCAGGCAAGCTTGGAACGGTCAGCGTAGGAATTCCGCAATCCAGTCCGGCGCGCACGACTTTCCTTACCACGTCGCCATGAGCAGATGGCATTGCGATGACCAGCTCCGAAATGCCGTGCTGCTCTACAATTGCTTTGATGGCGCTGAGGGGCCCCATGATCGGCAGTTCGAGGAGCATGTGATTCTGTTTTGTGGGATCGTCGTCGACAAATCCGATCGGTTCAAACCCAAGTCGCGGGTTGGCGAGGAGTTCTTTGGCTACGAGCTTGGCGGTGTCCCCGGCGCCTACAATAAGAGCAGGTCTTCCCGGATCAGAACGACGGCGCCGCGGGTTTCTGACTCGCATCGTTCTCGCCAACAGTCTTGGCAAAGCGATCGCGGCGGTAGTAAGGAAGGCATCGATAAAGACCACGGAAAACGGAATACGCGAAGCCGTGATCTGCGCCGAAGGCATAAACCAGAGACCAATGATTCCTGCGATGAGCGCGGCCATGCCGCCGGCAACGAGCACCTGCTTTAGTTCGCCGATGCTGGCGTGTCGCCAGAGACGGCGGTACATGCCGAGATTGTAAAACGCGGTTAGGCGGAGTGGGCCGGCCAGAAGGACGTACGGCAGCACCATCCGCAGGTTGATCCCAATCCACGCGAGATCTTCAAAACGCACCAGAAACGCAATCAGCGGTGATAAAACCAGCGCTGCGGCGTCGAACAGGAAGAGGTGCCGGTTCCTCATCCGCCGTGGGAGAAGCGTTTTGAATTCTGTCACTTGCTAGCGTGCTGTGAAGGAAGCGGAAAAGAAGATGTGGAGCTGACTGCGTCTGCGGAAATCCCGAACGCGCCGACCGGCAAACTAAAGTATCACGGCTATCGCTTAGCGACTAGTCTACCTTGCATGCATCGTGCGGTCCACATTTCTCTGATTGTCTAGAAGCGCTAAGCATCACTTGGGCCACAAGACGCCAATTCACCACGCTACCTCAATTCGGCAAAGATGGGAGTCGTGGATTTACTGAGACTCCGATAAGTCGTGACGGGCTCGACGCCCCTCCGTAATCTGTGCGTCATTGTTCGAACATACGCAGAGGGTTCATTGCGGAAGATTGTGCGCGATGTTAGCGATGAAGGTCGCCCGCCTTCGTTTCTTGCTGGATTGCGTCACGTGGTGCACGATCGTATGTTTACCCGCCGCTTACCTGCGGTTGTCGTGGAGTAGTTACTGAATGCGTCGGATTCGATTCAATCTGATCGGCGGGCCTCGTCACCGCCGGGTTGTCGTGTATTCGCTAATCAGCTGCCTCGCTGTACATCGCGCTGCTGGTCAGACCGCGGGTACGAGCAATCCGCGCGCGGATGTTCTCGACAGTATTCGTGGCGTTACGGGCCAGGCTCCCGCTGGACAGTCAGGTAAGGCTCCGTCTCAGCAGGACATTCTGAACGCGATACTGCGGTCGGGACTTACCGCACAGGAAATTCGCCTCCGTTTGAGCGCGGCGGGATACGACCCTCATTTGGCCGATTCCTATCTCGGAGGAGGGGGATCTGCGGCGAGCGCCTCGGTGTCATCCCCGCCATCCGCATTTGTGGACGCTCTGCGGAATGCAGGTATTTTGCGTCCACTCTCGGTAGGCGACGATGCTGACGAGCCTGATCCGGTTGAAACGATCGACGCTGCGCCATTGGCCGCGTCAGCACCGTCCAGTTCGCGACCCTCGTCGGGCGAGCTACGCACTATTGGCAAGACACTCTTTGGTCGTACATCAACGCTATTTGATCCGGTAACATCCGGACCCGTCGACCCCTCCTATAGAATCGGCGCGGGCGATCAGCTGCAGCTGGTGATGACGGGGAGTGTCGAGATGGCTTATCAGCTCGAAGTCAGACGTGACGGCTCAATCGTAATCCCGCAAGTCGGGCAGATTTCAATCGCGGGGCTGACGCTCGACGCGGCTAGAACGTTGGTTCGTCAAAGGGCAGCCCGATCATACAGTGGCTTGAGCAATGGTGAAAGCAGCCTAGATCTGAGCGTCGCTCGTGTCCGTTCGAATGTCGTGTTTGTAACGGGCGAAGTCGAGCGTCCCGGAGCATATCAGGTGAACGCTCTTTCAACGGTGTTTCACGCGGTCGCCCGCGCCGGAGGTCCAACCGATCGCGGATCATTTCGTATCATCGAGGTCAGGCGCGGAGGAACGGTCGTCAACCGCCTCGATCTATACGATTACCTGTTGAGAGGCGATGCGAGCACCGATGTTCGAACTGAACAGGGCGATGTGGTTTTCGTACCATTGAATTTGCGCTCTATCGGCTTGCGTGGTGCGGTGAGAAGGCCGGGGATCTTCGAGTTGAAGCAAGAAGAAGGATTCGCTGATCTGCTTAGATTCAGCGGCGGCCTTACCCCCAGTGCCGCGGTCGAGCGCGTCCAGATCGATCGCATTCTGCCCGCGGAGCAGCGTACACCGGGCAGGGAGCGGGTCGTGCTCGACGTACGTATCAACGGCAGAGTGGACTCGCTATCCTCGATATCGTTGCAGGCTGGCGACGTTGTGACGGTGTTCCCGATCGGCGACATGAGGCGCAATGTCGTCACTCTGAGCGGAGAGGTCTTCAAGCCTGGCACGTATCAACTCACGCCAGGTATGACACTAGGCAATCTGATCGAGTCGGCCCAGGGAGCTATGCCTTGGGCAATGACTGACCGAATCAAAGTGAGCCGCCCTGTTTCGGAAACCGGTCGAACCGAGATAATTTCGCTGGACCTGCGCGATCCCGCAGCACAACTCTTTCAGCTAAGGGAATACGACCGCGTTTCGGTTCTTGACGGTCGTGAGGCCTTTCCCGAGGGAAAAATTCAGGTTGTCGGAGCGGTCCATCGGCCTGGCCAGCTGCCGTTTGCGGAACGACAGACGCTGCAAGACGTCATTGATCTTGTTGGAGGCTTGGGAGAGGACGCTGCCGCGGTCGAAGTCGCACGTCGCCGTCGCGCGCGAGATTACTCGGATACGACCAGCATCGTCACCCGTTTCGCAATCGACGGATCGGGTGTCCTCGATCCACGGGCAAAACAGTTCGTGCTCGAACGCGACGACCGTGTCCTCGTGAGGGCCTCGCCGGGCTTCAGGCAGCAGCGATTTGTCGACGTGTCCGGATTGTTTCGATTCCCGGGATCGTATCCGATCAGCGCCGGTGACGACCGATTGCTCGAGGTCGTTCAGCGAGCAGGCGGTGCGTTGCCCGATGCATACCTGGCAAGCTTCCGGTTGGTCCGCGCCGGGCAACTTGTTGCGGTCGATCTGGAGGCCGCGATGAAAGGAAACAAGGATCAGAATCCGCGACTACAGGCCGACGATCAACTCTTTCTCGGTCCCCAGAGCAACACAGTCTATGTTGTTGGCGCAGTTTCGCGTCCGTCTCTCGTGTTGTACAAGGAGGGTCGTTCCCTAAACGAATACCTTGAGCTTGCCGGTGGAGTGACGCTGGACGGCGATGTTTCTCGTACGCTGGTGACGTACCCATCGGGACGAGCGATTGGTACTGTCCACCGCTTCCTGCTACCGGATAGCCCGCCGCCGATTCTTGCCGGTTCGATTATCCGTGTTCCCGACCGACCACCCTCGAAGCCAGGCAACTTCGCACAAAACATCGCCACCACGTCCAACATCATCGCCACGCTCGCGTCGCTGGCTCTCACCTACGTCGCACTCGTAAGGAAGTGAGTCGAAGGGTCCGTTATGGGCTAGCAGCAGCGGGGACCGTCCTACTGCTTTGCTCGACGCAAAGGCCCGTTGACGCGCAGTCCGTGCCCGATGGTGCGCCCGCCATCATTCTTAACACGGCTCCTCAGGATCGCGAGGTGTTCCTGACCTGGAGCATCCAGCGGGACGCACTCTATATCGTCCGCTGGAGAAAGATGCGCGACAGCACATGGACGGTGGCGTTGCCGACGTCTGTCAACTACATGGCGGTAGACTCCCTGGACAACGGAGCTACATATCAGTTTCAGCTCACGGTGCACACGAAGAACGGTGACTACTCCAGCGTCACCGTCATCGAGAAACCGCGAGTGCGTACCGACTGCGGCTACGGCGTCGGCCTTATCTGCACCGAACGAGCCTTTCTGGCTGCGCTTCCAAAGTACGGCATACTAACCAGCGACCTTCGCTGCGGAGGGGAAGCAGTCAACCTTGACGCGCCGCTGCCGAATTGTCGATACACCGCGGGGGGAATCGCGCTTTCGCTTAATAGGTCCTACGGAAGCGTTTTTTCCGCCAACGATTACAGACCAAGTGCGGAGACCGTGACCCGTGTTCTGAATCGAGCAGTGTGGGGGAGTGAGGATTTGAGACAGGTCATACGTCAAGACCTCAATCGCGTGAGTGAGGTCAACATTCCGTATGGCGGCAATGTGAAGACCGAGGCGGTCATTAAGTCGTACCTCGTCAAGATCGACCCAGGGATTTTTAGCCGGGTGTCGTGGTACTCACGACCTGATCACATTCGCGGCCGCTACGCCATCTATCACGAAGGCCATGGCGGAACGGCAATCACGGTCGCAGCAGACGTCATCGACTGGCTCCTTCAGCACGGATGGCAGGTGATCTCTCTGGATATGCCGCTCGAAGGCATCAACGAGGTCGATCGGCAGTATCCGCTTTACGAACACGACAGCTTCGCCATGTATGATCGGCGCGATTCCAGCGCGTTGAGGGATTTTCTGATCCCGCTCGTCTCAGTGACCGACATGATCGAGAAGGACGCGGTGAGAGACGGTGTCGTCCGACCGACCTTAATGCTGATGGGCAGAAGCGGCGGCGGCTGGAGCGCTTACACTTACGCGGCCATGGACCCGCGCATAGACATCTCGGTGAACATTGCCGGCGGGTCGCCATTTTCGACCCTGCTCGACAGCACTGCCTTCAGTCGCGTAACGCCGCATTATGAAAACCACAATTTTCTCTACGATCAGGTCACGCCGACCGACATCATGCTAGCTGCTGGCCGGCGCGCGGCGTTCTTTTTTTACAGTCAGAACGACGTCTGCTGCTACATGTTCACCAATGACAACGAGTGGATCAAATACCTGCGACGACTCGCTCAGTCTGACGTCGGCAAGCGATATCGGGTCTTTCTCGACGATGCACCGCGGCACGGATTGAGCCCTCGCGGACTCGCTACACTGGGTAGCTTCCTGACCGAGATGGGGCTCGGCTCCGAAGCCATGCGCCCGATTCCCGCCACGACGCAGCCCTTCCCGAACTGAGCTTGCGTTAGCTCACGAAAAAACACGCGACCGTGCGCTGCGTTGACTCTCGTTCTGCGCGCCGGTAGTTTGCCAAGCTCCTCGCAGAACGACGTCAGTTTCTGCGCTTGTGAGAGAGCAACCCAACAAGATCGATGCCCGATATTCGTGGAAAGAAAGTGCTCGTCATCGGCGGAGCCGGCTTCATCGGATCGCACGTCGTCGACGAGCTTCTCAAAGAAGATGTCAAAGAGGTAATCGTCTATGACAATTTTGCCCGCGGCGCACGTGGCAATCTCGACGAGGCCCTCACTGATTCACGCGTCCGCGTCTTCGAGGTCGGTGGCGACATTCTTCACACCGACATTCTCGGCAGCGCTGTCGGCGAGGTTGATTACGTAATCCACCTGGCGGCGTTGTGGCTGCTGCAATGCTACGAGTTTCCTCGTGTTGCGTTCGATGTGAACATTCGAGGGACGTTCAACGTTCTCGAGGCCTGTCAGCAGCAGGGGATCGAGCGCCTGGTCTATTCGTCGTCGGCGTCAGTTTATGGAGACGCGGTCGCGCTGCCGATGACCGAAGAGCATCCCTTCAACAATCGCACGTTCTACGGCGCGACGAAAATCGCGGGCGAGGCGATGTGCCGCGCCTTCTTTGATCGGTACGCACTACCCTACGTCGGTCTACGCTACATGAACGTTTACGGCGCGCGCCAGGATTACAAGGGCACGTACATAGCCGTCATCATGAAAATTCTTGATCGGCTCGATCAGGGATTGTCTCCGATTCTGTACGGCGATGGTTCCCAGGCCTACGACTTCATCTACGTCAGCGACTGTGCGAGGGCTAATGTCTGCGCGCTCAAGAGTGATGCGTCCGACTCTTTCTACAACGTGGGAAGTGGCACCAGGACCTCACTGAAGGAGCTGTGCGAGCTGATTCTGGAGGTGACGGGATCGAGACTGCCAATCCAGTATGAACCCGCTGGCAAGACTTTTGTCACTAATCGGATCGGAAGCACCAGGAAAGCCGAAACGGAAATCGGCTTCCGGTCGACAATTGACCTGCGCGAAGGGCTCGAGCGGCTCATTGAGTGGCGAGATTCCCACAAGGCGCTTGTCGCCGAGCGAGCTCTCTCGGTAGCAGTCAGGTAAATCGAGGTCCAGCAATGTGCGGCATCACCGGCGTCTTGAACGTCAACGGCGCGCCCGTCTCAGTCAGCATTCTCAAGCGGATGACGGATGCTGTGCTGCACCGGGGCCCCGACGGCGAGGGAATATGGACGTCCTCGTTTGTGGGGTTTGGGCATCGGCGCCTCGCCATTCTGGATCTTTCACCGCTCGGCCATCAGCCGATGCAATCGAACGACGGAGCGGTGATTCTCACCTACAACGGTGAGATCTACAACTTCCAGAACTTGCGATTGGAGCTGGAGGCCAAGGGCTACCAGTTCAGATCGACCGGCGACACCGAGGTGTTGCTCAACGCTTACCACGCGTGGGGCGATGAGTGTGTCAGCCGCCTCAACGGAATGTTCGCGTTTGCGATCTGGGATCACAAACGGCATCGCCTGTTCATAGCCCGTGACCGCTACGGTATTAAGCCGCTTTATTACCACTTCGCCGGCGACACGCTCGTATTCGGGTCGGAAGTCAAATCCCTTTTGTGTCACCCGAGCGTATCAGCTCGCGTCGACCTCGCTGCGCTGAATGAGTATTTCTCGTTTCAGAATATTTTTACAGATCGCACGCTGTTCGATGGGATCAAGCTGCTTCCGGCGGCGCATACCCTCTCGATTGCGCTGGGTGACCGCAATTCGCTCGCAGTAAAGCGGTACTGGGATTTTGAATTCTCAGAATCAGATACGAAATCCGAGGCGGAGTATGTCGAAGAGCTACACCGCCTTTTCGATCAGGCCGTGAACCGACAGCTGGTGAGCGATGTCGAGGTCGGCTCCTATCTGAGTGGAGGAATGGATTCCGGCGCGGTGACGTGCGTGGCCGGAAGAAACTTTTCGAATCTGAAAACCTTTACCGGTGGGTTCGACGTTTCTTCGGCGTCCGGCCTGGAGGCTGGATTCGACGAACGACAAAAGGCAGAGTTCCTCTCGAACAAGTACAAGACGGAGCATTATGAGGTCGTTCTAAAAGCCGGCGACATGGAGCGCGTCATGCCAAAGTTGATTTGGCATCTCGAAGATCTACGCGTCGGACAAAGTTACCCGAATTACTACGTTTCGCGGCTGGCGTCGCGATTCGTGAAAGTCGTGCTCTCCGGCGCCGGAGGCGACGAGCTGTTCGCCGGTTACCCGTGGAGATATTACCGTGCAGTCGTCAACGACACGCCGGAACATCATCTCGACAAATACTACAATTACTGGCAACGCCTCATTCCCGACGCGCTCAAGCCGTGTTTCTTCAACGCGCCGCTGCATGAGCAGATTTTCGCTCGCGACACCAAGGACATCTTCCGCTCAGTAATCAACGGGCATACTGCCGCCGCCAGCTCGCCCGAAGACTACGTCAACAAGTCCCTTTACTTCGAGATCAAGACTTTTCTCCACGGTCTGCTCGTCGTCGAGGACAAGTTGAGCATGGCCCATAGTCTCGAGACGCGCGTGCCGTTTCTCGACAACGATCTCGTCGATTTCGCCCTTCGCGTTCCGGTCAAGTACAAACTCCGGCACCTGAATGAAGTGGTGAGACTGAATGAAAACGAGCCTGGACCGAAGACTCTTCGCTATTACAATGAGACTGGCGACGGAAAACTCGTGCTGCGCAAAGTTTTGCGTAACTACGTCCCCGAAGACTACACCAACGGCCTGAAGCAGGGCTTCTCAGCCCCCGATGCGAGTTGGTTCAAGGGTGAAAGCATCGACTATATTAAAGAGCTGCTCTTCGACAAACGCGCGCGAATCTACGACTACGTTCAACCGGAAACAGCGAAGCGTCTGATGCAGGAGCACTTCTCCGGTGCTCAAAACAGGCGACTCCTAATCTGGTCTCTCCTGTGCTTCGAGTGGTGGTGCAAGATTTTTCTCGACGGACAGACGCCCACTTAGCTAGCGAATGATCCCAATTACCAAGGCCGTCTTCGACGAGTCAGATCTCGCCATTATCCAGGAACCTCTGAAGTCCGGCTGGGTGGTGCAGGGAAAGTACGTCAAGGAATTCGAGGACCGCTTCGCTCACATGACGGGCGCAAAGCATGCCATCGCAACTTCTTCGTGTACCACCGCACTTCAGATCTCCACCGCGGCGCTGGAGATCGGCCCGGGCGACGAGGTGATCGTACCAGCGTTTACCTGGGTCGCGACCGCGAATTGCGTCGAGTTCATCGGTGCGACGCCAATCTTCGTCGATGTCGATCTGCGTACGTTCAACATCGACGTTGATCAGATCGAGCGGCGAATCACGTCAAGGACCCGGGCGATCATTCCGGTGCACCTGTTCGGTCTGTCAGCCGCCATGGAACCGATTCTCGAGATCGCGCGCAAACATAATCTTCGGATCATCGAGGACGCTGCGTGCTCATTTGACAGCTGGTATCGCGGCAAGCATACCGGCAGGTTCGGTGAATTCGGCGCTTTTTCATTCCATCCGCGAAAGGCAATAACGACCGGAGAGGGAGGAATGATCATCACCGACGACGACCGGCTCGCGTCATTGTGCCGGACTCTACGCGACCACGGCGCAAGCCGTTCCGACCTTGAAAGGCATACTCAGAAGTATTCGTTCCTGCTGGCTGAGTATCGCCATCTCGGTTACAACTACCGCATGACGGACATACAGGGCGCGCTCGGCGTGTCGCAGATGGCCAAGTCCGCAGCGATCATGAAGTCGCGTCGAGAAGGTGCCGCGCGTTACGACGACCTGCTCGACGGTGTGGAGTGGCTGCAACTGCCACTCAGCCACGCTGATTATGTCCACGGCTATCAGTCTTACGTATGCCTGTTTCAGCCAGAGGAACCCGATCTGACGAACTGCGAACAGCTGTTCGACACGCGCAATCAGATCATGGGGGATCTCGAAGAGAAGGGGATTATCACACGGCAGGGCACTCACGCGCCTCCCCATCTCCACTATTACGCGGAGAAGTACGCAATAAAGCCATCTGATTTTCCAAATGCCTTTCTCGCCGAACGGCTTTCGCTCACGCTGCCGCTTTTTGCGGGGATGACCGACGCCGAGGCGGAGACGGTCGTGAAGGAACTCCGCACCCAGTTTGCGCGCCGATATGTGGCTTCACCCGCTCGGGTTTTCGTGCCGAACCTTCAGTCATGAGTGAAAGGGGGGTCGCCGGGCTCAAGGCCGAGTTGGAGCGATTCCATTGGCAGCGTCAACGAGAGCTTCGAGAGGACTGGAACCGATCGCTGCCGTTCGGTGACGGAATCGTCGACCGGTGGGAGAGGGCGCGCTTCCTCGGCTTTGGGGACGGCACAAGCATCTACGACAGTTGCGTAATCATCGGCGACGTGACCGTCGGCCGACAAACCTGGATCGGCCCTTTCACCGTGCTCGACGGGTCTGGCGGTCTTGTTATCGGAAGTTTTTGTTCGATCTCGGCCGGCGTCCAGATCTACTCGCACGATTCGGTGAAGTGGGCCGTATCTTCCGGTCAGGCCGAGTATGAGCGGGCGCCAGTTTCCATCGGCGACAGTACGTATCTCGGCCCAATGACAATCGTTGGCAAGGGCATTCGCATCGGACGGCATTGCGTGATTGGCGCCAACTCGATCGTGAATAAGAACATCGACGACTACTCAATTGCTTACGGCTCTACGTGTCGCGTCGTGGGCAGGGTCGAGGTGAAGGACGGACACGTCGACCTCATTTACGACGCACCTGGATCTTCGGAGTGAGTTTACCAGAAATGAATGGCGAGCTGCCGCGCTCACCAGCGGCGTCTGAGCGCACAGTTTCTCCTGCACAGCGCCAAACGGAATCGACGTTCGGGTACAAGTGGGCGCGACGCGAGACGTACGAATCAGAGGCGATGCAGGCAGCAGCCCGCGCATGGTTATTCGAACGGTATTGCGGCGGCGACGAGCACGTGCTCGACAACTGGTTGGCCGGTGATCCGAAAACCATCCTCGACGCGGGCTGCGGGGCTGGTTTCAGCGCAATGCTTTTCTTCGGCGAGCGACTGAAGGCACACAATTACATCGGTGTCGACATCTCAGACGCCGTCGACGTGGCAGCCAGCCGCTTCGAAGAGGCGGGATATCCGGCGACATTCATGAAGCGCGACCTGCTCGACATCCCGGTCGAAGACGGGATCGTGGACATAATCTTCAGCGAAGGTGTTCTACACCACACCGATAGTACGGAAGGCGCGTTAAAGGCCTTGAGTTCCAAGCTTCGTAAAGGCGGGCTCTTCCTTTTCTATGTTTACGCGAAGAAGGCCGTGATCCGCGAGTTTACGGACGACGTGGTGCGCGAGGCGCTCCATCCACTGAGCGATGAGGAAGCCTGGGAGGCGTTGATGCCGCTCACGAAGCTCGGAGTCGAGCTGGGTAAGCTCGACGTCGAGCTGGATGTGCCGGAGGATATTCCCTTCTTGGGGATCAAGGCGGGGCGCCAGAATCTCCAGCGTTTCTTTTACTGGAACATCTGCAAGATGTATTATAGATCGGAGTTCTCGCTCGACGAGATGAATCACATCAACTTCGATTGGTTTCGTCCACTCAACTGCCATCGTCAAACCCCGGCAGACGTCAGACGTTGGTGTGAGGAAGCCGGCTTGGACATTGTCCGAATGGATGTCCAGGATGCGGGAATAACAGTCGTCGCTGAACAAAATCGCGACGTGACGCGCTAGACCACATCGGCAATCATCCAGTTCGAAGGACCGCGTGTGAGGTGGGTTACGAATCCTCAGGCTGAACCTCGCACACTAATGCGGCGATTTGGCAGCGGTCTCCTGTGGAATACAATTGCCGTTGCCTTCAATCAAGGCAGTACCCTTGTCGCAAACCTGCTTCTCGCCAACCTGCTCGGGCGCAGCGGGTTCGGTGGCTACGCTGTTGCGCTTGGCACAGTCCAGGCTGCCGCGCAGCTGGCCTCGCTGGGAATGGGTTCCACGGCGACCCGCTATGTGGCGGAGTACAGAGCTTCGAATCCGGCGCGTGCCGAACGCATTATTGGATTTACAATCTGCGTGGCGGTTCTCTCCGCGGCCCTCACCGGCGCTCTCCTCAGCGGCGGCGGGGACGCGATTGCGGCCTTTATTTTCCACAAGCCAGAGCTTGCCGTTCCTTTTCGCATTGCCGGCGTTGCGGTCTTTTTTTTCGTCCTCAACGGCTATTTCATTGGTGCGCTGGCAGGCCTCGAACGGTTCGATGCGCTGGGTTGGGCAAATGTCCTCGCCGGTTTTCTTTACGTCGCTATCTCCGCTATCGGCGGCTATTTCTTCGGCCTAAAGGGTGCGGTCATTGCCCTCGCTGCCAGTGGCGCAGCGCAAACGATAATCCTCATGCTCGTCTTTCGGAGAGCGCTGCGGAGAAGCCAGCTAACACCGCGCCGGTCTGGCGTTGCGGAGAACAAGTCGATCATAACTCGCTGGGTAATCCCGGGATTCCTGGGCGGGTTTACATCGATTGGGGCGCTGTGGGTATTGCAGGCGCTACTCGCACGCAGCCCTGCCGGGCTACCGGCGGTGGGCGTTTACGGCGCAGCGTACAACCTCATGGCGGTCGTACTATTCCTGCCGAGCGTAGCTAATAACGTTGGAATGACGCTCATGAATAATTTACTTGGCGCCCGTGATGCCGACCAATATCGCAAAATGTATTGGCACAACATGGGTGCTACGCTGGCCGTTGTCAGCGTCGGTGCCATCCTGGTGGCGCTGTTTGGGAATCTGCTGTTAGGCCTGTATGGACCTTCGTTCGCAAGCGGTTATCCGGCGCTTCTATGGTTGTTGGCGGCCTGTATTCCCGAGTCTTTAACGATTGCGACGAGCCAGGTGATTCTCGCTCATCAAAAAATCTGGCGGAGCATTCTGCTGATCAATGTGCCGAGAGACCTGGCAATTCTCGGTGCCGCAATGGTGATGATTCCGTCTCTCGGCGTGCTGGGCGCCGCCATCGCCTACTTCGTGGGGCGAGTCGTGGGCTTCATCTCCACCGCTGCTCTCGTCGGCTCGCTCGGACTAAGGCTTCCAGCTTCTATTGACTTCGCGCCGAAGTTTCAACGGTGAAGGTGTTTACGACGGGCAACGTGCTCAACACTTCGTATAACATGACGAGGTTTCTCCGGGCGAAGGGAATCGACGCGGAAATGTTCCTCGACGATTCCAGTCCCGGTGGCCAAAACTACCCGTGGTGGGAGCACGCAAGTCTTTCACCCGACAATCTTCCGGAATGGATTCACTATCGCCGTGTTTCGGAGCGTGATTACCTGCTGAAGAGCCAGGCATTTCGCAAACTGAGCTCGGAGTTCGCGCGCGGGGACATCGCGCTGCTTACCGCGTGGGGTCCGATCCTCGCGAGCGCCGCGGGCATCCCGCACGTGTTTTACAGTTATGGCGGCGACCTCATGGCCGCGCACACGCGCCGTGAGCTAACAGAAGGCGTACGGAGAGTCATTGGAGGCAAACGGCCGGGCATTCGCCCAACGCTTCTCGGAATGAGGCAGCGTAAAGCTCTTCAAGAAAGCACCGACGTCGTCGCGATTATGATGGGCTGGCAAATCGAGAATTATGTGCGACCGCTCGGGCTGATTGGCAAAATGGCGCGCACGAGGCTTCCCTGGAGAGTCGATGATTACGAAGCGAACCCGGTGGCCGAGCTCGTGCGAAAGTACGACTCGTTTGACGTCGTCTTTTTTATGCTCACGCGCCATAGCTGGCGCTCACTCTGGAGCGATCTCAAAGGCAACGACAAATTCATTCGCGCGTTTGCCGCTTTCGTCCACCAGCGCCCTGGCAATTTCAAACTGATCTGTATCGATAAAGGCCCCGACGTCGAAGCCAGTCGTCAGTTGATCTCACGACTCGGCATCGAGCGTTACGTGGAATGGATACCGGAAATGAACAAGGACGGGATGCGAGCCTACTACTCGCTGCCTAACGGCGTCGTGGTCGATCAGTTCTGGCACGATGAGTGGTATCGTCGTTATCCCGCCGACGAAGGGTATCCACGCATAGGCTTCGGGTCGGGTTCAATCGAAGCGCTTTGCGCGCGTCGGCCGCTGATAACGGTTTTCTTCGACCGCGAGTTCTACGACGGAGCGGAGCCGCCCATCCTGAAAGCGTTCACCGTTCCAGAGATTCATGCGCGGTTGCGCGAGGCGGTGGACATGGGACCCGAACGCCGTCGTGAGCTCGGAGAGCGCGGCCATGCATTCGTGCGACGCTACCATGACTGGAGCGTGGTGACCGATCGCTATATCGCGCTGCTTGAAGAGACGATGCGCAAGAGAGGACGTCGCCCCCAAAAGGCAATCGCCTAACGATGCGAATTTTGTATGGGCATTGTTATTTGCCGGCATCTGAATTCGGAGTAGCGTGGATCGAGTCATGGCTCGAACGGCTGCGGCGGGCAGGTATCGATGTAAATTCGATCCAACTTGGGTTGCCAGTGCCCGGACGGCGCCTGCCCTTTAAGGAGTTGGACAGCCGATGGCGCCGGGGCGACCCCGCTTTGATGTCCCTCTATGAGCGCGTCGCTAGAGCAGTCGAAACGGCCGATGTACTGATAAATGCCGGGGCTCTCAACCTACATCCGGATTTTCTGGCTCAACTCCCGGTTATAACCGTCCTAAGCTTCAACGATGATCCCGAAGCCTCGGCCGCATCGCGACCGGTCGCCGCGCACCACGATCTCTGCATGATTGGCAATATCGCCGAGGTGGCGACTTACAAAAGTTGGGGCGTGCGTCACGTCGAATGGTGGCCGATCGGTTTTCGCGCGGATGATTTCGATCCGACGATGACCGATGAGGGCATCGTCGGGCGAGAGAGGGACGTGGATGTGGCGCTCCTTTGCGAGCGGATTACCTCTTACCGACGAGCGAAAGTCGACAGGTTTGCTCTCGCCTTTCCACAGGGCGCATACTACGGGCGCGGCTGGCCCAACGGCTTTCTTTCGGAAGCTAAGCGTATTCCGCTGCTTCAACGGACGAAGATCGGGATCAATATCCACAACTCGACTGGACCCATAAACTTTCGGACGTATTATTTGCCGGCTAACGGTGTTCTGCAGATATGCGATAACAAGCGCTACCTGGCCGGGATCTACGATCTTGGCAGCGAGGCAGTTGGGTATGACACGATTGACGAGGCGATCGATCTCTGTCGCTACTACCTCGTCCACGATGCTGAGCGGCGGGAAAGGGCACTTGCGGGGTGGAAGCGGGCGTTGAAAGAGTATAACGAGGTCGCGGTTTTTAATCGGTTGATAGCGGCAGTCGAGAGGCTTGGTATGGGGGCGAAACGGCGCATTGATGTCGTCCCCAGTCTTAGGGTGCACGAGCACGAAACACGACGTCGCCGCCTCGCACACGCGAGTGTGGCTCCGATTCTCCGACCGATGCAAAGACTGACGAGGCTGCTCGTGGGCGGTGCACGCAGAGCCAGTGGATGGCTGGACAACGCTCGCTATCGCAGGCAGGCAAGGCAGTTGCTTAAGCGGTCCTCTTCTTGACGACTGTGCCCACATCACGCGGTGAGAGGGCGGCAACAGCAGCCTGGGTGGCCCTCGTGCTGCTCGTTGTAGCGTTTCTTCTGCACCAGGGCAGCGCGGTAACCTGGATGCTGAGTGCAGTTATAGTCCTTGCGGGCATTTCAATTCGACGTCCGATAACGGCAATAAGTCTATTGCCGGCGACCGCGTTGCTCGGTCCAATCGCGACGATAAGCCTGCCCGGCTCGCTGCTCATTCACTTGGGAGACATCTACCTCGCGGCTCTTGCCCTTTCGTTCGTGGTCCGCGAGGGTTGGTTTTTCCCGGTACGGCTTGGACGCGACGCGTGGTTGCTCGGACTGCTGATGGTATTTGTGGCCGTCAGCTGGCTCTTCTCGCTCGACATGATTGCAGCGCTGCCAACCGTCGTCGGGATCGCCGAATTCATTCTTCTCTACCTGGTGACTCAATACGCCGTGCACGATTCCGCTGACGTCGACGCGGTGGTGAAGGCCTGGCTGGCCGCGGCGACGCTCTCCAGCGTACTGGTGATAGTTTCCTATCTTCAGGGAGACGTGCTCATTCTCGGAGCGTCATCGGAGGCGCGTGCGCATGCGGCGTCGATGCGGACGAGCGAGTCACTTTTGTTTCGTGCTTCCTTTTTCGTCACGAGTTTCATTTTCCCGCTGGCAAGCACGATCGCAATCTGCGCCGCCAAGTTAATGTTCGAGGCGAGGCCAACTCCGCCGAGACGGGTACTGGTGTTGGCACTGATCGTGAACCTTGCCGCACTTGTTGCGATGGCGAACGCCACCGCGGCGGCTGGCGCCGCCCTTGGCATCGGCCTGCTCGTAGTGTTTCTCCCATTTATGCGCTCGGCGCGCCGTCGCTATCTCGTCGGCGCAGCCGGCACGCTCGCCGCCGTGTTTGCTTTGATTGCAATCGTTGTAGCGGTGTTGCCGCCCGCCCAAACGGCTTTGCTTCTGGGGAGGACGAGTGATACCGGATCCCTGGAAGCCAGGATGTATGTTTGGCGAAACGTCTTCGCGTACTTGCTTGACTCACCGCACACGCTTTATCTCGGCCTTGGCCCGGACGTTTCGATACGTCTGGCGAATTCCACTCTCATGCGCTCCCTTTTTCTCGGAGGCGGGCTTCAGCAAGGTGCCGTGGATAGCGGGTACCTGTACCTGGTTCTCGATTACGGACTGCTTGCATTTGCCGCTGTGATGCTTATCGGCTTGCGCAGCTTGAGCGCTTCGTTTGCGGCGGCGAAGAGAGGCTACGAAGCAGGCGTCTTGCTCTGGGTGGCGCTCGCAGTCTGGGCGATCATGAGTCTTACGCAACAACATGGGGTGGCCAAGCCGGTTTTTATGATAATCCAGATCGCGGCACTCTCGGATATCCTTCGGAGACTTAGCCACCCACAGGGAACCCTTAACGCGCCCGAGCCGGATCTTTCGGTAGATCCGCGTGGCGCAGCGTTCAACTTCAGCTAACTTTTGGGTATGGCCAGGATGATTAGACAATGACTGGATACTTCACAGCACATTATCTCAAGTAGCGCTATCGTGACTGCGAATCCCGCAAATCAGCCGCGTCGCCAGCATCCGACTGCTGCTCCGCGCAGTTTTCCGGAGCCGGTTGGCGAATTCAGCCTGATCGCGCTCCTCAACATCTTGCTGCGACATCGGCTGGCGCTGCTTATCTTCGCCTTACTCCCCGCTCTTGTATCCATTGGGATCAGCCTGGCCAGCCCCCGAGTATACACGGCTACGGGATCTTTTCTTCCGCAGGGCGGGCAGAATCCATCCGCCATGAATGGACTGGCCGCTCAACTAGGCCTTGACGTCGGCAGCGCAAACCAGGGAGTATCTCCCGCCTTCTACGCTGACCTGGCCCAAACACGCCAAGCTCTTGGCAGTGTTGTTGGGGCGCATTACCGCGCGAAAGTAAACGGCCGCGATTTCGTCGGCACTCTGGCAGATTTCTTCCGCTCGCCCGGTGATGATTGGGCACACCGGCGCGATGCTGCGATCACCAAGCTTTCACACTCGATGGTCGTCACCTTTGACAATCGAACGTCAGTGGTCTCGGTTTCAGTAAAAACCCCGGTTGCGGATCTTTCGCGGCAGGTGGTCGACACGATTTTGGCGACCGTCAGCACGTTCAATCTCGAACGGCGTCAAAGTCAGGCCAGCGCAGAACGCAAATTCACTGAAGGACGCCTTGGCGAAGTGCGCGGCGACCTCCGTCGTGCGGAAGACGAGCTGCAGTTCTTTTTGCAGCGCAATCGCATCTTAGGCTCAGCGGAGCTCGAGGCCCAGCGAGAACGGTTGACACGTGAGGTTGCGCTTCAGCAGCAGGTCTATTCGACACTTGCCCAGGCATACGAGCGCGCCAAGCTCGAGGAAGTTAGGGATACTCCTGTGATCACCGTCGTTCAGTCGCCGGAAACCCCTCTGGAGCCAGACAGTAGGCATCTGGTAACTAAAGCGTTACTTACTTTTCTCATCGCTCTGTTCCTTAGCAGTTTGATCGCGGTGATGCGCGATCGTTTCGCCCGACACGATGGCATCCCTCAGGATGAACTACGTGACTTCGTCGAGCTGAAGCAGTCGGCGCTTCGCGATATTAGACATCCGATGAAAGCGATGAGACGGATGGTGACTCGGTCCAGATATCGGAATGTCGGCTCCGAGCCGTCTGTCGAAACGCCGACGTACTAGCCGCACCTTGTTTCCTCTGCGACACTTGCCGGCCACAGCCGACCCCATACGCTTCCCGCGATAGACTCTGCATTAACATGTGCGGCATAGTTGGCAGTGCGGGAACGACGGGTCACGATCTACTCGGTGCGCAGTGCACGACATTGCGGCATCGCGGCCCCGATGCGACCGGAGAATGGCGTTCTTCGGATCGAAGAATCTCTCTCGGGCATCGACGACTTTCCATCATTGACCTATCGGCTGCAGCCAGCCAGCCGATGGCAGACGGGGGCGGCAGTCTTCAGGTCGTTCTGAACGGCGAGATCTACAACTATCGTGAGTTGCGGCGGTCGCTTGAACAGAACGGTCATCGGTTCAGGTCCGCGAGTGATACTGAGGTGTTGCTCAAGGCATATACGGAGTGGGGTACGGATTGCCTGAAGCGAATGAACGGCATGTTCGCTTTCGCCCTTTACGACGCCGAACGACGGACGGTGCTCCTTGCCCGGGACAGGGCGGGCGAAAAGCCTCTCTTTTACGCTCACGCCGCCGGCCGGCTATCGTTCGCTTCCGAGCTCAAGGCGCTGATGGTCGACACCGACTTTCCGCGTCGCATTGATCCGGAGGCGCTCGATCATTATCTCGCTTACGGTTATGTGCCAGGCGAGCTCTGCATGCTCCAGGGCGCAAAAAAACTGCCTCCTGCCCACGCCTTGCTGTATGAGGTCGAGAAGGATCGTCTATCGACCTGGAGGTACTGGTCGCTTCCCGAGGGAATCACGGAACCCGCCGCCAGTTCCGAGGAGTTGGTCGAGCAGCTCGATCAGTTACTGGCCGACGCCGTACGCATGCAACTGGTCGCCGACGTGCCAGTGGGCGTCCTCCTGAGTGGTGGAGTCGACTCCAGCCTCATTACCGCCATGGCAGCGCGTGCGTCATCCGCGCCGGTGCGGACTTTCACCATTACGTTCCCCGGCCATGGCGGATACAACGAAGGACCTTACGCCAAACTTGTCGCGTCGCATTTCGGCACTCGGCACACGGAGCTGCCAGCCGAGCCGGCGACCATCGACATGTTGCCGGAGCTGGCCCGCCAGTATGACGAGCCTGTCGGTGATTCTTCGATGGTTCCCACCTATCTCGTGTCGCGACTGGTGCGGGCGAATTGCACTGTCGCACTTGGAGGTGATGCCGGCGACGAACTGTTTGGCGGTTACACCTACCATCGGCGCATGCAAAGCCATCTTCGCTGGCGTCGTCCCATTCCGCCGTTTCTCAAGCGTCGCGTCGGCGCTCTCGCCGGATTTCTGCCGACAGGAATTCGCGGGAGAGGCTATCTAACCTCTCTGGCGATGAAAGACGATGATGCATGGATCGCCGCATCCCTGCACTTTGACCTTGATACGCGACGACGGCTCTCACCGGCAACCAGCGTTCTCCATGGTGCGCCGCCGGAGGAGTATCGAATAAGGGCGGGTGGCAGACGGTCGACTGTGCTGCAGCGAATGACTGCTGCTGATTTTGTCACCTACCTGCCCGAGGACATACTCGTTAAAGTCGACCGCGCCAGCATGCTCGCATCACTCGAGGTCAGAGCGCCGTTTCTCGATCACCGGGTTGTTGAGTTCGCGTTCGGCAAGGTTCCTGATCGTTTGCGGGCCACAAGAACCGAACGGAAGATTCTACTGAAGCAGCTTGCGAAGCGGCTGCTGCCCTCGCAGCTGGACATCGATCGCAAGCAAGGGTTTTCGATTCCACTCGACTCCTGGTTCAAGGGTGAGTGGGGAGCGTACCTGGCGGATACGGTGCTTACCGCACCAGAAGAACTTTACTCGAAGCGCGTGATTAAAGAGCTTCTCGGAAACCAGCAACGTGGGCTTGCCAACGGTCAAAGAATTTTCAACCTCGCGATCCTGGAGCTTTGGAGGCGGGCGTACTCCGTTCAGGTTTGAACGCGGCTTCGCTGTTAGGTTAGTTCCTCTCTGTCGCAGTTGTTCTGCGCAACAAATTCCGCAAAACCATGCAGACATTCAAAAGCAATGCGATCTGAATTGCTTGCTCTTCTTCGTTGCCCAGGCTCCCTCGAGGAGCTTCGTATCAAAGATGCCGAGTTCGAGGGCGAGGAAATTCGAAGTGGCTGGCTCGTGTCGAAGAGCGGTGAGAAGCGGTATCCGATTACGAATTTCGTACCTCGTTTCGTGGCGCCCTCGAACTACGCGGACAGTTTTGGCCTGCAATGGAATCGCTTTCGAAAAACGCAGCTTGACAGCTATTCCGGAGTTCCGGTCTCCGCAGACCGGTTTTGGAAGGCTACAGGATGGAAGCCTGAGTGGCTAGAGGGCGCCTGGATTCTCGACGCTGGCTGCGGAGCCGGCCGCTTCGCAGAAATTGCCCTTGCTGCGGGCGCCAACGTCGTAGCGATTGATTATTCCGCGGCCGTGGACGCCTGTTACGCGAATTTGCGATCCTTCAAGTCCTTGCACGTGCTGCAGGCGGACATCTACTCTTTGCCATTGTCTCATCATTCTTTCGATTTCGTTTATTCGCTGGGAGTGCTGCAGCACACGCCGAATGTCGAAGCCGCGTTTGCCGCGCTTCCTCCAACGTTAAAGAGTGGTGGGCGTCTGGCTGTTGACTTCTACGCAAAGTCGTGGAAATCCGCGCTCCTGCCGAAGTATTGGCTCCGTCCATTTACAAAGCGGATACCGAAACCACGTCTTTTTTCCACACTCGCGTCGATCGTGCCGGCTGCTCTTCGCGTGAGCCGCTTTGTCGGAAACGCGCCGCTGATCGGTAATTCTTTGTCGAGACTCGTTCCAGTCGCGAACTATTACGGAATTTTGCCGTTGAATGAAGATCAGCACCGCGAGTGGGCACTGCTCGACACCTTTGATTGGTTTTCCCCGACCTTCGACAACCCGCAAACGCCCGAAACCGTGACTCATTGGTTGGAGGAAGCCGGGCTTTCCCAAATCGAGGTCCTGCGCGCAGGTCACTTGGTCGGTCGAGGCCTGATGCCAGATGCGGCTCGGAATTGACGCATCGAACCTCCGCGCGGGCGGCGGCCGCCGCCATCTCGTCGACGTGCTGGCTGTGGCCGACCCGACGAGGTGGGACTTCTCTGACGTTGTACTCTGGGGCAGCCGTGAAACGTTGGAGGCTGTCGAGGACCGACCTTGGCTCCTCAAGTCCCCCCAGCCTCTTCTCGATCGATCGCTGCCTTTTCGGTCATACTGGCAACGCTACCGGTTGTCCGTTCGTGCCCGCGCTCAGGCTTGTCACGTAGTGTGGGTACCAGGAGGGTCGTACGCAGGCGAATTTCGCCCCGTCGTCACGATGAGTCGCAACATGCTTCCATTCGTCCCGGGGGAGTTGCGTCGATATGGTTGGTCGCCTGTGGGGATCCGCCTGCGTCTCTTGCGCAGCATCCAGGCGCGTACGTTTCGTGAAGCGGACGGCCTGATTTTTCTCACCAGGTATGCGCAGTCGACAATATCTCCGCAGGTAAGGCCGCTCCGCGGATTGGTAGCGACGATTCCGCATGGAGTAGATCACAGCTTTTCCGCGGAGCCGCGGAGTCAGATGCGGATAGAGGAGTATTCGCATCAACGCCCTTTGCGCATCCTGTACGTTTCCATTATCGATCAGTACAAGCATCAGTGGCACGTCGCGGAGGCTGTCGGTCGACTTAGACAAGCGGGCGTTCCCGTCGCGCTCGACCTGGTAGGTCCGGCGTACCGTCCCGCGCTGAACAGACTGCAGCGAACTCTAAATCGTGTAGATCCTCATCATCAATTCGTTATTTATCATGGGCCGGTACCCTATGCGGCGTTGCGAGACTTTTATCGGTCTGCCGATTTGTGTCTGTTCGCGTCGAGTTGCGAGAACATGCCGAATATTCTTCTCGAAGGCATGAGCTCTGGTTTGCCGATTGCGTCGTCGAATCGCGGTCCCATGCCGGAGGTACTTGGCGATACCGGGCTTTATTTCGATCCTGAAGATGTGAGCGACATTGAGCGTACACTGAGAAAGTTGATCGCGTCGCCCGAGCTGCGCGCGGGTTTGAGCACCGCGTCCCACGCCCGTGTCCGTGAATTCTGCTGGGAGCGTTGCGCCAACGAAACGTTCGAGTTTCTGGCGGAAGTTGCGCGGTCTGTGAATTCAGGTCGACGTTCGATGCCCGTCGCTTAGTATGTGCGGAATAATTGGTTACGTCGGGGCCTTCAGCGCTGAACAGCTGACTCACGCGAACTGCGCGCAGGCGCATCGAGGCCCCGATGCGGATGGCATCTGGTTTGACCACAGAGCAAGCGTGGGTCTCGCGCATACGCGGTTGTCCATCATCGATCTCTCGGTCAACGGCAACCAACCCATGATAGGTGAGCAAAAGGAAATTGTTCTCGTCTTCAACGGCGAGATTTACAATTTCCGCGAATTGCGTGAGGAGTTGGTCCAAAAGGGATATCGCTTCAGGGGTCATTCCGACACCGAAGTCTTGTTGCAGCTGTATGTCGAATACGGCGCGCAGATGCTTCCACGGCTGAATGGAATTTTCGCCATGGCGTTATGGGATGGTAGAACGCGCTCGTTATTGGTCGCGCGGGATGCCTTCGGCGTGAAGCCTCTCTACTATACGGAAGCGGCCCCCGGTTTTGCCTTCGCCAGCGAATTGAAAGGGCTCCTTCAGCTTTACACGGTCGAGCGCACACTGGATCACGAGGCACTTCACAGATACCTCAGTTTTCTGTGGTGCCCCGGCGACGCGACCCCGCTCAAGTCCGTTCACAAGCTGGGACCCGGTGAGGCCTTGACCGTGCGCGATGCACGGATCAGGGAGCGTTGGACGTGGTACCAGCTGCCGCAATTCCGTCCCATTCAATCGCGGCTGGATGTTCGGCCTTCCGTTGAAAAAACTCGAGCTTCATTGCGAGCTGCAGTTCAGCGCCAAATGGTCGCCGATGTCCCGGTCGGCGCATTCCTTTCCGGCGGGCTTGACTCGAGTTCCATCGTCGCGTTTGCACGGGAAGCGGCATCGGACATCGAATGTTTTACCATCGATGCCGAGGGCGACGGCGTTGACGGGTTTGTCAACGACTTACCGTACGCGCGGCTCGCCGCGAAGCATTTGGGAGTAGCTCTTCACAGCATTCGCGTCGAGCCGGGCGCAATGGCGAATGACATCGAGGGGATGATTACACAGCTCGACGAACCACTCGCCGATCCTGCCGCGCTCAACGTTCTCTACATCAGCAGACTCGCCAGGCAGCACGGTATAAAGGTTCTACTCTCGGGTGCCGGCGGTGACGACATCTTCACCGGTTACCGGCGGCATGCGGCTCTCGCCTACGAACCCTTCTGGCGTTGGCTTCCGAGTCCCGTGATTCGAACAATCCGGAATGCCTCGAGGAACTTGGACAAGCGCAGACCTTCTTTCCGGAGAGTCGGGAGGATTTTCGACGGCGCCCATCTGAACGGCGACGAACGTATCGCCAATTACTTTTTATGGGCGAGCGAGTCGGACCTTAGGGGTCTATACACGCCAGCCATGGCAAAGCGCGTTGCCGCGGGCAGCGCGCTCGCGCCGATGTTGGATTTTCTTCGACCTCTTCCCGAATCCATTGGACCTCTCGAACGGATGCTCGCGCTGGAGCAGCGCTTCTTCCTGACCGATCACAACCTGACGTACACGGATCGCATGTCCATGGCCGCGGGCGTCGAAGTGCGGGTCCCCTTTCTCGACCTGGACTTAGTCGAGACAGCCGCGCAAATCCCGTCGAGAATGAAACAGCGTGGACTGACGGGCAAATGGGTGCTTCGAAAAGCAATGGAAGGGCTTCTTCCTCGAGAAATCATCTACAGATCCAAGTCTGGATTTGGGGCGCCGTTACGAGCGTGGATGCGCAAGGAGCTGAAGCCGCTCGTAAACGATGTCCTGTCGCCAACAGCGGTACGCGATCGCGGACTTTTTGATACGGCGGCGGTGCGCACTCTGTTAGCGGACAATGAATCGGGCCGCAAAGACGCGGCATACGCACTCCTGTCCCTTATGAGCATCGAGCTTTGGTGCCGGACCTATGTTGATCGCACGGTGGATGCAAAACAGCACAGGATCGGCGCGTGAACGCTGAGAAAGAGCTCGTTCGCGAGTTTTGGGACGAAGCCGCCTGCGGGGAAGACCTCTATCTTCGCGGGTCAGACGTTGCCTCGTATGAGCTACAGGCAAAGCAGCGATACGAGCTCGAGCCATACATATCCGAATTTGCGGAGTTCGATGCTGCCAAGGGCAAACGCGTCCTAGAGATCGGGGTAGGATTAGGTGCCGATCATCAGCGTTTCGCTGAAGCTGGCGCGGAGCTATGCGGAATTGATTTGACCGCGCGCGCCGTTGACCATACTCGCCGCCGCTTGTCGGCCTATGGACTGACCTCCAACGTCAAAATCGGCGACGCAGAACGACTCGAATTCCCGACGGGTTATTTCGATCGCGTTTATTCGTGGGGTGTTTTGCACCACAGCCCCGCGACTCCGGACGCAGTCTCAGAGGTCTGGCGCGTGCTGAAACCCGGTGGCAAAGCACATATAATGATTTATCACAAGTGGAGTCTGGTCGGGCTGATGCTTTGGGTCCGGTACGCCCTCCTTCGCTTGCGGCCGTGGTTGTCGTTGCGCGAGGTCTACGCCAGATATCTCGAAAGTCCGGGAACCAAAGCCTACACCGTACGCGAGGCTAAGCAGCTTTTTTCACAGTTTCGTGCCGTGGAAGTGGCTACCGTTCTTACGCACGGCGATCTCCTCGAGTCTCAGGCTGGCCAACGGCACAACGGCCCTTTACTGTCGATTGCACGGCGAATCTGGCCGCGTGCGGGGTTACGCCGGTTTGCCCGAAACCTTGGTCTTTTCATGTTGATCCGCGCAACGAAGTAGGAGCGCGGTCCTGAATGGGGTACGCTTGAAACAGGTAGTGCAGAATCTCAAGAACGGTCGGACCGAAGTGGTGGAGGTTCCGTGGCCAGCCGTAGCTCGAACAGAGCTCCTTATTCGCACGACCCGGACGCTGGTCTCAGCGGGGACCGAGCGCATGCTTGTCGACTTTGGCAAGGCGAACCTTCTCGAAAAGGCGCGACAGCAGCCGGATAAAGTCAAACAAGTGCTCGAGAAAGCACGAACCGACGGGGTTCTTCCTACGATATCCGCGGTGCGCAACAAGCTCGACCAGCCGCTCCCTCTTGGGTATTGCAACGTCGGGGTCGTGATAGAAGCGGGCAGGGACGCAGTCGGATTTGCAGCAGGGGATCGCGTCGCCTCCAATGGCAAACACGCCGAGATCGTCAGCGTTCCCGCGAATCTTTGCGCAAAGGTTCCGGCGAACGTCGCAGATGACGACGCTTCATTCACTGTCATTGGCGCTATTGCGCTCGAGGCGATCAGACTGGTGCAGCCAACGCTCGGCGAGGCCGTAGTCGTTACCGGGCTAGGCCTGGTCGGGTTGATGACCGTGCAACTACTGAAGGCGAATGGCTGTCGAGTACTGGGAATTGATCACAATGCCGCTCGACTCAGGCTGGCAGCGCAGTTGGGCGCTGAAGTTGTAAACGCTGGTAATGGAAATGATGTTGTGGGCGCGGCAACGGCATTTTCGCGTGGGCGGGGAGTCGACGCGGTGATCATCGCCGCAGCTACTGACAGCAACGCACCGGTCGAAGACGCTGCACGCATGTGCCGCAAGCGCGGCCGGATTGTGCTCGTTGGAGTCGCGGGTCTGGAGTTATCGCGAGCGGATTTTTACTCGAAGGAGCTGAGCTTCCAGGTCTCCTGTTCGTACGGGCCCGGGAGATACGATTCAAGTTACGAGCAGAAAGGGTTTGACTATCCGGTTGGATACGTTCGGTGGACGGAGCAGCGGAATTTCGAAGCCGTGCTCGACATGATGGCAGACCGCCGTCTCGATGTTTCTCCTCTGATTTCCCACAAGGCTCCGATCGCCAATGCTGAGGCTGCTTATGAGCTGCTCAGCGACCGGGATGCTTTGGGGATTCTGCTCGAGTATCCGGAGAGAGATCCTGCTGAGAGCGCGAACCCGCGGGTGTCGACAGTTCGCTTGGACCGCTCGACCAGGAGCGTCTCTGCGAGATCAACGAGCGGCTCACGCGCAGTAGTCGGATTCATTGGAGCCGGCAATTACGCGTCTGCTGTCTTAGGACCTGCTTTCAGAGACACGGGCGCCCGACTCAAGACAATCGTATCCCAAAGCGGACTCACAGGTTTTTACGTAGGCACGAAACTCGGGTTCGAGCAGACCACTACGGATCCTCTTACGATCTTTGACGACCCGGAAGTAACCACTGTCGTCGTGGCTACCCGTCACGACAGCCACGCCGCATACGTTATCGAGGGTTTGCAGGCGGGGAAGCACGTATTCGTTGAGAAACCGTTGGCGACGACCCTGTCTCAGGTGGACGCTATTGATCACGCCGTGTTCGAAGCGCGGGGAAAGTACGCACCGGTTTTGATGGCTGGCTTCAACAGGAGATTCGCGCCGCATATTGTGCGGATGAAACAGCTTTTGACCGCGGTTAACGAACCCATCGCGATCACCATGACGGTGAATGCGGGCGCGGTACCTGCGGATCACTGGACACAGGACGTCTCCATCGGCGGCAGGATAGTCGGCGAAGCGTGCCACTTCATCGACTTGCTTCGTTTCCTGGCAGGATCCCCGATTGTCGACCGCGATGTCGCGTCGCTGGCTACGAAATCGCGCCTGGGCCCACGCGACAGTGCATCGGTCACTCTGCGCTTTGAGAATGGATCGATTGGCAGCCTCATGTACCTCGCGAACGGACATAAGTCGCTTTCCAAAGAGCGACTGGAGGTGTTCGCGGCCGGCCGTGTCCTGCATCTCGACAATTTCCGAAAACTGACTGGCTACGGTTGGCCGGGTTTCAGCTCGATGCGTTTGCTCCGACAGGACAAAGGGCAACGTGACGCAGCTCGCGCTTTCATCTCTGCGGTGACCGCGGGCGGCCAGCCGCCCATTCCGGTTCCCGAGCTACTCGAGGTGAGTCGAATTGCGATTGATATCGCGGAGTCAATGCAGACATGAGCTCGAGTCGTTCACCGCGTATCGATCTGATTGCGGGGGCGCGCCCGAACTTCATGAAGATCTCCTCGATTCTCCGTGCGCTTGAGGCCAACGACGCAGCGAAGAAGAGTCTGCGACATCGATTGGTGCATACCGGCCAACATTACGACGCCCGCATGTCGGGCGATTTTTTTGCTCAGCTCGACATCCCTGCGCCGGACGTCAATCTCGAGGTTGGGTCGGGCACGCAAGCCGAGCAAACCGCAGCGATAATGGTGCGTTATGAAGAATTGCTGCTCAGGGATCGAAGTGACCTCTGCCTCGTCGTCGGTGACGTGAATTCGACGATGGCGTGCGCGATTGCCGCGAAGAAAGTCGGCGTGCCAGTCGCCCACGTAGAAGCAGGGATTCGTTCCGGTGACTGGACGATGCCCGAGGAAATCAACCGTGTTGTGACTGACTCGATCGCAGACATGTTCTTTACGACCAGCGAACTCGCGGGCGAGAATCTGCGTAACGTGGGTGCTCCAGCAGAAAGAATTTTCTTCGTTGGCAACACTATGATCGATACGCTCCAGGCCAACCTCCACAAACTGGTCCAGCCGGAATTCTGGGATGGTGTCGGGCTAACGCGTGGCGACTACGTGGTGGTAACCCTTCACCGTCCGGCCAACGTCGACAATCTCTCCGGCTTCGAGAATCTTGTGCAGCAGATTGCGGGATGCGCCGGAGATCATCTTGTTGTTTTCCCGGCGCACCCACGGACGGCAAAGACGCTGGGGCGCATCACAAAACTTCCGAAGAACCTTGTTGTGGTGCCGCCGCAGGCGTATCTAGAGTTCGTGTTCCTGGTTAAGCATTCGATGTGTGTCGTGACCGACTCGGGCGGCATAACTGAGGAGACGACTGTTCTTGGAATCCCTTGCATGACCCTTAGAGACAGCACGGAACGACCCGAAACCGTTTCGGTGGGCACGAACGAGCTGCTCGGTACGAAGCCTTCCGCCCTCAGGCCAGCGTTCGAGCGTCTGTTTGCCGGGCAATGGAAAAAGGGCAGCATCCCGCTTAAGTGGGACGGGCACTCGGGAGAACGAATCGTGACGGTCCTGCAAACTCTGCTGACGAATAAACCGGCGTGAGCGCGGGCCTGCAGACGTATTGGAATACGATCAGGCACCTGCGTGCGGGGCAGATCTTGGGACGTGCCCGTCGTTATCTAATAAAACCAAAACTAGATCTCCGAAGCGCCCCGCCAAGAAGGAGTTTGTCGAGTTCAGCCTGGATGGCCCCGGCACGCCTCTCAGCGCGGATGGTGGGACCGTCGTCATTCCAATTCCTCAACGAAACCAATGATGTCGCCCCGGGCGGTTGGGATAATACTGAGTGGTCAAAACTGTGGAGATATAATCTCCACTATTTCGACGATCTGACTGCGGTTGATGCCGCCAGCCGTGCCGACTGGCATCGCGGCATTCTCGAGCGATGGGTCGCGGAGAATGAGCCAGCGCGCGGGACAGCGTGGGAGCCTTTTCCGACTTCGCGCCGCATCGTCAACTGGATCAAATGGTCGCTTGCGGGAAACGAGCTGCCTTGTTCCTGCATCGAGAGTCTCGGCATTCAGGCTCGCTGGCTGGCCCGGAATCTGGAAACACACCTCCTGGGAAATCATCTTCTCGCCAATGCCCAGGCTCTCGTCTTTTCAGGGGCGTTCTTCAGGGGTTCCGAAGCGGAGAGCTGGCTTCGCACCGGGCTGAGAATCCTGGATCGCGAGCTTCGGGAGCAGGTGTTGGCCGACGGTGGCCATTTCGAGTTAAGCCCGATGTACCATGCGCTCGTTCTCGAATCGCTGCTCGACCTCACGAACCTCGCTGCGGTGTCACACGTATCGACGCCGAGATTTGACGAGGAATCGGACCATTGGCGTCAGGTCATTGCCAGGATGCAGTCATGGCTGTCTGCGATGACGCATCCAGACGGCGACATCGCATTTTTCAACGATGCGGCTTTCGGTGTCGCGCCACGACCGGAAGAACTATATGGTTATTCGCAGCGACTGAACATCGGCGCCGCACAAATCCGCAGTAATTCGCCTACGCTACTGGCATCAAGCGGCTATGTAAGGATCGACGCACCAGCGTTGACGGCTATGCTCGACGTTGGCCCTATTGGGCCCGACTACTTGCCCGCGCATAGCCATGCCGACACCCTTTCTTTCGAACTGTCGTTGTTTGGCGAAAGAGTGTTCGTGAACTCTGGTACTTCACTATATGAGGTGGGCGCCGAACGCGTCCGTCAGCGTGGAACGCCTGCGCACAACACGGTCACGATCGATCACGCTAACTCCTCGGAGATCTGGAGCTCCTTCCGAACAGGTCGTCGGGCAAGACCACACGACCTGGAAGTAACCACCGGAAATGAGACAGTCGTGCAGTGCAGTCATGATGGCTATTCGTGGCTGCCGGGATCCCCGCTGCATTCGCGCAAATGGCGAGTCGAAGGCCATTCATTGGTTATTCGCGACCAGATTCGCGGACCATTCCGTCATGCGGAGGCGCGTTTTCGTCTCCACCCTCGCGTGACTATCCGGGAATTCCGAAGCGAGCAGGGCAGCCCAACCACCGTGTACCTTCGACTTCCATCCGGGCACGAGGTCGCTTTCGCCGCGCATGAAGGCGTTCTAAATCAGGAGCAGACTACCTGGCATCCGGAATTCGGCCGCTGCTTGCCAACCAATTGTCTCGTTGTCCGATTCGTTGGCGAAACGGTGGAGACCCATATCGTGTGGAAGGCGCCGCCGTGAGAATTCTCGTTCTCAGTTTTTATTACCGGCCGGACCTTAGCGCTGGGTCGTTCCGGGTGGCAGCGTTGGCCGATGCACTCGTCAAGCTGCTCCCCAGGGGTGGCCAGGTGGACGTGATCACGACGCTCCCCAATCGGTATAAGTCGTTCACTGCCGAGGCCCCGGAAACGGAGCAGTCCGAGAGCCTTTCGATCCACCGGGTCGCTTTGCCGCGACATGAAAGCGGTATGCTCGATCAATCGCTGAGTTTCTTGGCGTTCGCGTCGCGAGCGATGCAAATAGCACGGGGGCAGAAGTACGACGCTGTGTTCGCATCGTCCAGCAGGCTGATGACCGCCGTCCTTGCGGCGCGGATCGCGAAACGCGTGCAAGCAAAGCTTTATCTGGACATCCGGGACATTTTTGTTGACACTATGCGAGATGTCGCACCCGCGTTGTCCTGGTTGGTGCCGCCGATAGCCTCGCTGCTGGAGCGTTCGGCAATTGCGAGCGCAGCCAAGGTCAATCTCGTCTCGCCAGGGTTCGCCGAGTATTTCCGCGCCCGATATCCCCATCGCAAATTCTCTTTCATTACCAACGGCGTGGACGAAGAGTTTGTCGGCGAAACTCGCATAGCGGGGGAGCTCGTTCCTGGGGCCGCCGGCTCGCACGCTCGCAATAGTGCGTCGAAAGCATTTGCTAATGGGAGCGGCAGGCGGAGTGTGCTCTACGCTGGTAACCTCGGAGACGGACAGGGCCTTCACGAGATTGTCCCACGGTTGGCCAAACGAATGGAACGGGAAATTCAATTCACCATCATCGGCGATGGCGGACGAAAACCTCAGCTGGTCGCTGCGCTCGCGCGGGCAGAGGCTTCGAACGTCGAGGTGTTGCCGCCGATCAGGAGGAAGGAACTGATCGAGGCCTACAGAGCGGCCGACGTCCTGTTTCTCCACCTGAACGATTACCCGGCTTTCCGAAAAGTTCTTCCCTCGAAGCTTTTCGAGTACGGCGCGATGGGAAAACCAGTTTGGGCAGGAGTTTCGGGATACGCCGCGGAGTTCGTTTCCAGCGAGTTGGAAAACGCGGCGGTGTTCGCACCCTGCGACGTCGATGGGGCAGTGCGCTCCTTTCGAAACCTTCAATTCAAGACGACCAAGCGAGCTGACTTCGTCAGTAAATTCGCGCGGGGTCACCTTATCCAACAATTAGCGGAGGACGTTTTGTCGATTGTGCCCCGCTGACGGAAAGACAAGGGTGCTCGTAACTGGAGCGACCGGTTTTGTCGGAAGCGCGCTAGTTCGCTCTTTGAATCAAAACCCGCGATGGATCGCCCGCGCCGTTGTTCGCCGGCCGACCGAAATCGTCGGTGAGCAGGTAACAGTCAGCGATCTCGCCGGTGATATCGATTGGGATGTGCTGCTTGGAGATGTACAAATCGTGGTTCATTCCGCTGCTCTCGTCCACCAACGACATGGTTCGTCGGTCGAAAACTACAGGAAGCTGAACGTCGACAGCACGGTCAGACTTGCACGTGCAGCAGCTGCAGCGGGTGCACGTCGCTTTGTTTTCCTCAGTTCGGTAAAGGTGAACGGAGAGTCGACGCCTATCGACAAGCCTTTTCGGGCTGATGATCCGGCAAATCCGCGAGAGATTTATGCCCGTTCAAAAAGTGATGCGGAGGTCGGACTGCGAAACATTGCCGACGAAACGAGCATGGAAGTAGTCGTCGTACGCCCCGTACTGGTTTACGGACCGGGTGTACGCGCAAACTTTTTGGAGCTTATGCGCTGGCTGGACAAGGAGATTCCACTTCCCTTCGCCCTCGTGGCGAATGCACGTAGTCTGGTTTCCATCGGCAACCTTCAGGATTTTCTTTTGCGCTGCCTCGACCACCCGGCTGCTTCCGGGCAGACGTTCCTGGTCAGTGACGGAGAAGATCTGTCAACCCCGGAGCTGCTACAACGAACTGCCACAGCGATGGGCCGGCGCCTGCGACTCTTTCCGATTCCAGTTCTAGCATTGCGGGCGATCGCATCGATTGTGGGAAAGCGTGACTTCGCTAACCGTTTGCTGGATTCTCTTCGAGTCGACATCAGCAAATCGCAGCGACTGTTGAACTGGCGGCCTCCGATCAGAGTTGACGCCGCTCTGCAGGAAACAGCAGAGTACTACTATTCGGCAGTGGCGGCGCGTCAAGTGCGGCCCGCAACTCGAATCGCAAAGTGATGGGGACGGGGTGGTTAGTGGCTGGCTCCTTTGCGATATCGATCCTGGGCGTCGGATTGATGCTTCGTGTCTCGCGTCGCGCAGGGGTTCTCGACATCCCTAACCATCGAAGCTCCCACTCGGTCCCAACACCACGGGGCGGGGGTGTGGCGCTTGTAGCGGCGGTGCTGTGGGGTCTTACCACGGAGCTAGTTAGCCGACACGTCGGAATCCAGCTGAGTGATGTTGCGCTGATCGTCGCCATCGTCGCACTTGCCGCGGTTGGTTGGCTGGATGACACGCGGTCTATGCGAGTCGGCGTCCGACTGGCCGTCCACATCGCCTGCGGTGTTGCTATCACGCTGGTAGTCGCAGCCCGGGGTCCTCACGCAGGCGTCCTCGAATTCCTTTGGCTCGCATGGTGGGTGTTTTGGACGGTCGCATCAATCAACATCGTCAACTTTATGGATGGTCTAGATGGTATGGTATCGGCCCAGGGTGTCGTCTACGGAGTATTTGTCTTCAGTCTGGCCTCGCGCGGGAGCACAGGTTCTCAGTTCGGGATAGTTCTCGCGGCAGCATGCTTTGGCTTCCTGCTCTGGAACTGGTCGCCCGCAAAAATGTTCATGGGCGATGTTGGCTCGGGGCCGCTCGGAATGTTTTTCGTAATCGCCGGCGCCTTCGCATTGGGCAGCGCTCCAGCGTCTCTATTGTTTTTGCCGTTGCTTCCGCTGTTTCTCGACGCTTTTCTAACGGTGCTGCTGCGCATTCGGCGCCGTGAACAGCTGACGCAGGCACATCGATCGCATCTATATCAGCGTCTCGCGAATGGTGGCTGGGGCCACGCGCGCGTAACCTCGCTTTACGCCCTCGCCGCAGCGTTCGGCGCCGTCCTCGCGTTGTGCGTCCGGAACGGCAGCGGCGCTCAGCTGATCACGGCGATCGCTGGATATGGGATTCTTGTTGTACTCGGCTGGACACTCCTCGATCGGAGAATCAGGGAGGTCGCTGCAACGTCATCCGAAGCAGGAGCTCCGGTAGCTGGGCGCTGATTTAGCGCGACGCTTTGCTTGTCCGTCTGACAGCCTTCGGTCCGGCTTTATAAAACGACTTGTACCAAGCGACAAATCGCTCCACCCCCTCCTCGATCGGTGTGGAAGGCCGAAAGCCAACGTCCTCAACAAGAGCGTCGATGTCAGCATAGGTTGCTGGGACGTCGCCAGGCTGCATGTCAACCAGCCGCTTCTCCGCTTTGCGTCCGAGCGCGCTTTCGAGTACCTCGACCAGCCGCGCCAACTCTACAGGCGAGTTATTCCCGATATTGTAAAGCCTGTAAGGGGCTCTGCTCGACGCAGAATCAGGATCGCCGCCGTTCCAATCCGCGTTCGGGGCCGCAGGTCTGTCGAGAACGCGTACGACGCCCTCCACTATGTCATCGATGTACGTGAAGTCTCGTCGCATGCGTCCATGATTGAAAAGCTCGATCGGCTCGCCAGCGAGGATTGCCTTTGTGAACAGGAATAGGGCCATGTCCGGCCGGCCCCATGGCCCGTAGACTGTGAAGAAGCGGAGTCCGGTAGTAGGAATCCGAAACAGGTGGCTGTAAGAATGAGCCATCAGCTCATTTGCTTTCTTGGTCGCAGCATAAAGGCTCAGCGGATGATCAACGTTCTGACGCACGCTAAATGGCATCGAAGTATTCGCGCCGTATACGGACGAGGACGAGGCGTACACGAGATGTCGCAGATTTGCATATCGTGCTGCCTCAAGAACGTTGACGAAACCGATCAAATTGCTGTCGACGTACGCTCGCGGGTTTTTTAGTGAATAGCGGACCCCCGCTTGTGCGGCGAGGTGAATCGCCGAGCCGATATCATGTTCACGAAATACCTCGTTAACTATCGAAGCGTCGGCAAGCTCACCGCGAATGAACGTAAACCGCGGGTCAGCTTGTAACTGGTTGAGTCGCGCCTCTTTGAGCCGAATGTCGTAATAGGAATTGAGGTTGTCGAACCCAACAACGTCCTCACCTCTGGCAAGTAGTTTTCTTGCTGTGTGAAAGCCAATAAATCCCGCAGCGCCAGTTACAAGAACTTTCATCGGTCAGGAGGCAGGGTGATTGCCGAAAGCGCGGACAACGAGTGAAGAAAGTTAGCAGCGGACACGGAGACTGTGCGACGCTAGTGCGTGAGGGTAGATTTCGCGCCTTCTCGGGTTAACGCTTCGTGTGACGGTTGTTGCGTCGGTGGGTTGTGGTGCACTGGGGCATATTTGCAGGCACTCAGCCGGCCTCGCGGAAAGGCTAGGATTTTGCTATCGCAATGGCTCGAAATGACCACCGACCGGACAGCCTAGTGACGTTGGCGCCGCCTTTTGTCGAAGCCAAAGTTTTGATCCACCCTGGCCTGCAGCGTCGATCTGCCTTGCTTGATCGACGTCCGCGCGCCGTGCGTCGTCACACTGGTCGTGTCGCCACGCGCTTTGCCGTCCTGCTGCTTGGCGACATCATCGCCATCGGCCTTGCGAGACTCGTCGCCGTGTGGCTCGGCTCTGAAACGATCAACGGAGCGATCCTCTATGCAGACACGCCGCTCCTGGACGGAGGGGCGCGGTTTATTTGGCTAAGCGTGTTGATTCTCACGGCGGTGTTTGCAACCGGTGGTCACAGCAGACATCGGGCATTGAATCTTCCCTTTCGGCTTTTCCTGGCCGTCGCCGGCGCGTGCGTCCTCGCGTGGGCGGGCGGCATTGCGAGGGGGCTCCTAGCCAACCTCGTTTTGCCGATAGTCGCAACGGCCGGCACGATTTGGCTCATTCTCTATCTCGTTCGCCAGCTGTCAGAATGGATTCTGCGTGATCTGTGGCCCGGTCAACGAGGAGCCGGGGTTGCCATTCTCGTCGGCAACCCACAAAACGCCGAGCGGTATAGGAAAGCTGTGGCCGCGCCTGGCGGAGACTATCAAGTAGCCGGATACGTCGCGACGCTGTCTCATGGCGATGCGAGCAACGAAACCGGAAATGCCGGCGCCGACGCCGCACTGATCGGCACGATCGATAATCTTACTGCCGTCATCAGTGAGCACGATGCCGAGGCAGTCGTCGTCTGCGCCGATTTGCCGGCGAGTAGGATCAACGACCTGATCGAGGAGTGCTTGCACGCGGGTTGTCAGGTCCTGTTCCCGGCGCGCGCAGTCCGGGTTTACGGGTTGAGGCCTACGCTCGTGTGGCACCACGATCAACCATTCTTCGAGCTTGGCAGTCCGGTTCTCAAGGCGCGTGCGCTGATCTCCAAGCGCGTGGTCGACATAGTTGTGAGCAGCATCCTGCTCACGCTCCTCTCCCCTGTATTGCTGGCGATCATCATTGCAGTTCGCCTCGATTCGCCGGGCTCGCCGTTCTTCCTTCAGGAGCGTGCAGGGCTCGGTGGGCGCCGCTTCCGGATGTTCAAGTTCCGCACAATGCACGTCGGTGCCGATGACGAGAAACAGCGCCTGGCTCACCTGAATCACACCGGCGACAGACGCCTATTCAAGATTCCCAACGATCCCCGTACCACGCGGCTTGGTCGTTTCCTTCGCCGCTGGAGTCTCGACGAATTGCCGCAGCTCGCAAACGTCCTGATCGGAGACATGTCGCTGATCGGGCCTCGGCCTTTTTTCGAGAGTGACTTCGAGGAGTACGAGGACCACCACTTCCGCCGGCTCGACGCGAAGCCGGGCATTACTGGGTTGTGGCAGGTGAGCGGACGCAGCGAAATGGTCGACTTCGAGGATGTGATCTTCCTCGATCGGCAGTACATCGAACAGTGGTCGTTCTGGCTCGATGTTAGTATTCTATTCCGGACAATTCCCGCGGTCTTGAGGCGAACCGGAGCCTTTTAACAAGAAAACAATGAAAGTTTTCATCTCAGGCGTGGCTGGCTTCCTGGGCAGCCATCTTGCCGACGCTTTCACGCGTTCAGGCGATGAAGTCGTTGGCTGCGACAACATGATCGGGGGAGATCTCCAGAATCTTCCCGAGGGCATCCAGTTCGAAGAGGCGGATTGCGGGGACGTGCAGGCGATGAAACCGCTACTCCAGGACGTCGATCTGGTGTACCACTGCGGCGCGATTGCGACCGAGGGCCTGAGTGTTTTCTCCCCGGCGATTATCGCGAAACACGTATACGAAAACACGGCCGGATTGCTTGCCGCTGCCGCGAGTAAACGCGTTAAGCGATTCGTCTACTGTTCGAGCATGGCTCGTTATGGTGAAGGCAAGCCTCCGTTTAAAGAGGACCAGCCTGCCGCGCCAGTAGATCCTTACGGGATTGCCAAGGTTGCCGGCGAGTGGGTCGTGAGGAACGTCAGTGAAACGCACGGCATGGAGTATGTGATCGCGGTGCCGCACAACATCATTGGTCCGCGGCAGAAGTACGATGATCCGTATCGCAACGTCGCTAGCATCATGATCAATCGGATGCTGCAAGGAAAGCAACCGATTATCTATGGGGATGGTGAGCAACGCCGTTCATTTTCTTTCGTGCAGGACTGCGTCGATCCCTTACTGAAGATGGGAACTCAAGCAGGACTATCGGGCGAGATGATTAACATCGGACCGGACGAGGAAGCTGCCACGATCAATGAGCTGGCCGTGATGCTCGCCGACCTGCTGTCGTTCTCGCTCAAGCCGATATATGTCACCGATCGGCCGAGAGAAGTTAAGAACGCTACGTGCAGCGCGGACAAGGCGCGTAAACTCCTTGGGTACAAGACGAAGGTGACTTTGCGCGAGGGTCTGATCTCAATGGTCGAGTGGATTCGTGCTCACGGGCCCAAGCCGTTCGAATACCATCTTCCGATCGAGATCGACTCGCCACTCGTGCCGCGAACCTGGCGCGATCGATTGCTCTGAGCGGACAGATCCTGATGGCGCGCTGCTAATGGCGCTCACTTGGCCTGTTAGCCGCACACGGATCGCGGTACTGAACGCAGTTGATCTTGCGGGGCGCACCCTCTTCGCGCCGTTTCGCGCGCTGCGACAGGCAACCAATCCGCCACGCGCCATCGAGCGCATCCTGATCATCGAACCCTGGTACATTGGCGACGTCGTGTTGGTCACGCCCTTTCTGTCGGCTCTGCGCGATCGCTTTCCAGGCGCGAGCATCTCGCTCCTGGCTCGCCCTTTCGCTCGAGAGTTGCTCGCCAACACGGGACTCGTCGATGAGGTGATCGATGCCGAGCTGCCATGGACAGCACCGAGCCACAAATACCGGTTCGGCGCCACTGCCCGCCGGCACATGCGGGACCTGATTGCCACATTACGAGACAGGAAGTTCGATTTGACGATCGACGCGCGGATGGACCTACGCTCGAATCTGCTCGCCGCGATCACGTTGGCGCCGCGCCGAATCGGTTACGACATCGGGGGCGGCGGATGGCTGCTGACAGCAGCATTGCCGAGCAACCGCGATGACACCCACAAGCACGCTGACTGGGACGATTTGTTGAGGTTGTTGCCGAGCGAAGGCCGGACGCTGAAGCGAAGTCCGACGCGTTCGCTGCTCGTGGTGACTCGCGACGAAAAGAACGATGCTGAGCGACTCCTCACGCGAGAGCTCGGAGCCGGCCGCCCTACAATCGGCTACCACCCTGGCGGATCGCACTCGGGCAAGCGTTGGCCTGGCGATCATTTCCGGGAGCTGTCACGCGTGCTGCGCAACGAGGTTAGTGGGAGGCATGTGGTGATGCTTGGACCCGAAGACCAGGATCCAGGAGGCTGGCCCGAATCCACGCTCGTTGTGCGTCCGGGTCTGCGCGAGCTGATGGCGATCATCTCATGTTGCGATGTCTTCATCTGCAATGACAGCGGACCGATGCATATCGCCGACGCGTTGAGTGTACCACTTGTCGCGATCTTCGAAATGGGCAATCCGAAATGGTTTGGGCCAACCAGTCCATCGTCGGCCGTGGTTGCCGGAGAGCTGGCGGGGCTCGCTCGGTCTCCGGCTCCAGTGGACACTCCACCTTCCAATCCGGTGACAGTCACTTGTGTAGCAGACGCCGTTCGGCATACTCTCAAGACGCAGCTCTGACGTACGCCACACTCTATCGCGAGCCGATTTTTGAATCTCCGCATTGCCGCCTTACTGACCGTAGCATTATCCGTTTCCCGCGTTGGTCTCGCGCAACAAACTACCTCCGTTGCGCACGATTCGGTTCGTGTTCCTGCTTCGTCGCTGATCCTCGTTACTAGCGAGAGTGTCGATCGTATTCGGCTCGATCAATTGGTGAATGGCGTAGGCGCCGGCCAGTCATTGCTTCTTCGATCCGCATCGTCGCTCACGCGGCCGGTGCCGAGCGAGCCAGGACAGGTCCGCCTTTCTCCGCTTGTGCCCCAGCTTTTGTTCGTTCACAGCACGGCTATACCGTTCTCGCAGAATTATGGTGCGCTTTGGGCGGGAAGGGGATTGAGCACGCGGACGCTGACTGGCTTCAAGCTCGAGAGCCGGCGAGTAAGGGTCATTTTTGCGCCCGAGCTGATTTCCTCCGAAAACTCCGACTGGGTCATTCGCCCTTTCCCCTTTGACCAGCACCTGCCTGTCATCCCAGCGGATCGAGCAGGCGGTGGCTACGTGTTCCCTCAGTACGTCGCTTCGCAGTGGTCGATCGATCAGCCATTGCGGTTTGGCAAAGGTCCCATCCGCCGCTTTGATCCCGGACAGTCGTCGGCGTTGTTCTCGACCAATCGATTTGAATTTGGATTCTCGAACGAGAACGAATGGTGGGGGCCGGGTATTCGAAATGCGATCGTCCTCAGCAACAACGCGCCGGGCTTCCCCCATTTCTTGATCCGAACAGCGCGACCTCTTTCCACTCGCTTCGGACTGCTCGAAGCACGTTGGCTGGTCGGTGGGCTAACCGAGTCGAAGTTTTTCGACACGGTCTCGACGAACAACGTGAGATCTCTCGCATCTATCGCGACGACACTGCAAACCGTGTGGAATCCCAACTTGAGCTTCGGTTTTGCGCGCTCCGTCTATTCGACCGCGACCGGGTGGGGTCAGGTGCCATGGCGCTGGTTCGATGTCCTCGCACGCACAGGTCATACGGGAAACGCGACCCCCGAGGATGCGGCCACGAAGCCCACGCGAAAGGACCAGCTCTTCTCACTCTTTGCGCGGTGGGTCGCACCTGCAGATGGACTCGAAGTCTATACCGAGTGGGCCCGCACGCAGCTGCGCCTGGATCTGCACGATTTACTCGTGAGACCAAACCACACTCAGGCCTACACGCTCGGACTCCAATGGCGGCGCCCCGCCTGGCTCGGGGGTATAGTTCGGTTACAGAGCGAAGTAACGCAAATGGAGCAAAGCGCTACATTCCGTGACTTGCCGCAGGAGTCGTGGTACATGAGCACCCGTGTCATACAGGGCTACACAAATCGCGGCGAGGTACTCGGCGCCTCGATTGGTCCGGGCGCATCAAGTCAATGGCTGGCGATAGACTACGTTAAGCCAAGCTGGCGATTCGGCGTCTACGGCGGCCGAATTCGCTGGAACGAGGATGTCCACAGCACCTTTCCTTTTCCGGATTATCAGAGCTACTGTAGTCACGATGTCAGTCTTTATCCCGGCATACGCCTGGCGAGCTCGTCCAGCCTCGGGACCCTAACCGCTGATGTGTCTTTTCAGGATCGAGAGAATTTCCTGTTCCAGAACGATGGCGGATGCCCGAACGTTGGCGTACGACGTGACATCCGGAACAGAACGTTGTCGATCACTTTTTCTCCGTTCAGCATAAGGTGAGTAGCAAACCGTGAACGCACCCAGCGATTCGGCGGTGGAAAGAATCCACCCGATACCGGTCATTGAGCCCATAGCCGTCGATGACCGCGAGGAAAGAAAGGGCCGCGTGCGCGTCAGGCTCGCGCGCGAGTACCTGCGCGAGCGACGCAAGCCTGTGACGATCATGATGATCGCGGCAGCGATCCTTGGGACTACGCTGGCGATAGTACTCCCCGCCAAGTACACAGCGCGGGCGTCCTTCTATTCGGAGGGAAAACAGGGAGGTGACCTGGCTTCTTCCCTTGGTTCACTGGGACCCCTGAGTGCGCTGCTCTCGGCGGCCGGCGGATCTCTCGGAAACAATCCTGCTTTCTTTGTCGATCTGCTCAAGTCTCAATCTTTCTTCGACAGCCTCGCGGCGTCGCCAATTCCGATTGTCCCCAAGGGCAAGCCGATTCTGGTCAAGAACTATATCATTACGAGCGCCAAGAACGACAGCATCCGAAATTGGAAAGCCCGCATCAAGCTGAAGAAGATGATCGAGGTCTCGACACAGCCGTCGGGCGTGGTGGTGGTGCGGGTCGATGCGAAATCACCGGTGGCCGCTGCGGCAATCGCCAACCGCTCGGTTGAACTGATCGACAACCTCAATGTCCGTTTCCGCCGCAATCAGGCTGCGGAGCGGCGCAAGTTCACTGAGGGATTCCTCAGCGACGTCGAGGGCCGCCTCGAGGCCAGTGAAGACCGTCTGGAAACTTTCCTTCTGCAAAACAGATCGCTGCTGTCGATCCGCGGCGATCAGAGCCCGGTCCTCAAGCGCCAGGAGGAGCGGCTTCGCGCTGAGACCCTGCGCTTGACCGCGCTCAAGGAGCAGCTCGAGTCGACGATCGAGAACGCCAGACTCACCGAGTACAACAACGCTCCGATGGTGGCGCGCGTTGATAGTGCTTCCGCACCCGAGAAACGCTCAGGACCGCCACGCACCCTGATCGCCCTGGGATCGATCCTTCTTACGGCGACGCTTCTGTTCTGGTTTGCCTTCGTGAGGGCGCCGCGTTCGGACGGCTGGTGACGATTTCCCCCAATAACAGCTTCAGCGCCGCCGAGCTTACCATGCTCACCGGCGCGGCGGTGGCACCCTTCAACTCCTACTTTCAATTCCACATTGGTGGCCTTCCGCTCCTGATCTGGGGCTTTATTGGCGCGCTCGTAGTAATTGCGGTGTACCGGTGGCAAGTCGTCGATGCGATCGATGGCCCTGTTCTCGCGCTCTGGGCGATGGTGCCTTTCATTGTACTCAGCACGGCATTCGCGACACCCGCCGAGTACAAACCTTACGGCATCGCCGACGTTGCCGTATTGACTCTGAATCTCGCCGCGTTCTCTGCGATTCGCTGTTATTACGTGCTCCAGCCACAAGGCTGGGAACGGTTCTTCAGAGTGCTGGCGGTAAGCAGCGTTTGCATGTCGGTCGCTCTCGTCTCTCGTGCATTGATTGCTGCCGGAAGTGGGCAGGCAATGGGTGAAGACAGCTACATACTGGGGCTCGGCACGATCGTCGGTACTTATACGAGCGCGTTCGCAGCGGCAGCAGCCGCGTCTGCCATGTTCGCAACATCACGCCGCGGTTTCATATTGGCCTTGGTTGCATTCGTGGTGCACGGAGTAGCTGCGTTGCTCGCGCTCGCGCGTGGCCCGTGGTTGGCCTTTATCATCGCGGTCCTCACGGTTACTCCTGTCGCTGCGTGGCGATTCCGGAAGCAATACACCGGCTTCGGCGTACTGACGCGTGCGCTGTCGCTGATGATTGCGCTGCCGGCAGTCGCCGGTACGATGTTCGTCACCAGCCCATTGGTGCGCGCACTGGTGACGCAGCGCTTCTTCACGATTGTGAAGCTCGATGCGGGCACCGGTTGGTCACGCGTGGTTATGTGGAAGATGTTTCTGCGCGACGCCGAGCGGAGCCCGATTTTCGGCCACGGGGCTTCGGCATATCGGGAGATTTCGGAAAGCCTCGGAGTTCACGGTACAGTCTCAGAAAATTTCGTGGTCGAGATTTTCCATGCGGGCGGCGGTGTCTCGGTTCTCCTGTTGGTAGTCGGCCTGAGCGGTACTCTCCTTTATTGTCTCCTAAAGCCAGGAGCAGACCGTCGTCCGACCTACACGGCTGCCTGTCTCGCTGGCGGGGTCGCGCTCATATTTGGCGCAATGACGAATCCAGCGGCGTGGAACGGTTTGTTCTGGGTGATGATGGCCGTCGTTGCAAGCCGTCCGGTTACCGCGCCAGATGGCGCGCCGAGTCTCGCATACTCACGCAACCGAAACACGACGCTGATACCTACCGGGAGTGTAGTCGCGCCGTCAGCTGGAAATTGAGATTCGGCACGTCCTTGGTGAAGTTGTGATTGTAGTCCTCCATCAGTTCGACGGTGCCTCCGAAATCCACGTGTCGGCCGAATCTCATGCGCTGTGCACCGGCTGAAATGGTCACGTCTGACCCCGAAGGAGAGATCACGCGGAAGACGGGGCTAGGTTCGTCGCGAACGATTCTGCGCAGAAGGAACGTCGAACTGCCTCGCGGAGAGTATCGGGTCCATGAGATCGTAGACGCAGCTGCGGCCCCGACACCAGCGCCTGCACCGAGTAACTGACCGCGGTTGGTGTGCCCTTGTCGGAGAGTTCCGTGTACGTAGACAAAACCTTGTACCCTGACTCGCGCGAGCGTAGGGAGTTGGTAGTTGAGCACCTCTGCCTTTAGTACATCGAGGACGCCATTGGATCGGAGTAGCGTTTTTTGGAAGCCAAGCATGTACTCGCGCTCATTATCCGGGTCCTGGATGAAGTCGCGAAGATCATAGAACTGATCTTCATAGCCACGCTCGCCAAACAACTCGAAGCCGCTGTGCGGAAATACCCAGCGAAAGAAAACCGATGCAAGCTGATTATCGGCTCCCGTTGTATCCCCGGCTGCATACTCATTCTTAAGGAAGAAGGCCTTGAATGGCTTTCTCCAAAATGCCCCAGTCGGGTCACCAACACGATAAGGCACATGAATGAAACGGGCGAATCCTAACTCGAATCCTGGGATCCCTCGTGGCAGAAAGACTATTTGAGTCGAGGCCATCAGGCGGATCGTACCGGACTCAGCGGACGAGATATAGCGTGTGGAGCCTGACACTGGAGAAAAATCCGACTGATATAACTTTCCCCACATTACTCTCGCTTCGACCTGCGCGAGCCAGAGGTTCAGCGGCTCGCCCGTGCCGACGAAGACATGCGGGAAGCCAGGAGCGTTAGTGCCGAGAAGAAACGGGTACTCCGTGGCCGGGCCGATCCACTCGTTACCCGTTGACGCCCCCAGCGAAATGAAGCGGGAGTCAAAGCGAACGCTGGACGCATCGGGATCAATGCGCGAGTATGCTTTGCCACCGAACCGCTGTGGGTAGTCGACGTTGAGTGGGAAAGAGCCGTTGGCGTAGGCCGCGGTACCAGACTGGCCGTTCGGAATGAGCGTGAACGCCGCGTTACTGGCGATGAACGCCGTTGGCGAGATCGAAAACGACAACGGCCCGAATACTCCGCCGACGCCGGCGCTTGCCACGAGCGTGATTCCGCGGCCCGCCCATACCGGACCATCGTTGGCGCCATACGGAAACGACGTATTGATCGTGCTCCCAAACCGGGTTCTTCCAGTGAAGAGCCTCTCGTTGTGAAAGTTCTTGCGCAAAGCCCACGGTCCCGCGCTATCTGCGAGAACCATCCGGATGATGTCTCGGGGAGAAAACGCACGAATGGACCACGGCTGAAGCGGCTCGATCCCCGCAACCTGAAGAACACGCAAGTAGTCCTCGAAGTCACTGCCGGTGGCGAAATCGAGCGTTGAAGTTCCTGATGCCTGCGCGAAGAGGTTGCCTGAGGTGAAGGGGAGTGGAAGGAGAAAACTCAGGAAGAGCAACGCGTGGCGCGATTTGATCGGCATTCGCGAGTAATGTAGACGGTGGTAGCGCACACGGACATGGCCGCGCTTAATTTTCCGCTGTGACTCCACCGACAGCCGCGAAGGTTGCAAAGAACGGCACGCTCTATTTCGCGTCTCTCGCTCTGCCTGCGCTCGCCGCTGCCTTTCTCGTTCCTGTCACGGTCCGCGCCCTCGGGCCCTCAAGATTTGGTCTCCTCGCTTTGGCCTGGGCACTGGCCGAAGGAACCGGGATGTTCGACCTTGGCTTGGCACGCACGACGGTGCGGTTCGTCGCCGATGCGACAGCGAAAGGACAGGATCGACTGCGAGAGATCATCGTGGCGTCAGTTTTCTCGCAAGCCGCGATGGGTTGCCTAGCGGGTTTATTGGTTTTTGCATTAGCCCCCTTCCTGGCGAATCACGTTTTCAAGGTTTCTCCAGAGCTTGTTCCCGAAGCGATCGCCATGTTCCGCGTTCTGTCGCTGCATGTTCCCGTGTTGCTTGCATCACAAGCTCTGAGGGCGACGCTGGAAGGCGCGCAGCGGTTCGATATCAGCACGGCGCTGCGAGTTCCTGGGAGTCTGGCCTCAATCATCATTCCTGCGCTTGTGGCGCCAGCAGGCGGCGCGCTCTCCACGATTCTTTGGCTGCTTCTGGCTGTTCGTGCCGTCCTTCTGGTGTTCAATGTCGATGCCGTCCGGCGAGTGCTGCTGGGAGGAGGTTGGCTGATACGTCCTCAGCTTCAGCCATTGCGCGAAATGCTTGGATACTCGGGATGGGTGGCGGTCTCGGCTGTGCTGGGACCCGCGCTCGGCAGCTTCGAGAGATTTGTCACTGGCTCGATTGTCGGCGTCGCCAGCCTCGGGTTCTACACAGGCGCCGCCGAGTTGGCCAATCGCTTCTTCCTCATACCTGCTACAGCGTTTGCGGCGTTGCTTCCCGCGCTAGCCAACAGCGAGGCGCGCGGTGCGCGTGATCGAGCGCTCGCTGCATGCCGGGCAGGCCGCCGACAGCTCGCGGCCGCATTGTTCCCGTTTTGCCTGGCGCTTTTGGTATTTGCTCCAACCGTACTGCGAGGTTGGCTTGGCCCCGATTACGCTGCCGCGGGCGCAACGGCGCTGCGGATCCTCGCGATAGGCGTGTTTCTGGGAGGTCTGGCGCACTTACCCCTCGGGCTCCTTTACGGCGCAGCGCGCCCTGATCTTCCCGCAAAGATCCATCTTGGCGAAGCCATCGTCTATCTCCCCCTGACGTTCGTGCTGGTTCATTCCTTCGGCATACCGGGGGCGGCGTTGAGCTGGACCCTTCGGTGCACCGCAGACCTGGCCCTTTACGAGTGGGCGTCACGGCGGGCCATCGGGAGATGTGAAGTCGATTTCTCGGAGAGCGCACGCGCGCGTCGATTGGCTCTACTCGGAGCTGGACTCGCGGCAACGTTCGCGCTGATCGCCTGGGCCGACCCGCCTTCCGTATCAATGGGCCTGATACTTATCGCGCTGGGACTTGGGGCATACGGCATCTTTGCCTGGACGAAAGTCTTGACCGTTGAAGAGCGAGGCGCATGGATGTCGATGGTGTCTAGGCCGCGTCAGAGCGCTTGATCGGCCGTGCACCTATCCCGCAAGCAAACAAAGTTCGGCACTCTGCAGCGGGATCTACCGCCTCTCAAGGATGCGATAGACTATCAGCTGACGAAGGCGCCTTTGCTGTATCTCTTCGTCGAGCGTTTTCGTGAGTGGGCAAACTGGGATAAGCGCGTCTACCTCTCGTTCGTGCATCGTGGGGATATAGTGCTCGACGTGGGCGCCAACGTTGGCGCTCACACCATTTTCCTTTCGCATCTCGCGGGTGCGCACGGCCGAGTGATCGCGTTCGAGCCACTGCCGGCGAACATCGCCGCCCTGAAAGACACAGTTCGCCGCAGAGCGCGCTATACCAACATTTCTATTGTTCCAGCCGCAGTCGGCGATTCGCATTCGAATGAGGGCACGGCGACGCTGAAGATCCCCGGCGATGACCATACCCAGGCGTCGCTTGCTGTCCAGATCGCGGGTTCATGGGAACTGAGAGATTTCAGAGAACTAGAAGTACCTCTCGTCAGCCTGGACACGAGCACGGAGGTGCACATCCTGAGTCATCTTGAACTGGTGAAGATCGACGTTGAGGGAGGCGAGCTCGATGTTCTGCGCGGAGCGTCGCGAACGTTATCCCAGCATATGCCTCTGATCTATTGCGAAGCCTACGAGAAGTGGCAGGCACCCTTCGGTTACAACAGCGCCGACCTGATCGAATTCGCACGCTCGCTGGGATACCTGGAGGCTCGCGTATTCAGCGGGGGGACGGTGCATCCGATCCGCTTGAATGACGGCGCACCGCGGAGCCTCTTTGTCACATCCGCTGACATACTCTTCTTTGCGGATACCCATCGCAACGCAGTCGAGCGATTCGACCGCCGCTATCGCATTCACAACAGCTCGCGATAGGCTGCCATCGTCAGCTCCCCAGTGCGTTCCCATGTGAACTGGGCGGCGCGGCGCATTCCTCCGGGAATCAGGCTATCACGATTGCCGATCGCTTCCTCGATCCCGTTTGCAATGGACTGGGCACTGAGAGGGTCGACGAGGACAGCTGCGCCTCCGGCTACCTCGGGCAACGCGGCGACATTGCTAGCGACGACCGGCGTCCCCGCTGCCATAGACTCGAGAATAGGCAAGCCGAAACCTTCATGGAGCGAAACCAGTGCAGTGCACTCAGCGTGACGATAGAGAATCAGCAACCGCTCATCATCAACTGGCCCGGCGAATGTCACGCGAGAATCTGCGACGATTTCGTTGCCCCAACCGTCAGCACCGGCGACTACGAGTCTTAAATCCCGATGATGCTTCGACACGCGCTCCACAGCCTGTGCGAGCCGTCGCAAGTTTTTCCTTGGTTGAGCGGATCCGACGAAGAGTACGTAAGGAAATGGATAGGCCCGCGGCGACGAGTTCCGCGCAAAGAATTGCGAATCGACACCAAGGGGAATGACGCGGATCTTACGTTGGGAGATTCCCAGGAGCTCGTGGATATCGGCCGCAGCGTCAGAAGATACGGCAATGATCAAGTCAGACGCTCGCGCCGCCAGCGGAACTGTTCGGCGCTCGTAAAGTCTGGTCCAGCGGGTCAGCGTCAGCGGATAATGAAAGGAAGCCAAATCGTGAATAGTGACGACTGTCGGCGGCCCGCCATGCGTGATCGGCGCGCGTGCGCTGGGACAGTGATAGACATCTGCGCCCGCGATTTGCGCCCGCCTGCGGCCACCAAATGGATACCACCAGAAATCCTGACGGGCAGTAAGCAGTTTCTTGCGCCAGGTCCCGCGCGGAACGAGCGGGCCTCCTCCGATCGACACGAGCTCAACATCGTCGCGCGCAGACAGCGCAGCTGCAAGGGACGTCGAGTAGCGCGACACCCCGGTGCTGGATTGTCGTTCGTTGGCGCGGTCGAGAGCGACCGAGAGCTTCTTCATAAGTCTGCGTAAATTACTCGCAACCTCCTCTCCTGACTGTCTCCACGTTTCCGCTTCGTTGAATGGCGCAAGTCTGGATTCCGAGCTTTAGAAATCGCGTCATGCTCGAAGCGCTGGGTCTCTTCGCGCGTGCGACGAGACGGCGAGCGCCAACGGCGCCGACTCTGTCGGGGCGGGTGGAACGCATTCTTGTCATCGAGCTGTGGAACATCGGAGACATCGTGCTGGCGATGCCATTTCTCGCTCAGCTCCGCACGCTATTCCCGCAGGCAACAATTACGATGCTTGCGCGGTCGTATGCACGCACGGTCCTCGCGGGCACTGATCTGGTCGATGATTTCATCGACACCGACCTTGGCTGGAGCGCGAGCGCCGTTCGCCACAATCCATTCGCGTATCGTTGGATCGAACTGGCACGTATTCGGAAAGCGTTGAAACGCGGACGTTTTGATGTTGCGTTCTCGAGTCGGATGCACGTGCGAGAGTACGTGCTGCTCGCTCTTTCCGGTGCCGAGCGCAAGGTTGCTTTTGCGCTCGGGCATGGCGAGAAAGTCCTCACTGATGCGATTCCGCTTGTCGATCCCAATCGCCATAAGACCGCGGACTGGCTCGAGCTACTGAAACCGTTCGGCGGCCCTGTGACCCAGGATGCGCCGCGTTTGAAAACCAGCGAAGTGGAGCGGCAGCGAGCAAGGACGTTTCTCGCAGCGAATGGAATCACGACAGAGAATTGCCTCGTCGGAATCCATCCCGGTGCGAGCGTTCCGGCGAAACGCTGGCCGCTGGAGCGATTTGCCGAAGTTGCGCGAGCCATCACCCGCATGCCGGAGATCAAAGTGCTCGCGTTCGTTTCGCCGGATGGTTATGGGCAGCAGCTGGCGCAAATCCCGGGTGTTATCAGCGCGGACGTAGGTCTCAGAGAGCTAATCGCGCTCGTCGAGTGCTGTGATGTACTCGCCTGCAACGACAGCGGACCAATGCACATCGCGGGGGCGCTCGGCGTGCCGACGGTGTCGATCTTCGGATCCGGAATCAACCGCTGGTTCTCGCCAATTGGAGACAGGCACTTTTTGCTCACCGCCGAGGGCGTTGGCGGTTCAAACCCGAGCGCGTCGGCAGTGATCCCGTTCGATGTCGCCGGCGTTAGCACCTCTCAGGTGTTAGCCGCTCTCGGCGAAGCCATCGGCCTTACCATGCCTGTTCACCCGTAGTTCAAAGCCTTTGCTGGGCGCCTAGTGGGGCGTGAGTTGAAATTCACGGCGCCGGTTGCCTGCGCGGTGATCATGGCGACGTAAAGCGGGTTGAGAAGCACGTAGCGGCGCCACAGCCGACGCGGTTCGCGCATCAATCGATAAGCCCATTCGAGTCCGACGCGTTGCAGCGTTGGCGGCGCTTGCGCCACAGTTCCCGCGTGGAAATCGAACGCTGCCCCGACACAAACTGCCGGCATGGAGAGCGCGTCGTGATTTTCGTACGCCCAGATTTCCTGGCGCGGGCAGCCCAGCCCGACGAACACCAGCGCCGCCCCACTTTCCTTAATTGTGCGATTGATTTCCGCTCGCTCAGCGGAAGATAGAACCTTAAATCGTCCCGGCTGGCTGCCCGCGATTTTCAGCGCCGGGAATCGGCGTTCAAGGTTCTTCGAAAGTAGATCGATCGTTTCCTGTCGACTTCCGTACAGATAGATGGGCAGGCCAGTTGCCTCGAGTCGCTCGCAAATGGTGAGCATCAGTGTCGGACCGTAAACGCGCTCCTTCAATCCGACTTTGTAAAGCAGGTTGAGCGCCCAGCGCACTGGCTGACCGTCTGGTACAAGGAGGTCGAAGGAGTTCAGGCGATAGCGATGCTCCGGATCCGTAGCTCCGGTCATGATGCCATGCACGGGTAGTGCGGTTACGGCAAACGGTGTCCCGCGCTTCGCAGCGTCCACCGTGCGATCGGCAGCGGACTCGTAGTCAGTCACATCTACTTCGACGCCGAGGACGCTTCGCTTGCCTTTATTGATCAGCGCTGCACTCGCGACGGCATTTGCAGCGCACGCTTCTAATGCCGTATTGCTAGGACCAGCGTTGCCAAGCCGGCCGCTATCTGCGCGATGAGTCCCGCTCCGGCGAGCAAGTCAATACCTCGCGCGGTCGGATCCCGCTCTGGCACATGCACGGTGCTACCCGCCAGCGGATGAGGAACATCGTCCGGCAGCAGAAAGCGCGATTGACGCGCTTCTACCTTTCCATTTGGCTGGGTCACGTATGCCCGGCTGAGATCGGCTTTTAGCGAAGGACCGCCTGCCGCACGGATGTAGTACTCAATCGATTTGCCCGGCGCGTACGTGACGGAGACAGGGGAATTGACCGCGCCCTGAACTGCGACGACTGCAGTGAAGCGGGGGATGTACAGCGAATCGCCATCCTGCAACGGGAGGTTGTCCAGAGACTTTGAATTCTTCAGCACGTCGGGCAATTCGATACCGATTCTACCAACGTGATTTCGGGCGCGGTAGAAGGATACGCCGTTGGCGTACGCATCTGTCGTGAGACCGCCGGCCCTCTCAATGAGGTCCGTGATGCGCTCGGTTTTTGTCTTCAGCGAATACCGGCCGGGGTATTTCACTTCACCGGCGATCACGGCGGTTCTTTGCAGCTCCCAATTGGGCTGGCGCAAAATGAGAACGTTGTCGTACGGCTGAACGACGACCTCTGGGTTCGGACCCGTCGCGGCAGGCAATCCCGGCGGCCCGAGATACTTGCCGTCAGGCCCCCGCTCGAAGATGTAACTCGAATCCAGCGGTATTCTGAACGTCTGCGCGGTTACTCCGCCCGCGCGATTCTCGGGAAGCCGCGCTACCTCGGCCTCGTTCAAAAACGCACTCTGGTCGAGCCCGCCAGCTAACAGAACGAGGTCTCTGACTGTCATTCCCTCGCGATACGGAAACTGAGCGCTTCGCCGCACCGCTCCGTTGATCGCGACGTATCGCGTCGGACGGAATTCGGAGACAGAAAAGACCTTTATCTCGTCGTCTTCCTGCAGCGGAAGATCGTTCATGACTGCCCCGGTCGTGTCACGCAGCGCAGCACGCAGCTGAACTTTGGTCGAGTCAGGCATTGTGCGGGTCACCAAGACTTGGCCAAGGTAGACGTCTGGCCTGACGCCCCCCGCCAGGCGCAATGCGTCCGATACACGCATGCCAGCGGTCATTCCCACGGATCCCGGTGACCAAACGTCTCCTGAAACGGTGACCCGGTTGCGCACGCGCGAAGCAATGGCGAATACGCGAATCACATCGCCAGGCTCGATTGCGATGCTCGGTCCGCCGCCGGTGAGGAACGCGTCTGATACCACTTCCGTGACGATTCTGTCGCGCCCTCCGGGGGCACGCTGTCCCGGCGGAACGATCCGCTCGATCTGTACTCGACGCCTCGATGCCGTCGCGCTAAAACCACCGGCGAACCGGAGTGCATCAGCGAGTGTCTCCCCCGAGCGAATCTCGTATGTCGCGGGACGTGTAACCTGGCCGATGATCCGAACACGGGCTCCGTGAACCGGAACGAAAACGAGGTCACCGTTATTCAACCTCACATCGCGCGTGGTGTTGCCGTTCAGGAGATAGTCGTAGACATCGAGCGTATCCACTCGGCCGCCACCGCGAATCAGGATTTGCCGGAGACTCCCGTTGTCGGACGGACCCATCGCAGCATACAGTGCCGTCAATGCTGTCGCCGCACTCGATATGCGGTAGCTACCGGGGCGGAGTACGTCTCCGGTGACGTAGATCTGGCTGCTTCCGAGGCGCGAAGGGGTGACATAAAAATGGGTGGTGGCTCCTGGCCCGCGACGCACCCCCGAATAGACTCGACCCAGTCTCGCGTACAGAACGTTTTCGAGCTCGCCGAGAGTCAGGTTGTTCACATAAACCTGACCGACCTGCGGAATGACGATGAAGCCTTCTCGCGTGACAGGAAGCGAGTATGTCTGCTCCACATCGCCGGTAAGGATCAATGCGAGCTGATCGCCCGGATTGATTTTGTAGCTTGCGTCGACGGGTCCGGTCAGGTTGGGATTGAAGGCAGTCGATCTATTGCGGAAGAAATCGAGGCCGAAGATTGTGAAACCACTGTCAGCAGTCGCACCCAACCTGAGCCCCTTCATGATCGAGTCTTCCTGCGCGATGCATCGTGCTTGCAACTGTGCACGCCGCTCACCGACGCGCCGGGCGACCATAGCGGTATCGACAGTCCCATTTGCCAATGTGTCGGGAACCGAAAGCGAATCGCTGGTGATCCCACAGCGCAGCAGGTCGACTTCCGCAGTGTCAGCGATGCCAAGTCGTGTGATGGCAGAGTAGACCTCTTCGTCTGGTATCGACGTATCCGCCGTGCTGGACCCTGCGCCCGGGAGATAAGCATCGAGCAAAGTCTCCGGATATCCCTCGGCACGTAGTCGGGCCCGCACCTGATCCGGGGTCAATCCGCTGGTAAGAATCCGCTGGCGGAGCTGTTGGAGCAAAGCAGGATTGCTCTGGAGCATCTGCTGCGCCTGCGCCGCACTCGGGTTTTGCGCGGCTGTGAGGCGTGGCGATAGAAAGAGGCCAGCGAGCAATAGAAGCGGGCCGAGCTTCGAGACTTTCATTCCGATTGTAGAAGGTGAGTGACGCGGATAAAAATGGTCGCGCAGGGACTCGAACCCCGGACCTCTGCTGTGTGAAAGCAGCGCTCTAACCAGCTGAGCTACGCGACCAGACGAAAAGGCTCCCGCACCGGAAAGCCGGGAGCCAAAAAGCAAACATAACTTTATATCGCAAACCGCTTTAGCGGTAGGGAACATGGGCCCTGCAGGACTCGAACCTGCGACCGTCGGATTATGAGTCCGCTGCTCTAACCGACTGAGCTAAGGGCCCTGGCTACGAAAGTACGGACTGTACGGCTAGAACGAAACACTCCACCGCGGCTCGATCGCAATCTTCACACGCCCCTCGAATCCGGTTCGCGTTTCCCCGACTACGTGCAAGTAGTTGGTGGTGTGGTTCACACCCAAATCGCCCGAGAGCTCCCAATCGCGCCAGTGCGAGGCGCCGCTCACTCCCGCTCTGGTCACACGCATGACAACTCCACTAAAAATCCCGGGAGTAGTTGCGTAGGCTGCTGGATCGGGGAAGGGCAGATGGTAGTCACCCTCGCCCTGCCGGCGATGCGCTACGTACATCTTGAACGGCATCCGCGCCACCAGCGCGAGATCCAATCCCAGTCTCGCTTCATCGTAATCGTTGAAGCCACGACCGAGCGAGAGCCCGAAAACCTCGTAGTGCTCGTCAGGGTTCTTGTTGTTGTACGCGAGGTTTGAAACTCGCGTGTACGACGCAAACCAGCGTTGATCTCCGCGGAGTGGCAGACCTTCAGCGGTCAACGTCATGCCGTACGATGACGGTTGCTTGCACGCAGGGTTGCAGCTTCTGTCGATCTGGAAATCATCGATGAAGAGCTGGCCGGCCAACGTGCCGAATCGAGCGGTGCGGACAGCGATCTCGCCGCCGAGGCCAAGGTTGCCCTCCTTCTGTTCGTTGCGCCACGAAAGTGCGTAGATGTTGAACGGGTTGGCAAGCGCGGGCTCGAACCCTCGTCCGACTCCACCGTACACATAGCTCTCGGTTCCCGCGAGCTCCCATTGGCCAAGATGGACGGTGAGGCGGTGCGCCGTGAAATACCTCTCGATCGCCGGCCCCGTTGGCGGCAGGATGTCGTCGAGCCGGGCGATGACAGCGGACCAATGAATCTTGTCGTTGCCGATCAATCCGTAGAGATGATCGTAGGTGTACGCGTAATTACCGAGCTGCAGGCCGTATTGCGTGGGCGGTCCCCAGTTTCTGCCGACACGGCCGAACGAAAGTTGGCCGTACGTCCACTGGCCGCCGACGTACCCATCTTCGGTCCGCGCCGCGACCTTCCTGTCTTTTCTGCCGGCGAATTCGGGGTCGACATTGAGTCGGGAATCGATGAGCACACGGGTAAATCCGACCACCGGGCCTCCGGCCATCACGAGGCGAATCGCTCCTCCTGGCCGGACATCATTCCTCAAATCAGCAAGCATCAGCTCCCGTCGTCCGGAGGTCTGCCCGGTGACGTAAAAATCGTTGGTGAAACGAGCGCGGAATATTTTTGCCTGGGCCGTGTCAGACACACGCGGGCGCACGGCGTATTTCTCGACTGCGTACCAAAGCCCGTCGAGATACGAGCGCATCATTTCGCTCGTCCCGGTGTTCATTCTCGCGGAATCGATCGCGTCGCGAATCGCCGCCTGGGTGAACGGCCGTTCGAGGACGGATAGCTGGCTCAATTGCCCTCGCGCCATCAGCACGTCGATGTAGGTGTACGCGATGTCGTCGAGCGGCACGTAGGCAGACGCTTGCGCACCTATCGGCGATGCAGCGGCGAAAGCGAAAAATGCTATGATCAGCGAGAGATGCGAGGCAGTTACGCCTCCCGCCTCCCGCCTCCCGCCTCCCGCTACCGGTACCACGGCGTGGCGTGCAGCCTGGGCGTCAACTCCAGCGCCGGCGCCGGAAAATGGTAATAGCTGAGGGTGTGCTTGATCGTCCGCCAGATTGGTGCGTTGCCGGGAAGCTTCTCCGGGTCGAAGTCGAGTGACAGGAGAATCTTGCGTTTCGCGCGAAATGATGGCGCCGGTCCGGGCGGCACGATCGGGTTCGGATCAATCCAGTCCGTCACGGAGTGACCAACCGACAAGCGAATAAACGAGGGCCAGTAAGGTTTCGCCGCATCCGGCAGGAGTTGATTGACATCGGCGGAAAACCAATACGTCTGCCCACCGTAGTCGAGAGATGGACGGAGCTCCGACTGAATCACCCCGTTCTCGGTGTTCCGGAGCGCCAGCGTCTTGTGATATGAAAACGTCGGCTTGATCGCCTTGAGCGCCGGATGCAGTGTCTGCATCACAAAGAGCGCCTGTCCCGTGGTGTTGGCGATCATGTCCGCGTACGAGAAACCGTATTTCTGAAACTGTCCGTCGAAAATCTCGATCTGCAGCTGAAATGCGGCAGCATAGGCGGTTGCCCAGAACAGAGCTTTCCTGTCGCTCACACAGGCCTCTCTGAGCGCGGAATAACCGATCCGCGCGAGATGATAGCCGCCGAACATATGGCCGAACTTGTCCTGATCGCGAAATTGCTGATCCCAGTCGGCGTGGAAGAAGAAATGTTTGGCGCGCGTGCCCGACCACCAGGCCTTCTTGAAGTAGTGATATAGATAAGCGTTGCCGCCGACAAATGCCGATCCAACTCCGGTGCGTACTGCTGCCAACTGGCTGCTAGTCAACGGACACGCCGGAGCCGGCGCTCTGATCACCGAGTCTCGATCCGGGCTCAGCTCGATCCCGTTGGTGATGACGGCCGCATCGACATCAGGCCGGTCGCCCTGAATCGGCAGCGAGTCCTGAGCGATTGCATCAATGTGAACGACGGATGCGAGCACGCACGCGCCGATGAATGCGTTCCTTATTACGTACAAAACTGCTCCGTTGCGTTGAATCAACTAAGCGGTTGGTGCTTCCGCTGCGCCAGTGCCGGTAAACTGATCGTAAGCTTCGATCACTTCGTCGATGCTGACGGTGGCAGCGCCCAGCTTCGCAACCTCTACGCCCGCGGCGAAATTGGCGATCACCGCTGCCTCGGCGGGCGTCGCGCCGGCGGCGAGCATCGTCGCCAGGTACGCGGTCACTGTGTCGCCAGCGCCGACGACGTCGTAAACCTCGCGCGCCGTCGTCGGCACGCGACCCACTTCACCAGTAGCATCGATCAGCGCCATCCCGGCGTCGCCGAGGGTAAGCAGCAGATTCTCGACGCCCAATCGCTTGATTGACTCGGGGAGCGCTTCAGGATGCTCGATGTCGACTGCTGCGCCGAGCGCCGATTCCAGTTCGCGGCGATTCGGTTTGAAGATCGTCGCGCCTTTATAGGAGAAAAAGTTTTTGTACTTGGGGTCGACGACGATGGGAATCTCTTTCGCGCTCGCGTCCTGCATCACCTGTCCGATCAGCGCAGGCGTCAGTACTCCCTTGTTGTAATCCTCGAGCACGAGCGCGTCAGCCTGTGCAACGGCATCGAGCGCAGCTCTCGCCAGCGACACCATCTCGTCGCCTTCGATGTCGACGTCTTCTTCTTCATCGAACCGCACGACTTGCTGGGATCGCGCAAGCACGCGGGTCTTGGTCGTGGTGCGACGGGCAACCGTGACGACCGACCTCGCCTCAGACCGAATCCCGCGCAGCATCTGCTTGACCACCTGGCCTTCCGCATCGTCGCCGACAGCGCAGACGAGATCAGCGCGTGCGCCAATGGCATCGATGTTCTGCGCGACGTTAGCCGCGCCGCCGAGCGCCAGCTCGCGATCTCTCACCCTTACTACCGGAACCGGCGCTTCCGGCGAAATCCGATCCACATCCCCGCGCAAGTACACGTCGAGCATCGCGTCGCCAACAATCGCAATTCGCTTGTCGGCGCCGGCCTCGAGAAGATCGATGAGCCTATCGCGGGAAATTGTTTCAATCATCGTCGTAAGGTGACCTCGATCGGATAGTGAATCCGAGTTGCGAGCTAAGCCCGAGTTACGAACCCGCTGCGAGGTCCGAACTAACCAAAAGCTATCATTGGCGGGCTCGCATCTCGAAGGCGGCTCGCAATTCGGACTTAGCTCGCACCTCGGACTTAGCTCGCACCTCGGACTAACTCAATCGGAGCAACAGGCAACCACCAAGAGCAAACTAAGGCCGAATTGCGAACAGGGGAGGGCACACCCCTTGCCCAATCGACAGTTTGCGAGCTACGCTCTCGCCCTCTCTTCCAATCCATCTTTTGATACTAGAACGATTCAACGACGTAGCCAAACGCTCCGTCTATTCGCTCCAGGAATTCTTTGTGCTCGCCGGAAAGGCAGTCGGCTTCATTTTCGTAAAGCCGTTCTATGCTTCCGACACGGTACAACAGATGGACGCGATTGGCGTTGGCTCGCTTGGAATCGTCCTTTTAACCGGCTTTTTCACAGGTATGGTGCTCGCCCTCCAGTCCTCGGTGCAGCTCAAAACCTTTGGCGCCACCGACTATATCGGGGCGCTCATCTCGGGGTCGATGATTCGCGAGCTCGGCCCTGTCCTCGCCGGGCTGATGGTCGCAGGCCGTGTCGGATCCGGAATCGCCGCCCAGCTCGGTTCGATGCGCGTCACCGAGCAGATCGACGCACTCAACACTCTTGGAACCGATCCAATCAAGAAGCTGGTGACGCCGCGCGTGCTTGCCTCGCTGATCATGCTGCCGGTGCTCACCGTAATCAACGATTTCATCGGCATCCTCGGCGACAACGTCATCGCAACTGTCTATCTCGGAAAGCCATCGGGCCTGTACTGGAAAACGGTTTTCGAACAGATACTTAACGGCGGCTTCACGCTTCGGTTCATCCCCAACGATTTCGTTCAAGGGCTGCTCAAGCCGTTCGTGTTCGGCGGCATCATCTCCCTGGTCGCCTGCTATTATGGATTGAAGACGACGGGCGGCACCGAAGGCGTTGGTGTCTCCACTACCCGGACGGTGGTGACGGCAAGCATCCTGATTCTCGTCACCGACTATTTCCTCACCCAAATCGTTCTCGCGATCTTCCAGCAGTGACCGACGACACCGAAGACCGTCGCCGCCAGCAGGCCGAGCGCCGTCATCCGAGTGAGAAGGATGAGACGGCGATGCCCCGCCGAGCCCACGACTCAGGGCGTGTTCGCGCGGCCATCCGCAGCGAGCTGGAAGAAGTCGCCGAGCAAACCGAGCATCGCGCTACGCGGGAGCGCGCCGCGTCGCAAACGGTCATCGGACTCGAGAACATCTACCTGGCGTTCGAGGAACCGATTCTGGAGGACGTCTCTTTCGACGCCCGGGAAGGGGAGACCATCGTCGTCGTCGGGGAATCGGGCACCGGGAAGTCGACGATTCTCAAGTTGATTCTCAGATTATTGGTGCCCGATCAAGGCCGGGTATCTATCGACGGCGAAGAAATTACGCACCTTACCTTTGACGACGCCCTCAAAGTGCGCCAAAAGATGGGAATGGTCTTCCAGGGAGCAGCACTGTTCGATTCGATGAGTGTCTACGAAAACGTCGCTTATCCTCTGCGCGAGCATACAGCGCTCGCCGAGGATGAGATCGAAGCGCGCGTGCGCGAGAAGCTCACGTTCGTCGATCTCGAGCCTGATCGCGTGATGGACCAGCTGCCGTCCGAGCTGTCGGGCGGAATGAAGAAACGCGTCGGCATCGCGCGCGGTCTCGCCAACAATCCCGAGATCATGCTCTATGACGAACCGACCTCCGGTTTGGATCCGCTCACTACCGCGACCATCACTTATCTGATCATCAAGCTCCAACGCGAACTGGGCGTGACGAGCGTCGTAGTGTCTCACGACATCAGATCCGCTTTCCGCATGGCGAGCAAGATTGCTCTTCTGGCCAACAAGCGTATTGGATTTTTCGGGAGTCCGGAGGAAATGACCGGCAGCGACGATCCGTACCTCCGCGAATTCCTGGGAGGGTTCTAAGGTGCGCTACCGCATCCCTCATCCCTCATCCCTCATCCCGCGGTCGCGTCCCGCCTCCCGCTTCCCGCTTCCCGCCAAATGAAGCGCTCCTCCTATCTGACCTGGGACCAGCTCAAGGTGGGCGCGCTGATTTTAGTCGCCATCATCATCCTCGCGTTCGCCATTCTGAGGCTTGGGCAGGCGGGCAATCTTTTTGGGAAGCGCTATCATCTGGTCGCGTTCGTCGGCAACGTCAGCGGTCTCCGCATTGGCGGCCCCGTCACCGTCGCCGGTCAGCTCGCCGGCAGCATCGACGATATTCGCTTTCTGCCGGTTGACCAGGATACCACGCGCAATCTCAAGATCATTCTGCAGGTCAATCAGAGCCTGCAGCCGCAGGTGCGACAGGACTCGCGCGCCAAGATCAAAACCCAGGGGCTACTCGGCGACAAAGTCCTCGACATCAGTCCCGGTACGCCCAGGTACGCTCCACTCCACGAGGGCGACACGGTGCGGATCGCGCCCGCCGTCGATTACGAGGCGGTGGTGCAGCAGGCGTCGGGCGTCATCACTCAGGCCGCGGGTGTCACCCAACAGCTGCAGCATACTATCGATCAGATCAATCGCGGTCAGGGCACACTCGGCCAGCTGCTCACCAATCGCACTCTGTACGATCAGCTGAATTCGACGCTCGCACGTTCCAGCCTGCTGATGTCGCGACTGGAGAATCCGCGCGGCACCATCGGCCGCCTGCTCGACGATCCGTCGCTCTATTACAGTTTGAATCGCACCGTTGCATCCGCTGACTCTATCATCGGTTCCATCAATCGCGGCAACGGCTCGATCTCCAGATTGCTGCGCGACGACACGCTTTATGTGCATCTCGTGACGGTCGTCAACCGTGCTGACTCCCTCGTATCGGTGATGTCGAGCGGCAACGGCACCATGCAGAAACTCTTCACCGACCAGCAGCTGTATGACCTGCTGGTGAAAACGGTCACCGAGTTGAATAGCGTCCTCGTCGACGTGCGACGCGATCCGAGACGGTACACAAAGGGAATGATCGGGGTTAAGCTATTCTAGACCGCCCCTCGGACGTTGTTTGCAGCAATCATGAGAACGCACGATCTCGACATCACAGTACTGCGCGGGGATTTCCCCGAATCAGAGCATCGTGTGCACGCAGCGGTCGTTGGAGAGAAGGACGAGCTGCTGGGCGCTGCCCACGATCCCAACGCCTTCACGTATTGGCGCTCCTGCGCCAAACCGTTCCAGGTTGTTCCGTTTCTCAGCTCTGGCGGATTTGACGCATTAGGCTGGGGCGATCAACAGCTGGCCGTGTCGTGCGCATCGCACGGTGGAGAGCCGGAGCACATCGCGATCGTCGAGCAAATGCTGCGCGACCTTGGACTGGAAGAAGGTGATCTCGCCTGCGGCCCGCATGATCCGTCGTCGCAGCGCGGCGCCAAGTTCCTGCGCGATGCCGGCGGTCGCCCGTCGCGGATCCACAACAACTGCTCGGGCAAGCATTCAGCGATGCTGGCGCTGGCGCGCAAGAAGGCGTGGCCGACGCGCGGATACGAACGCCGAGACCACAATGTCCAGCGCGCCATTCTGCACGAGATCTCGCTGTGGACCGATGTCGCGTGCGGGAAAATTGTGCAAGCCGTCGATGGCTGCGGCGTCGTGGTTTTCGGGATGACCCTCGAGCGGATGGCGCGCGCCTACTCACGCTTTGCCGTCGCTGCCGCACGAGGCGAGGAGGTTCCGCAGCGGATCATCAACGCCATGAGCAAGAACCCATTCCTCGTCGGCGGCACCGATCGATTCGACACCGCGCTGATCGCGGAGACCAAGGGCCGTGTAATCTCCAAAGTCGGCGCGGAGGGAGTGCATTGCGCGTTGATTCCGGCCCGCGGAATCGGAGTCGCACTCAAGGTCGAAGATGGAGGGCAGCGCGCACAGGTGCCTGCGCTTCTTCGTTTGCTGCAGGAGATCGACGAGCTTCCCGCTCCACTGCCGCCGCGTCTGCACGAGTGGATGCACAAGCCGGTGAAGAACACGCGCGGGGAGTGCGTCGGCGAGATCGCTCTGAAGTCTGACGTCGCCTGATTACGCGCGCCGAAGCCCGATGACGACCGGCGCAGAGACTCGAACTAACCTTGCGCCACTCTCGGCTGGCCTGCGGCACCTGGTAAGGATCGCAGGGGCGATTGCCGGCTCACCCGAAGGTCAGGTGCGAGCGATAATGTCCGAAGCAGTAGATGAAGTCGATCCAGTCGCGGTGGAAGAGATAATTCTCCAGTCGTACCTGTTCGCCGGCTTCCCACGCGCTCTGAACGCCGCGCGGGCGTGGCGAGCGGTCTCCGAGCGCCAGGCTCCTCCCGACGACGAGCATGCGACGGTAGACGAAATCGAGCTTTGGCGCGAGCGCGGCGAAGAGACGTGTCGGATCGTCTACGGCGATATGTACGACAAGCTGCGCGAGAATATCCGCCAGCTGCATCCCGCGCTCGACGAATGGATGATCATCGACGGCTACGGCAAGGTGCTCTCCCGTCCCTATGTAGATTTGCGGACCCGCGAGCTGTGCGTCGTCGCGGCCTGCGCGACGTCGGGGCAACAACGCCAGCTTCACTCCCATCTACACGGAGCGCTCAACTCCGGATCGAGTGGCTTGGAGATCGGTGCTGTCCTGGACGCGCTCAACGATTTGATCTCGCGGGACGATCTTGCGAGGTACAAGCTGCTGCTGGCTAAGGTGGTTTCGGCGTGACTGCGCACTGCAACAAAAGGTAGGCAGGTTGCAGACATGGTCAGCAGGCAGGTGGCAGCGTTGATCTTGTCATTCCTGGTTCCGTTCGTCTCAAACGCCACGCACATAGCTGCAAACTCTACCCTGAGCACTCTGCTTCCTGCCTACCTTTCGTTGGTCCGCAGTTAGTAGCCACAACAGACTAGTACCGGACCCAATGTTCATTGACCGCGCAGTAATCCGAATCGAAGGCGGCACCGGCGGATCGGGCGCGACGAGCTTCCGCCGCGAGTGGCGCACGCCGATGGGCGGCCCCGACGGCGGAGATGGTGGCCGCGGCGGCGACGTCATCGTGCGCGGAGACAAGAATCTGGCGACCCTGCTCGACTACACCTACCGCGATCGCTGGGTGGCGGAGCGTGGCGAGCACGGGATGGGGGCCAACAAATCGGGTCGATCCGGCAAGGACATTGTGATGCCTGTGCCTCCAGGGACGATCCTCCGTGAAGCTCAAACGGGCGAGATCCTCGCCGAGATTCTCGAAGATGGCCAGGAGGTCGTGATCGCCAAAGGTGGGCGAGGGGGGAAGGGTAACGCTTTTTTTGCGACCGCTACCCACCAATCGCCGCGAGAGTGGCAGCCGGGTGAAGAAGGCGTGGCGCGCACCGTCGAGATGGAGCTCAAGCTCATCGCGGATGTCGGTCTGGTCGGTCAGCCGAACGCCGGCAAGTCGACGCTTCTTTCTGTGATCTCCGCCGCCCGGCCAAAGATTGCCGACTATCCCTTCACCACCCTCCAACCCAATCTCGGCGTCGTGCAGTTGACCGATAGCCGGACCTTCGTCGTCGCCGACATCCCCGGAATCATCGAAGGAGCTCACGAGGGGAAGGGACTCGGGCTTCAGTTCCTGCGGCACATCGAAAGGACGCGGATATTGTCTTTCCTCATCCCGATCGACGCGATGGACTGGCAAGCGGAATACGACCAGCTCCGCGGCGAAGTCGCTGAGTATTCGGCCGACCTCGCGACCAAACCCCATTGCGTCGTTTTCACCAAGATGGATTTGATGGGTGAGGAGTACCTTCCGCCCATCAACGCGCCCGGCTCGTTCGGATCCTTTGCCGTGAGTGCGGCCGCGCGGACTGGCCTCGACGAGTTGCTGGCAGGCTGGTGGAACGAGATCCTGCGCCTCAAAAAGAGCGAGAGACCTGAAGACGCAACTGTAAGTCTCCCTTGACATTCGCGAGCATCACTTCAAGTGAACCCTCGCTCACCATTCAAGAGTGGACGAAGGATTCGCCGGAGTATCCGTGCGAGCTGCTCGAGCTCGCGATTCCCCCGTCGCCGCTCTTTGCCATCGGCGATCGGGAGGTTCTAAGTCGCCCGCGAATCGCCGTCGTTGGGACGAGAAACTCGACCGGTTATGGCGAGCGTGTCGCGCGCAATCTTGGGCTGGCGTTCGCCCGCGCCGGGGTCACTGTGGTCAGCGGCATGGCGCGCGGGATCGATAGCAAAGCGCACCGCACCGCGCTCGAGAACGGCGCCGGGACCATCGCCGTTCTAGGCACCGGCATCGACGTTCCTTATCCCGTTGGCCACCGCGCGCTCCATCGGTCGATCGCCACTAACGGACTGGTGATATCCGAGAACCCGCCCGGTGCTACCGCACATCAGGGCGCCTTTCCCAAACGCAATCGGATCATCGCCGCTCTCGCGCCGGTGACGATCGTCGTGGAGGCCGATTTCCGGAGCGGGGCGATCAATACCGCGACCCAGGCTTTGGAGCTAGGCCGGACAGTCGCGGCCGTTCCCGGCCCGATCGACAGCAACCAGAGCCGAGGCACCAATCAGTTGATCAAGGACGGCGCGCAGGTGATAACCAAGCCCGAGGACGCGCTTTCGCTGATCGGCATCACTCTGAAGCCGGAGAATCCTCCCGCCCCGCTGCTGCCCGACACCGAGCAGAAGATCTGGGACTCGCTCGTCGACGGAGTGAAGCTGACCGACGAACTTCCGTCGCTGACGGATTTGAGTCTGGGCGAATGCCTCGCAGCGATCACTTCGCTGGAGATAATGGGCCTGGTCGAATGCACTCTGGCTGGAGAGATCAAACGACGTTGACTCAGGTTGGGTTGACTGAGGCCCGAGGACCAAGTGCATCTATGATTGCTGACTAATTGCTGATGGAGGACCACGAGTGAATCCTCGGTTGTCCGCAATCCTCACTTAGTCCGCGATGATCGATGCACTTAGTCCTCAGGCCTCAGTCTCTGATGCACTTACTCCTCAGGCCTCAGTCTCCCCCCGATATATTCACGAGTATGCCCGCACGGCATCTCTACATCCACGTTCCCTTCTGCGCTCGCCGCTGCTCGTACTGCGATTTCTCGATCGCCGTCAGGTCTGTCACGCCTATCGATGAGTACCTGGCTGCTCTGCGCACCGAGCTGACACAGGTCGCCGAACGAGACGACGCAACGAGTCAGAATCGGCGTGTAACCGGCCGAGCAGTCCGCGACGCTTTGGAAACGGTCTATCTCGGCGGCGGAACTCCGTCCCGACTGGGCGGAGCCGGAGTCGCATCGGTGTTGACCAGTGTTGGCGACCACTGGCAAATGGCGCGCGGCGCTGAGATCACTGTTGAGGCGAATCCCGACGACATCAACGACGTCGCTGTCGCCAGGTGGACTGCCGCTGGCGTAAATCGCGTGTCACTGGGTGCGCAAACTTTCAATGACGCCGGCCTCGAATGGATGCACCGCACTCACAACTCGGCGCAGATCGGCCGTGCCGTCTCGATCCTCAGGCGGGGTGGCATCGACAACATCTCACTCGATCTGATCTTTTCGCTGCCCGGACACATCGGCCGCTCCTGGCGCGATGACCTCGATCGCGCCATTCAGCTCGAGCCCGCGCATCTGTCGCTCTACGGTCTCACCGTTGAGTCAATGACCCCAATCGGCAAATGGGCCGATCGCGGTCAGATCGTTCAGGGCGGCGAAGAGGGATACGAGGAGGAGTTTCTCATTGCGCACGAGACTCTGGCAGGAGCCGGATTCGAACACTACGAGGTCTCGAATTTTGCTCGTCCCGGGAAACGCTCGCGCCATAACTCAGCCTATTGGACCGGCGTCCCTTATCTCGCCGCCGGCCCTTCAGCGCATTCGTTCGACGGTGAAGTACGGCGCTGGAACGTTGCGCCATACGCTGAATGGATGCGCCGCCTCGCCAAAGGAGAACCAATCATGGCCGGGGAAGAGCGGCTGACCCGCGACAACCGTATGAGCGAAGCCGCCTACCTGGGTTTGCGCACCTCCGCCGGCCTCCTTGTCGAGCGGGGCGAACCATCGTACCTGCGCTCGTGGCAAGACGCCGGCTGGGCGTCCGTGATCAACGATCACGGCGCACTCCGAGTCCGCCTGACACCGACCGGCTGGCTGCGCCTCGATAGCCTTGCCGCCTACGCGTCCTCCGGCGTATAGCTCTGCGCTTCCCGCTTCCCGCTTCCCGCTTCCCGCTCCCCGCTTCCCGCCGTCCCGCTAACCCCTAGTCGCCACTATATTTAAGCATGTCACTGCCGAGTCTGAACGAACGCGAGCGGCGTATCCTCGAAGCCGTAATTCAGACGTATGTCGAAACCGCCCAGCCAGCCGGTTCGCGCAGTCTCGCCCATCGGTTTGGACTCGGTGTTTCGCCCGCGACCATCCGCAACACCATGAGCGATCTGGAGGAGAAAGGTTATCTCTTCCATCCGCACGCATCCGCCGGCCGGATCCCAACTGATGTCGCATATCGCGTTTACGTCGACTCGCTGATTCCGATCAAACCGCCGGGCGCTCCCGACCGCCGACGACTGACCGCGCAGATCTCGAGCGGCGGTTCAGCTGTCGAAGCAATCCTCCGACGCGCGGCACAGAGCCTCGGTGTCATCACCCAGGAGCTCGGCGTTGCGCTTGGTCCTCGCCTCGACAACGCGGTGCTCGAGGGCGTCGAGCTCATTCGACTCTCGTCGGAGCGACTACTCGTTGCCCTCACACTCTCACCCGGCGCAGTTCGCACCATTTTCGTCGATGTCCGCGGTGAGATCGCCGATGCCGCCATCGCGGAAGTCACCCACGTTCTCAATGAGCGACTGGCTGGACTGTCTCTGCGCCAGATTCGCGCTTCGCTTGGCGACCGTCTGCGCGACTCCGTACCACGTGACGCAACTGATCTGCTCAATGTCTTCATCGAAGAAGGGGATCAGGTCTTCAATAGTTCGCTCGAGTCGGACGAGGACGGCGTGCTGTTGGGGCAGGCATCAGTGCTGGCTGAGCAGCCGGAATTCGCCAGTGTTGACAACATGCGTAGACTTGTCGAGTTGACGGAAACACGACAAAAACTCGGCGAGCTGCTTCGCCGTCGCAGCGACACCAGCGGCGTGTCGATAACGATTGGCAATGAACACAACGATCCGAAGCTTACGAACTTTACGGTCGTGACGGCTTCGTATCATGCAGGTCCGTTGACTGGAGTGATTGGTGTCATTGGTCCGACGAGAATGCCTTACGACAAGGTGATCTCGCTTGTAACGCATACGTCGGAGCTGGTGACTGATTTGTTGAAGGAGAATCCTAGAACGCATGGCTGATTTTTATAACACGCTCGGCGTCGCACACGGCGCCAGCGACGACGACATCAAGAAGGCGTATCGCAAGCTGGCGATGCAGTTCCATCCCGACCGCAACAACGGGGCGAAGGAAGCCGAGGAGAAGTTCAAGGCGATCACCGAGGCGTACGACGTGCTGCGCGATCCAAACAAGCGCGCGCTTTACGATCGCTACGGTGAGGCTGGACTGCGCGGGGGCGCCGCGGGATTCCATCACGTCGATCTCTCGGAAGCGCTCAGCATCTTCATGCGCGATCTGGGTGGACTTGGCGGATTCGGCGATCTCTTCGGCGCAGCCACACGGCAGACCGGCCCCCGCACCGGTTCCGATATCAAGATGGCGATGCCGCTGACGTTGAACGAAGTCGCGAGCGGCGTCGAGAAAACGGTGACGGTGAAGCTCCTGGAACCTTGCGATCGCTGCGAAGGCCGTGGCGCTGAGCCAGGCTCGAGCCCGACGACGTGCACGACGTGCCGCGGCACAGGCGAGGTACGTCGCGCGCAGCGCAGCTTCTTCGGCCAGGTAGTGAGCGTTGCCCCGTGTCCGACCTGCTCCGGTGAAGGCACCGTCATCGCCGCGCCGTGCAAGAAATGCAGAGGCGAGGGACGCGTTCGCGGCGAGAAGCAGATTGCGGTGCGGATTCCGGCGGGCGTGGCTACTGGCCAGTACATGACGATGCGTGGCGTCGGCAACGTAGGTCCGCGTGGCGGGCCTCGTGGTGACATCCTCGTCGTGTTCGAGGTAGAAGAGGACCCGAGGTTCGAGCGCGACGGTGAGGATCTCTATACCGAAGTTCTTGTGACTTACGCTCAGATCGCGCTGGGCGCCAACGTCGATGTTCCGATGGTGAGCGGCACGGTGACACTGCAGATCCCGCCGGGAACTCAGAGCGGCCAGGTCTTCAACCTTCGCGGTCGGGGCTTGCCACGCATCAACTCGAGCTCCTCCGGTGATCTGCATGTGCGCTTGCAGCTGTGGACGCCCGATGCATTCAGCGACGAGGAAGAGAAGCTGATTCGGCGTCTGAGCGAGCTGCAGGCAGTGCCGAGTCCGCGCCCAAAGGGACTCTGGTCGAAGATTCGCGAATCACTCGGCGCCTGATTTGAGCTGGATCGCGCTGCGCATCACTCCACAGTCGAACCGCGACGGAGTGATCGCGGCGCTTTTTGATTTCGGCTCGCAGGGAGTACAGGAAGACGGCGGCAGCGTGCTAACCCATTTCCGCAGTGACGCCCCGCTCGATCGAATCCAACGTGCAGTGAAAGACGCCGATCCCGCTGCTGAGATCAGTATCACGCCGTCGCTCGAGGTGGATTACTCCCAGTGGCGCGCTTCGGTCGGCGTCCATCGCGTCGGCGAGCTCGTCATCGCGCCGCCCTGGCTGGCGAGCGAAGAGGATCCGGTCCGGACGATCATCATCGATCCAGCGATGGCGTTCGGGACCGGTGAGCATCAATCGACCCGGGGTGTGATGCGGTTGATGCAAAGCGTCATCAAGCGCGGCGATTTCGTCGCGGACCTGGGAGCAGGCAGCGCGGTGTTGTCGATCGCCGCCGCAAAGCTCGGTGCATCCCGCGTTGCCGCGATCGAGCTCGACCACGATTCGATCGCCAACGCTGAGTCGAACATCGAGGTGAATGCGGTCGCTGATCGCGTTGAGGTGATCGAAGGCGATGCTTCGCTGCTGCTGCCGCTGATCGCGCCGGTACGTGTCGTGCTTGCCAACATTATCTCGTCGGTGATTGTTCCGTTGCTGCCGACGATGAGAGCCGCATTGACGTCGGACGGCAAAGCGATCATCGCCGGAATGGTGGTGGACGAACGACCGGTGATGAAGCGCGCCCTCAGCGATGGCGGCTGGCGAGTCGAACGAGAAGACCTGGAGGACGCTTGGTGGAGTGCGCGGATCGCGTCCCGGTAGCGACATTTTTTGCGAACGATGGCTTCGTAGCCGGCGGCACCGTCACGCTGTCGGAGGATGCGGCGCACCATATTCGCGTCGCACGTGTCGGTGTTGGCGAGTGCGTCGCACTACGCAACGGCGAGGGACGGGCAGCCGTCGGCGTGCTCGTCAAATCCTCCAGAACCTCGGCGCTCGTGGACATCACCGAGATCAGCGAGATACAGCGCCCGTCGCCGATTCATCTGCTAACGCCGGTCGCCGACCGCGAGCGCATGCTGTGGCTCGCAGAGAAAGCGACTGAGCTGGGGATCACGAGCTGGCGGCCCGTGATATGGCGCCGCTCCAAGAGTGTCTCCCCGCGCGGCGAGGGCTCGACGTTTCAGGGAAAGGTTCGCGCGCGCATGACGTCGGCGCTGGTACAAAGTGCAGGCGGTTGGCTGCCCGAGATTTTCCCCGAAGCGACCGTTGATCGCGCAATCGCGGCTGCTCCTCTCGGAACGCGGTTGATTCTCAGCAAGGACGGCGAGCCCATCGCCGGCGTTCCGATGCATTCGCCAGTCATCGTGGCGCTTGGCCCGGAGGGCGGAATGGAAGACGCGGAGCGCGATGCCTTCATCGGCGCAGCGTTCCTCCCTGTGAAGCTGGCGCAGAGCACACTACGTTTTGAGACCGCAGGCATCTCCGCCGTCGCGATTGCAGCGGCGTCGATGCTCCCGAGGCCAGCCAATGCTTGACACCAGGAATTGCATTTTCTGCAAAATCATTCGCGGTGAAATCCCGTCGAAGACTCTGGTCAACAACAAGGAGCTGATCGCCTTCCGCGACATCGCCCCGCAGGCTCCAACGCACATTCTGATCGTCCCGAAAACGCACTTTCCGTCGCTGGATGACGTGACCGATTCGGACCTGCTCGGTCGGATGATGACCCTCGCCGCCGCTCTTGCGCGCCAGGAGCACATCGCGAAAACCGGCTATCGAGTCGTGATCAACACCGGAGCTGACGGTGGTCAATCCGTGGATCATTTGCATCTGCACTTGCTCGGCGGACGCAAAATGACCTGGCCGCCTGGCTGATATCTCGTTTTGGGTCGGCGAGGGACATTCCCTGAAAAAAACTCGACCCGCTACTGTCGGACTGCCGTGTGAGAGGCGATCTGAGACGGGCGGGTCTGCGAATTTTTTCACGGAAGTCCCTCGCCTCCCTTCGCGATCTGTAAGTGTCCAGCCTCTCCCGCTCCTGCTGCCCCTCTTCTTGGCGGGCGCGCCGAGCTTCGCTCGGCCCGCATGTCGCGGGCGCGTGGAGGTTTGGGCCAAGCGAACCGACGGACACGCGCGCAAGTTCAGGGAAGGAGGCGGAGTGTAGGGTTGCCGGAGGTCGCGCAGCCGCGCCTCTGCTCGGAATCCGACGACAATGATTGCGAACAGGCGCGGCGAGAAGCTCCGGCAACCCTATACTCCGCCGACTGATCGGGCCACCGCGCAAAGTCCGCAGTCGAAGTTTGCTTGACCCAACCCTCTACGAGGCCTAAGTTTAGCCGTCTAGGCCTAAACCGGCGAAGACGTTCGCCAAGAAGGGGGGAAGCAGATTTTGTCGGAAGTCATAATCCATGACGACGAGAACTTTGAGCGCGCGCTGAAGCGTTTCAAAAAGAAATGCGAGAAGGCGGGTATACTCTCCGATCTCCGCAAGCACCGTCATTACGAAAAGCCGAGCGAGCGCAGGAAGCGCAAGCTGAACACGGCGATGCGTAAGAACCGCCGCACCCGTCACACCTAGGGAATGTCCGAGTTACTCGCCCGCCTTCAGGGCGATCTAAATTCCGCTCGCAAATCCCAGGACAAGGCCGGTACGCTGCTCCTCAGCACCGTCCTCGCCGAGATCAAGAACAAAAAGATCGAGCTGAGACGCGATCCGTCTGATGCGGATGTCATTGACGTTCTGCGTAAGTCGATCAAGAAGCGTCGCGAGTCGGTGGACCTTTACAAGAAGGGAAACCGCAACGACCTCGCCGAGAAGGAAGCGGCGGAAGCGACTGCGCTGGAGAAATATCTTCCCGCTCAGGTCAGTGACGAGGAGCTACGCACCGCCGTGAAAGCGGCGATCGCGGCCGGCGCGACGCAGATCGGCGCGATCATGGGTAAGGTTCTCCCGCAGTTCAAAGGCCGGGCGGATGGCAGCACGATCAACGCGATCGCCCGCGAGGAACTGGCGAAGCAGGGGTGAGCTTCGCGGGAAGCGGGAAGCGGGAAGCGCGACCCTATTTTCTACAGTATCTGAGCCGAGGTCGCGCATATATATGGCGACCTTTTTTTGGTTAGCGCCTCGCCTCCCGCCTCCCGCCTCCCGCTTCCCGCTCATAAACTCCATTAGTGAACACTCACGCTCTCAACGTCATCGAATTCCCACGCACCCTCGCATTAATCGCCGAGCGCGCGATTTCGCCCCTTGGCGCGGACAGGGTGCGCGAGCTGGCGCCGACGACGGACCGGGACTCGATCGAGAAGGAGCACGCGCGTGTCGCTGCCGTGCGCTCCCTTCTCACCGCCGAGGAGCCGTGGACATTACACGGTGTTCCTGATGCCCGCGCGGCTCTGACTCGGCTGCGTGTTGAAGGTGCTTCCCTGTCCGCGATCGACATTCTCGCGCTCGGCGCGCTCCTGCGCAGCTCGCGCGTCACTCGCGAAGCTTTTCGTGGCGACAAGGTTTCGCCGGTTGCGACCGCCGTGCTGGCGGAACAGCGCGACGCGCTCATCGTCGACAAGACGAATGAGACATTGATCGAGCGCACGGTCGACGACGAAGGGCAGATTCAGGATGATGCATCGCCGGCACTGCGAAAAATCAGACGGGAGCTGCGCGGGTCGCAGGGCGAGCTGATCAAGGTGCTCGAACGCGCGATGGCCCGGCTCGAGCCGCACCAACGCGTCGCCGACATGTCGGTGACAATTCGCAACGGCCGCTATGTGATTCCGGTGCGACGCGAAGCTCAAGGCGCCGTCGGTGGAATCGTCCATGATTCGTCCGCCACTGGCGGCACTCTGTTCGTCGAGCCTCCTGCCGCTGTCGAAGCGGGCAATCGCATCCGTGAGCTGCAGATGGAGGAAGGCGAGGAGATCGACCGCATTCTCGCCGAGCTCACCGAGCGGCTCCGGCCGCAGCGCGACGCAATGATGCAGTCGCTCGAGTCCCTGATCACGCTCGATTCCCTCGTGGCGCGCGCCAAATTCGCGATTGATTTTCGCTGCGTGCCCTCCGAGCTCTCCGACGCGACCAGCGGCTTCAACATCGTCCGAGGTCGGCATCCGCTGCTGATTGCCCAGGGAATCGACGTCGTTCCATTTGACCTGGAGATGCAATCACGCGAGCGCACGCTTCTCATCTCAGGACCCAACACTGGCGGCAAGACTGTCCTCCTCAAGGCGCTTGGTCTGTTCTCGGCGCTGACTCAATCGGGAATCCCGGCTCCTGTCGATGCAGGTTCGACGATCGCCATCTTCGACAACATTTACGCCGACGTTGGCGACGAGCAGTCCATTCTCGCCAGCCTGTCGACCTTCAGCGCTCATTTAAAGAACCTGGCGGAAGTTCTTGCGTCGGCAACTGATCGATCGCTCGTTCTCATCGACGAGCTCGGCTCCGGTACCGATCCCATCGAAGGCGCCGCACTGGGCGGTGCCATTCTCGAGGCGCTCACTACCAGGCGCACTCTAACAATCGCGACCACTCACCTCGGGGCGCTGAAGGAGTTGGCGACCCAGGTCGATGGTGTAGTGAACGCCTCGCTCCAGTTCGATCCGGTAGCGCTCGCTCCAACGTATAGGCTGACGAAGGGGATTCCAGGGCGCTCGTATGGCATCAGCATCGCACGTCGTCTCAAACTTCCGACTGAAGTGCTGACGCGCGCTGAAGAGAGAATTCCCGTCGACGAACGTCGGGTGACCGCGCTGCTCGCCGACCTCGAAGCGCGAGAGAAGAGTCTGACAGCGATCGAAAAGGAAACCGGAGCGGTCGCAGAGGAAACGCAGCGCCGATCGCGCCGGCTCGCCGAGCGTGAGCGAAACGTTCGTGAGCGCGAGCGCGATCTCGAGCAAGCGTCGCGCAAAGAGGCGCGGCAGTATCTTCTGGAAGCGCGAGCCGAAGTCGAACAAACCATTCGCGAGCTCAAGGCCGCTTCCGAAAATCAGGATGCAGCGCGTGAAGCCCGCAAACGCGTCGAGGAGCTTGCCAATGAGCAAGGTCGCGCTCTCGACCGGATCGAACGCGAAAATGCGGAAGCGCCGCCCAGCAACAACGATCAGGAAGTCAATGTCGGAGATTTTGTCGAAGTAGAAACACTCGGAGGGCGGGTCGGTCGGGTCGTCGAAATGCGCGCTGCAGAAGCGGTTGTCGCTGTTGGCGTGATGAAGCTGGCGGTTCCGCGGACCGCGCTGCGCGTTTCGACGCCTGAAGCCGCGGCGCCGGCAGTCACCGTAAACGTTCGAGGCGACCTGCCGGAGATGCATGCGGCAAGCGAAATCGACTTGCGGGGCATGCGCGTTGGCGAAGTCGAGGACATCGTTATGCATGCCGTCGATGCAGCCATCCGCGCCGATCTCAAAACGCTCCGCATCATCCACGGCAAAGGGACTGGCGCGTTGCGCGAGCGGGTTTCCGAGATGCTGCAGAAGGAATCACGAGTCACGAACTTCCGGCTTGGCGCCTGGAACGAAGGCGGTGCCGGCGTCACGGTGGTGGAGTTCAAGTGATTCCTGATGAAGTCGTCGAGCAGGTGCGCGATGCCGCCGACATCGTTCAGATCGTCGGCGAGTACGTCAATCTCAAGCGCGCCGGCACCGACTTCCGCGGCCCGTGCCCGTTCCACCAGGGCACACATCGCAACTTCTCGGTGTCACCGCGCAAGCGGATGTACTATTGCTTCGTGTGCCACGAAGGCGGTGACGTCTTTCGGTTCCTGCAGAAGCGACTCGGCGTCGAGTGGCCCAACGCAGTGAAAATGGTGGGGGAGAAGTCTGGTATCGAAGTTAGAGAGATCGATTCGCGCCGCGAAGGACCTGACCCGCGCGAGCCGTTGTGGGAGGTCAACGCGACCGCCGCGGCGTATTTCCAGAAGATTCTCTGGGATGACCCGCTCGGGGCACAGGCGCGCGATTATCTCGCTCAGCGCGACATTACCAAAGAGACCGCCGAGCAGTTCGGAATCGGATTCGCGCCACGCGAAATCGGTTTGCTGCGCACCTACATGTCGACACTCGGCTTCAACGAAGAGCGTCAGTTTGCCGCCGGGCTTCTGGTTTCCGGCGACGAGGGAAGCGAGCCGCGCCCGCGGTTTCGAGGCCGCTTGATGTTCCCGATTCTCGACGCGATGAGCCGCAACGTCGGATTCGGCGGCAGACTGCTCGGCCCGGGTGAGCCGAAGTATCTCAATTCACCGGAGTCCGCCGCGTTCTCGAAAGGCCGCACGCTCTATGGTCTCAACTGGGCGAAGAACGACATCAGACGTGAGGATCACGTGCTCGTCGTCGAAGGCTATTTCGACGTCGTTCGTTTGATCAGCGCCGGTTTCACTTCCGTCGTCGCACCGATGGGAACCGCTCTCACGGACCAGCAAGCGGGGGCGCTTCGCAAGCTGACGAAAAACATCTTTCTGCTTTACGACAGCGACAAGGCTGGGCTGCAGGCGACCTTCCGCTCAGGCGACGAGCTTTTGCGTCAGGGAGCGTCGGTTCGAATCGTTACTCTTCCGGACGGCGAAGACCCTGACACTTTCGTAAAAAAGAATGGCGCTGCAGCATTAACAGCGCGGATGCGAGATGCGATCGACGTTTTCGAGCGGAAGATCCAGCTGTTGGAGCGAGCTGGGATGTTCGCCGAATTGCATAAGAAGCGGAGAGCCCTGGACCGCTTGCTGCCGACCATTCGCGCTGCTTCAGATCAGATCATGCGCGATCTATATCTGGCGCGTGCCAGCGAAGTGAGCGGGGTCGCCAGAGAGGTTCTGGAGCGGGAATGGACGGGCAGGGTCACGCCGCGCGAGGCCTCCGACCCAACGGCAAGCGTACCGGCGCCGCGAATTTCGCCGGCCGCGCGTGTTCGTCGCGGTGAGCGGCGCGCACAACACTCGGAGCGTGGATCATCTGCAGAACGTGAGTTGATTCGAGCAATGTTGTTCAATCGCGCACGAGTAGTGCAGATCGCGGAGAAGCTGGGCGTGGAAAGCTTTCGAAACGCCGCGTATCGGGACATCTACCGTGCGTTGATTCCTTTGGGACCAGACTCAACAATCGAGCAGGTTTCTGCGAATCTTGACGAGGACGCGATCGAGACCATTCAGGAGATCCTGGCCGAAGGTGCTTTTCAGATCGACCAGGAGCGCACGATCAACGATAGCTTCGCTACCTTGCGTGCACGCGATCTCGATCTGCGCGCCGCGGAGCTCGATCGGATCATTCCGCTGGCGAATGGTGCAAAGAAGGACGAGCTGATCGCCGAGAAGGACGCGATCAGGCGTGAGTTGAAGGCGACAGGTCGAAACTATTTCAAGAAGTTCAGGCGTACCGGGACACGATGACAGAGGAGAGAGAATGTCGGAGCAAGCTGAAGCCTCTTTGAGAGGCTGGAGGTCGAATGCGCCAGGAAGTTGAAGCGTTACTGGCATTGCAGGATGACGACCTCAAGATCCGCGAGATCGAAAGTCAGATTCGCGAGCTCGACCCGCACCTGGCCGAGCTGGACAGGAAACGAGACAGCGCCGCCGCCGCACTCAAGCGAGCCCAGGCGGCCGTCGAAGGCGAAGAGAAGAAACAGCGCGAGCTGCAGCAACGGCTCGCCCAGCATCGACAGCTTCAGGAGCGCAACGTCCATCAGCTGGATGATGTCAAACGCTTGCGTGAAGCGACCGCCGCTACGGCGCAGATGGAGACGACGCGACGCCTAATGGCCGAAGACGAGAGCGAGATCGCGATACTCGGCCGCCGCATCAACGAGATGTTGGCAACAGTTGCCGCCCAGCAGGACGCACTTGCCGCGGTCGAGCTCGAGCAGATGGAAGCTCGCCCGGAGATCGAGTCAAAACGCGCTGAGCTACAGTCGCAATTGGAGGAGGCTAAGCGCGAGCGCAATGGCAGGGCGGGATCAGTCGCAAGGCCAACGCTTGGAAAATACGATCGCATCCGAGGCCGCCGAGGTCAGGCTCTGTACCCGCTGCGCGGTGGTTCCTGTGGCAATTGCGACACGGCCGTCCCGCTCCAGCGTCGCAATCTGATGCAGAAGAGCGGTGACATCGAAGTCTGCGAAGCGTGTGGAGTGTTGCTATACGCAGACGGTTGATAACGCGGGCGTCGGAATTGACGCGGTGCAATCCTTGAGCGGCTCTGTCACTGGCCGCTAAGTTGTGTAGGTGAGCAGCGTCACATCAGAACGTCCGGCCGCTCCCGCGCGCTGGATCCTGCCAAAGCCACCCGACGAGGAAGCAGTGCGCGCGCTGATGGAGGCGCTTTCGCTGCCCGACGTCGTTTGCCGCCTGCTGCTGATTCGCGGGTATGTGACGCCGGATGAAGCGAAGCAATTTCTTCGTCCCAAGCTCGACAAGCTGCACGAGCCCCTGGGGTTCCTGTCGATGGACAAGGCTGTCGATCGCCTTGCGCGCGCGGTAAGAGAAAAAGAGCTCGTTTTCATCCACGGCGACTACGACGTCGACGGGATTTGCTCGACGACGATTCTTACGCGCGTCATCCGGATGTTGGGCGGCAATGCGATTCCGTTCATCCCGCGCCGAATCGAAGACGGCTACGACCTCGGTGAGGCGGGCGTGAGCGCAGCGATCAAGGCAGGCGCCAAGGTCGTGGTCACCTGCGATTGTGGAACGGGCGCGGTTGCTCCGGTCGCCAAACTCTGCCGCGCCGGCGTCGACGTCATCGTCACTGATCACCACTTGCCGAGTGGTGAGCTCCCCGATTGCCTCGCAGTGCTCAATCCGAAGCGGCCGGGCTGCGGGTATCCCGACAAGGATCTCGCCGCGGTAGCGGTGGTGTGGAAGCTCTCTCTCGCGCTAACGCGCGCACTTGGCGCCAACGAGAATCCGATCTGGGCGATGCTCGATCTCGTTGCGCTGGCGACGGTAGCTGATGTCGCGCCGCTGCGCGGCGAGAATCGCGTCTTTGTGCGATACGGGCTGCGCATGCTCAAGGAGACCCGCAACATCGGCATGCGCGCGCTGCTGCGCGCGTCGGGGCTCGACGGTCGGCAGCTCACTGCCGGAAGAATCGGCTTCATCCTCGCGCCGAGATTGAATGCCGCCGGGCGAATGGGTCATGCGATTCGCGGCGTTGAGCTGCTGCTCACGGCCGATGAACATGAGGCAAACGTCATCGCGCGCGAGCTCGAGGAGCTGAACGCAAAGCGCCAGGAGATCGATCACCAGACGCTGGAGCAGGCACGCGAGCGTGTGCTGGCGTTGGACCTCGACGAGTGGTTCTCGATCGTTCTCGCGGATGATGCCTGGCATCCCGGTGTGATCGGGATCGTTGCGTCGCGATTGGTCGAAGAGTTCGGCCGCCCGACGGTTTTAATCGCGCTCGCCGACGACCAGGGTAAAGGTTCAGGACGATCGATCCCGAAATTCAATCTTCATGGGGCACTGGCGGAATCACGCGAGCATCTGCTCCGCTTCGGTGGCCACCGCGCCGCCGCGGGCGTGACGATCGCGCGCGACAAGGTTTCAGCGTTCGCGACGCGCTTCAACCAGGTAGCGCACCAGCACCTGACGGCGGAAGATCTCGTTCCGGAAATCCGCGTCGATCTCGAGGTGCCGATCGAAGGACTCGATCACAAGATCGAAGCTTTATTCAGGCATTTCGAGCCGTTCGGGATCGGGAATCCCGCGCCTGTTCTGCTCGCCCGCAACGTTGGGATCAAGCGACCGCCAAGACCCGTCGGAGCAGATGGCTTGAAGATCACGCTCGACACGGGCACCGGCTCGCTCGAAGCACTCGGTTGGGGATTGATCGACCGCGCCGTTCATCTGCAGCCGGGAGCGCGCATCGATGTCGCGTTCCGGTTGGAGCGAGACGACTATCGCGGCGAGAGCTATCTCCAGGCCCGCATCGCCGACATTCGCCTCAGTCCGGAGTGAACGTGCAACGAGCGCGTCCCGCATCACACAACTTGCATCCCGTGGCTCCGCCTCCCGCCTCCGGCCTCCCGCTTCCCACGCCTTGCGTATAGTCGCCGGTCGCTGGCGAGGCCGAAGAATCAGCGCACCAAAGGGTCTGGCCGTCCGACCGACGCTCGACCGTGTCCGTGAAGCCTGGATGAGCATTCTGCAGTTGGATATTCCAGACGCCCGCGTCCTTGACCTTTACGCGGGCTCGGGCGCTCTCGGCCTGGAGGCGTTATCGCGCGGTGCGTTGGCTGCGGATTTCGTGGAGAAGGATCCGAAGAGTCTGCGAGCACTCGAAGAAAACATCGCCGCCCTCGACGCTGACAGTCTCGCGAGGGTGCACCGCAAATCGGCTTTGACCTTCGTCGGTTCGTTGGAGGCAGCCGCCTACGACATAGCCTTCGCCGATCCACCCTACGTGACTGGCGATGCCATGCGGTTGGCTGAGCGCTGGAAAGAAGTACCTTTTAGCCGCGTACTGAGCGTCGAGCATTCGGTAAAGGATTCGATGCCGGCTGGTGGCGAAACGAGAAAGTACGGTTCAACCGCAATCACCTTCTACCGCAGCGAGGAGTGACGTGGCAACGACGGCGATCTATGCGGGCAGCTTCGACCCAATCACGCGCGGACACGAGGACTTGATCGAGCGCAGCTGCCGTTTCGTCGATCACCTTGTCGTCGCCGTTGCCGTGAACTCCTCCAAAAAAGCTCTCTTCACGCCGCAGGAGCGTGTCGAGCTGATCAAGTCCGTCACGTCAGACAACAAGTGCGTCGAGCCGACCACCTTCGAGGGTCTGCTCGTGGACTTCGCCCAGAAAGTCGGCGCGAAGTTCAACATCAGAGGCCTCCGAGCAGTAAGCGACTTCGAGTATGAATTTCAGATGGCCCTGATGAATCGACACATGTCGGAGAACTTTGAAACGGTGTTCATGGTCCCATCGGTCGAGACTACCTACATCAGCTCCAGTGTCGTCCGCGAAGTGGCAATGCACCACGGGAATCTTGAGGGGCTGGTGCACCCGGCCGTCGCCAAAGCGCTCGCGAAGAAATTCACGAAGTGAGCTTCGTTGAAAGTCTTCGCTCCCGCGCGGCGGCGCTGAAGCGGCGAGTTGTATTTCCAGAGAGCGGGGACGAGCGGGTTCTGGCGGCGGCCCAGGAGATCGAGCGCACGGGGATGGCGACAGTATCTCTCGTCGCCGAGGCCGAATTGGCGCTGGAACGGGCGCACCAAATGGTTGCAGCCGGCGACGCTGATGCCTGCGTGGCAGGAGCGGTCTACACTACCGCTGAAGTGCTGCGGAGCGCGCTGCGGAACGTCGGCCTGGCGCCCGGCGTCAGGATCGCGTCGAGCGCGTTCTACATTGTTCCGAAGTCTGTCCCGAATATTACCGAGGTCCTGACGTTCACGGACTGCGCTGTCGTGCCGTACCCGACGGCCGAGGATCTAGCCGACATTGCTGTTGCGGCGGCACATGACCGTCGGCTGATCGTCGGCGACGAGCCGCGCGTCGCTTTCCTCTCCTTCAGCACCCACGGCAGCGCTCGCGGTCAGACTGTCGACGCAGTGCGCGAAGCTGTCGCGATTGTCAGGCAGCGATCGCCCGAACTCGTCGTGGACGGAGAATTGCAAGGTGATGCGGCGCTGGCCCCCACGGTCGCCGCCCGGAAATCGCCTTCCAGTCCGGTAGCCGGAAGGGCCAACGTTTTAGTGTTTCCGTCACTCGATGCCGGAAACATCGCGTACAAACTGGTACAGCGCGTCGGAGGGGCGCAGGCGTTCGGTCCGATTCTTCAGGGATTCGCTCGTCCTGTCGCTGATCTCTCGCGCGGCGCTGAGAGGGACGACATTATTAACGTGGCCGCGATCGCAGTGCTCCAATCGGGAAAAGCGCGATGAACGCCAACCGGCGCGGCCTGATCAACATTTGGAGATCAACTGAATGAGTTTCTCGATCAAGAAACAGGGAGAGGTCGTAGTGGTAGATGTTGAAGGGCAGCTTATTGTCGGAAATCGCCAGGAGTTGAAGCAAAAAGTGCTCGATGAGCTCGAGAAGGGCGAAAAGAAATTCCTCATCGATTTCAGCCAGACCGGCTATATCGATAGCTCCGGACTGGGCGTGCTCGTCTCATTGTCGAAGAAGATTCGGGAACAGGGCGGCGAGTTGCGTCTGGCTAATCTCAACGACGATCTCCAGACGCTGTTTGAGCTCACCAAACTGGACACACTGTTCCAGATCTCCGACACTCGGGAGCGCGCGCTAGAGAGTTTTTAATGGCGGAATCCCGCGTCGCATTCGATCTTCAGATCCCGAGCGACGTCGAATACATAGAAGGAGTCGTCGAGCTCGCGAGGCAGCGCTGTCGCGAGCTCAAGCTCTCACCCACCAAGTGCTCGCTGAACATTCCGGTAGCGCTATCTGAAGCGCTGTCGAATGCCATCCTGCGCGGCAACGAATCGACCGGCGGCAAACAGGTCCGTGTCCGCGCCATCATAACCGACACCGATCTCGTATTCGAGATAGTCGACGAAGGACCTGGGTTCGATCTCGACGAGTGCACCGTCGACTGCACCACTGACGAGAATCTCACCAGGGAAGAGGGCCGTGGCCTCTTTCTGATGCGTCAGCTCATGGATCGAGTCGAGAGCTTCAGGAATCAGGGCAACGTCGTGCGGTTGACGTTGCATCGAGGGTGAAGGAGCTCGAAGCAGTGCTGATGGCGTTCCGCGAGGGAACGCATTGCGAAGCGGCGGTCTGGGGAAGCAGCGATGGCCGCTCCACACCGACGATTATTGCGCGGTCCAGTCCAAAAGTTCAGATGCCGGACGTACTGCCCGAAGAACCCGGTCAGTCGGTACCCACCAATTTTGGAACTCAGCTCGTAACGCGCGTTCCCTCGACCAAGAAAATCTGGCTGACGGTGGGTCCGTGCGATCCGTCGTTCTCGCCTGAAGAGAGACACATCAAGCTGCTGATGCCTGTAGTGACGCAATTCACTCAGGCAGCGCTGGAAGTCGAGCACGCTGCGACGGAGCTGGCCGAGCGCTACGAGGAGATCAATCTCCTCTACACGATTGGAGAAATCCTCGGCCGCACCGTCACACTCGAAGACGCGGCGCAAACCATTCTCACCGAAATCTCCGAGACGGTGGGTGCGCGCGTGGCATCGATTCTGGTGCACGACGCGCGCACCAATACATTGCAAGCCGTCGCCGCGCTCGGATTGCCGAAGGAAAAAATTCCGCCCATCGGCGCGGATGACTCGAGCAGCGTTTCCGCGCGCGTCTTTCGCACCCAGCATCCGCTGATCGTCGTCGGCAAAGGCGTGACTTTTGGCAGCGAGTCGCCATATGGCCGGGGTGAAATGCTCTCGGTGCCGATCATGTGGACGACGCCGAGCGGGGGTCAGCCGTTGGGTGTCGTAAACCTGGCGGATCGCCGATCGCGCCAGCCATTCACAGCAGGCGATCAGAAGCTGGTGACGGCGATCGCGACCCAGATCGGAACGGCGATTCAAAATGCGCGACTCGTCAGCGCATCCCTCGATCGACAGCGGCTGCTTCAGGAGATGAGCCTCGCCCACGATCTGCAGATGAAGCTGCTGCCGGCAACGGACGTCGTGGCGCCGGAAGCGGAAGTGACTGCCCGCGTAGTTCCAGCAGAAAGCGTCGGCGGAGACTTCTACCAACTCTTCAGACTGAGGGACAAGCGCACCGGCATCCTCATCGGCGACGTATCCGGCCATGGATATCGCGCGGCGTTGATCATGGCGCTGGCGATGAGCGCATCGGCGATCCACGCCCAGAATTTCGTCAATCCTGGCGAGACGCTTGGCGCGTTACTCAAGTCATTACGCGAGGAGCTCGAATCGACCGAGATGTTCATCTCGATGTTCTACGGTGTCGCCGATCCGGAGCAAGGGAAGTTGACGTACGCCAACACCGGACACCCGCACGCGTTCGTGGTCAGTCAGGAAGGGACGGTGACGCGCCTCGCCGCCGCGAACCCTCCGCTGGGCATGGTTGAAGATGTGCCGGCGACTGCATCGCTGAGCTGGGTGAAGCAGAAGGATTTGCTCGTTCTCTTCACCGACGGGATTAGCGACGCCCGCAACACTCGCGACGAACGACTGGGCGAGGAGCGCGTGATGGATTTGATTCGCGAGAATCGCGAGAACGACACCCAGGTGATCGTCGACCGTGTGTTCAAGATGCTGGAGGTGCACACCCGAACGGTGCCGAGGCGTGACGACCTCACGCTGGTGGTGATGAGGACCTGAGCGTGCCGCGCGCGGCCGGTGGCCGCGGTCGACAGCCACCGGTCCTCAAGAAGTTCGGCCAGCACTTCCTCACCGACCCGATCATACTCAGCGCGATCGTCGACGCGCTGGCGCCGGCCGAAACCGACGCTGTCCTCGAGATCGGCCCCGGCCGCGGCGCGCTAACCGACATCCTCGCCGAGCGAGCTGGAAAGGTTGTTGCCGTGGAGATCGACCGTGCGCTAGCCGCGAGCTTGCGCGAACGATACGCGTCAGCCTCCAATGTTGAGATCGTGGAAGCCGATTTTCTGGAGAGCGACGCGCGCGTGCTGGCGGGCGACAACTTTCTCCTGATCGGCAATGTCCCGTACAACATCACCACGCCGATCGTTTTCAAAGCCATCGAGTTGCCGATGCCGCGTCGGTCGGTCTTCCTCGTCCAGCGCGAAGTCGCGCAGCGCATGGCAGCGGTTGCGGACGATGAGGACTACGGCGCGTTGTCGGTGAACATCGCGGTTGTCGCCAACGTCGAGGAGATGCTACGCGTGCCCAGCGGCGCGTTCAAGCCGCGACCAAAAGTCGAATCTGCGGTGGTTCGCCTGACTCCGCGGGCGCAGCCACTGGTTCCTCCCGATTCACTCGCCGGATTTCGGTCGTTCGTGCAAGCAGCGTTCGGACAGCGTCGCAAGCAGATGGTGCGCGTCCTTCGTTCGGTGCGAGGTCTTTCTCCCGACAAGTCGTTGGCGGTTTTGGAGTCGGCTGGCATCGAGCCGAGTGCGAGGCCGGAAGTTGTTAGTCCGGAGCGATTCGCGCGCCTGTTTGAACTGCTAACCGCGAACTGAAAGGCGAGCGGCCGCGCTGGTAGCTGTTAGCAGCAAGCTGTTGGCTGATGGCTGCCTGCCAACGGGACAGATCTCATCGCATAAAGGCGCACTGAACGCTTTTCCTCTGACTCCATCGCGACCTGTCCCGTCGCTTGCAGCGAATAGCTAATAGCCAGCTGCTATCTGCTACCAGCGAGGTAGTGCGCTTCTAGATCCGCAGTCCTCACTCCGCGCGATTAGAGAGCGCAAACGACAGCCCCTCCAGCTCCATCGCCATGTTCACCGTCCGCACTGTAACATCGTTCGGAACCGACAGCTGGATCGGCGCGAAATTCAAAATGGCTTTGATGCCCGCGCGCACGATCTGCTTCACGACGCCTTGTGCATTTTCCGCAGGAGTGGCAACCACAGCGATGTCGAAGTCGTGCTTCGCAGCATCCTTCTCCAACTCGGATACGGGGCGTACGGTGAGCGATTCCCACCGCTTGCCGATTTTGGTCTCGTCAGCGTCGTAAACCGCGGTCACCTGAAAACCGCGGTCGGCGAATCCGCGGTAGCGGGCGAGGGCCGCGCCGATTTTTCCCGCGCCAATTATCACGACGCGCCATTGCTTCTCCAGTCCCAGAATCTCGCGCAGCTTGCGCGAGAGCTCGGGCACAGAGTAGCCAAGCCCACGCTTGCCAAAGGAGCCGAAGAGTGAGAGGTCCTTGCGCACCTGCGCCGAAGTAGTCCCACCGAGCCGGGCGAGCTCGTCGCTCGAGATGGTTTTCACTCCCTGGCGCTCGATCCCTTCGAGAAAGCTCAGGTAGAGCGAAAGGCGCCTGACAGTCGATTCCGCGATCCGCTTCAAAGGAGGCTTGTGAATTACTTCACAAACTAATCGGCACGAGCGCGAACGGTAATCCGTATCCGGATCGAGGCCCGAGGACCAAGTGCATCGATCATCGAGGATTAACTAAGAATTGAGGACCACCGAGAACTAAAGCGCTTCCCTCGATTTGACCTCGATTCTCACCCAGTCCTCGCTCATCACTTAGTCAGCAATCATAGATGCCGTTAGTCATCGGCCCTCAGTCGCCCAGATGCCGTTAGTCATCGGCCCTCAGTCTCCCAGCACTTTCGCCTTTCCTTCGGAGGTGCCAGCCGTCTATTTTGAGCGGATGCCGGTTCATGTTAGCTCCGAAATAGGTGCGCTCCGCACCGTCCTCGTCCATTGCCCCGGCAAAGAGCTGCTGGCGGTGACGCCAACGACGCGCGCCGAGTTCCTCTACGACGACATCGTCGACGTCGACGTCGCCAAGAAGGAGCACCGGCGTTTCGTGCAGGTGCTCGAGAAGTTCGCCGAGGTCTTGCACGTGCGCGATCTCCTCACCGACGTCCTCGCCGATCCCGTCGTGCGCGAGCTGATCATCCGCGAGACTCTTGAGGTCGTTCCCAGTGAGCCACTGGCGGCAGAGTTGCGCGAGCTGCCGCCGGCCGCTGTCGTCAACATGTTGATCGAAGGTAGGGAAGAAGAGCCGGGGCCCCTGTCGCGCACGCTCAACGAGTACAGCTACTCGCTGCCGCCGCTCCCCAATCTTTTCTTCACGCGCGACGCGGCGATGGCGATCAATGAGAACATGATGATCGGCTCAATGCGCTTTCACGCGCGCTGGACTGAAGAGCTGATCATGAAAGCGCTCTTCACGTCGCATCCATCGCTCGCCAATCGGGGTATTCTCTACGACGGCTCCGTCGAGCGGCGTCTTAATCACACCCTCGAGGGTGGCGACGTCCATCCGTTGCGCGAAGACGTCCTGATGGTCGGCTTCAGTGAGCGCTCGAGTCCGGCGGGAATCGATGGACTGGCGACCCTCGTGTTCCAGAAGACTAAGGTGACGAACCTGATTGTAGTGGTGATGCCCGAAGAACCGACCGCGATCCATCTCGACATGATCTTCACCCACATCGATCGCGATCTCTGCGTCGTTTATCCGCCGCACTTCATCGGCCCGTACCGGGTTCCGATTCTCCATTGGGTAAAGGGCGAGACGCACATGAAGCAGCAACCTGATCTCTTCACTGCCCTCAAGCACTGTGGGATGCCGATGGAGCCGATTCTTTGCGGCGGCTCGCGGCGAATCGCCCAGGATCGTGAGCAGTGGGCATCGGGTTGTAACTTCACCGCGCTGAGGCCGGGCGTTGTCACGGGCTACACGCGAAACTCGCAGACGCTTCGCGAATTGGAGAATGCCGGATTCAGAATGTGCTCGGCAAGCGATTTTCTCTCCAACCCGGCTGCTCTTTCGCCGACCGATCGGGCGGTTATCACCTTCGAGGGTGGCGAGCTGGTGCGCGGCGGTGGCGGCGCGCATTGCATGACCTGTCCAATCACGCGAGACGATCCGTGGAGCTGAAGCGCGGCGTTTACACCGAGCGGGAAGACACGCTGCTCACAACTCGCGCACTGAACTACCTGTCGTCCGGGCCGGCTGACGTCGTCGATCTCATCGGCTATATCTGCGCGCTGCCGGGTGCACCGCGAATCGTCGCCGAGCACATGGCGCACGCAATGTTCGCTGGACGGCCGCAGTTTGCGCGCACGACCGACGGAAAGTGGATGCTCACGCCTAGCGTGCCGGTGAACAAGAGTGATCGACGGCGCTCACGCAAAAACATTGACGCCGCCGATCAGCCGATTGCGGTGTCGTATGCCGATGCAGGGTCAGGCGAGCCGCTCCGGTCCTTGTCATACGTCGTCGTAGATACGGAGACCACCGGCGGCAGCCTGTGGTTCGGTGATCGCATCACTGAAGTCGCCGCGGTCGTCGTCCGGAATGGCGAAATTGCGGAAGTCTTTGAGACGCTGATCAATCCCGAGCGACCAATACCACCTTTTATCAGCGCGCTGACCAACATCACGTGGGACATGGTGCGCGACAAACCAACGTTCGACGTCGTTGCGCCAGATCTGATGCGCGTGCTGGAGGGGAATGTCTTCGTCGCACACAATGCGACCTTCGACTGGAACTTTCTGACGAAGGAGATATCGCGAGCGACTGGACACCAGCTGCGCGGGCGGAAACTCTGCACAGTGAAGATCGCGCGAAAGGTTCTTCCGCAGCTGTCGCGTCGGTCGCTCGATCACATCGCCCGCTACTACGGCGTCACGATTCACAATCGCCACCGCGCCGGCGGTGATGCCATCGCGACGGCGAAATGTCTGGTGAAGATGATGCGCGATCTCGACGACCGCGGCTGCGAAACATGGAGCGACCTCCAGGCACTGCTCGGTGCGCGCTCCGGGAAGAAACGGAAACGCCGGCCGCCGGCGATGCCGACGTCTGTGACTCGTGACACCACTGCGTGACCGCGCCGACTCCACTCGTTGATCGCCGCAAGATCGGCGCGCTGACTGTCCATGCCATCCAGGCTGGTGGTCAGAAGCTCGACGGTGGCGCGATGTTCGGGGTTGTCCCCAAGCCGCTGTGGGAGAAACAGATCGCATCCGACGAGCGCAATCGGATCCAGATGGGAATGCGCTGCTTGCTGATCGAGCACCCGTCGGGCCTGATCCTGATCGACACCGGCGCGGGCAACAAGGAAGACGAAAAGTTCAGAAGTATCTACGGCCTCGAGAACGGTGGCGCAGAGGGACTGACGATGCTCGAGGATGGCCTGGCGCAGGTTGGCGTCAAGCCGACTGATATCGTGATGGTGATCAATACCCACCTTCACTTCGACCACGCAGGCGGCAATACCCGACTCGGCAAAGGCGGCAAGGTCGAGATCAGCTTTCCCAACGCCACATACATCGTGAAACGCGGTGAGTACGAGTACGCCACTCATACCAACGAGCGCACCGCCGCCAGCTACTTCGCGCGCAACTTCACTCCGTTGGAAGCCGCCGGCAAAATCGAGTTCGTCTCACGCGAGAAGGAGATCGTGAAGGGGGTGCGCGTGATTCCGACTCCCGGCCACACTCCTTTCCACCAAAGTATCCTCATCGAGTCTGCCGGTCAGCGCGCGTTCTACCTCGGCGATCTCGTTCCGACCGCCGCGCACCTTCCTCTGCCGTGGATCATGGGCTACGACGTCGAACCGCTAGTCACTCTCGAGACGAAGCGCCGGATTCTCAAACAGGCGATGGACGAGAATTGGCTTCTGATATTCGAACACGACGCCAAGAATGCGTGGGGGAGGGTTGAGCACGATGGCAAGGCTTACCGGCTGAGGACTCCGGACTGAACGGCTAAGGCCTCGCTAAGCGCTGTTCGCAACACGCTGTCCGCTAAGCGCTGCGGGCAACGGGACGCTCCGTGATGTGTCCAGGGAAAAGCGGGTTCAGTTCGCCTTCGTGCTAAGAAATCTGTCTCGTCGTAGGCAGCGCTTAGCGGACAGCGTGTAGCGGTAAGCGCTTAGCGAGGTAGTGCGCTTCTAAAGTCTTCAGTCCGCAGCTTTAATTGAGCGGCTGGTACAGCTCAATCCGATTCCCCTCGGGATCCCGTACCCACGCAAACCGTCCGTAGTCAAAGTCCTCCGTCTTCTCGACCTCGACGCCGTCCGCTTTGAGCTGCGCGAGAAAGGCAGTGAGATCGCGCACGCGATAGTTCACCACGCACTCGCTGCGCTCGGCGGTCAACGGAGTCTTCGCTTGGGATATCGAGAAAACCGTCGAGTCGATTTTGGACGAATCACTGAGGCGGCGGTACTTGAACTCGGTGCCGTAGACCTTTCCGTCCTCATAGGTTTCGATGCGCATCCCGAAGTGATGGGCGTACCAGTTCGACAGCACTTTGGCATCGTTGGCGTAAAGGAAAACGCCGCCTATGCCATCCACGGATATCCGCTTTTCAGTGCGGCCGCCAATCACCTTTTTCGTCATGCGGCGAATCTAGAGAACCGCGGTTCGGGCGGGAAGCAGTCAGGCGACTGAGGCCTGAGGACTAAGTGCATCGATCATCGAGGATTAATCGATAAGAGGATATCGAGGACCGTGCAATCCAGTTCTCGATTGTCCTCCATCCTCACTTAGTCCTCGATGATCGATGCACTTAGTCACAGACCTCAGTCCTCAGTAACCCGCGCAAATCCGTCTTGCAGATGTAACCCGCTGCCTCTATCTTACGTCCTCACAATGCGATAAGCGGGCGGTCCGGGCGGACTGCTCCACCCTTTGGCCCTCGTTCTCCCGAGGCGAGCTGCAGGAGTTCATGCCAAGACATTGCGTCCAGACCGGACTCAGTGTCGCCGCGCGGACTCCAGAATTGGGTCCGCGTTTTTGTTTTCCAGTATCGAAGAGGGGCGTATCCAGGACACTACAAAGCGCGTTCGCGTCAACAAACAGATCCGCATCAGTCCAATCAGAGTAATTGCTGCCGACGGCGCTCAGCTCGGCATCATGGATGTTGATACCGCGCTCGCTGCCGCAATCGAGCAGGGGTTGGATCTGGTCGAAGTAGCACCAATGGCGAGGCCGCCCGTTGCCCGCATCATGGACTACGGGAAGTTCAAATTCGAGCAAGCCAAGATGGCTCGCCAGGCGAAGAAAAAGCAGCACGTGATTCACCTCAAGGAAGTGAAGTTCCGCCCCGGCATCGAGGAGCACGACTTCATGACCAAGACCCGCCACGCGCGGGAGTTCATCCAGGAAGGGAACAAGGTGAAGATCACGCTGATGTTCAGGGGCAGGCAGATTGCCCACCCCGAGCTGGGTCGACAGGTTGTGACGCGCGTCGCTCAGGAATTGTCCGACGTCGCCAAGATCGAGACCGACGCGAAGTTCGAAGGGAAGTTCATGACGATGATTCTCTCGCCGAAGTGACGCGAGACCGACATAAAGGGAAAAAGCAATGCCGAAAATGAAGGCTCACAAAGGAGCCAGAAAGCGCTTCAAGATCACCGGTTCTGGAAAGATCAAACGCATGAGAGCGTTCAAGAGCCACATCCTGACGAAGAAGACGTCGAAGAGAAAGCGTCGTCTGCGTCGGCCATCTGACATTCACACTTCAGGCGAGATGAAGCATCTCAAGCGCCTGCTGCAGGCTTAGAGGAAACATCAATGCCACGCGTTAGATCAAACGTCGCGCGACTCAAGCGCAAGAAACAGGTAATGAAAGCTGCGCGCGGTGCCTTTGGCGCCCGCAGCAAACTTTGGAGACCGGCGAAGGAGAACGTCGAACGCGGCTGGAAGTATGCCTATCGCGATCGCAAGAACAAGAAGCGCGATTTCCGCAAGCTCTGGATCATCCGCATCAACGCGGGGGCACACCAGAACGGGATGTCGTATTCGGTCTTCATGAGCGGACTCAAGAAAGCCGGTGTCGAGATCGACCGTAAGATTCTTGCCGACATCGCCGTCAACGATGCCGAAGCGTTTACCGCTCTCGCCGAAAGGGCGAGATCTGCATTGGACGCCGCGTAAAATTCTCGCAAGGATTCAAAAGGGACTCTACCGGCGCTAATCTGAAAACCGCGCGGTAGAGTCCTTTTGTTTTCTGCAGCCGCGCCTACCCGTACGCTGACTCTACGTGACTCTTTCTGAATTCCAGCAACAAGTCACTGCCATTGCAACCGACGGCGAGAAGTTGATCGACGCCGCCACGACGGCGACGCTGCTCGAAGAAGCGCGCACCACGCTGCTCGGCAGAAAGTCCGGTCGGCTGCCTGAGCTGTTCAAGCAACTGCCCTCTCTCTCGCCGGCCGACCTGCGTGAAGGCGGTTCGCTGATCAACGCCGTCAAGCAGAAGCTCGAAGCGGCGCTCGACGACCGGCGGCGGCAGCTCGATGCCGCGAGCACGTCGAAGAAGAGTGTCGATCTCACCATGCCGGCGCGCCGTCAGTGGCTCGGCTCGAAGCACCCGGTGACGCTCGTCATCGAGGAAATCCAGGACATCTTCCGCGAGCTCGGCTTCACGATCGCGATGGGCCCGGAAGCGGAGACGGAGTGGTACAACTTCACGGCGCTCAACTTCCCGCCCGACCATCCAGCGCTCGATCTTCACGACACATTGTATCTGAGCGAGAGTGTGCTGCTCCGCACGCACACCTCACCGGTGCAGATCCGCACGATGCAGAAGTACAAGCCGCCGATTCGCATCCTTAGCCCGGGAAACGCCTATCGTCGCGACTTCTTCGATGCGTCGCACGCGCCGATGTTCGCCCAGATCGAGGGGCTGGCAATCGATGAAGGAGTGAGTTTCGTCGATTTAAAGGCGACGCTCGTTCATTTTGCAAATCGCTTCTTCGGCAAGACCAGGACGCGCTTCCGTCCGAGCTATTTCCCGTTCACCGAGCCATCCGCTGAAATGGATGTCGAGTGTCAGCTGTGTCATGGCTCCGGCTGCGCCAGTTGCAAGGGCACCGGCTGGATGGAGATACTCGGCTCGGGAATGGTGCACCCATCTGTCATCAACGCCGCCGGTCTCGACGCGGACAAGTACACCGGCTGGGCTTTCGGCATGGGTCCCGCGCGCATAGCGATGCTTCGGTACGACATCCCCGACATCCGGATTCTTTACGACTCCGATGTGCGGTTCCTCTATCAGATTTCGCGATGAACGCCTCGTACGAGTGGTTACGGACGTTCGTCCCGTTCCAGCTGACCCCGACCGAGCTGCGAGATCTCCTGACGTCGCGGTGCGCGACGGTCGACGATGTCGTCTCATTGCGGGATGATCTGCGCGACGTCGTCGTCGGTCGGGTGGTGGAGGTTAAACGGCATCCCAACTCGGATCATCTCTGGCTGACGAAGGTCGACGCGGGCGGCGGGACGCTGCGTGAAGTCGTGTGCGGCGCACAGAACGTCGCCGCGGACACGCTTTACCCGTTCGCGCCGGTTGGATCAACCCTTCCGGGTGGTCTCAAGATCGAGAAGAAAAAAATTCGTGGCGAGACCTCAGAGGGCATGTTGTGCTCTGCGCGCGAGCTGGGACTTGGTCAGGATCAGGAAGGGATTATGGCGCTCTCTCTCAGCGCTGAACCCGGGACGAGACTGCTCGACGTGATGCCGCTGGGTGACACTCGGCTCGTTATCGACGTGCTGCCGAATCGGCCGGACCTATTGTCTCACGAAGGCCTCGCGCGCGAGATCGCCGCCGCCACCGGTGAAGGGCTGACGCGCCCGGAGATTGCCGGCGAAAAGAATTTTGTCATCCGCACCCACACCGTGAAAGCGACCTCCGGCAAGGTCGGAGATGTCACTGTTCGGCTCGAGGATACCGAAGGCTGCGTTCGTTACGCCGGCGCGGTCGTCACCGGTTTAAAGGTCGCGCCGAGTCCGGATTGGCTGGTGCGGCGATTACAATCGGTTGGACTTCGCTCGATCAACAACGTAGTCGACGTCACCAACTACATGCTGCACGGTTTCGGTCAGCCGATGCACGCGTTCGATCTGGAGAAACTCGCACGCGACACCATCGTCGTTCGCAAAACACGCGGTGAAGAGTTGATCAAAACTCTCGACGGCGTCGACCGCACGCTGCCCCCCGGCGGGATCGTGATCGGAGATGCTGAACGCGCCCAGGCGATCGGTGGAATCATCGGCGGCCATGGCAGTGAGGTTACCGACGAGACAACCGAAATCTTCCTCGAGGTCGCGGCGTTCGACCCCGCGCGTGTTCGCGCGACGAGGCGTCGCCTTAACCTCACGACTGATGCGAGCTATCGCTTCGAGCGTGGCGTCGATGTCGATGCCATTCCAGGCCTCGTCGACTACGCGGTGCGGCTGATTCTCTCCGTTGCCGGCGGCATCCCGCAGGGTAGCCCGATCGATCTGTATCCGCTCCCGAAGCGGCCTCAGCCGGTTTCGCTCAAGCTCGCTCGGGTGAACCGCCTGCTCGGCGAAAGCGTTGATATCGGTGAGGTCGAGAAGAACCTGCGCTCAGTCGGATTCAGAATCGCGCCCGAAGCGAAGGAAGTCATCAAGGTGACGCCACCCAGCTGGCGCCACGATGTGAAAGCCGATGTCGATCTCACCGAAGAGGTCGCGCGCCTGCGCGGCTACGACACATTCTCATCGGAGCTGCGCCCCTTCCGGGCGAGCGCGGTTCCCGATGCACCGCTGGTCGCCGTCACGGAACGATTGCAGGAAGCTCTGGTCGGTGCTGGACTGAACGAGGTTCGACCAATGCCGTTCGTCTCATCCAACAAGGGCGGAACGGTGCGTGTCACCAACCCGCTCGCGGAAGACGAAGCGTATTTACGCGGCGATCTTCTGACGACGCTGATCGGTCGCGCCGAGTACAATCTGGCGCGCATGCAGGGCAACGTGCGGCTGTTCGAGATCGGAACTGCGTTCTTTGCTTCGGGAAACAACGCGTCGGCGCCGGGCCCGAAGCTCGCCGCGCTGCCACACGAGGAGATGCACGTTGCAGCGCTGGTGATGGGACAGCGTTCGCCGACCCATTTCACCAAGGCGATTCAACCGAGTTACGACGACTGGGACATCAAATTCCTGGCGGAGCGCACTGCGTCAGTCGCCTATCCATACGCGCGCATCGAGCTGGTGCCTGGGAGTGGTGAAACTCTTTGGGACGTGAAGGCCGACGGTACGAGCATTGGCTCCGCGCGTCGCCTGACTCTCGACGCTCCAGTGTGGGCACACCCGGCATTCGGCTTCGAGATAAATCTCGAGGCGCTGTCGCAGAGCGCCGGCAAAGCACGCAAATACGAAGCGATTCCCGCGACACCGAGGGCGCAGGTTGATCTGGCGCTGATTGCGGCCACCAATGTGACGGCAGCCCAAATCGAAGGAGTCATTCGCAAGGAAGCAGGCAAGCTGTTGGAGACACTCACTTTGTTCGACGAGTTCATCGGTCAGGGTATTCCTGAAGGCTCGCGTAGTCTTGCGTGGGCGTTGACCTTCAGGGACTCGGAGCGCACACTAAAGGACAAAGAAGTCCAGGAACGCACGGCGAAAATCGTAAAAGCACTTGAAGGAGAACTGGGTGTCAGACAGCGCACGTCCTGAAGTAGCCGCGTTTGCGGAGCTGGAACAGCTGGTAAAACACCTGGGAGATGAGCTCGCCTCCTTCCGTCGCCGCGCGCTTCAGGCAGAGGCGAGGCTCAAGTCACTCGGCGAGACCGGAGTGAAAGGCGTCGCTTCTCCGGAGCGAATGCAGTTCCTCGAACGGGAGAACGCCGGCCTTAGCAAGCGACTCGAAGCTGCGCGTGCGCGGACTCAGCAGATGATCGACAGGGTTCGATTCCTGAGACAGCAGCACGACGGAGCGGCGGCCCGTTGAGCTCGAAAAAGAACGTCGTCAAAGTCAGCATTCTCGGGGACGAATACTCGATTCGCAGCGATGCCAGCCCTGAGCGCACCCGCGCAGTGGCGGAGCACGTCGACAAGATCATTCGCGAGACGATGCGGGCCGGAAACATCGTCGAGACTCAGAAAGCCGCAATTCTCGCTGCCCTGTCCATTACGGACGAACTGTTTGATGCGCGAGAGGGCGGCGAGGATCTAGCCGCGTCGATGCGCCGGCTCGGAAGCGAGATCAGACCGTGGTTGCCGCCGGCAAAGCGGAAGGACTGACGCCGAGATCCTTATAGCCTAACCTCCTAACCAGCATTAGCTTAGAGTCCAACTACGCGACGACTTTCCGGCGCGATAGGGGCCGCCTGTGGCTTGACCGCGGGCCCAACATAGATCTGGACTATGACGACTACTGCCTGGTTCGCCGCAGCTGGCACACTTCTGTTCATCGTTGCCGGTGCGGTTTTTTTCTTTATTGGAAGCAGGATTGGCCGACGTGGGGAGCTCCGTCGCCAGCAACTGGCAAAAGCAACTGCTGAAGAGACGTCCAGGCGCATCGTGGGTGAAGCCGAGCGCGAAGCTGAGAGTCTGCGCAAGGCCGCCGTCCTCAGCGGCAAGGAAGAGCTCATCAAGCTCCGCGAGGAATGGGAGTCGGAAGTTCGCGGGCGCCGCGAGGAAGTCGAGCGTGAAGAACGCCGCGTCGACGATCGCGAAGGCCAGCTGAATCGCAAATACGACCTCCTCGAACAGCGCGAGCGCGACACTAGCAGGCGCACCGAAGCGGTTGCCGCCCACGAACAGACCGTCGCGCAGCGTCAGCAGGAGCTCGAAAAGCTGCTCGGAGAAGAGCGGCGCCGGCTCGAACAGATCGCCGGCATCACAGCGGGCGATGCCAAGAACGAGCTGATCCATCGCATGGAAGAAGAAGCTCAGGCCGATGCGGCGAACAAAATCCGCGAGATCCGCGAGACCGCCAAGCGCAACGCTGATCGAGAGGCAAAGAAGATCATAGCTCTGGCGATCCAACGAATTGCGGCTGAACAGAGCGTCGAAGCGACGGTGTCCGCGGTGTCGCTGCCGAATGATGAGATGAAGGGCAGGATCATCGGCCGCGAAGGCCGCAACATTCGCGCGTTCGAGCTAGCGACCGGAGTCGATGTCATCATCGACGATACGCCCGACACCGTCGTCGTCTCCTGCTTCGATCCAGTGCGCCGCGAGATCGCCCGTCTGTCGCTCGAGAAGCTCGTTGCAGACGGTCGCATTCATCCTGGCCGGATCGAGGAAGTCGTCAACAAGTCGCGTCAGGAAGTCGATACGTCGATCGTCGAGACCGGGGAGCAGGCAGCCTACGAGAGTGGCGTCCATGGTCTTCACCCCGAGCTGATCAAGCTGATTGGCCGCATGCGTTGGCGCACCAGCTACGGCCAGAACATTCTCAACCACTCCAAGGAAGTGGCGTGGCTTGCGGGCATTATGGCCGCCGAGCTCGCGCTCGACGTCAACCTTGCGCGTCGCGGCGCGCTGCTGCACGACATCGGAAAAGTTCTCACCCACGAGCACGAAGGCACTCACGTTCAGCTCGGCGTCGAAGTCGCCACGCGTTACGGTGAGAATCCGTTTGTGGTGAATTGCATCGCGGCGCACCACGACGATGTGCCGCACGAGAGTGAGATCTCGGTGCTGGTGCAGGCAGCTGACGCGATTTCCGGCGCGCGTCCAGGCGCACGGCGTGAAGCGTTCGAGACCTATGTGAAGCGACTCGAGGGTCTCGAGAAAATCGCCTCGAGCTACCGCGGCATCGAGAAGGTCTTCGCCATTCAGGCGGGTCGCGAGATCCGCGTCATCGTCACGCCGGAGGAGATCGACGATCCGCGCATGACATCTCTGACCGAGGAGATTGCGCGACGGATCGAGGCCGAGCTGCAGTATCCTGGACAGATCAAGGTGGTGTTGATCAGGGAGACGCGAGCAGTGGACTTTGCCCGCTGAGTTGATCGATGGACGCGCAATCGGCCGGAAGGTTCGCGCAGAAGCGGCGGCGCGCGCAAGGAAACTCGCCCAGCGTGGAGTAAAACCGGGACTCGCGGTCGTGCTGGTCGGAGAAGACCCGGCCAGCGTCGTCTACACCAGCTCCAAATCGAAGGCGGCCGACGAGGCCGGGATGCACAGCCAGAACCTGCGATTGCCGGTCGAGATCTCGCAGGACGAGCTGCTGCGGCGCGTAGATCAACTGAATGCGGATCCCAAGATCCACGGCATTCTCGTGCAGATGCCTTTGCCCAGGCACATTGATCCGGATGCTGTGGTTCGCCGCATCGACCCGTACAAGGACGTGGATGGATTTCATCCGGTGAACGTCGGAAAGATGCTGATCGGGGAGAAGGACGGATTCATTCCTTGCACTCCGGCCGGAGTCCAGGTGCTGCTCCGCGAATCCGGTGTGAAGACCGCGGGCAGGAATTGCGTGATTGTCGGTCGCAGCAACATCGTTGGCAAGCCGATGGCTGCGCTCATGATGCAGGACAACGAAAATGCAAACTGCACGGTGACGGTTTGTCATCGACACACCGAGGATCTCGGCGCGCGCACGCGCGAGGCGGATATTTTGATCGTTGCGGCCGGGAGGGCAGGGATGATCACCCGCGATATGGTGAAGGCCGGCGCAGTGGTGATCGATGTCGGCACCAATCGTGTCGCCGACGCTTCCACGAAGTCGGGGACGCGCTTGAGAGGCGACGTCGATTTTGAGGCCGTGCGGGAAGTCGCGTCCAAGATCACGCCGGTCCCTGGCGGAGTTGGCCCGATGACTATCGCCATGCTGATGTTGAATACTGTGCGCGCGGCGGAGATGGCGGCGCGATGAAGCAGCTCCCCTTCGATTTGTTCGAGCCGACACCTCCGCGTCGTGAGCGCAGCGAAGTTACGACGATCGGATCCGCGTCCCATCCAATCTCCGTCGCCGACCTGGCGATGGATGCCAAAGACGTCGTCGAAGCTCGCTTCCGCAGAGTGTGGGTACGCGGCGAAGTCAGCGACTTCAAGAAGCACCGCAACGGCCACTGGTATTTCTGCCTGCGCGACGGCGCGTCGCAGCTTCGCTGCGTGGTCTGGCTCGGCGACCAGTATCGCATCCCCGCCGCGCCGGACGAGGGAATGCAGGTTGTCGTGCTCGGTCAGCTCACGGTCTACGCTGCGCGCGGCGATTTGCAGCTCAAGGTCTCGCGTATCGACGCCGAAGGCGATGGTCTCTGGCGGAAGGCGATGGAGATCACGCTCGCCAAGTTACGAAAGGAAGGTTTGCTCGAGCCCGGTCGGAAACGGCCGCTGCCGCATTATCCGCGCTGCGTGGCGGTGGTCACGAGTGCGGACGGCGCAGCGCTGCGCGACATCGTGGCCGTGCTGCGCAAGCGAAACATTGGCGCGCGCGTTGTGGTCTGTCCGGCCCAGGTGCAGGGCGATACAGCCGCGAGTGAGATCGCCGCGGCGATCAGGAGAATCGGGCGCTGGGCGAAAGCCGATGTCCTGATCGTCGGACGCGGCGGCGGAAGCAAGGACGACCTGTGGGCGTTCAACGATGAACGTGTCGCGCGCGCGGTGGCTGGCTCGCCAATTCCTGTGATATCGGCGGTCGGTCACGAAGTCGACATGACGATCTGTGACGCGGTTGCCGATCTGCGTGCTCCGACCCCGACAGCGGCTGCGTCGGCCGCCTGCGCATCACGCGACGATGTCCGCCATGCGCTGACGCTTGCGCGACGTGCAACGGCCGCTGCGTTGAACAGCCGGGTTCGGCGCGAGCGCACCGAATTGCGCAGAATGCCGGCGCTGTTGACACGTCTTGCGCTTCATTCGGTTCAACGGAAGAGAGCAGAGCTAAGCGCTTTCGCCTCACGATTGAATGCGCTGAGTCCGCTCGCAGTGCTCGGCCGCGGGTACGCGCTGGCGAAAGACAACGAGGGCCGCCCCCTCACTTCTGCGCGCGAGTTCACCGACGGAATCGAGTTCCAGCTACTGCTGCGCGACGGTGAGATCGACGCGGTTGCGAGGCGCGAGCAACAATGAGCCTTCTTTTCACCTTCATTGCGAGCCTGTTGCTCGGCATGCGCCACGCAACCGATCCCGATCACATAGTCGCGGTCACCACGATCGTTACCCGTGAGCGATCGGTGGGAAAAGCAGCCGGGATCGGAGCAGTGTGGGGAATCGGCCACAGCATCACGTTGCTGGTTGTTGGCGGCGCGATCATCCTATTCAAGATCGCGCTCAATGCGCGCCTCGGCCTGTCACTCGAGTTCTGTGTCGCGATCATGCTGGTCGTGCTCGGATTGTTGAACCTGTTCAACGTGCGCGCCCAACCCTCCGTCAACAGCGCAACGCGACCATTTCTAATCGGGGTCGTGCACGGCCTTGCTGGCTCCGCCGGCGCGGCGCTATTGATCGTCCCGCTGATCGATGATCCACGGTGGGCCGCGATCTATTTGCTTACTTTCGGCCTCGGCACGATTGTCGGGATGGCTCTGATCACGCTGACGATCGCGTTCCCCTCACTCCTCGCCGCGGCGCACCTGCCAAGCTTTCAGCGTTCGCTTCGCATCGCGTCCGGAGCGGTCAGCCTGGTCTTCGGCCTCTACCTCGGCCACAAGATCGGCTTTCGGGACGGTTTGTTCACGTCCCAGGTACACTGGACTCCGCAATAGCTGCAGGCCGCCAGCCGAAAGTCGACAGCGGCCGGTACGCAGTTCTCTCGAGCCTTAAAGCAGTTGTTGGTTACACATGAGGAGAACGACGCGCACCTCGTCCTTATCCACGGCCGGCACAACTCGACTCGAGTAGTAGAAGGGCTCACCGGGCATCTTCGCTTCCCCGAAGACGAGCACCGAATCCATCTGCTGTACGGTGATCTCGAAGTCGCCGTTCCCGTTGCTCATCGCGTACCCAATCTTCTTGGCCTTTTGCACGCGAGAAATCAGTCGGTTGTACTCGATCACGGAGGCGCGCATCGCATCCGGGTCTCCGCTTTCCCAGTCGAGACTGTCGAGCGCGGCGAGCGACTGACGAATCGTCGGAATCTTCGCGGCATTGAAGGCGTAGACGTGCACCCCGGGTATCCCCGATGTCGACTCTTTCACATCCGCGCACGGTTGCGCGCTACCATCGAGCAAAATTGTCGCGGGCTTCGCGGGCCCAAGCACCAGCAGGGTGACAAAGGCGGCGGCTTTCAAAAACACTTCATTCTCCAGTGAGGACGCCATCTAGACGCGCGAGACTGGGTTTCGGAACTCTTAGAGCTGCGGGAGAGCCAACGGCTGCGGGATAAGAGCCAACGGCTGCGGGATAAGAGCCAACAGATCGTTGCGAGCTGCGATCTGGCCGCGAGATGCGGGCTAGCTGCGGGTTGAGAGCTAGCCGCCCTTCCGACTTGCTCGCAATGCTCTCATCCCGCAGTTAGCCCGCATCCCGCAGTTAGCCCGCATCTCGCAGCTAGCTCGCAGTTCGGAACTAGCTCGCAGTTCGGACCCATTCGTTGGCTCTCATCCCGCAGCTATGAGCAACCGCGGCACCTTTACATAGGCACGGTATGCCGCTAAGTTATGGGGCTACAGCGATTTAAGAACCAGGTCCCGCCGGAAAAGGGTCCGGCGCCAGAGCATCCAAATGGCATTCGAGAAAACTCCGACCGTAGAGAAGTACCGCAAACACAAGACTGATAGCGGATCGACCGACGTTCAGGTCGCCCTTCTCACCGAGCGTATCAACTACCTCACCGACCACTTCCGCACCCACGCGAAGGACCACCACAGCCGTCGCGGGCTGCTCAAGATGGTCGGTAAGCGACGCCGCCTCCTCGACTATCTGAGGAAGACGAACGTCGAAGGTTATCGAAAGATCATCGCCGATCTTGGACTGCGCTACTAATCTGGCTCTTTGATCTGACCGCGCGGCATACGTCCGCGCGGTTTGTGTTAACAAAGACAAAAAAAACAAACATGCAACGCATCGAAAGAACGTTCGCCGGAAGACGCCTCGTGATTGAAACCGGGCGCATGGCGAAACAGGCGGCCGGGTCCGCCCTCGTACAGTTCGGCGAGACAGTGGTTCTCGCGGCAGTTACGGTCAGCGACAACGAAAGCCCGCTCAGCTTCTTCCCCCTCCTCGTCGAATACCGCGACAAAGCTTACGCCGCCGGCAAGATCCCGGGTGGCTTCATCAAGAGAGAGGGTCGGCCCTCCGACGCGGAAATCCTCAAAGCACGAATCATCGATCGGTCGATTCGTCCGCTGTTCCCCGAAGGATTCAAGAACGAAGTCCAGGTCTTCATCTACGTCGTCTCGGCGGATCAGGAAAACGACGCCGACGTGCTCGGACTTCTCGCGGCGTCATACGCCATCAACTCTTCCAGAATTCCGTTCATGGGACCGATCGCCGCCGTGCGCGTCGGTCGCGTGCAGGAGAAGTGGATCCTCAATCCCACCTTCCAGCAGCTTCCCTACAGCGACATGGACGTCGTCCTCGCCGCTTCCAAGGATTCGATCATGATGGTCGAAGGTGGCGCGCTCGAAGTGACGGAAGCTGACGTGCTCGAAGCACTTTCAGTCGGCCAGCGTGGTATCCGCGAGCTGATTGGAATGCAGGAGGAGATGCTCGGGCAGGGCCGCGCAGAAAAGATGAAGTGGACCAAGCCAGCCACACCCGACGCCGTCAAGCTTCGCGTCGACGAGCTGACCAAAGGCAAGATTTCTGAAGCGATCAATCAGCAAGAGAAGCACTCACGGATCGAAGCAGTCGAAGTGGTGAAAAAGGCAGCCATCGAGCAACTGCTCACCGAATTTCCCGACAACTCGAAAGACATTTCCGGATTGGTCGGTGACGTCGAGTATCACGCGCTGCGCTCACAGGTTCTCGATACCGGCAAGCGCGTTGATGGTCGCGGCACCAAGGAAGTTCGTCCGATTACCATCGAGACCCAGGTTCTGCCGCGCGCACACGGTTCCGCGCTGTTCACTCGCGGTCAGACCCAGGCTCTCGTCGCCGCCACGCTTGGCACCGCCAATGACGTCCAGCGCCTCGATTCGATCGATGACGCTGGTGAGACGACCAAGACGTTCATGCTCCACTACAACTTCCCGCCGTTCTCTACGGGTGAAGTTCGTCCGATGCGCGGCACCAGCCGTCGCGAGATCGGTCACGGCAATCTCGCCGAGCGCGCGTTGCAGGGAGTGCTGCCCGCGTTTGAGGAGTTTCCGTATACGATCCGCATCGTCTCCGACATCCTCGAGTCCAACGGCTCGTCGTCGATGGCGTCGGTCTGCGGTGGCTCGCTCGCCTTGTTTGACGCCGGTGTTCCGCTCCGCTCGGCGGTTGCCGGCGTGGCGATGGGCTTGATCAAGGAAGGTAGCAAGTACGCGATCCTCACCGACATCCTCGGCACCGAGGATCACCTCGGTGACATGGACTTCAAGGTCGCAGGCACCGAGAACGGTATCACTTCGATCCAGATGGACATCAAGATCGAAGGGCTCGATTTCCAGATCGTCAAGGAAGCGCTTGCGCAGGCCAACGAGGGCAGGCGACACATCCTCGGTGAGATGGCGAAGACGCTGCCAGAGCCAAGATCGGATCTGTCGAAGTACGCTCCGCGCATTGTGACGATGACGATCAACCCGGAAAAAATCGGCGATCTCATCGGTCCGAAGGGCAAGACGATCCGCGGCATTCAGGAGGAGACCGGCGCCGAGATCAGTGTCGAAGACACGGGTCTGGTGACGATCGCTGCGGTTGGCGGCGAAGCAATGGAGAGAGCGCGCCAGATGATCCAGGCTCTGACCGCGGAGCCAGTGATCGGCGAGACCTACGAGGGAACCGTCAAGAGCACCACCGCGTTCGGCGCGTTCGTCGAGATCATGCCGGGAACCGAAGGACTGGTTCACATTTCCGAGCTCAAGCACGGTCGCACCGAGAAGACGGAAGATGTCGTCAAGAAGGGTGATCGCGTGCGCGTGAAATTGCTCGATCGCGATGAGCGCGGACGGTTGCGTTTATCGATGAAAGCGCTGACGCCGAAGCCTGAGGGAGAGGCGGGCGGTGGAAATGCGGGAGGCGGGAGGCGGGAAGAGGGAAGCGGTGAGACTCCGGCGCTCGCTGCTGTCGGTGCGGAAACCGCCGACGAGGGCACTGAGGGCGAGGAGCAGGGGGAGCGTTCGGAGCGTAGCGACCGCGGTGACAGACCGCGTCGCGGACGTGGCGGACGCGGCCGCAACGGCGGCGGAGGGGGAGGTCGTTCGCGCGAGTGACCCTCGCCGCGCAGGCCGCAGGCTCTGACCTGCGCCGCACCGTTTTGCCGAACGGGCTGACCGTACTCTCGGAACACATGCCGGGAGTACGGTCGGTCGCATTCGGGGCATGGGTGCGGGCTGCATCTCTGCACGAGGCGCCGGAGAAGATGGGCGTCTCGCACATGCTCGAGCACATGGTGTTCAAGGGCACTCCCCGACGCAGCGCAAAGGAGCTGGCGCTCGCGCTCGAGATTCTCGGCGGCTCGCTCGATGCTTACACCGCCCGTGAGCACACCGCGTATCAGGCCAAAGTGCTCGATGAGCATCTGCCGCAAGCAGCCGATGTAATCGCCGATCTCGTTTTTCGTCCGCTGCTCCGGTCGTCCGACCTTTCGCTCGAGCGAAAGGTCGTGCTGGAGGAGATCAACACTGTCGACGATACACCGGACGATCTCGTTTTCGAGCTGCACAACGCGCAGCTCTGGGGCAAGCATCCTTACGGATTCTCGATTCTGGGCACGCGTGAAACAGTGGGCGCGCTGAATGCTGACGATCTGCGTGCGCTCCACCAGCGCGCCTATCATCCGGAGCAGATCGTCGTCGCTGCCGCAGGTAACGTCGAGCACGACGCGTTGGTCGAGACGCTCGAGGCGACGGGCTGGGCCGACGTCGCTCCCGGTCGGCTGCCGCCGCTGTCCTCTCCGGCTCCAATCGTGCAGGTACCCCGCGCCGTGCATTTCGAGCGCGATACCGCCCAGACTCACATCGTGATTGGCAGCGAGGCGTTCCCTCACAGCGATCCACGACGCTATGCGATGAGCATGGTCGGACTTCTGTTCGGCGGTGGCATGAGCTCGCGGTTGTTCCAGCGCATTCGCGAAGAGCTCGGGCTTGCGTATGCTGTGTACTCGTTTCAGTCGTTCCACGAAGACACCGGCATGCATGGGGTCTACGTCGGAACGGCTCCGGAGACGGCGCGCGCTGCTGTCGACGCGATCAACGACGAGATGGAGAAGCTGGCTGCGACCGGACTCAGCGAAGAAGACCTGACCGCTGGAAAAAGCCAGCTGAAAGGACAGATTACACTGTCTCTGGAAAGCCCCACCTCGCGGATGTATCGCGCAGCCGGGGTCGAGCTATACGGCGAGCCATATCGGACGCTCGACGAACTGTTGGCGCTTATCGACGCGATAGATGCGGAGACGTGCGCCGCAATCTGCAAAACCTATTACGCACCTGCGCGGCAAACGCTCGTCAGTCTCGGACCTTTGGCTGCAGCGTAACGCAACATGTCGCGCCGGCTTCAATCTCAATAGAACGAGCCTGAGAACTACATGAAGATCGGCGTTCCCAAAGAAATCAAAACGAACGAGAATCGCATTGCGCTCGTGCCGGCGGGTGCGGAAGCGTTCGTCGCCGCCGGGCACTCTGTCATGATCGAAAAGGGAGCCGGCGAGGGCAGCGGGTTCCCCGATTCCGCCTATACCGCCGTCGGTGCGGCGATCGGTGCCGATGCTGACACAGTCTGGCGCGAAGCCGACATGATTATGAAGGTGAAGGAGCCGATCAAGCCGGAGTGGCCGCGCATGCGCAAAGGCCAGGTGGTCTTCACCTACTTCCACTTCGCCGCCGACAAAGAGCTTACCCTCGCTCACATCAAGAGTGGTGCGACCTGCATTGCCTACGAAACCGTCGAATTGCCCTCGAGGGAGTTGCCGCTGCTCACGCCAATGTCGGAGGTAGCTGGCCGGATGGCGGTGCAGGAGGGTGCCAAGTACCTCGAGAAGATCCACGGCGGTCGTGGGGTTCTCCTGGGCGGAGTCCCGGGCGTCGCGCCGGGCAAGGTTGTGGTGCTCGGCGGCGGCATCGTCGGCATCAACGCGGCCAAGATGGCGGCGGGTCTCGGAGCCAAGGTGACGGTTCTCGACCTCAGCCTTGAGCGACTGCGCTACCTCTCCGACGTCATGCCGGCAAACGTCACACTCATCTACTCCAATCGTCATAACATCCTGGAGCAGATCTCAACCGCGGATCTCGTTGTTGGCGCGGTGCTCATTCCAGGTGCGATCGCACCGAAACTCATTCGACGTGGCGACCTCAAGACCATGCAACCGGGGGCAGTGATCGTGGACGTGGCCATCGATCAGGGCGGCTGCGTTGAGACGATTCACGCCACCACCCACGAGAACCCCACTTACGTAGTGGATGGCATCATCCATTACGGGGTCGCGAACATGCCGGGCGGTGTTCCGAGAACTTCGACACTCGCGCTTACGAACGCGACTTTCCCTTACGCGATGCAGCTCGCCAACAAGGGATGGAAGCAGGCGCTCAAAGACGTTGCTGCGTTACGAAAGGGACTCAACATCGTAGACGGTAAAGTGACATATCCCGCTGTCGCCGAGGCGTTTGCCTTGCCGTATACTCCACCCGATTCATATTTGAACTAATGCGCTGGCCATTCTTCAAACCGGGCGCACTCTTCCCGGCTAACGCGATTGCCGTTGACCTCGGCACCGCCAATACATTGATCTACGTCAAGGGCGAAGGGATCGTGCTGAACGAGCCGTCGGTCGTCGCCCTCGATCGCGAGACCAAGAAAATCAAAGGCGTTGGCCTCGAGGCCAAGCGCATGCTTGGCCGCACGCCGGAAGGTGTGATCGCGGTAAGGCCGATGAAAGACGGCGTCATCGCCGACTTCGACGTCACCGAAAAAATGCTCCGCTACTTCCTGGCGCTGATCATCGAGAACCACGTCTTCAAGGTGAAGCCCCGGGTCATCGTCTGTGTCCCGTCAGGGATCACCGAGGTGGAGAAGCGCGCGGTGCGCGACTCCGCGCTTGGGGCGGGTGCAAAGGAAGTCTTCATGGTCGCCGAGCCGATGGCGGCGGCGATCGGCGTCGGTCTACCGGTGGAAACGCCGACCGGCAACATGGTGATCGACATTGGTGGTGGAACCACTGAGATCGCAGTCATCGCCCTCTCCGGCATCGTCAGCGACACCTCGATCCGTACCGGCGGCGACGAGCTCGACATGGCGATCGTGCAGTTCATGCGCAAGAACTACAACCTCCTCGTCGGTGAATCGACAGCGGAGCAGGTGAAGATCCAGATCGGATCTGCCGCTCCGGTCGGCGACGAAAAGGAAATGGACGTCAAAGGCAGGGATCTTGTATCTGGTATTCCCAAGACGGTGCGCGTGCACTCGTCGGAGATCCGCGATGCGGTGCAGGAGCCGATTCAGCAGATCGTCGATGCGGTGAGACGCGCGCTGGAGATCACCCCGCCTGAGCTTGCGGCCGACATCGTCGACCGCGGGATAGTGATGACTGGTGGCGGTGCTCTCATACGAGGCCTGGACGTTCTGCTCTCCCAGGAGACTGGACTTCCGATTCACGTCGATGAAGACCCGCTGACCTGTGTTGTGCGAGGTACAGGCCGTATTCTTGATGACGAGGCGAAATACTGGTCTGTCCTAGCAACTTGAGGTAAGACGTGCAGCGCACGCTCCGCAGCAACACCCGGTTCGACCTGATAGTACTCGGAATTTGTGTTGTCCTTTCATTCGCTGCACGCGCGCTCCCCGATACCATGCGCGAGCCGGTTGCGACCGGAATGCGACGGAGTTTCCTCGCACCGCTGGTGATGCTTCAGGAGAGTGCTGAGCGCGGCCGTCAATCGCTTCTCAGCGCCGACGCCAAGCAGCAATACCTCGATAGCCTGTCGCTCAACGCAATGAAGGCGGGCTCGCTCGAGAGCGAGAACGATCGTCTCAGAAAGCTGATTGGAATCGGAACTCGACTCAAATGGGGATTCATCCCGGCCGAAGCGCTGCACGGTCGGGGCGTGCGTGACGAGACGACGGTCATTCTGAGCGCAGGCTCGCGCGCGGGAGTTTCGCGCTACAGCCCGGTGATAGCCCCTGAAGGATTGGTTGGCATCGTGGATCAGGTAGATCCGACGATGAGTCACGCGATGCTGTGGACCCATCCCGACTTTCGCGTCAGCTCGATGTCACCCGATGGTACCGCATTCGGAATCGCCCAGGCGCATCTCACAGGCGCCACCGGTGGCTACCTGATCGAGCTGCGCGGCGTCCCCTTTCGCGCGACTCTGAAACCGGGACAAATGATCGTCAGCTCCGGTTGGGGCGGTGTGTGGCCGCGCGGCATTCCGATCGGCACGATCCTTCAGGAGATCAAAACCAGTGAAGGCTGGGCGCGCACGTACCTGCTGCGACCGGCAGTCAACCCCGCCGATGTCTATCAGGTGATGATCCTGCGCCGAGATCGGTTAGCGAAAGGTGTCGATGGTGTGTGGGAGAACACCGCGCAGGTGGATGCTGCAGCGCAAAGGATCGTGGTTTCCGGTGATTCCGCCGCAAAGGCCGCTGCCCTTGCCGAGGCGGCAGCCCGTCGCGCAGTGCTGGACTCGGCGGCGCGCGCTAACGGCGCAGCGCCACTCGGCGCAACGACAGATTCCACTGCGCAGGCCGACGCGGCTCGCGCGGCGGCAGCTCGGGCCGCCGAAAGACGAGCGGCAGCACGGCGGGCGGACAGTGCAGCGGCTGCTCGGAGGACCGACACCAACACCGCGCGCCCCGACACCGGCCGACGCGACTCGGTGCGCACCGACACTATTCCAAGACGACCCGGAGGAACGCGATGAACGTGGGCGGAGCGATTCGCGCGATCATCACCTTCCTCATTTTCGTCGTACTCCACTACACGCTCCGCCCCCTGCTCGGTTGGCGCGCGCCTATGGACTTCCTGATCCTGGCGCTGCTCCTCGCGGCGGTTCGTGTAAGGCCGTCGACAGCCGCGATCATCGGGTTTCTGCTCGGTCTGATCTCGGACTCGCTCGCGCCTGACGCACTGGGTGCGGGCGCGATCGCAATGACGGTCGTCGGTTTCGGAGCATCGTACTTGAAGGCCGTTTTCTTTGCGGATAACCTGGTGCTGAACGCCTTCTTCTTCTTTCTCGGGAAGTGGGTGTTCGACATTCTCTATTTCGTGGGTGAGCAGCGTGTCAAAGGAGTGGAGCTGTTGCAGCAGCTGCTGCTCTGGTCTCCGCTATCGGCGGCAGTCACTGCCGCGGTCGGCGTCTTGCTTCTTTTCCTGATGCGACCGTTGTTGGAGCCGACACCCGCATGAGCTTTCACCCGAACGACGTTGCACGGAGAGCGCGTTGGAGCGTTCTGTTTCTTGGTGTAGCCTTTCTCGTTCTTATCGGCGCGTTCTTCAAAACCCAGGTACTGCAGCACAAGCAATACGTGCTGCAGTCGCAGGAAAATCGCCTGCGGCCGATTCCACTGCCTGCGCCGCGCGGAATTATCTACGACCGACACGGTGAGGTAATCGCCGAGAATCTGCCCGCGTATTCAGTGTCGATCACGTCACCGAACGTCGACAGCTTGCGCAACGCGCTCGCACAGTTGGCGCCAACACTGCAGCTGGCGCAGAACGACATCAACCTCGCCATCCGCCGTTATCGACGTGCCCCGACGCGGCCGACGGTGATCCTGCCCGACGCGTCGATCGACATCGTCTCGGTACTCGAGGAGCATCGACTGGATTTCCCGCGCTTGATCATCCAGTCCGTGCCGAAGCGCTACTATCCCGACGGCCCGATCGTCGCTTCGTTCGTTGGATACACCGGAGAGATCACGGAAAACGAGCTGAACGATCCGAAGTACGTGGACTACAAGCCGGGGCAGGAGATCGGGAAAGCAGGTCTCGAGAAGCAGTACGAGAACATTCTGCACGGACGCGAGGGTGTGAAATTCGACGAGGTCGATGCGCGTGGGCGGCCGGTGCGCGGCGAAGGCCCGCGGCCGGATCTCGATCCTGTCGGAGCGCCGCCCCTCTACACCAACATCGATCTCGATCTGCAGAAATTCACGTCGGGGATTTTCGCCGATTCATTGCAGGGCGGTGCGGTCGCCATAGATCCGACCACCGGCGAGGTGCTGGCGTTGTACAGCGCCCCGAGTTGGGACCCGAACAAGTTCACCGGCGGCATCCCGGTCGATTACTACAAGTCGCTGCTCGAGGACAAGCGTCGCCCGCTCGTCAACAAAACGATTCAGGGCCGGTATCCACCGGGCTCGACGTTCAAGCTGGCGACGAGCGTGATCGGGTTGCAAAACGGTGTGATCACGCCTAAGGATCACATGCCCGTTCCATGCAGCGGCGGTTATCAGTACGGCAGCCGCTACTTCCGGTGCTGGGACAAAAGAGGCCACGGCTCGCTGGATCTCGAAGGTGCAATCAAGCATTCGTGCGATGTCTATTTCTATCAGCTGGGACTAAAGATTGGTTTGACCAAGCTGATCGCCGGCGGAATCAACCTCACCATGCGCGACAGATCGGGAATCGATCTCCCGGAAGAGAACCAGCCGTACTGGCCGTACGCGATCCAGTACTACAACGACAAGTATGGTGCGCGCGGGTGGAGTAACGCGGAAACGTTGAACCTGGCGATCGGCCAGGGCGCGAATTCACAGACTGTCGTGAACATGGCGAAGTTTTATACCGCGATCGCCACTGGTGGAAAAGCAGCGCGACCTGAAATTGCGCACCTCGTTCCGCAGAGAAAACAGGTCTTCAATCTCACCCAGGCGCAGGACTCGATCATCCTCGAAGGACTAAAAGCAGTGCTCGAGGCAGGCGGAACCGCAGGCGCCTCCGCGATCCAGGGCCTGACGCTGGCCGGAAAGACGGGTACCGCGCAGAACACGGGTGGACCTGATCACGGCTGGTTCGTTGGCTTCGCGCCGGCTGATCATCCAAAGATTGTCGTCGCGGTGCTGCTCGAATTCGGCCTCCACGGCTCGCGCGCCGCTCACATTGCCTCGGCGATTATTGGACACTATCTGAAGGTTGGTCCGATCAACGCGACGATGGACGAAGGATAATGAGCAGACCCATCGTCTCTGATTACAAGCTGCTCGCCGCGGCCGGCGCTCTGTCGCTGTTTGGCATCGCGATGGTTTATTCGGCGGGACAGACTGACACGCCAACGGCGGTGGCAACCGCGTACAAGTCGCAGGCGCTGTGGCTTCTCATCGGACTCGGCTTCGCCTACGCCGTGGGTCACTCGTCGGTTCGTTTTATCGAGTGGGTCACCACGCCGCTCTACCTCTTTTCAGTCTTCCTGCTCGGGCTGACCCTCGTGATCGGCAAAGGCGCCGGTACCGCAGCCAGCACCAAGAGCTGGCTCGCGATCGGCAGTCACCGCATTGGACAACCGTCAGAGATCGCCAAGGTGACGGTGGTGCTGATGCTGGCGAAAGTTCTCGCCAATCAGCGTGAGGCGCCGAAATCGCTGCTCGACCTCTGGAAGCCTGCGCTTGTCGTCGGCATTCCGTGGATGATCATCATGCTGCAGCCTGACCTCGGCACTGGCATCGTGTTCATCGGAATCTTCTTCGCGATGCTTTACTGGTCCGGCGTGTCGTGGCCGTTGTTGATTCTGGTTGCGAGTCCGGCGATAAGCCTCATTCTCTCGTTCAGCGTCGGGCTGTGGGGTGCGTGGTTCTTCATTCTGCTCGCGCTCGTGTTGTGGTATCGTCCATACCTGATCGAGGGCATCGTGCTGATGGTGCTCAACGTCGCCACGGGTGTCATTGCACCGATCATGTGGGAGAAACTGGCGCCATATCAGCAGGCGCGGCTCAAGACCTTTCTCGATCCGACCGCTGACGTACGCGGTACTGGGTACCACGTCATTCAATCGAAGGTCGCAATCGGATCGGGCGGGGTACTCGGCCAGGGCTTCACGATGGGAACCCAGAAGCGACTGGCGTTCCTTCCCGAGCAGCACACCGATTTCATTTTCTCGGTGGTCGGCGAAGAACTCGGCTTCATCGGCGTGACCATCGCGCTCGCGCTATTCCTCTGGCTCTTCCTCCGCATAACCCAGGTCGCCGAGCGTGCCAACGATTCCTACAGCAGCCTCGTCGCATTCGGCCTGATGTCGGGCTGGTTCGTGCACGTGTTGGTCAACGTCGGAATGACGCTTAACCTGATGCCGATTACCGGAATCCCGCTGCCGTTCTTCAGCTATGGCGGATCGTTCATGCTTGCCTCGTGGCTAGCCGTCGGGATTTTGATGAGGATATCGGGAGAAGGGCGCGGCAGCGCGGTTTCGCTTTACCGGTAGGCTGCGGGCTAACTGCTGCGGGATGAGAGCCAACCAATTGATGCGAGCTGCGGGCTAGATGCGAGATGAGTGCTAGCTGCGAGATGAGAGCTAATTGCGAGATGAGAGCGGTAAGATGTTAGCTCGTAATCGGCGACCAGCTCTTGACCAGCAACTAGCCCGCATCTCGCAACCAGCCCTCGTCTCGCAACTAGCCCGCAACTCGCAACCAGCCCGCAGCTCGCAGCAATTGGTTAGCTCTCGTCCCGCAGAAGTTGGCTCTCGTCCCGCAGCTCTACTATTGGCGCGCGGGTCGACTTTGTAGATTGAGCGATGGCCTGGTTCCGCAAAGAGAAAAAGCCCCGGCTTCCCCGCCACGAAAAGCTCGAGATCCCGCCTGACGCCTGGGAAAAGTGCGACCAGTGCGGGCACACCGATTTGCGCGAGAAGTTTGTGCGGAATCTCAACGTCTGCATGCAGTGCGGCCATCACCGCCGCATTCGCGCGACCGAGTACGCCAATCTACTGCTCGACGATGGAACAATCGAAGAGACTGAGATCGAGATACGATCCGCCGATCCGCTCGGCTTTCCCGAGTATCCAGCGCGGTTGAAAAAGTCGACAACCAACGCCGGCGAAGGCGATGCGATCCTTACCTTCACTGGGCAGCTCGACGGCATGCCCGTTGGCCTCGCGGTGATGGATTTCGCGTTCATGGGCGGGTCCATGGGATCGGTGGTGGGCGAGAAGTTGGCGCGACTTGGTCAGCTCGCGATCGAGCGCAAGTATCCGCTGATCGTGATCAGTGCGTCGGGCGGCGCCCGCATGCAGGAAGGAGTGCTGTCGCTGATGCAAATGGCTAAAGCGGCGGCGATTCTTTCGCAGCTGGCCGAGCGGCGAATTCCTTACGTCTCAATTCTCACCAACCCGACGACTGGTGGAGTGAGCGCGAGCTACTCGATGCTCGGTGATGCGATTCTCGCCGAGCCCGGAGCAGTCATCGGATTCGCCGGCCCGCGCGTGATCAAGCAGACGATCGGCCAGGAATTGCCTGAAGGGTTCCAGACCGCCGAGTTTCTGCTCGAGCACGGCATTGTCGATTCGGTTGTTGCGCGTGGCGAGCTCAAGCGAACAGTCGGCCAATTGCTGCGACACATGACTGGCAAGCCGGCATCGGCAGGGTGGACGACCTCCTGACGACTTACGGCGAGGCGATTGAATCTCTCTTCGCTCGCACCACCGGCGGAATCAAACCAGGACTCGAGCGCACCAACGAGCTTCTCGCTCGGCTGGGTTCCCCACACACGAAGCTCGCCGCGATTCACGTCGCGGGCACAAATGGGAAGGGCAGTGTCGTCGCGACCTGCGAGGCGCTATTGCGTTGGCGCGGCTTGCGGGTGGGACGTTATACATCACCGCACCTGATCGACTTCCGCGAGCGGATTACGGTCGACGGTCAGCCAATCCCGGAAGCGGACGTGCTCGCGTTCCTCGAGCGATGGATCGGGACCGCCGAAGAGCTCGGTGCGACATTCTTCGAGGTCACTACTGCGCTTGCGTTTGACTGGCTCGCCCGCCAGAACGTCGACATCGCGGTAATCGAAACCGGACTCGGCGGACGCCTCGACTCGACCAACGTCCTGCTGCCGAAAGTCGCGACCGTCACATCCATTGGTCTCGATCACACCGATCTTCTCGGCTCGACTCTCGAAGAGATCGCGCGCGAGAAGGCAGGAATATTCAAAGCTCAGACTCCCGCAGTCATCGGAGAGTCAGACCCGCACATCCGCCATCTTCTCGGTCGCTGCGCGGCCGACGCCAAGGCAATACCGACTTCGGTTGTGGATCGCGACTACTCCGTGAATGACGTCGCGGTCACCGCTCTCGGTACGTCCTTCCGTCTGCGACTGGGAGATCGACAGGTCGCCGTTACGACACCGTTGATCGGCGAGTATCAGGCGCGCAATACAGCGACTGCGATTGCTACGGTCGCAGCAATTGGCGATCGCTATCTCCCCGCGCTCGAGGAGCTCACGCTCGCGTTGGCAAGCGTCTTCCTGCCCGGGCGCTTCCAGCGCCGCGACAAATTCATCTTTGACGTCGCGCACAATCCGGCCGGCGCGAGCACGATCGCGGACAACATCGCCGCCCTCGATCCGCCTCATCCGCGGTGCGCGCTTCTCGCGGTTTTGGGTGACAAAGATTGGCAGGGGATCATAGACGCTCTGGCACCTGTGATTGACAGGATGGTGATCACCAACACTCCGTCCGCGCCCGCTGAGCGTCGGTGGAACGCGAGCGATGCACACGCCTACGCCAGGGCGCACGGCATCGTCGCCGAGCTTGAGCCTGATCTCGACGCCGCGCTCGTCCGCGCGCAAAGACGATGTGGTACGCTGCTCGTGACTGGCTCTTTTCACACTGTTGGTGACGTGATGTCGCGCTTGCAGGTGTCTCCGGTGGCCGCGTAGCTTTCCTCAATGGCACAGGGGGCGTTACCAGGATTTCGCGACTTCTATCCCGAACAACTCGCCACGCGCAACTATCTCACTACGGTTTGGCGTGACGTGGCGCGCCGCTACGGATTCGTCGAATACGATGGACCACCTCTCGAGCCCCTCGAGCTATACACGAAGAAAAGCGGCGACGAAATCGTCGGACAACTCTACGCCTTCACCGACAAGGGCGATCGCCAGGTGGCGCTGCGTCCCGAGATGACTCCGACGCTTGCGCGCATGGTAGCGGCGAAAGCGAACGCGATGCGCAAGCCGATACGCTGGTTTTCGGTCCCTCAGCTCTTTCGTTACGAGCGGCAGCAGAAGGGAAGACTCCGCGAGCACTTCCAGCTCAATGTCGACATCATCGGCGAAGCATCAGTTGCTGCTGACGCCGAACTATTAGCGGTCGCCATCGAGATCATGCGGGCGACGGGTTTGACCGCGAGCGATGTTCGCGCGCGCATTTCCGATCGCCGTCTGCTGACCGCCGTCCTCGGAGAAGTCGGCGTCAAGCCTGATGAGATGCCTGCCGTCTTTGCGGCGATCGACAAGCTGGGGCGCGAGCCACTCGAAGTCACACATGAGAAAGTCGCGAAAGCAGTGGCAGACAAGAATGCAGCCCGAGCAATCGAGAGCGTTCTCAAACATTCGACCGATCTCAACGCGCTTGCGGGGGAGTTCAGAAACTCGAGCTCGGTGATGGAGTCGATCACGCGGCTCCGGGAGTACATGAACTTTGTCGACGCGCTCGGCGTCGGCGAATGGATCGATTTTGACCTCTCGATTGTTCGCGGGCTCGCTTACTATACAGGCATTGTATTCGAGCTCTTCGACGCCAGGGGTGAATTTCGCGCCATTTGCGGAGGCGGTCGTTACGATGATCTGTTGTCCAGCATCGGTGGCGTCGATCTGCCCGCGCTTGGATTCGGGATGGGCGACGTCGTTCTCGCCGAGCTCCTTCGTGCCCGAAATCTGCTGCCGACCCCGGCGCTCGGCACCGAGTATTGGATCGCAGCGGACGACGACTCGATGCTGCCCGATGTGATGAGAGTCGCCGGCCAGCTTCGCGCAAAATCCCGCAGCGTCGAATACGCCCTGAAGGCTCAAGCGCTTGGTAAGCAGCTCAAGGCCGCTTCAAGCGCGGGCGTGGAAACGGTGGTCTTGTTACGCCGCGAAGATTTCTCCAATGGCAACGTAACTGTCAAAAAACTTGCAGATGGCTCCGAGCAGAATCTCAAACTGGATACGTTTCTGAACTCTCTATGATGCATCCAGATCTCCTCCCGCCTCCCGCCTCGCGCTTCCCGCCTCTCGCCTCCCGCCTCCCGCTCCATGGCTGACGAAAAGAAACTCACTAAACGGGCCGACGACTTCAGCGCCTGGTACAACGAAGTAGTACTTCGCGCCGAGCTCGCCGATTACTCGCCAGTCCGTGGCTGCATGGTCATCAGGCCAAACGGCTACGGGATCTGGGAGCGGATGCAGCAGCAGCTGGACATGATGTTCAAGGACACCGGACATCAGAACGCTTACTTCCCGCTGTTCATCCCTGAAGGCTTTCTCCACAAGGAGGCCGAGCATGTCGAAGGCTTTGCGCCTGAAACCGCTGTGGTGACTCACGGTGGTGGAAAGAAGCTGGAAGAGCCTCTCATCGTCCGGCCAACCTCGGAAACGATCATCTACGCGATGTACGCGAAGTGGGTACAGAGCTATCGCGATCTGCCAATTCTGATCAATCAGTGGGCGAACGTGGTGCGCTGGGAGATGCGGACACGTCTATTCCTCCGCACGCTCGAATTCCTCTGGCAGGAGGGGCACACCGCGCATGCAACCCACGACGAGGCTGAGGAAGAAGCCCGGCGCATGCTCGGAGTGTATCGCGACTTCATGGAAGGCTGGATGGCGATGCCTGTCGTCACCGGCCAGAAAACCGACGCCGAAAGGTTTGCCGGTGCGCTGCGGACGTATTCCTGCGAAGGGATGATGCAGGACAACAAGGCGCTCCAGGCTGGAACCTCGCACAATCTCGGACAAAACTTCGCCAAGGCATTCGAGCTCAAATTTCAGAGCGAAGCCGGCTCGATGGAATACGCGTGGAACACCAGCTGGGGCGTGTCGACACGAATGGTGGGCGGACTCGTAATGACCCACGGCGACGACAACGGCCTCCGCACACCTCCTTTGCTCGCTCCGATCGAGATCGTGATCGTCCCGATCTGGCGCTCTGAGGAGGATAAGGGACGCGTGAAAGCGGCGGCCCATCTCGTCAAGGAAAGTCTGCTCGGTTGGGAACGGCGCGTGCCCGGCCGTTTACGCGTCCACGTCGACGACCGCGAGGGCATGAAGCCGGGCGCCAAATACTACGAGTGGGAGCTGCGCGGAGTGCCGCTGCGCATGGAGCTCGGCCCACGCGATCTCGACCAGAATCAGGCAATCATGGTCCGGCGCGACACAAGAGAAAAGCGTCCGATTTCGTTGAGCTCGATTGGCGAGGATTCAGCCGAACTTCTGCATCAGATCCAGGAGTCGATGCTGATCGACGCGCGCGAGCGTCGCGAGCAGAACAGCATCCGTGGTGGCATCACTTACGACAAGTTCCGTGAGGTAATGGATGGCAACGGTGCCTTCGTGTACGCCGGATGGTGCGGCGATGCCAAATGCGAGGCCCAAATAAAGGAAGAGACGAAGGCGACGATCCGCGTTCTTCCAGACGAAGAGTTCCGCTCGGCCGAAGCTCCCAGGACTTGCCTGAAATGTGCACGGGCAGCAACCACCGAGGCATTGTGGGCAAAGGCATACTAGGCGAGCGAACTATTCCGGAGAGAAGGACCGCGACAGAGAAAAAGAGCGACACACGAATTGATTCGACCGAGGGCCTGAGCTCCGAGAGAGTTCCGCTCGAAGCGATCGCGCAGGAAGTCGGCACGCCCGCCTACGTGTATAGCGCCGCTGCGATCAGAGATCAGTATGCGCGGCTCCGTTCGTCACTCGGCGCACTGGACGCTCGACTCCACTACAGTGTGAAGGCGAACTCGAGCATTGCGATCCTGTCGCTCCTGCGCGAGATGGGGGCCGGCGTCGACATCGTCTCCGGGGGCGAGCTGTTTCGCGCACTCAAAGCTGGCTTTATCGGCAAGGACATTGTCTTTAGCGGGGTCGGCAAGACTGGGCGCGAGATGGAAGAGGCTTTACGCGCGGACGTGCTCTTCGTCAACGCCGAGTCGGAGCAGGAAGTTCACGTGCTTGACGCCGTCGCCGCACGCGTGGGCACCAAGGCGCGGATTGCTCTGCGGGTGAATCCTGAAGTGCTTGTCGAGACGCCCCATCCCTACACGCGGACTGGTGAAAAGGGTATGAAGTTCGGCATCCCATTCGATGAGGCGCTCGCAGTCGCAAAGATCGTAGCGACCCTTCCGAATCTGCGCCTCGTCGGACTCGACATGCACGTCGGATCGCAGATCTCCCAGTTCGCGCCTTATGAGGTCGGCTTGCAGCGGCTGCTTCATCTCCGCCGCGAGATCGAGCAGGCGACGAGCGTTAAGCTGGAGTACCTCGACATCGGTGGGGGCCTGGCGGTGACTTACGATGCCGCCGAGCGCGCGGTTGATGTCGAACAGTTCGGTGAAGTCATTTCAGCAACGGTCGGCGCGTCCGGACTCAAGATCATCCTCGAGCCCGGCCGATTTCTCGTCGGCAACGCTGGTGTACTCCTCACGCGTGTCCTCTACAGAAAGCGTAGTGGTGGCAAAGAGTTCATTATCACCGACGCGGGAATGACCGACCTGCTGCGACCATCGCACTACAATGCTTTCCACCGCATCGAGGCTGTCCATCCTCACGAGCGTACTACCGTCGCCGATGTCGTTGGTCCGATTTGCGAGAGCGGAGACTTTCTGGCGCTCGACAGGCAGATCGATGACGCACAACCGGGCGATCTCCTCGTCGTTCAATCGACGGGAGCATACGGATTCGTGATGGCCTCGAATTACAATTCCCGACCCAAGCCGCCGGAAGTCCTCGTCGATGGTGACAAGTTTGCGGTCGTAACCCGTCGGGAATCGTACGAGGATCTGGTGCGTAACGAAGCGGCGCCTTCCTGGAGGAGCGTGGAGTGAAAATCGGCGTAATGGCGGACACACACGACCGGGTACCGGCGATCGCTGATTTCCTCGACCGCTTCGCGGCGAAGGGCGTCGCGATGGTTATGCACGCCGGTGATTACTGTTCACCGTTTTCCCTCGCGCCGTTCCATCAGCGTGGGATGGCGCTGCTCGGCGTTTTTGGACGCAATGATGGCGACCGCGAAACGTTGAGCGCATATGCCGCGCGCGGGATGGGAACAGAGATCTATGAATCGCCGCACAGCTTTGAAGTCGCTGGTAAGCGCATCCTGCTCGTCCACGATCTCGGTGAGGTCAACGCGCGTTCCATTGACTCCCATGACGTGGTGATTCACGGCTGTTCACACCTGCAGGGGCAGAAGAAGGTAGGAACTACGCTGTTGATAAATCCGGGCGAAGCATGCGGCTGGATTCATGGCAAGTGCACGGCGGGAATTCTGGATACCGAAACCGGGGAGGTAGAAAACATCACTCTATGAGCAGCCGGATCCTGATTATCGATTTCGGCTCACAATTCACGCAACTGATCGCGCGCCGTGTGCGCGAAGCGCGCGTTTACTCCGAGATTCACCCGCCCAGCCGAAGCGTCGAGTGGATTCGGGATTGGAAACCTACCGGCATCATTCTGAGCGGCGGACCTAACTCCGTGTACGGCGACAACGTGCCTCTGGCCGACCCCAGGATCTTCGACATCGCGCCCGTCCTTGGCATCTGCTATGGGATGCAGCTGATCGCGCACATTGAGGGCGGTGAAGTCATTCGCACCAACCGTCGTGAATATGGACGAGCAGAGATGAAAGTGCTGGAGCCTGAGGCGCTCTTCGCCGGATTCTCGAAGGGTGAGTCTGTCACCACGTGGATGAGTCATGGCGATCACATCGAGCAGCCGCCCAAAGGCTACATCGTAACTGCTGAAAGCACCTACAATCCGATCAGCGGATTCCGTCACGAGGAGCGACCGATCTACGGGGTGCAATTCCACCCTGAGGTGGCACACACTCCTCGCGGCCGCGAGATCATCTCCAACTTCGTGTTTGGCGTTTGCAAAGCGGAGCCGAGCTGGACGGCAGGTACGTTCATCGATGATGAAGTCAAACGCGTTCGCGAGAAAGTTGGCAAGGCGCGCGTCATCTGCGGTTTGTCGGGCGGCGTCGATTCGTCGGTTGCGGCTGCGCTCGTTCATCGCGCGATTGGAGATCAGCTCACCTGCATTTTCGTCGACACCGGCTTACTCAGATTGCACGAGCGAGGGCAGGTGGAGCGGACGTTCAACGCACATCTCGGTATCAAGCTCGTCACCATCGACGCCGAGCAGCGGTTCCTGACCGCGCTTGCCGGAGTGGAAGATCCGGAGAAGAAGAGAAAGATCATCGGCCACACCTTCATCGACGTGTTCGAGGAAGCAGCCGCTGATGTTGGCGACGACGTCGAATACCTGGTGCAGGGAACTCTCTATCCTGACGTAATCGAGTCATTCTCCCCGCGTGGCGGCCCGTCGGTGACAATCAAGACGCATCACAACGTCGGCGGTCTCAAGTCCGACATGAAGTTCAAGCTGATCGAGCCGTTGCGAGAACTGTTCAAGGACGAAGTTCGGAACGTCGGACGCGAGCTTGGATTGCCGGAGGAAATGGTCGGGCGTCATCCATTTCCGGGGCCGGGCCTCGCCATTCGCGTGCTGAGCGACGTCACCAAAGAGAAGCTCGATCTCTTGCGTGCCGCTGATGCCATTTACATCGAGGAGATTCGCGACGCCGGTCTCTACGACGACATCTGGCAGGCGTTCTCGGTTCTGTTACCGGTGCGAAGCGTCGGTGTGATGGGCGATGAGCGGACCTACGAGCACGTACTCGGCTTACGCGCTGTGACCAGCACTGATGGGATGACCGCAGACTGGTTTCCATTTCCGCACGACGTCCTCGCGCGGATCTCGTCCCGCATCAGTAACCAGGTGAAAGGGATCAATCGAGTGGTGTACGACGTGTCGTCAAAGCCGCCGGCCACGATCGAATGGGAGTAATGGCAGCGGATTCCAAGAGCAACTGAACGCGCTGGTAGCTGGTAGCAGCACGCTGTTAGCTGATGGCTGCCTGCAGCCAAGACAGATCGCGACCATGCAGAGGAAAAGCAAGTTGTTGGTGCAATGCGACGGAGGTCTGTCCCGTCGCAGGCGGCGAATAGCTATCAGCTAGCTGCTATCAGCTAATAGCGCGGTAGTTCGCTTTTGAAGTCCTCAGTCCTCAGTCCGCAGCTACAGCGATTTCTCCTCGAGCAGCTGCATAAACTCTCTGGGCTCCTTCAGCTTCAACAGCCGCTCCGGTACGTCGGCTTCCTTTGAGAATTGCGCGATTTTGCCGAGTACGGGCAGGTATTGGTTGGAGACTTCGAGCGGCGGCGCGACGATCAGAAAAAAGAAAAAGACTGGCTTTTCGTCGATGGCTTTGAAGTCGACGCCCTGACTCTTTCGACCGAACGCCACGCGCAGCTTGGACACCACGAGTGAGCGACAGTGGGGGATCGCGATCCCGCGCCCTATGCCCGTCGACCCCAGATTCTCCCGCCGCTTCAGCATCTTGAACAGCATTCCTTCCGATTTGTCGTCGAGGCCCAGCAGATCGATCAGCTCTTTGAGTATTTCATCCTTGGTGTTGCCTTCGAGCTCGAGCTTGATCGCGTCTTCAGAAAAAAAATCGCGTAGTTCCATGACTCCCCGTCGAGATGTCGTGCGAAAGGAGCACGGAAGTTACCCGCGACGGATGCGAGAGTCAAACCACTATGTTGCAAGCACTTGGCGGTCTCGCTTAACTTGTACGTATGCGTTTTCCATTCGCTGTTCGTGACGACATCCCACTCTACCTGGCCCCGATGGCAGGCGTATCGGAGTCTCCATTCAGGAGACTCTGCCGCCGCTTTGGCGCCGATGTAGTCGTTACGGAATTTCTCTCGGCGGAGGGCATCCGCCGCGAGAATCAGGCGACCCTCGACAAGCTTCGCTTTGGGAGCGACGAACGACCGATCGGTGTCCAGATTTTTGGCGCTGATCCGATCGCAATGGGCGAGGCCGCGCGGCTGGTGACCGATGTATTCCGCCCGGAATTCATCGACATCAACTTCGGCTGCCCGGTCAAGAAAGTCGTCAAACGAAACGGCGGATCAGGATGCCTGAAGGATTTGAATCTCGTCGAATCCGTGATCAAGTCCGTGTCAGCTGGTACGCATCTGCCGGTCACCGTGAAAATCCGCAGTGGCTGGAACGAAGAGATGCGCGATCCGGTCGCAATCGCGCTCCGCTGCCAGGACGCCGGCGCCAAGGCACTGGCCCTGCACCCGCGCACCCGCACCCAGATGTACAGCGGCAACGCGCGGTGGCAAGAGATCGCCGCGGTAGTACGGGCGCTCGAGATTCCGGTGATCGGCAACGGCGACATCAAAACCGCCGAAGATGCTGTGCGCATGCAGCGCGAAACGCGATGCGCGGCGGTGATGATCGCGCGCGGCTCCTTCGGTCAGCCATGGATTTTCGATCAAACCAGGGCGCTGCTGGAGGGGAAGGCGAAGCCGGAGCCTCCGCCGATCGAGCGCCGATTCGAGATCGCTCTGGAGCATGCGCGCATGGCCGAAGCGTACGAAGCGGATCCCCGCGGCGCTGCGATCGAATTTCGAAAGCACCTCGGCTGGTACGTCAAAGGCGTTCCAGGATCAGCGGAACTGCGTCGGAAACTCCACGCTGTGCTGAGTCTCTCGGAGGTCGAAGACGTCTTCGCCGAGTACTTGGCCAACCCGACCCGTCACGATCTTGGCCTTGGTGCGGACGAGGGCGACGCAGCCTTGGCCACTCCAGAAGCGGCGTAAAAGAAGAGTTCGTAAGGCTGCGGGTGGCAACTGGTTACGGAGTCACACTGAAGTAGATTGGTAAGTTGGAATGCGTTGACTTTGACGCCTCAAAATTGTATACTTGTTGAACGGGGGCGACTGGCTTCGACGGGGTTAGTGAAGCTGTGGCCGCGTGCCCAGGTCTCTCGGATCCTGGTAAAACCTCTGGGAATATTTTCAAACGCCAACAACAACTTGGCCCTGGCTGCGTAACTCTTCGGAGTTGCTGCACCTGCCCTTAGAGAAGCCCTCCTGAGGCGGCTTTAAGGGTATCGAAAATTCGGGATAGTCGGCTGATGCGTCTTCCGTCAGTCGGCGAAATCTTAGAAGACTTGTCCAGAAGTGGGCTGTCCACTGGCCAGCGGCTGGAGACCTCAATCGGTGGAACACGCACGTAGACGCTGTGGTCGATCTTGTCTCGGACCGGGGTTCGAATCCCCGCGCCTCCACTAATAAAAAAGCCCGGCCCCGAAAAGGTCGGGGCTTTTTTTATGCCCCCGATCAACCAACAATCCGTGCAGCTACTCTCCTCCGCGCGCCGGAAGGCAACAGGATTGTGCTCCCGACGCCACGCTTTTTCCGACGCGCTTTACCTTGTCCCTCATTACGCTCAGTGCGCGCGGGAGTACGATTTGCCCTCCCCGGCTTCATTCAAACAGTGAGCACCTGTGTTTCGCGTAGCTTGTGTTGCGGCAACCGCTTTCGCTATCAGCGCCTGTAGTCAGTCGGACGGGGTGACCAATCTGAACGGGCCGGTTACGGATGCCTCGCCCCGATCTGCGGTGACAAGCTATACCCGACTTGATCTTGGTACCCTCGGTGGAAGCTCGAGCTATGCTGCAGCGATCAACAGCAGTGGTGTCGTGGTCGGCTGGTCCGAAACTAAGGGTGGAGACACGCATGCGTTCCGTTGGACTCCGGGCGCCGGAATGGTCGATCTAGGCACGTTGCCAGGGCAGCAGAGCAGCCAAGCCGTGGCAATCCTTGATGGCACGGTCGGCACGGATTCTCAAATACTTGGCATGAGCGGGCGCGACGCAGTCGTTTGGTCCGCCTCGGGATCAATTTCGGTATTGCCGGTCCCTCTTATACCGTCGGCCAGTTCCACCTTCCCTCAAGGCTTCAATGACCGAGGTGAGGTAGTTGGTTTTGACTCAGGCGGCGATCTCGGGCAGCACGCCTGGATCTGGTCCGCGCACGACGGAAAGTCAGATTTAACCAGCGCCGGTCAGGTGACGAGCAATGAGGGCAGCGCGAGCGCAATAACGCCCGACGGCGTCGCTCTGCTCACCGCGCGTGCGCCAACTTGCACGCGGAGCGCTCAGTGCTGGCGGACGTACCTATGGAGCAGGGATTCAGGATTCCAGCCGCTCGGCGTACCGAACAATAATTCGGAAGCGAGTGTGACTGGGCTCGCGCTGAACGAAGCAGGCACGGTCGTGGGTTGGCTGGATGGATCAGGCGTAGTCGTAGCATATCGGTGGACCGCAACGACCGGGTTTACGATTTTAGGCAATTACCCGTCGGCAACCTACGCGTACGCGGCCGGCGTAAACGCGGGTGGAAATACGGTCGGCGCTGCACTCGAGCCGACATCTCGTTCAATTGTCGCTACGCTGTGGCCGGCAAGCGGTGGGATTCTGAGGCTGACTCCTGAGGATCCGAAGCCAAGCGTCGCCCTCGCAATTAACAGCGGTGGTTCTGTTGTCGGCTGGGCATCCGTCTCAACCGGCGTCAATCACGCCATGGTTTGGGTGCCGTCGTCGCAACTCACGAAGCAGCAACTCGCCGATGCGCGTTTATCCTCGAACGTTAGTTCGCCAATCGCGAATCACGCAGAACTGCTGTCAGCGACGGACGACGGCTGCCTCAAGCAGATCCATTCGCTGGGGTCGCGTCACGCACTCTTCGCATGCGTGATGCAGGCCGATCGCGCGCGACGGACTGGCGCGCGATAGCACACGCAGTTGTTCTAAATAACAAAAAGGCTAACTCTTTCGAGCCAGCCTTTTCGTCCCACCCGGTACGAGATCGGTCGGTTATCTCGATCGGGTAAACTGAAAACCGATTTGAACGATGTCGCCGATGCTTCTTACCTCCGGGCCGGCCGTTTTAGCCGGCTCGAACCGCATCGTCGGAATGACTTTGCGCACCGCAGCTGTCAGCAAAGGATTCGGGGAGCTGACCACCGCAAAGCTTTCCAGAACGGGGCGGCCAAGCGAATCGACATTAAAGCGAACGCGAACCTCTCCTTCCACATCGGCAACCTGTGCCGGAACTTTCGGTGCCGGCAACTCGCCAATCAAGCGCGCGCGCTGAGGCGCATTGGCCTGATCGTCATCGAACGTTGGCCGACGCTGGCTCATGGCGGGCAGATTGGTCTGAACGTTGACCGGATCCCTGGTGTGGTTGCCGACCGCTGCTGCTTTGGCTGCTATCGAGTCGAGGTCGGACAAAACAGCCGTTGAAAGCCTCGGGATCGACACACGTGCCGGCGCCTCCGGCTTTTTCTCCGCGGCTTTCCGCGCCGGGCTGCGTTCTTCTACCACGCGGGGCTTGACGGCTTTTGCCGAACTACGCTCGGCGTTCGACCCATTAGAAACCGGAGTAGGAATCGGCTCGGCTGCCGCGGTGGCGACCAGCCCGCTCGACGGAACTGTCGGCGCAATCTGCACCACCGGCTGGCCACTTTCGCCAAACGCATACTTGTCCCTGGCCACCGCGACTCCGAGCAGGCCCAGTACAACAATCGTGATTGTGGCTACTACCTGCCGCGCGCCGAAGAAAGCCATCACAGGCGCGAATACTTGGCTTATGCGCTCGCCGATGGTTTCCCCGGCAAGTCCACCATCGAGCTCTTGGCGAAGGCTTTCGAGCGCGTCGCGGTAAGAAGCATTTGCAGTTTTCAACGAGGCTTCACCGTCATCATTTTGCGAAGCCCGATCGATTGAGGGCATCGCGACTCTCACCGGCTCAGCGCGGTCGTCATCCCTCTCGACATCGATCGCGGGGGCGGCTGGAGGCATGTAGCCCCGAGGAATCATCAATGAGGCCGATTTCTTTCCGCGCGACGGCTTCGAATCGGTGATCGGCGAAGGCCTGGCAGCAACTTGCGCAGTCATTCTTGTCGGCGGTGCCGCCGTCGATGTCAGGGGCGGAGGAAACCGGCTCGCGGATACATCGGCACTGATCCCACCGGACAGTAGACGGTAGCGGTCTGGCGTTGATGGCGTATCGCCGAACGACGTTGAGTCGAGCATGTCGTCGGATGCCTGGAGCTGTAGATCGGCGATGCGCTCGCGAGCCACACGCAAACTCGGGTGTTCCTCGCCGAGGGTCTTCTCGCGGATCGTCAGCGCATGCTGGAAAGCCGACAGAGCTTCGCGGATTTTCCCTCGCGCGGCGCACGCATCCCCGAGGTGCTCGAGCGCGCTGGCGGTGGCCAAGTGATTTGGCGCAAGCGTGCGCTCGCGGATGTCCACCACTTTGCGCCACAGTTGCTCGGCAGATTCATGCATGCCGAGTCCTTGGCGCACTGTTGCAAGACTCGCGAGAACGGTTGCAACTTCGGGGTGATCCTCACCTTTGCTCCGCTTGAACTCCAGTAACCGGAGGAGTAGCGGCTCCGCCGAGGTATACGCGGATTGTTTGAGGTAAAGTCGCGTAACGTCGTTCAGCAGTATGATCAAATCGGGGTTATCGGGCCCGAACATGCGGTCGCCGACATCGAGAGCGCGACGGAAGCAATCCTGAGCCTCAGCGAAGCTTCCGGCATCCTGCTTGATCGTACCAAGTCGAATCAACGAAGCGAGCTCCGCTTGCGCGGAATCGGTTGGCTCGCCGGCGCGGCTGTCGGAGGGGGTTACGGGGGTGGACGGCACGGGCGAATACGCGGCTTGCTCAAAGTCGCGTTCGAATCCGGTTGCGGGTTCTGCCATATAACCTTTCCAGCGGTCCTAACCGACTGCGCCGGGTACCGACCGGTTCCGACCCAGTGGCGCGCGCACCGCAGCTTCGCGCCAGGCTAGGGCGTGGGCAAGTCGGGGACCATATGTATTGGGGGTTTACGCCCTCAGGGAAGCGAGCCGCGATGTGCAGCGACGCAACGGGGCGCGATAGCGTTGCGTGCCCGCAACACCGCAGGTTTTAGATGCTTTCGTCGTCGCTTGGATCCCAGACCGGGCCGCACTTGAGGACGCGCGTTGCGATCCTGCACCACTCGGCGACTTGAGTGTCGGGGGCGCTGACCCAGTTGACCGGTACCGGCGCCAGACGCCGCTTCTCGCCATTGCTGGCGAAGCACAACCAGCCGTTGCTGTACTGGGTGGCGACCGCCCCGCGCGTTCCCAGATGCGAGCGTCGATCGCCAAGCACCCGCTGCTCGATAAGAAACACGGCATTCTCGACCGGGGAGCGTCGCTCCATCTTGCGCCGCTCAATGGACGATGGATGCACCATCCAGACTTCCCACCGACGGCCACGCGCGTCCAGGAATGTCCGATAGCCCGAGTTCTTTGCGGTCTGAAGCTGCACGCGACGGCTTGCGAAGAGGGAACTGAATCAATCGCAAATCATGAACCGTCGAGCTATTCGGTTAGCCCTTCTTTCGGTGTTTTTGCGACCGCTCATGCTTATCAGGGGTTGTGGCGTCGACCAGGCTGCTGCCACCAGCATTCTTGCGATTGTACGCGACTGTCAGACTGCCATCGTTTTCGATTACGACGGCGTCGACATCTTCCACTCGCGTTATACCTTGTTCTCTGATGGCGGCTCTGACTTCCTCCTCGGTGATGCGTTCCTTCTTCATCGCTCGATGCAGGAATCTGCCGTGAGACAATAGTAGGGTCGGCTCGCCATTGAGCAATATTTCAAATCTTTCCGAGCGGGCGGCGATCGCTGCCAGAATGGTCTGGACGACAACGAGGGTCGTCAATGCCACCAATCCCTCAACCAACGTGACGTCCTTTTCGATTATCGCGGCCGCGAAAACAGAGCCGACAGCTACCACAAAAACGAAATCGAAGACGTTCATCTTCGACAGCGTTCTTTTGCCGGAGAAACGCAGAATAATGATGAGGGCGATGAACCCGACGGAGGCGAGGGTCGCCGAGCGACCGACGAAGTACCAGCCGTCGAAGAACCAGGGAACGTGCTCCTGCGGGCTCACGAAAACCTCCTGACAATGCTGTTTCGCGAACCTCAGGTAAGGCCGCGGTATCAGAGTCTAGCGGCTTCTGCAGGCACGCAGGGATCGCGCCCATCGGGTTATAATTGGATAGCAATGCCCAAGCTCATCCTGCTTCTCGCGCCGTCTATGCTGGCGGCCAGCTCACTCTCGCTAAAGCCCGTCAAGTGGAGCCTTGTCGGCGGTAACGCGCCGCGCCCCGTAATTGCCGGGCGGGCGATTCCGGTGACTGTTCAGGCCGACATCGCCAAGGGCTGGCACATCTATTCGCTTACGCAACGGACTGGCGGACCCATTCCCCTCAGCATCGCAGTGCAAGGCGCCCGCGATGTTGCGGTGCGGGGCGTTGTTAAAGGGCCGAAGCCGGAAAAATACTTCGACAAGAATTTCGGAATGACGACCGAGCTTTACTCCGGCAGTCCGCGATTCACGATCCCTCTAGCCGTTCCGGGCCGGACGGTGAGAGGCGCGCGGCAGGTGCAGGTGACGGCGCGCTATCAGGTGTGCAGCGACAAGCTGTGTTTGCCGCCGCGCACTGACACCCTACACGTCACGCTCCAGGTCAGCATCAGGTAGATGAGCGCGCCGTTTCTGTGGCTCGCGGCAAGCACCGGAATTCTGTCGCTGCTGACGCCGTGCGTCTTCCCGATGATTCCTGTCACGGTCGCGTACTTCTCATCGGATAATCAGCGCGGGCGGTCCGGCTTCACCGCAGTCCTCTTGTTCGGTCTCGGCATCGTCGGGACGTTCACAGTGCTTGGCCTCGTACTCGCGGCGGTGTTCGGCGCCTCGGGATTGACGAGGTTCGCTGCTGATCCTGCGGTCAATCTGATCCTTGCAGGGCTATTTGTTATTTTCGCGGCCAATCTTTTTGGCTGGCTGGAGCTGCGACTTCCGTGGCGAGTCTTGACGGCGGCGGAGAAATCCGCTCAGAAGTTTTCGCGCGACAGCTCGCTCGGCGCGCTGCTAATGGGCGCGACCTTCACCCTGACATCCGTAACGTGTACCGCGCCGTTCGTCGGAACGCTGCTGGTCCTGGCGGCGAAGGGAGCGTGGTTCACACCCGTTGTTGGGATGCTCGTTTACTCCACGGCATTCGCCATTCCTTTTGTGCTACTTGCCGTTGGCCCGAGATACGTTGCTCGTTTGCCACGCAGCGCCGAATGGATCAGAACTCTGCGTGTGCTGATCGGACTCCTCGAGGTAGCGGCTGCAGTCAAGTTCGCTTCCAACACCGACCTCGTTCTCGGGTGGGGGGTTTTCACTCGCGGAGTCGTGCTGTCTCTTTGGGTGGGACTGGCGCTGGTAGCCGCCGGCTATCTCGCGCGCAAAGGTGTGCGGACCGTCGAGCCATCCCCGCGGCGCGTCCGCGCTCTCGTGCCGGTTGTGCTTGCGCTGTCGGTTGCGATCTGGCTCGGCACCGGTGTGCGCGGCAAACCGATTAAGCAGCTCGAGGCTTTTCTCCCACCGAGACTTCCAGCTGCTGGTGTCTCGAGTTCGAGTCTCGGCGCGGAATCGTGGATTCTAAACGATTACCCGCGCGCGCTCGGCTCCGCGCGTACATCGGGCAAGCTGGTCTTCGTCGACTTTACCGGTTACACCTGCACCAATTGCCGCTGGATGGAAACCAATATCTTCAACCGGCCGGACGTCAGTGCGGAGCTCAAACGCTTCGTGCTCACGCGTCTGTACACTGACGGAGAAGGACCAGTCTACGAGAAGCAGCAGGCATTTCAGGAAAAAAGCTTTGGAACCGTCGCCTTGCCGCTTTACGCGATCGTCGATGGGGAAGGGAAGATTCGCGCGACCTTCTCAGGCCTGACGCGCGATCCATCCGAATTCATTCGCTTCCTGCAGCGCGCTCAGTTGTAACTCAGGTTTTCGAAACGACGCCGGCTTTGCCAGCGCGTGTCAAAACTTCGTCGGCGGTGGACAACGGACCGACGTGCGTTGCCCTCTCCTCTTCGATCGTCTTCGCAACTTTCTCAGTTTCCACATCCCTCTTGCCGCGGCGCAGAATGAACTCGGGGGCGAGGGCGACCCCGAGCAAGGTCAGCGGAAGTATCTGCAGCGTTTGGATGAGCAGGGAAACTGCGATTGCGTTGTCACGCGAGACACCGAACTGCTCTGCCATCAAAGCATACGCGAACTGAAAAAATCCCACGTTGCCGGGCGTCGCGCGGAGGATCAGCCCGACGTTGATCGCAAGCAGACACGCGAGACTACCAGCAAGTGGCATGTTGACGTGCGCCGCGGCCGCGGCCAGCTCGAATGTCCACAGCTGACACGCCCACGAGGCGAGAGACAATAGTATCGCGGCCACGAACCGCGGTCCGGTTGCCAGTCTTCCCGCTGTCCTCCCAAACGTCGTGAAGTAGACGCGGATCTTTTCCTTGAGAGTGCGAGGCTTTGCACGGCGCTCCGGCACGTGCTCCGGCTTCATCCGACGCGTCGCGTATACGAAAAACACCAGCACCAACACGATCACACCGAGAAGTATTTCGGCGGGAACTTTCCACGCCTCGAACTGTGCAGGCAGCTCGAACACCAGCACGCCGAAAACAAGCAGGAACACGAAGCCGATTGGATCGAACAACCGCTCGAGCGCCATCGTCGCGAGGACCGTCGAGCTTGTTACGCCGGTCGCGCGCGATACGAATACGACGCGCGCTGCATCGCCACCACTGGCGATGAGAATGTTGTTGAGGCCGGCGCCCGCGACGGTAGCGCGGATGGCGAGCGGAAGAGAGGTGATGCCCGTGGGCCGCAGAAACAACCACCAGCGGACCGACTTGATGATGACAGAGAGAAGGTTGACGCCGATGGCTGCCGCGAGCAGTGGCAGCGATGCGTGCCGCATCGAGCTCCACGCGGCGTGCCAATCAATTGTGCGGGCGAAAAGAATGAGGAAGACGAGGATCGCCGCGGAGAGGCCCCAGCGAATCCCCTTCTTCAGCTTAGGGCTCATTCAGTAGGAAGCGTCGCGAATTCGTAGCCTTGTTCTTTCAGACGGTCGATGATGATCGGCAGCGCAGTCGCTGTTTGCATCCGATCTCCGTCCGGATTGTAACCATCGCCGTCGTGCAGCAGAATGATCGAGCCGGGTTCGACGCCCTCGAGAGTCCGTCGAACGATTTCCTCAGCGCCGGGTCGATCGCTGTCCCATACACCGAGTGACCATCCCACTGTTCTTTCACCGTACGAGCTGGCGATCGGAGTAGTCCACGGACTGCGGAATCCATGAGGAGCGCGGAAGAGTTGCGGCGCAGGCGCGCCAGCGCGCTTGATCGCACGGATTCCCAGCTTGATGTCACGGCTGACGTAGAACGGACTCTTGAAGTGGAGCTTGCGATGGAAGTAGCCGTGATTGCCAAGTTGATGGCCTTCGTGCGAGATGCGCTGCACCAGCTCCGGCCAACGCTCAGCGTGACTGCCGAGCACAAAGAATGTGGCGCGGACGCCCTTCTCACGGAGGGTGTCGAGAATGATCGGCGTCGCGTCAGGATTTGGTCCATCGTCAAAGGTCAGCGCGACAACTTTGCGATCGCTTGGAATGCGCCCGAGCGTCGGTCCAAATACGACGCTGTTGCGATGGAATGCGCCGTGAATGACGCCTCCAATCACAGAGACTCCGATCAAGGCAAAACCGATCATTCGTGTGTGGCCCGCCCCAATACCGCTGTATAAATGTCGAGTACCGCTTCGCTGACGCGCGCCCAGGAATATTGCTGAGCCTCCTGGCGACCGCGCTTGCCGAGTCTCGCTCTCAACGTCTCGTCGTCGAGGAGTCGGACAAGCGAATCAGAGAGCGCTTCCTGATCGCCACAGTGCACCATTAGTGCCTCACGCTCGTGCTTCACCACGTCGCGGAAACCGTAGATGTCCGAGCAGACGACAGGAGTCTCGCAGGCCATGGATTCCAGGAGGGTGATGCCGAAGGACGCCTTCGTGGTGGGACACGCGTACATGGCGCTGTGCGCGTAATACCCGGGTCGTCCGCTGAGTACTGAGCCGACGAAAGTGATGTCCGGATCGCCACCTGCCGCTCGATAGTAGTGCTTACGCAGCGGTCCATCGCCAACGACAACGAGCTGAGCCTGTCGATTTCTGCCGCGAACTTTACGGAACGACTCGATCAGCGTCGTGAGACCGTTGCGCGGATCGAATCTGCCGAGGAAGAGAATCACCGGAACATCGGTGCGGAGTGCGGCAGGGCGGGGAACGTGCGGATTGAAGACGTCGGTATCGATTCCGTTCGGAACGATCGTCCAATTCGCTTCGAAGTATCTGTTCAGCGCGATCGTTGTCGAGTGAGACACAGCGATCGCGGCTGCGAGCTGATCGAGCCGCTTCTGGAAGTATCGCCGCCCGATGGCATAGGCGACTGAATTGTCGAAGTAGGTGTGAAACGTTCCGACGACCGGACAATCCGCTTCTTCGATTGCCAGCACCGGCAGCACCGGACTCAGTGGCGAGTGCACGTGAACGATGTCGTACTGGCCGAGACTGAAAACGCGTCGCAGGGTCTTACGCAGCTCGAATCCCCACGTGAAACGCGCCTGCGAGCCATTCGCGTAAACCGGTTGGCTTTTGCCGATGCGCACAACATGCGCTTCAGGCCGCGCACCAGGAATGTTCGACGTGATGATGTCGACCTGATGGCCGAATCGCCGCGCTTCGCGGGCAAAGAAGTGCACGTGCTCGCAGATGCCGCCGAGATGCGGGTAGTAGTATTCGGTTACAAGTGCGATGCGTAATGGACGTGCATGCTGGACGCGTGCCATCGGCAGCGATCCAGCCGGCATCAGCTCCACATGGCGCTGGCGCGCCAGCTTACGCGTCAAGAGCGGCATGAGCGGCGGCTAAGCGCGCGATTGGAATTCTGAACGGAGAGCACGATACATAATCGAGACCGATTTGATGGCAGAAAGAAATGGAGCGCGGCTCGCCGCCATGCTCGCCGCAGATCCCCAACTTGATATTTGGACGAACTCTGCGTCCCTCCTCAGCTGCGATCCTTACGAGTCTTCCTACCCCTTCGGTGTCAAGCACCTGAAAAGGATCGTCCGCTAAAATACCCCGATCAATGTAAGAAGGAAGGAACCTGCCCGCATCGTCCCGACTTAGGCCCATTGTCGTCTGCGTAAGGTCATTGGTACCGAACGAAAAAAACTCTGCAGACTGCGCGATCTGTGCCGCTGTGAGCGCTGCGCGCGGCAGTTCGATCATCGTGCCGATCAGATAGGTGACGCGTTCACCCATTCCGCCGAGGACCTTCTCGGCGACGTCCTCGATGATAGCGCGCTGATTCTCGAATTCCTTAACGGTAGAGACGAGTGGGATCATGATCTCCGGTTTGACGACGATCCCGCGCCTCATGGCACGAACTGCCGCTTCGAGAATCGCGCGTGCCTGCATCTCTGTAATCTCCGGGTAAGAAATACCCAGTCGACAACCACGGTGGCCCAGCATCGGATTCGTCTCGCGCAGGGACTCGATGATGCGGTTGAGATCTGCGCGCGGCATATCGAGAGTACGGGCGAGAAGCTTGCTCTCTTCGCCGCCGTGCGGAAGAAACTCGTGTAGCGGCGGATCGAGCAGACGAATAGTTACGGGCAGGCCGTCCATTGCTTCGAAGATTCCCTCGAAATCGCCACGCTGCATCGGCAGCAGCTTGGCCAGCGCGCGACGGCGGCCACCTTCTTCACGCGCGACAATCATCTCGCGCATCGCCGTGATGCGGTCTCCTTCGAAGAACATGTGCTCGGTCCGGCACAAGCCGATGCCTTCCGCGCCGAAGCTGCGCGCAATGCGCGCATCGCGCGGAGTGTCTGCATTCGCGCGCACTTTGAGACGGCGCAGTTCATCCGCCCAACTCAGGAGATCGGCGTAGGAACGATAAAGCGGCGCCTGAGACGGACTCAACGCGCCGCTGGTCACACGAACGACTTCGCTGGGGATCGTCGAGAGGTCGCCGGCGAACACGCGGCCGGTTGCTCCATCCAGAGTAAGCCAATCGCCTTCGACTATTTGCGTGCCGTTGACCCTGAACAGCCTGTGATCGGCATCGACGTCGATGTCCTTGCACCCGACGACGGCGCACTTGCCCATACCGCGTGCAACGACGGCAGCGTGGCTGGTCATGCCACCTCGTGCGGTCAGCACTGCACGAGCTGCGACAATGCCGTGAAAATCCTCGGGTGTCGTTTCCTCGCGCACGAGAATCACGCTCTCTCCCGAGTGCGAGCGCACCTCGGCGGTGTCCGGATCGAAGACGGCGCGACCACTCGCGGCGCCCGGACTCGCGGGCAGTCCCAAACACAGGGGCGTCGCGCTGATCGATGGGTCGATGATCGGATGCAATAGCTGATCGAGGTGCGCGGCCGGCACGCGCTTAACGGCTTCGGTTTTGTCGACCAGTCCTTCAGACACCATGTCGCGCGCAATCTGCACCGCTGCCGCGGCGGTGCGTTTTCCACTGCGGGTTTGCAGCAGATACAGCTTGCCGCGCTCGACGGTGAATTCGAGATCCTGCATGTCCCGGTAATGCTGCTCGAGGCGCTGCTGCGTCTCGAGCAATTCGCGATACGCTTCGGGCAGCCTCGACGCCATCTCGTCGATGTCGAGCGGAGTGCGTGCTCCGGCGACGACGTCCTCTCCCTGCGCATTGACGAGAAACTCGCCGTAAAACTTCTTTTCGCCTGTCGATGGATTGCGCGTGAACGCGACGCCGGTTCCCGAATCGTCGCCGAGGTTACCGAACACCATCGCCACGATGTTGACGGCAGTGCCGAGATCCTCGGCGATCCCGTTCACTTTCCTGTAATCACGTGCCTTCTTGAGAGTCCAGCTCTTCCAGACGGCTTCGATTGCGCCCCACAGCTGCACAACAGGATCGCGCGGGAACTCTTCGCCGGTGCGGTTGCGAACGACTGCCTTGTACTCCTCGACGAGATTTCTGAGGTCAGTCTCACCGAGCTCAGCGTCCGAGCTGACACCGGCTGTCATGCGCTTCGCTTTGAGCAGATGCTCGAAGTCTGCCATCGGTACGCCGAGGACGACATTCGCATACATCTGGATGAACCGGCGATACGAATCGTAAGCGAAGCGCGAATTCTGACTTTGCTCGGCGAGCCCGACCACCGATCGATCGTTGAGACCCAAATTGAGGATGGTCTCCATCATGCCCGGCATCGATACCGGCGCGCCCGATCGCACGGAGACAAGCAAAGGATTTTTTGGATCGCCGAGCTTTTTTCCCGTCCCCTGCTCGAGCCGCGCGACATTGCCTTCGATTTCCGCGCGGAGCTTGTCGGAATACTTCCCGCTACGCAGGTACTCGATGCACTCGCTGCACGCGATCGTGAATCCTGGAGGTACAGGAACACCGAGATTGGTCATCTCGGCGAGGTTCGCTCCCTTGCCGCCGAGGACGCTCGTCATGTCTCGCGTCCCCTCGGCTGAACCGTTGCCGAAGAAGTAGACTGCCTGCGGCATCGTATCCGTCAGCAGCCACAACCGAAGCGCAGCTTCTCGGGATCGGCCGGTGGCGGCGTTGGGTAGTCACCGGAGAAGCAGGCGTGGCAAAAGCCTTCGGGGCCGCTGGGCACCGACTCCAGCATACCGTCGAGCGACAAGTAGCCGAGGGTATCCGCGCCAACGTGCTGAGTAATCTCCTCGATGCTCATGTTCGCGGCGATCAACTCCTCGCGCGTCGGAGTATCGATGCCGTAATAGCATGGGCCAGTCACTGGCGAAGAGCTGACCCGTAAGTGCACTTCGGTTGCGCCGGCAGCGCGGACCATATTCACCAGACCGCGTGTGGTGGTGCCGCGAACGATCGAGTCATCCACCATCACTACGCTCTTGCCGTTGAGCACCTCGCGGACCGCATTGTATTTGACTCTTACTTTTGCGTCGCGACCCGTTTGGGTCGGCTGAATGAAGGTCCGTCCAACATAGTGATTGCGAATGAGGGCGAGCTCCAGCGGTAGCCCGGACTGTTCTGCGAAGCCAAGCGCCGCTGAGTTCGATGAGTCCGGAACGCTGAAGACCAGGTCGGCATTCGGAGCGGGGAAGTCGCGCGCCAGTCTGCGGCCGAGCTCTCGGCGGGCACGGTCGACCGAGCCGCCAAACACGTAGCTATCCGGTCGCGAGAAATAGACGAATTCGAAGACGCACTTGCGGGATTCTTTCTGCTCGAGCGGAGAAATGGAGCGCACTCCATCACTGTCGACGGCGACAATCTCTCCACGCTTTATCTCTCGTTCGAGCGTCGCGCCAAGCAGATCGAGCGCGCAGCTCTCGGACGCGAAGACGACGGCATCTCCGAGCCGCCCCATCACCAATGGGCGCCAGCCGCGAGGATCGCGCGCAGCGAGCAACGTCCGGCCGACAACCACCACCAGGCAATACGCACCCTCGACGCCTTGCAGCGCATCTGCCAGACGCGCTTCAGGCTTCTCCGACGTCGAGCGCGCCATTCTGTGTACCAACACCTCAGAATCCATGGTCGAACTGAAGATCGAGCCCGCATCTTCGAGCTCCCGTCGCAGCTCACTCGCGTTGGTGAGATTCCCATTGTGCGCGAGCGCGATGTGGCCGTCTTTCACGCGCGCCAAAACGGGCTGCGCGTTCTCGATCGTCGAGGAACCCGCCGTGCTGTAACGAGTGTGGCCAATCGCGATATCACCGCGCAGGTTCTGGGCGTCGGTGGCGCTGATCCCCTCGGAGACCAAACCCATTTTCTTGAGTGCGCGCGCCCCAAGCTCGATGTCGGTAGCGACGATTCCAGTGGACTCCTGCCCGCGATGCTGCAGTGAGTAAAGTCCCAAGTGCGTCATCGCTGCCGCGTTATCGTGTCCGTAAATGCCGAAGATTCCACACATATCAGTGCGCAGCCACCTGCGATAATTCGTCGAAAGTTGCGTGTTCGGGGGTTCGGCTCATGATCGAGGGAATCGATTCATGATAAGCGCTTTTGAGGCGTGGCAACGGCGCGCGGAGCGAAGATTTGGGCAGTGTGATCTCGAGAATGTCGGAGTGCCGGCGAACTCGACCGATTTGAGTACAGGGGACTCCGTGTCGGTTTGCAATCTCCAACACCCGCTCAGGTGCTCCGCTCGAGACCACGACGCGCCCCTGAGTCTCGCCGAAAAGGATCGCCCGGTCCGCAAGCGCGGTGAAACGCGACAAATCAATCTCTGCTCCGCTCAGGCAATCGACGTTTGAGATGCAGCACTCGGCCAGTGCAACCGCGAGCCCGCCATCGCTACAATCATGCGCCGAGCTCACCGAGCCCGACTGGATCGATTCGAGCAAAGCATCGATCACCGCTTTCTCACGCACCGGATCACAGCGTGGGGCAGCCCCGACGACTTCTCCGTGAATCGTCGCCAGATACTCGCTACCGCCGAGCTCCCCGTCCATCTCACCCAGCAAGAGGATGGTATCGCCGTCGTGCTGGAACGAAGCGCGCGTCACGTGAGCGAGATCTTCGATTAAGCCGACCATACCGATTACTGGCGTTGGATACACGGCGCTCGTCGGACTTTCGTTATAGAACGACACGTTGCCGCCGGTCACCGGTGTCCCAAGAGCCCGACATGCTTCGCCCATTCCTGCCACCGCTTCCCTGAACTGGAAGAATACCTCCGGTCGCGTCGGATTGCCGAAGTTCAGACAATTCGTGATCGCCATCGGACGAGCACCGGTGCAGGCCACATTGCGCGCTGCTTCCGCCACTGCGATCCGGCCGCCCACGCGGGGGTCGAGATAGACGTAGCGCCCGTTGCAGTCGGTCTTCAGCGCGATCGCCTTGTTGGTGCCGCGAACGCGGAGAACCGCCGCATCACCACCCGGACCAAGGACGGTGTTCGTGCGTACTGTCGAATCGTACTGACGGTACGCCCAGGTCTTGCTCGCGATCGTCGGAGTGGAGAGCAATCGCTCGAGCGTCCAGCAGTGGTCCTTTTCGTCGGCTAGTTCCGGAATCGACGACGGATCGACCGACCGTAGCTCGACTATCTCCGAGGACTCGCGGGCATCGGGCGTATAGACGGGACAGTCGGTGACGAGCCGCGAACCCGGAAACTCAGCGACGACACGAGAACCCTCCGTCACTCGATACACAGGGTCGCTGATGACTTCGCCGATGACGGCGGCGGTGAGATCCCATTTGGTGAGAATGTCGCGCACCGCATCTTCATGACCTTTTCTGGCGACGACGAGCATTCGCTCCTGCGACTCGCTGAGCAGAATCTCGTAGGGCGTCATGCCACTCTCGCGTGTCGGCATCCTGGTGACATCAATCGTCACCCCGACGTCGCCGCGCTCGGCCATTTCAGCTGACGACGACGTCAGGCCGGCCGCGCCCATATCCTGAATGGCGACGATGTGACCGCTCTTGATCAGCTCGAGACTCGCCTCGAGCAGCAGTTTTTCGGTGAACGGATCACCGACCTGAATGCGCGGGCGCTTCGCATCGCTTGCCTCCGATAAATCTTCCGATGCGAACGACGCGCCGTGAATGCCATCACGTCCCGTCCGCGCGCCAACCGCCATGATTGGATTGCCGACGCCCTCGGCTTTGGCGCGAATGAGATCTTCTTCGTGCATCAGTCCGACGCACATCGCGTTTACCAGAGGATTCTTTTCGTACGAGGGATCGAACACGATCTCGCCCGCGACGGTGGGAATGCCGACGCAGTTCCCGTAATCGCCGATGCCTTTGACGACACCCGCGAACAGGTAGCGGACTCGCGAATCATCGAGACTGCCAAATCGCAGCGAGTTGAGCATCGCGATCGGTCGAGCGCCCATCGTGAAGACGTCGCGCAGAATCCCACCAACGCCAGTCGCCGCGCCCTGGTACGGCTCGACCGCTGACGGATGATTGTGTGACTCGATCTTGAATGCGACGGCGAGTCCATCTCCGATCGAGATCACGCCTGCGTTCTCGCCCGGTCCCTGCAGCACGTGCGGCGCCGACGTCGGCAAGGTCTTCAAAATCGGGCGTGAATGCTTGTACGAGCAGTGCTCGCTCCAAAGTGCGCTGATGATGCCGAGCTCGGTGAACGTCGGCTCGCGCCCAAGCATTGTTCTCAGACGCTCGAATTCCTCGCGCGTCAGGCCGTGCTCCGCGACGAGCGCCGGTGTAATGACTGGATCGCCCGGGCGGGGCGCTACTTCGGACACGTCAGGCCGCCACTTTGGTGAGGATCGATTCGAGCAAACGAACTCCATCGCTGGAGCCAAGTAAGGGACTGCACGCGCGCTCGGGATGTGGCATCAAGCCCAGCACATTGCCTGCGTCGCTGATCACGCCGGCGATGTTGCGCTCTGATCCGTTCGGGTTGGCCTCCGGCGTAACCTTGCCGGTCGCGTCAGCATAGCGGAAAACCACTCGGCCTTCGCCTTCCAGCTGGTCGAGGGTCTCCTTGCTTGCAACGAAGCGTCCATCTCCGTGCGCGACCGGTATGCGGAGAATTTCGCCGCGCTCATACAGATTGGTGAACATCGTGTCGGTATTCTCGACGCGGATGCGAACGGCGTCGGACACGAACTGCAGGTGTGAGTTGCGCATCAACGCGCCGGGCAACAGACCAGCCTCGCACGCGATCTGAAATCCGTTGCAGATACCAAGCACCGGCCCACCCGATTTAGCGTGTGCAACAACTTCCTGCATGATCGCGCTGAATCGCGCGATCGCTCCGGCCCGGAGATAATCACCGTAACTGAACCCGCCAGGCAGAATGATCACATCCGAACCCTGAAGGTCATGATCCTTGTGCCACAGATAGACTGCGTCTTCACCGAGCACGTCCGTAATCGCGTGATACGCGTCATAGTCGCAATTGGACCCAGGGAAGGTGATGATCCCGAATTTCATGCGTGCACCGCCGATTCAATTTCGAAGTCTTCAGTCACCGGATTCGCCAGGAGCTTGCGGCACATGTCGGTCCCGGTCTCTTCCGCCGCGATTGCATCGTACGCGTCCACCTCGAGAATGATGTAGCGACCGACGTGGACTTCTTTTACGCTCTCAAATCCGAGGGTGTGGAGAGCATCTTTCACCGCGTTCCCTTGCGGATCCAGCAGTCCTTTGCGTGGCGTGATGTGAACGGCGATGCGGAATTTTCCCATCAAGACGTTCCTCCACTGGGGCCCGGCGGTGAGAAGTTGCCACCACCGCGCGGCGGGCCGCCGCCGCCCGGTCCACGCCGACGCCGGCGCCGACGACGGTGACGCGGTCCATCGCCGATTGGCTCAGCCACTCCATCCGCAGCCACTAAGAATGGCCCCTCATCATCGATCACGGGCGAATCCCCCTTCGGCCTGCGATCGAACAGCCCGAACAGCACGGTCTTGGCGATGCCATACAGCACGTAACAGATCAGGGCGGGGAAATAAAATTCCTTGCGCAGGAAAAGCACTCCGACGAGCGTCGCGACAACCGCAAGCGTCCCCAGGATCTCACTGATCTTTCTGAAGCCGACTGTGGGAACAGCCGGATAAGAGACGTTGCTGATCATCAGCGCGCCGAGCCCAAGCATCACCCAGCGCAGTGCCACCGTCCAATTGAGATCACCGACGACGGTCTGGTTGTAGAGGGGCGTCTGACTGAACCAGTAGTAAGTCGCCAGCGTCATTCCCGCCGCGGGGCTGGGAAGCCCGTGAAAGTATTTCTTGGCGCGTCCGGCCTGCTCGACGTTGAAGCGCGCGAGTCTGATCACCGCGCACGCCGTGAAAATGAACGCGAAAATCCAGTCCCAGCCGTTTCGATTGAGTACGGCGAAGTACATGATCATCGCCGGTGCCAGACCAAACGTGATAGCGTCGACGAGCGAATCCAGCTCCGATCCAAATCGCGACCCGGTGCCGGTCGCGCGCGCAACCCTCCCATCGAGTGCGTCGCAGATCCCCCCGAACACCACATAGAGTCCTGCGGTGTCGAACTCGCTGCGCGACGCAGCGACAATCGCAAACATTCCGAAGAAGAGCGACGCCAGCGTGAATCCATTGGGCAGGACGATTACCGCGCGGCGTGGACCTTCGCGCTCCTCGGCGCCGCGATAGGGACGCGCCGGCTCGTTCGTCAGCGGAGGCGTCACTTTGGAAGATCCCCGAGTATTGTCACGCCAGCGACGGTGGCGTCACCAAGCTTGGCGAGCACCCTGGTGCCGGGCGGCAGGAATACGTCGACCCGGGACCCGAAACGAATAATCCCCATGCGGTCGCCCTGTTTAACGGTGTCGCCCACCTTGCTGTAGGTGACGATGCGTCGGGCGATCAAACCGGCGATCTGGCGCACCAGCACGCGGTACTTGCCGCTGTGGATGCCCACCGACATCTGCTCGTTTTCGAGGCTCGACTTCTCCGCTGCCGCGTTGAAAAACTTGCCCTTGTTGTAGTGGATGTAGCTGACGGCGCCGTCGACCGGATAACGATTGACGTGGACGTTGAACACATTCATGAAGATCGAAAGCCTGACAGCTCGCCCCTTGATGAACGCGGGCTCGTCGACCTCGGTGATCATGATCAGCTTGCCGTCGGCAGGGGATACGACCAGCGACGCTCCACGCTGACCTGTCCGCTCAGGATCGCGGAAGAAGTACGCAACCCAGAGCGCGAGGAGCAGCAGAACGAACGCAAGCAGCCAGAGTCCCCATGAGCGTCTGTAGATCGCGAAGCTGAATGCGCCAGCCGCGATGAGCGCGGCTATCGCGATGAACAGGAGGCCTTCGCGCGCGAAGTTCAATGTGAGCCGTTAGGGTCGAGTGAGTGTCCGGTCAGCCGGCGATAAATGTCCAGATAGCGCTCGCTCGTGGCTTCGATCACTTCTTTCGGAAGCCTCGGCGGCGGGTAGTTCCCATCCCAGCGTCCCGCCCGCCTTTCGGCGTCGAGATAGTCGCGGAGCGGTTGCTTGTCGAAGCTGGGTTGTCCGTGCCCGGGCTCATATCGGTCTGCCGGCCAGAAGCGCGAACTGTCGGGCGTGAGCACTTCATCCACCAATATAACCACGCCTGAGGGTTCCGACCCAGTACCGAGCGGTCTTCCGAACTCAAATTTTGTGTCGGCGATGATGATGCCGCGTTTGCCAGCTATCTCCCGACCGGCGCTGTAGATCTCGCGAGAGAGACGCTCCAGCTCCACACCCGCCGATTCTCCCACGATCGAACGCATCTGGGGGATCGTGATGTTTTCATCGTGGCCTTCTTCTGCCTTTGTAGCCGGGCTGAAAATCGGCGGCTCGAGCCTGTCAGATTCGCGCAATCCTTTGGGCAGCGCTTCGCCGGCTAGTGTCCCGCGCTCACGATACTCTTTCCACGCCGATCCCGAGATGTATCCACGCACGACGCACTCAATCGGGAATACCGCCGTGCGCCGGCACAGCATCGCGCGTCCGCTCAGATCCGACTCGTGCTCGCGGAGTTGCGGCACCTGTTGGACTATTTCCGATGTGTCGGCCGAAATCATGTGATGCGCGACTCGATTCTCCAGCTGCCTCAACCACCAGGCAGTGATCTGTGTGAGCACGGCCCCCTTGCGAGGGATCGTCTCATTCATCACGACGTCGAATGCGCTGACGCGATCGGTGGCGACGAGCAGAACGCGGTCATCATCGACTTCGTACACATCGCGCACTTTGCCGCGACGCAGAGTGTTCAACGGCAATGAGCTCGTTTGCATCAGCATCAGACGCGAATCTCCTCGGCGATTTCGGGGCGACTCACTTCGCTGCTGAATAACGGTGCGATGACATCACGTAGAAACTCGTCGACCTGTTCTGGTGCGCGGCCGATGAAGCGCCTGGGTTCGATCGCGCCGCGCAGATCTTCGAGCTTGACGCCGAAAGACTTGTCGCGGCCGAGGCGCTCCAGCAGGTCGTTCGAATCGGCGCCGTCCTTGAGTGCAGCTGCGGCGGCGAGGCTGTGCTTGCGAATCGTTTCATGCACAACCTGGCGATCTCCTCCGGCGCGCACCGCTCGCACGATCAGCTGCTCGGTTGCCATGAACGGCAGCTCGGCGCTCAAACGCCGATTGATCACTGCGGGGTGCACCTCGAGTCCGCTCGCGACGTTCGCCATCAGCAGCATGATCGCATCGGTCGCGAGAAACATCTCGGGAATTACCAACCTGCGATTGGCGCTGTCGTCGAGCGTCCGCTCAAAGTACTGCACAGCATGCGTCTGATTCGCGTTGCCCTCGAGCGAGTTTACGAACCGGGCCAGAGAGGCGATTCGTTCCGAACGCATCGGATTCCGCTTGTAAGCCATCGCCGATGAGCCGACCTGTTCCTTCTCGAATGGCTCCTCGATCTCTCCAAACGCCTGGAGCATCCGGATGTCGCCGCTGAACTTCGCCGCGCTCGCCGCCACACCCGCGACGACGCCGAGGACGAACGCATCGAGTTTTCTCGTGTACGTCTGGCCGGTGACAGGCAGTGGGCCGGGGAACGACATCTTCTCTGTCACGATGCGATCCAGCTGCCTCACCTTGCCGTGATCACCGTCAAAGAGCTCGAGGAAGCTCGCCTGGGTTCCGGTTGTGCCCTTTACGCCGCGAAAGGGAAGGGTGCGCAGCCGATAGTCGATGTCCTCGAGGTCGAGCACGAGGTCCTGCATCCAAAGAGTCGCGCGCTTCCCGACTGTCGTAAGCTGTGCCGGCTGCAGATGGGTGTAGCCGAGTGTAGGTTGCTCGCGCCACTTCTCAGCGAACTCGGCCAGCGCGCGCAGCACGTCGAGAACCCGACTACGCAGCAGCGACAATCCGCGCCTCATCAGAATGAGATCGGCGTTATCGGTGACGAACGCGCTGGTAGCTCCCAAATGGATGAACGCTTTCGCCGCCGGCGCAACATCTCCGAACGCATGGACGTGCGCCATGACATCGTGTCGGAAGCGCTTCTCGTATTTCGCGACTACGTCGAAATCGATGTTGTCGAGGTTCGCGCGCATTTCGCGGGTAGCGGCGTCGGGAATCTCGACGCCGAGCTCACGCTCGGCTTCAGCTAGCGCGAGCCACAGTCGACGCCAGAGTCCGTGACGACTAGCCGGCGACCACAGCTCCAGCATTGCCTGAGACGCGTACCGCTCGGCGAGCGGCGAGCTGTAGCGGTTGTTCGCCACTACTGGAGACTGAACTCGGTGGCGTAGATCTGGCCGCCACGCTCGAAATACATCTGCAGGATGCCACGTCCATTGCTGGTGAGAATCCGATTCACGTCTTCCGCGCGGGTGATTGGCGCGCGGTTGATCTGCACGATCAGATCGCCCTGCTGCAGGCCGATTTGCTGCTGGACCCGATCACTGACGCGGTTCACAAGCGCACCCTGACGGCTCTGGATCTGATACTGCGCGCGAATCGGCGCGGTGAGCGTGATCAGCTCGATCTCACGCAGGACTGTGACGCGCGGTGCGTTCACATCCGGGAGGTCGACGACGCCGACGGTGAAAGGCATTTCACGGGTGCCACGCTTTACCACGATGGTGTCGCTTTCTCCAACGCGCAGCTCGAGCAGCTCGGCGTACCAGTCGTACGGATTCCTGAGCGTACGGTCGCGCGATCGCACGATTACGTCACCGGAGCGAATTCCCGACTTCTCGGCGGGAGAGCCGGGAACCACTGAGGCTACAACCACACCGGCGGTTGGAGCGCGTCCTGGCTGCGGTCGAGAAAGCAGCGGCTGAATGCCGACCCAAGGCCGCCTCACCACACCGTGTGCGAGCAGGTCCTCGGCGACTCTCCGGGCACGATTGATCGGGATCGCGAAACCAATTCCGACCGAGCCGCCACTTGGCGAGAAGATCGAGCTATTGACGCCGATCACTTCACCGACTGCGTTCACCAGCGGGCCACCCGAGTTGCCCGGATTGATCGACGCGTCGGTCTGAATCATGTCGACGTAGACGCCGGATCCCTCGCTCTGCGCGGCGAGATTTCTGCCGGTTCCGCTCACTACTCCGACGGTGACGCTGGGCTCGGTGTTGGCGAGAATGAACCCATACGGATTCCCGATGGCGATCGCCCATTCCCCGATGAGGAGATTGGATGAATTGCCGAGTGGCGACACGGGCAGATTGCGGGCATCGATTTTGAGGACGGCGAGATCATTCGTCTCGTCGATGCCGACCAGTCGAGCCGGGTATGTAGTCCCGTCGCGCATAGCCACCGAGATCCGCGTCGCTCCCGCGACCACGTGCGCATTGGTGACGATCGCGCCGTCAGGCCGAATGATGAAGCCAGAGCCAAGTCCTGCGGCGGCCCGAGTTCCCGACCTACCGCCAAAGAACTGCTCGAATACGTCGGCTGGAACGCGCTCGACGACCTCCGTCTGGACCGTGACGACTGCTGGCGCGACGCGGGAGACAGCCTCTGTAATTGCCGTGCGTCGCGAGCCGCTCACTGCGGCTGTCGTCGCCTCGATTGGCGACGAGGATGCGGAAGATTGTGCCGACGATGCGCTCGATGACCCCTGACAAGCGATTGCCGCGAGACAGGTCAGGAAGCGAGCGAAGCGCATCGTCATGACGAGCTGCGTGCCTTCGGTCTCCGAGCGAGATCGCTCAGGAAGCGATCGACACCGCGGTCGCTCAGCGGGTGTACTACGAGATTGCGAAGCGTCTGCGGGGTAACGCAGATGATGTCAGCTCCCGCGAGAGCGCACTCGGAAAATTGTACGGGAGATGACGGGGAAGCGGCCATCACGTCCGACTCCAAACCGCTCGATTCGAGCGCGCTCTTGATTTCGGCCAAAGTCCGCGTCGCCGCCTGTCCGTAAGTCTCGAGGTCAGTAAGTGCCACACGCACCGCTGCTGCTCCTGCCTTGGCTGCGATGATTGCCTGGGCCGGACTGTAGACGAAGGTGGCGCAGATAATCACGCCCTCAGCCGCCAGCCGCGCCATTGGGATCAGCGAGTCTTCCACCAGTGGGATCTGGACGACGACGTGGTCTGAGACTTTGGCCAGCTCGCGGGCCTCGCTGTAAATGTCCGCCGACGCGAGCGCCCCCACGGGTACACAGACGGGGAAGGCAAATTCGCGCGAAATGTCTTCGAGTCTTTCTCTAGTGTTGGCGTCAGCAGCGTCTGCGCTGGTCGCTGTATGCGAAAATGCCACGCCATCGGCCAACCCGGCCGCAGCAGCGCTTCGGATCTCATCGAGGTTGACGCTCTCGAGGTAGATGTTCATTCGGCTCTCACGTATAGGTCGGTCGGATATTCGACGCGCTCGAGAAAAAGCGCGTGGGGCGGGGCAGGTGCTGAAACTTCGCTATTGTCTTCGCTCTCCAAAAGCTCTGCGATGTCATTTACTTCCCGGCGGCCTCCTCCAATCTCCAGCATGGTGCCGACCAGGAATCGAACCATGTGGTGGAGAAAGCGGTCGGCAGTGATCTCGAAAACGAGTCCGCCCCAACGCTCCCGCCAGCGGGCGACGTTGACTGTGCAGTGATGGGTATCCCGCTCGGGTGCCGTTCCTTTTACGGCGAAGGCCCTGAAACAGTGACGACCTTCGATTTTCGCCGCCGCCGCCGAGACGCGGCCGACGTCGACCGGCTTTTTCCAGATCAGCTCATGGCGCCGCCGAAACGGTGACGATGCGAGATCGTCTGTGCCTACGAAGTAGCTGTAGCTGCGTGAGATAGCGCTGTAGCGGGGATGAAAGTCATCGCGCATCTCGAAGGCTGCCGCGACCCACACGTCGTCCGGAAGAATGGCATTCATCGATCGCCGAAGCGCCTGGCCCGTCCACTTTTCGGGTACGCGAAGTCCCGCGGCCTGGCCGCGTGCGTGCACGCCTGCGTCAGTGCGTCCGGCGCCGATCACCGGAACATGGTCTCCGCAAAGCCGGGCGACCGAATTCTCGAGAACGCCTTGAACAGTCCGCTCACCAGGCTGCCTCTGCCAGCCGGAGAAGGCCGCGCCATCGTAGTGCAACACGAGTTGCACGGTACGCGACAGCATCACATGAACTTATACTTTAGCGACCGCTGATTCCAGATAATGGCCCCTCGCACTCTCGCCAGTCTCTCAACCGTTCTGTCCGCCTCCGGCAACGTCGCTGAAGCGCTGAATGCGCTTGCCCAGGACGTGACCGAGCACGACAAGAACGGCCATCTCGCCCTATTCACGTTCGATGCGAAGCGGGACGTGCTGTCCGAACGGCTCGTCCCCGCTCACGAAGGGATGCGTACGGCGCAAATCGAGATCGCACTCGACCACCTCCCGACCGCGGTGCGACGCACCCTCACGGCCGGCAAGCAGTTCGCGGACCTCACGACCGAGTCGGGCGATTATCAAAAGCTTCTCGGAGTGGGCAACAACCCGGAGGCCGGCGTGCTCTTGCTGCGCGGGCTGCTGGTTGACGGGGAGCTGGCGGCTATCGTCGCGCTATCGGAGCCGAAAACCCGGTTCGGTCACCGTTTGTCCGAAAAGATCTCGCCCGCCGTAGATCTCTTCGCCCTCGCCTTTGCCCGACTCGCCGAGCGCCGCGCGCGTGAGGAGGCGGTGCGCACTCTCGAGGAGGTCACTCGGGCGCTGAATGAAGAGCACGCCCGCTCGGTTGCCGACCTGCGACAGAAATTGAACGAGGCGCAAGCGGCACTGAATGGTAAAGGAACCGGAGACTCGATCCGAGTCACTCAGCTCAAGCGCGCCATTGAAATCGCGGCCGTTGAAGGCAGAGCAACGGCACAGAGACTGTCCGCTGTCGAGGAGCAGGTGCGAGTCGCCGTCACCAAGCTCGAGAAGGCGCACGTGCAATTGCACGCGCAGGGCGAAGCCCTGCAGACGCAAAGCAACATCATCTATCGCGTCGAGCAAGTTTTACGCGAGGCAATGGCAGGGCAGTTCTCGCAAAAGGTGATTGAGGAAGTGCTCCAGATCGTTACCTCCCGAGAGCAAGCCTCTCCGTATTAGGAAGTCATGAGCGTCACTGCACCAAACGCGCTGCAGAGCGCCATTCACAAGCTTGCGTTTCACGAGCCTCTGTCGGGACAAGAGGCCGAGCACGCGTTCGATGTTGTGATGCGGGGCGAAGCCTCGGCGGTTCAGATCGCGGCGCTGCTCTCCGCGTTGCGCACCGCTGGGGAGGGCCCCGAGGTCGTCGCCGGAGTGGTGCGGGCGCTCAGGTCCGCCATGGTTACTCTGGTCGCGGACGACCCCGATCAGTTGGTGGACACCTGCGGCACCGGCGGTGGAACGGTGACGACGTTTAACATCTCGACCGCTGCGGCCATTGTCGCCGCCGGGACCGGTGTCCGGGTGGCGAAGCATGGCAACCGGTCATTTACGACGCGCTGCGGTAGCGCCGACGTACTCGAGGCGCTGGGAGTGCCGATCGACGTTCCTCTGGCGACGATGGAGAAAGCACTCCGCGACACGGGAATCGTGTTCATGTTTGCGCCGCTGATGCATCCCGCAATGCGCCACGTCGGACCGATCCGCCGAGAGCTCGGCATTCCGACGGTGATGAACGTTGTTGGGCCTCTAGCGAACCCGGCGCGGGCGGGCAGGCAGGTGGTCGGTGTCGCCGACCTGGAGCGGGCTCCCGTGCTGGCCGGCGCCTTGTCGGTGCTCGGCAGTGTTCACGCGCTGGTGGTCTACGGTGAGCCAGGTCTGGACGAGGTATCTCCGCTCGGTCCCACACACGTCGTGGAAGTTCTCAACGGGACAACCAACCGCTGGACGATTCATCCCGAAGAGCACGGCTACAAGAAGGTGAGCCGCGAGGATTTGGCGGGCAGTGAACCCGCAGAGAACGCTCGGCTGATCGAAAAGATTCTGGGCGGTGGTGGACCCAAGGGCGCACGGGCTGCAACCGTGCTCAACGCGGCAGCCGCGATTTACGTCAGTGGCCGGGTGCGCTCGTTTGAAGATGGAGTGTCGGCGGCAGAAAAAGCGATCGCCTCCGGCGCGGCGACAAGGGTTCTAGATAGCATGAGGCGGGCTTACGGAAAGCCCGCCTTGACAACAGCTTAGAAGATCTACTTCTAGAACCTTCTCAGAACTCCGACGACGATGCCCTGGATGGTCACGTCGTTCTCGTGGACGAAGATTGGATCCATCGTGTCGTTCGCGGGCTGCAGGCGAATACGGCCGTCGCGCTCGCGGTAAAACTTCTTCACCGTCGCCGATGTTCCGTCGATCAAAGCGATGACCATCTCGCCGTTGTCGGCTGACCGCTTTTCGTTGACGATTACGAAATCGCCATCGCGGATCTGTTCGTCAATCATCGAGTTTCCGCGAACCCGTAAGACGTAGTGGTTGCCACCGCGCCTGATGAGGTCCTGAGGAACGCCGATGGTCTCGGGCGCCTGGATCGCTTCGATCGGCATGCCCGCCGCCACAGTACCGAGTAGCTGCAAAGTGGTAGCGCGAGGAAAGACTTCGGAGGGAAGCAGCTCGATGCCGCGACTCTCGTTGTACGCGCGCTTGATGTAGCCCTTGCGCTCGAGATTGGTGAGGTGCTCGTGCACCGTCGCAAGCGAGTTATAGTTAAACTGCGTTGCGATCTCCTCGAAGCTCGGCGCGTAGCCGTGCTCTTCGGTGTAGTTCTCGAGGTAAGTGAGAATCTCCCGCTGGCGTTTTGTTAGCGACATTATCCTTTTCCGCGGCTGGTTTTTTTAAAAGCGGACCCAACCTGCCGATCCACCGAACATTTGCCGAATTCCTACGTTAGCCGAAGATCGACCGAAGCGCAAGCTTTTTCGGCCTGGGCACCGCCGACTGGTGTCTTGGGCTCGTTGACGGACGAGGCACAACGCCGCGCGGCAACCTTGAAGGCACGCGCTACGGAGTTGCAGCGGTTGGCGGAGGCAGTAGGTACCGCGCCAAAGTTCGGCACGGCTTTGCGACGCCAACACGTGGCCGTGATCGCGGAGATAAAAAGGTCGTCGCCATCAAAGGGCTCGATCAATCCCGGGCTCACGGTTGAAGATCAGGTCATCGCTTACGAACGGGGTGGCGCTGCCGCTATCTCGATCCTTACGGAGCCGACTCGATTCAGTGGATCGAACGACGACCTGACCGCAGCACGATCATCGACGTCTTTACCGCTCCTCAAGAAAGACTTTCACGTTGATCCACTGCAGCTGGTCGAAGCCAGGGCGCTCGGCGCTTCTGCTGCGCTGGTGATCGTCCGGGCGGTTGACCCCGCGCGCCTTCGCGAGCTGATGGATGTCGGGCGTTCGCTGGGACTGGAGCTGTTGGTCGAAGTTCGCGATGAAAACGAATTGCAGCTCGCGCTCGCAATTGGCGCCGAAGTCATTGGTATCAACAATCGCGATCTCGAGACGCTCGAGATCGATCCGACGACCGCTCCCCGTTTGCTTCCGCTTATTCCAGCGAGCGTCATCGCAATTGCGGAAAGCGGAATAAAGAGCGTCGACGATGTGAAAGCGGTCGCGATCGCGGGCGCCGACGCTGTACTGGTTGGATCGGAGCTGTCCGCTTCGGCCAATCCGGACGCCGCGGTTCGCTCGCTGGGCGCAGTCAAGCGGAGTGGTCGTGCTGGCAAAGGTTAAGTTCTGCGGGATGACCAGGCCGCAGGATGCGGCGCTCGCCGCAGAGATTGGGGCAAGTTATGTAGGAGTGATTTTCGCGAACGGCCCGCGTAAGGTTTCTGTCGACCAGGCACGTGAGATTCTCGATGCCGCCGGACCATCAATCAGGCACGTAGGAGTCTTTGGAACCCACGATCCCGACGAAATCGCGGAGATCGCGGAAGAGTTGGGGCTTCATGTCGTGCAACTTCACGCCGATCCCGGCTCGTCGGCGGTGGAAGCGCTGCGTGACCGATTCGACGGCGAAGTCTGGGCGGTGATTCGAATTCCCGGATCGAGCATTCCGCACGAATTCGACGAGCTGTTCGACACCGCTGATGGCGTGCTTCTCGACGCCCATTCGAAAGAGAGACTCGGTGGCACCGGCGTGCCGCTCCCGTGGAACGCCTTGGCAGTGGATCTGGCGCGGGACCGCGGCAGCGCGGAGGTCATTCTCGCTGGCGGACTGAACCCCGCGAACGTGAGCGCGGCGATACGCATTCTGGCCCCCGACGTGGTTGATGTTTCCTCAGGTGTAGAGAGCGCCCCGGGTATCAAAGACCCGTGGCTGATGCGGGAGTTTTTCGACGCTGCCGTCGGTCACCCAACCGCGTAAGATGGCGACAGATACTGTCCACCGGTTCGGTGCGTTCGGAGGGCGCTACGTGCCCGAGACCCTCATTCCCGCGCTCGACGAGCTCGATGCTGCTTTCGGCGAGGCGACGCGCGATCCGGATTTCCGGCGCGATCTCGACCGGCTGCTAAAGGAGTACGTCGGCCGACCATCTCCACTAAGCTCCGCGCCCCGATTCTCCGAGGCAGTCGGCTGCCCAGTGTATCTGAAACGCGAAGATCTCAATCACACTGGTGCGCACAAGATCAACAATGCCATTGGCCAGGCGCTGCTCGCCCAGCGCATGGGCAAGCGTCGCATCATCGCCGAGACCGGCGCCGGGCAGCACGGCGTCGCGACCGCAACTGTGTGTGCGCGGTTTGGCCTCGATTGTACGGTGTACATGGGCGAAGAAGACATGCGGCGGCAGGCGCTCAACGTCTACCGCATGCGATTGATGGGGGCTAAGGTAGTTCCGGTCCTTTCGGGGACGCGGACGCTGAAGGATGCGACGAGCGAAGCGATCCGGGATTGGGTGACCAATGTCAACGACAGCTATTACATCATCGGCTCGGTGGTGGGCCCCGCGCCGTATCCGCGAATGGTGCGTGACTTCCAGGCGGTGATTGGTCGCGAGGCGAAATCCCAGATGCAGGAGCAGGCTGGTCGGCTCCCGAGCGCGGTCGTTGCCTGCGTCGGCGGCGGCTCCAACGCGATGGGCATTTTTCATCCCTTCATCGGCGAGCGCTCGGTCGAGCTGATCGGGGTCGAGGCGGCAGGCAAGGGACTCGAAACGGGCGAGCACGCCGCGTCGCTGCAGAAGGGGGTTCCCGGTGTTCTTCACGGAGCTCTCAGTTATCTGCTCCAGGACGAAAGCGGACAGGTCCATCCCGCTCATTCGATCTCGGCCGGACTCGATTACCCGGGTGTCGGACCTGAGCACTCTTATCTCAAGGAAACGGGCAGGGCTACCTACGTATCCGTGACTGACGACGAGGCGGTCGAGGGCCTGGGTATTCTGAGTCGTCTCGAGGGCATAATCCCAGCGCTGGAGACGTCACACGCCGTCGCCTGGGTCGTCAATGAGAAGGGCCGTTGGAAAAAGGGCGACGCAGTCCTGATCTGCATTAGCGGACGGGGCGACAAAGACCTCGCGCAAATCACAGAGATGGGACTTCTCCCGGCATGACAACATCGGCGACTCAAAAACCCGACGCACACGCGCTCGAGGAGCCGTCGTTCCCGGTTGTCTACGTCACGGACCTGCTGAAGTCGTTCGTGAAGGCGTTCCGCGCAACCCAGATGTACCTGCCCAACAACCCAATGCACGCACGGTCGATCGACGCCGTGCGCGAAGCGTTCAATACGCTCTGGCAGCACACCGACGACCTGGTGTTGCAGGTGATCGAAACCCGACTCGAATGGGAAGGCCGCGTCGTCCTCGACGAAGGCGAGCGCACCAGCGACAATGTCGCGTGGCTGCTCTACAAGGACGGCATCCGCGAGCTGACGATGCTCAAGGGTTTCGAGCTCGAAGAGCTTTCGACTTTCTTCGGCCTCCTTCAGCGCGTCCGCAAGGCGAGCGATGATGACGACGACCTGCTGACCCTGATGTGGGAGCGCGAATTCGCGACCCTGCAGTACCGCTACGTCGATCTCACCCAGGAAGGCGGTCCCGGTGTAGAGTCGATGGAGCGCCAGGAGCAGAAAGAGAAGATCCTGTCACCGGCCCAGGCCGAAGCGGGACTGGAGTCAACAAAGTCGTCGATCGCGACGATGGACGATTTCGACTCCACGCTGTATTTCCTCGACGACCGTGAGGTCGAGTACCTGCAACAGGAGATCAAGCGCGAATTTTCCACGGATCTGCGTCCAGCGGTGATCGCGTCGCTGCTCGACACCTTCGAAAACCAGAAAGATCCGACGGTCCGGGAAGAGATTTGCGGACTGCTCGACTACTTCCTGCTGATCCTGCTTTCGACCGCGCAGTATCGAAACGCAGCATACTTGCTGCGCGAAGCGGGTACGACCGCGACCCGTTTGCCGGACATCCTCGAGCCACAGAAGCAACGCCTGCTTCAGCTCAATGAGCTGATGAGCGATCCAAAGCCCCTCGGCCAGCTCCTCCAGGCTCTCGAAGATTCGCCCCTTCGTGCGCCGCAGCACGAGCTGGACGACCTGTTTGGAATCCTGCAGCCGCGTGCACTCGAAACGATTCTGAGCTGGATCGGCAAGAGCACCAATCCGCAGCTCAAGATGCTCCTCGAAGGTGCCGCGACCCGCCTCGCCGGCAGCAACAGCCAGGAGCTCATTCGCCTGATCGGTTCGGACGACGAAGCGGTCGTACTCGAAGCGATTCGCCGAGCCGCTGCACTCAAATCGCCGGCCGCAGTCCCCGCTCTCGGAAAGATGCTCACGGTTGGCGAAACGGATCTACGCGTTGCCGCCGTAACGGCGCTCGCCGACATCGGCTCGCCGGGTGCGCTGCAAATGCTGGAGCGCGCGCTCACTGACGAGGATCGTGAGGTTCGCATCGTCGCCGTCAAAACTCTCGGCGCCAAGAACGCGCGTGCTGCGTTGCCGAAAATCGAGGTAGCGATCAAGGGCAAGGATCTCCGGGAGAGCAACCTCGGCGAGAAGATGGCTTACTTCGAGGCGTACGGTCTCCTTTGCGGGGACGCCGGCGTCGTGCTGCTCGATGGCATCCTCAACGCTAAGGGATTCATGGGCAAGAAGGACGACTCCGAAATTCGCGCGTGCGCGGCAATGGCTCTTGGCAAGATCAACACGCCGAAGGCGAGTGAGTCGCTGCGCAAGGCGGCGAGCGAGAAAGACGTGATGGTGAGGAATGCTGTCAGCAAGGCAATTCGCAGCGGAGCAGTCGCGTGACAGCGCCGGCAACGAAGACTCGGCCGACGGAGGAGAAACAGTCGGGCGCCGCCATCCGTCGCGGCGGCAGAAATTTCATGATCGCGTTTTACGCCGCGTTGCGGGCGATCAAGCTTTATCCACTCGAGCACAGCGCCGTGCAAAAGGCGCTTAGCGAGCTGGCGCAGGTGGCGGAGGAATTGCGCGCCGAAGAGGGTGAGCTCGAGTTCCGGATCTCGGGCGAGTTCATCTTCCTGAACGAGACGCGTTTGCGTTTGGATCTCAGCAACTACGCGACCTTCGGTCACATCCTCACGCTGATGAAGCTCGCCGGTATCGGCACCATTCAGGTCGGCGTCAAAGGAGGCCCTCGCGATTGGACGTTGCTCCTCTCGCTGCTCGGAGCGGAAACGAAGAGCGCGCCCGGCGACCGCTTCAAGGAGATCGTCTCCAGGCTCAAGGAAGCGAAGATCGAGACATTCCAGCTCGAGGCGCCGGCCGAGACTGCCACCGACAAAGAGTTCAACGAGGAGGCGAAGGCCGCTGCCAATCGCACTTACTCGCAGTCGGTCGCGGTAACCAAGGATGTCATCAACTCGGTCCGCATTGGCAGAACGCCGAATATCCGGAAGATCAAGCGCGTCGTGCAGGGTATCGTCGATCAGGTCCTCAACGAGGAGACGTCGCTCATCGGCCTCACCGCTATCCGCGATTATGACGAGTACACCTTCACGCATTCCGTGAACGTCTGCATCTTCTCGGTCGCCCTGGGCCGCCGCCTCGGTATGACGAAGCTGCAGTTATATGAGCTGGGCCTCGCCGCGTTGATGCATGACATCGGCAAGTCGCGGGTCCCGCTGGATATGCTTCAGAAAAACGGCGAGCTGACCGAAGAGGAGTGGAAGTGGATGGCCTCCCACCCGTGGCTCGGCGTGCTGGTGCTCTTCCAGTTCCGCCGCCAGCAGGACGAGCTATCTTATCGCGCGATGACCGTCTGTCAGGAGCATCACATGAAAATCGACCTGACCGGTTATCCAAAGTGCATTCGGCCGCGGCAAATGAGTTTGTTGAGCAAGATCGTTTCGATCGCCGACGGTTACGATGCAGCAACCACCAGGCGCGTCTATCGGACCGAAGCCCTCGCTCCCTCGGCGGTGTTGGAGGAGATGCGCGACAACCCGCGTCGCGGACTCGATCAGGTTCTGGTGAAGGCGTTCATCAACCTGCTTGGCATTTATCCGGTCGGCACCCTTGTGGTGCTCGATACATTCGAGTTGGCTGTAGTGTCGGCCGCGAGCCAGAATCCGGAGCTGCTCTCGCGGCCGATAATCAAGATCATTAGTGATGCACAGGGGAATACCATAAGTCCGCCCTTACAAGTGGACCTCGCCGTTCCGGAAGCGGGAGGACAATATGCGCGGACGATCATCAAAACGGCTGACCCCGACCGATATGGCGTCACCCCAGGCGACTACCTCATCTAGCTCGATCGCGCGTCGATTCGACGCGCTCAAGAAAAAATCGCGGCGCGCTCTGGTCTGCTACGTCACGGCAGGGCATCCCGACCTCGCGCGCTCTCTCAAGACATTGCACGCTCTGGAGGATGGCGGCGCCGACATCATCGAGCTGGGTGTTCCGTTCTCCGATCCGATCGCCGACGGACCGGTGATCCAGGCGAGCTCGTACGCCGCGCTAAAGCAGGGGATGAACTACGATGGCGTGCTCGAATTGATCGAGCGCGCATCGCTCGAGATCCCGGTCGTGATCTTCACCTATCTGAACCCGGTGCTTGCGGCTGGCGACGATGCTCTTACCCGCGCAGCCGACGCGGGAGCGAGCGGAATTCTCATCACCGACATTCCCGTTGGGGCAGACGCCGAACGAGAGGAATGGCTCTCCGACAGCCCGCTCGACTTCATCCGATTGGTTGCGCCGACCACGCCGCGCGACCGCATGGCGGAGATCGCGCGCCACGGAAGCGGATTCGTTTATCTTATCAGCCGGCTCGGTGTCACTGGCGTTCGGGACACCACAGACCCAACTCTTCCCGAGACGATTCAGCGATTGCGTTCCGCAACGGATCTTCCGATTTGCGTCGGTTTCGGTATCTCGACGCCGGCACAGGCGCGCAGTGTCGGCCAGCTTGCCGACGGTGTCGTCGTCGGCAGTGCTCTGGTGCGTGCTGCCGAGAACGGTTCCAGTGAAGTCCTTGCGCTTACGCGCAGTCTCCGCGAGGGTCTCGATGGCCGTTAGTGAGACCGACGTTGTCACGCTCAAGGGCATGCGCTTTCACGCTCGTATCGGCGTGCTCCCCCACGAGGCCGAGATTGCCCAGTCGATCGAAGTGGATGCTTCGCTATGGGTTCGTCGGAGCGGCGCGCGACCAACCGCCAAGGACATCGTCGACTACCGGCGCGTCTACGATCTCGTCGCCGAGGTGGTGACTCAGGGACACACCGCTTTTCTCGAGGAGGCGGGCGAACGCATTGCCCGCAAAGCGCTGGAGCTGCCGCTCGTCGAACGCGTGCGCATCGCGATCAGAAAACCGAACGTGGCGCTGCCCGGACCACTCTCATACGCGGAGGTCGCCCTCGAGCGCGAGCGGGCGTGAAGGATGTCGCTTACGTAGCTCTGGGCTCCAACCTCGGCGAGCGCGAGGTATTTTTGGCGCAAGCCCGTCGCTCGATCTCCGAATTGCCGAAGACCCGCCTCGTTGGCGAGACCGGGGTTGAGGAGACTGCGCCAATCGGACCCGTGCAGCAGGGACCCTTTCTGAATCAGATGATCGCGATCGAGACCGAGCTCTCCCCCCACGAATTGCTGGGAGAGTTGATGCGAATCGAGCAGGAGGCCGGCCGCGTCAGAGACCGCCGGTGGGGTCCGCGTACTCTCGATCTGGACATCGTTCTGTTCGAAAAACAAAGCGTCAGTGATTCCGATCTCGCTGTCCCGCATCGTGAGCTTTCGAACAGGCCGTTCTGGCTTCGCGAGCTCATTGAACTGAGGAGCGCACGGGTTGGATAAAGCCAAAGAGCGTCCGGTCACTGTTCGCGACATTGCGGAGCGAAAGCGAAAGGGCGAAAAAATCGTGTTGATGACGGCCTACGACGCGCTGTTCGGCCGACTGGTCGACGAGTCCGGCGTAGATGCCATTCTCGTCGGCGACTCGCTTGGCACCGCGATTATGGGTTACTCGTCGACGCTGCCGGTCACGCTCGATCACATGATTTATCACGCCGCGGCGGTGAAGCGCGGTGTGAAGCGCGCGCTCGTGATCATCGACATGCCATTTCTCTCATATCAGGCGAGCATCGAGAGCGCGGTCCTGAATTGCGGGCGCGCAATTCAGGAGACGGGCGTGGCAGCGGTGAAGGTCGAGGGCGGGAGCCCGGAAATGCTCGACACTGTTCATGCATTGGTCCGCACTGGCATTCCGGTGATGGCCCACATTGGCTTCACCCCTCAATCAGTGAACACCATCGGCGGCGCGAGAGTGCAGGGACGCGAAGCAGAGGACGCTGAGCGCCTGATCACCGAAGCCAAAGGGCTGGAACAGGCGGGCGCTTTCGCGGTTGTGCTGGAGCTCGTGCCGGCGACCGTTTCCGCCCGCATAACCCAGGCAGTCGGTATTCCGACGATTGGAATCGGCGCGGGTGCTGACTGTGACGGCCAGGTACTCGTCCTTCCCGATGTGCTGGGACTCAACGACGAATTCAATCCGAAATTCCTGAAGCGCTACGCCGAGATGGCTCAGGATGTTCGCGCAGCCGTCGGCGCGTGGGCGAGCGACGTCCGAAGCGGCGCTTACCCCGACGCGGCTCACAGCTTCTAAGGCTGTCTTTCAATGCAGCTGGTCGAAACGATCGCCGAGATGAGAAGTGTCGTCGCTAACGCGCGGGCTCAGGGCAAAAGCATCTCGCTGGTGCCAACGATGGGGGCACTCCACGAAGGGCACCTCAAGCTGGTCGATGAGGCGAGGCGTGTTGGCGATGTCGTGGTGATGAGCATCTTCGTCAACCCTTTACAGTTCGGGCCCAACGAAGATTTTGCCCGCTATCCGCGCACTCTCGACCACGATTCTGCGTTGGCGCAGCAGCGCGGTGTCGATTTCCTGTTCACGCCGACGAAGGAGGACATGTATCCGTCGTACGCGCCGGTTGTGCAGGTGCACTCGGGCTCGGTCGGCAAAGAGTGGGAAGGTGCGCAGCGCCCGCACCACTTCGAGGGAGTGCTGACGGTTGTCGCCAAGCTTTTTCACATCGTGATGCCGGACGTCGCGGTATTCGGCCAGAAGGATTTGCAGCAGGTTGCGACCGTAAAGTCGATGATCCGCGATCTCAACTTCCCGCTCGGAATTCTCGTCGCGCCGATCGTTAGAGATCCGGACGGCATGGCGATGTCGAGCCGGAACCGATACCTGTCGCCGAAAGATCGCGAGCTTGGGCTCAAGCTCTCGCAGGCGTTGTTCGGTCTGCGTGATGCATTCCAACGTGGTGAGCGCCGGGCAAGCGCATTGGAAGCGATTGGCTGGCGAATGCTCGAGCGAGTGCCGGGTCTCACGCCCCGCTACCTGGCGGTCGTAAATGCCGACACCTTCCAGCGGGTGAATACCGTGCGACATGGCGACGCCGCCGTTGGCGCGGTTCGGGTTGGCGAAACGAGACTGATCGACAACATCATCTTCTGATGCTGCAACTACAGGCCTCCGGGCTTCCGTCGTGGGCACAAGTAAGCGAGCGCCGATTCGCGCACATTCAGCGCGTGACGTCGCTATTGCGAGCGTGGGGCGCGGCGATGCGCGTCCCCGCCGACGAAGCCAATGCGTGGATCGATGCGGGCACGTGGCACGACGCGCTTCGCGATGCGCCGGTGCAGGAGCTGCGCGAAATCACCGGCGACCGGAGCTCGCCCGATGGCCTGCTGCATGGACCCGCGGTCGCGATCAAACTCGAAGGCGAAGGCGAGCAAAGAAAGAATCTGCTCGAGGCGATCCGTTATCACACCGTCGGTCACGCAAACTGGGACCGTACGGGTCGCGCGCTCTATATGGCGGACTATCTGGAGCCGGGCAGAAAATTCCTCGCTGAGGATCGTGGGTTCCTGGCGAGCCAGGTGCCGCACAATTTCGACGGAGTCTTTCGCCAGGTGGTGCGTTTCCGACTCGAGTGGTCGGTGCGTGAAGGAAATCACATCTTCCCCGAAACCGTCGAGCTCTGGAATAGCCTGCGGTGACCGGGCCGACGAGGCCCCGTCGTCGCCGCTACGGCCGCTTCATCGTTGTTCTGCTGATTCTCGCAGTCCTCGGCGCCATAGTGTGGTTCGCGCTGCGCTCATTCTCGAACCCATCCGAACCCGCTGTTCCCGACGATGCCCGCGCGCCCGACGGCGTACGAATCAAGGTCGAAGTGCTCAACGCGACGAAGACCCGTGGCCTGGCGCGCAAAGCGACCAGTCTCCTGCGCGATCGAGGATTCGATGTCGTCGGCTCGGGAAACGAGACCGAGCCACGCGCAAAGTCGGTCGTCTACGATCGGTCGTCGCACCCTGAGTGGGCGCGGCTGGTGGGAAGAGCGATGAATGCGCCGGTCGTCTCGCGACCGGACAGCTCACGCTACCTGGACGTTACCGTCATCATTGGGGCCGACTGGCGGCCGCCGCCGCTGCCGTTCCACCCGTAACTGTCCGCATGCCGCGGCGATGTCCATTCCGCGGCTTTTGCGAATCGCCACTTCTACGCCGCGCTCTCTGACCCTGCGCGCGAACGCAGCAATGCGCTGCGGAGTAGTAGGCGTGAAATCCCCCGCACCGCCAGGGTGCAACGGGATGAGGTTGATGAAAGCGCCGCAGTCGCGCGCTAGCGCGGCAAGCTGTGCCGCTTGCTCATCGGCGTCGTTGATTCCACCAAGCATCACGTACTCGAAGGTCACTCGTCGCACGAAGACTCTCGCGGCGTCGATGACGGCATCCAGAGGATATTTTGTATTGATCGGCATCAGCGATTGGCGCAGCTCGTCGGTCGGCGCGTGAATGGAGAACGCCAGGCGGAATTGTTCCTGACGCTTCCCCAGCGCGACGATCCCAGGCAGCACGCCGACGGTGGAAACGGTGATATGCCGCGCTCCAATGCCGAAGCCGGCTGGCGAGTTCAACACCGTCAGGGTTGGATCGACAGCCTTCCAGTTCATGAGTGGTTCGCCCATCCCCATGAACACGACGTTCGTCACCTGCTTCGGAGGAGCGAGCAGCTTCGTCTCGCGAACCTGGCCGGCGATCTCGAACAGCTGGAGATTGCGCGTAAATCCCATTGCTCCCGTCGCGCAGAACGCGCACTGGAGCGCACAGCCTGCCTGCGACGAGATGCAAAGTGTGAGGCGCGAGCCTTCGGGTATGGCGACAGTCTCGATGAACTCGCCGTCCTGAAGACGGAAGAGAAATTTCTCGGTCCCGTCCGCTGAAGTCTGCCGAGTTGCTAGTGTCAGGCGCGGCATCGTAAAGTGCTCACCGAGCAGAGTGCGGAAGGCGAGCGGCAGGTCCGTCATATCCGCGAAGGAGTCGACCGGGTTTTGCCAGAGCCGCCGAACAATCTGCGATCCGCGGAACGGTTTCTCGCCGTGCTCCACGGCGAACGCGCGCAACACGGCCTCCGCCTCGGATGGGAGCATGTTGAGGAGATTGACGCGGTTGTCCGCGGCCTCCCGATCGTTGCGATTGTCGTTCATGCTCCTTCCACCAAGTCTATGCAGTTACTAAATTTAACCCCTCTCAACACCTTATTCGACCCACGGTTCCAGCGCTGACGAAGACAGCTCCTCAATCGAGCTTTGCCACGGCAAAGCGAACGCACCTGAGCGGCGAGCTCAGGCCATCTCACGTCGGCGCGAAAGTGAAGTTGGGCGGGTGGGTTCATCGAACCCGCAACCTGGGCGGCATCGTCTTCCTCGACCTTCGCGACCGAGCCGGACTCGTGCAGGTCACCTTCGATCCACGGTGGACTCCGACCGAAGTGATCGAGCGTGCGGGCAGGCTTCCACTCGAGACCGTCGTAATCGTGGACGGCGAAGTCGCCGCGCGTCCGACTGAAATGCGCAACGCGGAAATGGAGACGGGCGACGTCGAGGTTCGCGCTCAGAATTTTACGATCGTTGGACCGGCTGAGACTCCGGCGATTCCTGTCGCGCGCGGCAAGGGAGAGAAGCTGCCTGCCGAAGAGCTGAGATTGAAACACCGCAATCTCGATCTGCGTCGGAGCGAGCTGCAGCGGAATCTCATCATGCGGCACCGGCTGCAGCAGGCGACGCGTCGGTATCTGGACGAGCGCGGTTTTCTGGAGATCGAAACGCCGATTCTCACCAAGCCGACGCCGGAAGGCGCGCGCGACTACATCGTGCCGAGCCGCGTCCACGCAGGGGAGTTTTACGCGCTGCCGCAGTCGCCGCAGCTGTACAAGCAGTTACTGATGGTTGCCGGCTTCGACCGCTATTTCCAGATCGCGCGTTGCTTCCGCGATGAGGACCTGCGCGCCGATCGACAGCCCGAGTTCACTCAGATCGACATCGAAGCGTCGTTCATCGAGCCCGAGGATATCATCCGGCTCACCGAAGGCATGCTCGGCGTCCTCTGGGCCGAGGCTGGATATGAAATTCCAAAGGATTTTCCGCGACTGAGTTACGCCGATGCGATGGAGCGGTTTGGCTCCGATCGACCTGATATGCGCTACGAGCTGGAGATCTTCGATGCCAGCGACGCATTTCGTGACTCTGAGTTCAGCATCACCAAGTCGGTCCTCGGCGCCGGCGGGCGCGTACGCGGTATTCGCTTTCCAGGCGGGGCCTCGCTTTCACGCAAGCAGCTGGACGAGATCGAAGCGATAGCAAAGTCGGCTGGAGCAGGTGGTCTGATCCGGCTGAAGCGCGGCGCGAACGGTCTGGAAGGGCCGGCGGCAAAGTTCGTCACCGCCACAGGCGGACAACGCCTGGCGATCAGCGAGGGCGACCTGGCGCTATTGGTCGCAGGGCCTGAGGCGGTGACTAACCCGGCGCTCGACCGCGTGCGACAGGATGTTGCCCAAAGGCTGTCACTGGTGTCCGAAGAGAAGAGATCATTCCTGTGGGTGACTGATTTTCCACTCTTCATGCGGGAAGGGAACGGCGCGTTGACGTCGGTCCATCACCCGTTCACAGCGCCGAATCCGGAAGACCTGCGACTGCTCGACACAGCGCCGGAAAAAGTTCGTGCGCTCGCTTACGACGTCGTCTTCAACGGCACCGAGCTCGGCGGCGGAAGCATCCGCATCAATGATCCCGCCCTGCAGCGGAGAATGCTCGGTATGCTGGGTATCAACGAGGAGCAGGCGCAGCACCGCTTCGGATTCCTGCTCGATGCCCTGAAGGCGGGCGCGCCGCCACACGGTGGCATCGCACTAGGCTTCGATCGCATTGCAATGATGCTCGCTGGAGCATCGTCATTGCGCGATGTGATTGCATTCCCCAAGACCACTGCGGCGCGTGCACTGTTCGAGGATGCGCCCACCCCGATTCCACCTGAAGACCTAAGGGAACTTCATATTCAAAACACAACGAGTTGACGTGAGCGAAGAGACCACCATCCAGCGCCTGTCCACCGAGGGAGCGGACATGCTGACCCTCGCTGGAGTAAACGATGAGAATCTCGTCGAGCTGGCGCGGCAGACAGGCACCAAGATCGCCCTGCGGGGCGAGACCCTGGCGATAAGCGGAAACAGTGAGGCAGTAGCGCGCACCATTCCGATCGCACAGCGGATGATCGACACCGCGAAACAGCAAATGCCACTCACCGCCGATGACGTGTTGCGGATGACCATCGAAGGCGGCCGCGGCGAGGGGAACGGGAATGGCGGCGACAACGAAGCGCGAATCGTTCTCCCCGGCGTCCGCAAAATCATCCAGCCGAAGACGAGCGGCCAGGCGGAGTACATGAAGCTGATGGCCGACAATGATATCGTCGTCGGAATCGGTCCGGCAGGAACCGGCAAGACATATCTGGCCGTGGCAGCGGCGGTCGACGCCTTAGCACGTAAGCGAGTGCGTCGCATCGTTCTGGCGCGCCCCGCCGTCGAAGCCGGTGAGAGCCTCGGATTCCTGCCTGGCGACATGCAGGCGAAGGTCGATCCGTATCTGCGGCCGTTGTACGACGCACTCGAAGACATGATGCCGCACGAGCGAGTGCAGAAATCGCTCGAGACCCGCACCATCGAGATTGCCCCGCTCGCTTACATGCGCGGTCGTACGCTCGCCGACGCCTTCGTGATTCTCGATGAAGCGCAAAACGCGACGACCGCGCAAATGAAGATGTTCCTGACTCGCCTCGGCGTTAACTCGAAGGCTGTCATCACCGGCGACAAAACCCAGATCGATCTTCCGAAACGAGAAGACTCGGGCCTCGTGCAAATCGAGCGCATTTTGCCCGGCATCGAAGGCATCGGATTTCATTACCTTAGCGACGCCGATGTGGTCCGCCATCGACTGGTGCGCGAGATCATCAAGGCGTACGCGGAAGATTCGGGAGTCTGAAGCGAGCTCGCCGCGCCGGTCGGGCTTCTAATCGCCAGCCTGCGGTGGCGGTTTCGTCGAGCGTACAACGAATCGGTGTTTCCCAGGCACGTGTGAAATCAGCAGTCCTCGCCGCATTGAAAGTGGAAGGAATTCGGGATGCGATGATCTCGGTTGCCTTCGTCGGCGCGACGGCCATCGCGCGCATGAATCAGAAGTACCTTAGGCATCGCGGCCCGACCGACGTCATCTCGTTCGGATTCGCGGGGGGCGGGAACCGCAGCGCAGTGATCGGAGATATTTACATTTGCCCTGAAGTCGCGCGGGCTAACGCCCGAAGTCAGGGGGTCACGGCGACCGACGAATTGCTGCGCCTGGTCGTGCACGGCACTCTCCACGTGCTCGGATATGACCACCCCGACAATGCGGATCGCATGAAATCACCGATGTGGCGAAGACAGGAGAGGATTCTTGCGCGCGTCGTCTGAGCGGGTGCTCGGAGAGTTCAATGCGGGGAAGACTCCGGCATTGGCCCGTGTCGTCAGCATCGTCGAGAATCACCGCGATGACTTCGAGGATATTCTGGGCGAATTGCATCCTCGCGTCGGTCGGGCGAGACGGATTGGCCTCACCGGACCTCCTGGCGCTGGCAAGAGCAGCATCACGGCGCTTCTGGTAAAACGTTACCGCGACGCGGGGCTGAAGGTTGGCGTAATTGCGGTCGATCCGACCTCGCCGTTTACCGGTGGCGCGCTACTCGGGGATCGCGTGCGGATGGAAAACGTCGCCCTCGACACTGGCGTCTTCATTCGATCGATGGCGACCCGCGGTTCGCTCGGCGGTCTCGCGGCTGCCACGCGCGAGGTTGCTGACGTCTTCGATGCATTCGGATTTGATCGGATCGTCATCGAGACGGTTGGAGTCGGTCAGTCCGAGCTCGATGTCGCGCGCACCGCGGACTCCACGGTTCTGATTCTGGTACCCGAATCCGGCGATGCGATCCAGACTCTCAAAGCCGGCATCATGGAGGCAGCCGATATCTTCGTCATCAACAAGTCGGACCGGCCCGGCGCCGATCGCCTGCGAAATGACGTCGAGCTAATGCTCGGACTCCGCAAAGGAGTTTCCTTCGACAAAGTACCGGCGCATCACGGTGTCGACCTCAAGAAATTCAATCCGGCGCGGATGGCGCGCGAGGCGGCTGCCGATCCGGCGCCGAAAGTCTGGACGCCGCCCGTGTTGCGAACCGTTGCTACAAAGCAGGAAGGCGTTGACGAACTGGTCGCCGCGTTGGATCGTCACTTTGCTTATCTTGAGGAAAGTGGACAGCTGCACGCGCGAAGACGCGAAAGGATGCGTGAACGCGTGATGGACGTTGTGGAGCAGAAGATCCGCGGCCGGCTTTGGAAAGACACCGGGACGATGAGCTGGCTCGAACAGCAGTTGCCATCGGTGGAGGAGGGGCGCAGCACGCCCTTTTCGGTAGCCGATCAACTGTTGCGGCAGAGCGCGGAGCTCGTACGTGGAGAAGAAACCTGAATGACGAAACTCAAACGCTCCAATTCGAAGCCACCTGAAAGCGATCTCGACTCCACGATCGAGGAGCAGAGCGCCGAGTTGCGTCTGCTGCGAAAGGAAGTGGCAGAATGGCGCCGTAAGTACGAAAGCGGCGAGCTGCGCGACATAGCCTTCACCAATTCTGAACGAGAAGTCCAGCCGCTCTACACACCGCTCGACGCGGCTGAGACCAGCGCCGATGCCCTCGGAATGCCAGGGATCTACCCGTATACGCGCGGCGTTCACGCGACTGGCTACCGTGGCAAGCTGTGGACGATGCGTCAGTTCGCGGGCTTCGGCTCAGCGCACGATACGAACGAGCGCTACAAGTTCCTCCTCGAGCACGGGCAAACCGGTCTGTCGGTTGCGTTCGATTTCCCGACTTTGATGGGCTACGACTCGGATCATCCGCGGTCGGAGGGTGAAGTCGGCAAGTGCGGCGTTGCGATCTCCAGTCTCGCAGACATGGAAACGCTGTTCGACGGCATCCCGCTCGATCAGGTCTCCACGTCGATGACCATCAATGGGCCCGCCGTCATTCTCTACTGCTTTTATATCGCGGCAGCGGAAAAGCAGGGCGTCGATTCACGAAAGCTGCGGGGCACGATTCAGAATGACATTCTGAAGGAATACATGGCGCAGCACGCCTGGGTTTATCCGATCGAGCCCGCACTTCGACTTATCGTGGATTGTTTCGAGTGGTCCGCCGAGCATGTGCCGCAATGGAATACGATTTCAATCAGCGGCTACCATATTCGCGAGGCGGGCGCCACGGCGGCGCAGGAGCTCGCGTTTACTCTCGCCGATGGATTCACTTACGTGGAACGGGGAATTGCACGGGGCTTGAACGTCGATACGTTCGCGCCCCGTTTGTCTTTCTTCTGGGACATCCACAACGATTTCTTCGAGGAGATCGCCAAGCTGCGCGCGGCGCGCCGGATCTGGGCGCGCCATATGAAGGAGCGTTACGGTGCCAAGGACCCGCGCTCGCTGATGATGCGATTCCATTCGCAAACCGCCGGGGTGACGCTCACTGCGCAACAGCCCATGAACAACGTGGTGCGTGTCGCTTATCAGGCGATGGCGGCGGCACTTGGCGGCACGCAGTCCCTGCACACCAACTCAATGGACGAGACGCTGGCGCTGCCGACCGAGGACTCAGTGCGGCTTGCTCTGCGGACGCAGCAGATTCTCGCCTATGAGTCCGGCGTGCCAAACGTGATCGACCCCCTGGGCGGCTCGTACTACGTGGAGACTCTGACAACCGAGCTCGAACGCGAAGCCGAAACCCTATTCACGCAGATCGAGGAGATTGGCGGAGTGGTGCGTGGTCTGGAGACGGGCTGGCTGCAGCGGCGCATCAACGAGTCTGCGGCTCGTCAACAGTGGGAGATCGAGCAGCATCGGCGCATTATCGTCGGCGTCAACGAATTTGTCACTGACGAGCCGGAGCTGAAAATCGAGACGCTCAAGATCGCAGAGGAAACCGAGCGCGATCAGAAGAAGGCGATGGCAGCGATGCGTGCCAAGCGGGACGATAAGAAAGTCCAGCAGAAGCTCGATGCGCTGACCAAGGCGGCGGCGACGAGTGAAAACCTGATGCCGTTCATTCTGGATTGTGCCCGCGCGTACTGCACCCTCTATGAAATTCGCGCCGCAATGGAGAAAGTGTTCGGCGCCTACCGCGAGCCAGTGTTCTTCTGAAAAAGCGCCAAGAGTGGTGGGAATCAGCGTTCGACGCCCACTATCTCCTCGAGTACAAGCCGCTTTTTACTCCCGAAGGTGATAGACGCGAAGTAGCGCGATTGCTCGATGTGTTGTCGCTGCCAGTAGGTGCGCGAATACTTGATGTGCCGTGCGGCCAGGGTCGCCACGCACATTTGCTGGCAGAAGCGGGGTACGATGTGGACGGCCTCGATTATTCACGCGACCTTCTACGCTTCGCGCGAAAACGGGGAACCGGGCCCTCTCTTCGTTACACGCAGGGCGACATGCGCAGGCTGCCGGCGAGCTGGACGGGCCGCTTCGATGCCGTGCTCAACCTCTTCACTTCGTTCGGCTTCTTTGTGCACCCCGCCGAGGATGCTCGCGTGATCAGGGAGTTCGCGCGTGTGTTGAAGCCGGGTGGAATCCTCGTCTGGCATGGTGGCAGTCGTGACGGGGTGATGGCGCGTTTTCTGGCGCGGGACTGGTGGACCTCGGATAAAACTCTTTTTGCGCAGGAGAGAGAATTCGATCCGTTGTCAGGATTGCTGACCGTTCGGTCCACATGGACCCGTGGAAAGCAGCAGGGAGCGCGAGAGCACAGCATCAGACTCTACACGGCGAGTCGCCTTTCTGAACTGCTTAACGAGAACGGATTGGTGGTCGAACGGACCTACGAGAGCTTCTCAGACAAGCCCCTGCGCCGGACTTCGTCGGAGATGATGCTCGTTGCCCGAAAGGAGTAGCCCGTGCCGCTCGCGCATTTCAGCCGCTAACTTTTGAAACACTCTATGAGACCAATTCGAGTTCTTGTCGCCAAGCCGGGCCTCGATGGGCACGATCGGGGAGCCAAGGTCGTCGCTGCAGCGCTGCGCGATGCGGGAATGGAGGTCATCTACACCGGACTCCACCAAACACCGGAGATGATCGCCACCGCCGCAATTCAGGAAGACGCTGACGTCGTCGGGCTGTCGATTCTGAGCGGGGCCCACATGACACTCATTCCAAGGGTCCATGATCTCCTCCGCGAGAATGGCCGTGACGACATCCTCATCACCGGTGGCGGGATCATCCCGAAGGAAGATGTCGAAGCGCTGGAGAAGCGAGGCATCGGAAGACTGTTCGGACCCGGAACACCGACGTCGGAGCTCGTCGCGTACATCAAGGACTGGTTTGCCGCGCGAGAAAAGCAGGAAGCGTAGTGAGTAATCGCCTGCGCGAGCTGAGCGATGAAGTAAGAGCGCTCGAAAGCAAGCTTCGCGAGGCCGGCGGGGCGAAGCGGATCGAAAAACTTCACCAGCAGGGAAAGCTCTCGGCGCGCGAACGCGTCGACTTGCTGCGCGATCCTGACTCCAGCATGCTGGAGGTCGGCATGCTCGTCGCCTACGATCAGTACGATGGTCAGGCGCCTGCCGCCGGCGTCGTCACGGCGGTGATCAGAGTGCACGGTCGCGAAACCGTCGTTGTCGCCAATGATGCGACCGTCAAAGCCGGATCGTGGTGGCCGGAGACGATCAAGAAGATTCTGCGCGCGCAGGAGATCGCGATGCGTTGTCGGATCCCGATCGTCTACCTCGTCGATTCCGCCGGCGTGAACCTCCCGTACCAGGGCGGAGTTTTTCCAGGACAGTACGGTGCTGCGCGAATTTTCTACTACAACTCGATCATGCGGCGCTATTTGCGCATTCCTCAGATCGCCGCGGTGATGGGGCAATGCGTCGCGGGCGGAGCTTATCTACCCGCGCTTTCCGACGTGATCCTGATGGTGAAGGGTACTTCGTTCATGGGGCTCGGCGGCCCCAATCTGGTGAAAGGCGCGACCGGGCAAGTTGTGGATGCTGAGACGTTAGGCGGGGCATCGACGCATACGGAGATCAGCGGTGTCGCCCACTACAAAGTGGACAACGACCAGGAATGTCTTGCGAAGATCAGAGATTTCATAGAGCGGCTGCCGGTCACATCACGCGATGTCGCGCTGATGCCGAGGTCATCCAGCGCCGGTGCTCCAGCGGAAAGCCTGTACGAGGTGTTACCCGGTGACCATCGGATGTCGTACGACATGTACGACGTCCTCCGCGCGATCGTCGACGATGGGAGGGTCGACGAATTCCAGGCGGAGCTTGCCCGCGAGATGCTTTGCGGAGACGCGCGCATCGATGGAATTACGGTCGGCGTGATCGCGAACCAACGCGGGCTGATCAAGGGACGGCAGGGGGAGAAGCCTCGGTTCGGGGGAATCATCTATACAGAGAGCGCGGAGAAGGTCGCGTTTTTCATCGACCGCTGCGACCGCCTCGGGATTCCGCTGGTGTTCGTCCAGGACGTGTCGGGGTTCATGGTCGGGACTGAAGCGGAACAAGAGGGAATCATCCGCGCCGGTGCGCGCTTCGTCGAGGCAATGGCGACTGCGCGCGTTCCCAAGGTCGTGTTGACGGTCAATCACGCATCCGGCGCGGGTTACTACGCGATGGCGGGGCAGGGCTTCGATCCCGATTTCATTCTGAGCTGGCCGACTGGAAGGATGGCGGTGATGGAAGGTGAATCCGCAATCCAGGCGGTGCACGGGCCCGCACTCGAGACGGCAAAGAAGAAAGGCCGCAAGCCCGATCCGGAAACAGCCAGGGCGGTCGACGAAATGCGCTCCGATTACGAGCACCAGCTCGACGCCCGCTACGCTGCCGCGCGCGGATTCGTCGATGCGATCGTCTACCCCGAGAATACCCGCGAGATGTTGAGCCTCGTCTTGCGCGCCGCCCTGCATAATCCTGGTCCACACCTTGGACCTTTCGTCCTTCCACCGCATCTCGGGGAGGAGGGCAGTTGACCAGGATCGTCCGCGTCGGGGCTGGTCAGGGTTTCTGGGGCGACGATATCGACGCGCCACGCAGGCAAGTGGAGGGTGGTCAGCTCGATTATTTGATGCTCGACTATCTGGCCGAAGTCACCATGTCCATTCTGCAAAAGCAGAAGGAGCGAGATCCATCGCTCGGTTACGCCAGAGATTTCGTCGGAGCGATGGAAAGTGTAATGCCGGCAGTCACCGGTCGTGGCGTCAAGGTGATCGCCAATGCGGGAGGAGTCAATCCACCCGCGTGTGCGGCAGCTGTGAAAGCGGTTGCGGAGAAAGTGGGGGCGAAGGAAAAAGTTCGTATCGGCGTCGTTACCGGCGACGATCTGCTCTCGAGGCTGGACGAGCTGATTGCGCAGGGGCATTCGTTGGCAAACATGGACACCGGCGAGGCCCTTACAGCCGTGCGCGACCGTGTGCTCTCGGCCAACGCCTACATCGGCTCGGAGCCGATTGTCGAGTCGCTCGCGAAGGGTGCGAACGTGGTGATCACGGGCCGCTCGACCGATACCGCGCTGACAATGGCACCGATTCGCCACGAGTTCGGCTGGGAGGCGAGGTCGTGGGACCAGCTCGCGGCCGGGATCGTTGCCGGGCATATCATCGAATGCGGGGCTCAATGCTCCGGCGGAAACTGTCTTTACGACTGGCAATCGATTCCCGACCTCGCCAACGTCGGATACCCGCTTGTCGAGGCCAGCGCGGGCGGCAGCTTCGTAGTCACCAAGCATCCAAACACGGGAGGCCGTGTGTCCGTGCGCACGGTGACGGAGCAACTCGTTTACGAGATGGGCGACCCGCACTCGTACATTACGCCGGACGTCATCGCCGATTTCACGACCATCCAATTGACGGACGACGGGAAGGATCGCGTCCGGGTGTCCGGGATCAAAGGCAGGCCACCCACCGATAAGCTCAAAGTCTCGATCGCCTATCGTGCCGGATTCAAGGCAGTCGGCACTCTCGTCTACGCCTGGCCGGAGGCGTTGGAAAAGGCACAGCGCGCTGACAAGATCCTGCGCGAGCGACTCGACCGCCTCGGTTTGCGGTTCGAGCGGATCCTTACCGAATTCGTCGGGGCAAATGCTACGCATGGTCCGCTCGCCGGCGATCAGCACACCGCTCCCGAAGTTCAGCTGCGCTTCGGTGTACGCGGCGAGAAAGCGGCGGTCGAACGTTTCACCCGGGAGATTGCACCGCTCGTGCTCAATGGCCCGCCGAGCGTCACTGGGTTCGCTGGTGGCAGACCGAAGGTCGAAGAGATAGTGGCCTATTGGCCGGCGCTGATCGATAAATCCGTTGTCAAACCTTCAGTGCAAATCATCCAGTGAAGGTTCATCTCGTCGACATCGCGCACGCGCGCTCCGGTGACAAGGGCGACACTGCCAACGTCGGCCTGATCGCGATCGAGCCGCGCTGGTACGACCTTCTCGTGCAGGCCGTCACCACCGAGCGGGTTACTCAGCACTTTCATGGAATGATCGACGGGCCCGTTCAGCGGTACGAGCTTCCCAATCTGAACGCGCTGAACTTTTTGCTCCACGGCGCGCTCGACGGCGGAGGAACTCTGTCGCTCAAGACCGACGCTCAGGGCAAGGTCTACTCGACCGCTTTGCTGCGAATGGTCCTCGATGTGCCGGATCGTCAGGCAAATGAGCTCGGATTGCCGGAGGCACGTTGAATAACGTTCGCGTCACGACAGAAGGCCAGGTCGGCCGCATTACCCTAGCCCGTCCGGAAAAGAAGAACGCGCTGAATCGCGAAACCGCCGACGAGCTCGCCGAGGCTCTGTTTTTTCTCAACAACGCCGCGGTCACCGTAGTCGCAATCGATGCTGAGGGTACCGACTTCTGCGCCGGCGCCGATTTGGCGGCGCTGGAAGCAATGCTCGACGCACCGCGCCAGGCACATCTCGAGGATGCTCAAGCGCTCGGCCACGTCTTTCACACCATTCGTCGAATGGAAAAGCCGGTGGTGGCCCTCGTTCGTGGACGCGCCTACGCGGGTGGCGCCGGACTGGCGACGGCATGCGACATCGTGCTCGCGAGCGACGAAGCGCGGTTTGCGTATCCCGAGGTGTCGATCGGCTTCGTCCCCGCAATGGTGATGACGATGCTGCGCCGCTGCGTCGGCGAGAAGCAGGCGTTCGATCTGGTCGCAACGGGTCGCGTCCTCAGCGCGGATGAGGCGAAGCAGCTTGGTCTGGTGTCACGGGTCTTTCCGGCACTCGAGTTCGATGTCCGGTCGGCGGGCGTCCTGAAGCAGCTCGCCCAGACGCCGGCGAGCGCGATGGGCGCCACCAAGGCCCTCTTTTACAAGATGGACTCGCAAAGCTTCCTCGACGGCATCACCGCCGGTATCGTTGCCAACGCTGATGCGCGAGCGACCGGAGAGTTTCGCGACGGTGTGAAAAAATTCACAACTCGTAAGAAGGATACGCAGTGAGTCCGTTCACAATCGCCAAGCTCGCGCTGATGCTGATCGCCGCAGTCCTGCTGGCATGGGGGATTCGCACTGACGACAGCGCGCTCCGTTGGGCCGGCATTCTCTTTTTGTTCATCGCACTGGTGCTTCGGTTCTTCAAGCGGCGCAAGCCGCGCGGTCAGCCATGACAGCGGCCGTTCGCTCGGCGGCGCACCCGACGCCACCGCGGCCCACCACGATTGTCGATGCACCACGGCTGTCGAAGAAACTCGGTGTCGACATCGTCATCGCCAGCGAAACGCTGCAGTACACTGGCAGCTTCAAATTCCGCGCGGCCTACAACGTCGCACTGAACGTGAAGCAATCGCACATCATCACCGCCTCGTCGGGGAACTTCGGCCAGGCGATTGCTTTCGCCTGCTCGCTTTTCGGTAAGCGATCCACGGTAGTGATGCCTTCGGGGGCGCCGAAGGTGAAAGTCAACGCGGTGAAGGAGTACGGGGGCGAAGTCGATCTCGTTGACGTAAAGAAGAAGGGACGTCTCGATCGCGTCCGCGAGCTTGCGGCTGAATTTCCTGATGCGTACATCGCCAGCCCGTATGACGACGATCTCGTGATCGACGGGAACGCGTCCCTCGGCAACGAGCTGTTCGCCCTCGGACTCGACCTGGATTTCATAATCGCCCCTATCGGGGGAGGCGGGCTTACATCGGGAATCGTCAATGCGGTTAAAAAGAGCCGAAAAAAGACCAAGGTGATCGCCGCGGAGCCGCTGCTTTCCAACGATGCTGCACAGTCATTAAGGGCGGGGCACATCGTCGCGCTGCCGGAGGAGTCGAACACGCTTGCTGATGGCGCGCGAGTGTTGCGCATCGGAGACCGAAACTGGGAAATCTTGCAACGTGGTCTCGACAGCGTGATCGAGGTCAGCGAAGACCAGATCAGGGAAGGCGTGCGACTGTTGTTCTCTTTGGCAAATCTCAAATCCGAACCGACGGGTGCCCTTTCTATTGGGGCAATTCTGGCGAAGCCGGACCGCTTTGAGCGGAAGCGCGTCTGCTGTGTGATTAGCGGCGGTAACGCCGATCCAGCGGTTTACGCCGACCTGATCCGCGGGCTTTAACGAATTCGCACATTGGTGCGAGCCAAGAATTACACTGGCGTTAAAGAGTGCCGTCGTCCATTCGAAGTCCGCTAGCTTTAGATCGATGGCAACTCCGACGATCAAAGATGCCCGGCGCGTGCTCAAGAGCGCATTCGGCTACGACGACTTTCGCGCCGGTCAGGAAACGGCAGTCGCGTCAGTACTGAGCGGCCGGCATACTGTCGTCGTTCTCCCAACCGGCGGTGGCAAATCCTTGTGCTTCCAGGTCCCCGCGCTCGTACTAGATGGGCTCACCGTCGTGGTGTCGCCTCTTATTTCCCTGATGAAAGACCAGGTTGACGCACTGACCGCGCGCGGGCTTCCCGCCGCTTTTATCAATAGCACGCTCACCTCAGCCCAGGTCTCCGATCGGCTCGCGCGCGTCGATCGCGGCGAAATCAAGCTGCTTTACGTGGCGCCAGAGCGGTTCGAGTTCGGTCGCACCGCGGAGCGTTTACGAAAGGCCGGCGTTTCGCTGCTCGCAATCGACGAAGCGCATTGCATCAGCCAGTGGGGGCACGATTTCCGACCGAGCTACCTTCGGGTGCGGAAAGTCAGAGAAGCACTGGGATCGCCGACGACTGTAGCTCTCACCGCAACGGCGACCCCCGAGGTGCGCCGCGATATCGTGCGCCAGCTAGGTCTGGAGAATCCGGAAACGATCATCACTGGATTCGATCGCCCGAATCTTCACTACTACGTCATTTCGACGAAGAACGAATCGGCAAAAGAGAGTCGGCTGGTAGAGATTCTTCGCCGCTACGACGGACTCGCAGTGGTCTACGCCTCGACTCGACGCGCCGTCGATGAGCTCACCAGCGTTCTCGAGCGGGCGCGCATTCCTGCGGCGGGATACCACGCGGGTCTGGATGATGCGCGGCGACACGAGGTGCAGGAAGCGTTCATGACCGAGCGGATCCGCGCCATTGTCGCGACCAATGCGTTCGGAATGGGGATCGACAAGCCGAACGTGCGCCTCGTAATCCACTACACCATGCCCGGGACGCTGGAAGCGTATTACCAGGAAGCTGGACGTGCGGGCAGAGATGGGAACCACTCCGACGTCTTCCTGCTGCACTCCTTTCCTGACCGTTTCACGCACGAATTCTTTATCAAAGGCTCCTATCCGGACCGCACCGTCGTCGAGCAGATGTACCAGGCGCTGATCAGGATTTCCGATCGGGAAGGATTCGTTGCTGAGCAAGCGGAGGATCTCGCTCGCTCGATCAAGCCAAAGGTGAACGCACGCGAAGTGGAGGGCGCTCTCAAGATTCTGACGAAGTCCGGTGCGGTCGTCTCGAGCAACGGCGAGCAGGACAGAGTAAGAGTGCGGTTGCTCGCAACACCGGATCGAATCAAGAAGGAGCTGACAGGTGAAGCGAACCCCGAGCTCGGCTTGCTTCGCGCGCTGTGGCGTGGCGTTGGAGAGCAGTTGCACCGTGGCGCAGTCGTCAACCTGAGTGGACTTCCTCCGGGGCTCGGTGGGGCGATGGCTTGTGTTCCCTTGCTCGACTCGCTCCAGGCAAAACAGTTTCTTGTCTGGGAGCGGTTGGGCGCCGGACTCTATCTCGCCGATCGCTCAGCGCAACTATCGAAATTCCCTATCGACTGGAAAAGCATCGACCTCCGCCGCAGCGCTGAGCTGGCGAAACTGCAGGCGGTCCAGCGTTACGCCTACACGAAGGAGTGTCGTCGCCGGTTCGTGCTGGAGTATTTCGGCGACCCGGCCGCTCGCCGCGCCTGCGCGGGCTGCGATAACTGTCTGGGCATCTCCGCTGCGCCGCTGGAAGAGCGGTCGCTGGCCAAGCCATCAAAACAGAAAAAGCCCAGGCGTCCGCAAACGGAGCCTCGCGATGATGAAGTCCAGCTGGGCGACGAAGAGCAACGCCTGCTGGGCGCGCTCAAAGCTCTTCGCACCTCGATCGCGCGCGAGGAACATGTTCCTCCCTATATTGTATTCTCTGATCGGACCCTCGCCGAACTCGCGCTCAAGCGGCCGCGATCGCTGACAGCTTTCGGTAGTGTTCGCGGCGTCGGACCGATGAAGCTCGAGCGGTACGGCAAGAAATTTCTGGACGCCATTTCGCAGTCGAACGAGTTTGAGGCGGCGTGACTTGCCGCCTGCCAGGCAAGTCGCTGCAGTAACCGAAAACCACGAAGGATAAGTGTTGACACTTTCTCATCGCGCCGCCGGCGCGATTCTGTTTTTCGCGGCGAGCGCATCGCCGCTGCTTTCCCAGCAGCTGTCCAGCTCGCAGGGGCCGCTTCCGTTCGATCCAGCCGTAACGGTCGGCACGCTGAGCAATGGCATGCGCTACTACATCCGCGAAAACCACAAGCCGGAGAAGCGGGCCGAGCTGCGACTCGTAGTCAACGCCGGATCTGTCCTCGAAGATGAGAATCAGCGCGGCCTCGCTCACATGGTCGAGCACATGGCCTTTCGGGGGACGACGCATTTCCCTGGGAATCAGGTCTCCAGTTACCTCGAATCTGTCGGCATGCGATACGGACCGGACATCAACGCTTTTACGAGCTTCGATGAAACGGTCTACATGATCACGGTGCCGACTGATACCGCGTCGATCGTCGACAAAGGAATTCAGATACTCGCCGATTGGGCGCATTACGTTTCGTTCGACCCGTCTCAGATCGCGAAAGAGCGCCCGGTTGTGATTGAAGAGTGGCGACTCGGTCAGGGAGCTGAGAACCGGATGCAGAATACATGGTTCCCGGTTCTGTTCACGGGCTCCCGCTACGGCGAGCGTTTGCCGATTGGGCTCAAGAACGTTCTGGAAACCTACGATCCCGCCACCTTACGACGCTTTTACGACACATGGTACCGCCCGGATCTAATGGCAGTCGTCGCGGTCGGGGATTTTGACAAGAACACAATCGAAGCGCTGATCAAGCGCTACCTCGGCGCGATTCCCCCCGCGATGAACCCGAAGCCGCGACCGCTCTACCCGGTTCCGCAGTATGACAGCACACTCGTTTCCATCAACAGCGATAAGGAAGCGACACAGTCAGTCATCCGACTTTTGTACAAGCAACCAAAGCGCTACAACACGACGGAAGCGACCTACCGCCAGCAACTGGTAGAGAGCTTGTTCGGCTCGATGTTCAACGATCGGTTCTCCGAGATCGTCCAGCATCCGAATCCGCCCTTCATCAATGCGTACGCTGCGCAAGGCGACCTCGTTCGCTCCGCAGAGTCGTTTACGCTGAGCGCGGTCGTCGCGGACAACGGAATCATGCGCGGTTTGAACGCGCTGGTCACCGAGGGCGAACGAGTGAAGCGTTATGGATTCCTCCAATCGGAGTTAGATCGGGCCAAAAAGGATTTCGAGCGGGGTATCGAACAAGCGTACGCGGAACGCGAGAAGACGAACTCGACGGTTTACGCTTCAGCCTATGTATCCGCGTTCCTGCAGTCGCAGCCCTCGACGAGCATCGACTACGATCTCGCCGCGGTTAAGAGACTGCTGCCAGGCATCACGCTCGCAGAGGTGAACAAACTCGCGGGCGAGTGGATGACTGAGAAGAATCGGGTATTGGCTACCACAGCACCCGACAAGACAGGTGTTGCCCAACCGACACCGGGCGAGCTGATGCTCGCGTTCGATGCTGTTAAGGGGGCCAATATCTCCGGCTATTCCGAGAGCGTTCCATCCCAGAATCTGGTGGAGAAGGATCCAGTTGCCGGCACCATCGTCTCTGAACGACAGATCAAGGAAATCGGCGTCACGGAGTGGAAGCTCTCCAACGGTGTCCGAGTGCTCGCCAAGCCGACCGACTTCAACGCTGATCAGATCGCCTTCCTTTCATATTCGCCAGGCGGCGCATCCCTGCTTCCCGACGCGTCCTACATCGCAGCGAGCGCTGCCGACCTTATTCCCGCGACGAGCGGCGTCGGCAAATTCAGCGTCATCGATTTGCAAAAGTATCTCGCGGGCAAGCAGGTAACCGTTTACCCGAACATCGACGATCTCAGCGAAGGGATTTCCGGCAATGCCTCACTGCGTGATGTCGACACGATGTTGCAGCTCGTCTATCTGTACTTCACTCAGCCGCGTCTCGACACGGCGCTGGTGAACACTTTCATCGGTCGCTTCAAGGGCGTGCTCGCCAATCGCAGCGCCTCTCCCGAGGCGGCGTTCAGCGACACACTGCAGGTGACGATGGCGCAGCATTCTCCGCGCGAAGCTCCGGTCTCGGCAGCGACGCTCGACCGCATCGATCCATTCAAGTCCTACGACTTCTACAAGGATCGGTTCGCGGACGCGAATGGCTTCACTTTTATTTTTGTCGGCAACTTCAAGCCTGACTCGCTGAAGCCACTGGTCGCGAAATGGCTCGGCTCGCTGCCATCGAAGGGTCGTCGTGAAACGTGGCGTGACACCGGAATCCGTCCGCCAACCGGCATTGTGCAGCGTGTCATCAAAAAAGGCACCGAGCCAAAAGCGCGTACCGCGCTGGTGTTCACGGGGCCGTTCGAATACTCGAGAAAGAATCGCTATCAGCTCAGTGCGCTCGGCGAGCTCCTCAACATCAAGCTGCGTGAGACTCTGCGAGAGAACATGGGCGGCACCTACGGCGTGAGCGTCAGTCCAAGCGCGTCACGCGACCCTTATCCCTCCTATCGATTCACCATCGGCTTCGGGTCAGCGCCCGAGCGCCTCGAGGACCTCACGGCTGCGGCGCTCTCCCAGATCGATAGTGTGAAGAAATTTGGCACTACCCCCGAGTACCTGAACAAGGTCAAGGAAGCGGCTTTGCGCGCGCGCGAAGTAGCACTCAAGCAAAACAATTATTGGCTGTCACAGATCGCGACTTTCGATCAGAGCGGCTGGAACCTCGCTGACATTCCAGAGGGCGAGAAGCTCATCTCGGCACTCACATCAGACGATCTGAAACAGGCCGCGATAAAGTACCTGCGCACCAATAACTACGTGCGCATCTCTCTCTATCCTGAGAACTTCGCCGGAGCAGCGAACCGTTAAGTTTCGGTATGGACGATTCGCTCTACTTCACTGAGCAGCACCTCGCGGTCCGGAACATGGTCCGCGAGTTCGCGCGCAGCGAAGTTGCTCCGGTCGCCGCCGAGCTCGATGCGAAGGCCGAGTTCCCGTGGGAAAACGTCAAGAAAATGGGAGAGCTCGGGCTGCTGGGCATCCCCTGGCCGGAAGATCTGGGCGGCGCCGGACTCGATCTGATCAGCTACATGATCGTGATCAATGAGATGGCAAAGGTCGATGCGTCGCACGCCATTACGATCTCAGCGCACACGACGCTCGGCACGTCGCCGATCGTCAACTTCGGCACGACAGCGCAGAAGAAGAAATACGTCCCGCTGCTGGCGAGCGGAAAGGTTCTCGGTGGTTTCGGACTGACCGAGCCTGCTGCAGGGAGCGACGCAGCAAGCACCAAAACGACCGCGGTGCGCAAAGGGTCTCACTACATCCTGAACGGAAGCAAGATCTTCATCACCCACGGCGGAGTTGGCGAGATCTTCGTCGTCACCGCAGTAACGGATCGCGAGCAGGGAACAAAAGGCATCAGCTCCTTCATCCTGACCAAGGAAGCAAGCGACCTCGAGAAGCTGGACGGGCTCGGCATCGGCCACGATGATTCACTCGCTCGGATGCAAGGTTTCCGTGCCGGCAAAAAAGAAGACAAGCTGGGGTGGAGAGCTTCAGACACGCGTTCGCTCATCTTCGAGGATGTCGAAGTCCCGGCGGAGAATCTGCTCGGCGAAGAGGGCGAAGGCTTCACGAATTTCATGCGGACCCTCGACAATGGTCGAGTCGGAATCGCAGCTCTCTCACTCGGCATCGCCGAGGGCGCCTTTGAGCAGTCATTGAGATACTCGACGCTGCGCAAACAATTCGGTCAGCCGATCGCCAACTTCCAGGGGATCCAATTCCAGCTCGCCGACATTGCGACGGAGATCGAGGCGGGGAAGCACTTGATGTTTCACGCTGCCTGGCTCGCGCAGAACAAGCAGCCATTCACCAAGCAGGCAGCGATCGCGAAATTGTATTGCTCCGAGCTCGCGATGCGCACGACGATCAAGGCGATCCAGATCCACGGCGGGTACGGCTACACCAAAGAGTACCCGGTCGAGCGCATGTTCCGTGACGCCAAGATCTGCGAGATTGGTGAGGGTACCTCGGAGATTCAGCGCATGGTAATCGCGCGTAACCTGATCAAGGAGTTAGCGGATTGACGTATTCCGAAGTGGCGAAGCGACTCCGCCTGCCGTTGGGCTTCGTTCTTGGAATTACGTACCTGATCTTTGCGCGACCGACGCCGCTCACGCTGGCCGTAGGCGGCGCGGTCGCGCTCGTCGGAGTTCTGATCCGGGCCTGGGCATCGGGACATATCTCGAAGAACGAGCGACTCGCGACGACTGGTCCATACGCCCACACCCGGAATCCGCTCTACTTCGGCAGCTTTATGATCGCTGCCGGCTTCGCGATCGCGGTCCACTGGGCGTTGTTGTTGGTGGTAGTTGCGTTCTTCGCTCTCGTATACGCGCCCACCATGCAGCGCGAGCGGGCGAACATCGCAGGGCGATTTCCCGAAGCGTACCAGACCTACGCCGCCAACGTACCGGCCTTCATGCCTCGCCCCACCCCGTGGAAGGCGACGCATCCGGATGACGAAGGCGGTTTCAGTCTCGACCTCTACATGAAGCACGGAGAATGGAAGGCGGGGTTGACCTACATTCTGGTGATGATCTGGCTCATCTACAGGACTGTGACGGGATTCTAACTCTGTCAGTCACATAGTTTGGCAGGTGGACAGGCAGTTTCCGATGTGGCTCAACCGCACGTAAGTCGTTGTCGCTGTTGCGGAAGCAAGCCAGCCCTCCCTAGATTGCACTCATCGATCGTTGGCCCTGGTGCATGGGGTGATTCGTGCGACTCGCGACACCCGGACACATGGACTGCGGGGCAGGTTGGTGGTACCGAAAGAAATCATAACGCGGCCCTGTAGCACGACCGCGCGAACTTTTTTTAACCGTCTCACCGTTGCTCGCCGAGTCGCCGAGCGGAGGACTGAGGCGGGGAAAAATGAAAAGAGAAATCCTCATAAACGCGACCCCGCGCGAGACGCGGATCGCGATTCTGGAGGACGCGAAGCTCGTTGAGCTGCTCGTCGATCGTCCAGAGAACCGACGCATGGTCGGTGACATTTACCTTGGCCGGGTCGACGCTGTACTCCCCGGAATCCAGGCAGCCTTCGTCGATATCGGGACGGAGAAAAGCGCGTTCCTTCACTCGTCGGATCTGGTCCGTCAAAGCGCCGATGAGGCGGAAGACGAAGACGACGAGGATGATGACGACGAGCCGGGCGAAAGGAAGAACGGCAACGGCGGCAATGGGAATGGTCGACGCGCGAAGGCACCGCTGATCCAGGAAGCGCTCAAGCGTGGCCAGGAGATCCTCGTTCAGGTCTCCAAAGAGCCGATCTCGACCAAAGGGCCGCGTGTCACCGCCCAAATCTCCCTCGCCGGGAGATTCCTTGTTTATATCCCTGATTCTTCCAAGGTCGGCGTCAGCCGGAAGATCGGCTCCTCGGCCGAGCGAGCCCGACTGAAGGAGCAAGTCCAGGCGGTACTGCCGGACAAGTCGGGCGGAGTGATCGTCAGAACGGTCAGCGAAGACGTGACGCCCGAGATGCTCGAGCGCGAGCTGAAGAGCCTGATGTCGCAGTGGAAGAAGATCAAACGAAAAACCCACTTCCAGAAAGCGCCGGCGCTGGTGAACCGCGAAAGCGGCCTTACTCGTGGCCTGGTACGGGACATCTTCAGCGACAAGGTCGACAGCCTCACCGTCGATTCCAAGCAGGTCTACAACGAGATCGTCTCGTACCTGAAGGACATCGCCCCCGATCTGATCGAACGCGTGAAGCTTTACGAAGCGACGCTATCGCTCTTCGACAGCGCGAACATCGAAGCCGAGATCAGGGACATTTTCAAGCGGCGCTGCGATCTGCCGGCAGGTGGGTATCTGATCATTGAGCCGACCGAGGCGCTAGTCTCGATCGACATCAACTCGGGCCGGTACACGGGCAAGAAAGATCCCGAGAAGACAGTTTTGCGGACGAACATGGAAGCTGCGGCGGAAGTCGCGCGTCAGCTCAGACTGCGCGATGTCGGCGGCATTATCGTCTGTGATTTCATCGACATGGAGACCAAGGCCAACCGTGACCGCGTTCTCCAGGAGCTGCGGCAACACCTCTCACGCGATCGTGCTCGTACGAAAGCGTTCGCAGTGAGCGACCTCGGCCTGATCGAGATGACGCGCCAGCGTGTCCGTCAGAGTCACTATCAGTCTTCGACCGAGGCCTGCCCGACTTGTGACGGCACTGGTCGAGTTCTGACCCCCGAGACAATCGTCCGACGGATGGAGCGCTCGGTTAAGCGGATGGCGTTCGAGGGTCGCCGTGACAATCTGCTGGTGAAGCTGCATCCGGATGTCGCGATGTACGTACTGGAGCAAGAGCGCGATCTGGCGCAGAAGCTTCAGAAGGCGGCGAATTTCTCGCTCGAGTTCCGCGATGATCCGCTGCTCAAGCCCGATGAATTCAAGCTGGTGGTCAAGGCGCAGGGTCGGGATGTAACGCAACAGTATGCCATTGCGTGAGGACTTAGTCCTCAGGCCTCAGTCAATCAGGACCGGTTGACCTACGACTCATCGACGCTTAACTTCCAAGGCTAGTTTACAGCACATAACGCAAGCAGATTCCATGACTTACGCGATCATTAGAACCGGCGGCAAGCAGTACCGCGCTGAGGCCGGCAAAACTATACGAATTCCGAAAATGGCCGGCGACGCTGGTGCCAAAGTCACCTTCGATGACGTCATTCTTGGCGTCGATGGCGATACGAGACACGTCGGCGCGCCCGGTGTGAAAGGCGCTCATGTCACGGGCGAGATCGTCAAGCAGGGACTTGGAGAGAAGATCGTCGTCTTCAAGCACAAGCGTCGCAAGAACTACGCAAAAAAGCAGGGCCATCGGCAGGCGTTCACCGAGGTCCGCATCAAGGATGTCGCCTTTGGCAAATCGCGCGGCGGCGAGAAAGGAGAGAAGTAATGGCTCATAAGAAAGGTGTCGGCTCATCGCGAAACGGTCGCGATAGCAATCCGCAATTCCGCGGCGTGAAGAAGTTCGGCGGGGAGAAAGTCGTCGCCGGCAACATCATCGTGCGCCAGTGCGGTACGAAGTGGCATCCGGGACGCAACGTCGGCCTCGGCTCCGATTTCACCATCTACTCGCTGATCGATGGCGTAGTGAAGTTCGAGCACAAGAACAGCCGCCGCTACAAAGTCAGCGTGTATCCGGAGAAGGAGACGAGCGCGGCGTAAGCACCGCGAATCGTCACCGAAAGCCCCGCGAGGGGCTTTTTTGTTGCCATTCAGTCAGCGCCGAGCGATACTGAAACGTCGCCTTCCGCGCGTGCGTAGGGTTAGAAGCACCAACCTCTTACACGAGAGTACGATGGCATTACTCGATAGGCTGAAACAGGAGCTGGATCGCGCCGGCCGTGTCGCGCAGGACGCGTTCGACGACGGGAAGACGCGACTCGAAGCATTTCGGACGCGACAGCTCGCCGACAAAGCCGCGCAGGCGCTCGGCTACGCGGTGTACCGTTCACGAAAGGGCGGCGGCGAGATCGACGCAGCCACTTACGATCGGCTGCGCGCAACGCTCGAGACGCATGATACGGAAGCAGCGAGGCTGGAGGCCGAGATCGAGTTGCGGCGCCAACAGTCGACGTCGACAGGCTCGACTTCAGGTACCGGGACCGCGTCGGGCGGCGCGAATGATTACCAGGGCTCGCCCAGTTAGAGCACGAACCATCGCACTCTCCCCTGGAGTTTACGGTGACGGGGGCAAGCGGTTATTGTTTCCGTTCCGCCTCAAAAATGACGTGTCCTGCGTCCATCACCTTCACGCGTTGAGCATGGGCTCCGGGAATCGGCTCGAACGCTAACCCGAAGTCGGCCGCGATCGACGACAAAAATTCGCCCTTACCCTGGTAGAGCAGGCGATCGGGACTTTCGCCCGGCAGTTCAAGTGTGAGAGAGCCGTGCTCCTCGACGATGCGGAAGGTCGGACCGCCTGGCACCGAGTACGTGCCTGCGTAGCGAATCAGCTCCTCAGCCGACAAAGCGAGATCCTTCGGTCTGGGCTCCGGAATGCCGAGTGTCCGGCGCGACAGACTGCGAGCAACCGCGTCGGGGTTACCCGATTCAGTGTTGGTGAGCACTACGACGGTGAGCGTATCTTGAGGATAGTACCCGAGGTACGTCGCAAAGCCGTTGATTCCCCCTCCGTGCCCAATGAGGCGGTGCTCGTTCAGCGAGCCGGTCAGAAGCCCAAAGCCGTAGTCGAGTGGTTTGCCGTCGACCAGCTTGTCGGGCGTTGTCATCCGCCTAAGAGAGGCTGCGTTTACCACGCGACCGGAGTGCAACGCGCGCGTCCAGGTCACCAGGTCAGCGACTGTGGAACAGAGTGAGCCTGCGGCGTACGGTTGCGTCATACTCAGCGGAGCTGCGTTCGTCCACACATCCTTGACACGCCCATAGCCCTGGGCGCGGCGCTTGATGATTGGACTCAAGTCACAGTAGTACGTGCCCGTGAGACCGAGCGGGTGAAAGAGTTCATCGCGAACGTATTCCGCGTAGGTCCGACCGCTGATTTTCTCGATAATTCGGCCGAGGAGGAAGTAGCCCGAGTTGTCGTAACGCCACTGGGTGCCCGGAGCGAAATCGAACGGCTCGTCGCGGAAGAACGCGATCATCGAGTCGGGCTCCATGTCGTCACGCATTCTGCGCTGCCATCGCGGGCCCATCGACGTGTAGCTGTGAATGCCCGATGTATGATTCAACAGCTGGTGAACAGTGACGGCGTTGCCGCGAACAGGATAGTCGGGGAAGAACTTCGTGAGCGGGTCCTCGAGCGAAAGCTTCTGTTGCTCGACGAGCCGCATGATCGCCGCAGCCGTGAACTGTTTGGTGATAGAACCGATTCGATAGACAGTCTCGACCGTCGCGGGAACGTCGTTTTCGAGGTCTGCGTAGCCATAGCCCTTCATCAGCAGTGGAGTGTTGCCCTTTACGACGGCAATCGACATCCCTGGAATGGGACCCTTCGCGACCGCTGCGCGCGCGATCGAATCAAGTGCCGCAGCTAGTCGTTGATACGCCGCGGAAATCGGCGCGCCTGGTGTCGTCGTGGATTGGGCGCCGATCCTACGCTGACCAAACAGCGCCGCAGCGAGGAGCGCGAACGCGAGTACTTTCTCTACGCGCCGAGGATGAACACGCATGAAATCCCTCCGCAGTTGTTGGCTGCTGTTGTAGTGCCTCTTACTTCGGCGGCTGATTATGCGTACCCGGCAAATTTCGGTAACGCTCAATCAAAAGATCCTGCCGCGTTTTCTCGTTGTATTCTCTCCCTCGCACGAACACGTGCTCCGCGCGAGATGTGAACTCGAACGGATCGCCGCTCCACACGATGACATTCCCCTCACGGCCTGGCTGCAACGAACCAACCCGATCGGCGACGCCAAAGATCTCGGCGGGAGCGAGTGTCACCGCGCGTAACGCATTGTCCCAGGTCATTCCGTAAGAGACTGCGTTGCCTGCCTCCTGCTTCAGGTTCCGGACATTGAACGCTTCTTCGTCGCCACCACCGGCGTTACCGATTAGCGCGACTGGCACTCCGGCTTTGCTCAGCAGCCCCGCATTTTCCTGGCGCTGTCCGAGCGCGGCGAAGCTGCCCGGAATGTTGTTCTCGGCGCCGGTGAGGACAGGTACACGGGCGGCGGCGAGCTTGTCTGCCATCATCCACGCCTCCGCTCCTCCGCCGATGACGAGCTTGACGTTGTAATCGCGTGCCAGCCGCATTGCTGCATCGATGTCGGATTCGCGGTCGACCGTGATCATCAACGGCAGCTTGCCTTCGATCACCGGGATGAGCGCCTGGAGGTCAAGTCTGCTCGCCGCGAAAGTCCGTGTCTGCGCGCGATCGAACGCGTCGCGGTGAGTCTGGAAATACTTCGCATCGTCAAGCAATTCGCGCAACTTGACGATGAGCTCGCCACGGGAGCCGAGTCCCGCCTGCTGAGCGTCCCCAATTTCGGCGACCATCGCGACTGGCGCGCGGATGATCATGTCGGTCGTCGTGCCAGGGACCACATCCACCAGCGCGGCCTGACCCGCGATCAAGCCGCCCGTTGGAATAATGACGAAGCTGGTGATGCCTTCTTTCCGGGCCGGCGCAAGCAGTACAGAGTTCGGATTGAGACCTTCCCACACGGTGAATGCGGCGGCGACGTTGTCCTTACCGCGTGCTGACGCATCAACCGGGGGTCCGCCGAAACCAATCTCTTGCACGCCGAGCTGCGTCGAGGAATTGACGAAACCAGGGGTGACGAGTTTTCCCGTTGCGTCGATGCGCTGTGCACCGGCGGGAATCGGGACGTTGGTGCCGACCGCTGTGATTTTGCCGTTGGTGATGACGACAGTTCCATTCTCGATCGGCGCGCCGCTGACCGGATAAACTTTGCCGCCGACGATGGCGACCGTCTGTGAGTTCGCGCTCGCAGTGATCCCGATGACGGCGACGCCGAATGCAATCTTGAGTGTCCTATATGGAATCATCGATCAGTTCCGGTTGAACGGTACGAAGCCGAGCTCGAAATCGGTGCGCCACTGCTCGGTGGGATCGGTGCGATCGTACATCAGCGCGCCGTCAATCCAGACCTTCTCAGGTTTCGAGTAGACACTGAACGGGTCGCCCGTCCAGAGTATTACATCGGCGTTCTTGCCTGTTTCGAGCGAGCCGATCTTGTCGTCGAGACCCAGCGCCCACGCAGGGTTGATCGTCAGCCACTTGATCGCTGTTTCTTCGCTCACTGGCAAACCGATTTCTGCGCCAGCTGCCATCGCTTTCGCCGCCTCCTGATTCAGACGCTGCGATCCCGACGGATCATCCGAATGCACGATGACGCGCGCACCGCCGTGATCGACCAGTGCCATGTTGGCCTTCACCGCGTCGATCGCTTCCATCTTGAAGCTGCCCCAGTCCGCCCAGATCGATGCTCCGATGTCTTCCTTCGCAAGAAGGTCGGCGATCTTGTAGGCTTCGACACCGTGATGGAACGAGCGGATCTTGTAGCCGAATTCGTGCGCGATGTCGATCATTTGCGCCATCTCGTCCGAGCGGTAGCAGTGATTGTGGACGAGTATGTTACCGCGCAGAACTTCAGCGAGCGTCTCCAGGCCAAGATCACGCGCCGGCGGATCGCCCTTGTGATCGGCGTTCCACTTGTCCCACTTTTTTCGATAATCGACGGCGCGGATCCAGGCCGCGCGGTAACCAGCGACGTTGCCCATGCGAGTTGAAGGACCGCCGCGACCCGCGTACACTCTTTTTGGATTCTCGCCGCACGCCATCTTCAGCCCGTACTTCGCGCCGGGGAATTTCATCCCCTGAACAGTCCGCGCGGGAACGACCTTGAGGACGACACTGCGGCCGCCGATCAAATTCGCGGAGCCCGGCAAAACCTGCAGCGTCGTAACGCCGCCGGCCAGATTGCGCGGAAACTGCGGATCCTGCGGCCACACCGAGTGCTCAGCCCACACCTGCGGCGTCGTTGGACTGGTCGCCTCATTTCCATCGCTGAGCGCATTGCCACCGGGCGCTGCGTAGACCCCAAGGTGAGAGTGATCGTCGATGATTCCAGGCGTCACGTACTTGCCGTTGCCTTCGATCACCAGCGCGTCCGCGGGCGCGTTCACCGTTGCGCCAACGGCGGCCACTTTTCCGTTCTGGATGAGGATCGCGCCGTTTCTTATCAGCGGACCCGCTGCCGTCAGAATGTTGACGTTTCGTATGACGGTTGTGCGCGACGGAAAGGGAACGTAGGTGCTTGGGAAGGGATCAGCGTTCGGCACCGAAGTGGCGCCAAGTCCGACGTCGCTCTTCGCGCTGTCGCGAGCGGCTGTCGTTGAAGTTGTCGGGTGGGTGGACGCAGATGCACAGGCTACTGCACCTGTGAGCAGGAGATAAAACAATGCTTTCATTGTGGGCCGGTTCCTCCGAACGGGCTGAAAGGACGCAATAAACTAGCGCACTTCCCAGTTGATTGCGCCGAGCTCTGCGATGCGATCGGTGCAGATGCCGTCGACGCCGATTCTTCTTAGGGTTTCCCACTGATCGGCATCGTTCGCTGTCCAGGCGATCACGCGTGCGTTGATGGCGTGAACGCGCGCGACGAGGTCCTCGTCGATAAAACTCACTTCCTGCCAGAGATCCTGAGCGCCACTCGTTTGCAAAGAAACGGCGGGATCAACATGCCGAGACACTTCCAAAACACCGGTGCGTATCGCGGGCAATATCGTTTTCACCGTGTTTACAATTCGGTGATCGAACGAATGAACCGCACATCGCGTATTGGACTCGCGAATCGCTCGCGTAACCAGCGGCTCGATATTCGGAGCTTTTATTTCGACGTAAACAAAGGCGCTCTCATCGACCGCAGATAAAACCTCCCCGAGTGTCGGAATGTCGATTTCGTTGGCGAGCTTGTAATGTCTTAGCTCGGCTAAGGGTGTTTCCGCGATTCGACGTCGCGGTTCGCCGGGCGCATTGACGCCATCATCGTGATGGACCACCAGGGCGCCATCGTGTGTAGCGTGTACATCGAGTTCGATGGCATCGGCGCCAAGCTCGATCGCGCGGAGAAACGCCGGGATCGAATTCTCGGGCAGCGTTTGATGTGCTCCGCGATGGGAGATTTTCTCGGGGAAATTCCGGGTCATTGGCCGCAGGCAGGCCTTGGGGTAGTAGCTTTGGGCATGTGAGCGCGAAGCTATGAATGTGATACTGCCGGGTCAATCTGTCTTAACAACGTCATCCCTCGGGCGTCTACCTGATGAGGCTCCATGATTCCAGGCCCCGAAGAACGCCCTGAGGAGACCGATATGGAGCTGATCGAACGCTGGAAGCGTGGGGAATCCCGCGCAGCGACGCGTCTCGTAGGGCGGCATTCACAGGCGCTGGCGCGATTTGCCGCCAGCTCGGGTGAGCGCGAGGGGATCGAGGAGCTGGTGCAGGATACGTTCGTTCGGGCTTTCGCTTCGCTCGACTCGTTTCGGGGCGAGAGCACGTTGAGAACCTGGCTTTTCACGATCGAGCGCAGACTAATGCTCGATCGGCGAAGGGCAGAAAGGAGGAGCAGGGAAACGGTCCCCGTCGAAGAATCCGACAATGTGAGCGAGTATGGCGCGTTGGACTCACTGATCGCCGAGGAGACGCAGGAGCGGGTGCGGCGATCTTTGGCGGCGCTCTCTCCGACCCAGCGCGAAGTTTTCACCCTGCGGGTGCAGCAGGGTTTGTCATATAAGGAGATCGCAGAAGTGGTTGGCAGCACCGAAGGCGCAGCCCGGGTTCATTACCACAATGCGATCCAGAAGGTAAAGGAGTTGTTGAAAAATGAATAAGTGCACGAATAGCGAGATTCAGGATCTGCTTCCAGAGCTGGAGCACGACAAGCTGGCAGCTGCCGTTCGTCAGTCGGTTGAAACGCATCTCGCCGGTTGCGAGAGCTGCCGCGAAGATCTGGATATCATCCGCACGGTGAAGAGCGCCGCGGTGTTTGCGCCTTCGATCGATGCCCAGAGCATCGTTCGTCAGATCCCACCGTACAGAATGCCGGTGCCGGCAAAGCAGGCACCCACGCGCACTCGTATGCTCGAGTGGCTGGTGGCGGCGACGATTGCGGTGTTGCTCGTCGGCGGCGGCACTCTGCTGAAGACTCGTCAGTCTGAGCAGTCTCCCATCGCAGGTGTTACTGGTCGCCCGGGCGAGATCACTTCTTATGACGTGGCGCCTCCAGCTTCCGCGACGACAGAGCCAGCCGCACATACGCCCGCGTTGGCGTTGGTCGGAGATACTCAGGAACTCTCCGACGGCAATCTTCAACAGCTGATGGACGAGATCGAGACTTTCGATGCGCTGCCGAATTCCGAGCCCGAACCTGTGTTCGCTGTAGACATGACTGAAGGTCGCTGAACATGATTAATCGCGTGAAACGGTCGATTGGATTCCTGTTCGCATTGTTGTTCGTCAGCGCCGTCGCTGTTGCCGCGCAGCCCGTGCGCGCCAATGCACAACGGCCGGCACTGGAGCGGCAGCTGCGCCAGCGAATGGCGGCTGTCACGCAGCAAAGGCTGGGTCTCACCGATTCGCAGATGTCTCAACTCGAGCAGTCGAACTCGCGTTTCGCGCCGCAGCTCACCCAACTGCTCGCCAACGAGCGCGAAACCCGTAAGCAATTGCGGATGGAGCTAACGTCGGCGACACCCAATCAGCAGCATGTGAGCACGCTGATCGATCAAACCATCGGCCTTCAGAAACAGCGCGTCACGTTAGTCGAGTCGGAGCAACGCGACCTCGCCCGCTTCATGACGCCGGTGCAGCGCGCGCAGTACTTCGCACTGCAAACGGAGTTTCGTCGCCGCGCGCAGGAGATGGTGAAGCAGAACGCAATCAGGAACCAGGATCCAGCATTCAAGCGCAGTCAGGGTCTGAAGAAGGTTCCTTAAAGCGCTCGCGGTGAGCACACAACGCCCTCGACTCGACGGTCGAGGGCGTTTTTATTGCGTTCACGTCAACGATGCCGGATTTCACTCGTCACTTCACGCACCTGCTGCACACCTATACCTATCCGGGTGTGCTGTCGCTGGTGATGCTCGAGAGCCTCGGCATTCCGCTGCCGGGCGAGATCGCGCTGGTAACGGCCGCAGCGTATGCAGGGATCGCGCACAACGTCTCCGTCTCAGGTGTGATTCTGATGGCCGCGCTCGGCGCGACGATCGGCGGAGTGCTCGGATACTTGATCGGCATCAAAGGCGGCCTGCCGCTTCTCACGCGCTACGGCGGCTACATCGGCGTCCGCAAAAAGCACATCGAGAAGGCGCACGGTTTTTTCGAGCGGAACGGCGCGAAGGCCATTCTGTTCGGCCGGTTCGTGGCGGTGTTAAGGACATGGGCGGCGGTGATCGCTGGAGCCGCCCGCATGTCGTTCAAGCGATTCGTCGCTTACAACACGCTCGGCAGCATCCTTTGGGCGATCGTATTCGGGTGGCTAGGCTACTATTTCGGCAGGGATTTGCCGCTATTGGAGCACTACATCTCGAGGGTCAGCTTGGGAATTCTGATTGTAGTAGCGCTGGGAGTCGCCGTCTGGGTCATTCTACGGCGGAGGCGCAAGCGCTAGATTGTTTTTCCCCGAGCCCGGGTGGCGGAATCGGTAGACGCAGGGGACTCAAAATCCCCCGGCCTTTGGCCTTACGAGTTCGAGTCTCGTCCCGGGTATTGTTGGCTCTTTTTCCGCAGTTTTACGCGACTCGAGATGTTGGTTGTTCCCTCGGCCCAATCGTCGGCGTTGGCTGTCCTCTCGCCTTCGCGTACAAACGACGAGTCCAGTACCGCATTCTCTCGGGCAACTCGTCGAAGTACGTATAGAACACCGGTGTCGCGTACAGCGTCACCAGCTGTGAGAACGCGAGGCCTCCGACCACCGCCACGCCCAAAGGACGTCTTGCTTCGGCGCCGGCGCCGCGACCTAGTGCAATGGGCAACGTCGCCATCAGCGCTGCCATCGTCGTCATCATGATCGGGCGGAAGCGGACGCTGGCGGCGTGTACAATCGCCTTCGACGGCGGCATGTGCTCGGTTCGCTCAGCCTCGAGTGCGAAGTCGATCATCATGATCGCGTTCTTCTTCACGATACCGACCAGCAATATCAATCCTACGAAGCCGTAGACGTCGAGCGGCATACGGAAGATCCACAGGGCGATCAGCGCACCGAAAGCGGCGAAGGGAAGACCGGTGAGAATCGTCGCCGGGTGAATGAAGCTCTCGTAGAGAATGCCGAGCACCATGTAGATGACGAACACCGCCAGAATCAGCAGCGCGAGCAAGCCCTGCTGACTCGCCTGGAAGGCCTGCGCCGTTCCTGAGAACTGCGTAGTGATGTCGCCCGGAACGACCTGCGACGCGGCGGCTTCGACGGCCGCGGTTGCCTGGCCAAGCGCCACATCTGGCTTGGTGTTGAACGAGATGGTCACCGACGGCAGCTGACCCGAGTGCGTGATCGCAAGCGGGCCGACGTTCTGTGTTAGAGTGGCAACCGCGCTCAACGGAACCAGGTCGCCCTTGTCGGACCGAACGTAAAGCATCCGCAGCGCGTTGATGTCCTGCTGGAATTGCGGCAGCAGCTCCATCACCACCATGTACTGATTGTTGGGCGTATAGATCGTCGATACCTGACGCGAGCCATATGCGTTGTACAATGCGCTTTCGATCTGCTGCGCGTTAACGCCGAGCGACGAAGCACGATCGCGGTCGATCGCGACAACGACCTGTGGATTGGCGATTTGCAGATCGCTGGTCACGTCCTGGATTTGGGGGATGCCCCTCATCCGCGCCTCGAGCCGCTTCGCCGCGGTGTCGAGCGCCTCGATGTCAGGACTTTGAAGCGTGTACTGGTATTGACTTTTCGCCGAGCGCCCGCCGATCTGAATTGCGGGCGGGACCTGCATATAGACGTTGAGTCCAGGAATTCCCGACAGCTTGGGACGAAGATCGTTCACAATTTCGTCCGCGCTCGGACGGTCCTTCCTCGGTTTGAGACCAAGGAACAGCCGACCCTGATTGTTGCTAGCACCGAATCCGCCGCCGACCGATGACATGAAGCCGGATATGTTGGGATTCTGCGCGACAATGTTCGCCGCGATCTGCTGCTTCTTCATCATCTCCTGGAACGAGGTGCCTTGAGCAGCCTCGGTGGTGGCGATGATCTGACCATTATCCTGGGTCGGAATGAATCCAGTCGGCACAGTCTTGAAGAGCACCACGGTGCCAACGAGCACTGCGAGTGAGAACATCAGCGACCCGAACCGATGGTCCATCACCCAGTTGAGGCTGGATTCGTACTTCCCGAGGATGCGCTCGTAAACGCGCTCTGATGCGTTGAACAGTTTGCCGTGCTGGTGTGACGGCGGCTTCAGGAAACGACTCGCCAGCATCGGCGTCAGCGTCAGCGACACGAAACCCGATACCAGGATCGCAGTACCAATAGTTACGGAGAACTCGTGGAAGAGACGGCCCAGAATTCCGCCCATGAAGAGGAGCGGAATGAAAACCGCGGTCAGCGACATCGTCATCGCGAGAATGGTAAACGCGACCTCAGCAGATCCCTCGTACGCGGCCTTCATCGGATCCTTCCCCATCTCCATGTGCCGGACGATGTTCTCCAGCATCACGATGGCATCATCGACGACGAAACCGACAGCGAGAGTCAGCGCCATCAAGGAAAGGTTGTCGAGCGAGTAGCCGAATAGGTACATCACTGCGAAGGTGCCGATGAGCGACATCGGCAGTGCGAGGCTGGGGATGATCGTCGCCGAGATATTTCGCAGGAACACGAAGATCACCATGATCACCAGGAACAGGGTGAGCATCAGCGTGAACTTCACGTCGCCAACCGACTCTTCGATCGCGACCGAGCGATCGTAAAGGGTCTGGATCTGGACTGTCGGGGGGATCTGCGGCTCGAGGCGTTTGACCAGATCCTTTACGCCCTGCGCGACGGCGACGGTGTTCGTACCCGGCTGCCGTTGCACGGCGAGGACGATGGCGCGATCGCCATTGAACCAGCTCGCGGTTTTGTTGTTCTCGACGTCGTCGAGAACCTGGCCGAGCTCACTGAGGTGGACCGGCGCGCCATTGCGATATGCAACCACCATTTGGCGGAACTCGGTGGCGTTCTGGAGCTGACCATTCGCCTTGATGGTCGACGCCTTGCTGGGTCCCCACAGCGTGCCGGTGGGAAGGCTGACGTTTTGAGCGCCAATCGCGGTGGCAACCTCGTCGATGCCGATACCGCGGTTGGCAAGCGATGTCGGGTCGAGCTGCACTCGTACGGCGTACTTCTGCGCGCCGTAGACCTGCACCTGGGCGATACCGGGGACCATCGAAATGCGCTGCGCGAGGTAGGTCTCGCCGTACTCGTCGAGATCTGACAGCGGCATCGTCTTCGACGTCAGTGCGAAATACAGAATTGGTGAATCCGCAGGATTCACCTTCCTATACGACGGCGGCAGGATGCCGAGTGGCAAGCTGCGCAGGGTCTGTGAGATTGCTGCCTGAACGTCGGCGGCAGCCGCGTCGATGTCGCGATCCAGCGAGAACTGGATGGTGACGTTCGTCGAGCCGAGCTGGCTCGACGAAGTCATGTTGTCGATGCCGGCGATGGTGGAGAACTGTTTTTCGAGAGGCGTCGCAACGGCGGCGGCCATCGTCTCGGGGCTGGCGCCGGGAAGATTCGCGCCGACGGAGATCGTCGGGAAATCAACGGTTGGCAGATCACTGACCGGCAAGCGCCGATAGGCAACCGTCCCGAAGAAAAGAATGCCGATCATGACCAGCGCGGTCATGACGGGTCGGCGAATAAAGAGTGCGGTCATCGCTGTGCTCCTGAGGCGCCGGGTGCGCCGGGCGCTCCTTTGATTGCTACTTTCGATCCCGGCAGCAGGCGAGACTGGCCATCGACGATTACCCGCTCGCCCTCACGTAACCCTGTCGCGATTACTGCGACTGAATCGACGGTGCGTGATACCTGCACTGGAGTCTGTAGTGCTTTACCTGCGGTGTCTATCGTGTAAACGTAAGTGCCCTGCTGGCCTGTCAGCACAGCCGGAGCCGGCAGTGTAAGCGCGTTCGGATCTACATAGAGCTGCAACGCGATGTTCATGTACTGACCGGGCCAGATCTGACCTTCGGCGTTATTGAAGCGAGCCTTCAGCATCACGGTGCCGGTAGTGGTGTCGACGTTGTTGTCGACGAACGCCAGCGTGCCATCAACGGCGATCGCAGTGCCCTCGGATGGCTTCGCGCGGACCAGCAGCGCGTTTCCGCTCCGATAGTATCTCTGAATATCAGTGAACTGACTCTGCGGCACTGAAAACCTCACCAGAATCGGCCTTATCTGATTGATTACGACCAGCGGTGGCTCACTGTTCGCCTTGACGAGGTTTCCCTGACGAACGAGGAGGCTGCCGGTCTTGCCGGCGATCGGCGAGCGAATCGTGGTGTTGGCGACGTCGAGCGCAGCCTTCTGGACGTTGGCACGATCGGCCTCTACCGTCGCCGCCGCCGATACCGCGTTCGATTCAGCCTGGTCCGCCTGCGAGCCGGTGACGTAGCCTTCCTTGACGAGAGCGGCATAGCGCGTTGCATCGCGACGGGTATTGGCGGCGATTGCCTCGTCACGCGTCAGCTGCGCGCGTGCCTGGTTCAGAACTGCCTGGTAAGGTCTGGGATCGATCTGAAACAGCACCTGACCATTAGCTACTTCCTGACCCTCGGCGAACGACACGCGTTGCAGGATCCCGTTCACCTGGGCTTCGATAGCGACGGTCTGCATCGCTTCGGCGACGCCGTTTGCCGTCACGATGTACGGGACGCTCGCGCGCTTCACGGTAGTGATGCTGACGGGCACTGTAGGCTGACGCGGCGGGTCCTGCTTCGAGCACGCAACGATTCCAACAAGGACAATCGCTGCTATGCACGCGTGATTGATACGCGTGCTCATGGTGTTTCCGGATTGGGAAGTGGACGCGGCACTGTTGAGTCAGTGGAAAAAACGAAAGGCGTGTCACCGCGTACACTGAGTACCCCGGCGTCGCGGGCGAGTTGCGCGAGGGACGTGTACCACTGCCAGCGCGATTGGACTTGTTGAGCGCGGGCATTGGCAAGTGCTGTCTGTGCGGTGAGAAGGTCGATAATACTGCCAACTCCTTCCCGATACCGACCCGCGGCTACTTGAGCCGACTGTTCTGCGCTGGCGAGCAGATCGTCGGCGGTAAGAACACGCTGCTGGGCGGTCTGCAATGAGTAGTACGAGATGAATACTTCGGTCACTACCTGTTGGCGGGTCTGATCCGCGAACGCCGAGACTGCGTCGGCCTGCGCCCGGGCGGCGGCAACGTCGTACTGATGCGAGAAGCCATTGAAGATCGGGATCGAGAGTCCGAGCTGAACGTTGTACGACGGACCCGCGAAAACGCGCGGATTGGAAAACGTGCGTGCGGCGTTGCTGTTGAGGGATAGTGAAGGGAACTCGGCCGACCTCGCGACGCGCACTGACTGCGCGGCCGCCTCGGCTTGCGCGCGCGCCGCCTGCAGATCCGGACGATTGCGCAGCGCTTCATTGATCACACTGTCGACGCTGAGGGCGAGTCCCCTGACGGCCAGTGGCCCAGTCAACGGCTGCAGATCGAAGGGGAGGTTCGCGGGAAGACCAAGCGCCGCGGCGAGGGCGCCCCGAGCCGCCTGCAAATTACCCTGCGTCGTTTCGAGATTGAGCTGCTCCTGCGACAACGCGGTGCGCGCCTGCAGAACATCGGCAATCGTAGCCAGCCCGACGCGATTGCGGCCCTGTGCCGCGTTGAGATTGGCCTGGGCCTCAGCGATCGCTGAACGCTCGGCCGCCAGGAGCGACGCAGTCGCCATGTAGGTGAAATACGCAACCTCCGCCTGCAACACGACATTCTGGATTGTCGCATTGTGCGAAAGATTGGCGGCGAACAGCTCCTGCCTTGCGCGCTCTATCGAACCTGACCGGCCACCGAAATCGAGCAGCAGGTAGTTGAGCGAAATCGATGGGCCATAGGAGGTTTGCTTGCCCGCCGACCGCGTGGTCGTCGCGGGAGTTTGCGCGCGCGAGATCTGACCCGCCGCATTGATGGTCGGGAAGTACTGTCCCCGCTCGGATCCAAACGTGAACGCGGCGGCTCGTGCCTGGGACCACGAAGCCCGTGTCGCCGGATTATTCATCAACGCAATATCAACGACATCGGTGACCGTGAGCCGCTGGACGCGTTGAGCGAGATCGGGTGGAATCGCGGCCACCTGCGCGGGTGTGATCGTCGGCTCCGGTTTTATCGCATTCGCAGGCGGTTGCCACGGGGTGTTGGGAGCTGCAGACGCGCCGGCCGCACCATTCACTCGAGGCGGGCGACATCCGACTGCGACCAACGCGACAATCAATAGAGTTGTGAGAAGTTTTTTCCTGTCCGGCATTATTCCCAATACGTAGCGCAAGCCTGTTGTGCTGGCGTATAAGACAGTTTTGTGCGACGCCCGGTTGCACTACATTTGGCGATTCGCAACTAACTGACTCGATTTCGATGACGAAGTATAAGTTCGCCAAGGTTCCTTCGCGTGGTGAAGGAATCGTTTACAAGAACGGCAAAGTCGCGGTGCCCGACAACCCGATCATCCCTTTCGTCGAGGGCGACGGAACCGGACCCGACATCTGGCGCGCGTCTGTTCGTGTATTCGACGCGGCGGTCGAGAAGGCATACCAGGGCACTCGCAAGATCGCCTGGATGGAGGTTTTCGCAGGCGAGAAGTCGTTCAAGCAGTTCAACGACTGGTTGCCGCAGGAAACCGTGGACGCGATGGAGGAATACCGCGTTTCGATCAAAGGACCGCTGACTACTCCGGTCGGTGGTGGTATTCGGTCGCTCAACGTGACGCTGCGCCAGGTCCTCGACCTCTACGCGTGCATCCGTCCGGTTCGCTACTTCGAGGGAGTCGGTGCGCCGGTCAAGGAGCCCGAGAAAGTCAATGTCGTGATCTTCCGTGAGAACACTGAAGACGTATACGCGGGAATCGAGTGGAAGGCGGGATCGCCGGAAGCCGAAAAGATCGCGAGCTATCTGCGCAAGGAATTCAAGAGCGAGATCCGCGAGAAATCGGCATTGGGTGTCAAGCCGATGTCGGAGTTCGGCTCGAAGCGCCTGGTCGAAATGGCGATTCGATACGCAATTGAAAACAATCGGGAATCGGTGACGCTCGTGCACAAAGGCAACATCATGAAATTCACGGAAGGTGCATTCCGTGACTGGGGCTATGAGGTCGCCCGTGAGAAATTCCCCGACGACACGCTCACAGAAGCCGAGCTCTCGAAGGGCGGTCAGAACGCGCGCGCCGATGCAATCGTGATGCGGGATCGCATCGCGGATTCGATGTTCCAGCAGCTACTGCTTCGTCCGTCCGAATACTCTGTTCTTGCGACGCCGAATTTGAACGGCGATTACCTGTCCGACGCGGCGGCGGCACAGGTCGGCGGGCTGGGAATTGCCCCCGGAGGCAACGTCGGAGACGGCGTCGCCGTATTCGAAGCGACGCATGGCACCGCGCCGAAGTACGCCAACCTCGACAAGATCAATCCGGGGAGCGTCATTCTGTCCGGTGTGATGATGCTCGAGTACATGGGCTGGAACGAAGCTGCCGCCCTCATCGTCAGGGGAATGGAAAACGCGATCAAGGCGAAGCGGGTCACCTACGACCTCGCCCGACAGATGCCCGGTGCGACTGAAGTCTCGACGTCAGGTTTTGGTGATCAGGTGATCGCCGGGATGAAGAACTAGGGGTGCTTTCCGTCAGCATCGCCTCACAGAGTCCGATCGAGGTCGGCACTTCGCTGCTCGTTGTCGCCCTGCCGGAAAACCCGACGCTCGCCGGAATCGCCGCGTTGGATGGAGCGACACAGGGCGCACTGACGCGGATGATCGACATGAAGGATTTCCGCGGCTCTCGCGACGAGATCCTTCACCTCACCGGATTCAGCAAAGGTCCGCGTCGCATTCTGCTCGTCGGGATGGGCACCGTCACCGAACGTCGTGCGTCACTCAAACGCGCCGCAACGCTCGCTGGGCGCAACGCGCACCGGCTCGGCGTTGGCGAGATGGTCTGGTATTCGGGCGAGATTTCACCCGAAGAAGTCGAAGTAATCACGATCGGTTTGATTGCCGGCTCGTGGGAGTACATCGATCTCAAGTCTCCGGTTCCCGAAGCTGACAGGAAGAAACCGCTGGAGAAGGCGATCATCCTGACCAACAACACCGACGAAACGCGCCGCGGGCTCAACAACGGTAAGGCGATCGGCGACGGTCAAAGTCTCGCTCGGCGCCTGGCTATGATGCCGGGCAACCTGTGTACGCCTGACTATATCGCCGAGACTGCCACTGACATCGGCAAGCGATATGGGATGGACGTCACGGTTCTAGGCCGGAAGGAGCTCGAGAAGGAGAAAATGGGATCGTTCCTGGCCGTTGCGCAGGGCACGCCCCAAGACCCGAAGCTGATCGCAATCGAATTCAACGGCGGCAAGCCGAACGCGAAGCCAGTCGTACTCGTCGGGAAGGGACTTTGCTTCGACAGCGGCGGCATCTCCATCAAGCCGGCACAGGGGATGGAATTCATGAAGTTCGACATGTGCGGCGCCGCGGGCGTGCTTGGAACCATGGAAGCACTCGGTCAGCTGAAACCTGAAGTGAACGTCGTCGGCATCATCGGTGCGACAACCAACATGCCGTCGGGCACCGCGATGAACCCGGGCGATGTGGTAAAGGCGAGTAACGGCAAATCGATCGAGATCATCAATACCGATGCGGAAGGCCGCCTCGTTCTCGCCGACTGCCTGAACTACGCGAAGAAGTTCAACCCCGATGTCGTGATCGATGCCGCAACGCTGACCGGTGCCTGCGTGATCGCGCTTGGGCACACCGCGAGCGGTATTTTCTCGACCGACGAGCCTCTCGTGAGCGAGATTCTCGCAGCCGGAAAAAAGGCGGGTGAGCCCGGCTGGCCGCTGCCGCTCTGGGACGAATACAAGGATCTGATCAAGTCAGACGTCGCAGATGTGAAGAACTCGGGCGGGCGTCCGGCCGGCGCGACGACGGCAGCGCTTTTCTTGAAGGAGTTCGCCGAAGGTTACCCCTGGGCGCATATGGATATCGCCGGCACCGCGTATTCCGAGACCGACCTCGTTACGATTCCAAAGGGACCGACCGGAGTGCCGACGGGTACCTTCATCGAATTCGTTCGCGGGAGAGCGCGCTGATCCGAGCGATCTGGAACATCGTCCGCTTTGTCCGCCCCGGCCTTGCGGTCGGGGCGATTTTGTACGCGGCCGGAAATCCGCTCGGCGCGCAAGTAGTTCAGCCGCCGGCGAGTGAGGTCCCAATCCCCGTAAAACCGAAGACTGATTCGGGACCCGACAGCGCGCGCGTAAAAGCGGATACAATCAAGCCGCCGGTGGGCCGGTTTGCCGATCCCGCACTGTACGAGATTGGACCACAATACGAATGGGATCGCACTCAGCTCTTCGCCACCGGTGCTTTGAGCCTCGTCGATTTGCTGGACCGCATTCCCGGCATCGCGACTTTCCGTTCCGGTTGGCTGGCGACGCCGCAAACGGCGACCTACAACAACGATTTCAGCCGCGTCCGGATTTTCTACGATGGCGTCGAGATCGACAATCTCGACAACCGCTCGGGTGGAGTGCTCGATCTCTCGACCATCCAGATCTGGACCCTCGAGCATTTGAGCATCGAGCGAAGTGCCGACGAGCTGCGCATCTACATGCGCAGCTGGCGTGTCGAGAATACCGACCCATATACCCGCGCCGACGTTGCAACGGGCAACGAACAAACCAATCTCTACCGCGGCTTCTACGGCAAGCGTGGCCAGGGCGGTTCGCTGATTCAGTTTGCCGGACAACAGTACGGCGTGACCAGTTCGCGGTTCGCGGGAGCGGGAGATGCGCTTTCGTTGCTTGGGCGGGTTGGGTACGCCAGCAAGTCGTGGAGCATCGATGGTTTCGTCTTGCGCCACCACCCGACGCGTGCGCTTCAACGCGCGCTATTGAGCCGTCCATCCATTCTCGCAGTCGATGCGACTTACACGGACGCATACATCAGGGCTGCATTCGGGGAGAGCAATCACGGACCCTGGCTGCAGCTCACGGCCGCGTCGCTCGGATTCAAGGGAAATACGGCGCCGGATCGGAGCGTGAGTGCGACGCCGTTCGCGGACACCCTGGAGCGGCGCGTCTTCGAATCGCAGTTCGTGGCAAGTGGTGGGCTGACACTCGGTCCGGCGCGGATTGAGGTCGACGACCGGCTCCGCGCGTTCAACGGCGCCAGTTACAACAGCGCCAGTGGCCGCTTCGATCTTGTCTCACCCGTTGGTGTGGTGAGCGCAACCGCGCAGCACGATGGATTCCGGCAGATCACGAGCGTAGATGGCGGGCTCCGCGCTCAGCCACTGCCGTTCATCGCATTCTCGGGCTCCGTTTCGCACCAGACACCGACTGGGTCTTCAGCGCAAGCCAGCGCAACATCGTTTCGCTACGAAGCGGGCATCAAACTATTCCGCCCATGGGTTTCGGGTGGGATGATCAGTATGGAGCGGGGCAGTGGTCTAGCGCCGTTGGTCTACGACACGCTGCTACTGCCAACGTCGCCGGGGAGGGTGAGCGGTTACACCGGATCGATTCGTGGTCCCCTTGCTTATGGCGTTAGCTTGGACGCGTGGGCGATCCGTTGGGCTGACAGCAGCGTTTACCAGCCCAAATGGCAAAGCCGCGCGGAACTGAACTACTCGAACAACTTCATGAAGCGGTTTCCGCGCGGTGATTTCGAGGTGAAAGCGGCGGGCGTCTACGAGTATCGCAGCGCGGTCGTTTTTCCAACGACCGTCGAGGATATCCGAACGCCGGTTGGAAAGACTCTCTCCGCAATCCTCGAGATCAGAATCATGCGCGCCGTCATCAGCTATCAGCAGCGCAACATCCTCGGCTATCAGTACGACATCGTGCCTGGATTCGAGATGCCGCGGGTGCTCGCAATCTACGGCGTACGATGGGAGTTCTGGAATTGACAAACCTATTGCCGCGGCGTAGGATAGCTCGCGTCACATGATATCCAGCATGACGGGTTTTGGCGCGGCCGACGGGATCGTTTCCGGCTCGCACGCCAGCGTCGAAATCAGAACCGTCAACCACCGCTTCTTCAGTCCCAACCTGAAACTGCCGGCCGCGCTCGCGCGGTGGGAAGGTGAGATCCGTGAGCTGCTGCGTCAGAAGATTGCACGGGGTCATGTCACATTAACTGCTCGACTCGACCATGCCGCCGTCGGCGGCGCGCGCATCGACGAGGCCAAAATCGCCCAGTACGCGACGACCCTTCGGGAGATCCAAAAGAAGCATGCGCTGGGTGGCGAAGTAGACCTCGGAACCATTCTCCGGCTGCCCGACGTAGTCACCGCCCCAAGTGACGAGCTCGACGCCGCGGCGGGAGACGCTCTTTCCGCGATCGTCAGTAAAGCCGCCGACAACCTGGTAGCGATGCGTCGAGCAGAAGGGGCGCTGCTGACTGCGTTTCTCCTCGAGCGAATTGCTGCGGTCGAATCGCGCCTGGCGCGGATCGAGAGCCGCGCACCGGTAAGGCTCAAGGAACAGCACGAGCGCATTAAGAAAACTGTGTCGGACCTCGTCGGCAGCGCCGGCGCGGATCCGCAGCGGATAGCGCAGGAGATCGCCATTCTCGCCGACAAGCTCGACGTCGCCGAGGAGCTCGATCGGTTTCGCTCTCATGTAGTTGCTTTTCGCGAGACCGCACAATCGAAGACTGCAGATCCGGTGGGAAAGCGACTTGGCTTCATCCTCCAGGAGATGGTTCGCGAAGCGAATACAATCGGCAGCAAGGCCAGCGACGCTCAGATCCAGGAAGACGTGATCGCGACCAAGGAAGAGCTGGAAAGGATTCGCGAGCAGGTCGAGAACCTCGAGTAGATGCCGGTCCCGATCATTCTTTCCTCACCTTCCGGTGGCGGAAAGACCACAATCGCCCACCAGCTTCTTGCAACACGCGAGGACGTCGGGTACTCGGTGTCCTGTACTACCCGCGCACCTCGGCCGGCTGAGCGAGATGGGCGCGACTACTACTTCGTCTCCCCCGAGGAGTTCAAACACCGACAGAAGGGCGGCGGCTTTGCGGAGTCAGCGACCGTTCACGGACACCTGTACGGCACGCTTCGATCGGAAGTCCAGCGCGTGCTCGCCTCAGGCCGCAACGTGATCATGGACATTGATGTCCAGGGAACCCGCCAATTCGTCGAGGCTTTTCCGAATTCGCTGCTGATTTTCATCCTTCCGCCTTCGAGCGAGGCCCTGATTGAGCGCCTCGAGGCTCGTGGAACCGAAGACATTGGCGCCCTGGTGCGTCGTTTTGAGAGTGCCATCGCCGAGTTAAAAGCGATAGATTTGTACCAGTACGTGGTGGTCAACGACAAGCTCGATACGGCTGTTGAAGCGGTCTCGGCGATCATCGACGGCAAAGGCGATCGTTTCCAACGGTCGAAAGTTTCAGGGCTCGACCGCCGAGTGAAGGAATTGCTGGACGGAATCCAGCGGGCAATCGATCAATACTCAAAGGGGAAGTAATGCAGGTTTTCATTCCGACCGAAGTCGCGAAGCACGCGACGAACAAATACCTGGGAGTTCTCGTCGCGGCGAAGTATGCCCGCGTTCTCAACGAGTTCCCACGCGATCGCTCAGCGCCGGGCGAGAAGAAACTGACCACGCGGTCGCTCGAAGAACTGACCGACGGTCAGGTCGAGTATCGCGTCGTACCGCGCCGCCGTACGGAGTAGCTACCGCGCGTCCCTTCGACGGCACTCGCGTCCTCCTCGGCATCACCGGGGGCATCGCCAGCTACAAATCAGTGTGGCTGGCGCGTTTGCTTACACAGGCCGGTGCTGAAGTAGATGTCGTGATGACTCGCGGTGCTCGCGAGTTCGTCGGTCCGATCACCTTCGAAGCAGTTAGCGGCCGTCCGGTTCACACTGAGATTTTCGGCCCCGGCCACGCTCTCGATCACGTCAAGCTGGCGCGTGAGGCCAGCGTCATTGTCGTAGCTCCGGCGACTGCGGATTTCATCGGACGAGCAGTGCACGGTCTTGCCGACGATTTGCTGACGGCGTGCCTTCTCGCCGCGACGAGCAAAGTTCTGCTCGTGCCGGCGATGAACGACCGGATGTGGGCGCACACCCAGACTCAACGGAACATCCAGCAGGCGAAATCACTTGGCTACGAGATCCTCGCGCCCGACGAAGGTCCGCTGGCGGTGGGAGAGGGAAGCGGACCCGGGCGAATGCCGGAGCCCGAGACGATCATCAGCCACATCGGCCGGTTGCTGGAGAAGAAATCATCGCTGCGCGGTCGCACGATTGTGGTAACCGCGGGAGCTACTCGCGAGCAAATCGATCCTGTTCGCTTCATCTCCAATCACAGCAGCGGAAAAATGGGCGTTGCGTTGGCACGGGCGGCGTGGCGACGTGGCGCGGAGGTGCAATTGATTACCGGACACGTCGACGTCCCGTTACCACCGGAAATCCGCGCAACCAAAACCGAGACGGTGGAGGAGATGGCGAAGGCCGTTGGTGATGCGCTGCCAAAAGCCGACGCGCTGATCATGGCCGCTGCACCCGCCGATTTCCGACCCTCGTTGGCCGCGGGTCAGAAAATCAAAAAAGGCAAAACGGCGCCCAAAATCGAGCTCGAGCCAACCGTGGACATTTTGAAATCGACGATGGCAAAACGAAAAAAGAACGGGGTCGTGGTTGGGTTCGCGCTGGAGACTAACGACGGCGCGAAAAACGCGCGTGACAAGCTCAAATCAAAGGATCTCGACTTCGTGGTGCTGAACGACGCGACTGAGCCTGGGGCGGGCTTCGGAGTCGATACAAATCGCGTGACAATCATCGATCGTACCGGAAAGGAGGACGCGCTGCAGCTGATGTCCAAGTCGGACGTAGCAGAAGCCATTCTCGATCGGATCGAGGTCGCGCTGCGTGGACGCTAAGTCGCTGCTCCGCCGGTACCTCGAGCAGCGTCGCGAACTCGGGGAAACGGAGCTGGTGCTCGACTCGCTCGATGTCGAAGAAGTGATGAGGTTGCTCGGCGCCGTCGGTCGCGCTGCGCCGACGGCAACCTTGCAGAGCGCTGGGCCTAGTCTGCGACAACTCGCTGAAGAAATCTCCGGACAAGATCTCAAAGACTGGCGCGATTCGCTGCGCCAGGCTGGCGTGAATGTTGACGCAGGTTCCTCCGCGACAAAGGAATCTTTCCTCCCACCCGGCGCCGAGCCCGCAACAGAAATGGCCTTCAAGAAAGGAATCGTCATCTCGTCAGGTGAAGCGGAGCTGATTCCGAGTGCGATCGAGAAGTTGAACTCGCTCGAAGAGATTGCAAAAAAAGTTCAGAAGTGCACACGCTGTCCGCTCTATGAGACTGCGACTCAGGGAGTTCCGGGTGAGGGCAACCCGAAGGCCAAGCTCGTCTGCGTTGGAGAAGCGCCCGGCGCAAAGGAAGATGAAACCGGTCGACCGTTCGTCGGTCAGGCCGGTCAGCTGCTCAACAAGATTCTCGCGGCGATTGACCTAACTCGTGAAGACGTCTTCATCTGCAACGTTCTCAAACATCGTCCGCCTGGAAACAGAAATCCGCGACCGGAAGAAGTCGAAGCGTGCAGTCCTTATTTGATTCGTCAGCTGGAGCTGATCAAGCCGAAAGTCATCGTTGCGTTTGGGACCTTCGCTGCCCAAACTCTCCTGAACTCCAAAACGCCGATCGGCCAGCTCCGTGGTTTGATGCACAAATATCACGGCATACCGCTCGTCGTCACTTATCACCCGGCGGCTTTGCTACGCAATCCGGCCTGGAAACGCCCGACGTGGGAAGATGTCAAGCTCGCCCGTAGAATTCTCGATAGCAGCACCCGCGCGTGATCCGTACAAGGATCGTCGGCCGCCCTACTCGGAAGATGCTGAGCAGGCGGTATTGTCGGCGATGCTCATGGATCCCGACGCGATTCTTCGCGCCACCGAGTTCCTCGACGACACGATGTTCTACCGCGAGGGACATCGGCGGATATTCCGAGCGATGCTCGCGCTCTCGGAGCGCGGTGATGTAGTAGACCCGCTCACACTCTCCGAGGAGCTCGCGCGGACGAACTCACTCGAATCGAGTGGCGGGAAGGATTACATCGGATTTCTCGTCGACGCGGTGCCCACCGCGGCGAACATCGAGTATCACGCCAAGATCGTTCGCGAGAAGGCACTGCGTCGGCGGCTGATCGAAGTGTCGACCTCGATCGTAGCGGAGGCGTTCGAATCCGGTGCCCCTTCGACCGAGCTGCTCGACGAAGCAGAGCACCGAATCTTCGAGGTCAACCAAAGCCGCGGCAGCGAAGGCTTCATGCGCATCAAGGAGCTGCTCTGGCCGACGATGGAACGCATCGAGGAGATCCAACGCGGCGGCGGATCGATTACGGGCGTGGCGAGCGGGTTCAAGGATCTCGACGAGATGACTGCAGGTTTCCAACCGTCAGATCTGATCATCGTTGCGGCTCGACCCTCGATGGGAAAGACGGCCTTCGTGCTCAACATCGCGCAGAATGCGGCGCTCGATAACAACGTTCCAGTGGCGTTCTTCTCTCTGGAGATGAGCAAGGAGCAGCTCGTGCAGCGACTGCTCACTTCCGAAGGGCGCGTCGACGCTCAACGCCTGCGCAAAGGCCGCTTGCACGACGACGAGTTCGTCCGACTGGGCCGCGCGGCGGGCATTCTTAGCCATGCACCGATCTGGATCGACGATACGCCGGCGATGAATCTGCTGGAGATGAGATCCAAGGCACGTCGGCTGAAGATGGAGAACAACATTGGCATGGTGGTTGTGGACTATCTGCAACTGATGGCGGGTCCGCGTGACGTTGAGAGTCGTCAGCAGGAGATCAGCTACATCTCGCGATCGCTCAAAGCACTCGCGCGCGAGCTGCGGATTCCGGTCGTCGCCCTGTCGCAGCTTTCACGTGCCCCCGAGCAGCGAGCGGGGGAGAACAAGCGGCCGCAACTGTCCGACCTTCGTGAGTCGGGTGCCATCGAGCAGGATGCCGATCTGGTGATGTTCATTTACCGCCAGGAGATGTACGACGGACCGACGGACAAGGACGGCAACTCTCTCGAGGGCCGCGCGGAGATCATCGTCGGCAAGCAGCGCAACGGACCGACAGGTTTCATCAATCTCTATTTCAACAAGACCTACACGCGCTTCGAGAATCTGTCGCCTCGTTTGACTCAGTGAGTCCAAAAGCAAAAACGGTCTATCGCTGCACGAATTGCGGCGCTGATCACCCCAAGTGGGCGGGACGCTGCGACGTCTGCGGCGAGTGGAATTCGCTGGTCGAGGAGATAGCGACTTCCTCTGCGTCGACCTCCGCATCAAGTCGGCGCGTCGGCGGCAAGCGGTCGATGGCGGAGGGCGGCAGCGTCGCACCGACGCCGCGCCTGCGCGAGATCAGGAGCTCGGAAGGACGCCGACTCAAGACCGGGATCCGCGAATTCGATTTTGTGCTGGGAGGGGGAATCGTTCCCGGCTCGATGGTCCTCGTCGGTGGTGAGCCGGGGATCGGCAAGTCGACTCTGCTGTTGCAGGTGGCGGGCAAGCTACAGTCGCTGGGACACTCGGCGCTTTACGTGTCAGGCGAAGAATCAGCGCTGCAGGTCAAGCTCCGCGCCGAGCGTCTGCATGGCTCGGCTGAAGATGTTGCGCTGCTCAACGAGACGCTGCTCGAAACCATCATTGCTACGGCGGCCTCGCAGAAATTTGACGCCGTGATCGTCGACTCCATTCAGACGATCTTCACGAGCGATCTCGAGGGAGCGCCGGGTAACGTAGGACAGGTGCGGGAATGTGCCGCCCGGTTGATGCGCTTCGCCAAGGAAACCGAGACCACGGTCTTTGCGATTGGCCATGTGACCAAAGGCGGCGGCATTGCCGGCCCGAAAACGCTGGAGCACATCGTCGACACCGTTTTGTACTTCGAAGGCGAAGGCATGCTCGAGCATCGGCTGTTGCGAGCGACCAAGAACCGCTTCGGCAGCGTCGACGAGATCGGCGTGTTCAGGATGACCGAGGAAGGCCTCATCGCCGTCGAGAATCCGTCGGAGCTATTCCTCGGCGATCGCCTCGAAAACGCGTCGGGCAGTGCGGTGACTGCATTGCTCGAGGGGTCGCGTCCGGTGTTGATCGAGATTCAGGGGCTGGCGGCGAAGGCTGGTTACGGAACTCCGCAGCGGGTTAGCACCGGCTACGATCCGCGTCGTCTCGCGCTGCTGCTGGCGGTACTCGACAAGCGCGCCGGCCTTTCGTTCTCGCAACTGGATGTGTTCCTCAACGTTGTCGGCGGCGTGCGGATGCAGGAGCCGGCAGGTGATCTGGCGGTCGCCAGCGCGCTGGCGTCGAGCGTGTACGACAAGCCGGTCGGCAGCTCCATGATCTTTCTGGGAGAAGTCGGCCTCGGCGGAGAGATCAGGCCGGTATCCCAAGCCGAGCGACGCCTCGGCGAAGCCGCGAAGATGGGAATGACGACGGCTTATCTCGCAGAGCGGGGAATTCCAAAACGCCCAACGCGCGGAATCGAGATCGTAGGCGTGCGCACGATCACAGATGTCTTCCGGCATTTGTTCAATGGCTGAGGGAGGCGGGGGGCGAGAGGGGGCAGGCGAAATGCTGGACGACGGCAGTGCCTCCGCCTCTCGCCGACCGCATCCCGCCTCCCGCGATGTCGGCGTCATTATCGTCGCCGCCGGATTGGGATCACGCACCGAAACCGCCGAGCTCAAGCAATTTCGCTGGGTCGCCGGAAAGCCAATGCTGCTCCATAGCCTGCAGGCGTTTCAGGCACGGCCCGAGGTCGCCATGGTCGTCTGCGTGCTACCAAAACAGTACGTCGCAGATCCGCCACCGTGGATTTTTCAGTGCGACACCGATCGACTACTGCTCTCGCTGGGCGGAAGTCATCGCGGCGAATCAGTGGCCAATGGTCTAGAGGATCTCCCGCCAGAATGCGAGATCGTGGTCATCCACGATGCCGCGCGTCCGCTCGTCACTCAGGACACTATCGGTCGGGTGATTGATGAAGCGCGTCAGGGGAAGGGCGCTGTCGCTGCGCTTCCCGTATCGGACACTCTCAAAAGAGTCGATTCGAGCGGTAACGTGATAGTAACGGTGGACCGATTCGGACTGTGGCGCGCACAGACGCCGCAGGCATTTCCGCGGGCGGTAATCGATCGCGCGCATCGCGAGGCGCGGGAGGCTGATCGAATTGCAACCGACGATGCGGCACTCTGCGAACAGATCGGACTGCCGGTGGTGGTAGTGCCTGGCAGCGAACGCGCGCTCAAAATCACCGAGGAAAAGGATTTCGCGTTGGCGGAGGCGCTAAGTATCTTCCGCGAATGAAGCCGCAGCCGATGGTCGTACCGTTCTGGTCGCCAGAGGAAGTCGAGGCTGCCATCAACGGAACCCTCGCGCATCTGGCCGCCGGCAAAGTGCTCGCGTATCCAACCGAAACCGTCTATGGATTCGGTGGTGCCGTCGATGAAAAATCCGTGGAATCGCTCGTCAATCTCAAGGGACGCGCGCCGGGCAAGCCGTTCCTGTTGCTCGTCGCGAGCAGCGACATGATTACCCGGCTGGGGTTGCATCTCTCCAGCTACGCCGCCACGTTGGCCGCGCGATTTTGGCCCGGGCCGCTCACCCTCGTGCTTTCCGGCGGCGAGAACCGTGTGCCGGCGCGACTTCGCGGTCCGGAAGGCGGCGTCGCGGTGCGGTGGACACCGCACCGCTCGTTGCAGCGATTGATCATGGCTCACGGCGGACCCATCACGTCGACGAGCGCCAATCGGCCTGGTGTACCGCCGGCGATGGCCGCGGACGAGATCGTAACGCAGTGGACCGACGCGGTCGTCCGAGGGAAACTGCTCGTACTCGACGGTGGCCGGTTAAAGGAGTCGTCGCCGTCGACGGTCGTTGATTGCACCGGTCGCCGTCCGCGTGTAATTCGTCCGGGAGCGATCTCCGCGGCACAACTCAAAGAGAGAGTTCCGGACTTGGTCGGAGACGCTTGAGGTGAATCTCCTTTTCGTGTGCAGCGGCAACACCTGCCGCAGTCCGATGGCCGAAGCTCTGGCGAGAAAAATCGCGCAGCGCCGGGGCATCGCCGACGTCAACATCTCCAGCGCCGGGACCAATGCGTGGGACAATGTGCCCGCCACTGATGAAGCCCTTCTAGTTGGGATGGAGCGCGAGCTCGACCTCACCGGGCACCGCGCGCGCAAGCTTACACCGGAAATCGTCTCAGAGGCCGATTTGATCTTCGTGATGACGCCGGGACACCTCGAGCAGGTTCGACAGCTGGGTGGGCGTGGCAAAGTCCACGTGATGGACGAGTACACGTCAGGCACGACCAACGGCGGCATCACCGACCCGTATGGCGGCGACCTGGACGCGTATCGGCACACTGCCGACATCCTCGAGCGCGAGCTAGAGAAGCTGTTCGATCGTCTGAAATCCTGAGAGCCAGTCCGCAAGTGCCGAGAAATCCTGGGCGGTTGGTGCTGCTCGGTCATCCGGTGAGTCACTCGCTCTCGCCGCTGTTTCAGAACGCCGCGCTTCGTTCGGCCCGGATCCCGCTGAAATACGAGGCGCTCGACGTCGCGCCGGACGACCTGCGATCGGTGCTGCGCGAGCTGAAGGAATCCAAAGCCGCTGGCAACGTCACCATCCCGCACAAGACTGCGGTTCACGCCAGCTGTGACCACGTCAGCGAGGTGGCGGGTCGTGTTGGCGCGGTCAACACCTTCTGGTTCGAATCGGGAGAGCTTCACTGCGACAACACCGACGTCGCTGGATTCGACGGCGCTGTCCGGGCTTTACTCGGTGGCGAACCGGTCAATGCGCGTGTGGTTCTGCTCGGGAGCGGGGGCGCAGCGGCAGCGGTTCTCACCGCCGCGGAGTCGTGGCAAAACGCCCGCGTGGCAATCGTTTCGCGCAATTCCGAAAAGGCGCGCAAACTTGCACGACGTTTTCGTGATGTCGCCAGCGTCGAAACGAGTCCGGAGAAAGCGCTGCACGGAGCGACATTGATCGTGAATGCGACCCCGGTTGGCCAACACGATGATGAAGAACCGGTCGACGTAGAAATGATCGAGCCAGCCACGGCGGTGTTCGACCTCGTTTATCGGCAGGGTGGAACACCGTGGGTGAAATCGGCGCGAGGCAGAGGCTGTCGCGCGGCAGACGGCCTGCCGATGCTGCTGGAGCAGGGAGCGCTCTCCTTCCAGCGCTGGTTCGGTATCGAGCCCGATCGCGAGGCAATGCGTCAGTCGCTTCTGTAGCCGGCGAAGAGGGATGCGGGATGGGGACGGGGGAGGAGAAGTGCGAATACCGGAAAGGCTGACCGCGAAAAAGGCGTTGTTGATTTGTGCAGTCCCTCATCCCCCATCCCCCCTCCCTTGGCTCGCATCCCCCATCCATCATCCCTCTTTGCCGCTGCGCTCGATCTGCTGCTGCCGCGCAGCTGTGTCGCGTGCGATCGCCTGATGGGTCACTTCGATACGGGCGTGGTGTGTGGTCTGTGCTGGTCGCGAATCGCACTACTGCCAGCGCCGAGATGCGATCGCTGCGGTCACCCTCAACAGGGCAACGTTTGCCGCTGGTGCGAGCTCCTGCCTCCATTTGTCAGAGCAGTCCGCTCGGTGTGTTGGATGCCTGTCGAGCCAATTTCGAACATCGTTCACGCCCTCAAGTACGAAGGCTGGTCGATAATCGCGAAGGATCTGGCGGAGCGGATGAGCCGCCTGTCGTGGCCGAGCGACGTTGTTCAGGAAAGGACTGCGCTGGTACCAGTGCCGCTGGGATCAGCGCGAAGGCGCCAGCGTGGCTATAATCAGAGTGCGTTGATCGCGCGTGAGCTTGCGCAAAAGTGGACGCTTCCCGTCTGGGAAGATGTGGTAGGTCGGACGCGTGAAACCAAGACGCAAACTCGGTTGACACCTGAGGATAGACGGGCGAACGTTGCGGGTTCGTTTTGCATTGTCGACAACGCGCAGAGGCTGGCTGGTGCGCACGTGATAATCGTTGACGATGTGGTGACGACGGCAGCGACGCTCAATAGCTGTGCGAAGGTGCTCTACGAAGCAGGTGCTCGAATAATTTCTTACGTGACTTTCGGCCGCGCCCACGCCAGTGGCGATCGGCTTTAATCCAACGGAGCGAACGGAATGGCAATACGGGTAGGCATCAACGGATTCGGAAGAATTGGACGACAAGTGGTGCGCGCGGCAAAGAACGCCGGCGTCGCCAATCTCGATTTCGTAGCGGTCAACGATCTTACCGACACGAAGACCCTCGCCCACCTCTTCAAGTACGATTCAGTCCATCGCCGTTATCAGGGCGACGTCGAAGCGAAGTCCGATGCCATTTTGATCGACGGCGACGAGATCAAGGTTCTCGCACAGAAGGATCCTGGCCAGCTCCCGTGGAAGGACCTCGGCGTGGATCTCGTTCTTGAATCAACCGGCCGCTTCACGGATGCCTCCGCAGCGCGCAAGCACATCGACTGTGGTGCCAAAAAGGTCCTCATCTCAGCTCCCGCAAAAGGCGAGGACATCACCATCGTCATGGGCGTCAACGACGACAAGTACGATACGGCCAAGCACACCATCGTCTCAAATGCTTCGTGCACCACCAACTGCCTGGTGCCGATGGTGAAAGTCGTTCGCGACAACTTCGGCTTCAAACATGGCTCGATGGTCACGATACACAGCTACACCAACGACCAGCAGATTCTCGACCTGCCGCACAAGGATCTTCGCCGCGCCCGCGCGGCCGCTCTTTCCATCATTCCGACGACTACCGGCGCCGCAAAAGCGACTTCGCTGGTGATTCCGGAAGTGAAGGGCAAGATCGACGGCACCGCCATCCGCGTCCCGACTCCCGACGTCTCGTACACGGTGCTCACCGTCGAAATCGAGAAGACCGGTGTGACGAAAGAGGCGATCAACGACGCCTTCAAGAAAGCCGCTTCATCGGGACCGCTGGAGGGGATTATTCGCTACTCGGATGAAGAGCTCGTTTCGTCGGATTTCATCGGCGATCCGGCATCTTGCATTCTCGATTCGAAGACCACCAACGTGATCGACGGCACCCTCGTCACGGTCCAGGGGTGGTATGACAATGAGTGGGGTTACGCTTCGCGCTGCGTCGACATGCTCCGCTTCATGGGCGAGCGTCTCTAGCGGACAATGCGCAAGAAAACAATCAAGGATCTCGACGACGCCCAGGTCCGCGGGAAGCGGGCGCTGGTGCGTGTCGATTTCAATGTTCCGCTCGACGACCAGGGTCGCATCACCGACGACACGCGCATCCGCGCATCGTTGCCGACGATCGAGCTGCTCCTGGAGCGCCAATGCCGACCGGTAATTCTTTCGCACCTCGGGAGACCAAAGGGTAAGCCGGAGGCGAAGTATTCATTGCAGCCGGTCGCGCGGCGCCTGGAGGAATTGGTCGGCTGCAGCGTGATGTTCGTCGAGTCCACCGATTCAGACGAGGCGTACAAAGCCTCGCACAATCTGAAGAAAGGTGAGCTGCTACTTCTGGAGAACACGCGCTTTCTCGGCGGCGAGGAGAAGAACGACCAGCGTTTGTCGCGGGCGCTTTCCGAGCTGGGCGATTTCTTCGTGAACGATGCATTTGGCTCGGCGCATCGCGCCCACTCGTCGACGGTCGGAGTCGCGGAGTTCCTGCGACCAGCGGTTGCCGGGCTCCTGATGGAGAAAGAGCTCGAATATCTCGACAGTGCCCTCGCGAATCCCAAGCGTCCGTTCGTTGCGATACTTGGCGGCGCTAAAATCTCAGGCAAGATCGATGTCATCGAGCAGCTGTTGCCGAAAGTGGATGCGCTGCTGATTGGCGGGGCGATGGCTTGCACGTTTTACCGAGCGATGGGGCTCGAGACGGGTAGATCGCTGGTCGAAGAGGACCGCGTCGAGATGGCAAAGAGTCTACTCGATCGCGCCGGTGCCAAACTGACGCTTCCTCATGATGCCATGGTCGCGCCGTCATTGGAACGCGCCAGCGAGGCGAAGGCGGTAAAGCGCGACGGGATTTCCAAAGATCAGGCCATGTTCGACATTGGGCCCCAAACCATCCAATCGTATTCCCGGGCCATTGCGTCGGCGAAGACGGTCGTCTGGAACGGACCAATGGGCGTCTTCGAGAAACCGCCCTTCGATGCCGGTACCAGGGGTATCGCGAAGGCAATGGCTGATGCAACCTCGAAGGGAGCCACCACGATCGTCGGTGGCGGAGATTCGGCGGCTGCGGTCAGTGAAGCAGGTCTCGACAGCAAAATGAGTCACGTTTCGACCGGCGGCGGTGCCTCCCTGGAATTTCTCGAGGGCAAACAATTGCCAGGAGTCGAGATTCTCGACGAGGCGAGGTAGTGAAGCAACCGGTTCTCGCCGCCAACTGGAAGATGAACAACGGTCCATCGGCGGCGAAGAAATTCATGGATGCTTTTCTCGCCACGTATGGCAGTCGTGACGACCGTACCGTAATCATCTTTGCTCCGGCGGTCTCGCTCCCCGCCGTTGCCGGCGCGCTCGGCGGTCGCAGCGACGTTTTGGCTGGCGCGCAAAACATCTACTGGGCGGAGAAGGGTGCTTTCACCGGCGAGACTTCGGCAACGATGGCGCGCGATGCTGGCGCGCGAGTAACGCTGGTGGGTCACTCCGAACGTCGACACGTGTTCGGAGAAACCGACGAGCAGTGCGCGAAGAAATGCGCAGCCGCAACCAAAGCTGGCCTCAGTTTCATGCTCTGCATCGGCGAGACAATCGGGCAACGCGAAGCAGGCGAAACCGAGCGGCTTGTGAAAAGACAACTGCGCGAAGGCGTGGCGCAAATCGAGAATCTTATTTCGGTCGATTTCTCGATTGCCTACGAGCCAGTCTGGGCAATCGGCACGGGACTCACGGCGTCCGCAGGGGATGCGTCCGCTATTCATACCGTTATTCGGTCCGAGCTGCGTGATATGATCGGCACGCGCGCCAACGAAATCCCCATTCTTTATGGTGGCAGCGTGAACTCGTCCAACGCCGCCGGGCTTCTTCGCGCCCCCGAGATCGATGGCCTCCTCGTTGGCGGAGCGAGCGTTGACGCGAGCTCCTGGTTGACCATCGCGCAGACTTGACTCAGTCGGTCGCGAACGAGATATTCAACGGCTAGCTGAACTCCAACTCTATCAATGCTTTACACGTTTCTTTTGATTCTTCTGGTCATCGACTGCTTCGTGCTCATGGCAGCGGTGCTTTTGCAATCCGGAAAGGGCACCGGACTGGCCGCCAATTTCGGCGGTGCCAGCTCTTCTCCGGATGCGTTCATCGGCATTCGCCAGGCAGGAAACCTTCTCACCAAAGCCAGCTGGTGGAGCGGTGGGGTCTTCCTCTTCCTGTGCTTCGTGCTGCAGATCATGTCCACCCATACGTCTGCGCCGCGCTCAGTCCTCGAGAAAGGTCTGGCAACGCCGCAACAGCAAGCACCACCGCCGACTTCAGCGCCCGCCGTTCCTTTGGAGCCTGCCCCAAGCGCAAATACTCCGGCGACAACCCCAAATACCACCGCTCCAGCCCCGACACCGACACCGAAGCGCTAACTTGGCCGAGCATCGAGTGACAGAACCAGGGTTCCTCCTCCTTGAGGATGGAACCCTTTTTCGTGGACGGATCGCAGCGAACACAAGCGCGCTGCTCCCGGCTGTGGCCGAGGTCGTATTCACTACCAACATGACCGGTTACCAGGAGGTCTTCACTGACCCGTCGTACCGCGGGCAGATCGTGGTGATGACAGCGCCGCAGATTGGCAATTACGGGATCAACGCTGAAGATCCGGAATCAGCCGCACCTCAGGTCGCCGGAGTTGTGGTTCGTGAGCTCTCCGCGAGCTACTCGAATTGGCGCGCGTCGGGCGGGCTCGATGAATGGCTCGCCGCTGCTCAAGTTCCAATCATTCAAGACATTGACACTCGACGCCTCACGCGACACCTCAGGTCGGTCGGGGTAATGCGGGGTGTGATTGGAGCGGGCGAGGAGCCGGACGAAGCGAGTCGGGCAGCACTCGAGGCGTGCCCGTCGATGGTGGGCCTCGACCTCGCATCGAGAGTGTCGACAACGGCGCCGTACACCTGGGGCGATCCGCGTGCGAAGCACCACATCGTCGCGTACGACTACGGAATCAAGCGCAACATTTTGCGCCTGTTCAGCGAGAATGAGTGTAGGGTGACAGTCGTGCCGGCGGATACACCCGCAGCAAAAGCGCTGGAGTCAGAGCCGGACGGCGTGTTTCTCTCAAACGGTCCTGGCGATCCTGAGGCGGTCAGTTATGCGCCGGGGATTATTCGCGACATCACCGGCGCTGGCGTTCCAACTTTTGGGATCTGCCTCGGCCACCAACTGCTTGGACTGACGTTCGGCGGAACGACGGTCAAGATGCCGTACGGCCACCGCGGCGGGAACCATCCCGTTAAAGAGGTCGAAACCGGCAAAGTGCTCATCACATCGCAGAACCATGGGTTTGCGGTGACCGGCGATGAGCGCTCGGTCGCTGGTGCCGGTGAGCTGGAAGTGACTCACGTCAACCTGAACGATCGGACCATCGAGGGGCTACGCCATCGGGAGCTGCCGGTGTTTGGAGTGCAGTACCATCCTGAGGCAGCGCCGGGTCCGCATGACGCGCGTCCTTTGTTCCAGGAGTTTCTAAATGCCCTGCGCGCCGTCGCTCGCTAGCTCCAGCTTCTGCTTGACAGCATATTAGTAAAGTCATAGGTTCAAAGCACTTACGCGTACTTGGCGCGCATACATACCGGAGTATTTCATGACCAAAGCCGACCTCGTCGAGCGTGTCACGACCCAGATTTCACGCACTGCTGGGCCGATGATTTCCAAGAAAGATTGCGCTCGCGTCGTGGATGCTTTCCTCGAAGCGATCAAAGAGTCGTTGCAGTCGCAGGAAAACATCGAGGTAAGAGGCTTCGGCACCTTCAAGATCAGAAACCGCAAAACGAGAATGGCCCGCAACCCCAGAACGGGCTCTCCTGTTGAGGTCTCGGCGCGGCCGGTCCCCGTGTTTAAGCCGTCAAAGGAATTGCGCGCGCTTGTCGCAGGCGTTGACGTATCGCAGATGTCGGAGGCGTAAGCACTTACCGGAGAACGTGTCGTGTCCGCGGTGACAGTACACCTCTTCGCCTCCTACGCCGAGAGCTTCGGCGCGAATAACCTGAAAATCGAATTGGCACCCGAGAGTACCGTGGCTGAACTCATCGCGGAGGTTCGCTCACGACCGGGATCCTATGTGCTCCCACCACTGCCGCGAGTCGCCATCAACCGAAAATTCGCCGCTCCGGATCAGCTTGTTCGCGCGACGGACGAAATCGCCCTGATTCCGCCGGTCTCAGGCGGATGATTCGCTCCGCGATAGTAGACCGGCAGATCGACGTCTCTGCATTACTCGGCGAGGTGAGGTCGGACGACGCCGGCGCGGTGTCGATCTTTGTCGGCACTGTGCGCGATCTGAGTGAAGGGCGCTCGGTCGAGCGGCTAGAGTACGACCTGTATCGCGCCATGGCCGAATCCGAGCTCGCTGACATAATGCGAGAAGCCGGCGAGAAATTCGGAATCTCGTCGCTGGTCGCCGAGCATCGAATCGGTGAGCTGAGGGTGGGAGAGATTAGTGTCGCAATTGCTTCTGCAGATGCGCATCGCACTGGCGCCATCGAGTGCACACGCTTTGTCATCGAGCAGATCAAGAAGCGCGTGCCGATCTGGAAACGCGAACACTTCGTCGATGGAACGAGCGAGTGGGTAGATCCTACCGCGCGCAGCGGGGCGACGACTCGGTGACGGAAGCTTTGCGCGATCAGTTCGGGAGGCAGATCGAGTATCTGCGAATCTCGGTTACCGATCGCTGCAACTTCCGCTGTCTGTATTGCATGCCGCTCGCGGGCGTCGAATGGCTCCCCAAATCTGACATCCTGTCGTACGAAGAAATTGCTCGCGTCGTCGCGCAGCTCGCGCCGCTTGGACTGCGACGTCTCCGCATCACTGGCGGCGAGCCAACATTGCGACCCGAGCTGTCGCGCTTGATCGAGATGCTGCGTTCGATTCCTGAGATTGAGGACATCGCGCTTTCGACCAATGGTGTGCGGCTGCCGGAGTTGGCGGGAACCCTCAGGGCCGGCGGCCTCGACCGAGTCAACATGAGCGCTGATTCCCTGCGCCCCGATCGCATTCGGCAGATCGCTCGCCGATCTATCGATTTCGATCCTATCGCTGCTGCTATAGCCGCCGAGCGCGCGGGCTTGTCGCCGATCAAGCTGAATGTCGTTGTGATGCGCGGAATCAATGATGACGAGATAGGCGATTTTGCGCGGCTGACGTTCGAGCATCCCTGGGACGTGAGATTCATAGAGTTGATGCCGGTCGGAGAGATGCGCGACGTCACCTGGGAGCACGTGGTGCCGATGCGGGAAATCCTCCAGCGACTGGAGTCGATCGACCCGCTTAGTCCTGCCACTGCGCCAGCGCGCGGCAACGGCCCGGCACGCTACTTCCGCTTCGACGGCGCGAGAGGACGGATCGGATTGATCACGCCGATGTCGCACACCTACTGCGAGAGCTGCAACAGGGTGCGGCTGACAGCGGACGGCCGGCTACGCACCTGCCTGTTTGGCGATCACGAAGTCGATCTCCGCACTCCGCTGCGCGACGGCATTCCCCTCGAGCCGTTCTTCCGCGACGCGCTCGCTGCAAAACCGAAGCAGCACGAGCTGCTAAAAATGCAAGTGGGTGGACTGCGCGCGCTGTCGCAAGTCGGCGGCTGAGCAACACGCGCAATTGAATCGCGTGTGATGCGCGGGTAACTTTCGCGCACTCTCCAAATACTTCCTACCCAAATGGTCAACAAGATTACCGTGGTCGGCGCCGGCAACGTCGGTGCGACGACCGCGCAACGTATAGCAGAGAAAGAACTCGCTCGTACAGTTGTCATGGTCGACGTCGTCGAGGGTATCCCTCAAGGGAAGGCGCTCGACCAGTGGCAGTCGGCGCCAATCGAAGGTTTCGACTCACGCGTCATCGGCACCAACCGCTACGACGAGACACGCGACTCCGATATCATCGTCATCACCGCCGGCATCGCGCGTAAGCCAGGGATGTCGCGAGACGATCTGCTCAACACCAACGCCGGCATCGTCAAACAGGTCTCGGAGCAGATTCGCTCGACGTCACCGAACGCAATCCTCATCATCGTGTCGAATCCTCTCGACGTGATGTGCTACGTCGCGATGAAGGTCACTGGGTTTCCGCGCGAGCGCGTGCTTGGAATGGCGGGAGTGCTCGACACGGCCCGCTACAGAGCATTCCTCGCCGAAGAGCTCGACGTCTCCGTGCGAGACATTCAAGCGATGGTGCTCGGCGGTCACGGTGATACAATGGTCCCGCTGATTTCATACACCTCGGTCAGTGGCATCCCGATCACCCAGCTGATGACACAAGCCAAGCTTGACGGCATCGTCGACCGCACTCGCAACGGCGGGGCGGAGATCGTGAAGCACCTCAAGACGGGATCGGCCTACTATGCGCCGTCGTCAGCGGCCGTGCAGATGTGCGAGGCGATCGTCAACGATCAGAAGCGGGTTCTCCCATGCGCCGCCTGGCTCGAGGGAGAGTATGGAATGACCGGCCTGTTCCTCGGTGTTCCATGCAAACTCGGGAGCCGCGGTCTTGAAAAGATTCTCGAGGTCGACCTCACCCGAGAGGAGCGGGATGCCTTGGCAAAGAGCGCTGCTGCCGTGCGCGAGCCAATGGCCGCAGTAAAACTGTAACTCGCTGATGGGCGGGATTCAAACGTTCTATGGGTCCATGGTCGGCAAGAAAGTCGTCATGGGCGTCACTGGGGTCATTGGCATCGGCTTCGTCATTCTGCACTCGCTCGGCAACCTGTTGATCTTTCAGGGATCAACTGCACTCAACTCATATTCACGTTTCCTGAAAAGCAGCGCCGAGCTGCTGTGGGCACTCAGGATAACGTTGATCGTCGCGGTGACTTTGCATGTGATCGCAGCCGTGCAACTCACCCGACAGAGCAGGGCAGCCCGACCGACGGGTTATGTGAAGCACGAAGCACAGGTTGCGACCGTTGCGTCGCGTACGATGCGGTGGGGTGGAGCTCTGCTGCTCATATTCATCGTCCTTCACATCCTGCATTTCACGACGGGCTCCATCCGGCCCGCTGGCGTTTTCAGTCACGAAGACGTGTATAGCAATGTCATTAGCAGCTTTCGCATCTGGTGGGTCACGTTGTTCTACGTAGTCGCGATGATCGCGCTCGGTTTTCACCTTTTTCACGGCGCGTGGAGCTCGATGCGCAGCATTGGCGTCAGTCCTCCCAGTCCGCGCCCGTTGCATCGGCGACTTTCGCTGTTGATCGCGGTCCTGGTGTGGGCAGCGTTCACTTCAGTGCCGCTCGCGGTATTCACAGGTTTTGTGCGATGACCCTGCAGCTCAACGCCCGCATTCCAACCGGCCCGATCGGCGACAAGTGGAATAAGCATCGCTTCGAGATGAAGCTGGTGAATCCCGCCAACAAGCGGAAAAGCACCATCATCGTCGTGGGATCGGGCCTCGCCGGAGCAGCCGGCGCGGCGACGATGAGTGAGCTTGGGTACAAGGTGAAGTGTTTCTGCTTCCAGGATTCTCCGCGTCGTGCGCACAGCATCGCGGCGCAGGGCGGTATCAACGCAGCCAAGAACTATCAGAACGACGGTGACAGTGTTTACCGCCTGTTCTATGATACGGTGAAGGGCGGCGACTTTCGCTCACGGGAGGCGAACGTATATCGCCTGGCCGAAGTGAGCGTGAACATCATCGACCAGTGCGTGGCGCAGGGTGTCCCGTTCGCGCGTGAATACGGCGGCTTGCTCGCGAATCGATCATTCGGCGGCGCGCAGGTTTCCAGAACCTTTTACGCTCGCGGTCAGACGGGTCAACAGTTGCTGCTTGGCGCATATCAGGCGCTGGAGCGGCAGATCGAGCGCAAAGGGGTGACGATGTATCCGCGCACCGAAATGCTCGATCTCGTGGTGATCGACGGCAAGACGCGCGGCATCGTGACGCGCAATCTCGTCACGGGTGCGATCGAGTCGCACGTGGCAGACGCAGTCGTGCTCGCAAGTGGCGGCTACGGCAACGTGTTCTTTCTCTCCACCAACGCGCAGGGTTCGAATGCGACTGCGATATGGCGCGCGTACAAGCGCGGCGCTGGATTCGCCAATCCATGTTATACGCAGATTCATCCAACGTGCATCCCTGTCAGCGGCGAGTATCAATCGAAGCTCACCCTGATGAGCGAGTCGCTGCGCAACGATGGCCGCGTGTGGGTACCTAAGAAGCAGGGCGACAAGCGCGATCCGCGCCAGATTCCGGAGAACGAGCGGGACTACTACCTGGAAAGGAAGTACCCGAGCTTCGGCAATCTCGCGCCACGGGACATCGCGTCTCGCGCCGCGAAGGAAGTTTGCGATGAGGGTCGTGGTGTCGGTGACAGTGGACTCGGCGTCTACCTGGACTTCAGTGATGCCATCAAGCGCCTTGGTGCCGACGTAATTCGCGAGCGTTACGGGAATCTCTTCGAGATGTATCAGCGCATCACCGATGAGAATCCCTACGAAGTGCCGATGCGGATCTATCCTGCCGTCCACTATACGATGGGCGGGCTGTGGGTCGACTACAATTTGATGAGCACGATCGATGGCCTGCACGTCACTGGAGAAGCGAATTTCTCGGATCACGGCGCTAACCGTCTCGGCGCGAGCGCGCTGATGCAGGGATTGGCGGACGGATACTTCGTCATTCCGAACACCGTCGGCGACTACCTCGCGGCGAACAAGCCCGAGAAAGTGGACGCGTCGCATCCCGAATTCAAAGCTGCGGAAGAACAGGTCGCGGAGCAGACGAAAAGGCTTTTGTCGATCGACGGAAAGCGGACGGTGATGTCGTTCCACCGTGAGCTCGGCAAAATCATGTGGGACTATTGCGGAATGGCGCGCAATGAGGCCGGGTTGCAGAAGGCGCTGGGACTGGTTCGCGACCTGCGCGGAGAGTACTGGAGAAACGTGAACGTTCCGGGCAGCGACGTCGAGCTCAATCAGGCTCTGGAGAAAGCAGGACGCGTCGCGGATTTCCTGGAGCTCGCCGAGCTGATGATCATCGACGCGCTGCACCGGAAAGAGTCATGCGGGGGACATTTCAGGGAAGAGAGTCAGACCGCCGACGGCGAAGCGTTGCGAGATGATGAGAATTTCGCGTACGTCGCCGCCTGGGAATATGCAGGCGAGGGAAAGCCGCCCATTCTGAACAAGGAGCCGCTGGTGTTCGAGAACGTCAAGCTCTCGCAGCGGAGCTACAAGTAATGCGATTCAAGCTTCACGTCTGGCGACAAAACGGACCCGGCCAGCCCGGCAAGATGGTTCAGTACGAGGCGACCGACGTCAGTCCCGACATGTCGTTTCTCGAGATGCTGGATGTCGTGAATGAAGGATTGACCGAACGAGGAGACGTCCCGATCGCCTTCGATCACGATTGTCGGGAAGGTATTTGCGGCAGTTGCAGCCTGATGATCAACGGTATCGCGCACGGACCGATGAAGGGTACGGCGACGTGCCAGCTGCACATGCGCAGCTTCAAGGACGGCGCGACGATCTACATCGAGCCATGGCGCGCGCGGGCATTCCCGGTCATCAAGGATCTCGCCGTCGATCGCTCGGCACTCGACCGCATCGTCCAGGCTGGCGGGTTCATCACGGCGCCGACTGGCGGAGCGCAGGACGCAAACTCGATCCTGGTTTCCAAAGAGAGTGTCGACGCGGCAATGGATGCGGCTCAATGCATTGGATGCGGCGCGTGTGTCGCCGCTTGCCCGAACGCATCGGCGTCGTTGTTCACCGCTGCGAAGATCACCCATCTCGGCTTGTTGCCGCAGGGCCAGCCCGAGCGATATCGACGCGCGCTGAGCATGGTCGAGCAGATGGATCTGGAGAGTTTTGGCAGTTGCACACTCCACGGGGAGTGTCAGGAAGCCTGTCCAAAGGAAATCAGCATCGACTCCATCACGCGGATGAACCGCGATTTCATTCGGGCGGGAGTGTGGGGCACTCGGCCGTGATACCCGCTCGGTTGGTGCGAGATTGAGGCGTTCGGACCAAATGCCATTGCTGGCTGCGGATTAATTGAGGAGTGCGGAACTTCCGAATCCCTCAATTAATCCGGACTCCGGACTGGCAGTTGGTCCGAACGCCTCAATCCAGTCCCAAATTCCCGGGAATGTTCCGGTAGGGAACCGGCGAGCGCTCAGTCGGTTCCACCACCTCTAATCGTTCAGCCGGTTCCAGGAGTAAGCTCGCTGTCGTCGTAGCCGCGCCGTTCGAGTTCGCGATGGAGACGAGTCTTTTCGCTCCTTTTCTCTGCTTCGTCGTGCTGCTGCCGGTCGCCGAACAGACGTGGCGTCGCATTGTGATGCGCGATCCGATTTCTCGGCTCGTCGTCCACGGGTTCTGCGTCGGGCTGATCGGCGCCGTTGGCGTGTGAATGGAGTTGTTCGATGAATTTGCTGTGGGTCTTCGAGCCGTGCTGTCCCTCAGCGTGGTCCTGAGGTCCTTTCTGGATGCCGTCTTTATTCTGCATCAGGCTGATGTCCTCCGAGGAGTAAGGTCCGTTCTCCCATTAGGGGCAAGGCAGGGGCCAGATTACAGTCTCGGCAGCGTTACGCCTTTCTGCCCCTGATATTTTCCTTTTTTATCCTTGTAGGAAGTCTCGGGTCCTTCTTCGCCCTTGAAGAAAAGAACCTGAGCAATGCCTTCGTTGGCGTAGATCTTTGCCGGAAGCGGCGTCGTGTTGGAGATCTCCAGGGTCACGAATCCTTCCCACTCGGGCTCGAACGGCGTGACGTTGGTGATGATTCCACAACGCGCGTAGGTGGATTTACCCACCGTGATCGTTACCACATCGCGCGGAATCCTGAAGTACTCCACCGATCTGGCGAGCGCAAAGGAGTTGGGCGGCACGATGCAAACGTCGCCTTCGAACTCAACGAAGGATCTGGGATCGAAGTTCTTGGGGTCGACGATCGAGTTGAGCACGTTGGTGAAGATTCTGAATTCGGGCGCGACTCTCATGTCGTACCCATAAGAGCTGACGCCGTAGGAAATGACGCCCGATCTGACCTGACTGCTCTCGAAGGGCTCGATCATCCCGTGTTCTCTGGCCATACGGGTGATCCAGCGATCCGATTGAATTGACATTGTGTGGGAGTGGAAGCGGGAAGGGGGAAGCGGGACGGCCGACCAACAGACCACCTGACATAGCGATGTTGGTCGCGCATGTTCGCGCCTTTTCGACGGTGAATGTACGATTTTCGCACTGTCGCTGCCACCGAGCGGAGCCGTTGAATTAGCACATTGCCGTCGGTAGATTCCTCAAAATCGCACTAGTGAAATTTTTCACGAAGTCTGAGACGCCGTGTTTCGCGCCTATTTTCCGGTACTAATGCTGCTCGGTTTCGTGGCGATCAATGCGTTGGCGATCGTTGCGATCTCGGCACTTACAATTCGTGCTCGACCGACGCCGGTGAAACAACAGGCGTACGAGTCAGGCGTACCCGCCCTCGGCGACGCAAGAGAGCGCTTCTCAGTGCGTTTCTACCTTGTCGCGATTCTGTTCATCATCTTCGACATCGAGACGGTGTTCATGATTCCATGGGCCGTCTACTACAAGCAGCTCTCCTGCTTCGTGCCGCTCGTCAACGGCGCTTGTCCGGTGGGGAACATCTCCTTCTTCGGACTTGGTGAGATGCTGGTTTTCATGGTGATTCTCCTGGTTGGATTCGTGTACGTCTGGAAAAAGGGAGCACTGCAATGGGATTGAGTGCTCCGTCTGAGCATCGCACCGTAGCGTACGCGCCCGAGTCGCAGGAAGGCTGGGTAGCCACGCGACTCGATTTTCTCGTGAACTGGGCGCGCGCCAACTCTCTCTGGCCAATGCCGTTCGGCACAGCGTGCTGCGCGATCGAGTTCATGGCGACTGCGGCAAGCGACTTCGATCTGGCGCGTTTTGGAATGGAGCGGATGAGCTTCTCGCCGCGGCAGGCGGATGTGCTCATCTGTGCCGGTCGTGTTCCTTTCAAGCTGGCACCGATCCTTCGGCGGATCTGGCAGCAGATGCCACAACCGAAATGGTGCATCTCAATGGGAGCCTGTGCCTCGACTGGCGGAATGTTCGACAACTACGCAGTGGTGCAGGGGATCGACACCATCATTCCGGTCGACGTCTACGTTCCTGGCTGTCCGCCGCGACCGGAGGCGCTGATCTACGGCATCCGCATGCTCCAGGAAAAGGTGAAGAACGAACGAGCGGCTGACAAAGGAACGCGCGATGAGATGGAGCCGGACCCAAAGAGTCAGCTTTACATTCCGCCGTCGGTGATCGACGAGCTCGGAGAGCCATTCGGCAACTCCGTAAATCAGACCAGATCGGGTTTGTGAGTCGGTTCGATATCCTCCGCACTGGCCGCGCAGCAGCGAGTGGACAGCCGTCCACACCGAAGGCCGTGCAACACCGCGACGCAGAGGCGAATCCATCCGCCGCGGCGCTCGCGGAAAAATTTGGCGGCGCCCTCAAGCGTCGCGAAGTGATCTGGGGTGAAACGATCGTCTACGTCGATCAGACCAGGGTCCACGAGATCATCAGCTGGCTGCACGACGATCCATCGCAGCAGTACGACTTTCTCGCGGACGTGACGGCGGTCGAATACCGCGACGCAGACGTGCCCGTCGAAGTCGTCTGGCACCTTCGTTCGTTGCCCTATAGACGTTTCCTGCGGGTGAAGGTGCAGCTGCCGAAAGGACAACCGATGGCGGTGGCCAGTGTCTACGACATCTACAAGAGTGCGGATTGGCTCGAGCGCGAATGCTACGACATGTTCGGCATTCAGTTCAGCGGCCATCCCGATCTTCGCCGCATCCTGATGTGGGAGTCGTACAAGGAAGGCTTCCCTCTCCGCAAGGATTTCCCGCTGCGCGGACGTTTCAGTCGGTCGGAGCAGCTGCGTCAATCGCTGGCGCAGAATCCTGAGGCCCGCTACTCGATGGAGGAGCTTTCGATCGCCGATGCGTTCGCAGAGCTGCCTGAGGACATGAAGCGACGCCTGAGCAAAGGCGAGAGGACCGGCGAGTAATGGCCAAGCGCACCGTCGAGGTAGAGCTCTCGACAACCGGCCTCGATGCACAGGGGCGTCCGCAGCGTGTGCCGATTCTCACCGACGAGGGTGGAGGTGGACTCGCACTTCAGGCACCGCCCGCACTGGAGCCGGAGCTCGAGGGTGAGCACATGCTCATCAACATCGGGCCGCAGCATCCGGCGACGCACGGCGTGTTGCGCCTGGTTCTCGAGCTCGATGGCGAGACAGTCGTTCGCTGCATTCCTCACATCGGCTACTTGCACTGCGGCTTCGAAAAAATCGGCGAATATCGTCAGTACAATCAGATCATTCCGTGGACTGATCGCGAAGACTACCTGAACTCGATCGGCAACAATGTTGCATTCGCGCTCGGCGCGGAACGGCTGTTCGGCATCGAGACCACTGAGCGATGCACAGTTCTCCGCGTGATTGCTTCTGAGCTGTCACGCATCATGTCGCACCTCGTCTGGCTCGGAACGTTCTGCATTGATATCGGCGCGTTTACACCGTTCCTGTGGGCGTTCCAGCGGCGCGAAGAGATCTATCGTCTGCTCGAGAAATGGATTGGCGCCCGACTGACGACGTCCGCCACCCGAGTCGGCGGAATGGCGGCGGATATTCCAAGCGGATGGATGGATGGGCTCCGCCAATTCGTACGCACCTTCCCACACACCCTAGACGAAATCGATCGCGTGCTCACGAAGAACGCGATCTGGGTCGGCCGCACCGTTGGACTCGGCGTGATGTCGCCTGAGGAAGCGATCAACTGGGGCCTTTCCGGCCCGATGCTGCGCGCGTCCGGCGTCGACTACGACGTGCGAAAGGATTTCCCCTATCTCGATTACGAGACCTACGATTTTGATGTGCCGATCGGCACCAACGGCGATGTCTACGATCGCTACCTGGTGAGATTCGAGGAGCTTCGTCAGTCGAATCGCATTCTGGCCCAGGCCGCCGACCGGCTGCCTGATGGCCCGGTCAACATCGACGATCCACGCATAATCCTCCCGCCCAAGTCGAAAGCGACGAGCGAGATGGAGTCGATGATCCACCACTTCAAGGTTGTGATGGAAGGGCCACGCCCGCCGATTGGTGAATCGTACTTCGCGGTGGAGAGCCCGAAGGGTGAGAAGGGCTACTATATGGTATCAGACGGCACGGCCAAACCGGTGCGCTGGAGAATCCGCCCGCCTTCGTTCGTAAATCTCGCGGCGATCCCCAAGATGGTAGAAGGGCATTTGCTGTCCGACGTGATCGCGATCAACGCCAGCATCGACATCGTCATGGGAGAGATCGACCGGTGACGCCGGAGCTCGTTGGCGGACTCGAGTCGCCCGACTACGCGTCGCACGATCGCGCGGGGCATGAGCCGTACGCACCGGTGTTTACCGGTGATCTGCGTCGCGAGCTCGATGAGCTGCTGAGCAGATATCCCAACAAAATGGCGGCGTTGCTGCCCGCTCTTTGGATCGTGCAGCGTGAGCGCGGCTGGGTTCCTGAAGAAGGAATGGCGGAAGTTGCGGCGCTCCTCGAGTTGACCCCGGCGTACGTGAAAGGTGTCGTCACCTTCTACACCATGTATCACCAGCACCCGGTCGGCAAATACTTCATACAGGTCTGCACAACCTCGCCATGCGGGATTTGCGGCGCTGAAGATGTCGTCAAGTCATTTTTGCGACATACCAACACCGGCGAGCTTGGCGTCACTTCTCCTGATAGCAAGTTCACCGTGATCGAAGTCGAATGTCTCGGCGCCTGCGGCTTTGCCACGCCCGTGATGATCAACGAGGAATTCATCGAGTCTGTAACGCCCGACAAGGTTCCTGACATTCTCGCAAAACTGACATAGCAATGGGTTTTCCGCATCCATCACATCCGCGCGAGACCCCGGTGTTGTCGAAACATTTCGGCGACACTGAAGCGCGCACCCTCGACGGCTGGAAAAAACGCGGCGGCTACAAGGCGCTGGAGAAAGCGCTGGGAATGGCGCCGGCTGACATCGTGAACGTCGTCAAGGAGTCCGGGTTGCGCGGGCGCGGCGGAGCGGGGTTTCCGACCGGCATGAAGTGGTCGTTCATGAAACCCGGCGACGGCAAGCCACACTACCTATGCTGCAATGCCGACGAATCGGAGCCCGGCACCTTCAAGGACCGTGAGCTAATGCGGTGGACGCCGCACGCACTCGTCGAAGGCTGTGCGATCGGCGCCTACGCGATTGGAGCTGAGACCGCGTACATCTACATCCGCGGCGAGTTCACCGAGCCTCTCTATTGGATGGAGAAGGCGGTGAAGGAAGCGTACGCGGCCGGAATCATCGGCAAGAACGCGATGGGCACCGGCAAGCGCATCGATGTGCACGTTCACAAAGGCGCCGGCGCGTATATCTGCGGCGAAGAAACCGCGCTGATGAATTCGCTGGAGGGTCGTCGCGGCAATCCGCGCATCAAGCCGCCGTTCCCTGCCGTGTCGGGCGTGTTCGGAATGCCCACGACGATCAACAACGTCGAAACGTTGATCGCTGCCGCGCCGATTCTTCTGAACGGCGCCGACTGGTACAAGAAGATGTCGCTCTCCAACCCGAAGAGCACGGGCACCAAACTGTTCTCCGTGTGCGGCAATGTCGTTCGCCCGGGGACCTATGAAGTAGTTATGGGTTTCCCGTTCCGCGAGTTTCTCTATGATCTGTGTGGTGGACCACTGCACGGGCGGAAGTTCAAAGCCGTCATTCCAGGAGGCGCCTCGGTGCCGATCCAGACAATGGACGAAGCCGAAGCAACCCTGATGGACTACGAGGGCTTCGTCGAGAAGGGATCAATGCTCGGCTCGGGGGGCGTGATCGTGATCGACGACGCGCAGCCGATGGTCACTGTGATCGCGCGCATCGCCCGCTTCTTCGCGCACGAGAGCTGCTCCCAGTGTACGCAGTGCCGAGAGGGCACGGCGTGGACGACCAAGATCCTCGAACGCATTCGCGACGGCGAAGGCACGGTTGAAGATCTCGACACACTTATGGACATCGCCGAACAGATGACGGGCAAGACAATCTGCGTGCTGAGTGATTCGTGCGCGGTGCCGGTGGTGTCGGGGATCAAGAAATTCCGCAACGAGTTCGAAGCGCTGATCCAGGGTCGCCGCTTCCATCCCGTGACAGCGGCGGTAGCGTAATGGCCGATCAGAAGATGGTGAATCTCACGGTCGAAGGACGACAAGTCAGCGTGCCAGAAGGCACGACGATTCTCGAGGCAGCAAAAACTGCCGGAATTTTGATTCCGCACTACTGCTACCATCCCGGGCTTCCGGTCGCGGGTGTCTGCAGAATGTGTCTGGTCGAAGTCGAGAAGGCGCCCAAGCTGGCTCCGTCGTGCGCGACGACCGTTGCCGAAGGTCAGGTTGTTCGGGTTCACACCGACAAGGCACTCGACGCTCGCCAGGGCGTGCTCGAGATGCTGCTTATCAATCACCCGCTCGACTGTCCAATCTGCGATCAGTCCGGTGAATGCGAGCTTCAGGACTACACCTATCAGGAAGGTCGCGCCGATTCACGGTATCGTGAGCCGAAGCGATTCAATCCGGCCGAGGATTTCGGCGGCGACGTGATCTACGTGCCCAACCGCTGCATCCTTTGCACACGATGCGTGCGCTTTATGGACGACGTTGCGAAGGATCCGGTGCTCAACGTCAGCGAGCGTGGTGATCGTGCGGTGATCGGCAAATTCGAAGGGCAGGATATGACCCACCCCTGGGCGGCCAATGTCATCGACCTGTGTCCGGTCGGCGCGCTGCTCTCGAAGGACTTCCTCAACAAGGCACGCGCATGGGAGCTCGATCGCGCGGCGTCGATCTGCCCGAACTGCACTCAGGGCTGCAACGTCATGATGGAGACGCGGGACAATCAGATCGTGAGAATGCGGCCGCGCCCCAACGAGCACGTCAATGCCTTCTTCATGTGCGACTGGGGTCGTCTCAACTACCGCTGGATGAATGAGAAGAACCGCATCGAGCAGCCGATGGTGCGTGGCACCAATGGGCTCGTCCCCACGAGTTGGGAAGGCGCGATTAATTCGGCAGCGCGGCTGCTGAATGGCAAAAAGGTTTTCGTTGCCGCGTCGCCAATGCTCTCCAACGAATCTCTCTTTCTGCTCACCCAGTTGATGCAGGGAGGCAGCGGCTGCTTCCGGGTTCAGGAAGGCGACGAAGCGCCGTTGCCGGGTGTGGAGGATCTCGCTCTGCGTCGCGAGCGCGCCGCCAACGTCTACGGCGCCGAAACGCTCGGATTCCGCAAGACCAAAGATCTCCTGGCCGACCTCGGTCAGGGCGACACGCTGGTTGTCGCAGGCGAGGATCTCCAGGGTATCGACGCTTCCGCGATCTCAAAGGCCGGAGCTGTCGTGGTGGTTGGTTCGGTTCTGCCGGAAATTGCGCGCAACGCTGCCGTCGTGCTGCCGATCGCGAATTTCTCGGAAGAGGAAGGAACTGTTACGAATCTGCGCGGCAGAGTGCAGCGGTTCACGCAGGCACGTCAGGCGCCGGGCGAATCCAGGCCGAGCTGGCTGGTACTCGGCGATCTGCTTGGCGCGTTGGGAAGACAAAGCAGTTTCTTCCTTCCATCGGACGTCTTCGCAAAACTGGCAAGTAGCCACAAGTCTTTTGCCGGTCTGTCGTACGATTCGATTGGCTTCAAAGGCTTGCCGGTCGTTGACGCGCCGTCCAACGGACAAAAGGCGCCGATCGCAGTGGGTGCGTCATGATCGGAGCTCCGGTTTTCGCGCTACTTCAGGTCCCGATCGATCCCAACAACACTCCTGTCAGCGGGATGCCGTTTTTCCTGTTCACGGTGCTCAAGCTGCTGATCATCTTCACCGTCTACATGATCGGCGTTGCGATGCTGACACTCGCCGAGCGCAAGATCTCGGCGTGGATTCAGGATCGCCACGGACCGAACCGAGTTGGCAAAGGTTGGCTGCAGCCCGCGGCGGACGGTCTCAAGAACTTCATGAAGGAAGAGACGATGCCGGCGGGCGTGAACAAGGTGTTGTTCGTCCTGGCGCCGATGCTGGCTTTTATTCCCGCGCTTACGGCCTGGTGCGTGATTCCCTTCGGGGCGCCAGTCGCTACGCGGTGGGGAAGAGTCGATCTGGTCGTCGCCGATCTACCGGTCGGCTTCCTTTTCATTCTGGCGATCACATCGCTTGGCGTGTACGGGATTGTGCTCGCAGGGTGGTCGTCGAACAACAAATACGCTTTGCTTGGCGGCTTGCGGTCGAGCGCACAAATGGTGTCGTACGAGATCTCAATGGGAATGTCGACGATACCTGTGCTGTTGCTCGCGGGCAACGTCAGCCTGAACGCGATCATCACCCAGCAGGCGTGGGGCGGCTGGAACGTTGTGAACCTCACCGTCGCGTTTTTCATCTTCATGGTCGCTGCGTTCGCTGAGACCAATCGGCTTCCGTTCGATCTGCCCGAGGCCGAATCGGAGCTGATCGCGGGCTATCACACCGAATACAGTGCGATGAAGTTCTCGCTGTTCTTCATCGCCGAATACGCCAGCATGGTGACCGCCAGTGCGCTGATGGCGACGCTTTTCTTCGGCGGATGGGACGTGCCTTTCACCGCGCACGACAATATCGGCCCGTACTCCGGCTGGCTGTCGCTGCTGTCGGTTTTCATCTTCCTCGCGAAGATCCTGTTCTTCCTGTTTCTCTACATGTGGGTGCGCTGGACACTGCCTCGCTTCCGCTATGACCAGCTGATGTCTCTTGGCTGGAAGTTCATGCTGCCGCTGGCACTCATCTACATCGTGCTGATCGCGGCAGTGTTGCTTGGACTTAGCGCCGCGGGAATCGGACAGGGAATGATGCAGGCCGCGATTCTCGGCAGCTTCAACATCGCGTTGATCATCGTGCTGTTCGCGATACTCGATCGCGGACGGATTATCAGTCCCGCCTATGGGCGGATGTCTGCGCGAGAGCTCCAGCGCTTACGCGCAATCGATCGGCGTCGCGAGATGGTCGCTGCGGCCGAGGGAAGTCGCTAATGCCAATCAACGTCAAAGTCGTCGAACGTCCGACCGAGGACGTCAGTTACGTCCGCGCTGCGCTCAAGGGAATGGCGCTCACCGTCAAGCATCTGTTCGATGTGAACGGACGAGTGACCACTCAATATCCGGAAGAGAAGTCGCCGATCTCGCCGCGCTGGCGTGGCACTCATCGCATGCTCACGACGGAGACCGGTAAGGCCCGCTGTGTTGCGTGCGGCCTTTGTCCGACAGTATGCCCGGCGAATTGCATCAAGCTGGTGCCAGGCGAAGACGAGGAAGGGAACCGCTATCCGCTGGTGTTCGAGATCGACGAGTTCCGCTGTATTTTCTGCGGCTACTGTCAGGAAGTCTGCCCCGAGGAAGCCATCCACGTTGGTAGGCACTACGAGAACTCCGAATACAGTCGTGAGGGGTTCGTGTACGATCTGCAGCGCCTGATGGACCAGACTCACCCGGTCTGCGAGATGTGGGACCCCGAAGACCCGAAAGGTCAGTGATGGAGCCGCACTACCCGCTCTTCTACGTCTTTCATTTCTATCTCTTCGGCGTGATCGCGCTTGCCTCCGCGGTCGCATTCGTGACACGCAAAAGTCCTGTCGCCGCCGCGCTCTGGCTGGTGAACACGATGTTTGCCCTCGCGGCTCTCTACGTCATGCTCGACGCACAATTCATCGGGGTGATGCAGGTGCTGGTATACGCCGGCGCGATCATGGTGGTGTTTTTGTTTGTAGTGATGCTGCTTAACCTCGGCCATCCCTCGGAGATTGCCGACACCCGCGGCATCTGGTGGAAGCTCGCCGCCGGAGCGCTCGGGCTTGGTCTGCTGAGCGAGATCATGATCATTCTGCGCGCGAAGCTGCCGCAGCAGCTTGTCGTGCCTCGTGACTTCAACCAGCTGCAGCTCCAGAAGCTCAATGCGGTTGGTGTGATAGCTGATCCGCTGTTCAAGGATTATTTGCTGGCATTTGAGCTGACGAGCGTGCTGCTGCTGGTGGCTATTGCCGGAGCAGTCGTGCTTGGTCGCAGCAGGGAGAGAGTCGCCGGTGCTCGCTGAGTCACTGTTTTTCACTGCCGCGCTTTTCATCATCGGCGTAGTCGGTGTGCTGATCCACCGCAACGCGATCATCATCTTCATGTGCGTTGAGCTGATGCTCACCGCGGTCAACCTGACGTTCGTTGCCTTCTCACGCTATTACGGCGCGGCTGGCCAGGTCTTCGTTGTTTTTGTGATGACAGTGTCTGCGGCAGAAGCTGCGGTCGGGCTCGCGATCATCATCGCGATTTTCCGCCATCGCCAGACAGTGGACCTCAAGAACATCAATCTCCTCCGCGGATGATGCTAATCCAGGCGGCGAGCCTCGCAGCGCATCCACTCTCCGGTACCGTTGCGGAGTGGGTTTGGCTATTGCCGGTGCTGCCTTTGATTGGGTTCGTGATCAATGGGCTGCTGTCCCTGAACGGCGCGCATTTCGGCCCGTCGGATCCCAACACACCCGACCACCATCCACACTCCGCCGGCGCAGCGGAAGCGCCTGCGATTTCGCACGCCGAGGAAGCCGGCGCGGTCGGAGACGATCACCACGCGGTGAAGCGCCATCGCTTTGCCGGCATCGTTAGCATCATCGGGCCCGGTGTGTTGATTCTTGGCTTTGGGCTGGCGGTAATGATCTGGCAGGCGATGGTTGGCGCTCATCCCACGACCCCCTTCATCCAGCGCTATTTCAGCTGGATGCCGGTTGGAGACCTGCAGATCGATGCCGCGCTCCAGCTCGATCAGCTTTCGATGGTAATGGTGCTGGTGATCACCGGTGTCGGCGCATTGATCCACCTCTTCAGCGTCGGCTACATGCGAGACGATCCAGGTTACCCGAGGTACTTCGCGTACCTCAACCTGTTCGTTTTCTTCATGCTGATGCTGGTGCTGGGAGCGAACTACCCGATTCTGTTCATCGGCTGGGAAGGCGTCGGACTTTGCTCGTATCTGCTGATCGGGTTCTGGTTCAACGACAAGGCAAACGCCGACGCGGGCAAGAAGGCCTTGATCGTCAACCGCATCGGTGACTTTGGATTTCTGGTCGCGATGTTCATGCTGTTCGCGAACATCGGCGTTCTGGATTTCGTCGGACTGAATGCCCACGCGGCTGACCTGGCAACCAACGGGACGCTGGTTACGGCGATCTGCCTGTTCATGTTCCTCGGCTGCACCGGTAAGAGCGCGCAGATTCCGCTCTATATCTGGCTGCCGGACGCGATGGCGGGCCCGACTCCGGTCTCGGCTTTGATCCACGCGGCCACGATGGTGACGGCTGGCGTCTATCTGATCGCGCGCAGTGCGGTGCTGTTCTCGCTTTCGCCGGTCGCATCTCTGACCGTCGCAGTGGTTGGCGCACTGACTGCGATCTTCGCCGCGACGATCGGCCTCAAGCAGTGGGACATCAAGAAAGTCCTCGCGTATTCAACGATCTCGCAGCTGGGCTACATGTTCGTGGGCGTTGGAGTGGGCGCGTATGTCGCCGGGATGTTCCATCTCGTGACCCACGCCTTCTTCAAAGCTTTACTGTTCCTCGGCTCCGGCTCCGTCATTTACGCGATGCACGCCGCGTATCACGCGACGGGAAGTCACGACGATGCGCAGGATATGCGCAACATGGGCGGGCTGCGTCGCTATCTACCGGTGACGTTCATACTGATGTGGATTGCGACGCTCGCCATTTCCGGCATTCCACCGTTCGCCGGCTTCTTCTCCAAGGACGAGATTCTCGGATCGGTGTTCGCGCGCGCGCAGGGATCGACCCTCGCCTCGGCAAGCTGGCTGGGAATCCCCGGCAACTATGTGCTATACGCGATCTATGCGATTGGTCTGGCGGCTGCGTTCCTCACTGCGGTCTATATGACGCGGATGATGCTCTACACTTTTCACGGACCGACGCGCACAGGCCAGCGCGAGGAAGAACGCCTGCGTGAAGCGCCGTGGGTAATGACGGGCCCGCTCGTCGTGCTGGGCATCCTCACGATTGCCGGCGGCTGGCTGAATCTCCCGGAGGTTGTGACGGATATGATTCCGCTCGGACCATCCGGGAATCTCGAGCGATGGCTGGAACCCGTGGTTGGCGCGCCGACGGAACACATCATTAACGGAGCACCGAATCCTCCGGCGACGACTGAACAATTCCTGATTGGCGCGGCGGTCATCATCGCGGTGGCCGGTATACTCATAGCCTGGTGGAGACTAAAGCCTGCCCGTCTCGTGAAGGCGAGCGAGGCGGTTCCTGAGACTGGCTTTGAGCGGGTCGTCGCCCACAAGTACTACGTCGACGAAGGAATCGACCGCGCGATCGTCATGCCGACCTACGCGACGTCGAGGAATTTCCTCTGGCGAATTATCGACAACGGCCTGATCGACGGCTTTTTCGTCAACGGCAGTGCGGCGCTCGCGCGCGGGTTTGGCTGGGTGGGATCGCGATTGCAGTCCGGCAACGTCGGCATTTACGCGTGGGTCCTCGTCGTCGGCGTGCTGGCGATGCTCGGCGCACTAACGCTTCACAGATAGATCATGGCCGCCTTTCTCGATTCCATCGGCTACAACAACTGGGTGCTGCCGGCGCTGTTGATAATTCCACTGGTCGGTGCGCTGCTCGTGCTGCTCGCTCCCGTGCGCACCGCGGCCGATGGAACCGGAGTCGAGAGTCCGGCAGCGCGGCAGATCGCGCTCTGGCTGTTCCTGCTCGAGTTCATTGTCTCGCTTGGATTGTGGTGGTCGTTCAATCCCGACAGCACTGGGTGGCAGGCCACGGTAGACAAGCAATGGATTCCGTCCTGGGGCGTTCGCTTCACCCTCGGCGTCGACGGCATTGCCTTGATGATGATCCTGCTCACCACGTTCATCATGCCGCTCTCGGTGCTGGGAAGCTGGACGAGTATTCGTACCAAAACCCGCAGTTACTACGCGTTGCTGTTGATTCTGACGAGCGGAATGCTCGGCGTATTCCTCGCGCGCGATCTCTTCCTCTTCTACGTGTTCTGGGAAGTGATGCTGGTGCCGATGTACTTCATCATCGGCATCTGGGGTGGGGAGCGCCGCATCTACGCCAGCATCAAGTTCTTCATTTACACATTCCTGCCATCGCTCCTGATGCTGGTGGCGATCATTTACATGGGACTGCAGCTACGCTCGCAGACCGGCACGCCCGATTTCAGTTATGACCATATGCTGGCGGCGGGAACGCTGACCGGTCGCGCAGCACTGTGGTTGTTCGCGGCGTTTTCATTCGCGTTCGCGGTCAAAGTCCCGATGTTCCCGTTCCACACCTGGCTTCCCGATGCGCACGTCGAGGCGCCTACGGCAGGGTCGGTGATCCTTGCCGGCATCATGCTGAAGATGGGGACCTTCGGCTTCCTGCGGTTTGCATTGCCGTTGTTTCCGGGTGCGGCGATGAACCCGACGGTCCGAATGATCATTCTGATCCTGGCTGTAATCGGGATCATTTACGGCGCGCTGGTGGCAATGGTGCAACCGGACTTCAAGAAGCTCGTCGCGTACTCATCCGTCAGCCACCTTGGCTTCGTGATGCTGGGCATCTTCGCGCTAACCCTGCAGAGTGTCCAGGGCGCTCTGATGGTGATGATCAATCACGGTATCTCGACCGGTGCGCTGTTCCTCCTCGTCGGAATGATTTACGAGCGCCGCCATACCCGGCTGATCGACTCTTATGGCGGAATCGCACGTGTGGTGCCGATGTTCGCTGCCGTTCTTACCTTCGTTTCGCTGAGCAGTATCGGTCTGCCGGGAACCAACGGATTTGTCGGCGAGTTCCTGGTGCTGATCGGATCATTCCGTACCTACCCGGTGCTGGCGGTCATATCGGCTACCGGTGTGATTTTCGCCGCCGCATACCTGTTGTGGGCCATTCAGCGGATTCTGTTCAATCCGCTCGACAAGCCTGAGAACGCCCACATTCCTGATCTGAACAAACGAGAGCTCGCGCTCCTGATTCCACTCATCGCCGTGATCATCTGGCTTGGCGTCTATCCAGCGCCCGTCTTACGGCGCATGGAGAGCTCCGCACAACTGCTGGTTAACCGCGTCAATGGACTAACCGGCAGCGTGGCGACGCTGAACACCACTGAGGCCGCGCGATGAGATTCGACCTTGCCCAGCCGGCTCAGCTCAGTGGCGCGCTCGGACCCGACCTGGTCCTGATGGGCGGGGCGATGCTGCTCCTTTTATGGGCCGGATGGCGTCGCGAGAGCGACGAACATCAACGCAACGTCGGCATTCTGAGCATTGCCCTGTGCGTCATCACGATGATCGTGGTTGGCTACTACGCCTATGAAGGCTATACCGCGACCAACGGTGTCATTGCGGTGGACAACTTTCGGTGGGCGGCTGACGAGATCTTTCTGATCGCTACGATCGGTACGATCGCCATGGCGCTCGACTACAATCGTCGAGAGGGAATCACCGCTGGTGAATCGCACGTTCTGCTGCTGTTGGCGACGTCGGGCATGATGGTCCTCGCGGCCGCGCGAGATCTGATCATCGTGTTCCTTGGCATCGAGCTAATGTCGATTGCGATCTACGTGCTGGCCGGACTCAATCGCCGCCATGAGAGATCGGCAGAGGGCGCAATAAAGTATTTCCTGCTTGGGGCATTCTCGACCGCGTTTCTGCTCTATGGAATCGCGCTCGTCTACGGGGCGACGGGTGCGACGAACTTCGTTGCCATAAGAAGCAGCATCGTTCGGTTTGACCTCGCGCAGAACGGCTTGCTCCTCGTCGGAATCGCGCTTCTTCTCGTCGGTTTTGGATTCAAGGTCGCGGCAGCGCCGTTTCACATGTGGGCGCCCGATGTCTACGAAGGCGCGCCAACGCCCATAACGGCGTACATGGCTGCGGCGGTGAAAGCCGCTGCCTTTGCAGCGTTCTTCAGGTTATGGCTGGAGGCTTTCCCGACGCTGCTCGCGGATTGGCACACCGCGGTATGGTGGCTCGCCGTCATCACGATGGTAGTCGGAAACGTCGTGGCACTTTCCCAGCGCAACATCAAGCGGCTGCTCGCCTACTCGAGCATTGCGCACGCGGGCTACATTCTCGTCGCGCTCGTTGCCGGCACGACGTTCGGCAGCTCTGCTTTCATGTTCTATCTCTTTGCCTACACCCTCGCGACGATGGGCGCTTTTGCGGTGATCGTCGCGCTCGGCCGCGCTGGCGAGAACAACATGAGCGTCGAAGAGTATGCCGGTCTGTGGCAGGTGCGGCCCGGACTCGCCATCGCGATGTCGGTGTTTATGCTGGCGTTGCTCGGCTTCCCGATCTTTGGCGGCATTGGATTCTTCGCCAAATGGTACGTGCTGCAAGCTGCTCTCCAGGCTCCATACCCGCAGACGAAGCTCGCCGTCTGGCTCGTCATCACGAGCGTCGTCAGCGCGGGTTACTATCTCTACGTCGTGATGGTGATGTTCATGAAGCCGCGCGCGAGCACGGCAGCATTGCCGGAGCGTGCCGGCGGTTGGACGGGCGCTGTAGTGTGGGCTTCGGTAGTCATCATTCTCGTTTTTGGATTGTTCCCGGACGCTATCGTTTCATTCACGCAACGTAGCGCCCCGGTCGTGAGCCGAGATATCGCGCTGCAGCCGCGGTAGATCCGTGGGACTCGCTCGACACATCTTCCGTGAGTATGACATTCGCGGGGTCACCGACAAAGACCTCACTCCGGATGTCGCAACAGCACTCGCCGGCGCTTACGCGGCTTTTCTTGCCGAGAAGGGTGTAAGCGGAGCGGTAGCAGTTGGCCGCGACAATCGCCCAAGTGGGGAAGGCTTGCACGCTGCGCTGGTGAGCGGGTTGCTCAGCGCAGGCGTCGACGTCGTCGACATTGGCGTCGTACCAACGCCGCTGGCGTACTGGTCTCAGCACAACCTCGACGTCGTTGGTGGGATACAGATCACGGGCTCGCACAATCCGCCCGAGTACAATGGGTTCAAGCTGGGTCTCGGCCGAAACTCGATCTACGGTGCTGACATTCAACACCTCTACGATCTGGCCAGCGCCGGCAAATTTCCGCGCGGGAAAGGAAATCTGAGCCGACAGCAGGTCATTGACGGCTATGTAGACGATATTGTCGGCCGCGTCGGGAAACTATCGCGTAATCTGAAAGTGGTTCTCGACTGCGGTAACGGCGCTGGCTCGCTTGTCGTACCGAGTCTCTTTCCACGTCTTGGAATCACGCCCACCTATTTGTTCTGCGAGAGCGACGGCAGATTCCCAAATCATCACCCCGATCCTACCGTTCCAAAGAATCTCGAGGACCTGATTCGCGCCGTGAAGCGCGAAGGAGCCGACCTCGGCATCGCCTTCGATGGCGATGCCGATCGTATCGGCGTGATCGATGGTAATGGCGAGATCATCTGGGGCGACTACCTGCTGATCATCTACGCTCGTGATGTGCTCGCCCGCACCGGCAAAGGTCAGTCGATTGTGTTCGATGTCAAAGCGTCGCAGGCGCTGCCCGAAGCCGTAGAAAAAGCAGGGGGCGTTCCAGTGATGTGGAAGACCGGCCATTCGCTAATGGAAGAAAAGATCCACGAGACGCATGCCCCTGTCGGCGGCGAGATGTCGGGGCACATGTTCTTCTCGGAAGGCTTCTACGGTTTCGACGACGCACTGTACGGTGCGGCGCGGCTGCTGAAGATCGTCGCCGATTCAGGCCGAAAGCTCGAGGACTTGCTGGTTGACGTGCCGCGGTTCGTCTCGACGCCGGAGATCCGTATCGACTGTCCCGACGACAGGAAGTTCGGGATTGTGAAAGAGGCGGGCAAATACTTCGGTGCGAGGTATGACGTGATCTCGGTTGATGGCGCAAGGGTGCTCTTTGGCGACGGCTGGGGATTGATCCGCGCATCGAACACCCAGCCGATCATCGTGATGCGGTTTGAAGCACGGACGCGCGAGCAGCTCGACCAGATTCAGTCAGAGATGCAGGGCTGGCTCCGCGCGCAAGGCGTGCAGGTGTGATGTGACCGCGCTCACCCGCAGACGCCTCTTCATTGGAATTGTCGTCGCGGCTGCAGCTCTTGTCGGCGGCCGCGCATTGTCGGCCCTCTACGCTGACTATTCGTGGTATGCTGCTCACGGGGCAACACCGCTCTGGAACGAACGCGCCGGTGACTCGCTCCTGATCTACGGGCTGGGATTCGCTTTCGCGGTAATCATTGCCTTCGTGAATCTCTCCGCCCTCGGTCGCAGTATCGGCCTGCTCACGCTGCCGCGACGTCTGGCCAACGTCGAATTTGGGGAAGCGGTTCCGCGTCGCTACATCGATCGCTTTGCATTCGTGATGGCGCTCGCGATCGCAGCGGCGGTGACCGTGGCGCTTCCACAGTGGACAGCGCTGGCACTGGCAAAGCTGGATGTCACCTTCCGCGAGAGCGATCCCTACTTCCAGCACGATCTCTCTTTCTATACGACGTGGCTGCCATTCGAGAAGGCGACTTATACCTGGGCGATGCTGCTCATAGTCGTCATCTCGGTGCTCGTTGTGCTGCTTTATTCGCTAACTCCAGGATTGCGCTGGGAACGCGCCGGTCTGCGCATGAGCGCGCATGTACGCCGACATCTGAGTGTATTAGCGGCGCTGCTTCTCCTCATCACGATGTGGAGCTACCGGTTGCAGTCGTACGATCTGCTGATAAGTGGCAGCGGGGAAGAAGGTGTCTTCTCGTATATCGACCATCAGTGGATACTCCCGGGTTTGCTCTTGCTGTCGATCGCCACGGCGGCTGCGGCCATCACCGTGTTGTTGAGCGGCTGGACGGGTCAATTGCGTACCAGCTTTATCGCGGTGACAGTGGTGATCGTGCTATCGATAAGCGTGCAGGAGATAGTTCCACTCCTTGTTCGTCGCTTCACCTCGGCCGACGCGCAGCTCGCTCGCGAACGTCCTTACGCAGCAACGAGGAATGACTACAACCGGCGCGCATACGGGCAGAACGCCGCCGTCTATGACACCCTGCGCAAATCCGGAGTTTCCGCTGCGCTGGACAGTGTCGTTACCAGCGCCGCCGGACGGCAGCTGCTTCGCCAGGACTCTCTGGTGTATCCAGGAGCTCGCGGCCTCGTCGTAGTCTCCGATCCGCAGCTCGACGTCGCCGGCCAACGCATTGGTGACGGGCTCTCCAGGCTCGGGCTGGCGTGGGCCTATCAGGCGTTCGACTTGCTGTCCGATTCGATTCCGCGGCGAGCGAGGATCGTCAACCGACGCGACCTGAGAGCTCGCGTGGGCGCACTGGTCCCAGTGTTCGCGCAGGGTACGATGATCGAGCCGATGTTCCACGCCGACACGCTATACTGGAAACTGGAGCTCTACACCGCATCGGCCGACTACCCCCTCAGTCGTCACATCTTTCTTGGTGGAGAAGAGCGCAGTTATTTCCGTCACGCTGCGACAGCACTGGTGAACGCGCGCACCGCACGGGTATCGATCGCCCCTGATCCCGCGCCGGATCCCATCGCCCAAGCCTGGATGACTTCATTCCCCAATTCTTCAGACTATCGCGCCCCCGCTGTACTGCGCGAGCTGACTGCAACGCCATGGGAGCCGGTAAACTCCGGTCTGAACGCCGGCGCCGAGGACTCCACATTCCGTGCAGCGGTGACAAGACTGTACAACCGTATGCGCGCGGCGCTCGCCGCCTCAGACCTCAAGGCCTTCGGCATCGCCTACGACTCGCTCGGCGCCTTGATCGGGGCAACGCATCGATGACTCTGCGAACCGCAGTAATTGCGATCGGCGGCAACGCGCTATCTCCGTCGGGAGAACGCTCAACGATCGGCGATCAGTTTCGACATACGCGTGAGAGCCTGGGGCCCATTGTAGATCTCGTGCTCGACGGCTGGCGAGTCGTCGTCGTGCATGGCAATGGTCCGCAGGTTGGCGACGAGCTGCATCGCAACGAGAAAGCGCGCAGTGAAGTTGCGCCGCTGCCCCTCGGCGTGCTTGTCGCGGCGACGGCAGGGTGGATCGGCTACATGCTTCAGCAATCGCTCGAGAACGCACTGCGCAAAGCGGGAAACGCTCGCGATGTCGTTACGGTCTTGACGCAGGTGGAGGTTACCCGCGATGACCCAGCGCTCAAGGATCCAAAGAAATTCATTGGCCATGGGTTATCGATGGCGCGTGCGCGAGAGCTCCGCGCCGAAGGTCATCCCGTAAAGAAAGACGCGAAAGGAAACTTCCGTCGGGTCGTCGGGAGTCCCAGGCCACTGTCGATTCACGAGCTCTCGATCATTAAACTCCTGCTCGATCGTGAGGCGGTGGTGATCGCCTGCGGCGGTGGTGGCATTCCGATTTACCGTGATCCAACGCTCGGGTTGGAAGGTATCGACGCCGTCGTCGACAAGGATCTCGCTGCCGCGGTTCTTGCGAGGGAGTTGGGCGCTGAATTGTTCCTGATTCTCACCGACGTCGATGCCGTTTATACTGGCTGGGGCACGGAGCAGCAACGGGTCATCGAATCGATGACAGTCGCCGAAGCGGATCGCTTGTCCGCGGAGGGCGCGTTCGGTGAGGGAAGCATGGGACCTAAGGTGGCAGCGGCAACGGACTACGTGCGCCGCACCGGAGGTCGCGCGATCATCACCGAGCTGAGCAAGGGAAGGGCGGCGGTACAGGGCGAAGGCGGCACTGAAATCGTTAAGTAATTCCGCCTGATGAATCACGAGAAATTGGAGAACGGGTGAACATTCACGAGTACCAGGCAAAGGAAATCTTCCGCAAATACGGCATTCCCATTCCACCGGGCGAGGTTGCCGCGACGCCAGAGGAAGCCGAACTGATCGCCCGGACATTTGGCGGGACAGTGGTAGTAAAGGCGCAGGTACACGCTGGCGGACGCGGCAAAGCCGGTGGCGTGAAGCTCGCGCGAACCCCGGAAGAAGCGAGGAGTCTCGCGCGTCAAATCCTGCAACTGAAGATCAAAGGGTTGCCGGTCCAGAAAGTTCTGATCACTCCCGCGGCAGACATTGCGACGGAGGCCTACGCCGGAATCATTGTCGACCGCGCGACCAAGCGGCCAGTATTCATCGTCAGTCCTGCGGGCGGTATCGACATCGAAGAAGTTGCTGCCAAGACGCCGGAGAAGCTGCTCAGACATCCGATCGATCCGCGTTATGGCTTGCAGACGTATGAAGCCATGCAGCTCGCCTTCTTCCTTTATTCTGATTTCAAACAGGTTCGAGCTACCGCCCGCATTCTCACCCAGCTGTACAAGGCTTTCATCGAGAATGGTGGATCACTCGCCGAGATCAATCCGCTGGTTACTACGCCAAACGGTGAGGTGCTGGCGCTCGACGCGAAGATGGTGATCGATGACAACGAGCTGGACCGCCGGCCAGACATCGCTGCGCTACGCGATGAATCCGCGGAAGCTCCGAGCGAAGTCGAAGCGCGCGAGGCGAGCCTCACCTTCATCAAGCTCGATGGCAATGTCGGCTGCATCGTCAACGGAGCCGGTCTGGCGATGGCGACGATGGATCTCGTCAAATACTACGGCGGCGACCCTGCCAACTTCCTCGATATCGGTGGATCATCGAACCCTGAGAAAGTCGTCGCCGCGCTCAAGATCATCACCGGCGATCCCAATGTGAAAGCAATTCTGTTCAACATCTTCGGCGGAATCACCCGCACCGACGATGTTGCCAACGGGATCGTGACCGCGACGCAGCAGAATCCGTTGAAGGTGCCGCTGGTAATTCGGCTGACCGGCACAAATGAAGAGATCGCCTTGAAGATCCTCGATGAGCACGGAATGTCGGCGATGACCGACATGGACGAGGCGGTGCAAAAGGCCGTCGCGCTGGCCACGGGAGGAAAAGCCGCGTGAGCGTCTTCATCGACAAACACACCCGCCTCGTCGTCCAGGGAATCACGGGTCGCGACGGCTCGTTCCACGCCAGGCAGATGAAGGCGTATGGCACCCAGGTCGTTGCTGGCGTCACACCGGGTAAGGGTGGCCAGAAGTTCGAGAGTACAGTTCCAATCTTCAACACCGTCGCGCAGGCGGTAAAGGAAACCGGCGCCAATACGTCAGTGATTTACGTGCCTCCGGTGTTCGCAGCCGACGCAATGATGGAGGCAGCCGATGCCGGCATCTCATTCATCGTCGCAATCACTGAGGGTGTTCCGGTGCTGGACATGACGCGCGTCTATCCGTTCGTCAAAGAGCGAAAGCTGCGACTGCTCGGTCCGAATTGTCCGGGGCTGATTTCGCCGGGCAAATCCAACGTCGGCATCATTCCCGGCCGGATCTGCAAAGCAGGCAATGTCGGACTCGTCAGTCGCTCCGGCACGCTGACATACGAAGTCGTGTATCAGATGACCAGAGCGAACGTTGGTCAGACCACCTGCGTTGGCATCGGCGGCGACCCGATTAACGGCACCAACTTCATCGACTGCCTTGCCGCTTTTCAAAGCGACCCCGACACCGAGGCAGTGGTCATGATCGGCGAGATCGGCGGCACCGACGAGCAGGAAGCGGCCCGCTTCGTCAAGGAAAAGATGAATAAACCGGTCGTTGGCTTCATTGCCGGACAAACCGCGCCGCCTGGCCGGCGGATGGGTCACGCGGGTGCGATCATCTCCGGTTCGGCGGGCACTGCCGCTGAAAAAATGCAGGCCTTCGAAGAAAATGGCGTCGGCGTTGCCAAGCGGCCGCGGGACGTTGTCGACTTACTCAAACGCGCGATGCGCTAGGAAATAAATGGCAGGCAACCGAACTCTCACCATCATCAAGCCCGACGCTTTCAACTCCGGAAAAGCTGGGCTCGTCGTCGCACATCTGGAAAAGGCCGGCTTCAAGGTCATCGCAGCTCGGGTGATGCGCCTGTCAGAAGCACAGGCTCAGGCGTTCTATGCCGTCCATCGCGAGCGTCCTTTTTTCGCTCCGCTCGTCCGTTTTATGACCTCCGGCAAGTCGATGCCGATGGTACTCGAGCGCGCCGACGCCGTCGCGACTCTCCGCAAAGTGATCGGCGCTACCGATCCGGCCGAGGCGGACGCAGGAACCGTTCGGAAGCTGTACGCCGAGTCGAAGGAGCGGAACGCGATTCACGCATCGGATTCGGATGAGAATGCGGAGAGAGAAGCGAAATTCTTCTTTCCGGAAGTGGACTTGGTTTAACAACAACCAGGTGCGCTGGCTGCTCGCGGCTGTCAGCCGGCTGCTCGGCGCCTGGGCAACCTTTGTCAATCGCCGCCAGCCGCCGGCTGAAAGCCCCCAGCTGCCAGCGCACTTTCTTTCCGGCAGGACACTGGAATCACTCCCCTAAGCCCGCTATTTTTAAGGGCTTATGCTGTCGTTTGACATACGCTCGCTGGAGACGAAAGCCGCGCAGGTCGACGGCTCAGTCGGGCCGGACGACCCTGTCTGGGAAAAGGGGGATACCCGTCCAGCCAAGCCGATCCACGTCAAGGGTCGACTCTCCTCGGCGAGCGAGGGAAGGTTCTATTTCAGCGGACGGTTGGAAAGCAGTGTCGTACTGCCTTGTCGTCTCTGTCTCGAGGAAGTAGAAGTCGACGTCGACGAGGAAGCGCATTTCCTCCTCGCTGGTATCGGCGCCGAAGAAGCGGACGACCCCGAAGTGTTTCTCTATGACCCGAACGCGCGTATGATCGATCTGCGTCCGGCGATTAGGGAGACGTGGTTGCTCGCAGCTCCGATGTACGTCCAATGCAGTGAGGATTGCAAAGGTCTGTGTCCGACCTGCGGCACCAATCTGAACGAGAGTACGTGTAACTGCACGACATCAAAGTCTGATCCGCGCTGGGATGCGTTGCGCAAACAGCAGAGCGAAACGCACTAGCTCGTCAAATAACCTAAGGAACCGGAAAGATGGCCGTACCAAAACGACGCACCTCCAAGCGGAAGAAGCGCGCCCGCAACACCCACAAAATCGCGCCCGCTATCGTCATCCAGAAGTGTCCCCGCTGCCAGGCAATGAAGCGTCCGCATCATGTCTGCGAGGAGTGCGGGTACTATGCAGGCGAGCAGCGAGTAGAGCCAAAGGAAGCATAGGTTGGCGCGGATTGCATTGGATGCGATGGGCGGAGACTTCGCTCCCAAGGCAACAATCGCCGGCGCATTATTGGCCCTCCAGGAGCTGGACGGCGCGCACGTAGTCCAGCTTGTTGGCCGAACCTCGGTAATCGAAGCGCAGCTCGACAGAATCCTTTCCGAAGAATTGGCCGCCGCGGCATCGTCGCGGCCGCACATCGAGATCGTCGAAGCACCCGACGTCATCGAGATGAACGAGAAGCCAACGGCCGGCCTCCGCAAGAAGCCAAACAGCTCCATGATTGTCGGCCTTCGTCTCCAGGTCGATGGCAAGTCCGACGCGTTTGTGTCAGCCGGCAACACCGGCGCCCAAATGGCCTCGTCCGCGATGCTGCTCAAGCTGCAGCCCGGACTGACGCGCCCGGGTATTGCAACGGTTTTTCCAACGGCACGCAATCCGGTGATCGTGATCGATTCCGGCGCCAACGTCGATTGCTCCAGCAAGGAGCTGCTCCAGTTCGCCTGGCTCGGCGCGGTTTACGCGGAGTGTGTGCTCGGGCGGGACAATCCGTCGATCGGTCTGCTCTCGATCGGTGAGGAGCCTGAGAAGGGCAACGCGGTGGTCAAGGAAGCAAATGCACTCTTCCAGAAGGCCGGATTCAATTTTCATGGGAATCTCGAGGGTCGCGATCTGCCGGCCGGCGCGAGTGATCGCGGCACTTTCGACGTCGTGGTGTGCGACGGTTTCGTCGGCAACGTCGTGCTCAAGTTCTATGAAGCCGTGGCGCCGTTGATGGTGCGCGTCCTGAGTGAACATCCCGACCTCGATGCGGAGCACATCAAGGAGGCGCTCAAAGGATTCGACTCGACTGCGTACGGGGGCGCCCCGCTGCTCGGCTGTCGCGGCGTCAGCATCATCTGTCACGGCAATTCACCGCCACGTGCAATCAAGAATGCAATCAAGGGCGCCGTTCGTGCTGTCGAGACTCATATGAATGACCAAATCGGACGGAAACTCGAGGCCGCCGAGCCGCTGATCAATGCGGTCGCGGAATCTGCATGAAGAGACCTATAGCAGCGGTCGTGGGAACAGGTCGCGGTCTGCCGCAGCACGTGATGACCAATCACGACTTCTCGTCGATTGGCATTGAGACGTCGCACGAATGGATCTTCGAGCGTAGCGGCATCGTTGAGCGAAGACTCGCTCGCAACGGCGAGACGACGTGCTCGATGGCCGCCGATGCGTCAAAGGTCGCGATGCATAAGGCAGGAGTTCATGCCGGCGAGATCGACGTCATAGTGTTGAGCACCGCGACACCTGATAGACTGCTCCCTTCGACGGCCGTCGACATCCAGGCCGAGCTCGGTGCAACGCGTGCGGCGGCGTTCGATATCGGCGCCGCATGCGCGGGCTGGCTCTACGCAATGAGCACCGCTGAAGGCCTGATCATGGCCGGCACCGCAGAGACGGTTCTTGTTATCGGCTCCGAGAAGATGAGTGCGATCGTCGACTGGAAGGATCGCTCTACCTGCGTGTTATTCGGCGATGGTGCCGGCGCCGCCGTACTCAAGCGCACCCGTCACCAGGGGAAGGGAATCCTTTCCTCATATATGCGGAGCGATGGCAAGCTCGCCGATTTGCTGTACCGGCCAGAAGGCGGAGCAACTGTGCCGATGTCAGCAGAGGTCCTGGAGAAGCGTTCGCATTTAGTGAAGATGGCGGGTCGGGAAGTCTTCAAGCACGCGGTCCGCTCGATGGCGGATGCCGCTGATCGCGCTCTAGATGGAGCGAAGCTCACTGGTTCCGACATCGACTTGTTGATCCCGCACCAGGCCAATGTCCGCATCATCGAAGCGACTGCCAAACACGCCGGCATCTCGATGGATAAGGTCTACGTGAACGTCGATAAGTATGGCAACACATCGTCAGCGTCGATTCCAATTGCACTCGATGAGGCCATCGAGTCGGGACGAATCAAGGATGGAACAACTGTGATGATGGTCGCATTCGGCGCCGGATTCACCTGGGCGTCGATGGTCATCCGCTTCTAAGCGGTGGACATCGTTCTACTCTTTCCCGGTCAGGGCTCCCAGAAGCCGGGAATGGGCAAGGATCTCGCTGAAACCTTTCCGATCGCGAAAGCCGTCTTCGGCGAAGTTGATGCAGCGCTCGGCGCAAATCTCAGCAAGCTTTGCTTTGAAGGTCCGGCCGACGAGCTAACCGCGACGCGTAACGCGCAGCCGGCTCTGTTCGCGCATGGAGCGGCCATATGGGCTCTGGTCCATGACACTGTTTTTCCGCACGTGCGGGCTGCGGCGGGGCATTCGCTTGGCGAGTTCACCGCGTATCACGCTGCAGATTCCGTTAGCCTCCCTGGCGCGGCGAAGCTAGTCCGGCGGCGGGGAGAATTGATGTACGAGACCGGTACCGCGCGACCTGGTACGATGGCGGCGATCCTCGGCACCACCAGCGTCCCGGTGGAAGAGATCTGCGATCGCGCGTCGAGGGAAGCAGGACTTGTCGTTCCCGCCAATTTCAACACCGATGAGCAAATCGTCATCTCGGGCGAAATCGCCGGCGTCGAGCGGGCGATGGAAATCGCTAAGGAATCAGGTGCGAAGCGCGCTATCAGGTTACCGGTGAGCGGTGCTTTTCACTCGCCGCTAATGGAGCCTGCGGTAGTCGGGCTCACCGACGCCATAGCGACCTCCGCGTTCATGGAGCCGGTGTTCCCGGTGTTCTCGAACGTAACTGCCGACGCGAACACGACGGTCACTGGTGCCAAGGACCTTTTGCTTCGACAGCTCACATCCCCGGTTCGATGGTCAACGGAAATACGGAACATCGCCACCCATTTTCCTGATGCGCTCTACGTAGAGATGGGCCCGGGTAGCGTGCTCACCGGGCTGATGGGAAGACTGGTGAAAGGTGCGAAGACGTTCGCTTGTGGCACCGTCGCCGAGGTCGAGAAACTCCTGCAAATGGTCGCCTGATGAACATCGATCTGAGTGGCAAGAACGCGCTGGTCACGGGCAGCACTCGCGGCATTGGCCGCGCGATCGCGGAAGGTTTCGCGAAATCCGGCGCGCGCGTAGCCGTTGTCGGACGCGATCAGCAACGTGCTGAGGAGGCAGCTGCCGCAATCGGAAATGGCGCCAAAGGATTTGCGGCGGATGTCACCGATACCGCGGCCGTCGCCAGACTTGTCGACGAAGTCGAGAAGGCTTTCGGTGGAATCGACATCCTGGTGAACAACGCAGGGATCACCCGCGACAACCTCGTCATGCGCTTGAAGGACGAGGACTGGGACATAGTTCAAAACGCAAATCTGCGCGGCGCATTTGCGACGATTCGTGCTGTCTCGCGTGGAATGATGAAGAAACGCAACGGCCGGATCGTCAACGTCGCCAGCATCGTCGGCTTGATCGGCAACAAAGGGCAGGCGAACTACGCCGCCAGCAAGGCCGGCCTTATCGCCCTCACCAAGACCGTGGCAAAGGAGCTCGGCTCACGAAACATCCTTGTGAACGCCGTCGCGCCCGGATTCATCGAGACCGAAATGACCGCCGCAATGACGCCCGAGGCCCGCGAGGCGCTCGGCAAACAGATTGCACTCGAAAGACTCGGTACTGTCAACGATGTTGCGGCAATGGTGGCATTTCTTGCCTCGGATTTGGCGTCGTACATCACGGGGCAGGTTTTCATTGTCGACGGTGGGCTTGTTATGTAGGACTGAGCGAAGGGGGAGGACGGAGGGCCAAGGACTAAGTGCATCTACGATCGCTGACTAAGCGATGATCGAGGACAATTGAGGATCCGGCACTTTAAGTCCGCGATTGTCGGCAATCCTCACTTAATCCTCGGTGATCGATGCCGTTAGTCCTCGGGCCTCAGTCCTCATTGTAACTTTGTACAGTACAGTAGCTTAGGTATATTTCAGAGAATTCCCTTAAACGCGAGGAAATCCATCAAATGGCCGACAATTCAGACAAGGTCAAAGACATCATCGAGAAAGAGCTCGGTGTGGAGCGGGAAAAGCTTACGAACGAGGCGAGCTTCATCGAAGATCTCGGTGCTGACAGCCTGGATATCGTCGAGCTCGTGATGGAGTTCGAGAAAGAATTCAACATCGACATCCCCGATGAGGACGCAGAGAAGCTTCGCACGGTCGGCGATGCGCTCGGTTATCTCAACCAGAAGGTCGGAGCGTAATGAAGCGGAGAGTCGTCGTCACCGGCATGGGAGCGATAACCCCTGTCGGCAACGATGTGGCGACGACCTGGCGGTCCCTGATCGAAGGGAAGTCGGGTACTGCCCCAATCACGAAGTTCGATGCTTCGAACTTTCCGGTTCGCTTTGCCGCCGAAGTGAAGGATTTCGATCCGCTCAATTTCATGGATCGAAAGGAAGCGAAGCGAGCGGACGCCTACACCCAGTACGCGGTCGCAGCCGCTCGTCAGGGTATGGAAGACGCCGGCTTTGCCAACGGCACCAATGGAATTGACCCCGATCGCATCGGGGTGATTATCGGCAGCGGCATTGGCGGTTTAAAGAGTTTTGAAGAACAGCACGACGTCTATCGCGAGCGTGGGGTCGGCAAAATCTCGCCGTTCTTCATCCCGATGTTCATCGCTGACATCGCCGCCGGTATTGTGTCCATGCGCTTCAACGCGAAAGGGCCAAATTACGCGACTGTATCAGCTTGCGCGACCAGTGCTCATGCAATAGGTGATGCGTTCCGCACCATCCAGTATGGCGATGCGGACATCATGATTACGGGCGGCGCTGAAGCCACCGTAACGCCGATGGCAATCGGTGGATTTGCAAATATGAAAGCTCTGTCGGAGCGAAATGATTCGCCGGCGACTGCGTCCCGCCCCTTCGACGCAACGCGCGATGGATTCGTGATGGGAGAAGGCGCCGGAATTCTCATCCTCGAAGAGTTGGAGCACGCCCTCAAACGTGGCGCCAGGATCTATGCGGAGATCGTGGGCTACGGCGCCACTGGCGATGCGTATCATCTCACCGCGCCAGCGCCGGATGGCGAAGGCGCTCAGCGAGCTATGAAGCGCGCTCTCAAGGACGCGAGCCTGGAGCCGAAGGACATCCAGTACATCAACGCCCACGGCACGTCGACCCCCGCCAACGATCTCAATGAGACGCGGGCGATTCAGGCGGTATTTGGCGATGCAGCCAGGGACGTTAACGTCAGCTCGACGAAATCAATGACGGGCCACATGCTGGGCGCTGCCGGCGCAGTCGAAGCGGTAGTTGCCGCAATGGTCGTCAACGAGGCGACGATTCCTCCGACGATCAACTACCAGAATCCCGACCCCGACCTCTCGCTTAACTACACCCCGAATAAGGCCGTCAAGCGCGACGTCGACGCCGTTTTGAGCAACAGCTTTGGCTTTGGTGGGCATAACACCACCCTCGCCATTCGCCGCTTCAAGAACTAAGCGATGAGCCCCGAGCTCGCGCTGGACCTCGGAAAGATTTCCGATCCTGCCCTGCGCAAAGTGGGCGAGAAGGTCGAGGCGAAAACGCGCCTCTCTAGCGCTGACGCAACCCTTCTTTTCACGACGCCAGACTTACTGGGCGTCGGAATGCTGGCTGATTACGCCAATCGCAGGAAGCACGGCGACATCGTCACCTTCGCCGCCAATCAGCACATCAATCCGACCAACGTCTGCTACCTGCGAAAAACCTGCGTGTTCTGCTCCTTTGCGCGACTCCCTAAGGAGGAAGGCGCGTACCACTACACGATGGACGAGGTTTACGCCGAAGCGGATAACGCCTCGAATGGCCTGACCAAGGAGTTTCACATCGTCGGTGGTCTCGATATGAAGGCAGGTCTCGAGTACTACCAGGAGATGTTCCGCGGACTCAAGTCGCGGTACCCACACGTCCACATCAAAGCCCTGACCGCGGTCGAGATTGCGCACATTGCGCGGATCGACAAAATGTCGGTCGAAGATGTTTTGATCGCGCTTCGTGACTCCGGCCTCGACACTCTCCCAGGTGGGGGCGCGGAAGTTTTCGGCAAAGGCGTGCGCATGACTATCGCCGACAAGAAGCTTGCCGGAGAAGATTGGATCAACGTCCATCGCACCGCGCATCAGCTCGGCATTCGCTCGAACTGCACCATGTTGTATGGCCACGTCGAGTCGGTCGACGATCGCATCGAGCACCTGACGATGCTGCGTGATCTGCAGGACGAGACCGGTGGGTTCCTCGCCTACATCCCGCTCGCGTATCACCCCGACAACAACGAGCTCGGCATCGAGCTCGGACGGCAGGGAACAGCCACGACCGGCTACGACGATCTACGCAATCTTGCCGTCGGCCGCCTTTTCCTCGACAACTTCGACCACATCAAGTCGCACTGGATCATGGTGACCACCTTCCTGTCGCAGACGTCGCTCTCGTTCGGAGTCAACGATCTGGAAGGAACCGTCGTGCGGGAGAAGATCTATCACGAAGCAGGAGCCCACACTGCGCAGGGCATGAGCCTCGACGATATCATCACCTTGATCACATCTGCAGGGAAGACTCCGGCAGAGCGCGATTCGTTCTACAACATCCTGCGCGTGTTTGATCGCAAAGGTGTAGCCGCTTGATGAAAATCGGCCGTATTCCGTACATCAATTGCTATCCGGTCTACGGGGCCATCGATCGTGGCGTGGTGAATCTCGACGCTGAGCTGGTCGATGGAGTGCCGACCGATCTGAATCATCGGATGGCGACACGCGCGCTCGATATCAGTGTCGTTTCTGCCGTCGAATATGCACGCGACTCCGCGCACTATCTGCTGCTGCCAGATCTGGCGATTTCGTGCGACGGGCCTGTTCGCTCGGTGATGCTGTTCTCGCGTCGGCCTGCTGGTGAGCTCGGCTCACGGAAGGTTCTGATCAGCCGCAGCTCGATGACTAGCGTTGCGCTGCTGCAGCTCCTGTTCGAGAACGTGTGGCATGCGTCGCCGCGTTTCGTGCCTGGAGATGCCGAGGTTCGCGATATCATCGAGTCGGATGACGAGGCGACTGATGCTCGGCTCGTGATCGGAGACGCAGCGCTGGTCCTCGGCAACACCCAGCGGGACCGCTATCCCTACGTCTACGACCTCGGCGCGATGTGGAAGGATTGGACTGGGCAGCCGTTCGTATTTGCGGTCTGGGTAGCCCAACGATCGACCAGTGTGCGACAGGCTCTGAATGCACACGCCGGCTTGATCGCATCGCGCGATTGGGGGCTTGCTCATCTGCCGGAATTGGCCGAGCAAGCTCACGGCGCAACTGGCGTGAGCCGGGAAACTTGCCAAGAATATCTGTCGGGCCTCGATTACGGTTTATCCTATCCGCATCTTGCTGGATTAACCGAGTTCTATCGTCGGCTTGTCGAGCGTGGAAGAATTCCGAACGGAACCCTGACCTTTTTGCCAGCCGCATGAGCGAATCAAGCGATCTGCTCGATTTCTATACGAACGCTCCACTCCTCGAGCTGGGAATGGCGGCCGATCGCGTGCGCCAGCAGAAACATCCCGGCAGCACTGTCACCTACATCATCGACCGCAATATCAATTACACGAACGTGTGTGTCGCTGACTGCGGTTTCTGCGCGTTCGCTCGTCGACCCAAGCACGGCGAAGGGTACACGCTTTCGTTCGAGCAGATCGGCGCCAAGATCGACGAAGTCAAGGCACTTGGCGGCGTCCAGATCCTGATCCAGGGCGGACACAACCCCTACATCCCGTTCGACTGGTACCTGGATCTGATGCGCTACATCAAGCGCAATCATCCGATCCACATCCACGGCTTCAGTCCAAGCGAGATCGACTTCTTTTCCAAAGTTTTCCGGATGGAAGCGATCGATGTGATTCGCGAGCTGAAGAAGGCGGGCCTGAATTCGATTCCCGGTGGTGGTGGTGAAATCCTCGTGCAGCGAGTCCGCGACATCGTCGCGCCAAAGAAGGCTGGCGCCGATCGGTGGCTGGAGATCATGGAGCTGGCGCACGGTGAAGGCATGAAGACGTCGGTCACCATGATGTACGGTCTCGGCGAGACTTTGGCTGAGCGTCTCGAGCATCTGCAGCGAGTGAAGGAAGTGCAGGCAAGAACCGGCGGGTTCACTGCTTTCATCTGCTGGCCGCTGCAGCCTGAGAACACTCCTACGATGTCCCATCAGCCGAAAACTGGCGCGGTCGAATATCTCCGCACGGTTGCCTTTGCCCGTGTCGTGCTCGACAACGTACCGAATCTTCAGTCGAGCTGGGTGACGATGGGAATGAAGATAGGACAAGTGGCGCTTCGCTTTGGCTGCAATGACTTTGGCTCCTTGATGCTTGAGGAGAACGTCGTTTCCGCAGCGAACACCACGCATCGCACTTCGATCGCCGAGATGGAGCGACTGATTCGCGACGCCGGTTTCACTCCGGCGCGTCGCAAGCAGGACTACTCTCTGCTCGAGCCAGCCGGTGTCACAGCTCCGGTGGGAATGACCTCGACCGCTCCCGTAGCAGCCGCCGCCGTCCAAGCGGATGCCGCGTGAGACTGCGGCCAGTGTCCGCGTTGGCGTAGGTTACGACTCCCACCGTTTCGCTCAGGGTCGACCACTAAAACTCGGCGGCGTGGTCATTCCGTCGGAGACCGGTTTGGCTGGACACTCCGACGCCGACGCCATCTGTCACGCCATCACCGACGCCATTCTGGGTGCGGCCGGACTCGGCGATATCGGTGAGATGTTCCCCGACACCGACGAAAGCAATCGCGACCGTGATTCGATCGAAATGCTCGCGGCAGCAGTGAAGCGAGTGTCGGCCGCGGGTCTCGAGGTAAATCAGGTTGATGTCGCGGTTGTCGCCGAGACACCCAAAATCGGACCGCACCGGACGAAAATCCGCGAGCGACTTGCGAGCGCGCTCGGTATCGATTCGGCAAGCGTAAGCGTCAAAGGGAAGTCGAACGAAGGCATGGGATGGATCGGGCGGAAAGAGGGCATCGCCTGCATCGCCGTCGCAACTCTGACAAAGACTTCCTGACGAATGCTCCATTCGATTACGGCCTGGCTGGGCGACCTGCCGCTTGGCTCATTGTACTTCGCGATTGCCGCGCTGTCGGCGTTCGAGAATTTCTTTCCGCCGTTTCCGTCTGATGCGGTGATCGCGATCGGAAGTCTGCTCGCGGATCGCGCACACGGGTCGCCGTTCACGGTCTTCCTGCTCGGCTGGGCGGGCAACGTGGCCGGAGCCGGCGTGACGTACACCCTGGGGCGGAAATTCGGCGCCAAGGTGTTCCTGCGACGCATTGAGCGCTTTGCCGGGCCGGACGCCGAAGATCGAATCAGGAAGTTGCACAAGAAATACGGTGTGGTAGGGCTGTTCGTGAGTCGATTCCTGCCAGGAGTGCGCGCGATAGTGCCGCCGTTCGCCGGGGCAATGCGGCTACCCGCCTTTCGAGTGATGTTCTCCGTCGGCGCTGCGTCTGCGGTGTGGTTCGCCCTGATTACGTTTCTGGCGTTCCGAGCCGGCGACAACTGGGACCTGCTGCAGAAGTACATGGTTCGCTCGGGGAAGGTAGCCGGCGCGGTCGCCATCGCGATTGTCCTGGTCGCGGTTGGCTTCTGGCTGTGGAGACGACGCAAGGCGAATAATGCGTAGTGCTACCGTCGATGACGCAGTCTCGCGCGCGTTCTACGTCGAGCGCTTCGATGACTTCCTGGCGCTCGAGCAGGGCGCATCTGTCGAGACCAGCAAGGCGTACAAGCTCGATATCGCGCGCTTTGTCACTTACGTGAGTGTGAAGGGAGCGAAGTCTGCCGCAGACATCGGCGCGCGTACGCTGCGCGAGTACGTATTCCATCTCAAGGATCTGGGCCTTTCACCGGCTTCAATTCGACGCAACGTCTCAGCCGTTCGGTCGTACTTTAAATTCCTCGTCGGCGAAGGTCACGTCGTGCGCGATCCGAGTGAGCGCCTGGAAACGCCGCAGAAGTGGCGGACTTTACCCGATGTCCTTGGTGTCGACGAGATCGAGAAGCTGCTGACGGCCCCATCGCTCGACGAGCATTTTGCCTTTCGGGATCGCGCCATGCTGGAGCTTGCATACGGCGCCGGTCTTCGCGTATCCGAGTGGATCTCCCTGGGTGTCCGCGACGTGATGCTGCAGGATCATTTGGTGCGAGTGTTCGGCAAAGGAGCGAAGGAGCGACTGGTGCCGATTGGCCGTCGAGCTATTGGCGCAATCGCGATCTATCTTCGCGAGCAGCGGCCAAAGCTGGAAAAAGGTGAAGGCAAAGGCGTCCTGTTTCTCAATGCGCGCGGGCAGCCGATGTCCCGTATGGGTGCGTGGAAGATTCTGCGCAAATACGTCGTCCAGGTCGGAATCACCAAACCGGTAACGCCCCACACCCTCCGTCACTCCTTTGCAACTCACCTGCTGGAAGGAGGTGCTGACCTGAGGGCGGTGCAGGAAATGCTCGGTCATGTCGATATTTCAACGACCCAGATCTACACGCATGTGGATCGGGAGTATCTCCGCAGCGTGCACAAGCAATTTCACCCGCGTCCATAGGTCGTGCTCGTGTCCTCACTCTCGCTTCCGGCTTCCTGCATCCCGCATCCCGCTTAGAATTAGCGATGGTCCTCGTCATCGATAACTACGACTCGTTCACCTACAACCTCGTCCAGTACCTCGGCGAGCTGGGAGAGGACCCTGTCGTAAAGCGGAACGATGAGATCGCGGTCGACGACATCGGCGGAATGGGAGCGAGCCGGATCGTGATCTCGCCCGGGCCGTGCACTCCAACCGAGGCCGGCATCAGCGTGCCAACTATTCAGAAGTGGGGCAAAGAGATTCCAATCCTTGGCGTCTGTCTGGGCCACCAGGCAATCGGCGAGGCATACGGCGGCAAGGTTGTCCGCGCGCAAACCTTGATGCATGGGAAGACTTCGCGGGTCACCCACGACGGGAAGGGAATATTCGCTGGTGTGCGCAATCCGCTGACAGTGATGCGATATCACTCACTGGTGATCGATCGTACGTCACTGCCGAAGGAGCTGGAAATCATCGCGCGCTCAAGCGACGATCCAAACGAGATTCATGCTGTGAAGCATCGCCAGCATCCGGTATGGGGCGTGCAATTCCACCCGGAATCCATTCTCACGGAATGCGGGAAGGAAATCCTGCGCAACTTTCTCTCGATCGCATGAGGCGAACGTCATTTGTCAGTCTTGCGTTTATCGCGCTCGCTACGGCGGCCCGCGCGCAGGACACGACGGTCGTCGATACGTCATACGTCGAGTACTCCGAGTCGCCGATCTCACTGCCGCTAGGCGTCGGACTGCGTATTCCCACATATGATCGCGTGAATGGACTCACGCTGCCGTGGGGGCCAAAGATCGAGACATCGAATGGACGAATTGATGTCGATGCCCTCGTTCGTTACCGCTCAAATCTTGGTAACTGGGATCCATCAATCGAAGGTCTCCTTCGCCCAGGCGATGCAAACGAGCTGAAGTTTTTCGTCGGGCGCGGCACCTTCAGCAACGAAGATTGGATTCGCAGTGACCTGGCGAACTCTGTCGCGGTTCTGTTGGCGGGCAGCGACGCGCGCAATTTCTATCGCAGCGACAAAGCTTCCGCTCGGCTGGCTCACGCTATTATGACCGGCGGCTCCGTTCTTACGCCTTACGCCGGACTCAACTACGAGCGCGACTGGACGACGGGTTCACTCGTGCCAACAAAGTCGCCGTGGTCCTTTTACGGACGGACTGGTCGCTTACGGATGCGTAGGCCAAACCCGCCGATCGATCGCGGGCACATTTTCTCGTTTCTCGTTGGGACAGGCGTGGAGCTCGCCACGGGCGGTGTAGACTCGAAGCTTGACGCCAAAGTCGAGCGGTCCATCGCCACACAGTACGACGGCAACTGCTTCGCAACGCCCGGTGGACTTTTCTGCACAAGCCCCCGCGATGCTTTCACCCAGGCGACCGTCGACGGTACCGTCAAGTTCCCGACTTTCGGCAGCCAGACCTTCACCTTCAGGGGACACGGTGTGTGGACGCCGGCTGCGGTGAACGCGCCGGCCCAGCGCTTCGCATATCTCGGCGGGTCAGGGACCATCGCAACGGTCGATCAGCTCGCCCTCGGCGGTGACCACCTGCTCTACGTGAATGGGGACTACGTCATCCCATTCGACAGAATTCAGCTGCCCTACGTGGGAAGCCCCTTCCTCGCGCTGAGCTATACGGCCGGTAGCGCTGGAGTGGGCGGGCTCCCGTCTCTAATTCAGAATCTTGGAGTTGGCGTCGGGGCAAGTATTCTGAGAGTCGACTACTTCATCGATCCTGCCCGCAATCGGTCGCCCGTGTCGCGCAGAAGCGCTCTAACTTTCGGCGCCGATCTCGCGTTCTAAAAACCCAACACAAAGTTTGCTCGTACCGGTCCCGGTTCGTATATTACTGAGCGTGACTTTTCCCGACTGTTGCGCGAAAACCGGTGGGTAAATGGGGCCGCTAGTAGTCATTCCAGCTCGCCTCGGCGCCATGCGCCTCCCCCGAAAGCCCCTCCGACTCCTCTCCGGACTCCCCCTCATCGTCCGAGTCTGGCAAAGAATCTCCCAAATGAACGTCGCTGACGCTGTCGTCGTTGCGACCGACGATGACTCGATCGCATCGACTGTGCGGGAAGCCGGCGCCGATTGCGCGATGACCAGCAGGGAACACAATTCCGGCACCGAGCGCGTGGCTGAAGTTGCTGACCTCCCAAGGTTCAGGCGCTACAGCACAATCGTTAACGTTCAGGGTGACGAGCCGTTCATCGGCCGCGAAGCCGTAAACGGCGCGGCTCAGCTTGTTGCGAGCGGCAAGTTTCCGTTGGGCACGGCTGCCTCGCGCGCCAGCACCGAGATCCTCGATACGCCGAGCCTGGTGAAAGTGGTCGTCGGTGACGATGGAAGGGCGATGTATTTCTCGCGAGCGCCGATTCCATTTCTGCGGGATGTGGCCGATGCCGCAAGGCTCGCGGAGCGAACGCTGCAACACATTGGAGTTTACGCCTATTCGCGTGAGGCACTGCGCAAATGGGTTTCGTTGCCGCCACACCCGCTCGAAGAGATCGAGCGTCTCGAGCAACTCCGGCCGTTGGCCGCCGGGTTGCCCATCGGAGTGGCGATAACAAGGGAAGCGCCGGCAAGTGGTATCGACACCGAAGAAGACCTTGAGCGCGCCAACGCGCGATGGGATGCCTTTATGGCGGGAGCGTTGACGAATGCAGGGTAGCAATCAGCAGACACGATACATCTTCGTGACCGGCGGCGTTGTATCATCGCTCGGGAAGGGAATAGCCGCGGCATCGCTGGGGCGACTTCTCGTCGAGCGCGGGATGCGCGTCACGATCATGAAATTCGATCCATATCTCAACGTGGATCCCGGAACGATGTCGCCGTTCCAGCACGGCGAGGTCTTCGTCACCGACGACGGTGCCGAGACGGATCTCGATCTCGGTCATTACGAGCGATTCATCGACCGGTCGCTCTCGCAGGCCAACAACATTACCACCGGCCGGATTTATCTCAGCGTCATCACGAAGGAACGCCGTGGTGAGTACCTCGGCGCGACGGTTCAGGTGATTCCGCATGTTACCGACGAGATCAAGGCGGCGATGAAACGGCTCGCTCCTGAGAGCGACGTGGTGATCGTCGAGATCGGTGGCACGGTCGGCGACATCGAGTCGCTGCCGTTCCTCGAGGCGATCCGTCAGTTCAGGCACGACATCGGCCGAGAGAATGCGATCTTCATTCACCTCACGCTGGTTCCGTTCATCGCAGCGTCCGGCGAGGTGAAGACCAAGCCGACCCAACACTCGGTGCGCGAGCTGATGGAAATCGGAATTCAGCCCGACATCCTCATTTGCCGCACCGAGCGGGCACTGTCAGAAGAAGTGAAGCGAAAGATCGCGCTGTTCTGCAACGTCGAGTTCGGCGCAGTGATCGAGAGTCGTGATGTTCCGACCATCTATCAGATTCCGTTGCTCTTTCAGGAGCAGGGTCTCGACGAGCGCGTGATGCACAAGCTCGGTCTACTCGGACGTCGGTCGCCGGACCTTTCGAAGTGGAGAGCGATGGTCGAGCGCATCCAACACCCGCATGCTCGCGTCAAGATCGCCGTCATCGGCAAGTACACCGGCCTCGTCGACAGCTACAAGAGCGTCCAGGAGGCGTTGATTCACGGTGGAATCGCGAACGACGTCGGGGTCGATATCTCGTGGCTGGCGAGCGACCTCTTTACCTCCCGTGAGAGAACACGCGAGCTACTCGCCGATTTCCACGCAGTCCTGGTTCCCGGCGGCTTTGGGGTACGAGGCGTCGAAGGCATGTTGGAGGCAATCAGGTACGCGCGCGAATCCGGCCTGCCGTTCTTTGGAATCTGCCTCGGAATGCAAACGGCGATCATCGAGTTTGCGCGGAATGTTGTCGGCCTGTCTGACAGTCACTCCAGCGAGTTCGCGCCGGAATGCGACAACGCTGTTATTTCATTGATGGAAGATCAGCAGCACGTGACCGACATGGGCGGCACGATGAGGCTTGGCGCCTACCCGTGCCGACTCGGGACCGGAACCCTCGCCGCTCAGATCTACGGAGCGCCGCAGGTGAGTGAGCGACATCGACATCGCTATGAAGTCAACAACAAATATCGCGATGCCTTCATCGAGCACGGGCTCAACTTGTGCGGACTTTCTCCCGACGGGTCGCTAGTCGAGATGGTAGAGGTACAGACTCATCCCTGGTTCGTGGGCTGCCAATTCCATCCGGAGCTGCAGTCGCGTCCAACTCGGCCACACCCGCTCTTCGCCAGCTTCATCGGCGCAGCGGTGCAATCAAAGGCGCCAGCGCGGTCTACGCGCAAGCGCGCGCACAGCGAAGCCGAGTAGCGGTGAGGGAGTACTTTCCGGCGGATAAACTTTTTCTCATCGCGGGCCCCTGCGTCCTCGAAAGCGACGAGCTCAATCTCCGCGTTGGCGAGAAGCTGGCGCAGCTCGCTGAGACGCTCCCCGGTGGAATCATTTACAAGGCAAGCTTCGATAAGGCAAACCGCTCTAACCGCGGCGCTGCTCGCGGGCCCGGGCTCGATGCCGGACTCGAAGCACTGGCGCGCGTGCGCAAGGCGACCGGACTCCCCGTATTGACCGACGTACACACGCCGGATCAATGCGCGCCCGCGGCCGAGGTTGTGGATGTGCTCCAGATTCCCGCCTTCCTGTGCAGGCAAACAGATCTGCTCGAAGCCGCGGGTGCCACCGGAAAGCCGGTAAATGTGAAGAAGGGACAATGGTTGCAGCCGGAAGGGATGCGCGGGGCGGTGCAGAAAATCCGAGGCGGCTCGAACACCAACGGTCGGTCGCGCGACATCGCTGTGACCGAGCGCGGAACGTTCTTCGGATACGGGGACCTCGTCGTCGACATGAGGTCCTTCACTCGTTTGCGCGAGGCATGCAAGGCGCCCGTGATTTTCGACGCCACCCACAGCGTGCAAAGGCCGGGACAAGGACCGGAGGGTGCCAGCGGTGGAGCACGCGAGTACGTACCGATTCTCGCTTTGTCAGCAATCGCGGCCGGAGCCCAGGGACTGTTCCTGGAAACGCATCCCGATCCCGACTGCGCCCCCAGCGACGGTCCAAACATGTTGCCGCTGTCAGAGCTCGACGGGCTGATGAATCGCGCCGTCGACGTTTGGACACGGATCAATCGATGACGCACAAGGACATCGTCGAGCGCGGGCGACGTGTCCTCAGGATGGAGACCGACGCGCTCGCAGAGGCTGAGCGTCGCATTGGGGATCAGTTCGCCAAAGCCGTAGAGAGCATCGCGCGCTCGGATGGCCGTGTGATCGTGTCGGGCGTCGGCAAATCGGGACTTGTTGGCCGGAAGATCGCCGCCACTCTGACCTCGACCGGCACGCCCTCAACCTTTCTGCATCCGGCAGACAGCGTTCATGGCGACCTCGGCATCGTCGATGAATCCGACGTTGCCATTCTGATATCAAAGAGTGGGGAATCTGCCGAAGTGCTCGGCCTGCTCGATCACTTGAAGCGGCTCGGGGTATTCACAATAGCGCTAACCGGCAATGCGAAGTCGGCGCTGGCGAGGCACAGCGACGTTGCACTCGACGGCTGGGTCAAGGAAGAAGCGTGTCCGCACGATCTGGCGCCAACAACGAGCACCACTGTTGCCCTGGCGCTCGGCGATGCACTGGCGATCGCGCTGCTGGAAGAGAAGGGCTTCGACGCCGACGATTTCGCGCGGCTGCATCCGGGCGGTTCGATTGGCAAGAGACTGTTGACACGTGTTGCGGACGTGATGGTGACGGACAAATTGCCGATCCTCGCAGAGACAGCGACGATGCGCCAGGCCGTAGTGCAACTGGCGGAGCGTCGCGGTATTGCGATCGTCGCCGACGACAAGGGCATGGTGTGCGGTGTGATCACAACTGGTGACTTGTCGAGATTGATGGAGCACGAAGAGAACGTTTTCCCGATTTCCGTGGCGCGTGTCATGAATCGCAACCCGAAAATCGCGCACGCCGACGAGCTCGGAAGCGCCGTCGTCTACCGGATGGAGACGCATGGCATCATTGCGATGCCGGTGCTCAATGGCGACGATAAGATCGTTGGAGTGGTCCATCTCCACGATCTGATGCGGGCCGGTGTTGTCTGATGCGACGGGTGCTCGTCCTTGCTATTGTCGCGTCGTTCATGGTTGCGTGCACATCCAAGAAGCAGCCCCCGGTGGCCACCCATTCCCCGCTCGCGGATTCGGCAGACCAGGTGATGTACAATTCGCGGTTTGTGCTGGCAGACCTCGGAATCAATCGCGCTCAAATGCACTCGGACACCGCGTATTTCTTTGACGACAACACGCGGATGGAATTCGAGAACCCGGTCGTAACTTTCTTTACGACGACAGGTGCGAAGGATGCTGTCCTCACCTCGCGGCACGGCACCTACAACAATCGCACGAGCAACATGATCGCTCGCAAGAACGTCGTCGTGGTGTCGGAGGACGGCCGTCGGCTCACGACCGAAGAGCTGATTTATAATCAGCAGAAGAATGAGATCTCGAGTGATAGTGCATTTCGGTTGACGGAGCCCAATCGGCAGGTGTCGGGGATCGGCTTTCGCTCCGATCCCAACATGAAGAACATTCTCATTTTGAAGGGTGCGAGCGGTCTTGTGCGCGGAGTTTCGACGGCGCCACCACCTGCGGCTTCGCCTCCTGCCGGCCCACCGGCCGCGACCAATTCTGCTTCGTCCACGCCCCCACGCCGGTAACATGCTGCGTGCGCCGGCAGGTTTACTTTTCGCGGTCTTCCTGGTCTCCGCTGGCGCCGTGTACGGCCAGGAGGTACCACGAAATTGCGACCTCGAGTTTCCAGCCGGCACCAACACCCAGGCGCGCCAGATCGAAGTCAGCCCAGGCAACACGATCGTGTATCTCGGCAGAGGGGTTCGTGCCTACTGCATCGGGCAGGGCAACAACCTCACGGCAGACAGCGCGGAATACTACCAGTCCGAGGGGAGACTATTTCTCGTCGGCAACGTCCACTACACCGAGCCGCGCGCGTCAGTCACATCAAATACAATGACCTATTACCAGAACGACAATCACCTTCACGCCGAAGGCAATGTCGTCGCGGTGACTGCAAACGGTAGCGTACTTCGTGGCCCGAGCGCCGACTACTATCGGGTCACGCCGGCTCGTCCCCTCACACGTCTTTTTGCACCCGGACGCCCCACGGTAACGCTCGTCCAAAAAGACACGACTGGCCGCGGTCGGCCGCCTGACACTGCGCACGTCATCGCCAACCAGATCACAATGGAAGGGGATAGTCTCGTGTACGCATCTGGTCGGGTGCAAATCACGCGGCCCGATTTGCAAGCCAATGGCGATTCGGCCTTTCTCGATAGCGGCCGCGATTTCGCGCGGCTGATGCGAGAGCCGCAGGTGCAGGGGAAAGGGCAGCGCCAATTCACGCTCACCGGCGAGGTCATCGATGTTTACTCGCGGAATCGGCAGGTCGAGCGAGTGGTCGCCACGCCAAAGGGTCACGCGCTCAGTCAGGATCTCGAGCTCGTTGCAGATTCCATTGACCTCCGTGTCCAGGGCAATCAGCTACAACGAGCCGTCGCATGGGGCGCCACACGCGCTCGCGCAGTGTCGCCGGATCGTGAGATCCTCGCCGACTCGATCGATGCATTGATGCCGCAACAGCGCATACGCGAAGTGCGCGCGGTTCGCGGCGCATATGCGGAAAGCACTCCGGATTCCGGAATAGTCTCCGCCCAGCGCGACTGGATGCGCGGTGATACCATCATCGCGCACTTCGATTCTCTCGCGCCCGCAGATACCGCGGCGAAACCCAAAATTCGAGAGATCGTCGCTGACGGACACGCCCAGTCGTTCTATCAGATGAAAAGCTCGAACGGGCCGCCGAATAAGCCGTCGATCAACTACGTCACCGGCAGAATCATCGACATCCTGTTCGAGGAACGAAAAGTTGCTACCGTTACTGTGATCGACCAGGCGAGCGGCGTGATGGTCGAACCAGTGACGGCGGCAGTGGCAAAGCCCGCGGCCACCACGAGCCAACAGGCAAAACCGACGACGCCTCCCAAGCCACCTATTCGGCGATGAGCGATTTCGAGCGACTGCCGGAGAGCGTCCGTTCGCTGATCGGCGGTCCATCCCAGAACCAGCAGGTCGACGGGTTGGCAATCCACGCCATCGTCCGCGCCTCCGATGATGAAGGCGTTGCCAAGGTCCGCGACATCGCCGCGAATTATCGCGACGATTACCTGCGTGCCCTGCGCGCTAAAGGCTCCGATGCTGAGCGCGAGGCGGGCCGGCTCGGTCACGACGAGGTTCGCGGCTTCATCACCAATTCCATCCTGCCGCGGCTCGCCGAGCGGGGGATCATTCTCCCTGTCGATGGGGATTTGGAGCGCGATGTCGCAACGGTCCGGTTTTCGCCTAAGCTCTGGCGTGACATTGCCCCTTATCGCAGTGAGTTCGCCGAGGCAATGCGGGAGACGGGCGAGCATTCCCGACTCTCCTTGTCGACTCCGCCGCGACCTTCTCTCATTGGTGGCAGCAAACTGGAGGCGGCGGGGCTCACCAAAATCTACCGGGGTCGAAAAGTCGTAAATGATGTCGCGCTTAGTCTGCAGCAGGGTGAAATCGTCGGGCTCCTCGGGCCCAATGGCGCTGGGAAAACGACGACCTTCTACATGATCGTCGGTCTCATCCAGCCGCTGACCGGGAGAATTGTGCTGGACGGTCAGGACATCACAAAGCTGGCGATGTATGAGCGGGCGCGAAGAGGTATCGGTTATCTTTCACAGGAACCTTCGATTTTCAGAAAGCTATCGGTCGAAGACAACATTCTTGCAATCCTGGAAACACTTCCGATCTCGTCCGCCGAGCGCTCAGAGCGCCTGGAACGGCTGCTCGATGAGCTCAGCATCAAGCGGCTTCGCCATAGCAAGGCTTACGCGCTGTCGGGTGGGGAACGGCGGAGACTCGAGATCACCAGAGCTCTCGTGACTGATCCCAAGTTCATGATGCTTGACGAGCCATTTGCGGGCGTTGATCCGATTGCGGTCCACGACATTCAAACGATTGTGGCCGGGTTGCGGCATCGGGGAATTGGTGTCCTGATCAGCGATCACAACGTGGAGCAGACCCTCGACATCGTGGACCGCGCGTACATTATGTACGATGGGCAGGTCACCGTTTCCGGCACCGTTCGCGATCTCGTTTTTGACGACAAAGTGGCAGATATCTACCTTGGCCCGACCCTCACGGCCCGGCTCCGCGAGCGCTTCTCGCGCGAGAAACCCGACGGCGCAGTCGCGTGAAGCCAGGACTTAATCAATCCACCCAGCTCCGGCAGGAGCTCAAGATCAATCCTCGCCTTTACCAGGCGATGGATCTGCTCTACATGCCGCTGCTCGACCTTCAGCAGCACCTCAAGCAGGAGCTGTTGAACAATCCTTTCCTCGACCTGGTCGAAGCCGAGGAGGAAGAAGAGGAAGAGCAGGAAACGGAGGTCGAACAGACCCAGACCGAAGCTGAAGACGAGCGGACGGGAGAGATTGATTGGGAGGAGATTCTCCTCGACGGTTTCGACACCGCTGGCGGTCGGCGCGAAGAACACGAAGAGAAGGAGTACTTCGAGCCGGTCACCGTCGCGTCGCGCGACCTGAGCGATCACCTGCGCGATCAGGTGAGCCTGCTCGAGCTGACTCCGCGCGAGACCGTGCTCGCCGACGAGTTCATAGGTAACGTCAACGACGACGGCTATCTCGCTTGTAGTCTTGAAGATATCATCGTCACTCTGAACGACGTCGTCACCAAGAGCGCTGAAAGCGCGGGTCGCGATATTGACAACCTTCCGCTCTACACCAGCGAGGAAGGCGACCGGATGCTGACGACGATTCAGAGCCTTGATCCGCCGGGCGTCGGCGCCCGTGATCTTCGCGAGTGCCTGTTGCTTCAGCTCAAGGAATCGGGCCTCGAGCAGTCAGTTCCTTATCGGCTCGTTCGCGATTGCTTTGAAGAGCTGATCAACCACCGCTGGAGCGAGATCTCCAAGCGCTTCGGCATCAGCGCTACCGACGTCCAGAAAGCGGCCGACGAAATCGCAAAGTTGGATCCCAAACCGGGATTGCAGTTCGGCTCTCGTGACGACAACTACATCATTCCGGATCTGATCGTCGAAAAGATCGACGACAAGTATCACGTCTTCCTGAACGACGCCAATCTCCCGCGCCTCAAGCTGAGCCGCGCTTATCAGGAGATCGCCCGGGACAAGAAGAAATTCGACGGTGAGAACAAGGAGTTCATCTCCAACAAGCTCAACTCGGCGAACTGGATGATCCAGGCGATCGAGCAACGCCGCCAGACCATGCTCAAGGTGATGAACTACATCGTCGAACGGCAACGCGAGTTCTTCGAGAAGGGAATTCAACACCTCAAGCCGTTGACGCTGCGCGAAGTCGCCGAAGTGATCAACATGCACGAGTCGACGGTTAGTCGCGTCACCAACGAGAAGTTCGTGCAGACGCCGCGCGGCGTGCTGCCGCTGAAGTTTTTCTTTTCCTCCGGTCTTGCCACGTCCGACGGCGAGGACGTCTCGGCGCGCGGCATCAAAGCGCAGCTTCAGAAGCTGGTGCAGGAAGAGGATCCACGGCATCCGCTCACCGACCAGGCGATCGTCAACATTCTGCGCGAGAGCGGGGTCCAGATCGCGCGGCGTACCGTCGCCAAATATCGCGATCAGCTTGGTGTCTTGTCGGCGAGGATGCGCAAGCGCGTATGACGTCGCCGTCACGGGCTGAAGCGGCGGGGGCGCAGCGATTCACAAGCGGCCAATCGCTTCAGCCGGTGGCTGGTCGCCCCGACGTAAGTGTTCTCGTCCCAGCCAAGGACGAAGCCGTGAATCTGCCTCTTTTCATGGAGCAGGCAGCGGCCGCATTTCAGAATGCTGCGCACCGATACGAGGTCGTCGTCATCGACGATGGATCGGTCGACGACACGTGGAACGTGCTGCAGCAGCTGACGGCGAAATTCCCGTTTTTGCGCGCTGCTCGGCACGCGCAGCGACGCGGAATCGCCGACGCCTTACGCACCGGTTATCTGCACTCGCGCGGATCGGTGCTCGTGTTCTACCCCGCCGACCTCCAGTACAAGCCCGAAGACATTCCCCGAATCGTCGCTCCGATTCTGGCCGGCGAATCCGACATGGTCGCCGGCTATAAGGAAGGGAAGTACGAGAAGGCTTTTGTCTCCGGGATTTATAACCGCCTTAGCCGCTCGCTCTTTCACGTGAGGGTCCGCGACCTCAACTCCGTGAAGGCATATCGACGCGAAGTGATGGACGCGCTTCCCAATCGTCCTGATTGGCATCGCTACATGGTCGTGATGGCATCAGCCAGTGGGTTTCTGGTCTCGGAGGTTCCGGTGCCTCTCTATCCCCGCAACGCAGGTCAATCGAAGTTCGGCATTGGTCGCATCCCGGTCGGGGTGCTGGACATGCTCGCGGTGTGGTTCGAGCTCCGCTTCGCCCGCAAGCCGCTGCTGCTATTCGGTGTCCTCGGCGCCGTCCTGTTCATCATCGGTGTGATAGTGGGTATCGTCGCCATTCTTTGGCGTGTGATCGGCGGGGTTGGCTTCCGGCCGCTGGTCAATCTTGTCGAGACGTGCGTCACCGTCGGCAGCGTGTTTTTCGCTACCGGTTTGCTTGGCGAGCTGATCGCGGCTCAACGCGCCGAGCTCAGTCAGTTGCGGTCGCGCATTGAAGATCTGTCGCGCGAACGCGAACCGTCCGACAGCTGAAAAAATGAACGTCCTTTTTCTGACGCACTCCTTCCCGCAGGAAGAGGGAGACGCTGCGGGCTCATTCATCCTCCGGCTCGCCGTGGCGCTGCGTGAAGAGGGAATCAACGTTCGTGTGGTTGCGCCGGCTGGAGCGGGATTACCAACAGCCGAAGTACTCGAGGGAGTACCCGTCGAGCGATTCAGGTACGCACCACGCCGCTACGAGAGTCTCGCCTACACGGGCAACATGGCAAACGATGTAGCTTCGTCATGGACCGCCAAGCTTGCGCTCGTCGGATTCCTCGGCTCCGATTTCGTACACGCCGTGCGCGCGCGCCGAAGCTTCGAGCCGGATATCCTCCACGCGCACTGGTGGTTTCCAAGCGGCGTCGTAGGAACCTGGGTTCGCGGTTTGTCGCATGTCCCACTAGTGACCACGCTGCACGGCACCGATGTTCGACTGGCGCGCTCGGTGGGTGTGGCGAAGCCGCTTTTCTCGCACGTTCTCAAGCACTCCGCGGCGGTGACGACGGTGTCCCGTTGGCTCAAGGACGAAACGCAGGCGCTCGTTCCCGGTGTGCGACCGGTCGTCGCGCCGATGCCGGTTTCGACGGAGCTGTTTGAGCCTGGCGATTCGCGTGATGGGCAACGGTTGTTGTTCGTTGGCAGACTGAATCAGCAGAAGGGCGTCGACCATCTGCTTCACGCGCTTGCCGGAATGAAAACACCGGCTTCGCTCGACATTGTTGGCGACGGTCCGGACCGCGAGGATCTGGTGCGAATGGCGCTCGATCTGGGACTTACGTCTCGCGTCCGATGGCATGGACAGGTGGCGCAAACAGCGCTTCCTGAGCTGTACAGGCAGGCGGCAGCGGTCGTCGTGCCCTCTGTCGAAGAAGGCCTGGGGCTCACTGCCGTCGAAGCGCTCCTTTGCGAGGCCCCGGTTGTCGCGTTTGACTCGGGCGGCCTCCGCGATGTGATACAGCACGAGAAGACGGGACTACTTGTTCCTCCCGGTGATCGCGCGTCGCTCGCCAGGACCCTCGATGATCTCTTGTCGCGGGACGGTCGCGGGGCACAGCTGGGCAAGGCAGGCCGCCTTTACGCACTCTCGACGTTTGCGCCTGAATCGGCAGCGCGACGGTACGCCGAGATTTACCGGCAAGTGCTTGGCGGTAACGCGTCGTAACCTTTTCAGGATTGCCCAGTGGGTTTTCGCGGCGGCCGTTTTGTTTTTCGCGGCGCGCTCGCTCATCGGTCAATGGGACAAGGTCGGAACACGGCTTAGCCACCTCCATTTTCAATGGTCGTGGATTTCAGCGGCCACCGTTCTCGTTCTCGCATCCTACGTACTGCTGATCGAAGGATGGCGCCGCGTACTGGTTGCCTGGGATTCGCATCTACCGTTCACCGACGCGGCGCGGATCTGGTTTTTATCGAATCTCGGCAAATACGTCCCGGGCAACATTTGGTCGCTGACGGCGATGGGAGTGATGGCGCGGCGTCGCGGCTTGTCGGGGATGGCGGCCGCCGGTTCATCGGTCATCATGCAAACGGTAAGTCTGGCGACAGGAACCGCGATCGTCCTGGTCACCGGTGCGAAACTTCTTGGCCAGCCGCTACTCGTTGGACTAACGGTCGTGTTGCTGGTCGTCCTTTTGGTGACGGCGCCGCGTTTTCTGCCACCGCTGGTGAAGTGGATCGCTGGACTCATCGGCAGGGAAGTGAGTCCGCCAACGATTCCGCCGACGAGCATCTGGATTGCCAGCGTCACCAGCAGCGTTTCGTGGCTGTTCTACGGCGTCGCCTTCCAGTTTTTTGTTCGGGCGGTATTGGGAAGCGCCAACGGTGAGACTGCGTCGTACATCGCTGTCTACATCGCAGCATACATTCTGGGCTTTATCTCGCCGATCGCGCCAGCCGGCCTGGGGGTCCGGGAGTTCACGTTGGCCGCATTCATGACGCAATTGGGTCTCGCCACCGAAGCGGATGCGGCGTTCGTCGCGCTGGCGGCCAGATTGTGGCTGACGGTCGTCGAGTTAGTGCCCAGTGCGTTGTATATTGCCGCGGGCACGACACGCAGATCACTTCCGAACTGACAGGCATGGCTCAACCTCGAGAGAAGTCTCAGGGTCGGCAGCAAACAAACACGATCGAACAGACCGCGGCGCCCCCAGCGCCGCGTTTCGCGTTGGCGTGGGCCGCCCTGGTTTATCTGCTGGCAGTGTTGATCCTCGGCTATCCCGCACTTGGCGGGCAGTTCCTCGTCAACCCACACAGCGACCAGTACGTCGCGGGCTATGCCTTCCGCGAGTTCGCCGCCAGCACCTTGCGTGCGACCGGTCATTTTCCGCTGTGGGAACCTTACCTGTTCGGCGGAATGCCGTACATCGCTGCGATGCACGGTGACATTTTCTATCCGACGTTCCTGCTGCGGATGCTCATGCCAACCGACGTCGCGATGACGTGGGGGTTCATCATCCACATTTTCCTCGCTGGACTTTTCACCTACGTTTTCCTGCGTGCCCTCGGTTACGGGTTTTACAGCGCGTTGATCGGGGGCCTCGCTTACATGATGAGCGGGCAGATAGCATCCGCTGTCTCGCCGGGACACGACGGCAAACTGTTCGTCAGCGCGCTCTATCCACTCGGACTTCTGTTCCTGCAGCGCGGGATTCGAGACGGAAAGAACTGGAGCTGGGGTGCCTTTGCGCTGATTGTCGGACTCAGCATTCTCAGTCCGCATCCGCAGCTCCTGCAGTACATGCTGCTCTCGTCCGGCGCCTACGCATTGTTTCTGGCCTTTGCGACGCTCGACGGAATCAAGCTTCCGGGAAGCGTCGCGATCAGGCGTCTCGGATTGGCTCTGGTCGCCGTGATTGTTGGCCTGGCGATCGGAGCAGTGCAGTACTTGCCCGTGCGTGAGTACGTCAAATGGTCGCCGCGTGCGGGTGGTCTGGGCGATTACGACGCCGCCACCAGTTATGCGTGGCCGCCAGGCGAGCTGTTAAACGCCTATCTGCCTCAGTTCTCAGGAATGCTCAACAAGTACTTCGGCATCAACGGCATTCACCTGCACAGTGACTACATCGGCGTAGTCGTGCTGATGCTGGCCAGCGCGGCATTCATCGGTCTCCGAACGGATCCACGAAAAAAGCATATCTATTTCTGGTTGGGCGCTCTGGTGATCGCCTTGCTCTGGTCATTGGGTAGTGCGACTCCGTTCTACCACATCCCCTATGCGATTGTCCCCGGCACCAAGTTTTTTAGGGCGCCGGCGACAATCTGGTTTGTCGGCACGCTCGCGATTTCCGTCCTTGTTGCGGCTGGCGTCGAACGGTTCCTCGAGAAGCGCGTATCGCAAAGATATTTGCTCGGCTGGTTGATCTTCGGCGGTTCGATTGCCGTGCTCGCTTCGGTCGGCGCGCTCTCGACAGTGGCTGTATCGTTTGCGCATCCCCAGCTGGTAGACCGCGTGCAGGACAATGGGCGCGACCTGTTCATCGGGGCTTGGCGCTCGCTGCTGTTCGTCGCCGTGATCGATGCTCTCTGGTTGGGCTACACGCGAGGGAAGCTTACGGTGCGGAGTGCGGCATGGGCTCTGGTCATCGTGACCGCCATCGACTTGTGGAGTATCGAGCGCCTCTATTGGATGTTCTCGCCTCCGGCAAAAGTGATCTACGCGGGGGACGCCATTACGACGGCGCTTCAGTCGGATTCGCAGCCGTCTCGGGTACTAGCCCTACAAGTGCGCGACGTACCTGGCCGCGACGTCTTTCTCAGCGGCGATGGATTGATGTCGCAAAAGATACGCACGGTGTGGGGCTATCACGGCAACCAGCTCGGCCGCTATAACACCCTTACGGGCTATCCGGATCCGCAGCAGGCGTTGTCTCCCAACGTACTGGCGGTTACAAACACCCAGTACCTGCTGACTAACATTCCAGAGATTCCTTTTATCGGCAATCTTACGCGGGTGCTGGGGCCGGTCGTCAACGCTTCCGGGGATACGACATTCCTGTTTCGATTCAACAACCCGCACCCTTACGCGTGGCTGGCCCCAATCGCGGTGAAAGCGCCCGACGACCAGGTTCTGGGGACTGTGTTAAATCCGCGCTTTGACGTTGCGCGCGCCGCGTTGTTCGACACTTCTGCACGCGTCGCTGCCGCGCAAAACGTCCAGGCACTACCAGCGGCGTCGTCAGTCAGTGCGAGGGTTCGATCTTATGCGCCTGGCAAGGTTGACATCGACCTCAGCGCGCCTGCGCCGGCCGGATCTTCACTGGTCGTGTCCGAGAACTACTATCCCGGCTGGCTTGGAACGATTGACGGCAAGGCCGCCAACATCGGACGCGTGGATTATTCGATGATTGGCGTCAAGCTGCCGCAAGGCGCTCGATCTGTATCGCTTCGTTTCACGAGCCCGGCGTACGAGCGAGGCAAGGTGGTCACGTGGGTCGCAATTCTACTCGGCATTTTCATTCTGGCAGGGGGGACCTGGCGCGATCGGAGACGCCTTGGCTGATCGCGCCCTCGTAATCGTTCCGACCTACAACGAACGGTTCAACGTCGCCCGGATCATTCCGGCGATCCTCGCACAGGACCCGTGCTTCGAGATCCTGATCGTGGACGACGGCTCGCCTGACGGAACGGGTGCCGTCGTAGACGCCATCGCCGCCAACAACGGCCGCGTCCATGTTATCCACCGCGAGTCGAAGCTTGGCCTCGGCACCGCCTACATCGCCGGCTTCCGCTGGGCACTGGCCAGAAAGTACGACCTCATCTTCGAGATGGACGCCGACTTTTCACACAGTCCTGATAAGCTCCCCGACCTGCTCGAGGCGATCAAGGACGGCGACGTCGTGCACGGGTCGCGCTACCAAAATGGGCGTGTCAGCGTCGTGAACTGGCCAATGAGCCGGCTTTTTCTCAGCTATTGCGCGAATCTTTACGCCCGTGGAGTCACCGGACTCCCGCTCTTCGACACTACTGCAGGCTTCAAGTGCTTTCGAAGGAACGTACTTGAATCGATTGACCTAAGCGCAGTTCGCTCCAACGGTTACGCGTTCCAAATCGAAATGTCCTTTAGGGCATGGAAGCGCGGCTTTCGCCTGGTCGAGATTCCGATCATCTTCGTCGATCGCACTGAAGGCGTGAGCAAAATGTCGAAGAAGGTAGTGAGGGAGGCGATCTGGATGGTCTGGCGCCTGCGCTGGTGGGGCCTTACCGGGAGGATCTGATGGCGCGCGGCGACGGTCGGGCGTTTTACAAAATGACTGGGTCGGGCAATGACTTCGTCGTGTTCGACTCGACGAATGGGCAGGCTCGCGACGTCGAGAACGCCGCGACGATCCAGACTTTGTCGGCCCGCGGGACAGGTGTCGGGGCCGACGGAGTCGTCTTCGTCGAAGCGGTCGATTCTGGCGAGGTACGGATGCGCTACTATAACGCGGACGGCTCCGAGGCCGCGCTGTGTGGGAACGCCAGCCTGTGCAGCACCCGTCTCGCGGTCGAGCTCGGAATGGCTCCCGCCACCGGTTTTCTCCTTCATACCGCAGCAGGCTCTCTAAGAGCTCGGCTCCGCGATGGCCTGCCGGAAGTCGACCTCGAGCCAGTAACCGAGGTGCGGCCGGACGCCGGGGACCTCGGTCGGAAAACCGGTGAGGCCCGCCTCGGCTATGCAGTCGCCGGAGTCCCTCACGTGGTCGTGGAAGTGCCGGATCTCGAAACCATCGACATCAATGGGCGCGGCGCTGAGCTCCGGCATCATCCCGCACTCCGCGATGGAGCGAACGTGAATTTTGTCGCCAAAGGTCGCGGCGGCGGCTTCAGCTACCGGACTTTCGAACGCGGCGTCGAGGGCGAGACCCTAGCCTGTGGAACCGGCGCGGTTGCGACCGCGATCATGCTTTCTGACTGGGGCGAGTCGGGGAAGGAGACGACCCTTTGGACGCGATCTTCATTGCCGCTGACTGTCACGCTGCGGCGCGAAAAGGAGGCCTGGTTTCCGTCACTCCGCGGCGAGGGTCGAATCGTTTTTGAAGGGTGGTTGCGCGATATCGACTGACAGTCTGTCGCGACTTGGTCATCCAACTGTCGCTAACGGCTCAGCTCAAGCACTTTCTGAAGTCCATCGTTCAACCGGCAGTGGGGAGTACCCTTAACTGAGCCTTCGTGGAGAATTTGGCTTTCTCCACATTTTATCCCCTGTAGTAGTTTACATAATCTATCTTATACGCATAGCCCCGTTTACAATCTCCAGGTTAGTAGAAAGGCCACGCGGCATTTGCCCGTGGCCTTCTTTGCTAAGACCAGATTTGGAAGCGGAACTTGGGTTCGATCTTAGACCTGCATCGGCTTGGCTTGTAGCTCGCCGAGTCGGACCCGCGCCTCACCGGCCACCGCGGGGTTCTCGTTCTTGACCAAATCCTGCCAGATCCCGATGGCTGCCTTCAGATTGCCGGCGGATTGATAATCACGGGCCGCACTCGCCAGGTATTCGGCTTTGTCCGCCGCAAACGGAGTCACGCTGGAAGCCTGTCTGTACTGCTCAGCTGCGTTGGCGAAATCCTTCAGGCTTTCGTATCCCGCGGCTTCAAGTACGTGGACCGATGCTCGGAACTCCGACGGCACGTCGCCCTCAGCCTTCTTCAGAGCGGCGACGCCTTCTTTGAACTTGCCCTGATCGTATAGCGCCTGAGCCAATGTGAGGGCCGCCTGGCTGCCTGCCGCTGTGCCTCCGTAGCGAGTGACGACCTTCTGAAGGTCGGAGACGCCCAACGGCAAGTTCCCCGCTTCCACGGCCTGTCTCGCCTGAAAGTAGGCCGTCTCCGCACGCTGAGACTTTATGGACTGTGATCTCTCGTAAAACCAGAAGCCGCCGACAACTATGGCGAGTCCGATCAAGGTCCATGTGAGCTCGCGACTATGGTCTTTCAACCATTCGGCGATGGACTCCTCGTCCGCGCCGTACTTCTTACGCGCCTGAACATTCGGTGTCGTCATTTCTCGATTGATCCTTTGTTGATCTGGGAGTGCCCCCGGGGTGACTCGAACACCCGGCCAACGGTTTAGGAAACCGCTGCTCTATCCACCTGAGCTACGGGGGCGATATCACCGTTGAATCGTGGCTTCTCCCGCAATTGGCCCTGAATCTACAAGAGCCGGCCTCAGCTGGGTACCTAGCGCACGATCTCGAATGGGCGTTTGAGAGACTCCAACGGCACCGCCCCGAGGTCGCGCACTTCCTCGACGTTCGCCCCGCGTGGCCCCTGCCTCGCCGCGGTCTCGAACTCCTTCAGCGCTTCCGTCGGTCCAGCCGCCGCGAGCTCCACACGACCGTCACGGCGATTCCGCACCCATCCGGCAAGCTTCAGCTGCTCGGCTCTCTCCACGATAAACCAGCGGAATCCTACACCCTGCACCCGACCGCGGATTTCGAGGTGAATCGTATCCATCTGCGCTAACGTCTCACTCCGAGCAGCGCTGCCAACGTCGCGGCTATCGTCGCAGGATCTGCGACCGAACCACCGCCCGGCAAGCCGAGATCGCCATTCCTGAGGCGCTCGGCGATTTGATCCAACGCCACGGCGATGGCATCGGCCGGGGTTTTGGTTCGATCCGTTTTTCGCGGCGATGGTACATCCCAATCCGTCATCGCCCAATCGCTGGCTGCTTCTGCTTGCGATCGTTCGGCGTCGCCGAGAGCAGCGACGGATTGCCAATCGTAACGCTGCCAATCCGTCGCGACCCAATCAGAGTCGGCGCGATCGTGAGGTTGGACGTCTGCCATCTCATCCGGAAAGTCCTCGGCGGCGTAGGTATCGGCAGCTATCGAGAACTCGGAGATCGGAGGCAGTGGATCGAGGAAATGCTCGAGCGGTGGCAATTCCTGCAGCTCTTCGGCTTCATCGTCGGCCAGCACACCCTCCCGGGGCGGAATTATCGCGGTCAGCTGCGGCGCCGCCAAGAAAGTCGCGATCGATGCGATTGGAGCTTCAGCGAGTGTAGTTTCTGGCGCGGCGTGCATGTCCAAAATGGAGCTCTGTAGTTGCTCTGCGCCGGGTATAAACGGCTTCGCCAGCGCAAAATCCGCGACCGAGATCGCAGGTTGGCCGCGAGTCGGTGTGCGGTGCGGGACGTACGGCCGCTGCGGCGTCTGTGCCATTACTTATCCTCCCAACTGTACTTCCCAAGCAGCGGCACGAACCTCACTGGTGCAACCTCGGTCGCGTCGAGCTCGCTACCCCGTCGTGTGAACATGTAAAGAATTTGCTCCTCGCGATCGCCGAGCGGAATCAGAAGGCGACCGCCTTCACTGAGCTGCTCATGATAGGTGCTCGGCACTTCAGGCGCTGCGGCGCCGACGAGAATCGCATCATAAGGAGCGTACTGTCTCCAGCCGAGCGTCCCATCGCCAAGTAGGAGCGAGACGTTGCGCGCTCCTATTTCTCGCAATGTCTCACGCGCCTTGTCGAGAAGCGGCGCGATCCGCTCGATCGAAAAAACCTGCGAGGCGAGCTTTGCGAGCAGCGCGGTCTGATAGCCCGAGCCCGTACCGATCTCGAGCACCTTCTCTTTCCCACTCAGCTTGAGCAGTTCGAGATACCGTGCGTGGATCGAAGGCTGTGAAATCGTCTGTCCATTTCCAATCGGCAAGGCCGAATCTTCATAAGCACGATGACGCACGCCGGTCGGCACGAACAGATGCCGCGGCACTTCATCAATCGCGTGAAGTACGGCGAGGTCGAGTATGCCCTGATCGTGCAGCTGCTCGACCAGACGGCGACGCGGTCCGCGATAATCGGGTTCTACGGCTGTTGCCACCATTTCTCAGCTGACGCCAGCATCGCGTGGTGCGTAAGATCGAGGTGAAGCGGGGTCACCGAGATGTAGCCTTCCTGAATGGCGCGGAAATCCGACGTCTCCTCTCCAGACCACGCAATTGATCCGCCACCAATCCAATAGATCTGCCTTCCCCACGGGTCCTGCATCGGTTTCAGCGAATCGGAATAGACTCGTCTGCCGAGGCGAGTGAGTCGTACCCCTCTGATGTCGTCGCCGCGCAAAGGCGGCATGTTGATGTTGAGCAGAGTGTTCTCGGGAAACGATGGCAGTGAAATGACGTGCTTCAGTAGACTCCGCAACGGATCGATCTGATCGCGCAACATGCTGACGTCGGCTCGCAGGTCGCCGCCGGCAAAGGAAATCGCGATGGATGGGATGCCGAGCGAGAGTCCTTCCATTGCCGCGGCGACTGTTCCCGAGTACAGAACATCCTCGCCCATGTTCTGTCCGTGGTTGATCCCACTCATCACGAAATCGGGACGCTGCGGCATCAACGCTTCGACCGCCAGCATCACGCAGTCAGTCGGAGTACCATCGACTTGATAGCGCCGCTCGCCCCGCTCGATGGGGCGAATCGGGTGATGCAGGGTCAGCGAATGGCTGGTGGCGCTTTGCTCTCTGTCAGGCGCGACGACGGTGATCTCACCGAGGGGCTCGGCGGCTTCGATCAGACACGCGAGCCCGTGCGCAAGAATCCCATCGTCGTTTGTACAAAGCAGTCTCAACGCTTGAAAATCCCCGCCTTGTGCCGCCACAGGACTTTGATCACCAGCCATGCGTCGCGAAATTCGCGGAAGTAGCTCGGCGATCCGTAGATGGTGGAGATCGGCACATTCACCGTCGTGAAACCAGAGCGAGCAGCGCGGATGATGAAATCGGTCTCGAACTCGTAGCGGTCGCCCTTGGCATCCACCTTACGAAGAACATCCGCCTTCATCGCGCGATAGCCCGACTGGCTGTCACGCACTTTGCCACCCGAGACCGCGCGCGTCGCCGCCGACGAAATCATGTTGGCGATCCGGCGGTGCTTGGGCACGTGCGCACCACTCAGATCCCGCGTCCCAATGACAATGTCGGCCCTGTCGAGAGCGCGGACGATGTCCGGCGCAAATGCGGGATCGTGTTGCCCATCGGAATCGATTGTCAGCACCGCCGCAGCGCCTTTCTCGAGCGCCTTGGCAAACGCAGCGCGGAGCGCCGCTCCCTTCCCTTGATTGACGTCGAACTCAATGGTCTCGTCGGCTACGGTGCGCAACAACTTGCGCGACCCATCGGTCGATCCATCGTCGACGCCAATGATCAGCGCCTTGGGCAGATTGCGGCGGACGCCTTTGACGACGTTCGCGAGAGTCGGCTCGGCGTTATATGCCGGAACAATCACCACCAGCGGTTCGATCAAGTTTCTGCACTCCCTTGAGTCGGGTCTGGCTCGCCGTTCAAAAGCGCGAGGATTGCGCGAAGCTCGGTTTCCATAGTTTCGACCGCTTGCGAATCCAGTGCCGCGCGTGCCACCGAGCGCAGCTCGCCGCTCTTGCGGTACTCGTCGATCTTCTGGCGTGCCCCGTCGATGGTGTACTTCTCGGTGTAAAGGAGCTGTTTGACGAGCATGATCAGTTCGATCTCGCGGCGCTGATAGACGCGATTGCCGGACCGATTCTTCGCCGGATGGAGAAACTTGAACTGACTTTCCCAATATCGCAGCACGTGCGGCTTCAAATCGGTCAGCGTGCACACATCACCAATCGAGAAGAACTCCTGCACCGCCTCCTTTGCTTTCATCGATCTACCTCCGCGCGCAGCTCACGTGACATCAGCTCACCGATGGCGCGACGCGCTGGTTGTCCTTCGAATAGCACACGATTGACTGCATCGACAATTGGCATTTCAACTCCTTCGCGTATTGCGAGCTCCCGCGCACTCTGCGCGGCGGTGACGCCTTCCGCGACTGTTTCCCTGCTCCGCAACACTTCGTCGAGCTGCTTCCCTTTTCCCAGCTCCAGGCCGACTGTGCGGTTACGACTCAGGGTGCCCGTACAGGTAAGAACGAGATCACCCAATCCTGCCAGTCCGGCGAAGGTGCTCTGCTCGGCGCCGAGTGCCACACCGAGCCGGGTCATCTCAGCGAGTCCGCGCGTCACGAGCGCGGCGCGGGCGTTGAACCCAAGGCCGAGCCCGTCGGCAATGCCGGTGGCTACTGCCATGACATTCTTGAGCGCACCACCCAGCTCGACCCCAATTACATCAGTGTGTGTATACGCGCGAAAGTAGGGCGAGCTGAATACCCGCTGAGTAAGCTCGGCAGCACTCTCGTCTTCGGACGCGACAACGACAGCGGTTGGCTGACGACTGACAACCTCGGTGGCGAAGCTCGGGCCCGACAAAGCGACGACTGTCGCGGCCGATGCTTCCTGCTCCACTACTTCGGTCATCAGGCATAACGTCGATTTCTCGATCCCTTTGGTCGCCACGACGAGCGGTGCATTGTCCGGTAGAACCTTCACCGCCTTTCGAGCGATCAATCGCAAGACGTGCGACGGCGTCGCGAACGTCACCAGCTCGGCATCATCGACGACTTCCTCGACGTCGCTGTCTGCCTGGAGTCCTTCGGCCAGCTTGTGCCCCGACAGGAATCGGGTGTTCTCGTGCTTGTTGTTGACCGAGTCGACGACGTCCGGCTCGAACGCCCACAGTTTTACTTCGTGTCCGTTGCGCACCAGCAGATCGGCGAGAGCGGTACCCCAAGCACCGGCACCTACCACCGCGCATCGCATCAGGACGCTGTCTCCTTCTTCACGAAGCGGTGCTCTTCACCGCGACGAAGGCGACCGATGTTGGCGCGATGAGTCCAGAACACGAACGCCGCGATGATGACGCTGGCGATGAAAACTGGCGCGTGCGCGTCCCGGTAAAGCACGTAGATGGCAACTGGCAGAATGGCCGCTCCAATCAGCGAGGCCAGACTCACATAGCGCGAAATCCAGAAGACGACGATCCAGGTCGCCATCGAGATCAGCATTGGTACCGGCGCCAGTGCCGTGAACACTCCACTCGCAGTCGCGACGCCTTTGCCACCACCGCGCCCGAGCAGAAAGATTGGCTTCACATGACCGAGAATCGCCGCCGCGCCATAGATGAGAGCCCACAACTGCGGCTGCAATGTGTCCGCGACGATCGGAAGGTAAAACACGGGCAGGAAGCCCTTGAAAAAATCAGCGAGAAAAACGACAGCTCCGATCTTCGCGCCCAGCACTCGCACGACGTTGGTGGCGCCAAGGTTTCCGGATCCGTGTTTTCTCAGATCGACGCCGCGTACCCGCCCGGCGATGTAGGCCGATGGGATTGAGCCTGCGAGGTACGCGATGAGAACGCCGATTATCGGCGCCATCTACGCTGATTTACGACGCATGATGATGCGGAGAGGGTTGCCGTGGAATCCCCAGGCCTCGCGGAAACCGTTGTGGAGGTAGCGAACATAGTGCTCCTGCACGAGATCGGGATTATTGCCGAAAACCGCAATCACCGGCGGCGCTGTCTCGACCTGGGTCGCGTAATTGAGCTTGACCTCCCGCCCCGCAGCTTGAGGCGGTTGCCGACGGCCTACGATTTCCTCGAGCGTAGAATTTACCTGCGACGTGCTGATTCGCTTGTGCCGCTCGGCGTCGACCTCCACCAGCAAGTCGAGGATCTTGGTGACGCGTTGTCCGCTCACCGCGGAGGTGAAGACGAAAGGAACGAACTTGAGATACGGCGCCTTTTCGTGTGCTTCCTTCTCGAACTGCGCGGCGGTGTTGTTTCCCTTCTCCTTGAGATCCCATTTGTTGACCACGACGATCAGTCCGCGACCGCTGTCCCATGCCAGCGTCGCGATCTTGAGATCCTGATTGTGGAGACCTTCGATCGCGTCGAGCACCAGGATGCAGATATCGGAGCGCTCGATTGCGCGGCGGGTTCTGAGCGCAGAATAAAACTCGATTCCCTCCTCTACTTTCGATTGCCGTCGGAGTCCGGCGGTGTCGACGAAGATTATCTCCCGACCATGGTACGTCATCGGCGTGTCGATCGCATCACGCGTTGTTCCAGCCTCATCCGCGACGACCAGCCGATCTTCGCCGAGCAGACGATTGATGAGCGATGACTTGCCGACGTTGGGACGTCCCACTACCGCGACACGGAGTGCTTCCGGCACCTCTTCCGCTGCTGTCGGGATACGCTCGACGACGGTATCAAGCATGTCGCCAGTCTGCTTTCCATTCAACGCCGAAACCGGAACTGGGTCCCCGGCACCAAGGCTATAGAACTCGTAGTAGTCGGTGGTGTCCGGATTGTCGACCTTGTTAGCGATCAAAACCCAGGGCTTCCCCGCTTCTCTCAGCAGATCTACGACGCGACTGTCGCTCGGATGGAGTCCTGATCGCGCATCGACCACCAGCATCAACAAATCCGACTCGTCGATCGCCTGCAGAACTTGTCGCTTGATTTCGACATCCATCGGGATGCGTGGATCGTCGGTAAGTCCGCCGGTATCGACGAGCCAGAATTGCCGGCCGTTCCAGTCCGCGCGAGCAAAATGCCGGTCACGAGTGGTGCCCGCTTCGTCGCTGACGATCGCGCTATTCTCACCGACTATGCGGTTGAACAACGCCGACTTCCCGACGTTTGGCCGGCCGATGAGAGCGATGACTGGAAGATTCAAACTGCCACCGCCGTCGGCTCCGACTTCAGCACGTCGATGAAGTCGTAAGATGGAAAGATCGGAATCGGCAGTGCGCCCCTCACCGCTTCCAGCGTGAAATCATCGAGGAAGACGCTGTCCTCGTTGATGGTCTCTGCCGGTATCAGCGCGTAGTCCAGATCAGTGCGATTGTGAAGCGCTGTGATGATATCGCGTCCGACCAGCAGCCCCGCCGTGGTGATCGTCGGACCAAAGAGCGAATTCTCGGCAACGATCAACTCGAAGCTGGCGCCGCTCTTTGCAGTGAGCTTCTCGAGCAACGGCTCCATCAACGGTGCCATTGCCGAGCCGGTGACGACGCCGATTCTGTCGCCTTCGCGGCGCTTCACGCGACCGAGACCTTGCGCCACACGCATGCGGAGCGATGTCACGGCGCCGACGCCATTCTCGATCTGAGCGAACTCGCCATAGTGGGATGCGTCAGGGAGCTCGCGACCGGCCAGCATGTACAACTCGTCCGATCCGAATACCCAAGTTTCACCACGCTCGCGGAGTGCGAGAGCGCCGAACTTCTCAACCTGGTCGAGGATCGTCGACGCCGTTTCCCGATCCATCCGCTTGCCCGTGTAAAGGTGCGAGAACTGGGTCAGGCCAACAGGAACCACCGCCGCGGAAAGAACGGCGTCGCCCATCTCCCAAAGGTCGCGAAGTGATTCCTGGAGTACGTCGCCATCGTTTAAGCCGGGAACCACAACCATTTGGCAATGGAAGCTGATTCCACCAGCGGCCAGGCGTCCAAGCTGGGCCTTAATGTCAGGTACCCTTGGGTTGTTGAGCAGAATCTTCCGCGCTTCATGATTGGTAGCGTGAACCGACACGTACAGGGGCGAGAGGCGGTACTCCAGAATCCGCTGGATGTCACGCTCCTTCACGTTCGACAGCGTCGCAAAGTTGCCGTAAGCGAACGACAGGCGATAATCGTCGTCGCGGATGTAGAGCGGCTTTCGTAAGCCTTCCGGGAGTCCTTCGATGAAGCAGAATTCGCAGCGGTTGGCGCAGCGGCGTACCGTTGGAGGAACGAGCGAGATGCCAAGCGGCTCCCCGTCGAGCCTTTCAAGCTCGTATACGATTTCTTCTCCATCTGGCTGCCGCGCTTCGATGACGAGCTCTTCGTCAGCCGTCAAAAACTCCCAGTCGAGGAAGTCGTTAACCGGCCTGTCGTTGACGGAGAGAAGCTCCGTTCCGGGAAGGATTCCGAGCTCGGCGCCGACACTGTTTTCTTCTACCCGGGAAACCTTGACCATAGCTCAAGTAATTTAGAGCTACAGCGGCGGAAATCAATCATTCACCGTGCGTTAGCTCACGCAACCTAACACGGTGCCCGGGGTCGCCTATCCCGGGATCGGCGATGTCGACGACAGCGATTCGAGCAGTTTGCGCGCTCGATCCAGATTGAACCCCGGAAGCTTGGCGATCGCGTCTTCCCCAGCCTCTCGCACACCCTGAACGCTACCGAACTCCTTGAGCAGGACCCGCCGTTTCACCGGACCGATCCCCCTGATTTTGAGGAGCTCTGACGTAACAGTGCGCATTGATCTGCGCTTCCTGTTATAGGTCACCGCAAACCGGTGCGCTTCATCGCGCGCCTGCTGCAGGAGCCTCAGACCCGGCGAGCGCCTCGAGAGCCGGAGCGGTTCCTCACGGCCCCAGATGAAGATCTCTTCCTCCCGCTTGGCGAGGCTGATCAACGGTCTGTCTGCCAACGACAGCTCCTCCAGCGACGCGTGGGCCGCCGAGAGCTGGCCTTTGCCACCGTCGATCACCACCAGGTCTGGCATCGGCCTCCCGTCGTTCTTCCGTCGCTCGAAGTACCGCCGCACCACCTCGTGCATCGATGCGAAATCGTCGGTCCCCTCCACGGTCTTCACCCTGAACTTCCGGTATTCGGCCCGCTTGGGCCGGCCGTTCTCGAACCAGACGCACGATCCGACGGTGTCGGTCCCTTGAGCGGTCGAGATGTCGAAACAAACAAGGGACCGCGGCAGCCTTTGAAGGCCGAGCTCACGACCCAGCTCATAGACAGGATCCCCGGCGCGCTCCTCCGCTTCCGACGAAGCCAGCTTCAGCTCTTCGTGAAGATGTCTCGCATTCTGTTCTGCGAGATCGATCAGCTCGCGGCGAGAGCCGCGCTGCGGAATCTGGATTCTGCTGTCGGGCAAAGATTGCTCGATGAGCTCCCGATCGGAGAAATCGAACGGCAGGAGGACCTGACGTGCTCTCTCCTGCATGCCGACATAGCTGCCTGCCATGAACATCGACATCACCTCGCCATCGTCTTCACCATCGATGTTGGTGAGGAAGCGCTGGTCGCGAGACAGGAGCTTGCCGCTTCTGATGCGGAGAACGGTCACGCAAGCGTCGTCTCCATCGCGAGCGTAGCCAATGACATCTCGGTCGGCGCCTTCCACCTCCATGACGATCGTTGGCTCTTCCATCCGCTCGAGGTGCTGCATCACATCGCGCAGTTCGGCTGCCCGCTCGAAGTCGAGCTGTTCGGACGCGAGCTCCATTCGCTCCTGCACTCGCTTCAGCACTTCGTCAGGCCGGCCGGAGAGAAAGAGCACGACCTCGTCGATCATCGATCGATAATCGTGCTGCGTTTGCGCCAGTATGCACGGCGCCTTGCACCGCTTGATGTAATAATCGAGGCACGGACGCTCGGGCATCTGCGCCGGCATGTCGTAGTTGCAGCTCCGCACGGTGAAGATCTTCTTGACCACGTTCAAAGCGCGTCGCATCGAGCCGACGTCGGTATAGGGGCCGAAGTATTTCGCCCCATCGTCTTCGAGGCGGCGCGTGACGTAAACGCGCGGGAACGGCTCCTGGATCGTCACTTTGATGTACGGATACGATTTGTCATCGCGCAGCGCGATGTTGAATCGGGGCTGGTACTCCTTGATGAGATTGGCCTCGAGAATCAGCGCGTGTGCCTCGCTTGGCACCACGATTGTCTCGAGGTCCGCGATCTGGTTTACCAGGTGTCGGGTCTTGACGCTTTCCAGCTGATCGCCTGAGAAATAGCTCCGAACCCGCGACCGCAGCCGCTTCGCCTTACCAACATACAGCGTAGTCCCGTCCCTGCCCTTCCAGAGATAGACGCCAGGTCCGTCCGGAAGGTGTGGAAGTTTCGCTGCTACTGGGTCAGGAACGGGGAGCATGTGTAATTATACCACGCGTCCCGAGGCCGGTTCATGCTCGGCCGCGGCGCAATCTCAGCACCCTTCGCGCACGCCCGAGTACGTTTGCCGCTTCCGGAATTCGAAACGCGGCGGTCAGCGCGATGTAGGTCAAACCGTAGACGGCCAGCAGCACCAGCGCAGCCAGTTTCGAGTGTACTGCGTTCTCGTGCGCGCTGAGCAACGGCGACCCGCGATCGACAGCGATCTTGTAGGCCCACGGCAGGGCCGCTCCCGCGAGTGCGGCGACCCACAGGCGAAGCATCCTTGATGGAATAAACCGCGTCTTGCCGATGCGTTCGTCGAGCGTGCGGCGCAGCAGGTAAAACTCGACCCAGCCTGCGATTCCGGCTGAAGCGGTTAGTCCGGCGGCGCCAAGCTTTGGATCGATACCCAGCATTGGCGGCAGAACAAGAGCGAACAAGTAGCCGAGTGCTGTCGTCAGCACTACTCTCACGACAGCGAACTTGAGTGGAGTGCGGGTGTCTCGCATCGCGTAGAAGGTCGACGAATACAGGCGGCCCATCGTCGAGGCCAGCAGGCCGACGCACGATCCAATCAAAATCTCCCAAACCCAGATAGTGTTGCCCCGCTGGAAGCGGCCGCTCTCGAACAGCAGATGCACGATCAGGTCGCCAAGCGCCAGAAGTGCGACGACGCTCGGAATGATGAAATACGCGATGCGCTCGAGCCCATCGCGTAATCTTCCACGCAGATAAGCACCGATCTCGGCAGTACTGCCCACCGCGCGCGACATCGCAGGCAGTTCGGCCGCCGAGATTGCCATTCCGAACAGACTTATTGGGAGAACGTAAATCGCCTGCGCATATGTGAATGAGGAGACCGCGCCGTTGCCGAGGTAGCTGGCGAGCCAGGCATCCACGTACGCGCTGAGTTGTACCACGCCACGGCCAACGAACGCGGGTAAAAAATTGCGGAAAACGTTACGTACTGATTCGGCAGCCGCTGTAAGTCGGGGCCGTATACCACGCGCCAGCTGGAACACCTGCGGCAGCTGAATCGCAAACTGAAGCGCACTGCCCACCACCGAGCCGTAGGCCAGATAAACCGCGAGGTCGACCTCGTTGTGATTCTTGTGAAACAGGATCAGGGTCATCACCATCGCCAGATTCCAGACCACTGGCGCGGTGTACGACATGAAGAAGCGGCGGTGACTGTTGAGAATGCCAAGGCACCACGCCGAAAACACCAGGAATCCAGCGCCCGGGAAAAGAATCCTCGTTAGCAGAACGGTTAGATCGCGTTTTGCGCCGGTAAATCCGTTGGCGATGACCGCGACGAGCCAGGGCGCCGTCAACACGCCGAGCAGAACGATGATCGACGCGGTCAGCGCCAGCATTCCTGCAACAGCTCCAGCCAGGCGCGTCGCTTCCTCCTCGTCGCCTTTCCCCAGCAATCCCGCGTATTCGGGGATGAACGACGCTGACAGCACACCTTCACCGAACAGATTCTGCAGCATATTGGGGATGCGGAACGCGGCGTTGAACGCGTCGGCGGCCATGCCCGCGCCCAGATAGCGCGCCATCATCGTCTGGCGAATAAGTCCCGCCAGTCTGCTCAGCAGAATTCCCGAGGCTACAAGAAGAGCGGCACCCTTGTGCCGCTCGAAGGCCTGGCTTGACGTTCGAGGAGTTGCGCGTCGCTCGATCGGCGGCGCGGCTTCGACTACCTCGTCCGGTTCGGCCGGCAGGATGTTGTCGATGGAGCTGTCCTTCGCGGGTGACTCCGATCCTGTCACGCCTGTCCTCGCGCCGAGACAGGTTCCTCTGAGCGCTCACCTTCAGCGACCGCGCCAACGAGGTTGAATGCGTGCTGTCGCGCGCCTTCGAGCATATCGCTGCGCAGACCGTCGCCGTATCTCGCGAGTAGCGGGACGAAGTTCAACGCACGCTCCTGCGGTTTGCCGAACGGATACAGCGACCCACGCGCAGTTCCGATCTCGGTCATCAGATCCGCATGCCGGCGCTTTGATGCAGCGACCAACCGTCGCTCGAAGCGATCCAGTCGGCGGGTCAGATTTGCACGCAACCCGCCGGTCACCGCCGGAGAGACTGGAGCCTCCCCTGCGCGTACCGCATCGGTCAGCGCGTCCATGCGCTCGTCGAGAGCAACCCGCGTCGCATTCAACTCCTCGAGCACGGCTTGTGGCAGCCGCGCCCGCGCGATCTGGCTCTCTGCTTCGTGCGGATCGCGAAGATCTTCAGGCAGCAGGTACAGCTTCTCGAGAATCTTCTCGACATGCGGCTCCATTATTGTGCACGACCACCGAGGAACGATTGCAGGACGTGGAACGCCGAGCGCATCCGCGATTGGCGATACCTGCGCGAAGTAAGCGATCTCCGACGGTCCTCCGATGTATGTCGCAGTCGGAAGGATCGCGCGCTCCACCACTGGACGGAGCAGCACGTTGGGTCCCATGTCTTCGGTGACAGTCTGTTTCGCCGCCGCTTTGATTGGAACGCGTCGCCGCGCACCCGACGTCATTGTGAAGACGAGCGACAGGCCGGGAACGTCCTGGACCTGCGGAGTGAAGCCAGCTTCTTCAAGCTCACGGTTCCTCTCCGCTACCCGTTCAGCAATGTCAGCGGCGCTCGCCAGAGCGCCAGCCAGTACTGTTCTCGCAGCAGTGCGAGTTGCGGCATGAGAAGCGTCGATCACCGCGATCCCGAGCGGCTCGAACAACCCGCGTAGCAGACCGACAAAGGCCGAGCCGACTGTGTGCCCTTCTCGATAACATTCTTCCAGTAGCTCGAAGGGCCGAACGTCGATCATCGAGCCGACCCCTTTACGCAACGCATCCAGCTGTATCGAGACATCTCCAAGTGGCATCGCCGACATTGGCGGGCCGAGTGCGCCGACATGATCGATGCGCAGCAACTGGGCGCCGCCAGGAATCGACACGACCGTAGTGCTCGCTTCCTTGAAGTCGGTGTCGTCGGTAGCGGCCCAAAAAACCGGCGCGACAGGGATTCCGCTCGCTCGTTGCAGTGCATCGGCCAAAGCGAGCGTGCTAAGTGCTTTCGTAAGCGTGTATATCGGGCCACCAAACAATCCCGGCTGTTGACCGGTCGTCACCACCACGCCGCGGCCGTCTGCCGATGCATCCAGACGCGCCTTCGCTTTCCCCGTTGCCTCGAATGCCGGCGCCAGTCGACTGAGCCAGTCGCGAGCCGATTCTGATCGAACGGCATCGATGCGCTCACTCCACGACGCGGGATCGTGCGGTATCTGCTCGTACCACTCAGGTCGGGCGTTGCCCGAAATCGCAGCGGTCGCGAGCGGTCCGGTCGTGAGCGCTTGACTGACGACGCGCGGATTCATTGGCGATTGGCGAACATGATCGTGCGGGGGGATGTCTCCGACCAGTTTCTGCCCTCGTAATCGCCAAACACCTTCACGACCTGAAAACCAGCCGTAATCAGCATCCGCTCGAGATCCTTGGGTGAAAGCAGTCGGACCCGCTCAATGTACTCTTTTCCCCGCTCGCGCAACGTGATCTGCTTTTCGACGAAACGGTTATCCGGGCTGATCTGGCGTCGTTGCTCGATGGTGATGCCGTTCTCGAAACGCTCATCGTAGGGAACCAGAGAATGCCGCACCTGCGCGGCGTTCAGGAAATCGATAACGAGCGTCCCGCCCGAAGTCATCGACGCACCGACACAGTTCAGCACTCGGACGTGTTCACGATCGTCGTCGAAGTAACCGAAGCTGGTGAACAGATTCACTACCAGATCGAAGCTATCGGAAGTGAACGGCAGCTCTCGCATGTCAGCGCGCACGTACGGTGACTGTTCAGTCTCCCGACGGGCGACTCTTAGCAGCGACATGGAAAGATCGAGGCCCACCGTCCACCAACGTTCTTCCAGAAGGCGGGTGTGGCGACCAGCGCCGCAACCCAGATCGAGCACTGACTCGATCCGCCGACCCGCGAGATTGCTCTCAATGAGAGCGATTGCCCGCACTGCATCGGTCTCATCGCGGTGCTGATAAATACGGAGATAGTCGACGCCGAACCATTCCTCGAACCAATCGGCCTCCTGCGCTGAAGTCTTCGAGAAAGGCTGTTCGCGAACCAACGGAGTCACTTGTTGTATGGCTCGCCGCGGACGATGGTCCCGGCGCGATAGATCTGCTCGGCGAGCACGAGGCGCGCGATTTCGTGCGGCAACGTCCAAGGCGCGAGCGAGATTTTCATCGTCGAGGCCGCGGTCACTTTCGGTGCGAGCCCATACGCTCCGCCGATGAGGAAGGCGATGTCCCGATCCTCGTCGCGCGCGCTGCGCAGGAAATCCGCGAACTGCATCGACGTAAACGACTTGCCGTCAAGCTCACATGCAATTCGCTGAGCACGCTCCGGAATGCGCTCCGAAAGACGATCGCCTTCTCGCTGCATCACCTTGTCGACCGGCATGCCCGATGCGCGCTCTTCACGTACTTCATGCACATCGAGCGGCCAGTACCGCGCCGCTCGCTTCTCGTAATCACGTATCGCTTCGCCGAGCGCGGGGTGACGGGCTTTGCCGACGACCGCGACAACCAGTCGCATTTAGGCGTAGATGCCGCGCAGCTTGTGGACGGCCGCAACTCGATCGATCGACACCATATAGGACGCCGTGCGCATGTTGACGCGTTTCTGTTTGGAAAGGCTCAACACGTCGTGGAAACTGCGGCGCATGATTGTCTCGAGGCGTTCGTTAACGAGATCCTCGGCCCAGAAGTAGCCGCCGCGATCCTGCACCCACTCGAAGTACGATACCGTCACGCCGCCGGCATTGGCGAGGATGTCCGGAATAACAAAAATGCCGTTCTCCTCCAGAATGGAGTCGGCGGCAGCAGTGGTCGGTCCGTTGGCACCTTCGCAAATAACTCGCGCCTTGATCTCGCCGGCGTTGCGCGTGGTAATGACGTTTTCAAGCGCGGCCGGAAGGAGAACATCGACGTCTAGCGTTAGGAGGTCGCCGCCTGAAATCACATCCGCTTTGTCGTAGCCGTCCAGAGAGCGGTTCTTTTTTACGTGAGCGATTGCATCGTCGATATCGATTCCCTTTGGATTGTACAGCGACACAGAACGGTCACCGATCGCTACGATCTTGCATCCCTCACGTGCCAGCAGCTGCGCCGCGACCGATCCGACATTTCCGAAGCCCTGCACGGAAATGCTCGTTCCTTTCACCGGCATTCCCAGATGCTGGAGTGCTTCCTTCGTCACGATCATGCACCCGCGACCGGTCGCTTCGCGGCGGCCAAGGGATCCGCCGAGCTCGACGGGCTTCCCGGTGACGACGGCCGTGGTCGTATGACCGACGTGCATCGAGTATGTGTCCATCACCCACGCCATCACCCGCTCGTTGGTGTTGACGTCGGGGGCGGGCACGTCCGAATCAGGCCCGAGTATGTTGATGATCCCCGAGGTGTACCGTCGGGTGAGTTTCTCGAGCTCGGCAGCGCTCATCGCCAGCGGATCACACCTGACCCCGCCTTTCGCGCCTCCGAACGGAATATTTACCACTGCGCACTTCCAGGTCATCCATGCTGCGAGCGCCTTCACTTCTTCCAGTGTGACCTGTGTATCGAATCGAATTCCGCCCTTCGCCGGTCCGCGTGACGTGTTGTAAAGAACCCGGTATCCCTCGAACACCTCGATCTGACCGTTGTCCATCATCACCGGGATCGACACGATGATCTGCTTCTCGGCCTGCCTCAGCACCTTGTACATGCCCGGCTCGAGGTCCAGGAGCTCGGCGGCTTTATCGAAGCGAGACATCATCGCTTCGAACGGGTTCTCTTCGTTTAGAAAGCGGTCTTTATCGGGCCTGACGAGCTTATTGCCGGGAACTCGGTAATCGGTTGCCATGATGTGCTGTTAGTTCTGTGGCGGGTGTGCCGTGCCTAAAGACGAAAAATCATCGAGCAGACGCTCGATGTGGTGCTTGCCTTCCTCGATTCGCAGACGTTGTGAAACATACCATAATGACCCCGCGTCGGCAGGCCACAACGCCTCCAGTTTGACTGCATCCTTGAGGGTGCAAACCACGAAATCAGAATTACTTGCCTCTGCTGCCAGATGCTCAGCCTCAGCATGGGTAAAGTCGTGGTGGTCGGGGAAACTGAACGGCCTGACAATCGCACCGAGCTCGGTTAATTGCCGGAAGAAAGTGTCAGGATGTGCGATGCCGGCGATGGCAGTCAAGTCAGCACCGCTGAGTGTCTGCAGCGGCAAAGTCTGACCCGTCGAAGTGCTCGTGAAACCGGCCGGACCAAGATAGATGACTGCCGCCGGCACTCGCGGGGCCGCATTCGTCAGCGCGCGTTTTACTTCGTCAACGGTCTGTTCGGTCGCAACCTTCCGTGTGACGATGAGCAGACTCGCGCGCCGCGCCGATCGCAGCGGCTCGCGCCAGGGGCCAGCCGGAAGCAGGCGTGGTCTGCCCGACCAGGCATCCGCGCTCACCAGAACGACGTCAGCGTCCCGACTCGCGCGCAAATGCTGAAACGCGTCGTCGAGCACAACGACGTCGACGCCATGGGCAATCGCCTCGCGAATGCCCCTGACTCGGTCCGCGGCCGCGATCACCGGCACTCCCGGATTGAGTCGCTCGTGAACTCTGGTCTCGTCACCGCCGTAACCGCGCAGCACAATCGCCGGCTGCATCCCGCGTTGGCGCAGCTGCTGCGCGAACCACGCTGCGACTGGAGTCTTCCCTGTCCCGCCGACAGTCATGTTGCCGATGCTCAGCACCGGAACGGAAAATTCTTCCGCCTTCAGTAACCGCCAGGCGTAGAACTTCGCGCGACCTGTGGCGGCAACGGCGTACAGTGCTTCGGCCGGTGTTAGCAGTGTGCGTATCAGGCGCGCGCGCTTGCCGCGTCCAGCCCAGACGCTCTCGACAAACTTTCTGGTGCGCTGGGCTATATCAGCCACCCGACATCCGACCTGCGTCCGCCATCAGCTGCTCGAACCGCGGTCCTTCTTTGGCAGCGGCGCGCGGTGACGAGGCCGTGACTTTTGTTGGCTCACCATACGCGATTGTCACGCGCGCGAAGGGTTTTGGAATCATAAAACGATCCCAGCTGCGCAGACGCCACGCGCGATCGGCAGTCACACCTATCGGAACGATGAACGAATCCGAGCGCTGTGCAGCGACGAGCGCGCCAGGCGCGTATTTCTGCGAAGGTCCTTTTGGCCCGTCTGGAGTGATCGCCACTTCCTTGCCGGCCTCGAGCTCGCGACTCATGGAGATCAAAGCCCGATCGGCGCCTCGGCTGCTCGATCCCCGTATGAGTCCGTAGCCAAGCGATGTCGCAGCACGTGCGACCAACTCGCCATCCTTGTGCTCGCTGATCAGAACCAGGACGCCCTCGCCCCGGTGCTGCCAAAGGAGCGGCAACAGCTGACCGTGCCAAAGCGAAAAAATGAAGCCGCGTTTCGCCCGGCGTATTGCCTCCCACGATTCGCTGTTCACGCAGCGTATGCGCCATGTGTGGCCGAGGGCGCGCAACACTCCCTTGCCGAGCAGAAGCGCGAGCCTCGCGCTACGGGGAAATTGCTCGCTGTTCTTATTCACGGTCGGCGGTCGGCGAGCGCTCCGGCCATTCGTGCAACTCGGTCCGCAGCACCGGGCGTGCCGAGTCGCGACCTCACTTCGGCGAGACCGGCTAGCACTTCCTTGCGCTGGGGACTCCGTTGATCCAGCAATGGCATGAGCGCGTCGGCCATCCGCTCCGGGACGATGTCGTCCTGGATAAACTCTCTGGCTACCTCGCGACCCGCGACGACGTTTACCAGGCCGATGTTGGACACCTTCACCAGGCGCTTCGCCAGCGCGTAAGAAATCTTGCCGGTCCGATACGCAACGATCAGGGGGCAGTCGGCGATCGACGCCTCGAGCGTTGTCGTTCCACTCTTGCAGAGACCCGCATCCGCCGCGCGAAGAACCGTCAGCGACGCAGAATGCACCAGTCGGAACGGACAGCGCGTGGTATCCAGCGCAACCGTAGGTGCGACGCTGACCAGCACTTCCAGATTTGGAATCCGCTCCGACAGCTCCTTCGCAGTCGCGACGAACGCGTCAATGTGGCGATCGATTTCCTGTTGCCTGCTTCCCGGGAAGAGTGCCAGCACGGGTACGTTTTGCGGCACGCCAAGAATCTCACGCGCTTCCGGACGAGTCGGCATGTTGTGCGCGCGATCCAGCAACGGATGCCCGACGAAGGTCGCATCGATACCGTAACCGCGCAGCAATGACTCCTCAAAGGGGAGGATTACCGCCGCCTTGGTGATTATCTGCGCGAGCTTGGGAATCCTGCCCGCGCCCCACGCCCAGACCTGCGGGGTCACGTAATAAAGCACCGGGACTCGAGCCGCCTTCGCTGCATCCGCCACTTTCATATTGAAGCCTGGATAGTCGATCAGAATGACCAGAGCCAGCTCGTCGCGATCGAGCATTTTGCGAATCGTGCGCAGCAGGAGGAAATGACGCGGCACGTGGCGCAAAACCTCGAGGAAGCCCATCACCCCCAGCTGGTTGTCGCGGTGGATCAGCTCGATGCCCTGCTCCGCGAGTCGGGGGCCACCCACGGCCGCCAGCTCGAGCTCAGGGTGGATGCGCCTTAACGCTGCGGCAACCCCCGCGGCGTGCAGATCGCCCGATGCTTCTCCGGCGACGAAAAGAACCTTACGCATGATGGTGTGCGTGTCCCACCAGGGAAGGCAGAGTCAGCTCGATCTCCTTCACGATGCGGAGCGCGACACCCAACGCCAGTCTGCCTTCTTCTCCAGTAACTACGACTGGCGATTTGCCAGTCAGCGCGGCAACAAAACTTTCCTGTTCCAACTTCAGCGGTTCACCATCCGCTGCGTGCAACTTCTCACGCTCGACGTAAGAAGCGATGTCGGCTGATCCTGCCTTGATGGATTTCGGATCGAAGTTCGCCTTCAGTTTGTAGAATTCTCCTGTCCCGCTTGCCAGATCGAGCGACAGATATTCCCGCTCCTGGAAAATGCGAATCTTCCGCTTCTTCTCGCGTGAGATGCGACTGGAGGTGATGTTGGCGACAGCGCCGGACGTGAAAGTCACCCGCGCATTGGCGATGTCGAGCATGGGCGTCAGCACTGGCACTCCCACAGCGGAAATCTCGCGGGCATCGGCGCCGACGAGCGTCAGCAGCAGGTCAATGTCGTGGATCATCAGATCCAGAACCACAGCGACGTCCGAGCCGCGTGGACTGAACGGCGCCAGACGCTCGCTGTCGATGAACCGCGGACGTTTTACATGCGGCAGCGCGGCGCGCACAGCCCGATTGAATCTTTCGATGTGCCCGATCTGAACCATGACTCCTCGCTTCTTCGCGAGATCGAGCAGCCCGTCTGCTTCCTCGAGCGTGGCAGTGATCGGCTTTTCGATGAATACATGCTTGCCACGCTCGATGGCAGCGCCGGCAACCGCAAAGTGCTGCGAGGTCGGCACGACGACGATAACTGCGTCTGACGCGGCGAGCAGCGCGTCCAGATTCGCATGCGAGCGGACCTTGAGCTCTTTCTCGACTTCGCGAGCGCGCTCCGGATCACTCTCGACAAATCCGGTGAACTGGGCGCCGCGCAGGTCGCGGAGGATTCGTATGTGATGAAATCCCAGACTGCCCGCGCCGACGACTCCGATGCGCGGAGCTTGACTCAAATCACTACTCCACGTTCGCTGCCTTCGACAAACCGGACCAGCTCACGAACTTCCGGCAGCGGCTCGAGCTCGTTCTGCACCTGCTCCATCGCTTGTGAGATGTTGAGATCGGATCGGAACAGCAACCGGTACGCGCGCTTGAGCTCGCGAATCGTTGCTTCGTCCATCCCGCCGCGCTGCAAGCCGACGGTGTTGAGCCCGTAAAGTTTGACCGGATTCCCCACGGCCTTGAGGAACGGCGGAATGTCCTTCGACACTCGCGAGCAGCCCCCGATAAAGCTCTGTCGGCCGATCCGCACGAACTGGTGCGCGGCGGAGAGGCCTGAGATAATTGCGCGATCTTCGATCGTCACGTGACCCGCGAGCTGCACCACATTGGACAGAATTACGTTGTTACCGATGTGGCAATCGTGACCGAGGTGAACGTAAGACATTAGCAAACAGTTCTTGCCAACACTCGTCTTGAACGATTGCGCAGTCCCGCGGTTGATGGTCGTGTATTCCCGAATGACGGTGCCTTCGCCAATCTCTACCGTCGTTTCCTCACCGGCGAACTTCAGATCCTGTGGCAGGCCGCCGAGAACGCTGCCAATTCCAACTTTCACGTTGGCCGCGAGGGTGACGTTGCGCTCGAGCGTTGCGCGCGGAGAAATCACGCATCCGTCGCCGACGACGCAGTTCTCGCCGATGATCGCGAACGGTCCGATCTCGACGTCGGATCCAAGCTCCGCCTCCGGCGAGATGATCGCCGTCGAGTGAATGCGCGCCTTGGTCATCTATCGCGGATCGTCGCCGCCATGTCAGCCTCGACCACCACTTCGCCATCCACCTTACCGACGCCGCGCATCTTACAGACGGTTCCTCTCAGTTGCGTTACGTCGAGCTCGAAGCGTAACTGGTCTCCAGGTTTAACTGGTCTGCGGAATTTGACATTATCCAGAGACATGAAGTAAACGACTTTCTTCTCCGGATCGCCGACTGACCCGAGCAACAGCATGCCGCCAACCTGCGCCATTGCCTCGATAATAAGAACACCCGGCATGATGGGATGTCCCGGGAAATGCCCCTGAAAGAACGGCTCGTTGATGGTGACATTCTTGAGTCCGACAATCCGCTTCTTTTCCTCGATCTCGATAATCCGGTCGACTAGCAGAAACGGGTACCGGTGCGGCAGAACCTTCATGATCTCTTCAATCGTGTACATCCCTTTCTCCTTTCTTCCGGCTTTCACCAACTCCCGCACCAATGTCACCGTGCCGCGGTGACTCGGCTTGAGCGCTACGATCTTTGCTCTGACTCGTGCGCCTGCAAGGGCGAGATCGCCAACGCAATCCATCGCTTTGTGCCGTACGAACTCGTCACTCCAACGCAGATCGCCACTCAGGATTTCATCGTCGCCGAGCACGATCGCGTTTTCCAGCGACGCACCGCGAATCAAACCTTTCTCGCGAAGAGCATCAACCTCGTGCACGAAGCCAAACGTCCTCGCGCGCGCCATCTCACTCGCAAACGCATTCTCGGTGACTGTGAATTTACGCGATTGCCTCCCGATCAGCGGATGCGGGAACTCGATCGTGACATCGAGCTCGAGTTGCTGCGCAGGGTATGCTTCGTAAACCGACGCGCCATCGATAATGCGCACCGGCTCGGTCAGATCCAAAAACTCTGGCTCTCCTGCTATCGACGCAACCCCGGCCTCGGCGAGCGCAGCTACGAACGGAGCCGCGCTACCGTCCAGAATCGGAGGCTCCGGACCATCCATGTCGATGGTGACGTCATCGATGTTGAGGCCACTGACTGCCGCGAGCACATGCTCGACGGTATGAATTGCGTGATCGCCTTTGCCAAGCTGCGTGCGGCGTTCGCTGCCGCTCACCTCACTGACATGAGCGCGAATTTGTGGCTGGCCCGGACAATCGACGCGTCGAAAGACAATTCCCTGTTTGCTGGTCGCCGGTTGAAAAGTCACGCGACAAGGAACGCCGAGGTGCAGGCCTGTACCCTCCAGCACAGCTGGGCGCGCGAGGGTCCGCCGACTCACTTCGTTTCTGGCTCTTGCAGCAGTTTCTCCAGCCTGCGCATCATGCCCGCCAATTTAAACAGGGCCGCGGACGCGCGAAGTGAATCCCGGTGCGGGCGGGCCGGATAGCCCGACCACGTTTCGCCGGCCGGTATGTCGCCAAAGACTCCAGCCTGCGCGCCGAGCTTGGCACCAGCGCCGATGGTAAGGTGTCCGCTGATTCCGGCCTGGCCGGCGAGTATCGCCCCGTCGCCGATCGTCACTGATCCGGCCACACCGACTTGCGCCATCAGCAGACACTTCTCGCCGATGCGTACGTTGTGAGCGATGTGAACCAGATTGTCGATCTTGGTGCCGTTGCCGATGACGGTGTCGTCGATGCTACCACGATCGATCGTGGTGTTGGCACCGATCTCGACGTCGTCGCCGATGATACAGCTGCCGACGTGCGGAATCTTCTGGTGGGCGCCGTCGCGAAAGACGTACCCGAAACCATCGCAGCCGATTCGTGCACCGGCGTGAATGAAGACGCGTTCACCAACACTGGTGCCCGAATAGAGAGTCACACCCGGCCAGAGTCGCGAATCGCCGCCGATCTTTACACCATCGCCAATAACGGAGTGCGCGCCGACGACCACTCCATCGCCGACTGTCACGTCTGCCCCGATGACTGCGTATTCGCCGATGGAGGCGCGGCGTCCGATCGTAGCGCCCTTGCCAATTCTCGCGGTCGCAGCGACGCCCGGCTGCGCCTCTCGCTCCGGATACAATCTTGGCAGAAGCCCGACGAGCTTCTCCTGCGGCCTGTCGACAATGATGCGCGCACCAGCGCTGCTCTCAAGGTCGCGGAACTCGGGATCGACGAGGACAATCCCGGCCCGGGTTGTCGCCATCAGCGGGGAATATTTGGCGACACTCAACATGCTGAGGTCGCTTTCGCCCGCCCGATCCAGCGGGGCTACACTGCTGACTGCAACGCTGCCATCCCCGATCAGCTCTCCTGACACCAGTGCCGCAATAGCATCAGCGGTGATGGTGCGCGCACCATCACCGCTGAGTGAAAGTCGGGTGTCAGGTCGCGCCGTCACTTCTTCGGGCGCGTTACTCCCGCGGGCTGTGGAACAGTGCTGCTCGCCGTCGGCGCCGGACCCTGCGCTCTCAGCCGGGCGAGTACTCTGTCGGTGAGATCCAGCCGCTTGTCGGCCGCGACAACCAAACTCACCTGCGCTCCGACATCCAGAATGACCGCATAGCCATCCTCGGCGCGGATCGTCTCAATCACGGTCTGCACCCGCTCCATGATCGGTTTGACCAACTGCGCCTGCCTTGCCTGCATCGTCGAATCCAGACCGCGCGCGCGACCCTGATACTCCGCTTCGCGCTGGCCGATCGACGCACGACGCGATTCGCGAGTAGCGCTATCGAGCTTCGGCGCGTCACGATCGAAGGTCGCCATCAGTGTCTTCAACGAATCGTCCATCCGCTGAATCTGCTGGCGGTATACACCGACCTCTCTGTCGAACTGGGCTTCGGCCTCGGCGCGCCCAGGTGCCTGCGCCAGAATCGCCTGTGAATTGATATAGCCGATCTTGGTTGGCGCCGGTCCCGATGCAGCGGTGGCAGCCTGCGCTGCGGAGCTTCCCGCGAAGATCAGCGAAGTAGCTAGTGCGATCACGGTCGCACGCAGAAGCATTCGCATTTATGACTCCAGTGTTAGAAGAATTGTCCGAGTTTGAAGTGGAGCTTCCAGCCCGGTGCCGGGCGGCCTTGGGTGTCAATCTTGTCGAACCCATACCCTATGTCCACTCCCAAAGGTCCGAGCGGGCTTATCGTCGCCACGCCGAATCCAGCGCTCCGGAACAAACGGGTGGGATCGAACTCACGAGGCTTGTTCCAGACATTGCCGCCCTCGAAGAACGAGTTCAGGTATAGCGACTGATTCAGCCGCAAACCGAGTTCCGCGGTTCCCACGAAGAACGCATTGCCGAATGACGCTCTGCTCGCCTGGGTGTCCGAGCCGCGCGGGTCAAAGCCATTGGGCGTCACCGAGAATTCGTCGTAGCCACGCAACTGTTCGCCATACTGTGTGCCGCCCATCGCGAATGACTGCGTCGAGAAGAACGGGCCTGGGTTGCCGAACAAGGCGCCGGCGCGGGCCGACAAGCCCGCCACCACGATCATCGGCTCTGCGCCGAGTATGCTCCCACCGAAGTGGCCGACCGGTGCAAACGAGCGCAGCTCGGTGGTGTACCGCTGGAACGCTGCCGTTCCACCCAGCGGTCCGCCGTTGAACTGCGCGTTGAAAGACTGCAGACCGCCGTCGGCCGGGAATGGCAAGCCGGTGCGTGTATCGTGCTGCGCGGTGAAGCCAAGAGTAGACCTGAAGCAGTTCTTACAGTCCTGCGCAATCGTGCTTAGGAAGCCGTCGCTGGTGTAGTTCACCTTTTCGCCGCCATACGAGACGAATAGTCTCGTGTAGATCGACTGCGGCACCGGGAATCCCAGCTGGACCTGACCGCCGGTTCTGATGATCCCGCCGAGATCGGCAATGTTGTACCGCGAGCGGCTGTGATACGCGGTCACGCTGCCGGAGATGCCCGACTGTCTGATGTTGGGATCGCTGTACGTCAGGTTGAAATCATTGATGTAGCGACCAAACTGCCACTGTAGCTGCGCGCGTTTGCAGCGTCCGAGCAGGTTGGGCTGATCGAGTCCAATGAAACCGCCGAGGCCAGTCCCTTGGCCCATGGAAGCGCCGAAGTTGATGTTGCCGGTTCTCTTTTCCTTGACGTTGAAAACGATGTCGACGTCGCCCTGATCGCCGCTGGGGCGAGTCTCGGGGGCAGCCATCGGAGTTTCGAAGAAGTTCAGATTGCCGATGTTCTGGTAGCTGCGAATCAGATAGTTGCGGTTGAACACCTGACCCGGAGCCAGTACGATCTGCTCGCGAATACACGACTCGTGAGTGTAGTCATTCCCCGCGATCTCGATGCGATTGACGATCGCCGGCGACCGCTCATCGATCTCCCAGCGCAGGTTGACGGTACGCACCGAATCCGTGCTCGGCACTCTTTCTTCGACCGGACGGATGCTGGCGTAGATGTAGCCTTCGTCATTGTACGCCTCCATCAGCTTCTGCTGCGAGTCGTCCCATTTCTGGGCGTCGAAGGTGTTCGGCGGATTCACATAAGTCCGACGGATGACGCTGGTCGCCTTCTGCACGACCGTCGCCTGGCTGTTGTCGCCAAACGGATAGAACGCCTTGATCTGATCGGTTGAGAAGCGGCGATTTCCCAGTACTTCGAAATTTCCGACTTTGTAGCGCGGACCTTCGCTGACGGTGATGTCGACGAGCCCCTTGCCCCGCGCCCGGTCGACGATCAGGGTGTCCTTGAGAATGCGAAAATCGATGTAGCCGCGGCTCGCGTAAAGCTGCGGAATTTTTTCACTGAGATCCTGCGCGTACTTCGCGTCGTCCAGCTCGCCATTTCTCAGCCAGAGAAATCCTTCCGGCTTGGTATCCATTGCGGCGACGATGTCTTCGTCTGCGACTTGCGAATTGCCGTTGATGCGGATGCCGGAAATCGCGAGGCGTCTGCCTTCATCGATTCGGAAATCGATGTTGAGGTTGCCATTGGTGATGGTCGACTCGGGCTTCACGGTCGCCAGGTAGTAGCCGTTCGCCTCGTAGAGCGAATCGACGGTGGCGATCGCCTTGGCAATCTTGCCGGGATCAACGGGGCTGCCGGTTGCGAAGGCGAGCTTCTCTTTTACGTCCTTTGGCGAAACGCGATCTGCACCAATGACGTGGTAGGAAGCGAGCACCGGACGCTCTTTGACCTGAATATTCAGGCTCGCCTTGCCGGTCGCTGGCGCGATGTGGCAGATGATCTGCACATCGTCGAACTGACCGGTAGCGTAGAGGGCTTTTATTCCCGCCTGGATGTCGTGGACGGCCAGTTGCTGGCCAGTCGTCAGTCCAGAGGAGGCGCGAACCGACGCAGTGTCGTTCCGCGTTGCGCCAGTGACGGTTATGGTTTCAGGGGTCGCGCAGGCGCCTTGTGCAGGCTGATCCTGGGCAGACAGATGAGCTGCAACGGCGCACAGCAACGCCGAACTATATGTAGCGAGTCTCCGCATCACACAAATATACACGGTCAGGGTAGCCCAGGTCCTATCTCCAGAGCACTCTGATTAGACAAAAAGGCCGCGAGAAAGTTGCATTCTCGCGGCCTTTTTCCGTGCGACTCTTCGGCAGCTACGCTTTGGTCGAACCGCTCATCACGCGGAATTCCAGCTTCTCACCGTCCGCCGCAAGATCCACCTCGATCTCGTCGCCCTTGCTGAACTCGGCGAGCAGGATCTTCTCTGAGAGCGGATCCTCGATGTACTTCTGAATCGCGCGCTTCAAGGGCCGCGCTCCGAACTTCTCGTCGTAGCCATGCTTGACCAGGAACGTCGAAGCCGCCTCGGTCAGCTTGAGCGTCAGCTCTTCGTCGCCCAGACGTTTCTGCACGTCCTTGAGCAGAATCGAGACGATGTCGCCGATATTCGCTTCGCTTAGGGGATGGAACACGATGACGTCGTCGAGACGATTGAGGAACTCAGGATTGAAAGTGTGCTGCATCTCTTCCTTCACCTTTTCCGCAATTCTGTCGAAGTTCGACTTCATGTCAGGGGCGTGGAATCCAAGCCCGCGACCCTTGGTGATGTCTCTCGCGCCGACATTAGAGGTCATGATCACGACGGTGTTCTTGAAATCGATCACACGACCATAGTTATCGGTGAGGTGGCCCTCGTCGAGAACCTGCAGCAGGATGTTGAACACATCCGGGTGCGCCTTCTCGATCTCGTCGAGCAACACCACGCTATACGGCTTGCGGCGTACGGCTTTGGTCAGCGTTCCCGAATCCTCGTAGCCGACGTAGCCCGGGGGGGCGCCGATCAAGCGCGATACCGAGAACTTCTCCATGTACTCGCTCATGTCGACGCGAATCAGCGCCTGCGGATCAGCGAACAGGAACTTCGCCAGCGCGCGCGCTACTTCGGTCTTTCCGACGCCGGTCGGGCCGGAGAAGATGAACGAACCGATCGGTCTGTTGGGATCCTTGAGTCCAGCGCGACTGCGACGGATCGAGCGGGCCAGCGCCTTGATCGCCTCTTCCTGAGCGACGACCGAAGCGTGCAGCTCCTCTTCCATGCGCAGCAGCCTGGCAGTTTCCGCTTCCTGCAGACGCATCACCGGAATGCCGGTCCAGCGGCTGACGATGAAGGAAACTTCATCCTCACCGAGGACTGGACGATGTGACTGGCGATGCTTCTCCCACTCTTCCTGCTTGCGGCGGATGTCACCCTGCAGCTCGCGCTCACGATCGCGCAGCGACGCCGCGCGCTCGAAGTTTTGGTCGCGAACGGCCTGCTCCTTGTCCACGTTGACGGAATCCAGTTGACCCTTGAGCTCCGCCACCGCGGGCGGCGGGGACTGCGTGGCCAGGCGCGCTCTCGCGCCGGCTTCGTCGATCACGTCGATCGCCTTGTCGGGCAGGAAGCGGTCGGTGATATAACGCTCCGACATCTTCGCGGCTGCCTGCAACGTCGAATCTGGAATCGTCACCTTGTGGTGCTCTTCGTATTTCTTGCGCAGACCTTTAAGGATCTCTACGGTTTCCTCCACCGAGGGTGGCTCGACGATTACGGTCTGGAAGCGACGCTCGAGAGCGCCGTCCTTCTCGATGTACTTGCGGTACTCGTTGAGTGTCGACGCACCGACGCACTGCAGCTCGCCGCGCGCAAGCGCTGGCTTGAGCATGTTGCTGGCATCGATTGCGCCTTCCGCAGCGCCCGCGCCGACCAGCGTATGCAGCTCGTCGATGAAGAGAATGATGTTCTTGTTCTGCGCGATCTCGTTCATGACCGCCTTGAGGCGCTCCTCGAACTGACCACGATACTTGGTGCCCGCAATTACCGCCGCCATGTCCAGCGACAGTACGCGATTATCGCGTAAAGAATCGGGGCATTCGCCATTGGCGATCAGCTGTGCAAGTCCCTCGACGATCGCCGTCTTGCCGACACCCGGCTCGCCGATGAGAACAGGATTGTTTTTCTTGCGGCGCGTCAGGATCTCCATCACGCGCTCGATTTCCTTGGCGCGACCAATGGTCGGATCCAGCTGATTGTCAGCCGCTAGCTGCGTTAAATCTCTGCAGAAATGATCGAGCGCCGGAGTCTTGGACTTCTTCTCACCCTTGCCGGTCTGCGTTTGCGTCGTGCTCGCTCCACCCTGCGTGCTCCCCTGCGCTGCGCCACCCTGCGGCATCTCGGTGCCGAGCAGACGGAGAGTCTCCGCCTTTGCCGCATCGAGATTGACGCCAGCGTCGGTCAGAACCTGCGCCGCAATTCCTTTCTCCTCGCGCAGCAGGCCGAGCAGCAGGTGCTCGGTGCCGACGTAGCCGTGTGAAAGGTCGCGAGCCTCGCCCATGGCAAGCTCGAGAACCTTCTTGGCGCGCGACGTATACGGCAGATCAGGCCCAGTCGCCGCGGCGGCTTTGCCTTTCTTTACCGTCTCTTCGATTTTCTGCTGGATCTCGTCGAGATCGACGCTCAGGTTTTGAAGGACGGCTGCGGCGACGCCTTCGCCTTCGCGGATCAGGCCAAGCAGTATGTGCTCGGTGCCGACGTATTCGTGATGGAGTCTTGCCGCCTCCTCACGGGCCATAGCGAGAACCTTTCGTACTCGCTCGGTAAAGTTGTACCCGTTCATCTGTGCAATCCTCAGTGCGGGAGCTAGTTCTTCGCGTGCGTGACAGTGTGACACTGCGGCGCGCGTGATTACCCGCTACCCCCTACTCAGCCTCCACAGCCAAAGTTTCTCGCACATATCTGGCACGAGCAACGCTGGCCTCGCTTTCCGTCAGCGCTCTTCCCTCGGTATGACCGAGGTGCGCCAACTGACTAAAAATCAGGAGCTTGTTGAGAGTATATACACTGAGACCGCTTATCAGTTTCAGGCCGACAGCCAGTCGCACGCCGCTCAAATAGTTCATCGCTTCATCGAAGCTCAAGCTGCGTGCATATCGCAGCGTGCCAAAGGCACGCCAGAGCTTGTCTTCAATAATATAACCCGCATCGCGCAACAACACTCGCCGCGCTTCTTCTTCTCTCTCTATTACATGTCTTACGACGCGTACGAGGTAATCAAGTAACTCGCCTTCCGATCGTCCGAGCGTCGTCTGATTCGAGATCTGGAAGAAATTTCCGACTACTTCGCTCCCCTCCCCGTACATGCCGCGATATGTCAGGCCGACCTGCTGCAGGCCTGCCAGCACTTTCCCGATTTCTTTGGTCAGTACCAGACCCGGGAGATGGATAAGGACGGAGGCTCTGAGACCCGTTCCCACGTTTGTCGGGCAAGCCGTGAGGTAGCCGAACTCGTTGTGAAACGCATACGGAATCTTGTTCCCCAGCTCCGCGTCCAGACGCTCCACAACCCCGAACGCATCGGCGACATGGAACCCCGAGTGGAGCGCCTGCAACCGCAGGTGGTCTTCTTCGTTGACCATGATCCCCACGCCACGCGAGAGATATATCGCAGCCCCGGTGCGAACCGGCTGCTCATTCAACCCAGCGAGCTCCTTGCTCACCAGGTGGCGCTCATGGAGGAGCAGCCGATCCTCTGGCTGCATTTCGTCGACGCGCAGCAGCACGCCATCCTCGATTGTCCGCAAACTCCCGAAGGCTTCCCTCACCTGCGCCAGAATGCGGAGCCGCTCGCCATCCCGCGCTCGAGGCGTAAAGGCGTAGCCCTCCAGATTTCTGGCCAGGCGAATACGCGTCGAGATAACGATATCGGAGTGCTCGCCAGAAGCGTCAAGCCAACTTGCGCCGCCGTCAGGTAGAAGCGAGAGGTCCAGCATTATTCCAGGCCTCTCAGCTTGTCGCGGAGATCGGCGGCTAGCTCGAATTGCTCCGCCTCGATCGCCAGCTTCAGGCGGTCACGCAGCTCGGTGGCCGTCGAAACATGTGGCAGATCGGACGGCAGTGGCGCCACGTACCTCCGGCCGATGTGGCGCGAGTTTCCGTGCACTCGGCGGAGCAGGTCGCGCAAGCTGTTCTCGAAGGTCTCGTAGCAATGGGCGCAACCCAGACGACCAGTGGCCCGGAAATCAGCCAGCGTACCGCCACAGAACGTGCATTGGACGGCCTCGCCGCGGGGCGTCGCCATCTGCTCATGGATCGTTTGCAGGAAGTTGTTGATTTGGGGCTTCGCGGCGGTGATGGTTGTCTCGACGCCGCGTTCAGCAGCGCACTTCTCGCACAGATGCAGCTGTCTCACCCCGCTCCCCTCGATTTCCGTGAGCTGGATTACAGCCTCGCCATCTTTGCACAGATCGCAAACCATTTATACGACGACCTCATCGACCGCTGATTGACTCAGTCGACCCCCCTCGAGCAGCAGCACTTTGTTGGCGCGCGCGGCGAGTGAGCGACTATGTGTTACGACGACCATCCCGATCTCCAGGTCATTGACGACCTGGTGCAAAAGTTCGTGCAGCATTTCTGCGTTCGAGCGATCGAGATTTCCCGACGGCTCGTCCGCCAACAGCACCTGCGGATCCATCGCCAAGGCGCGCGCCACCGCCGTGCGCTGTTGCTCACCGCCGGACAGTTCCCCCGGCCGATGCGACATGCGGGCACTCAGTCCAACCCGAGCCAAAAGCTCGGCTGCTCTTCCACGTGCAGCATCGTCGGACCGCCCGGCAATGCGCATCGGCATCATCACATTCTCGAGCGCCGAAAACTCGCGGAGCAGATGATGAAACTGAAACACGAAGCCGACGCTGCGGTTCCGCAGCTGGCCAAGCGCGTTTTCATCCCTGCCCTGCACGGGCTCACCACCTATTACAACATAGCCGCGCGTAGGTCTGTCCAGTGCTCCCATCACATGCATGAGCGTACTCTTGCCGGCCCCGCTGGCGCCGACGATTGCAATCATTTCTCCTTTGGACACTGACAGGTTCACGCCGTTCAGCACGTTCAACACATTGCCGTCGCCGCCAATGTAGGATTTGTAGACGTCGTGTGCCTCGAGTACCGTCATCGTCATTCGTGCCGGATTGCCTCGATCGGGAAGAGCCGCGACGCCTGCACCGACGGATAGATCGTGGCGATCGCAGCAATCGCGACGCTTGCGAGCACGATCCAAACAACGTCACCCGGCTGAGTGCTTACCGGCAGGTGATCTATGAAATAGACGGTCGGATCGAGTTTGATGAACTGATACTTGTCGAGAGCTAGCGCTCCGGCGAATCCCAACACCAGGCCAAGAGCGGTTCCAACCACGCCTATCACCAGACCCTGCGCAAAGAATATTCGGCGGATTGAGCGCGCCGGCATGCCCATCGCCTTGAGAATCCCGATCTCTTTCGTCTTGTCGGCGACAACCATCGTGAGAGTGCTCACGATGTTGAAAGCAGCTACCAGGACGATGAGCAACAGAATCACGCCCATGCCCAGCTTTTCGAGCTTGAGCGCCTGAAAGAGCGAATGGTTCTGCTCTTCCCAATCAACCGTGCGATATGGCCAGCCGAGGGATGCCGTCAACTGGTTGGCGACGTTCTTCGCCTGCCACCGATCGGTCGTTTTTACCTCGACACCCGTGACACCTCCGCCGAGACCGGCGAGCTTTTGCGCCTTGTCAATCGCGATGAAGGCGTATGAGTTATCGTACTCGTACATCCCGGTCGACACGATTCCCGTCACCTCGAATCGCTCAACGCTCGGCACAACGCCGCCGGTAACCGGGTTCATCTTGCTGAGCGCTGCAGATAACAGCAGAACGCTATCGCCCAGATACCTGTTGAAACGCGCAGCGAGGAGTTTGCCCAGCACCACCCCGCGCTTCTGTCCGTCGCTGCTCGCGAAGCGAAAATCTCCGTTGGTTGCATGCTCGCGAATCGTCGTCACATCGGGCACGCCGCGTCCTTGCGGCGGAATGCCAACGATGTACACCCCGCCGGCATAGTCGCGTCCACCCGTCATCACGCCTTCGGTGAGAACGAACGGCGCCGCGGATACGACCCCGGGTTGCTTGCGAACTTTCTCGAGCACCGTTGGCCAGTCGTTGATTTTCAGATCTTCGCCGTACGTCAGCACGCGGATATCCGGACTGCCGACGAGAATCTTCTCGCGCAAGTCGTGTTGCAGCCCGTTCATCACCCCGATGATGATGATCAAAGCACTGACGCCGACGAGTACGCCGCCGATCGCGATGATGCTGATCAGAGAGAGCAGCTTCGATCCACGTCTACTGCGCAGGTAACGCCAGGCGATCTGCAGCTCGAGCTTCGTCACTCGGGCCTCATCGTCGGAAAGAGAATCACGTCGCGGATGTTCGTCGAGCCCGACAGATACATGAACAATCGGTCGATGCCGATCCCACATCCACCCATTGGTGGCATTCCATACTCCATCGCGCGCAGGTAATCCTCATCGACCCCGGCAGCCTCGAGATCGCCGGCCGCGCGCAGCTTTGCCTGCGCCTCGAAGCGACGGCGTTGATCGATTGGATCGTTCAGCTCGCTGAACGCGTTCGCGAGCTCTTTGCCATTGGCAAACAGTTCGAAGCGCTCGGTGAGCTTCGGGTTGCCTCGCTTCGGTTTGGCTAACGGAGAAAGTTCCACGGGATAGTCGATGACGAAGGTCGGACTGATCAATTTCGACTCGACAAGCGCCTGGAACATCTCATCCATGACTTTGGGGCGACTCATCGTATCAGACTCTTCTACCCCAACTCGCTTCGCGAGTGCGCGGAGGCTCGCGTCGTCCAGCGCGGTGACGTCTGTGCCTGCGGCCTTGTTCAAGGACGGCAGCCACTCCACGCGTGGAAATGGGTGTTGAAAGTGTGGGACTTTCTCCCGGACGTCTGGCACCGTGCGGACGGCGTCGGCTGCACGCTCCAGCAGCTGCTCGGCGACTTCCATCATCGTGGTGTAGTCCGCGTATGCCTGATAGAACTCCAGCATCGTGAACTCTGGATTGTGGGTTCGGTCGATTCCTTCATTGCGGAAATCGTGGCCGATCTCATAAACCCGATCGAGTCCGCCAACCACCAGCCGTTTCAGATACAGCTCGTCGGCGATGCGCAGGTACAGCGGCATGTCTAGCGCGTTATGCAGCGTCGTGAACGGACGCGCTGCGGCGCCGCCATACAACGGCTGCAACACCGGCGTTTCGACTTCGAGGAAATCGCGCTCGTCGAAAAAAGCGCGGATTGCTGTTGTCATTCGCGACCGGGCGACGAAGAGCGCGCGGACCTCGGGATGCACTGCCAGGTCGGCATACCGCTGACGGTAACGCTGCTCGGGATCGGTGAAACCGGAATGGCGAATCGTTTGTCCGTCTACGATTTCTTCTTTGCCGAATGGCAGCGGACGCAGAGATTTCGCGAGCAGCTCGACGCGATCGACGCGCACGGTTACTTCGCCGGTCTTCGTCCGGAACAAGGGCCCATGCACGCCAATGATGTCGCCGAGATCAAAGTGGGCGAGCATCGCGAACGCTGGATCGCCGAGTTGGTCCTTCCGGAAATAGAGCTGCATCTTGCCGGTGGAATCGACGACGTGTGCGAAGGCAGTCTTCCCATGCCCGCGCCACGCGACGATCCGGCCGGCGAGCGTCACCATCGGACCTTCTGCGGCGTCACCAATCAGGGCGTGAGCGGCTTCTGCAGTGTGTTGACGATCGAAACCGTACGCGAACGGCTGTACTCCGGCCGCCTCCAGGGCTTGCAGCTTTTCGCGCCGCGCCTGGAGGATAAAGTTCAATTCCTCTGTCACGCCGCCGCCGTCTTGGACTCGCCGGTCTGTTTGAGGTATGCCTCGATGAATGGATCGATCGCGCCGTCCATCACCTTCTGGACATCCGGAATCTTGAGCTCAGTCCGATGGTCGTTGACCATCGTGTACGGCTGGAAAACGTAGCTACGGATCTGGCTCCCGAAGCTCACATCAGACTTCGTGGCGTCGAGCGCGGCCTTCTGCGCGTCACGACGCTCGATCTCGGCCTGATAGAGCTTGTTCTTCAGCATCTTCATCGCCTGCGACTTGTTCTTGTGCTGCGAGCGCTCCTGCTGCGAAGCGACGACGGTATTGGTGGGAATATGAGTGATGCGTACAGCCGAGCTGGTCTTGTTGACGTGCTGTCCACCGGCGCCGGATGCGCGGTACACATCGATTCTCAAATCTTCTTCTCGGATGTCGATGTTGATCTCTTCATTGACGACTGGATACACGAACACGGATGCGAAGCTGGTGTGACGGCGCGCGTTCGCATCGAAAGGAGAAATCCGCACCAGCCGGTGCACTCCTGTCTCCGGTCGCAGGAAGCCGTAAGCGTAGAGACCGCGTATCTCGAGCACGGCTCCCTTGATGCCAGCTTCTTCTCCCTCGCTTTCGTCGAGAACGCTGACCTCGTAGCCGCGGCGCTCCGCCCACCGGGTGTACATGCGCATTATCATCTGCGCCCAGTCCTGCGCTTCGGTCCCGCCAGCGCCGGCGCTGATTTCGACCTGAGCGTCGCGGAAATCATCGGCTCCCCGTAACAGCGATTTGAGCTCGAAAGAGCGCACCTCTTCGCCCAGCTCCGAGGTCTCCGTATCGAGCTCGCGCTCCATGTCTGGCTCGGGGCTGTCCTGCAACAGCTGGTCGAGCTCGAGCGCGCTCGTTACGCGATCGTTCAACTTGTCGTAGGGGTCGACCCAATTCCGCAGAGTCTTTACTTCCTGCAGTGTCGCCTGCGCTTTCTCCTGGTTGTTCCAGAAGGCGCCGTCAGCCATCTCGGCGTCGAGCGCAGTCAGTCGTTTGCGCTTGCCGTCGATGTCAAAGATACCTCCGCAACTCCGTCAGCCGTTCTCTGCTCCGCACCAGTCCACGACTGCGTTCGCTTTCCGCCATTTTACGGGCCCTCCGCCCGTGAATCCTTAAAAAATCTTCTTTCCACCCGCCAACACTTCGTTGAGCGCTTCCTGAAAATAGGTCGTGCCCTCGGCGAGCTGCTGTCCAACCTGCGCAATATACTCCTCGAAGCTCTTTTTAATCTCATCCCTGAAGAGCTGCTTGAGAGTTCCGTCGCGAAGACCTTCGGCGTGCTTCGCCGGATGGTAGGTGATGATGTCGGAAACGAGGGCCCGCGCCAGACGCTTGGCGCGCTGGTTAGGATCTTTGGAAAGAAATGGGTTCAGCGGACGACGTGAAGCCGCATCACTCGCGGCCGCTGAACCGCCGGCGGGCGTCACCGGCCGCGGAGGCTGTGGCGCCGGCGTTGGCGGGGTCGGCGGTGGCGATAGCGCCGGAGTAGCGGCACGCGGCGGCGTTACCGACGGAGTCGCTGCGCGCTGAGCAGGCGCCGACGGCGCGATCGGTGAGTTTGCAACCGGCGCCGCCGCAGGAGGCGGGACCGGCGGACGAGCCGGTGCGCCAGGTACGAATGGCGGAGCAGACGGCCCGGGCCCACTTGGCGCGCGGGGCGGAAACCCCGGCGTCGCCGGCGGCGACCGGAATTCCGGCACGCTGCCAGATGGCGATGGCGGCGTAGCTGTCGCTGTTACCGGACCTGACTCGTCCCGGCGACGCGGAGGCGCCGGCATTTCAGCGGTGCGCGGTGGCGATGGCGGGGCCGGCGGGTTGAACGGCGCCGCGGGAGGAGCGAAAGGTGGCGCTGTCTGTGTCGCGGGCGTTGTGGTGCGCGGCGCGGATGCGCTTGGAGTGTTCACTCCGCTCGGCGCTGGAATCGTGATGACGCCGCTGCAGACGGAGCATCGGGCGCGTACCCCGTTGGGTGGAACCTTCGCAGGGTCCACGCGGAAAATCGAGCGACAATCCGGGCAGCTGACGTTCATTCATTCTCTCCGATCTTGCGAACATCGCGTATTGCCGGCAGCGGCTCCTGGGGCGTGACACGCTCGTCGCTTCGTCTATCTACCGTATAAACTGAGCCAGGAAGACTCTTGGCGTACGTCTTCATTTCAGTCGCAAGTTGGCTCGCCTGGCGTGCCGAGGTCAACGTGCGGCGCAAATTGGTGACGACCCCGATCGATAGCGTCATTAAAGGCACGCGATCGAGATGTCCGCGACGGTCCTTACCGAAGAAATATCCCGCGCGCCGGTCCTGCTCGGAATATTGGTACGGCGCGAGCAGATCGAATGTCGCCACGATCTCGCCGCAGACGGACGGAATCGAATTGTACGGAATGATGAAAATAAAATCGTCGCCGCCGATGTGGCCGATGAATCCTTCTTCGCCGCAAGTTCCCTTGACGACGTCGTGCAGCAGTTTAGCCAGGATCCGGATCACGCGGTCGCCTTCGTTGTAGCTATAGCGATCGTTGAACTCCTTGAAGTGATCCAGATCGGCGTAACAGACGGCGAAGTAATCACCGCCCGCCAGGCGGCGTCCGATTTCGGCTTCGATGGCCGATGTGCCCGCGAGACGGGTCGAAGGATGCACGACCAGGTCGCGCTCGGACCGTATGAGCATCGCGGTAAGACGTCGCACCGCTTCGGCCGACTGCATGCCGTCTCGAATCACTTCGTCGGCGCCGGCATCGAACGCTTCTTCCAGCGCCTCATTCCCCTTCGCGCAGAGGACCGCGGACGGCACGACCGCGGTGTATGAATCGCGCTTCAGACGCTTGAGCGCGGCGAGAGCGGCCGTCGAACCCTTTCGAGCGTCGAACATCACGAACTGAGGGCGCGCGCGAAGCGCGATCGACATGAGCTCGTCGGGCGAGCTCAGCGTGACGACCGCGGAATCCTGCGCTTCAATCCAGGCTCCAACGTGCGCGGGCAATGCCGCACCGTCGGGTGAGAAGCGTATCGCGTTTGGCTGCTGCAAATCGTGGGCTTTCCGGTCGACGGTAATTCTGTCTAAAAAAAGTAGAACGCAACTCCCAGTACGGCGTACGCGAGAAGCAACAAGGCGCCTTCCAGCCAGTTGGTTTCCGCGTCCCTGATCACGGATGACGTTACTAAAACAGCCAATGCAATGCTCGCCACTTCCATTACGGTGAAGGCGAGATCCATGGGCTGGTGAAACACCATTCCGAGAAAAACCAACAGCGGCGCTATAAGCAGCGCCACCTGTATGCTCGAGCCAACGGCGATGTTGAGCGCCAGATCCATGCGGTTCTTCAACGCCATCAGTATTGCCGAACTGTTTTCAGCCGCGTTGCCGATGATCGGAATCAGAATCAGCCCGACAAAGAATTCCGACAAACCCAGAACCTTGACTGCCTCCTCCGTCGCCGCCACCAGCACTTCCGCCACCACGCCAATCCCTGCTGCCGCCAAAACGAGGATTATGGTTGCCTTCTTAGACGACCACTTTGGAGCTACAGTCACGCCTGGAGCCCCTCTTTCGGCACTCAACTCGGTCGAGTGAGTCCACAGCGAGAAGACAAGCCAGGCGATGTATCCCGCTATCAAGAGTCCGGCGACATAGTGCGACATCCGAACGGTCGCCGCCCGCGCCGGGTCGGGATGAAGGCTGTGGAATAGTGCCGGTACCACCAGTCCAAACACGGCGATCAGCAGAATGCTGGTACTGGAGCCGGCCAGGTTCCGGTTGAATTTCTGGACAGGGTACTTCAGTCCTCCGGCGAACAGAGCAATCCCGAGCACGAGCAGGAGGTTGCCAAGAATCGACCCGGTGATCGACGCCTTCACCAGATCGATCAGGCCGGCACGCAGCGCCACCCCCGCAATGATCAACTCGGCCAGATTGCCCATCGTTGCGCTCAGCACTCCGCCAATCGTCGGCGACGTGTGTTCGGCGACCGCCTCGGTTGCCGCACCCAGCACGCCCGATAAGGGGATGATCGCCAGGGCGCTCAGCGCGAAGATGAGGATGGGCGGAGCGCCCGCAACGCGCGCGATGACCGCGATCGGTGCGAAGATGAGCAGGGCGTAGAGAATTTTCACTTGCGTCTCAAGTCAGCCCGGCGTGATTCACCTTTGCCGTTGAGCGTCGTCCGCCGAACCAGCGGCGTCAAAACAGATAGCGAAGCGAGACGTAAACCGGTGTCTGTCCATTTTCCGCGGGCAGTCCGCCAAAGGTGCGCGCGATGTCGAAAACAAATGCGCCGCTTTGCAGTCCGAAACCAACCGAAGCGCTGGCATCTGAACGTCGATCGTGGCCAACGAATCCTGCGCGCAAATGCACCTTCTCCTGATAAGTGACGTCGGCCCCCAATCGTACGGACTTTCCGCCGAAGTCACGTGAATCGATGAAGGAGCCCGCCAGTCGCATCTCGGTTTCCTTCACGTACTGCTCGATGAATTTGAGTCGATACATCGCGCCGACATCCACCTGTGTCGGCAGCGGATCACGGTGATTGGTTTCCCTGGAATTCAGGCGCGCGCCGAAGTTGCGGATGGCTGCGCCAAAGGTGAGTGGGCCTCCCGCCACAACCTCATACTGAGCTCCGAGATCCATCGCACGCGAGCTTTGGACTTCCGGACCAACCGAGCTGCATTGTCCCGAGCAGTCGACGCGCAGTTGAATGATTTTGTAGTTCATACCACCGGAAAGGCGCTTAGTGAACTGGCCCGCGTACGTTCCAGCGAACACTACATCTCGCGGAAACACCGTACCGATAACTCCGCCATTGTTGTCGGTGATATCCTGGTTTCCCAGGTTCAGTATGTTCGTCGAAAAAGCCAGCGTCGCGTATTTGCTGACTGGAGCGACGAAAGAAAGAGCGTCTCCGACTCCCGCGATGGTGGTGGAGTGATGGATTGCGAGCTCTCGCTTGTCTTGTCCCCCGAGCGAAGCCGGATTCCACCAGATCCCTTCGCTACCCGGCTTCGCCGCGACCATCGTTTGCCCCATCCCTACTGCCTGTGCCCCCGTGGGAAGGAGCAGGAACAATGATCCTTCGCTGCCGCTCTGTGTCTGAGCGGCAGCCGTGGTTGTACCGACCGCGAGGGCAAAACTAAAAAGGAGTCGCCTCATCGATGAGCATGATTGGAATGTCGTCGCGCACAGCGTAGCGAAGCCGGCACTTTTGACAAAGAAGCGCCTGCTCCTGCTCACGATACTCGAGCTCACTCTTACACTTCGGGCAGACGAGGATTTCCAGTAATCGCGGTGACAAACTCATTTGCTGTTTCCTGTAGCAAGTTGATATCCGAATCGTGACAGGGAATCGGGCTTTTTCCGCCAGTTCGGAAGTACTTTGATCCAGAGATCGAGATAAACCTGGCTGCCGGCGAAAGCCTCGATCTTTTTACGAGCCGTTTCGCCAATGCGTTTTATCTGCGCGCCTTTCGCCCCGATGATGATCGCCTTCTGGCTTTCTCGTTCCACGTAAATTACTGCCCGGATGTAGAGAGGCGAGCGGTCTTCGCGATATTCCTCAACCTGCACCGCGACGCTGTACGGCACCTCGTCGTGCAGCTGCTCGAGCACGGTTTCCCGAACCAGCTCGGCGACAAAAAAGCGAACCGGCTGCGTGCTGATCTCGTCGACGGGATAGAGGAATGGACTCTCGGGAAGTTTGTCTGCGGCTTCTCGCATCAGCTCCTGGACGCCCTCGCCAGTGAGCGCCGATACGAAACGAATTGATTCGCCTTGCGCCAGCTGTTCGCGCCTCGCGGGCGGGAGTGAATCCGACTTGTTGAGCGCAATGATCACCGGCACTGCAATTCCCTTCTTGAGTCGAGCGGCTTCAGCGAGCGGCTCAGGGACGCCGTCCGCGGCATCGGCGAGGTAGATGACGACGTCGGCATCATCGAGTGCGCGGAGTGCTGTGTCGCGCATCGATTCCTGGAGAGCGTAGCGCGGATTAAGAAGTCCGGGTGTGTCGAGGATCACCATCTGTGCGTCGTCGGCGGTATAGATCCCGACTACTCGATCGCGGGTCGACTGTGGTTTCGGGCTCGTGATACTGAGCTTTTCGCCGACGATGCGATTGAGGAGCGTCGACTTTCCGACGTTCGGCCTTCCGACGACAGTGACTATTCCAGCCTTGGGCATCTTGCAAGATACTCGCGGAATTGCGGACGAAAAAAAAGCCGCTCGACGAATCGAGCGGCTTTTTAATGAGATGCCGGCGACGGCCTACTCTCCCGCGCTCTCTCGAGCGGAGTACCATCGGCGCTGTAGGGCTTAACGATCGTGTTCGGAATGGGAACGAGTGTGGCCCCTACGCTCTAGTCGCCAGCGAATATGTATGACAACGGAGTTTTGGTAGATCGGGAAAGAATCCCACATTGAAGATCGTGCATTTGCTCTGCTTGCAGTATTGCTTGTCTCCAGCTGGAGCAAGCTCCATAGGGAGTAGTCAAGCCCCACGGGCGATTAGGACCGCTGCGCTCGGAATGGATCGCTCCATGTCCACGTGCGGCCTATCGACGGGGTAGTCTTCCCCGGCCCTTTAGGAGGCTCAAGGCCTCGGGAACGTTCATCTTGGGGCGTGCTTCCCACTTAGATGCTTTCAGCGGTTATCACAGCCGACCATCGCTACCCGGCGGTGCTCCTGGCGGAACAACCGGGACACGAGCGGGTCGTCCGACTCGGTCCTCTCGTACTAGAGTCCGCTCCCCTCAACACTCCAACGCCCACGACGGATACAGACCGAACTGTCTCACGACGTTCTGAACCCAGCTCATGTACCACTTTAACCGGCGAACAGCCGGACCCTTGGGACCTTCTCCAGCCCCAGGATGTGATAAGCCGACATCGAGGTGCCAAACCGCGCCGTCGATGTGAACTCTCGG